>NZ_SLWS01000003.1 GCF_004345645.1 Actinocrispum wychmicini | reverse complement strand
GGAGGTGGTGGGTTCTGGTGGGGGTGTGGGTTCGGAGTTGGAGCGGGTGTTGGCGGGGGTGTGGGGTGAGGTTTTGGGGGTTGAGGGGGTAGGGGTGGGGGATAATTTCTTTGAGTTGGGTGGGGATTCTATTCAGGCGATGTTGATTGCCGCCCGGGCCGCCCGACACGGCATCAAAATTACCCAGGATTTGATGTTCAAACACGAGACGGTCGCCCGAATCGTCGAAGCACTTGAGGACCGCCACGGGGAGGACAGCCAAACCCGCGACGCACTGCCTTCGACCGACACCGAACGCGGTGCGCGCCCATTGGCTCCCATGCAGGAGGGAATGCTTTTCCATTCCCTCCTCGAAACGGACGAGGGCGCCTACATCCAGCAGATGGTGTGGGTGCTTCCGGAAACGGCGGACTGGGACCGGCTTCGAAAGGCATGGGACGGCGTCATAGCCCGGCACGACATCCTGCGCACCGGCTTCCGCTGGGCGGACGGCGGCGGCATGACCCAGTGGGTGTCCGCCGGGACCGGCATCCCCTCGACCACAGTGGACTGGATCTCGACCTCCCACGCGGCCGTGGCCGAAAGCCTGACGGACTTCCTCCGGGACGACCGGACCCGTGGGTTCGTCCTGGACCGTCCGCCCCTGATGAGGCTGACCAGGATCGACCTGGCCGACAGTGCCCTGCTCGTGTGGACGCACCACCACGCGATCCTCGACGGGTGGAGTATCCCGATCCTGCTCACCGAGATCGACGACGAGTACCGCCGGCAGGAGCACGCAACCGCCGGCCCTGCGGCGCCGCCACAGTTCGGTGTGTTTCTCGACTGGCTCGCGACCAGGGACGTCGAAGCCGGCAGGGGGTTCTGGCGGTCGCGGCTGGACGGGTTCGTGGGCGCCCGGTCACTGGGCGCGATCGACGTGCGACCCGCCACCGCACAGCCCGCCACTCGCCACGCGGCACAGCGGGTGCCCGAGGAGACGGACGCGAAGCTCCGCGCCCTCGCCGGTCAGGCCCGGGTCACCCTCAACACGGTTGTCCAGGGCGCCTGGGCCGTCATGCTCGCCCGTTGGGACGCCAAGCCGGAGGCGGTTTTCGGCGCGGTGGTCTCCGGCCGGCCCGAAGGCCTCCCGGACGCGCAACAACTGGTCGGCCTGTGCATGAACACCGTGCCCGTGCGGATCCCGGTGCCGGGCCAGGCGACCATCGGCTCGTGGCTCCGCCGGATCCAGGACGCCCGGCTGGCGGGCCAGGAGCACGAATGGATGTCCCTCACCGACATCCAACGGATCGTCGGGGCCAACCGGGAACACCCGCTCTTCGCCACCACCCTGGTGTACGAGAACTTCCCCGACGCGGCCGCGGTCGGCCGAAGTGGACTGTTCGGCTCGCCGATCCGCACCGACCAGCACACGGCGAACGGCGCCACGCTCGTCGTCCTGCCCGATCCGGTGCTCCAACTCCGGCTCGGCGTGGCCAACACGGCACTGACGGAACACGATCTCGCCGAGGTCCTCGCCGAGTTCGTCGGGCTGCTGAAGCGGATGGCAACCCACGACGTGGACGATGAGGTCGCCAGCCTGCACGTGCTCGACGACAAGGCCACATCGGCCGTGCTCGCGCACAGCACGGGAGCGGTCGTGCACCGCGAACACCTGCCCGTGCCCGAGTGGTTCGCGCGTCAGGCCTGTACCACGCCCGACGCGGTGGCGCTCATCTATGACGGCGCCCGGCTGACCTACCGGGAACTGGACGAACGGTCCAACCGGCTTGCGAACCACCTGATCGGCCTCGGCGTGCGGCGGGGCACGGCAGTCGGGGTGTGCCTGCTGCGTGGCTTCGACCTCGTGGCCGCCCTGCTGGGTGTGCTCAAGGCCGGCGCCCACTACGTCCCGCTGGAGCCGGGACACCCCCGGAAACGTTCGGACTACGTGCTGCGGGACGCGAACGTGCGAGCCATGGTGACCAGTCGTCGGATCGTGGACACCCTGCCCGAGTTCCACGGCACTGTCGTCCTGCTGGACGGCGAGGACGACCCACTGGGTACGGTCAGCAGCGACAACCCCGGTGTTCCTGTCCGTGCCAACGAGCTCGCGTATGTCATCTACACGTCCGGCTCCACGGGCAAACCCAAGGGTGTGATGATCCAACACGGCCCGCTGGCCAACTTCGTCTCCTGGTGCCTGGCGGGCTACGCCGGAGATCGCCCGGGAGGCACGGCGATGTTCTCCTCCATCGCGTTCGATGCCGTGGTGCCCAACCTCTACCCGCCACTGGTGTCCGGACGGTCGGTGACCCTGCTCCCGGAGCCGCTGGACGGCGACGCCCTCGGTGACCTGTTGCACGCCGGAGCGCCGTACAGCTTCCTCAAGCTCACCCCGTCCCACTTCGGCGTCCTGGCCCACCAGCTCGGCCGGGATCGCGCCCGTGGCCTCGCCCACCTGCTGGTCGTCGGCGCCGAGGCGTTCCCCGGTTCGACGCTCAACGAGTGGCGCGCGCTCGACGCGGACGTCACCATCCTCAACGAGTACGGCCCGACGGAGGCCACGGTCGCCAACTCGACCTACGTCACGGGCGTGTCCACGGACGCCGACCTGCTCCCGATCGGGGTGCCGATCCCCAACACCACGATGTACGTCCTGGACGACGATCTGCGCCTGTGCCCGCCCGGTGTCATCGGCGAGATCTACATCGGCGGCACATGTGTCGCCCTTGGCTACAACGGTCTTGCCGGCCGTACGGCCGAGAGTTTCGTCCCCGACCCGTTCGGTCGGACACCGGGAGCGCGGCTGTACCGGACGGGTGACCTCGGCCGGCTGCTGCCGGACGGCAACTTCGACTTCCGTGGCCGGATCGACGACCAGGTCAAGGTCCGCGGCTACCGGATCGAGCTCGCCGAGATCGAAGGCGCCCTGGTCAGCCACGACGGTGTCGAAGGCGCGTTCGTTCGGGTGATGTCCTTCCCTTCGGGGCCACGCATCGTCGCCTACGTCGCCGGGCCGGCCGACGGTCTGCCCGACGCGGCCGATCTTCGCGCGTTCCTCGCCGACCTGCTGCCGACGTACATGCACCCGGCGCACTTCGTTCCGCTCGACCAGATTCCGCTGACGCCGCACGGCAAGATCGACCGCGGCGCCCTGCCCGCGCCCGTCGTGGCAGCCGGCCGGGTCGAGGCGGCTGAACCGAGGACACCGCTCGAAGAGGTCGTCGCCGACGTGTGGGCTCGGGTGCTTGGGCTGGACCACGTCGGGCTGGACGACAACTTCTTCGAGCTCGGCGGCGACTCGATCCTGAGCATCCGGATCGTGGCACTGCTGGTGTCCGAGGGTGTCCAGACAGACCTACGGTCGCTGTTCAACGGCCCCACGGTTCGCCAGATGGCCCGTACGGCCCACGCGATTTCCACGCCGCGGCCGCTCCAGCGCCGGGAAGCGTCCGGCGAAGTGCCCCTCACCCCGGTACAGCGGTGGTTCTTCGACCAGGACTTCGCCAACCCGCACCACTACAACCAATGGACGTCGGTCAGCCTCCGGCGCCGGGACAAAGAGGCGGTGCTGGCCGGTCTGAAGGCGGTGGTCAAGGAGCACGACACGTTCCGGCTACGGTTCCACCTGTCGGACGACGGCACCTACCGGCAGCGCTACGAGGAGTCCGACGTCGAAGACGACGAGTGGCTCCAGGACGTCGATCTCTCCAGGCGCACGCCGGGGCTCGCCGACCTGTCCGGCATCGCCAACAAGCTGCAGCGTGGGCTTGACCTGCACTACGGGCCAATGCTCCGGGCGGCGTTCGTCGACCTCGGCAAGCCCGACGACGTGCGACTGATCATCGTCGCCCATCACCTGGTGGTGGATGGTGTGTCCTGGCGCATCCTCATCGAGGATCTGGAAACCGCCGCCTCGGCGACGGCGGCCGGTCGGCCGCCGGTGTGGGGTCCGCGGACCTCGCCCTTCGGCCAGTGGGCGCACCGGTTGGTCGAACTCGGTGCAACGGCGCGACTACACGCGCAGGAAGAGCACTGGCTGGCCCAGTTCGACGGTTTCGAGCCGCTGTTCGCGTCGTCCGGCGGGAACCTCGCCGGGGACGCGCGGTCCCACATCGGCGCGCTGGACCAGGTTCGGACCGCGTCGCTGCTGCGGGACCTGCCGCGCCGGTTCGGGGTGCGGATCAACGGAGTTCTGCTCACCGCGTTGGCCGACGCGGTCCGGACCGTCCTGGGCCGCGAGACGTTCGTCCTCAACCTGGAGGGCCACGGGCGGGAACCGCTTTTCGACGACGTGGATCTCACTCGCACCGTAGGGTGGTTCACGTCGATCTTCCCGGTCCGGCTCAGTGCCGGGCTCGGCGGTCTCGCCGAGGCACTGCCGCGGATCGACGGGTTGGTGCGTTCGATCCCCGCCAACGGCGTCGGCTACGGGGTGTTGCGGTACCTGGCCGAGGGCGGCTCCGCGCTGGCGCGGGATGTCGACGTCTGCTTCAACTATCTCGGCCAGTTCGACGGTTCGTCCCAGCGGGAAGGGATGCTGTCGACCACCCATGACGTGGTGAGCGGCTCTGTCGATCGGGGAAACCGGCGGGCACACCGGCTGGAGATCGTCTCCTCGGTGTCCGAAGGGAAGTTGACGACCCGGTGGACCTTCGACCCGGACGCGGTCGCCCCGGCACAGGTGGCCGAGCTGGCGGACGCCTACCAGGCGGCGCTGTGTGCGCTTGTCGCCCTCGGCAAGGAGGAGCGGTGACGGCGCGCTACGTGCTTCGGCCGGAAGTACCTCCGCACGGCGCAGTGGTGTACGTGGCCGGCGTCGGCGGACGGACGAACGTTGTGCGGAACTGGCGTTCGTCTGGCTGGCACGTGTCGGCCGCGGTCTGGACGCGACCCACCGAACCGGGGTCGGTGCGGATGCGCGGCCGCAAACTCGCCGAAACGTTGTGCGGGCATCAGGTCAGTCAGGTCGTCCTACTCGGGCACAGCTTGGGCGCGCTCATCGCCTACGAAGCGGCTGCCCACGCACCGGAACTGGTAAGCAGCCTGGTACTGGCCGCGCAGTACCCGCCGCACGCCATGAACCGGTGCAGCCAGCGTGACCTGGAGCGGACCTCCGTACTGGCCGATCTGACGGCGTCCGTCCCGGCGGAGCTGGCCCAGTCGGCCGAGTTCCTCGCCCTGATGCGCGACGTGTGGAAGAAGGAGTACCGGATGATCGAGGAGTACGAGGCGAGCGAACCGACGACGGTGCCGATGGCGGTCGTCGGCGCCGCCGAGGACTCCTCGTCGTGCGACGAGGGGATCCTCCGGGAATGGGACCGGTACACGACAGGCGAAGTGACCACGCGGGTCGTTCCCGGCGAGCACACCTTCGTCGAACTTCTTTCCGCGGCGGGAGTACGGGACCTGCTGCGGGAGTGCTGCTCGTGACCGCGGCGCCCAACGACCGTGCGGACAACAGGGTCCTGTGGATGCTGTGGCGCAACGCCTTTCGGCTGGCGCCGGGAAACACGGCGTTCCTCGGGCTGCTGGTGGTCGTCGGCGGGGCGGCGCAGGTGATGACCCTGCTGCCCAGCGCGCACATCGTCCAGCTCATCGACGACCGAACCGCCGAGACGGCGCTGAGCTGGGAGCAGCTGTTCCCGTCGATCGCCGGGATGTGCCTGCTGATCCTGACGGCGGCCGTGGCCCGGGCGCTCGTGTACACGTACAGCTGGCGGCTGGGGCGGAAGTTCAACGGCGACACCCGGGCCCGGGTCATGCACGCGGTCAGCGGACCCCCTGACCTGGTGGACGTGGAGAACCCGGCCGCCAGGACCCGGCTGAACACCGCACTGGGAGTGGGACCGAGCCGCTACAACCCGGGTGGCGCGCTGGTCCGGACCGCCACCCGGGGCCTTTTCTCCGTGCAGACCCTCACCGGCGTCGTCACGCTGTCCTTTGTGGATATCTGGGTCGGCCTGGTGGTCGCGGTGACCATCCTGGTGTGCCGGCGCATGTTCGCCAGGAGCATCGCGGCATACGCCCTTGAGCTGATCGCACACGCCGGCGAGTTCCAGCGGGTGGACTATCTGCGCGACCTGGTCTGGCGACCGTCCTCGGCCAGGGAACTGCGGATCTTCGACATGTGGAGCTGGCTGCGCCAGGAGGTTCTCGCCGCCTGGCGCGGAGTGGAGGATCGGCATCGGTACCACCGCGGGTCCGTCCGGCCGATGGTGCTGTTCTCGGCCGCCGTGTTCATGGCCGGTTTCGGCGCGGCCTTCGCCCTGGCCTTCGTCGGCTGGTCGCGGGGCGGCCTGACCACGCAGTCGGGCGTGCTGGTCGCCCAGGTGATGATCCTGCTGGCGATCGGGCTGAGCCGCACCGTGGTGGACGCCGACCAGAGCGTCGAACTCGGTGCCCGCGCGGTGCCTACGGCCGAGGAGCTGATCCGCTCGGCGGAACGGGCTCGGCAGGCCGTCGACCGTGCCGGGCAGGTACCGGTGGCGCCGGTCGGCATCCGGCTGGTCGACCTGTCCTTCAGCTACCCGTGGAACAACGGCGCGGACCGGGTCGTCCGGAACGTCACGCTGGACATCGGCCCAGGGCAGCACGTGGCCATCGTCGGACCCAACGGCGCCGGCAAGTCAACCCTGCTGAAGATCGTCTGCGGGTTCTACCCGGCCGGCCGGGGGACCCTCGGCCTCGGCGGGATGGACAGCACGGATATCGACCGGTTCGCCTGGCAGCGCGGCATCGCCGCCGTCCACCAGGACTTCGTCCAGTACCCGCGGTCGCTGCTGTTCAACGTCGCCACCGAACGCGACGCCGACATCGACCTGGTGGACGAGTGCCTGGCCGACGTGGGCCTCGCCGGCCTGGCCGACACCCTTCCCGACGGCCGCGAAACGATGCTGGGCATCAAGTCCTCCCTGTCAGGCGGCCAATGGCAGCGCGTCGCGATCGCGCGTGCGTTGTACAAGCTGCGCAAGGGCGGGAGGCTGCTGGTCCTGGACGAGCCCACAGCGAACCTCGACCCCACGTCCGAACTGGCACTGTCGAACGTGATCAGGCAACGGGCCACGAACACCACCACCTTGTTGGTGAGCCACCGGCTGTCCCTGGTCCGTGCGGCCGACCGGATTCTCGTCATGGACAACGGCCGAATCGTGGAGTCGGGATCGCATGACGACCTGATCGCGACCCCCAGGCTGTACGCGGCCATGTTCCACACACAGGCCGCCGGGTGGGTGCACCAGTGACCACATCCGTCTCCCGCACCCAGCCCCGTTCCCTGGTCGAGGTCCTCACGCTGCTGTTCCGCACCGACCGTGGCCTGGCGATCCGCGCTGCGGTCAGCGGCCTGGTCAGCGGGGCGGTGCTGGCCCCGCTCGGATTCGCCGCACGCGGCACGGTCAACGCCCTCGCTTACCCGGACTCGGGCGGCACCTGGGTGGCGCCGGCCGTGTGGGTCGTCGCGGGCGTCGCCGTTCTGATGTCCGCGACATGGCTCAACTACGGCGCGGTGAGCGCGCTGAGCGTCCTGCTCGGGCGTGATCTCGATGTGGTCCTGCTGGACGCGGAGCGGCGTCGAAGGCTGATGAACCACCTCGACTCCGAGGAGGTGCAGAAGCTGGCCGCCACTGTGGACGAGCAGCGCGAGAACGTCGCGGGCCTGCCGGCCAGCTGCAACGCCACGCTTACGCTGTCAGCCAGCTGTGTGGCCCTGCTCGTGCTGGCCCTGTCGGTCTCGGTGTCCTTGCTGCCCCTGTTCCTTGGCCTCGCAGTCGTGGCCTGGGGTGCGTCGATGGCACAGCGACGGGTCGACAAGGTCACGATCCGAACCGCGGCGAGCACTCGGATCACCCGGTCCCTGTTCGCGTTGCTGACTGGGGCCGGAGCGGCGAAGGACATCCGCACCGACGGCGCCGCCGACCTCCTGGTCGAGGACTACCGGCAGGTGTGGGACGACCAGGACCGCGAACTGCACCGGGCAAGGCGCGCCGGCGCGCTGATCGTAGGGGCGGCGCAATTGGTGCTGGTCTGCCTGTTCGGCGTCACGCTGACCTTCACCCTCACCAGGCCGGGCCTGGACGCGGGCACGGCCGTGCTCGCCTTCGTGCTGGCGGTTCAGGCCACTGCGATCGGCGGCACCGCGTATCCGGTGCTCGCGGTGCTGGGCCACGGCATGGGCGTCTACCGGCAGTTCCAGGCCCTGGTCTCGGTCTCCACCGGGCAGCCGGACCGGGTGACGGATCAGGCCGAGCCGTCGGAACAGTCCGCCGCGGTGGTTTCGCTGCACGATGTGACCGTTCGGTATCCGTCGGCCGCGGTCCCGGCTCTCGACAACGTCTCACTGAGGGTCGACGCCGGCAGCCTGGTCGCGATCGTCGGCGAGAACGGCTCGGGCAAGACCACCCTGGCCGGGGTGTTGCTCGGTCTGCGCTGGCCGGACCACGGGCGGGTGGAACCGCTCGACGACCTCCGGGTGTCCGCCGTGTTCCAGGACTTCGCCCGGCTCGAAACGACCGTCGGCGAAGGCGTTCGGTTCGGCGACGCCGCGGCGTCCGACGAGCGGGTGTGTGCCGCGCTGGCCGCGGTCGGCGCGGGCGACTGGGTGCGGACGCTGCCCGACGGGCTGGCCACCGCCGTCGGCAACTCCTCCCGGCCCGGCCTGGAGCTGTCCGGTGGGCAGTGGCAACGGCTCGCCTTGGGCCGCGGGACGATCTGCGAGAGCCGGCTGATCGTGCTGGACGAGGCGATGAGCGCCCTCGACGCGCACGCCGAGCAGCGACTGGTCGAGACCCAGCTGAGCGAGGCCCGCCGGCACACCGGCACCGGGCGGACCGCCGTCGTGATGATCACCCAACGGATGTCCGCGGCGCGGTTGGCCGACGTCATCCACGTGCTGTCCGACGGCCGGATCGTTGAGTCGGGCACGCACGACGAACTACTGGCCAAAGGTGGCCTGTACGCTCAGATGTTCACGACCCAGGCCAGCGGATACCGCTGAGGCACCTCGGGTGCGACTCGCCGTCAGACAACGTCCGCGAGCAGCGCGTCGGCCGGGGCACCGGTGATCCAGTCCAGCATGTCGGCGAACTCCGCGGCCATCCGCTGTACCTGCGTGGCCGTGAAGCGTTCGCCTTGGTATGACATGACCACCCAGGGATCGCTGGCGGCGGCGGACACGGTGACGGCCATGCCGAACTTGGTCTCCGCGTCGAGGAGAGACGTCGCCAGGTACTCCAGTTCGCAGTCGCCTAACCGCACCCGGCTCGCGAGTGTCGTCGTGCCGAGCACCACCTCGCGGTACGGGGTGTGCCCGAGCTGCCGGGCCGGTCGCAACGCGCCGACGACCGCCTCGAACGGAACCTGTTGGTGGTCAAGCGCTCCCAGCACCTGCTCACGCATCGCGTCCACCAGGTTGGCCCGGGTCGTCGTGGCGTCACAGCGCGACCTCAACACCACTGCGTTCGTACAAGGCCCCACGACGTCCTCAAAGACCTCGCGGGTACGGTTGGCCACCTGGCAGCCGAAGGTCACGTCGGACAAGCCGCTCCACTTGTGTACCAACGCCGCCAGTGTCGACGCCAGCACCATGAACCATGACACGCCGTGCTGCCGGCGCAGGCCGGGTAGCCGGTCCGGCAGATCCGCGCCGAGTGCGACCCTCACCGCGCCGTCCCGTTCGGCCCGGTCAGGCGGCTGGAACGACAGATGATCAGGCGCACCGCGCAGGCGCCGCACCCAGAAGGCAAGGGCTGCACGCCCTTCCTCGGTTTCCTGCCAGTCGTCCTGCATGCGTACGAACTCGCGGTACTGAAGTCCAGCGGAGGCCATCGCACTGTCACTGAAGAGCGCATCGAGGTCGCGTAGCAACACATCCATCGAGTAGCCGTCAGACACGAGATGGTGCGTGCACAGCAGGAGGATCTGGCCGGCCGGCCCGAGGTCGACCAGTCCGGGTCGCAACAGCCGGCCTGAGCCGAGGTCGAACGGACGTCGGGCGACCCTGCGCACCCACGCCTGCCAGGCCGCGTCCTGCTGGTCCGCTGCCAGCGTCGCGAAGTCGGCACGCTCCACCTGGGCGGTCCACGGTTCGCCGATCCGCTGCCACAGTTGGCCGTCATGCTCGACGAACCCGGTCCGCAGGATCTCGTGCTTCTCGATCAGCGCCGTCACGGCATCGCGAAGTCGGTGCGCCTGAATTCTGCCTGTGCGTACTCGCCAGACCAGCGGCATCGCGTAGCCGTGCCGGGTGGGCGCCAGCTGCTCGGCCAGCCACATGCTGCGCTGGAGACTGGACGCCTCGACCAGCATGTCGGACGAACCGCCATCGATGCGGAGCGGCGGGATCATTGGGCGACGACGCCCTGGTGCGCGGGGAAGAGGAGCACGGGCAGCGCGTCCAGGCTCCGCACGCTGTGGCGACTGCTCCAGCGTGGCTGGGCCGTCAGCGCGAATTCAGGAGCGGTACGCAGCAGAACCGTGAAGAAGGCCGCGGCCTCGGCCCGGGCCAAAGGCGCGCCAACGCAGAAGTGGACGCCGTACCCGAAGGCGACGTGCCGGGAGACGTCACGGCGGAGGTCGAAGGTGTCGGGGTCCGGGAAACGTCGTTCGTCGTGGTTGGCCGCCCCCAGCATGACGACCACGAGATCGCCCCGGTGGATCCGCTGGCCGCCCAGGGTCATGTCGGCCGTTGCGACGCGGGGCACCTGCAACACCGATGTGTCGTATCGAAGCAGCTCTTCGATGGCGGCCGCCATGGTCTCGGCGGAGGCGCCGGCCAGTTCCGCCCGCAGCCCCGGACGTTCGGCCAGGGCGAGCACACCCAGGCCGATCAGGTTGGAGGTGGACTCCAGGCCCGCGTACAGAAGCAGCGAGATCGTGCTGACGAGATCATCGACCGATGCCGGCTCACCGCTGACGGGGTTGGTGAGTTCGTACACCAGGGATCCTGCCGGCGCGTCGGGCAGTTGGTCGCGCACCACCGCGCTGATCTCCCGGACCGCCGCCGCGGTCTCGTTCGCGGCGTCCGTGCGAGCGGCATTCGCCAGGTACTTGGCGAACACCGCGCCCCAGCGCGGCAGTTCGGCGGCCACGTCCTGACCCATGCCGAGCAGGTGGGCGATCACACTCGCCGACAGCGGGGTGGCGAGATCCGCCATCACGTCCACCGGGCCACCGGCGGCGATGGCGGCGGCCAACAACTCGGCCGCCCGGCGCTCGACAAACGGGGTCAGGTCCGCGATCGCGCGTCGCGTGAACGCGTGGATCACACTTTTGCGGAGCTGGGGGTGTTCTGGGGCGTCGACGAGGACGAACCATCGGGAGAACACCGAGCGGACGTAGCGCGCGTTGGCCGCGTCCTTGCCGTGCAGGTCGGCGCGGTGGTCGAGCCACGCGGAGGACAGGTGGGGATGGTGGAGCGCGTCGACGACCGCCGAGTACGACGTCACCAGCCAGGCGGAGAGGTGTTCGTCGTAGTGGACGGGGGTATCCCGCTGAATTTCGCGGTAGTGCGGGTACGGGTAGTCCCAGTAGCTCTTCCGTGCGGCGGTTCGACCCTGCTCCGTCATCCACGATCGCCTTTCTCCGCGAGGGCCCCCAGCCGGGCGGAAAGATCCCGCATGTCCTCGGCCTCGAACACGTGACGCAACGACGCGCGGTGCCCGATCACCTGTTCCATTCGGCCGACCAGCTTGGCGGCGAGGATCGAGTGGCCGCCGAGGTCGAAGAAATTGTCGGTCATCTTTATTTCGCTGACCCCGAGCAATGACTTGGCCGTCGCGAGCAACACGCTTTCCACCTCGTCCGCGCGACTTGGCGCAGGTCCTGGCATCGCATGCACCTCATCTCACGATAGACCTCGAACCCGATCCTTCCCCAGGGTTTGATGAGCCATCATCACGTCGTTCGAGACCGGCTGTCAATGTTCGTCCGTGCCCGATCCGGTCGGCATGTTCCACGGATATTCACAATTCGGGCCGCTGTTCGACATCGGCTCGTCGTGCTTGCCGGACGGCTGCGGCCATGGGTACTCTCGGCGTGCGAATGATCGATTGGCACGTTGCCTGATGGGCCGTCGCGCAACGCCTGATCTCCTCGCGTTCGAATATGTTCTGAACGGAACAAAAACCAATTGGGCGGAGATCTATGGATGGGCCCATTCGTTATCACGATTCGGTCGCGGTCGTACACGCGGAATCCGACCTGGCGGTGAACGGGATCGGCGAGCGAACAGTGCCCAAACAGGACAGTCAGCGCTTCGTCGCGTCCGCGATTCGAATGCACGCGGCGGCGCAGCCGGACGCGCCCGCGATCGTTGTCGACGGCGGCACGGTGACCTATCGTCAGTTGTACGACCGCGCCTGCCGTATGGCCGTAGGTTTCGCCGACCTGGTCCCGCGCGCGGACGACGTGGTCGCTGTGTACTTGCCGCGGGGCGACGCGCAGGTGACCGCTGCCGTGGCCGCCATCGTGCTTGGCCGGCCGTACCTCCTGATCGACGTCGAGCAGCCCTCCCGGCGGGCGCGCGACATCCTGACGGATTCCTCCGCTTGTGTCGTGGTGACGGACGAGGAGCAGGTCGCTCGACTGTCCAGTGTGGACATACCCGTCGTCCTCGCCGACAGGTCGACAGCTGACGTGAGCGGGCCGCCGAAGGTGACGGTCGGCGGCGAACTCGCGTATCTCTGCTACACCTCGGGCTCCAGCGGCTCACCGAAGGGCGTGCGGGTCACGCACCACGGCCTGGCGAACCTCGTCGCCTGGTACACGCAGCACTACCAGGTCACTCCGGCCGACCGGATGACGCAGCTCGCGTCGCCCTCATTCGACGCCTGGGTGCTGGAGGTATGGCCCTGCCTGGCCAACGGAGCGGCCCTGTACGTCGCGGCCGCCGAGATTTGCCGCTCGCCGCGACGACTCCGCGACTGGCTGCTGGACAACGAGATCACAGTCTGCTTCCTCCCGACACCGCTGGCCGTGGCGGTGCTGGCCGAACCGTGGCCGTGCCCGGCCGACGGTGGACCAGCGCTGCGCGCGATGCTGACCGGCGGGGACCGGCTGGCCCGGCCACCGGCCGAAAAGCCGCCGTTCCGGCTGTTCAACAACTACGGCCCCACGGAATGTACGGTCGTCGCCACCTGCGCCGAAGTGCTGGACTTCGGTTCGGCCGAGCCGCCACCGATCGGCCGGCCGATCCCGTCGGTGCGCGCGTACGTCCTCGACCCGGGCAGCCAGCCGTGTCCCGTCAGTGAGGCCGGTGAACTCTGCTTGGGCGGCCCGGCGGTGGCCGCGGGGTACGTCGACGCGAGCGTGCCCGGCTTCGTGCCCGATCCGCACACCGACATGCCGGACGGCCTGATGTACCGGACCGGCGACCTGGTGCACCGGAACGCAGCCGGTGACCTGCACTTCGTGGGCCGCGTCGACAACCAGATAAAGGTCAACGGCGTCCGGATCGAACCCGGCGAGGTGGAGAGTGTCCTGCTGCGCCATCCGGACGTCCAGGCCGCCGCCGTGGTGCTGCACCGAACTCCGGACAACGCCGACCACCTGGTCGCCTACGTGGTCACGAGCCAGCGCGTCGACGAACACGCCCTACGCGGTCACATGGCCTCGTACCTGCCGAAGCTGATGACACCGCACGTCATCGTGTTCGTCGACGCGCTTTCGGTCACCTCACACGGAAAGCTTGACCGCGCTGAGTTGTCGCGGCGCCCGCTGCCGTCGGAGGCCGACGGCGAGCCGGCCGACACGGTGGAGGCGAGGCTACGTGCCCTGTGGGGCGACGTGTTGCGCGTCGCCACCATCGAGCGCACCGACGACTTCTTCGCCCTTGGCGGCGACTCGCTGCGAGTGCTGCGGTTCATCAACAAGGCCCGGCGAGTGGGCATCGAGCTTGTTCCCGAGGACCTGTACACGCATCCGGTGCTCAGCGATCTCGCGCGACACGTGGACCGCGGCCAGGCAGCGAAAGGGGCGGAGAATGACGGCTAAGAAGCGCGTCACCATCATCGAGCTGTCCGTCTACGAGAACACGGTCCCGCTCGTCGCCGGCTACCTACAGGCCTACGCGCAGCAGGATCCACTGGTCCGCGACGCGTTCGAGTTCGACATCTTCTCGGCGAGCCTGTCGATCGACCAACGGGAGCTTGTGGAGACGCTACGCAGCCGCGGCAGCGACACCTACGCCTTCAGTTGCTACATCTGGAACATGGGGCTGATCACCCGGGTCCTCCCCGAGCTGATGGCCGTGTGCCCGGATGCCTACTACGTCCTGGGTGGACCTCAGGTGATCAACCACTTCCTTGAGTACGCCCCGGTCGGTGAGCCCAAGGTGGTGGTGTGCCACGGCGAGGGGGAGCACACGTTCTACGAGCTGCTGCGCCAACTGCGCGCACCGGAGCCCGACCTGTCGCAGGTGTCAGGTATCAGCTACTGGTCGGCCGACGGCCAGCCGGTCGAGACGGACAAGCGGCCCCGGATCGGCCAACTGGACGACATTCCGTCGCCGTTCGGCGCGGGCATCTTCGACGACGGCGAGTACACGTTCACGGTGCTGGAGACCAACCGCGGCTGCCCGTTCAGCTGCGGCTTCTGCTTCTGGGGCGCCGCCACACAGTCCAAGGTGTACAAGTTCGACGAGGACCGGGTGAAGGCCGACATCGACTGGATCGCCGAGCACGGCGTGGCGAGTGTCTTCATCGCGGACGCCAACTGGGGACACGCACCGCGGGACGTGGAACTCAGCCGACACATCGTCGCGGCCAAGCAGGAACACGGCTTCCCCACGTCGATGGTGATCGCCGCGGCGAAGAACCGCCCGGAACGGGTTGCCGAGATCACCGAGATCCTGGTTCGGGGCGGCCTGGTCACGAGTCAGCCCATCTCGTTGCAGACGGTGAACCCGACCGCGCTGAAGATGATCGACCGCGCGAACATCCGGGAGACGACGTACACCGACCTACAGCGGTCACTTCGGGAACGCGACATCAGTTCGTTCGTCGAGATGATCTGGCCGCTGCCCGGCGAGACACTCGACTCGTTCAAGGCGGGTATCGCGAAGCTGTGCCGGCTTGGCGCGGACACGTTGACGATCTACCCCCAGCTTCTGTTGCACAACACCGCGCTCTACAACCAGAAAGAGGTGATGGGGCTCGAGGTCGAGCGCGCTTCGGCGCCCGAGGCGGAGGCGGACGTCGTGGTCGCGACGAAGTGGGTCACCCGTGAGGAGTGTGTCGAAGGCACATGGTGCTACTACGCGATGCACAGCCTGTACAACGCGCGGGGGCTGTACCACCTGTCGGCCTATCTCGATCGGACCGGTGTGATCCCGTACGAGCAGTTCTTCACCGACGCGTCGTTCTTCCTACGGGACGCGGAGAACCCGGTGAGCCGGTTCTTCGCGGAGTCGGTCGACACCGCGGACAACTACAGCCTGCTCAACGTGGGCAAGGTGGCTCACATGCTGTTGCAGTCGCGGCGGGCGGAGTTCGACGAGCTCCTGCTGGGCTTCTGCCAGGAGCAGGAATGGTGGTCACTGCCGTACGTGCCGCTGCTGCTGGATCTTGACCTGCTGGCGCGACCGTATGTCTACCGGGAGAACATCAGGGCGCCTGGTTGTCCGTTGTCCCGCGTCAAGCTGGAGCACCTCGGCGCCACCGAGTTCGAGGTCTCGATGGCCGACGACGACTGGCGGTTCCTGGTCGACCAGGGCATCGTCGCCAGCGCCGGGGAGCGGCTGCGGATCACGCACCCGCAGGACGGCAAGATGCCCCATCCACGGCAACGCGACATGGAGCACAACGCCGCCTACTGCCATGTGATGATCCAGCGCTTGCGGCAACTGCTGCCCGTCATCCGCCCGGTGGACCACACCACGACCGGCGATGGCCGCCGGCTCGACCCTGTCGGGCAGCGGCAATGGTGACCCGCGCGATCTTCGAGTCCGAGCACGAGCTCTTCCGCGCCTCGGCCAGGTCCTTCGTGGCCCGCGAGATCCTCCCTCGGCTGGCCGACTGGGAGGAGGCCGGCGTGGTGGACCGTGACCTGTGGCGCCGTGCCGGCAAGGTGGGCCTGCTTGGCATGCACGTGGACAAGGAGTACGGCGGCGGGGGAGTCGACGACTACCGGTTCCAGGTGGTGTGGAACGAGGAGCTCGCGTACGCGGGCGCCCTCAGCCCGGCGTTCAACCTGCACAGTGAGGTCGTGGGCGGCTTTCTGGACAGGCTCAGCACCCCTGAGCAGAAAAGCAGGTGGCTGCCCGACTTCTGCACCGGCGAGTGTGTGGGCACGATCGCCATCACCGAGCCGGAGGCTGGCAGTGACGTCTCGGCCATCCGGACCACGGCCCGGCGCGACGGTGACTGCTACCTCCTCAATGGACAGAAGGCGTTCGTGACGCACGGCAGCGTGGCCGACTACATCCTGGTGCTGGCCCGCCTGGGTGCCGACGATGACCGGCCGGCCGGCGGACCGGCCTCGGCGGTTCTGCTGCTGGTGCGGCCGACCATGGCCGGGGTGGTCATTGGCCGGAGGGAGGCCAAGATCGGAGTCCGGTCGCTCGACACGGTGGAGGTCTTTTTGCGTGATGTCCGGGTGCCGGTCGGCCATCGGCTCGGCGAGGAAGGCCTTGGCTTCCTCTACCTGCTCGACAACCTGCCCAGGGAACGGCTGTCGATCTCGGTGTCGGCGCTCGCGCTGGCGGAACGCGTCTTCGCCGAGACCGTGGCGCACACCCGTGGCCGGCGGGCGTTCGGCGGATCACTGGTCGACCTGCAGCACGTCCGGTTCACGCTGGCGGAGATGTCCACCGAACTCACTGTGGCACGCGCCTTCACCGACCAGTGCATCATGCGGCACAACGACGGTGCTCTGTCCACAGAGGATGCGTCGATGGCGAAATGGTGGAACACCGAGCTGTGCGGCCGCGTCACCGACCGGTGCCTGCAACTGCACGGCGCACAGGGCTACTCGAGGGACTCGGTGATCGGCCGTGCCTACGTCGACAGTCGCGTGCAGCGGATCTACGGGGGGAGCACCGAGGTCATGAAGGAAATCATCGGACAGTCCATCTAGGAGCCGCACCATGTTGATCATCGACGCGGAGACGGTGCGCACGCTCTACACCATGGACCGCGCCATCGCGGCCATGCGACTGGCCTTCGTCCGCCTGGCCGAGGGCCAGGTGACCCAGCCGCCCCGGCTGATGGCCGCGCTGAGCCGGCAGAACACCCTCGCCCTGATGCCGGCCGAGGTCATCGGCGAGTCGCTCGGCGTCAAGCTGGTCACGATCTTTCCCGGCAACGTGGCGGCCCAACGGTCACCGCACAGTCTGCTCGTGACCATGTTCGACGCCAACGACGGGCGGTTGACGTCCATCATCGACGGCGCCGAACTGACCGCGATCCGGACGGCCGCCACCTCCGCCGTCGCCACCGACCTGCTCGCCCGACCGGACAGTACGACGCTGGCCGTCCTCGGTGCCGGCGTCCAGGCTCGCGCGCACCTGCGTGCCATGGCGGCGGTCAGGCCGATCGCGACAGCGAGGGTCTGGAGCCGTCGGCCGGAGCGTGCCGCCGAGGTGGCCACCTGGGCCGCCGCGGAACTCGACCTGGACTGCCGGCCGGCTCCTGACCCCGCGACGGCCATGGCCGGCGCGGACATCCTGTGCACGGCGACGGCGTCCAGTGAGCCGATCGTCACTGCCGCCATGCTCGGGCCAGGCATCCACATCAACGCGGTGGGTGCGTCCTTCCCGAGCCACCGCGAGCTGTCCGGTGCCGCGGTCGCCGCGGCAAGCGTGTTCGTGGACTCCCACGAGGCGGCCCGGCGGGAAGCCGGCGACCTGGTGCTCGCCGCGGCGGACGGGAACTTCGACCTCGACCGGATCCGTGGCGAACTCGGTGACCTGTTGCTCGACCGCTGCGCCGGCCGCCGGTCGGACCTGGAGATCACCCTCTTCAAGTCGGTTGGCGCGGCGATCCAGGACGTGCAGTCGGGCGCCGCTGTCGAAGCGCTGGCCCGCAGCGCGGGGGCGGCCGTGGTCGAGATCCCCATTGGCGCCTGAACTGGGAGGAGCGGCAGTGAGACGTCTGTCAACCCACCTCTACGAGCTGGCGCCGGCGCCCGGCCCGGCAGCGCCTACCGCGATCCAGTGCCCGTTCGCGGGAGGCGACTTCAACTCACTGCGGGAGTACCGGGAGCTGCTGCCCGGCTACCGCCACATCGCGGTGCTCTACCCGGGACGTGGGTTCCGGTTCGCTGACAGCCAGGCCGCCTCCATCGGTCAGCTCGCCACCGCGGTCGTCGAGGAGTACCTGTCGCTTTCCGCCAGCGGACCCGGTCCACTGCTGATCGGTCACAGCATGGGCGGCTACGTCGCGATGGAGACGGTGGCCCGCCTGGAATCGGCCGGCGTCACGTGTGCCGGGCTGATCGTCTCGTCGTCCCTGCCCCCCGGCGCCGTCGTGGACACCGGCAACCCGCTGGGGATCCTCAACGGCGACCGGCCGCTGGCCGAGGTGCCGGACGACGTGCTGTTGGAGGCACTGATCGCAGGCGGGGCCGTGCCGGCGGAGATCGCGGACGAGCCCGAGCTGTTGGACATGATGCTTCCGCTCGTACGCCACGACTGCACCCTGGGCGCGCGGTACACCGCGGCCGGCCCGTCGGCCACGGTCTCCTGCCCACTGGTCGCGTTCGGCGGCCAGGACGACACGGCGGTGCCACCGGAAAGCCTCGCCGGCTGGTCCCGGTTCACCACCGGCCGGTTCTCGACCTGGCTCTGGCCCGGTGACCACTTCTGGTTCCGTCGCCCGCAGTCCGGGCTCGAAGCCGCGGTGCGGAACGCGCTGGGGACCGTGTCCGTCGACGGTCTGGTCCACGAACAGGTGCGCGCACAGCCGGAATCGGTCGCCGTCGTCGACAAAGGTATCCGATACACGTATGCCGAACTGTGGGAGAGCTCCGGCCGGATCGCCGGTCATCTGCGGGCCCGTGGGGTCGGCGAGGCTGACGTCGTCGGTGTCCTGGTCGATCGAGGCGTCCACGCGATCGCGGCGATGCTGGGTGTGGCCCGAACGGGTGCCATGTACCTGCCACTGAGCCAGGACGACCCCGAGCAGCGGCGGACGCTGATCCTGCGCGACGCGGCACCAGCGGTGCTGCTGGTCGACGACGGCCCGCTGGGCCAGCACGGCGGCGGTGTGGCTGAGCTGTCCCTGGGGGCGTTGGTCGATGACGCCTCGGCACCTGTGCCACCACACTGCCTTACCCGCGGCGACACCGCGCTGTACGTCATGTACACGTCTGGTTCCACCGGTGTGCCCAAGGGCGTGATCATCGAGCACGGCGGTGTGGTGAACCTGGTGACGGAACCGCGGCTGGAACTCACTGCCGAGCGGGTGGTGGCGCACTGCGCGAGCGACGCGTTCGACGTGTCGACATTCGAGATCTGGGGCGCGCTCTGCACCGGCGGCACGTGTGTCGTGCTGAACACCCGTGACCTGCTTGAGGTCGACGTACTCCGGGACGCGATCGTCACCTACGGCATCGACACCCTGTTCGTGACCACGGCCGTGTTGAACTTCCTCGCCGAGGAGAACCTGGTGGAGCTCCGGCGGCTGCGTTCGTTGGTCTTCGGCGGCGAACGCGCCAGTTCGCGACACGTACGGCTGATGCTCGACCTGTTCGAAGGAGCGGGCACTCGGCTGGTGCACGCCTACGGACCGACCGAGAACACGATGATGTCCACGCTCATCGAACTGGACGCGGACAACTGCGCCCAGGCGCCCATCGGCACCATGTTGCACAACATGCGGGGGATCCTGCTGTCCGACTCCGGTGCCATCGTGTCGGGTGACGGACGTGGCGAACTCTGCGTCGCCGGTCCGGGGCTGGCCCGTGGGTACTTGAACCGGCCGGAGCTGACGGCCGAGCGGTTCGTCATGCTGGATCTGCCGTCCGGGCCGGAGCGGGTGTACCGCACCGGCGACGAGTGCGAACGAACCTCGGGTGTCCTGCGGTTCCTCGGCCGCCGTGACGGCATGGTCAAGCTGCGCAGCCACCGGATCGAACTGGGTGAGGTGGAGGCGGCGTTGTGCGCGTACCCCGACGTCCTGGAGGCCGTGGTCATCCTGGACGAGAACGCGGACGACCCACAGCTGATGGCGTACCTGCGGACCACCGCACCCGTCGATTCGGCTGAGCTACGCGGATTCCTGCTGGACCGGCTGCCCAGGTACATGATCCCGGCGACAGTCCACAACGTGACCGAGTTTCCCCTCGGTGCGACCGGCAAAGTCGACCGGAACGCCCTCGCCACGCTCGTGGGAGGTGACGGTCATGCCTGAACGGAACGCGCGCGGAGCCACGATGCATGGATTGGTCGCCGAGCAGGCGGCGGCGCGTCCTGACGCCATAGCGGTGCGGGACGCCGGTGGCGAGTTGACCTACCGGGAACTGCACACCGCCGCGGGCAGAGTGGCAGCTCTGCTTGCCGCACGGGGACTTCGCTCCGGTCAGCTGGTTCTGGTGAGTGCCCCGCGCTCGCTGTCGCTGGCTGTCGTGCTGTTGGGTGTGCTCACGGCGGGTGGGGCCTACATCGCGGCCGACCACCGCTGGCCGCCGGTAAGGCTCAGGCAGGTGGCGCGGCACGCGAGCATGACCCTGGTGGTCGGCGCGGCCGCCGGCGCGGACCTGCCCGACGCGCTGTGCCTACCGGATTGCGTCGAGGAGTTGGGCACCGGACAGCCGCCGATGGCCTCAGCGCCGCGGGTGAGCGGCGACGACCCGTTCTGCGTCATCTTCACCTCCGGCAGCACCGGCGAGCCCAAAGGAGTGCTCACTCTGCACGGCGGCACGGCCCTTCGGCTCCATGACGTCGACTACGCCCGGCTCGACCAGGACACCGTCACGTTGCAGAATTCGCCGTTGCCCTGGGACGGGTTCACCCTGGAAATGTGGGCGCCGCTGGTGAACGGCGGGCGCGTGCTGATGCACGACGGCAGCCCGATCACTCCCCGGACGCTGCGGCAGGCACGTGACCAGGGTGTCAACACGATGTTCCTGACCGGCTCGTTGTTCAGCAGCATCGTCCAGGACGACATCGGCGCCCTCGGCGGGTTCCGGCAGTTGTTCACCGGAGCCGAGCGCACGTCCGTACGCGGTGTCCGGGACTTTCTGCTGGCATACCCGGGAAACAGGCTGCTGCACATCTACGGGCCCGCCGAAACCACCCTGTACGCCACGACCTTGCAGCTGACCCTGGACCAGATCGACGGCCTGGACGACGTCCCGCTGGGCCTCTCGATGCCGGAAACGACCGTCACGGTACGCGACACGTCCTTGGCCACCCTGCCCGACGGAGAGGTCGGCGAGATCTGCGTGGGCGGCGCGGGACTGGCAGCCGGGTACGTGGGAGACCAGGAACTCACGGCCGCGCGTTTCGTCCATGTCGACGGCCAACGTCTCTACCGCACGGGCGATCTCGGCTGGATCGACGGCGACCACCGGCTGCGTTTCGTCGGCCGGATGGACAGGCAGGTCAAGCTGCGCGGCAACCGGCTGGAGCTGCCGGAGGTGGAGGCCGCCATGCACCGTGAACCCGCGGTGGTGGAGGCGCACGCGGTGCTCCAGACCTCGGCGGCCGGGACAGCGAGCCTGGTGGGGCACTACACCACCGTGGACGGGACGGAACGATCCGCCGCCGTACGCGCCCGTTGTGTCGCGGCCCTGCCGGCGTACGCGGTGCCCACCGAACTGCGCCATCACGTCCGGCTTCCGGTCAACGCCAACGGCAAGGTGGACCTGAGCGCGCTGGCCGACCTGCCCGCACCAGCGGGCCTGCTGGTGCGGGACCCGGTACTCGGCCGGTTGCAGCGCCTGGTGGCCGAGGTGTCCGGCCGGGTCCCGGACGTGCGGGAGAACCTGGTCGAGTCCGGGTTGGACAGTCTGACGGCGATGCGGGTCGCCTTCCGGGTCTCGCGGGACTTCGCCGTGGCGTTCACTGTGTCCGACCTGTACACGGCAGGATCGCTCGCCGCAACAGCGGACCGGCTGTCAACGCTGGCGCCATTGTCGGTCGGCGCGCGACCCGTGGCCGACCTGAAGCCCACGTACTTCGACTGGTGGCTGCGGGAGCAGTTGCTCCCCGGTGACCCGGCCGCGCTCGCCCCGAGCGTGTACCGCATCACCAGCGGACGACCATCGACAACAGCGCTGGCGGACGCGGTTCGGGATCTGGCCGACCGGCACGATCTACTACGGGCCCGCATGGAGCAGACCCCGGACGGCCCCCGCCTCACGTTTCTACCGCAGGCCAGTGTCTGTCCACTACAGACCGACGACGAGCCGGTCGACCTCGGATCCGGCCTCCCGCCACACTGGCTGGCACCGTTCAACCTGGAGCGGGCGCCGGCCTGGCGGGTCTGCTTCGGCCGCGAACCGGCCGGAACGGCCGTGGTCGCCCTGGTCCCGCACCACTGGCTGGTGGACGGCTGGTCGGAGAGCCTGCTGGTGACCGACCTCGGGTTGGCCTGGCGGGCCCGTGCGGACGGCCGGGAACCGGTGTGGCCCGGTCCGGTCGTCGAAGCCGGTGACGAGTATCCGGCACAGACACGCGCCAGGTCCGAACTGGAGACACGGAAATTCTGGACCGACCGGCTCGCTGGCGTCGAGCGACTCCCGCTGGCCGCGCCAACCGTGCCAGCCGGGATCTCACCGTCCGTCGTCGGCAGGTGGTGCTCGCGGTTCGTGGACTCGAGTGCACGGCCGGAACTTGCTGGTGGGCCGGTCGCGGAGGCCGTGCAGGCGAGGATCCTGGCCGCGTGGGGTGCCGCGCTCGCCGTGATGTCCTGTCGGGGACGGTACGTGGTCGGGGTGGCCTACGCGGCTCGTGACCAGGTGAGTGCGGCCGCGATCGGCAGTCATGTGGAGCTGATTCCCGTTCCGGTCGCCGCCGTGACTGACGCGAGCCGCAACGCCGCGGAGATCGCCGAGACCTGGCGGTCAGCGCTGGAGCACAGGTCGCTGCCTTTGCCGGAGATGCTGGCCGGCATGTCACGGGACCATCGTCACCGGGCACTGCAGACCGTCTTCGCGCTCCAGACGAACCCACGGCCGGAGCTGGACCTCGGTCCGGAGTGGACGACCGAGCCGGTCGACCTGCCGACGGCCGCGCCACTCTACCCGCTGGCGCTGGAGGTCTGGCTGGACGCGGACGGTGCCGTCACCGTCCGGCTGGAGTGGGACAGCCGTTGCCTGGACGAGACCTGGGCGGAAGCGATCCGCAAGCACCTGGCCGCCGCCATGCCCAGGGTGGGTTTCCGGGAAGTCCGCAGTGGGTCGTAGGCAGATCATCCGGAAGGAGAACGACATGCTGGCACAAGACGGTTCCGGCGCGGATCCGCTTCGCGTGGCGATCGTCGGCACCGGCCACATAGGAACCGATCTGCTCCTCAAGGTCATCGCCTCGCCGATGTTGCGCTGTGAGCTGTTCGCCGGCCGCCGCGCGGAATCCCCGGGCATCGAACTGGCCAGGACCCGTGGGGTACGGACGAGCACCGCGGGCGTCGACGCCGTCGTCGACATGGCCGACCGGGTCGACGTGGTCTTCGACGCGACCTCGGCCAGGGACGCCACCCGGCACTGGGCGATCCTGGAACCACTGGGACCGTCGTTCGTCGACCTCACCCCGGCGAACCTGGGGAAGCTCTGCGTGCCGGCGCTCAACCTCGACGAGTGCCTGCACGAGCGGTACGTCAGCATGGTCACCTGCGGTGGCCAGGCCGCGGTTCCGATGGCTCGTTGTGTGAGCGACGCCGCGGACGGTGTGGACTACCTGGAGATCGTCTCGGCCAGCGCCTCGGCCAGCGTCGGCCCGGCGTCCAGGGCGAACATCGACGAGTACGTCAGCATTACCGAGCAGGCCACCCGCGAGTTCTGTGACGTGCGGCGGACCAAGACGGTTCTCATCATCAACCCGGCGGAACCCGGCATAGTCATGCGCAACTCCATCGCCGTCCTGATGTCCGAGCGGGTCGACCTCGACGCCTTACGCGGGCTGGTCGAAACCATGGAGAAGCAGATTCGCTCGTACGTCCCCGGCTACCGGGTGCTCGTACCACCAGTGGCCGCCGACGGGCGGATCATGATCACGGTCGAGGTGGAAGGCCGCGGCGACTGGTTGCCCCACTACGCCGGGAACCTCGACATCATCACGTGCGCCGCCGTCGCGGTGGCCGAGGCATGGGCCAGGGCATGATCATGAGCACAGGCAAGGAACGCGAGCTGACGATCTGCGACACGACGCTCAGGGATGGTAGCCACGCGGTCGCCCACCAGTTGGGTCGCGAGGACGTTCGCGCGTACGCCGGCGCGGCCGAGCGCGCTGGCGTGGATGTCGTGGAAGTCGGACACGGCAACGGCCTCGGCGCGTCGTCGATCCAGGTCGGTCTGGCCGCCCTGAGCGACGTCGAGATGCTGACCACCGCGAAGGCCGAACTGAGCGCGGCGCGACTCGGCGTGCTGTCGTTGCCCGGGTTCGCGAGCATCGAGCGAGACCTCAAGCCCGCTCTGGACTGTGGCGTGGACGAGGTCAGAGTCGGCTCGCACTGCACGGAAGCGGACGTGACACGCCAGCAGATCAGCACGCTCCGGGCGATGGGCGTGACTGTCAGGGGTATGCTGCTCATGAGCCACATGGCGTCCGCGAAGAAACTTCTGGAGCAGGCCAGGCTCATGCAAGGCTACGGCGCCCAGGCGGTCGTCCTGATGGACTCCGCGGGCGCGTACCGTCCCGTGGACGTCCAGGAGAAGGTCGGGACACTCGTCGCGCATCTCGACATCGAAGTGGGTTTCCACGCCCACAACAACCTCGGGCTGGCGGTCACCAACAGCATGACCGCTATCAGGGCGGGCGCGACGATAGTGGACGTCACCGCACGTGGCTTCGGCGCGGGTGCGGGTAACGCACCTCTCGAACTGGTGGCGGCGAACCTGCATGTCGAGAAGATCCCTTCTCGGATAGCGCTGTTCGGCGCGCTGGACGCCGCCGACCTGGCGAGCGCGACGTTCGTCAAACGCGTCCCGACCAACGACAGCGTGACCATCGCGAGCGGGATCGCCGGTGTGTTCTCCGGTTTCGCGGCGCCTGTCCGCCGGGCGAGCGAGCGGTTCCGGGTCGACCCACGGGCGGTTCTGCTGGAGCTCGGACACCGTCGGGTGGTGGCCGGCCAGGAGGACACCATCATCGAAGTGGCGGCGGCCCTGTCCGAACGAGACAGTCAGTGATGCCGGAGGTACCATGGACTACCAGTTGTCGCTCGAGCGGGCCGCGGACATCGCCGCGGTTGCGGGGCTGCTGCAGATCGGCACCGAACTCGGAGTGGACCGGATACTGGACTCGGGGGATACGTTCAGTGCCGCGGACCTGGCCAAGGTCGCCGACGCTCCGTTGGAAGGCGTCACCGAGTACCTGAATGCCTTGCTCGCCGCGGGTCTGGTCACCGACACCGGGGTCACGGGTCAGTTCCGGGTCTCGTTGGACTATCCCGAGCGGCGGTACGAAGCCGGGTACGTGTGTTGGGCGCTGACGGCGAACAACCCGTTCATCGAGAACGTTCGCGAGTTCCTCGCCGACCGAGACTCCGCTGCGCGCGCGTACCGACGCGACAGCCGCCGCGTCGCCGTCAGTTCGCGCTGGATCGGTGATCGGGGCTTCTACCCGGACATCATCGACAAGCTCAACGCGGCCGGTGTCAAGCGGGTGGTGGACCTGGGCGCCGGCGCTGGGGGACTGCTCATCCGATGGCTCTCGCAAGATTCCACGCGCACCGGCATAGCCCTGGATATCAGCGCGGCGGCGTGTGCGGCGGCACGGGAGGCCGCCCGACAAGCCGGTGTGGACGATCGGCTGGAGGTCGTCGTGCGCTCGATAGAATCACTGGTCGACGATTCGAGCCAGATCAACGGCGCCGATGCCATCCTGGCGTCTTTCGTCATGCACGACATCGTCCAGGACGCGGCACTGTCCCAAGCTGTGTTGAGCAGTTGCCGTCATGCCCTCAAGCCGAACGGATTCATGGTCGTCGTCGACGCGGTCTCCTATGCCCAGCACGTCCGGGAGCGGAAGTTCAGCGCCCTGTTCACCTATGTGCACGCGAGCTTCATGAACGTGCACTTGCCGCCTGAGCAGGAATGGCGAACGAAGTTCTACATCGCTGGCTTCTCGAAGGTGGAGTGTGTGCCGCAGGTCGTGCCGGGCGGACGTCTCTTCGTGGCGATCCCATGAAGTCGCTGGTCCGTCCCGAGATCACCAAGCTCGCGACCGAACTCTGGGCGTCCGCCCGGGACCGCCGCCCGGTACCGCCCGTGTCGGCACGCTGTCCGGACCTCACGCTTTCCGACGCCTATGCGATCCAACGTGAGGTGCGCGCACTGGACATAGCGGACGGCGCGGTACTCGTGGGGCACAAGATCGGCGCCACCAGCGTGGCCATCCAGGAGATGTTCGGAATAGACCATCCGGACTTCGGCTACCTGACCGACAGGATGCTGCTGCCTGACCGCGCCTGCCTGGACATCGACCAGTTCATCGCACCCAAGGTCGAAGGGGAGGTAGCTTTCCGGATCGCCGCGGATCTTGCCGGCAGCTCCACGACCGCCCAGGACGTGCTGGCAGCTGCCTCCGTGGTACTTCCTGTTCTTGAAGTGCTCGACAGTCGAATCGAGAACTGGGCGATTCAGCTCGTGGACACCGTGGCTGACAACGCTTCGTCGGCAATGGTGGTAATGGGTTCGCCGACGCCGGTTGAGAACGTGAACCTCGCCGCCGAACGTATGGTGTTCCAGGCGGGCGAGCGTAAGGAAACGGGACACGGCACAGCTGTCATGGGCCATCCCGCGGAGTCCGTGGCGTGCCTTGTCCGGATCCTGTCCTCGTACGGCACAGGGCTGAGTGCTGGTGACATCGTGCTCGCTGGCTCGTGGGCAGCTGCCGTCGACCTGTTACCTGGCGGCACCGTACGGGCGTCTTTCGACTCGTTGGGAACAGTGTCGCTCAGTGTGACCAAGGAGCGGGACGCCTGACTCGATGTCGTGCTGGCCTTTCGGCCGAACAGCGAAGGGGAAAGGGTGACAGAGGGGCTCGTTGTGCTGGGCGGCTTGGGGGCGGACGCGCATTCCGTGGGGCTGTCGATCCTTCGGCGCGCGCTCACTGAGGCGGGATACCGAGTCGACTTCCTGGGCATACAGAACAGCTTGCGCGAGTTCTTCGAGGTCGCGGGCGGCGCCGACGTGGTCATGCTGTCCTGTATGGACGGCCACGCCCGGACCTACCTTGCGGAGTTCGCGGATCTGCGGACGGAGTTCGCGGACATCGATACGCTCTGGTACATCGGCGGCAACTTGTCGGTCAACGACGCGGACCGGCTGCTGGCCGAGCTGGCCCCGCAGGGCTTCAGCAGGGTGTTCCCGGGGTACGTCGACATCCCGACCGTGCTGTCCGTGCTTGTCGAGGACCTGTTCGTCCGCCCCCGCAAACAGGCCGTCATTCCGGTACGGCGACCCGAGCTG
Organism: Actinocrispum wychmicini; assembly: GCF_004345645.1. Lineage (GTDB taxonomy): Bacteria > Actinomycetota > Actinomycetes > Mycobacteriales > Pseudonocardiaceae > Kibdelosporangium > Kibdelosporangium wychmicini. Next base: position 909,205 of record NZ_SLWS01000003.1, on the reverse strand, counting down.
AAAACGCGGCCGTTACCTGTTCCGGTCGACGACCGGATGTCGTTGGCCGACTTCCGGCGTATCCGACGGGAGGTGCTGGATACGTGGCGTACCGGCGCCGGCGCCGCCGACCTTGAGGGTAATGCCAAGTTCCTCATCAGGCAGCCGTCGTTCGCGCAGGCGCAACTGTCGGCCGGGCGGGTGCTCCTACAGCCTCGCTCGGGTGTCGCTCTCGTCGCGGACCAGCTGGAGTTGTTCAAGGTGCTTCGCGACGCTGGCGGAGACGTGCTCTCCTACCAGATCGACTCGCTGACCCGGAGCAACGCGTACGACATCGCGGAGCAGTCGATCGCCGAAAGCCGGTCGCTGTGCGAGTCCGTCCTCAACGGATTCCCGATGGTGAACCATGGCGTCGAACCGTTGCGGCGGATCATCTCCCACGTCCGGACGCCGCTGCAGACACGGCACAGCACCCGGGATCCGCGGCTGCTCGCCGAGATCTCCTGTGCCGGTGGCGTGACGGGATACGAAGGCGGGGCCATCTGTTACAACATCCCGTACTTCAAGGACTACCCGCTGGCCGAATCGCTGGCGCGCTGGCAGTACGTCGATCGACTGGCCGGGCTGTACTCGGACCAGTTCGGTGTCATCATCGACCGGGAGTTCTTCGGGACGCTCACCGCGGTCCTGATCCCGCCGTGCCTCGCCATCACTGTCACCGTGATCGAGACCCTGCTGGCGGTGGGTCAGGGTGTCCGGTCCGTCTCCCTGGGATGCGCCGAACAAGGCAACCGCGCACAGGACATCGCCGCGATCCGGGTGTTGCGGGAGTTCGCCACCCGTACGCTGGTCAATCTCGGCTACCACAACGTACGGGTCAACACCGTCTTTCACCAGTACATGGCGGCTTTTCCACAGGACACCAGGCGCGCCGGTGAGCTGATCGTGGCGTCGGCTACCACGGCTGGACTGTCCGGGGCGACCCGGATGCTCACCAAGACGCCGGTGGAGGCGACTCGTATCCCTTCGGCCGCGGACAACCGTGAAGGCGTCACGTTGAGCCGGTTCGGGCTCGAGATGGCCCAGCGAACGACCGTCGACGAGGCCGCCGTGGCCCGCGAGGAGCGTGTCCTACGGCTGGAAGTCGAGCAGCTGCTGGAAAGCGTGTTCGTCGCCGGTGGCGGCAGTCTCACCGTCGGTGTCGTCAACAGCTTCCACAAGGGCCTGCTGGACATCCCGTTCGCACCGAGCCTGGAGAACCGCGGCGACGTGGTGACCGCCCGCGATCCCAGCGGCGCGGTCCGGTTCCTGTCAGTGGGCAACCTCCAGTTCTCCGATGAGGTTCGCGAGTTCCACCGGTCCGCGATGGCCGATCGGAGGCGGCGCAGCGAGTGGGCGACCGTCCAGCACGACGTGCTTCAGATCCAGGCGGGTGAGTACGAAAGGTGGCCGCTCGATGGGTGAGATGATCGGGGTGTTCGGCGGGGTCGGTCCGGTGGCGTCCGCGGAGTTCGTCCGGACGATCTACGCGCACTGCGACGGCGTGGCCGAACAGGACTTCCCGGCCGTGCTGCTGTATTCCGACCCGGGTATCGCCGCGCGGGGGACACTTGTCGCCGGCCGCGACGTCCGGATCGAAGCCCAGGTGACAAGGGGATTGCAGCTCCTGGCCGACCAGGGCTGCGACAAGATCGTCATGTGTTGTATGACGTTGCACAGGATTCTGCCCTTCCTTCCCGCACGCCTGCGTGACCGGGTGGTCTCGACCGTCGACGTCCTGGTGGACGCCGTCGCGGCCGCACCACCGGTGCGCCGGCTGATGATGTGCTCCATCGACACGTGGCGGATGCACCTGCTCCAGGAGCATCCGAAATGGACGGACATCGCGTCGTCGGTGGTGTGGCCGTCCGAAGCGGACAATGTCACTTTGCAGCAGGCTATCCAGGAGATCAAGGAGAACCGCGGTACCGACGCCGCCGTGCGCTGGCTGGACGACGGCATGCGCGAGTATGAGGTCTCCTCGGCCATCGTCGGTTGCAGTGAGATCCACGTGCTGGCGCGTGCCCACTCGTTCGACGTGATCGACCCGTTCGACGTCACGGCCCGCTCGATCGCGGCCCGCCAACTGTGAAGGAGAATCCCGTGGAGCCCACATTCCTCGTCAACGGCTCTGTTCTCAGCGCCTTCCTAGCCCGGTCGGTGCCCACGGACGTAGCCGCCGACAAGTGGCCGACCGACGCCCCCTCGGTCACCTCGCAGGCTCGTGCCGTGGCCGAAGGGATTCTGGCCGATGTCCGCCAGGTGCCTGGACTGGCGGTCGTCCAGATCGATCCGGACGGCCTCGACGACCACGAACTCTGCACCGCCGCTTGGAACCTGTTCACCAGCTTGTGCGCACCGGTGCCGCAGTACCGGACCGGCGAGCTGATGTGCATGGTCGAGATCGCGAGTGACGTCCCCACCGTGAGTCACTACTCCGGGTCGAGCCGTTCAGGCGGACACCACACGGACGGAACCCTGTTGCCGGACCCGCCGGAGATCGCCGCACTCCTGGGCCTGTCGGCCGCGGACACCGGCGGCGAGACCATCACCATGTCCGGCCCGGCGCTGTGGTCCCAACTCGACCCGGCCCACCAGGCCACGTTCGCCCGACCGCACCACTTTGACGTCATGGGCCAGATCCCCGGCCTGACCACCAGGAAACAACCCATCGCCCAGTGGGGTGGCGACAACTCGTTCCAGCTCCGGTATCTTCGTCGCTACATCGAGGATGGATACGAAACCGTCGGCGAGCGACTCCCGGACGACCTCAGGGCGGCGATGGACGCCTTCGACCGAATCTCGGCGGACGAAACCAATCAGACCCCCGTTCTCCTCCGCCGCGGTGTCATCCTGCTCTGGAACAATCTGCGAATGCTCCACGGCCGCCGCGCCTTCACCGAAGGGACATCCCGCCGTCGGCTGCGCCGGATGTACGGAAAGTTCGTCGCGGCCAGGACTGTGAACGTTGACGTCGAGGTAGTTCACGTTCACCTGCCGGCGGACGAAGTAGCCGACGGTCTCTCGGTGGACAAGCGGGGTGGTTAGTCGGCAGCCGGCGGGCCTGCCTCCTGTCTCTGCTAAGAGCCCCCTCCACCTCCGCAGCTAGCTGGTCAGGTAGACCTGTTCGAAGCGGGCGTTGCCGAAGGTGCGGCCGGCGAAGTCGTCCTTGGGCCATCCGGCGGTCTTGACGTTGTACGCGTTCTCGACGTTGGCGAAGAAGGGGATGATCCACCCGCCCCGGTCGTATTCGAGCTGGTACATCCGTTGGGTGAGGTCGTTCTGCCTGGTCTGGTCGGTGGTCGCCTGTGCCTGCTCGTAGAGGGATCGAAGTTCGCGGAGGTCGGGGTCGGCCATGTGGGTGAGGTCGGTTGCGCCACTGAGGTCGGTCAACGCCGTGAGCATCGGATAGTTGCCCTGCGCCGGCCATTTGTCCACGGAGAACTGCCAGTTGTGGAAGTTGGGGCCGAACAGGGTCGCGGTGTCCACCTGCCGGACTTTGATGGTCATGCCTATGTCGGCCGCGTTGTTGGCCAACACGGTGCACATGGACACGGCCTCGGTCGAGACCGGTCCGGTGACCAGTTCGACCGTGACGCCTTCGTGGCCGGCGTCCTTGAGCAGTTGCCGGGCCTTCTCGACGTCCCGCTTGCGCACCAGCGACGCGGGATAGCCAGGCGCGAACGGTTCAGGCAGGTCGTTGGCCACCGTGCCATGGCCGGACAGGCAGGCGGTGAGCGCCTGGTCGCGGTCGATCGCCAGCCGCAGCGCCTGGCGGACCCGGACGTCGTTGAACGGTGCCTGCTGCATGTTCATGTAGATCCCGGTCCACGCCCCGGTCTTCGACTCCAGGAGTTTCAACTCACGGTGTTGCTCGATGGTGGGGATCTGGGCGAACTGCAGCTGGTTGATGGCGTCGACCTGGCCGGTCACCAGCGCGTTGATCCTGGCCGAGTCGTCGTTGATCACGTTGACGACCAGTTCGTCCAGATACGGCTTCGGGCCGAGGCCGGCCGGGGCGGGTGCGTCGCTGGGTTGTGACTCGCCGGTGGCGTTCCAGTAGTTGGCGAAGCGTTCGCAGGTCCACTGCCGGTTCGGGGTGAAGCTCTTGTACTTGAAGGGGCCGGTGCCGACCGGGTTGCGCGGGTCGAAGCCGACCGGCACGATCTTGAACGGGCTGGCGAGCGCGGACTGGAACGTGGCGGCCGGCCGGAGCAGCTTCAACCGGAGTGTGCGCTGGTCGAGTTTGGTGATGCCGTTCAGGTCGACGAACGCCTTGAACTTCCCGACCGTCACCGCGCCGGGCAGGGAGAACGTGCGCTGGAAGGTGAACAGCACGTCGTCGGCGTCGAGGGTCTTGCCGTTGTGGAACTCGATGCCCTGTCTGACCCGGATCGTCCACTCGTCACCTGTGGCGTTGGACTCGATCAGCTCGGCCATGGCCAACTGGTACCGCATCTGGTTGCTGTAGTCGGCGAGCTGGTCGTAGAGGACGCGGGCCATGAAGCTGACCGGAACGCTGTTGAGCAGCATCGGGTCCACTGTGTCCGATCCCTTGGCGCCGCCGGTCGCCACGGTGAGCCGGCCGCCCCGGCGCGGGGTCGAGCCGGGCTGCTGCGTGGTGTTTCCGCCGCAGGCCGCGAGCAGGCCGAGTGCGGCCGCGGAGCCGAGGAATCCCCGCCGACTCAGGCCGTGTGATGGTTGCGTGGTCATGTCCGGTCCTCTCGCGACAGTACGGGTGCGGCACCGAACTCGGGGGTCGCCGCGATGAGCTTGCGCGTGAAGGGGTCTTGGGGTTGGTCGAGAACGTCGTCGACGTGCCCGGTCTCGACGAGCCGTCCGTCGCGCATGGCGATGACGCGATCCGCGACGGTGCGGACCAGCGCCAGGTTGTGCGTGACGAACAACAGCGCCAGACCTTCCTCGTCTTGGAGCCCGCGCAGCAGGCGCACGATCGACGCCTGCACGGAGACGTCCAGCGCGGAGGTGATCTCGTCGCACACCAGCACTTCCGGCCGGCACACCAGGGCTCGTGCGATGGCGACCCGTTGCCGTTCGCCGCCGGAGAGCTGGCTCGGGTACGACGATGCCAGGCTCGGCGACAGCGAGACACGTTCGAGCGCCTCGGCGACCATGGTTCTGGCTTTGGCCGACGGCACGCCGAACAGCACTCGCAGCGGTTCACGCAAGGTCTCGCCGATGGACCGGCGCGGGTTCAGCGCGTTGTAGGGGCTCTGGAAGATGTACTGCACCGCGCGCCGCAGTTCGAGGGACCGGTCGCGGGCATGCTTGGCCATCTCGTTGTCCCGGAACGAGATTCCACCGCTGTGTTTGCGGTGCAGGCCGATGATGCTGCGGGCCAGTGTGGTCTTGCCGCAGCCGGACTCGCCCACCAGTGCGAGGCATTCCTTACGGGCCAGTTCGAAGGACACATCGTGCAGGATCTGCCGGGTGCCATGAAAAGCGTCCAAATGCGACACTCGAAGCAGCACTTCGTCCTGGCGGCCGGCAGGGGCCGCGGCGATCCGGGGTGCTGTGCGGGCCGTACCGGCCGCGAGTTCGGCGGCGCGGATGCAGCGGACGGTGTGCTCGGCGCCGACCTCGACCGGCTCCGGGGTGGTCACCGCGCACTCCGGCACGGCATCGGCGCAGCGGGGGTGGAACGGGCAACCGCCGGGCCGCCGTCCCGGCGAGGGGGTGTCACCCGGAATCGTGACCAGCTCATGGCGCTGTGACACCACGGGTACCGCGGCGAGCAGTGCTTGGGTGTACGGATGGGCTGCCCGGCCGAAGATCTGCGCGCTCGATCCGGACTCCACGACCCGTCCCGCGTACATCACCAGGATCCGGTGTGCCAGCGCGGCAACCACCGCCATGTCGTGGGTGACGTACAGGGCCGCGACCCGGTGCGTCGCGCACAGTTCGCGTACAGTGCTCAGGACACGGGCCTGAGTGGTGACATCGAGTCCCGTGGTCGGCTCGTCGAGTACGATCACCTTGGGCCGCAGCACGAAGGCGAGCGCCAGCGTGACACGCTGCTGCTGGCCGCCGGACAGCTGGTGCGGAAATCGGGCCAGGAACCTGTCGTCGGCGTCCAGTCCCACCTCGTGCAGGGTGGTCCTGATCCGCTCGTCCCGTGCCGCGGTGGGCATGTCTGGCTGGTGGAATTCGAACAGTTCCGTCAGTTGCCGGCCGATCCGCAGCGCCGGGTTCAGCGCCATCGACGGATCCTGTGGCACGTAGGCGACCGTGCTGCCGCGCAGGGCGGTGAGCCTGGCCGGGGTGAGGCTCACGATGTCCTGGCCGTCGATCACCACACTGCCACCGACGATGCGCGCACCACGCCGGGCGTCACCGAGCAACGCCAGACCGACTGTGGTCTTTCCCGAGCCGGACTCGCCGACCAGGCCGAGCACCTCGCCCTCCTTGATGGCGAAGTCGACGCAGTCGACCACGTCGACGTCGCGGCCGTCCAGACTGACCCGCAGACCCTGCACCAGTACCGCGGCCATCACTGCCCCTCCTGAGGCGAAACCCGGGCCACCGTCCGAGCGAAGCCTTCGGTGATCAGGTTGGTGCCGAACGTGAACACCGCGACGCACAGCACCGGCACCACCACGCCCCAGGGCTGCAGGGCCAGTCCCTGGTAGTTCTCCTTGATCATCAGGCCCCAGTCGGCCGCGGGCGGCTGCAGGCCGACACCGAGGAAGCTCATCGCGGTCACCACGCCGATGGACCAGGTGAGTCGGAGTCCGAACTCGACCATCAGCGGGGTCATGATGTTGGGCAGGATCTCTCGACGCACGATGCGCAGCCTCGGCGCGCCCAGGGTCTCCGCTGACTCGACGAACTCGCGGGTGGTCACTTCCCGCGCGGCGCCGTACGCGACCCTGGCGACCTGGGGAACCCAGGCGACCGCGACGATCAGGGGCATCATCGCCGTCTCGGCCCTGGCCATCGCGACCAGCAGCAGGATGAGGACGAGCGGGGGAAAGGCGCGCAGCACGTCCATCGCGCGCATGAGCAGTTCGTCCAGCAGGCCACCGCTGTAGGCAGCGGTCATGCCGATGGCCGCGCCGACGGTGACCCCGACCAGTGTGCCGACGAACGAGATCCAGACGATGCTCTGGCCGCCCGTCAACACCCGGGACAGCACATCCTCACCGAGGTAGTCGGTACCGAGCAGGGCGGTGGCGGTCGGTTTCGCGTACGGCGCGCCGACGATGTCACTGTGTGCGTGCGGTGCGAGAAGCGGGCCGACGACAACGACCAGGAGGATGAGCCCGGTCAGCACCAGTCCCACTCGCATCCGCGGCTCACGCATGCAGCGGCGCAACAGTTCGGTTCTCATTCGCTGGCCGTTCGCAGGCGGGGCGTGACGTACACGGTCAGCACGTCCCCGAGCAGGTTGAAGATCACGTAGCAGGCGGCGAAGATCAGGCAGATCAGCTGGATCACCGGGAAGTCCCGGTTGTTCACCGCGTCGACCAGCGCACTGCCGAGTCCGGGATAGTTGAACACCTGCTCGATCACGACGGTCCCGCCGGTCAGGTAGGCCAGGGCCAGCGCGGTTCCCTGGATCGCGGGGACAAGCGCGTTTCGCAGGACGTGGCGGCGCAACACGATGCGCTCAGGCACGCCCTTGAGCCGTGCCGTGCGTACGTATTCGGACTCGTACACGTCGATCACCGAGCCGCGGACCAGGCGCGCCAGGTACGGCAACACGCCCAGTACCAACGCGATCACGGGAAGAACGAGTTGGGAGACGTTGCTCAGCGGACTCTGGCCGGGCGCGAGCAGCACGGTCCCGGGCAGCAGCGGGAACACCGAAGTGGACAGCAGGATCACGAGCAGCAGCGCGATGATGAACTCGGGCAAGGCCGTGAGTCCGAGGGTGACGACGAGCATCACCCGGTCGACCGGGCGGTCGTGGTGGCGGCCGGTCAGCGCTCCGACGAACACCGACAGCGGGAGCACGATGGCCGCCGAGATCAGCACGAGTACCGCGGAGTTGACCGCGCGGTCGCCGATCAGCCCGCCGACCGGTTCCTGGGTGACCAGGGAGTGACCGAGGTCGCCGCCGAGAATGCCGCCCAGCCAGGCGAAGTACTGGTCGAGCAGCGGCCGGTCGAGGCCGAGTTCGGCGCGAAGGGCGGCCACCCGTTCCGGTGTCGCTTCGTGCCCGAGCACCGCGCGGGCCGGATCGCCCGGCAGTACCTGCGTCGCGAGGAACACGAGCACCGACACCAGCAGGACCACGACCACGCCGAGCAATAATCGCCGCGGCAGCCACAGCCGCCGTGTGCCGGAGGAACGTCCGCCCACTTGATCACCTCGTTGTGCCTGGTAGTCCGGAAGGATGCTCTCCGGTGTTGTTAGTGTCAACACGTAGCCGCGCGATACCGTCAGGCTGGTGGACATCGTGATGGAGCGGGCGGTGGCCGGCGATGTGCCGGAGATCCTGCGCGTCCGGCGGGCCGCCGAGGACTGGCTGGCCGGCATGGGGATCGAGCAGTGGCCCAGGGCCGGTGTGCCGGCGGATGTGGTGAGCGTGCAGGTCGGCCAGGGAGAATGGTTGGTGGCGCGGAACGATGACGCGGTGTGTGGGGCGTTCCGGTTGCTCTGGTCGGGTGAACCGGTGTGGCCCGGGGACGGTGTGGACGCCGGCTATGTGAACGGGTTGGTGATCGACCGGAGTCACGCCGGCGGCGGGCTTGGCTCGCGGCTGCTCGCCTGGGCGGGGGATCTGGCGCGGGAAGCGGGGGCGACCGCGCTGCGCCTGTACTGCGTCGAACACAACCATCGACTTCGTCGCTACTACGTCGACCAGGGGTTCCGCCCGGCCGGGCGCGGGCGGTTCGCCAGTGGCGGAACGGCCGTGCTGTTCGAAAAACAGCTCAGCGGCTAAGTGTTGACAATGACAACAGAGCGTCGAATACTCGGAGCCACTCCGAAAGGGACGGTGTCCTCGGTGGCCGAGGCGAATGGAGAGCGCGCGTGCAGAAGGTCTACTGCCTGTACAAGTTGAAGCCCGGTGTGACGGCCGAGGAGTACGTCGAGTGGTCGAAAACCGTGGACCAGGCGATCACCCGGCGCCAGCCCTGCGTGCAGCGGTTCCGCGTGTTCCAGCTCGCGGGAACGCGGGACGGCGCGGCGCCGTGGGACGTGGTCGAGGACATCGAAGTCGAGTCGTGGGAGGCGTGGAACGCGTGCCTGTCCACGCCGGAGATGGCCGACGTGGTGGCCGGCTTCCGGAAGATGGCCGACCGGGAGTCGGCGGTCACCGTGTTCGGTGCCGAGATCGACTGACCAGGGTGGTATGACGTGGGCGGCCGCACGCTCTCGGTCGGCGCGCCGACCGACCCGGACTTGCTGATCCCGTTCGCGCGGCGCGCGGAGGCGCTCGGGTTCGCCGGGATCTGGACGCAGGACACGGTCAGCGCCGAGAACTTCTCGCTCGACGGGCTGCACGTGCTGTCCTACCTGGCCGCTGTCACCGAACGGCTGCGGTTGGGGATCGGCGTGCTGTACTCCGGGCGGCGTAACCCGGCTGTGCAGGCGCGGGAGCTGGCCACTGTCGACCAGCTCTCGCACGGGCGGCTCACGGTCGGGCTGGGCGTCGGCAACGACTACCACCGGGCGACCCTCACCGCGCTGGGTATTCCGGCCGACCGGCCGGTCCGCCGGCTGGTCGAGGGCATTGAGGTGATGCGGGCGCTGTGGAGCGAGACCGGCTTTGACGGCGAGCTGTACTCGTTCTCCGGTGTGCGTTCGCAGCCGCCCCCGGTGCAGCGGCCGGGACCGCCCATCTGGATCGGGGCACGCGCCGAACCCGCGTTGCGGCGAGCCGTCCGGATCGCTGACGGATGGACCGGCGCCGCTCCGGTCGCCACCAAGGACTTCCTGGCGCAGCTCGCCATCGTGCGGCGAGCGCTGGCCGACCAGGGCCGCGATCCGGCGACGTTCACCATCTCCAAGAGTGTCTACGTCGCCGTGGAGGACACAGTGGACAAAGCGCGGGAGCGCCTGATCCCCGCGTTCGACCGTGCCTTCGGAGCGAGTCCGGTGTACGACGCGACGGGCATGGCCGACCGGGTCGCTGTGTTCGGCCCGCCGGTGCACTGCGCGCGGCAGTTGCGCGACCTGTTCGACGCCGGTGTGGACGAGCTGGTCCTCTACCCGATGTACGACCGGATGGATCAGCTCGAAGCGTTCGGGGACTTGGTGGACAGATGACCGGCGGACCCGCGCTCCTCGGCTACGTCGACCCGCTCAGTGTCGCGGCGGGTGCCGAGATCCGGCTGATGGTGAGCGCGACCACCGGTTACGACGTCGAGTTGCTGCGTCTCGTGCACGGCAGCGCCGACCCCAGAGGACCGGGAGTCCGCGAAGTCGTCGTCGACCTCCCGATCGAGTCCAGGCCCGCGGGTGTGCAGCCGTTGGCGTCCGGATCCTATTTGTCCGCGCCCGCGCATCCGGCGCTCGATGTCGACGAGTTCACCGTGACCGCGTGGATCATGCCCACGATGACCGGCGGGCCGCGGGCGATCATCGCCCGCCGGGAGAACCAGCGTGGCTGGGCGCTCGGTCTCACCGGTGACCATCGGCTCGCGGCCTGGGCAGGTGCGGCTGACCAGCCCCTGATCAGCACGGACACGCCGGTTCCGGTGGGCCGCTGGACTTTCGTGGCGGCGACGTTCAGCCCCCGAGGCGTGACCGTGGTCCAGGTCCCGGTCCCGGAGTGGCCGGTCGGGTCATGGCGGGCGTCCGCCACCGGTGCCGGTGCGATCGGCACCGCCTCGGCCGGGATCCGGCCGCTGGTCGCGGCATGGTGGTCCGACGGGATGGCGACGGCGGGCTTCACCGGCCGGATCGACCGGCCGGCGATCTACGCCGGAGCAGCCGACGAGTCCGTGCTGGCCGGCGCCCCGGACATGCTTGACCTGCCGGTGCTGGCCCGATGGCGGCCCGGCCGGGGCACGCAGGGCGTGACCGTGGTGGACGACGGCCCGCACGCGCTCACTGCCGAGGCTGTGAACACGCCCGCCCGTGGCGTGCCGGGCGCGAACTGGACCGGGCGGGAGATCGACTTCCGGCTCGCCCCGGACGAGTACGACGCGATCCACTTCCACGACGACGACCTGACGGACGCCCGTTGGGAGCCACAGGTGACCCTGCGCCTGCCGGACGACCTGCGCAGCGGGGTCTACGCCTTCCGGCTGCGAGCCGGGCGGGAGCAGCTGAGCGTCCCTTTCTTCGTACGCCCACCGAGCGGCACGACCAGCACGCGGGTGGCGGTGCTGATCCCGACCTTCACCTATCTCGCCTACGCCAACTCGCACCTGACCCTGGAGAAGGCCGGGCCGGGGTTCGCGACGACCGAGCAACACCGGTGGGCGGCCCGACACAAGGTGTGCAGCCTCTACGACCTGCACCGCGACGGCACCGGATGCTACTACGCCTCGCGCCGCCGGCCGCTCACCACGCTCACCCCGGACTACGCCGGCCCGTTCGGGCTGTGGAACCTCAGTGCCGACCTGTGCCTGATCGACTGGCTCGAGCACGAGGGCATCGGCCATGACGTGGTGTGCGACGACGACCTGCACACCGAGGGCGTCGCCGCGCTCGCCGGGTACGACGTCGTGCTCACGGGCTCGCATCCGGAGTACTACACGGCACCGATGCTTGCGGCACACGAGGCGTACCTGGCCGGCGGCGGGCGGGTCATGTACCTGGGCGGCAACGGCTACTACTGGGTGACCGGGGTGTCGCCGGACCAGCCGTACGTGATCGAGATCCGCCGTGGGCACACCGGGACCAGAGGCTGGGAGGTCCCGCCGGGCGAGACGCACCTGAGCACCACGGGCGAACCCGGCGGTCTCTGGCGGCATCGGGGCCGGGCGCCGCAACGACATGTCGGCGTCGGGTTCGCCGCGCAGGGCGGGCGCGGCGACGGCCGCCCGTACAAGCCACTCGCGGACGCTGAGCGGGGACTGTTCGCGTTGTCCGGAGTGGACGGTCTGATCTCGGTCGACGGTCTGGTCAGTCACGCCGCCGCGGGGATGGAGATCGACCGGGCCGACCCCGCCCTCGGCACGCCACCGCACGCGGTCGTGCTGGCCACGGCCGACGGGTTCAGCGACTTCTTCCAGCTCGCGATCGAGGACGTGCTGACGTCCAACTCGAAGCAGGGCGGCACCGTCGAGCCACGCGTCCGCGCTGACCTGGTGTTCTTCGAGTACCCCAACGGCGGCGGCGTGTTCAGCACCGGCTCGATCGCCTGGTGTACGGCGCTCGGTGTGGACTCGTACGCCAACCCGGTGGCGCGGGTGACCGGCAACGTGCTGCGCCGTTTCCTCGACCCGACCCCACTGGACCAGGAGCCGTGGTGAACAATGTGCCGCCGGGGATCGACCCGGACAAGCTGGCCGCGCTGCTGGACCGCGAGCGTGCCATGTGGACGGACGCCCGACCGCGGACCGCCGCGCTGCGCGAACGGGCGCGCCGCACCCAGCTGCACGGCACTCCGCAGCACTGGATCAGCCAGTTTCCGCCACCGGTGCCGCTGGTCGTGGATCGTGCGGTCGGGGCACGCCTGTACGACATCGACGGGCACGAGTACGCCGACTTCGGGCTGGCCGCGACAGCCGCGCTCTGGGGGCACAACCACCCCGCGGTTGTCGCGGCGCTGCGTGACCAGCTTGACCGCGGCAGCGTCACCCTCTGGGCGACTGAGGACCACGTGACGGTGACGGAGGAACTCCAGCGCCGGTTCGGCCTGCCGTACTGGCAGTTCACCGTGTCGGCCACGGACGCCAACCGGTTCGCGCTGCTGCTGGCCAGGGTGGCCACCGGACGTGAGCGGATCCTGGTGTTCAACTACGCGTACCACGGCTCGCTGGAATACCCGGAATCCACCAAGGTCGTGGAGTTCAACGACCTGGACGCCCTTGAGCGGGCGGTCGCGCCAGGTGATGTCGCCGCGGTGCTCGCCGAGCCGGTGATGACCAACGGGGGAGCGGTGATCCACCCGGATCCGGGGTTCCACACCGGACTGCGTGACCTCACCCGGCGCACGGGCACGCTCCTGGTCATCGACGAGACGCAGACCATTCCGGCGGGTCCCGGCGGCTGTGTGCGTGAACTCGGCCTGGAACCCGACCTGATCACGATGGGAAAGTGCGTCGCGGGCGGCATCCCGGCCGGCGTGTACGGGATGTCCGACGAGGTGGCCGCCGCGGCAGAGCTCTACACCAAGGACGGCGACGGCGGTCTCGGCAGCACGCTGGCGAGTGGGCCGTTGGCCGTACGCGCCATGCGCGCGGTGCTCACCGAGGTGATGACCGATGAGACCTACGCGCACATGAACCGCCTGGCTGAACGTTACGAACGTGAAGTCGCGGCGGTGATCGCCCAGCACGGCCTGCCATGGCATGTCGGACGGCTCGGCGGACGTGTGTCGTACGCGTTCACACCGACGCCGCCGCGCAATGCCGGGCAGCTGTACCCGCGTGTCGGCGCCGCGGCACGTGACGCGTTGTGGCTTTACCTGGCAAACCGGGGGATCGTGCTCAACGGCATGAGCGGCGCGGCGTTGATGTCGCCGATGACCGACGAGTCCGATGTGGAGCGGCACGGCGAGTTGTTCGCGTCTGTGATCGACGAGCTGACCTGCTGATGGACGACCGTTTCGAGGAGTTCCGCGCGGACGTCAACCGGTCGAGGACACCGGGCGCGTACGAGCCCGGCCGCTGGTCGGTGGCGCCGGCGAACCGGGACACGACCGTGACCGGTGTCCTGCCCGAATGTATCCGGCTGCGCGACACGTCGATGCGCGCGATCGAGTCGATGCCCGGAGTGATGGCGACCCATGAGGCGAAGATCGCCTTCCTGCGGCTGCTGGCCCGGTCGGGAGTGCCGGAGATCGTGACCGCCTCGCCGGGCGGCCGTGCGCCCGCCGAGGTCACGGCCGAACTGGCGGTGATCCGGCAGGAGCATCCTGGCTGCGTGGTGTGGTGCCCGTTTGTGTCCACTGTGGAGGATATAGACCGGGCACTGGACCTCGGGTATGACGGCGTGCAGGTCTCGGTACCCGGATTCGGTCCGGCGTCCGGGATCTACGGCCCGCCGGTCCCCGCGTCGCGGGACGAGGTCGTCCAGCGGGCGGCCACGGTCGTCCAGCACGCGCACGGACAGCCGCTGCGGGTCGCGGCCGCGTTGACGATGGTGTCGTACCTGACGGCGGAAGTGCTGGCCGGAACGGTGGCGGCGATGGCCGGCACGGACGAGATCGCGTTGTTCGACGGGCCGGGCGCGGTCGGGCCGGAGGCGTTCGGGCAGCTGGTCCACGCGGTCAGGTCGGCCGCACCGGGTATCGAGGTCGGGATCCATCCGCACAACACCTTCGGGCTCGGGGTCGCGTGTGCCGTGGCTGCCGCACGCGCTGGTGCCGCGGTGGTGGAGTCGTCGGTGAACGGCTACTGTGGTGGCCCTGGAAACGCGGATCTCGCCGCGACGGCGACCGCGTTCGAGGCGCTGTACGGGGTACGTACAGGCATTCGGCTGTCCACGTTGACCGGTCTCAGCCGTGCCGGTGCCGAGCTGACCGGTCACCCACTGGCATCGAACCAACCGCTCACCGGCCGGGACGCCTTCTGCTGGGGCGGCGGTGACTGGGTCGTTGTCGAGTCCGAAGTGGACCATTTGCTGCACAACTGCGTCGAGCCGGGCCTGGTCGGTAACGAGCGTCGAGTTCCGTTGACACCGCAGAGCGGCCCGCGCGCGACAGCGGCTACCCTGCGCCGCCTCGGCATCGACGTGGACCAGGTCATCCTGCCCGCTGTCGTGGAACGCTGTCACGCGGAGTTGGCGAGACGAGGGCGGTTGCTCACCGACGACGAGATCCGTGCCGTCGTACGCGACCTGAAATGATCCGCACCGCTGGATGATATGTGTGTTGTTGACATCAACAGCGAGCCGGTTCACCGCTTCCCGGCGCGTTCCAGCGTCCTGGCCAGCGGGTCAGTGACAGTTGGATGGTTTCATCAGCGGCTACGACGCCATCGGCTTCTTCGGTGAACCGGACCATTGATCCGCACTGGACCGATGGGTGTACGACCGGATCGCCGGTCGCGTGCTCGACATTGGTGTCGGCGCGGCACGGTTCTCGCTTCCCCTGCAACGAACCGGCGTCGACGTCGTAGGGCTGGACGTGTCGCCAGGCGCGGTGGATGTATGCCTGCGGCGTACTCTTCGGTCGGCCGTCCTGGGAGGCATCGACAGCCTCGGCGGCAGTGAACGATTCGACTCGTTTCTCCTGTTGGGCAAGAACCTCGGGTTGTTGGAGAGCCGCGAGCAAGGCCCACGTCTCCTGACCAGGCTCGCCGAAATCGCCAACCCAGGGGCCCGGATAGTCGGCACCTGCGTCGATCCCTATCTGCTGGAAGGCGACCATCACAAGCACTATCTCGCGGCCAACCGGGACAGTGGCCGAATGAGCGGCCAGATGCGACTGCGCCTACGTTACCAACAGATGGCCACGGAATGGTTCGACTACCTGTTCCTGTCGTCCACTGAACTTGAGGAGATGGTCCACGGCACCGGGTGGTCCGTCACCGACCTCACGCGGGAGGGATCTGGATACGCGATCGTCGCCCGCCGGATGGACGTAACGGCGAAGGCCGGAAGCCCTTGATGATGAGGTATGGGGTGAAGCGGATCAGCCAGGAGCGACTGAGGGGATCAGCCGCCGCACCGATACGACGGGAACCTTTACGATGGGGCACCTTCCAGGCTCCGGTCCAGGCAGCGTATGCGACGATCGTGTCGCGCACGCTGGTGATCCACTCTATGGCCGGCTCTCGTCGGCATGTGCCGTCAACGGTTCAACTACAACAGAAGAGGACGTTGATGGCTTCGGCCGGACACCGACAGCGTCACCGACAGGTAGGTCAGGACGCCGACAAGTTCAGCCGGACAGGTGTCCAACAGCGGTGTTCGCCGCGCTCGTGTTGTGATGAGTCTGGGAGGATCGAGCGCATGGATCTTGAGCCGCTCGCGCGGTTGCGGACGGTGTTGGCCTCCTTCCCCGCCGGCCTCGCCTACGAAATGTCCGGCCTGGTGTACGACCCATCCAGTCGTGCCTACGACTGGGCGGCTATCGAGAATAGTGTTGGTGTCGGGCTTCCCGCGGATTACAAACGGCTCATGGACGGCTACGGCAGTCTGGTCGTGGGTGGAATCTTCATCGTCTCCCCGGATGATTTCCTGGCCGAACACGAACGACTGGCCAATGACCTCCGTGATTGGTTCGCTGACGAACCTGAAGGGGCACGGCCGATCCACCCGGAACCTGATGGCTTGCTGCTGTGCGCGAGCACCGAGGGCCGCGACATCCTGTGGTGGGACACGTCGAACCCGGACCCCGACCGTTGGCCGATCCTCTGGGACGTGGAATTCGACAGGCACACCTTCAACGGGACCCTCACCGAACTGCTCGTCGCCGACCTGACCGGCACTCTCGATCCCCAACTGACCGCCTTCACAGTCGGCGAGTAGCTGGGGTGGGGATCCTCGCACAGCGGCCGCCCGTCGCGGCGAGCAGCTACGCGGTCTGGTCCTGTCCTTGCTCGACGTGGGCGGCGTCGCAATGGATGACTACAGCGACCATGTGTGGACAGCGAACGACATCCGGTTCGAAGATGGTGGAGGTGCGGGCTGCCGACCTGCGGTCCGCCAAATGGGTCCGGACGGCGGCGGGCGGGTTTGTCCGGGCCTACTTGGCGGATGCGGCGGCTGGTGGTGGGTGGTTGTCGTCGTTGTGCGCGTCGAGGTTGTCGAGTTGTCGCTGTACCCGGTCGGCGTCTTGATCACGGCCTTGCTGCCGATACGACTCGATCGCCTCCCGCCACACCACGTGGGCTTGTTCGCGCTCCCCAGAGGCGGCAGATTAGTACCGCTGTCGGCTGTGCGGCGGAAATGGTGGCCATGATGAGCAGTCCGGCGATCGCGGTGCCCTCGATGCCGTGGTTGGTCGGCGGCGTCGCGCTGGTTGTGGTGGCCGCCGCGGTGGATCGCGCTGTCACGGCGCCTGTCATGGCCGCGATTTCACTTGTAACTGACACGGGTGTACCAGGTGTCGTCCAGGACGGCGTTGTTGATTTTCTTGAGCTCGCAGTATGCGAGTAGGTCGGACATGTCGTTGATGAATCCGTGGCCTTTGAAGTTCAAGGATGTGTTGCACAGGACGCCGTAGCCGGTTTGCTTGCGGAACGCGGACAGCAGCGGGGCGAGTGAGGACTCGTCGTCCGGGAACACTGTTTGGACACGCGCGGTCTGGTCGACGTGGGTGATCGCGGGCAGCGCATCGGTCGTCACCCGCGAGAAGTAGAGCATGTAGGGGTCCGCGATCGCGTCGTCGAACCATTTGTCGAGTTCGTCGCTGAGGCAGCACGGGGCGATGGGGCGGTACGGTTCGCGCTCTTTGATGGTGTTCAAGGTTGTCCGGCTTCGCGCCGCCAGGGGAGAGGCGAGAAGGGATCGGTGCCCCAGGGCGCGTGGGCCGATCTCGTAACGTCCCTGGACCCAGGCCAGGACTTCGTTGTGGGCCAGTAGCCGCGCCACCGCGGTCAGATCGACCGGTTGCGCCGCCCACCGAGTCGGGTCGGGGATGCTGTCGTGGCGGAACGGCGTTCCCGCGTACACCGACCAGTCGAGCTTGCACGGGTTGCCGAGGTGGGACATGGCATCCGCGACCGTGCCGATGGCGGAGCCCGAGTCGTTGGTACAGGGCGGCACGAAGACGGACGAGAACAGGCCGCTGTCGACCCAGCGCTTGTTCCACTCGCAGTTCAGACCGCAGCCGCCCGAGACGAGCAGCGGCAACCCTTGGGAGAACTCGGCTTCCGCGACCCGGTGGAATATGTCGAACAGCCGGTCGCTCAGGTACTGTGCCGCGTTGTGCAGGGTCGGGTCGTCAAGGCCACAATCGTGTAGCGGCGAGTCCGCGAAGTTCTTCTTGTCGAACGGGTACACCGTCCGACAGGTCAACAAGGCTTCGATGGTCGCGGCGGCTGGACGCGAGACCTTCGCCGCGTCACCGTACGCGGCCAGTGCCATGAGTTTGCCGGCGTCTTCGAACCGCGGATCTCTGCGGTCGAGAAACGTTGGATCCGCGAGGCCGAACAGTGCCGCGTACCGGGCTCCCGGCTCGGTCAACACGTGCCGCTTGATGATCTTCTTTCCGTGCTTCCGCCAGTGATAGAAGGCTCCGAGAACTCCTTCCCACACAAGTATCACACATTCCTCGATGGGTGCTTCAGGGCTCAACGCCGCGCTCATGAAGATGTGTGAGCGCTCATGGGACGAGGAGAAGAACGTGACTGGCCGGCCGAAGAACTTCGCCTCGCTCACCTCGACCGCGTCCAGACCGAAGTATCCGGCGGCGGCCTTGCCGTAATGGCCGGGAAGATGCTTGTCCCAGCCGCCCACGGCCAGGACGTCGGGCGGCTCGTCTGCCAGGAGCGCCGCATCCGCGAGCGTCAGTGCCGACAGGTCGCGGTACCGTTCGAATGATCCCTTTTCGCCTTCCAATGAGAAAACGAGGTCGTTTCCCCTGGCGAACGCGATGGAGCCGTCATGGTCCGGCTTCATTCCCAAGATGCGCATGGTGTATTCCTCCGTCACGAACCAGCCACCGCACCACGTCTGGGGACAGTTCGACGTCCAGCGCCTTGAGCGCGACGCGTAGTTCTGTCTCGGTGCGGGGGCCGATCACCGGGAACATGGACGCTGGCTGCGCGAGGACGAATGCCAGCGCGATGTTGATGGTCCGGGTGCCGGTCGCCGTCGCGGTGGCCTCGGCGCGGCGGCGGCGCTGCCGGTTGCGCTCGGTATCCCAGCAGCGGCGCATGTTCGGATCGAGCAGCCCGGGGTCGGTGTCCGAGAAGAATCCTCGTGCCTGGCTCGCCCAGGGCAGCAATGCGACCCCGCTTTGGCCGAGGGTCACGACGTCGTCCTCGTCGAACGCCACGCATCCCGGGTACAGCGGTTCGGCCATCTGGGCGAGCGAGAAGTGGTTACTCAGGGCGACAAAGCCCGCGGCTGCGGCGGCGCGCGCGTACGCGTTGACCGCCCGGAGCCTGGTGGTTGACCAGTTCGAACCGCCGTAAGCGCTGATTCGGCCTGCCGCGACTTGGGCCTCGAGGGCCTCGACCCATTCACTGACCGGCACTTGCGGGTTGTCGCGGTGCACCAGGTAGATGTCGATGCGATCGACGCCGAGCCTGTCGAGGGATACCGACAGTTCCTCAGCCACGCTCTCCGGGTCACAGCGAGGCGGGTGCGCACCTTTCCCGACCAGCACGGGAACGGACGAGTTCTTTCGTAGCCATTGTCCCACAACGGTTTCGCAGAGACCCTGGCCATATACGAACGCGGTGTCCAAGCATGTGCCGCCCTGCGCCGCGTACGAATCCAGCAGCGGTGCGGCCTGTTCGTACGAGCGCATCCCCGAGGTGCCAAGCACGATGCGGGAGATATCTCGGCGAATTCCTTGTATCGAACCGTACTTCACGGTCTTGTCAGCTCTCGTGTGCGTGATCGGTGGGCGTGGGCTCGCTGGCCTGCCGTGTCGTTCGAGCGTTGCCGCCGGTGTGGTGGACACACCGCACGCCGCCATGAACCCGCACTCGATAGCCGTGCTGTCGCATCGCGGTGCACAGCACCCCGTCCCAGCCGAGTTCCGTTTCCCAGTGGACGGTCACCGGTTGCCGTGACAGGACGGCATTGGCCCACATGGTGCAGGCGCCGCCCACGCATCCCACGTCCATCGGCTCCCTCGGCACCTCGTCCCACCGGATCGGCGAGCCCCATCCGCCGTCGTCCCGGCCGCCGCAGATGTAGTCGCTCGCGACCCGGTCCCAGATGGCCGAGATCGCCCCAAGAGGCCGTGAACGCGGGTCCGCGAACTCATCGCCGAGCAGGCGTACCGCTGACAGGGGCGGTGCGATGTCGTCCTCCAGGGTCAGCACCAGGTCCTCACGGACGCGCGGGAACACCGACGAGTACAGGCCAGCGACGTGAACGTTGCGACCGCGGTCGAGATACGACTGCCCTGGTGTCATCTGGTAGGGCTGTCCGGTGACGCCGACGTCGACATGGTTCAGGCCACGGGCGACAGCGATGCGCTCGCAGGCGGCGTAGACGTGCGCGGTGAACTCCCGGCTGCCGCTGTTGTCCACGACATACAAGGCGGTCTTCGCGGGCAGCTCGGCGTTGAGCAAAAAGTGCTCCCACCGCGCTGACGTCGAGTGCCGTCCGGCAAGAAGGGACACGATCCCCAGGGAACGCGCGTGCCACAGATCGTGACGTGGGTCGAGATCACCGGGGCCAGTGCTGAGCCGCGCGTTGTGTTGAACCGCCTGCCATCCGGCAGCCGTCACGTCCAGGGCGAGCGCGTAGTGCAGCAGCTCGGCGCAGCGGTGTGGCCAGCCGCCCGCGACCTCAACGGCGATGCGGCGCCACACGGCCGTGGAGAGGTCGACGTCGTTGGCCGTTCGCAGCAACCAATAGTCCGACGCCGAGTCGGCGTGGTGTAGCAGGCCGACAACGTCTGGCGCTGTACGGATCAGGTTCGCGGTGATGGCAACATACTGCGGCGGTAGGACCTGGCCCGCGCGAGTGACGATAGCCCACGGGGCGCGCGTTGCGCTGAACGCGGTGTCCAGCGCATCCGCTGGATGCGTCCCGTTTCCATGGACGACTGTCCAGCCCGGTGGTGCACCGCCGTCGGGTTGGACCACCACGTGTTCTCCAGGCGCCACGTTCTGGGAGGCGATGCTGTTGACCGTGTCGGCCAGGCGGGCGGATTCGTCACCGCGGCACAGGACGATCACCGCGATGTCGGGTGTGGCTGTCATGATCCTGTCCCCAGAAGGGACGCGCGAACCTTGGTGATCGCGGTGACGCAGTCCTGGAGGTCCTCCTGGCTGACGGCGGGATGGACCGGCAGGCTGAACGCGGTTCGCGCGCAGAGATCGGCTCGGGGGCAGTGCGGCGTGGCCGGGTTCGCGAAGATCGGCTGGTGGGTCAGCGGGATCGGGTACCGGCGTTGGGCCGGGATTCCTTCGTCGCGCAACGCGGTCACGAAGGCCGCCGCGTCGAGGCTGACCGTGTCGGTACCCAGCCTGCACACGTACTTCCACGGAGCGGGCCGGCAGTTCGACGCTGTTCGCGGGGCGGCGACGTCGGGCACCTCGGCGAGTGCTCGGGTGAGCCAGTCGGCGTTGGCCTGCCGGGCGGCGACATAGGCGTCGAGTTTGCCCACCTGCACAGTGCCGATGGCGGCCTGTATCGAGGTGAGGCGATAGTTGAAGCCCAGTTCGGCGTGGTGGTACAAGCCGGGTTGTCCAGCCGGCCGCATTCCGTGGTCACGCAGCGACCGCATCCGTCGGCTCAGCTCCGCGCTGTGCGTCAGCACCATCCCGCCTTCACCGCCGGTGGTCATCGTCTTGTCGTGCCAGAAACTGAAGCAGCCGACATCACCGATGGTTCCGACCAGTCTCTCGTCGCACCGCGCGCCATGGGCTTGAGCGGCGTCTTCGACCAGCGCGAGATCGAACCGGTGCGTCATCTTCCGCAACTCGACCAGCGGCGCCGGGTGGCCGTTGAGGTGCACGGCGATGATCGCGCGCGTCCGGTTCGTGACCTTCGATTCGGCGTCGACCGGATCCATGCAGTACGTGCCGAGATCTACGTCGACAAAAACAGGCCGAGCGCCGAGATATGTGATCGGAGTGGCCGATCCGACAAAGGTATAGGCGGGCACCAGTACTTCATCGCCCGGCCCTACACCCAATGCGGCAAGGGCGACGTGAATAGCGCTGGTGCCGGTGTTGACGGCAACCGCGTGCGGTACGCCGTGATACGCGGCGAAGGTGGATTCGAATTCGGCGACATGATGGGCGGAATTCTGGGAAAGCTCGTTGGCCAGGATGACCCTGGTCGCTGCCGCGGCTTCCTCATGACCAAGCTGCGGCCATACGGGAAAAGGTTTCGCGCGCACGGATACCATCGATTCTCCCCGGGGCTCACCTTAGCGTAGCGAAGCCGCAGGCAAGCGGCAATCATGCAAATGGGTAACGACCGGTCGACATCTTGGGTACCCGCGCCTGTCACACCAACAGCGCATTACGTTGCATGTTTTGATCAGTACTATGCGATGGTGGAGCGGTCGTTGGCCGCCGCTCGTGGGCCTTTGATGAAAGGACCTCGTTGTGGACCATCATTCGGGGGTTTCACGGCTGGATGTGTCCGTGGTCATTCCGGTGTACAACATGGGGCCGCAACTGCGCTTCACCCTCTCGGCATTGTGTTCGCAAACCGTGGAACCAGATCGGTACGAGGTGATCGTGGTCGACGACGCCTCACCACACGACGTACTGCGGGAATCGGCTGAGGTCATCGACAGGGTGCCTCGGTGCACGACCCTGCGGCGACGCACCGGTGGCTCGGCCGGAGCGGCCCGCAATCTCGGCGCCGCCCAGGCCATTGGTTCGGTACTGGTGTTCCTCGACGCCGACTGTGTCGCCGCCCCGGATCTGTTGGCGGCGCATCTCGCCGCGCAGCACGAGTCCAGTGTCGCCGCGTGCGGCAACACCTTCGCCAGGGAACTGACCCCGTCGGCGTGGTCGCTTCTGATGGGGGATCCGTGGCCGCTGCACGATCCGGTCGAGTTGATGGCACGGGCGCGGTCGGATCCGCGCCTCAGCGATGACCGGGCAACGGAGCTCAACGGCCGCCCGGAGGACACCGACTGGGCGTTCTTCTGGACGCAGAACGTCAGTGTCCGCCGCGATGATTTCCATCGTGTCGGCGGATTCTGCGAGCAGTTCCCCGGCAAGGGCGTGGAAGACATGGAGTTCGCGCTTCGCCTGCGCGACCACGGCGTGCCCACCGTTTTCCTGCCGGAAGCACAAGCCTTTCACCAACCCCATGACCGTGACCGGCTGGGTGACCTCATCCGCGACCGCCGCAACGACCACCTTATGCTGCGGCGGCACCCACGGCTGGAAGTCGAAGCCGTCTGCAGTTACGGCATCGGCAAGGCCCGCACAGTGTGGCCCGCGCTCCGACGCTTCGCCGCCAACCTCGACCCCGCGACGATCGACTGCGCCGAACTGTCGTCGCTGCCCGCGGTGCGTGACCTGCTGCGGGAAACCTCGCGGGTCGCGGTCATCGGGGCGGCCGGAAGTTGGCCGACCGAGCTGCCGCCACCCGCGCGGATCATCGGTCCGGTCCAGCCGGATCCTGGTTCGCCCGATCACATGCCACTGATGGGCACGCGGCTCCCGTTCGACGACAACACATTCGACCTCGTGCTGATCACGAAATACTGGCGGCTACTTCCGGTGCCGACACTATGCCGCGTACTCGACGAAGCAGTTCGATGCGGACGACGGACGATCATGCTCGACTCACCCGCCGAACACGCACGCGGTTCATCCGCGGCGGATCTCGCGGCCGTACTGCACGATGCGGGCCAGCCCTTCTGGGAATTCAGCTTCCCGCTCCGGCGAGAACTACATCAGTTCCACTTCGAGCGCTTCGATCAGGCAGCTCACATGGCTGACAGAGCACTGGACGTCCGCCTCCTTCCCTGGCCTGTCCGGCCCTTCAGCGAGGTGTTGAGTTGATTCACCCCGGTATGTGACACGACGAGCCGCGCGACTCGACGGCTCAAAGGGACGGCGAGAATGACACCTCACCCCACCACTCAAACTCGTCCGCACCAGGAGAAACGAGCGTCAAATCGCTTGCTGAACATTCGGGAGTTCGAGGCAGGTGCCACCCAGCTGCGCAGTATGCCCCGCGTGTTGTTCCTTGAGCTGACCGAAAACTGCAACTTGTCCTGCCCGATGTGCCGGGCCGCCGGACCGTACGACCGGTCGAAGAACATGAGCCAGGAGATCTTCGACCGGGTCGTGGCCGACCTGTTTCCAGCGGCGGAGATCGTCGATCTCCGCGGCTGGGGCGAAAGCACCATCCTGAAGACGTTCCCGCAGGCGGTCGACCGGACGATCGAGGCGGGCTGCCGCATCCGACTGGTCACCAACCTCACCGTGCCCAACGAAGCCCTCTGGCGCAGGCTGGTGCGCCACCACGCGCTGATCCTGGTCTCGTTCGACGCCGCCCGAGCGGACACCTTCGCAACGCTCCGTCGTGGCGCCAAGTTGGCCGTCGTACTCCGCAATCTCGAGGTCATGGTCGACGAAGCCCGTCGCAGTGGTGTGCCCGTCGACACGATCAGGCTCAACGTCGTCGTGCAACCGCAGGCTATCCCGGAGCTCCCGGACATCGTGCGCATTGCCGCCGATCTCGGCCTGAGCCATATCCAACTGAACCCACTGACGGTGGCCGAGGAATCCCCGGATCATCTGTCCCGCCATCGCCCGCCGCTGGCCCGCGCCCTTCGAGACGCGACACAGGTCGCCGCCGAACGGGGGGTGACGATCCAGCTCGACGCGGCACTGGACGAGTCATGGGCCGACCAGACGCACGCGGCCAAGCGATGCACCCATCCGTGGATGTACTGCTACATCAACTACCGCGGGCAGGTGGGCTTCTGCGATCACCTCATCGGCAGTCCGGCCAGCGGCTATCTGCTCGGTGACCTGACCACGACATCGTTCCAGGACATCTGGAACGGCGCGGCGTACCAGCGCCTGCGGGCCGAACACGTGCATTGGGAGCAGCAGCTCAGCGCGCGCTTCGAGGAATGCAACTGGTGCTATCGAAACCGCTACGTCGACGTTGACGACCGCACCTATCCGCCCTATGGCGAGCATGTGGTCAGGCTGACCACGGCGACCTGTCCCGCGGTCGGGGCCCACGACGTCCCGGCGTCCGCACCGCAAGGACGGCGACTGCTTCCCATGCTTCCCCTCGATCGACGCACGAAACGACTCGGCGGCACGTCCGCCGGGTAGCGGGGTCGGATGGACGGCACCAGAAGGAGACCTCCCATGGCCGGAGCACCGGCGGACCGCACGCGTGGCTGTCCCGCCTGGCCCAGCACCGACATTCAGTCCTACCGGCATGTGATGTCCGCACTGCTCAGTGGAAGGCTGGCGGTCAGCGGAGCGAAGAGCAGGTGGCCGAGCCGCGGCGCTTTGGCCGCGGCTTGCCTCGCGCAGGCGCTCGGGCGCCGCCATGCCGTGCTCACCACGAACGGCTCCAGCGCCATCGTCGTGGCGCTCCATGCTCTCGGCATCGGCCCCGGTGATGTCGTCTTGATGCCCGCGACCACCTGGGTGAGTTGCGCCACGGCGGTGTTCCGGGTTGGTGCCGAACCGAGGTACTTCGACGCCACCGCCGACTCCCCGTGCGGCCCGGTCCCGGACCTGGCGGCGCCGCCCGCCGCGATCCTCGCCATTCACCTGTACGCGCAGTACTTCGACGTCGCCGCCGCCCGGGCACGCTTTCCCGGCGTCCCCATCATCGAGGACGCGTCACACAATCACCAGGGGGTGACGCGGGCCGGAGACCGAATCGGCACGCTGGGGGATCTGACGATCATCAGCTTGCAAGCGACCAAGGTGCTGACATGCGGTGAGGGAGGCGCGGTCCTGACTGACGATGACGCCATGGCCGGGCGGCTCGAGTCGTTGGTGATGGACTCCCGGCGTCGAGCCCACATCGTTTCGCCGACCGCGTCGACCGAACTGGAGCCCGCGCTGTTGCTGCATGGCGCCAACCACGCGCTGCCAGAACTCAGCGCGGCGTTGTTGCTGGATCAGATCGAGCGCTTGCCCGCCCAGTTGGCCACCCGCAGTCACGGGGCGCAGACGTTGGTCAACGAGCTGAGCGGGTCGTCGTGGACCACGGCCGCGGACCAGCACGCCATCCACTCGGGCGGCTTCTACGGCCTGGTGTTGCGCATCCCAGACGGAGCCGGTTCACCGCAACGGGTGATCGAGCAGGTTGAGCGGCGACTCGGTCTGGTGCTCGACCAGGTATACCCGCCCGTACCCGAGGGCCCGTTATATCGACCAGGAACGATCGCGCAGTACGCCGCGTTCGCCAACACCGAGCACGGCGACTTCCCCCAGTCCCGGTACTGGCATGAGAACACCGTCGTCGTACCGCACCACGTCTTCCTCGGCGACGAGAGCACGCTGCACGCGCTCGCCGGCACGCTTCGCCCGATGCCCGCGGCTCAGCACCAGGTCCACCACGGCCCGTCAGCTGGTTCTCGACGCACGGTCGACGTCGTCATCGTCACGCGCGGTACCGACCAAGAAGGACTCGACGGGGCCTTGGCCAGCGTGGCGAGGCAGGACACATCCGCCGCGGTGACGGTCACGATCTGGGTCGACGGGGGTGACCTACCCGTCCTCGACACGACGTTCGGTCTGAACACCCGCACGATCCGGGTGACCGACGCGTCGCTGCTGCCCACCACACCCTTCGAGCGCCTGGCCACACTGCGAAAACTGGCCGTGCAACTGTGCGAGGGCGACTATGTGGCTTTCCTCGACGACGACAACGAATGGGAAACCGACCACCTCGAGTCCTTGCTCCGGCACGTGGAACAAGGCTTCCCCGCAGCGCACTCCTGGCGCCGGCTGCTGGACCGTGACGGGACACCGACCAAGGTGGACCGGTTCCCATGGCTGGCCCCCGGCCCCGCCGCCACCGAACGGTTCGAGGAACTCATCCGAGGTGGGATCATGGCACGCGACAGCGCGGTCGTGCGCGACAGGGTGACCTGGGATCGCGGATCCCATCGCCCTGCCATGGTCGACATCGGCGAATGGCTGTTCGACAGGTCACTTCTGCAGACGCTCGAACAGCGGCTCACCAGAACCCCCGGCGAGGTCGCCGCCCGCGTCGGCGAGGACGATCGCCTGCTCGAGCAGTTGATCGCCCTCGGCGTGCCCGTCGCCTGCACGGAGCGGCCAACCCTCCGTTACCGTCTCGGCGGTATGTCCACACCGGAATACGCCACGACGCCCGCACACAGCCGGACAATTCCCACCGGTTAGGCAAGGAGAACACCATGCCGAAAACGGTCGTCGTGACGGGGGGTGCCGGCTTCCTCGGCTCGCACATATGCGAACGCCTGCTCGCCCAGGGCATCCACGTGTGGTGCGTGGACAATTTCCTCACCGGATCGCCGCACAACGTCGACCACCTGGTCGACGATCCTGCCTTCCACCTCATGCGCCACGATGTCAGCGAGCCACTGGACATCGCCAGGCCGCACCTTGACGCCGTGCTGCACTTCGCCTCCCCAGCTTCCCCGGCCGATTATCTGCGCTGTCCGATCCAGACACTGCAGGCGGGCTCACGAGGCACTTTTCAGGCTCTCGAGCTGGCCCGCCACACCCAGGCGCGCTTCGTCCTCGCCTCGACCTCGGAAGTGTATGGCGACCCCCACGTCCATCCGCAGAAGGAGACCTACTGGGGCAACGTCAACCCGATCGGCCCGCGGAGCGTCTACGACGAAGCCAAAAGGTTCGCCGAGGCCGCCACCACCGCCTACCGGCGAACCTACGGCACGGATTGCGGAATCGTACGGATTTTCAACACTTTCGGCCCGCGGATGCACCCGAACGACGGTCGAGCGATCCCCACGTTCATCGCTCAGGCGGTGACGGGTCAGCCCATCACCGTCACCGGCGACGGCACCCAAACCCGGTCAATCTGCTACGTCGACGATCTGGTCAGCGGAGTGCTCAGCTACATGCGCTCCACCATCGCCACACCGGTCAACCTCGGCAATCCCCACGAGCTGACCATACTCGAACTCGCCAGGAGGATTCGCCACCTGGCCGACTCCACCTCCCCGATCACGTTCATCCCGCTGCCCGAAGACGACCCGCGTCGACGGAGACCCGATATCACCCGCGCCAAGGTCGCGCTGGGTTGGCAGCCCGACACCCCGATCGACGAGGCCCTCAACAGAACCATCAGCTGGTTCCGCCAACGATCGACGACGACCGCTTCGCCAATATTCACTCCGCAGGCTCAAGGTCACCCGATCCGCTAGCGCGTGTGGCTTCGACGCCGTGGTGCACAGTCACTACCGTGTAGTGACTGTGCTCGCCGTGGTCTGTGGAGGTCGATCCCTGTGTGCTCTGCCGAACTGACGGCTACTGCGGAGACAGTGGACCACCTCTGTCGGCGATACGGCTTTCCAACGCGACATGCGCGACTGACACCAACAGTACGCGGCGCCAACGGACGGATTTGGCGGTTGGACACCACTGACACGCGTTATGCGGTCAAAGAACTGTTCTGGGAACATGATGTGCGCCCAGAAGCCATCCCACACGAGGTGGCGTTCCGCAACGCCACCGTTCGCAACGGTGTCCGGTCACCCGCAAGCATCCCCAATGTCGACGGCTCCTACCTCACCCGCCTGGGCAACGTGCTGGTACGGCTGTACACCTGGGTGGACGGGCACCCCATCACGACCCCGTCAAACGCCGCGAGCTGGGTCGGACGCACCCTCGCGCAAATGCACGTCCTCCACTACCCGGCCACAGGTCCACACGACCACTGGTTCGACCGCTGCCCATCCAGCCAGGAGTGGCGACAACTCGCACGTGACGCCACCACCGCACAGGCAGTCTGGGCCCCCCAGCTGGCTCAAGCCCTGCCACTCGTCGACGAGCTTTCCATCCTGGTCACGCCCGTTGCGACGGACGAGCTCATCACCTGCCACCTCGACCTGCACCCCTCGAATGTCCTCCTCAACGACAACCAGGAGCTCGTCCTGCTCGACTGGGACAACACCGGCAACGGCTCGGCGGAGCGCGAGCTGGCGTCGGCGCTGATGGCCTGGCACGTCCACAATGGTCGCCCGAACGACGCGGCAGTACTGGCCACGGTCAAGGCGTACCGCGCCGCGGGCGGGCAAGCATCCATCACCGGAACACACTCGTTCGGCACCCATCTGGCGACCTCACTCAACTACATCCACGTCTGGGCGGACACGATAAGAGCGAGCTCCGCCAGCGCCGAACACCTGGACTTCGCCAACCGGCAGGTGACACAAGGACTGAATCGCCTACCCACCCCGCAACTCCTCACCAGCCTGGCCGAGCTGGCCGGCCGATAGGGCCGCTCTGTCCCACTCGTAAGATCCTGCGCGCGTGTCAGTGGCTGGACATCGTCTCCATGGAAAGGTACGTGTGCGCCGCCCAGGACGTGGCGTCCTTGGCGAAGTGCCGTTGCGGCGCGTTGTCGTTCAGGGCGTTGTCCAGGGCAGCCATGATCATCGACTGGTCGAGCACGAGCCGGCGATGGCCGACCGACCCGGTCACCGGGTTGACGGCGTCGTAGAAACCGCCGTCGTGGGTGTAGATGTCCGGATAGAGTGTCCGCAGCCGCTGGATGTTCGCGTACGCCTGTTGCGGCAGAACGGAAAGAGCGAGGAACGACGCGTGCGGGGTGGCCGTCGTCTCGGTGGCGCACGTCGAGCACTGGGCGAGACGCTGCCCCACAGGCAAGGCGAGGCCCGCGGCTGCGAAGCCGCCGTAGCCTCCGGTGTCGTCAGCGGTGCTGGACGGTGACATACCCCATACGGGATAGCCGAGTGTCTCCGTCGTGTACTTGATCTGTACCTGTGCGTGGATCAACAGACCGTCCTTAGTGTGGAGTCCGCAGGTACGGCCCCATGTCATCAATTGGGCGCCCACTCGGGTGCGCACGTCCCGGGACGCGATCGCGAGCGTCCGGTGGTCCGCGGACCGCACCCGGCGTTCCAGGGTGTCGTTGACCAGCAGCAGCACCTGCCGGTCGGTCTCCATCAGGTGCCGGAACGCCTTGGCAGGGACGTGAAGGGCGGATCCGTCGACGTGCGCGATCACGCTCGCGCTGCGGGGCTGGCCGCTCATCACGCCCATCTCGCCGATCAGCTCGCCCGCGCCGTAGAACCCGAGAATCGACTCCGCCCCGTTCGCCGCGCCCAGCACAACTTTGACTGCGCCAGACTCGATCAGCAGCACGTCGTCGCTGGGTGCGCCTGGACGTATCAGGTGTTGTCCACGCGTGAACGACCGTGACTGACCGATCTGCTGAAGTGACTCACGGGCGCCCATGGCCCCCAATGCTGGTGAGCCGGCCAGCCTGCGAACAGGGTGGTCACTCGCGTGGAGCAGCCGCCGACCGTTGTCGACAGACTCCCAGGCGCTGAGCTGTAGCGCGTGCTGGTGAACCCGATCGGCGTCCTGTCTCGGGCTGAGCTTCCACACCGCGACGGAGATCAGCCTGCTTGTGTTCGCGGGCAGCGTGCCGGAACTGTGGCCTCACATCCGGCAGGATCAGGCGGGCAGCCGCCTCAGCCTTAGAACTCCTAACAGAGTGAGAGGTTTCGGAGACGTCGCCCGCAGATGATTGCGCATGCAAGGCGAAGGAAGGCTTCGTGGATGTCGTTGCGGATCTCCCAGCGGATACGGAGCCAGCGGAACCAACAGGGCGAGACTCTGCTCGACCACCCAGGGGTAGACACCGAGGCCGGAGCTGTGCTGCTGGCCGCGGCCAGTCGCACCCGGTCACCGGAGCGGGAGGCCGCAGCGGTGGCGCAGTACCGCGGGGGTGGTGACGTAGGACTTGCGGCCGAGGC
The DNA here is from genome assembly GCF_004345645.1 of Actinocrispum wychmicini. Lineage (GTDB taxonomy): Bacteria > Actinomycetota > Actinomycetes > Mycobacteriales > Pseudonocardiaceae > Kibdelosporangium > Kibdelosporangium wychmicini. The sequence goes on along the minus strand of NZ_SLWS01000003.1, from coordinate 878,556 downwards.
TGAACATGCCAGCCGGGTCACGGCGGGACTATGACCGCGTCCGGCGTGCCAGTGACGGCCATTTCATGAAGTAGTGGGCGACACCTGCCCGTAGAAGCACGGAAGTGCCTGTCCTGCACGGCATGCTTGGGATTGCGAAGTCATAACTAACACCGTGTGGGAAGGCACTCCGTTGGTGAAGAGTAACTCAGGTTCGACTCTGGTTGTTGATCCGGTGCGCGAGTGGCTGGTCTCGTCCTCGGGTGGGGGCGTTGTTGCGACAGACGGTCCGGATCTCGGGAGTGCAGCGGGCGTTGTCGGTCGCCCTCGCGCCATGGCGTGGCCGGCGCGCAACGCATGATCCGGGCAAGATCGTCTGTGATGTTGCGGCCATGGTGGCGCTGGGTGGTGACGGTTTGGCCGACCTAGCGGTGGTCAGGGCGCAGCCGGAGATCTTCGGTCCAGTGGCCAGTGATCCGACGGTGTCGCGGCTGGTCAGTGCGCTTGCCGTCGATGTCGATGCCGTGTTGCCGGTGATCCGCTCCGCCCGGGCGCAGGCGCGGACGGCGGTGTGGGCACGGCGGCGACCGCTGGCCGGCAGTCCGGGCAGCCGCGACGGTGGTCAGGTGATCGTGGACATCGACGCGACGTTGGTGGCCGCGCACTCCGACAAGGAACAGGCCTCGCCAACACACAAGCGGGGTTTCGGGTTCGCGCCGATGTGCACGTTCGTCGACCACGGCCAGTACGGGACCGGGGAGACGCTGATCGCCCAGTTACGTCCGGGAAACGCCTCGCCGTGGAACAAACGGGATCACATCGAGACACTCGACCTGGCGCTGGCTCAGCTGCCCGAGCAGGAACGGCTCGATCAGCGTGGGCTGCGTGCGCCGAGGCCGTCCCGGCTTACGTTCTCCGGACAAGTAGGCCCGAACGGTCTTGCGATCAATGCCCAGGTGCCGAGCGATCGCCGAGATTGACCAGCCCTGCTGACGCAATGCATGCGCCTGCACGTCTTCCTCCAGAGACAGCATCCGGCCCCTCCAGCGACGGTCCACGGTGACCAACACCGCGAACTCTCACCCGAGAGGCCCCTGACCAGCGCAAACGACACGCCGGAGTGGACACTCACCTGGGGAAGTTGATGTAGCAGCACTGAGGAGAATCAAGGTCCTGTCGCTGATTGCGTGATCAACTTCCTTGGATCCGGTGTGAACGCCGCCTCACCGGTCTGCGATGATGATCTTGGTGTGATCATGGGTGGTTAGCGGACCTGTTGCCGCACTTGGCTGGAGTGACGGTCGAGAAGATCGAGCAGACTCCGGGCGGTGTGCGGATCTGGGCATGTGCCAAGGCGAGCGTGAGTGCCTGTTCATTTTGTGGGGTCGAGTCAGGCCGAGTGCATAGCCGCTATGGCCGTCGGGTGGCCGACGTGCCGGTGGCGGGAGTACCGGTGGTGCTGTGGCTGCGGATGCGCCGGTTCTTCTGCGACAACGAGACATGTTCGGCCAGGACGTTCGCCGAGCAGGTAGACGGTGTGACCAGCGCGCACGCGCGACGCAGCCCGCGGCTACGGGGGATGCTGGAATCCATCAGCCTGGCGGTGGCCGCTTGCGCCGGAGCTCGACTGGCCGGTCGCCTCGGTTTGGTCACCGGCCGGGACACGTTGCTGCGCCTGGTCCGCGCCATCCCTGACCCGCCGATCGGGCCGGTCACTGTGCTGGGTGTGGATGACTTCGCGTTCAAACGCCGCAACACCTACGGGAGCATTCTGCTCGACATGGCCACCCATCGCCCCATCGATCTGCTCGCCGATCGCACTGCGGACAGCCTCGCCGAGTGGCTGCGCGCGCACTCTGGCGTGACCATCGTGTGTCGTGATCGTGCTGGCGCGTATGCCGAAGGCGCGCGCCTGGGTGCACCCGATGCTCGGCAAGTGGCCGACCGCTGGCACTTGTGGCATGGGCTGGCTGGCTATGTCGAGAAGACGATCAGGCAACATCGCCACGACTTGCGCGGTCCTGAACACGATATCCCCGAGCCCGCCGCAGATTCTGCTGCCTCGCCGGACGTCGAACAGATCGCGATCGCCGCGGAGGTCGACCGCGTCGAGGCGCACGCTGTGGTCGTCCGTATCCGTGAGCATTTCCAGGCGGTGCAGCAACTGTTGGCGCAGGGTGAATCTGTCAGCGGGACCTCCCGGTCGCTGCTGTTGGATAGGAAAACCGTGCGGCGGTTTGCTCGGGCCGGGAGCGTTGAGGAGTTGCTGGTCAAGCAGCGGGATGGTCGTCCTGGGCCGTTGGAGCGGTTCAAACCGTACCTGCGCGAGCGATGGAACCAGGGATGCACGACCGCGACGTTGCTGCTGGCCGAGATCCGCGAGCAGGGGTACACCGGCAGCTATCCAGCTCTCAAGCGTTACCTTCGTCTCTTCCGGGCAGTCGGTGCCGCGCCGCCTGCCACACCTGCCGCGCCGAAGGTCCGGGACGTGACCCGATGGATGCTGCACCATCCCGACGATCTCGACGACCGTGAGCGCGATCGCCTGAACGAGGTCCTGGCCCGCAGCTCGGCCCTGGCGAGATTGGCCTACCACGTCGCGTCCTTCGCGGAGATGATGACGGGTCTGCATGGCGAACGCCTCGACGAATGGATCGCCGCAGTGGAAGCGGATGACTTCCCGCACTTGCACTCGTTCACCGCTGGGCTCGCCCGTGACCGCGCCGCGGTGGTCAACGGGCTCACGATGGAGCACAACTCTGGAGCGGTCGAAGTGGTCGGGAACGGCTGCGCGGTGTCTTCTCCAGCTTCCAGGGCGGCACCACCACTACCGACCCGAACTGCTCCGTCGGCGCCGACGGCGGTCCCGGCGTGAGTTGCGGCTACGAGTTCGACGCCGTCTACGGCCACACCTACGCGATCACCGTGATGCGCGGCTGGGGTTCCACGTGGACCGGCGATGTGGTCGATACGTTGAGCGGCAAGGCAACTCACATCGGTAGCTGGGCACTTCCCTCGGGAAGCGGCAATCTCAGGCCGAGTCAGGGCGGCTTCGTCGAGTACTACAGCAGCCCGCCGAACTGCTCGCAACTTCAGTGGGTCAACGTGGTCTTCGGTGGACCGACCTCCACCGACGCGGGCGGTAGGAGCGGCTCCGCGCGAGCGCAGTACGAGTACGGGAACTGCACCGGGCAGGGCAACTACAAGTCAGCCCAGGTGGGCACCGGCACGAACATCAGCAGGGGCTGGGTCCGGTAGTACTGACAGCCCGACGTGATCGCCACCTCCGGCGATTGTGTCGGGCGCGGATCCGCGCGAGCGGTGCGCAAAGTCGTGCAGGGCAACTCGCGCACCGCTCGCGGCAACCGGCCAGTTTGTCGACCGGTTGTTCCTGGGGCGGTCGGAACGCCTACAAGGGTGGACGATCAAGTGTCCACAATGTATTCAACGTCTGGTCCACGGTCGCGCTCGCGCGGCGGGCAACCATCCATTGCGGACTAGGAGACGCACCCGTTGGCCGCGGAGAGTCGCCAGACGGCTGTGCCATGTGCGGGAATCGACGCGGTGAGCGCGGACGACGTGGTCGAGGTCGCACCGGTCCACAAGTCCTTTGCGCGGACACAGCCACTCATACCCACGCTGCTAAGCGACACAGACGCAGGTCGCGCGCTGGTGGTGCGGTTGAGCACAGCAACCGCACGGTCGCCGTTGGCGAGTTGCTTGACCAGGACGTCGGTGGTCGAGGTGGACGACGCGACTGTTGCCTGGTGGCCGGCGGGGTCCTGGTCTACCGCAATCAGGTTTGAGTTTCCGATAGCCGCGAGACTGTCACTACTGAGCCGGGTGACGTCGGAGGACAGGATCAAGGGTGCGGCCATCATCGCCCACAGGGCCACCTGGCTTCGGGACTCGTCAGCGTTGAGTCCGCCGTCGCCGGCGATGATGAAGTCGGGGTCGTTCCAGTTGCCCGGGGAGGCAAAGGAGGTGAGCCCCTTGTTGTACCCGTAGTTGTACATCACGCTGCCCCAACGCGAGCCGCTGCCGTACATGGCGATGTCGGCGCCTTCACGCCAGAGTTGCCCGACTTGCCCCGACCAGCCGATGACGGACAGCCAGTTCGGTCCTCCCTGGAAATAGGCCGGTGCGGAGACGGAGTGGATGATGGCACGTCCTGAGCTGCGCAAGGCGGCGGCCTGTGCCTGGTAGGCCTGCCTGTAGACGGCCTCCGTGCTCATCCCGGGCTGGGACTGGACGTTGCATCCGTCGAGTTTCAGGTAGTCCACCGCCCATGAGGCGAAGTCACGGGCATCGGTGGCGAAGTGGTTGGGCCCGCTGCCGGGGTAGCCGCCGCAGGTCTGCGTGCCGGCGTCCTCGTAGATACCGAACTTCAGGCCCTTGCTGTGCAGATAGGATCCCAGCCAAGCCATGCCGTGCGGGAACTTGGCCGGGTCGGCGACCAGATGGCCTGAGGCGCTGCGGCTTCTGGCCATCCAGCAGTCGTCCACTGTCACGGTGTTGTACCCCTTGGCGGCCAGGCCGGTTGAGACGAGTGCGTCCGCGTTGGCGACAACCGTGGATTCCGTGACATCGCACCCGTAGTGCGCCCAGTCGTTCCACCCCATGGGTGGTGTCAGGGCGAGTGGTGTGTTGGACGTCGCGGTGGGCGAGGCCTGGGCGGGCACTGTGCCCAGGAGGGACGCTGCCAGCACGGTGAAGCCGGCCAGTAGTGAGCGGGATGAGGGGGTTTTGGGCACTTCGATTCCTTCCGATCTGCAGGGTGATCTGTCGGCGAAGTGTGTGCGGGCACCCCGTGGGGCGCTGAGGGGCACAAGTAGAGCCCTCGTGCTCGAAGTTGTCAACAACGATGCATTTTCGAGCATATTTGAACTTCTTACATCACGATGAGTTTCGTTCGCCTTGTGCCAGCTGGTCGAGGGCGATGTCGACGATGAGGTCCTCCTGCCCGCCGACCAGCCGCCGGCGGCCGACTTCGAGCAAGAGGGCACGGACGTCGATGCCGTAGATGTTGGCGGCGGTCTCGGCGTGGCGGAGGAAGCTGGAGTAGACGCCGGCGTAGCCGAGGGTGAGGGTTTCCCGGTCGACGCGGACAGGGCGGTCCCAGAGCGGGCGGACGAGGTCGTCGGCGGCGTCCTGGAGCGCGAACAGGTCGCACTGGTGGGTCCAGCCGGTGAGGTTGGCGACGGCGATGAAGGCTTCGATGGGGGTGTTGCCGGCGCCGGCGCCGTGGCCGGCGAGGGAGGCGTCGACGCGGGTGACACCTTCTTCGACCGCGACGACGGAGTTGGCCACTGACAGCGAGAGGTTTTCGTGGGCATGGATGCCCAGTTCGGTGGCCGGGTCGAGGATGTCGCGGTAGGCGCGGAACCGTTGTCGAACGCCGTCCATGGTGAGCCGGCCGCCTGAGTCGGTGACGTAGACGCAGTGCGCGCCGTAGGACTCCATGAGCTTGGCCTGCCGGGCGAGTTCAGCGGCAGGTGCCATGTGACTCATCATGAGGAAGCCCGAGACGTCCATGCCGATCTCGCGGGCGGTGCCGATGTGCTGGGCGGCGACGTCGGCTTCGGTGCAGTGCGTGGCGACGCGGACGGAGCGGACGCCGAGCTGGTGGGCGCGTTTGAGTTCGGCGACGGTGCCGACGCCGGGGAGCAGCAGGGTGGTGAGCCGGGCGTGACTGACGCAGTCGGCGGCGGCTTCGATCCACTCCCAGTCGGTGTGGCTGGCGGGACCGTAGTTGACACTGCCGCCGGCGAGCCCGTCGCCGTGGGCGACTTCGATCCCGTCGACACCGGCGGCGTCGAGCGCGGTGACGATCGCACGGACCCGATCCGGGGTGATGCGGTGCCGCAGAGCGTGCATGCCGTCGCGCAGGGTGACGTCCTGGATGAACAGGTCGGTCATAGGATCGGCTCCAGCGAGGCGAGCCGCTCGGCGGTGCACAGGGCGGCGGACGTCATGATGTCGAGGTTGCCGGCGTAGGCGGGCAGGTAGTGGGCGGCGCCTTCGACCTCAAGGAACACGGACACCTTTACGGCGGGCCGGGGTGAGTCGGCCGCGAGCAGGGTGTGCACCGGTTCGTCCGCGCCGATCAGAGTGAACTGCACGCGCTGCTTGAGCCGGTACCCGGGAACGTAGCGTGCGACCTCGTCGACCATGGCGGTGATGGACGCCTCGACGGCCGCGGTGTCGATTGCCCGCCCGGTGGTGTCGCCGATGAGGCAGAACACCGTGTCGCGCATGATCAGCGGTGGCTCGGCCGGGTTGAGAATGATGATCGCCTTGCCACGGCGGGCGCGACCGACGGTCTCGATCGCGTGCGTCGTGGTCTCGGTGAACTCGTCGATGTTCGCCCGTGTGCCCGGCCCGGCGGACCTCGAGGCGATCGAGGCGACGATCTCGGCGTAGGCGACGTCGGCTACCCGGGAGACCGCGGCGACGATCGGGATGGTGGCCTGCCCGCCGCAGGTGACCATGTTGATGTCCGGGGCGTCCAGGTGCGCGTCGAGGTTGACCGCCGGCACCACGAACGGGCCGAGCGCCGCCGGGGTCAGGTCGATCAGCCGCTTGCCGTACGCGGCGAGCTTGGCGGCGTTGGCGATGTGCGCCCTGGCCGTCGTGGCGTCGAAGACGACGCGGATCTCCTCGAAGCAGGGCAATCCGATCAGCCCGTCCACCCCGTCGGCCGTGGTGGCCACGCCCAGCCGGGCGGCGCGGGCCAACCCGTCGGAAGCCGGGTCGATGCCCACCATGGCGGCCATCGCCAACCGTTCCGACTGCCGCATCACCTTGATCATCAAATCGGTGCCGATATTCCCCGACCCGATCACCGCGACCTTGGTTCGCGTCATGGTTCCTCTTCTTGGGAGAAGGTCACGCGGACGCGACCGAGGGTGGACAGTTCCGCGATAAGTTCGTCGCCGGGTGCGACCGGCACCATCGGCCCGAGCGCGCCGGAGAGCACGACGTCGCCGGCGCGCAGCGGATCGCCGAAGGCGGCCGTGGCGCGCGCCAGCCAGGCCAGCGCGTTGAGCGGGTCGCCGAGGCACGCCGCGCCGGTTCCGGCGGAGACCTGCCGGCCGTTCTTGCGCAGCGTCATCGTCACGTCGGCCGGGACGAACCGATCCGGCCGCGCCTGCTCGTTCCCGAGCACGAACAGCCCGCTGGAGGCGTTGTCGGCAACCGTGTCGGTGATGGCGATGTCCCAGTCGACGATCCGGCTGTCGACGATTTCCAGGGCGCCCACCGCGTGCCCGACAGCCGCGGCAGCTGCGGCGCGCTCGGCGCCGCTGACGGGGGAGCCCAGCGTCGTGCCGGCGGCGAACCCGTCAAGGTCGTGGGCGAGCACGAACGCGATCTCGGCCTCCGCCTTGGGGTGGATCAGCCTGGTGAACTCGACTGTGGCGCAGTCGCCGATGTGCATGTCGTCGAACAGCACGCCGAAATCCGGCTGGTCGACGCCGAGCTGTGCCTGTACCGCAGGCGATGTCAAGCCGATCTTGCGACCCACCACACGTGCGCCCGCGGCCAGCCGCTCCGCGGTGAGCACGTTCTGCACCTCGTAGGCCAGGGCGATGTCGGTGCGGCCGAGCAGATCGCGCACCGGGCTCGTGGGCACTCCGGTCCGCGCGGCGGTCGCCAGCCGCTGCGCGGCCTGGCTGATCACCTGCTGCCGGTCGGTCCAGGAAAGGATCTCGGCGACGACCTCGCTCACCGGACGTTCGGCGTCGAACGTGGCGCCTTTCTCGCCGGCGCCGAGTGGTTCGAGGTCCGCCAGCTGGCTCGTCAGCATGTCGGCCTGCATGAAGTGGTCGACGCGCGAGGCAATCCGCGTCCGCAATGTCGCCTCACTGGCTTGCAGGTGGACGAAGCGGACGTCACCGGCTTGTCGGAGCACTTCCCGATAGAGCGCTTTGAGCGCCGAACAGGTGAGGATTGTCGGAACATCCGGTTGGTCACACAGATTCGCGTTGATCACGTGTAGCCAGGGGAGCCGGTCCGCGTCGCCGAGTGGCTCGCCATTGGCCATTTTCGCGACGTTGGCAGCGGGATGAAGGTCGTCCCCTTCCACGAACCTCCAGCCGAGAAAGGACGCCAACTCGCGCCCTATGGTGGACTTGCCGCATCCGGCTACGCCCATGATCACCAGGCGCTGCCCGGCCACGATCTCACCTGGCTTCCGGGTCTTGTTGCGTCAAGAAGCCGGTCACGACTGTGTAGTACGCGTAGGGTCGCTCCTCCTGAAGATGGTGCGAGACCCGGTCCATCACGTAGAGCTGCCCGCGCTGGATCATGCGCGCGAGCATGAGCGGGTAGTCGGGGGTGAGGAAGTCGTCGTACATCCCCCACGCGAACAGCACTGGCGCCTGGATCTTCGGCAGCTCGGCGGACAGGTCCTGCCAGTCGCCGCGCGGGTTGTCCGACGCGGCGGCCAGCGCCATCTCCTCGGGGTCGAGACTCTGTTGGTACCGCAGGGTGATCGTGTCCGCGGGGATGAGATCGGCGTCGTGCCACTCGAGCCGCGCCATCAGCTGGCGCATCTTCTCCCGCGTGGGTCCTTCGCCGCCGTAGTACACGTCGCGCGCGTTGCGGCCGCGTCGGCCGCCCTCGGGGAGCGGCGCGAGCGGTCCGTAGAACACGGGCATGCTCCCCGTGACGACGAGTGAACGCACCCGGTCCGGATACTTCGCGGCGAGGTTCAGCGCGATCGTCCCGCCCCATGAGTTGCAGACGAAGTCGGCCCGGTCGATGCCGATGGCGTCGAGCAGGGCCACGGTCTTGGCGGCGTGGAAGTCCCACATCGGCCCGGTGATGCGGCACTTCTCGGACTTGCCGTACTGCAGCAGGTCCACCAGGTGACAGCGACGGTCGCGAGCGAACAGTGGCGCGACCGCGCCGAAATCGGACCATGCCGTGCAGCCCGGCCCGCCGCCGTGCAGGAACAGTGTGGGGCTGCCTTCTCCCAGGTCGATGTGATGGAAACGCACGCCACCGGCCTCGGTGAAGGTTCCGACAGGCGCCGGCTGAATGGTCATGCCTGCAGATGCTGGCCTCGCGACCCGAGCACCGCGCGCGGATCGGTTCGCTCAGCGGACCGGATTTGTGGTCCGGGTGACGGTGCCGTGCCGATGCTGGGCAGCACACAGCGCTTTCGACGAAAGGCCCAGTCCATGAGCCAGACCACTGACGGCAAGGTGAGGCCGCGCCACGCCGGTCGGCAGGACTGGAGCACCTGGCCGCAGTACAACGCCGCGGCGAGCGGCTTCGCCGGCTACTGGTATCCAGTCACCTGGTCCAGCCACGTGACGGGCAAGCCGTCGGCGTTCACCATCTGCGGCGAGAAGCTCGCGCTGATCCGGGACAACGGCACGGTGTATGCGTTGCATGACCGCTGCCCGCATCGAGGTGTCCCGCTGTCACTGGGCGAACAGCAGTTTCCCGGCACGCTGAGCTGCCCCTACCACGGCTGGACCTACAACCTGCCCGACGGCAGGCTGTGCGCTGTCATCACCGACGGCCCTGGATCGCCGATCTGCGGCAAGGTCAGCGTCCGCACCTACCCGGTCGAAGAGCGGCTCGGCTTGGTGTGGGTGTACATCGCGATTGGCGACGAAGAGCCGCACCCGATCGACGAGCAACTGCCCGCGGAGCTCGTGAGCAACCCGTTCGTCCTGGGTGGACGCATCCAGCCACGCACCGGGAACTGGCGCTTCGCGTGCGAGAACGGCTTTGACGAGGGCCACGCCAAGTACCTGCACCGCACCGCGCTGTGGCGACTGTTCAAGCCGATGCCGGCCTGGAACATCACCAGCATCGTCGCGAAGGGGCGCTGGATCTACCGCGTGCAGGACGAGGTGCACTGGGACGCCGATTTCCCGGGTGTGGGGCGCTGGTCCAACAAGCGATGGTGGAAGGCGAACCCGCCGGACACGACGTTCAACATCGGCAACACCGGTGCCGCCAAGAAGGTCGACCCGACGATCGAGGCGCAGCAGTTCCCCGGGTTCGCCTCGCTGTCGATGCCCGGCGTTCTGCGGATCGCCTACCCGAAGTTCATCCACTACGAGTTCTACGTCCCGGTCGACGCGGACAACCACCGCTATGTCGGCATGATGGTCAACTTCACCAAGGGCTGGCATACCGCGCGGTTCTACGCGAAGTACCTCGGCGTGATCCGCTGGTTGTTCCACGGGCAGTTCTCCGGACAGGACGCGTGGATGGTGGATGTCACCGATGCGCCACCGGAGAAGCTCTACCGGCCCGACATCTCGCTGACCGCCTGGCGGAACCTCGCCGAGCAGGAGACGACGGAGCGGCGTGCCTCAGCGGACGCAAAGGACAGTCACTCGTGAGCCGCCTTCGCACCGTCGCGTTGGTTGTGGTGGCCACTGTTGTCGGGGCGCGGGGCTGGCGGTGGTTCAGGCGGCACACGAACACCCAAGTGCACCGGATCAACCAATGACCGGGCTGCCTGCACGCGAAGCCCTCACCGCGAAGGCCGCCCGGCACATCGACCGCGAGAGGTTGCGCGACCTCGTCTGCGACCTCGTCGACATGCCCAGCCCGACCGGTGACGAGCGGCCCCTGGCCGAGCACATCGCGTCCACGCTGCGGGAAACCGGAATCGACGGGCAGGTGCAGCTGATCGATTCCCGGCAGGCGAACGCGTACGGCCGGCTTCCCGGTTCGGGTGCCGGCCCGGATCTCATGCTCTACGCCCCCATCGACACCTTCAGCACCGGGGATCCCGACCAGGACGTCCCCGGGATCGGCCCGGTCTGGCTGCCGTACATGGAGTCCCGCGCGGAGGTCCACGGCGACCTCGTCGCCGGCCTCGGCGCCTCGAACCCGAAAGGGCACGTCGCCTGCGTCATCGCCGCCGCCGAAGCCGTTGCCTCCAGCGGTATTCCACTAACCGGTGACCTTGTCGTCGCCTTCGGCGCGGGTGGCATGCCGACCAACGCGGACACGGGCGCGGACAGGCGCAATGTGGGCCAGGGAGTCGGCTGCTCCTACCTGCTTGAACAGGGTGTCTGGGCCGACTTCGCGGTGATCGCCAAGCCGGGCTGGTCGGTCGCGTGGGAAGAGGTCGGCCTCGCCTGGTTCGAGGTCACCGTCCGCGGTACCCACACCTACGTCGGCGCGCGACATCGGCTGCCGTACCGCAATGCCATCGCGGACGCCGGCCGCGTCGTCGCCTGGCTGGAGAGCTGGTTCGAGCGTTACGCCGAGGCACACACAGACGGCCTCGTCGCCCCGCAGGGCGTGGTCTCCTCGATCGACGGAGGCTGGGCCCGCATGGCCGCCGCGACCGCCGGCTCCTGCACGTTCCGTATCGACTTGAGACTCTCCCCGAGGACGACCCCGATGCAGGCGAAACGCGAGTTCTCACAGGCCATCGAGCAGATCCGCGCGACCGATCCCGACATCGCGCTCGACTGGCGTATGACGCTCGCGATCCCCGGCGCCACCACCGATCCGGACAACTGGATCACGCGCTCCACGATCGCCGCTTGGGAACGCGTCACCGGAGAGCAGCACCAACCAGCGCTCGGCACCAGCGGCGCCACCGACGCCAACATCCTGCGCAACCGCGGCATCCCGACCGCGCGCGTCGGCATGCCGAAGGTCACCGAGGCGCCGTTCCCCATCGACTTCACGGCCGGCATGAACACCGTGGACCTTCGGGAGATGGAACGGCTCACCCGGCTGCTGGTGGAGGTCGCCGTCGACACGCTCACCCGGACGCGAGTGGAGGTGGGACTCTCGGATGACTGAGATCGTGCTCGGCGTCGGGGCCTCCCATTCCACGCTCATGAACACCCACTGGGACCAGACGATCCATCGCGACCGAGCCGAGCGGTTCCGGGACGCGCTCTTCGCCGCGCGGGACCGTCTCGCGGCTGCTCGGCCCGACGCCGTGGTCTTGGTCGGCTCGAACCATTTCCGCGGCTTCTGGCTCGACCTGATCCCGTCGTTCACGATCGGGGTGGGGGAGTGCGTCGCCAGCGGCGAGTCGGGAACTCCAAAGGGCCCGCAGCGGGTGGACGTGCCGTTGGCCCGTCAGCTTGCCGCCTCGCTGGTGGACGACGGCTTCGACATCGCGTTCTCCGCCCGGCTGCAGATCGACCACGGCCAGTCCCACGCTGTCCAGTACCTGCTCGACGGGCTCGACGTGCCGATCGTGCCGCTGGTGGTGAACGTCTTCGCGCCGCCGCTGCCCACCCTCGGCCGGTGCGCCGGGCTCGGCACCGCCCTCCGCGGCGCCTTGCTCGCGGCGCCCGGGGACGCGCGGATCGCGGTGATCGGCTCCGGCGGCCTGTCGCACCGGCTGCCCTGGCCGGACTGGCGCGATCCGCACGGCGAGGACGAGGAGTTCCTGACGCGGGCGTGGCTCGACGGCCGGGACAACTGGCAGCTGTACGACGCACGACGCCGCCAGATCATCCGTGCCGCCGAAGCCGCGATCAACACCGACTTCGACCGGGAGTTCCTGTCCTGGCTCGAACACGGCACGGCCGGGCGACTCACCGGCTTCACCACCGAACAGCTGGCGGACAAGGCAGGCAACGGTGCGCAGGAGCTGCGCACCTGGCTGATCATGGCCGCCGCGCTCGACCACGCCCCCGCCGAGATCCTCGGCTACGAACCCTTACCCGAGTGGCTGACTGGAATGGGCGTCGCCGTGTTGGACCCCGCGAGAGGACACGAATGAGCATCTGGACCGCACTGTCCGGGCTGGCCTACAGCCACACCTACGTCGACGTGAACGGCATCCGCACCCGGACTGTGCAAGCCGGACCGGCCGAGGGCGAGCATGTCGTGTTCCTGCACGGCACCAGCGGCCATCTTGAGGCATTCGTCCGCAACCTGCCGGCGCACGCGCAGCACTACCGCTGCCACGCGATCGACATGCTCGGCCACGGGTACACCGCCAAACCCGACTACCCGTACGAGATCCCGCGCTACGTCGAGCACCTGCTCGGGTACCTCGACGTGGCCGGCGTCGACCGCGCTCACCTTGTGGGGGAGTCGCTGGGTGGCTGGGTGGCGTGCTGGCTCGCCAGCGAGTACCCGGAGCGTGTCGCGTCGCTGCAGCTGCTGTGCATGGGCGGCACCAAGGTGAACCCGACAGTGATGGCGCGGCTGAAGATGTCGACCACCGCGGCCGTCACCCAGGCCGACCGCAGGCTCACCCGCGACCGGCTCAGGCTGCTTTGGGCACAGTGGGACGAGGAACTCGGGGAGGACCTGACCAGCGTGCGCTACGCCATCTACCACGAACCGGAATTCGGCAAGAACCTGCACAACCTTCTTGCGCTGCAAGAAGTCGAGACCCGCGAGCGGAACCTGCTGCGGCCGGACCGGATGGCCAGGGTGGCGGCACCGACCCTGGTCGTCTGGGGCAAGGCGAACCCGTTCGGTGAGATCCCGGAGGCCACCGCCATCGCCGAGGCGATCCCGGGCGCCCGGCTGGAGATCTTCCCGAACACCGGGCACTGGCCGCAGCACGAGCAGGCCGAGCGCTACAACGCGCTGAGCCTGTCCTTCCTCGCCGAGGTGGTTTCCCAGCGGTGATCATCCGCGGCTACGCCGACACCCCACTCGGCCAGATCCACTTCGCCGAGTGCGACTCCGGTGCGCCGATGCTACTGCTGCACCAGACGCCGCGCTCCTGGGACGAGTATCGCGAACTCCTCCCGCTGCTCGGCGCCCGCCGCCGCGCCATCGCGATGGACACCCTGGGCTTCGGGCAGTCCGCCGCGCCGCCCGAGCACAGCATCGAGGCATACGCGGCCGGAGCCTTGGCGCTGCTGGACGCACTCGACCTCGATCAGGTGGACCTCCTCGGCCACCACACCGGCGGGGTTGTCGCGATCGAGGTTGCCGCGTGCGCGCCGGCACGAGTCCGCCGGCTCGTGCTGTCGTCCACTCCGTTCGTCGACGCGGCAGCACGCGAGCGACGCCGACACCGGCCGCCGATCGACCTGGTCGAGACGCAGCCGGACGGTCGGCACCTGGCCGAGCTCTGGGAACGGCGGCGCTCCTTCTACCCGGAGGGGCGACCGGACTTGCTCACCCGCTTCGTCCGTGACGCGCTGCGGCTCCAGGCAGACGAACTCGAGGCCGGGCACGAGGCGGTCGGCCGGTACCGGATGGAGCAGCGGCTGCCACTCGTGACGTGTCCGGTGCTCTGTCTCGGCGCCTCCGCCGACCCGTACGCCTTCCCCGAGCTGGAACCGCTTGCCAGGCACCTCGCCCATGCCACGATCACAGTGGTCGAAGGCGGCATGGTGCCGTTGATGGAGGAGCGCGCGTCCGACGTGGCCGCGGCGGTGCTCGATTTCCTCGCCGGAGAACGGCCGTGACCGGCCAACTGCGGACCCGCGGCGGCGCGACCGGCACACTCACCGACGACGAACTCGTCGGTTTCGTCCAGACGGCGTTGACCGCCGAGGACATCGACGGTGCCTCGGTGTGCGTGATCGTCCCCGACGCCACCCGCAGCTGCCCGCTGCCGCTGCTGCTGTCAACCGTCCACAATGCACTGGCCGGGCGGGCCCGCTCGGTCACCGTGCTCGTGGCGCTCGGCACCCACGCTCCAATGTCCGAGGACGAACTCGCACGGCATCTCGGTTACCGGCCGGGCGAGCTGGACACTACGTACCCGGGGCTGCGGGTTAGGAACCACGCCTGGTGGGACCCCGACACCTTCAGCTCACTGGGCCACATCTCGGCCGAACGGGTGGCGGAGCTGTCGGACGGCCTGCTCGCGCAGGAAGTCGACGTCCGGCTCAACCGCGCTGTCGTCGAGCACGACGTCGCCCTCGTCGTCGGGCCCGTGTTCCCCCACGAGGTGGTCGGCTTCTCCGGCGGGAACAAGTACTTCTTCCCCGGCGTGGCCGGCCCGGAGATCATCGACGTCTCCCACTGGATCGGCGCCCTGATCAGCAGTATGGAGATCATCGGCACCCGCGGCGGCACGCCGGTGCGGGCGCTCATCGACGAGGCGGCCAAGCTGATTCCCGCACGCCGGCTCGCGCTCTGCCTGGTCGTCGAGTCCGGTACCGGCGCGGTGCACGCCGCTGCCTTCGGGTCACCGGAAGCCGCGTGGGCCGCCGCGGCCGAAGTCTCGGCCCGAACGCACGTGCGATACCTACCCGAACCGGTCCGGCGCGTCATCTCCCTGGTCCCGACCAAATACGACGACATGTGGACGGCCGCGAAAGGCTTCTACAAGGTCGAGCCGGTCGTGGCCGACGGCGGCGAGGTGATTCTCGTCGCGCCGCACGTACGGCACTTCAGCGCGATGCACCCGGAGATCGACGAGATCGGCTACCACTGCCGCGCGTACTTCACCGGCCAGTGGGAGCGCTTCCAGCGCCTGCCCTGGGGAGTGCTCGCGCACTCCACGCACCTGCGCGGCGCGGGAACCTGGGATCCCGTCGTCGGCGAGCGCTGTCGGGTCCAGGTCACGTTGGCGACGCGGATCCCCAAACCGGCGGTCCGGGCCGCGAACCTCGGCTATCTCGATCCCGACGCTGTCGACCTCGACGCGCTGGCTGCCGAACCGGGAACTCTCGTCGTGTCCAACGCCGGCGAAGTGCTGTACCGGCTGGCGTAGCGCGGTCCGCTGCCCGGACCGGTGGCGTTGACCCTCGTCGCCCGGACTTGGAGAGTCGCACTGTGAGCCAAGAATGGTCGGTCAGAGCCGTCGTCAGACGGCTGCTGACACGCGACGGACTGGCCGATCCCTACGCTGTGTACCGCGAGATCCGCAGCGCCGCTGATGCCGGCGCCGGCACCGGTCGCTTCCTGTTCCGGTACGCGGACGTCCGCGAGGCGCTGTACGACCGTGAGCTGAGCTCCGACCGGGTCTCCGCCATCCTGCGGCCACTACCGGCCGACCCCCGCCGCGACGCCGACCTGCTCGAACAGACCATGCGCGACATCGTCGTCTTCCGCGACGGCACGGAACACCGCCGGCTCCGCAAGCTGCTGATGTCGAGCTTCACCCCTCGAACGGTCACGCGGGCGCGGCCGCTGATCGAGCAGTTCGTGGACCGGCTGCTGGACCGGATGGAGCAGGGCGCCGCCAACGGTGACCCGGTGGACCTGCACCGCGGCGTCACCTATCCGCTGCCGGCTCTCGTTGTCGCAGCCCTGCTCGGCGTCCCCGACGACGACCGCGACGCGTTCCAGTCGTGGGCCTTGGACCTCGTGCTCGTCGTCGGTTCCGGCGAGATCACCCCTGAGCTCGCGGCGCGCGCCAACGACAGCATGCGGCGCATGCGGGAACTCATGGCGCGACTGGTCGAACAGCGTCGTGTCGAGCCCGGACCGGACCTCCTCAGCGCCATGATCGCCGCGTCGGACGACGGCGAACGGCTAACGACCGACGAGCTGTACGCCAACGCTCTGTTCCTCATGACCGCCGGTCATGAGACGGCGACGAACCTGCTCAGCAACGCGGTTCTGACCCTGTTGCGGCACCCCGACCAGGTCGCGTTGCTCCGGGCAGACCCGTCCCTGCTCAACAACGCCGTGGAGGAAGTCCTCCGGTTCGAGGGGCCGGTGCAGATCGCGGCGCGCATCGCCGACCGCGACCGCACCGTCTGCGGCATCGAGCTGAAGCAGGGCGAGCCGCTCGTGGTCATGCTCGGGGCCGCGAACCGTGATCCCGACGTGTTCACCGACCCGGACGAGTTCGACATCACGCGCTCGGACAACCCGCACGTCGCCTTCGCTCACGGTGCGCACTTCTGCCTCGGTGCGGCGCTCGCCCGCGCGGAACTGCAGATCGTGTTGCCGCGGATCCTGGACCGGTTCCCGAACCTCCGACTCGCCGAGGACGAGATCGAATGGCAACCGACATTGGACTTCCGCGGGCCGAACCGGCTGCTGGTGGTGTGGTGAACAGGGAAGCGAACGCTCTCTTCGAGCCGAAGTCGGTCGCCGTGTACGGCGCCTCGGCCACCGACCCTGGCAAGCTCGGCAACACGCTTCTGGCCAATCTCAGCGACAGTGAGGGGAACGGCTCGCTCGACATTGTGTGCGTCCACCCGAGTGCCGCACACATCGGTGGCCGGCCCGCGGTGCGGAGCCTTGACCGCCCCGTCGACCTCGCGGTGGTGTCCGTCCCGGCGCGCGCGGCCGAGAGCGCTGTGGCTGACGCGGTCGTGGGAGGGGCGAAGGTGCTCGTGGTCCTCTCCTCCGGGTTCGGTGAGGCGGGTCCCGAAGGTCGGGCGGTCCAGGATCGGCTGGTTGCCATGGCGCGCGGCGGGGGAGCGCGGCTGGTCGGCCCGAACTGCATGGGCGCGGTGAGCCATCTCGGCGGCGGTTCGTGGTTGAACGGCTCGTACTTCTGGTCCGTTCCGCGCCACGCAGGCGGACTGAGCTTCCTGAGCCAGAGTGGCGCGTTCGGCGGCATGTTCCTCGCGGAGGTGAGGCAACGCGAGCTCGGTTTCGCCAGATTCCTCAGCCTCGGGAACTCCGCGGACCTTGAGATCACCGAGGCCCTGCAGTGGTTCGGAGAGGACGACCGGACCGAGGTCATCGCGGTGTTCGCCGAGGGACTGCGGGACGGCCGGGCGTTCGTCGATGTCGCTGGCGCCATCACCCCGCACAAGCCCGTCGTGGTGCTCAAGGGCGGTCGCAGCAAGGCCGGTGCGCGGGCTGCCGCCGGCCACACCGGCACTCTGGCGGGCAGCAGCCGCGCCTACGACGCGGCGTTCCGCCGCGCTGGAGTCACCGCGGTGACGACCTCGGAGCAGTTCTTCGACACGCTGACCGCCTTCGCCACGCCGACGCTGCGACGTCACGGCCGTCGCGTCGCGATCGTCACCATCTCCGGCGGGCCTGGCGTCCTGGCCTCCGACGCCGCTGAGCGGGCGGGGCTGGAACTGCCTCAGCTGCCGGTCGAGCGGCAACATCGGATCCGCGCTCACGCGCCGGAATTCGCCGCGACCGCCAACCCGGTCGACCTCACCCCACAGTGCCGGCCCGACCAGTTCCCGGCAGCCATCGCCGAGGTGTACCGGGAGGAGTCGGTCGACGGTGTGATCGTCATCAACTGCGGACTCGACATCCGTGAGTTCGGAATCGGTGTCGCGGAGGCACACACCGCGAGCGGCAAACCGACCACGGCGTTCCTGCTCGACGTCCCCGCGGTCCAGAGCGTGATCGCCGGTGCGGGGATCCCCTGCCTCGCCTCGCCCGAGGCCGCCGTACGCGCCTACGCCGCAGGAGCCGCCCGGTGACCGCCTTGACCGAATGGGAGAGCAAGCAACTCCTCGGGCCGCGGCTGCCGGTGCCGCGCGAGGCCCGCACCGGCACGGTCGACGAGGCGGCGCGGCTGGCCACTGGATGGGGCTGCGCTGTCGTGGCGAAGGCCTCAGGGATCGCGCACAAGTCCGACGCCGGACTGGTGCGGCTGGGTCTCGATCCGGAATCGCTGCGGGCGGTCTGGCCGGCGCTCGCCGCGGCCGGTGACGGCACGGTGCTGGTCGCCGAGCAGGTGAGCGGCGAACTGGAGTTGATCGTGGGCGGCCGCCGGGACGACACCTTCGGACCGCTGGTCACGGTGGGATTCGGCGGCGTCGCGGCCGAGGTACTCGACGACGTGGCGGTCCTGCTCTCCCCGCCGCGTCCAGGCGAGCTGGAAGACGCGCTCGACGGCCTGCGCGGCGCTCGACTGCTCGCCGGCTACCGGGGCAGCCCACCCGTGGACCGCGCGCAGCTGGGCCGCGTGGTCGCGGCCGTCGCTGACCTGCTTGACCGTGATCCGAACGTCGTGGAGATCGACTGCAACCCGGTTCTCATCCGCGACGGCCAACCTGTCGTGCTTGACGCATTGGTGGTGAAACGGTGACCGCGACCCTGGGCACCTCGATCAACCCGTCCGCGTTACGCGAATCGGTCGAACGCAGCTACGCGGGCTCGTCGTTCCTGCGGGCCAAGCTGGACGCCGCCGGCATCAGCCCGAGCACGATCACCGACGCCGCCGACCTCACCCGGCTACCGTTCACCACCAAGGCGGACATCCGGGACACGCCGCTGGTCGACTACACGGCGGTCCCGCTCGCGGCGGTGGCCCGCGTCCACTCGTCGTCCGGCACGACTGGTCGCCGCACGGTCTGCGCCTACACGCTCACCGACATCGAGAACTGGACCGAGATGTTCGCCCGGTGCTACGCGTACGCGGGCGTCGGCAAAGGCGATCGCGTGCAGATCGCGGTCGGCTACGGGATGTGGACGGCCGGTGCCGGCTTCCAAGGGGGTGCGGAGCGCGCCGGCGCACTCGCAGTGCCGACCGGGCCCGGCAACACCGAGCTGCAACTGGAGATGCTGCGGACGATGGGCAGCACGGTCCTCGGTGCGACCTCGTCGTTCGCGCTGCTGCTCGCCGAACTCGTTGAGGCACAGGGCTTACAGGACCAGCTCGCGCTGCGCACCGGCATCCTCGGCTCTGAACGGTGGGGCGAGCGGACGCGTTCGGCGATCGAGTCCCGGCTCGGCATCACCACCTACGACATCTACGGCCTGACCGAACTGTGGGGCCCCGGCGCGGGCATCGAGTGCGCGACGCACGACGGCATCCACGTCTGGAGCGATCACTACCACGTCGAGATCGTCGACCCCGAGACCCTCGAACCCGTCCCACCGGGCACGCTGGGCGAGGTGGTCGTCACCACGCTGACCAAGCAGGCGACGCCGCTGATCCGGTACCGCACCCGCGACCTCACCTACCTGTATGCCGACCCGTGCCCGTGTGGGAGTCCCTACCCGCGCATCGCCCGGCTAGCGGGCCGCTCCGACGACCAGGTGAAAGTCCGCGGCGTGATCTTCCTGCCGGCCCAGGTGGACATGGTTCTCGCGGAGGTCGACGGCTGCGGCTCGGAGTTCCAGGCACATGTCGGCCGTGGGCTGGACGGACGTGACGTGGTCAGCTTGAAGGTGGAGGCCGAAGACCGGCCCGGCCTGTACGAGGAACTCGTTCACCGGTTGCGAACCAGGATCGGGCTCCGGCTCGATGTCGAGCTCGTGCCACTTGCGACGCTGCCGCGCAGTGAGCGCAAAACTCGGCGGGTCTTCGACCACCGCGAGCACTGACCCTTCCGGCGATCAAGCCTCGGGGGTGTCCACACCCAGCGGCCCGACGGCCGCAGCACCGCCAGGGGACCCAAGCGGTGCGTCCCGGCCGTCGAGGACGAGTTCGAAGAAGGCGCGGTTGTCCTCCCGGTCAGCCGGGTCGGCCGTACGGTCCGGGACGATCGCCTGCGTCGGACAAGCAATCTCACACGCGCCGCAGTCGATGCACTCGTTCGGCTGGATGTAGAGCTTGCGGCCGCCCTCGTAGATGCAGTCGACCGGGCACTCCTCCAGGCACGAGCGGTCCATCACGTCGACGCAGGCGCTGGTGATCACGAATGCCACTGATGTCTCCTTAAGTCAGGCGGCGGCGTCGGTCGAGTGACCGGGAAACAGTTGCGCGTCGGGGTCGATCACCGTGGCGGCGTTGTTGACGGCGAGCGCGACCTCGCCGAACCCCACCGCGATGAGCCGCACCTTGCCGGGGTACTCGGCGATGTCACCGGCCGCGTACACGCGCGGCAGGTTCGTCGCCATGCGGGTGTCGACGACGATGTGCCGGGTGCGCAGGTCCAGCCCCCACTTCGCGAGCGGGCCCAGGTGCGTGGTGAATCCGAGCGCGGCGATGATCGCCTGGGCTTTGACGTCCTGCGTGACTCCGTCGGACGTGTTGCGCACTGTCATCGTCTCGACCGCGTCGGCGCCGCGGACCTCGGTCACCTCGCTGTTGACCAGCATGCGCACGGTGCCGCGCTGGACTGCCGCCACCGTGCCCCGGTGAGCGCGGAACCGATCACGACGATGCACCAGCGTCACCGATCGCGCGATCGGCTCGAGCGTTGCCGCCCAGTCGAACGCGCTGTCGCCCCCGCCGACGATCACGACGTCCTTGTCGGCGTAGTCGTCCAGCCGCTGCACGAAGTAGGCGAGTCCGCGGCCCTCGTATCCGGTCGCGGCGGGCAGCGGCCGCGGTGTGAAGGTTCCCAGGCCGGCGGTCAGGATCACGGCCTTCGCCCCGATGGTGCTGCCGTCCGCGGTCGTGACCGTCGGCAGGCCGTCGTCGTAACCAAGCGTGACGGCCTGGCGGCCGAGTAGGTAGACCGGCTCGAACGGCGCCGCCTGGGCGACCAGGTTCTCGATCAGTACCCGGCCGGTGACCTGGGGGAAGCCCGCGATATCGAAGATCGGCTTCTCGGGATACATCGCGATGACCTGGCCGCCGAGTTGGGGCAGTACGTCGATCACCGCGGTGCGCAGGCCGCGGAAGCCGGCGTAGTACGCGCCATAGAGGCCGACTGGCCCGGCGCCGACGATCAGGACGTCGACCTCGGCTGGTGTTTCACTCACACGTCGACGGTAGGAACGGCGGCGGTGTGGCCCAACGGAATCGGTCCGCTCACCAGACTCTCTCGCGCGACGCCACGCGGCACGGTCTGCCAGGCTCGATCGGTGGAGGTGAGTCACGTGGCGCTGCTGTGGCTCGATGTGTCCGCCGGCGTCGCCGGCGACATGATGCTGGCCGCACTGCTCGACCTCGGCGTCGAGCTCGAGCCGGTGCAGGCCGCGGTGGACGCTGTGCTGCCGGGCGCGGTGCGGCTGGGCACCGAGGAGGTCGGGCGCGCCGGACTCCGTGCGCGGCGACTCCGAGTCGAGACGCTGGAAGCCAGCGCGCCGCGACGGACCTGGGCAGACCTGCGACGGGCGCTTGCCACCGCGGCTCTTCCGGAGCCGGCGCGTGATCGGGCGCTGCGTGCGTTCGAGCGGCTGGCACGGGCCGAGGCCGTCGTGCATGGCTGCCCAGTCGAGAAGGTGCACTTCCACGAGGTCGGCGCGGCTGATTCCGTGGCGGACGTCGTGGGAGTGTGCGCCGCGCTCGACACGCTCACCGTTGAGCGGGTGGTGGCCGGCCGCCTCGCGCTGGGATCCGGTCGGCTGCACGGCGAGCACGGTGACCTTCCCGTTCCGGCGCCCGCGGTGCTGGAGCTGGTCCGGGGCCGGCCGGTCTTCGCCGGCGGCGAGGGTGAACTCGCGACACCCACCGGTGCCGCCCTCCTCGCCGCGCTGACCGAACCTGGCGAACTCCCCGACATGGTGATCGACCGAGTCGGTATCGGTGCGGGGACGCGAGACGTGCCCGGTAGGGCCAACGTCGTCCGTGCGGTGCTCGGCACCACGAGCGCGTCGAGCGTGTCAGTGGAAGACGAGCTGGTGATCGAGTGCAATGTCGACGACCTTGATCCGCGGGTGTGGCCGACCGTGCTCGATGACCTGCTCACTGCGGGCGCGAAGGACGCGTGGCTCGTTCCGATACTGATGAAGAAGGGCAGGCCCGGCCATACGCTCACGGTGCTGTGCGCGGCGTCCGCCGCCGGCGCATTACGCCAGCGGATCTTCGCACTGACGACGACGATCGGTGTCCGCGAGACCCGGGCGACGAAACGCGCGCTGCCGCGTGCGGTCATCACCGTGACCGTCGCGGAGGTGGAGGTACGGCTCAAGGTCGCCCATGACGGGGGCCGGGTGCTCAACGCGATGCCCGAGTTCGACGACGTCGTGTCGCTCGCGCAGAGCAGGCGTCTGCCGGTGGCGACGGTCCTCGGTGAAGCCCACGCAGCGGCTGCTGCAGCGGGCATTGTCACCGGAGCGACGTGGCCGCCCTCGCCGGTGCCTTAGCCGTAGACCGGGCACGGCCATTGTCGGTTCGGGCCAGCTTCGAGAGTTGCTTACCTAATTATTGATTGCCAACTTGATCAGATCGTAAGCTGCATTGCCTGAAACCCCTGCCGCCAACACGGATACTGTGGCGCGTAGGGCTTTTCCGATCGGTAGCGCAGACACAACGACCGGCGATTCACCTGGTGCCAACCCGCGCAACGCGTCGCTATCATGATGGCGCCAATCGCTCATAATCTCGACGACTTCACTGAGTGACTGCGCGAGATAGTTGCCGTTGGCGTCGACAAGCTGAACGGCGCGAAGTGACAACCAGTCAATGAGTTCATGGGCGTAGTCCTTAGGATAGGCCATGAAGCTCACCAACTCCGGCCTGCCGCTATACCGCCATCCAGGAAGCCTTGGCTTGTCTTTACCCAATGTTTCCCGCTCATGACGATAGTACCGCGCATCGGTAGGTGGGAATGGGTTGTTGCTGGTTCCCAACTCTCGTCGATGCTCGTTCTGTACCATTTGACGTATGGCGTTAAACTGCTCCGGCCTGAACCGCCAGAGCGGTACTCCGGCTTTCGATGGGGGCAGTTGCTTCAGGGGGCCGGGGCACTCGTAACCGACGAAGTGCAGGTCCCACGCCGTCCCGGACCGAGTGTTCAGGTACGCGTATTCGCACTTGAGGTCGCGGAACACCACTGACTTAGGATGACTGAACACCAAGCTGACAAGTACAGCACCATCTTCAGCTTCTCGGGTCCTGCGTCGTACCGATTCGAGGAACTGGTCGTCCCATCCTACTAATCCGCCTATTTCGGTGGGCACCATGCAGAGCATACGCTCCAGTTGAGCACGTCCGCAGTGCCGCCGCGCGGCGGCTGCTCGGCCGCGCGTTGCAGGCAGCAACCCGACTACGGCGACCAGGCCAGCGACGACCAGCTCGCCGGAACCAGGGTTCAAGGTCGGCCGGCCAGGACACCCGCCCGCTTGGCGCAGCTTCAGCAGCGTGTTCCCCAATTACACAGCATGCCCGCGCCCTGACCTCGGCAACCCAGGATCGCACGTCGGACATTGCCGCAGCTCAACACCACCCAGAACGCCGGCGCCACTCACCATCAACCGCCACCTCGGGCCGCACACCACGAAGATGGGACGCCGGCACGGAACGTGTTGGCCCGTCCGCCCTCGGGTCGGGGGATTTCACGCCGACACCCCCACCCAGCACCGTATCCACCCCCACCAGCCGCCAACCGGTCACGACCCGTGATCGCACGCCTAGTTCAGAGACACCTTCCAAGGGGGTCGGAAACAGGCCCTTAGGGCGCGGCGATCTGCGCGGCCAGGTGGCCGGCGCCGTAACCGTTGTCGATGTTGACGACCGCGACACCCGGTGTGCAGGCGTTGAGCATCGACAGCAGCGGCGCGAGCCCGCCGAACGCGGCGCCGTATCCCACCGATGTCGGGACCGCGATGACGGGCGCACCCACCAGGCCAGCGACCACGCTTGGCAACGCGCCGTCCATGCCGGCGGCGACGACGATCGCGCGGGCGGCGCGCAACAAGTCGAGTTTCCCCAGCACCCGGTGCAACCCCGCCACTCCCACGTCGATCACCAGCTCGCTGGGCCGACCGAGATGCCGTGCGGTGAAGTGCGCCTCGACCGCGACCGCGGCGTCCGAGCTGCCGGCGGCGAGCACGGCCACCAGACCGCCGACCGCGGCGGGTGCCTCGCCAGGCCAGGCCGCGATCCGGCCCGTTGGTTCGTAGACCGCGTCCGGGAGGGCATCGGTGAGCACGTCGACCTGCTCGGGACGGATGCGTGTAAACAGCGTGGGCGTGCCCGCTCTCACGACCTGGCGGGCGATCTCGACGAGCTGGGCATCGGTTTTGCCCTCGCAGTAAACCGCCTCAGGGTAGCCGCGCCGCTCCCGCCGAGTTCCGTCGAGTTCGATCTGCTGCTCGGCCGGCAGTGGGTGTGAGCGCCACGTCATCGCGTCACGAACGGCAGGGTGAAGGCACCAGACTGCATCCCCGCCAAGTCCACCGTGACGAACCGGAAACCAGCGTCTCGGACGGCCTGCAGCATCGCGAGCCGAGCTGCGTTGAGGGCGTGCGGCAGGTCCTCGATCGGCAGTTCGACCCGCGCCACGTCGCCGTGGTGCCGGACGCGGCAGTCGGCGAACCCAAGCGCGTGCAGGGCACTCTCGGCCGCCTCGATTTGGCGCAGCTTCTGTGGCAGGACGGGTTCGAAATGCGGAATCCGGGATGCCAGGCAGGGCGACGCGGGCCGGTCCGCCGTGGGCAGGGCGAGGACGCGGGCCACCCGGCGTACTGCCGCCTTGTCCATGCCCGCTTCGGCGAGCGGACGGAGCACACCGTGCGCCATCGCCGCGCGAGCACCCGGCCGGTCCAGGCGCCGGCTGTCGTCGGCGTTCTCGCCGTACGCCACGGCGTCCAGCCGTTCCCGCTCCAGCACTTCGTCCGAGATGCGGCTGAACAGCTCGTCCCGGCAGTGGAAGCACCGGTCGGGGCCGTTGCGGACGTAGTCGGCCCGTGCCGCTTCGTGCGTCTCCAGTTCCAGGAGCGCGACACCGACATGGCTGGCGACCTCTCGCGCGGCGGTCCGTTCGGACGCGGGGACGCTCGCGGAGACACCGGTGATCGCCACGACGTTCTCAGGCCCGAGAGCGCGCGCGGCCAGCGCAAGCAGTACCGACGAATCGACGCCACCCGAGAGTGCGACGCCCACACGCTGATACGGCCGCAGTGCGGCCATCACCCGATCGACGAACACCGCATCCGATGTCATGCCGTCACCCCCGCACGACGTCCCGCGCCGGCGAAGCGCGCCGACGCCTCCGCTGCGCCTCGCAGCACGGCCCGTGCGAGCGCCGGGACGTCGGCGCGGACGGTAGGTACGGTCAACGACAGCGCGGCGACGACTTCGTGCCCCGCACCGCGGACTGGCGCGGCGACGCTCAGGTAGCCGTGCCTGGTCTCCTCGAACTCCTTCGCGAAGCCCGCCGCACGCACCTGAGCCAACGCCTTGGTCAGCTGCGCCGGTACGGTGATCGTGTACGGCGTCAGCCGGCGCAGCCCGCCGGCCAGGACAGCGTTCACCAACTCCGGACTGCCATGGGCGAGCAACACCTTGCCGGACGCGGTGCAGTGCATCGGCATCCGGCCGGCGATCCGACTCGGCTGTACCTGCGCCCGGCCGGTGATCTTCTCCACGTAGAGCACCTCCGTGCCACTGCGCACGGACAGATGGACCACGCCGCCGGTCATCCGCTGCAACTCGTCCATCACCGGGCGCGCCGCGTCCCGCAGCAGTCCTTGGTCGCAGACTCGCTGCCCGATCTCGAACAGCCGGATCCCGAGCCGGTAGCGGATGCCGTGGCGCTCGAGATAACCCCAGTGGATCAGCTCGGTGCACAACCGGTGCACTGTCGGCTTGTGCAGGCCGCTGCGCCGCACCAGTTCCGACAGCGAGAGCTCGGGATGGTCGAAGCTGAAGGCGTCGAGCAGCAGCGTGAGCTTGCCGAGCACGGAGTTGCCCGGGTCGACGTCGATGTCGACCGCGGCATCCTGCGACATCAGCGTTTCCTTCCGTTCACTCGGGACGGGCGAAGCTCGTTCCCCATGGCACCTCGATGACCGTCGGTCCATCCGCGACGAAGGCGTCCTTGAGCGCGATGGCGAGCTCCTCAGGCCGTTCGACCCGGACGCCGTGCGCCCCGTACGCCGTCGCAAGGGCGACGAAGTCCGGGGCCGGGAGGTCGACCGCGATGTCAGCGCCGTACTTGCCGAGCTGCTGCATCTTGATCATTCCGTAGGCGTTGTTGTTGGCGACGACGAACGGCAGCGCCAGCCGCTGCTGCACCGCGGTGCCGAGTTCGGCGCCGGTGAACTGGAAGGCACCGTCACCGGCGATCGATACGACCGATCGCGCGCCTACGCCGATCTTCGCGCCGATCGCTGCCGGCACACCGAATCCGAGGGTGCCCATACCCCACGGGAACAGCACCTGCCGCGGGGCCGCCACCGGGAAGGAGCCCAGCATGTCGGCCCAGAACAGCGACATGTCCGCGGCGATGACCGCGTCGTCCGGAAGTGCGCCGCGCAGCGCGTCGAACCACGGCCGCGTCGAGCCGACGCGCCGGTGTTGTGCCTCGACGTAGGCGCGCTGGGCGGCGGCCATCGCTTCGTCCGGTTTCCCGGCCCTGTCAACGCCGGAACGGTTGAGGTGCCCGAGGGCCGCGGCAAGGGCGAGCTTGGCGTCGCCGACCACCCGGTAGCGGGTGGGGATGTTGCGCTCGATCTCGGCGGCGTCGACGTCGATCCGGAGCGTTGTCTCCGGTAGGGCGAGCCCCCATTCCGCGGTCATGCCCTGGTTGAACCGGGTGCCGATCGCGACGACCGCGTCCGCCGTCGCCACCAGGCCGGTGACGTCGGCAGCGGCGATCCAGGACACGCCGCATGCGAGTGGGTGGTCGCCCGGGATCGATCCGACGCCCATACCGGTCGTCAGCACCGGCGCACCAAGGCGCTCGGCGAACGTGGTCAGCTCGGCGGCGGCGGCGGCCGTGACCACCCCGCCGCCGGCGATGACCAGTGGTCGCTCGGCTGCGGCAACGGCCTTCAGCGCCCGCTCCAGCTCCGTGGCCGCCTCGCTGCTCAGCTCCGTTCGCGGCCGGTCGTCCCATCGCACGCCGCCGGACTCCGGAGCCGTGACCAGCTCGTCCTGTACGTCCAGCGGCAGTTCGATCTGCACCGGCCGGGGACGCCCGGCAGCGAGCGCTTGGAAGGCGCGCTCACACACGGCGACAGTGCCGCCGGCCGCGTAGAGCCGCTCACTGTGCTTCATGACGGCGTCGACGACGTCGAACTGGCCGGTCAGCTCGTGCAGCAGCCCACCGTCATTGTCGATGTGCGCCTTTGCGACCTGGGTGCTGAGCAACAGCACTGGCGAGGAATCGGCGTACGCCTCGCTGAGGCCGGTCATCGCGTTCAGGACGCCACACCCTGGGAGCGTCACGACCGCCGCGGGACGGCCGGTCGCGCGCGCATAACCATCGGCCATGAACGCCGCACCCTGCTCGTGACGCACGGTCACCACGTGCATGTCCGACTTACGCAGCGCGTCGAACAGCGGCATGTTGTAGAGCCCGGGAATCCCGAAGGCCGTGTCGATGCCGAAATGACGGAGGTACCGGACGATTGTGGCCGCGACCGTGTCGTTGATCATTGACGTAGAGGCTCCCAAATTTCGATGAGAGTGTAATTTTCAGCACGGTACCCCGGGGTGCTCTCGATCACAAGGCCTTGCCGGTGAGAGCGCCGGCAGGAAGGGGCTGGTCCACGAGCGTGTGGCCTGGTGTTCCAGGTAGCCGGCGGTCCGGTGAGCGGACCCGGCTCGTTGACTCGCCGCGCGGTAGGTGTGACGTTCACTGCCATCAAAATTTCAGTCCAGTGGGGATGGCTGGCCCGGGCGTTAAGCCCGGTGACTTTCGGGAAGCGGGGAACCGCGTACATGTCGGATTTTGACGTCATCGTCGTCGGTGCGGGCCACAACGGGCTGTCCACCGCGGCCGTGCTGGCGAAGAACGGGTTGCGGGTCATCGTCCTCGAGCGGCACACCCGCCTCGGCGGCGCCTGTACCACCGACGAGGTGACGCTGCCGGGGTTCAAGCACGACCTGTACGGCTCGTCGCACGTGTGGATCCACGTCAACCCGGACTTCAAGGAGATCATCGCCGAACTCGTGGGCGACTTCGGGCTGACCTACATCTGGGCCGAGGACCACATCACCGGACACCCGATGAAGCACGGGCCCGGGATCGTCGTCCACCGCGACATCGACAAGACCTGCGCCTCGATCGCGCGATATTCGGAGCGGGACGCCCAGCGATACCGCGAGATCTACGACAACTTCGTCAACATCCGGGACGGGTTCGTGACCGGCATGTTCTCGCCGCCGAACCCGCCGAGCGTGATGTCGTCGATGCTGGAGACGACCCCCGAGGGCATCGAGATGCTGCGCAACTTCACGCTCAGCCCGCTCGATTTCGTTATGGAGAACTTCGAGAACGAGCACGTCCGCTCGTTCATCCTCAGCTGGGCGACGGCACCGGGCAACCGGCCGTGGCAGGAGGGCCGAGGCGAGCTGTTCTACATCATGATCCCGGCGATCCACGAGTTCGGCGAGTCGATTCCGCAGGGCGGCACCATCGAGCTCCCTAAGGCGCTCGCGCGGATGGTCGAGAACTACGGCGGCACCGTGCTCACCCAGGCCCCCGTCTGCAGGTTCCTGACCAACGGCGACGCGGTCACTGGTGTCGAGCTGGCGGACGGCCGCACCTTCACCGCGAGCAAAGCCGTCGTGACCACGCTCAACCCGAAGCTGTCCTTCGGGCCTATGTTCGACGACGGTGTGCTCGACGAGGATTTTCTCACCAAGGTAAGCAACTACAACCCTGGCGACTTCACCATCGTGCGCGGTCAGTTGGCGCTGAACGAACCGCCGAACTACCGCAACGGCGACGAGATGAACCAGACGCCGTTCCAGCGCATCGCCGGCTCGGTGGAGGACATCCGCAAGCAGTACGCCGAGATCGAACTCGGAATCGCCCCGACGAACCCGTTCCTGTGGGTCGCGTGCTGGACGCGCAAGGACCCGACCCGCGCTCCCGACGGCAAACACACGCTGATCGTCGACACCTTCGTGCCGATCGAACTCGCGGACGGATCAGACTGGGACGAGGTCGGCGAGAAGTACTTCTGGGGCGTGATCCTGCCGAAACTGCGGGAATACACGACCAACATGACGACGGACAACATTCTCGGCAGCTTCATCCAAACCGGCCCGAGCATCGAACGGGACAATCCGTGCCTGGTGAACGGCACGACCACCGGCGGGGCGATGCGCCAGTCGCAGGGTGGCGTCTTCCGGCCGTTCGCCGGCTACTCGGACTTCCGTGGCCCGCTGCGAAACCTCTACATGGCGGGCCCGTACTGCCACCCCGGTGGAGCGATCTCCGGGGCGGGCACGATCACCGCCAACGTCATCCTCGAGGACCTCGGCCTTCGCGAGCGGGAGCTGTGAACACCATGACCCGTCGCATCGAGAAGTACACCGCTCTGGTCATCCAGCCCGAGGTGACCGTCGCCCGCGACACCACGGGCATCCACGCCAACCTTGAGCGGATCACCCAGTTGATCGACTTCGGAGTCGGCTACTTCTGGGAGGTTCCGGTCCGGCTCGTGGTGCTGCCCGAGTACTTCATGCAGGGCGTGACCACGCCGGGCAAGGGCGAGGACGGCATCAAGCAGTTCCTCGACAAGGCGATCCGGGTACCAGGACCGGAGCTGGAGGTGCTCGCCGCGAAGGCACGCGAGTACGGCATCTACATCGCCGGCGGCGGGGTCATCGAGGTGACGCCCGAGTTCCCGGACCGTTGGTTCAACACCGCGTTCGTCCTCGACCCGAACGGCGATGTCGCGCTCAAGTACCACAAGTGGCACATCCCGGCCACGCTCGGCCTGGGGTCGAGCCCGCACGACCTCTACGACGACTATGGAAAGACCTACGGGAACTCGATCAAGGACCTGTTCCCGGTCATCGACACCGAGATCGGCCGCCTTGGCACGATGACCTGCCACGACGGCTGCACGCCCGAGGTCTCGCGTGCGCTCGGTTTCAACGGCGCGGAGGTGATCTGCCACCCCGGCGCGATCCAGGAGTTCGAAGGGGTCAGCCGCCCGTGGGACTTCTGGATGTTCACCCGCCGGGCGAGGGCGCACGACACCATGTGCTATCTCCTCGGCTCCAACTGGGGCCAGGTCAACTACGCGTACTACCCCAAGGCGTTCTGCCCCGGTGGATCGATGATCATCGACTACACCGGCATGGTGCTGCGCGAGGCGCCCTACCCGAATGAGCAGATCATCGCCGCGACCATCGACATCGAAGGCCTGCGTGAGCACCGTACCGTCGCCAACCACAACACGTGGATCGACGTGCGGACCGAGCCGTTCCGCGAGATGTACGACGACCCCATCTACCCGGCGAACCTCTTCCCGGACGGCTCCCCGCCGCGCAATCTGGCCGAGAAGGTCAACGGTGCCCGCGAGTCGATGCGGGTGTTGTACGGGCGGGGCCAGTTCGCTCCGCCGGCCGGCCTGACCGCCGACGACATGCCCGATCTACTGGCCTCCAGGGTGCGGCGGGCGCAGGATCGCGGCATCCTTCGGAAGGACTGATCCGGTATGCGCGTCGTGACCAAGCTCGCCCGGATGGAGTTCACCATCGGCGGGCTCGCCCGCGAAGGTGACGACCTGGTCATCACCAGTGGCGGTGACGAGCGCGCCATGAAGGTGAAGGCCTACATCCAGCCGGGCGACGTCATCGCCTTCCTGCGCGTCGCACTGCGTCCGGCCATCATCCGATACGTGTTCGGCCTGCCGCTGCTGCTGTGGCGACGGCGGCAGGGTGCCCAGGGCAGCCACAGTACGGACAGGAGGGCTGGATGGCGGCGGCGATAGTGCGGGCCTGGGGCAACTTCATCGACGGTGAGTTCGTGGCGTCGTCGGGCGACGACCGCACAGAGGTGCTCGACCCGGCCACCGGTGCGGTGCTGGCAACCGTTGCCCGGAGCACGGCCGAGGACGTCGACCGGGGGGTCGACGCCGCGGCAGTCGCATACGAATCTCGCTGGAAGCGCAGTACCCCGCGCGAACGGGCGCTGCTGCTCCGTGCGCTCGCCGCCGCGGTCGATGCCCATGCCGAGGAGCTCGCCGAGCTTGAGACACGGAACGTCGGCAAACCCATCCGGGAGACGCGTGAGCTCGACATCCCGGGCACGGCGGCCTGCTTCGACTACTACAGCGGGTGGACCGACAAGCTCTACGGCGAGACGATCCCGAACTCGTCGATGCCGCTGTTGAACTACACCGTCCGCGAACCGCTGGGCGTCGTCGGCGCCATCGTGCCGTGGAACGGCCCGCTGTCCATCGGCAGCTGGAAGGTGGCGCCCGCCCTCGCGGCCGGAAACACGGTCGTCCTCAAACCGGCGGGTGTGACACCGCTGTCCATGTTGCGGCTTGCCGAACTCGCGCGGGAGGTCGGGTTCCCCCCAGGCGTGTTCAACGTCGTCACGGGACCCGCCGCAGTCGGCGAAGCGCTCGTCAGGCACCGGCGCGTCGCGAAGATCAGCTTCACCGGTTCGACCGCGGTCGGCAGCCGGATCATGGCCCGCGCCGCCGACACGATGAAGACGCTGACCCTCGAGTGCGGTGGCAAGTCGGCGAACATCGTCTTCGCGGACGCGGACCTGGACGAGGCGATCGAGGCCACCCTCTTCGGGATCTTCCTCAACCAGGGCGAGGTCTGCGCGGCCGGTTCGCGGCTGCTGGTGCAGGAGGACATCCGCGCGGAGTTCGTGGACCGGCTCGTCCGGCGCGCGGAGCAACTGCGCGTGGGGGACCCACTCGACCCGGGCACCCAGATCGGGGCGCTGATCTCCCGATCCCACCTGGACTCCGTCCACGGGCGGGTGTGGGCGGGGATCGCCGAGGGTGCCGAGCTGGTCACCGGAGGGGCGCCGGTGGCGGTACCGGGGCTGATGGACACGTTCTACCGGCCCACCATCCTCGACGGTGTCGACAACGGCTCGACACTCGCGCGGGAGGAGGTGTTCGGCCCCGTCCTCGCGGTCATTCCATTCGAGACCGCGGACCAGGCCGTATGCCTGGCGAATGACAACATGTACGGGCTGTCGGCGAATATTCACACCAACAACCTCCGGGTCGCCCACACCGTCGCCGCGTCGCTCGAGGCCGGGTCGATATTCGTGAACCTCCCGGCCATCCCGTTCGCCGAGGCCCCGTTCGGTGGCTACAAGATGACCGGCATCGGCAAGGATCTCGGTCGCGACGGCATCGAGGCGTTCACAATCAAGAAGAGCATCGTGGTGGGTCTCGCCGAACCCGGGCAGCACCTGCGCTGGTACGACTGAATCAATCCGAACGGGACAGACGTGGCATACGTGGCAGGAAAAACGGCCGACGCGCTTCGGCGCGAACTCGGCGTCGACACCGTGGTCAAGCTCGGCTCGAACGAGAGCCCGATCGGGCCGTCGGAACGGGCGGTGGCGGCGGCCGGCCGCGCGGCCCGTACCGGACACATCTATCCGGGGATCGAACTGACGGACCTTGCGGCCGCCGTCGGTCGACACGTCGGGCTCGGTCCCGACGCGGTGGTCATCGGGAACGGGTCGTGTGACGTTCTGTTGGCGGTCGCGGCCGAACTGCTCGGTCCTGGCGATGAGGCGGTCGTCCCGGAACCGAGCTTCGCGATGTACCGGATCGGCGCCGAGGCCGCCGGCGCACGCGTCGTATCCGTTCCGCATTGTGACTACGCGTTCGACCAGGACGGCATCCTCGACGCGGTCACCGAGCGGACCCGCCTGCTGTTCCTGACCAACCCGAACAACCCGACAGGGCTGGCGTTGTCCCGCACCGAGATCGTCACGCTGCTCGACGCGCTGCCGCCCTGGGTGGTGGTCGTGCTCGATGAGGCGTACGGCGAGTTCGTCGATCCGGAGTCCCGTGTGGACGGAGTCGAGTTCCTCCGGGAGGGTTGCAGAGTCGTTGTCACCAGAACCTTCTCCAAGATCTACGCTTTGGCGGCGTTCCGCGTCGGATACGGGCTCGCGTCTCCGACGCTGGCCGGGGCGCTGCGCGCGGCGCAGCCGCCGTTCCATGTGGGCAGCGTCGCACTACGCGCCGCACAGGCAGCTCTGGGGGACACCGACCACATTGAACTGTCGCAACGCGTGAACCGTGAGGGGCGCGCCTATCTCACCGGCCGGCTGACGGCGCTCGGATTTCGGGTGCTGCCCTCGCAGGCGAATCACGTGCTCGTGGTCGGCCTGCACGACGTCCAGTCGCTCGACGCCGCTCTCAACCGGCAGGGCGTCATCACCAGACCGACCGGGCCGTCGTTCGGACTCGACGGGGGCCTCCGCATCACCGTCGGCACCCGCGAGCAGAACGAGCGCGTCGTCGCTGTCCTGTCGGACTGGCTCAGCGGGTCGTAGTCCGATCAGGACACGGGAAACACGGCGAGCCCGCCACCGTCGGCGGCGATCATGCCACCGGTCAGGTAACTGGCCGCCGGGCCGACCAGCCAGGCGATCAGTCGCCCCACCTCATCAGGGGTACCCGCGCGACCGAGTGGCAGCGACCGCTTGACCGCCGCGACGGTGTCCGGGTCCGCCAGTGGCTCGGCATTCATGTCGGTCTCGATGATCCCCGGAGCCACCGCGTTGACCCGCACCCGCGGCGCGAGTTCGACCGCCAGGGACCGGGTAAGGCCGAGGACGGCCGCTTTGCTGGCGCTGTAGGCGACGCTGTTCGAGGAACCGCGGACCGCGTTCATCGACGCGATCGTGACCATCGCACCAGCCCCGCTCGCCGCGAGTGCCGGCGCGATATGCCGGGCGAGCTCGACGAGCGCCACGACATTGACGTCCAGGATGCGGCGCACCACATCCGGCGTGTGGGACTCGAGCGCGCCCCGGAACGTCTCGGCGGCGTTCACCACGAGCACCTGAGGTCGGAGCTCCTCCGCCACCGCGCCGGCCCACGCCGCGACTTCGTCGAGGCTGCCCATGTCGACGCGGTCGCATCTGGACTGACGGGCCGCGTCCCTGATCGCCTGGGCGGTCACGCAGGCCGCGGCGTCGTTCGTGTGCCACGTGAAGGCGACGTCGAAGCCTTCCTCGGCCAGCGCACGACACGCTGCCGCTCCGATACCGCGCGAACCTCCGGTGACAACGGCCCAGGGCATGCTGGCTCCTCCGTTGACTTGATTTTGATGAGGGTGAAGAAGTTTGATGGAACAGTACTACGCTCGCATGCGCAGGAGGACGGTCTATGGATGACGAATTGGTTGGCGCGGGCGCGGTCGTCGACGGCGGACTGGACCGGCGCGAGGCAGCGGAGCGGGCGAGGCTTCTGGAGGTCGGCGAGTACGAGGTTCACCTGGATCTGACCCGGCTTGCCGACTGTCCGAGCTTCTCGTCGAGAACCAAGGTCGGCTTCACGTGCGGTGAACCCGGCGCGAGCACCTGGATCGATTTGGTCGCCGAACGGGTGACCAATGTGGAACTGAACGGCGTGGCGCTGGAGGGTGATGCCGTCGTGCGGCCCGGACGGATCAGGCTCGGGCCTCTCCTCGCCGAGAACACGCTGCTGGTGTGTGCCGAGCACTCGGCCGGGTCCGGGGCCACCGCGGGCCGAGGGCTCACCCGAACGGTGGATCCCAGCGACGGGCGGGTCTACGTCTGGAGCCAGTGTGAGGCCTTCGAGGCGCGGCGCATCTTCGCGTGCTTCGATCAGCCGGATCTGAAGGCGACGTTCCACCTGACGGTCGCGGTGCCGTCGGAGTGGATCTGTGTCAGCAACGGGATCAGCCGCGCGCCTGATCGTGGTGCGGACACGTGGCGATTCAGCCGTACGCCACGCCTGCCAACCTACGTGTTCGCCGTCTGCGCCGGGCCGTTCCATCAGGTGGAGGGCCGCTATCAGGACATTCCGATTCGCCTGCATTCGCGTCAGTCGCTGCGCGGGCAACTCGACCGGTCCGCCGAGGAGATCATCTCGCTGACACAGCGAGGACTCGCGCACTACGAGGAGCAGTTCGCAGTCCCGTACGCGGGAGACTCCTACGACTACGTGTTTCTGCCGGAGTTCGGCGGGGCGATGGAGAACTTCGGCTGCGTGTGCTGGACGGACGAGGTGATCTTCCGGTCCGAGCCGTCGAGCCTCACCCGACAGATGCGGGCGACCGTGCTGCTGCATGAGATGGCGCACATGTGGTTCGGCAACCTGGTGACGATGCGCTGGTGGGACGGACTGTGGCTGAACGAGTCGTTCGCCGATTGGGCCGCCTTCTCCGCTCTGGCCACGATCATCGGCGAGGGCGAGAGCTGGGCCAGCTTCTTGTACCGTCGCAAGCGGGGTGGCTACCGGGCGGACCAGGCGCCTACCACGCACGCCGTCAACGGCGCGGTGCCTGACATCGACGCGGCCGAAGCCAGCGTCGACATGATCACCTATGCGAAGGGCGCCAGTGTGCTCCGACAACTCGCCGCGACTATCGGCGAGGAGGCCTTCCGTGCCGCGTTGAGGCGATACTTCACCAGGAACGCGTGGCGGAACACCGAGTTGTCGGACCTGCTCGCCGAGGTCCACGCCGTTTCCGGGTTGGATGCGGCGTCGTGGGCGCGCGGCTGGCTCGAACGCAGCGGCACCGATCTGCTCACCGTCCATACGGAACACAAACGTGGCACATATACGGCGGTGAGCGTGCGCCACCGTACCCCTAGTTCGCCGCCTCTCGATCACCAGGTGCGGATCGGTGTCTACGACGACACCGGCAGCGGCCACCTTGCGCTGCGGCAGCAGCTGACGCTGCGAGTCAACGGTGACGGTGCGGAGCTCGCGGAACTGGCAGGCGCGCCAGTCGCGAGTCTGCTGCTGCCGAACGACGACGACCGGGACTTCGTCAAGATGCGGGTCGACCAGGATTCCACGGCGTCGCTCGCGCAGCCGTGGCGACTGCCGTTCGTATTACCTCGAGCGGTGGCGTTGACCACGCTGGAGGACATGATGGTCGACGCTCAACTGCCTGCCTCAGCGGTGGTCGACGCTGCTTGTGGCTGCGTGGATGTGGAGGACAGCCCGGCACAGCTCGAACAGGTCGTGTCGCTGGCGTACGACGCGGCGACCATCTGGACTCCGCCGGAGAAACGCGCGGAATCGTTGGGCCGGATCGCGGACGCTTGCCTGCGCCGGCTGGACGGGCCGGGTCACAGCCGACAGCTGACCCAAAGCCTGCGGTATGGGTTCACGCGCGCCGCCGTGCGGACTGATCATCTCGACCACGTTGCCACTCTGCTGGCACGGGACGCCGACGATCACGCGCTGAGGTGGCTGTGTCTCCAGCGTCTGGTCGGTGCGTGCTGGATCGGCGACGAGAAGCTCGATTCCGAAGCGACGCGCGATCCGGACCCGGACGCACCCGCGCGGGCCTCGATCGTGCGAAGTGCGCGTGGTACGGCAGGCGCCAAGGACCTCGGGCTGAAATTGATGTTCCGCGAGCACCTGCCCTGCCGCACGCAGCGTGAATGGTTGTCGGATGCCTTCTGGCAGCCCCTGCAGGGCGAACTGCTCGCACCCTACGTGCACGCGTACCTGGCGCAGATGAGGATGCTGCTCACCGAGGAACGGTACGACGCGTTGTATGCCGCGGCCGTGGCGTTCCCGCTCACCGTCGCCGCGGACGACTGCGTCGAGGGTCTCGCGGACCTGGGCAGCGACACCCGTGTGCCCGCCAGGATCCGCAAGATGCTGCTGGACCGCTGGGACTTGTTGCGACGGGCGACGCGAACTCATCGTCTCGCGCTCGCCGGCGACTCGGACGCGCCGACAACGTGCGGCAACCAATGAACAACCTCAGGTGGTATCACCATGACCGTGACTGGCGGACAGCATCAGATGCCCAAGGAGCCTTCGGTGGGGGCCCGGATCAGGCATGAACGCAAGGCCCGGAAGTTGACGTTGCGCGAGTTGGCGGCTCAGTGTGGTATTTCGGTGTCCTTCCTGAGTCAGCTTGAGCGGGATTTGGCTCGGCCGTCGGTGGGGACACTGCACAACCTCGCCGAGGCGTTCGGGTTGTCGATGGCGGATCTGTTGGCTGACGGCGATCCTGGGTCCTCCGGGTGGGGGCGGGCCGCTGGGCGGCTGGAGCAGAGTGCCCGCTATGCCGAGGTGGTGCGGGCCGACCGGCGGAAGACGATCATCTATCCCGGTTCCGGGATCCACAACGAGCTGCTGACGCCGGATCTCGGCCGGGCGTTGCAGATGATGTGGGTGGTCATCCCGGTCGGACAGGACACGGGGCCGGAGCCGTTGTCCCATGAGGGTGAGGAGTGCGGGTTGGTGATCCAGGGCCGGGTGGGGGTGTGGGTCGGTCCCGCGGGGGAGGAGGAGTACTACGAGCTGGGACCCGGCGACGCGATCTACCAGTTGAGCAAGCATCCGCATCGCAGTCGCAACATCGGTGATGTCGATGTCCTCATCGTCACCGCGATCACGCCACCCTCACTGTAGCGGTGTCGGCGTGCCCCGGGTTCGGTGAGCGGACCTCGATGTTTGACAGTGGTGGTCCATCGTGACAGTTTCACCGTCATCAAAATTCTGGTGAACGGGTGCTGGGTCACACGAGCACAAAGTATTCCGGCTGCCGGTGAGATTCCGGCGTTCGGCAAATCGGCGATCGAGGCGCGACCCTGGGCACGCTTCCGGGTGACAAATCCCGATAGAGTGAGGACTTGGCCATGGCACAACGAAGGGTCATCAGCGGGCTGGTCGCCGCTATGCTCGTGACGGCAATTGCCGCCGGCGGATGCACCGGCGGGTCCGGCTCGGGACCGTTGGACAGCCAACGCGCCGGTACGGTTGTCTTCGACATGGATTCAGGAATGCCTGAATCCACCACCCAATTCAGCCCGTATTCGCGTAACGGCAACAATGGTCTGATCCAGTCGGTTTACGAGCCGTTGTTCATCAGCGACGTCAGGACCGGCAAGCTGCAGCCATGGCTGGGCCTGTCGATGACCAGTGATCCCACCTACACCGACTGGCTGCTCAAGCTGCATCCCGGGGTCAAATGGTCCGACGGTCAGGACTTCACCGCCGACGACGTGGTGTACACCCTTGACGCGATCAAGGCCGGCAAACTCGGCGACAGCGGAGTCGCGGCGGTGTCCAACCTCGCCGCGGTGTCAGCCACCGATCCACTGACCGTCAGCCTGAAGGTGGCTCATCCCGACCCGCGCCTGGACGCGAACCTGTTCGGGACGGCGGTGGCTGGTCAGGCGGTCATCATCCTGCCCAAGCACATCTGGGCGCAGCAGGCTGATCCGAAGACCTTCAACAACTTCGACCTGGGCAAGGGCTGGCCGGTCGGTACCGGACCGTACAAGCTCAGCGGCGTCACGCCGAACACCTTCACCTACACCCGGCTGGACAACTGGTGGGGCGTCAACGCCGGCTTCATGTCGCTGCCTGCTCCCACGACGTTGAAATGGACCGCTCTGGGCACCGAGTCCAACCGTGCCGCCGCCTTGGCGAACGGTGAACTCGACCAAGCCGAGCAGATCTCCACGGGCACCTTCCTGTCCCTGCGCGCTCGCGACCCGCAGATCCACGCATGGCAGGACACGGCTCCATACGGGGCACCCGACGTGTGTGGATACTCGCTGGATTTCAACACGACCACGGCGCCGTGGAACGATCCGGCGCTGCGCTGGGCGGTCAGCTACGCGATCGACCGCAAGGGCCTGATCGACACTGCCTTCCAGGGCGCATCGAAGATCAACTCGTCGATCTTCTCGGATTACCCCATTCCCAACAAGGCGATCGACGGGCTCAAGGGTCAAGGCGCCGCGCTGGCCCAGCAGGTCGCCACCTTCGACCAGCGGAAGGCGGCCGAGATGTTCCAGGCCGCGGGTTACCAGAAGAACGGCGACGGTATCTATCAGAAGAACGGGACACCACTGTCGCTGGTCGTCACCAATTTCGACTCCGCGCCGAAGAACGCGGTGACCGCCGCTGTGGTCGAGCAGCTCCGGCGGGCTGGTATCGATGCCAGCCAGGACAAGAAGACGGTCTCGAACTTCGTTCGCGCCGAGCTTTCCGGTGACTTCAAGGCCAACCTGTTCTTTGGGACATGCGGAACTGTCGTCGGGATTTTGCCATCGCTTGACTCGCTGAACGTCAGCCATGACGCGCCAGCGGGGAAGAATGTCGCCTCGTTCTATTCCAACCCGTTCCGCTGGAATACCGAGAATGCCAAGAAATACGGTGGCTATGTCGACCAGATCGCCCAGCTTTCGCCCGACGACCCGAAAGTCGACGAGCTGTTCCAGGAGGCGATCCCGTATTTCTACCAGGACCTGCCGTCGGTGCCGCTGCTGTACAACTACCAGATCAACCCGGTGAGTACGAAGCACTGGACCGGCTGGCCGTTGTCCGACGACTTCTACAACTGGGGCTACTACCTGGACCCGTCGCTGCAGCTGGTCCTGCACCGCCTGAAGCCCGCCCACTGACGGGACCGACACCCCGCGGCGGGCGGGCGAGATGCGCCTTCCCGCCGCGCGGGTAACACTCTGTCGTCTTGTTCCACACCGGAGCCACCCCTGTTGCGACGGGTTGCGCCAGAAAGGTCCGAGGAGCCACGATGCCGCGGTTGAGCGCTAGGTATGTGGGCGGCCGCGCCGTGCGGCTCGTACTCACCGTGTGGATCAGCCTGACCCTCATGTTCGCCATACCCAGGCTTGGCGCGAGCAGCCCGACAGAGGCAATCCTCGGACGTCTGCTGACCAGCGGCGGTGGTGGCGCGGACGTCGCCGCGATCGCCAACAGCTACGCCGAGCGGTTCGGCCTCCACAAGCCGGTCCTGGTCCAGTACCTCGACTATCTGCGAAACTCGATCACCTTTGACTTCGGGAGATCGTTGTCGCAATTTCCGACGACGGTCGGCAGCATGGTCTCCACTGCGGCCCCATGGACGTTCGGCCTGGTCATCGCCGCCACTCTGATCTCGTTCGTCCTGGGGACCACGATCGGCGCGCTGCTCGGCTGGGCGCGGACACCACGTTGGGTTCGCCGGGTGCTGGGCTCCTTCCTGGTCTTCTCCTCGCTGCCGTCGTTCATGGTGGGCATCGTTCTGCTGTTCTTCTTCGCGCAACTGTGGCCGGTTCTCCCGTTCGCCGGAGCCTACGATTCCGATGTCGTGGCCGGATTCAACATGCCGTTCATCGGCAGCGTGCTCCGCCACTCCGTGCTGCCCCTGCTGTCCGTCGTGTTGGTCCAGATGGGCGGGTGGGCGTTCGGGATGCGGGGCATGATGATCACCACCGCGGCCGAGGACCACATGGTGCTCGCGGAGGCGAAGGGCCTGCGTTCCCGGTCGATCTTCCTCCACTACGGTGTTCGCGCCGCGATCCTGCCCCAGGCGACGTCGCTCGGCTTGGCGCTGGGCACAGTGGCCGCCGGTGTGGTGGTCGTGGAGACCGTGTTCGCCTATCCCGGCCTGGGGAACATGTTGTTCCAGGCGGTTCTCGCCAACGACTACTCGCTCATCGAGGGAATCGCCTACCTGCTGATCCTCGGGGTTGCGATGTCCACCTTCGTGCTGGACCTTGTCTATCCCTTCCTCGACCCGCGCATCTCCTACACGCGAAAGTGAGAAGACGATGGTGGCATCCACCTCGGGCGGACCGGCGCTCGATCCGGCCGCCGCGCCGCGCGTCGAGCCGGGTCGACGGCCGCGTGGGGACAATCCGTGGCTGAACCGCGCGCTGCTCATCGGCCTTGGCGTGCTCGTGGTGCTGTTCCTGATGCAGTGGTTCGGGCCGCTTCTGGTGAACCCGGAGGACGCGCTGGTCGGTGCGGCACCGGTCGGCATGGTGCCCACAGGCATGACGGCGGACGCCGTGCAGGGGTTCACAGCCAATTCCGGAGGGCATCCACTGGGCACGGACGGGCAGGGACGCGACATCCTCGCCAGCATCGTCGTCGGCGTCCCGCGCACGCTCGACGTCGGCCTGATCGGTGCCGGCATAGGGGTGGCGCTGGGCATCGTGCTCGGCTTCACCGCGGGGTTGCTGCGTGGCTGGGTGGACACGGTGATCGGGACGATCACAGATGTCGGTATTTCGATCCCCGGGCTGGCCGTGCTCGTCGTGGTCGCCAGCTACGTGACCAACCTCGGTGTGCTCGGCCTGGGACTGGTCATGGCCCTGTTCGCGTGGCCGATCCCGACTCGGGTGTTGCGAGCCCAGGTACTCACGTTGCGGGAACGGGGATACGTGTCGCTGGCGCGGCTGTCCGGCACGTCCTCGATCGGCATCATGTTCCGGGAAATGCTGCCGAACATGCTGCCCTACATCGCGGCCACCTTCGCCCAGACGGTGTCGGGCGTCATTCTGGCGGTGACCGGGCTGGAGGCACTCGGGCTCGCGTCGTCCCGGTACCCAAGCCTTGGGTCGATGATCTCCAACGCGCTGCAGGGGTCGGGCATCTTCCGGGGCATGTGGTGGTGGTGGGGAACGCCGGTCGTCACGCTGATGGTGATCTTCCTGGCGCTGCTCGCGGTGATGCTCGGCCTCGACCGGGTCGCCAACCCGCGACTGCGGAGGGCTTCATGAGCCCCGTCGCGCCGCGCCTGCAGGTGCGGAGCCTGGATGTCCGCTACCACACCGCCCGCGGGTCCGTACAAGCGGTCAGTGGCATCGACTTCGATGTACGGCCAGGCGAGTTGGTGGGGCTCATCGGCGAGTCTGGCTGTGGCAAGACGACGACGGCCATGGCACTGCTGCGGTTGGTGCAGCCCCCTGGTCGGGTGCACGCCGGCACGGCACTGCTCGACGGGGTCGACCTCCTCGCGTTGAGCGGCGAGCAACTGCGGCGCGCCAGGTGGTCGACGGTCGCGTTCATCCCGCAGGGAGCACAGAACTCGCTGAACCCGGTGATGCGGGTTGGCGCCCAACTCGTCGACGTGATCCGCGCCCACAGCCGCACCAGAATCGCCAAGAGTGAACTGGCGGAACGCACGCGCGAGTGTCTGACGTCGGTCGGTCTTTCGTCCGAGGTCCTTGGTTTGTACCCGCACCAGCTCAGCGGTGGTATGAAGCAACGGGTGTGTATCGCCATGGCGGTGTCGCTGCGTCCGCAACTGATCATCGCGGACGAGCCGACGAGCGCTCTCGATGTCATCGTCC
Organism: Actinocrispum wychmicini; assembly: GCF_004345645.1. GTDB lineage: Bacteria > Actinomycetota > Actinomycetes > Mycobacteriales > Pseudonocardiaceae > Kibdelosporangium > Kibdelosporangium wychmicini. Next base: position 835,951 of record NZ_SLWS01000003.1, on the reverse strand, counting down.
AGCGGGTCGTCGCGCAGACTCTCCTGCGTATCAAGGAAGAGCTTGGCGTGTCGATCGTCCTCATCGGACACGACATCGGGCTGATGGCCCAACTCGCCGATCGGGTCGCGGTGATGTACGCCGGCCGGATCGTCGAGTTCGGACCGACCACGGAGGTCTTCGCCCGCCCCGGGCACCCCTATACGCGGCAGCTGATCGAGGCTGTCCCGGCTCTGGGCAGGTCGACGACGACCATCACCGGTGAGGGCCGGATGCCCGATCTGCGCAACCCGCCCAACGGTTGCATCTTCCAGGGCCGCTGCCCCGAGGTGACCGACCTGTGCCGGGACACGCCGCCTGTGGCCGTACACATCGGCGACGACCATCTCTCGCACTGCCACTTCAACGAACCACTGGAGGAGGTTCACGATGGCTGATCCCCTCCTTGACATCGCGGGGGCGACCAAGCGGTACCCGAGGCGGTCGAGCTCCGGCGACGAACTCACCGCACTGAAGGACTTCACCCTCGTGATCCCAGCCGGGCGGCCGCGTATCGTCACGATCGCCGGCGAGAGCGGCAGCGGGAAGTCCACATTGGCCGCAGCGGTTCTGGGACTCCTGCCGCTGACCGAAGGCACCGTCACCTTCAAGGGGCACGACATCGCACGCCTGAGCCGCGCCGATCGCAAGCAGTTTCGCCGGCAGGTCCAGGCGGTGTTCCAAGACCCGTACGGAACCTTCAACCCGTACTACCGGGTGAGTCACACGTTCGACACCGTGCTGCGCAACTTCCGGTTGGCGAAAGGATCGGCGGCCAGGTCGGAGCTGGTCGAGGAGGCACTGGCGGTCGTGTCGCTGAGCGGCGAGGAGGTGCTGCACAAAGTATCCCCATCAGCTCAGCGGCGGGCAGCGGCAGCGGATCATGATGGCCCGCGCCTACCTACTCAAACCGGAACTGATCGTCGCCGACGAGCCAGTCTCCATGGTCGACGCCTCGCTCCGCTCGATGATCTTGCAGATCATGCGAACAATGCGTGACGAGCACGGTATCTCCTTCCTCTACATCACCCATGACCTGGCCACCGCGCATCAGATCAGCGACGAGACGTTCCTGATGTACCAGGGCCACACCGTCGAGCATGGCGTGGGTACATCTGTGCTCACCCAGCCACGTCACCCCTACGTGCAACAGCTCGTCGCATCGATCCCGCGGATCGACATGAAATGGGAAGGCACCATCACGCTGCCGGACAACGCCGCGAGCGGACATTCCGCGCCCGTTGGTTGCCCCTTCACAGCGCGTTGCCCGTACCGAATGGACATCTGCACGACGACCATGCCGAAACTGGTCCAAATTGGCGCCGACGATCAGCAGGCGGCGTGCTTTCAATATGAACAGCAGAGCGTGGCCCATTCCTGAGTTGGCAATCCGCGACGGTCACATCACTGCCGTCCAGGGGACCCGCGACCACTCCGATTGTTTCGGCCTGATCGACGTACACACCCACATCCGCCCCGCCGAACCGCATGACGCGATGCCGGCGGTGCGGCGGCACCTTCTCGTTGGTCGAGTGGGTGCCGCCGCGGGCTGGTGCTTGTGTGGTTAGTGGAACTTGAAGTCGGCGGTGTGGGTGGTGCCGTCGGTGAGGGTGACCTGCAGGTGGCGGCAGGTGTCTGCCCAGGCCGCGTCGGTGCGCCAGGTGTACTGGTAGCGGCCACTGCCGGTGTCGTAGTTCAGGGATCCGGTGGTGGCCTGCGGCGCGCCGATCGGAGTCCCGGTGGTGCAGTCGTACTGCTGCGATGCCGGGGATCCGGGCGGGAAGATGCTTGGTCCTTGGTTGCCGCCGAGGCTGAACTTGACCGGGACGGTGCTGCCGGCGTTGCGGGTGTTGACCGCCGGCGGGTTGTCCACCGGCGGGAAGAACCCGGTGAAGGCGTAGGTGTAGGTGTAGCGATCGGCGGGGTTGGTGGCGCTGGTTCCGCTGGAGGTGGTGACGGTGACGTCCACCGGTCCGGCCGTGGCGGCGGGTGCGGTGGCGGTGATGCTGGTGTCACTGTTGACCGTGAACGACGTCGCCGCTGTGGTGCCGAAGGCGACGGCGGTGGCGCCGGTGAACTTGGTGCCGGTGATCGTCACAATCGTGCCGCCGGTTGTCGGGCCGGAGGCCGGGTTCACGGCGGTGACTGTGGGTGTCGGGGCCGGGATGGCGGCCCAGTCACCGTTCTGGGCGGGGGCGATGGTGTTGGTGTGGATCCGCGTGCGGTTGGTGCCGTCGGGGTCCATCACCAGCAGCCCGTCGTTGTCCCCGAAGAGGATCTTGGTGCCGTCTGGGGACCACACGGACGCCCTGTCGTTGTTTTCGGTGCTGATGTTGGTCTGGTTGCTCCCGTCGGCGTTCATCGTGAACACGTGGTTGCCCAACGGGTCGAAGCTGAACGCCGTGAAGGTGATCTTGGTGCTGTCCGGGGACCAGTTCGGGGCGAAGTAGGTCACGCCTGGGGTGCTGGCCAGTGTGGTCTGCCCGGTGCCGTCGGGGTTGATGGTGTTGATCGCGCCCGACGCGTTGTAGACGATCTTGGTGCCGTCCGGGGACCAGTTGGGCTCGGAGCCGTTCACGCCCAGCGAGACCGGGTTGGTGCCGTCGGCGTTGATGACCGTCAGCGTCCCGCCGGGCCGGTAGACGAGTTTGGTGCCGTCCGGGGACCAGGCCAGCGACCGACCGTCGGCCCCGGCGCCGGACGTGAGCTGGGTGACGCCGGTGCCGTCCGGGTTCATGGTGTGGACCTGGAAGTTGGGGCCTCCGGCGTACTTCAGGAACGCGACCTTGGTCCCGTCCGCGGACACCCGGGGGGCGCTGGAATTCAGCCCCCTGGTGACTGTGGTGACCCCGGAACCGTCCGGATTCATCGAGAATATCGTGCTGGACTCCACGAAGTAGATCTTGCCGTTGTCGCCGGGGAATGCCGCCTGGGCGGGCACGGCCGCCACCACCGACACCACTGCGGCCAGCGCACTACCGGCTGCGAGCGTCGCCAGTCGCCGTGGCGACCAACGCCGGCCCGGCCGGTCCGCGTGGGCTTTGTGCCCGCCCTGAACCTGTTGCACCATCATGGGTTTCCTCCTCGGCGGCCCATCGGCGGTCTTCTTGGCTGAAGCCGCAATCGACGCGACAGGACGCTCGGTTTGCCCTCTCGGGCCCGTGGCCCGCGGGACGGTCGGCGCAACGCGGCATGACACTTCGGGGACGCCGGTCGGATGATTCACCAGTTTCCTCGCTGGCAATCAAAACCGGTTCGGCTGTTTCTTGATGTCCCCAATCGGCGCGCTGGTTCGGGGTCGACCGGTGCACCACACTCCTCCGGCGCAAAGCCGCTGTCAACGTTCCGCAGAAATTTCTCCCGCAAACACACGTGTGGGTGATGTCAGGTAGTCGAAATTGTCATACGGATGTCGCAACCCAAGCCGGTAGAGATGCACCCCAAAGCAGTAGAGAACTGTTTCCAGGAACCGGACCGTGTGCACCAAAACCTATAACGAACAGCTCCAGGCCGTTGACAACCTGAACCCGCCCGAGGCCAGTCGACAGACTCCGGGGCTGGCCGAGTGACAACAATCGCACGTCGAGACTCGGCAGTGATAACCTCAGCCGACAGGGTGGATGGTCCAGAACGCGGGGTGGCATCACCTTCCCCGCCACGTTCACTGCATACGCCGGACAACCGGGAGCGCCCTCTGAACGCCGTGCCCAAGCGACTGCGTGCCGGGCACGTAAGGATCTCGGTAGTAGGGCCGCTGTCCCCAATGTGCTCGGAAAGTCCGCCACGGAAACCAGATTCGTCCGAACACTCAACCCGGACTGAGAACGAGGCACGGTGGCGAGCGAGGAGCCACTCTTTCCGTCATATCTGCCAGAACTGTCAAAGTATATAATCATTTACCGCCGGAACATGTCATTCTTGTGCGGAAACAACAACACGTGAATCCACAACCGGCGGAGTGGCAGCCGGTACTCGGCCAGGACCTCGCCCGCGCCGACCCGGATGTGTCGCAGCACCTGGAAGGCGTGGCCGTAGTGCAGTCCCAGCCGGTCACATCGTGTGTAGTGCTCGGCCGAGGTGACCTCGTCCGGTGCCCGGGCGTGGAGCGACCTGCGCACCACCGAACGGCTGCTGGACCGTACCGGCTCCGGTGCGGTGACCACCGCCCGGCTGACAGAGCTGTCGCATGCTCGCTACCCCAGCGTCCACGCCCTGCTCACTCGCATCCCAGGCGGACGGAGGGGCGCGCTCAAGGCGATGGTGATCTGCTCGACCAGCCAGCACAGCGGCACAGTTCGAGGCGTTGGCCTCGGAAGGGCCGCCTGTGTCCGAAGGCCAAGCTGAATCAGTTCCCCAGGTGCCCGTCCTTCGCGTGGTGGAACGCGATGACGCTGCGGTGGCCGGAACGTTGAGACCAGCCCAGGCCCGTGCCTGGGCTTCGAGTGGACATACACCCGTGATCCAGGTGACGGGTAAGGGTTCGGGCCGGATCTTGATCGCGGTCATGACCTGCTACCAACCCCGACCAGGGGCGCAGCAACTGCGCGGACCGATGGCGCCGATCTGGGACAAACCTCGGCGGCCACACCTCCGCGGTCATGCGCAGGCTCATCGCCACCCGGACATGGTTACGGGTCGACCACTCCCGTCCTACGCACCCGAGTTCATAGACGCCTTCCTTACCTGGCAACCGCCCATACCCCTGTGAACCTCGATGCTTCAAAGTCGGTAGTGCGGTCAGGGCTTGTGTGTTCGGGTGGTGCTTGACCTGCTGCCGTCACCAGGATCGGTCTACGGCGGTCTCGGCTCTGCACAGGTGGAAGGAGTTTGAGATGGCGGGGTTGACTGGCCTGCGGTTCGTGGAGGCCGTCGCGGCCCGCCGGCACCGATCGACGCAACGGTCTGGTCAAGCGGCTGGTGGAGGTGTGCGGTTTGCGTTCTACGGGCGGATGTTCACCAGCGAGTATCAGGATCCGCGGATGTCGCGGGCGTGGCAGCGGGCGGTGTCAGACGAACTGGTCGAGGGCTTCGGCGAGGTGGTGGTCGAATTCTTCGACGAGGGCTGGTCACGTCGGTGGTCGTGGTGGGGGAGTACGAGCGCGCCTTCCATGGTGATCAGTTCCGGAAGGTGGTGGCCCGGCTGAACGCACTGGGAGTGCAGGTGTGGCTACCGGAGGCCGGTGGCCCAGTCGAAGTGGACAGCCCTGTACATCAGGCACTGATGGTGTTGCTGGGTGCCCACGCTCGGCGTGAGGTGATCTGTCTCAGTGCGGGTCGCGAATGACCGTGACTCGGCTGCCGGGGGCGAGGGCGTCAGCCGGTCACTGCGTGGGAAGTGGCTGGCCAGTGACGTGCTCAATCGCCTGTCGGTCTCGTTGTCTGTGCGGTGTGGACTCCGAGTCGGTCATGTGGCTATGGTCCCGTGTCCGAGATCGCCTGTCATCCGGGATTCGACCGTCGTCGCGTGGCGATTCGCGAAGCTCAGGGACATCTTGTCGGTCGCGACGTTCGTGGCGAGGCCTGGTCATGATGTATGGCCGTCGGGATCGTTGGGTGTCGCCTGCCACCGTCGTGGGATCGCCACGTGGCCAGTCGTGGGGCACCGACAGCAGTGTAGAACTGGAACAAGTTATCGCGCTGGCGATTGGCAAACGCCGCGTTCACGAACGACCGATAAGGGGCAGAAGCGGACGTGGGCAGGGTAAGGGACGTGGTCCCGGCAAGTGCGGGTGTCTATGGCCTGGACTGGATCGCGGACTGCCTGGAGTTGCGGGTCAAGAGGTGAGCCAGACGGCGGTGTCGGTGGGCAGCGAACCGTCGGGCACGGGTCCGCTGGCGAGCAGGATACGGTACCCCGGTGGCAGGGAAACGGTCTCGTCGCCGAGGTTCAACGCGAACAGGAAGTCCGGCTCCCTCCGAAACACGAGGACGTCGTCGCCTTGGTCGAGCCACTCCAGGTCGCCGTCGCCGAGCGCGGGATGCCCGTGTCGCAGTCTCAATGCCTCGCGGTAGAGATTGAGCATCGAGTCCGGCTTGGCCGACTGTGTCTCGACAGTGAGCGCCGACCAGTTGGGCTGCGGCAACCACGTGCGGGTTGGCTCGTGTGTGAAGCCGAACGGCGCTGCGTCACCAGACCAGGGCATCGGGATCAAACCACCGTCACGATAGACACATCCGGGTTCAACGTGCCCGTCGGCCAACCGGCCTCGGTCCGCGTCCACGTGACCTGCGCTCTGCCCGGATTCCCGACCTTGTCTGACTCGTTCGTCAGCCCACTCGACCTATACCGGGGTCGGCAATGAACACCGGACACGGGCTGGACGATCGTGGGTCGATCAGTGTGATGGCCGCAATTTTCTTCAGTGCGGCACTGTTGGTCCTTGCCGTAGTGGTTGACGGCACTGGCAGGATGCGGGCGATCTCGCGAGCAGACGCGATCGCGGCCGAGGCGGCACGCGCCGCAGTGTCCGCGGTGGATACCCGTGGCGGCAGCATCACCGTCGACGCGCGCGCCGCAGTCGCTGCCGCGCGAGACTATCTCGCCCAAGCGAGGACGCCCGGCAGCGTCGACATCGACGGAACCCGAACCGTCCATGTGACTGTCACATTTGACGAACCAGCACGGATTGGACTTCTTCACGCTCGCTACCACGTTACTGGTACCGCGACCGCGCAACTCGGCGTCGGCACCCGCGACACCGGAGGTCTGCCGTGACGACCCGCCGAGGACTCCTCGCCGGCCTGCTCCTGCTGGCGTTGGTCATCGGCATGCCGATCGGCATGCTCAGCCTCGGCGCCGACCCACGCCAACTGATCCCCAGCCAGTGGCCCCAGGTATCCGAAATCAGCCACTGGCCAGCACAGGTCTGGCAGGTAATCCGCTTCGCCTACTATGACGGGTCATTGTTCCGGGTCGCAGTTCTACTTGTCCTGTGGTCTTAGTGGCTGGCCCTGGCGTGGATGGTGTTCGTCGAAGTCGTCATCCAGGTCCGGCACGGCGCCGTACTGGTCGCGCAGCATCGGTTCTCCGTCGGTAACCCGCGGTACTGGATTGCTGGGCTTGTAAGTGCCGTTCTGGTGTTTCTGTTGTCCGGTACTGCGTCGGCGGCGACGGTCACGCCCTCACGGGTCGCAGTTGCTCAACCCCACCCGCCCCGGCCGACCAACACCGCTCCCACGTCCAGCCGGACGTGGATAGACCCCTCAGTGCGGCCGGACTGCCCACGGCTGACCGTCGCCCATGGCTTCACCATGTGGGGCATCGCCCAAGCCCACCTCGGCGACGGCGCACGCCACAAGGGAATCGAAGACCTCAACAAGGACCGCATCCCCAACCCAGCCCAGCTGTATCCCGGCGACGTCCTGCTGCTCCCGCCAGACGCCACCGGCCTCCCGGCGACTCAGCCATCCGGTCGGACAGTAGATGTCCAGCCTGGAGACACCGCCTCCATCATCGCCGCGCGAGAATGCGGCGACCCCAACGCATGGCTGAAACTCTGGCACACCAACAAATACCGCACCCAACCCGACGGCCGGGCCTGGACACACCCTGACACACTCCTGCCCGGCTGGACACTGTGGATCACCGACGACGACGGCTGCGTCCCGCACGTAGCCCCACCAGTCGTCAACCGCAATCCGGCGCCGCCGCCCGCGCCGGTCGTGACCGAGAACCCACCCCAGTCACAGCCTGTGCCACCTCCAACAGTCAACCAACACACCAGTTCGCCACCCACCGTGGTCCACTTGCCGTCAGGCGCCCTTGTCGGCATTGCTTTCGCCGTGCTGATCGCCGCCGCGGCCACCACCTTCCGGCTACGTCGCCGCAGGCAACGCCGACTCACCGGAACCCTCCACCACCGCCAGTCAGTGCCGCCGATCCCACCGGTCGTGCGACAACTCGAACGTGCTGCCGCTGCCACCTCCCCGCCGACCGCGCCACGTTCAACGCGTTGGCCACCATCGACACCACATCTCACCGTCCACGCCACGGACGGCACGAGCGCCGAGATCGACCTCACCAGCCTCGCCGGAATCGGCATCACCGGCGACGGGTCACCGCAGTGCGTCCGGGCGGCTATCGCCGCCGTACTCGCCGACGACGCCCTCTACCCGGCTGAACTCCTGGTCGTGGCCGACACCAGCCCGTCCGCTGAGCTACTCATCATCGGCGACACCACCGCCCACTGGCTCTCCACCTCGAACATCTTGACGACCGTCCCCGGCGTCACTCGCATCGACGACGTCGACGAGGCCCTGAACCTTGCCGAGACCGAACTCGCCCGCCGGATGCACCTCACAAGCCAACCTGGCCATCCCCACCAACACACCCGGTCGGAGGTGTTCAGCTCCTACCGCGACGCGGACCCCACTGAAGCCCTGCCGACCTATCTGATCCTCGCCACCCCGCACACGACCACGACGGCGCGATTGCGAGCCGTATTGGAACTCGGTCGCACCGTCGGCATGGTCGGTATCCTCCTCGACCCGTGGCAGAACACGATCACTGTCTCCGCCGACGGCACCATCATCGAGACACAGGGAGACATCGGCCGAGACATTCTCGGGGCCCGTCTCGAAACCCTCAGCACCACCGACGCCCACGACATCCTGACCACCCTCGCCGCCGCCCGCGGCGGACCCGACTCCGTCCCACAACGAGACACCACCGAGAGCGAGAACGAGACCCCTCTCGCACCGTCTCGCCCAGACTCGGCACTTGTCCGACTTCGCCTTTTCGGGCCGGTCACGGTCGAAGTGGGCGGCACGGAACTGAGCACCGGCTTGCGTAGCCTCGGCCGTGAGATCCTCGCCTACCTCGCCGTCAACCCTGAGGGCGCCGGCGCGGAGACGCTCGCAAGAGTGTTCCTTCCGGACGTCTCACCGGAGGCCAGCCGCGCCCAGATCCACACCGCCGTCAGCCACACCCGCACCGCCCTCCGGAAGGCCACTGGCCGAATCAACACCCGCTTCATCAACCTCAGCGCCGGCCGCTACCAACTCGACATCGACCTCATCGCCAGCGACATCCGGGACCTCGATACCGCCATCACCACCGCCCGTACCGAACCTACCGACGAAGGCCGCATCAAGGCTCTGCGCCGTGTTGTCGACCTCTGTCGATCCGGCACACCGCTCGACGAGGTCACCTTCGACTGGGCAGAAGACACCCGCGAAACCCTCCGCCAACAGGCGCTCGACGCATTGCTTGCCTTCGCCACGTTGGTCAACACCTCCGACGTCGAAGCGGCGATTGACGCTCTCACTGTGGGGATCACACTCGACCCATACGCCGAACAGCTCTACCAACACCTCATTCACATCCACCTCAACACCGGACACCACGACCTCGCACGATCGGCCTACCACCGGCTACGCACCCGACTCGCCGACATCGACTGCGAACCCTCGCCCGACACCACCCGCGCCCTCCAGCGGACAACCCGCAGCAGCAATGCCGCGACCGGCCACATGCCACGTGCTGCTTGGTCTTCACAACCGTGAATTCTGGAGTTCGCCCATCTCAGCGCCACCGATTGCTACGCGTACGCGACAGCCTGAGCTTGTTGTGAACCGTGGCGCTGTCACCAATCCGTGCAGCAGTCCCAGCCCCGACACATCCCCGGTGAACTCACATAGTGCGCATGAGTCCTTCGTCGATACGGGTGCGCAAGGAGCGCAGCGCCTGCCTGAGCTCGGCCGGTTCGATGCCCGTGATGTCAGCGTCGAAAGTCAGGAGGAGTCCGGCCAGCCCTGCCCATGACCATGCGCCGAGTGTGAGTCGGCAGCTGGAGTCGGTGTCGTGCTCGACCGTCGATCCGCCGGGGGCGAACCGGGCGACGACGGGCGCGGGTAACGCGACGAGGGCCGACCCGCGGCATGGCCATTCCGCCGGGGTGTCGTCGCGGTCGTGCGTGCTCATCACGAACGCGACCGGATCGCCGTGCGGGACGTCGCGGCGGTCGAAGGCTCTCCCCGTGGGCATGCATGGTTCGAGGCGGTCGATTCGCATCGCGCGCCATCGGTCCGCTTGCGGTTCGAACGCGACGAGGGACCATCGTGCCGCCCACACGACGAGGTCGTGCGGTTCCAGCGTGAGCCTCGGCCGTGCCTGGCCGGTACAGGGAGGTACCGAGCCGGGACGCGAGGAATTCTGCGAACGGCGCGAGCGGGACATAGGCCAGCCCGGCGAGGACGCCGATCAGGAGGTTCGTGGTCCAGTCAGTGACCGTGATGGTGATACACAGGCCGTAGAACGCCTGGAATGCGCGGGCGATCCACCAGTGCAGTTTCTCCCAGCTTGAGCGGAATACCCGATCGTGTGATGTATTTCTCGAAATCCGGTCGCTAGCATCGCCTAATATGCGAGGTAATATCGTGAGGATGCGACGGTGGAAACTTCCCGTCGTCGTCGCGGTGCTGACCTTGGTGGCCCCGCTCCTACCAGCGATACCGGCCCACGCCGTCCCGCTCCGGGACGACCACCCGTCACCCGAGTGGGTGGTGCAGAATTTCATCGCGTCCCTCGGCGCCAGCGATCAGGAACTGAACCAGACCGAGGAAATTCACTGTATCGAGGCAGGCACTGCTGACTGCGGCATGACGGCGGTCGAGGTTCAGAGATTCCAGAGCGACCTTCAGGGTACTGAGCGGGAGCTGCACGACCTGGCTGAGACAGTTCCGGAAGCGCAGACGCTGCGTACGGACCGCAGCGTGCGGAACATCGCGAACGTTCTGTCCAAGATCGCCCGGTCCAGCAAGAACCCGGCGGTGCAGAAACTCGGTGACAAGACCGGCCAGTTCGCCGACCTGGAAGGCCGGTTGGAGACCGGGGGCGGTGCGCTGTCGGAGAACACCGCCCTGGACTACGCCAAGGGAGTGGTCTCGCTGGCGGCGAGCTTCGTGCCACCGGTCGGCGACATACTCTCGCTGGCCGACTCCATCGCCAACGGCGACATCGAGAGCGGCATCGTCGCTGTGGTCAGCCTCACCGCCACCGCCGTCGCCCTGGCGTTTCCACCAGCTGGCGGGATCATCGCCGCCGGTCTGGCCATCTACTCGCTCGGCAAGTTGATCTGGGACTTCTTCCGGGGGCGGCCCCGGGACTGGATCCAGCAGCCTCCAGCGAACCCGCAGGAGCTCTTCGAGTCCGGCGCTGACATCAAATGGGACCAGCGTAAGATCGGCGACGAAACGGCCGACCTGGTCTTCTCCGTGGAAGGTGAGCACGTCGTCGGCAGGCAGACACTGCTCCTCGATTCGACATGGACTCCAGAGAACCACGACCGTCAACCGGTCACCTACCTCGTCACCGAATACAGGAACTCATTCCCCCCGGTGTACATATTTGGCGGCTCCAATGAGCTGCCCGACCCGCCGGCTGTCACGATGACCGTCTACCAAAAGGGCCTGTTCCCGGAGCCGGAACAATGCGTTACGACGATGGAAAAGTTCGGGAACGCGGAGTGGCCGAAGGTCAAATGCTCCCCAACGCCGTTCACCATAGAGTCGGGGTTGCCCGCTGTCCTCGAATTGACGTACATCTATCCGCGCAGTAAGGACATCGTGGAAGTCTGCGGCGATCCACCATGCGTGTTCCCAAGGGATACCTTCGACAGCGTGCTGCAAGTGTATTCCGAGAACCAGGTCCCGGTTCCCGTCCTGTTGCCGTTCGTGTTCGGCGCGCAAGCTCCAGCCAACAACCCACCCCGTGGCTGAATCAGGCGTCGAATCCATGAGGGACCAGCACGGCCGCCGACAATCCGCCAGGTTCGGGCGAACCCGTCAGTTTCGGGCCGGGCGCAGCTGTCCAGCAGCGTGTCGACCTCCACGGTGGGAAGCCCGGTGGCGATGACGGTGTAGTCGGCCTGCACCCGGACCCGCCGGGCCACGGGCAACAGCGCCTCGGCCAACTCGGCCGGGTCGCTCGCGGCCAGCGCGCGGCCCACCGGGGTGACAACACCGTCGTCGGCGGTGATGCCGAGCAGCGCGGTCTCGGCCAGCACCGCCGGACCGGCCACATCGGCGTCCAGCCGCCAGCCGTGGAGACGATCCACCCGGTCCCCGGCCGGATCCAGGAACAGGCGTGGGCAGTGCCACTGCAGCACCCCGGCTGCGGCGGTGACATCGAACCCGGTGCCGGCGGGCGGAGCGGCCACGGCGTCGAGCAGCACCCGCCGGGCCATCGGTGCCTGGGTGACTGCGGGCCGTTCTTGCAGCGGCGCCGCCGGATGCTGCTGGTCGCCCTCCGGGCCGTGGGGGTCGTCGGTGGCCAGTGGGAACTGCGTCAGTTCCCGCCAGGCCCGCAGCAGACAGCGCCATCGGGCGGCCGGCTCGGCGCGCTCCCAGTCGCGGGCCTGCGGGGCGGTTGTCACCGTCCAGGCGAGCGCGCCGCGCTGATACCGGGACTGCGCGGGGTCGGTCACCCGCAGGAGGCCGGCGGCCACCGCCAACTCCAGCCACCAGCCACCAGCCGACGCGCTCGACCGGGCAGTCCAGCAGTCCAGCCAGCCGGCGCGTCTCGGTGACACCGACGCCGCCGGCGGCGGTCTTGCGGCACGGCACCGGGCTGGCCGCGCATTCGGCCAGCAGCGCGCTGATCGTGTTCACCGCGACGGATCCCCGCGCTGGCCGCCTGGCGCTGCTGCTCAGCCGCTGTCAGGCGTGTGCTTGGTGTCGGCGGGATCGGGGTGAACGGCGCGGCCCATCCGGTCCCGCGCAGCACCAGCCCGACTTCACGGGGCACCACCTGCCGCACCCTCGGTGGCAGCAGGCAGTAGGACAAGCAACGACGTGATTCGACGGTGGGCACGCGCTCAGGGGCACCGGGTCGCCAACCGTGGTCGGATTCCAGGACATATCCGCGCCGAATACGAGGACGCTCACCGCTGACCGGACACCGACAGTCGGCCGGGTGCTCGATGAACTGGTGGAGGTGCGATGTTCCGGCTATGCGCTATTCGCCACCGCACCCCGATCGAACCCAGTCATAGGGTTCGGTGATCGAGTTCGGGCGTCGGCCGGATCTGGCCAGCCCTCGCGGCGTTGCAGGTTCTCCTCGGTTGGGCAATTGGCGCGGCGCCGCCGGGCCTGCTGCGGGAGACGGCCCAGGACTCCCGACTGAACGACCAGGTGCCATCGAGGACCTTCGCAAGCAGTTGGCGAAAGCACAGGGAGGCGTGGTGAGCGCGATACAGCGTCGGGCTGGGTCCAGCGCAGCACGCCCTCGCCCAGACAGGCGGGCACCGACCGGAAGACACAGCTGAGCCCGCCTGTGAGTCCGACACAGTGAGTACGGGGTCCTTCGCGGTGACCAAGGAGCCCGAACCGACACAGACCGGGCGGTTATTCGCCGTCCACGATAGACACCGCGCCGGTGACGCGGTAGGAGCGGCCCGGCATCGTCACCACGACCGGCCGCGGAGTGGATCACGGCGAAGCGTTTTCTGGCGACGCGTCCCGCTGGTCGGGCTAGCGTGATGTGCCATCTCCTCGGTGCTCTGTACAAGGACCACGAGTTCATGCGGGACGACGCGCGGCCCGCATCGGGGTCGCGCGTCGCGCACCTGGGTGTCGGTCAGCAGTTGGTTTCAGTGTCGACGTTGCCGCACGAGTTATCGCCCGCGCCGCCGTCAGCGGTGTCTTCGTAGACGTCGTCAGGTTCACCGGCGAGAAGAGAGACGGTGTCACCGCCGTCGAGCGAGTCGTCGCCGTCGCCGCCGTACAGCTCATCCCCGCCGCCATAGTTGTCGGTCACGAGCGTGCTCACCACCACGGTTTCGACACAGGGTCCGAACGGGGGCGCGTTGGAATCTCCGCAGATCCGGTCGTCGCCGGCGTCGCCGTACACCACGTCATCCCCCCGGCCGCCGTGGATCGTGTCCCCGTCGTCACCACCATGGATGGTGTCGTCGCCATTGCCGCCCGAAATCGTGTCCTCTCCCGCGCCACCGTCGATGATGTCGTTGCCGTTGTTGCCGTCGATGGTGTCGTTGCCGTCTCCGCCGTTGATGACGTCGTCGCCCGTCGCGAGATACTCCGATTGTTCGCCGTTCAACAGGTCGCCGCCGCCCCCGCCGTTGATGGTGTCGTTGCCAGGGCCGCCACTGATGCGGTCGGTACCATTTGAGCCGTTGATGGTGTCGTTGCCAGGGCCTCCCTTGAAAGTCTCCTGGAATGCCGGGGCCGGTCCATCGGCGATATTGATCGTGTCGTCCCCTGAATCGCCGTTTACCTTATCATCGGGGTCTGCCATAATAGTGTCGTTGCCGCTCTCACCGTAAAGGACGTCGTCTCCACCACCGCCACAGATGGTGTCATTACCGCCCCCAGCCCAGATGACCTGTCCAGTCGGCCCGCCGACGATGACGTCGTCGCCTGCCGTGCCGATGATGGGTTCGGCATTACTTACGATAGTCGCTGGAAGGCCGTTGCAGAAACTCTGGGCGTACGCCGCGGTTCCCGTCCCGGCAAGCAGGTACCCGACAACGAGGGTCACCACGACTGCCGCCGCACTCCGATAGTGTTTCATCTGGACCGGACTCCTTTCGTGAAGAATGCCCTCCCAGCAGCTGCGGCGGATTTCGCAGGCCCGGGGCACGTGCGACCTGTATGCACTGGCCGGTGTCTTGAGATGGGCGGCCCCGGGTTTGGCGCCGAGGCCGATGCAGGTGGTGACAACCCCGCCGAGGCCGGGCAAGGCGACGCCGTTGATGAGAGGGTTCCGGAGCCCGAGCCGCCCGCGGCCCGGGCGCCGGTCAGAAGGTTGCCGAAGCTGCCCGCGCCGCCGTCCGGGCCACTGCCCGCCAGTCCGCTGCCGAACCCCGATTGCCTGCCGCCGACCAGCACCGTCGCCGCCGCGATCCGAGAAAGGCGTTGAGGAGCAATCATGACGACCTCCCGCACGAGGGGGACTCACCGCACACCGGACGCGCACGGCGAGTAACCAACGAGATACTGGAATGATGCGCCCGGGCGCGTCACCACGCCACCCAACCTGACGGCCGCACACCCAATCACCTCCGTTGACCAGCCACGATAGGGCGACCCCCACATGGTGCGTCCACACTGGACATGTGCGGCCCGCTGGTCACGGATCGTGACCGCAAACAACATTCACCCGTGACCTGCATCACATTAGGAAGCGTGGTGCGTGCTCCGCCGCCCGCGGTCACAAAGTCGTCCGCTGGTCACACCGTGCGGCTCGCCGGGTTGAGGAGGAGCGGGCCGGGTCGGGCGGCGGAGCGTGCTATCGGTCGCCGGTCACAGCCTGGCCGGGTGCGCCGCGACGGCGCGAGTGGCCTCCACCGGGCATGACAGGAACTCCGGGAACGCCTCTCCACCCCCGGCGGGCGGCTGGTGTTCCACTTCCTGGCGGCGCTGGCCGAGTACGACCGGGAGATGATCGTCGAGGGCACCATGGACGGCCTGGCCGCCGCGAGCGCCCGCGGCCGCGTCGGTGGCCGGCCATCGGCATTGTCGCAACGGCAACTGGACACCGCACAACAGATGTACGACTCCGGCAAGCACACCGTCGAGGAGATCGCCGAGACCTTCCACGTCGGGCGCACCACCCTCTACCGGCAGCTGCATGCCTACGGCGCTGGCGGCGCCTGCGCCTTGGTCGTCTATCGCAACACCCGCGCCTGCATGGCCGTCACGTGATGGTCAAGTCGGTCTGGGTGAACCTCGATCTGCTCTTCGGCCGTGACCCTGGTGCGCCGTTGCACACGGTTGCCGATGGGTTGGATATGGAGGGGCAGGTCAAGGGGCAGTTGAGCGGGTGGTTCCGATCGGCGAAGGGGGACTGGCTGGCCGTGGTCGGCTATGACATCGCCTATGCCGACGGTCGACGTGCGACGGTTCGCGTCACTGACCAACTGGTCCCAGCGCGGGCCGTCCTGCCCCGTCAAGGACCGTAGTGTCCGCTGTCTTGCCGCTGCTCGGCTGATCGTTGCCGTCCGCAGCGGGGAGTTCGCGAGTGCAAGCCGCATTCCAGCACCTGCCGTGCCACCGTGCCGAGATTGCCGGCACGGCGGCACTCATTCATCACGGAGTTCCATGCCGTGCTCAGGACTATGTGGACGGAAGATCCCGGCCTGTGATTGTGCCGGTGCGTGCGGCGAATGCGTGCAGGCCAGGCAAGGTATGCGCGGTCGGATGCTGAAGCAGACTGGTGGTGATCTGTTGGATTGGTTTGCGGTAGCGGACTTCGTCCGCGGACGCACGTTCGGCGGCCAGCAGTGCGCGATAGCACTGTTCGGGCTTGCCCCAGGCGTGGAACGAGCGGGCGATGTCAGACCAGTAGCGGGCGCGGCGTTCCACCAGCGGGATGCCGATCGGATTGATCCGTTGCGCGGCTTCGATGGCGGTGCCGTAGTCACCGAGGACGCGGGCGATGCTGATCCGGTACAGGCCGACGCCGGTGGGTCCGAACGCGGTGAACCGGTGGTTGGCGTCGGCGCCGAGCCGGGTGGCGGCGTCGACGGCTTCGCCGATGAGCGTGCGTGCGGTGTCGCGGTCCCCGTCCACTGCAGCGGTGTAGGCGGCGGTGGACAGCAGTGATCCGTACACCGACAGGTATTCCGGCCCACGGTGCAAGTCGGGTTGCAGGTCGGCGGCGGTGTCGACGACCAGCCGCTGAGCAGTCTCGGCGTGGCCGGCGCGGCGTAGCACGATCGCCCACGCTCGGTGTGCGCTGGCTTGGGTGAGGATGTCGTTGGCGCCGTAGGCGGCCTGCAGTGCCCGGTCGGCGGTGGTCCAGGCGAGCTGGTCGTTGCCGAATTTGACCATCAGTTCGGAAGCTAGCGTGTGCAGCTCGGCGAGCAGTCCGCTCGCGTCGGCGATGTGCTCGCTGGTGGCACCGTCGGCGCGGGTGGCCATCGCAGCGGACAACAGGTCAGGCAGTCGGCCGGCGACGTCGGTGTAGCGGCCGAGTTGGAACACCGAACGCGCCTCTGCCACCTGCTCCCGCAGGCGCTGCACTGCCACCGGGATCCCACCGGTCGCGGGAGGAGCGAGCAGGACGCGCTCCAGGGTGCCCACCGGGCTCGCCTCGGCCGGCGTGGCGGTGGCCCAAGACTGTGAGGCAGTGCCGAGCACTGTAGTGCCGGCCAAGCCGGTCAGTCCCGCCAGAAGCGTGCGACGACGCATGGGATCGGTCTCCTCGTCCGGCACTAGGATTACGCCGACCCTAGCGACAGGCCGTGCCGTCCGCACGGAACGCGGTGGAGTGTCGACCAGCCCGAACAGGAAAGGGGGAATTCGTAGCGCCTCGGTCAGGCTGCGTAGCACCCCCACATCGCGCAGCGGCTGCTTGCCACGTTCCATTCGCGACAGTGTTGAGGCGGAGTAGCCGCATCGCTGGGCGAGTTCGGCGAGGGTGAGGTGGTTTGCGCGGCGGACGCTGCGCACGATCGTGCCGAGATCACCGGATGCGAGGGCGGCGCGCACAGTATCGGTCTGCCAGATTGCGCGGGTCGAAACCATTCGCCTGCGCTCCTTGCTCAGGCCGGGGCCTGTCAGCGTAGCCAACCGCTCACCGTCCGTGCCAGCCGATTTGCATACCTCGCAAACCGTCTGCCTACCTCTGCAACACCGCTGGTCACCGGGATGGCCACGGTCGTGTGCTGGACGCTGCCGCGGCAGCCCACCCGTCCCTGCCGCGCGCGGAGGGACACGATGACCATTCTCCCAACTCCGTCGGCGCCGAGTTCTTCGGTCGTGGGCGGGAACTGTCCGCGGCCGACCTGGACCGCGCGGGGCTGCTGCACGCCGACCAGAACGCGGTGATCAGTCGGTTCACGGTGTTCGTGCCTGCCGACGAGCTGGGCACACCGCGCCCGGTCGTGGTCCACTCCGGCGCGGTGCTCGGCCCGTTCGCAATCATCCACGGCGGTACCACGATCGGCGAGCAGGCCCGCGTCGAGGAGCACGCCGTGCTCGGCAAGCCCGAACTCGGCTACGCCGTCGGGCGGATCCGCCCCGGCGCTGGCGGCGGGACAGTGATCGGCGCGGGCGTGGTGGTCCGCGCGGGCGCGGTCGTCTACGCCGACGTGCAGGCCGGGGTCAACACGCTGATTGGGCACCATACGCTCCTGCGTACCGCCGTCCAGATCGGCGCGGACAGCCAGCTCGGCCACCACATCACGGTGGAGCGCGCCACCCGCATCGGCCGCGACGTGCGTTGCTCACCCGGCTCGCACATCACCAGCTCCACCGTGCTGGCCGACCGAGTGTTCCTCGGCGCAGGCGTTCGCACGATCAACGACAAGACGCTGACCTGGCGCGACCCACACCGCCAGCCGAGGTTGGCAGCCCCACGGTTCGACACCGGCGCCAAGATCGGCAGCGGCTCGGTGGTGCTGGCCGGAGTGACGATCGGCGAGCACGCCCTGATCGGGGCCGCCTCGCTGGTCACCCACGACATCCCGCCGGGCGCACTGGCCTACGGCCACCCGGCCCGCGTGCAGGGGACAGCCCGGTGAACCCGACCGGGCACGGTGAGGCCATCACGACCTGGCTGCAACCACTGCGAGCTGTGCTCGACCCTGGAGACCGGGTCGACTGGACACGGCTGACCGCGCTGACCACCGCGCTGGACCAAGCCCTGGCTGACCACCCGGTGAGTTCGGATCTGCCTGCCGGGGCTGAGCGAAGTCGCCGGCTGCGGGTGATCCGGCATGAGCTGGGCCGGCGTGGCCACATCGACACCACGGGCGAGCCGGCGCCATTTCAGGTGCTGGCGCAGTTCGTGTGTGGCTACCGCGACATTGACCTGCGCGACACCACCGGACTCGGACATGGCCGCCTCATCGCTCACTACGGCAGCCCGCAGGCCCAGCAGCGGTGGATCCCTCGTTTGGTGGCCGGAGAGTTGGCCGGGATTGCCGTCACTGAACCTCATGGCGGGTCCCGCCCGGCGGAAACCCGCACACGTGCGGTCCCTGGACCGGCGGGCATGTGGCTGGTCACTGGGTGCAAGACCTGGATCAGCCGCCTGACCGAGGCCGCGGTGTTCGTGGTGTTCTTCCGCGCCCCTGACGGCCGCCTGACCGCCGCCGCGGTGGACGGCACCGAGCCGGGTCTGCGTCGCCAGTCCATCCCGCCGGCAGGGTTGGCGGGATGGACTTGGGGCGTTCTCGACCTCGACGCCGTGCCGATCCGACCTGAGGATGTCCTGCAGGGGCATGGGATGGCCTTGCTGCGCAAGCACTTCGCCAGCTATCGGCCGCTGGTCACCGCGACGGCGTTGGGCGGCGCCGCGGCGATCTTCGACACCGTCACCGCCGGGCTCAGTGCCCGGCAGGCCAGCGGGGATCTGCCACGGCTGCGGGACTCCGCGCTGGTCACCCTCGGCCGCGCGCACGCCCAGCTCGTCACCGCATTGCTCGGCGCCGTTGTTGCCGCCCACTTGGCCGACACCGGACACTACGACGCCGAACTGTGGGGAGCGGCGATGAAGGCACATGGCATCGATACCGCCAACTCCACCGCCGCCGAACTGGCGCTACTGCTGGGCGCGGCCGGGTTCCGCGCCGACTGCCAAACCGCCAAGACACGACGCGACCTCAACGGGCTTCTCTACGCCGACGGCATCTACGACAGCCTGTACCGGACGGCGGGCAAACACCACACTACCGAGCGAGACGCGGCTGGTGAGCACACCGCGACACGCAGCAAGCTCATGTCCGTCCCAATGACCGCGTAACCGCGACCGTGGCAGGGACAGCGTATCGCTGCCTGGTCAGGCGATACGCTGTCCCTGCTCACACAACACGGTCACGCCCTGCTCCACGGCCTCCAGCGCCGCAGCAAGGCGGTCCGCCAGCAGGGGCTTTACCTTGTCCCTGGCGTCCGCCAGTGTGTGGAACCCGGCAGACAGGATTTCCGCGTCCGGGAACACCATTCCCACCACGTCGGTCTCGTTCAGCACACCGCCGTCGAACACCATCACCACGCCCTCAGGCCGCGAGTCCTGCGGACGGACGTAGTCCACTACCAGCAGCCGCCCCACCGGGTGGCCCAACCCCAACTCCTCGGCCAGTTCGCGGGATGCCGTCGCCCACGGGGACTCGTCAGCCTCCACCGCCCCGCCGGGGATCTCCCAGTTCGGCTTGTAGGACGGCTCGACCAACAACACCCGGCCCTGCTCGTCGCGGAATAGCACTCCGGCGGCCATACGCTTACGGGCCAAGCCCGCCACGTACTGCGCCACGGGCAGCACAGCAGTGGGGGCGGATTCCGATGTGGTCACCTGCGGCACCCTAGCCACCAGGCTCACGGACCAGCGGGACGGGGTCGGCCGACCGGGACCGGCGAGAGCCATAGACATGCGTCTGCCTTCCTTGGGGAGGAACAACAAGAAGGGAGAGGCGCACTACAGGCGCGAGTGTTTGTGCTGCCACGGCACGCATTCCTCTCAGCAGATGCGAGCCCATTGCATGCAAACAGAAAGTTGTCTCGGATGTAGACGTGTCATCAGTGGAGGTGTTAAGTTGTCGCTATTAGAGACAACTTAAGGGGTTGCGATGCTCGCACTGTTCAACACCGTGGACTTGATCGCACAACGGCATGGTCAATTGGTGCTCGACGAGCCCGTCGACGACGTGCCGGCTGTGGTCGTCGGTCCGGTGATGCCGGAGGGATGGGAGTTGATCCCGCGGCACGAGATCGACAATCAGGGGGTGCTCGGCGCGTGACCAAACACCTTTTGGACATGACGGGAGTGGGCCGGGCTCTGTCAAGTCCGGTCTCTCGTCATGCGGTCAGCAAGTGGTTGGAGCGTTACCCGAAAGGCTCGACGCATCCGTTCCCCGAACCTGACGTGCGGATCGGGGCGTACGAGATTGACGACCACGGTGAACCGATCGCCGATGAGGAATCCGCCGAGCGGGTTGTGTCAGGCTGGTACGCCAGCCGGCTACCTGAGATCGAGGCGTGGCGCCGAGATCTGCCGGGCAGGACGGGCCGACCACGCCAAGGACCAGGCCGGGCTGGGGAAGTGCGATGGCAAGACCTAGCGATTGAATGAGTGGCCAAACGCGCAGCGAGACTCTCCAAGAGTGGGTTCTCAGCACGCTGGACTATTGTGGACTGACCAGTACCTGCACCTGGGAAATCTCGTCTGGAACCGGGTACTCAAAGGCTGCTGGTAGCCTGGTTCTTGTACCTCTTCGCGGAGGGACGCCCCAGGGTTGAGGCGCCGGGCGTCTCAAAACAGTCGGAAGTGAACATTGAGTCGAAACCGCAGATCGTGCAGGCCGGAGTTTGACCGTTGTGAATGCCAGTGCTTCGTGATTGTAAGCCAAGTAGAGCATTTGTAGAGATCATTATTGCCCGGCACCCGCCTGCGATCGACACTCACGCCGCCTGTCCTGACCCGCGCTTCCGTGCGTGTCACTACAGGAAAGGCCCTGTCGACTCGAACGAGTCGACAGGGCTTACGTCGTTGTGGATGACCAGTCGTGCGCCATTTCGACGTGGACGCAGCGTCGGATCCGCAGTCAGCGCCTGAACGTCTTCGGCGGGAGCCTCAGGTACCGTTCTGTGCCCGTCGCAGGGCGTCTTTTCCTTGGTCGACCAGGGCTTTGATCTCGTGGACGATTTTGAGTATCTCGGTGCGGGCCTCGGCGGCTTCGTTGGTGAGGGTGCTGCCGACCGGTTGCCAGTCGGACATGATCCAGTCGCGGGCGTCGGTGGCGGCGTTGCGTGCGGTGTCCAGGCTTTCCCGCGTGTTGAGGACCATGACGTTCCAGGTCGGCAATTCGTGTGCGTTCATGCGTCCAACTCCGCCATGTAGTGGGTGATCTCGGTGTTGTGGCGGCCGCAGCTGGTGGTGTGGCCGGTTTCGTTGTCGGCGGGGTGGCCGTTGTACGGGCCGCGGTCGGTGATGGTGCGGTCGCAACTGGTGCAGGTCCATGACACGGTGGGGGTGTCGAACCGTCGGGGTGACTTCCCTGCGACGGCCAGGAATGCGGCTTCGGCCGGGTCGGTGGTGCCGTTGTGGTCGGGTGTGATGCCCAGTGGTGCGGCGAGTTCGGCCCAGGTGCTGCCCTCGCCGCGGGCTTTGCGTGCATAGTCACGCATCAACTGGTGGGCGAACGCGGCCAGTGTGCGGGCCGCGGCGATACCGGCGACGTAGCTGGCTGGCTGCCAGCTGGGGATGGTGATCTGTGCGCTGATCGGTCGACGGATCACGGCGTCCTGGCCGTGCTGGGCGCGGAGTACGTCGTGGATCACGCGTTTGGCGCCGTCGTAGGCAAGGGCGTTCGTGGCTCCGTCGGTGATGTCGAACATCGGGTCTTCTCCCACAGGTGGTTGGTCGGCAGGACGCGGGTCGTTCGGCCATCAGGGCGTCACCGCGCGGGCAGCGTGCTGCCGAGGGACGTGAGCGGTTGGTCAGCTGGTGGGCTGTGCGCTGGGCGTGCTGTGCCCCGTTGCTGGCGGTGAGGTGGAGCCAGTCGCGTGGTGTGCCGTACGGGTGGTGGTGTGGGTGCGGCGGGCGGCGCGGATTTGGTAGCGGCCCCAGCGTTCGCATCGGTCGTACATGTCGGCGAGTTCTCGGCCGGTGCAGGGCAGTCCGTGGGCGAGTGTTTTCAGGTAGTACGCGCGCGCCGCGCGCCGGACGTTCTCGTCGGTGTTCTCGTCGACATCCGGCACTGCCATCAGGATCGGCGTGAGTGCCGGTCGGCTGACCGTGCCGTCGACGAGGTTGCTACTCACCGCGAGGGCTGTGGTCGCTGTACCCTTCGGCGCCGCCGTCGTTGACGAAGCGTCGTTCGTGGTGGCCGGCATGGCGGTGGAGTCGTCCGTCGTGGACGGTTGTGAAGACGCCGTGGCGACCGTCGGTGTGGCGTCCGGTTGGTGTTCCGGCCGCGGGATGTCTTGTGTGGAGGCCGTGAGGTTGTTGGTGACCTGGATTTGGCCCATCA
The DNA here is from genome assembly GCF_004345645.1 of Actinocrispum wychmicini. Classification (GTDB taxonomy): domain Bacteria; phylum Actinomycetota; class Actinomycetes; order Mycobacteriales; family Pseudonocardiaceae; genus Kibdelosporangium; species Kibdelosporangium wychmicini. The sequence goes on along the minus strand of NZ_SLWS01000003.1, from coordinate 813,002 downwards.
GCAGTTCGTAGGCCAACAGCAGCGCTACGGGTGGCCAGGCGGCGACGGCTCGGCCGATCAGGGTGGGTTCGGCGGCGGCGATGTTGGCGGCCAATGATGCGGTGATGCCGAGGGTGATGCTGGTCCAGGCCAGCCAGCCGGTTTTCCGGCCGGCTCGGCGGCGCACGACCATGGTCATGCTGGCCGCGACCACGAGACCGTCGATGGCCAAGGGGATGAGCCAGGAGCGCCAACCTTCGCCAGCGCGGGCGGCTAGTTCCTGCATGTGCATGAACGACACCGCGGCCGCGACGGCGGCCACCACGCTGACGGCGAATACCGTTGTGCCGCGCACCATATTGCGCCTGCGCCTGCGCTTGCGTCGCGGTGTGGCGTCGGCAGTGCCGGTACCGTCCGGAATGGTGGCCGGATTTGATGCCGGAGCGGGTTCGTGGGTGGCCGGGTTAGACACGGTCGTCACCGTCCACGATGGCTAGTGGGTGGGGTTCGCCGGTGAGTGCGGCCAGTGCGGTGGCGATTTCGTCGATGTCGGCTTGGACGTAGGTGGCGGTGGTGCCGGGATCTTTGCCGCCGTTGTCGTTGTGGCCGGCGTAGGCGCGGGCGATGGCGTAGCTGAAGTTGCGTTCGACCCACGTGAGTGTGGTGTGTCGTAGCCAGTGTGTGGACACTCCTTGGGTGGCCGCCCACGGCAAGTGTTCTCGGATCCGTTCCCAGAGGTAGTCGTAGCGGCGTCGAGTGATCGGGCGGCCGGCGAGGTAGCGCAGCAGCTGTCCGGCCTGGGGTGCGTTGCGCTCCTGGGCGTGTCGTTGGAGATGGGTCATGAGGGTGGGGGAGACGGGTTGCCAGCGGACGGTTTCGCCTTTTTCCCGCAGCAGGATCAGGCATTGGGTCGGGTCCAGGTCTTGTGGACGTAGTGCGAGGGCGCCGCCGCGGCGGCAGGCGGTTTCGGTGTGCAGCCGCAGCAGCAGGGTGTCCAACTCTGGGTCGTCGCCGGTGGTGGTCGCGACGCGGTTGATCTCGACCAGTCGGCGGTCGGCGATGGCGCGGCGGGTGGTGGGCAGTCGGCGGGGTTTGTCGACCTTGCGGGCTGGGTTGTCCGCCTCGTCGATCAAGCCGTCGTCCACCGCGTAGCGGTAGACGCACCGCAACGCGGAGATGAGGTGTTCTACAGCGCTGCGCCCACCGCGGGCGTTGCTCCGCCGCACTACGTGGGTTTTGACGTGTTCGGCCAACGTGCGCACGTCGGAGGCGTCGGGTTTGGTCAGGGGCCAGTCGGCCCAGTGGGCCAGGATGCGGTTCCAGTAGGTGCTGTAGACCCGGCGGGTGCCTGCGGTGACGGCGGCGGACACGGTCGGGATGTATTCGGCGAACGTGGGTGCTGGTGGCCGGTCTACCGGGACGGTTGCTAGGTCGGCCGCGGTCAGGCCCATCCGGTCCAGCAACAGCAGGGCGGCGTCCAGGTCTTCTTGGCGCACCGCACGGGACCGCGGGCTTGGTTGCGTGGTCATGACCGGTCACCGCCCAGGTGGTCGGTAGATCGGCGGTGCTCGCGGATGGCCTGGTCCACCACCGCCAGCGGGTACACCGTCATCAGGTTGTCGCCGAGTTTCGCGGCCAACAGCACCCGGTCGCCGGGTTGCAGGCCACAGCGGCGGCGCAGCGCTGCGGGGATCGTGATGTAGGGCCGGGTCGTGAGGGTGACCATGCCGTCAGGGGCACGGCGTGCGATCACTCCACCTGGGGTGCCGGTCAGGGTGAGCCGATCGCCGGCGTGCCAGCCCAACGCGTGGGTGACGGTTCGGTCAGCGATCCGACCGGAGGCATCCATGCGGCCCATGCCGTAGATGACGTCCGCCGGAGCGGCCGGCGGCGTAGCGACGGTGACTAACGGCAACACCCGGCGCGCGGACGACTTCTGGGAGCGGGTACGCGCGGCACTGGTCGACGAGGGGATAACCGGAGCGATCACGAGTCCAGTCATGACCGCCCCCCACACATGGGGACGACTTGAAAAAGTCCACGTCGAGCGTGGTCAAGTGACTGTCGCTGTAGGGGAAACCTCACCTGCGATGGTGTCCGAGGACGATCTTGCACACTATTCACCCGCCTCTACCTCGGGCGTTAGACTGGGCGCGATGTGCAGGAGTTGACCTGAGTTGGGGTACGTCAACTATGCGAGGACGCACCTTCTGGGTTCAGTAGTCGAGTCGGTTGGGGTCTCGCTCAATGCGGCGTTCGGCTCTCGTCGTGGGCGTCGTTGACCGTGTAGTCCTTCTCGATCCCACGGTGGACCTTGGCTGGCGAGACGTAGCAGATGCGAAGTCGTACCGCGCAGGGTCGTCCGTCACACCACGGAAGGTAGTGTCGACCCCAATACCTGACACGTCTAGGCGCCACCAATTCGCTCCTCTGAAGGCAGATGGTAAGCTGACGGCGACGTACAAACGAGGTAATCGTTCAAGGAACGGGCGAAATTGATCGATCCGATTCAGATTACGATTGGGGCATTCGCAGGACGGGTGGCCTCAAGGGCGATTAATGCACTGCTCGGACCGGAGAATCCCTCGCTCGTTGACAACGTTATAGAGAACGCCTATCACTCCATAGAAGACGAGCAGGGCAACACTCTTGCGATCGTATCAGACGAGCAGTGTTCCGATATTGAAGCATTTCTTGAGTCCAAAGAAGTCGGCTCGCTGATACAATCGTGGGCGGTGCTAAAGGTAGCCGGTCGCGAGTACGAAGATCTCGAAGCGCCCCTGCAATGCATTCAGGAAGCATTTGTAGACCTAGCCACTGCGCGATGCGGAGGTTATGAGAATCCCTGGAATACGATAGCTGGTGACCTTTGGAGTCTAGTTACTCAATTTATTCTGGCAGCTGTGCCGATGGTAAAGAGCCATATAGATTCGGAAGAGATGGCAGCCTATTTCTCTCGTTTCTCCCCAGGGGCTCATATACTTCAAGGAGGAAAGCGGCCGGCGCCGAGGTATATCCGCGATCTAGTTGATCTTTTTGGATCTGTATCTCGATTGTCTATATGTAGAAACGCCGTATCTGACATACGAAATGCTGCTGAGGACTCCTATCGAGAGCTGACTCTCGCACATGCGCACGACGAATACCGCGTTGACGTCGACCATTTGTATGTAGATCGGGCGTTAAAGCGTCACCGAAGCGAAGAGCAGTACTTTCAGTCCGACTTTCTCTTGTCTGCCAGCAAGAGCATACCGCGTATTGTCGTCATTGGAGATCCTGGCGCAGGGAAAAGTACTCTGGTGCAGCATACAGCGCACAGACTAATTGAGTCGACAGAGTCGGAAACGGTCCCGATCTTGGTGCAATGTCGCAACTATGCGGCGAACTCATGGGGAGTGCCGCTCACATCGTACATAGTGGATGGCCTTGAGGTTGCCGAGTCGATCCAGATAGAAGAATCAACAATAATTGACGCATTGACTGTAGGGTCAGTCTACGTCATCTTTGATGGCGTAGACGAAATTATCGATCTATCTCGTCGACGGCAATTTATTCGCCAGATCGAGGCGTTTAGTCGGAGATTTCCGTATGCTCCAATGTTAGCGACTGCCCGTCGAGTCGGATATGCAAGAGCGAAATTCGACGATCAAAGTTTTCAAGTATTTGAACTCGACGAGTTCTCTGACGAGCAGGTTTTTGAGTACGTTCAAAGGTGGTTCGACATTACACGTCGAGATACCGCTGAAGGCGACGCATTTCTGCGGGAGACAGCGTCGATTTTCGATATTCGCCGTAATCCGCTCATGTTGTCACTGCTGTGTACTCTTTACAGGGCGCGAGGTTATATCCCACGGAACCGGAGACAGGTTTATCGGGAGTGTTCCGAACTGCTGTTTCAACGCTGGGACGCTATGCGTCAAATCGATCAGCCGTTCGATCATCGGCAATACGGGCATCGCCTCATGCAAGAGCTGGCAAGATTCTTCTATACCAGCCAATCTGCGCAAGGCGGACTTGAAGAACAACAACTAGTTCAAATTATTGCAATCTTCTTTAGAGATACTGCATCTATCGACCCACCTGAAGATCGCGTACGAGCGGCGCAATTCGTTGACTTTTGCGCGGACCGTGCTTGGCTGCTCTCCGCAAAGGGGTACAACAGCAGAGGAAACAGGCTGTTTGCATTTACCCATCGAACATTCATGGAGTTTTATGCAGCGGAGTGTCTAGTCCGTCTGGCGCAAAGTGTGGATGAGGTCACAAATGCAATTATAGCTGCATTCGACGCAGACCCTAGCTCGGTAGTACCAGATGTGATGGTTCAGGCGATAGACGACAAATATGATCGTGGCGCCGAGCAAGTATTAAAGAAGCTCCTAGGGTCGGGGCGAGCATTTTCTGGTAGTCATCGCGACAAGTATCTATCGCTATGTTTGCGAATTGTAAACAGTTCACCCATGTCCCGCTCTGTGTCGAACTCACTGCCAGAGAAGATTCTGGGGTACTGGCAAGTAACGTATAAAAGTGTGGATAAGTCTCACGAATCGTCTGTTGCGTTCTTTGAGTTGTATCGTGATCCGAGAGCTCGAATGATAGATGCAGCCCATCGATCGATTGAAGCAGTGGAAAGCACGACCTCTTCGTCGATATCTAGTCTCGATAAACTATTCGCGACAGAAGTCTGCAAGAGATGGGCGCGATTCGAAGCCCTTAGGGTCGGTTCCTACTTTGAGATCGAATGGTTTGAAGCGCTTTCGCCGGTATTCGACGATATCGCAATTGTTTATGCTCGGCGAATAGTGGGTGATGAGCAACAGCTTCGAAAAGATAACGACAGCGCTCGTCGAGGCCTTGTAAGGTCTGACGATGAGGCAATAGATAGCACTTTGGCAGATTACCTGATATCTACAGGGCGGATCGAAAAGCGCCATTTTAATGTTCGCGCGGGTCTTTATCCACGATTGTATGTTCCATCGTTTTCTATTGCGTCGCCTGGGAGCCTTATAGATACCCTCTACGATGCTCTCTACTCGGGTGCAAGTACGGTGGCTAGCCATGCAATTCACGCAACTGCATGGCATATGGATCACGTGGCGCAGCACAGAATGTTGCTGCGTGACGCGAGCGCGTTTAACGTTGTGTTGGATGAGGCTGTTAATTATTGGCCGCAACTCTCCGCTTCGGAAATTGCGGACAAATTGGGAGACGTGACACCACTGTGGGAATTCCTGCTCTGGGTCATGCTTGTAACGTATGAGGCTGGTGAATTCAAAACCAGAAGTGTCCACCAGAGGCTCGACGGAGTCGTTGGGTTCGACAATTTGAAGTTGGTGCTCCACGCTTATGACAGGAGTAGTGGTGTTGAAACAGGGAAAATAAGGCCGGCTCATAGAACTGTTATTGGGAATATTCTTAGCCGTTTTGGGTCGTGGGCAACTTCGTGGGCATTGGAAGGCGCTTCGCTAACAGTCGAAGATAACCAGCCCAACGTTTAGTAGCTCACGATGCCTCTTGCGCTGTCGCTCATCGGCGTGCTGACCTTGCACGTTGAGTCATTTCAGTTGGCTTTGTTGAGCGCCGCCAGCCTGTAACCAGTTGACTTCCATGCACCGCCTAGAAAAACTCCAGATCAAAAGTAGCTGATGATGTCTTGCGACCACAGGACCAGAGTATGTGCCAGGCGAGATGCCCCGGACCTTGACGAGCAGGTTTGCTGCGTTCTCGCCCAACGGCGATGTAACTAAGGGGGCTGGCGAGAAACCGAGTTGTGTCGGCGATGTATATGGCGAATGCGAATGCAAGGATGTCAACTCGCAAGTTGTAGTCGAGATCTTTGGCGAGGAAAATGAGGCCGCGGAGATCATTGTTCTTAGTGTAACCGGCAGCGATGGCGGCGCCGAGTCCATCTGTGTCCTCTTGAGCCACATCGTAGACGTGTATGTCAATACTGGTTGTGAACCCGAACAGGCGAGTAAGGATTGTGGGTTGCCATAGTGGCCCGTTGGGGTCGTAGCCAGATCTTCTGGCAAGTTCAAAGCTCTGTAGTGGAACGCCGCAGTCGGCGCACGGTTTGCCGTCAAGAGGGTCAGCGGTGCTGTCGAACATTTAGCGAATCGTCCTTCGTGTATTGGCAGTATCGTTGCGGACTTGACGCGGTATCACTCACTTAATGAATGGTCGATGGTGAGGATGGTTATAGAGTTCCTATAGTGGTCGCCGACGGTGTCGGAACACCCGAACTAGGCCGCCAAATTTTCGAGGTGCAGATGTTAGAGTAGCGTGAGTCGTCCGTTCTCGATGGAGTCGTAAGGCACGGAGTTTGGTTCGACATACGAAACACTGGTCGCGTGGAGGCTCGGTCATGGATGCTGGCAGTACCGAGGCGCCACAGATCGCGCGGTATGCGCCGTCTGGGGATTTCATGCCAGCGATCATCTCGTCGTCGGTTACAGCGTGGTCGGTGTTGTCGAGGACGCTTGTTATCCACACCGGTCGCAGGCGGGTGGGCGGCGGTTGTTCCCCGGACATGACCACACTCCTGGCGTTTGGTGTCGTGGCCGGGACGCGCCCCCTGCGTCCCGGCCACGGCGGTGGAGTCCGGCGGGATGAGCGCGGAGCGCCGGACGGTCCGAGACGTGGGGCACTTCGTGTTCGGACTGGATTCAGGCTGTCAGTGGGGCGAGTCGCGATACAGGACTCGCGTAGGGCACAGCCACGACTTGAGGGACAGGACACCCGAACCGGTGACGGTGTTGTCTCCCGGCCGGGGTTTTGCCGAGTCCTGGGGACAGGGCGGGACACGATCCGTGGGATGTCCATGTCGAGGTGTTTGGCGATGGGTCCGCAGGTCGGACGGGCATTTGTGGCGTCCCGGACAGGTGTCCCGACGGCGTGATCAGCGGGACGGGCGGGACAGGTTCAGGAATCCTTGCGGGCAGTGAAATCATGAGTTAGTCAGCGCGTGGTCAGCGCTGTCGGGTACCGGCCGACCTGAGACACGGATGGGAGGGTCACGATGCGTGCGTTCCGAACTGTGCTCGAACAGCGGATCAAGGAACGGCGGCAGACGCTTGAGGAGTTCGCCGAGTTCGCCGAGACGTTCGCTCGCGAGCACGGCGAGCCAGGGACATTGAGTGCGCGGCACCTACAGCGGTTGGCGGCTGGTCGGGGACCTCATGGTCGTCCGCTTGGGCCAGTGCGGCCGGCTACCGCGCGGCTGCTTGAGCAAATCTTCGACCTGGGTATCGATCAGTTGTTGGCGCCGCCTGCGCGTCCAACACGGCCGAAAGACGGTTCACGTACGTTCGCTGATCTGGATGAAGCCCTTGGATGGTTGGACGAACGTGCTGGATGGGCGTTCGGCACAAGTCGGCGAAAGGTCGCCTCTCAACTGGAGGAGGTGGACGCTGGCGAGCTGCGTGAGCGTCAGGCCAGGAGTACCGAAGCACTTCGCAGCGACATGACAAAGGCACTGTTGGACTACTACGGGGAGTCTGTCCCGGGCCACGACGCCTACCGGCTGCGGTGTGACAACGTGGACGTGACGACGAGCATTCTCACCAGGCCTATGTGGCTTGATCTCGCTTGCCCGCTGACCACGGACACGGAACGCCTGGCGCTGGACTATTCGGCGGCGACCGCTACCGGCCGTGATTTCGAGGCTGGCCCGGCCATAGATCGGCTCGTTGAAGCTGCCGCTATGGGTGTCCGAATGGCGAATGCTCCGGTCTATCGGCTCGTGAGCGTCGATGTCCGGCCAGGGCGGATCAGTGGGACGGTCGGCACAGCGTCGTTCGCTGAGTACGCGTTGGGCCTCGACCTGCTTGAAGGCGAGTTGGGCGACGTAGTCACGGCTGGACCGTTGACCGGTATGGACCTGCGGGACCGGTATCTGCCGGACTTGGCATCGGTGGTCAACCTGACCAGTCGTCTGTGCGTTGGTGGAGTGGTCGCTTTGTGCGCGATCGCGCGTGAGAGTGGCGACTATGCCTTGCTCGTGCAGGAGCGATCAGGCCACGTTCTCAATGCCGCGCGTCGACTCTCGTTGGTACCAAAGGGGTTTCATCAGCATTTGATGGAACCGCGGGCTGACGTCCAGGTCTCCGCCACCATGCTGCGGAAGATGGAGGGCGAGTTGTTCGGCCGGGTTGAGGTCGACCTGACGACGGCCGAGCGGCGCGCGGCGGCACCGATGCATCCCGGCCGATTGTCGGCGCCGATGCACTGGCTCACGGCGGAACCGGGGCGGATGAAGTTGGAGTGCACAGGGTTCGGGTTGAACCTGGTGAGCGGCAACTATGAATTCGCGGGCTTGATCGTGATCAACGATGATGAGTTCTGGACGCGGTTCGGTGGGGAGATCGAGGCGAACTGGGAGGCGTCGGGGATGCGGCTCTACTCCAGTTTGGACCGTGAGTTGTTGATCCACCTAATTCACGACGAGTCGTGGAGCAACGAAGGGCTGTTCGCTCTGCTGCAAGGATTTCGACGGCTGGGCGACATCGGCGGTAGTCGTGTGGATCTTCCGATGCTGGAGTTGATCAGCCCGCCGACGGCCAGCGGACGGTGATCACCACAGACGGTTCGAGGGCTTCCCAGGAGTGGTCGATGCCCGGTCCCCACATGACGTAGTCGCCCTGCCGGTGCATGTCGATGACGCTTTCGGTGAGGTGGAGGCGGAAGTTGCCTTCGACCAGCAGTAGGAGGGTGGTCCGCTGGTCGTCGGCGGTCCACTCCGGGCGCCTGTCGCCGGCCGGGTGGACGCCCCACTTGACTTCGACGTCCTTGGTTGACCGGACGCCTTCGGACGGGTCGATGAAGTGGCCGAGGAGCCAGCCGCGAGTGCCGCCCGTGTCGTCTGCGGCGTTCCCGTGGGTCCAGTTGCCCGCCACTAGCGCATCTCCCATTCGATCGTTGGCACGTTGACTCGGTCTCCGCCTATCTGTCGCAGGCGTCGGAGTCCTTGCAACAGGGCGAACAGTCCTTCGTTGCTCCAGGCGTCGTCTTCGATCAGTTCGGAGAGTAGTTCACTGTCCAAACTGGAGTACTGGCGGAGTGTCGACGCCTCCCAGTTTGCCTCGATGTCCCCGCCGAACCGCGTCCAGAACTCGTCATCGTTGATCACTATCAGACTCGCGAACTCGAAGTTGCCGCTGACCAGGTTCAGGCCGAACCCTGTGCACTCCATGGCGAGACGTTCCGGAGCGCCCATGAGCCACTTCATCGGCTCTGACAGGCGACTCGGGTGCATCGGGTCTGCGCGGCGCTGGTCGCCGATTGTGTTGTCGATGTCTTCGCGGCCGAAGAACTCCTCTTCCATCTCACGGCGAAGAGTGGCGCCTATCTGGGCGTCCGAGCGATAGTCGGTCAGGGGCTGGTGGAAGCCCTTCGGGATGACGGCAAGACGACGCGCCGCGTTGACGACGTGGCCCGAGCGTTCCTGCACCAGGAGAACGTAGTCCGCCGGGCCTCGATACGGATCGGCTGGGCGGGCAATCGCGCACAGGGCCAGCGTGCCGCCTGCACACAGTCGGTTGGAGACGTTGACGACGCTGGTGACGTCGGGAAGGTAGTGGGCACGCAGCGGCAACGATTCCGGGGACAGTGGGACGTCTGTCGCGAGAGCGTCGATCAACTCGCCTTCCAGCAGGTCCATGGTCAGTGCGTACCGCACGAAGTGCGTCACGGCGACCGACCCGGCAAGCCTGCCGTGACTAACGTCGATGTTCACCAGGCGATACAGCGGCATGTCTGTGAGGCGGACATTGCAGGCCAGGGATTCGGCCAGACGCTGGGCCGCGTGGCCTGCTGCCTCACTGTCCAGGGGCGTGGCGTGGTCGGTCGTGGTGCCAAGCACCAACCGGTCGTGGGTTGCAATGAGCGGGCAGTCCAGGTCCAACCAGTCCGGCCGTGTGAGAACGCTGGTGGTCACCTTGCGTCCGTCGCCGTACGAGGCGCCGTACAGCCCGTGGCCTGAGTCGCGGTCGCGGTAGTACTCGTCGAGAGCTTGGGCGACCCGGCGTTGATTCACGTGTGTGCGCCTGATGCCTCGCTCGTCGATGTCCTGCTGGTCGACCTGGGCAAGCCGGGACGCGACGTCTCGTCGGCTTGCTCCGGGCTGCCGGTCGGCGTGGTGGTCAAGCCAGTCGAGCGCGGCAGTGATGTTGGGGTCGATGTCCAGGCGTTCATCGGCGCGCGGCTGTTCGCCGGAAGGCGAGTCGGTGGTGAGCGCTGCAAATCGCTCTTTGACGGCTGCCGACGCCTGCTCAAGCGTTGTGTCAAGAATCTGCTGGATTTCGGACTTGGGTCGTAGTGACGGCTTTTGGTGCCACGATGCGACTGTTCGGACCGCAATTCCCAGGCGTTGGGCGAACAGTTCGTTGCTCATGCGTAAGGCGGCTTGGAGTGCGCACGCGCTGCGGCCGGTCCAGCCGTCGACCAGGCTCATTCGGTCTCCTCGGTCGCGTTGTGCGTCGGACCTGCACTGCTTGTGCACTGGTTACGCACTGGCCATGCATCGATTCCCCGCGGGTTTCGCAGTGGAATTACTGGCATGGAAAACAAGCGAAACCACATCGGACTACCGGCTCTTCCGAACGTGTTCGACGACCGTCGTGAGATCCGATTTCAGGTCGTCCAACCGGTCGGTGATGTCGTCCAGGCGGCGTTCCAGACTGTCCAAACGGGACCACAACGTCGTCTCGCTGCGGGTGACTGGTTCGTCGACCTCGGGCGGCTTTCGGCCACGCAGCACTGCTTCAAGGTGTTGCGGGTGCAGGCCCAGGGCGGTGGACAGGGATTCCAGGGTGCGGGGGCTACGCCGGCGTTCGACCACATGGTGTTGGATCTCGCGGACGATCGCTTGGGAGACGTTCGAGCGTTCCGCGAGTTCGCGTTGGCGCCATCCGAGTTCGTTCACTCGCTCGTTGATGACCTTCGAGACTGCCGTCCAGTCTTCCGACACGTATTCCTCCGCGCTCCGCCTTCGGCGCCGAGATTAGCGCTTCCGCGTGATTCCGCGGGGTGACACGACGTTTCTCGTGCCTTCTTTCCTTCAACGCGCTCTCGTTGGCGCTGAAATCATCAATTTACTGTTGAAATCAACAGTCCTTTCTAAGGACCATCATCATGCGCACTTCTCTGTCTTCTTCGTATTCCGTTCGGACGGCCGCCTGGATACTCGGCGTGAAGCCGTCCACGATCTCTCGTTGGATCCGAGTCGGCACTCTTCAGGCGACATGCCGGGACGGTCGACCGGTGATTCCCGCGTCGGTGCTCGTTCGCCTGCTCGGTGAGCCGGTCGACGACGGCCAGCAGTCCAGAGGTACGCCGTGACCACTGACTTCTGGCTGATCGGCGTCGCGTGGCGGCTAGACCGGCTTCGATGGGTGCCGCGTTCTGACCTGGTGCAGCTCGTTCGCCAGGACGGTTCATGCATGTGGGAGTGGGCCGAGGACGAGCCGGCCTGGCAGGACGACTACCTGATTGATCGTGAGTTGGCCGCACGTCTCTGCTCGGGCTGCCCGGTCCAGGACGAATGCCTTGAGCTGGAGTTGCGGACAGCGGGCTTGGACACGGTAGGTGTCTGGGGAGCGATGTCCGAGGACGACCGTCGGGGCTTGTACTCGCACTGGTGCCAACGTGGCGAACGGGCCGAAGGAGGTCCGACGCCATGACCACGATCAGTTTGACGCCGATTCAGATCATGGCTGGGGTCGGCGTGCTCCTCGTGCTGTTGTTCGTCTGGCGGTCCAGCTCTCGGCGGGCGGCGGCCGACGCTGCTCGGACCGAGGTACGGCTGATGTCGCTCGCTGGGCGAGTGCTGTTCACGGCCGGACTGATCGTCGGCGTGCAGTGGGTCGTGATCGCTCGTGGCGGGAACGGCTGGGTACTGCTCGCAGTGCTGGGCGTGCCTGCTCTGTTCGCGGCATACGCGTTGATTCGGGCGTTGGCGGTCACCACGTACGACGCTCCTCGGCGCCGGGGCGGTGGTCGGAGATGAACGGCAGGACGGAGTCAGTGGCCCAGGTTGCCGCTCAAGTCGACCGGCTGTGCTGGACCGGGATCTTGCTCGGGCTGGCGTTCACGATGACCAACGTTCAAGGGTTCGCGGCGGCCGGTTCACGGCCGTGGTCGCTGCCCTGGTGTGCCGCGTGGCTGCTCGACCCGATGGTGTCGCTGGTGCTGCTGGCGATTCTCCGGGCTGAGCAGGTCACCGCGCGGCATGGTGTTCGGACTGGCGGATGGGTGCGGGCGGCGAAGTGGTTCACGCTCGCGGCCACGTACGTCATGAACACGTGGGCGGCCTACGCGGCCGGTTCGCCTGCTCTGGTCGTGCTGCACTCCGTGCCTCCGCTGATCGTGTTCGTCGCGGCGGAGGCCGTGACCGACCTGCGGGACAAGCTCGGGAAGGCCACGGCGGCTGCTGTCGAGCCAGAAAGGGCGGTTGTACCTGCGGCCCCGGTACAGCGGACGTCTTTCGTGGAGTACCTGGCGGTTGCTCGGAAATCGCGAACGGCCGATGTTGCGGTCACGCCGATGTGGGTTCGTGAGGTCACGGGGTGTTCGCGGGGCTTGTCGTCGAAGTTGGCTGCGGCGCTGAAGGCGGAATCGTGAGTCCCCGGGACGTGGTGCCGACCGGGCCGGTTTATGACGCGGAGCTGGTTGAGGACGTGCCTGCGATCGCGGGGCGTCGGCGCGGGCGTTTCATGAACTGGTGGAGGCGTTCACGGCGGGTACCGGAGGCTTTCAGGTCGCGGCAGGCTGCGAGGGACGCGGTTGCATGGCTGCTGCGGTCGCCCTTCCGGGTCATGGGTGCGGTTGGTCGGGGCCTGGTTGTCGGGCTAAGGGCGTGGCGACGGTGGGTGCGGGTGACCGACTACCGCGAGGCGGCGGAGAACGCGGAGAAGCTTGCCGACAAGTTCGTCGAGATTCGCGCGTTGACGCTCTTTCGCTGGAAGGTGACCGGTGCCGCGCTCATGGTCGCGTCGGTGGGGCTGCTCGTAGCTGACCTTGTGTACGGCGCGGCGGCTCTGTGGATCACGGGAGGCGTGGCGGCTGTTGTCCTGGCTGTCGCTGGCCGACGGAAGGATGGTTCGCCTGGTCGGAAGGCCGTTCTTGCCGGGCCTCGCACGCTGACGTGGACCATGGACCCCCAGGTGCTCGTGGATGCGTTCCGGGACGCGAAGCTGATCGGCAAGGACGAGTCACTTCGGCTGGTCGAACGTGCTTCGCGGGTGGGTGACGGGTGGTCGATCACGGTTGACCTGCCCGCGACGCGCAAGGCCGACGACGTGATCAAGCATCGGGATGCGTTGGCGTCGGCCTTGGCCGTGGATGAGGTGCAGCTCATCGTTGAGCGGGTTCGTGGCCGGGGTGGGCACGCCGGGCGGGTGTTCCTGTGGGTGGCGGATGAGGACCCGTACGCGGGTCCACCGTTGCGGACGCCGCTGTTGGATGTGGAGTGTTGGGATGCGTGGCGGCCTGTGCCGTTCGGACGGGATGCTCGGAACCGGCGGATTGATCTTCCGCTGGTGTGGACGTCCTTGTTGGTGGGTGCGATTCCCCGTCAGGGCAAGACATTCGCCACTCGGTTGGCCACTGCTGGCTTGATTCTCGATCCGTACACACAGCTATATGTGTTCGACGGGAAGGGCGGCAAGGACTGGGATGCGGCTGAGCAGGTTGCCTACCGGTTCGTGTGCGGCGATGAGGTGGAGCACATTGAGGCCGTCCGAGATCATCTGATTGAACTCGTGGCAGAGGTCCAAAGCCGGTATGCGCGGATGGCCACATTGGACGACGAGACGTGTCCGGAGTCGAAGATCACGCCTGGTATCTCACGGGACTCGAACCTGGGGATGCCGATCACCGCGGTGATCATCGATGAGGTACAGGTGTTCCTCGAAAACCCTACGCGGCAAGAGGTTGGGGGTAAGAAGACCACTCTCGGCGCCTACATCGCTGAGCTACTCGCCTACCTCGTTCGGAAGGGACCGGCGGCCGGGATCGTGGTCATTCTCGCGACCCAACGGCCGGACTCGAACACGATCCCGTCCCGGTTGCGGGCGGTCTTGGGGTCGCGGTTCGCGTTGCGGGTGATGGACTGGCGTGACTCGAACATCGTGCTGGGCGAACAGATGAACACGCGTGGGTACGACGCGTCTACCTTGCTGCCGAGTCACAAGGGTGTCGGCATCCTGCGGCCGGACGGTGAAACCGCCGGGGCTGACGTGTTGGCCGTGACGGTGCGGACGTTCTACATGCCGAACCCCGAGTGGCGCGAGATCTGCGCACGTGGGCGCGCCCTGCGGGAGACGGCTGGCACGTTGACCGGGCATGCGGCCGGTGACGATACGACGACGGCTGTTGACCCGTCCGCCGTGGTCAAGGCCATTGGCTCCGGGACAGAGGAGGACTCGCCAGACCTACCGGAACCACTCGCGTCAGTTGTCGAGTATCTCGGCGATGACCTGGGCAATCGAGAGTTCGTTCCTACTGCTGAGCTGGTAGAGGCGCTGGACGTGGAGCCAGGCGCGTTCGCCCAACAGATGGGCGAGTTGGGATGTCGACCGACCAGGCAATACGTGCCCGGGGACGACGGCACTCCGCGCCGTGTGCGCGGGTACGTCACGGCCGACATCCGAACGGCGGTTGATGATTTCGGCTCGACCGACCTGACTGATGGCGGGTCGTCATGAGCGGCAATGCACGAAAGAACGACTTGGTCACGGTGCACGTGCCGGTCGAGCTTCCGGTGCTGACCACGCGAGGATGGCGCATACTACTTGAGATCCTGACCGAGCTGACGACGGTTGAGGTTCTCGATGGGCCGTCTGGAGAGGGTTGCCGTGACTGCTGAAATCAGCCAGGACCCGTGGGGGACGCTGGACGGACTACTGGGCATCGAAGTGGCTACCAGCGAGATCGGTGATGGCGCCGGGTCGATGGCGTTCTACGGCCGTTGCTCAACCGAGGACAACCAGGACCCGGAGACCTCCTACGGCTGGCAGCTCGGCAACGCTCATAAGTTCGTCGGACCAGTGGGCGGTGAGGTGACCGACGACTACTTCGACGTCGGCCAGTCGCGTTCGGTCCCGTGGGAGCGACGCGCGGAGTCCAGTCGGCTGCTCGCTGCGCTGAAGGACCCGAACCGACGGTGGAACGCCGTAGTCGTCGGGGAAGGGACCCGCTGTTGGTTCGGGAATCAGTTCTCGCTGATCGCGCCCAGGTTCGAGGCATACGGAGTGGACTTGTGGATTCCGGAGCTGGGCGGGAAGTACGACTCGCGCAACCCGTCACACAAGATGCTGATGAGCGTCCTTGGTGGGATGAGCGAGTCCGAGCGTCAGCACGTTCAGGCGCGGGTTCGAGCGGCCATGGATACGCAGGTGATCAACGAGGGGCGTCACCAGGGCGGCCGAGCACCGTACGGCTACGTGGTCGTGGACGGTGGACCGCATCCGAACCCGAGGAAGGCGGCGGAGGGGTTCCGACTTCGGGTCTTGGCGCTCGATGACGTTGCGGCTGATGTGGTGCGGCGGATCTTCCGGGAGTATCTGGACGGCAAGGGTGATCGGGCGATCGCGAAGGGCCTGAACCTGGACGGGATCGTGTGCCCGTCGGCGCGGCGGCCGGAGCAGAATCGGCACCGCCGGGCGGACGGCTGGCAAGGGAGCACGGTTCGGGCGATTCTGGAGAATCCTCGGTACACGGGGTATGCCATCTTCGGTCGCTGGACCAAGCAGGAGATGTTGCTTGACCCGGATGACGTGAGCGCTGGACACGTGATCCGGTTCCGCCGGGCGACACCGGAGAAGGTGGTGCGTTCGCGTGGTCCGGCACATCCGGACATTGTCTTGGTGGAGGACTTCACTCAAGCCCAGTTGCTTCGCCGGGCGAAGGGCGCCGGTGGCCTGCGGACCGCCCGGAAGGCGGAACGGGCTGGGCGTACGACGAAACGGACGTACCTGTTCCGTGGCCGTATTCGGTGTGGCGTGTGCAAGCGCAAGATGGAGGCCAGTCCACGCGCGCACGGCATGTACTACCGGTGCCCGGCACGGACGTTGGCGCCTGGATCGTCGGCGCTGGCTGAACATCCGCCGACGGTCTACATCCGTGAAGACCCGCTCTTGGAGGCGGTGAATGCGTGGTTGGGCCGTCTGTTCGCCCGGGAGAACGTCGACCGGACGGTACGGATGCTGATCGAATCGCAGCGGGAAACCACTCGATCGAATGTTCATGAACAAGCACAGAAGCGCGTCAACGACGCAGAGGCCAAGCTCAGGCGGTTCCAGGCGGCCATAGAAGCCGGAATTGACCCGGCGGCATTGGTAGAGGTCGTGAACCAGGCTCAGGTCCAACGAGAGGCAGCGAGAGCCGAACTGGCGAATGCGCCGGCACCGACGGCGGCCACGGACGCGGAGATCTGGGCCATGATCGATTCGCTCGGTGACGTGGCCCTGGCGCTGACCGACCAGCACCCGGACAAGTTGGTCACCCTCTACGACGACCTGCGGCTAGACATCGTGTACGACAACGAAAATGAGGCCATCGATGTGATGGCCTCTCCACGGGTGAATAGTGCGTGTGTCCGAGGGGGGACTTGAACCCCCACGCCCTTTACGGGCACTAGCACCTCAAGCTAGCGCGTCTGCCATTCCGCCACCCGGACCGGTGTGTTTTCGCAGTGCGCACAGCGTAGCCGATGGTCGATGATCATCCCAAATCGGGGGTTGGGTGGGGCGGTGACCTGGGGGTTTGGGGTGGGGTGGTGGGTGGGCGACTTTGGGTGGTGGTGATCTTGGGGTGGGGGTGTCAGGGTGGGGATTGGTCTGGACCTTCTGGTGAGTGGGGTGGGCGATGCGTGGGACGACCGTGGTGGCGGGGACGCCGGGGTTGCGGCCGCGGCGTGGGGAGCCGCCTATCCATCGGTTGGAGGTGCCGTTGCCGCACAGTTTGCCGTTCACTGTGGGCACGTTCGACAGTATTGGTCCGATGTCGCGGGCGGAGTTTCCGCATCGGCACACGTTTCACGAGATCGTGTATGTCAGTACGGGTAGTGGTGTGCATGTTGTCGATGTCGCGCGGTGGGAGTTGGCTCCTCCGCAGGTGTTCGTTGTCGCTCCTGGGCAGGTTCACCGGTGGGACGATGTGCAGGGGTTGGAGGGGTTCGTCATTCTGTTCACCGATGACTTTCTCCTGCACCACCCGGTTGATCGGCATCTGCTGCGGCGGTTGAGTGGGCGGCCGTTGGCGCCATGCGACGGCGGGTTGCTGCGTCCCATCACCGAGCTCTACGACGAGTACCGGTGGCGTGCCGACGGGGTTGAGTCGGTCCTGCGGGCTTTGCTGCACGTTCTCGTTGTCCGGATGGCGAGGGTGGCGGACACGGGAGCGCCGGGGCCGGCGGAGACGTTGGTGGACCAGTTCGCGCGGCTCACTGGGCAGCCAGGGGGCGAGTCGTGGTCCGTGCGGGAGTGCGCCGCGAGGATGGGGGTGACGCCGGGTTACCTTGCCGAGGCCATCAAGGCCGCCACTGGACGGACGCCGTCGCACCTGATCCGGGAGGCACGTGTCCGTGAGGCGAAACGACTCCTGGTGAGCAGCGACCTGACTGTGCGGCAGGTCGCCGACCGGACCGGGTTCGCCGACCCGGCGTACTTCTGCCGGTTCTTCCGCCGCGAGACGGGCCTGAGTCCGGGCGACTTCCGGCGGGTCGGCGACCGCGCCGGAAATGGAAATACACCATAAAAGCCGCATCGAGTCCATCGCCGCTGCGTCACGCCGTCCGTAGGTTCGTGGTTAATCCTCCACGCACCCACAAGGAGCAGGCATGGATGACGCCGGACATGTCAGCCGCAAGACTGTGCTGCGCGCCGCCCTGGCCGCCGGGGTCGTGGTGCCGTCCGCACTCGGCCTGGCCCGAGCGACCGCGGGCGCGGCACCGACACTGACGCCGTCGTGCCACGACGGCGACGACGAGACCCCGCCGCAGATCGAAGGCCCCTACTTCAAGCCCAATTCCCCGCTACGGACCGTGCTGGCGACGTCGAACACCCCGGGCACACCGTTGACCCTCACCGGTTACGTGTTCGGACTGGCGTGCAAGCCCCTGGCCAACGTCCTGCTGGACTTCTGGCAGGCCGACGACAACGGCGCCTACGACAACTCGGGCTTCACGTTCCGCGGCCACCAGTTCACCAACGCCCAGGGCGTGTTCACGTTGACCACCATCGTCCCCGGCCTGTACCCGGGCCGGACGCGGCACATCCACGTGAAGGTCCAGGCCCCGAACAAGCCGATCCTCACCACCCAGCTGTACTTCCCCGGGGAGCCACGCAACAACACCGACGCGTATTTCGACCCACGCCTGCTGATGACGGTCCACGACTTGCCGCCACGCAGCAAGGAAGCGGCGTTCGATTTCGTCCTCGACGTCCAGCAGGGACCGCCTGGACCCGGTGGCGGCACGACCTGGACGCCCGGCACCACGTACAAGCCAGGTGACCGGGTCAAGTACAACGGCAGCGGGTATGTCTGCCTGCAGGGCCATCAAGCACAACAAGGCTGGGAGCCGCCGGCCGTCCCCGCGCTGTGGCGACCCGAGTAACGCCGCTGACCACGGAGGTGTTCGTCGCGGGGGAGTGGCGTGCGGGGCAGGGCGGGACGATCGTCGATGTCAGCCCCGCGACCGAACGCCCCCTGGCCGACATCGCCGTCGCGGGCCCGCGGGACGTCGACGACGCCGTCGCCGCCGCGAGGTCCCAAGTGGACGGTGAGTGGGGTCGGATGCCCGTGGGGGACCGGATCTGGTTCCTGGAACACCTCGTCGACCTGGTGGAACGCGACGCGTCGCTGCTCACCCGGCTGGCGGCCCTGGACACCGGCACGCCGATCGCGAGACTGTCCGCAATGGACAACCCGGTGGTTCTCCGGCATCCGCGCGCGGGCACCAGGCGGGAGGTGGTCGGGGCGGTCCATGGGTCGGCCGCCCCGGCTCTGGTCACTGTCCGCCGAATCGCGCCGGCGCTGGCCGCGGGCAGCGCGGTGGTCGTCCAACCGCCCATGGACGCTCCGCTGCCGGCCCTGCATCTGGCCTGGCTGGTCGAGGAGGCGGGCCTCCCGCCCGGGGTGGTCAACGTCGTCCCCAGTGTGGACCGGCTTGGCCACCCCGGCATCGACCGGGTCGAGGAGATCGCGGCCGCCCCGGCGCCGATCGTGCACTCCGCCGCGCCGGGCGAGCTGTTCACGCACGGAGTCCTGGTCCATCGGTCGTGCCGGGCGGACGTCCTGGACGAACTCGTCGCCGCGGCGGACGCGCAGGTGCTCGGTGACCCCCTCGACCCCAGGACCACCATGGGGCCGTTGATCAACGCGACCCAGCGGGAGGAGGTGCTGAACTACGTCGCCGAAGCCCGAAAACAGGGCGCGCGGCTGGTCACCGGCGGCGGCCGGCCGGACCGGCCGGGCTACTTCGTCGAGCCGACGGTGTTGGCCTGCGAGCGTTGTCGTTGACCCGCGACGGATGGTCCACTCGGACGGTCGAGGAACAACCAAGCGTTTGTTAGGCTGGCCGTCATGATTGCCACGGTTGTCTGGGGCACGGGCAATGTCGGGCGCGCGGCCATCCGCGCTGTCGAGGCGCATCCGGCACTGAAGCTCGTCGGAGTGATCGTCCACAGTCCGGACAAGGTCGGCCGGGACGCCGGTGACCTGGGCGATCTCGGCCACGAACTGGGGATCGTGGCCACCGACGACGTCGACGCGGTGCTGGCCACCAGTCCACGGGCCGTGGTGTACGCGGCATCCGGCGACGTCCGGTTCGACGCGGCGATGGCCGACGTGATCCGGGCGGTCCGATCGGGGGCAGTGGTCGTCACACCGTCGATGTACCCGCTCTACGACCACCGCAACGCACCCCCCGAGCTGCGGGAGCCCGTGCTCGGGGCCATTCGCGACGGCGGCGGTTCGCTGTTCGTGTCCGGGGTGGATCCCGGCTGGGGCAACGACGTCCTGCCGTTGCTGATCAGCGGGCTGGGCACGACCGTGGACGCCATCCGCTGCCAGGAGATTTTCGACTACTCCACCTATGAGCAACCGGATTCGGTGCGCTACCTGGTGGGCATGGGTCAGCCGATGGACTACCAGCCGCCGATGCTGATGCCGGCCGTGCCGACCATGGTGTGGGGCGGGCAGATCCGGCTGATGGCCAGGGCGCTCGGCGTCGACATCGAGGACATACGCGAGACGATGGACCGCCGCCCGCTCGAAGCCACGGTCAGCACTCGGACGATGGGGGAGTTCGAGCGAGGCACGCAGGGCGCCGTCCGGTTCGAGGTGCAGGGCATCGTCGACGGCGAGCCACGGATCGTGATCGAACACGTCACCCGGATCCACCCATCGTGCGCGCCGGACTGGCCGGCGCCGCCGAGCGGTGACGGGGCGCATCGGGTGATCATCGAGGGCCGGCCGCGGATCGAGGTCACGGTCGAAGCCACCGACGAGGGCGAGAACCGCTCGGCGGGCGGGAACGCGACGGCTGTGGGCCGGCTGGTGGGCGCGATCGACTGGCTCGCCGGCGAACCACCCGGACTGTACGACGCGCTGGACGTCCCGCTGCGTCCGGCGGTCGGCCGACTCGGCAGGAGGGCGCGATGAACATCGACATCCCGGATGGCAAGGACCCGATCGGGTACGTCTGGGGCGAGCTGGTCCCGGGCATCGGCGTGGCCGCGGCGAGCCTCTCGTTGGCCGTGTACCAGCACACCACGTTGGGGCTGCGGGAGTTCGAGGCGGCCCGGCTGCGGATCGCGCAGATCAACGGGTGCGCGTTCTGCCTGGACTGGCGGACCGAACGCGACGGCCGGAAGGTGGAGGAGGGGTTCGCCGACGCCGTCACCGAATGGCGCACCACAGAAGCGTTCGACGACCGTACGCGCTTGGCCGCGGAATACGCCGAGCGCTACGCCGTGGACCACCACGGCATCGACGAGGAGTTCTGGGCCCGAATGGCGGCGCACTACGACCAACGGGAGATCGTCGAGCTGACCATGTGCGTCGGCTCGTGGCTGTCGTTCGGCCGGCTCAACCACGTTCTCGGCCTGGACACCGTGTGCGTGTTGCCGAAGATGTAGGGCCGGCGGCGCCGGCCCTACGGTTCACAGGTCGCGGGCGACGATGTTCTCGATGTTGCGTTCGGCCAGTGCGGTGATGGTGACGAACGGGTTCACGGTGGTGCTGCCGGGAATCAGCGACCCGTCGATCACGTACAGGCCGGAATACCCTTGCAGGCGGCCATAGTTGTCGGTGGCCCTGTCCAGGATCGCGCCGCCGAGCGGGTGGTACGTCAGGTGGTCGCCCCACACCTTGTACACGCCGAAGAGATCGGTCCGGTAGATCGTGCCCTCTTTCGCGTTGATCTTGTCGAAGATCGTCTTCGCCGCGTCGATCGACGGCTGTTTCCACGCGGTCTGCCAGTTCAGGTCGACCTGGCCGGTGCTCGCGTTCCAGGAGAACTGGCCGCGGTTGGGGGTCTTGGTGATGGACAGGTAGAACGACGCCCACGTCTCGATCCCGGTCGGCAGCGGCGCGACCTCGGCGAACACGCCGCCGTTGGTCCAGTTGTCGATGCCGGCGGTGGGGATGGACGCCTGGACCGAGCCGGTCGGGTCCCAGATGTGGTTGGCGCGGCCGCACATCACGTTCCCGTTGTCGCCCCAGCCTTTGCCGACCTCGCCGTTCAGGTTCGGCAACGCGCCGGTGGCCTTCAGCTTGGTCAGCAGCTTGCTCGTGCCGACGCTGCCGGCGGCGAAGAACACCTTGTCCGCGGTGACGGACTTGGTGGTGATCGGGTCGCCGTTGGTGGTGATCTGGTCGATGAGGACGGTGAAGCCGCCGCCGGGCGCCGGCGCGACCGAGGTCACCTTGTGCATGGCGGAGATGGTGACCCGGCCGGTCGCCTTCGCCTGCGCCAGATAGGTCTTCTGCAGGGACTTCTTGCCGTAGTTGTTGCCGTACAACAGTTCGCCGGCCACAGCCGACTTCGGGACGGTGCCGGCGGACTCCTGTTTCATGTAGTCCATGTCGTACACGTTGGGCACGAACACGAACGGGAAACCGGACCGTTGCGCCTGTTTGCGGCCGACCCGGGCGAACTGGTAGCAGTCGACGGTCTCCCACCAGGCCTGGTCCACGAAGTTCACGCCGAGGCCCGCGTTGGCCCTCGGGTAGTACGTGCCATACATCTCGTCTGGATTGACGGTCGGCAGGATGCCGGGGAAGTTCTCGCGTTTGGGCGTGACGGCCATGCCGCCGTTGACGAGCGACCCGCCGCCGACACCACGTCCCTGGTAGACGATGATGCCGCTGAACTGCTCGGCGTCGAGGATGCCGGTGTAGCGCGGGACGTCCTTGTCGATGGGGAAGCCGAGGAAGTTGCTGATCGGCTGTTTCGTCCTGGTGCGCAACCAGTACGAGCGGTAGTCCGGGCTGGTGGTGTTGGCGAAGATCTTGCCGTCGGTGCCCGGCGTGTCCCAGGCCATGCCCATCTCGACCATCTGCACGTCGACACCCGCCTGGGCGAGCCGGAGCGCGGCGACTGATCCGCCGTATCCGGTGCCGATCACCAGGGCGGGGACGTGGGCGCCGGACTCGAGTGCCGGGGGAGTGGCGGCGGCCCGGCCGGGGAGCGCCAGAGCGCCAAGGATAGAACCAGTTCCAGCGATGAATGCCCGGCGGGACACCGAGCTGAAAGTGTTGCTAGGCAGGGTGTTTTCACTCATGTGAAGGTCCTCACCGTTGAGGGAATAGAACATGTTATACGTCCATCGGTGAGTCACGTCACTACGTACCCGAGGGTAACTTACAACTGAGACTGAATTTATGACTACGAAGACAGTTAATTACATAGTGACGAAAATACCCCCGCTTCGGACGGCAGGGATCGAGCAAGAGGCAAAGTCGGCGCGGCCGGGGGCGGAGTCGACGAGCACCATGGCCCAGGCCGGTTATCCTGGCGCCATGGTCGAGCTGCTGCGCTCCAACGATCCCGTCCTGATCTCGTTCGCCGCGTCCGTGCTGACGGACGCCAAGATCGCCCACTCGGTGGCCGACTCGCACATGAGCGTCATCGACGGGTCGATCAGCGCGGTGACCAACCGGCTCCTGGTCGCCGAGGACCGGTACGACGATGCCCGCGAGCTGCTCACCGAGGCGGGCGTGGCCGTTGAAACCGCCTGAGCGCGGCTGATGCCGGCTTGAAACCGGGTTAAAGCCGGGGGCGTGCACTCTCATCGGCGTGGTCATCACCGACCACCCGAACGAAATGAGGGGGCATGACCACCACCCTGACAGAACCGGCGATTGTGGCGACCGGTCTGCGGAAATCCTTCGGCAAGAAGGTTGTTCTCGACGGAATCGACGTGACGGTTCCGGCCGGCACGATTTTCTCCATGCTCGGCCCGAACGGCGCGGGCAAGACCACGACCGTGCACATTCTTTCGACGCTGATCAGCGCGGACGCCGGGCAGGCCCGGATCGTCGGCCACGATCTGGCGCGGAACGCGAACGACATCCGTCGGGTCATCGGGATGACCGGCCAGTTCTCCGCGGTGGACAAACTGCTCACCGGTGAGGAGAACCTGATGCTGATGGCCGACCTGAACCACCTTTCCCGGCGGGACGGAAAGCGGCGGACGGCGCAGTTGCTGGAGCAGTTCGATCTGGTGGACGCGGCTCGCCGCACGCCGGCCACCTATTCCGGCGGGATGCGGCGTCGGCTGGACCTGGCGATGACGTTGGTCGGCAGCCCGAAGGTGATCTTCCTGGACGAGCCGACCACGGGTCTGGACCCGCGCAGCCGGCGCACGATGTGGCAGATCATCCGGGAGCTGGTCGCCGGCGGCGTCACGATCTTCCTGACCACCCAGTATCTGGAGGAGGCCGACCAGTTGGCCGACCGGATCGCCGTTCTGGACGGCGGGAAGCTGGTCGCCGAGGGCACCGCGGAGGAGCTCAAGCGGCTCGTTCCCGGTGGGCATGTCCTGCTGAAGTTCGCTGATCCGCGTGGCCTGGAGTCGGCCGCGTACACCCTCGGTGACGTGCGGCGGGACGACGACAAGCTGACCTTGCAGGTGCCGACGGACGGCAGTGTCCGCGCCCTGCGTTCCCTGATCGACCGGTTGGACGACGCGACCATCGAGGTCGAGGACCTGTCCGTGCACACCCCGGACCTGGACGACGTGTTCTTCGCGCTCACCGGCAACACCAACCAGAAGGCGGAAATCCAGTGACCACTCAGTCCTATGCCGTGCGCGACTCGATGACCATGCTGCGGCGGAACCTTTTGCACTCGCTGCGCTATCCGTCACTGGCGCTGTCCACGTTGCTCATGCCGATCATCATTCTGTTGCTCTTCGTCGGTATTTTCGGCAACGCGCTGAGTGCCGGTATCAATCACACCGACTACATCAACTATGTCGCGCCGGCCATTCTTCTGATCACGGCGACTTCGGGGAGCGTGGCGACCGCGGTCAGCGTGGCCAGCGACATGACCGAGGGAATCATCAACCGGTTCCGAACAATGGCGATCTCCCGGAACGCGGTGCTGACCGGACAGGTCATCGGCAGTTTCATCCAGACGATGCTGACTCTTGTCCTGGTGATCGGGGCCGCGTTGCTGATGGGGTTCCGCCCGAACGCGGGTTTCGGCGACTGGTTGGCGGCGCTCGGTATCCTCGCTCTGCTGACCCTCGCGTTGACGTGGCTGGCGGCGGGGATGGGCGCGGGGGCGAAGACCATCGAGTCGGCGAGCAACCTGCCGATGCCGTTCACGTTCCTGCCGATGCTGGGCAGCGGTTTCGTGCCCACCGACTCACTGCCCGGCGTGATTCGCTGGTTCGCCGAGTACCAGCCGTTCACGCCGATCAACGAGACCCTGCGTGGCCTGTTGATGGGGACCCCGATCGGCAACCACGGCATCATCGCGGTCGTCTGGTGTGTCGTGATCGCCGCGGGCGGGTACGCGTGGGCGAGGCGCGCGTTTCACCGCACGGCGGTCAACTGACCGCGGTCCTGGAGCAGAGCCAGAGCCGCGTCCCGAAGTTCCGAAGTGGGCAGGTCGGCGTAGGACGACACAGCGTCGTCGTACGCCGACCTGTCGGCGTCTGTGGCGACCTGCCGGACGCGTGCGGACGACATCGTCGGCTGGAATCCGCGCAGGTAGTGGCATCTTTCCGCGAGTGCGACGAGCCGGACGCCGAACGCGGTGTGACCGCGGCGGATGTCCGCCAGGCCCAGCGCGAGCAGCAACGCGCCGCAGACGGGCAGTTCCATCACCGACAGGGGGAGTCGCGTGCCCTGGTTGGTCAGCATGACCGTGAGTTTCTCGGACACACCGGCGATGAGGTCCTCGATCAGGTCCAGACGGCCGTGGTGGACGTGGGCGACCACCGTGGTGGCTTCGATCTCCAGCATCCACGGGTCGAACGCGAGGGGTTCGAAGGTGTAGATCCAGGTCTCGCCGAACTTCACCTCGTTGGTCCGCCGCCACAGCCGCAGCCCGGCTTCGACGTCGCCGCGGGCGAGCAGGATCTCCGCCTGGGCGCCGAAGTGGAACGTGCGCACGCCGTAGCCCTCTTCGGACTCCTCGGTGGTGGCTCGGGCCAGCCAGCGTTCGGCTTCGTCGATGTCGCCGAGGAGGAGGTTGGCCAGGACGAGGCCGGAGTGGATGCCGATCGGGTCGGCCCACGGTTTCATCCCGCGCAGGGCGGCCAGCAGGTGGTCGCGGGTGTCCTCGCCGAGTTCCAGTTGCAGGCTCAGCTCGGCGATCCGGCTGTGGCCGAGGACTCGCATCCACACGATCGTGGTGTTCTCGAACAGGTCGAGCATCCGGCGGGCGGCCTTGAGGGCGTTGCCGTGGTCGAGTTCCTTCTCCCAGCCGTAGCTGGCCAGGGCGTTGGCGATGCCGGCGATCAGCGGTTCGGGGCTGTCGGAGAGGGCCAGGATGGCTTGCGGTGTTCGGGCTTGCAGCACGATCGCGGCGGCGCGGACGAAGGTGTCCGGTGGTGCCGGCGGGAGGCGGCGCAGGGCGACGAGTGCGCGGACCGGCCCGGAGTCGCGGATCAGGAACGCGGTCCCGCCGGACAGGGTGAGTGCGGTTCGGGTGACTTCGACGAGGTCAGGTTCGGGCCGGTAGTGCGAGAGGGCCCAGGCGGTGTCCCTGATCAGGGCGGAGATCCGGCTGTAGTTGGAGTCGAGGGTCCACAGGGCGGCCAGGACGGCGGTTGTCGCGGCCACGGTGGGGCGGTCGTCGCGGTCCAGGGCGAGGCGTAGCGCGTGGACGAGGTTGTCCTGGTCGGCACGGACCCGCATGGCCTCGGCGAACGGCTCGGGGCCGAACACCGCTTGGTGGTAGGCGACCCCGAAGTCCTTCGCCCAGGCGAGGAACTCGGTGACGAGGGGCTCGTTGTCGCCGCTGGCCTGGCAGAACTCGCGGACGGTCTCGAGCATGGCCAGCCGGGTCCCGACCGGTGTCTCGGTGACCTTGAGCAGGGACTGGTCGACCAGGTGCTCGATGGTGTCGACGGCGTCGGCCACCATGTGTTCGGCGGCCTGGGCGGTGAATCCGCCGGGGAAGATCGCCAGTGCGCGCATGGCGGTCCGCGCCGGTGCGTCAAGAAGGTTCCAGCTCCAGTCGACGACCGCGTGCAGCGTGCGGTGTCGTTGTGGGGCGTCCCGGGAGCCGCCGCGCAGCAGGGCGAACCGGTCGTCGAGCCGGCGGGCGATCTCCGCGACCGACATGGTTCGTACCCGGGCGGCGGCCAGTTCGACGGCGAGAGGGAGCCCGTCGAGGTGGCGGCACAGTTCGGTGACGACGTCGGTGGGCAGCTCGACGCCGGGCCGGGCGGCGCGGGCGCGTTGTTCGAACAGTTCGACCGTGGTGGCGAGGGTCAGCTCGGGGAGGTGGTAGATCGACTCGGACGACAGGCCCAGGGGAGCGCGGCTGGTGGTGAGGATCCGCACGTCCCTGGTCATGGACACCAGTGCCCGGGTCAGGTCGGCGGCGCCTTGGATGACGTGTTCGCAGTTGTCGAGCACGAGCAGCGCGGTGCCGAGGGCGTTGGCGATGCCGGCGACGGTGTCCGCGGCCATGCCTGGGTGGGTGACGGTGCTGGCGCCGACGGCGGCCGAGACTTCGGCGGCGACGTCCGCGTCGGAGGTGACGCCAGCTAGCGGTACGAAGTGAACGGAGCGCTGCTCCGCTTGACGGCTGACGGCGTGCGCGAGGCGGGTTTTGCCCAGTCCGCCGGGCCCGATGATGGAGGCGACCCGGGATGTGCGCAGTAGCGCGGTGATCGCGGCGATGTCGTCGGCGCGGCCGAGGAGTTGGTTGGGTTCGTGGGCGACGCCGTGCCGGGCAGTCGGCCGGTCGCTTTGCAGGAACTGCTGCTGCAGCGCCTGGAGTTCGGCGCCGGGGTCGGTGCCCAGGTCGTCGCGTAGTTCGCGGCGGTACGTGTCGTATCGGGTCAACGCTGCCGAGGGGCCGTTCGTGGCCGCTTCGCTGCGCAGCAGTTCGGCGAGGAGTTCCTCGTCGCGTGGTCGTTCGTCGAACAGTTCGGTGAGCGGCCCGATCGCGTCGGCGTGTCGCCCTAGCCGGGACAGCGCGACCGCACGGGTGCGGATGAGCGACTGGTGTGTCCTGGCTCGGTCGGCGCGGAGTGTCGCGACGGGGTCGTCGCTGTCGCTGGTTTCGGCGCCTTCGTAGAGCGTGAGGCCGGCTTCGGCGTCCGCGATGGCCGCTGGGTAGTCGCCGGCGCGCAGGTGTTTGGAGCTTGACGAGGCCTTCAGCAGCACCGCGGCGACGTCGACCTCGTCTTCGGCGAGGGTGAGCCGGTAGCCGGTGGCGGTGCTGGCGATGACGTCCGAGCCGAGGAGGGTGCGTGCGCGGGAGACGAGGATCTGCACGGCTTTGGTGGGGTTGTCCGGCTGGTCGTCCGGCCACAGCCCGTCGACGAGCATGCCGGTGCTGCACCCGCGGCCGAGGTCGTCGGCGAGCAGGGCGAGCAGGTGACGCAGTCGTGGCGCGGTGACGTCCCGGCCCTGGTAGGCCACCCCCGGCAGGAACGTCAACTCGATGGTCACCTGGCGAGGATAGTCAGCCGGCTGGCGGCCCAGTACACCAACGCGGTGAGGCTGACGGCCGCGCCGAGGACGCACACGCCGGTCCATCCGGCCTGCGAGTAGACGACGGTCGACACGATCGCGCCGGTGGCCGAGCCGATGGAGTAGAAGACCATGTAGCCGGCGGTGAGGCGGCTGCGCGCCTCGGGCCGTACCTCGAAGATGAGGCTTTGGTTGGCCACGTGGGTGGACTGCAGTCCGAAGTCGAACATGACCAGTCCGATCGCCAACGCCCACAACGACTGTGGCAGGAGCGCGATGGGGAGCCACGAGAGGAGCATGGCCGTGAGGCCGACGGCGGTGACCTGTTGGGCGTGTCCGCGGTCGGCGAGCCGGCCGGCGCGGGAGGCGCCGAGGGCGCCGGCCACGCCGGCGAGCCCGAACAGGCCGACCTCGGTGGTGGACAGGGCGTACGGCGGCGCGCTGAGCGGGAGGACCATGGGGGTCGCGAACGTGGTCAACGCTGTGAAGATCAGCAGCGCGAGGACAGCGCGCGTGCGTAGGACGCGTTCCTCGGCGAAGAGCCGGAACACGGACTTGATCAGCCGTGGGTAGGACATTCGTTGGCGGGGCGTGGGTTCGTGGGGGAGGACTCTGGCCAGGAGCCAGGCCATGACCAGGGTCGCGGCCGCGGACACCGCGTACACGGAACGCCAGCCGGCGAGGTCGGCGATGGTGCCGGAGACCGTGCGCGCCAACAGGATTCCGATGATGATGCCGCTGGTGACGACGCCTACCATCCGGCCTCGGTCGGTGGGGTCGGCCAGGTGGGCGGAGTAGGCGACGAGGACTTGGGTGACGACCGCGAGTGCGCCGACGGCGGTCATGGCGGCCAGCAGCAGGGGAGCGGTCGGTACGAGGGTGACGGCGATGAGCGCGAGTACCGACAGGAGTGTCTGTCCGACGACGAGCCGGCGTCGGTTGACCAGGTCGCCGAGGGGGACGAGCAGCAGCAGTCCGGCGCCGTAGCCGACCTGGGTGGCCGTGCCGATGACGCCGACGGTGGCGTGGTCCATCTGGAAGTCGGCGGCGATGACGTCCAGCAGCGGTTGGAAGTAGTAGACGTTGGCGACGGCGAGTCCGCACGCGACGGAGAACAGCAGCGCGACCTGGCGTGACACACGACCCCCTGTGGTTTCAATTTGCAACCACACCAACACTGCCACAGGACGGTTGTAAGATGCAACCAGGAGGTGGGCATGCCCAAACGGACCAGTCACAAGGACGCCAGCTGCACGGTCGCGCGGCCGCTCGACGCGATCGGCGACGGCTGGTCGCTGCTGATCATCCGGGACGCGCTGGAGGGCCTGCGCCGGTTCGGCGAGTTCCAGCGCAGCCTGGGCCTGGCCAAGAACATCCTGTCGGCCCGCCTGCACAGTTTGGTCGCGCACGGCCTGATGACCACCGTCCCGGCCAGCGACGGCAGCGCCTACCAGGAGTACGTGCTCACCGCGAAAGGCCGTGGGCTGTTCCCGGTGCTGGTCGCGCTGCGGCAGTGGAGCCAGGAGCACTTCTTCACCCCCGACGAGACCCGCGCCCAGCTCGTCGACAGCGAACACCACGAACCGGTGGCGAAGATCGAGATCCGGTCGGCCGACGGCCGCCTCCTCGGTCCCGAGGACACGACCGTCGTCATGCGTTCCGGTTCTTAGGAACGCACATCACGCCACGGCCGGATCAGTGATAGGAAGGCCGTGTGACTGAGCAGCTGCCACCCACCACAGCCCTTGCCGAGTCCGAAGCGGTCACTCTCACCAGTGAGCTGATCCGCATCGACACCACCAACACCGGCGACCCCGACACGCTGGTGGGGGAGCGGGCCGCCGCGGAGTACGTCGCCGAGAAGCTCGCGGAGGTGGGGTACGAGACCACCTACGTCGAGTCCGGCGGACCGGGTCGCGGCAACGTGATCGTGCGGCTGGCCGGCCAGGATCCCAGCCGCGGCGCGCTGTTGGTGCACGGCCACCTGGACGTGGTGCCCGCGGACGCCGCCGAGTGGTCGGTGCACCCGTTCTCCGGCGCGGTGCAGGACGACTACGTGTGGGGTCGCGGTGCCGTCGACATGAAGGACATGGTCGCGATGACGCTGGCCGTGGCGCGGCGGCTCAAGCGCGACGGGATCACGCCGAAGCGGGACATCATCTTCGCGTTCCTCGCCGACGAGGAAGCCGGCGGCCAGTACGGCGCGCAGTGGCTGGTGGACAACCGGCCCGAGCTGTTCGAAGGCGCCACCGAGGCGATCAGCGAGGTCGGCGGATTCTCCATCACGGTCAAGGACGGCGTGCGCGCCTACCTGATCGAGACGGCCGAGAAAGGCATCGCGTGGATGACCCTCCGGGTCCGCGGCCGCGCCGGCCACGGCTCCATGGTCCACGAGGACAACGCCGTCACCAAGCTCACCGAGGCCGTCGCCCGCCTCGGCCGACACCGCTTCCCGCTCGTGCTCACCGACTCGGTCCGCGAGTTCCTGGCCGGCATCACCGAGATCACCGGCATCCAGTTCGACGAAGACGACCTGGAAGGCTCGGTGGCCAAGCTGGGCAACATCGCCAGGATGATCGGCGCGACCCTCCGGGACACCGCGAACCCGACGATGCTCAACGCCGGCTACAAGTCCAACGTGATCCCGTCGGTCGCCGAGGCCACAGTGGACTGCCGGATCCTGCCCGGCCGCCAGGAGGCGTTCGAACGCGAGCTGGACGAGATCCTCGGCCCGGACGTCGAACGCGAATGGCTCAACCTGCGCGCGGTCGAGACCACCTTCGACGGCCCGCTGGTCGACCACATGACCCGCGCCATCGTCGCCGAGGACCCGGGCGCGAAGACCCTGCCGTACATGCTCTCCGGCGGCACGGACGCGAAGTCCTTCGCCCAGCTGGGCATCCGCTGCTTCGGCTACGCGCCCCTGAAGCTGCCCGCCGACCTGGACTTCTCCGCGTTGTTCCACGGCGTGGACGAACGAGTGCCGATCGACGCGCTGAAGTTCGGCACCCGCGTGTTGGACCGGTTCCTGCGCGACTGCTAGAACGGCACGTTCAGGCAGGCCAACCGGGCGCCGGCGGTGCCCGCGTGGCCGGGGTCGGTGTGCGTGTGCGAGTCGTGCACGACCACCGACCCGGCCGTCCGGGTGCCGAAGCCCCACGGAACGTGCGCGAACACCAAGGCGTTGCCCGCGAGATCGGTGCTGAAGTCGAGCCAGATCTCGTTGCGCGGGTTGGCGTACTTCGGGTCGACCGACGGCTGCACGGGATCCTTCACGTCCTGGAAGTGCGGTCCGGCGTCGGCGGGGTTCGGGCCGCAGGCGTTGACATGGACATGTGCGCCGTAGTCGCGGTGGGGGCGCAGTCCCTGGACCGACAGCATCACCGAGGTGTTCATCTTGGTCGAGATCCCGAACGCGCCGAGGTGGGCGCCGACCGGGACGAGGTCGGGGGAGTAGGTGACCGCGCCGGCTCCCGGCTGGTAGGGCGCGGCGGTGGCAGCGGCGGTGACGACACGCACAGCGCCGCCCCACGCGCCTGCGGTGCCGCTTGCGACGACCATCGTGAGGGTCACGACGGCCGCGACCGTCACAGAACGAAATCGCATGGGTGCAGAGTGCACCACTGATCAACGGCTCGCTAGCCGAGCCGTCGTGGCACGCATGTCTTGTTGGCTAGATGATCAGACCGGGCATCCCGGCCCGGGTGCGTTTCCTACGCAACACCACTCTGCGGGTGCCGTCCGAGTACAGACGGACCCGGGAGAGTTCCCATCCGGAGAACTCCGCCTGGATCGACAGCTGGACCGCCGCGGTCACCCGGGACACCCCTGGCGGCAACTTCAGCGGCCGGTACTCCCAATCCCCTTCAACCACCCCATCGTTCACAGTTGCATCACCTGAACTCCTCCCCCGGTCGCGGACGCGACGAACACCCGCCCGCTGTCCGGGTCGACGGTCACCGAATTCGGCTGCACGACAGTGGGGAACCGGTATCTCTCGGCCGGCTCGCCACCGGCGACGTAGTACCCGACCACCTCGTTTCGCTCAGTCAGGGTGACCCACGCCAGGTCACGCTTGGGGTCGTACGCGATGCCATAGGGCGCGCCGGGCACGGGATAGTTCTGCTTGAGGATCACCGGCCCGGTGGAGAACGCCAGGAGCCCGCCGCCGCGGGTGTCGGTCACGAGGACCCGGCCGTAGCGGTCGGTGGTCGCGTTCGTCGCGCCCTTGCCGGCCCGCTGGCCCGCGCCGATCCTGCCCTCGTTGACGTTCACGTCGAACAGGGCGGTCCGCTGCCGGTCGAGTACCACGGCGTTGGAACCGACCGTCAGGACCTGGTCGGCGCTGTACAGGCCGCCCGAGATCCGGCGCTGCGCCCGGGAGTCCCGCACGACGTCGATCGCCTTCTGATCGGACAGCGTCACCAGGGTCTGGTCGCCGTCCTGGCTGGTGCCCGCGGGCGCGCCGTCGACCGGCACGGACGACACGGACCCGGCGGGCAGTGCGATCGCCACGATCTGCCGAGCCGACCCGACAGACGCGAGCACCCCGGTCGGCGTAACGGTCAGGGCCGTCGCGGGCCCTGGCAGCGGCACGGTCCGTGGCTCGGCACCAGGGGTGTCCATGCTGACCAGCAGCACAGACGCCTTGTCCGTGGCGAGCGTGAGCAGCCGGCTGCGCGGGTCGGCGACGATCCCGGTCACGTTCGCGCCGACGGGCACCACAGTGCCGGCCGGGTGCGACGTGGCGGGCGAGATGGCCGGGCCCGCGGCCGTCACCGAATCACTGACCTGCAGCTCGTCACCGGACTTTGCCGACGGTGAACACCCCGCCAGCAGTGCTGTCCCCACGGTGACGGTCGCTACCAGCCGACGCAACAGCTACCTCCGAAAACTCGCACACGACATGCCCGCTATACGCCGCGTTAACCCAGCATCCCCGATTTCTACCCCTAGGTCACGCATCCCGGGTAGCTGTCACCCGAGTCGCTGCTCCGGATAGCCCAGCTCGATCCCGCTTACGTCGTCCAGGGCAGCCCGAATGGCGGCCGGCAGGGTGAGGTCCTCGGCCGCCAGCGACCCGGACAGCTGCCCGGTGTCGCGGGCGCCGACCACCGGCGCGACCACCCCTGGCCGGTCCCGTACCCATGCCAACGCCACAGCCAGCGGAGACGTGCCCAGCCCGTCCGCGGCCGTCGCCACCGCCTGCACGATCCGCGCCGCGCGTTCCGTCCGGTGATGCTCCACGTACGGCGCGAAGTGCGCGGACGCGCCACGCGAGTCGGCCGGTGTGCCCGTGCGGTACTTGCCCGTCAGCACGCCGCGGCCGAGCGGGGCCCACGGCAGGATGCCGATCCCGTGGTGCTCGGCGGCCGGCACGACCTCACGCTCGATGCCGCGTTCCGCCAACGAGTACTCCACCTGCGTGCTCACGATCGGCGACGTCAGCTGTGTCGTCGCGGCCGTCGCGAGCTGCCAGCCCGAGTAGTTCGACACGCCCGAGTACCGGACCTTGCCGGACCGGATCGCCGCGTCCACCGCGCCCAGCGTCTCATCCAGTGGGACGGAGTCGTCCCAGGCGTGCAGCTGCCACAGGTCGATATGGTCCACATTCAGCCGCTTGAGCGACCCCTCAAGGGCAGTCAGCAGCGCGCCCCGCGACGCGCCGCCGCCGAACGGGCCCTCGGTCCGGCGCGCGACCGCCTTGGTCGCCACCACGACGTCGTCCCGCGGTACCACGTCGGCCAGCAACGAGCCCAGAATCCGTTCGCTCTCGCCGTCCGCGTACACGTCGGCCGTGTCCACGAGCGTGCCACCGGCGTCCACGAACGAGACCAGTTGGCTGGCGGCTTCGTCGGCGTCGGTGTCCCGGCCCCAGGTCATCGTGCCCAGGGCGATCCGGGACACCCGCAGGCCGCTGCGGCCGAGGTGTCGGTACTCCACGACGCCTGAGCCTAAGGGCAGGCGATCACCGGGGCCGGGCAAGGGCCCTGGTAGGCGCTCCGCGGCCGTACGCAAGGATTCACAGTCGGAGCGTGAGACGGATGGGAGTAAGGGCTTGGACTGGTTGCAGGCGATTGTTCTCGGACTGGTCCAGGGCCTGACCGAGTTCCTCCCGATCTCCTCCTCGGCGCACCTGCGGGTGGTGTCCACGCTCGGCTGGGGCACCGACGCCGGCGCGTCGTTCACCGCGGTCACCCAGATCGGCACCGAGCTCGCCGTGCTGATCTACTACGCCCGCACGATCGGGCCGCTGGTCGGCACCTGGTTCAAGGGCCTGGTCAGCGCCGAGGCCCGGCGGACCGAGCAGTACCGGACCGCCTGGTACGTGATCGTCGGCTCGGTCCCGATCACCATCCTGGGCGTGCTGTTCCAGGACCAGATCAAGACGTCGCTGCGCAACCTGTGGATCACCGCGACGGTCATGATCGTGTTCGCGGTGATCCTCGCGGTGTCCGACGAGGTGGGCAAACAGCTGCGGGCCAAGCTCACCCTGAAGGACAGCGTCGTGATGGGCTGCGCGCAGGCCCTGGCCCTGATCCCGGGGGTCTCACGGTCGGGTGGCACGCTCACCGCGGGCATGTTCCTCAACCTGGAGCGCAAGGCCGCCACCGACTACTCGTTCCTGCTGGCCCTGCCCGCAGTGTTCGGCGCGGGCATCTTCAGCATCAAGGACATCGGCGACACCACCGGTCCCGGGCCGCATCCGTCGGCCGCGCAGATGATCGTGGCGACCGTGATCGCGTTCGCCGTGGGCTACGCGACCATCGCCTGGCTGCTGCGGTACGTCGCCAAGCACAGCTACTCGATCTTCGTCTGGTACCGGATCGTGCTCGGCTCGGTCCTGATGGTGCTGCTGGCGACCAACACGATCCCGGCGACCTGACGATAAGCTCCGGTTATGGCCACCGTCATCCTGTTACGGCACGCACGCTCGACCGCGAACGGATCGGGCGTGCTCGCCGGCCGCGCGCCCCGGGTCGCCCTCGCGGACGCCGGTGTCCAGCAGGCCGGGAAACTGGCCGACCGGCTGGCCGACGTCCCGGTCGCCGAGATCGTCGCCTCGCCGCTGCTGCGCTGCAAGCAGACGGTCGCGCCAGTGGCGGCAGCGAAAGGCCTCTCGGTGGTCACCGACACCCGACTGTCCGAAGTGGACTACGGCGAGTGGACCGGCCGCAAGCTCTCCACCCTCGGCAAGGAACCGCTGTGGAAGATCGTCCAGCAGCACCCGTCCGCGGCGGTGTTCCCCGGCGGTGAGGGCCTGGCCGCGGTCCAGGCCAGGGCGGTGGCGGCCATTCGGGCGCACGACGCGCGGATCACCGAGAAGCACGGCCCGGGCGCGATCTGGATCGCCTGCAGCCACGGCGACGTGATCAAGTCGATTCTGGCCGACGCGCTCGGCCAACACCTGGACGCCTTCCAACGGATCGTGGTCGACCCCTGCTCGGTGTCCGTTGTCCGCTACACCGACACCCGCCCGTTCGTGCTGCGAACCAACGACACCGGCGGCGAACTGGCGAGCATCGTGCCGCCGAAGCCGAAGAAGGGCAAACAGTCCTCGGACGCGACCGTCGGCGGCACCACCGGCAAGGCCTAGATTCCGCGTGTCGCGCGTTCCCGGACCATGAAATTCCCTAGACCGCGAGCAGGTCGAGCACCACGGTGATCAGACCGGACGCGGCCGCGACACCGCCGAGCAGGCGGGCGCGTTTCGGGTCGATCCGGGCCGCGGCGCGCCAGTAGAGACCGAACCCGACGACCATCAGCAGCACCTCCACGGTCACCGAGACCGCCGGCAGCCGCCACAGGCCGAACCCGAGGCGGGGCAGGTCACCGGCGTTGCCGGGCAGGATCGGCAGGTCCATCCGGTGCACGATCAGGTCGAGCACCCAGTGCGAGAACACCACCCCACCGAGCACCAGCCCAGCCCGGCGGCCTAATCGCCACCCGGCGACCGCGCCGAACGCCGCCGCCAGCACCAGCGCGCCCACCACCGAATGCGTGTAGTCGGCGTGGATGATCGACTCGCCGTACCCGTTGGCGCTGCCCGGCACGGGTTCGATGGTCTCCACCTTGAGCGCCAGCAACGGCACGAACACCACGTCCAGCCACGCGGTCGCCAGCATCAGCGTCCACAGCGGAATCCTGGTCTCCTTGGCTTTCACCGCCGCGGCGAAGCCGAAGTGTCCGGCGATCATCTCCACTCCATTCTGGCGTCCAGGACGCCGAGCACCACGACGAACAGCAGTACGGCGAGTACGAATGACATGACTATTCCCTTGCGTACGCGGACAATCCGTGGATCAGCATCGACTTGAGCACCTCGAAGCTCGCGTCGAGCTGTTGGGGCAGGCCGAACCCACCCGCGGCCTCCAGGCCGGCGAACCCGTGCGCCGCGGCGCGCAGCACCCGGGTGGCGTGCACTGTCTGGTCGCTGTCGAAGCCGTACTCGCGCAGCGCGGCGAACGCGGTCTCGGCCGTGCTCTGCAACGCCTTCACGACATCCCCGTCGGTCACGTCCATCGGGATCTCCAACGCGGGAGTCCGATGCGGATACCGGCGGAGGTAGCCGCGATAGGCGTCGAGCAGGGCGGAGACGCCCTCGCCGCCGGAGCGGCCCAGCACGGCGGTGCGTAGCACCTCGTTCATCTCGTTGAGGACACGGATGTGGGCCAGTCGCTTCAACGCGGGCAGGCCGTCGACGTGCTTGTACAGCGACGGGGGAGCGACCCCGGCCCGGTCGGCGACCTTGGCCAGGGTCAGCCCGGCCATGCCGTCCTCGTCGATCACGGCCAGCGCCAGGTCGACAACGGCGTCCTGGCTGAGCCCTGCCCTAGGCGACATCGCTAACTCTCATAGCCGAAAAGCTACTGCCATTAGCCACGGCGGTCAAGTCCCACCGGATGACGGGTGTATGACCAGGCCTCGTCGCGCTTACCGTCGGTACTCGTTCTCCTACCCTGCGGGAGGAAAGACATGTCCCGATACCGCGCCCTCATCACGGGCGGGATCGCGGCCGCGGCGGCAGCCGCGTTCGTGCTCGCGCCCCCATCCACGACCGTCCAACCCACCGCGACCGACGCGTCGACCTATGTCTACCGCGTCACCAACGCGGCCACCGCCGCGGAGACCCTGTTCAAGGACGGTTTCGACGTACTCGAACAACGCGACGGCAACGACCTGTTCGTGCTCGGCACCCAGAAGGACGGCGCCCGGCTGAAGGCCGCCGGGTTCACCGGCAGCCTCGACCAGGTCCTGCCGGCCCAGGACTTCGCGCCGCAGCCACTGGCCGAAGCCGGCGTCCAGGACGTCAACGAGACCTACGACGGCGGCTACCACACCGTCAACGCCCACTACTCGCACCTGGACCTGGTCGCGCAGCAGCACCCCGACCTGGTCGCGAACGTCACCTATGGACAGTCGTGGCGCAAGAGCCGCGGCCTGGCCAACGGCTACGACCTGCGCGCCATCTGCATCACCAAGAAGCAGACCGGTGACTGCGCGCTGAACCCGAACTCGGCGAAGCCGCGGTTCTTCCTGATGAGCCAGATCCACGCCCGGGAGATCACCACCGGCGACGTGTCGTGGCGCTGGATCGACTACCTCGTCAACGGCTACGGCACCGACAGCACAGTCACGTCACTGCTCAACAGCACCGAGGTGTGGATCGTGCCGATCATGAATCCGGACGGCGTGGACGTCGTGCAACGCGGCGGCAACACCCCGATCCTGCAACGGAAGAACGTCGACAACACCAACGGCGGCAACTGCTCGGGCAACGGCTCCAGCCAGGTCGGCGTCGACCTCAACCGCAACGCCAACACCCACTGGGACACCACCGGCGTCTCGCACAACGTCTGCGACCAGACCTACGACGGCCCACGCGCCGACTCCGAGATCGAGAACACCGCGCTGGAAGGCCTGTTCCGCAACCTGTTCCCGGCCCGCCGCACCGGCACGGGCAACAGCGACCCCGCCCCAGCCGACACCAAAGGCGTCATGATCTCCATGCACAGCGACGCCAGCATGGTCCTGTTCCCGTGGCAGTACAACGCCAACGTGCACACCGGAAACGACAAACCGTTGCGCGCCATGGCGAAGCAGATGGGCACGATCACCGGCTACCAGTCCGGCCAAGCCGGCGAGATCCTCTACAACGCCTCCGGCGGCACCGACGACTGGACCTACGACAAACTCGGCGTGGCCAGCTTCACCATCGAGGTCGGCGACAACACCGGCCGCGGCTGCGGCGGCTTCACCCCCAGGTTCACCTGCCAGGCCAGCTTCTTCTGGCCGAAGATGCGCCCAGCCCTGGTCTACGCGGCCCAACACGCGCCCTCGCCCTACACCACTTCCTGACCCATCAACCGAAGCGCCTCCTGCTCCGCCGCCCGAACACGAACCCGCTTCCGCTTGGCACGCGGCACACATAGCAGGACGCCGATGATCACGATGGCCACGACCGCGTGCCAGGCAATGGCACGCGGCTCGTGGTCATCGATGGACACTCCGAGGCGGATCAAGTTCGCAGCCAACGGCAACCCCAATATCCCGTACATGTAGCCCGGACGGAACGGAATGCTCAGCACCACGCGGGTGTGGTGTGCCACGGCGGGCGCGAGCACGGGATCGACAGGACCACCTCGCAGGACCGCCAGGCGAACGGCGACGCAGGTATCGGTATCGAGCCCCTCGGGAAAGGCGTGTTCGTCCCGCTTGCCGAAAACGAGGACGGCCAGGGCCAACACCGAGGCGATGATCAGCCAGACCACCACAGCCGCCCCCAGAGGCTCGTCACTGCTTGGTTTCGATCCGGTCACCAGGCCGCCCAACGCGCCGATGACCAGAATCCCCAGCGCGGTCATCCACCTCCGATGCCGGTCGACGAACACCACAAACCTGGCCTCCGCGTGCCGCAACGACTCGCCCACCACACCCACCCTCCCCAGTCCCTCACCAGCATAGAGCCAGGTCGGCGCTGTCGATGGGTCAGTCGTTGGCCGACGACACCGCTGAACTGACCACCTCCGGCGTCGTGAAGGCGTGCAGGTGCTCACCGAGGAAGTCGACCAGCCGCCGCGGCTCGTGGCCGGTCACGGCCCGGACGGCGGGGGTCGGCGTCTCGCGGTGCGTTCGGGTGAGGGCCTGGATCTCCAGCAGGTGCTCGACCAGCCAGCTTGGCTGTCCCATGTGGTCGAGTTCCTGGCGCATCCGGTCCGGGGGCAGGTCCAGGTACCGGGTGGGCCGGCCGAGTGCGGTGAGCAGGTCGGCGACCTGCGGGTAGCTGATGGCCTCCGGTCCGGTGAGGACGAGCGCTTGTCCTCGGGTACGCCGACTGGTGAGCGCGACGGCGGCCACGTCGGCGACGTCGCGGGCGTCGACCATGTTGAGCGGGTGGTGGCCGGTCGTACCGGTGAACATCCCGGTGTGCCCGATCATCGGCGCGAGGCGCAGCAGGTTCTGCTGGAACGCGTAGGGCCGCAGGAAAGTGTGCTCCAGTTCGGCGGCGACGACGGCGCGCTCGACCTCCTGGTGGAGGCGCGCCACGGCCACTGTGTCGGCCACAGGGGCCGAGAGCTTCACCAGGTGCTGGACGCCCGCCCGCGCGGCGGCCTCGACGACGCCCAGCTCCAGCTCGCGCTGTCTAGGCCCGTTGCCCATCGCGAGGAACACCTGGTCCACGCCAGTGAGGGCGGCGTGCAGCGCGGCGGGCTCACCCGCGTCGCCGACGACGTACCGCACGCCAGCGATGGGCTCGGCCGGCCCGGTGCGGACCAGCGCCGTCACGGGCACACGACGGTCGACGAGGCGGGGCAGCAGCGCGGAACCGACGGTCCCGGTGCCTCCGATGACGAGGATCATGACGAGGTCCTTTCGGCGCGAGCGGTGGCGCGGGTCGAGGTGCGGCGGGCGCGCGACCGCACCCACTTGCGAGCGGACAGGCCGCCGCCGAGCGCAGCGGAGCCGAGCGTGAACTGGAGGATCGAGAGGTCCTGTAGTCCGTTGCCGATCAGTACCGCGCTCACCGCGCCGGCCAGCGCGACGCACACGAGAGCGGCGATGGCGACGGTGCGGGCAACGCGACCGCGGCTCGGCGCCTCAGGCGGGGTGCGACTGTGCAACCACAACGTGACGAGCACAGCCGCGACGGCGGACGGGATGGCGATGGTGCTGTACGAGGCCACTTCAAGCCGAGCCGCGAGGTCGGAGTCGGGAATGAGCTGGGCGTTGAGGTAGGCGGTGACGGCCGGGAAAGCGTAGGCGGGCACCGCGCTGCGGACAGCCGCCGACAGCCGGCCGGGCCGGGATCTGGCGTGGTTCACGGGTTCCTCCGATGTCGAATGGGACACGGGGAACGCTACGAATGTTGCCTCTGGAGCACTAGACGTCAGCTGGCGAACACATTGTTGTCCCGTGTGCAACGATGTCGCCATGGCCGTCCCTGACCTGCAGCTCGACGACGTCGCCGTGTTCGTCCGTGTCGTCGACACCGGCGGATTCACCGCGGCCGCCGACACGTTGCACCTGCCGAAGTCGACGGTGAGCCGGCGGGTCGCCCGCCTGGAGCGGCGGCTCGGCACGCGTCTGCTGAACCGGACCACCCGCGCGGTGACGCCGACCGAGGCCGGCCGGTCGTTCTACGCCCGCGCCTCAGCGGCGCTGGCCGAGCTGCACGACGCGGCGAGCGCGGCGTTCGACGAGCGCGAGATCCCGCGAGGGACGGTGCGGCTCGGGGCACCACCGGACGTGGGTGCCGAGGTGCTGCCGGCCCTGCTCGCCCGATTCGTCGAGCAGCACCCCCAGGTGCGGGTCGAGGTGACGTTCTTCGTGGATCCGCCGGACCTGGTGGAGCACGGTCTCGACGTCGGCCTGCAGGTCGGCCCGCCACACCAGCCGGCGCTGGTGGCGGTTCAGTTGCAGGACATGGGCTTCGGATTGTTCGCGGCGCCGTCCTACCTGGAACGGGAGGGCGCGCCAGGGTCGGTCGCGGAGTTGGCCGACCGGGCGTGCGTGGTGTTCCGCCCGGACCGTGGCCGCGGCCGGTGGCGGCTGTACCGCGTCGACGACCATGCCAGCGCCGTCGACGTGGTGGTACGCGGCCCACTCGCGGCCAACGACATCACGTTCGTGCGTCGCGCCGCGATCGCCGGCGCCGGGGTGGCTCTGCTTCCCCGCCTCGTCGGCGAGATCGCCGTCCAGGAGGGCCAACTGTGCCCAGTACTGCCGGAGTACCGGACCGACGGCCAACCCCTTTACCTCGTGTCCCCCGCGTCACCGCACGTACCGCTGAAGGTCCGGGCACTGCGCGACTTCCTCCTGGGTCACTTCCCCCGGTGAGCAGGTAGGGGCGCCGACTGGTGAGCTCGCGTAGTCAACTGGCGCGAGTTTCTCTGTGGTTGTGGGTGTCGTGCTTGGCCCAGTCTTGGTGTACGCAGTGCGGGCCGGAAGCCCGTGGGCTTCCGGCCCGCACCTGCTCAACGTCGCCGCTTGGGCCGCCGCAGTGGACGCAGCCGGCGGTGGGGTGGCCGACGCGTGGTCCACCACTGGTGAACCTGCGGTACTGCGAGCAGCAGTCCGGTGACCGCGAGAATGAACTCGGTCGCCGATCCGATGACGGACACAGTGTTCCCCTTCCTGGCCACCAAGGAAATGGCGGCCCCCCGAGGGAGCAGTCGGCCCGATGTGTCGACGGAGCCGCACCAGTATGCCGAATGTCGAGTTCGGGGTCTCCAGGGTGAT
The DNA here is from genome assembly GCF_004345645.1 of Actinocrispum wychmicini. Classification (GTDB taxonomy): domain Bacteria; phylum Actinomycetota; class Actinomycetes; order Mycobacteriales; family Pseudonocardiaceae; genus Kibdelosporangium; species Kibdelosporangium wychmicini. The sequence goes on along the minus strand of NZ_SLWS01000003.1, from coordinate 771,122 downwards.
CGGTTTGCGGTCGGCGCGGGATCGAAACTTGGGCAGCACGTGCCAGGTGCGAACCGTGGTCAGCCCGTTGTGGCGCTTCGATCTGGTCACGGCGGCGGGTGGCGGGGGGCGTACTGCCCCACGATCCATCGGCAGATCGCTTCCACGACGTAGCCTTGCTCGGCGTCGTCGAGTGCACGCCCGGCGGGGATGTCGTGCCAGCGTGCCAGGCAGGTGCGGCAGCATGTCGCGGTGGCGTGCTGCGCGACGAACACGGGATGTCCGCGATAGGGCGTCTGACGGCCGTCGTTGCGCGGTTCGGCCGGGGCCAGCCTGCGCTGGACCAGCTCCTCGGCGTGTCTGCGGACGGTTGTGATGCCGCGCAGGTCGACCACCGCACGGTCCCGGCCACGGAGCCGGAACTTTGCGCGGAAGTGGTGCTGCCCGATCTGGTGCAGCCTGGCATCCAACTCGTCCATCACCGGTTCGGGGCTACTTCCGTGGTCGCTCAGGACTGCTGCTGGGTGATGTTGACCATCCAGGTCGTGCGTTCCCGTTGAAAGCGAGACACGGGTTGAGTTGAGGGGTCACTCCATTAGCCTCCCAACGAATCACGACAGCCTGTGTCGTGTATTCCGGCGGGATCTTCGATGATCCAGGAGCCGCACCCCAGGTCTGCATCAGGTCCAGGACGCCCTGGGCGCCTTTGTCGGACATGAAGACCTCCATGTTCGCCAGGGACTGGCGGGCGGCTTGGGTGGACCGGTCGAACATCGCGGTCTCGTAGTCGCGGATCGCGGTGGGGTTCGCCGCGATGGCGTTGGCGAGTTCGGCGGCGTCCCGCATGGCCTGGTTGGCGCCCTCGCCGGCGGTCGGGGGCATCAGGTGGGCGGCGTCGCCGAGCAGGGTGACATGGGGTGTGGCCGGCCAGGTCAGGCCGACCGGGAGCATCAGGATCGGCAATGTGGTGACGGTGTCCCCGGCCGCGTCGATCAGGGCGTGGAACTGGGGTGCCCAGTCGGCGTACCGGGCTTTGATCCCGGCTTTGTCCACTGTGTCCGTGCCGCGGAAGCTGAGGTACACGCGGACGGTCCCGTCGCCGTTGCGTTGGGCGGACAGGTTCTGGTGTGGGCCGATGGCCCAGTAGTTGCCTCGGCCGATCATGGCGGCGAGGTCCGGGTGGGCGCGGTCGATGTCGGGGATGGCCAGTTCGACGTAGGTGACACCGGTGTGAATGGGTTCCGCGTCGGTGACCAGGGTACGGACGCGGGAACGTGCGCCGTCGGCGCCGACGAGCAGGTCGCAGTGGGCGGTGGTGCCGTCGGTGAGGTGAAGGTCGAAACCGGTGCCGGTGCGCGTGGCGCTCTGATAGGCGCGACCCCACTGGATCGTGCCCTCGGGCAGCGCGTTGATGAGGGTGCTGCGCAGGACCGGGCGGTCCACTTCGGGCCGGTCGAAGGGCGCGTCTTCGGGCGTGTCCTCCTGGAGGAACAACGTGCCGGTGTGGTCGACCAGGCGCAGGTCCTGTCCCTCGGGCCGGGCGATGGCGCGCAGTTCGTCCTCGAGGTCGGCGGCGCGCATGGCGTACTGGCCGCCGTCGACGGTCAGGTCGATCATGCCGCCCTGGGTGCGTGCGGTGGGTGACGTGTCGCGTTCGTACACAACGGTGTCGATGCCGTGGACGTGCAGTACGCGCGCCAGCGTGAGTCCGCCGACGCCGGCTCCGATGATGGCGATGGTCATGAGCACTCTCCTTCGATACGGCGTCTCGCTCAATACACTGTATAGCACAGGGCGGTGTATCGTCGGTTCGTGGACGAATCGAAGCTGGTCTGGGACCGGCCAGAACCCCCGCAGCGGCCGTCGCCGACCCCGTTGAGCCGGGACATGATCGTCCAGGCGGCCATCAGGCTGGCCGACGCGGACGGCATGGAAGCGGTGTCCCTGCGCAAGGTCGCGGCCGACCTGAACGCGGGCCCCATGCGCCTCTACGGCTACATGTCCACCAAGGACGAACTGCTCGACCTGATGGTGGACGCGGTCTTCGGCGAGATCCCCCTGACCGACCCCGGCCTGCCCTGGCGAGCGTCACTGACGTCCCTCGCCCACGGCATCCGCACCGCCGTCCTACGGCACGAGTGGCTCGCCGACCTCCTCGGCGGCCGCCCCAACCTCGGCCCGCACACCCTGGCGTACGTCGAAGCGTCCCTGGCCGCGCTGTACGCCAGTTTCGGCGACATCGACACGGCCATGCACGTCTCGAGCACGGTGAACGCCTACGTGGTGGGGGCGGTGAAAGCGGAGATCACCGACCTGCACGTGGAACGCATCTCGGGCCGGACCGAGCAACAGTGGCAGACCTGGGCGGGCCCTTACCTGAGCCGCCTGATCGCGACCGGCGAATTCCCCACCCTGGCCAAAGTGGTCGAAGACGCCACGCACCCGGACGCGGACACACTGTTCGACATCGGCCTGGGTTACGTCCTCGACGGCATCGCCACCCGGGTGAATTCTGGATAGTCAGAAACGCGGTCACTGACGGCAACCGGTAGGCTCTCTATCGGGTTTTGATGCTCATGCCAAGCTCGGCGGAGCAAGAGTTGAGGAGGAGCCGTGACAGCGATGGAGCAGCTGCCGACTGACACAGAAGTGCATCTGTACACAGTTGGTGAGTATGCGGCGCTCGGCGAGACCGAATACCGAACCGAGCTGCAGGAGGGCATCATCGTGATGTCGCCGAGTCCCAAGCTGCGCCATATGAAGGGCTTGCTGGCGCTCGCCAGGCAGATCGAGGACCAGCTACCTGAAGGTCTAGGGGTAGTCGCCGAGATCGATGTCGACCTGGAATTTGATGAACCAGACGAGCCGGGGACCGTGCGTCAACCAGACCTCATCGTCGGCGACGAAGCAGCCTTCGAACGGGCAGAAGACCAAGGCAAACTGATACGGGCAGCAGATGTACTGCTGGCGGTGGAGTTCGTGTCGCCGGGTTCCCGACGGATGGACAACAGGGTCAAGCGAGCCGAGTACGCCGATGCTGGGATTCCCAACTACTGGATTATCGACGTGAACAAGGGACTTTCCCTGCTCGCCTGTGAACTCACTCGGGATTCTGGATACGTCGACAGCGGTCCGATTATCGGGTCGACATTCACGACCACCAAGCCGTTCCCGATGACCGTCGACTTGACGAAGTTGGTCAGGCGGCAAGCTGCGGAATGACCTCCGCACCGAACAACCGGATCGTGGCCAGCACGTCGTTCTGGGGCAGTCCGCCGACGTCGATCAGCACCAGATGAGCGTCCAGGCCCAGTAGTTTCTGTAAGCAGTTCAGTCTGTCCGCCACCTCTGCCGGGTCGCCGCAGACCGCGGAGCCTTCCATCAGCCGGTCCACGTCCACCGGCTCGCCGTCGCCCCGAAGTGGATCCGCGAAGGTCGCGTAGGCCGACAGGTAGGGCCGCCACTTCTCCCGGGCGTTGTCCGGTGACACGAACACGTGGCTGGGCAACGCGACTCGGCCTGGTGAGGACATCAGCGACCGGTATCGGGTCACGATTTCCAGGTACGCGTCCGGTGAGCGCAGGGTGCTCGGGAGCATCAAGGGCATGCCCAGTTCGGCCGCGAGGTCCGCGGAGATCGCCGATCCGCTGCCGATCCACACGGGTGGGTGTGGGGTTTGGATCGGGCGGGGGGTGGTGGTGACGTTGGTGAGTGGGGCGCGGAAGGTGCCGTGCCAGGTGACGTTCTCGGAGCACAGCAGTTGCAGGAGCAGGCGTAGGTATTCGTCGAAGCGGGGTCTGAGGTCGTCGGAGGAGATGCCGAAGGCGATGTCGGTCTGTTTCGAGACGCCTCGGGCGACGACGAGTTCGGCTCGTCCGTTGGACAGGACGTCGAGGGTGGCGAGTTCTTCGGCGACGCGGACGGGGTCGCGGTGGGGGAGCAGGGTGACGCCGGTGGACAGGCGCAGGGTGGTGGTTCGGGCGGCGATGGCGGCGAGGAGGAGTTCCGGGGCGGAGACGATGTAGCGGGTGAAGTGGTGTTCGCCGATGGCGACGCCGGTGAAGCCCGACTGCTCGGCCACGATCGCCTGGTGGACCATGGCGCGTAGGCGGTCCGGTTCGGACACGGTCCGGCCGGTTCGTGGGTCTGGCAGGTGGTCGCCCAGGATGAGCAGGTAGACGTCGGGCTGCATGATCAGGTGATTCTACCCGTGGGCGGGCCGGGGCAGCCCGCCCACGGTTGGTGCTACAGGTTCGCGCACTGGCCGCTGCGGGGTCCTTGCACGGTGTTGGTCAGGCCGTTGTTGCTGGGTGCGGGGTTGTTGCCGGTGCAGCTGAGCGGGCCGTGGACGGTGGCCGAGCCGATCACCGGGCCGTTGTTGTCCACAAGGGACACTGGGCCGGTGATGGTGGCGGCGCCGACGCTGAGCTCGCCGGTGGTGCGGGTGAGGGAGACGGGTCCGGTGACCTGGGTGCCGATCAGGGCGACCGCGGTCGCGCCGACGCCGGTGACGGGTCCGTTGACGGTGCCGCCGAAGGCGTAGAGGGAGGCGCCGGGGGTGATCTGGACGGGTCCGTTCTGGGTGGCGTCCTGCAGGCAGGTCACGCCGGTGACCTGGAGTGGTCCGTTGTGGGTGCCGGTGATGGTCTGGGTGCAGGCCGGGGTGGGTTTGGCGAGGAACTCCAGTTCGGCGACGGTCGGGGTGCCGGTGAACTCCAGCCGGTACTGGGTGTAGCGGCTGGGGGCGGTGACCTGGAAGGCCTTGGTTTGTTGGCGCCAGGTGAACTTCTGGTCGCGGCGTTCGTCCACCACGGCCCAGTTCTTGCCGTCGAAGGAGCCTTTGAGGACCCATCTGGAGGGGTCGGCGCCGGTGTTCTTGCCGGAGGTGACGGTGTAGAACGTGACGACGTCGTTGGGGCGGGCCGGGGTGTAGGTGATCGACGAGACGGGCGCTTCGGTGCCGGAGTTGTTGTCGAATACCGCTGTCGGGCCGTCGGTTTTGCCGTTGCCGGAGACGTCCCGCAGTGGCGTGGGCACCGTGTTGTCCTTGGTCAGCGACGGGAACACGGCGTCGGCGCCGGTGCCCCAGGAGGAGGGTTTGGGGCCCATGTCGAAGTCGAGGGTGCCGCCGGCGGCGAGCAGGTCGTGCGGCAGGAACGTCTTGTCGTAGGGCTTGCCGTTGACCTTGAGGTTTTGGACGTACACGTTCTGCCGTGAGTTCTTGGGGGCGTTGATGACGAGTTGGCGGCCGTTCTGCAGGTTGATGGTGGCTTTGGTGAACAGGGGTGAGCCGATGGCGTAGGTGGGGCTGCCCATCTGCAGTGGGTAGAACCCGAGGGCGGAGAAGATGTACCAGGCGGACATCTCGCCGTTGTCCTCGTCACCGGGGTAGCCCTGGCCGATTTCGCTGCCGAGGTAGAGGCGGTTGGTGATCTCGCGGACCTTGGCCTGGGTTTTCGAGGGCTGGCCGGTGAAGTCGTACATGTACGGGATGTGGTGGGAGGGTTGGTTGGAGTGCCCGTACTGGCCCATGCGGACGTCGCGGGCTTCGATCATCTCGTGGATGGTGCCGCCGTAGGAGCCGGGGAAGCGGGCGGTTTCCGGGGTGGTGAAGAACTGGTCGAGTTTCTGGGCGAGTTTGTCGCGGCCGCCGTAGAGGTTGGCGAGGCCTTGGCCGTCCTGGGGGACGGTGAAGGCCATGTTCCAGCCGTCGGTCTCGGTGTAGTCGCCGCCCCAGACGCGGGGGTCGTACTGGTCCTTGGGCAGGCGCCATTTGCCGTCGTCGGTCTTGCCCTGGAAGAACCCGATGTTCGGGTCGAACATGTTGACGTAGTTCTGGGCGCGGTTGCGGAAGTATTCGGCGTTCTCCTGGTACTCCCGTTTGCGTGGGTCGTTGGGTGCGGCTTTGTCGGACAGGGCTTGGGCGAGTTGGGAGATGCCGTAGTCGTTGATGTAGCCCTCCATCGCCCAGGACATGCCTTCGCCGACGGAGGTGGGGGTGTAGCCGAGGAAGATGGACTTGTCGATGCCTTTGCGGCCGACGCTGGAGTCGGTGACGTTGGGTGGGGTGACGGTGGCGTTGCGGATGGCGGCGTCGTAGGCGCCTTGGACGTCGAAGTTGGTGATGCCTTTGACGTAGGCGTCCGCGAAGGCGACGTCGGAGCTGGTGCCGGTCATCAGGTTGGCGTAGCCGGGGGAGGACCAGCGGGCGATCCAGCCGCCGTCGCGGAACTGCTGGACGAACCCGTCGACCATGTCGCCGGCTTGGGTGGGGGTGAGCAGGGCGTAGGCGGGCCAGGTGGTGCGGTAGGTGTCCCAGAAGCCGTTGTTGACGTAGACCTTGCCGTCGACGATCTTGGCGCCGGTGCGGGTCGGGGTGTTCTGGCCGGTCATGGCCGACCAGGCGCTGGCGTACTGGTATTTCGGCGTCTGTGGGGTGCCGGTGTTCTCGAATCCGGAGTTGGGGTAGAGGAACAGGCGGTACAGGTTGGAGTAGAGGGTGGTGAGCTGGTCGGTGGTGGCGCCTTCGACCTGGATGACTTTGAGCTGGTCGTCCCAGGCGCGTTGGGCGCGGTCGCGGACGGTGTCAAAGGTGTCGTTCGCGGTGATCTCGGTGGTGAGGTTCTTGCGGGCCTGGTCGACGCTGATCAGGGAGGTGGCGATCTTCATGGTGACGGTCTTGGTGTCGCCGGTGTCGAACTTGAGGTATCCGGTGACGTTGGGGCCGGCGCCGCCGGGGAGCATGCCGCCGGCGGTGACGGGCTTGTCGAAGGTGGCGTACACGAACAGACGGCCGGCGCCGGCGGAGAGGTCGCTTCGGACGTCGGAGTAGCCGCTGATGGTGCGGTTGGCGGGGTCGAGGGTGAGGCCGCCGTCGTTGGTGACGTTGTCGAAGATCAGGTTGGCGGCGCCGGGGAAGCCGAAGCGGAACATCGCGGCGTGGTCGGTGGGGGTGATCTCGGTGCGGACGCCGTTGTCGAACTGGACGCTGTAGTAGTGGGCTTGGGCGGTCTCGTTGTCGTGGGTGAACGGCAGGGCGCGGGCGTCGCGGTCGGCGTTGGGGACGCCGTCGGCGCTGGCGGGCATGACCTGGAAGGTCTGCCGGTCGCCCATCCAGGGGCTGGGTTCGTGGCTGGCCTCGAACGCCTGGAGGGTGGGTTTGTTGTCGGCGTTGTTGGCTCTGGCGTACTCGTAGAGCCAGTTCATGCTGCCGGCGTCGGTCATCGGGGTCCAGAAGTTGAACCCGTGCGGGACGGCGGTGGCGGGGTAGTTGTTGCCGCGGGAGAAGTTCCGGGTGGCGTTGGTGCCGCGGGTGGTCAGGACGTGGTCGGACAGGTGCGCGGAGGGTTTGGCGGTGGGGTGTCCGGTGATCTTGACGTCGTCGATCCAGCCTTTGAACCCGGTCGGGCCCTGGGGGTTGTCGTAGGCGAGCAGGACGCGTTTGATCGTCTTGCCGGCCGCGACCGTGCCGATGGTGGCGGCGATGTGGTTCCACTGGTTGGTGTAGAGGGCTTTCGAGGCGCCTTGGGCCTGTGGGGTGAGGCCGAATCCGCGTTGGTCGGCCGCGCCGAGGTCGCTGAGGTACGTGCCGTCGTCGAACGCGAGGTCCAGGGCTGCGTACGTGCTGGGGTAGGTGAGGTCGTCGAGGAGGAACTCGGGGAAGATCGTGTAGGACAGCTGGGTCTGCGGGGTGACGACAACGTTGACGTCGAACACCTTGTTGTACGAGTAGGCGCGGCCGGTGGCGGTGTGGGTGCCGACGTACCGGAACGCTTTGTGGCCGGTGAACCCGACTTTGGTTTTGGCGGTGTAGGCGCTGGTGGGGCCGTTGCCGACGGTGGTGGACATGTTCGGGGCGACGGCGATGCGGGCTTCGGCGGCCGGGGTGGTCTCGGAGAACTGGGCTTCGGCCAGCTGCAGGATCGGGTCGCCGTTGTTCTTGGTGAAGTCCAGCTGGTAGTACCGGTACTTGGTGGTGTTGGTGAACTTGTACTCGTTGGTCTGGAACCGGTTGGCGAAGGTCTGGCCGGTGCGGGTGTCGATCACGGTCCAGGTCTGGCCGTCCGTGGAGCCGCTGAGGGTCCAGTCGCGCGGGTCGCGGCCGGGGAAGTCGTTGGCCGAGGTGAGGGCGTAGCGGACGACGTCGACGGGTTCGGCGAACGTGAACCGCACCCAGCCGGTCGACTGGAACACCAGCCACTTGGTGGCCGGGTCGTGGTCGACCAGGTTCTCCTTGACCTCGCCGGAGCCGGTGTTCTCGCCGTTGGCGGTGACCTCGGTGACCTGGTCGGTGATGTCGCCCGGGATGCGGGTCGGGTCGTCGCTGGTCACGCCGGCCGCTTTCGGGGCGCCGGACGGGAGGGTCTCGGCGGTGTCGGTCCAGGCCGGCTGGGGGTCGCCGGGTTCGAACGAGGAGGCGAAGTCCGTGGTCCCCTCCGGGGCGGCGGTAGCGGGGACGGCCAGTGCCGTGAGGCAGAGTGCCACGCCGGCGGTCGCGGCCGCCAGTCGGGTGATCAGTGGTCTGGGCCAGCCGCTGCGCCGGTGCCGCATGGGTGTCGCCTCCGCGTCGAGGGGGAACCGGCCCCTGCGGTGACCCGAGGGGCGCGCCACAGCCCAACGCAGTGCTGACATCGTTGTCAAGAGCTGACACCGATACTGTCCGGTGGCTAAGACACCTGGCCTACGACGACTGGCGGAGACCGGTCAGAACGGCGTCCACTATCGCTTCGGTGTAGCCGTCGGGCATCGGTGCCTGACGCACCAGCAAGCGGAACCAGATCGCCCCGGCCAGCAGGTCCACGACCATGGTCGGGTCGACGTCCTCGGCCAGTTCGCCGCGCTGCTTGGCGCGTTCGAAGATGGGCGCTTCCTGTTTGGCGCGTTTCTCGCAGAACATCCGGACGAAGAACGACAGGCCGGGGCGGTCGAGGCCGCCGAGTGCGGCGCGGGCGATCCGGCCGCCCGGCTCGATGGTCAGCATTCGGACCACCTGGTCGACCACACCGATCAGGTCGCCGCGGAGGCTGCCGGTGTCGGCCACGGTCAGTTCGAGGATGTGGGACTGTTCCAAGGTAGCGGCCAGCAGCGCGTCCTTGGAGGGCCACCAGCGGTAGATGGTGGTCTTGTTCACCTTGGAGTGGGCCGCGACGCCTTCGATCGTCAGGCCTTCGTAGCCGTTCAGGACGAGCAGGTCCACGGTGGCGCTGTAGATCGCGGCCGCGTCGCGCGGCCCTTTTCCTCGTCGTTTCGCCCGGAACACGCCGTTAACACTACGCGACGTTGCGTTGTGGTTCCCACCCGGGTACCGTGAAACGCAACGCACCGTTGCGTCGCGAAAGGAGTTCGATGAGTACCAAGTGGACCGCGGCGGACATCCCGGACCAGACCGGCCGGGTTGCCGTCGTCACCGGGGCCAACAGTGGCCTCGGCCTGGTCACGGCCAGAGAGCTGGCCCGCGCCGGGGCCGAGGTCGTGCTCGCCTGCCGGGATCCGAAACGCGGCGCGGACGCCGCGGCCGCGGTCCGTGCGGTGGCGCCGGCCGGAAAGATCACGCCACAGCGGCTGGACCTGGCGTCGTTGGTGTCGGTGCGGGAGTTCGCCGAACTGATCGGCAAGGAGTACGACGGGCTGGACCTGCTGGTGAACAACGCGGGTGTGATGGCGTTGCCGCGCCGGGAGACCGTGGACGGCTTCGAGGCCCAGTTCGGCACCAACCACCTGGGGCACTTCGCGTTGACCGGCCGGCTGTTCGAAATGCTGGCCGCCCGGCCGAACTCGCGGGTGGTGACCGTGTCCAGCGGCCTGCACCGGATGGGCCGGATCGACTTCGACGACCTGCAAGGCGCCCACGGGTATCGCAAGTGGGGCGCGTACGGCCAGTCGAAGCTGGCGAACTTGTTGTTCGCGTTCGAACTGGACCGTCGTTCGGACTCGGTGCGTAGCTACGCCGCACACCCCGGCTACGCCGCGACGAACCTGCAGTCCACGAGCGCGAAGGCGTCCGGCAGAACGCTCGACAGGTTGGTCATGACCGTGGGCAACGCGTTGTTCGCGCAGCCGCAGGATATGGGAGCGTTGCCTAGCCTGTACGCGGCCACGTACCCGGATCTGCCCGGCGCCAGCTTCGTCGGCCCGAAGGGGTTGTTCGAGCAGCGCGGCCACCCAGGCGTGGTGCACGCCGCCAAACCGGCCTACGACCAGGACGTGGCCCGTCGCCTGTGGGAGGTGTCCGAGGAGCTCACCGACGTGCGATTCCCCGTGCCGTCATCGACATCGTGAACTGGGTGCCGGTGGTCGGTTACGCGAACGTCCCCGGCTGACGGCGGCCCTGCTCGATTGACTGCGCGACCGGGGCATCGACTGAATACCGCCTGGATGCCGTTCACACCCGGCTAGGTCGTCATCCGGCTGTTCCGCGAAAACAGTCGTGACTGGTTCGAGCCGGGTGCGTCGCGTCACCTCGGTCTGCATCTGGACCAGTCGACGTCCAGGATCACCGGCCGGACTCGGCAGCCTTGGCGCCGTGGCTGGGTGGGACCATGGCCGGATGACCGCATTCGTCCGGGCCCACACGCGGCTGTCGCACGCCCCGCACGTTCCCGAGATCGCGTTGTACCTGGCGGAGGACGCGTTCGACCTGTGGGAGCGGGTGGAGGCGGAAGTGGGGCAGGCGGGGCTCGCGCCGCCGTTCTGGGCGTTCGCGTGGGCGGGCGGGCAGGCACTGGCGCGGTACGTGCTCGACCATCCGGGGATCGTGGCCGGCAAACACGTTCTCGACCTCGCCTCCGGCTGTGGGGTGGTGGCGATCGCCGCGGCCAAGGCGGGCGCCGCGCGGGTGGTGGCCAACGAGATCGACCCGTTCGCCATCGACGCCATCCTGCTGAACGCCGACGCCAACGACGTCACCATCGAGACCGAGCTCGGTGACCTGGTCGACGGGGACGCCGACGGCGCCGAAGTGCTGCTGGCCGGCGACATCTTCTACGACAAGGCGATGACCGCGCGGATGATGCCGTTCATCCAGCGGCTGCGGCGGCGCGGCGCGACCGTCTTGGTCGGCGACCCGGGTCGGGCGCACCTGCCGAGGGAGCGGTTCACCGAACTGGTCCGCTACGACGTCCCGGTGCCCCGGGCACTGGAGGACTCCGAGGTGAAGACCACGATCGTGTTCACTCCGGCTGATGGCGGCTGATCACCGACGCGAGCGTGTACACCGGCGAGGAGTCCAGCTTGTGACGGGCCGCGTCGTAGCCGCGGGTGACGCGAATGTCGTTGTGGGACAACAGGTCCTGCACCTTCTCGATCGGGACGCCGTTGGCCAGCAGGGTGGTGGCCACGGTCCGCCGTGAGGTGTGCGGGGTGATGCTGTCGGCGGCGGCCAGCCCGGCGTCGCGGGCGTACCGGCGCATCGCCAGCCACACGTCCCGTTGGGTCAACGGACGGCCACCCGGCCGGGCGGGATCATGCGGATGCGGGGTCGTGACCAGCAGCGGGCCGGTCATCGTGCCCGCACGTTCGGCGCGCAACGCCAGATACGCGTCGAGCGCCGCCAGCACCGGGGGCGCGAGCGGCACGAAGTCGCGGGTCTGGCCTTTCTTGGTGTACCACAGGATCCGGTGGCCGCGGTCGTGACCGAGGTCGTCCACCTGGGCCGCGGTCACCCCGGACACGCGTAGTCCGGTGTGGAACATCAGCGACAGCAGCGCCGAGTCACGGTGGGCGGCCTCGGTGCCCAGGCGCGCCGCGCGCCGGGCCACGTGGTCCAGCAGCGTCGCCGTCTCGGCCTCGCCCAACGCCGGAAACGGGGACTGGCGGTCCACCTTGGGCCGTTTCACCGCCGACACCGGATTGCGGTCGGCGACCTCGTTGTCCTCCAGATACTGGTACCAACTGGACACCGCGGCCAGCCGGCGGGCCACAGTGGACGATGACGCCGGCCGAACCGACCCGTCCTTGCCGACAACCGTGATCGTGGCCTTCCACCCGTCCACATCGGCCCGCCGCGCCGCCAACGGATCCAACCCGGTGCGGTCACACCAGTCCAACCACGCGGCCACATCCGCGAAATACGCGCGACGCGTGTGCTCGGTCTTGTCCGCCTCAAGCCACAACACAGTCAACGCGCGGATCCCATACCGCTCAGCGGGGTCCGCGGGCGGCAACGCCGGCAGCGACGCCACGGCCTGCGCCAACATGGCCCGCAACATGGCCGGTTCAACGCTGGCGGGGATGACAAGCTTGGGCAACTGGCGGATCAGGTCGCCGGACACCCCGTGATCATCCCATAACGACCACCACACAGCGGTCATTTCACGGTGCCCACGCCGAAGACTCGACCACAGCTCCGGCGTTGCCGCGGGGTGATCACGGTGTTGGGCGCAACCCGTTGAGGATCAACGCGATCAGCCGGTCGACCAGGGCGGGGTCGGCGCCGGCGTCCTTCTCGGCGGCCATCGCGATTCCGTTCACCAGTTTGAGCAGGTCACGCATGTTGACGTCGGCGCGGATCACGCCCGCCTGCTTGGCCCGGTCGCCCAGCCGGTCGGCCGCTTCGAGCACCATCGTGTGACAGCTGCGGGCGACTTCCGAGCCCTGTTCGTGCAGCGCGACCACCAGCGCGCCGGCCAGGCCACGGTAGGTGATCGACTGCTCGACGACCTGCCGCATGAACGTCCGCAGGGACTCCTCCGGGTCGGTGCCCTCCGCCAGTTCGGCGGCGACCGCGACCATGAGGCTGATCCGCTGGACGAACACGGCCTCGATCAGGTCCGTCCGGGTGGGGAAGTGCCGGTAGAGCGTGCCGGAGCCGACCCCCGCGCGTTTGGCGATGTCGTCGAGGGGCGCGTCGGTGCCGTGCTCGGCGAACGCCGCCTTGGCCGCGTCCAGCAGCCGGTCGTAGTTGCGTCGGGCGTCCGCGCGCATCGGGCGTGCGGGACCCACCGTACCTGTCATTCGATCACCACCCCTTGTCAAACGGGGACTGTCTCCGTATGTTGGACCAGGTAACCGGAGATTGTCCCCGCTTAGCGTCGACGTGTCCAACGCCGGACTCTTCCTGACGCCCATTGTCCCGCAAGGAGCGCGGTACACCCATGTCCACCTCCACCGCCCCGGGCACCTCCCGGATCCGCGCCGCGAATCCGGCCGTCACCCTGGCGATCATCGTCACCTGCCAGCTGATGATCGTGCTGGACGCGACCGTCATGGTCATCGCCCTACCGCGCATCCAGGCCGGCCTCGGCTTCTCCGCCGCCGGGCTGTCCTGGGTGCAGAACGCCTACATGCTCGCGTTCGGTGGGCTGCTGCTGCTCGGCGGCCGCGCCGGCGACATCCTCGGCCGCCGCCAGGTGTACGTCACCGGCATCCTGCTGTTCACCGCCGCCTCACTGGCCGGCGGCCTCGCCCAGAGCCCCGCGTGGCTGCTCACCGCTCGTGTCGTGCAAGGCGTCGGCGGCGCCTTGGCCGCGCCCGGCGCGCTGGCGCTGATCAACACGACGTTCGCCGAAGGCCCGGCGCGCACCCGCGCGGTCGGCATCTACTCGACTGTGTCCGGATCGGGCGCGGCGATCGGCATGCTGCTCGGCGGGCTGATCACGTCGGTCGGATCCTGGCGATGGGCACTGTTCATCAACGTGCCCATCGGCCTGGCGATCGCCGCGGCCGCGCCGCTGGTGATCCGCGAGACCGAACGCCGACCCGGCCGCTTCGACCTCGCCGGCGCGCTCACCTCGACCCTCGGCATGGCCAGCCTGGTGTACGGGTTCATCCGTGCCGCCGACGCCGGCTGGGGCGACCCGGGCACGATCGCCGCGTTGGTGCTCGCCGCAGGGCTGCTCGCCGGCTTCATCGCGACCGAGGCCCGGGTGGCCCAGCCGATCGCGCCGCTGCGGCTGTTCACCGAACGGTCCCGCGCCGCCGCGTACCTGATCATGACGCTGCTGCCCGCGGCGATGTTCGGCGCGTTCTTCTTCCTCACCCAGTTCCTGCAGCACCAACTGCGGTTCACGCCGCTGCAGGCCGGGCTGGGGCTGCTCCCGCTGCCGGCGGTCATGATCGTCGTCGTCCGGCTGGTGCCCCGCCTGCTGCCCCGCTACGGGCCGAAACCGATGGTGATCACCGGAATCGGCCTCGTTCTGGCCGCTGACCTGTGGCTGTCGCGGCTCGGCCCGGACAGCCAGTACCTCACCGGCCTGCTGGTCCCGATGCTGCTGCTGGGGGTCGGCGTCGGGACCGCCTTCCCGCCGACCAGCCTCACCATCCTCAACGGCGCCGGCCCGGCCGACGCCGGCGCCGCGTCCGGCGCGATGCAGGCACTCCAACAGACCGGGGGAGCGGTCGGCCTCGCCGTCCTGGTGACGGTCGCGGCCGGCGGCGCCAGCCTCGGCGGCACGTTCGTGGTCAGCGCGCTCTTCGCCGCGGCCGCACTGTTCAGCACGTTTCTTTTCCCAAGGAGGACAGCATGATCCTGGTCACCGGAGCGACCGGCAAGCAAGGCGGTGCGACCGCCCACGCCCTGCTGGCCCGCGGCGAGTCCGTCCGCGCGCTCGTCCGCGACCCGCACACCCCGGCCGCCCGGGCCCTGGCCGACGCGGGGGTGGCGTTAGCCGTCGGCGACCTGGCCGACCGGGCGTCCGTGGACACCGCACTGTCCGGAGTGGACGGAGTGTTCAGCGTCCAGGCCCGCGCCGAGAACGAAGCCCAGTGCGCCATCACCCTCGCCGACGCCGCGGCCGCGGCCGGCGTCGAGCACATCGTGCACACCTCGATGGCCGGCGCCGACCGCATCGCGAACGCCGACGGCTGGGGCGTCAAGTGGCAGATCGAGGAACACATCCGAGCCCTCGGCCTGCCCGCCACCATGCTGCGACCGGTACGGTTCATGGAGAACCTGCCGAACACAGTGGACGTCCACACCGGACAGCTCCGCGACCTCTGGGCACCAGACCAGCAGGTACAGATGATCGCCGTGCACGACATCGGCTGGTTCGCCGCGGCCGCGTTCGCCGACCCGGACACCTACGCCGGCCACGCCTGGGAGCTCGCCGGCGACGAACTCACCCACGAGCGGATGATCGCCGCCGCCCGCGCGTCCACCGGCCGGGACATCACCTACGTGCACGAGAACCCCGACGAGTTCGCCACCCGCAACGGATACCCCATCGCGAACATCCGCGCCGTGGTCGAGTTCCTCGCCGACGGCTGGCAGGCCGACATCCCCGCCCTGCGGGCACTGCACCCGGACCTGATGGACTTCGACGCCTGGCTCACCCACACCGGCAAAGCCCACTTCGACACCCGACTCACCTCCTGAACCGAAGCACGCCCAGCAGCTGATCGGTGGCCCACTCGCGGGGTGACCGGACACGCACGAGTCGGCGGCAGGCCTGGACCTACTCAGGAGACAACAGCGGGTCGACGGGAACCTCCCCCTGCTCGCCCGCTGCCGTCCTGACACAGCACCACTGGCCCGCCGCCGACCCGTGCGTGACAGCGAGATGAGCCCCCGGCTCGGCCGGCAACCCACACCAGTCCGGACCTCTCCGCCAGCCGGCGCTCAAACCCCGCCGCCGCTGCCACCGCCGACGAGCGGTGGTAGCGGCGGCGGGCTGCCGGTGACTACAGCAAACTGCCGGTGCGCCCGTCGCAGGTCGCATTCCAGAACGTTGGAGAGGACCGAGCCCCCTGCCCACGCGTGCCACAGGTCGACACGTCGGCCCGACCTTCCGCGAGCACCCGGGCGCGCGCAGAACCACCACAGGCGCGACATTTGCCGGGCCGAGGGCTACCGGTCGGAACTTGAGGACAGCTCTCGTTCCAAGGGTGTACGGAACCGTGGTGTGATCCGCACGTCGCCCAGCCACAGGCGCAGCCGCTCCGCTTCGGCCGCGATCGTGGCTGTGGTGTCGGCTCCGACGTCCTCAAGCAGGCGCACCGCGATCTCGCCCGATGGGTGCTGCGCCCAGCCGCCCACTGTTCGGCCGTCGCACCACACTGTCGGGCCGATGTTGCCGGACCGGTCGAACAGGGCCCGGGCGTGGCCGCCCAGGAACCAGTCGCGGGACTGCCAGCCCATCGGTGTCGGATCCAGACCGGGCAGCAACGCCACCCACGGCGCCGGCTCGGCCACTGGGGCGAGGTCGTCGGCCAAGGCGATGCCGTCGACACCGTCCAGGTCGACCTCGACCGGCCCGAGTTCGGCCAGTGCCTTCTTGGTCTGCCCCACTGTCCAGCCGGCCCACCATCGCAGGTCCGCGACCGGTGCCGGGCCGAAGGCGCGCAGCCACCGCCGCGCCAACTCGACCCGCGCGGACTCCGCCGACCACACCTCCGGGCGACCGGGTAACCATGTGTCCAACGTGGACCACGAATACTGGCCGCTGAGCCACGACCCGCGCGGCCGGCCCCGCACGATCCGCCCGTCCGCCGCCAACAACCCCAACACCCGCGAGGTGATGTAGGCAGTCCCGCCGTAGCTTTTGCCCGGCGCGTACACCAGTTCGGTACGCAACCGTGGTTCGTCGGCCGCCAACTCCGCCGCGGTCGCCGCACCGCGCGTGGCCAACGCCGCCACCACGGCATCCTCCACATCGGACAGCCAGGCCGCGGTCCGGCCCGCCTCGGCCAACGCCTGCACCAGCCCTCGTCGCTCCCGGGCCGCGACATCCCTGGTGCACGCCTCCTGCACGACCGGCACCAACCCGGACCGCACCACGAACATCGTCCGGCGCATCCCGAGCATCCGCACCAGCACGCGATCCTCGTACAGCGCCCGCTCCACCCCGGTCACGTCCGGCACGCGCGACCTCGCCGCGACCGACAAGTGCACAGTCGCCGGATCGGTGGCATGCAACGCGACCAACCCGTCAGCTATCGACTCAACAGCGGCAACCGGCTCGACGGCCTGCGCCTTGGCCGCGAGCAGGTGCCGCACGCCCAGCCGGGCGCGGCGCTGTCGCACATCGATCCGCATGGTCGTCTTTTTATCAGCCGGCACCGACAGTTTCCGGTGGCCAGTTCCGTAACACGGCATCCAGCGCGTCCAGCGCCCTGGTCCACGAGGCCTCCGCGGCGCGCCCCCGGACGAATCCGCCCGCCGTCTCCAGGCTCACATACCCGTGGAACACGCTGTGCAGCAACCGCACCGCGTCCGTCTCAGCCGGCTCGGCCAGCCGATAGCCGCGCAGGATCGCCCGCGTCATCTCCGCGTGCCGGACAGCGGCGGCGGCCACCGCGGACTCCGGGTCAAGCTCCCTCCGCGCGGCCGTGTACCTGCCTGGATGCCGCTTCGCGTAGTCCCGGTAGGCGTTCGCGAACGCCACCAACGCGTCCTTACCCGACCGGCCGGCCAACGCCTCGGCCACCCGGTCGGCCAGTTCCTCCAGGGCCAGCACCGCCACTCGGACCCGCAGGTCCCGGGCGTTCTTGATGTGGGAGTACAGGCTGGCGTCCTTGACGCCGAACCCGCGCGCGAGCGCCGAGACGGTCACGTTGTCGAAGCCGACCTCGTCGGCCAGGTCCGCCGCCGCCTGGGTCAGGCGCTCCACGGTCACCCCAGTGCGTGCCATAACCCCATCCTAGAGGTATTAAGCATTTGCCTAATACCTCTAGGCGAGTTAGCTTCGGAGTCATGAGACCAGTCACCGAGCGCGACATCCGTGCCTCGTTCGTCAACTGCACCAAAGGAGAGGCGAAACGGCTGACCGTCCCCCGGGACCTGGCCGGCCGGCCGTGGGACGACCTGGACTTCCTCGGCTGGCAGGACCCGGCCGCGCCGGAACGCGCCTACATTGTCGCCGAGGACGGCGACGGGTTCGTGGGAGTTGCGCTGCGCCGAGCCGCGCAGTCGGGGCGGGTGCGGCGAGGCATGTGCGCGCTGTGCCTGACCACGCACACGGCAGGCGGCGTCTCATTGATGACCGCGCGCAAGGCCGGCCGCGACGGACAGCAGGGCAACTCGGTCGGGTCGTACATGTGCACCGACCTGGCCTGCTCGCTCTACCTGCGCGGGAAGAAGGACGTCGAACCCGGCGCCCGGCTGCCCGAGTCGCTCACCCTGGCCGAGCAGGTCGACCGCACCCTGGCCAACCTCGCCGGATTCCTCCGCACGGTCACCGGCTAGCTCTCCGGCGGTGTCGTGTAGAACGCGGTGACCCGGTCGGCCGCCGCGTTGGCCTCGTCGGCGGGGGTGCCGGCCGCGATGCTCTCGTCACGCCACAGCTCGCTGCTCGACGTGACGAACCCCAGGCCCTCCGGGGACATCATGAACGCGATGACCTCCTGCGGGTCCACCCGCTCGCCGCCGCTGGTCAGGTGCAGGGTGAGGCCCATCAGCATCCCGTCCCAGCCGACGCCGACCGCGCCCGGACCGAACTCCGCCCAGCGCTTGTCGTCCACGTGCGCCACGTGTTCCAGTTCGAACCGGGCCCGGCCATCCGGATCGGCCGACAGCCGCACCTCGATCCAGGACACCTCGCCGCCGTACTCCCAGGTCGCGGCGAAGCTCTTCGGTGGGTCGCATCGTTCGACCGTGCCGCCCGCGTTGCCCGTGAGCTGGTACTGGCCGCCGACGCGCAGCTCACCAGTCACCGGCAGGAACCAACGGGGAATGCGGTCGACGTTCGTGCACGCGTCCCACAGGTCCTTGATGTCGGTGTCGTAGGACTGGCTGAGAGTCAGCACACGGGCCTCGCCCGCCTCAAGGACGCGCGTGCCGACGTGCCGGCGCACGGCGCTGATCTGCTGGGTCACATCGATCATGCGGCCAAGCTACAGACCGCGCTTATATAAGTCAATGTCGATAATGAGACCGGGGCGGACCCGACCCGCCCCGGCTCCTGGTCAGATCAGTGCCGCAAACCGTTGTGCAGAGCGGAGATCAGCTCACCGTTGGCGGTGTCGCCGTCCAGCGACCAGATCATCGCCCCGCCCAGCCGGCGGTCGGTGATGAACCGGGCCTTGCGCTTCATCTCCACCGGGTCGTCGTAGGTCCAGAACGTCGACCCGTCGAAGATCCACGCGTGCCCGGACCGCTCGTCCCGGTACACCTTGAACTTCCCGGCCGTGACCAGGTCCTTCAACGCCTTGTAGTCCTCGGTGCCGGCCTCGAACGTGGCCGGGGCCGGTCCGGTCGACGGCTGGAACAGCCCGGCGTTCTTGTTGGTCACGCCGGTCCAGCCGTGGCTGTAGAACGGCACGCCCATCACGACCTTGTCGCGCGGGGCGCCCCGGGACAGCACCGCGTCGATCGCGGTCTGGTCGCTGAAGTTCAACTTGGTCGGGTCGGCCGCGGGGGAGCGCAGCGCCGACTGCTGGTTGGTGGTCGGCTCCCACGTGCCGTGGAAGTCGTAGCCCTGGATCGTGCCGAACGTCAGCAGCGAGAACACCTTGGCCGTCTCGAAGCCCGCGTCCAGCTTGACCGGGTTGGCCGGCAGGAACGCGGTCAGGTCGTAGGACCGGTGCGTCCGCAGCCCCAGCCGGAACAGCTGGATGCGGTACTCCAGCAGCAGCTTGGTGAAGTTCTGCTTGTCCTGCGGCCGGATCACGTTGCCGGTGTTGCCCTCGCTGCCCGGCCACTCCCAGTCGATGTCGATCCCGTCGAAGATGCCCGCGGCCACGCCGGGACCGGCGATGTCACCCTTGAGCCACTGGTCCAGACACGACTTGACGCTGGCCGCCCGCGACTGCGGGGTGAGCGCGGCGTCGGAGAAGTACTTCGACCCGGTCCAGCCGCCGATCGAGATGTTGATCCGCAGCTTCGGGAACTTCTGCTTGAGCAGCCTGAGCTGGTTGAGGTTGCCGGCCAGCGGCTGGCCGGGCTGGTCGGCCTGGCCGTTGACGCTGTCCGCGGCGGGGAACGGACGCTGGAAGTCCGCCCACGGGTCCGCGCTGACACAGTTGCCCTGCGCGTCCAGGAAACCGAACGCGTAGTTCAACGTGGTCAGCTTGGCCGCGGCCCCGCTGACCACCAGATTACGCAACGGAACATTGCGGGCGTAAATGCTCCACTGTGTGTAATAACCGACGGTTCGCGCACGGTCGAACTGGTGCGCCTGCGCGGGCGGCGCGACCGCCCCCGCAACGAGCGACAAGGCGCCGGCCAGCAAGACCGAAGCACCCCATCTCTTCCTCGACATGGTTCTCCTCCAGCCGGCGACGCATGGTCCAGACCACCGTAGATTTGCGGTCTAGACCATATCTACAGCCGAACGGCTTAACACCCGGAAATGGCGGAACCTGGCCGGACGTCATTGTTGTCGGTGATGTTTCGCCCACTATTCTCCCGAGCCGGCGCGAAACGTTGTTCCGGGCCGGACGTGGGTGGTGACCAGGCGTGTCGCGGGCGATCACTAAGCTCGACAGGTATGTCGGCGACACGGCTGCTGGTGCTCGGTCTGGTGCGGGGGTACGGGCGCGCCCACGGGTACCTCATCGGGAGCGACCTGCTCGCGTGGGGCGCCGACGAGTGGGCGAACGTCAAGTGGGGCTCGATTTACCACGCCCTCAAGCAGCTCACCAAGAGCGGGCACCTGCGTGACGACTGGGTCGCGCCCGGCCGCACCGACTACGAGCTCACCGAACTGGGCGAGCAGGAGTTCCAGAAGCTGCTGCGGACCGCGATCAGCCGGCCCGAGCCCCGGCCGGACATGCTCGGCGCCGGCCTGGCCCTGCTGCCGGCGCTGTCCCGGGCGGACGCGATCGAACTGCTGGAGAAGCGCCGTGAGGCGCTGCTGGCCGACCAGGACAACGCCCGCGCGCAGCTGCGCCGTTCCCCGGATCGGCCCCCGCACGTGTGGGAGCTGTTCTCGCTGTGGGAGCACACGGCGGAATCCGGGTTGGCCTGGACACAGGGCGTGATCGACCGGCTCACCTCGGGCGCGTACCCGATGGCCGGCGAACCCGGGTCGCCCGGCAAGCCCGGGAGCTGGGGCGCGTTGCGGGCCGAGCTCGACCGGTAGCTATTCAAGTTTGCATATGGCCGGACAAGTCGGGCATACTGCGGATCCGGCATTCAAGTTTTAATACAGAGTGGGGTACGGATGCACAACAGGCTTGCGGTCGCCGCTGAGGGGCTGCGCAAGCGGTACGGCGACCACCAGGCTCTCGACGGGTTCGACCTGACCGTGGCGGAAGGCACGGTCTGCGGGCTGCTCGGCCCGAACGGCGCGGGCAAGACCACCGCGGTCCGGATCCTGGCCACCTTGCTGCGGTTCGACGGTGGCCGCGCCGAGGTCGCCGGCTTCGACGTGGCCCGCCAGGCGGTCCAGGTCAAACGCAAGATCGGCCTGGTCGGCCAGCAGACCGCGGTGGACGAGATCCTGACCGGCCGCCAGAACCTGGAGATGTTCGGCCGGCTGTTCCACCTGAGCACGCGCGACGCCCGGCGCCGCGCGGACGAACTACTCGACCAGTTCGGGCTCACCGACGCCGGCGGGCGCGCGGCCCGCACGTACTCCGGCGGAATGCGTCGCCGCCTGGACATCGCGGCGTCGATGATCCTCGCCCCGGCCGTGCTGTTCCTGGACGAGCCCACCACCGGGCTGGACCCACGCGGCCGCAGCGAGGTGTGGGACGCCGTGCGGGCCATGGTCGGCGCGGGCACGTCCGTGCTGCTGACCACGCAGTACCTGGACGAGGCCGACCAGTTGGCCGACCGGATCTCGGTGATCGACGCCGGCCGGGTGATCGCCGAGGGCACCCCGGACCAGCTGAAGGCCAAGCTCGGCGGGGACCGGATCGACGTGCTCGTGTCCACCAGTGCCGACCTGGACCGGGCCAGCGGGATCATCGGCCGGCACGCTGACATCGACAAGGAGAAACTGCTGATCAGCGTGCCCGTCACCGACCGGGTCGCGGCGCTCACCGAGATCGCCCAGGCCCTGCGCGACGGCCACGTCGACATGGCCGACCTCGCGCTGCGCCGGCCCACCCTGGACGAGGTCTTCCTGCACCTCACCGAGAAGGCCGACAGCGCCGACAAGACCGACAAGACGGAGGTGCCGGCATGACGTCGCTGCGCTGGGCGATCGCCGACGGGTGGACGATCACCCGCCGCGACCTGATCCACTGGGTGCGCGACCCCACCCAGGTGATCTTCGGGGTGCTGTTCACCATCATGATCGCGCTGATGTTCGCCTACCTGTTCGGCGGCGCCATGATCGTGCCCGGCGGCGGGAACTACCGGGAGTTCCTGGTGCCCGGCATGTTCGGGATGAACATGCTGTTCGGGATCGGCGCGACCATGGAGGCGGTGCGCAAGGACATCGACCGGGGCGTCACCGACCGGTTCCGGTCCATGCCCATGTCCAACTCCGCGGTCCTGCTCGGCCGCAGCCTCGCCGACATGCTCAACTCGACACTCGTGCTGCTGGCGCTGGTCGGCTGCGGGCTGGCGATCGGGTGGCGGCCCAACAACAGCGTCGGCGAGACCGCGCTGGCGTTCGCGCTGCTGTTGCTGGTGCGGTACGCGTTCGTCTGGCTGGGCATCTACCTGGGCCTGGTGGTGAAGACGCCGACCGTGGTGCAGACCCTGGAGTTCCCGGTCGGGTTCCTGGCCAATGTGTTCGTGGCGCCCAGCACAATGCCGGCCTGGCTGGGAACCATCGCCGACTGGAACCCGTTGTCGTCCACGGTAGCCGCCATCCGGGAACTGTTCGGCAACCCGGGCTGGGGCGGCGACTCCTGGGTGACACAGCACGCGGTGCTGATGGCGTTCGTGTGGCCGGTGGTGATCCTCGCGATCTTCTTCCCGCTCGCCGTTCGCCGCTACTGGAGGTTGAGCAGTTGATCGATTTCGAACCGGCCGATCCGCCGCGTTCGAGCACGTTTCTCGTCGACGGCGCCCGGGTCTCGGTGACCCGGGCGCTGCCGGCGCTGCTGCGTGCCGAACAGTGGCGCGACCGGACCCGGCGCGCGCTGGAACTCATCGCGGACGGCAAGCTCGTGCCGGCGATCTCACCCGCCGGCTATGACATGTGGCGCGTCGACGGGCTGCCCGGCGAGTTCTACGACGCCATCGCCGACACCCTGCCCCGCACACCCGCCGCGCACCTGGTCATCGGCGGCGCAGCCTACGCGGCGCAGGAGCCGCAGCTCATGCCGCGCGACCAGGTGTCGTTGCGGGTGACCGTGGACCTCGAACAGATGCGGTTCCAGGCCCGGATCGTGACCGACGAGTGGAATGCCGACGCGTTCCTCGCGGTCCGGCGAGCGGCGATGGTGTGGCCCGCGCTGGAACGGTTCCTGGACATGGCCGTGCCCGGCGAACTCGTCCTGTCCGACGGCGAGATCGCCGAACTGCTGGGCGGCGCGGTGACCCGGCTGGCCGAGGCCGGGATGCCAGTGGCATGGCCGAGCGAGATCGCCCGCGAGCTGACCGCGACCGCCCGGATCAGCGGCGAACCCACCTCGTTCGACCTGGGCTGGCAGTTCGACCTGAACGACCGGCGCCTGTCGGACACCGAACTGGACCTGCTCGCCGAAGCCCACCGGCCGCTCGTGCGGATCCGCGACCAATGGGTCCTGGTGGACCCCGCGCTGGCCCGCAAGGCCCGCGACCGTGTCCTCAAACCACTGTCCACGATGGACGCGATCAGCGCGGCGCTGACCGGAACCACCGAGGTCGACGGCGACTACGTGGCCGTCCGGTCCACCGGGTGGCTGGCGGCGCTCAAAGAACGCATCGCGAACCCGGACGACGGAGAGGACGTCGAGCAGCCCGAGGCGCTCGCCGCGACCCTGCGCGACTACCAGCTGCGCGGCCTGCGCTGGCTGGACCGGATGACGTCACTGGGTCTCGGCGGCTGCCTCGCCGACGACATGGGCCTCGGCAAGACGATCACCCTCATCGCGTTGCACCTGCGCCGCGGTGGCCCGACCCTCGTGGTCTGCCCGGCGTCGCTGCTGGGCAACTGGGAACGCGAGATCACCCGGTTCGCCCCCGGCGTCCCGGTCCGGCGCTTCCACGGCACCGCCCGGGACCTGGCCGATCTGGACGGCTTCGTGCTCACCACGTACGGCACCATGCGCGTCGACGCGGACACGCTGGCCGAGCAGCCCTGGGATCTCGTCGTCGCCGACGAGGCCCAACACGTGAAAAACCCCCAGTCCAGCACGGCCAGGGCGCTGCGGACGATCCCGTCCACCGCGCGAGTGGCGTTGACCGGCACCCCGGTGGAGAACTCCCTGGCCGAGCTGTGGGCGATCCTGGACTGGACCACCCCCGGCCTGCTCGGCCCGCTGGCCGGATTCCTGACCCGCTGGTCGGACACGCCGGCGGAACTCGGCCCGCTGGTCCGGCCGTTCCTGCTCCGACGCCGCAAATCCGACCCCGGGATCGCCCCCGAACTGCCGCCGAAGACCGAGACCGACCACCCGGTCGACCTCACCCGCGAACAAACCGGCCTGTACGCGGCGCTTGTCCGGGAGACCATGGCCGAGATCCGCGCCAGCAGCGGCATGGCCCGCCGCGGCCTGATCATGACCCTGCTCACCGGCCTCAAACAGGTCTGCAACCACCCCGCCCAGTACCTCAAGGAAGCCAACCCCACCCTGGCCGGCCGGTCCGGGAAACTGGAACTGCTCGACGAACTGCTCGACACGATCCTCGCCGAGGACGGCTCGGTGCTCGTGTTCACCCAGTACGTCACCATGGCCCGGTTGCTGCAACGCCACCTCGCCACCCGCGAGCTCCCCACCCAACTCCTGCACGGCGGCACCCCGGTGGCCACCCGAGAGGACATGGTCCGCCGGTTCCAGGACGGCGCGACACCCGTGTTCCTGCTGTCGCTCAAGGCCGCCGGCACCGGCCTGAACCTCACCCGCGCCGACCACGTCGTGCACTACGACCGCTGGTGGAACCCGGCCGTGGAGGACCAGGCCACCGACCGCGCCTACCGGATCGGCCAGACCCGGCCGGTCCAGGTGCACCGGCTGATCGCCGAAGGCACCCTGGAGGACCGGATCGCCGACATGCTGCGCGCCAAGAAACACCTCGCCGACACCGTGCTCGGCACCAGCGAGACGGCACTGACCGAACTGTCCGACGCCGAACTGGCCGACCTGATCGAACTGCGGGGGACAGGATGACCCAGGCACGCGGATTCCCCGCGTTCGGCAAAAGCACCCGGCGGGCCAGGTTCGCCCGGTCCTGGTGGGGCAACGAGTGGATCACCGCGATCGAGGACGCGGCCCTGGACGAACAGCAGTTGCGGATCGGCCGCAAGTACGCCACCGCCGGGCAGGTCGGGCCGATCACGGTCAGCCCCGGCCGGATCGCGGCCACGGTGTACGGCGCCGACCGCACCCCGCACACCACGACCGTCCACATCGCACAGTTGACCGACGCCGACTGGGCCCGGCTCCTTGACTGGATAGCCATCAAGGCCGGGTACATCGCCGCCCTGCTCGACCGGGACATGCCGCGCGAACTGGCGAGCGCGGACGTGTCCCTGCTGCCGGCGATGACCGACCTGGAACCGACATGCGACTGCGACGGCTGGGAACTGCCGTGCCGGCACGCCGCCGCACTGTCCTATCAGGTCGCGTGGCTGCTCGACGAGGACCCGTTCGTGCTGCTGCTCATCCGCGGCCGCGGCGAACAGGAACTGCTCGACGACCTGGAAGTCCGCAACGGCCCGCCCGAGTCGATGATGCGCTACCTCGTCATCGACGCCGCCGCCCGCGCCCGCGCGCTGCTCGCCGGGGAGGAGCTACCGGAGTTGACCGAGGACCAGGACGCGGCGAGGTGGGCGGAGACCTATCCCGAGCTGCGCGCTCACCTCACCGCGGCCACCGGCCGGGAACTGCCCTGAAGCTGGCCGTCCAGCACCACCACCGCGGTCCCGGTGAGCAGCACCCGGTCGCCCCGGACCTCCGTGCGCACCACGCCCGTGCGCGCGGAGGCCTGTAGGCCCACCAAGGTCGTGCGGCTGAGCCGCTCCGCCCAGAACGGCGCCAGCGCGGTGTGCGCGCTGCCGGTCACCGGGTCCTCCGGGATGCCGTCGTTCGGGGCGAAGAACCGGGACACGAAGTCGTACTCGGCAGCCTGTGCCGTGACGATGAACCCCCGGACATCGTGCTCACGGCCGATCCGCGCCACCGCGCCGAAATCGGGCGCCAACGAACGTACGGTCCGCTCGTCCGACGCCACGGTCAGCAGGTCACCCAGGGCGCCGGTGGTGTACGCGGCGGTGATCTCGCAGCCCAACGCTTCGCCCAGGCCGTTGTAGACCGGGATCTCGGTGGTGGGGGAGGCCGGGAAGTCCATCGTGAGCGTGCCGTCCGCGGCGGTCTGCACAGTGAGGATCCCGCTGAGGCTGCTGAACGTCACCGTCGCGGGCGTGCCACGGTCGACGTGCAGGGCGTGCGCGGTGGCCAAGGTGGCATGCCCGCACATCGTGACCTCACGCACCGGCGTGAACCACCGGATGCCGTAGTCCGCGCCGTCCACGTTCGGCAGCGCGAACACCGTTTCGGACAGGTTCATCTCCACCGCGAGCCGCTGCATCCACTCCACGTCGGGCCAGGTGTCGCCGTCCAGCAGGCACACCGCGGCCGGGTTGCCCCGGAACGGCTGGTCGGTGAACGCGTCGATGATCCGGATACGCATACCGCGACGGTAAACGCCCCGGCCCTGCTCGTCGAAGGCCAATCGGCGCTAATTGGTCTCCCGTAACCGGCGGAGCCCCTCGGTGATCTTCGCGCCCGGGATCGCGCCGTACCCGATCACCAGGCCCTGCTGCGGCGGCCCGGCACAGAAGTCCGCCAGCGCCTGCACCCCGACCCCGGCCGCGGCGGCCCGCTCGACCACCGGCCTGACGTCCACAGTGGACCGAGCGCACAGGTGCAGGCCGGCGGCCGACGGCACCAGCTCCAGCCACGGGAAATCCCGCCGCAACGTCGAGACGATCAACGCGTGCCGGGCGGCGTACTCCCGGGTGGCCTTGCGGATGTGCCGCGCGAGCAGGCCCTCGTCCAGGAACTGCGCCAACGCGCCCTGCGTGATCACGTCGCCGTGCCAGTCGGTGAGCTGCTTCGCGGTCCGCAACGCCGGCAGCAACGACGCGGGCGCGACCAGGAAACCCGTCCGCAGCATCGGCAACAGCGTCTTGGAGAACGACCCGACGTACACCACCCGCCCGCCGCGGTCGATGCTCTGCAACGGCTGCAACGGACGATCGGAGAACCGGTACTCGCTGTCGTAGTCGTCCTCCACCACGACCGCGTCATGCCGGTGCGCCCACGACAGCAACGCCGTGCGCCGCGCGAGGGACATCGGCGTGCCCAACGGGAACTGGTGCGACGGCGTCGTGTACACCAGCCGCGCGTCGCTCGGCAACGACGCCACATCCAAGCCCTCGCCGTCCACCGGCACACCGACCACACGCGCGCCCAACGACGTGAACAGCCCCCGCGCGGGCACGTACCCCGGCTCCTCGATCGCCACACAGTCACCGGGCTCCACCAGGACCCGGCCGATGACGTCCAACGCCTGCTGCGCGCCCTGCGTGACGATCACGTCGTCCGCGCCCGCCTGCACCGAACGCGACACACCCACATACCGCGCGATCGCCGCGCGCAGCCGCACGTGCCCCGCTGGGTCGACATAGCCCGCGTCCCGGACAACCGTCGACCGCAGTTCCCGCGCGACCAACCGCCGCCACGTCTCCAGCGGGAACAGCCGCCCGTCCGGGACGCCGAGCCGGAAGTCGAACTCGTGCCGGGGTGAACGGACCGGTGCCGGGATCGCGTCCCACAACGCACGCGGCTTGGCCTCCCCGTGCGCGGCCCGCCGCTCGGCGCGTTTGACCGGTTGCGTGCTGACGAACGTGCCCGCGCCGACCTTGCCGACCAGGAAGCCCTCGGCGGTCAACCGGTCGTACGCGTCAGTGACCGTGGTGCGGGACACCTCCAGCCGCTTCGCCAGCTCACGGGTGGGCGGCAGCCGCTCACCCGGTCGCAGCCGGCCATCCAGAATCGCGTCCAGCAGCGACCGGTAGATCCGCGCGGACAGGTCACCGCGGCCGGCGAGGCTGACATGAATGTCCATTGGTCTGTTTCACTTGGCAGGAATTGGCTGTAACAACCGACCAATGTAGCGCATACCGTACTGGCCATGCGCAGACTCGCAGCAGCCCAGCTGGCCAACTCGATCGGTGACGGCGCGTTCTACGTGACCTCCGCGCTCTACTTCACCCGGGTGGTCGGGTTGTCCGCGACACAGGTCGGGCTCGGCCTGACCATCGCCTGGGCGGTCGGCTTCACCGCCGGCGTGCCCCTCGGCCACCTCGCCGACCGGTACGGCCCGCGCCGGCTGGCCCTGCTGCTGGCGCTGACCACCGCCGGCGCGATCACCGTGTTCCAGTTCACGCACGGCCTGCTCGCGTTCATCCTGGCCGCCTGCCTGTACACCAGTTGCCAGTGCGGCCTCACCGCCGCCCGGCAGGCACTGCTCGCCGGCCTGGTCGAACCGGCGCACCGCACCGAGGCCCGCGCCGGCATCCAGGCGGCGGTGAACGGCGGCCTCGCCCTGGGCGCCGGGCTCGGCGGGCTCGCGCTGTACTTCGACGTCACCGCCGCGTACATGGCCGTGTTCGCCATTGACGCCGTCAGCTTCCTGGTGTGCGCGCTGATCCTGCGACCGCTGCCCGAGGTCCGGTCCACGCCGTCCGCCGGCCCGAAGCTCGCCGTGCTGCGGGACAAGCCGTACGCGCTGCTGTCCTTCCTGAACATGATCATGCTGCTGCACGTTCCGCTCATCACCCTGGCGATTCCCCTGTGGATCGTGCAACGCACCGACGCCCCGCGCTGGATGGTGTCCGCGTTGCTCGTCATCAACACCATCACCGTGGTCCTGTTCCAGATCCGGGTCGCACGCAAGGTCGTCGACCTCAAGTCCGCCGCGCGGTCCAGCCGGTTCGCCGGGGTCATGCTGCTGGCCGCGTGCGTGGTGTTCGCGCTCACCGGGATCGGCCTGTCCGCGTGGGTCGCCACCGCCGTCCTGATCGTCGCCGCGCTGCTGCAGACGGTGGGGGAGATGGCGCAGTCCGCCGGCGCGTGGCAGATCAGCTTCGACCTCGCGCCGCCCGACAAGCACGGCCAGTACCAGGGCCTGTTCGGCAACGGCCTCGCGGTGGCCCGGGTGATCGCGCCACTGCTGCTGACCACGCTCATCCTGGCCTGGGGAATGCCCGGCTGGATCGTGCTCGGCGGCGTGTTCCTGGTGACCAGCCTCGTCATCGGGCCCGCGGTGCGCTGGGCCGAACGCTCCCGCGCCACGAACGCGGGAAACGCCCTCGACGCCGAGACTACTGTCGTAGTGTGACCATTGAGCCCTTCCGGATCGACATCCCCCCAGCCGACCTCGACGACCTGCGCGACCGGCTCGCCCGCACCCGCTGGCCGGATCACCTCGCCGGGGTCGGCTGGGACTACGGCGTGCCGCTGGACTACCTCAAAGAGGTCGCCGAGTACTGGCGCACCGGCTACAACTGGCGCGTCCACGAGGCACGCCTCAACGAGCTACCCCAGTTCACC
Source organism: Actinocrispum wychmicini (assembly GCF_004345645.1). Taxonomy (GTDB): domain Bacteria; phylum Actinomycetota; class Actinomycetes; order Mycobacteriales; family Pseudonocardiaceae; genus Kibdelosporangium; species Kibdelosporangium wychmicini. Next base: position 741,611 of record NZ_SLWS01000003.1, on the reverse strand, counting down.
ACCGAGATCGACGGCCAGAACATCTACTTCCTGCACGTCCGCTCGCCCGAACCGGACGCGTTGCCGCTGCTGCTCACCCACGGCTGGCCCGGCTCGGTCCTGGAGTTCCTCGCCACGCTCGGCCCGCTCAGCGATCCGCGATCGCACGGCGGCGACCCCGCCGACGCCTTCCACCTGGTCATCCCCGCGATCCCCGGGTTCGGGTTCTCCGGACCCACCACCGACACCGGCTGGCACATGGGCCGCGTCGCCGACGCCTTCGCCAGCCTCATGGCCCGCCTCGGCTACCACCGGTACGGCGTGCAGGGCGGCGACTGGGGATCGGGCATCTCCCGGATACTGGCCGCTCAGCACCCCGACCACGTGGTCGGCGTCCACCTGAACTTCCTGCCGTTGCCACCCGGCCAACTGCCGGAACTGCCCGATCTGACCGAGACGGACGCGGCCCGGATCGAGGCGATGCGGAGGTACGCCGCCAACCCGCCCGGCTACCTGCGCCAGCAGTCCACCCGCCCGCAGACCCTCGCCTACGGCCTGGCCGACTCGCCAGTGGGCCAGCTGGCGTGGATCGCGGAGAAGTTCCGGGAATGGACCGACCCGGCCAGCACCATCGCGGTCGACGACCTGCTCACCAACGTGATGCTGTACTGGCTGACCGGCACCGCGAACTCCTCGGCCCGGCTCTACTACGAGTCCGTGTCCTTGCGCGGCAAACCGATCACGTTCACCGCACCCCTGGGTGTCGCGGTGTTCCCGCACGAAATAGTGCCCGCGGTGCGCGCGTTGGTCGAACAGCAGTACACGGTCACCCACTGGTCGGAGTTCGACCGCGGCGGCCACTTCGCCGCACTGGAAGTCCCCGACCTGTTCGTGCCGGACGTTCGGGCGTTCTTCCGCGCACACCGTTGACCTGCCGTCGACGTCAACCACTACCGTCGGCCCGATGACCGACCTGCTCGCCCACGACGCCCGCTTCTTCACCGCACTGACCGCCGCCGACACCGCCGAACTGGAAACGTTGCTGCATCCGGACTTCCTGCTCGTCGCCGTCGGCTCCGGGGCGGTGGTGACGAAGTCCGAGCTGATCGACGCGGTCGCGACCGGGGCGATCCGGTTCCAGGCGATCACGGCGTTCCCCGATGAGGCGACTGTGCGCCACATCGGGGACGTCGGCATCGTCGTCGGCCGCACCGCCATGGAGCTCGCCGGACCGGACGGCACGCCGTTCACCACCGCCAGCCGCTACACCCACGTGTTCGCGGGAAGCCGACTGGTCTCGGCCCAGGGCACCACCATCGAGTCGCCCGAACCCACCCACGAGACGTAGCCGTCCGGCCGGATCAGGATCCGCTCGACCCCTGGCGCCGCACCGGTTTCCACGCCGATGTCGGACGGGACCGGCTCGGCCACCACCCGGTCCACACCGGACACGTCCGGACCCTCAGCGGCCAGGTCCAGCAGCACCGCACGGCCGGGCCGCAGCAGCGCGCTCACCTGGGTCACGGTTCCGTCCGCCAGGCGCAGGCTCAGGTCCGGCATCCGCTCACCCACCAACGGTTCGCCCGACCCGAGCGGATAGCGAATGTCCAAACCGGACATCAGCCCGGCCAGATACCGGTTCGTGTCCGGCAACCGCACCATCTCGGTCAGGATTTCCCGCAACGCGACCGCGTCCGGATCACGCGGCGGCATCACCGCGCGCTGCGCCTGGGTGACCGTCAGCACCCGGGCCGCGACCGGGTGGCGTTCATCGTGGTACGTGTCCAGCAGGCCCTCGGGCGCGGTGCCGTGCACGTGCGCGGCGAGCTTCCAGCCGAGGTTCATCGCGTCCTGGACACCCAGGTTGAGGCCCTGCCCGCCGAGCGGCGAGTGGATGTGGGCGGCGTCGCCGGCGAACAGGACCCGCCCGTGCCGATACCGGGCCAGCTGCCGGGTGGCGTCGGTGAACCGCGTCCCCCACCGCAACCGGCCGATCCGGGTGTCCGGACCGTGCACAGCGACCAACGCCCGGGACACCTCCTCGGCGGTGACCGGCGTCGAACGGGGGAGCGTCTGCTGTTCCGGGCCGCCGAACACCACCCGGTACAGCCCGTTCTCCTCGCCCGGCCCGTACAGCGGGTGCAGCATCATCCAGTAGTCCCCGCCCGCTTTCACGAGCCGGCTGATGTGCTCCACCGTCGTCGGCACGGTCACCGACCGCGCGGTCAGTTCGATGTCCGCGGTGACCGCCTTCATCGTGCCCGGCCGGCCCGGGAACTCCGCGCCGGTGAGCGACCGGATCGTGCTGTGCGCGCCGTCGCACGCAACCAGGTACTGGCCCTGGATCGACGAGCCGTCGTCGAGCGTGACCGTGACACCGTCGTCGGACGTGTCCATCTCGACGACGGACGTCGCCCGCCGCACGGTCACCCCCAGCTCGGCGAGCCGGTTCTCCAGGACCGACTCGATCCGGTCCTGCGGGATCAGCGCGCCACCGGGATAACGGGTCCGCCACGGGCGGACGTCCAACCCGACCGGCAGGCCCGCGAAGTGCGCGCCGACCACCTCCCGGCGGATCGACCGGGCGGCCATGTCGGCCATCAGCCCCCGCATCGCGAACACCTCGGCGGTCCGCGCGTTCACCCCGCCGCCCCGGGACTGGCCGCTGGGCTCCGCCTGGCGTTCCACCACCCGCACCGCGACCCCGGCCAGTGCCAGTTCGGCCGCGAGCATCAGCCCGGTCGGACCGGCCCCGACCACGAATCGCCGCTGGACGCGTTGCACCGCCAGTTCCGTGCCGCGCTGGACGAGCGTGACGCGATCACCGGCCTGTGCGACCACCCGAACGTCGTCGCGTTCTACCGGCTGATCCTCGAAACCCCGTCCCTGCGCTCAGCCCTCACCGGGTTTCTCGTCCGCTCCGAACGCGCACTCGCGCAAGCACTGCAGGAAACCGCGCCCGACGGCGAACTCGCCCACGCCGCAGCACACCTGGCCGCCGTCCAGATCGCCGCCATCCGCGTCACGCTGTCGCAGCAGAACCAAGCCCGGATCATCGCCGGCGAAACCGCCGACGAACTCGCGCCCCGCGCGATCGCCGAAGCCGACCTCGCGTTCGACCTGCTGCGCAACGGCCTGCGGACCTACAGCTGAGCCGGCAGGCCGAACGCCTCGAACAGCGACAGGTCGAAGAACGACACCGCGTGCGTCACCCGGTCCGCGCCGAGCGTGAGCACCTCCAGTTTGAACTTCCGGTACACACCGTCCGCCGGGTCACGCATGTACGTGGCGAACCCCGGCTGCCCGTTCGCCGCGATCGGCACCAGCCGCAGATCCCCGGCCCGCGTCGCCGGACACCACGTCGCGACCAGCCGCGCGATCTCCCGCGCACCGCGATACCAACTGGTGAACGGCGGCATCTCCATGACCGCGTCCTCGGCGAACAACGTCACGATCGCCTCGATGTCGTGGTTCTCGAACGCCCGCACGAACCGGTCCAGCAGGTCCCGCTGCTTCGCGTCGACCGGCTCAGCCATCATCGTGTCGCGGTCCGGCGACGCCGCGTCCAACTGGGCGCGTGCGCGCTGCAACGAGCTGTTCACAGCCGCCGTGGTCATCCCCAACACGTCCGCGACCTCGGCCGCACGCCACTGCATGACGTCCCGCAGGATCAACACCGCCCGCTGCCTGGGCGGCAGATACTGCAGGGCCGCGATCAACGCGAGCCGCACGCTCTCGCGCGAACACGCCTCGGTGGCCGCGTCCGGGATCGGCTCCACCCACAGCACACCGTCCACCTCGACCGGCGGACGCGACGCGTCCGCGCTCGGCCCCAGGTCCGTCGGCATCGGCCGGCGGCGGTGGCTGTCCAACGCGTTCAGGCACGTGTTCGTCGCGATCCGGTACAGCCAGGTCCGCAACGTCGACCGGCCCTCGAACGACGCCTGCGCCCGCCACGCGTTCAGCAGCGTCTCCTGCACCAGGTCCTCCGCCTCGTGCACCGACCCCGTCATCCGGTAGCAGTGCGCGAGCAACTCCGGCCGGAACGGCGCGAGCTGCGCCTGGAAGTCGACATCAGGGGCTGCGCTGGTCACGTGTGAACTCCTCCGCCGGGACAAGCCGTCATCACTACTGACCGTACCGATCACGGAAACTCATCGCCGGCCCGATGACTTTCCGCCACGAGATCTGTCTGACCTGATGACGCACACCGTCCCGAAGGAGGACAGACCCATGACGAGCACAGTCCGCGCACGGCCCGAGGTGGTGTCCCGCGAGCAGTGGCTCGACGCACGCAAAGCGTTGCTGGCCAAGGAAAAAGAGGCGACGAAGGCCCGTGACCGGCTGAACGCCGAACGCCGCCGGCTGCCGATGGTGAAAGTCGAGAAGGACTACGCGTTCACCGGTCCCGACGGCCGGTACCGGCTGGCCGACCTGTTCGACGGCCGGAGCCAGTTGTACGTGCACCACTTCATGTGGATCGACGAGACCGACACCGGCTGTTCGCGCTGCACCGGCGCCGCCGACCAGACCTTCACCCCGCCGATCCTGGCCGACCTGCACGACCACGACGTCACCTTCGTCGCGATCGCCCGCGCGCCCTACCCGAAGATCCAGGCGTTCACCGAAGGCCGCGGCTGGATGTTCCCGTTCTACTCGTCGGCCGGCAGCGACTTCAACTACGACCTGCACACCACACTGGACGAGGACCGCGCGCCGGTCGAATACAACTACCGCACCAAGGACGAACTGCTCGCCCAGGGCTTCACCGAGCAGGACCTGCGCGGCGACTGGCCGGTCAACAGCGTATTCCTGCGCGACGGCGACGACGTGTTCCACACCTACAGCGCGTTCGCCCGCGGCATGGACCACATGGTCACCCCGTACACCTTCCTCGACCTCACCCCGTACGGCCGCCAGGAACAATGGGAGGACTCGCCGACCGGCTGGCCGAAGCAGTACCGATGACCATCACCCTCCCTCGTGAGTACCTTGAGCACGACCTGCTCACGAGGGGGATGGCGATGTCAGAGACGCACCGGACGATCGACGCGGTGTGGCGGATCGAGTCGGCCCGGGTGATCGCCGGCCTGGCCCGGATCGTGCGGGACGTCGGCCGCGCCGAGGAACTCGCCCAGGACGCGCTGGTCGCCGCCCTGGAACAGTGGCCGAGGGACGGGGTGCCGAAGAACCCGGGCGCGTGGCTGATGGCCACCGCCAAACACCGGGCGATCGACCTCGTCCGGCGCGAACAGGTCCTCGCGCGCAAGGTCCAGGAACTCGGGCACGAGATCGAGACCGGGGGAGCGAACCCGGAACCCGACATCGACGCCGCCCTGGACGACGACATCGGCGACGACGTGCTGCGGCTGGTGTTCACCGCGTGCCACCCCGTGCTGTCCACCGAGGCGCGCGTCGCGTTGACCCTGCGGATGCTGGGCGGCCTGTCCACCAAGGAGATCGCCCGCGCGTACCTGGTCGGCGAGTCGACCATCCAGCAACGGATCGTGCGCGCCAAACGCACCCTCGCCGACGCGAAGGTCCCGTTCGAGGTACCCGCCGCGAACGAACGACCCGCGCGGCTCGCGTCCGTCCTCGAAGTGATCTACCTGATCTTCAACGAGGGCTACTCGGCCACCGCGGGCGACGACTGGATGCGCCCCACCCTCTGCGAGGAGGCGCTGCGGCTCGGCCGGGTGCTGGCCGGCCTGGCACCCCAGGAACCCGAGGTGCACGGCCTGGTGGCGTTGCTGGAGATCCAAGCGTCCCGCGCTACCGCGCGCACTGACTCCGCAGGCGAACCGATCCTGCTGCTCGACCAGGACCGCACCCGCTGGGACCAGGTCCTGATCCGCCGCGGCCTGGCCGCCCTGGAACAGGCCGAAGCGCTCAGTGCCGAAGTCCCCGGCGACGACCGCGGCCCGTACACGCTGCAGGCCGCGATCGCCGCCTGCCACGCCCGCGCGACCACCCCACCGGACACCGACTGGGCACGGATCGCCTCGCTGTACGACGCGCTGGCCGACGTCGTGGAGTCGCCGATCGTGGAGCTCAACCGCGCCGTCGCCCTGTCCATGGCGCACGGCCCGGCGGCCGGACTGGACCTGGTCGACACCCTCACCGACAACCCGGCGCTCAAGGCGTACCACCTGCTGCCGAGCGTCCGCGGCGACCTGCTGGCCAAACTCGGCCGCTACGACGAGGCCCGCGCGGAGTTCGAACGGGCCGCGACATTGACCGACAACGCACGCGAACAGGCGCTCCTGCGGGAACGTGTGGACGCGTGCGCACGTGGAGAGGCACCCACCCGATGACCCCAGAGATCGTGGAACGCGTCGAACAGCCCTATGTGTCGGTGCGCGGAATGGTCACCATGCGGACCTTCCCGGAGATCGCCGACCGGCTGCCCGAGGTGTTCGGCTGGCTCGCCGAACGCGGTGTCGCCCCGGTCGACGCGCCGTTCTTCAAGTACAACCTGATCGACATGGACTCCCGCCTGGAGGTCGAGGCCGGCGTCCCGGTGGACGCCGTGCTGTCCGGCGACGACACCGTCACCGCCGGCGTGCTGCCGGCCGGCCGGTACGTCACGGTCACCCACGTCGGCCACCCGGACGAACTGATCGACGTCACCGCGCAACTGCTCGTCTGGGCCGCCGCCCAAGGCCTGTCGTGGGACATGACCGCGACCGACGGCGGCGAACGCTGGGGGTGCCGGCTCGAGCAGCTGCTCACCAACCCCAGCGTGCAGCCCGACATGAGCAAATGGGAGACCCGGCTGCAGTTCCGGCTGGCGAACTGATCTACCACCCAGCGCTGTTCTGCCAGTTCAGCTCCGGGCCATCGTGGTGGCGGTCTGGTTCACCTGACGGAAGGCGATGCTGGTACCGAGGGCGGCGGTGGCTGGTACGAAGACATCCCCCAACGGCGTCGGTAGCCACGGAATCTCCTTGTCCTGCAACAAGCTCTTCGTCGCGTCCAGGTCATGGACGGCGACCGTGCACGCGACGAGAGCGGGCAGGGCCGGGGGTTGCTCGCCGGGGAACAGTGTGGCGAGACCGGAGGCGGGCACGAGGGTGAGCGTTGCCTCGTCGAGGTCGAAGACCCGGGCGGGCCCTTGTGTTCGGGGTGTCCGGCCGAGGTAACGCTCGTATCGTGCCTGGACGGCATCCAACTCAGTGTCGGTGGTGCAGAGCGTGGCGTCGACGAGGCCGACGGCGCCGTTGGGGTGGTCGGCCAGCCGAGTGGCTTGGATCCGCGGGTCCAGGTCCGCGACGATTCGGCTGCGGAGAACATCAGGATGTGCAGGCCCTCGAAGCGGTCCAGGCATTCCGCCAGGTTCGCGCTGGTGGTGTTGATCCGCTCCAGCAGCGTCGGGAGCACGTCGGGCGGGGCCTGCAGCGGGACGAGCCGCGCGTCGGTTGGCACGCGACCGCCTGCTTGGACCACGGTGGCCAGTTCGAGGAAGTCGCGCGGGAAGTCGGCATGGGTGTTGGCCGCGCCGAACGGCTCGGGCTCGGCACCTTCCCGGGGGGCATCGCGGGATAGCTGGGCGCCGGCACGACAAAGCCCAGCCGCCGGTAAAGGTCGACCGCGGCGGGCATGTCGCGGACGACGTGGCCGACGTGGTGCAGACGAGTGATCTCGGGAGCCATGACGGCCACCCTAGAAGTAGCTCGACCAAACGGTCAAACTATCTCGTGTTGCCGTACCGTCCGGTCGATGGAGGTGGAGCACATCGACGGCCGAAGCGCCCGCTACCAACACCGGCGGCCCGAACTGCTCGACGCGGTGGCCGACTACGTCCTGGCGCACGGGCTGGCCGGCCTGGCGATGCGGCCGTTGGCCTCAGCGGTGAAGGTCAGCCACGGGACGCTGCTGCACCACTTCGGCTCGAAGGAGAACCTGGTCACCGAGGTGATCGACCTGCTGCGCCAACGACTGGCCGACGCGGCCGGCCTGGCCGACTCGCCCACCCACCTGGCCGACCTCCACTCGTGGTGGCGCAACTCGACGACCGCGGAACGCCTGCCCGTCTACCGGTTGCTGTTCGAGGTCTTCGCTCAGGCCGCACGGGAACCGGAACGCTACGACCGCTTCCTGCAGCAGGTCGTGCACGACTCACTGACACTGATGACACGCCTGGTCACAGCAGACGGCTGCCCCGAAGAGCAGGCGCCTCTGGTGGCGTCGATGATCGTCGCCCAGGCCCGCGGCCTGCAACTCGACCTGATCACCACCAACGACCGGGAACGCGTCGACAACACCTTCACCCTGTTCCTCAACGTGATCGACCGCCTCAGGCGAACCTGGCCCACCAGATGACCGCGGATGGTCCCGATGGCCGGCGTCATCGGCTGGTAGTCCGCGAACGCCCGCACCGCCGCCGGCATCCGCTCAGCTGTGGCCAGGTCAGATGTCGAGGTCCTCGATGGCCGGCTCGTCCGCCAACGCCACGACAATGTCGAACAACTCATCGGGGATCTTGTCGCGCAGTTCCTCGACCGAGTCGGCGACCTCCAACGTGGCCGACGCCGGTGTCATCCCCCAACTCTGGTTGGAGCTGACGTACATCCGCCAACCGCTCGGCGTGTCCGCCCCCTTCGTCCACTCCTCGGAGCGCTGCGTGTGCACCACGAACTTGCCGGTCCGCGACCGGTACACCCGGAACTTCTCCTCGCGGGTACTCGCCGACCGTTCCCACTGCCCCAGCAGAGTCCCGGAGAACCGAACCTTGCGCCCCACCCCGGTGCCGACCCGGACGACGACATCGTCGAAACCCGCCAGCCGCCCCTCCTCGACCTCGACGTACCGACGCAGAGCCGCCGCGATCGCCGCCGACAGATTGCTCCCGGTCAACTCCTGCGCCCGCTGGTACAACGGCAGATCGTCGTCGGAGACGTAGATCGTCTTGTTCGGCATGGCTACATCCTCCATCACCTCACCTGTCCACTTGGCAGGTCCAATTCGACTATACGTATGAGTGTACGTACACTAGGCTTCGCTGTCACCGGGGCAGGGGCGGTGTCAGCGCGATGACAGGTCGGCGTCAGAGCGGTCGGTGATCGTCATCGTCGTGATCGGTTCAACGATCGTGGCCTCAGGCTGCGACAGACGTGGGGGGATTTGATGAATTCGACGACCCAACCGCTCCGCGGCGTCAACGCCGCGGAGCGGGGTTTCTTCGCCGCACTGGGCAGGTTCGTGGTGCATCGGCCGTGGTGGGTGATCGCCGCGTGGGTACTGCTCGCCGCGGTCGTGGTCCTCACGGCCCCCGCACTGCCGAAGACCACCGATCAGAGTGACGCGCTGCCGAGGGACTCCGAGTCGATCCAGGCGGCCCAGGTGGGGCAGCAGGCGTTCCCCACCGAATTCACGCCGTCGATGATCATCGTGTTCCAACGCGCCGACGACAAGCCGCTGGCACCGGGCGACTCGGCGAAGGTGACCGACATCGTCCGGGCCGTCGACGCCAAGCACATCGGCAATGTCGAACAGATCCTGGCCGGCAGCCCGGCACCGAACGGGTCGGTGCAGATCGGCGCGGTCAAGATGCCGGAGATCAACCAGTCGAACCTCACGGACCTCACCGCGGCGGCCAAACAGCTGCGCGCCGAACTGAAGAGCGCGGCGGCGAGTACCGGCCTCAAGGTCGGCACCACCGGGTCGGTCGCGCAGCAACTCGACATGCAGGAGTCCTCGACCAACGGGGACGCGCTCGTCCTGCTGGCCACGGTTCTGCTGATCCTGGTGCTGCTGCTGGTGATCTTCCGCAGTCCGATCATCGCGTTGTTGCCGATCGTGCTGATCGGGATCGTGTCCCAGGTCGCCAACGGGCTGATCGCCCATGTGGTCAAGGCGTTCGGGCTCAAGACGGACGCGTCGATCGCGTCGATGCTGATCGTCGTGCTGTTCGGGGTCGGCACGGACTACATCCTGTTTCTGATGTTCCGGTTCCGGGAACGCCTGCGCGCCGGTGACGGACCGAAACAGGCGATGGTGACCGCGGTGAGCCGGGTCGGCGAGGCCATCACGACGGCCGCGGTCGTCGTGATGATCGCTTTCGCGGCGATGACCCTCTCCTCGTTCGGGTTCTTCCGTTCCATGGGACCCGCGCTGGCGATCGCTGTCGGTGTCACCCTGCTCGCCGGGATCACGCTGGTGCCCGCGGTGGTGTCCTTGATGGGCAGCAAGGTGTTCTGGCCGTCGAAATCCTGGCGGCGCGAACCCAAGGCGGCCCGGTTCGGCGCGGTCGGACGGGTTGTCGGCCGGCGGCCAGCTTTGGTCGCAGTGGTGTCCGGCGCGGTGATGGTCGCGCTCGGGGTCGGCATGGTGAGTCTCAACCCGACCTTCGACCTGTCCTCGGGGTCCATGCCGGCGACCGCCGAGTCACAGGTGGCGCTGAAGGACCTGAAGAAGGGGATGCCGGCGGGCGCGACCTCGCCGACGAACGTCTACCTGCGGGCCGAGAACGGCCAGCGGCTCGACGAGGCGGCCCTGTCGAGGTTCGCCGCCAAGCTGAAGGTCGACGGCGTCAGCCAGGTCAGTCCGCCGACGCAGAACGGTGACCACAACACGGCGAGTTTCAGTGTCGCGCTGGGCAGCAGCCCGGAATCCGACGCGGCCATCGACACGGTGGACGGCCCGTTGCGGGACGCCGCGCACGCCGCGGCGCCTCCTGGTACGAAGGCCTTCGTCGGCGGGGAGACCGCGGTCTACGCGGACGTCAAGGAGACGATGCACCGGGACTACCTCCTGGTGTTCCCGGTGGCGGCGTTGCTGATCATGCTGCTGCTCGGGCTGATGCTGCGCAGCGTGGTGTCGCCGTGGTACGTGATGGCCTCGGTCGGCCTGGGCTTCGCGGCCACACTCGGCGCGACGACACTGGTCTTCCAGGTGTTCGGCGGCCAACCCGGGTTGATCTTCATGATCCCGCTGATCATCTACATGTTCGTGGTCGCGCTCGGCACCGACTACAACATCCTGATGATGGCGCGGCTGCGTGAAGAGGCCAAGGAAGGGCGGTCACCACGCGAGGCGGCCGCACTGGCGGTGCGGCACACCGGGCCGACGATCGCCGCGGCCGGCGTGATCCTGGCCGGTTCGCTGGGCGCGCTGATGCTCGCGGGCAACACCATGCTCGCCGAGATGGGCTTCGCACTCGCGTTCGGCATCCTGGTCGCGGCCTTCGTGATGGCGATGTTCTTCGTGCCGAGCCTGACCGCGCTGATCGGTCGCGCGGCATGGTGGCCCGGTCGCGGCCACCGGACCGAGGAACCGAAGACCGTGCCCAACGAGCTGCAGCCGGTGGGGGCGCCCTGGCGCCGCCGGTGATCACAACGGGCTCACAGCCGAGCGCGGGCTTGCGTCAGCAGCTCGCGCTCGGCTGTGTTGTCCGCCAGGTCGATCGCCCGGGTGTAGGCGGCCGACGCGTCGGCCGTCCGGCCCAGGCGGCGCAGCAGATCGGCGCGGATGGCGTGGAACAGGTGGTAGCGGTCCAGGTTCAGATCGTCCACAAGGGACAGGCCGGCGGCGGGTCCGTCGACTTCGGCGACGGCCACCGCCCTGTTCAGCGCCACCACCGGTGTGGGGGTGAACGTCATCAGGTGGTCGTAGAGCGTCAGGATCTGCCGCCAGTCCGTGTCCCGCGCTGTGGCGGCGTCGGCGTGCACGGCGTTGATCGCCGCCTGAATCTGGTACGGGCCTGGATGATCACGCCAAAGGCATTGCCGCACAAGGGAATGCCCCTCGCTGATCAGGTCACGGTCCCACCGGGTGCGGTCCTGGTCGCGCAGCAGCACCAGTCCGCCGTCGGGACCGGTGCGCGCGGGCCGGCGGGCGTCGGTCAGCACCATCAACGCCAACAGGCCGATCGCCTCCGGCTCGTCCGGCATCAACGACACGAGCAACCTGCCCAACCGGATCGCCTCCGCGCACAGGTCCTCCCGAACGAGCTCACTGCCGGAACTCGCGGCGTACCCCTCGTTGAAGATGAGGTACACCACGGCCAGCACGGCTCGTAGCCGCTCGGGCAGATCGGCTTCGCGCGGCACCCGGTAGGGAATACGGGCCTCGCGGATCTTGCCCTTGGCGCGGACCAACCGTTGCGCCATGGTCGGTTCAGGCACCAGGAACGCGTGCGCGATCTCCGCCGTGGTGAGCCCACCGAGCAGACGCAGGGTCAGCGCGACCTGCGCCGCCGGAGCCAGCGCGGGGTGACAGCACGTGAAGATCAGACGCAGTCGGTCGTCGTGCACGGCGCCCTCCTCCACGGACTCGTCCTGTGCCTGCAGCAACGCTGCCTGAGCGTGTTTGTCGTCGCGCGCGGACTCGCGGCGCAGCCGGTCGATGGCGCGGTTGCGGGCGGTGGTGATGATCCAGCCGGCCGGGCTCGGCGGGACGCCAGACTCCGGCCAGTTGCGCACCGCGACCGTGAACGCCTCCTGGACGGCCTCCTCGGCGACGTCGATGTCGCCGAACACCCGCACCAGCACGGCGACACACCGGCCGTACTCCTGCGCGAAGACCTGCTCGATCATGCCGCGAACGGGCGTACTTCGATCGACAGCGGGGCGAGCACGTGCGCGATCTTCGCCGCCCACGTCAACGCCTCGTCCAGATCGGCCGCGGCGATCACAGTGAACCCGCCGAGGTGCTCCTTGCCCTCGGTGAACGGCCCGTCGGTGATGAGCACGTCCCGTCCGTCGGACTTCAGGACGGTCGCGCTGCCGGCCGCGGCCAACCCGGCCGAGAACACCCACGCTCCGGCGTCCTTGATCTCCTGGTTGACCACGTCCAGGTCAGCCATGATGCGGGCCAGTTCGGCGGGCTCGGGGACCGGGCCGTCCGGCTGGTAGACGCTGAGCAGATAGTTCGTCATGTCCGCCTCCTTCACCCCCTACACGAACGGCGTCCTCGGGGATCGACAGCTACACCGTGCCGGTTTCGAGGAGAGTTTTCAGGCCGGCCAGGATCTGCGGCCAGCCGCCGCTGAAGTCGAGCTTCCCGCTCACCGCCTCCATCATCGCGCTGCCCTCCTGGAACCCGTCGTGGGTGACCGTGAGCTTCACCGTGTCACCGGCCGGCTCCAACTCGAACGTCACCGTGGACCGACGCTCCCGCTGCCGCTCGGCCAACTCCGCGGCCGACCAGCCGAACATCGGCGCGTGCTCGGGCTGGTAGTTGTGCCACGTGTAGGACAACGTCCGGTACGGGTCGGCGACCAGCACCTTCTGGTCGACGTCCGCGAACTCCTCGTCCGGACTGTTCTGCACCCGGACCGGTGAGCCGACCCGCCAGTCCGACTCCAGCGCCACCCCGCCCCAGTAGCGGCGGGTGAACGCCGGCTCGGTCAACGCCCGCCACAGCTGCTCAGGAGTGGTGCGGATGTACGTGGTGTACACGAACGCGTTCGTGCTCATCGGTGTCGCCTCCAGGGCAGTCTGCAGATCCGCCAGTGCGTGGGCACGTTCGCGGTCGTACTTGTCCAGCCACCGCTCGGCGATGGCGTTGATGGGCATGGCGTTGAGGTAGTGCAGCTTTTCCCGGCCGCGCCGGACCGTGGTCACCAGTTCGGCCGACTCCAGCACCGCCAGATGCTTGCTCACCGACTGGCGCGCCATGTCCAGCCCGTCGCACAGCTCCCGCAGCGTCTGGCCGTTGCGCCTGTTCAGGCTGTCGAGCAGCTGCCGGCGACTGGCGTCGGCCAGCGCCTTGAAGACCTCGTCCATCGCGACTCCTCAACAGGCAGCCAGCCAGCTGCGTGTTTCACCATAGGCAGCCGCCCGGCTGCCCGTCAATCGCGCGTGTGTAACCCGCCGACGTATCCGGGAACGATGTCCCTTTTCCAGAGAGGCACCACCACAGTGAAGCGAAGACTGATCAGCGTCATCATCGCGCTGACCATGGCCGTGACGACCGCGTTGGGCATGACCACCGCACAGGCGTCCGCGGCCACACCCAGTTCGGACCGGGGGACGGTCCACCCGAACGTCGACCCGGCCACCATCGCCGCCGCGGTCAAAGCCGCGTACCAGGCGTACCAGAGTTTCTTCGGCGGCGGCATCTCCCTGCAGGCAGCCGTCGACAAGATCCTCGCCGCCATCCAGTCCGCCCAGACCGCGATCATCAGCCACATCGACGCGATCGCGGCGGCCGAGGCCCGCGCCTGCACCCGGGACGCGATCGTCGACTTCCCGAACTTCCAGTTCCTGACCCCGGACAACCAGCAGGTGTTCGCCCTGCACGCGACGTCCTGCGCGAACCTCATCGACAGCCTGCTGGCCACCGTCGTCGACAAGGGCGCCCAGGACCAGCTCGGTTTCTCGGTCAACGCGCTCGGCCCGATCGCGCTGATCACCCGAAGCCGGGCCGGCCTGCCCAACACCACCTTCGTCCCGGTGCTGCGCTCGGCGAACCAACGGGTCAGCACCAACCTGACGCCGGGGTGCTCGCTCATCAACGACCCGGACTTCCACGGCAAGGTCTGGTTCTGCCTGGCCTACGACGGCAACTTCTTCGAGGACCTGAACAAGGTGAAGGCGCAGAACGTCGCGGCGACGAACACGAGCTGGCCGGTGGCCAACGGCGTGTTGACGCAACTGGCCGGTCTGTGAAGTGACAGTGGTGTTCCCCGAGCGACCGGGGAACACCACTGAGTCAGCGCTCGTTGCCCGCGCGCAACCAGTCGATGTAGTCGGCCACCGCGGTTTCGGTGTCGTACGCGGGCCGGTAGCCGGTGTCCTGGCCGATCCGCGTGATGTCCAAATAGGACTGCTCGCCGTCGCCGCCGCTGGGCAGGTCGATCCGGGCGTCCGGGACGACCTGCCGGATGGCGGCGATGAGTTCCGCGTTGGTGGTGGCCCGGCCGGCGGACACGTTGTACGTGCGGTGGTTGAGGCGGTCGGCGAGTTGCAGCAGCGCGATCGCCCGGCCGCAGTCCTTGACGTAACACAGGTCGATGGCGTCCTCGGCGTACGCGGGGGAGGTCATCCTGGACAGGTCCGGGGTCGTGCCGTTGATCGCCGCCCGGACCAGTTGCGGCACCGCGAAGAACGGTGACGTGGGCCGGCCGCCCGGACCCCAGATCGCGCCGATCCGGAGGTTCACGATGTCCAGGCCGGTGGTGTCGGCCAGGTAGTCGTTGAGCAGTTCGCCGATCTTCTTGAACGCGGGGATCACATGGCCGGACGTCATCGGCAGCGGCATGTCCTCGAACCGAGGACCCGCGCCGGCGACACCGCCGTACACGCCGATCGTGCTGGCGACCGTCACGCGCGGCACGTCCCATTCGCGCGCCGCGTGCATGACGTTGAACAGGCTGTTGAGGGCGGCCCGCGCGTCGCCGACAGGTTCTTCGGCGACGGGCATGTCGGCGCCGCGCGGCCAGGGCATCGAGCCGGCGAGGTGCACGATGCCGGTGATCTTGTGCCGGTCGCCGACCGCCAGCAGTTCCGCCTCGTTGTTGATGTCGACGCGGTCGACCACGACCTGCCGGTCGGCGAGGTCGGCCGGCGGCCCGTCCGGCCGCCGTTGCCCGAGGACACACGATTCGCCCAGGTCGAGCAGTGCCCGCGTGGTGTGTAACCCGATGAACCCCAACCCGCCGGTCACCAGGATCATGACTGCTCCCCAATCTGTCAGCACTACAAATGCTCAGTACTACTGACGATCAGGTTAGCCATAGGATGGGACGGTGTCCAGCAAGGACGGGCTGAGCCCGGAGGTGACCAGCCGTCTCGGCTACCTGCTCAAGCACGCCCAGAACCAGCTGTACGAGCTGACCGGGGCCGCGTTGCGGCCGTACGGCATCAGCGGCCGGGAACTGTCGGTGCTGCTGGTGCTCACGGACGGCGAACCAGCGTCCCAGCAGCAGGCGGCCGACCGACTCGGGATCGACCGCACCACGATGGTGGCGCTGCTGGACACGCTCGAAGACAAGGGACTGGTGTCCCGTCACCCGCACGCCGACGACCGACGCCGTAACGTCGTGGAGCTGACCGACGTCGGTCAGGACACGCTGGCACGCGCCCGACAGGCGAGTGACGAAGCGGAGCGGCGGTTCCTAGCGCCGTTGGAAGACGACGCCGCCGCGCGACAACTATGCGACGCGCTGCGGACGGTCGTGCTCAAGCCACACCACTAAGGACGAGTACGCCCAGAAGACCGACCACGTCATCCCGCGGCTTCAGTCGAGCCAGACGAACCCGTAGTTCCCGCCGCTGCGTCTGTCCCGCCGGTAGGACCACAACTGGGGCGACTCGATCGTGCACCGGTCGTCGTGCTGGATGTCGGTGACGCCCAGTGCGGTCAACTGGCCGACGATCCCCGCGCGGATGTCCACCGACGGCGTGCCGTGGCGTGTGGTGGCCCACGCGTGCGGCACCGCCGCCGTGACGTCCGCGCGCATCTGCGGCGGCACCTCGTAGCACGAACCACACGCGTTCGGCCCGATCCACGCAGTCATCCCACGAACGTCCGCGCCGCGCCCGGCCATCGCCCGCACGAGCGCGGGCACCACACCGGCGACCGTCCCGGTCCGGCCGGAGTGCGCCGCGCCGACCATGCCCGCCGTGGTGATCAGCACCGGCGCGCAGTCCGCGACCACCACGCGCAGCGCCAACCCGCGCTGGTCGGTGAAAACCGCGTCCACCTCAGGCCGTACGCCCGGGGCGGTCACGTACGCGACGGCGCCGCCGTGCACCTGCCGCATGAACACCACCTGGTCGGGCAGACCGGTCGGCGTGCTCACCCGGTTGTCCGGCCGGTCAGGATTCCGGGCAGCCGGTCCAGGCCCAGGTGGTCGGCGAGGAACCGCGCCCGGTCGGCGAACGCGGCGGGGTCGTTCACCACGTGCCCGCTGTCGTACCAAAGCTGTTGTTTCGGTTCGTTCGCGGCCGCGTAGAACGCCTCGAACTCCGCTTTGGTGACACCGATGTCGAACCGAGGGAACTGGAACAGCAGCGGTGTGGGCGCCACGTCACCGATGAAGTGCACCGCGTCGTACGGACTGAGCTCGGCCAGCGTCGCCTCGAACACGTCGGCCGGGGTGGCGGCCCGCAGGCCCGCGATCATCGGATGCTTGCTGTCGCGCAGGTGGAACGTCAGCCCGGACAGCCCGGCCTCGATCACCAGGCACGCGAACCGGTGGTCGATGCCGCCGACCACGGCCGACACCATCGACCCGCCGCTGTGCCCGACCAGGCCCACCCGGTCGACCTGGCGGAACAGGATGTCCGCGGCGCGCCGGGTGGCGAAGATCGACTGGCGGACCGTCGCCGCGTCCGGCATGGTGAACGGCGCCATGCTGAGCGCGATGCCGCCGGCCTCGGCGACCTGGACCGCCTCCGGCAGGAACGCCTCCCGCCCACCGGTCGTGTGCTGGAACACCACACCTGCCGACGGCGACCCGACCGGGGCCACGAGGTAGCAGTCGACCGGGTCGCCCTCCACGTTGTCGAACCGGCAGTCCGAGATGACCACCCCCGGCCGCTCGGCGATCGTCCGCACGGTGATGTCGAAGTCGGCGTCCGAGTCGTAGCTCAGGTCAGGCATACATCTCCCCACGAAGGACGGCACGTCGCAATTCCGTCGACCATTCTGCCGCCCTCTGGCAGGGTGCTCGTGGTGCAGACCAACCGACTCGGCCGGACGGCCGTCACCGTCACCCCATTGGGCTTCGGCGGCGGCCCGCTGGGTGGCCTGTTCGCGCCGGTCGACCACGACGTCGCCATGGCCGCGTTGGCGGCGGCCTGGGCCGGCGGGATCCGGTACTTCGACACGTCCCCGCACTACGGGATCGGCCAGTCCGAACGCCTGGTCGGCGAGTTCCTGCGGCAACGGCCGCGGGACGCCTACACACTGTCCACAAAGGTCGGTCGGGTGCTGGTGCCGCAGGACCCCGCCGGGCGCATGGACGACGTCGGATTCCACGTCCCGGCCACCCACCGGCGGGTCTGGGACTTCACCCGCGACGGGATCCGGCGCAGCGTCGAGGACTCACTGACCCGGATGGGCGTGGACCGGTTCGACGTGCTTCTGCTGCACGACGCGGAGGAACACTTCGAGGACGCACTACGCGACGGCTACCCCGCGCTCGCCGAGCTGCGCGACGAAGGCGTGGTCGGCGCGATCGGCGCGGGCATGTACGACACCGCGCTGCAGACCCGCCTGGTCCGCGAGACCGACATCGACGTGATGATCCAGTCCGGCCGCAGCACCCTGCTCGACCACACCGCGTTCGACGGACTGCTGCCGGAGTGCCAGCGGCGCGAGGTGTCCGTGATCGCCGCGTCGATCTTCAACTCCGGCCTGTCGGCCACACCCCGTCCCCTCGCGGACGCCCATTACGACTACGAGCCCGCGCCGCCGGAAATGGTGACGCGCACGCATCGCATCGCGGACGTGTGCGAGGCGCACGGCGTGACGGTTCCGCAGGCGGCGATGAAGTTCCCGCTGCGACACCCGGCCGTCGTGGGGATCCTCGTCGGGATGCGGTCCGCCGAGGAAGCCCGGGACGACATCGCGATGTTCGACATGGACGTGCCCGAGCCGCTGTGGGCCGACCTGCGCGCCGAAGGCCTTGTCTCAGTGTGACTCCTGCCAGGCCCGCTCCAGGGCTCGGGCGAACACCTCGGTGGGCTGCCCGCCGGCCACCGCGAGCCGGCGGTCGATGACGAAGAACGGAACTCCGGTCGCGCCGAGGTCGGCCGCCTCGCGCTCCTCCCGCCGCACGGCCTCGGCGTAGGCGGTGGGGTCAGCCAGGACCCGACGCACGTCCTCCTCGTCGAGACCGACCTTGGCGGCGACCTGCGGCAAAGCGTCCCCGGTGAACAACGGCCGCGCGTCGGCGAAATTGGCATCGAACAACGCGTCGGCCAAGTCGTTCCCGACGCCGTGGTCGCGGGCCAGGTGCAGCAACCGGTGGGCGTCGAACGTGCTGCCCACCTCGCGGTCGACCCGGAAGCCGAGGCCCTCCGCGCGGGCCAGTTCGGCGACCCGCTCTTCCATGCCCGCCGCCTGCGGGCCGTACTTCCGGGTCAGCATCCGCTCGACCGGCTCCACGTCCTGCTTGTCGCGGCCGGGTTCGAGCTCGAACGACCGGAACTCCACCTCGACCTCGTCGCGGTGCTCGAAGGCGGCGAGTGCCTTGTCGAACCGGGCTTTGCCGATGTAGCACCACGGACAGACGATGTCGCTCCAGATCTCCACACGCACACCGTCACGGTAGGAAGGGCGGTGCCGGCGGTGAAGTACCCACTTCGGGGTAAGGAGGTGGACGTTCAGTGAGTGTGCAGGTCGAACGCGGGTGACTCGATCGGGTGTGACGTACGTGTGCTTCGCTGGTGCCGACCGCCTTCCCATCGGCCCGAAGGACAGTTGCCGGATGATCAAGACGCGTCGGACGAAGAACGGCATGGTGACCGTGACGTGGGTGCTGCCCGCGGACGTGCACGAAGGCCCGGTGAGCGTCGTGGGCTGCTTCAACGACTGGACCCCGGGCACGCACGTCCTGGGCAGGCGGTCCAACGGCACCCGCTCGACGTCCTACACGGTGAACCCCGGCACCGAGATCCGGTTCCGCTACCTCGGTCATGGCGGCCGCTGGTTCAACGACCCGGAGTCCGGGCATGACGGCGGCGACGGCGTGATCCTCGTTCAGGAATAACGACTTCGTACGAGAGCGCGGGCCGCGCGGGCGGTCTTCTCGAACGGATCGAGACTGCCCGCCGCCCGGCACAGCACGTGCGCGCCCTCCAGCAGGGTGATCAACGTGGTGGCCAGGTCGGCCGCGTCCCGCGCCGGGAGTCCAGCCGTGACAAGGCGTTCGGCGAGTTGGTCGACCCACGACGTGAACGCGGTCGCGGCGACCTGGCGTAGTTCACCGCTGTCCTCCACCGTGACCGCGGCGACCGCACACCCACCGCCTTCGGTGGACGCGCGCACGACAGGTCGGATGGCGCTGAGGAAACTGTCGACGACCATCATCGGGTCGTCGACGGGGAGTCGAGCCAGGTGGGCTTGGACGTCGTGGCCGTTGCGGGCGGCGGCTTCCGCGACGATCTGGGCCTTGCCGCCGGGGAAGTGGTGGTAGATCGCGCCGCGGGCGGCGCCGCTGTCCCGTAGGACTTCGGTGAACGACATCCCCGCGACGCCGTGCCGTTGCAGCGCGGTCACGGCCGCCTCGATCATCCGGGTGCGTGTGTCGCCCGCCATGCCTTCTCCCTTGACTAGTACGGGCATCCTACTCCATGATCTGACTAGTACGTACGTACTAGCTACTGGAGGTTTTCCGATGCCGATCACTGTCACCGCCCCGGCCGGTGTGCTCACCGACGCCGGCCGCGAGACTGTCCTTCCGCGCCTCACCGAGGCGTTGATCGAGGTCAGCGGGCTGGCGGGCAACGAGTTCTTCACCGCGATCGTTGGTGGCACCCTGCACGTGCTGGACCCGTCGGCCATCTACGCCGGCGGCGTGAACCGCCCGGTGGTGATGGTCGAACTGAAGCTGCCGAACATCGGCCTGCCGGACGCCGCCGCACGCGCCGCGTTCATCACCGCCGCGACCGACATCGTGGACGAACTGACCGTCGACACCCACAACCGGGCGAACACGTGGGTCAACGTCGTGAACGCCCCGGACGGTGGCTGGGGCATCGGCGGCACCGCGTACACCGGCGACGCCCTGATCGCGGCGGTCACTGGGGCGTAGCTATCGTCGATCTCGGGGCGGTGGTGTGATGACGAGGATCGCTGGGGCAGGCGCTGAAGCGGGGCGGTTTCCCGGCCGGGACGGCCGGGAACTGGTCTATCGGGAGATCGGCGACGGCCGTCCGCTGGTGTTGCTGCACGGGTTCACGGCCACGGGGACACAGTGGGTCGACCATGGACCGGCGGCCGGGATCGCCGGGCGCCGCGTGATCGTGCCGGACCTGCGCGGCCACGGCGACAGCGCGCACCCCGACGATCCCGCGGCCTATCCGCCGGATGTCCTGGTCGACGACGGGCTCGCGTTGATCGATCACCTCGGGCTCGACGACTACGACCTCGGCGGCTACTCGTTGGGTGCGCGGGTCGTGCTGCGGATGCTCGTCCGTGGCGCCCGGCCGGCTCGTGCGATCGTCGCGGGTCAGGGGCTCGACGCGGTCACCCGTGCGACCGGCGGCGACAACCGCGTCCTGACCGCGCTGGCCAACGGGGACACCATCCCGCCCGGGTCGCCGGACGCGGCGTCGGCGCACTGGATCCGTTTGTCCGGCAACGATCCGCGGGCGCTTCTGCATGTCCTGAACGCTCTCGTCCCGACACCCCGGGCGGCGCTGACGCAGGTCACGACCCCGACTTTGGTGGCGGTCGGCGACCGGGACACCGGGCAGGCCTCGGCCGACGCGTTGGCCGCCACCCTGGCCGACGCGCGGTTCACCCGGGTGCCGGGCGACCATTTCACCGCCCTCGGCGCCCCGGAATTCGCGACCGCGATCGTGGACTTCCTCATCGAACCGTGACGCCCGCTTCGACACCGTCGAACAGGACGGCCGCCCGGGTGGCGGTGCCGACGGCCCGGCGGCCGGTGCTGAACAGCCCCAGCGCCAGCACGCCGACCCCGAGCACGACAACCAGCCACCACACACCGTGTTCCGCGTCGGTGAACTGGGTTCCCCCGGCGGACAGGGCCGATCCCACGATCGTGCCGGAGATCGCGACACCCAGGGTGGTGCCGGTCTGCCGGCCGGACGACGCCAGCGACGCGGCCACTCCGGCCATCGAGCGCGGCATTCCAGCGACCGCCGAGTTGGTGATCGGCGGGTTGACCATGCCCAAGGCGATGCCGAACAGCAGGTAGGTGGCGAGCACCGCCGGTATCGGCGTGTCCGGTCCGAGCAAAGTCGACGCGGCACCGCCCAACGCCAGCGCGGCGCCCGCCACCACCAGCGGCAGCCGAGGGCCTCGCGTGGCGACCAACCGGCCGGTGATGGGGGAGAGCACCACGATCAACGCCCCCACCGGCAGCAGGCACAGGCCCGCCACGAACGCCGACATGCCGCGCACGTTCTGCAGGTACAGGGGTGTCATGAACAGGAACGATCCGAACGCGCACAAGGCGCACAACGCCATCAGGATCGCCGAACTGAACGGCACGCTGCGGAACAGGCGCAGTTCCAGCAGCGGGTCGGCGCGGCGTGGTTCGTAGCCGAGGATGCCCAGCACACCGAGGACGGCCAGCACGAGCAGCCCCAGGATGACCGGCGAGGTCCAGCCCAACTCGTGGGATTCGATGATCGCGTAAACCACGCTGCCCAGCACCAGGATCACCAGGACCTGGCCCACCGGGTCGAACCGGCGTGCCCGAGCGGCGCGGGACTCGGGCACGAACAGTACGGCGCACACGATCGCCGCGGCCACGATCGGGACGTTCACCCAGAAGACGGCGTGCCAGCCGAATCCGTCGACCAGGGCACCCCCGACGATCGGCCCCAGCCCGAGCGACAGGCCGGTCACCGAGGCGAACACCCCGATCGCCTTGGCCCGTTCGGCCGGTTCGGGGAACGTGGTGGCGACGATCGCCATCGCCACCGGGTTGAGCATCGTGCCGCCGATGGCCTGCAGCACGCGTGCCGCGATCAGCGTCCCCGTGGTCGGCGCGAGGCCGCACAGCGCCGAGCCGAGCCCGAACACGGTCAGCCCGATCAGGAACACGCGCCGGCGGCCCATCCGGTCCGCGACCGACCCGGCCAGTACGAGGAAACTGGCCAGTACCAGGGTGTATCCATCGACTGTCCACTGTAGACCGGACACCGAGGCGTGCAGGTCACGGCGAATCGCCGACAGCGCGACGTTGACAATGGAGATGTCCATCACCACGACGACCGCGCTGGCACAGCAGATGGCGAGGATCAGGAACCGGCGCCGCCGAGTGAGCCCGTCGGCGGTCAGCAACGTTGAAGCACTCATGAGACCGACGGTAGGATTTAGAGCGTGCTCGAAGTCAACCAGTCACCTCAGGCGGGCCTGAGTATCGCCGAGGCCGCCGATCGCACCGGGGTCAGCGTGCACACGTTGCGCTACTACGAACGCGCCGGCCTGGTGGTGACCACGATCGACCGCACCTCCGGCGGCCGGCGCCGCTACCGGCAGCTGGACCTGGACTGGATCACGATCTGCACCAAGCTCCGCGCCACCGGCATGCCCATCAAGACGATCCGGCGGTACGCCGAACTCGTGTCCGCCGGCCGCGGCAACGAGGAGGAGCGGCTCGCGCTGATGGAAGCGCACCGCGCGGACGTGCTGGCCAAGCTGGCCGAACTGGAGAACAACCTCAAGCTGATCGATCGCAAGATCGACATCTATCGGGGCCGCCTCGCCGCCGGCGACGCCGACCACCTCTGGGCGCCCGCCCCCTAGCTCAGTTTCGGCGCCTCGGCCGCGCTGAGCCGCAGGATCGGTTCGAGCAGGTCCGGGAAACGGTCGCGCAGGTCGTCGCCGCGCAGCCGGATCCGCCGGTGCCGGCCGTCGACGGACATGCTGATCACCCCGGCCTCGCGCAGGATCCGAAAGTGATTGGTCAGCGTCGACAGCGGCACGGCCAACCCGTCGGAGACAGCGGCACAGGTCGAGTCGGGATCGACCTCGGCCCGGCGCACCAACTGCAGGCGCACCGGATCGCCCAGCGCGTGCAGCACTGACGCGAGGGTCAGCGACTCGCGTCCGGGCTCGGGTAGCCATCGCATACCGCCACGATACCATCGTTCGGCATTTCGGGATTATCGAACTATGGTGCCGGGAGCGTTCGCGACAAGGGGGGAATGGTGTTGACCACACACGACAGCGCGACGAAGGTCGGATCGCCTGGAGGCACTCGGGCGAGCCGGGCGGCCTTGCTCACCGTGATCTGCCTCGGTCAGTTCATGGTGTTGCTCGACAGCACCATCGTCGGCGCGGCGCTGCCGGACATGCAGCTGCGGTTACACACCCAGCTGACCGGTCTGCAGTGGATTGTCGACGCGTATGTCCTGCTGGTCGCCATGCTGTTGTTGTCCGGTGGCGTCTTCGCCGACCGCTTCGGCCGCAAACAGGTGTTCCTGGCGGGTGTCGCGGTGTTCACCGCCGCGTCCGTGCTGTGTTCCTTCGCGCCCTCGATCGGCTGGCTGATCGCCGGACGGGTGGTGCAGGGGATCGGGGCCGCCGCGCTGAGCCCCGCCTCACTGGCCCTGCTCGCCGCCGCCTATCCGGTCGCGCGGGAACGGGTCAAGGCGATCGGGCTGTGGGCCGGGTTCAGCGGAATCGGCCTGGCCGCCGGACCGTTGGCCGGCGGCATCATGGTGGACTCCTTCGGCTGGCCCGCGATCTTCCTGGTCAACGTGCCCATCGGCGCGGCCCTGCTGCTGGCCGGCCTGCGCATCCTGGGCGAGTCCCGCAATCCCGCCGCGCCGGCGATCGACGTCCCCGGGACGGTCCTGTCCGTCCTAGGTGTCGGCGCGCTGACGTACGGGCTGATCGAAGGCGGCGCGCAGGGCTGGACCTCGCCGGTGATCCTGGGCAGCTTCATCGGCGGAGCGGTGATCCTCGCGGTCTTCGTCGTCGTCGAACGACGCGGATCGACGCCGATGCTGCCGCTGCGGCTGTTTCGGCAACGGCTGTTCACGGTGTCCAACACCGCCATGGTCGTGGTGGGTTTCGCGCTGATGGGCTCGGCTTTCTTCTTCTCCCAGTTCTTCGTGTACGTCCAGGGCAGTTCGGTCCTGCGTGCCGGCCTGCAGACCCTGCCCGCGTCCCTCGCCATGGTGATCGTCAGCCCGTACGCGGGCCGGCTCGCCGCCAGGTACGGCTTCCGGATCGTGGTCACCGGCGGCCTGGCGCTGGCCGGTCTGGGGTTGCTGGCGCTGGGCTTCGTGCACGCGAACACCGACTACGGGAACGTGTGGTGGCGGCTGGCGGTCGTCGGCATCGGTTTCGGGCTCACCATGTCCCCGCTGACCGGCGCGGCGATCACGTCGGTCGGGCCGCAGGAGGGCGGTCTGGCCTCCGGCGTCAGCAGCACCACCCGGCAGATCGGCGCGGTGCTCGGCGTGGCCGTGCTCGGAGCCGTCGTGCGCGCCCAGGAATCCGGTGGTGCGTCCGTCGAGACCGGCCTCACCAGCGCCTTCGTCGTGGCCGGTGCCGTCACCTTGGCCAGTGCCGTGTTCACCGGCCTGTGGCTCAGGAATCCAGCCATTCCGTGAGCAGATCGGGGAGTGCGGCCGCCGGGTCGCCCAGGTCGGTGATCTCGTCGAGGTCGGCGTCGAAGGCGACCAATGTGTCGCCCTCGATGCCGTAGAACCACACATTGGCGGCGTCGAGGAAGAAGTGCAGCTCGGGTCGTTGGACGCGGACGTCGCTCAGTTCGGGTTGGATCGCCAGTTCGTCGAAACGGTACAGGCCGTGGACGTCCTGGCTGTCGATCGTGGCCATCTTGATCGAGCTGCCGATGAGGAAGCCGCCGCCGAAGTCGCCGTAACAGGCGAGCAGGGCGTCGGGCAGGTCGGTTGGCCCGGTCCGGCGGTACAGGCGGGAGCGGTGGTCCGGGTCGTTCGAACGCCAGGTGGTCCACGCCAGGGAATCGGCGTCGGAGCCGGGCTCGGGCGGGCCGAACAGGTCGGTCAGGACGGAGGCGACGAGGCCGTTCATTTCCGGAAGTCTCCTCCGTGCGCGGCCAGATGGCCTTGCACCCCGCCGCGGATCGGCTTGATCACGCTCGGATCACCGGCCAGGTCGGGCCGGTTGGCCACAGTCGGACTGTGGTGCCACCGCACATCCTTGGGGAACTCGCCGGAGTCGCGGATCTTCGTCAGCTCCGCGTCGGTCCACACCTCGTTGCCGGGTGTCCCCTTCCCGCCTGCCTTGATGTTGTCCAGCTCGCGGCGTTGCGCGGCCCGGATGCCACTGCGCCGGGCGTTCTCGATGGCGGCACGCTCCGGGGTTCCCTTCTTGGGCAGGCGCGGTCCGCCACCGGACGACGAGCCGCCGCCCATGGACATGGCGTGCATGAGCGTCCCGGCACCGGCCGCGGTGCTGACCGCGCCCTGGGCGATGACCGCCGCGGAAGCGATGTTCAACGGCACGCCCGCGACCGCGCCGACACCAGTCGCGTCCAGCGCCACACCGCCGACTTCGCCACCGGCGCCGACGACCATCTCGGCCACGCCGGTCGCCATCTGCCCAGCGCCCCGGAAGAACTCGAACAGCCGCGACTGCGGCGCAGGACTGGGCGCCGCGAAACCGCCCGGCGTCAGCGACTGCACCGAGCCGTACGCCACCCCGGCCGCGCCCTCCGCGATGTCGTGCCACACCGAGGGCTGCTCGTCCTCGACGGCCTGCTGCGCCTGGTCGTCGAACGTCTCCTCCTCGGCGGCGGACTGCTCCGCGTTCGCCTCCGGATCGACGGTCTGGACCTGATCCGGACCGCCGGCAGTGGGTTCACGTTGCACCTCAAGCAGTTGGGACACGGCCTGATTGCCGGCAACCCGTTGAAGAAAGAGAAGGGAGTGCCCGGACGCGCCCTGCCGGCCGGCGCTGGTCCCTGACCCGACCGTGTCGTGCTCCTGGACCGGCTCGGCGGCCGACGTCACGCGTTCAGACCGCACCGGTACAGCCCTCGGTACGTCCCATCACAGCCCCCTCGAAAAACGGCGTACCCCAACACCTACCGTGACGACCTGAGAGGAACAACATCATCCGGCGAACCGTGCCCCTAAAGGCAGCCGGACCTGGCCACAATGGACCGTACCCGCACCGAGGAGAACACGATGGCCAAGTACTTGCTGCTCAAGCACTACCGGGGCGCGCCGGCGTCGGTCCACGACGTGCCGATGGACCAGTGGACACCGGGCGAGGTCACGGCCCACGTGCAGTACATGCGGGACTTCATCACCCGGCTGGAAGGCACCGGCGAGTTCGTCAACACCGAGGCGCTCACCCAGGAGGGCACGTTCGTCCGCCACGACGGCGAGGGACGGCCGCCGGTCACCGACGGGCCGTTCGCGGAGACCAAGGACCTGATCGCCGGCTGGATCGTGATCGACGTCGAGACCTACGAGCGGGCGATCGAACTGGCCGGCGAGCTGTCCGCGGCTCCGGGCGCGGGCGGCCGGCCGGTCCAGGAGTGGCTTGAGGTGCGCCCGATCTACGCCCCGCCCCCGACCAGCACGGAGTGACGCAGGTGGACGAGGTCCTGCTGCGGTCCCTTACCCCCACCGTGATCGGGCTCCTCGGCCGCCGTGGGGCTGACTTCGCGTCGGCCGAGGACGCCGTGCAGGACGCCTTGATCGAGGCCGTCCGCGTGTGGCCGGACGATCCACCGCGGGATCCCAAGGGCTGGTTGGTCGCCGTGGCCTGGCGGAAGTTCCTCGACGCCACCCGCGCCGAGACGTCCCGGCGGCGGCGCGAGGTGCTCGTCGACAGCGAACCCGTGCCTGGTCCGGGCGAGGCGGTGGACGACACGCTCCAGCTGTACTTCCTGTGCGCGCACCCGTCGTTGACACCGGCTTCGGCGGTCGCGCTCACGCTGCGTGCGGTCGGCGGCCTGACCACGCGGCAGATCGCGCAGGCCTACCTCGTGCCGGAAGCGACGATGGCCCAGCGGATCAGTCGAGCCAAACGGACTGTCTCGTCTGTCCGGTTCAACCAGCTCGGTGACGTGGCCACCGTGCTGCGTGTCCTCTACCTGGTCTTCAACGAGGGCTATTCCGGCGACGTCGACCTCGCCGCCGAGGCGATCCGGCTCGCTCGCCAACTGGCTGCGATGATCGACCACGAGGAGGTCGCGGGCCTGCTCGCGCTGATGCTGCTGCACCACGCCCGCCGGCCGGCACGGACCAGCCCCGACGGGAGCCTCGTACCTCTCGCCGAACAGGACCGCGGCCTGTGGGACACCCGCTTGATCGCCGAGGGTGTCGACGTGCTCCAGGTCGCCCTCGCCCGCGACCGTCTGGGCGAGTTCCAGGCCCAGGCAGCGATCGCCGCACTCCACGCCGACGCTCAGACGGCCGAGGAGACCGACTGGGTGCAGATCGTCGAGTGGTACGACGAGTTGGTGGACCTCACCGACAGCCCGGTGGCCCGCCTCAACCGGGCGGTCGCGGTCGGCGAGGCCGACGGCCCGCGCGCCGGCCTGGCCGCCCTGGCGGAACTCGACCCATCCCTGCCCCGCCACACCGCCGTCGCGGCATACCTACATGAGCGCGACGGCGACCCCGTGACCGCGGCACGGCTCTACGCCGAAGCCGCCCGATCAGCGCCCAACCTCGCCGAACGCGACCACCTCACCCGTCAGGCCGCACGGCTGCGGAGTTGAACCCTGCGCTTCCTGGGGTCCCGGTTAGGAGAAGTCGTAATGATCCCTGACGGACCCGACCAGATAATCGGTTGCCTGTCGGCGCTGGCGGTGGATGCAATGTCCGGCATGATCGCCCAGCCGTCGGTCCAGATCGGCGCTCTCGTCCCACTGACCCGGCCTGGCTGGGTCGAGGCGGGCCACCACCTGCTCGCTGGACTCGAGCTGGCCGTTCGCAACGTCAACGACGCGGACGGGATCGCTGGAAGGCCCCTGGAGCTGGTGGTCCGGGACACCGCGGCTGATCCACAGCGGGCCGCGGCGGCGGTGGACGAACTTGCTCGCCTGGGCGTGGCCGCGTTGGCGGGGGAGTATCACAGCGTCGTCGCTCGCACCGCTGCCGCCACAGCCGACACCCTCGGCCTGCCGTTCCTCTGTTCGTCAGCGGTTCTCGACGCGCTTACCGAACAGCCAACGGAATGGGTCGCGCGCCTCGCCCCGGCGCAGTCCCACGGCTGGCAGATCTACGCCGACTTCCTCCTCAGCGCGGGCCACCGCCGAATCGCCGTAGCAGCCGACTCAAGTGTCTACTGGACGTCCGGGGCCCGCATTCTGCTGGACTATCTCGCGCCACGCGGCGGCACCGTCCTCGAACTCGACATGCGCGCGCTCGGCCCCACAGCTGTGTGCGACGAACTCGTCGACAATCGCGCGACAGCCCTCCTTCTTCTGGTCGGCCACCCGGAGCCGGCAGTGTCGATCGTCAAGTCCGTCCGCCGCGACCGGCGCCTCGCCGAGATCATGCTGGGTGCTCCGGCCGGGCAACCGGAGTTCGCCGAATGGGCGACGCTGCTGGGCGACGACAGCGCCGCCATCCCGTTCTTGCGCTACCTGCCTGAGCGCCTCAGCCCACTCGGCGCACGCGTCGAGACAGCCCTGCGCGAGC
This sequence comes from Actinocrispum wychmicini, assembly GCF_004345645.1. Classification (GTDB taxonomy): domain Bacteria; phylum Actinomycetota; class Actinomycetes; order Mycobacteriales; family Pseudonocardiaceae; genus Kibdelosporangium; species Kibdelosporangium wychmicini. The sequence goes on along the minus strand of NZ_SLWS01000003.1, from coordinate 712,383 downwards.
GGCTGACCCGAGCGCCCTCCTTCGTCGCCTTCGAGGGCTACGACACGATCGCTGTCCTCGCCGACGTGCTGCGTTCGCACGGCACGGACCGGGCGCGCACCGCCGAGTCCTGGCCACACGTCGCCGTCGAAGGCACCCGTGGCCTGATCAAGTTCTCCCGCACGCCAGGCATCAGCGTCTGGCAATGGGCTTGGCCACCGATCCAGGTCGTCGATCGGGATCCGGCGGAACCCGACCGCTTCCGGATCCTGCACACCAGCTGACAAGGGCCCGCCGGGACACGGTCAGCGGCGCCGCAGTGCCGGATCGAGCAGCGCGGGCGGGGTGTCGTGCTTCTCGTGCGGGGCCAGGTCGGTGCCGGGGACGACGATCGCGTCGATCGCGTCGAGCACGTCCGCGGAGAGCACGGTGTCCGCGGCGGCGAGTTGCGAGTGCAGGTGGTCCACTGTGCGGGGGCCGACGAGCGCGCTGGTCACGGCCGGATGCGCGGTCACGAACCCGAGCGCGAGCTGGATCATGGTCAGGCCGGCCTCGTCGGCGAGTTTGGCCAGCTGCTCGACGGCGTCGAGCCTGGCCCGGTTGGCGGGGAGGGTCGTGTCGAAGCGTTGCGGCATGAACGTGGAGCGGTTGGTGGTGATGTCCTGGCCCGCGCGGATCGCGCCGGACAGCCAGCCCGACGCCAACGGGCTCCACACCAGCACGCCGAGCCCGTACTGCTCGGTCACGGGCAGCACGTGGGTTTCGATCCCGCGCTGCAGGATCGAATAGCTGGGCTGTTCGGTGACGTAACGGCTCAGATGATGCTCGCGGGCGGCCCACTGGGCCTGCACGACGCGGTACGCGGGGAACGAGGAAGAGCCGAAGTAACGGATCTTTCCCGCGCGCTGCAGGTCGGTCAACGCCGACAGGGTCTCCTCGTCGCTGGTGCTCGGGTCCCACTGGTGGATCTGGTAGAGATCGACGTGGTCGACACCGAGGCGGCGCAGGCTGTTGTCCAGTTCGGTGACCAGCCAGCGGCGCGAACTGCCCTGATGGTTGCGGCCGTCGCCCATCGGCAGGCCCGCTTTCGTGGCCAGCACGACGTCCTCGCGGCGGCCGGCGATGGCCTTGCCGATCATCTCCTCCGACTCGCCGCCGCTGTACGCGTCGGCGGTGTCGATGAGGTTGATCCCGCCCGCCAGGGCGGCATCGACGATGGCGGTGACCTCGTCCTGGGTGGTGCGCCCGATCTTGCCGAAGTTCATCGCGCCGAGCGCGAGGGAGCTGACCTGCACACCGGTGCGGCCCAAGGTGCGGTACTGCATGAGGGTGTTCCTCCAGTGGGGATGGCTTGGTTGTCGACCGCCGCTCTGACATCATGAGCAAGCGGAACCATGTCCCGTTTAACGATACGGAACCATGTCCCGGTTAGCAAACCCGGCAACTGGAGGAGGTGCGCGGTGAACGACTGCGACCGGCCCAAACGAGCGGACGCCCGGCGTAACAAGGAAACCCTGCTCGACGCGGCCGCCGCGATCTTCATCACGGCAGGCGTAGAAGCGCCGGTACGCGACATCGCGGCCAAGGCCGGCGTCGGAACGGCCACGATCTACCGCCATTTCCCCACCCGGGCGGATCTCGTCATCGCCGTCTACCGCCACCAGGTCGACGCCTGCGCCGAAGCCGGCCCGGCCCTGCTGGCAACCAGCCCGACACCGCACGTCGCCCTCGGCCGGTGGGTCGACCTCTTCGTCGACTTCCTGGTCACCAAACATGGCCTCGCGGTCGCACTGCAGTCCGACCATGCCGGCTTCGAAACGCTGCACGCCTACTTCCTCGACCGCCTCCTGCCGGTGTGCACCCAACTCCTCGACGCTGCCGCCGCCTCCGGTGAGATCCGCCCCGACCTCAGCGCCTACCAACTCATGCGCGGCGTCGGAAACCTCTGCATAGGCGCCGACAGCGACCCCCGCTACGACGCACGCCAACTGGTCGAACTCCTCGTCGCAGGACTACGCCAACCCCGCTGACCAAAGTTCCCTCAAAGAAAATCCGGAGGCGGTGTCGGATCGGGGCGGTGGTGTTCGTAGCAGGGGTGAGGCCGCCCACGAGGGGCGGCGCCAAGGTAAGGAACCGCGATCGTGAAACTGACGACCATGACTCAGGTCACCCTCGATGGAGTGATGCAGGGAAACGGCGCCACGTCGGATGACCGCAGGAACGGCTTCGAGCGCGGCGGATGGGCCCGGGGGAAGGGCGACAACGAGACCAGGACGTACCTCAACCAGACCTACGAGCGCGCCGACGCGTTCCTGTTCGGCCGGCGGACCTACGAGCTGTTCGCCGGCTCGTGGGGGTCCTTGACGCTCCAGGATGTCCCTGGCTGGGAGCCCGTCCTGCGGGCGCTGAACACCCAGCCCAAGTACGTGGCGTCGACCACGCTCGCCGATCCGACGTGGTCGGGCACCACCGTCCTGCCCGACGACCTTGCGTCGGCCATCGGTGAGCTGAAGGCCAAGCCAGGGGGTGAGCTGCAGGTGCACGGCAGTGGCGCCCTGATCCGGTGGCTGTTGGCGAACGATCTGGTCGACGAGATGATTTTGGTCGTGATCCCGGTGATCCTCGGCCAGGGCGCGCGACTGTTCCCGGAGACCGGTCCGGATCTCGCGCTTGAGCTGCTCGAGTCGCGGGTCGACTCGAAGGGCGTGACGATCCAGGTCTACCGGCCGGCCGGGCGCCCGCGGTATGCGCCACCGGCCTGAAGTCCTTGACCACCCAAACCACGCTGTCTTGACACCACAGGAGAGGATCTTCAGATGCGGTATCTGGTTTCCGTGATCGATGACAAGAGCAATCCCGGCAGCACCGACCGGCAGCCTGCCATCAGCGCGTTCAACGAACGACTGATCGCCGAGGGCTACTGGGTGTTCGCGGGCGGACTCGCGGACACCGACGCGGCCACGGTCATCGACAACCGGGGCGAGCAGGCGGTGTTCAGCGACGGTCCGTTCGTGGAGTCGAAGGAGTACCTCGCCGGCGTCTGGGTGTGGGAGGCCCCCGATCTGGACGTGGCGCTCAAGCTCGCCACCGAGGCGTCGAAGGTCTGCGATCGGAAGATCGAGGTGCGGCCGTTCCAGGACCTGTGAGCGTGACCGACGTCCGCGAGGCGGTCACCCGGGCCCACCACGACGAGTGGGCACGGGTGGTGGCCGCCCTGACCAGGCGCTTCGGCGACCTCGACATCGCCGAGGAAGCGGCCGCCGAGGCGTTCACGACCGCCGTCGAACGGTGGCCGGCCGACGGCGTACCCCCCAACCCCGGCGCCTGGCTGACCACCACCGCCAACCACAAAGCCATCGACCGGATCCGGCGCGAGAACAAACGCGACGACAAGCACAAGGAGGCTCAGATGGTGTACGACGACGACCCGCCCGAGCCTCTCGGCGCCATCGACGACGACCGGCTTCGGCTGATCTTCACCTGTTGTCACCCGGCGCTGGCGATGGATACCCGCGTGGCGCTGACGCTGCGCATGGTCGGCGGTCTGACCGTGCCCGAGATCGCCCGCGCCTTCCTGGTCGCCGAGAGTGCCATGGGGCAGCGGATCACCCGCGCGAAGGCCAAGATCAAGGCGGCTCGTATCCCCTATCGGGTGCCGGCCGCCGAGGATCTCCCGACCCGCGTCGCCGGCGTGCTCACCGTCCTGTTTCTCGTGTTCAACGAGGGTTACCTGGCGACCGGCCCGGACACCGATCCGGTGCGGCACGACCTGACCGCCGAGGCGATCCGGCTCGCCCGCCTGATCCGTGCCCTGCTGCCGGACGACGGTGAGGTGGCCGGGCTGCTGGCGCTGATGCTCCTCATCGAGGCCCGCCACCCCGCCCGGGTCTCGGCCAACGGCGAACTGGTCGCCCTCGACGAGCAGGACCGTGGCGCCTGGGACGCGGCGCTGATCGCCGAAGGTCACCGGCTGGTGCGCGAGCGCCTCGCCGCTGGGGTGGCTCCGGGTCGTTACCAGATCCTCGCCGCGATCAACGCCGTGCACACTTCCGCCCGCGACATGCGCGACACCGACTGGTCGCAGGTCCTCGCCCTCTACGACCAGCTCGTCCGCCTTGAGCCCACGCCGATCATCGCCCTCAACCGGGCTATCGCGGTCGCCGAGATCGACGGGCCGGAGGTGGCACTGGCGACCGTCGACCGTCTTGACGACAGGTTGTCCGGCTATCACGCCTACCACGCCACCCGCGCCGACCTGCTGCGCCGGCTGGGCCGCAGTCACGACTCCCGCGCGGCCTACGACAAAGCCATCGACCTGGCGGGCAACACCGCCGAGACCGCCTATCTGATCCGCCGCCGCGACCAACTGCGGTAGCCCGTTCGGAAAGGATTGGACGGGATGATGCCCAGGCTTGTAGCTTGCCGTTGACCGCGACACCGCCCGAGGAGGTGAGACCCATGAACGCTGTATCGAAGTGGGTGCTCCCCTTACCGTCACGGTCGGGCGATTGACGTAGGTGTCGCCGGGAGCGCCTCGCCAACAAGGCACTCCCGAAAGGCAAACACCTATGCTCATGTTCGACGTGATCATTGCCGGGTGCGGACCGACAGGTGCGATGCTGGCCGCCGAACTGCGGCTGCATGATGTGCGGGTACTCGTCCTGGAGAAGGACACCGAGCCCGTATCGTTCGTCCGCATAGTCGGTCTGCATATTCGCAGTATCGAGCTGATGGCAATGCGCGGACTGCTCGAGCGCGTTCTCGAACACGGAAGACAGCGTCCGGCCGGCGGTTTCTTCGCCGCTATCGCCAAACCCGCGCCCGAGGGCCTGGATTCCGCGCACGCCTATTTGCTGGGCATCCGGCAGCCGGTCATCGTTCACCTGCTCGAAGAACACGCGATCGAACTGGGTGCGCAGGTCCGGCGCGGTTGCGCGGTGGCCGATTTCGAGCAGGACGACGAGGGTGTGACCGTCGAGCTGGCCGACGGCGAACAGCTGCGGTCGCGCTACCTCGTCGGCTGTGACGGCGGGCGCAGTACGGTGCGCAAACTGCTCGGCGTCGGCTTCCCCGGCGAGCCCTCGCGGACCGAGACGCTGATGGGCGAGATGGAAGTGGGTGTGCCGCAGGAGGAGATCGCCGCCAAGGTGGCCGAAATCCGTGAGACCAACAAGGTGTTCAGTCTCGGGCCCTTCGGCGAAGGTGTCTATCGCGTCGTGGTCCCCGTCGCGGGAGTCAGCGAGGATCGCGCGGAGCCCACCCTCGAGGATTTCAAACAGCAGTTGCGTGCCATCGCCGGAACCGATTTCGGCGTGCACTCCCCGCGCTGGTTGTCCCGTTTCGGCGACGCCACCCGGCTGGCCGAGCGGTATCGGGTCGGGCGGGTGCTGCTGGCCGGCGATGCCGCGCACATCCACCCGCCCGCCGGTGGCCAAGGCCTGAACCTGGGCGTTCAGGACGCGTTCAACCTCGGCTGGAAACTGGCCGCACAGATCCGCGGCTGGGCGCCGGAACCACTGCTGGACACCTACCAGACCGAACGCCGTCCGGTCGCCGAGGACGTGCTGGACAACACCCGCGCCCAGATGGCGCTGTCGTCCACCGAACCGGGCCCGCAGGCCGTGCGCAGGCTGCTCACCGAACTGATGGACTTCGACGAGGTGAACCGCTACCTGATCGAGAAGATCACCGCGATCGGCATCCGCTACGACTTCGGCGCGGGCCCCGACCTGCTCGGCCGCCGCCTGCGCGACATCGACGTGAAACAGGGCCACCTCTACGACCTGCTGCATCGCGGCTGCGGCCTGCTGCTGGACCGCACCGAACGCCTGACTGTCGGCGGCTGGTCAGACCGGGTCGACTACCTCGCGGATCCCACTGCGGTACTGGATGTTCCGTGCGTCCTGCTGCGCCCCGACGGCCACGTCGCCTGGATCGGCGACGATCAACAAGACCTGGACGACCACCTCGCCCGCTGGTTCGGCAAGCCCGCCAACTGATCTCGCCCCAGCAGCGGCCATCCCGCACCTAGGTGGCGAGCAGATCCGCGGCGCTTCACGGGTCACCATCACCCGGAAGTGTTCAGGTGGCCCAGATCACATGGTCTGGGCCACCTTTGGTTGTCGTGAACTATGCGTCGTACCAGCCAAAACCGGTGAGCGTCCCGGCTTCCGAACAGTACTTCACGAACAGTGCTCCAAGCCTCGCTCCCTCCTGTGAACGCGTGGCTCTCCCACTTTCCTATTCCCAGCTGTTCCGGTGGGTTGCTAATCGTGGCGCGGATTCCACCGCGTGTCCGCGCCCTGTAGCGACAGGTCTAGCCGTGGTGACAGGGGATTGGCCAGGCCCCATCCTTATTTCGTCCGTCGCCTGTGATACCCCCAGAGAAATCACAGGTTCGACTCGTTGACGACAAGCCCAGTAGACGGGACGCCGGTTTGCGGTGGCAAGGCTCAGGCAGATGTCCGTACAGCCTCGTACACGGCTCGTACGCTCTCGGACAGGTGACGCTGTCTGGTTGACGCCGCCGAGGTCTTGGGTTTGTCAGCAGATGGGGCGGTAGGGGAGGTCGTGAACGTACTGTGTCCATTCGGCGAGTGTGATGGGGTCACCGGCGGCGGAACAGATGTATTCGCTCGCAAGCTGAGGGTCGATGGCCCAGAGTCGGACAGTTCGATCGGTGCCGCCAGCAGCGATGATGCGACTGTTGGGGCTGAATGTTGCTGAATGTACGGGCCCGGCTGAGGCGTTGAGCGTGGCGAACAGGCCAGGGCGTCGCTGGTTTGTCGTGTCCCAGAGCCAGATCGTCTTGTCGGCACTGGCGGCGGCCAATATGTGGTCTTCAGCGCTGAATGCCACCGAGTACACATAGTTGCCCGGACCGGTCAATGGCTGCCCCAGTGGCTCGGGGTGGGCGTTGTTTGTCACGTCCCAGAGTCTGACTTTTTTGTCGGCGCTGCCGACGGCCAGCGTGTGACCGTTGTGACTGAACGCGACCGATGAAACATAGTTGGTGGGACCGCTGAGGGTCGCCAGGTGGGTGGGTTCGTCGGGATTGGTCACGTCCCAGAGCCAGACGTTTTTGTCCACACTGCCGGCGGCCAGAGTGTGGCCGTCCGGACTGAAGGCCACTGAGGGCACGTAGTTACTCGGGCCTGTCAATGGGTGTAGCGGACGCGGGTGTGCTTTGTCGGTGACGTCCCACAACCACACTATGTTCTCTTCGCCGCTGGCTGCGAGTAGGTGGCCGTCCGAGCTGAAGGCCAGGGAAGCCGATGCCGCGGTGGGGCCGGTCAGTGGTTCGCCGATGGGTACCGGGTGTTGCGGATTCTGGATGTCCCACAGTTGTACTCGTCCGTTGATGCTACCGGTGGCCAGTGTGCGGCCATCACCGCTGAGCGCGGTCATGCCGTTGAATCGGTTGGCTGGTACCGGGGAGGCATTCGGCTGGCCGAGTAGCCGTGGGCGTTGGGTCACGTCCCACAACCTGAATTTCCCGTCGGTGAGGCCACTGCCCGTGACAAGGACTTGTCCGTTGGGCGTGAACTGGGTGTTCAGGACGGTGTCGGCCGAGTCGGTGGCGACCGAGCCGGGTAGATCCCAGATTCGGATGGTGCCGTCGGCGTCGGTGGTGGCGAGCATGTTGTCGGCGAAGGCGATGGCGGTAACCGGTCCGGGATGCGGAAGGACGCGTTCGACAGTTCGGCTCGTCAGGTTCCAGAGTCGTACGGTGTTGTCAGAGCTGCCGGCGGCCAAGGTGCGGCCGTCCTGGCTGAACGCAAGCGTGTTGATCCAGCTTGTCGCGCCGGTCAGTGGCATGCCCAAGGTGATTGGTGCGTCTCGGTGGGTGACGTCCCAGAGGTAGATGTTCTTGTCCGCGCTACCCGCGGCGAGGGTGTTGCCGTCCGGGGTGAACGCGACGGTGAACACTTTCCTTGTCGGGCCGGTGAGAACTGGGCCAGCCGGTGAGGGTTGAGTCGGGTTGCTGATGTCCCACAGCCTGACTGTGCCGTCGGCGCTGCCGGCGGCCAAGGTGTGGCCGTCCTGGCTGAACGCGACAGAGTACGCGAAATCGGTGAACCCGGTCAGGACGGGAAGCACCACAGGGCGGTTCGGATCGGTGACGTCCCACAGGTGGATTGTCTTGTCGGCGCTGGCGGCCGCCAGCGTGTGACCGTTGGGACTGAACGTGACAGAGTAGATGGTGTTTGTGGCGTCCGTGAGCGGTGTGCCTGTGAGGGTCGGGTGGTCCGGGTGGGTGACGTTCCACAGCCGGACCGTCTTGTCTCCACCTCCCACGGCGAGCAGTGTCCCGGTTCGGTCGAACGTGACCGTGAAGATCGTGCTGGAGGCGGCTGCGATCGGTGTGCCGAGTGGTGTCACGTGGCTGTGTCCATCCAGCCGCCACAGTCGTATCGTGTGGTCTGCGTTCGCTGCGGCTAGGATCTGCCCGTTGGGTGTGAACGCGACGCTTTGCGACGCGCCTTCTGAACCGAGGATCCGGGTCGCGGGTGTGGTGGCGGTGGCGTCGAGCAAAGCGCTGCGGGCTTCCAGTGTCGGGCTGATCCGGTAGGCGGCCAATGCCAGTTGCATGGCGAGCGAGACATCGTGATCCCACAACTGGTTGGCCGCGGTAGCGAGCTGTCGGGAGATCGCCATATCTCGTTCGGCGAGAGCGTCGGACCGTTGACGGAACACGACCACGGTAAGAACGCTGGCGATGACGACAAGGATGGCAAGGACGACGATTAGGCGGCGCAGAACACTTATGCGACGGCGACGGGCCCGCTGTTCGGCGTGTTCCTGGTTGGCCGCGGAGTCAAGGAATTCTCGTTCAAGCGTATTGAGATCTGCGCGATGCTCGAGCTCGGACGTCCATTCCTGGGCAACGGCCAGCCGGCTACCTCGGTACAACCCGCTCGGGTCACGGCCGGAATCCTGCCAGGCATGGGCGTCCCGGGCGAGACGGCCGTGGGTACGCAGCCCCGCACGGTCAGCCTCGATCCAGCCGCGCAGCCGCGGCCATGCGGTCAGCAGCGCTTCATGCGCGAGATACACGCTGTTCGTGTCCGTAGTGATCAAGCGCTGATCGACGAACAGATCGAGGACCTCGCCGACGGCGATGCCTTCGTTGTTGCGGCCTTCCGGCAGGATCTCGGGGTGGGAGACGCGTCGGCGGGTGTCGGTTGTCTGGTCGCCGAGATGAACGAGACGCAGGAACAACCGGCGGGCTATGTCTCGTTGGGATTCGTTCAGGTCGGTGAACACGGTCTCGGCCGTCGCCGCGATCGCGTCCCGGATACCGCCGGTTGCGGTGTAGTCCTCAATGGTCAGAACGCCGCCACGGGCGCGTTTCCATGTCATGTGCAGGGCATGCGACAGCAACGGCAGGGTGCCGGCCTCGTACGCCTGGGCTCCGGAGCCGGGCTGCCCCGGTTCCAGTTCTCGCAGAAGAAGTTCGACCAAGCCACCATCGACGTCCAGATTGGCCGACCGAGCAGGTTCGACGATGGCGCGGCGTAGTTCTGTCCGGTCCATCGGCCCCACCACGATCTGGGCGTTCTGCAACGCCTCGACGAGATCCGGGTATCCGGAGGCGTGGGCGTAGAAATCGGCACGCATCCCGAGCACCACCGAAGCGGCCGGCGTCGTTCTCCGCGCGACAGCGACCAAGGACTTGATGAAAGCCGTCCGCTCGTCGTGGTCGGTACACAGGGTGAACAGTTCCTCGAACTGGTCGACCACGATCAACAGATGATCACCAGTCGTGTCGAGCCGTCGCTCCCATTCGGCCATCGGATGCGCACCAGGTGTGCACAGCACCAGTTTCCAGGCTCGTGATCCAGTCTCGCCTTGGCTGAGGATCGGGATCAGGCCGGCTCGGAGCAGTGACGACTTTCCGGCTCCTGACGAGCCTACGACCATCACCGGACCACCACCGGGATACTGGCGCGTCACCAGGTCTGCCAGCGCTTGGGTCAGCTTCTCCCGGCCGTGGAACCAGCCCACATGCTCAGGCTGGAAAGGCTCCAATCCGCGATACGGAGCGGGGGCGTGACCCGGTCTTGGACCAGGAACGCGGCGTACCCGAAGCAACGCCTGATGCCAGGCATCGAGCTCGGCCTGACTCGTGACGCCACACACACGCAGAAGCTCGTGGAGTACGCTGTGCGGCTTCGCCGGCGGCAGGTTGCGGCCGCTGAAATACCCGCCCGCCGTGCTGGGCGGAATCCCCACCGCCCTGGCCACATCTCGAACCGTCAAGCTGGCACGTTCGCGAAGCAGCGTCAGTTGTTGAGCGAACTCCTGGCGGGTTCTGACCGCGTGTACGCCAATCGGTTCTTCTGGATCAGACTTGACTTCCAACATATCTCTCCCCCGAGATACAGTCCTCAAGTCGGTATCGCGCCAGGAACGTCCCATTGTTACATTCGACTCCAATGGTTCAGTTCGAGACTAATTCCCGACCGCACCGCGTCAATCCCGCCACCGGCGCCATCTCCGCAGCACCCAAGCGCCTCAGCGATCAACGTGGGCACCGCGATCAAGCCAGTTCGGTACGCCTTCTCGGTGTGCTCCGACAGATCCCGCACATACTGCGCGACCCAATACCTTGCCACCTGATCCGACACAGCGCGGAACGGTAACGGCAGGCGTCGACATTGTTCGCTTTACACATCACGGCTGCCTGCGGACTCCCGTGTCAGCCGTGGGGTTCGGTCTCGTCTCTCATAAGCGTGACCTCTGCCCGACCGGTTCGCCCAAGCGACGGACGTCCCGGAACATCTGGTGGCCGTACAGGCGATGGGGATGCTGGCGCTGCGCGTGCCCGTTCTGGCGGGCGAGACGGCCACGTGGCTCGCGACATTGTTGCCGGTTCACCGCCCAGACCGTCATGGGCGCACTGGTGGGGTACCCGTCGCTCACCACGGCAGTGCCGGTCCTCACGGGCCCCCGACAGCGCGCCACCCACCCGATTGGCTTCGCTGGTCAACTTTGACGCCCTGGCATGTCCGGCCTGACCAGGCAAAATGCGCTGACAGGGCCGCAGAGGCGTCGAACCCGCCTGGCCGCAGTCCTCACCTCGCCAAGGCCGAAAACGGCCGCCTGCGGCCATCGCCGCAGGTCAACCCACCTGAATCGGTCACTGACATCGCACGTGCGGATCCACTGACATTTCGCGTGCGTGTCACAGCTCGTCCCGTCACATCACTGCACAGCATCCGTGATAACAGTCATTATCACTGTATCCCGTCCGCTGCTTGATTTCTCGTGCGCGAAACGCCTTACTAGTTACGCGTATGCGTAAGCGAGTGAGATATGCTGGTTGAGTGACTGAGGCTGGTAGTGAGCACGGGGTTTGCTCGTTGGATGGGTGTTCGAACGCGTTGCCGGCGCCTGCGCGCGATGAGCGGGGGCGGTTGAAGGGTGGGAAGCCGGTTCGGTACTGCTGTAAGGGGCATGCTGATGAGGCTTCTCGGCGGCGGCGGGCGTTGGAGGCGGTGGGGGTTGAGGAGCCGCTGGTGGTGTTGCGGGAGTTGGGTGGGCGGACGCGGGAGGTGATAGATGCCGCGTTGGCCGAGTTGGCGGAGGTTCGGCGGCGGTGGGATGAGTTGGATGTGGGGGCGGTGGCGCGGGCGGTGGCTGATCGGGCGGAGACGGCGGCCGCGTTGGTGAAGGTGGAGCGGGCTGAGCGCGCCGCGGACGACGCTGAGCGGGCTCGGGTGGAGGCCGCGGCGGCGGCGTTGAAGGATCAGCAGCGGCGGGTTGTGGCTGAACGGGCTGCTGAGGACGCGGCCAAGGAAGTCGAGCAGGTCCGCAAGACCGCGTGGGAGCAGACCGCCGAGCATGAGCGGGCACGTGGCCAGGCTGAGACGCGGGCGACGCTGGCCGAGCAGGGGCAACGGGAGGCGTTGGATCAGTTGGCGGTCGCGCGGCGGGAGTTGCGGGAGGTGACGGCCGTTCAGCAGGACACGACGAGGCAGTTGGCTGAGGCGTTGGCTGTTGCGGATCGGGCGGAGGCGGCCAAGGTGTTGGCGGAGGCGCAGGTAGCGGGCGCTGAGCAGCGGGCTCGGCTGGCGGGCGACGCGGCGCGGTTGGCCGAGGAGGTAGCGCGGCGGGCTCAGGAGGACTCGGCTGCGGCGCGCCGCGAAGAGGAGCGAGCACGCGCCGAGACCACCACCGCGCGCGAGGAAACCACTGCGGCACGCGAAGAAACGACCGTGGCACGCGAAGAAGCAGCCGCAGCACGGCGAGAAACAGCCGCCGTCCGTGAGGAAACAGCGGCCGCCCGCAAAGACACGGCGGCCGCCCGGGACGAGGCAGCGTCGGCTCGTGACGAGGCCGTGGCAGCTCGCGAGGAGGCCGCCGCCTCCCGCCGACAAGCAGGCGTCGGCCCGTGAAGGCTCCGGATTCCTATAGCTACGGCCAAGTGCAGAGTAGCCCCGGCGCTGCTGACCTGGCGTTTTAGCCGCGTCGGGGGGCTGGACAGCAGTTCGGTGGCCTGCTTTGACGTGGCGCTGCACGGATCGCAGGGAGGGCGGTCGCGTGCGAGCTCGGCTTCATGTACTGACAATTAAGGTCGGCAACTTCCGGCCACCCGCGGCATCCGACAATGTGCCCGCAGAATAGTGCGCCCGTTGAACTGGCCTGATAATCGGTGGATGGGCGAGCGGATGGCGGACGTCAACGGGGTACGGATCTGTTACGAGACGATCGGTGACCCGGCGGGTCGGCCGTTGCTGCTGGTCATGGGGCTGGGTGGGCCGCTGATCTGGTGGGACGACCAGCTGTGCCGGCTGCTGGCCGACCGGGGGTTCTGGGTGATCCGGTTCGACAACCGGGACTGTGGGCGGTCGCAGTCGATGTCCGGCCGTGCGTCGTTGGTGGGGTCGTATCTGGGGGCGCGGCCGCCGTATTCGTTGGCGGACATGGCCGGGGACGCGGCTGGACTGTTGGATCACCTGGAGGTCGGGTCGGCGCACGTGACGGGCGCGTCGTTGGGCGGGATGATCGCGCAGACCCTGGCGATCAGGCATCCGGGGCGGGTCCGGTCGCTGGTGTCGGTCATGTCGACGACCGGTGGCCGGCTGGTGGGGTGGCCGAGTCCGCGGGTGCTGCCGTTGGTGCTGGGGCGGGGCGCGACCGACCGGGCCGGGTACATCGAGCTGGCGACGGCGATGTTCCGGCGGATCGGGTCGCCGGGTTTCCCGTTCGACGAGGCCAGGTTGCGGGAGCGCAGCGGCGCCACGTTCGACCGTGGGGTGAACCGGGCGGGCACGTTGCGTCAGTTGGTCGCGGTGACCTCGGCGTCGGATCGGACCGCGGGGCTGCGCGGGTTGCGGATCCCGGCGTTGGTGGTGCACGGCAAGGCGGATCCGTTGGTGCATGTGTCCGGTGGCCGGGCGACCGCACGGGCGATCCCCGGCGCCGAGCTGATCGTCGTCCCCGGTATGGGGCATGACCTGCCTCGGGAGGTGTGGCCGACGTTGGTGGACGGGATCAGCCGGACCGCCGACCGCGCGGTCAGCAGTCACACGTGATGGCGTGCGCGGGGGCCGTCAGTGGGTCGGCCGGCTGGCTGGTGACCCCCACAGACGTCTCCACGGGGAATCCTTCGCGGGTCCAGTATTCGATGCCGCCCAGCATTTCCTTGACCTCGTAGCCCAGTTCGGCGAACGCCAGCGCGGCCCGGGTGGCGCCGTTGCAGCCGGGTCCCCAGCAGTAGGTGACGACCGGGGTGCCCGGGTCGACGAGGGCGGCGGCGCGCACCGGGATCTCGGCGGTGGGCAGGTGCAGGGCGCCCGGGATGTGGCCCTGCCGCCAGCCTGGTTCGCCGCGGCTGTCGACCAGGACGAACCGAGTGCCGGCGGCCAGGGCGGCGTTGACGTCGGACGGGTCGGTCTGCAACCGGAGGCGCTGGGCGAAGAACTCGATCGACATGGGGAAACCGTATGAGGGCAGCACCCGAGGGGGAACTCAAGGCCAGTGGCGTTCGGGTTGAACGGCCGGTGTTTCCCCGGTAGTCATGTCGTATGGCCGATGAAATCCCGGACGCCACGGACTGGCGGATCCTGGCCGAGCTGCAGCGTGACGGTCGGATGAGCTACGCGGAGCTGGCGAAGGCGGTGTCGATGTCGCCGAGCGCGGTGACCGAGCGGGTGCGTCGGCTGGAGCAGGCGGGCATCATCCGCGGGTACACCGCGGTGGTGGACGCCGAGAACCTGGGGTTCACGATCATGGCGTTGGTCCGGTTGCGGTACCCGACCGGCTACTACAAGCCGTTCCACGAGTTGCTGGCGACCACGCCGGAGATCGTCGAGGCGCACCACGTGACCGGCGAGGACTGTTTCGTGTTGAAGGTGCTGGCCCGGTCGATGCGGCACCTGGAGGAGACGACCGGCCGGATCAGCGGGCTCGGGTCGGTGACCACGAGCGTGGTGTACTCCAGCCCGCTGCCGCGCCGGGCGGTGGCACCCCGGTCTTAGGTCGTGTCTCGGAGTCCCCGTCCGCGATAGCCGGGCCGGGGTGGTCCTTGGCGCCACCGCCGAAACGCCCGAATACAACCCGGTATGAGGGCGCTCCTGCGGCGACGCCAAGAACCACCCCGATCCCGACTCTCATCGAACGGGGACTCCGAGACACGACCTAACGGCTGGGGTGGCGGGGGGTGGGCGGGTCGGGCGCGAGGGTGCCGTCCGGGGCGATGTGTTCGAAGATCTGTTCGACCAGGGTGAGCACGTGCGGGTCCTCGACCGCGTAGATCTGGCGGCGGCCGTCGCGGCGGGCGGCGACCAGGCCGGCGAGCCGCAGTTTGGCCAAGTGCTGACTGACCGCGGCGACGGTCGTGCCGATCCGGTCGGCCAGCGTGCCGACGTCGTACTCGTGCCGGGCCAGCAGCCACACCACGTGCAGCCGGGTGGGGGCCGCGAGCAGGGCGAACGTCGCCGCGGCCGACTGCAGCTGGGGGCGGGTGGGCTCGTCACCGCCGTGGGTGGTTTCGGTCATCGCGGGATGATTCTTCCTCCCTCGGGTGTGACTTTCACTCTGATAGTTGCGCAACTAATTGACAATGGCGTTGAGCTGGGGCAAAGTGAGCGGCATCGAAGGGGAGTAGCCCCCAACGCTCGGGTCGACATGCTGGCGCTCACGCGCCCGGCCCAGCGGCCCGGTCAGTTCGGGCGGGCGAGACCTTCGACCCAGTGGCCACCCTTGAAAGTCGGGTGCCGCGGGTCGAGGTCGCCGGCACTCCCGGGGAAGTCGTCCCGCGGTGCGGGAGGAACCCCAGTGATCCATGTTGTCCTGTTGATCGCCTGCGCGGTCGCGATCTACCTGGCGTGTGAGTGGTTCGTCAACGCCGTGGAGTGGTTGGGCCGGCGGCTCAACGTCGGGTCGATCGCGGTCGGCACGGTACTCGCCGCGATCGGGACCGCGTTGCCGGAAAGTGTCGTCACGTTCGTGGCGGTGGTGTTCGGGGACACTCCGGCGCAGCAGGACATCGGTGTGGGCGCGGCGATGGGCGGGCCGTTGGCGTTGGCGACGGTCGCCTACGGGGTGATCGGGTGGAGCCTGCTGGCGCGGCGCCGGGGTGCCCATGAGGACTGGGGTGACCTGAACAAGCTCGCGAAGGACCAGACGTGGTTCGCCGCGGTGTTCGTGGTCAAGGTGGCGCTGGGTGTGGTCGCGTTCAGCATCAAGCCGTGGCTGGGGATCCTGTTCTTCGCCGTGTACGCGGTGTACTTCTGGCGGGAGATGCGCGGCGACGACCCGCACGGCCCGGTCGAGGACCTCGAACCGTTGAAGCTGCAGCGTCGACGGCCGGAGCCGGCGACGTGGGCCGTGGTCACCCAGACCCTGGCCGCGCTGGCGGTCATTTTCGCGGCGTCGCAGCTGTTCGTGCTGCAGTTGGACGCGGTGGGCCCGATGTTGGGGCTGCCGCCGGCGGTGACCGCGTTGCTGCTGGCGCCGATCGCGACCGAACTGCCGGAGATCATGAACGCGGTGATCTGGGTCCGGCAGGGCAAGACCAAGCTGGCGCTGGCGAACATCTCCGGGTCGATGATGATCCAAGCGACCGTCCCCAGTGGACTGGGGCTGCTGTTCACGCCGTGGCGGTTCGACAACACGCTGCTGTTCTCCGGCGCGATCACGTTCATGGCCGTGCTGTACCTACTGATCACGTTGCGCTCGGGCCGGTTGAGCGTGTCGCGGCTGTCGCTGGCGGCCGGGTTCTACGGATTGTTCGCGCTGGCGTTGGTGCCGACGTTCACCTGATCGACCCAGGCGCCGACGCCGGTGATGATGGCCTGGATGCCACGGGCGAAGCGGGTGTCGTGGTCGGCGAACATGGTCCGACCGGCCTCGACGGACATCGGGACGTCCTGGTCGGCCATGCGTTCGGTGCGGCGGTCGATGTCGTACAGGTCGGAGCGTTGTCCGGGGCGCGGGTAGACGGCCTGTTCCTCGATGACGAAGCCGATGGTGTAGCTGTAGATCGTGTAGAGCGCCTCGGCGGCGTCGGTGACGGTGAAGCCTGCGTCGGTGAGGATGCGCAGCGCGGCTTCCTGCCGCTCGTAGACGCTGGTGTCGGTCAGGTAGGTACCGGCGAACATGCGGGCGCCGTCGCGGTGGCGCAGCAGCATCCGCCGCAAGCCGTGGCTGTACACCGTGGCGAACTCGCGCCAGCCGAGGCCGTCCGGGACCGGCGCCGCGTCCTCGGTGAGCAGGCTGGTCGCCATCTCGTCGATGAGGTCCTGCTTGCTCTTGAAGTGCCAGTAGAGCGCCGGCGGCTGCACGCCCAGCTCGGAGGCGATCTTGCGCAGGGTCAGCGCGTCCAGGCCGACGTCGTCGAGTACCTGGAGGCCCATCCGCACCACGGTCCGCCGGTCCAGCGCCATCGCTTCGCACCTCCAGGGTTGACACCTTAACAGGAGTAAGCAATCCTTAATCACGTTAAATCTAACGAGATTAAGGAGTGTGTGATGGACGTGCTGATCGTGGGCGCGGGCCCGACCGGGTTGACGTTGGCGCTGGACCTGGCGCGGCGCGGGGTGCGCTGCCGGATCGTGGACAAGGCGACCGAGTTCCCGCGCGGGTCGCGTGGCCGGGGCATGCAGCCGCGGACCCAGGAGGTCATGGACGACTTCGGGTTGATTGACGCGGTGCACGCGCACGGCTCCGCGTATCCGCCGCTGCGCGCGTACCAGGGCGAGCAGGTGGTGTGGGAAGGCACGATGACCGAGCGCGTCGAGCCGTCGGCGGATGTGCCGTACCCGAATCCGTGGATGATCCCGCAGTGGCGGACCACGCAGCTGCTGCGCGACCGGCTGGCCGAGTTCGGGGTCAAGGTGGAGCTCGGGATCGAGCTGACCGGGTTCGCCCAGGACGACGACGGTGTGACGGTCACGCTGAACGGCTCCGAGCAGGTTCGGGTCGCGTACTTGATCGGCGCGGACGGCGGGCGTGGGCCGACCAGGAAGCTACTGGGTGTGCCGTTCGAGGGGGTGACGTCCGACGAGATCCGGGTGCTCGTCGCGGACGTGCGGGTGGACGGCCTGGATCGGGAGCACTGGCACCTGTGGCGGCCGGTGGGTGACCCGGAGGCGTTGATCGGGCTGTGTCCGATGGGCGGCACGGACTACTTCCAGCTGACCATCCCGAACCCGCGCCGCGAACTGTCCACTGTGGAGGATGTGGCCGGGTACGTCGCCGAGCAGACCGGCCGGTCGGATCTTCGGCTGCACGGCCTGACGTGGTTGACCGAGTGGCGGCCCAACACCCGGATGGCCACCCGGTTCCGGGTGGGTCGGGTGTTCCTGGCCGGGGACGCGGCGCACGTGCACCCGCCGGCCGGCGGGCAGGGCCTGAACACCGGTGTGCAGGACGCCTACAACCTCGGCTGGAAGCTGGCCGCCGTGCTGGCCGGTGCGCCGGCGGACCTGTTGGACAGCTACGAGCAGGAGCGGTTGCCGGTGGCGGCGCACGTGCTCGGGTTGAGCGACCGGTTGCTGGCCGAGGCGATGAGCAACGGCGGCGACCCGTCGATCATCCAGCGTGGCAAGGACGAACGGCAGTTGGGCATCACCTACCGGGGCGGGCCGCTGGCGGTGGACGAGCGGGCCGAGCCGGGCGCGGTGCACGCCGGGGACCGGGCACCGAACGCGCCGGTAGGCGATGACCGGTCGATGTTCGACGTGTTCCGCGGTCCGCAGTTCACGGTGCTGGGATTCGGCACGGACACGGGCACGTCGGTCAGCGACCCGGAGGCGTTCCGGATCTATGACGTGACACCGGGGACGTTCGTGCTGGTCCGCCCGGACGGCTACATCGGGGTGATCAGCGCCGACCACGCGGCGGTGGACCGCTACCTGGCGGCCGTCGGCGTCTCCGTGGCGGCGCGGGGTGGTCGGTAGGGTGCGTGGATGGGGATCCGCAGCGTTCTGTTCGGCGTGTCGGGGCCGCCTGTCGACCTGGACACGGCGGCTGAGCCGGACCATTTCCGGGATCTGAACCTCGATCACGTCGTGACGGCGATCGTGCGGGCGAACCCGGACTGCCGGCTGGCGCCGTACTTCCATCACCCGGTGCGGGACGCCGATCTGGTGCGGTTCCGGCAGGACGTGTTCCGCGATCTCGACGACCGGGACGTGCTCACGGTCGTCGAACGGTTCGCCGCGTCGATGCGGACCACGCGACGTCGGGTGGAGCTGGTGGCGAGGGTGACCCATCCGCCGCAGCGAGACCGGTGGTTCCTGGACATCGCGCTCGCCCATCTCGACATGCTGACGGCGTTCGCCGACGGACTGGACGCCGTGCCGATCCGCTCGGACGGTCTGCGCGCGGTACGGGACGACGTTCGTGAGCACACGCGCTCGCCGGGATTCCGTTCGCTGCGGGACCGGGCGGAACGGTTACGCGACCGGCTCGCCGCGGTCCGCTACGACATGCTGCTGCGGGACGACAAGATCACTGTCGCGCGCCACGAGGCACCGGACGACGTGGACTTCACCGCGCGGGTGTTGGCCACGTTCGACCGGTTCCGTCGGCGGACGCCGTACGACTACCGCAAGGACGCCGTCGCGGCCGAGGTCGCCACGATGTCCACTGTGGAGGCGAACGTGCTGGATCTGGTGGTGCGCCTGCACCCGGACCTGTTCGCCGAGTTGGCCGCGTTCCACGCCGAGCAGCGTGACCTGGTCCCGGCCGACGTCGTCCGCCTGGACCGGGAGGTGCGGTTCTACCTCGGCTACCTGGCGTATCTGCGGCCGTTGCGGGACGCGGGCGTGGCCACGTGCCTGCCGGAGGTGTCGGAGACCAGGGGGTTCGTCGCGCACGAGGTCGTCGACGTCGCCTTGGCGGCCATGGTCCTCGCCGGCGGCGTTCGGCCGGTCGCCAACGACGTCCGGCTCACCGGTGCCGAGCGGATCCTGGTGGTGTCCGGCCCCAACCAGGGCGGTAAGACGACGTTGTCGCGGACGGTCGGCCAGCTGCACTACCTGGCCGCGCTCGGCTGTCCCGTGCCGGGGCGCGAGGTCCGGGTGTTCCTGGCGGACCGGATCTTCACCCACTACGAGCGCAAGGAGAGCATCGACACCGGCGCCGGCAAACTGGCGGAGGAGCTGCACCGGATGGCCGCGATCCTGCGACGGGCCACGCCGGACAGCGTGATCATCCTGAACGAGATCTTCACGTCCACGACCGTGCAGGACGCCCGGATGCTCAGCGAAACGGTGCTTGAGACGATCACCGAGCTCGGCGCGCTGTGCGTGTGGGTGACGTTCATCGACGAGCTGTCGCGGCACAACGACACGACGGTGAGCATGGTCAGCACGGTCACCGACGACAACGCGACCCGCACCTACAAACTGGTCCGCGCCCCCGCCGACGGCCGGGCCTACGCGCACGCGATCGCCCGGAAGCACGGCCTGACCTACGAGCAGCTCACCGCGCGGGTGGCGCGATGAGGCCGCGGTTGATGTTCGCCGAGCGCGACTTCGCCCCCGGCCCGATGCCGGTCACCACCGCGGACCTGGTCGCGGATCTGGAACTGGCGACGTTGTGGGACGGGATGGCCCGCGGCGACGACACGGTTCGTGCTGTGGTGCGTGCCGCGATGCTGGATCCGTTGACCGATCCGGCCGACCTCCGCCACCGCCAGCAGGTGCTCGCCGACTGCCTGGACAACTCCGCCACCGTGCGCGCGCTGTACGAGTTGGCCAACGCGGCGGTCGAGGTCGAGCGCAAGCTGCATCGGACCGTGTTCACCGGACGCCCGGAGCCGTTGCTCAACCGTGCCGTCCGGGTGTTGGAAGAGTTCGACGGGTTGCTGCGCCGGCTGCGGGATCTCACTGCCCGGCACGCCGGGCAGTTCCGTTCGGCCGGCTTCACGACGATGTTCCGGACCGTGCTGGCCGAGTTGGATGACGACTACTTCCACGCGGTGGCCGAGCTGTTGGAGCAGTTGCGGTTCGACCACGGCATCGTGGTGACCGCGCGGCTCGGCCCCGGCAACCGGGGTGCCGGGTTCGTGTTGCGCGAGCCTCCTGACAAAGGCGATCGGGTGCTGCGGAAGTCCAGGCTGACCGTGGTGGTCACCGGCGAGGACGAGCACGACCACCGCGCGTTGGTCGACCTGCGTGGTCGCGCGCTCGACGACGTCGCCAACGCGGCCGCCCAGTCGGCCGATCACCTCCGTGACTTCTTCACCGGGCTGCGCGACGAACTCGCGTTCTACCTCGGGGGTGTGAACCTGGCGGAGACACTGGCGACGGTCGGCATGCCGACCTGCTGGCCCGAACCGCGTGCCGTGAGCGAGCAGGCAATGGCCGCGTCGGACCTATACGAGCCGTGTCTGGCGCTGCGCCAGGGGCGGCGGGTCATCGGCAGCGATGTGGCGGTCGACGGTCGGGGCGTGGTCGTGCTCACCGGCCCGAACCAGGGCGGGAAGTCGACGTTCCTGCGGAGTGTCGGGGTCGCGCACGTGATGATGCAGGCCGGGATGTTCGTGGCCGCGCACCGGTTCGCCGCGTCGCTGGTCAACGGCGTGTTCACGCACTACAAGCGGGACGAGGACGCCACCATGACCAGTGGCAAGCTCGACGAGGAGCTGGCCAGGATGAGCGTGATCGCCGACCACGTCACGCCCGGGTCGCTCGTGCTGTTCAACGAGTCGTTCGCGTCGACGAACGAACAGGAGGGGTCGGACATCGCGGGCGAGATCGTGCGCGCGCTCGCCGACGCCGGCATCAGGGTCGTGTTCGTGACCCACCTGTACGAGTTGGCGCGCCGCCTGTACACCGAAGACTCGCCGCGGTGTCTGTTCCTGCGCGCGACGCGTCGGGACGACGGGGAACGCACCTTCCAGATCACTCCGGGCGAGCCGTCGCCGACGGCCCACGGCGCCGACTTGTACGCCAAGATCGTCCATTCGGGTCGGTAACTCACCCATCTGTGCCCGATTTCGGGCACAGAAGTTGAGTTGAGGGTGTGCGAGGTGCCAGGCTCGGGCGCTGTGACTCCCACGGCGATCCAGTCGGACCTCGTTCGGCACGTCGTCGCGTCCACCGGACTCGCGCCGGACATCGCCGCCCGGCTGGTGGCGGACGTGGTCGCCTACTTCGGCGAGACGGCCGAGCAGTTCGTCCGCCGCCGGCACGCCGAGCTGCGTCGCCGGCACCTGGGCAACGCCAGCATCTGGCCGGTGATCGCGGCCGAACTGGCGGACCGGCGGGTCGCGGCACCGCAGCTGTCGGAGCGGCAGCTGCGTCGGATCGTCTACGGGTGAAAGGACCTCTATGTGCGGGATCGTCGGCTATGTCGGGCACCGGGAAGCGGCGCCGGTGCTCGTGGAAGGACTGCGCCGGCTGGAGTACCGGGGATACGACTCGGCCGGGCTCGCGCTGGTGCACCGCGGCCGGCTGAAGGTGCACAAGGCGGCCGTGCGGGTGCGGGAGCTCAACGACCTGGTCGGCAAGGCCCAGGGCACGGTCGGGATCGCGCACACCCGGTGGGCCACCCACGGTGAGGTCACCGACGTCAACGCGCACCCGCACACCGACACGTCCGGCCGGTTCGCGGTGGTGCACAACGGGATCGTGGAGAACGCCGACGAGCTGCGCGGCAAGCTGCAGGCCAACGGCGTGACGCTGGTGTCGGAGACCGACACCGAGGCGCTCGCGCACATGATCGCCGCCGCCGCGCAACAGCACGAGTCGCTGGAGGGCGCGGTCCGGGCCGTGCTGCGGGCTGTGGAAGGCACGTACGGTCTGGTCGTGTTGGACGCGCGCCGCCCCGGTGAGCTGGTGGTGGCCCGCAACGGCAGCCCGATCGTGCTCGGGGTCGGCGAGGGCGAGATGTTCATCGCGTCGGACGTGTCCGCCCTGGTCCGGCACACCCAGCGCGTGGTGTACCTGGAGGACGGCGAGATCGCGACGGTGCGCGCCGGCGACTTCCAGACCAGTGGCCGCGCGGAGACGGTGGAGCTCACCGACGACGACTACGAGTTGGGGGAGTACTCCGACTTCATGCGCAAGGAGATGGCCGAGCAGCCCGAGGCGGTGCGCCGGGCGTTGCGTGGCCGTCTGGACACCCGGTTCGCCACCGCGCACCTGGGCGGGTTGCGGCTGGACCCGCGGGACCTGCGTGAGGTGCGGCGGGTGAAGTTCCTCGGCTGCGGCACCGCGTACTACGCCGGGCAGATCGGCGCGAACCTGGTGGAGGAGCTGGCGCGGATCCCGGCGGACGCCGAACCGGCGTCGGAGTTCCGCTACCGCAACCCGGTCGTCGACTCCGACACGCTGTACGTGGCGATCAGCCAGTCCGGCGAGACACTGGACACGCTGGCCGCGGTGCAGGAGCTGAAACGCAAGGGCGGCAACGTGATCGGCGCGGTGAACGTGGTCGGCAGCGCGGTGGCCAGGGAGTGCGGCAGCGGCGTGTTCCTGCACGCCGGGCCGGAGGTGTCGGTGGCCTCCACGAAGGCGTTCACGAACATGACGGTGTCGTTCGCGATGCTCGCGCTGTGGCTGGGCCGGATCCGTGACCTGTCCGCGGCACACGGCGCCCGGCTGGTGTCGGCGTTGCAGGCGTTGCCGGAGCAGATCGAGTCGGTGCTGCGCACCGACCAGGAGGTCGCGGACATCGCCGGCAAGTACGCCAGCGCGCGGCACATGTTCTTCATCGGCCGGGTGCGGGGCTGGCCGGTGGCGCGGGAAGGCGCGCAGAAGCTCAAGGAGATCTCGTACGTGCACGCCGAGGCGTACCAGGCGGCGGAGTTGAAGCACGGCCCGTTGGCGTTGATCGACCCGGAGATGCCGTCGGTCGTGGTGGTGCCGCGGGACGAGCTGCTGGCCAAGAACATCGGCACGATCGAGCAGATCAAGGCGCGCGGCGGGCCGGTGATCGCGGTGACCAACGCCGAGCTGCCGGCCGGGCTGGCCGACGCGGAGCTGCGGGTGCCGGCCAACGAGCCCGAGCTGGACCCGATCCTGCTGACCGTGCCGCTGCAGATGCTGGCCTACCACGTGGCCGCGGCGCTGGGCCGGGACATCGACAAGCCCCGCAACCTGGCCAAGTCGGTCACCGTGGAGTGATGTCCGTTCCGTTCAAGACGGGTGCCGGCGGCGCGGGCTAGCGTCGCCGGCATGACTGTTCGACTGAGTGTGATCGAGATCGTGGTCGAGGACATGGCCCGGTCGTTGGCGTTCTACCGGCTCCTGGGACTGGCCGTGCCCGCGTCGCAGGACACCGAGCCGCACGTGGACTGGGAGCTGCCGGGCGGGATGCGGGTCGCGTGGGACACCATCGACACGATCCGCTCCTTCGACCCGGGCTACGACCGCGGCACCGGCCACGGCATGAGCCTGGCGTTCCAGGCGGACACCCCGGCGGAGGTCGACAAGCTGTACGCCTCGTTGGTGGCTGCCGGGTACAAGGGCCACAAGGAGCCGTGGGACGCGTTCTGGGGGATGCGGTACGCGGTGGTGCACGACCCGGACGGCAACGGCGTCGACCTGTTCAGCCCGCTGTCCTAGCCAGCTCCTGCACGGCGGCCACCAGCTGCGGGCCGTTGAGCAGCACGAGGTCGTTGTGGCCGGCGCCGGGGACTTCCACCAGGGTCGCCGAGGCGATCTCAGCGACCCGCCGGCTCTGCTCCGGCCGCACGATCACGTCCGCCGTGCCGAGCACGACCGTGGTCGGCACCGCCACCGACGCGATCGTCGCGGCGAGCGGGTACCGGTCCCGCAGCATGAGCCGGACCGGCAGGAACGGGAACACCTCCCGGCCGACCGACGCGAGATCCACGAACGGCGACCGCAGCAGCAACCCGGCCGGCGGGTACTCGGTCGCCAGCTCGGTGACCACCGCCGACCCGAGGCTCTCGCCGTAGAAGATCACCTGGTCGGGCGGGACCTGCCGGTCGTGGGTCAGGAACCGGTACGCCGCCCGCGCGTCCAACGCCAGCCCGCGTTCGCTCGGGCGGCCGTGGTTTCCGCCGAACCCGCGATAGTCGAACAGCAGCACCGACAGGCCGACCGCGACCAGGGCGTCCGCCAGCGGGGTGCGGTCGGCGCGGCTGCCGGCGTTGCCGTTGGCCACCAGCACGACCGGGCCAGGCGCGGGGAACAGCCACGCGCCCAGTTCCACACCGTCCGACGTGCGCAGGATGACCGGCTGCGCGTTCGGCGGTGTCGGGCCGCTCAGCCTGGTCGGGAAGTAGACGAACCGGCGCTGACCCACCCAGACACCGGCCACCAGCAGCGCCACCAGGGCAGCGGCGACGATCGCGACGGGCACGCGCTGATTGTGCGCCTCAGGCGCGGATGACCTGTACTCCCGCGTCGGCGAACTCCGCGACCACCGCCGAGTCCGCGCCGGAGTCGGTGATCACCGCGTTCACCTGTTTGATCTCGCAGATCCGGGCGAAGGCGTACCGGCCGAGTTTCGACGAGTCGGCGACCACGATGACCTGCCGGCTGCGCGCGACCATCAGCTGGTTGATGCTCGCCTCGCCCTCGTTGTACGCGGTGGCGCCGGCGGCCGCGCTGACCGCGTCCACGCCGAGGAACAGGTGGTCCATGACCAGCTGTTCCAGCACGAGTGTGCCCAACGGTCCGGTGAGCTCGTAGGACTGCGGTCGGACGACGCCTCCGGTGACCACGATCTTCACGTGCTGCCGGACGGTGAGCTCGTTGGCAATGTTCAACGCGTTCGTCACGACCGTGAGTGCCGGTTCGCCGCTCGCCGCGTGCAGGTCCGCGCGCGTGGCAAGGGCGCGCGCCACCTCGGTCGTGGTTGTGCCGCCGTTGAGGCCGACCACCGCGCCGGGCCTGATCAGCGCGGCCGCCGCGCGCGCGATCCGTTCCTTCTCGGTGGCGTGCCGCGCGGTCTTGTACCGCAGGGGCAGGTCGTAGGACACGTTGTTGGCGGTCGCGCCGCCCCGGGTGCGGGTGACCATCTGCTGTTGCGCCAGGCGATCGAGGTCGCGGCGGATCGTCGCGGTGGACACGTCCAGCTCGCTGGCGGCCGACTCGACCTCCAGGCGCCCGTCCCGAGCGATGATCTCCAGCAGAGCGTTCCATCGCTCGTGCGACGTCATGCGGTTCCTCCAGCGCCCTACGCGGCGTTCAATCGATGCAGATCGTCACAGTAAACACGTCGGCACGCCAAGAAGCACGAACTGTCTTGCGCAAACATGCACTGTTCTGCGTAGTATGAAGCAGAATTGCTCACAGTCTGGAGTCAAATGAGTCACGCGTCATGGGAGATCGCCAGCCAACCCGACTGCTGGCGCCAAGCCGCCGACCTGGCCGCCACCCGGCCCACCGGCCTGCCCCAACCCGGCGAGCGGGTCGCCGTGATCGGCTGCGGCACCTCGCTGTTCATGGCCCAGACCTACGCGGCCTTACGGGAAACCGCCGGTCAAGGCGACACCGACGCCTGGCCCGCCTCCGAGTTCCCCACCGGCCGCCGCTACGACCGCGTCGTCGCGATCTCCCGGTCCGGCACCACCACCGAGATCCTGCGCACCATGGCCGCCGTCTACGGGAAAACCGCGACACTGGCGATCACCGCCGCGCCGACAACCCCCGTGCGCGATCACGTCGACCACGTGATCGCCCTGGACTTCGCCGATGAGCAGTCGGTCGTGCAGACCCGGTTCCCGACCTCACTGCTCACCCTGCTGCGCGCCCACCTCGGCCAGGACGTGTCCACGCTGCCGGCGCAGGCCGAACGCGCCCTCGTCATGCCGCTGCCCGGCGACCTCGCCGGCTTCCGCCAGTTCACCTTCCTCGGCACCGGCTGGACCGTCGGCCTGGCCCACGAAGCCGCCCTCAAAACCCGCGAAGCCGCCCAGGCCTGGGCCGAGTCCTACCCGGGCATGGAGTACCGGCACGGCCCGATCGCCATCGCCGACGTCGCCTCCCTGGTCTGGATGTTCGGCGACGCCCCCGACGGCCTCGTCGACGAGGTCCGCGCCACCGGCGCCGAACTCGAACCCAGCCTGCTCGACCCGCAGGCCGAACTGGTCCGCGCCCAACGCATGGCGATCGAACTGGCCACCCTGCGGCACCTCGACCCCGACCAACCACGCGCCCTGACCCGCTCCGTCATCCTCACATGACAGTCGTCGCGCTGGACGTCGGCGGAACGCTCATGAAAGGCGCGGTCATCGCGCCCGACGGCACCGCCACCGCGGTCGAACAACGCCCCACCCCACGGCAGCCCGACACCGTCGAAGGCATCCTTCGTTTCGCCGCCGACCTGCGCGACAGTGCCGCAAACGACGGGGCTGAAAACAACGGGGCCGGCCAACCGGACGCCGTCGGGCTGGCCGTGCCCGGGATCGTCGACGAGGAGAACGGCATCGCCCGCTACTCCACCAACCTCGGCTGGCGCGACCTGCCCCTGCGCGACATCGCCACCCGACACCTGCGGCTGCCGGTCGCGCTGGTGCACGACGTCCGCGCCGGCGCACTGGCCGAGGCCCGGTTCGGCGCCGCCCAAGGCGTCCAGGACTTCCTGTTCCTGCCGATCGGCACCGGCGTCGCCGGCACCGTGTTCCTCGGCGGCCAGCCCTACCGCGGCGCCGACGGCATGGCGGGGGAGATCGGCCACGCACCCGTCCCCTTCGGCGACGAACCCTGCGCGTGCGGGCAACGTGGATGCCTGGAGACGTACGCCTCGGCCGCCGCCATCGTCCGCCGCTACGGCCAACCGTCGCTCAGCGCGGCCGACGTCATCGCCGCCACCGACCCGGTCGCGCGGAAAGTCGTCACCGACGCCATCCACGCGCTCGGCGCCGCCCTCACCACGTACACCATGTACCTGGACCCGGAACTGATCGTCATCGGCGGCGGCCTCGCCGAAGCCGGCGACACCCTGCTGGACCCCATCCGCGCCGAACTCGCCGCCCGCATCACGTGGCGCGCCGCGCCACGCGTGGTCAAAGCCGCCCTGGGCGCGACCGCCGGCCGGCTCGGGGCGGCGATCTCGGCGTGGCGGCTCACATGATCCTCACCGTCACCCTCAACGCCGCCCTGGACGTCACCTACCGCGTCGAGGCCCTCAACGCCGGCACCACACACCGCGTCCGCGACGTCCACACCCGACCCGGCGGCAAAGGCGTCAACGTCGCCGACGTACTGACCCAGCTCGGCGAACCCGTGCACGCCACCGGCCTGGCCGGCCCCGAACTGAACCTGCCCGACTTCGTGCCGATCGCCGGACCGAGCCGCCGCACCACCACCGTACTGTCCACACAGGACGACAGCGCCACCCTGTTCAACGAACCCGGCCCGGTGATCAGCGCAGGGGAGTGGGCCGCGTTCCGCACCCACTTCGACACCCTCGCCCGGGACGCCCAAGTGATCGTCCTGTCCGGCAGCCTGCCACCCGGACTGCCCGCCGACGCGTACGCCGACCTGATCCGCCGCGCACCCGCCCCGGTCATCCTCGACACCGACGGCGAACCGCTCCGGCACGGCCTCACCGCCCGCCCCGCCCTGGTCAAACCCAACATCGACGAACTGGCCCGGCTGCTCGGCCGAATTCCTGACCTACCGGCCGACTGTGCCGCCCTCGGCGTCCCCGTCGCCGCCACCCTCGGTGCCGACGGCGCCCTCCTGACCACCCCCGACGGCACCTGGCACGGCCAGCCACCCCGCGTCCTTTCCGGCAACCCGACCGGCGCCGGCGACGCGTTCACCGCCGCGTTCGCCCGCGGCATCGCCACCGGCACCCCGTGGCCGGCCATCCTCGCCGACGCGATCGCCCTGTCCGCCGCCGCGGTCAACACCCCCACCGCGGGCGCCTACGACGAGGCCACCTACCGCGAGTTCACCGACCTCATCCAGGTCAAGGAGGCCTGACCCGTGCTCGTCCCCACCGCCGCCATCATCGACAACGCCCGCCAAGGCGGCGTTGGCGTCGGCGCGTTCAACGTCATCACCCTCGAACACGCCGAAGCCATCATCACCGGCGCCGAAACCGCCCACCAACCCGTACTGCTGCAGATCAGCCAGAACTGCGTGAAGTTCCACGGCGGCCGGCTGCTGCCCATCGCCCGCGCCACCGCCGCGCTCGCCGCCGAATCCGCCGTCCCGGTCGCCCTGCACCTTGACCACGTCGACGACGAGATCCTGCTGCACCAGGCCGCCGACGCCGGCTGCGGATCGGTCATGATCGACGCCTCCCACCTGCCCTACGCCGACAACCTCACCGCCACCCGCGAAGCCGCCGAATGGGCACACAAACACGGCCTGTGGATCGAAGCCGAACTCGGCGAAATCGGCGGAAAAGATGGCGCCCATGCACCCGGCGTCCGCACAGATCCCGACGACGCCCGCAAGTTCGTGGACGCCACCGGGGTCGACGCGCTGGCCGTCGCCGTCGGCAGCTCCCACGCGATGGACACCCGCACCGCGTCCCTCGACCACGCCCTGATCGCCCGCCTGCGCGACGCGCTCCCGGTTCCCCTTGTCCTGCACGGATCCTCCGGCGTCCCCGACGACGCCCTGCGCGCCGCCGTCCGGCACGGCATGGTCAAGATCAACATCGGGACGGCGTTGAACGTCGCCTTCACCAACGCCCTGCGCGACCACGGCCTCACCACCACCGACCCCCGCAAGTATCTCGCCCCGGCCCGCGACGCCATGGCCGCCACCGTCGCTCACCTGCTCGGCGTGCTCTCCGGCGCCTGAGCCGGCAACAGCCGCAACACCGCCACCGCGCCGATCCCCACCAGACACAACCCGGCCAACATCGCGAACCCGACCGTGAACGACCCGGTCGCGTCCTTCACCGCGCCCAGCACCGACACCGCCGTGAACCCGCCCAGGTTCGCGCAGAAGTTCCCGAACCCGCTGATCGCACCCGCCACCGACCGGCCGAGGTACTGGATCGGAATGGCGAACAGCGGCCCGAAGTACAGCTGGATCACCACCGCGTTCACCGCCACCGCCGCGATCAGCCACGGCAACGAGTCCGCCAACACCAACCCCACCAGCGACAGCGCCACCACCGACAACGACACGCCGACCACCGCCAACGGCCGCCCGGTCCGGTCCGCCACGTACCCGCCCAAGATGTTCGACGGCGCCGTCAACGCCGCCGCCATCGCCACCAGAAACCCGGCCGTCTGGATCGAATACCCCTTCTGCACCACCACGAACGTCGGCAACCACATCGTCACCCCGTGCGTCGTCGCCAACCGCACGAACTGGATCACCCCGGTCACCCACACCACCGGACGCCGCAGCAACCCCGGCAACTCCCGCAACGGCGGCTGACGCCGCTCCCGGGCGTCCTCGCCCCCGTCACCCACCAACCCGTACAGCACCAACGTCACCACCCCGACCCCGGCACACAGCAGGAACACCCCGCGCCACCCCCACGGCCCCACCAGCAACGGCCCCACCAGGTTCAACACGATGCTGGAGGAGAACCCGCCGGCCACGTACAACCCCATCGCCGTCGCCTGCTTCGCCGCCGAGAACTGCCGCCCGATCAGGATCAACCCCGGCGCGAACGCCATCGACCGGAACACCCCGCTCACCGCCTGGGTCACCACCAGCCACCCGAACGAGTGAATCCCCGCGAACGCGCACGCCAGCACGTTCACCCCGATCAGACCGACCAGGAACAGCCTCTTCGTGTCCACCCGATCGGCCAACACACCCACAGGCACCTGCATCAACGCGTACGTGAACGTCGACGCCGCCGCCAACGCGCCGCCCTGCGCGTACGTCAGCTGCAGGTCGCCGCGGATCAACGGCAGGAACAGCGCGATGCCCCCGACGACCAGCGCCTGCGAGCTCTGACACAGCACGATCAACGCGACCGACACACCCCGGCGACGTTCGATGACCCCTCCGCCCCGCTGGCTCGTAGCTGATTCATCACCCTACGGGGTGGTTGAAATCGAAACTAGTCTATGTTCGAGAGCATGCGAATCGGCTTCCACCTCCCGCAAACCGGACAGCATGCCCACAACTACGACAAACTCCCCGGCTACGCCCAAGCCCTCGAAGAACTCGGCGCCCACAGCCTCTGGGTCAGCGACCGCATCCTCGCCCCGGTCCACCCCACCGTCGGCTACGCCGGCACCGACACCATCCCCGAAGCCTTCCACTCCGTCCTCGACCCACTCGCCCTCCTCGCGGCCATCGGCAGCGTCACCAGCCGCGTCCAGATCGGCACCAACGTCCTCATCGCCCCCTGGTACCCACCTATCCTGCTCGCCCGCGCCCTCACCACCATCGACGTGATCACCCACGGCCGCCTCGTCGTCGGCATGGGCACCGGCTGGTCACCCGAGGAATACCAGGCCGCCGGCGTCCCGATGAACCAGCGGGGGAGCCGCCTCGACGAATGCCTCGACATCCTCACCCGCTACTGGACCGACAACCCCGTCGAATACCAGGGCAAACACTGGACCATCCCGGCCACCTACGTCGAACTGAAACCCGTCCGCCGCCCACCGGTCTACCTCGCCGCCTTCGCCCCCTCGTCGTTCGCCCGCACCGGCCGCCGCGCCGACGGCTGGATGCCCGCCATCATGCCCAGCGCCGACTACGACACCACCTTCCTCACCCAAAGCCTCGCCGCCATCCGCGCCGAAGCCGAGAAAGCCGGCCGCAACCCGCACGCCATCGACGCCATCGTCCGCGTCAACCCCAAGCCCGGCTACACCATCGACGACATCCTCACCACCATGACCCGCATCCACGACAAAGCCGGCATCGACCACCTCTACCTCGACGTCAACGCCATCGCCGAAAGCCACGACCACGCACTCGACCTCGCCCGCCAGGTCTTCCAACGACTCACCTGAACCACCCGATCGCGGGCCGGACACAAACCGGCCCGCATCACCCCTTACGGAGGCCCGCCACCACCACCAACACCGCACCCGCGAACAACACGATATCCGCGACATTCCCGACGAACCACCCGTTGTAGTCGATAAAATCCACCACGTGCCCCCGCGCGAACCCCGGCGGCCGCAACAACCGATCCAACAAATGCGTCACCGCACCACCCAACAACAACGCCAACCCCACACCCTGCACCGCCGACGACGGCCGCACCACGAACCGCGCCAACACCACCACCGCCACCGCCGTCACCACCGTGAACACCCACGTCGACCCAGCACCGATCGAGAACGCCGCACCCGAGTTGTACAACAACCGCAACTGCAGGAACTCACCCACCACCCGCACCGGCGCCCCATCCGCCAACGCCGACTCCGCCCAGACCTTCGTCAACTGGTCAACGGCCACAACGAACACAGCCACGGCCAACAGGACCGGGACCCGGGTCGCCAACGGGCGAGAAGCAGTGCTGTCCATCGCCCGCCAGCCTAAACCAGTCGTGAAACCCACCGCCCGCCCGCTATAACCACCACCGTGCTCCGCAAGTACCCACGCACCCACCACCTGGCAGGCTCCCGCCTGCAACCAGGCGACGAGGACATGAACTCGGTACCGTTCAGCCACATCAGCGACCGGTACGTCGTCGTGGAGGAGAAACTCGACGGAGCCAACGCCGCCATCAGCTTCACCGCCGACGGCACCCTGCACCTGCAAAGCCGCGGCCACTATCTCACCGGCGGCCCCCGCGAACGCCAGTTCGGCCCCCTCAAAGCCTGGGCCGCCACCATCCAACACGAACTGTGGCCCCGCATCAGCGACCGATACGTCGTCTACGGCGAATGGATGTACGCCAAACACACCGTCTTCTACGACGCACTCCCGCACTACTTCTGCGAATTCGACATCCTCGACCGCGCCACCGACACGTTCCTGTCCACCGCCCGCCGCCGCGAACTCCTCGCCGACCTGCCCATCAACTCCGTCCCCGTCCTGCACACCGGACCGCTGTCCACCCTGACCGACCTCACCGCGTTCGTCGGCCCGTCCACCTGCCGCACCCCGAACTGGAAGAACGCGCTCGACGACACGGCCAGGGGGAGCGGCGTCGACCCCGCCCAGGCCACCGCCGACACCGACATGTCCGACGACATGGAAGGCCTCTATGTCAAAGTCGAAGAAGACGGGATCGTCGCCGACCGGTACAAATGGGTCCGGCCGACATTCCTGACCGCCATCCTCGACTCCGGCACCCACTGGATGGACCGGCCCATCGTGCCCAACCAGCTCGCCGACCCGGCGGTGATGTATGGAACCGTTTGACCGCCACTGCCCGACGCCACCGCACTGGACGCTGACGTGGCGGGACATCCGCGACGAGTTCCCCTGGGTCCGCCGCTTGGCCAGAGTCCCGCAGGACTGGGAACACCACCGCGAAGGCGACGTCGAAACCCACACCCGGATGGCCTGCGAAGCACTCGCCGCCCTGCCCGAATGGCGCGCCCGGCCCACCGACGAACGCGTCCGCCTGTTCGCCGCCGTCCTCCTGCACGACGTCGCCAAACCGTTCTGCACCCAGGTCGCGCCCGAAGGGATCACCGCCCACGGCCACTCCCGGCTCGGCGACCTGCTCGTCCGCCGCATCCTCTGGGACATGGGCACGCCACCCGCGTGGCGCGAACACGTCGCCGCCCTCGTCCGCCACCACCAGATCCCGTTCTGGGCCCTGGAACGCGACGACATCGAACGCATCGCCTTCCGCGTCAGCCTCCTGGCCCGCAACGACGACCTCGTCCTGCTCGCCAAAGCCGACATCCTCGGCCGCATCTGCACCGACGCCGCCACCCTCGTCGACAACGTCTCCCTCTACGGCGAATACTGCGCCGAACTCGACTGCCTCAGCACACCCCGCCGGTTCCCCTCCGACCACGCCCGGTTCATGTACTTCCGCACCCCTGGACGAGACCCCGACTACGCCGCCTACGACGACACCCGCCTCACCATGACGCTGGTCGCCGGCCTCCCCGGCGTCGGCAAAGACCACTGGCTCACCCACAACCGCCCCGACCTGCCCCGCGTGAGCCTGGACGCGCTGCGCACCGAACTGAAGGTCAAACCCACCGCCGACCAAGGCCCGGTCATCGCCGCGGCCAACGCCCGCGCCCGCGAACACCTCAGGGCTGGCCGGTCCTTCGTGTGGAACGCCACCAACGTGTCCCGTCAGGTCCGAGACCAGGCCATCGGACTCGCCGCCGCGTACCGGGCGCGGATCGAGATCATCGGCCTCGAAGCCCCGATGTCCGTGATCACCGCCCGCAACGCGGCCCGCCCCGACCCCGTCCCCGCCTCGGTCATCGAGAAACTGGCGAACAAATGGGAAGCCCCCGACCCGACCGAGGCCCACACCGTGCGCTGGCTGACCACAGCCTGACTCACGCTATGTCGAGCGGGCTGCCTCGCCAGCGCCAGCCGGTTTGCTGTGGCCGGCCGGTGAGTTGGGTTCGGTTGGTGGCCCACAACATTGCCGTCCACGAGTCGGTGTCGGTGAGGTCGGCGGCGGCTTGCGGGAACATCCGAGCGAGTACACGGGCGCAGAGGTCGCGCGGTGGGTCGAGGGCCAGGCCGAGGCCTCGTGCGATGTCTTCGCCGTGCACGAGGGTCTCCACGCATCCCATGCCCGCGAAGCCTGCGGGGTCGGCGATGCCGGTGGGGTGATAGGCGCGGGCGAATGGCGCCGCGGTGCGGACCGTCGCGGACAGGATTCCTCCACCGGTCACGGCGAACTCCAGCACCTCGGCTGGCGTGGCGTCTTTGTCCGCGGTGGCGAGGAAGCGCACGTATCGTTCGGCGGGTAGCGCGACAAGTTGGGCTGCGTAGGACAGCAGGCAGTCGCCGATGTGTTCGGCGGTGTGCCAGCAGTCCCAGTCTCCGGTGCCAACCACGGACGACCAGTCCCGATCGGTCGCTGGACGCAGCGTGCTCGCAACGCTGGAGATTGCTGCATCGAGGTCATCGGCGGTGACGGTCACCTTGTCTCCCTGTCCTCTCGTCCAAGCACAGCACGGTACATTGCAGCTGGGCAGCTTGCTCGACCACACTGTCACCCCGGGACAGCGGGGGAGTCGCTGTCCAAGGAGGACAGTGCACGGTACGTGCGGTTGCCAGCCGCTGCGGCTCGTTGCTCCTTGCCTGTGGCCTCGATGTAGTTCTGGCTGGTGTTGAGGTTCGCGTGGCCGAGCAACGCCATGATCTCCGCCGCGTTCGCGCCGTCCTCCGCGAGCCTTGTCGCGAAC
The DNA here is from genome assembly GCF_004345645.1 of Actinocrispum wychmicini. Taxonomy (GTDB): domain Bacteria; phylum Actinomycetota; class Actinomycetes; order Mycobacteriales; family Pseudonocardiaceae; genus Kibdelosporangium; species Kibdelosporangium wychmicini. Next base: position 677,741 of record NZ_SLWS01000003.1, on the reverse strand, counting down.
GTGTGCCGCAGGGCGTGCAGGTTTGCGCCCGTCGGCACCTGGTCGCGGATTCCGGCCCACAGGTAGGTGGTCTTCACGAGGTAGTCCAACGCGCCCCGGCCGATCGGCTGGCCCCGGTGGTCCAGCAACAGCGGGGTGCCCGAGCCGAGTCTGCGGTTCGGGAACCTGGACTCGCAGGACCCCAGGTAAGCGCCGATCAGCCGCTCGAGCGGCGACTCGATCGGAATGGACCGCTCCCTGCTTCCCTTGCCCCGCACGTGCAACCGCTGTTCGCCGGGCCGACCGACCACCGAATCCCGTCGTAGCGCACGGACTTCCGCCGACCGCAACCCGCACACCAGGCCGAGCGCGATCACCAGGACGTCCCGCTCCGGCCACGGGTCACGGGCCTTGCGCGCACCGGCGGCCGCAGCGGCCAGCAGCCGCTCCGGAGTGTCCTCACCGCGCAACGGCTTGGGGGAGGAGGGTGGCGCTTTCGGCCGGGTGACCGCCCCCATCGGATTGCCCTCGACAAACCCGTCCGCCACACAGAACGTCATGAACTGGTTCCAGGTCGACCACGCGCGGGCCACCGACGTCTTCGCGTGGCCGTCGGCGAATTCGCCGAACGCGGCCCGTAGCGCGGGCGCGGTCACGTCACCAATAGTTAGCTCTGCTACGGATCGCCCTGAGCTCAGGGCGAGTAGGGAAGTGACACCACCGAGATCCCGGCGATAAGCGGCAGTGGTGTGTGGCGAGTCCTTGCGCGGCCGGCGGGCCATGAAGAACGCGTCCTGAGCGGCGAGCAGCATCACGTGTTCTGCATACCGGGCGCCACCGACAGTTTCCGCCCGTGTTCACCGCGTCCACGAATCATGCATAACGTTGAATATGCATCAAATCCGACACCGGGACGTCCGGACACCCGCAGACCTAACGTCACGGTGACAATAAACTTCGGCATCGTCCTGAGCCGCGCACCCTCGGGGACACACCGCCCGTCGGCCATCGAGCCCATACCTCGGCGCCAGATGCGCGCACAGCTCACGGGAAAACGGTCATCGGACAAGTCGTCGACGACTCGGCGCTGAAGCCCTCTTGGTGATCTTTCCCCAGGTCGCATTAAGTTCGATAATCTACATTATGTCAAGTAAGCGCCGAGTACGTCTCCCCGCGTTGCTCGGTCGGCATCCGGCGGGGCTTACTTCAGCCCGGGGACGACGACGCTGAGCACGCTGACCGCGAGCGGCGCGAGAAGGCCGAAGGCGGTGGTAAGGCTCTTCGCGACGGTCATGTCCGCGCCGAGGACGCTGATGAGCCGTGTCCGGCCTTCGACCCACGCCGCAGTGGGCCGGGCGTCGGCGGGCAGTGGGTAGCACTGGTCCACGAACAGCATGCAGCGGGTGCGCCAGGTGACGAACGTGGGCACGTAGAGCAGCAGCGAGATCGCGGTGAACAGCGCGCCGTAGAGCAGCACCCACTCGGGCGGGAACTTCTCCGGCGGGATGCCGGTGGCGAGGAACGCCTTGCGCTGGGCGCCCGAATCGATCACCGCGATGGTGATGATCGTCGCCAGCACGGTCAGGCAGACGCTGGTGGCGCGGCGGCAGTCGATCAGGTCGGCGAGCACCGCGTCCGCTCGGGTCGGTGGGTCGGTCGGCGCCGAGAGTGCCTGCGAGATCCGGCGCAGCCGCGTGGTGACCAGCCACAGCCCGAGCACTGTCGGCGCGGCTGCGGTCAGTGCGAGCAGGACCAGCACGCGGGACACCGGCAATGCCGCGGCCGGGCGCAGCTGGGTGATCGGGCCGCCGCCTGCCCACAGGAAGGCCAGGATCGCCATGGCGAACGCGATGTAGCACAGCAGTGGCCCGCGGCCGTGTGCCCCGGCTTCGCGCCAGCCGGTCGCCAGTGGGAGGGCGTGGAAGAACAGGAATACGAAGACCACCGCGGAGGCTGCGATCAAGGCCGACCACACGCCGAACTCGAACGCGCCGGGGCCGCCGTGGGGAACCACGATCGCCTGGACGAGAAAGGCCAGGCCGGTGAACGCGCCGAGCCCGGCCACGGCGGTGAGCGCGGGCCACGACCAGTGTTTCCGCAACCGATCTCAACCCTTCCACGGGCCGATGCCGTCCCACAGCAGGTCAAGGCTGCGGGACAGTGGTCGGCGCCTGGCGGTGCACTCCGCGTGTACCGCTTGCATCAGCCCCATGCCGCCCATGTCGTGGAGTTCTTTGCCGATCTCCACGACACGTTGGCGGGCTGGGCTGCCTTTCTCCGTCGAGTGTTGGACGAGGATCGCGATGAGTTCGCGGCAGGACTGTTCGGCCACCAGTTCCCGCAGAAGATCCTCGGCTTCGCGGTTCGGCAGTGTTGACTCGACCGCGGTCCTGGCTGCGGTGAAGTCACCCGATTCGGCTTTTCGCCGGCCCAGGGTGAGCGCCGCGGCGGGGTCGGTGGGAACAGCTGGCGAGCCACCGAACTGTTCGCCGAGCAACGCTCCCACCGGGAGGCGTAGTCCTGAGTCCCACGTCGTGGAGTGGCCTTCGCTGATGATTTTGCCGTCTGTGGTGGCGTACCGGTCGGTGGTGACCCATTCCGACACGAAACAGCGCACTGCGAGGCCGCGATCGATGGCGTCGCGGACGAACTCCGGTGGCTCCCCCGCGTCGGTCAGGTGGTGCAGCCGGGCGCAGCCACCGATCAGGTCGACGGTCAGGTCCCGGTCCGGGTCGAGCATCTGCCCGCGGCCGAGGCTGATGTTCAGGGAGAACGCCAGGAGGAACCACGCCCGGTCGAGTGTCTCGGTGAGCTCCGCGCCCGCCTCGCCAGCTGACTGCAGTTCGCTCAGGGCGCGTACGGCCGCCGGGACGTGGATGTGCGGGTGGATGTCGTCGACCAGCGTGTACTGGTTGAACGGCAGGCCGAGGCCGTACTCGGACAACAACGGCACCGCTGGCTGGTCCATGTCCTGTTCGGCCGTGATCCGTCCCTCGGGCGCGAGGAGGCTGTGTCGGGGTGACCGTTGCGCGTTGAGGGCGTCTTCGGTGGCCGCGTACAGGCGGTCGGTGTAGTCCCGGACAATCGTGGTGGCGTAGGGATTTCCAGCGCGTTGCGCGTTGACGAGATCGTCGGTCAGTGGGGGCACCAAGTCGACGAAAGCCGCCTGCCCGAGCCGGTAGCGTTTGAGGAGAACGGAAAGCTCGAGCTGCACACAGGGAGGCTACACGGCGTCCATGATGGTCAGGTGACACACGATGGGCTGGACCTTGACGCGGGGGTCGTCGCGTGGTTGACCAACGGCGTGTTGTCTGGTCGCAGGGTCAACCGGACACGGACGTTGTCGGGCGGCTACCGCAATCACAATGTCCAGGTGGTCACCGACACTGGTGAGCAGTTTGTGGTTCGCCGCTACCTGCACGGCAATACGTGTGCGGTTGAGGCCGCGCTCGCCGCGCGGCTGGCCGGTGTCGTGCCGGTGGCTGAAGTTGTCGCCGCCGATCCGGCGGGGGTGGTGACGGGGCAGCCGGTGTTGGTGTCGCGATTCGTGCCTGGTGTTCTGCTCAGCGAGGTGTTGCCTTCGCTGGACTGTGGCGAATTGCTGCGACTGGGGCACGCCGTTGGTGCGACGCTGGCGGCGATCGGCACCGTGACGTTCCCCCGGCCTGGATTCTTCGCCGGTCCGGCTCTCCAAACCGATGGTGTGGAGCCGACGGCGGGCCTGCCGGTCTTTGTGGAGCGCTGTCTTCGTGCGGGCAACGCACGGCTCTCCCCTGCCGAACAAGAATCGCTGCTGCGGCACGCCGCGCGGTGTGCGCCTCTGCTCGCGGCTGTGAGTGGTTCCCGGCAGTTGGTCCATTCCGACTTCAATCCCAAGAACTTGCTTGTCCGTCAACGGGACGGCGTGTGGGTGGTCACCGCTGTGCTGGATTGGGAGTTCGCGCTGGCCAGCACTCCCCTGTTCGACGTCGGCAACATGCTGCGCTTGCGTGATGAGCTGCCGTCGCCCTATGTCGCCGGGTTCAGCTCAGGATTCGTCGACGCCGGTGGCGGGCTCCCGGCGGAGTGGCGTCAGATCAGTGACGCGTTGGACTTGTTCGCGCTCGCGGACTTCCTTACGCGGCCACCGGACACTCTGTTGTTCGGCAAGGCGGTGGGTCTCATCCGGCGACGGCTGTCGAACGGGTGATCCTGGCGCCGAGGTCGGCCAGGTATCGCCTGAGTTCGGTGGGTTCGTGGACGTCGAACTCGCAGCCGAGTTGGATCAGGCGGAATGCCAGCCATTCCAGGGTGTCGGTGTGGCTGCGCAGGAGGCAGCTGTGGTCGTCGAGCGGTTCGAGGTCGGCTTGGGGGCCGAGGCGGCGGGTGATGTCGTCGATGGGTGCGTGCAGGGTCGCCACTGCCTGGTAGGTGGGTGCGAGGCTGAACAGTGTCTGTTTGACGTAGTCGGTGGGGTCTTCGGTGGGTGGGCGGCGTGGGGTGAACCGGGCGCCGGTCGGCCAGGGTTCGGTGACGCGGTCGACGCGGAAGACGCGCCAGTCGGTGCGGGCGTCGTCGTGGGCGAGCAGGTACCAGCGGCGGCCGGTGGGGATCAGGTGGTAGGGCTCGACCAGGCGGTTGGTGTCTTCGCCGGTGGCGGAGCGGTAGACGAAGCGGACGCGTTCGTGGCCGCTGATGGTTTTGGCGAGGGTGGTGAGGACTTCGGGGTCGACGCTGGTGGGTTCGTCGCTGAGGGTGAGCGGGACCATGGCTGTGCTGAGGGCGGTGACGCGGTGCCGTAGTCGTGATGGCAGTACTTGTTCGAGTTTGGCCATCGCGCGGACGGATGCTTCTTCGATGCCGTGGACGGTGTTCTTGGCCGCGGTGCGTAGGCCGACGGCGATGGCGACGGCTTCTTCGTCGTCGAGGAGGAGGGGTGGCATGGCGGTGCCGGCGGCGAGGCGGTAGCCGCCGTCGGCGCCCATGGTGGCTTCGACGGGGTAGCCGAGTTCGCGTAGTCGTTCCATGTCGCGGCGGATGGTGCGGGGGCTGACCTGTAGGCGGTGGGCGAGTTCGCTGCCAGGCCATTCGCGTGGGGTCTGCAGCAGGGACAGCAGCGCGAGCAGTCGGGACGTCGTGTCGGTCACGTGGTCAAGAATGCCATCGATGTAGGACATGTTCTGACCTACATGGTGGTTACGGTCATCGTCATGAGCGAACAGATCAGGCCTTTCCGCATCGAGATCCCCCAGTCCGACCTGGATGACCTGCGGGCCAGGTTGGGCAACGCCCGGTGGCCGGGTCAGTTGCCCGGCGATGGCTGGAGCCGGGGTGTGCCGGTCGGCTACCTGCGGGAGCTCGCGGAGTACTGGCGCGACGGGTACGACTGGCGGGTGTTCGAGGCGCGGTTGAACGAGTTTCCGCAGTTCGTCACCGAGATCGATGGGTTGGATGTGCACTTCCTGCATGTGCGCTCCCCCGAGCCGGACGCGTTGCCGCTGATCCTGACCCATGGCTGGCCGAACTCGGTGGTCGAGTTCCTCGACCTGATCGGTCCGCTGACCGATCCTCGTGCGCACGGCGGTGACCCGGCGCAGGCTTTCCATGTGGTGGTGCCGTCGGTGCCGGGGTTCGGGTTCTCGGCGGCGCCGGAGCGGGCCGGTTTCGGGGTTGAGCAGGTGGCGCGGATGTGGGCGGAGTTGATGCGGCGGTTGGGTTACGAGCGGTATGGCGCGCAGGGCGGGGATCTCGGCGCGTACGTGACGCCGGCGTTGGCGAAGGTCGCGCCGGAGCGTGTGGTGGGTGTGCACATCGACGGTGGGCTGGGTTTCCCGACCGAGCAGGATGTGCCGGAGTTGACCGAGGACGAGCGGTCGTTGTACGAGATGATGCAGCAGTGGGGTGGTTCGAGCGTGGACCATCACACGTTGCTGCGGGTGGCGCCGCAGACGTTCACTTATGGTTGGCACGACTCCCCTGTCGCTCTGCTGGGTTGGATGATGCAGAAGTTCCAGGAGTTCACGCCGATGACGGATCTGCCGGAGCAGGCGATCGACCGTGACCTGATCCTGACCAACATCACGGTGTACTGGTTCACCGGGACGTCGGGGACGTCGTCGTGGTTCATGTACGGCAACACGGCGTTCCGTTGGCCGGAGGGGCAGAGCCTGGTGCCGACCGGTGTGTATCACGGGCCGCCGGCGATTCGTCGGCTGGCTGAGCGGCACAACAAGGTCATTCACTGGCCGCAGAGCAATCCTGGCAACCATTTCGTGGCCATGGAGGTCCCGGACGCGCATGCCAGGGATATTCGGGCGTTCTTCGACAAGGTGCGCTAGCGCGGGAACAATGGTTGGTATGCGACAGGCTTTCGCGCACGACGCGGTATTGGCGATGACTCCGGAGGAAGATGTCAGGGCTCCTGGTGGCGCCGTGACGGTGGCGTTGTGCGGTGATTGGGCGCATGAGCCGCCTTGTCCGCTCGCGGCGCACCACACGGGGGTGACCCGGGACGGTGACCAGGTTCGGCTGCGGATCTTGTTCGCGGCCGAACCTGGTGACGAGTCCGTGGTGCGGGAGCGGATCGGTGCCGCATTGGGTGCGGGTCGTCTGGTCACGCCGGAGGGGGCGACGGCGACGTGGCGGCTGCTGGACGATGCGGCCTCCCCTGTCGCCGCCGATGAGACGGATCATGCGGCGCGGTTGACCGGGAGCTGATCGGGCTGGCCGGACACGCCGACACGCAGCGTCGCGGGGTGTCCACCCTTCGTAGGTTTCAATGGTCGGTATGCCACCGGATACTCACTCCATGGACTCCCTGCGCGCTAAGTCCCTTTTGGGTGCTCTCGCCGTCGCGGTTCTGCTGCCCGCCGTCCTGGCTGGCGTGTCGACGGCGGCCGAGCCGGACACTCAGCCGTACCTGTGGCGGGTCGACGGGGCCGCCGCGGCGGAACTCACCGCCGCGGGTTTCGATGTCGATCATGGTTTGGTAGTGGGTGACCAGGGGGTGGCGGACCGGGTCCGGGCGTTGGGGTACCGGCCGCGGCAGGTCGACACGGTGTACAAGCCGGTGCCGGCGACGGCCCAGCGGGCGGATCTGGCGACGTTCTACGGCGGCTACCACACCGCGGCCGAGCACGAGAAGCACCTGGCTGACGTGGCGGCCGCGCGGCCGGCGTTGACGCAGGTGGTCGACATCGGGGACAGCTGGCGGAAGACCCGCGGGTCGGGTGGGCACGACATCAAGGCCCTGTGCGTCACGAAGAAGCAGGCGGGCGACTGCGCGTTGACCCCGAACTCGACCAAGCCGCGGATGGCGATGATGGCGCAGATCCACGCGCGGGAGCTGGCGACCGGTGAGTTGGCGTGGCGGTGGATCGACTACGTCACGTCGGGGTACGGGTCCGACCCGGAGGTGACGTCGTTGCTGGACACCACCGAGCTGTGGGTGGTGCCGATCGTCAACCCGGACGGGGTGGACATCGTGGCGTCCGGCGGTAATCAGCCGTTGCTGCAACGCAAGAACGCGGACAACACCGGTGCGTCGTGTTCGACGCCGAGCTACGGGGTGGACCTGAACCGGAACTCCACGTTCAAGTGGGGTGGCGCGGGGACGTCGCGGTGTGGTGAGACGTATCAGGGTCCGTCGGCCGGTTCCGAGCCGGAGACCAAGGCGATGGAGGCGTTCTTCAAGGCGTTGTTCGCCGACCAGCGGGGTCCTGGGGACACGGATCCGGCGCCGGTGACGACGATGGGTGTGATGTTGACGTTGCACAGCTACGGCAACGAGATCATGCCGCCGTGGGGCTGGACGTGGGATCCGAACCCGAACGCCGCCGGGTTGAAGGCGTTGGGCGACAGGATGGCCGCGTTCAACGGGTACACGGTGTTGGCCGAGGGTGACACGACCGGGACGACGGACGACTTCACGTACGGCAACCTGGGGATCGCCAGCTACACCATCGAGGTCGGCGGCAGCAGTGGGTCGTGCGGCGGGTTCCTGCCGCAGTACTCGTGTGTGGACAGCTTGTTCTGGCCGAAGAACAAGGGTGCGTTCCTGACCGCGGCGAAGGCCGCGAAGGCGCCCTACCGGAATTGACCTCGACCTAGGTTGAGGTTGCAGGGTGTGCTCATGACGAGCCATGCGATTCGGCAGTACGAGTTCGGTCCCGCGGAGAAACTGCTGTTCGAGGAGGTGCGCGCCCCGGTTCCCGGCCCGGGGCAGGTGCGGGTCGCGGTCGCGGCGGCCGGGGTGCATCTGATCGACACGACGATCCGCCGTGGTGTCGAAGGCGGGCCGTTCCCGCTGCCCGCACTGCCGATGACGCCGGGCCGGGAGGTGGCGGGGGTCGTGGACGTGCTGGGTGCCGACGTGCCAGCGGAGTGGTCGGGCCGGCGGGTGGTGGCGCACCTGGGGCAGGCCAGTGGTGGCTACGCGGAGTCGGTGGTGGCGAATGTGGCGTCGTTGCACGAGATCCCGCCGGATCTGTCCTTTGCGGACGCGGTGGCGATGATCGGGACCGGCCGGACGGTGTTCGCGGTGTTGGACGTCGCGCAGGTGCGGGCGGACGACGTGGTGTTGGTGTCGGCGGCCGCGGGTGGCATGGGCAGTCTGTTGGTGCAGGCGGCGAAGAACGCGGGCGCGTTCGTGGTGGGGTTGGCGGGCGGTGCGGAGAAGGTGGAGTTGGTGCGTGGGTTGGGCGCGGACGTGGCGGTGGACTACCGGGTGCCGGACTGGCCGCAGCGGGTGGAGCGGCCGGTGACGTTGGTGTTGGACGGCGTGGGTGGCGAGTCGGGGCGGCAGGCGTTCGAGTTGTTGGCGCCCGGCGGTCGGATCGTGCTGTACGGCGCGTCAGGTGGGTTCGACTTCACGAAGATCACGACGGCGGACCTGTTCACGCGGGGCGTGTCGGCCACCGCGGCGATCGGGCCGCGCATCATGGCCCGGCCGGGAGGGGTGCGGGACTTCGAGACGTTGTCACTGGCGGCGGCCGGTCGCGGCGAGTTGCGGCCGTTGACGTCGACGTTCCCGCTGGCGAAGGCGGCCGAGGCACATCGGGCGCTGGAGGCGCGGGAAACGGTCGGGAAGGTCGTCCTGGTGGCGTGACGGTGGGCAGCCCTGGGTCCGGAGTGGCGGCCGGACCCAGGGCGGGACCGGCACTCAACCGGTGAGCCAGTGGCTCACCAGGAAGTGTTCGATCGAGTCGGTGCGGCTTTGCGGCATGGCGCGGACTTCGTCGGGGGTGAACCAGCGGGCGTCGTCGAGTTCGCGGCCGTCGACGTGGATGTCCGGGGTGGCGGCGGTGGCGTGGTAGCCGATCATCAGGCCGGCCGGGAAGGGCCAGGTCTGGGAGGCCTGGTAGCGCACGGCGGCGAGGGTGACGCCGGCTTCTTCGCGGATTTCGCGGTGGACCGTCTCTTCGAGGCTCTCCCCTGGTTCGACGAAACCGGCGAGGGTGGAGTAACCAGTGGCGTTGTGGTGCCGCGCCAGTAGACAGGTGTCCTGCCAGGTGACGAGGACGATCACGGCGGGTTCGACGCGGGGGAAGTGGAGTTTGTCGCAGTGTCGGCAGGCGCGGACGTGGCCGCCGTCGCGGGCTGTGGTGGGGCTGCCGCAGGTGCCGCAGAACTGTTGGTGGCGAGTCCAGTGGAGCATGCCGCGGGCGTAGGCGAAGGTGGCGGCTTCGGCCGGGTCCAGGGTGGTGACGACGGCGCGGAGGTCACGGGCCTCGCCCGCCGGTTCGGGCAGTTCGGTGGCGAACACCGGGGTGTCGCCGTCGAGTCCCAGGAAGACGGTGGTGTCGGTGGGTTCGGCGCGGGTGTCGAGGATCCGGTCGCGGCAGAACGGGATGACGCGGGCGTCGGGGCGGGCGAGTTGGCGGTCGACCCAGGCGCTGTCGGCCCGCAGGTGTGGGACCCGGTCGAGGGCGAGGCCGTTGTAGGTGAGGTCAGTCATGGGGGTACACCGGGCGCTCGAAGAAGGTCTCCAGCACGACGGTGGTGTCGGTGCCGGTGACGCCGGGGATGTCGTAGACGCGTTTGAGGGCGTTCTGCAGGTCCCGTGTGCTGGTGGCGCGGACCTTCACCAGGATCGACGCGGTGCCGGCGATGATGTGGGCCTCCTGGATCCAGGGCAGGGCGCGCAGCGCTTCGGCGGTGTCGGCGCCGCCCATCCATTCGTCGGCCTCGATCTGCACGTACGCCAGGACGTCCCGGCCGATCAGGGCGGGGTCGACGTCGACGGTGGTGGCGCGGATCACCCCGTTGTCGCGGAGCTTGCGGACGCGTTCGTGCGCGGCGGCGGCGGACAGCCCGACGGCGTCCCCGAGTGCCGTGTACGGGGTGGTGGCGTCGTGCTGAAGATGGCCGATGATGGCCCGGTCGATCTGATCCACCTGAATCCCATCTGGTCAAAGTCACTTTCGACCATACAGCATTCAGTCATATGCACCATTGGAGCAACGTTATTCGGCGGCCACCACGGCGGTGAGGGTCTTCTCGACGAGCACGATCCAGCTGCCGCAGACACATCGCCGGTAGTCGACGACTCCCTCGGAGGTGCGGTGACGTTCGGCGGGCAGGTCGCGGACGGGCCAGGCGCAGTGGGGGCATGTGGTCACGACTCCAGCGTGATGTAATGACCTAATGCACTTCAACCCTTACGGCGGGCCGGCGGCGGAACTGGCCGCGACCATCGTCAACAGCCGGCACGTGCATCCGGAGGACGCGAAAGACCTGGTCACGGCCATGTTCGAGAGTCACAACCGGGCCTGGACCACGGTCACGGCGGCCGAGGCGGTCGAGATCCTGGCGTGGGGTGAGCGCCTCTCCCCCGCGTTCGGCGAACGTGATCTCGATCGCTTGGTGGACGTGGTGAACGGGTTGCTGCGCGACACGGCCAGCCGGCCGTTCATCTCCCGGCACGACGGCCGCGCGCCGCACATCCACTACGCGCCCGAAGACGCCGACCAGGTGACCCGCACCAGGGCGTTCACCGCCGCGGGCATCGCGCACGTGCTCGCGATGGACCCGGCGCGGTTGGGGCGGTGCGCCAACGACGGTTGCGACACGGCCTACGTGGACACGTCCCGCAACGGTCGCCGCCGGTTCTGCTCGACGCGCTGCGCGACCCGGGTGCATGTGGCCGACCACAGGTCACGCGCGCGGGTGTGACGTCAGGGGTTCTCGTCGGACAGCTCCGGTGACCCGGCCAGGTCGACACCCGGTCCGGGCGGTGCGGCGGCGGGGTCCGGTGCGAGGTTCACCGGCCGGCTGGGCACACTGCGCACCTGCAGCGGGCCGGGAACTTCCTTGCGGGCCACGGCTTCCGCGGCACGGACGGCTTCGGCGACGCGTGGGTCGGAGGAGGTGTCGAACCAGCCCTTGATCTCCTCGTCGTCCTCTTCCGGTTTGGACAGGGGGACGTCCTCTTTGGGCGGTTCGTAGCGGAAGACGCCGTCGTCACCGGGCGCGCCGAGCATCTTGGCGAACCCTTCGAGGGCCTTGCCGTAGTCGCTCGGCACCAGCCACACCTTGTTCGCGTCGCCTTGCGCCATCTGCGGCAGGGTCTGCAGGTACTGGTAGGCGAGCACTTCCGGGGTGGGCTTGCCGGCCTTGATCGCGGTGAAGACCTTCTCGATGGCCTTGGCCTGCCCTTGGGCCTGCAGGTAACGGGCGGCCCGTTCACCCTGGGCGCGCAGGATGCGGGACTGGCGTTCGGCCTCGGCGCCGAGGATCGCGGCCTGCTTGGCGCCTTCCGCGGCGAGGATCTGGCTCTGCTTCTGGCCTTCCGCGGTCTTGATGGCCGCTTCGCGTTGGCCTTCGGCGGTGAGGATCATCGCGCGCTTCTCCCGGTCGGCGCGCATCTGCTTCTCCATCGAGTCCTGAATGGACGGTGGCGGGTCGATCGCCTTGAGCTCCACCCGGGCGACCCGGATGCCCCAGCGGCCGGTGGCCTCGTCCAGCACGCCCCGCAGCTGGTTGTTGATCTCGTCGCGGCTGGTCAGGGTCTGCTCGAGGCTCATCCCGCCGACCAGGTTGCGCAGCGTGGTGGTGGCCAGCTGCTCGACGCCGACGATGTAGTTGGAGATCTCGTACACCGCGGCCCGGGAGTCGGTGACCTGGAAGTACACGACCGTGTCGATCGAGACGGTCAGGTTGTCCTCGGTGATCACGGGCTGCGGCGGGAACGACACGACTTGTTCCCGCAGGTCGATCCGGGCCCGGACGCGGTCGACGAACGGCGCCAGGAAGTTCAGGCCGGGCTCGGCGACCTTGGTGAACCGGCCGAGCCGTTCGATCACGGCGGCCTGCGCCTGCGGGATGACCAGGATCGACTTGACCACGATGGTGAACACCAGGATGACGATGACCGCGACGACGATGATCGTGACGGAGTTCAAATGATCAACCTCCACGTTCCCGAGCGGACTGAACACCGTTGTACCCGCTGACGGCCCAGGTCGCCGGTCATGGCTCGGGCGCCACGACCGCGGTCGCGCCGGAGATCTCCACCACGATCACCGACGCACCGGTCCGGAACACCTCGTCGTCGGGATGGTGTTCGGCGCGGGCGGACCAGACCTCACCGCCGATCTTCACCCGGCCCGGCCCGACGACGGTGGCCTTGGCGCCGATCAGCGCCTGGGTGTTGGTTCGCACCTCGGGCCCGGCGTGCAGGCGGCGGTGCAGCATCGGCCGGATGCCGGCGGCGAGCGCGATGGACGCGACCGCGAACACGACGGTGCTGACGACGAGGTTGTCAGTGACCGCGGCGGCGACCGACGCGGCGAGCGCGCCCGTGCCGATCATGAGCAGCCACAGGGTGCCGGACGCGACTTCCGCGGCGATCAGGATCAACCCACCGATCAACCACCCGATCCAGGCCGCCACACCCGCCATCGTGGCAGAGTTTCAGCGCGCCCCGATCCGGGTTCACCCGAAGGAACTCACGAAGTCGATCAATTGTTCGACCGACCCGATGAGCGGGGTCTCCAGGTCCCGGAAGCCGCGCACGCCGGCCAGGACCCGGCGCCAGCCGTCGGCGGGTTCGCCCCAGCCGAGCGCGGCGCAGATCCCTTCCTTCCACGGCACGCCCCGCGGCACGACCGGCCACGCCGGGATGCCGAGCGACGCGGGTTTCACCGCCTGCCAGATGTCGACGTACGGGTGGCCGGTGACCAGGACGTGCGGGTCGGTGACGGCCGCGACGATCCGGGACTCCTTGCTGCCGGCCACCAGGTGGTCGACCAGGACGCCGAGGCGGCGGTCCGGGCCGGTGGAGAAGTCGGCGATCGCCTCGGCGAGGTGGTCGATCCCGTCGAGCGGTTCCACCACGACGCCTTCGACCCGCAGGTCGTGGCCCCAGACGCGTTCGACGAGTTCGGCGTCGTGGATGCCCTCGACCCAGATCCGGCTGTCGCGGGCGGTGCGGGCCTTGAGGTTCGCGACCTTCACCGACCCGGACGCCGACCGGGCCGAGGTCGCCGGTGCGGGGGTGGCGACCGGGCGGGTGAGGGTGACGGGCCGGCCGTCGACGAGGAACCCGGCCGGGGTCATCGGGAACACGCGGTGCTTGCCGTGCCGGTCTTCCAGGACGACGGTGCCGTGCTCGATCCGCACGACCGCGCCGCAGAACCCGCTGGCCGGGTCCTCGACCACCAGGCCGGGTTCGGCGGCCAGTTCGGGGATGGTCCGTTTCGGCTTGCCGGCGAGGATGTCGCGGCCGTAGTCCTGGGAGTGCACCGCCGAAAACTACTGCACCACGACTCCGCGGTGTAGGAAGGACGCATGACTGGGGATGTTCTTGCGGAGGCGTATCAGCGGTTGCACCGCACCGGCCCGGAGTTCGGTGGCGAGAACTGGCTGACCAACCACGGACCGATGGCGGTGGAGGCGTTGGTGCGCCGCGGCCACGCCGAAGAAGTCGGCGGCTGGGTGGACCGGTACGTGCGGCGGCTGGAGGATCTGCCGTCGGCGAGTGACCCGGTCACGCACGACACGTGGCGCGAAGCGCTCGGCGACGCGCGGCGAATCGGCGACTGGACGGCGTACCTGACCGCCGAGGTCGCCGAGCGGCCGTGGCGTGAGGTGTTGGTGACGTGGTGGCCGCGGTTACTTCCGGGAATCGTGGCGGGTGCGACGCACGGGGTGATCCGGACCGGGCATGCGGTGCGGACCCTGCTCGGCGGCGGCGAAGGGCCGCAGGCGGTCACCGAGTTGGCGCACGCCTTGGCCTATTGGGCGGCGCGGTCGGTGCTGGTGCCGGGTGTGGTGCCGCCGTCCGGTGACCTGGAGGTGGCGGACGCGTTGGCCGCCGTGCCCCGGATCCCCCGACAGGAAGGCACTATCGCGAGCCGGCTCGGGCAGTTGGCGGAGATGCCGGACTGGTCGCCGTCGTTGGCGGCGCTCACCGCCCCGGCCGGTCCCGAGCAGACTCGGTCACAGTTGGCGGACCTCGTCGACGCCGCGACGCTGCGCTACCTGACCTACGGGCACGGGCAGCGGGTGCTGTTGGTGCACGCGGCGACTGCGCCGAACGCGGTGCTGCACACGCTGCCCGCGTTGCCGGAGACCCTGTGGGCGCAGAGCCTGACCGCGGCGTGGGCGACGGCCGCGGCGATCACGTCCTGGTACACGCCCGAACCGCAGCCACGGGACACCCTGCCGGCGGGGTCGACGGACGTGGACGCGGTGTTCGCGCGTGCGGTGGAGCACGGCGACGAGCACGTGATCAAGTTCGCGGACACGGCCGTGGAGTCGTTCGCCCGCACCGGAAACCCGGACATGCTGGCGGCAGCCACCCGAGCGGCGGATCTGATCTAGCCCTATTGGATCCACCCGTTGTCGCGGGCGGCCCACGGGTTGCATTCGTAGGTCGACGGCGCCGGCCGTTGGTTGCGGTCCAGGGTGGGACTGAACCCCCAGCCGAACCAGTTGCTCACGTTCTGATTGGTGCCGTGCTGTCGGGCCTCGCCGCGCCGGTCGCCGGCGCCGCTGTTGTTGTTGGCGGCCTTGCGCCACAGGTCCTGGGAGATCGAGCCGCGCCCGAGGTTGACACCGAAGAACATGCCGGAGAAACACCACGCCTGCAGTTCCAGCTGCCGCGACATCTGCAGGCCGGGCCCGCTGTCCCAGCCCGCCGCAGTCCGCTGCGCCGAGTACTGCGCCAACACTCTGGTCTGTTGCTGCAGGTGGTGGCCGTACTCGTGGGATATCACCGCGAACGCCGCGCCGGCGCCGTTCGCGCTGCCGGTGAGCGAGTTCATGGTGTCGAACGGCATCACGATCGTCTGGTCCTGGCCGCAGTAGAACGCCTCCCGGTTGCGTTCCCCGGACGCGCAGGCCCCGTCGTAGGTCTGCGCGTTCGCGCCGGCCCACAGCCGCGGCGACTCCAGGGTCTCGCCGAAGTGCGACAGGGTCGGCCGCCAGGCGTTGTCAAGGCAGCCGATGGCAGCCTGG
This sequence comes from Actinocrispum wychmicini, assembly GCF_004345645.1. GTDB lineage: Bacteria > Actinomycetota > Actinomycetes > Mycobacteriales > Pseudonocardiaceae > Kibdelosporangium > Kibdelosporangium wychmicini. The sequence continues at coordinate 662,324 of NZ_SLWS01000003.1, read as the reverse complement.
TAGTAGGCCTGGTTCGCGTCCGGGTTGTTGCGCCAGCCCGGCAACTGGCAGTCGACCTGCCCGACGCCGACACCTTGTTCCAGAGTCACCGGGTTGCCGCCGAGCAAGGGGTCGTTGCGGACGTCCCCGTCGGGGGTCGGCAGGGCGCTCGTCCTCTCGCTGGAGGTGGACGGCGTGAAGCTGCTGCTGCGGGTCTCGCTGGTGGACGACGTCGTGGGCGGCGCGGTGGTCGACTCGGAGGTGACACCGGTCGGGCTGAGCGCCCACGGACGTTCGGCCGGGCCGCAGCCGGCCAGCCCCAACACGGCCGCACCAGCCGTGACCACCACAGCGAGTCTCTTCATACCCCGGACGGTAACCACCGAAGATGAGATCGCGATGACGCGGATGAGATCACCGGTCAGGGATTGGCGCCGGCGGCCAGGTGGGTCCGGATGGTGGCGGTGGTGAGGCCAGGTTCGTCGGCGTGGCCGAGGTCGAGTCCGGTGAGGATGTCCAGGGCGGCCTGCCAGTGGCGGCGGCTCCGGGTGGTGTCGCCGAGGGCCTGGTGGGCATGGGCGAGGCCGTCGTGGGCACGTGCCTGGTCGGCGGGGTGGCCGAGGTCGGTGGCCAGGTCAAGCGCGGTGTGATGGTGGTCGAGGGCCTGGAGGTGGTCGCCGGTCGCCTGCGAGATTCGGCCGAGTCCTTGGTGGGCCTCGAACTGGCATTCGGGGTCCCCCGTGCTGTGGGCGATGGTCAGCGCCTGCTGGCAGTAGTCGGCTGCCAACTCGAACTGACCCAGCTCCCGGTGGACGTTGCCGAGGCCGCACAGTGCGAACTGTTCGCGAATCGGGTTGCCGGTGGCGCGGGCCATGGCCAGCACCTGCCGGTAGGTGTCGGCGGCCGATTGGTGTCGCCCTTGGAGCCAGTGGACGTCGCCGAGGCCCTGCAGCGCGCTTTGTTGGCCACTGTGGTGGCTGAGGTCACGGTCGATGGCCAGCACCCGCCGGTAGCAGTCGGTGGCTTCCTCATACCGCCTCAGCGATCGATGGATTCGGCCCAGACAGAGGAGTACGTCCTGTTCGGCGATGCGGTTGCCGGTTTGGAGGGCGATGGCCAGCGCCTGCTTGAGGTAGTCGGTGGCCGGTGCGAACTGGTTACGCGCCTTGTGGGCGTCACCGAGGGCGTGCAGCGCGAGTTGCTCGCCAGTGCGGTTGCCGGCTTCGAGGGCGATGGCCAGCGCCTGCTGGGAACTGTCGGCGGCCTGTTCGGGCCGGCCTTGCCAGGTGTGGATGGTGGCGAGCGCAAGCAGGGCGTTGAGTTCGCCGAGGCGGTTGCCCGTCTCGCGGGCGCGGTGGAGTGCGAGGTCGTTCAGGGCGCGTGCGGCGGTGTCGCGGCCTCGGATGTGCAGGTGCCTGTGCAGGGCGGTCGCCTGCTCGCTGGTGTGGTCGGGCCGGCCGTGGCCGGCGGCGTGGTGGGCGGCGGCCAGGAGGTTGTCCAGTTCGGTGTCCAGCCAGCGCACCGCTTGGACGTCGTCGTCGAGGGACGGTGTGGGTGTGTCGGTGGCCGGTGGGCGGCGGCGTTGATCGGCCTCCCACGGGTAGGTCGCGTCCCACGGATGGGCCAGATCCATCGCGACCGAGGTGGTGTACGCGTAGTGGCCGAAGAGCCGGTCGAGGGCGGCGCGTCGGTCCGGTTCGGGGTCGGTGTCGCAGGCGGTCTGGTGGGCGTGGTGGCGCAGGAGGTCGTGGAAGCGGTACCGACCACGTCGAGGTTGTAGCAGCAGGTGCGCGTCGACCAGGGATTCCAGCAGGTTCTCGGCCATGTCCAGGGGAATGTCGGCCAGCGCCGCGGCGGCGTAGGCGTCGATGTCGTGGCCGGGGTGCAGGCCCAACAGTCGGAACAGGCGTTGTTGGTCCGCGGTGAGGTGTTGGTAGGACAGCGAGAACGTGGCGGCGACACTGCGATCTTCGGCGGAGAGCTCGGCGAGGCGGCGGTGTCCGTCGCGGAGCCGGTCGGCCAGGTGGCTGATGGTCCAGGCGGGTCGGGTGCGTAGCCGGGCGGCTGCCACGCGGATCGCCAAGGGGAGATCGCCGCACAGTTCCATGACCTCGTTGACCGCGTCGGGCTCCGCGGCGGCGCGGTGATCGGTGAGGATGCGGGTGAACAGGGTGACGGCCTCGGCGCGGGGCAGGACGTCTAGGGACAGGACGTTGGCGCCGTCCAGGCCGAGGAGTCGCCGGCGGCTGGTGATCAGGGTCAGGCAGCGTGGGCTGCCGGGCAGCAGCAGGCGGATCTGGGTGATGTCGTAGGCGTTGTCCAGGACCACCAGGGCGGTGCGGGTGGCCAGTTCCGCGCGCCAGAGCGCCGCGCGGGCATCCAGGGTGTGCGGGATGCGTTCGCCCGGGACGTTCAGGGCGCGCAGCAACGTGTCCAGGGCGGCCATCGGGTCGAGGGCTTGCTGGTCTGTGGTGTGGCCGTGCAGGTCGATGAACAACTGGGCGTCGGGATACCGCTGAACCAGCTGGTGGGCGGTGTGGACGGCGAGAGTGGTCTTCCCGACGCCGGCCATGCCGTCGATGGCCTCGATGACGACCGTCCTGGCTGCGGTGTCGTCGTGGCGATCCGGCAGGACAGCGAGCAGCCGGTGTAATTCCTGCTCGCGGCCGGTGAAGTCGGCGACGTCGCCCGGCAGGTCGTTGCGCCCCATGGGGGCGGCGGGCTGCTTGGGCAGATCCGCTGTGCCGCGCAGGATCCGCGTGTGCAGTTCGCGGAGTTCCGCTCCGGGATCGACGCCCAGGTCTTCGGACAACCGTCGTTTGGTGTCGTGAAAGGCTTGTAGGGCCTCGGTTTGGCGGCCGGCGCGGTACAGGGCGAGCATGAGTTGGGCGGCGAGGCGTTCATCCCACGGATGCTCGCTGGCCTGCGCGGTCAAGTCCGGTAGCAGCCGGGCGTGGCCGCCGCGGCGTAGGTGGAGGTCGTTGTGGTCGAGCTGGGCGGCGAACCGTTCCCGGTTGAGCGCCTCGCGAACGGTGCCCAGCCAGGGGCTGTCCAGGTGCGCGAAGGCATCCCCACGCCACAACTGCAAAGCCTGGTCCAGCGACGCCAGCGCGTGCTCGTCGTCGGCGTCGTGTGCCTGGTTGATGAGCTGGCGAAAGCGGTGCAGGTCCACCAGTTCGGGTTCGACGGTGAGGGCGTAGCCGCCGGGGCGTCGGGCGATGGTGACGTCCGGGGCGGCAGCCAGCCCCTGTCTCAGGCGGGTGAGGTAGGTCGACAACGTTCCCCGCGCGCGGCGCGGCGGTTGCTCTCCCCACACCCGGTCCACCAGTTGATCGATCGAGACGACCCGGTTCGCGTCGACCAGCAGCCCCGCCAACACCACCAGTTGCCGGGAATGTCCGATATCGACCGGGTGGTCCTCGATGCGGACCTCGACGTCACCCAGGACCCGAACCTCGACGTTCACGTGTGGTCGCCCCCTTCGTCTCCCACCCGGACCCACATTGCCTGAATACCGGCTCTGAGCAGCCCATTCAACAGCCGTTCAGAGTCTGTCCACGATCAGCCGGGCACAGTGACCCACGCGAAGGCCCGGAGGGACGGCTCCGTCAGATCCGTCAGAGGGATGAGCCGTCAGGGGCCGGGCCTTCGTTCATTGTTTCCGACCGGCTAGAACGCGGGCCAGGGAATGGGGCGTCCGTCCGGGTTGGGTTCCGGGTACACCGGATCACGCAGCAACTTGTCGGTGCGGGCGCGCAGGGCGCGGATCTCACGGCGGGTGATGTGCGGCTGCAGCTGCTCCCCCAGGTCGGCGTCGAGCATCGGTCTCAGCCGGGCGAGGCCGTCGACGGCCTCCTCGGGGATCATCTCGCCCATGAAACCCCACAGCACCGTGCGGAGTTTGTTCTCGGTGTGCATGCAGATGCCGTGGTCGACGCCGTAGACGCGGCCGTCGGTGCCGTGCAGGACGTGGCCGCCTTTGCGGTCGGCGTTGTTGATCACGATGTCCAACGCGGCCATCAGTTTCACGCTGGGGTGCTCGGCGTGGGCGAGTACGGCGGGCTCGCCGAACCGGTCGTGCGCGCGCAGCACCCGCCGCCACCCGTCGGGCACGTCGTCGGGTGGCAGGACGTCGACCAGGTCGTCGCCTTCCTTGGTGTCCACCCACAGCTGGACCATGCCGGTGCCGAACGGGCCGTGCCGCAGCACTGTGGGCGGCACCAGGTCCAGCCCGGACGCCGAGGACACCAGGTACGCGGCGACTTCCCGGCCGGCCAGGGTGCCGTCCGGGAAGTCCCAGAGGGCGCGTTCGCCGCCGACGGGTTTGTACACGCAGTGCGCGGTGATGCCGTTGTGGCTGATGGAGCAGTACAGGGTCGCGTTGGAGGCGTCCACGAGACGGCCTTCCACGTCGATCTCGCCCCGGGTGATCAGCTCGAGAGCCGCCGGGTCGGTCGCGTGCACGTGCTCAGCCCTCTTCGCTTCTGCGGTAACCGTTCTGCCGGGGACACACGTGCCCGTCGGGGTCGAGCGGTTCGCCGCACAGCGGGCACGGTTTACGGCCGGCACGCACCACCCGGTCGGCGCGGTCGGCGAAGGCCTTGGCGCCGGCTGGGCTGAGGAACACGCGGACCGCGTCCGGGCCTTCCTCGGTGTCGTCGAGCACGACCGCCTCGTCCACCTCGGCCTCGGACACGGCGAGCAGTTCGATCACCACCGCGCGGGTCTCGGCGTCCCACCCGAGACCCATGGTGCCGACCCGGAACTCCTCCTCCAGGGGCACCCGCAGCGGTTCGTGGTCGAACTGGTCGTCCGGGGCGTCGTCGGGGACTTCGGCGCCGAACCGGCGGCCGACCTCCTCCAGCAACGAGCCGATGCGTTCGGCGAGCACGACGACTTGCTGTTTCTCCAGGCTGACGCTGACCGTCCGGGCGTCCTGGGACGCCTGCAGGTAGAACGTGCGATCGCCGGGCTGCCCGACTGTGCCGGCGATGAACCGGTCGGGCTGACGGAAGACATGTATGACACGAGCCATGGCACCCTCGACCCTAGGGTACGCGGCCGGCACCGAGCAGCCCGGCCACGCAAGTTGACACGCGGTTCACACCTCGTGACCCGTAAGCAGTACACCAGTACTGTCGGCGTGTGCGCGAAATCCTGCCGTATGGCGCGTGGAAGTCCCCTGTGAGTGCCGCCGACGCGGCGGCCGCGGGCGGTGGTCCGGACTGGGTGGAATGGTCTTTCGGTGAGGTGTGGTGGGCGGAGAGCCGCCCGACGGAGAACGGGCGGGTCGCGTTGGTCCGCGCCGCGCCGGACGGGAAACCGGTGGACGTGCTGTCCGCCGAGTGGAACGTCCGCAACCGGCTGCACGAGTACGGCGGGCGGCCGTGGACACGGCTGTCGGCGACCCAGGTGGTGTTCACCAACTGGGACGACCAGCGGGTGTACGTGGCCGAGGTGGGGGGCACGCCCCGGCCGGTCAGCCCGGAGCCGCAGCGGCGGCACGGTCTGCGGTACGGCGACCTGATGCCCGGCCAGGACGGCGAGGTGTGGTGCGTCCAGGAGACCGTCACCGGCGACCTGCCCACCGACATCCGCCGCGACCTGGTGGCGTTGGGCGCGGACAAGCCGCGGGTGCTGGGCGCGAGCCACCACTTCATGACCGGCCCGAAGATCAGCCCGGACGGCACGAAGGCCGCGTGGATCGGGTGGGACCACCCGAACATGCCGTGGGACGGCAACGAGCTGTGTGTGGCGGACGTCCTGGCGGACGGGACGTTCGGGCCGCACCGCGTGCTGGCCGGCGGACCGCGCGAGGCGGTGTGCCAGGTCGAGTGGGAGGACGCCGGGCACGTGCTCGCGCTGACCGACCCGGACGGCTGGTGGAACCTGTTCCGGATCGGCCTGGACGGGTCGAGCCGCAACCTGGCGCCCGGCGAGGCGGAGATCGGCGGCGCGCTGTGGCGGGTCGGTCCGCGGTGGTTCGCCGCCCTGGGCTCGGGCCGGTTCGCGGTGCTGCGGTCGGGGTCGTTGGCGATCCTGGACGAGAGGTCCGGCACGGTCACCGACGTGGACACCGACCTGACCGCGTGGCGCTCGGACCTGACGGTGGGCAACGGGGTGGTGTACTCGGCGGCCGGCAGCCCCACCCTGGAGACCGCGGTGGTCGGCCTGGACTTGTCGCGCGGCGAGGTCACCGCGTACACCTCGCAGGAGTCGCCGGTGGACCCGGCGTACCTGCCGATCCCGCAGGAGCGGGTGTTCCCCGGCCCGGACGGTCGGGATGTCCCGGCGTACGTGTATCCCCCGACCAGCCCCGACCACGCGGCCCCCGACGGTGAGCGTCCGCCGTACGTGGTGTTCGCGCACGGTGGCCCGACCAGCCGGTTCGGCGCGGTGCTGAACCTGGACATCGCGTTCTTCACCAGTCGCGGCATCGGGGTGGTCGCGGTCAACTACGGCGGCTCCACCGGGTACGGGCGGGCGTTCCGGGAGCGGTTGACCGAGCAGTGGGGCGTGGTGGACGTGCAGGACTGCGCGGCCGTCGCGGAGGCGTTGGCGGCCGAGGGCACCGCGGACGCGGACCGGTTGGCGATCCAGGGCGGCAGTGCGGGTGGTTGGACCTCGGCGGCGTCGATGACGTCGACGCGCACCTACCGGTGTGCCGTGATCCTGTACCCGGTGCTGGACCTGTCCGGGTGGACCAGCAGCGGCGGGGAGACCCACGACTTCGAGTCCCGCTACATCGAGGGCCTGGTCGGCCGGCTGCCCGAGCACGCCGACCGGTACCGTGACCGGTCCCCCGCGTACCACGTGGACAAGCTCGTCGGGCCGGTGCTGCTGTTGCAGGGCCTGGAGGACCAGGTGTGTCCGCCGGAGCAGGCGAACCGGTTCGTGGCGAGCCTGGCGGGCACGGGTGTGCCGCACGCGTACCTGACGTTCGAGGGTGAGCAGCACGGGTTCCGGCGCGCCGACTCGCTGATCACGTCGCTGCACGCGGCGGTGTCGTTCTACGGGCAGGTGTTCGGGTTCGTGCCGCCGGACGTGCCGGTGCTGGAGCTGCGGTCGTGACCGCCGAGGTGGCATCGTGACCGCCCGTCCGGCGCGGCTGCGGCCGGGGTCGCGGGTGGCGGTGGTGGCTCCGGCGGGTCCGATCCCGGAGCAGTTGCTCGCCGGTGGGGTGCGGCTGTTGGAGTCGTGGGGTCTGGACGTGCGGGTCGGCAAGCATGTCCTGGACACCCATCCGACGTTGCCGTACCTGGCCGGGTCGGATGCCGGCCGGGCGGCCGATTTCCAGGACGCCTGGTGTGACCCGTCGGTCGACGCGGTGCTGTGCGCCCGCGGCGGCTATGGCTGCCTGCGGATGGTGGACCTGGTGGACTGGGACGCGATGGCCGCGGCGGCGCCGAAGGTGTTCCTGGGGTCCAGTGACGTGACCGTGCTGCATTCGGCGTTCGCGCGGTATGTGGACGTGGTGACGTTGTTCGGGCCGATGATCGCGTCGGACAAGTTCGTGCATGACGAGACCGCGCGGGAACACCTGCGGCGCACCCTGTTCGAGCCGGACGAGGTGCGGGTGCTGAGCGGGCCGGCGTCGGCGACCATGGTGCCCGGGGTGGCGCGGGGTGTGGTGGTGGGCGGCAACGCGAGCCTGCTGTCGGCCCAGTTGGGCGCGCCGGGGGTGCGGGCGCCGGAGAACGCGATCCTGGTGTTGGAGGACGTCACCGAGGCGCCCTATCGGCTCGACGGCATCCTCACCGCGTTGCTGCGGTCGGAGTGGTTCACCGGGGTCACCGGGGTCGCGCTCGGGTCGTGGACCGAGTGCGGCAATCCGGCGCAGGTCGAGGCGGTGTTGGCGGACCTGGTCGGGTCGTTGGGGATGCCGACGGTGTGGGAGTTGGGGTTCGGGCACTGCCCGGGTCAGCTCACCGTCCCGTTGGGCGCCGAGGCGGAACTCGACGCCGGCAACGGGACGCTCACGATCCTTGAGCCAGCGCTGCGATGACCGCGGCGTAGGCGTCGTCGACCGCGCCGTGCTCGGTCTCGATGACGATCGCGTCCGGTCTCGCCCGCAGCACGGCGGTGAGGTCGTCGTACATGCGCAGCAGGGCCGGGTGGTCGTCGACGTACCGTTCGGCGAGGGTGGACTTGCCGATCGCGGGTGGCCCGTTGAGGTGGATCAGCCGTGGCACTCAGAGATCATAGTGAAGCGTGAGCACGCCATGATCGACCTTGCAGGTGCCGCTCAGGGCTTTGAGGTCGCCGGTGCCGGAGCCGGGGATGATGAACCCGTACTGTTCATTGTGCTGTCCCAGGCCGCCGACCGCGCCGTGGTGCAGGACGAAGCTGCCGGTCTTGCCGTCCAGGGTGCCGGTGACGCGTTCCTGCGCCAGGTAGCCGGCGCCGGCGTCGGGGGTGTCGCCGGTCTGGCAGGCCAGCATCCGGACGGTGCCGGTGCCTTCGACGGCGCCGGTGTAGCTCTTGGTGATGGTGGCCTGGCCGAGGGGCGGGCCGTCGGTGGGTTCGTCGTAGGCGGTGTTGTCCCAGCCGGTGATCTCGAAGTTCGCGGTGATCGTGGTGCTCATGACGCCCATCCTGCCCTGCCATACCTGTCAGGTTGTGTCAGGTTATGCCGAGGTGATCTCGGACGGCGTGTCGACCGGGGTCGGTGAGCCGGACCGCGCGGTGGGTGCCGGTGCGGGTGATCCAGCCGGCGTCGAAGAAGTGTTGGCACACCGCGGCGCCGACGCCGCCCGCGAGGTGGGAGACCCGTTCGGTCCAGTCCAGGCATTCCCGCACGAAGGGGCGTTTCGCGCGGCGCAGTCCGGCCACGTCGATCCCGAGGCCGGTGAGCCACTGGTCGCCGGCGTCGGTGAGGGTGAACCCGCCTTCGCCGCCGAGCAGGCCGCGGTCGACCATGGCGGCGGTGACCTGGACGCCGAGCCGGCCGGCGAGGTGGTCGTAGCAGGTCCGTCCCTGGGCGAGGGCGTTGGCGACGGTCACGCCGCGCAGGGTGGTGGGGCGTGGCTGGGCGGGGGCGTAGGAGGCCATCGACTCGATCAACTCGGCGGTGTGCGGGCCGGCGAGTTGCACGTATCGGTGCCTGCCCTGGCGGCGTTCGACGAGCAGGCCGCCGGCGATCAGGTGGTTGAGGTGTTCGGTCGCGGTGGACGGCGCCACTCCCGCGGTTCTGGCCAGTTCCCCCGCCGTCCAGGCCCGCCCGTCGAGCAGGAACATGCAGATGCTGGCGCGGGTGCCGTCGGCCAGCAGGGTGGCGAGTCGGGCCAGGTCGGGGGCGGTCACGGGTCCATCATGCGCGCCGGTCGGTTCGGCCGCCGCCGAAAGGTGCGCGGCCTAGCGTCGCCGGGCTGGCGCCGATCCGGTCGGACCTGGTCGGGCCGCCGCGGGTGGCCGGGTGCCCGTTGCAGCTGGCGGCCGAGGCGGTCCGGGGAAGACGTACCGTGCTGACTACTGATGGGCCTGAGTACTGAGCGCGAACAGCGCGGTGAGTTCGGCCGCGCACTCGTCGAGGTCCAGGTCGGGGTTGGCGACGAACCTGCGGCCGACCTCGTCGATGGCCGCGCGGATCGTCCACGCCATCACCCGCGGGGAGAACTCCCGGAACTCGCCGTCGCGTTGGCCTTGCCGCAGGCGCTCCTCCAGGGGTGTGGCCGCGGTGTCGTCGGCCTGGGCGCGGTAGTGGGTGAGGATTTCGGTGACCGCGGTGACGTGTTTGGGGTGGGTGCGCATGAAGTCCAGGTGTGAGTGGATGTAGGCGCGCAGCATCCCCGCCGACGTGGTCTCCGCCTGCACCCGGGGCCACATCATGGCCTGGCCCGCGGCGCTGACGTCCGCGATGACCTGCTGGATCAGTTCGTCCTTGCCGGCGAAGTGGTACGAGATGACGCTCTTGGAGATCCCAGCGCGGTCGGCGATCTGAGTGAGCGACGCCTGGGCGTAGCCGACCGCGGCGATGGTGTCGATGGCGCACTCGACGATCTGGGCGCGCCGTGCGACCTCGATGAACGACGGGCCGTCCCGGCCGATCGTGCGGGCGGCGGGTCGCGTGTTCGACTGCATCGCGGCAACCTAACACCCAAGATCGACGACCCTGTGTGCGGGCCTGCTTACCCTCAGTCGACGGCGGGTGCGGGGTCCTTGGGCGGTGGGGCGGGGCGGGGGGTCGGGCCGACGTCGTCCAGTTCGATGCGTCGCTTGTGGCCGAACAGGTTCAGCGGGTCGAGCATGTTCAGCGACTTCGCCGAGAGGATCGACACCAGGATCGCGGCGATCATGAACGGGATGTTGTACAGCTGGTCCTCACCGGCCGGTGAGTAGGTCAGCACGAGGAACACCGCGGTGCCGACCACGAGCGGGAACCGGCCGCGGTCCCAGGGCAGCGCCGCGGCGATAACGAAGCCCCAGGTGAGGTACCAGGGCAGCGTCGCCGGGGACAGCACCGCGACCGCGAGGAGCACGATCGCCATCCGCCGCATGGCGTCCGCGCCGCCGTGCCGGGCCTTCCACCACTGCCGGACGAAGATCGCGACCAGCAGCACGATCCCGATGGCCCGGGTGACGTTGACGAACGGTTCCTTCGACACGTTGAACACGATGTTCACGATGAAGTGCAGGAACTCGCCGACCGCGGTCGGTGGGGACATCCAGTTGACGATCATCGCCGGGGCGCGCAACGCCGGCAGCCAGCCGAGGTCCACGCCGGCCGCGAACGTGGCCGCCGCGAACGTGGCCACGGTGATGGCGAACGCGCTGGCCGCGGCGCGCAGGAAGTTCTTCCAGAACGTGGAGTTCAGGTGGCTGGCCCAGATCCACACTAGGAACGGCAGGGCGGGCCCGGCTGAGGCTTTGACGGCCATGGCGAGGGTGACCAGCACGATGCCCAGGACGTGTTTTCGGTTGAGCACGCACAGGGTGCCGGCGGCGAGCAGACCCACCATGAGCAGGTCGTTGTGCGGGCCGCCGAACAGGTGCACCACGGTCATCGGGCTGGCCACGGCGAGCCACATCGCCACCGGGAGCTTCCCGCCGAGGTGTTTGACCAGGCCGGGCAGCGCCCAGATCAGCAGGGCCAGGCCGATCGCCAGGGCGAGGCGCATCAGGATGACGCCGAGGACCATGTTCGTGCCGGTGGTGGCCACGATGCCTTTGGCGAGCAGGATGAACAGCGGCCCGTAGGGGGCGGGGGTGGTCTGCCAGAAGTAGTGCACGTTCTGGGAGATGTCCGGCATGCCGTCCAGCGACGCCGGGCCGACCTGGTAGGGGTCCATGCCCTGCAGCGGCAGGGCGCCCTGGCCGAGGTAGGCGTACACGTCCCGGGTGAACACCGGGGGGGAGAAGATCAGCGGCGCCATCCAGCACAGCGCGGCGATCAGCACCGCGCGGGCGTTCACCCGGCCGGCGAGCACGTGCCGGCCCAGCCGGATCCAGGCCCACACCACGAGGCCGAACCCGGCGTAGAGGACGGCGGTGGCGAGCATCTTGCCGTGTCCGTACCGGATCCACGAGAGCGGGCCGTTGCCCAGGACGGGGTCGCGGACCAGGACCCCGGCCGCGCCGACCGCGGTCAGCAGGATCAGGAAGGTACCGAGGGTGCCGAGCGCGATGGTGCGCACCGGCATGCCCGTCGCGGGCCCAGACGGCGAGGTCTGGTCGGTGTCGGAGTCAGCACCCAAGGTGTTATCCAGGTTCGGCGCCGGATCTGTGGTGGCGGTCATGGCGTTTAGCAGGTTACACACCGTCTCTACCAGTGCATGCAGGACCACCCGTGGTGGTCGTCACGTCGGCCGTGCTAGTCACCGCCGCGACCGCAAGCCCCCGTTTGGTCTAGTCCACTATGGTACCGGTTTTTGGCTGGTCGCGATCTTGCCTGGCGATCGCGGGCAGGGCCGCCAGCAGTGACCTGGTGTACTCGTGCCGGGGTTCGTGGAGGACCTGTTCGACGTCGCCGACCTCGACCAGTCGGCCGCGGTACATCACGGCGACCCGGTCGGCGATGTTCCAGGCGAGCCCGAGGTCGTGGGTGATCACCAGGGCGGCCAGGCCGAGGTCGGCGCGCAGTCGCAGCAGCAGCGCGAGGATCTCACCGCGGACGGACGCGTCCAGCGACGCGACCGGTTCGTCTGCCACCAGCAGCCGGGGGTTGAGGGCCAACGCGCCGGCGATCACGACGCGTTGCCGTTGCCCGCCGGACAGCTGGTGCGGCAGGACGGGCATGAACCGCTCGACCGGGCGTAGTTCGGCGGCCTCCAGCGCGGCGGCGACCTGGTCGCGTTCGTCGCCGGGCACCCGGTGGATGCGCAGCCCTTCGGCGACGGCCTCGTAGACGCTGTGGCGGGGGTTGAGGGCGCTGGCGGGGTCCTGCAGGACCAGTTGGACCTGTCGGCGGTAGTCGCGTAGTCCTCGTGAGGTGTGCGGGACGGGGGTGCCGTCGAAGACGACCCGGCCGCTGGTGGGGTGTTGCAGGCCGAGGACGGTCCGGGCGAGGGTGGTCTTGCCGGAGCCGGACTGGCCGACCAGGGCGACGATCTCGCCGCGCCGCACTTCGAGGTCGACCCCGGCCACCGCGTGGGTCACGCCACCCCTGTGACGTCCATGCCGGTGGAAGTCGACGTGCAGTGCTTCGGTGCGCAGCAGGACGTCCCCTGGGGTGGGGGTGCTGCGTTGGGGTAGGCCGGCGGGGTTGGTGGTGGCGGGCGCGTACCGGGATTCGGTGTCGCCGATGGTGGGGAACGCCGCGACGAGGGCTTTGGTGTGCGGGTGTTGTGGTTCGGTGACGACGGTGTGGGCGGCGCCGAGTTCTACGATCTCGCCCTGGTACATCACGGCGACGCGTTCGCAGGTGGAGCCGAGGACGGACATGTCGTGGCTGATCATGACCAGGCTGATGCCGTGGTCGGCGACCAGCCGGGTGAGCAGGGTCAGCACCTGGGCCTGCACGACGACGTCCAGCGCGGTGGTGGGTTCGTCGGCGATGACCAGGCGGGGTTCGCAGGCCAGCGCCATGGCGATCATGACGCGTTGTTTCTGCCCGCCGGACAGTTCGTGCGGGTAGGCGTCGGCCTTGTCGGCGGGCAGTTCCACCTGGGCGAGCAGTTCGGCGACGCGGGCCGGGATCCGCGCGGGGTCGACGGTGGCGTGCAGCCGCATGGGTTCGGCGATCTGGTGGCCGACGCGGCGGACCGGGTTGAGGGCGTGCATGGCGCCCTGGAACACCACGGACGCCGACGCCCACCGCACCGCGCGCAGCCGTCCCCACATCATGGTGCGGGTGTCCTCGCCGTCGAGGAGGATCTCGCCGGTGATGTCGGCGTCCTTGGGCAGCAGCCGCAGGACGGACATGGCCAGGGTGGACTTGCCGCAGCCGGACTCCCCGGCCAGGCCGAGGACCTGCCCGGCGGGGACGGTCAGGTCGACGCCGCGCACAGCCTGGATCCCGCCGGGGTAGGTGACGCGCAGGTCGCGCATTTCCAGCACGGCCGGGGTGGTCAGTGCTGTCATCGCTGCTCCCGGAGCTTGGGGTTGAGCACCGTCTCCAACGAGCGCCCGACCATGGTGAAGGACAGCACGACCAGGGCGATCGAGATGCCGGGCGGCAGCAGGTACCACCAGGCGCCGTAGGTGATGGCGCCGGAGGCGTTGGCGGCGTGCAGGATGGATCCCCAGGTGACGTTGTTGGGGTCGCCGAGGCCGAGGAACGACAGGGTCGACTCGGCGACGATGGCGCTGCCGACCGCGAGGGTGGTGTTGACGAACACCAGGGGCAGCACGGACGGCAGGACGTGTTTGACGATCACGTGGGTGTGGCCGCCGCCGAGGGCTTTGGCGCGTTCGATGTAGGGCCGGGCTTCCACGGCGAGGGTTTGGGCGCGGACCAGGCGGGCGCCGGTCGGCCAGGACACGACGCCGATGGCGAGGATGATCGTGCCGACGCCGCCGTCGAGGACCGCGGACAGGGCGATGGCCAGCACGAGGGACGGCAGGACGAGGAAGAAGTCGGTGATGGGCAGCAGGATCGCCGACACCCATCGGCCGAAGTGGGCGACGAGGATGCCCACGAGTGTGCCGATGACGACCGCGAGCAGGGTCGCGGCCAGCCCGACCACCAGGGACACGCGTGTGCCCCACAGGGTGAGGGCGAGGACCGAGCGGCCGTTCTCGTCGGTGCCGAGCAGGTACTCGCCGCTGGGGGGTTTGAGGCGGCCGCCGGTGGCGCGGGTGACGTCCAGGGCGGAGTCGTCGATCAGCAGGGGGATGAAGATCGCGGTCAGCACGAACAGCGCGAGGACGCCCAGGCCGATCAGGCCGCCGCGGTTGGCGGTGAACGCCCGCCACACCTTGCCGGCGGCGGCGCGGCGGCGCGCCCAGACGGGAGATGTCATGAGGCACGCACCCTCGGGTCGAACACGCGCAGCAGCACGTCGGCGATGAAGTTCGCCACCACGACGGTGATGACGAGCACGATGAAGATCCCCTGCAGCAGGTTGAGGTCCTTGGCGACCAGCGCGCTGTAGGTGAGCTGGCCGAGGCCGGGCCAGGAGAACACCGCTTCGACGGTGACCGCGCCGGACACCACCATCCCGAGGTGCAGGAACACCAGGGTGACGGTGGGCAGCAGCGCGTTGGGCATGGCGTGGCGGCGGCGGACGTGGTTGTCGCGTAGGCCTTTGGCGCGGGCGGTGACGAGGTAGTCGGAGTTCATCTCCTCCAGCAGGGACGCGCGCATCACCAGTTGGTACTGGCCGTAGATGACCGCGACGAGGGTGATCACCGGCAGGACCATGTGGTGGGCGATGTCCAGGGCGTGTGGGAGGAACGCGTCGGGGGTGTCCGGGGACTGCATGCCGCCGCTGGGGAACCAGCCGCCGACGGTCATCATCAGCACCAGGCCGAGCCAGAACGCCGGGGTGGACCAGAGGACGAGGGCGACCCCGACGGTGCTCCTGTCCAGGGCGCCGCCGCGGTGCCAGGCGGATTTGGCGCCGAGCCACAGGCCCAGCAGCGCGGCCAGCAGGGTCGCGGTGCCCACCAGCAGCACGGTCGGCCAGATCCGGTCGGCGATGACCTGCCCGGCGGGTCCGTTGTAGGTGTAGGACGGGCCGAAGTCGCCGCGCAGCAGTTTGCCGATGTAGTCCCAGAACTGCGCGAACATGGGTTTGTCCAGGCCGAGGTCGTGGCGTTGCTGGGCCAGTTGCGCGCCGGTGACCGGTTTGCCGCGGTTCATGGTGGCGACCGGGTCGCCGGGCATCACCCGGAACAGCAGGAATCCGAGCACGACGGTCATGGCGACGCTGAGCAGCGCGGCGCCGATCTTGGTGATCAGATAGCGGAGGACTCCGCCGCCCGCGCGGGGCGACGGAGCCTCAGCGATGTCCTCTACCGGGGCGAGGAGGTCGGTCACTGCGTTGTTCCCGTCACTGTCTCATTCCCGTTCGTCCGCGGTGCCGCGTCGCCGTAGCCGGGCGACCACAAGCACGGCCGCGGCGATGACGACCACGCCGCCGCCGGCCAGTCCGATGATCAGGCCGGTGTTGCCGCCCGGTGCCGCGGTGGGTGTGGCGTCGGCGGACGCGGCGGCGTTCTTGTCGGTTTTGCCGGGGGTGGCGCTGTAGTAGCCCCAGTAGCCCTGCTGGTTCATGATGACGCCGCCGGTGCTGGGCTGCGTGGTGAACGGTGCCCACTTGTCGGCGCGGTAGGCCTCCAGCGGGTTGTCGTAGCCCAGGATGACCAGGGCGGCGCGGTCCTGCAGGACCTGTTGCATCTTCTTGACGATCTCGACGCGCTTGGTCCGGTCGGTCTCGGCGAGTTGCTGCTGGTACAGCGAGTCGTATTCAGGGTCGCAGAGGAACGAGTCGGGGGTGGCGCCCTTGCCGTCGGCGTTCGGGCGGGCCGCGCAGGTCTGCAGGGACAGCACGTAGTCCGGGTCGGGGTTGGCGCTCCATCCGGAGAACACCAGGTCGTAGTTGGCGGCCGTGGTGGCGTCGTTGATCTTCTGGTCGCTGACCAGCTGGACGTCCACGGCGATGCCGATGTCCTTGAGCCAGCCGGTGATGTACTTGGAGCCCTGTTCGTCCAGGTTGGTCTCGGCGTGGCCGAGCAGCCGCAGTTTCAGCGGTTTCCCGGTCTTGTCGACGCGGACGCCGTCGTTGCCTTTGGGGTAGCCGTTGTCGTCGAGGAGTTTGTTCGCCGCGGCCGGGTCGAACTTGACCGCGCTGTCGGAGTGGAACTCGGCGAACCCGGGCGGGATGTAGCCGGAGGCCTCGCTGGCGAACCCGCCCCACACCTTGTCGACCAGGGCCTTGGAGTTGACGGCCTGGGCGATGGCCTGCCGCAGTTTGACGTCCTTGAGCGCGGGGTTGCCGTCGCCGATAGGTTTGTTGTCCGAGCTGGTCGCGCCGGGGTTGATCAGCAGTTCGTTGAGGCGGCGGCCGGCGCCGGTGTTGAGCCGGATGGTCGGGTCTTCCTTGAGCGATTCGTACTGGGCCGGCACGAGCCGGTTCATCAGGTCGATCTCGCCTTTCTTGAGGGCCTGCACCTCGGCGTCGACGTTCTTGTAGTACACGAAGTCGAGCTCGCCGATCTTGGGCGCGCCGCGC
The DNA here is from genome assembly GCF_004345645.1 of Actinocrispum wychmicini. Classification (GTDB taxonomy): domain Bacteria; phylum Actinomycetota; class Actinomycetes; order Mycobacteriales; family Pseudonocardiaceae; genus Kibdelosporangium; species Kibdelosporangium wychmicini. The sequence goes on along the minus strand of NZ_SLWS01000003.1, from coordinate 645,732 downwards.
CAGTAGTTCTTGTTGGCCTTGAGTTTGATGAACTGGCTGGGCTTGTAGTCGTCGACGATGAACGGCCCGTCGCCGACGAGCGGCAGCGGCGGTTCGGCCTTGAGGTCGGTGACCTTGGACCAGATGTGCTCGGGGACGATCGGCACGTCCAGGGCGAGCATGGTGGACCGGGGTTCCTTGGTCCTGATCACCAGGGTCTTGTCGTCGGTGGCGGTGACCGAGTCCCAGCCTTGGACGAAGTTGCCGTTGGCGGTCGCCGCGGTCGGGTTGGTCATCATGGTGTTGAACGTGTACGCGGCGTCCTTGGCGGTGACCGGCTGCCCGTCCGACCAGGTGGCGCCCGACCGGATGGTGAACGTCCAGGTGAGCTTGTCGTCGCTGGTCTTCCAGCTTTCGGCCAGGCCGGGGACCGGGTGGTAGTCGGTCGGGTCGTAGGTGGTGAGGTACTCGTAGGTCAGCCGGGTCAGGTCGGTGCCGATCCGGGTGATCGTGATGAACGGGTTGAGCGAGTCCAACTCCTGGGTGACCCCCGCCCGCAGCGTCGTCTGACCTTGCGCCTGCGCGGTCCCCACTACCGCGAAAGGCGTCGCGACCAGCGCGGACGCCGCCACCAGCGCGCCCGCCCATCGACGTCGAAACAGCACGTCCACCACCTCTTCCTGCACGATTGCGAAGAAATAACCATCCATCGGGTTGAGAAGTCAACGAGTACCGGAAAGTCGTGCCAAGACGTAACACAAGGCCCTACGGTGTGGGGCGTGCGGATCATGATCTCAGCCGACATGGAAGGCGCCACTGGCGTCACATGGACCGATGACGTGCGACCGGGCACCGAGCCGTGGCAGCGGTTCCGGCGGGTGTTCACCGGGGACGTCAACGCGGGCGTCGCCGGGTTGTGCGCGGGCGGCGCGACCGAGGTGCTCGTCAACGAGGCGCATTCGTCGCAGCGCAACCTCCTGCTGGAGGAGCTGGATCCCCGGGCGGCGATGCTCACCGGCCGGCACAAGCCGTTGTCGATGATGCAGGGTATCGATTCGGGTGTGGACGGCGTGGTGTTTCTCGGCTACCACGCCGGCGCGGGCGTCGAGGGGGTCCTCGCGCACACGTACCTGGAGAACTCGATCACCGGGGTGTGGTTGGACGGCGTGCATGCCAGCGAGGGCCGGCTCAACGCGGCGCTGGCCGCCGAGCACGGTGTCCCGGTGCTGGTGGTGACGGGTGACGACCGGACGTGTGTGGACGCGAACGACTACGCGCCGGGCGCGCGGACGGTCGCGGTGAAGGAGTGTGTGAGCCGGTACGCGGCGATCTGCCTGCCGCCGACGCGGACCGCGCAGCTGATCCAGTCGGCCTGCGCGGAGGCGATGGTTTCGGCGGGCCGCGGCGAGGGAACGGTCCAGTCACACCGGATCGAGGTGGAGTTCGACGCGACCCATCTGGCGCACGCGGCCGCGGTCGTGCCGACCGTGTCGCTGGTGGATGTCCGGCGGGTCGGGTTCGACGCGGTGTCGATGACCGAGGCGATGAAGGCGTTCAAGGTGGTGACCGCGATCGCGGCGGGCGCCGTGGAGGGTATCTATGGCTGAGGTGGCCGAGCTGTGTTCCCAGCTGATCCGGTTCGACACGACCAACCACGGCAACGGTGACTGCGCGGGTGAGCGGCCGGCCGCGGAGCTGGTCGCGTCGGTGCTGGCCGAGGCCGGGATCGGGGTGAAGGTCCTGGAGCGGGCCGAGCGTCGCAGCAATGTCGTGGCGCGGGTGTCCGGGGTGGACTCGTCGTTGCCGCCGTTGCTGGTGCAGGGGCATCTGGACGTGGTGCCGGCGGATCCGGTGCAGTGGACGCGTGACCCGTTCTCCGGGGACATCGCCGACGGGTACGTGTGGGGGCGCGGCGCGACGGACATGAAGGATTTCGTCGCGATGGTGTTGACCGTGCTGCGTGGGTGGGCGGCGGCGGATCTGCGGCCGCGCCGGGACATCGTGCTGGCGTTCGTGGCCGACGAGGAGGACCAGGGCCTGTGGGGCGCGGAGTGGCTGGTGGACGAGCATCCGGAGCTGTTCGAGGGCTGCGGGGCGGCGATCAGTGAGTCCGGCGGCTACTCGTATCACGTGCGGCACGCCTCGGGGGCGCCGGTGCGGCTGTATCCGGTCGGTACGGCCGAGCGCGGCACATCCCACCTGCGGATCACGGCCACCGGCCGCGCCGGGCACGGGTCGCGCCGCAACGACGACAACGCGGTGGTGAAGCTGATCGACGCGCTGGGGCGGTTGGCGTCGCACGCGTGGCCGGTGCGGTTGACCCCGACGGTCACGGCGTTCCTGCAACGGACCGGTGCCGCGCTCGGTGTCGAGGTGGATCTGTCCGATGTGGACGCGACGGTGGCGCGGCTGGGCGCGGCGGCGTCGTTGGTGGAGAACACCGTCCGTAACTCGACCCGGCCGACTGTGCTGACCGCGGGTTACAAGGTCAACGTGATCCCGTCGACCGCGGTCGGCGAGGTGGACACCCGGACATTGCCGGGCACTGAGGCGGAGTTGCTGGCGACGGTGGACTCGTTGCTGGGGCCGGGGGTGACGCGGGAGGTGGTGGCGCGCAGCCCGGCGGTCCAAGCCCCGGTGGACTCCCCCTGGTTCGACGCGATGGCCGCCGCGATCCAGTCACAGGACCCGCAGGCGGTCGTGGTGCCGTACTGCATGGGCGGCGGCACGGACGCGAAGGCGTTCGCGCGCCTGGACATCCCGAGTTACGGGTTCGCGCCGCTGTGGCTGCCGGAAGGGTTCGACTACCGGGCGATGGCGCACGGGGTGGACGAGCGGGTCCCGGTGGCGGGCCTGGAGTTCGGCACTCGCGTGCTGGACCGGTTCCTGTCGACGGTGTGACTGTGGGGTCTACGGGATGTCGTGTTGCGGCCAAACTATTCGCGGGTGGCCGGTCAGCGGGCACACTTGCGTCCCGTGACGCAGGAGACGCAGCCGGGTCGCGTGGTCGCGGGGCGATACCGGCTGCTGGGCAGGCTTGGGGCCGGTGGGTTCGGCAGGGTGTGGCGGGCGCATGACGAGGCGTTGGGCGTGGACGTGGCGGTCAAGGAGGTGTGGCTGCCGGCATTGATGTCGGCAGCCGACAGAGTGGAGCGACTGGCGCGCGCTGAACGGGAGGCGCGCAACGCGGCGCAGTTGCGCGACCATCCGAACATCATCGCCGTGCACGACATCGTCATCGACAACGGTGTCCCGTGGACGGTCATGCGACTGGTTGAGGGACGCTCACTGGATGAGCGCATCGACGAGGACGGCCCGCTCTCGGTTGGCGAGGCCGCGACGGTCGCCGTGGCGGTGCTCCAGGCGCTCGGGGCGGCGCACCAGGCGGGCATTACGCACCGGGATGTGAAACCGGCCAACATCATGCTGACCATTGGGGGCCAGGTGTTGCTGACCGATTTCGGCATCGCGGTCCACAGTTCCGACACCGCGCTGACCGCCACCGGCATGGTGGTCGGCTCGATGGAGTACGTCGCGCCGGAGCGGGTGCGTGGCGCGGAAGGGCTGGCCGCCAGCGACCTGTTCGCCTTGGGAGCGACGCTGTATCAGGCGGTGGAGGGATTCTCGCCGTTCCGGCGGGACACCACGGCCGGGACGCTGGGCGCGGTGCTGTTCGACCACCCGCCGGCACCCCAACGAGCGGGGCGGCTGGCCGATCTGATCATGCGACTGCTGGCGAAGGACCCGGGTCAACGTCCATCAATCCCGCAGGCGCTGGCCCTGGCTGGCGAACCCGTCGCGGCGGTTGCCGGGCCCGCGCCGACCAAGGTCGCGGCCCCGACACGGGGGCGTCGTCCCCTGTCGCTCGGTGAGAGGATCTGGGGCAAATGGTTGTGGGCCAAACTCGCACCGCCCGGCCAGCCGGTGCGACCCGGTGTCCGGGCGGCGACAGGTGTCGCCGTGGCCTTGCTCCTCGGCCTCGGGGTGGTCATGGTGGTCATGGTCGCGCGCATCTGGGGCTCAACGCCGGCCACGCTGCTCACCATCGCGATGGTTGTCAATGTCCTGGCCGTTGTCGGCCATCACCGCAAGTCCAGGCGCCGCTGACCAGGCGGACGGGGAACACCCGGCTGGTCATGAGCGGCCGCGGTGGTCGATGATGTCAGGCCACACATTTCGCTCACACGAGCGCCGAGGGGTCCATGCGATGACATACACGATTGACGTGTTGCGCACCTTGTTCCGCAGCTGTGCACCAGGCCAGTCCATGCTGGTTACCGCCACCGACGACTACGGCGCGGCGGTGCAGGGCTCGGTCGCCGCGGTGGCCGACAAGGTATCCGTTCGGAACTACGACGGCCGTCTGGTGGAGGTGGAATCGGTGTCGATCACCTTCGTGGACGTCACACCCGCCCAGGCGGTCGCACTCCCGGTTCAGCCGCCGGTGGTGGTGAATATCGTTAACCAGCAAGGTGTCGGCATGCCGGCCGTCGCGATCACCAGGCAACCCAAGCACACCAGCCATGGACTGCACCTCTTCCTCACCATCGTCACCGGCGGCGCGTGGGGCGTGTTCGTGTGGCTGCCGTTGACCTTGTGGCACAAACTGGGACCAGGCCGGACAACCGTGACCCACTACCGGTAGCGCCGATACGCCACCGGCGCGGGGTGTCGCGGAATTCGGTTGAGTCTCCAGTCGCTGGAAGGTTGAGGCTGATCGGCGTGACCGAGGAATCCGGGCTGTTCTCCATTGGGCAGCTCGCCCGAACTACCGGCCTGCCGGTGCGTACCGTGCGGTTCTGGTCCGACCTGGGCTTGGTCCCGTTGGCGGGCCGGACCAGCGGGAACTACCGGCTGTACGACGCTGAGGCGGCGGCCCGGCTCGATCTGGTGCGCACGCTGCGGGAGCTGGGTATCGACCTGGACACGGTTGAGCGGGTGCTGCGCGGGCAGGTGACGGTGGCGGATGTGGCTGGTGCGCATGTGCGTGCCTTGGATGCCGAGATCCGCACGTTGCGGCTGCGCCGGGCGGTGTTGAGTTCGGTCGCGCGACGTGGCAGTACGACCGAGGAGATGAGACTGATGCACGAACTGGCCAAGCTGTCCGCGCGGGAGCGGCAGCGGATCATCGACGAGTTCGTCGATGAGGCTTTCGCGGGCGTCGAGCCGAGGCCAGAGGGCGCGCACATCGCCGACGGCATGCGCACGATGCCCGCCGACCTGCCGGACGACCCCACGCCTGAGCAGGTGGACGCGTGGATCGAGCTGGCCGAACTGGTCGCGGACCCGTCGTTCAAGGCGCGGGTGCGGGAGATGGCGGTGGCCGGGTCGCGGTCGTCGACGGTCCAGGCACCGGAGTCGGTGGATCCCGCTCCGGTGATGGAGCACGCCGGTGGTGCGGTGGCGGCTGGGATCGCGCCGGATTCGCCGGAGGGCCAGGAGGTGTTGGGCCGGATCGTGTCCGCCGACATCCCGCGCGAGCGGCGGCTGGTGTTGGCCGACACGTTGGCGACGTTCTCCGACCGGCGGGTGGAGCGTTATTGGACGCTGTTGAGCGTGATCAACGGCTGGCCGCGGCGTCCGGAGGCGGTGCCGGCGTTCGAGTGGGTCATCGACGCGCTGCGCGCGTAGGGACGAACTGCGGTGTGGCGTCCAGGCTGTGCTGGACGGCGGCGAAGCCGTGGTCCAGCATGGCGTGTTCGTAGCGTTCGACGGACGCGGGCAGCGGCCCACCCCCGGCCAGTTCGCGGGTGAGGGTGGCGGCGTCGACGAACGCGGTGTTCGCGCCGAGGCCGCCGCTGGGTGGCATGACGTGGATCGCGTCGCCCAACAGGGTCACCGGCCGGGTGCCCCAGTGGTCGACCGGTTTGGCGTACCGGATCTGGCCGATGTCGGCGACCGTGTCGGCGTCGCGCACCAGGTCGTTGAGGATCGGGTGCCAGTCGCGGATGAGGTCGAGGACCACTTCGCGCGGGTCGTCGGACGTGTCGGTGTCCGGCGGCAGCATCATCACCCAGCGCAGGTAGCTCGAGGTGGGTGGCAGCGCCACGTCGGGCGCGAGTTCGACGGCGGCCAGGTGGGGCGGGCGGCGGAACTGCATCTTGCCCAGCAGCATCGACACCCGGTCGCCTTGCACGGCGGTGCCGAAGCCGGGCACGAGGGCGGCGAACCGGTCGGTCAGGGTGGTGCGGCCCAGCAGTCCGCCGAAGCCTGCCTGGACCAGTTCGGCGTGTGGCAGCAGTTGCCGGCGTACGGCGGAGTTCACGCCGTCGGCGCCGACGAGCAGGTCGGCGGTGACGTTGGTGCCGTCGGCGAACGAGGCGCGCACGGTGCCGTCGGGCAGTTCGTCATAGCGGGTGAGCTGTTTGCCGAACTCGACGGGCATGCCGGTGAGTAGCAGGTGCCGCAGCACGCGCCGGTCGGTGGCCATGCCGCCGTACATCTCCCCCATCTCCCCGGTCTGCTTCAGCTGAGTGTCGACGATCCGACGTGACCCGTCGAGCTGGCCGGTGGACGCGTCCAGCACTGTATGCAGCCGGGGCGGGAGGCATTCGCGCAGCGCGGCCAACCCGGGGCCGCCCAGGCCGATCCGGAACCCCTGGTAGCGGTTGTCCACCGCCGGGTCGCGTTCGTACACGCGCACGTCGATGCCCGCGCGGACGAGTCCCTGTGCCAGGCACAGTCCGCCGACACCGGCCCCGATGACCGCCACTCGCATGACCCCTCCCAGAACTTGAACAGTGCTCAATTGGTCAGTGTTCAAGTTACTTGGTCGGTGTTCAAGTGGCAAGATGGGGTGATCACCGACGGGACTGGGAGGGCCGATGCCGCTGCGTCAGGCGGACGTGCTGGCGGCCGCGGTCGCCCTGCTCGACGAGGTCGGCCTGGACGAGCTGAGCACCCGCAAGCTCGCCGACCGGCTGGGGGTGCGGCCGGGTGCCCTGTACTGGCATTACGCGAGCAAGCAGGCGTTGCTGGACGCGATCGCCGAGCAGGTCCTCACCCGGATGGCGGCCGACCTGCCGGACACCGGTGACTGGGCGGAGCGGCTGCGCGCGTTCGGCCATGGCCTGCGGCGGGCGATGCTGGCGCGCCGCGACGGCGCCCGGCTGATCAGCACGATGAACGACGTGTCCCCGTTGATGATGGACGGGTTCACGCAGATGGTCGACATGCTGTGCGCGGCGGGCGCGAGTTTCGAGGGCGCGGTCGCCGGGGTGGACGCGGTGACCAGTTTCGTCAACGGGTACACCCTGGAGGAACAGGCCCGCAAGGTCGGCCGCGTGCCGCGGGAGTTCCTCGATCTGGGGTTCGCGACCGGACTGGACATCGTGGTGGCCGGCCTCCAGGCGCGGGTGATGCCGCCTGGCGCGTGAGGCGCCAGGCGGATGTCGTCAGGCGTCGGGGAGGCGGTCGCCGGTTTCCTTGTCGAACAGGTGGACCGCGCCGGGGCGGGGGCGGACTCCCAGTTGTTGGCCGCGTTGGTGGTCGGCCATTCCGGGGGTTCGGATCACGATCGGGTGAGGCGCTTCCTGGTGGTCGGCGCTCTCCCCCACGGCCACCAGTTTCGCTTCTGAGGAGCCGTACAGGTACTGGTCGGAGCCGAGTTCTTCGACGGCTTCCACGGTGACGGTCAGGCCGTCGGCGCCGTCGACCAGGTCCCAGCCCTCGGGGCGGATGCCGACCACGACCGTGGGGCCGGTCAGCGCGGACCGTTGGGCCGGGGTCAGCGGGATCGTCGCGCCGCCCAACGGGACGCCGGTGTCCTGCACCCGGACCGGGATCAGGTTCATCGCGGGCGAGCCGATGAACCCGGCCACGAACACGTTGCGCGGCTTGGCGAACAGCCCGACCGGGGTGTCGCACTGCTGCAGCAGCCCGTCGCGCAGGACCGCGACCCGGTCGCCCATGGTCATCGCCTCGACCTGGTCGTGGGTGACGTAGATGGTGGTGGTGCCGAGCCGGCGTTGCAGGGACGCGATCTGGGTGCGGGTCTGCACCCGCAGTTTCGCGTCCAAGTTGGACAGTGGTTCGTCCATGCAGAACACCTGGGGTTGGCGGACGATCGCGCGGCCCATGGCCACGCGTTGGCGTTGCCCGCCGGACAGTTTCGCCGGTTTGCGCTCCAGGTACTGCTCCAGGTCGAGCAGTTTCGCGGCCTCGGCGACCCGTTGGTCGCGTTCGGCCTTGGGCATCTTGGCGATCTTCAGGTGGAACGCGATGTTCTCGTGCACGGACATGTGCGGGTACAGCGCGTAGTTCTGGAACACCATGGCGATGTCCCTGGCGCGGGGCTCCATGTCGGTGACGTTGCGGTCGCCGATCCAGATCTCGCCGTCGTCCACGCCTTCCAGGCCGGCGAGCATCCGCAGCGTGGTGGACTTGCCGCAGCCGGACGGGCCGACCAGCACGAGGAACTCCCCGTCGGCGACGTCCAGGTCGAGGCCGTCGACCGCGGGTTTGTCGTTGCCGGCGTAGTACCGGGTCGCGCCCCGGAACGAGACCGTAGCCATCTAGGAGCTCTCCCTACTTCCCGGCGCCGAGCGTGAGGCCGGTGATGATCCGACGAGCGAGCAGGATATAGAGCACGAGCATGGGCAGCACGATGATCGCCACCCCGGCCAGCAGGCCGCCGTACTCCGACTGGTAGGACGCGGCGTTGTAGAAGGTGAACAGCGCCCGCGACAGCGTGAAGTTCGCGTTCTCCTGCAGGAACACGATCGCCAGCAGGGTCTCGTTCCACAGCCCGATGGCGTTGAGGATCAACGCGGTGATCAGGCCGCCCCGGGCCAGCGGCAGCATGATCGACCAGAACGTCCGGGTCGGCGACGCGCCGTCGATCGCGGACGCCTCCTCCAGTTCGTCGGGCAGCGACCGGAAGAACCCGGTCAGCAGGAACACCGTGAACGGCAGCGACAGCGCCACGTACACCACGCCGAGGCCGAACAGGTTGTTGGTGAGTTTGACCTTGGCCAGCACGATGAACAGCGGGATGATCACGGTCTGGAACGGGATGCCCATGCCGATCGCGATGAACCCGGTCAGCGGCCCGGACCCGCGGACCCCGAGCCGGGACAGCGCGTACGCGGCGGGCGCGGAGATCAGCACGATCACCACCGAGCAGACCGCCACCAGGATCACGGTGATCAGGAACGCGTGCCCGAACTCCGCGGAGTCCCACGCGTAGGCGAAGTTGCGGAACGGCCGGCCGGTGACGAACAGCTGCCGGGGCAGGTCCAGCGGGTTGCGGAAGATCTCCAGCGGGGTCTTGAACGCCGCTCCGATCAGCCAGTACAGCACCAGGATGTTGAACGCGGTGAACAGCCACACCACGAGCGTGCCGATCACCCGCAGCGGCGAGAGCCGTTTGGTGCCGGGCGCGGGTTTGGGGCGCCGCGGGGCCTTGCGGACCGGTCGGTCGTCCACTGTGGATAGTGCGATGGCCACGTGCGGTCGCCTCTCAGAACTGGATGGCTTCGCGGCGCAGCAGCCTGCGCAACGCCACCACGAACACCGACACCAGGGCGATCATCACGACCGCGCACGCGCACGCCGTGCCGTACGCGGGGGTGTCGCCGAAGGACCGGTCGAACACGAAGATGCCCAGCGTCCAGGAGTGGATCGGGGGCGCGTACGTGCCCGACCCGGCCATCACGAACACCAGCTCGAAGATCTTGACCGCGTTGATCGTCCACAGCACGCCGGCGATGCCGACCACGTCCCAGGTCAGCGGCAGGGTGATGTTGCGGAACTTCTGCCACGGGGACGCGCCGGCGATCGAGGCGTCCTCGTAGAGGTACGGCGGGATCCGGTCGACCGCGGCCATCAGGATGGTGATGTAGAACCCGGACGACGCCCAGATGATCGACCCGAGCACCACCCAGGTGACGGTGTCGGCCTCGAGGAACTTCACGCCTTTCAGCCCGACGCTCTCCAGCAGGAAGTTCGCCAGGCCCTGGCGACCGGGCTGGTAGCGGTACACCACGCCGAAGAACATGCCCAGCGCGACCGGGGCCACGATGTTCGGGAAGAACAGGATGGCGCGGATCAGCTTGTTGCCGCGCATGTCCCGCAGCACCATGGTGAACAGGAACGCCAGGATGAACGTGCCGACGCCGCCGAGCGCGATGTAGGAGAGCGTGTTGAGGAACGCGTGCTGGAATCCCTCGTCGCCGAACATCCGCGTGTACTGGGTGAAGCCGTTGAACTGCGGGGTGTCGCCCGCGCCTTTCCAGTTGGAGAAGCTCAGCACCACGGTGGCGATCGTCGGCAGGATCAGGAACACGCCGTAGAGCACCAGGGCGGGAATGACGAACGGCCAGAACAGCCGTTTGCGGCGGGCGACGTGCGCGGCGGCGCCAGCTGGACTGTCATCCCTGGGTCTTCCAGTAGTCCGCGGTCTTGCTGGCCATGCCGTCGACGAACTGCTGCGCGGTGATCTTGCCCTTGAGCAGGTCGTTGTTCAGCGGGTAGAGCACGTTCTTGACGAAGTTGCCGCCGTAGAGCGAGTCGAGCGAGTCCATGAACACGACCTTTTCCTTCTTCTGGTCGGTCAGGACGCTGTTGAGCTGCTTCAGGTCGTCCGGCACGGGCAGTTCCGGCCGTGGCGCGAGGTTGTCGGCCACCGCGGGGATGCCGCGGGCGAGGTCCTTGTTGGCGAAGTACGCGATGAACGCCTTGGCGGCGTCCGGGTTCTTGGCCTTCTTGGTCACCGCCCATCCGATCGGCAGGAACTCCACGGTGTCGTGGGTGGCGTCGTCGGGCTTCGGGAACTGGAACGACCCGTAGTTGATGGCCTTGCCGCCGCCCTGCTTGCCCAGGTACTCGCGGGTCTCACTGGGGCCCCACGACCCGACGAACAGGTAGGAGGCGTCGCCGTCCGCCCAGCGCTGCTGGATCTGCGGGAACTTGCCGGCGTCCCAGCCGTCGATGAGGTAGCCGCCCTTGGCGATCTTCGCCACGACCTGCGCGGCCTTCAGGTAGCCGGCCTCGGTCTTCCACGACTGCCCGGTCTTGTCGGCCGCCGCCTTCTGCATCGCGCCCGCGCCCACGTACCGTTCGGCGACCTGGGAGACGAAGTAGGCGTTGTAGAAGTCGATGTCACCGTCCTGGGCGATGGCACCGCCGCCGGCCTTGGCCTTGTCGAGCAGCTTGAACAGGTCGTCGATGGTCTTCGGCTCGGTGAAGTCCTTGACCTTGTCCTTGTTGTACCACCAGGCGTTCGAGAGCACCTCGTAGGGGATCTCGAAGATCTTGCCGTCCTTGTCCTTGTTGGCCGGCAGGTTGTACAGCGACTCGGGGATGACGTCCTTGACGGTCTTGCCGCCGGCCTCGCCGGTCTTCATCGCCAGCACGTCGTCCAGGCCCTGGGTGCCGCCCGCGTCCACCACCGCGGCCTTCACCTGGCTGATGTCCTGGTCGATCAGGTCCGGCACGGTGTCGGTGTTCAGTGCCGGCGCCACGTTCTGGGTGAGGAACTTCCGGCCGAGCCACTGCACGTTGACGGTGACCCCGGCCTTCTGCTTGAAGCAGTCGAACGCCTTCTGCAGCAGCCGGCCCTGCGGTTCGTCCTTGGTCCACATCGACCAGTACGTGAACGTCGTCTGGGTCGGCTTGACCCCGACCTCGGGGCAAGGTGCCGACATGTACTCCTGCTCGCCGACGAGGTGTCCGTCGTCGGTGGCGCCCCCGCCACCGCCTCCGCCCGAACCGCCGTCGTTCGACGAGCCGCAGCCGGCCAGCACGAGCGAGACGGCCGCGCCCAGCACGACAGCGGACGTGCGTCGCGTACCGTCAACCATCGATCGCATCCAGTCACCACCTAGAGAGCATTGTGTCAAGACAGCAGGCCGTCTTGAGCGGTTGTGCAACTATTCCGGCAGTTTCAAGCAGAAGTCAACACAAAGATGCAGTCTTGTTGCATTGGTCTGTACCAACCTAGCTCGCGGGTCACCTTGCACCGAGGTCACCCTCTTGTCCAGTCGAGGAATAAGCCCTACCCGTACGGGTGACAATCCCAGGGCAACGCGCCCACCAGGCGTTTTCCATCGCCGAGTCCGACGTGGCGGGTCCCGGGGCCGGGTTACGGCGGCAACACAATCGTGATCAGATCGCCACACCGCGAACCCCCGCCGTCCGTCGGGAAATGTCCAACATCCTGGCACCGGCGATGACGATTGCACAGCACCGACGCGGACTACACCACGCGTCGCGATGCTAATGACACAGACAAGCCCCCGATCCAGGGGATCGGGGGCTGCGGGCGGTGTCCGCTACCGGCCTTTGCCGGCGGCCGCGACCGTGTCCGGCAGGACGAAGGTGGTGCTCGTCGGGGTCTGCTTCTCCGACTTCAAGGTCAGCGTGTAGCTGCCCTGGGCCGGGTCGTCGACCAGGAAGTACGCGTACACCCCGGTCCGGCTGTTGTCCCCGCTGACCGCGTCGATCGGCGACACCGCGGTGACCACCGACAAACCACTCGGCAGGGTCAACGAGAAGTTGCTGCCGAGGTAGGAGGTCGTCCACGCCCCGACGGTCGTGAGGTCGTAGGTCAGCCGCAGGTACACCTTCTTGGCCGGCGCCTCGCTGTGCTTCTCCGGCACGTCGGCGCGGACCTCGGCGGCCGTGACCGTGGTGGTGATGTTGTCCAACGAGTCGGTCACGTTCAGCTTCGCCTGCACACCCACCGCCACCGGGTGGTGGGCGATGAGCGTGCCGGTGTCGCCGAGCGGGACGACCGCCTGCTGGTCGGCCGCCCGGCCCAGCGTCAGCACCGCCTGCTCCAGCCGGAACTTGTTGTCCACCGCGAAGGAGACGGTGCCCGCGCCGGCCGCGTTCCCCGGCACCTGGGGCGTGTCCGTCTTCGACACCTGGTACTGGTTCACCCCGCCGGACGACAGTGACATCTGCCCGTTCCCGTCGAACGTCGCCGGGTCCGGGCCGAGGTTCTCGGCCACCAGGTCGAAGGTGGCCGTCGACTTCTCGACCGTGACCTTGCGGACGGTCACCTTGAACCCGTTGAGCCACACGGTTTTCCCGATGTCCCGGGCGCCCGGTGGTTCAGCCGCGCCGGACGAGGCGCCCACCGCCGCGTTGCTGTCGCTCACCGCGCTGTTCGCTGTGTTGCCTGCGGTGTTCGCCGCAGTGTTCCCTGGGGTGCCGGTGCTGGGCGTCGCCCCGCCGCAGCCCGCCACCACCAGCCCCGCCCCGGCCAGCACACCCGCCAGCACCCGACGACCCCACATGACGGCTCCCCTCCGTAGGTGGTTCGCGCGTCACTATCCGGCACCGGATGTCCCGCCGGGGCCTACCTTTCGGGCAGCACAACGGGCGACTGCGGCTTAGGAACGGTCGTTCGCGGACGTGCTCGTCGCCGCGGTGTCGTGCCGGTGCTGCGGGCCCAGGACGCGCAGCATGTCCAACGCGTCGGTGCCGCCGGGCGGCGGGGTGAAGACCAGCAGTCGCTGGTCCGCCGCGGGCGTCGCCAGCACCTCGCAGTCGAACTCGATCCGGCCGAGCTCGGGATGGATCAGCCGGTACGGGTGCGACCTGCGCACCGCGACCTCGTGGCGGTCCCAGAGCGCCGCGAACTCGGCGCTGGCCGCGCGCAGCCGCGTGACGAGTGCGCGGGACGCCGCCTCGTCCCCACGACGGGCCACCGCCGCGCGCAGGTCGGCGACCAGCTGCCGGGCATGCTCCGCATGCTCTTCGGCCGCGAAGTGGCTCCGCACGGCCGGCTCGGTGAACCAGCGCAGCACGATGTTGCGGTCCTCCCGGGCCACCGTGCACACGCACCCGAACAACGCCTGCGCCATGTCGTTGTGCGCCAACAGGTCGCCCAGATCGCTCAGGACCTGGACCGGCACGCTGTCCAGCCGGTCCAGGAGGTACAGCATGCTCGGCCGCAGGTACTCCCCGGCCCGCGTCCCCTCCGGCGGGCGATGCCCGGCGAGCAGGTAGAGATGGTCCCGCTCGTCCGTGGTCAACCGCAGCGCACGGGTGAGCGCGACCAGCATCTGAACCGACGGCTGCGGGCTCCTGGCCTGCTCAAGCCGCATGTAGTAGTCCGCCGACATCCCGGCGAGCGCCGCGACCTCCTCACGGCGCAGCCCCGGCGTACGCCGCCTCGGCCCCTCGACCAGCCCGACGTCCCGTGGCGTCAACCGACCCCGGGACCGGCGCAGGAAGTCGGCGAGGTCCTCGCGGTGTATCCCCATCCCGTAGTGATATCACCGTTCGTCGAACGCATCCTCGGACCGCCGATCCTAGGAAGACCGCTCCGTTCCCGACCCGTCGACGGCCAGGCAAGGTCGAGGTCTGTCCGAACGAGGAAGAGCGGTGATCACGCGATGAAGGCGGTGCGGTTCCACGAGTACGGCGGGATCGATGTCCTGCGGGTGGAGGAGGTGAACCGGCCGGCGCCCGGCCCCGGGCAGGTGCTGGTCGAGGTCCGCGCGGCCGGGATCCAACCCGGCGAGGCCCACATCCGCGCCGGCCAGCTACACGAGCGGTGGCCGGCGACGTTCCCCTCCGGACAGGGCAGCGACCTGGCCGGCGTCGTGGTGGAAGCCGGCCCGCACGTGCGTGGCGTCGCGGTGGGCGACGAGATCCTCGGCTTCACCCACACCAGGGCCAGCCACGCGGAGTTCGTCACGGTCAACGACGTCAACCTGACCCCACGACCAGAAGGGCTGCCCTGGGACGCGGCCGGGTCGTTGTACGTGGCCGGCACGACCGCGTACGCCACCGTGTTCGCGGTCGACCCCGAACCAGGCGACACCGTCGTCGTGTCCGGCGCGGCAGGCGGCGTCGGGTCTCTCGCCGCGCAGCTCGCGCGGCGGCGCGGCGCCACAGTGATCGGGCTGGCGAGCGAACCGAACCACACCTGGCTGAAGGACCACGGCATCGTCCCGGTCCAGTACGGGGACGGTGTGGCCGACCGGATCCAGCAGGCCACCGGCGGGAACGTCGACGCGTTCATCGACACGGTCGGCAACGGCTACGTGCGACTGGCCGTGGAGCTCGGCGTACGGCCCCAGCGGATCAACACGATCCGCGACTGGCACGCCGCGGCCAAGATCGGCGCGCGGACCGACGGCGAAGGCGCGGCAGCGTGCGCGGTCGTACTCGGCGAGCTGGCCCGGCTCGCCGCACGCGGAGAGCTCGAAGTGCCGATCGCCCGCACCTACCCACTAGAACAGGTCCGGGACGCGTTCCGCGACCTGGAACAAGGACACACCCACGGCAAGATCGTGCTCCGACCCGATCAGAAAACCGCTGGTTAGGCGTTCTCCGCGCGGGCCCGGTTCTGCTCCGCCGCCTCCTCCATCGACTGCGGACGCTGCGGCAACCCCACATTCGGGCGCGCCAACAACGCGTTCAACGGCTCCGGACGCCCCAAGTGGAAGCCCTGCGCCACCCGCACCCCCAACCGCGACAACGCCTGCACCTGAGTCGGCCGCTCCACCCACTCAGCCACCACCGACAAACCCAGGCCACGCGCGATGTCCACGATCCCGCTCACCAACACCGTGTCCCGGCTGCCGTAGTCGATACCGTGCACGAACTCGCCGTCGATCTTCAACCCGGTGATCGGCAACTGCTTCAAATGCACGAACGACCCGAACCCCGACCCGAAGTCGTCCAACGTGATCCGACACCCCGACGCCCGCAGCTGCTGCGCCAGACTGCGCGCCGCGTCCAGGTTCGTCACCGCCGCCGTCTCGGTGATCTCGAACCCCAACCGCCCCGGCGCCACCCCCGCCGCCGCGATCCGGTCCAGCACGAAATCACCGAAATCCTCATCCTCCAGCGTCCGCCCCGACACGTTCACATTGAACCGGAGCCCCGGATACGGATGCTCCACCAACGCGTCGATCGCCGTACCCGCCACCCACCGGTCGATGTCCAACACCAAGTCACTGCGCTCCGCCGCCGGCAGGAACTCACCCGGCCCCAACCGGGGGTGCTTGTTGTCCTCCAACCGCAGCAACAACTCGTGCCCCACCACCCGGCCGGACGTCAGCTTCACCATCGGCATCGCGTGCAACGCGAACCCGCCGTCCTGCAACGCCGCCCGCAACCGGTCCAACACCGACACCCGCAACGCCGTATCCGTGTAATGACCCTGCTCGTACACCGTCACCCGGTTACGACCCGCCGCCTTCGAGGCGTACAACGCCAGATCCGCGTTCGCCAGGATCGCCTGCCAGCTCTCCCCCGTCTCGAACCGCGCCACCCCCGCGCTGATCGTCGTCCGCGTCCCACCCGCGCCACCACTCAACGGAATCGCCGCCACCGCCGTCCGCAACCGGTCCGCGACCGCCACCGCCTCACGCTCGTCCGCACCCGGCAACACCACCGCGAACTCGTCCCCACCCAGCCGCCCCACCACCTGACCGTCGGTCAACCGGTCCCGCAGCAGATTCGCCAACGTGCACATCACCCGGTCACCCGCGGGATGCCCACGCAGGTCGTTGATGTCCTTGAAATTGTCCAGATCCAGCAGCAACAACGCGCCATGCCCACCCAACGCCAACTGCCGCTCCAGCTCACGGGTCAACGCCCGCCGGTTCGGCAACCCGGTCAGCGGATCCTCCTCCACCATCCGCAGCAGATCCTCATGCCGATGGCCCAGCTTCGCACCCCGCAGCTCCTGATCCCGCCACCGCGTCACGTCCGTCGCCCGGAACAACAGATCCGCACCGGACAACACCGCACACGAGATCTCCAGCCACCGGTGCTCCTGGCCACCCCGCCAGGACACCACCACCCCCGGCAGGCCATTCGTCGGCGCCTCCGGGGCACCCGCCAACAACGCCGGGAGGGACCGACCGACACTCTGCTCGGCGCTCAGCCCGAACAGCTCGGCCATCCGTGGGTTCACCCACTTCACCCGGCACCGCTGGTCGGTGACGGCAAACGCGACATCGCTGGCCGCCAGCACCTCGCCCACTGAGGCGCTGTCGTCGCTCACTCACACCCTCGCAGGTCTCTCGGCCACCCTTATGTGATCAAGCAGTTGTCATCAAGCACTGTCGATCAAGACACAGCACAAGACGCACGAAGCGTAGCCGACCGACCCCGATCAGCGCAGACGCTCCAACGCATCAGCCGAACGCAGAATCTGCCCAGCCAACCGACCCAGCTCCGCGGCGTCCGCCCCATCCTGTGCCGCGGTCACCACATCCTCCGCCGCACACCGCAGCTGAAACAACCTGTCCTGCAAATCCGCCAACTCAGCCGTGGACAACACCACCGCGTCATCAGGCAGACCACTGCGCTGCAACGCCGCCCGACGCTCATACGCACGCTGCCGACACGGCTGCGCACAATAACGCCTCGGCCGACCCACCCGATCCTCCTCCGGCAACCTACGGCCACACCACCCGCAATGCCGGGGCTCACCCCGCCCGGAGAACACCCCGGGCACAACCGCATCCGGTGCGTCACCGGAAACCACCGTCATGAGATTCGACCGTATCTGGACATCGCCCCGCCACCCAAACGCCACGCCGCCGGTGCACACTCGTATCGTGCACAACCTTGACTACCTGGCCGGACCCTACCCGCGGGCCTTCGCCCACCGCGGCTGGCACCTCGACGACCTCAGCGGCATGGAGAACTCCCTCAGCGCGTTCCGCCGCGCCGTCGACGAAGGCTACCGATACCTCGAAACCGATGTGCACGCCACGTCCGACGGAGTGGTGGTGATCCACCACGACGACAAACTCGACCGCACCACCGACACCCACGGCACCCTCGCCCGACTGCCCTGGAAGAGCGTCGCCCGCGCCAAGATCGGCGGCCGCGAAGGAGTCTGCCGCCTCGAAGACCTCCTCGAGGAACTCCCCGACGCCCTGCTCAACATCGACGTCAAAGCCGACTCCGCGATCGAACCCGTCGCCGAGACCCTCCGCCGCACCGGCGCGCTCAACCGCGTCTGCCTCGCCTCCTTCTCCGACTCCCGGCTGCAACGCCTCCGCCGCCGCATCGGCCCCAAACTCGTCACCTCCATGGGCCCCCGCTCAGTCGCCGCGCTCTGGACCGCCGGCCGCATCTGGGCACCCCGCGCCTGGCGCGCCATCCGCGGCGCCATGGCCCAGGTCCCAGTCACCCAAAGCGGACTCCGCGTCGTCGACGAACGCCTCATCACCGCCGCCCACCGCCGCGGCATGGAAGTGCACGTCTGGACCATCGACGACGCCACCCAGATGAACCAACTCCTGGACCTCGGCGTCGACGGCCTCGTCACCGACCAACCAGGCATCCTCCGCGACGTCCTACGCGCCCGCGGCGCCTGGGCCACCCCCAAACCCGCCTAACCCATATACGCCGACTCCACATACGTCGGCACCCGACGGCTCCGGGCATCCCCGTCCTCCCGCAGACCCGCCCGACGCACACACCCACCCCACGGCTGCCACCCCCGCATCCGATACAGGTACAACGCCCGATAGTCCTGCTCCACCGCGGACGCCTGATGCGGCAGACCCGCCCCACCCACACTCCGCCACGTACCCAGACTGAACTGGTACGCCCCGAAGAACCGCCCCCTCGTCACCGCCTCATAACGACCGCCCGACTCACAGTCACGCAACCGAGCCCACCCCGACCGCGGCGGGTCCGCCCACGCCACCGAACCACCCGACACCACCGTTCCCGCCACCAACGACGCTGTGACCAGCAGTTTCATCATGATCGCCGACGCTACGACACACTCGCCCCACCCGCCCCGCGAGTCACCCGAACGATGGGCACGTGAATTTTCGATACCGCCCCGCTACCGGAATGGCCGGAAACTCCCCCGAACCCGGTCCAGACCAGTACAGTCCCGGCATCTCAACCGAATGATGATCTTGCCGGAAGGCGGCCATGGCAGAGGTGTTGACACAGCCGACCGCACCCCGCGACGCGCTCAAACGCCAGCGGCTCGGATGGTACGGCTACGCGTGGGCCAGCCACACGTTCGAAGTCACCGTCATCACGGTGTTCATGAGCCGCTACCTCCCGTCCACCGCGATCAACGCCGTCGGCGACAACGGCCGCCTACACGTCCTGGGCATCCCCATCGCACCCGGCTCGCTGTTCACCTACGTGATCTCCCTGTCCAGCATCTCGCTGTTCATCCTGCTCCCGATCATGGGCGCCATCACCGACCGCACCGGCAGCAAACGCGCCATGCTCCTCGGCTTCGGCTACCTCTCCGCCGCCAGCGTCACCGCCATGTGGTTCGTCGGCAGGACCGACTGGCAACTCGGCTCCATCCTGATGATCGTCGCCTACCTCACCTACAGCGCCGCCAAAGTCGTCAGCAACTCCCTGCTCGCCGACCTCGCCGACGCCGACCAGCGCGACAAGATCTCCTCCCGCGGCTGGGCCATCAGCTACGTCGGCGGCGGCATCCTGCTCGCCATCAACTTCGTGTTCTCGTTCATGATCGACGACAAGGCCCTGCTCGCCCGCGTCTCGCTGGCCAGCGCCGGCATCTGGTGGGCCGCCTTCGCCCTCGTCCCGGTCTTCCTGCTGCGCAACCTGCCCCGGTCGGTGCCGGACCGAAAGATCGAGGGATCCGTGATCACCGCCGGATTCCGTGAACTCGGCGACACTCTCCGCAAACTCCGCGCCTACCCGCAGTCGCTGCTGTTCCTCGTCGCGTTCCTGGTCTACTACGACGGCATTTCCACCCTCACCACCCTCTCAGCCGACTACGGCGAGAAAGAACTGCACCTGTCCGACCAGACATTGCTGTCCGCGATCCTCATCGTGCAGTTCGCCGCGTTCGGCGGCGCCCTGCTGCTCGGCCGGCTTTCCGAACGCTGGGGCGCCAAACGGGTGATCTCGGCCAGCCTCGTCGTCTGGATCTTCGTCGTCGTCGCCGCCTACTTCCTCCAGGTCGGCAGCGCCCTGCAGTTCTACGGGCTCGCGATGCTGCTCTCCATCGTCCTGGGCGGCACCCAGGCGCTGAGCCGGTCGCTGTACTCCAACATGATCCCGCGCGGCAAGGAAGCCGAGTTCTTCTCCCTCTACGAGGTCTCCAGCTCCGGGACCAGCGCACTCGGGCCGCTGCTGTTCGGCCTCGCCCTGCAGAACACCGGCAGCTACCGGGTGGCGATCTTCAGCCTGATCGCGTTCTTCGTCGTCGGCCTGGCCATCGTGCTCAAGGTCAACGTGCCCAAGGCGGTCGCCGCCGCCGGCAACACGCTCCCCCGTAGCCTCAGTGGCAAGGGGTGAGAAAAACAACCGCAATAAGAGAGTGACCAACTACTTTCCGTTGTTGATATTCACTGTGACGAGAACCTCGTTTGGGGCCCTCCCGGACGGGTTACCCCAGCACGATGGACCTGCCCGTAACACAGCTCCTCCGATCGGGTGAGATGTTGGTGCCGATCGCGGGATAACGCGTCACTTTCCCGCGCCGATTCCCTCCCTTAGGAGGAAGCTGTTGTTGACGGGTGAAGCATGTCACTGTGTGCAACGATGTGCCGGGCGAGGGAATCTTCCGGCCGTTCCGTTCGTTGCGCACAGTGAGCAACACCCTGGCTCGTTGCCCGAGCCGAACGAAAGGACACCGCCATGGCCGACCGTGTTCTCCGTGGAAGCCGGCTGGGAGCGGTCAGTTACGAGACTGACCGGAACCACGATCTCGCCCCGCGTCGTACGGTTCGGTATGCGTGCCCGAAGGACCACGAATTCGAGGTGCCCTTCTCGGACGACGCCGAAATCCCACCGACCTGGGAGTGTCGGCTCCACGGTACCGAATCCAAGATGATCGACGGCTCCCTCCCGGAGCCCAAGAAGGTCAAGCCACCCCGCACCCACTGGGACATGCTCCTCGAACGCCGGACCATCCCGGAACTCGAGGACCTGCTCACCGAGCGGCTGGAAGAACTCCGCGGACGGCGCAGCCGCACCGCCTAGGACACGACCTGAAGCACTCCCACCACGATCACCCCGCCTGGACCTCCCGCCCAGGCGGGGTTTTTGTGTCGCTGTCCCGCGCCCCCAAGCCCGGAACCACGACCACCCTCACTTCTTGCCGCGCACCAACCCGCGCACCTGGTTGTACCGCAACCGCAGACCCCACTTGAACACCCGGACCAACGCCTCACGCACGATCGAACCCGACATCTTCGACTGCCCGATCGCCCGCTCGGTGAACGTGATCGGCGACTCCACCACCGTGAACCCCGCCTCGATCACCCGCCACGTCATGTCGATCTGAAAGCAGTACCCCGCCGACGCCACGTTGTGCAGCTTCAACTTCTCCAACGCCGCCCGCCGGAACGCCCGGAACCCGGCCGTCATGTCCTTCACCTTCGCGCCCAACCACACCCGCGAGTACAGGTTCGCACCCCACGACAACATGTACCGGCTCTTCGGCCAGTTCACCGTCTTGCCACCCGGCACGTACCGCGACCCGATCGACAGGTCCGCGTCCGACAACGCGCCGATGATCCGCGGCAGATCCTCCGGCGCGTGCGACCCGTCCGCGTCCATCTCCACGATCACCGCGTAGTCCCGATCCAACGCCCACTGGAACCCAGCGACATAGGCCGCGCCCAGACCGGCCTTCTCGGTGCGGTGCAGCACGTGCACCCGCTCGTCCGCCGCGGCCAGCTTGTCGGCGATCTCACCCGTGCCGTCCGGGCTGCCGTCATCCACCACCAGCACGTGCGCCTTCGGCACCGAACTGTGCAGCCGGTCGATGATCGGCGTGATGTTCTCCCGCTCGTTGTACGTCGGGATCACCACGAGCACCGGCTCGAGCTCCGCCATCCGTTTCCTCTCCTTGTCATTCCTCATCGCGGCTCGAGTCAGCGCGCCGACGCCGGACCCGCCCCCCGACCGCCCACAACACCGCCGCCAGGCCGCCGACGACCATAGCTCCTTCTGGCCAGGCCCCGATCCGGGTAGCCAGGGTAACGGTCGTCCGTTTCGGCACCGTGGCGACCAGCGTGTCAGGCGTGTACAACTCAGTCTGACGGGTGACCGAACCGTCCGGCCGCACGATCGCGCTCACCCCCGTCGTGGCCGACACCACCACCGCCCGGCCGAGCTCCACCGCCCGCACCCGCGACATCGCCAACTGCTGGTAGCTCATCTCCCCCGGCCCGTACCAGGCGTTGTTCGTCGGCACCAACAACACCTGCGCGCCCTGGGCCGCCGCGGCGTTCAACACGTCGTCGTACGCGACCTCGAAACAGATCGCCACACCCATCCGCACCCCGGCCATGTCCAGCACCGGCTGCTGCGTCCCCGGCGTGAGATCCACCTCCTGGTCGGCGAACGGCGTGAAGATCCGCGCGACCGGCCGCAGCGGGAAGAACTCACCGAACGGCACCAGCTTCGACTTTGCATACATCTGCCCAGGACCCGTCTTCGGATCCCATACGATCACGACGTTCTGCTCCGTGCCGTCCGCGTGCCGGATCCGCGCCCCGACCAGCGTCGGCACCCCCAGATCGGCCACCACCTTGCTGATCTCCCGGTCGGCCGCCGGGTCCGCGCCCAGCGCGGTGAACGTCTCGGGCATCACCACCACGTCCGGCTTCGGCACCCGGCCATGCTGGATGTCGTCCGCCAACGCCGCCGCACGCTCCAGATGATTGCGCCGCATCGTCGTACCGGCGCCCGAGCCGAGCCCCGCCAACCCCTGTGGCCCGTTGCCCTGCACCACCGCGACCGTCAACGAGCCCGCCTGCGCGTCCGTGCCGATCGTCGGCCACAACGCCGCACCCGCCACCAACGGCACCACCGCGACCACCGCGTACCGCACCCGCCGGCGAATCACCACTACGGCGATCGCACACCCGGTCAGCACCACCGCGAAAGTCAGCAACGGCGCCCCAGCCACCGACGCCAACGGCAGGTACAACCCCTCCGGCTGCCCGAAACCCACACGGGCCCAAGGGAAACCGCCGAACGGGAACCGGCCGCGGATCGCCTCACCAGCGACGAACAGCATCGCCATCCACACCGGCCCACCCGGCAACGTGCTCACCACAGCCATCCCCGCCGCCGGCAACGCCATCAACACCGCGACCGCCGCCGACAGCGCCAACCACGGCGTCGGCCCGAAGTCCGCACCCAGGAAATGCTGCAACCAGTACAACTCGGGCAACGTGAACGCCAACCCGAACACCAGCCCGTACCCGAAACCCGCCCGCGCCCGCCGCCCGTGGATCACTCCCGCGAACACCGCGAACGCCACCGGCGCGACCCACCACAGCGGCCTCGGCGGGAAACTCGCGAACAGCAGACCGCCCGCGCCCGCCGCCAGAACCAGCCGCCACACCGTCGGACGACTCGGCACAAAACGCCGCCGACCATGCGGAACCCGCCGCGGCTGCGGTGACACGGCGGTTTCGATCACGCCACTCAGCGTACGTGTGTCCCCCATCCGGCCCGCTTGCCTCCCTGTATCGATCCGACGAACAGTGGACAAAACAGACCCTTGTCCGGTCTCTGTCGGTGATTATCAGTCGATTTTCGTCACTTGATAAGAGACTGTGAACGTAGTCCTGAATGTAGCCATAGAATTGGAGCCAGTGGGGACCCGCGGATGCGTCCCGCCGGGACGGCTACGCGCCATGTGTCGGCGTGGCAGCTCTATGCCGATTGGACAGTATCCAGATGATTACTGCATACGATCGACAAGGCCGAGCGGCGGCGTCTTCGTGCGCTGCGCGACCTGGAACGACGAGAAGAGAGGAACATGACGTGGCTGACAGGCCGGCTTTTGTGTACGTCACCTTCATCCAGGCCACGCCGGAGCGAGTCTGGCACGCGCTGACCGACGCCGACGTGACCGCCGAATACTGGGCAGAGCACTGCAACGTCTCCGACTGGCAGGTCGGGTCGCCCTGGGAGCACCGGCGCACCGATGGTTCCGGGATCGCCGACCTCGTCGGCACGGTGCTGGCGGCCGTGGCGCCCAAGCGGCTGGTGATCACCCGGACCGGCCCGAACGAGGAGCGGCCCACCGGCCCCGGCCGAGTCACCTTTGACATTGAGCCGCACGGCGACATCGTCCGGCTCACCGTCACTCACGAGAACCTGACCGACCACGCCGAACACGTCTCGGTCTCCGCCGGATGGCCGTCCGTGCTGGCCAACCTCAAGACCTTCCTGGAAACCGGGCACGTCCTCCCGCAAGGACCATGGGAAATGTACGCGGAGATGCGCGCCGCCCGAATGGCACTCAACGACCCCAAGTGACCACCGTGCCAACCGCCCGGATGTCACCGCGGCGATCGTCGCGGCCCGTGAAGCGGAGGTGTCGAATGCGGACCTGGCTGAACAGTGGGGCGTCGTGAACATTGTTGATTCGGGTCCGGTCGAAAGAAGGTTCGGTGCCAGCGTGCGGGCCTGCTTGGTGATTGCTTTCTGCGCAATGCTGCTCATCGCTTGTGGTACCAGCGGAGGGGCCGGGTCCGGCCAGCTAGCAGGTGGCGCCACGGTTCCAGCCGAGGTGACGTTCGACGCCGATGTGGCAATCACCGGCGCGGAACTCACGGTTACCTGGCGTGTGGTCAATCGAAGTAGCAAGGAATTGGTAGCCCCAACGCTCGTCACGCATCAGGGCAAGGTGCCGAAGGGTGACGCATATGTTGTCCCGGCCGGCGACAACATTGAAATCGCGCAGCGGCTCTTCGACTGGCCCGACGAAGTCGAGGAACTGGCGGTGCCGCCGTCCGTGGGCGTACTGCGCGTCCGCCCCGGCACCACGGAGTCGCGAACCATCCGGGTGCCCCGTCCGTTAACGGGCTACCACCCCTTCGGGGACGCCTTCGATGACGGTCCACCCAAACTACCGTCCGACCCGGTGGGCGTCGTCTTCTGTCTCGGGGTCGTGCCACAGCCATACCCGCCCGCTCTGGCACTCGGCAAGGCGGACGGCGTCGAGATCGCGCTCCATGGGCGGGTCCCCTATGCACAGCAGCACCGCTTCTGCACCGACCCGGTGGCTTTCAGGTGATCTGGGAAGGGTCGGGTCAGAAGCTGCCGGTGTCGCCGTCACCGGCCAGGGCACGGAAATAGTCCTGGAGATGGTGCTGGCCGATCGGAACGCCGACCATGTCCCGGCTCAGGGCCCGTCGGAAAAAAGTCAGGAACCCGGAGGCGTTGCGGTTGAACGGACCCACGGCGGCGGCCAGCGCGTCCACGGGCCAGTACGGCAGGTGCAGCATCCGTTGCCTCCGGTCGAGAACGCGCCGGGCCAGATCGGCGATCCCCGCCACGGTGTAGGTGTCCGGACCACCGAACCCGAACTCAGCGTTGTGCAGCGACGGGTCGGTGATCGCGTTCACCACGACCTGCCCGATGTCCGCGGGGTGCACGGGATTGATCCGGTACTGCCCGTGGCCGAAGACGATCCCCCAGCCTCGCTGGGCGAATCGGAAGATCTCGGCCATGTCGTTGAAAGCGCCAGTTGGCCGAAGCACCGTCCAGTTCAGTCCGCTGTCCTTGAGCCGCTGGATGAACTCCTCGCGCGGGCGCAGAACAGGAACCGACTCCATCATGTCAACGGCGTGCAACACGCTGACGAAGATGAACCGCCGAACCCCGGCGCGGAGCCCCTGTTCCAGGACGTTGAGGTTGGCGTGAAGGTCCACCGCCTCGGGTGTCGGTCGGCTGCGCAGCGTCCGAAGACCGATCGATGACACGATCACGTCGACGCCGTCGCAGAGCCCGTCGAGGGTGCCTGGCCTGGTCGCCTCGCCGGTGAAGACCTCATCGCAGGCATCGCGTACAGGGGCCAGGCGGCGCGGATCGCGGGCGAGGGCCCGAACGCGATAGCCACCCTCATGCAGTGCCCAGGCAATGTTCCTGCCGATGTACCCCGTCGCGCCGGCGACCAGCACTGTCTTGCCGTCCATCTCGGTTTCCCTTTGGTCAGTAGTGAAACGCCGTCACCTCGACACCGCCAGCGGGGCGCTGTGGAGATGCCCCCTCGCGTGCCGGTGGCCCAGCGCAGTGGTCAGTTGGTCAGTGCGGCGCGCCGGGTGCCAAGCCGTCCAGGATGACCGCCAGGGCAGGCTCCGCCATCCTCGACGGCGTCAGGGCTCCGGGATCGACAAGGCATTGCAGCAGCAGGCCCTCGACCAGCCCCACGATCACCGCTGGGGTGTCCTCGGGCACGTCGGCACGCACGGCGCCCTCGTCCTTGGCCTGCTCCAGCAGCGAACCGATCAACTGGCGGTACTCGACGTAGATCCCCGCGAAATCGACCGGCGTGCCGGGTCGCTCGCCGCTTCCCCCGATCCGCCGCGCCGCCCAGAAGTCGAACACGAGTCGGGCGAGGTCGGGGCCGGACTGCGCGCCGGCAAGCATCGCTTCCACGATCGAACGCAGCCGGCTCAACGCGGGCTCGCGCGCCTTGGCGATCGCTCGCATCTGCGTCAGTACCCCATCGGCGAACCTGACGAAAGCGGCGTCCAGAATGTCCTCACGACGATCGAAGTAGAGATAGATCGTTCCCTTGGCGACCCGGGCCTCCCGGGCGACATCCTCGATCTTCGTCGCGTGGAACCCGGTGCGAGCGAAGACGCGGATGGCCGCGTCGAGGATCTCCGCGCGCTTCTCATCCTTGCTCATGGACCGCGGACTCATCGACGCCTCCGAGAATGACTGACCGGACAGTCATTATCATGGCGTCCCCTCAATCGACCTGTCAATCTCGCGTCCTCGGTGTCCGGGTTCACATCGTGGGGCTGTCACGCTTCGGCGGTGGCCGGTGTCTTCAGGGACGAGCGGGATGAAAGGAGCATCGTCATGAAGGCCATCATCGTGTGCACGTCCGTGTCCCACGGCAACACCCAGCGGGTCGCCGAGGTCATGGGCCAGGTCCTGCGGGCCACCGTGGTCGCCCCCGACCAGGTCGACGTCGCCGGGCTCGCCAGCTACGACCTGGTGGGATTCGGCTCCGGGATCTTCCTGGGCGCGTTCCACGCGCAGCTGCGTGAGTTCGTCCAGGCACTCCCCCAGGAGCCGCGCCACAAGGCGTTCGTCTTCGCCACCAGCGGGCTTCCCGAAGCGCGGTTCCAGCGCTTCTCCCGGCCCCTGGTCCGGCTGGTCGAGCGGAAGGGGTTCGAGGTCGTCGACACCTTCTCGTGCCGCGGGTTCGACACGTGGCTTCCGTTCAAGCCCGTCGGCGGTATCCAGAAGGGCCGACCCAACGCCGCCGACCTGGGCGCGGCACACACGTTCGCCGAAGGACTACGGGCTCGGATCGCGGCCACGTCCTGAGGTGGCTTGGTCGCGGATCAACGCGGCCTGTTCGCGCGCGACCTCGCGCATGCGCTCGAACAGGTCCAGGACCAACGCGATCTGCTCGTCGGGGTAGTCGGCCAGGGCCTCCGCCCAGCCCGCCGACATCCCCTGGAACAACGGCAGGATCTCAGCCTGCCGCTCGGGCACCGGCCGGACGATCACGCGGCGCCGGTCGGTCAGGTCGTGCTCGCGGACGACCCAGCCGGCCCGTTCCAGCCGGTCGATCATGCGGGTGACGGCACCGGTGGTCAGGCCGGTCCTGGTCGCGATGTCGCCGGCGGTGGCGTGCCCGGTCTCGCCGAGCACGGTCAGGCACTTGAAGTCGCCAAGGCTCAGTCCGAGCCGGTCGGCGACGGCCTGCTGCAGCAGGATTCCGTCCGCGACGGCCTGGACCAGTTCGTCCTGCAGGCGGGTCACCAGGGCCGCGCGGCCGCCGGGAACGGGGGTTGACACGACGCCATCTTACATGCGCATACTCTGCACCTGTCAGTATCTGCATGACTCAGATAA
Source organism: Actinocrispum wychmicini (assembly GCF_004345645.1). GTDB lineage: Bacteria > Actinomycetota > Actinomycetes > Mycobacteriales > Pseudonocardiaceae > Kibdelosporangium > Kibdelosporangium wychmicini. The sequence goes on along the minus strand of NZ_SLWS01000003.1, from coordinate 617,973 downwards.
TGAACGGGGAAGGTAATGCGCCGTGTGCTGTTATCGGGCGGGATCGCCGGACCGGTCCTGTTCACGCTGGTGTGGCTGGTCGAGCAGAGCGTCCGGCCCGGCTACCAACCGTCGCGGCACTGGATCAGCCTGCTGTCGCTGACCGACGCCGGCTGGATCCAGATCGCCGCCTTTCTGGTCAGCGGCACGCTGATCGCGGCTTTCGGCCGCGGCCTGCGCGCCGCCTTCCCGGACGGGCCCGGCTCGGTCTGGGGGCCACGGCTGGTCACCGCCAGCGGAGTCGCGCTGGTCGCCGGCGGGGTGTTCACCATCGATCCCGGGCTCGGCTACCCGCCCGGCACCGAAGCGGCGATCACCTGGCACGGCGTGCTGCACAACATCGCCGGGCCGGTCTGTTTCTTCGCCATTGCGGCCGCCGCCATCGTCTACGCGCGGCGCTTCGCCAGGCCTTTCGCGCTGACCTGCGGCATCACCACCCTGGTCGGCTGGGCCGCGGCCGGTGTCCTGGCCGGTCTCGACTACGCCGGAACCTGGCGGCCGGCACCCGCCGGACTCGCCGAGCGCGTGTCGCTCGTGGCCGGCTTCGCCTGGACGGTGTACCTGGCCGTCAAGGCACGAGCCCAAGTTCCGGCCGTGACCCGGTGAACAAGCTCCTCTTCGAGATCGCGGGCGTGGTCGAAGCTCCCTTGTCCAAGGTCGCCGACCTGCTGCTGACGGACAAGTCCACCCCGCTGTTCGTACCCGACACGACGATCGAGGTCGACCGGGCCGAGCGGACGATCGCCTACCAGGGCGGTTGGTGGTACCGCGGCGAATACGCACTCGAGTCCCACCCGCGCGGAACCCTGATCACCCATCGCGTCTACAACGCGGCCCGCTGGGGCCGCTGGGGTGTACCGCTGGCCAATCGGTTCTTCGTCGGATTCGACGACCGCACCCGTGCGGCCTTCGCCGCGTCCCTCGCCGGCATCGGCGCCGCACTCGGCTGCCCGACCGACCTCAACTGAACAACCTGCGGACCAGCCCGTCGAGTCCGTTGTGGACAGTGTCGGAGTCGTTGGTGTCCAAGCCGTACGTGACTTCGTACCACGGGCCGAGCCGGTGCCACGCCAGTGCGCGCTCACGTTGGCTGTCGGTCACGCCGTAGGCCGCGCCCAGCGCCTCGGCGAACGCGGGCAGCGTGCCGTTCAGCGCCCAGGCCAGGTCTATCGCCGCGTCCCCGGCGTGGGCGTCGCCGAAGTCGATCACGCCAGTGATGGCGCCCTCGCTGGTCAGGACGTGCTCGGGGCCGAGATCGCCGTGGACCACGGTGTCGCCCGTCCACTCCCCCACCTCGTCAAGCAGGGCCAGGCCCGCGTTCCGGTGCTCGGCCGGCATCATCGGGACGACCTGCGCCCGGAACCGGTCGACGATCTCCGCGTGCTCGCCGGCCGCGTCCGCGGAGGTCTTCAGGCCGTGGCGAATCGCGTCGTCCACAGGACAGTCGTGCAAGGCGCGGAGGAAGAATCCCAGTGTGTGGCCGTGTGCGGCGGTCGGGTGTTCGAGGGGTTCGCCGGGGACGAGATCGTGCCGGACGATCACGGGATCGTCTGACATGACCCACGGGACGGGCACCGGGAGCGGCAGCCGGGGTGCCAGCCGGGGCATCAGCCTGGTCTCCCGGCGGAGTTGGTCGGCCACCTCGGGACGACGCGGCCGTCGCTCGATCCACCGTCCGTCGACGAGGGTCGCCGCGCTGTCCCAGCCTCCCGCAAGATCCACCAGGACGACTCTACCGGCGCGCCGGATATTCAACCGAAGTTGCGCAACTATGCTGGGGTCGTGACCATGCCCGAACCCCTCGGTGACGACCTGGTCCTGCTGTTCGCCGCACTGGCGTCGACCACGCAGGCGGAGATCACCGCCGCCCTGGCCGACGCCGGATACGGCGACCTGCGGCCGTCCGACGGCTACCTGGTCCAGCATCTGCAGCACGGGCCGGTCAGCATCGGCGACCTGGCCGGCAAGCTCGGGATCACCGCGCAGGGCGTCTCCAAGACCGTCATCGAGATGGAGCGCAAGGGATACGTCAGCCGCACCCCCGCGCCCGAGGACCAACGCACCCGGCTGGTCGACCTCACCGAGAAAGGCTGGGCCGCGATCTACGCCACCCGCCGCGCCCGCGCCCACGTCAACCGCGAACTCAGGGCGGCACTCGGCTCCGGCGCCTCCGCCTTCCTCGACCAGGTCCGGCATCTGGCCGAGAACTCCGGCGCGCTCGCCGCCCTCAGCGAACGGCGACTGCGGCCCTGACCCCTACTTCGCAGGCACCACCACGGTCCCGCGCGCCCGCGTCACGACCACCGGCGGCGCCAGGACGTCCGCCGCAGACGGACCCCGCTCAGGAGCGGCCCGACACACCACCCGGGCCTCGAAGGTGATCTCCCGGGACCGGTTCCCGACCCGGACCAGGGTGCCGGTCGCCTCGATCACGTCGCCCGCCTGGATCGCCGCGACGAACTCCACCGAGGCGTAGCCGGCGAACAGGCCCTCGTCGCCGTCCGTCCGGATCATCATCTCGGTCGCCACGTCCCCGAACATCCCCAGCCCGTAGGCGCCGTCCACCAGGCTGCCGCCGTAGTGGGCATGGGAATGCGGCACGTACCGCCGCTGGGTCACCGCGAAACCTTCGGTCAACGCTTCACTCACGCGCACAGCAGATCACGGCCACCGAGCCCGAGGCAAAGCGGTCTTGTAACTACTGTTATGTACAGTTACCTCGTGGACACCGCGGACCGGCTCATCGAAAGCACCCGGGAACTGCTCTGGGAACGCGGCTATGTCGGCATGAGCCCGAAAGTCATCATGGCACGGGCGGACGTCGGCCAGGGCAGCATGTACCACCACTTCCGCGGCAAAGCGGACCTGGCCCGAACCGCCATCGACCGTACCGCCGCGCAGATGCGGGCCGACGTGAGCGCCCTCCTCGACGGGCCGGGCACGGCCACCGAACGGATCACCGCGTACCTGCGCCGCGACCGCGACGCGCTGATGGGATGCCCGATCGGCCGGCTCACCCAGGACCCGGGAGTGGTCGCCGACCCGGACCTGCGTGGCCCGGTCGACGAGATGTTCCGATGGCTCCGCGAAAACCTGGCCCGGGTGGTCGGCGAAGGACGCGACCGCGGCGAGTTCGACGAGACGCTCGACCCGGACCGGACCGCGGCCATGATCGCCGCCGTGGTGCAGGGCGGATACGTGCTCGCTAAGGCGGCCAACGACCCCGAGGCGTTCGACCAGGCCGTCGAGGGCGCGGTCGCGCTGCTCGCCGCCCAGGCCGGCTGACCCGATGCGACGCAGGCCCACCTCCCCCATCCCGCCCCGGCACGGCCTGGACGCGGCCCGGCTGAAGCTCCCGCTGGAAGGGCCGTGGAGCACGCTGCTGGAACACCTCGTCGACCGGCTGCCCAGGGTGGATCCGGAGCGACTGGAACAAATGTTGTGTGAGGGACGCATCTTCGGCAGCGACGGCCCCTTGGCCGTGGACACCCGATACTCCCCCGGCACGTTCATCTGGTTTCACCGGGACCTGCCGGACGAGGTGCCCGTGCCGTTCCCAATCCCGGTCGTCCATCGGGACGACCACCTCGTGGTCGTGGACAAACCGCATTTCCTGGCGGCCATCCCGCGCGGCAAGCACATCCAGGAAACCGCGTTGGTCCGGCTGCGTCGCGAGTTGGAGCTCCCCCAGCTGTCGCCGGCGCACCGGCTGGACCGCGTCACCGCCGGCCTGATGATGTTCGTGGTGACCCCGTCCGCCCGCGGCGCGTACCAGACGTTGTTCCGGGATCGCAAGGTACACAAGGAATACCAGGCCATCGCGCGCCACGATCCCGCGCTGCGGCTGCCGCGGACGGTGACCAGCCGGATCGTGAAGGAACGTGGAATCCTTGTCGCACAAGAAATCCCCGGCGAACCCAACGCACACACCGACATCGAGCTGATGGAACACCGGGACGGGCTCGGCCGGTACCGGCTCGTACCGGCCACCGGCCGAACCCATCAGCTGCGCGTCCACATGAGCGGGCTGGGTGTACCCATCCTCGGCGACGACTTCTACCCCACCCTGCGCGAGAAACCGCTCGACGACTTCACGCGGCCGTTGCAGCTGCTGGCCCAGGTCCTCGCCTTCGACGACCCGTTGACCGGCGAGCACCGCCGGTTCACCAGCGCCCGGCGACTCAGCGCGTGGGAGTCCCTCGAAACATGGTCAGGGGTTGCGGCCGACGAAGCATAGGAACTCGGTCTGCAGGTCGGCGTCCGCGGGCGGGGTGACCTTCGGGCCGAACGCCCACGGCTGGCGGAGCACCTCGTCCATCGGCTTGAAATGCTCGTAGACGTGGTGCACCACGTCCTCGTCCAGCTTCTCGTCGCCGCCGGTGGCCCGCGCCAGGTCCCAGGTGTGGATCAGGACATCCTCGGGCATCGCGTCCGCCATGGTGCCGAACGGCACCGGCCCCATCGGTGACGGAATGGGCACCTCGGCACATGCCGGATCGGCGATCGCCGCCGTCAGCCCCTCCCCTATCTCCCGCCACGCCGCGGCCAGATCGGCGTCCGCGTCGGCCTCGGGCAACTGCCCCATCTCAGCCACGCCGACGCCGTGCAGCGGCCGCGGCTCGACACCCCGGACCGTGGCCAGGTTCCGGCGCTGCTCGTTGATCACATGCAGCACCACCTCCCGGGCCGTCCACTGTGGACATGGGGTGCGTGTGTTCCACTTGTCCGGCGGGACAGCCTCGATGCGGGCCAGGAAGCCCTCGGCGGTACGGCGGAACCGGTCAGTTGCGTTCGACATGCCACCCACCATAGGTAGGAGATTTCCTACCTGTCAAATCCTGTAACCCCACGACGTATCGGAGTGCGTGGCCGCCTTCGCCCAATCGTCCGACGGTGGCCTCGGCTCGATGTCCATTTCCAGAGAGGCACAAGCACCGTGAAGCGAAGACTGATCACCTGCATCGTCGCCATCACGACCGCGCTCGGCGTCGCCCCAGCACAGGCGGCGCCGTCCACACGCGACACAGCCCACCCGAATGTCGACGTCATCACCATTATCCAGGCGGCCAAAGCCGCGTACGACGCGTACAAGAGCTTCGCCTCAGGCGGCAGTTCCGTCGACGGCGCCGTCAACAAGATCCTCAACGCCATCCAGGGCGCCCAGACCGCGATCATCAGCCACATCGACGCGATCGCCGCCGCCGACGCGCAGGCCTGCGCGCAGGACGCAGTCGTGGACTTCCCCAACTTCCAGTTCCTGACCCCGGACAACCAGCAGGTGTTCGCCCTGCACGCGACGTCCTGCTCGAACCTCATCAACAGCCTGGTGACCACGGTCACCGACAAGGGCGCCAAGGACCAGCTCGGCTTCTCCGCCAACGCCGTCGGCCCGATCGCCCTGATCACCCGCAGCCGCGCGGGCCTGAGCAACGCGAGCTTCATCCCGGTCCTTCGCTCCACCAACCAGCAGATCAGCACCAGCCTGGCCCCGGGCTGCATCAACATCCTCGACCCCGACGTCCACAAGAGGGTGTGGTACTGCACGGCCTACAACGGCGGTGTCGACATGGAACTCGACAAGCTGCACGCGCAGACCGCTGCCGCGCAGAGCACGAGTTGGCCGACGGCCAACCAGACGTTGACACAGCTGGCCGGCCTGTGATGTGACCTCCCCCGTTCCCCGAGCGATGTCGTGGCTCGGGGAACGGCTTCGGTCATTGCCTGTTGTGTAGTTTTGTCACTTATGTTTTTCACTGTTGCCGTAGTCATGAATAAAGTCTCGACTGAACCGACCATACTCGATCATGGCCGGACACCAGGGCCTTGACTGTCGACAATGGACAGATGCTCGACTTCGAGATCTGCTACCGCGCGATGTCCAGCCGCGACGGGCTATCCCCCGTGTTCGGCAGTTCAACCGCGCGGTGCGGGCGGCGTTCGGTCAGGCGCCGACCGGCTTACGGGAGGCCAGGCCGGCGGACGGGCCGCTCGTGCTGCGGCTGCGTTATCGGTGGGCGGCCCTGGCCCTCAGAAGGTGAACTCGCTGGTGTACAGACTGTGGTCGCTGTATCGGCACGGGATCGCGTTCGTGTACTCGAACGACCCCTTCGCCCGCCACGTGAAGATGTAGTCGATCTTGCCGTCGCCGTGGGTCGGCTGGGCGAACCGGCCGCGCGGCCCGAGGGCTTCCATCGCGCCTATGGTGTCGTACAACGGATCCAGCTCACGGCTGGTGGGTTCGGCGTTGAAGTCGCCGGCCAGCACGACCTGGCCCCACTCCCCCAACGGCGGCGTGTCCGGCCGTCGGCCCGCCTCCGCGTCGGCCAGCACGGTGGTCTGGGCGAGGCGACGCCCCGGGTCGAGCGAGAGGTGGACCGAGCAGAACATCATCGGGCGCCCGTGCGGCCTGAGGGGAACGCAGATCAGGCCGCGGGGCTCGTCCTCCTCGTCCAGGCCCGGCAGGATCCGGCGGACCGCCGTGCCGTTCGCCGGCCCCCGATACACCACCGCGTCGCCGAAGTCCGCGCCGTTGTCACACCGGTGTGGCATCAACGTCAGGAACTCCATCCGTCCGCCGAGGCGGTCGGCGAACTCCTGGGCCTGGTTGCGGCAGGCCTCCTGCAACGCCAACGCGGTCGGCGCGGGCCGCAGCACCTCGTCGACGGCGTCCGGCACCCAGTCCGCCCGGCCCTGGTGGCCGACGTTGCCGTAGATGTTGAACGTGGCGAGTCGGACGGACCGGCCGTCCGGGGTGGCCGCGACCGTGGGGGACGTCGCGGCGGACACCATGGTGGCGACGAACGCCAGCACCGCCAGGACGGGTAACAGCCGGAGCATCGCACCCCCTGAATCCGACCGGCGCGGCCCCAACTCTAACGTGTCGCTCAACGGCGGATCGACTTCTTGTTCATGATTGAGTTGTGGCGCACAGGGCACCAGGGCCGCGATGGCGGTGGCAGCGGCATGCGCTGCTCAGTTGCAGTCTGGCAGTGATGGGTGCGGCGGCGTGGATTGGTGACCCGGTGCCCTGGCGCGGGGTGGGGTTGTCGCTGGGGGCAGTCGTCTACGGGGTGGTGGCCGGATGGGCGTATCGACGACAACGGCATACCGGGCGTTCGTCGTCTGACGATGATGACTCGTGATGCCGGGGCCTGGTTAAGGATCAATCACGAGGGATCTTTGAGGTGGCTGGTCTTGGGGTGGCTGGTGAACAGGCCGGCGGTGTCGGTGTGCCCGCCTGTCGGGCCGGTTCCGCCGGGAACGTTCTGTGTCTGAGCTGTGCTGACCGCGCTCCGTGGTCGTGTGTCTTCATAATACAGCCATACTAGTAGATCGTATACCGCATACACCAAGTGTGGATGATCACTACCGCGTGGGTCGTATCCAGGCGGCGAATTCGGGCGCTACGATTTCGGCGGTGGGAAACACAATTCGGTCAAGAGATCGTGAAGGAATGCCATGAATTTCGCAAACGGGTTGGGCTGGCCGCACCTGTTGATCCTGTGCATCGTCGTCCTTCTGGTCTTCGGATCGAAACGGCTGCCGGACACCGCGCGTTCAGTGGGACGTTCCCTGCGCATCCTGAAAGCGGAGACCAAGGGCCTGCGGAAGGACGACGAGGAGGAGCCCCCTGCCTCCACGTCGGCGTCGGCGTCCACGGACGACCAGGCCCGGCTGGCGCGGATGCAGCAGCAGGTGGAGGACCTGCGCACCCAGCTCGCCGCCCGCCAGGGCCACGACTAGACGTGCTGCGGGCTCGGCTGGCCTGTGCGGTGGTGGCGCTCCTGGCCCTGGCCGGCTGCCAGAGCACGGACGCAACACCACCGCCGTCGCCGAGTCCTGCCAGCTCCGCGATAGCGAGTCCGCAGGACCCTGCCCGGTATGCGTCGAAAGTCCGTGAATACGCCCGAAATGCGGCGGTGAATCCCACGCTGCTGATGGCGATCCTGTACAACGAATCAGACAAACCACACGATCCAGAAACCGAGCGCGCCTGGCAGAAAATCAAGCCGGACGCCGCCTTCGGCATCGCCAACATGCACAAGGCGGCCTTCGACGACACTCGCCGAGGCCGCGACTTCGCCACCCGCGACTGGCAGGACCTCCCCGACGACCCCGACCTCGCGATCAAGGCGGCCGCCTGGTTCCTGCACGACCTGGCCACCCAGCTGCCGCCGAAGTGGCCAGGCCCGTACACGCACGACGAACTGCTCGCCCTCGGCTACGACGCCGGCGCGAGCGCCATGAAAGCCTTCACCCGAGGCGAGAAACCTGGCACCGTAGCCCAGAACTACCTGGACCGCTGGCGCGCCAACATCGCCGCGGCCGAACACGCGTTGGCGAGTTGACGCCGGGGTCAAGAGATGGCGGTCCAGGTGCCGCGGTCGAACCCGGTCGCCTGGGTCACTCCGGTGAAGGTGATCGGGCGGTCTGCCACCGCTTTCACCGTCTCCGTGGCTTGGCGGTCCAGGAGGGCGTCGATCTCCGCGCCGGTCAGGTCGGCTATCTCGTCCCAGAAGCTCAGGACTCGGTTGATGTACAGGGCGATCAGGTGGTCGCGGGCCGGCTGGAACTGTCCCCGGGCGAGCGCTTCCACGCCGTCGGCCAGGATGTGCGGCCAGTCCTGGGTGAGGATCCGGTGTCCCCAGGGCGCGACCCGCAGGCCGGCGACGGTCGGGAACATACTGCTGACCACGGCGTGATGGGTCGCCAGGTAACCGGCGGCCGCTTTCACCACCTTGGCCACCGTCGCCGGGTCCTGTTTGCGGGCCTCGGTGTCCACCGCGGACCTTCGGGACATGCGCATGTCCATTTCGGCCGGACGGGGGCGGTCCAGGCGGAGCGTGACGTGGAACAGGGCGTCGAGGACCTGCTGGGGCAGGGACAGGATCTTGGGGAACGGCGAGTTGTGCAGCTTCACGCCGAGGGGCACCTCGACCACTCGGTGGCCTTCGCGCAGGGCGTTCGTCGTCAGCCAGATGTCGATCCCGTACAGCGACGCGCTCGCCGGCGCTGGCCAGTGGCGGGCTTGTTCCAGCAGGGCCCGGTTCATCGCGAACTCGCCGCCGATCGGCTGCTGCAGCGGCGCGCCGAACAGGGCCGCCACCAGCGGGCTGGCCAGGTGGTTGGTGGTGTTCGCCTCGTACCGGTTACGGCGGTAGGTAGGCACCGCCAGGGTCGGGGTGTCGCCGTCGACCGCCGAGCCGAGCCGGGCGATCCACGCCGCCTCGCCCGACCGGACGTCGGCGTCCAGCAGGATCAGGTGGGCGGCGCCGTGTTCGAGGGCCGCGCGCATCAGGGCGAGCACGTTGGTGCCCTTCCCGGTGCCCGTACCGCCGGACTGGATGACCAGTTGGCGGGTCCTGGTCGCGGCTTCGAGGAACCGCGTGGGTGTGCCGTCCGTGCTGCCGTTGTCGGCAAGCACGATCATGCTGTTGTGCGCCGTGCCCAGGTCCTTCAGGCCGGCGTCGGCGGCGCGCGCCACGGACTCGATGGTCGTGGCTTCGTTGCGGGCGGGAACGCCCACCATTGTGATCACGGGTGCACGATGACGGCCGCGTGTTTCGGCCACGTTGCCGGCCGCCACCGAGTGTGCGTCAAGTCGATATCGATCCTCACCAGGCCGAGGCTACGACGGTGATCGGATCGTTGAGCCGGGGGTCCGCGTTCAGGATCGCGCGCTGCAGGTGCTGCATGCCCGCGGACGGCTCCACCCCCAGTTCGGCGACCAGGTTGTGGCGCAGGGTGCGGAAGATCTCCAGCGCCCGCCACTGCCGCCCGGAGCGGTACTGGGCGATCATGTACTGGCCGCACAGTCGTTCGTGCATCGGGAACCGGGCGGTCAGCTCCGCCAGCTCACTGAGCAGCAACTGGTGGCGGCCGAGCCGCAGATCCGTGTCGATCCACGCCTCCAGGACACCGAGCTTGCTCTCGTCGAGCCGGTTGACGTGCACACTCATCGGCAGTCCGACATGGACGTCGACCAACGCCGGTCCGCGCCAGACCTCCAGCGCCGACCGCAACAGCCGGGACGCCGCCTCGGTCCGGCCCTGGTCGTTGGCTAATCGCCCCTCGGTGGCCAGCCGCTCGTACACCTGGGTGTCCAGGTCACCCGCGGCGAGGTCCAGCTGGTAGCCGCCGTGCCGGGTGACCAGCACCTCCTTGGCCTGCCGGCCGATCCTGCGGCGCAGATGGAGGATGTACGTCCGCAGCGTCTGGTCCGCGGTGTTCGGTGGCTCGCTCCCCCACAGCTCCTCGAACAACGTACGCACCGACACCACCTGGCCGGCGTTCAACGCGAGCAGGGCCAACAGCTGCCTGTGTTTGGTCGCGGTCGGCGTGATCAGGTGCTCGTCCCGGGAGACCTCCATCGGCCCAAGTACTTTGATACGCATCGCACCCCAATCCCCAGCACGGCCTTCGGGGCTGCCGGCCGCGGCACGGCTTTACGTTCCCAAAACCTTTGTGCCGGGGACAGTGAACGGGCCACGACATGGCGGGTGAACATGGTCCGGTTCACCCATGACGAACACAGGGTCAACCAAGCAGTTCGGCCACCACCGGGGCCATCACCTCGTTGAAGGCGGCGCCGGCGAAGAGCGGGCGGATCATCACGGTCAGGTCGTACACCAGGCCGGTGTCGGTCAGCCGGACCAGGTCCATGCCTTCGGCCGGGCGGCCCTTGATCTTGCCCTTGAAGATCAGGCCGGCCACGCCGTCGGCCAGGATCTCGTCGGTGTACACGAATCCGTCGACACCGGCGCGGGCGGCGTAGATCAGCTTGGTCACGACGTCCTTGCCGGTGAAGGGGCGGGCGGTGACCGGGCTGTGGACGACGACGTCGGGCGCGAGCGCGGCGCTGATCAACTCACGGTCGTGCAGCTCCACCGCACGCCGGAACTCCTGGTGGCTCATGGCACCCCTTTCACTGGCTGGCCAACTCGACGCGCATGTACTCGGCGACGTCCCGAGGGGTCGGGTAGTCGAAGATGACGCTCATCGGCAGTTCCAGCCCGGTCGCGGCGCGCAGCCGGTTGCGCAGTTCCACCACGGTCATCGAGGTGAACCCGATGTCCAGGAAGTCGTCGTCCTCCTGGATCGCGTCCGGCGCCTGGTGTCCCATCACCGTGGACGCCTCGGCGCGGACGTGGCTCACGAGCAGGGCTGTTTGCTCGGTGTCGGTGAGGCCGTCCAGCCGCTGCAGCAGGGTTTCCTCGGCGGTGTCGTCGAGCCCGGTGCTGCTGTAGGTGACCGTGCCGCTGGATTCCAGCCAGAACCGTTGGTGTTGGAAGGCGTAGGTGGGCAGTGGTATCCGGCGGCCGGGCACGTCGATCAGCTCGGGCCGATGGGCGTACATAGCGGCCAGTGCCGTGGTGACGGCGGCTTCTTCCGGTCGGTCACGGCGTAGGGCGGGCGCGGTCACCACGGGCTCGGTCACGCAGTCCTGGATCATCGGCACGAGGACGGCGTCCGGCCCCAACTCCAGGAAGCAACGCACGCCTTCCGCGGACAGGAACCGCACGCTGTCGGCGAACCGCACGGGCTCGCGCATCTGCCGTGTCCAGTACTCCGGTGAGCTCATGTCGTCCCGGGTCGCCGTCTTCCCGGTCAATGTGGACACGATCGGAACGGTCAGGTCACCGAACGAGACACCACGCACCACTTCGGCCAACGCGGGCAACATCGGCTCCACCAGGGGCGAGTGGAACGCGTGGCTCACCCGAAGCCGCCGGGTGTCGTGCCCCCGCTCGGCCAACACACTGGCCAGATCCATGACCGCCTCGGACGCGCCGGACAGCACGAGCGAACTCGGTCCGTTGATCGCCGCGATCGCCACGTCAGTATTGGCGAGCAGCGGCTGTACTTCCTCCTCGCCGGCTCGGACCGCGACCATCGCCCCACCCGCGGGCAGGTTCTGGGTCAGCGTGGCCCGTGCCGCGACCAGGCGACACGCGTCCGGCGCGGACAACAGCCCGGCGACGTGTGCCGCCGCGAGCTCGCCGATCGAATGCCCGGCGACGTAGTCCGGCCGGACACCCCAGTGCTCGAACAGCCGGTACAACGCGACCTCGATCGCGAACAGCGCAGGTTGGGCGTGCCCGGTCTGGTCGAGCAGGCCTTCGCCGAACACGACATCCCGCAGCGAATACCCGAGCCCCTCGGACAGGCGTGCGCACAGATCGTCGAACACGTCCGCGAACACCGGGAACCGGGCGTGCAGTTCGCGTCCCATCGCGGTGCGTTGCGCGCCTTGGCCGGAGAACACGAACGCGGTCTTCCCGCCTAGCGCGCTCCCTGTGGCCAAGCCGGCGCTGGGTTGGTCGCCGGCCAACGCGTCCAGGCCGTGTAGGAAGTCGGTGCGGTCGGCGGCCACGATCACAGCCCGGTACCGGAACACGGTTCGTGTCGTCGCCAGCGATCGGGCGATGTCCGCCGCATCGTCGTCGTGCGTGCCCACGTGCGACAACAGCCGTTTGGCTTGTGCGCGCAGGGCTTCCTTGGACTTGGCCGACAGCAGCCACGGCGTCAAGTCGGTGGCCGGCGGATCCGCCAGGGCTTCCGCGGCCGGGGCCTGCTCGACGAGTACGTGCGCGTTCGTCCCGCTGATGCCGAAGGACGACACCGCTGCTCGCCGTGGCCGCCCGGTGTCCGGCCACGGCGTGTTCGACCCGACGACGGACACCGCGCCCGTCGACCAGTCCACTTTGGACGAAGGCGTGTCCAGGTGCAGCGTCGCGGGCACCACGCCGTGCCGCATCCCCAGCACCATCTTGATCACACCAGCCACTCCGGCGGCCGCCTGCGCGTGTCCGATGTTCGACTTCACCGACCCCAGCAGCAGCGGCCGCTCACGGCCTTGTCCGTATGTTGACAACAACGCCTGGGCCTCGATCGGGTCGCCCAGCGCGGTGCCTGTGCCATGCCCTTCGGCCACGTCGATGTCGAATGTTGACATTCGGACATTCGCCAGCGCCTGGCGGATGACGCGCTCCTGTGAGGGGCCGTTGGGGGCGGTGAGCCCGTTCGAGGCGCCGTCCTGGTTGACGGCCGAACCGCGGACCACGGCCAGGATGTCGTGGCCAAGGCGCTGGGCGTCCGACAGCCGCTCCAGCACGAGCACACCGACACCCTCGGCCCAGCCGACGCCGTCCGCGGCCGACGCGAACGACCGGCACCGGCCGTCCGGCGACAACCCGCGTTGCCGGCTGAACTCCACGAACGGTGCCGGACCGGCCATCACGGTCGCTCCCCCGGCCAACGCCAGCGTGCACTCCTCCAGCCGCAACGCCTGACAGGCCAGGTGCAACGCTACGAGGGAAGACGAGCACGCGGTGTCCACAGTCACCGCCGGCCCTTCGAACCCGTACGAGTACGACACCCGGCCGGACGCGACGCTGCCCGCTCCCCCGGTGCCCAGCAGCCCTTCCAGCTCCGCCGGGATCTCCCGCAGCCTGGCCAGGTAGTCGTGGTACATGACGCCGGTGAACACGCCGGTCCGCGAACCACGCAACGTGTCGGCCGGGATGCCCGCGGACTCCAGTGCCTCCCAGGACACCTCCAGCAGCAGTCGCTGCTGGGGATCCATCGCCAGGGCCTCGCGGGGGGAGATGCCGAAGAATCCGGCGTCGAACCCGGCGGCGCCGTCGAGGAAGCCGCCGTGCCGGGTGTACGACTTCCCGGTCGCCTCGGGGTCCGGGTCGTAGAGGCCGTCCAAATCCCAGCCGCGGTCGGTGGGGAACTCGGAGATCGCGTCCCGGCCGGTGACCACCAGGTCCCAGAGCTGTTCAGGGGAGGCGACCCCGCCGGGGTAGCGGCAGCCCATGCCGACGATCGCGATCGGCTCGACCGTCCGGTCCGCCATGTCCCGCAACCGGTCGCGCATCTGGTACAGCTCGGCGGTCGCCTTCCTGAGCAGGTCGCGGAGCTTGGCCACGTCCGTCATCACAACCCCCGTCACGAGATGCCGAAGTCTTTGTCGAGCAGCGCGAAGAGCTCCTCGTCGGTGGCTGACTCAAGTCCTCCGGGACCTTGCCCGACATCCAGCCGGGTCATCAGGCCGCGCAGCCGGCCGACCAGCCCGGCGCGTACCGCGTCGTCGATCGCGGCATTGGTAAGCGCCTTGTCCAGGTCGGTCAGCACGGCCGGGAGGGACTTGGTGTCGTCGCCGCCGAACCGGTCGCGCAGGTAACGGGTCAACGCGGCCGGGTTCGGGTGGTCGAAGACCACCGTGGCCGGCAGGTTCAGCCCGGTGGCGTCGGTCAGCAGGTTGCGGAACTCCACGGCGGTGAGCGAGTCGAACCCGAGGTCCTGGAACGCCTGGCCGGCCTCGATGAACTGCCCTGAGGCGTGGCCGAGGACCGCGGCAGCGTGCGTTCGCACCAATTCCAACAGCACCGGTTCGCGTTCTTCGGCGGACAGGTTCGCGAGCTGCGGCGACGGGCCTTGCCTGGGTTTCCGGACGCGACGGGCGGGTGTCGGGCTGGTGCGTGCGGCGACCACGGCGGGCAGGCCGCTGGCCACGGCCGCGTCGAACATCGCCAGCCCTTCCTCGGCCGACAACGGTTGGACGCCGGTGCGGGCCATCCGCTGGAGGTCCCGCTCGGCCAACTGTGCCGTCATCCCGGACTGTTCCCAAGGACCCCACGCGATGGATGTCGCGGGCAGGCCCATGGCGTGGCGCTGGACGGCGAACGCGTCCAGGAAGGCGTTCGCGGCGGCGTAGCTCGCCTGGCCCGGTGTCCCGATCACACCCGCCGCGGAGGAGAACAGCACGAATGCCGTCAGGTCGCCGAGGAGTTCGTGCAGATTGTATACAGCATCCACTTTGGGTGCGAGCACCGCGTCGACCCGTTCCGGAGTCAACGATTCGAACGTGCCGTCGTCGAGGACACCGGCTGTATGCACGACCGCGGTGATCTTCCCGGGGTACGAGTCGATCAACGCCGCCAGCGCGGTCCGGTCGGACACGTCACAGGCGACTGCGTCCGGGACTTCGTCGGTCGGCCCGCTCCGGCTCACCAGGAGGAGTTCCCGTTCGGCCAGGTGCCGTGCGACGAGACGACCGAGCGCGCCGGTTGCTCCGGTGATGAGGACCGTGCCGTCGCCGAAGTCCGGTGTCGCCGTGACCGGCTGGCGAGGTGTCACCTTCGGCACGAGCAGGGTGCCTGCTCGCACGGCGACCTGAGGTTCGTCGCATGTCGGTATCGCTTGATCGTCGTCGACGTCGATGAGGGCGAACCGGCCGGGATGCTCAGCCTGCGCCGACCGGATCAGGCCCCACACGGCCGCGCCGGCCGGGTTCTCCCCCGCTGCCACGCCGTGGGTCACGAACGCCAGGCGGGCCGGCCGACCATTGGCCAGCCACTCTTGGGCTGCGGCCAGCGTGCGATGCAAGGTGTCGTGCACATCGTCGCCGTCGACTGTATGCACGACCGTTTCCGGTGCGGACGCTGATGCCTTGACGGGCACCCAGTCCACACCGGACAGTGCCGCTCGGGCACCTCGCAGCTGACCCGCTGACACCGGCCGACCGGTCAGGGAACCGACCGACGCGACCAGCCGGCCGTTCTGATCCGCCAGCAGGACGGACATGCTGTCACCCGACACGGTCAACGCGACCCTCGCGGCCCGCGCACCTGGCTCGTACACGGCCACGTCAGACCAGGCGAACGGCACCCACACCTGGTCGGTGCGGGCCTCCAGCAACAACGGGTGCAATGCCGCGTCGAGCAGCGCGGGATGGATTCCGTACTGGTCGGTGGTCAGCCCGGTGGGCAGTTCGACTTCGGCGAACGTCTGGTCGCCGTGCCGCCAGGCCGCCCGCAGGCCTTGGAACGCGGGGCCGTAGTCGAGACCCGTTTCGGCCAGTCTCTCGTAGAGGCCGTCGATGTCCATACTGTCTACGGTCGGCCAGATCCGGGGGAATTCAGGCAGCGTTTCGTCGGGCGGCGACAGGGTTCCGGTCGCGTGCCGGACGTCCGAGTCGATGGTCAGCGGACGCCTGCCGTTGTCGTCCGGCGGACCGACGGACACCCGGACAGCGAGCGGGAGACTCAGTGGGGCCTGCGTGGTCAGCTCGGTCAGCAGCGGGCAGCCGACCAGTTCGCCGGCGTGGATCGCCAGCTCGACCAGCAGCGCGCCGGGGGCGATGGTCGTCCCGAGGACGGTATGGTCGGCCAGCCACGGATGGTTGACTGTAGACAGTCGACCGGTCAACAGTAGACCCTTGTCGTCCGGCAAGGTCACCACCGCACCGAGCAACGGGTGACCGGCCGGTTCAAGTCCAAGCGCTGGGGCGTCGACGGGTGGGCGGGCGTCCAGCCAGTAGCGAGAGTGTTGGAACGCGTACGTGGGCAGGTCGACTCGTCGTGCGCCGGGGTACAGGGACGGCAGGTCGACGCGGCCGCCGCGGACGTGTAGTTCGGCGACGGCGGAGACGAGCGTCCGTTCTTCGGAACGGTTGGGGCGCATGGTCGGGATGGCCGCCGCGTCAGGGAGGCACTCGCGGACCATCGACGTGAGCGCACCCGACGGGCCGACCTCCAGGAAACGACGGACACCGGCCGCCGCGAGCGCGTTGACACCGTCGGCGAACCGGACTGGCTGGCGGACGTGCCGCACCCAGTACTCGGCGTTGGCGACGTCCTCGCCCAGGCCGCCTGTGACGTTGGAGACCAGGGGTATCCGCGGTTCGTGGTAGGTGAGCCCGGCCGCCACTTCCGCGAACTCCGCCAGCATCGGCTCCATCCGGGGCGAGTGGAACGCGTGGCTCACCTGCAGCCGTTTCGTTCTGCGGCCGAGGGTGGCCGCGAGTTCGACAACAGCGTCCTCGTCGCCGGAGAGCACCACGGACTTCGGTCCGTTGACGGCCGCGATCACCACGTCCGGCCCGGTCAGCGGGATCTCGTGCTCGGCGGCCTGGACGGCGATCATGGCCCCGCCCGGTGGCAGCGCCTGGATCAGGCGGCCCCGGGCGGCGACCAGCCGACAGGCGTCTTCGAGGGACAGCACGCCGGCGACATGGGCGGCGGCCAGTTCACCGACGGAATGGCCCGCTAGGTAGTCCGGTCGGACACCCCAGTGGTCGAGCAGCCGGAACAAGGCGACTTCGACGGCGAACAGCGCGGCCTGCGTGAACATCGTCTGGCCGAGCACCTCGGGATCGTCGCCGAACACGACGTCCTTCAGCGGCCTGCCCAGCTCGAACTGGTCGCAGATCTCGTCGAAGGTCTGGGCGTAGCGGGAGTATCGGGCGCACAGGTCCCTGCCCATGCCCAACCGTTGCGAGCCCTGGCCGGAGAACAGGAACGCGGTCCGGCCGCCGAGGTCCGTGTACGTGCCGGCGTTGTCGGCCACCGCGGCCAGCCCGTCCCGGAAGTCCGCCAACTCCGCGCCGACCATCACGGCCCGATGCTCCAAAGTGGACCTACCGGTGGCGAGCGAGAACCCGACGTCGACGGGCTCTTGGTCGCTCAGGTGGGCCAACAGGCGCTCAGCCTGGTCACGAAGCGCGGCCGCGGACCGTGCGGAAAGGACCCAAGGAACCGGGGTCGGAGGTCCGGAACGGCTGCCGACTTCGTTGTCCGCGGGCGGTTGCTCGAGGATGACGTGGGCGTTGGTGCCGCTGACGCCGAAGGACGAGACCCCTGCGCGACGAGGGCGGCCGGTTTCTGGCCATGGGGTGTTCGCGGTGACCAGGGAGACCGAGCCCGTGGACCAGTCCACGTGCGGGGAGGGAGCGTTCACGTGCAGGGTCCTGGGTACCGTGCCGTCGCGCATGGCCAGGACCATCTTCATCACTCCGGCCATGCCGGCGGCGGCTTGGGTGTGGCCGATGTTCGACTTCACCGTGCCCAGCAGCAGTGGCCGCTCGCGGTCCTGGCCGTAGGTCGCGAGCAGGGCCTGGGCTTCGATCGGGTCGCCTAGCGTGGTCCCTGTTCCGTGCGCCTCCACCACGTCGATGTCAGATGTTGACATTCGGGCGTTCGCCAGCGCCTGCAGGATGACCCGCTCTTGGGACGGGCCGTTCGGCGCGGTCAACCCGTTCGACGCGCCGTCCTGGTTCACCGCGGTGCCACGGACCACGGCGAGCACGTCGTGGCCGTTTCGGTGGGCGTCGGACAGCCGCTCGACCAGCACGATGCCGATGCCTTCGGAGAAGCCAGTGCCGTCCGCGTCGGCTGAGAACGCCTTGCACCGGCCGTCCGCGGCGAGCCCGCCTTGGCGGCTGAACTCGACCAGCATTTCCGGCGTGGACATCACGGTCACGCCGCCGGCCAGGGCGAGTGTGCAGTCGCCGTTGCGTAGGGCCTGGCACGCCAGATGCAGCGCGACCAGGGACGACGAACACGCCGTGTCCACCGTGATCGCCGGTCCCTCCAGGCCGAACGCGTACGACACGCGGCCGGACGCCACACTGCCTGTGTTGCCGGTGACCAGGTACGGGTCGTCACCGCCGGACCGGCCGTAGTCGTGGTACATCACCCCGGCGAACACACCGGTCGGGGTGCCGCGCAGGGAGTGCGGTGGGATTCCCGCGCGTTCCACGGCTTCCCAGCAGACTTCGAGCAACAGGCGCTGCTGAGGGTCCATCGCGGTCGCCTCACGCGGGGACACGCCGAAGAAGCCGGGGTCGAAGTCGGCGACGTCGTACAGGAATCCGCCGACGGCCGCGTGGGTCACGGGTGAGCCGTCCGGGCCGGGCAACGCGTCGACGGTCCAGCCGCGGTCGACGGGGAACGTCGACATGGCGTCGGTTTCGCCGACGACCAGGTCCCACAGTTGGTCCGGGGTGTGTACGCCGCCGGGGTACCGGCAGGCCATGCCCACGATCGCGATCGGCTCGTCGACCGGTGTCGCCGTGGTTCGCGGCGCGCGCGGGGTGGCTGACCCAACGGTCAACTGGCCGCGGATGTACACCGCCAGGGCGGTCGCGTTCGGGTGGTCGAAGGTGACGGTCGCGGGCAGTCGCAGCCCGGTAGCGCTGTTGAGCCGGTTGCGGAGTTCGACGGCGGTGAGCGAGTCGAATCCCAGCTCGCGGAACGCCCTCTCGGCGGGGACGGTGTCAGTGGAGCCGTGCCCGAGGACTGCGGCGGCGTGCGAACGGACGAGTTCGGTGAGTTCCAAGTCTTGTTCGTCCGGGGTCAGTCCGGCCAGTTTCCGCGCCAGGTCGGACCGGTCCTCAGCCGCCGCCGTGCGCAGCGGGGCACGGACCAGGCCGCGCAGTGGCGGGGCCATGGTTCCGTTCGCGGCCTGCTCGCGCAGTGCCTGGAAATTCAGTCGGGCCGCGACGACCTGCGGCCGTTGCGAGGCGATGGCGGCGTCCAGCAGTGCGAGGGCTTCGTCGGTCGGCAACGCGACGAGACCGCCTCGGGCGAGCCGCGACCGGTCCGTGTCACCGAGGCGGCCGGTCATGCCGCTGTCCTGTGCCCACAGGCCCCACGCGATCGACGTGCCCGGAAGGCCCTGCGCGACGCGATACTGGGCGAGCGCGTCCAGGAACCCGTTGGCTGCCGCGTAGTTCGCTTGGCCCGGCGCGCCAAGGACACCGGCGGCCGACGAGAACAGCACGAACGCGGATAGGTCGTGCGTGAGTTCGTGCAGGTTCATCGCGGCGACGGCTTTGGGCGCCAGGACTTTGTCCAGACGTTCAGGGGTCAACGCGGTCAGCATGCCATCGTCGAGTACACCGGCAGCGTGGAATACTGCATCCAATCTGCCGATTCGAGACAGGACGTCCGCGAGCGCTGCCCGATCCGCGGCGTCGCACGCTTCGATCGTGACAGTGGCGCCGAGTTCGGTCAGTTCGTCGCGCAGTTCCGGGGCACCTGTCGCGGCGAGGCCGCTGCGGCTGAGGAGCACCAGGTGCCGGACACCGTGTGTGGTCACCAGATGGCGGGCCACCAAGGCGCCCAAGGCCCCGGTCGCACCAGTGAGCAGAACTGTCCCGCCTGGTCCGAACCCCGGTTGGCGGTCGTTGGAGACGGTAGCCGCCAGGGTTGGTGGGTCTTGAAGACCGGCCAAGGCTTTGGTTAGGCGGGGGACGCGGATGGTTCCGGACCTGATGGCGAGTTGCGGTTCGCCGAGGGCCAACGCCGCAGGCAGGGCCGCTTCGGAAGACTGCATACCGTCGACATCAACCAGGATGAACCGGTCCGGATTCTCGGACTGCGCCGAACGCAGCAGGCCCCAGACAGCGGCGCCTTCAAGATGCGTGACGTCGTCCGCGACCGCTAACGTGGTGACCACCGCGAGGCGGCCGGGTCGGTCCTCGGCGAGCCAGGACTGCACGAGATCGAGGCCTCGGTGGACGGCTCCCGGCTCGGTGCCGATCCGGGACACGGTGACGTCGTCGGCTTCGCCCGGGGGCGCCGGCCGCTCTGTCCACTCCATACAGTAGAGCGAATGGGATTGGGCGCGCGGGAGTTGCTCAGGCGACACGGGCCGGCCGACGAGTGAGCCGATCGACACGACGGGCCGGCCGCTGGCGTCCGCCAGCAGGACGGACATGGCGTCGTCGCCGGTTCGCGTGAGCCGCACCCGGACCGCGGTCGCGCCACTGGCGAACAAGGTCGCGTCACGCCAGGAGAACGGCAGTCGTAGCCCGTCGGCCTGCCAGTCGGCGCCGGCCAACGCGGCGTGCAGGGCGGCATCGAGCAGGGCCGGATGGATGCCGTACTGGCCGGGGTCGTCCGGGAGGACGACTTCGGCGTAGGTTTCGCCGCCACGCCGCCACGCGGCGCGCAGTCCACGGAACGTCGGCCCGTAGTGGTAGCCCGCGTCGCCGAGCCGTTCGTACAGTCCTTCCGTGGCAAGGGGTTCGGCGTCAGATGGGGGCCACTGGGTGAGGTCGTCGGCCGGCGGCGCGGTGTGCGTGAGGGTGCCGGAGGCGTTCTGGGTCCACGGCTGCCCGTCGGCCCGGGAGTACAGCCGGAACACGCGCCGCCCGGTGTCGTCCGGTCGGTCGACGAACATCTGGAGCGCGGTTTCCCCGGACAGCACGAGCGGGGCTGCCAGCGTCAACTCTTCGACACCGGCGCAGTCGGCCTCGTGCGCGGCGTACAGCGCCAGTTCCAGCAGGCCGGCACCGGGCACCAGGACCGTTCCCAGCACAGCGTGGTCGGCCAGCCAGGGATGGGTGGACAGGGATATCCGGCCGGTGATGAGCAGGCTGCCCGAGTCGGACAACGTCACCACGGCGCCCAGCATGGGGTGCCGCACTTGGCCGAGACCCAGCCGGGCCGGGTCGCCGCCGCCGGCGTAGGGGCTGAGCCAATACCGGTCGCGTTGGAACGCGTACGTGGGCAGCTCGACCCGACGGACATTCTGGAACGCTCGTTCCCATTCAATGGCCACACCGTGCACGTGTGCCTCGGCCGCGGACGTCAGGAACCGGGCCATTCCGCCGTCGTCGCGCCGCAGGGTGCCGATCGCCATGCCGTCGGCCAGCGTGTCCTGCACGGCGGCGGTGAGCACCGGGTGCGGGCTGACCTCGACGAACACCCGGTGGCTGCCGGCCAGCCGCTGCACGGTCGGAGCGAAGTTCACGGTCTGCCGCAGGTTGGTGAACCAGTAGCCGGCGTCCAACAGGCCGTGGTCACCGGGAACGGTGGAATGGAAGGGAATCGCCGGCCGCTGTGGGCGGATGGGCGCGAGCAGGGTGAGCAGTTCGTCGCGGATGGCGTCCACGTGCGGTGAGTGCGAGGCGTAGTCCACCGGGATCCGCTTGGCCCGGACGTCCATTCGTTCGCACTCGGCCAACACGTCGTCCAGCGCGCCTGGATCTCCGGCCACGACTGTCGCCGACGGCCCGTTCACCGCCGCGACCGCCACCTGGCCGAACAGTTCGCGCACCCGCGCCTCGGGCAACGGCACCGAGACCATGCCGCCTTGTCCAGCCAGCACGCGCAACGCCTGGGATCGACGCGCCACCACCAGTGCGCCGTCCGCCAGGGACAGCGCCCCGGCCACACAGGCCGCCGCGATCTCGCCCTGGCTGTGCCCGACGACCGCGGCCGGGCGGACTCCGAACGACTCCCAGACCGCGGCGAGGGACACCATCGCCGCCCACAGCACCGGCTGGATCACGTCCACCCGACTGAGCGTGTCCTCGTCATCGAGGACGTCCAGCAGGGACCAGTCGACGTGCGGCCGCAATGCCTCCTGGCATTCGGTCATCCGCTGGGCGAACGCCTCGTTCTCGGCGAGCAGCGCCGCCGCCATCCCGATCCACTGCGAACCCTGGCCGGGGAACACGAACACCGGGCCGTTGCCGGCCGGAGCCACCCCGACGGTGACGTCCGCGGTCGGGTCGTCCGCGACGAAGCCGGCCAACGCGGTCCGCGGGTCGGCGGACACGACGACCGCGCGGTGGTCGAACACCGACCTGGTCGCGACCAGCGAGAACGCCACGTCCGCCGGGCGCAGG
Source organism: Actinocrispum wychmicini (assembly GCF_004345645.1). Lineage (GTDB taxonomy): Bacteria > Actinomycetota > Actinomycetes > Mycobacteriales > Pseudonocardiaceae > Kibdelosporangium > Kibdelosporangium wychmicini. Next base: position 595,508 of record NZ_SLWS01000003.1, on the reverse strand, counting down.
TCCGGCCGGGAGTCCACATGGGACAGCAGGCGTCCGGCCTGTGCACGCAATGCGGAAGAGGACTTCGCAGACAGTATCCACGGCACCACACCGGTCTGGGGCGCGGCGGGCTGGTCCTCAAGCAGTGGCGCTTGTTCCAGGATCACGTGCGCGTTGGTCCCGCTGACGCCGAACGACGACACGCCGGCCCGCCGTGGCCGTCCGGTGTCCGGCCAGGAAACGGCTTCGGTGGGCAGTTCGACGGACCCCGCCGACCAGTCGACGTGCGGTGACGGCGCGTCCACGTGCAGGGTCGCCGGCACCACGCCGTGCCGCATGCCCAGGACCATCTTGATCACGCCGGCCACGCCGGCGGCGGCCTGCGCGTGCCCGATGTTCGACTTCACCGAGCCCAACAACAACGGCCGCTCGCGGCTTTGGCCATAGGTCGCGAGGAGCGCCTGGGCTTCGATGGGGTCGCCCAGGTTGGTGCCGGTTCCGTGCGCCTCCACCACGTCGACGTCGGACGTTGACATTCGGGCGTTCGCCAGTGCCTGGCGGATCACGCGCTCCTGCGACGGGCCGTTCGGCGCGGTCAGGCCACTGCTCGCGCCGTCCTGGTTGACCGCGCTCCCCCGCACCACGGCCAACACCTGGTGACCGCGGCGTTGCGCGTCGGACAGCCGCTCCAACACCACCGCGCCCACACCTTCGCCCAAGCCAAACCCGTTGGCGGACGCGGAGAACGCACGGCAGCGGCCGTCCGGTGACAGCGCGCCTTGCTTGCTGAACTCCACGAACAGCCCAGGCGCGGACATGACCGCGACGCCGCCGGCCAACGCCAGCGAGCACTCGCCCTGACGCAGCGACTGGCACGCCAGGTGCAATGCCACCAACGACGACGAGCACGCCGTGTCGACCGTGAACGCCGTTCCCTCCAGTCCCAGCGCGTACGCGATCCGCCCGGAGACGACGCTCGTCGCCATGCCGGTGACCAGGTATCCGGCGGTTTCGGCGGTGCCTTCGTGCATTCGCGGCCCGTAGTCCGGGGCCACCGAGCCGACGAACACACCGGTCTGGGTGCCGCGCAGGGTGTCGGCGGAGAACCCGGCCGCTTCCAGGGCCTCCCACGACACCTCCAGCAACAGTCGCTGCTGCGGGTCCATGGCCAGGGCTTCCCGGGGTGAGATGCCGAAGAAGCCGGCGTCGAACGCGGCGACGTCGTCCAGGAAGCCGCCGGCGCGCACGTACGACTTGCCGGCCGCGTCCGGGTCGGGGTCGTAGTGGCTGTCGAAGTCCCAGCCGCGGTCGGCGGGTACGCCAGAGATCGCGTCCCCGCCCGCGGTGACCAGGTCCCACAGTTGGTCCGGCGACCCGACGCCGCCCGGGAACCGGCAGCCCATGCCGACGATCGCGACCGGCTCGGTCCGCTGGTCCTCCACCTCCCGTAGCCGGCCCCGGGCCTCCCGCAGCTCCGCGGTGGCCTTCTTCAGGTACTGCAGGTACTTCTCTTCGTCGGCCATCGGGTCACCTGCCGAACTCGTCGTCGAGCATGGCGAAGATCTCGTCCTCGGTGGCCGACTCCAGGTCGTCCACATCGGATCTGACGTCCCATGTGGACAGCATCGACCGCAGTCTCGGCAGCACACCGAGCCGTTCGGCCTCGTCGGCCGGCAGGTCACGCAACGCGGACGCGAGCCGGTCCAGGTCGGCGACCACCCCGTCGTCGCCGGCCGCGCCGACACCCAGGCTCACCCGGAGGTACTCGGCGGTCGCGGTCGCGTTGGGATGGTCGAAGATCAACGTGGTCGGCAGCCGCAGGCCGGTGGCCGTACTCAGGCGGTTGCGCAGTTCGACCGCGGTGAGCGAGTCGATGCCGAGGTCCAGGAAGCCCCGGTCGACCGGGACGGCGGCTGGTGACTCGTAGCCGAGCACGGCGGCGAGGTGGCCGCGGACCAGGTCGAGCAGCGCGGCTTTCTGTTCGCCCTCGGACAGTCCGGCGAGGCGTTCCTTCACGTCTCCGCTGCTCACTGGTGCCGCCGCGGTTCGCTTCACGGCCAGTCGCCGCAGGATGCCCGGTGTCGGCCCGTCGGCCGCGAGGTCCAGCCGGGTGGCGACGACGGCCGCCGTCCCGAGGGCGTCGTCGAACAACGCGAGTCCGTCCTCCGACCGCAGCGGCCGGACTCCGGCGCGGCGGACGCGGGCTTTGCTTGCCGCGTCCAGGTGTTCGGTCATCTCGCTGGTCTGGTCCCACAGGCCCCACGCGATGGCCGTGGCCGCTTGGCCGCTGGCCGTGCGGAATTGGGCAAAGGCGTCCAGGAAGCTGTTCGCCGCCGCGTAGTTGGCCTGCCCTGGGCCGCCGAGGACGCCGGCCAGCGAGGAGAACAGCACGAACACGGACAGGTCGTCGGTCAGCTCGTGCAGGTTGACCGCAGCGTCTACTTTGGATGCCAGGACTTCGGTCAGCTGTTCGGGTCGTAGCGATTCGACGGCGGCGTCGTCGAGGACGCCGGCCGCGTGCACGACTCCGCGCACCTCGCGCCCGGTCAGGATCTCCTTGAGGGCGGCGCGGTCCGCCAGGTCGCACGACACGATTTCGACGTCCGCGCCGAGGTTCGTGAGCTCATCCCGCAGCTGCGGGGCTCCCTCCGCGGCGAGGCCCCGGCGGCTGGCCAGCAGCAGGCTGCGGACTCCGTGCGTCTCGACGAGGTGTTTGGCGACGAGCGAGCCCAGGGTGCCGGTCGCGCCGGTGATCAGGACCGTGCCCTCGAAGGTGACTGCCTCGGTGGGGGTGGCCTTCGTCAGGCGGGGGACGTGGACGGTCCCGGCTCGGACCGCGAACTGGGTCTCGTCCGACGTCAGGGCGGCTGCGAGGGCGTGCCACGACTGTGCGTCGCCGTCGACGTCGGCCAGGACGAACTTGCCGGGGTGTTCTGACTGGGCGGACCGCAGCAGGCCCCACACGGTGGCGGCGGCCGGGTCGGTTACGTCTCCGGCTGGGCTCACCGCGCCTTTCGTCAGTACAACCAGTTTGGCGGCGGCGAGTCGTTCCTCGGCCAGCCAGTCCTGCACCCACTCCAGGCCGAGCCGGCCGATGGCGTGCGCGCGGCCGGTGAGATCGCCCGTGTGCCGCGGGCACCAGGCGAGGACGACCTCGGGCGCCGGGGCGTCCCAGCTGAGCCCGTCGTGGAACGCCTGGTTGTCAGCGAACGCCTCGACCTGTATCCCGTGCTGATTGAATACCGTATCCAGATCAGGGTCTTCGCAGCCGATCGTCGCCCAGGCCCCCGGCCGTGCGTTCGTAGTGGACAACCGTTCCCAGTCGACGGTATACAGTAAACCGCTTCTCCTGCGTCCGGCCTGGAGTTGGCTTGCCGCGACCGGCCGTGACGCCAACGCCTCGATGTCCGCGACGGGCTGGCCGTCAGTGTCCGTGAGGTGGATGGTCAAGGTGTGGTTCTCGTCGGCCACGATGTGCACCCGCAGCGCGGTCGCGCCTGTGGCGTGCAAGGTCACGCCCCGCCAGGAGAACGGCAGCTGGATCTCGGTGTTGCCCGTGATACTGCCGCCCAGCATGATGTATACGCTCGCGTGCAGGGTCGCGTCGAGCAGGGCGGGGTGGATGCCGAAGCCCGGGGAGTCGTCCGGCAGTTCGACCTCGGCGTACGTGTGCGCGCCGTCCCGCCAGAGCGCCTTCAGCCCCTGGAACGCGGGTCCGTACTCGTAGCCGGCGTTCGCGAGTTGCTCGTAGAGGCCTTCCACTGGAACGTGGTCGGCGTTCGCCGGCGGCCAGGCTCGCGGCTCGGGGGTCGTCTCAGTGGTGGTCAGGGTGCCGGTCGCGTTCCTCGTCCACGGGCCGTCGTCCAGTCTGGAGTGGACGGTGACGGGCCGGTAGCCGTCGGCCAGGTCGCCGACGATGACCTGTACCGCGACCCGGCCGTTCTCGGGCAGCACCAGCGGCGCCTCCAGGGTCAGCTCGTCGATCGCCGCCAGGCCGACGCGCTGCCCGGCGTGCAGGACGAATTCCACCAGGGCCGCGCCGGGGACCAGGACCGTGCCCGTGACCGCGTGGTCGGCCAGCCACGGATGGGTGTCCAGGGAGATCCGGCCCGTCAGGACCAGGCCACTGTCGTCGGCCAGGCCGACCTCGGCGGCGAGGATCGGGTGGTCGGCGGCGCGCAGCCCGACCGTGGTGAGGTCGCCGGTCGGGTGCTCGGGTCGCAGCCAGTAGCGGTCGCGCTGGAAGGCGTACGTCGGCAGGTCGACTCGATGGCCATTCTGGAACGCTCGTTCCCATTCGACCGGCACGCCGTGGACGTAGGCGGTCGCGAGGGACATCAGCAGGCGGTCGGTGCCGCCGTCGTCCCGCCGGAGAGTGCCGACCGCGATGCCGTCCTGGATCGTGTCCTGAACGGCCATGGTGAGCACGGGATGTGGGCTGACCTCGACGAACACCGTGTGACCCGCCTCGGCCAGCTCCGCCACCGTGGGGGCGAAGTTCACGGTCTCGCGGAGGTTCGTGAACCAGTATCCGGCGTCGAGCAGCCCGTGGTCGCCCGGAACCGTGGAGTGGAACGGGATCTCGGGTGGCTGTGGCTGAATGGGCGCGAGCAGAGTGCGCAGTTCGTCGCGGATGGCGTCCACATGCGGCGAGTGCGAGGCGTAGTCGACCGGGATCCGCTTGGCCCGGACGTCCAACCGTTCGCATTCCGCCATGAGGTCGTCCAGCGCTTCGGGATCGCCGGACACCACAGTGGTCGTGGGCCCGTTGACCGCGGCCACCGAGACCCGTCCGAACAGTTCCCGCACCCGCGCCTCAGGCAACGGCACCGAGACCATCCCGCCACGCCCAGCCAACACCCGAATCGCCCGCGACCGCAACGCGACCACCAACGCACCATCCTCAACAGACAGTGCACCAGCAACACAAGCCGCAGCGATCTCACCCTGACTGTGCCCCACCACCGCCACCGGACGAACCCCAAACGACTCCCACACAGCCGCCAAGGACACCATCATCGCCCACAACACCGGCTGGATCACATCCACCCGCGCCAGTGCCTCCCCATCGGCGAGAACGTCCAGCAGGTCCCAGTCGACGAACGGCTTCAGGGCCGCGGCGCACTCACTCATCCTCGCCGCGAACACCTCGTTCTCGACGAGCAACGCCGACGCCATCCCCACCCACTGCGAACCCTGCCCCGGGAACACGAACACCGGACCAGCCCCGCCTGATCCCGCGCCGTCGACGACCTCCGCCGACGGCTCCCCCGCGACAAAGGCGGCCAAGGTGGTCCGTGGGTCGACGGACACGACCACCGCCCGATGCTCGAACGCTGACCGGGTCATGACCAAGGAGTAGCCGACATCGACCGGATCCGAGTCCACACCGGACAGCAGCCGGTCGGCCTGTCCCCGCAGAGCGGCCGGCGACCGTGCGGAAAAGACCCAAGGAACCGGGGTCAAAGGTGCGGAGCGGCTGCCGACTTCGTTGTCCGCGGGGGGTTGCTCGAGGATGACGTGGGCGTTGGTGCCGCTGACGCCGAAGGAGGACACCGCGGCTCGGCGGGGGGCGGCTGAGTCCGGCCACGGTGTGTTGGCAGTGACCAGGGAGAGGTCGCCTGTGGACCATTCGACGTGGGTGGAGGGCTTGTCCACGTGCAGGGTCGCAGGCACGATGCCGTGGCGCATCGCCCACACCATCTTGATCACGCCAGCTACTCCGGCGGCGGCCTGGGTGTGGCCGATGTTCGACTTCACCGAGCCCAGCAACAACGGCCGCTCGCGGCTTTGGCCGTAGGTCGCGAGGAGTGCTTGGGCTTCGATGGGGTCGCCCAGATTGGTGCCGGTTCCGTGCGCCTCCACCACATCGACGTCAGATGGTGACATTCGGGCGTTCGCCAACGCCTGGCGGATCACGCGCTCCTGAGAGGGGCCGTTCGGGGCGGTCAAGCCGTTCGACGCGCCATCCTGGTTGACGGCGCTTCCCCGCACGACGGCGAGCACCCGATGGCCGAGCCGGTCCGCGTCCGACAGCCGCTCCACCACCAGGACGCCGACGCCTTCGGCGAGGCCGAAGCCGTCGGCGGCGTCCGCGAACGCGCGACACCTGCCGTCCGGGGACAACGCGCCCTGCCGGCTGAACTCCACGAACTGGCTCGGCGTGGACATCACGGTCGCGCCAGACGCCAACGCCAACGAGCAGTCGCCGTTCCGTACCGCCTGACACGCCAGGTGCAACGCCACCAGCGACGACGAACACGCGGTGTCCACGGTCACCGCCGGCCCCTCGAAGCCGAGCAGGTACGACACCCGGCCGGACGCGACGCTACCGGTGTTGCCCATCCCGAGGTGGCTTTCGACGCCTTCCGGCACGTTCCGCGACCGTGACCCGTAGTCCGACCCCATCACGCCGGTGAACACACCGGTCCGCGAGCCACGCAACGAGTCGGCTCGCAACCCGGCCGATTCCAGGGCTTCCCAGGACACCTCCAGCAACAGTCGCTGCTGCGGGTCCATCGCCAGGGCCTCGCGGGGGGAAATGCCGAAGAATCCGGCGTCGAAGTCGGCCGCGCTGTCCAGGAAGCCGCCCGCGCGCACGTACGACTTGGCGAGCATGGTCTCGTCCCAGCCGCGGTCCGGCGGGACCTCGGCGATGCTGTCGGTGCCCTTGGCGACCAGCTCCCACAGGTGGTCAGGTGACGACACCCCGCCGGGATAACGGCAGCCGACGCCGACGATCGCGACCGGCTCGGCCTGCTTGTCCTCCAGTTCCCGCAGCCGGATCCGGGTCTGCTGGAGGTCCGCGCTGACCTTCTTGAGGTAGTCCAGGTACTTCTCTTCGTTCGTCATCCGCCTCGCCTCTCGAAGCCCCAGCACTCCTCTAGGAGATCCCCAGTTCGTTCTCGATGAAGTCGAAGACCTCGTCCGCGCCGGACGCCCGCAGCACGTCCACGGGCGCGCTCCGGCCGGCTGTCCACGTCCGCAGGATCTCCCGCAGCCTTTCGGTAACCCGGTCGCCGTCGGTGGTCTGTTCGGCCAACGCCGACAACGCGCCGTCCAGCCGGTCCAGGTCACCGAGAACCTGCTCGACACCGTCCGGCTCGGCCGCCGGAGCGAGCTTGGCGAGCAACAACTCGGCGACGGCGGCCGGCGTCGGGTGGTCGAACACCAGGGTCGCCGGCATCCGGACGCCTGTCGCCGTGTGCAGCCGGTTGCGTAGTTCGAGCGCGGTCAGGGAGTCGAATCCTAGGCCCTTGAAGTCCTGGGTGGCGCTCACCGACTCCGCGGAACCATGGCCGAGTACCGTGGCCACGGCCTTGCGGACTTCGTCGACGACCACACGACGCCGTTGGTCCTCCGGCAGCCCGGCGAGCCGGCTCGACAGCGTGACATCCCGTTTGGCCGGGGCCCGTACCAGACCTCGCAACAGCGGCGGGGTGGTTCCGTCGGCTGCCATCGCCCGGAGCGCCACGGTGTCCAGTCCCACGGCCGCGACGGCCGGTTGGCCGGCCCGGACGGCGGCGTCGAAAAGGGACAGTCCTTCGGTCTGGGTCAACGCGCGCATTCCTCGGCGGGCCAGGCGAGAGCGGTCTACGGCGCCCAGGTGGCCGGTCATGCCGCTGTCCTGCTCCCACAGGCCCCACGCGATCGACGTGGCCGGTTGGCCGTTGGCCGTCCGGAACTGGGCGAACGCGTCCAGGAAGGCGTTCGCCGCCGCGTAGTTGGCCTGTCCTTCGCTGCCGAGGACACCGGCGAGCGAGGAGAACAACACGAACGCCTCCAGGTTGTCGGTCAGCTCGTGCAGGTTCACCACAGCATCCACTTTGGACGCTAGAACGATGTCGAGCCGTTCGGGGGTCAGCGACTCCACCGAGCCGTCGTCGAGGACGCCGGCACAGTGCACGACCGCCGTCAGTGGGCCGACCTGGGACAGGACCTCGGCGAGGGCGGCACGATCGGCCGCGTCGCAGGCCACCGCCGTCACCGGGACACCCAAATCGTCCACGGCGAGGCCGCGGCGACTGAGCAGCACCAGGTGGTCGACGCCTTGGGCGGCCAGGTGACGGGCCACCAGCGTGCCCAAGGTTCCGCTGGCTCCGGTGACCAGAACCGTCCCGTGTGGACTGAACTCGCCGGTCGACGAGGCGGCTTTGACGAGCCTCGGCACGTACATCTTGCCCGCACGGACCGCGACCTGCGGTTCGCCGGACGCCACGGCTGTGGCCAAAGTGGACTCATCGCCATCGAAGTCCACCAGGACGAACCGGTCCGGGTGCTCCGACTGGGCGGACCGCACCAGGCCCCACACTGCCGCCCCGGCCGGGTCGGTGACCTCGCCGACCGCGCCCTGGGTGACGATCGCCAGCCGGGCCGCGTCGTCCTGGGCCAGCCACTCCTGCACGAGCTTCAACACGTGGCTGGTCGCAGCGTGCGCCCGCGCGGCGAAGTCCCCGGTTCCTGGTTCCACAAACACGATCTCGGTGGTGTGGTCGCCTCGGGTCGCCGCCTCGACCCAGTCCACATGGAACAGTGCGTCGGTCTTGGGGACCAGGTCGTCCGGTGTCGCCGGCCGGGCCAGGAGTGTGTCGATCGTGGCCACCGGCAGGCCGTTCTCGTCCGCGATCGCCACCGTGATCGCCTCGCCGACGGGTGAGACGCGGACGCGCAGGTTTCTCGCCCCCGCGCTGTGCAGGTGGACTCCGTTGAACGAGAACGGCAGCTTGAGCCCTTGCTCGTTGATCAACGCGGGGTGCAGTGCCGCGTCCAGCAACGCCGGGTGGACACCGAACCTGCCGTCGATCCCGTCCGGCAGCCTGACCTCGGCGAACAGGTCGTCGCCACGCCGCCACGCCGCCTGGACGCCTTGGAACGCGGGGCCGTAGTCGACGGCCGCGTCCAGATAGAGACGGTCGACGGGCACGTCCGTGGCGCCGCGCGGAGGCCATTCGGTGAGGTCCGCGCCTGGGCTTGTGGCCGTCGACAGGAGGCCCGTGCTGTTTCGGGTCCAGGTCTCGTCATCGGCCGTGGAGTGGAGGCTGACCGGCCGCCGTCCGTCGTCGTTGGGGTCGCCGACGATGACCTGCAAGCCGATCGAGCCGTCTCGGGGCACCACAAGCGGTGCTTCCAGCGTGAGTTCGTCGACTGTCCCGCACCCCGTCACCTGCCCTGCGTACAAGGCCATTTCGAGCATGGCCGCGCCGGGCAGCAGGACCGTTCCGGCCACGGCATGGTCGGCCAGCCACGGATGCGTGGCCAACGACAGCCGTCCGGTGAACACACAGCCGCCCTCCGCGAGCTCGACCGCGGCGCCGAGCAACGAGTGATCGCCCGCCCGTAGCCCGACCGACGCGAGGTCACCCGCTGACGACTCCGGCTGCAGCCAGAACCGTTCCCGCTGGAAGGGGTAGGTCGGCAGGTCGACATGGCATCCATTCTGGAACGCTCGTTCCCATTCGACCGGGACGCCGTGGACGTACGCCTCGCCAAGCGACGACAGCAGGCGCCGCATACCGCCCTCGTCCCGCCGGAGGGTCCCGATGGCGAGGCCGTCCTGGATGGTGTCCTGCACGGCCATGGTGAGCACTGGATGGGCGCTGACCTCGATGAACACTCGGTGTCCGTCGGCCGCGAGCGCGTCGATGGTGGGCGCGAAGTTCACGGTCTGCCGGAGGTTGGTGAACCAGTACTCGGCGTCGACCAGGTCGTGGTCGCCCGGAACCGTGGAGTGGAACGGGATCTCGGGTGGCTTCGGCTGAATGGGCGCGAGCAGAGTGCGCAGTTCGTCGCGGATAGCGTCCACATGGGACGAATGGGAGGCGTAGTCGACCGGGATCCGTTTCGCGCGAACGTCCAGTCGGTCACACTCGGCCATCAGGTCGTCCAACGCCTGGGGGTCGCCGGAGACGACCGTCGCCGTCGGGCCGTTCACCGCCGCGACCGCCACCCGGCCGAACAGTTCCCGCACCCGCGCCTCAGGCAACGACACCGAGACCATCCCGCCACGCCCAGCCAACACCCGAATCGCCCGCGACCGCAACGCGACCACCAACGCACCATCCTCAACAGACAGTGCGCCAGCAACACAAGCCGCAGCGATCTCACCCTGACTGTGCCCCACCACCGCCACCGGACGAACCCCAAACGACTCCCACACAGCGGAAAGGGACACCATCATCGCCCACAACACCGGCTGGATCACATCCACCCGCAACAGAGCTTCCTCATCCCCCAAAACATCCAACAACTGCCACTCCACGTGAGGATCGAGGGCGGCCGCGCACTCCCCCATCCGTTCCGCGAACACCTCGTTCTCGACGAGCAACGCCGACGCCATCCCCACCCACTGCGAACCCTGCCCCGGGAACACGAACACCGGACCGGCCGGCTGGCAACCGGGCGCTTCGCCCGACATCACGTCCCGGAGCCCGGCCAGGAAGTCGTCCCGATGCTCGCCGACTACGACCGCCCGGTAGTCCAGCGCCGACCGTCCGGTCGCCAGCGTGAACCCCACATCAGCCGCAGGCGAGTCCACATAGGACATGAGCCGCTCGGCCAAAGCTCGCAACCCCGCCGGAGACCGGCCGGATAGAACCCACGGAACCGGGGTTGGCAGGTCTTCAAGACCAGCCGACCCGGGGGTTGATGGGTCTTGAAGACTGCCGACTTCGCTGTTCGCTGCGGGTTGCTCGAGGATGATGTGGGCGTTGGTGCCGCTGACGCCGAACGAGGACACTCCGGCTCGGCGGGGCCGTCCGGTTTCCGGCCAGTCCACTGTGGTGGTCGCCAGTTCGACCGCACCGACGTCCCATCGCACGTGTTCGGAGGGTTCGTCGACGTGCAGGGTTCGGGGCACCTGGCCGTGTCGCATGCCCAGGACCATCTTGATCACACCGGCCACGCCGGCCGCGGCTTGGGTGTGGCCGATGTTCGACTTCACCGAGCCCAGCAACAACGGCCGCTCGCGGTCCTGGCCGTAGGTCGCGAGCAACGCCTGGGCTTCGATCGGGTCGCCGAGGGTCGTTCCGGTTCCGTGCGCCTCCACCACGTCGACGTCCGATGTGGTCAGACGGCCGTTCGCCAGCGCCTGCAGAATAACCCGTTCCTGCGACGGGCCGTTCGGCGCGGTCAAGCCGTTCGACGCGCCGTCCTGGTTCACCGCCGAACCACGGACCACGGCCAGCACCCGATGGCCGAGTCGTGAGGCGTCCGACAGTCGCTCCAACACGAGCACGCCGACGCCTTCGGACCAGCCCACGCCGTCGGCAGCGTTCGCGAACGACTTGCACCGGCCGTCGCGGGACACTCCACGCTGCCGGCTGAACTCCACAAAGGTCTGAGGGGTCGACATGACCGTCACGCCACCGGCCAACGCGAGCGTGCACTCGCCGTTCCGGAGCGACTGAGCCGCCAGGTGGATGGCCACCAGGGAGGACGAACACGCGGTGTCGATGGTCACCGCGGGTCCTTCGAAGCCGAAGAGGTACGACACCCGCCCTGAGGCGACACTGCCCGCGCTGCCGTTCCCGATGTAGCCCTCCAGCGTGGGGGACGACTCGGCGAGCATGCGAGCGCCGTAGTCGTGGTACATCACACCGGCGAAGACGCTGGTTTGGCTGCCGCGCAACAAGTCGGCCGGGATGCCCGCCGCTTCCAGGGCCTCCCAGGACGCCTCCAGCAGCAGCCGCTGCTGCGGGTCCATGGACAGGGCCTCGCGCGGGGAGATCCCGAAGAACTTGCTGTCGAACTCGGCGGCGTCGTGCAGGAATCCGCCTTCCCGCACGTACGACTTGCCGATCGACGCGGGATCGGGGTCGTAGAGCCCGGCCAGGTCCCAGCCCCGGTCGGTGGGGAACCCGGAGATCGCGTCCCGGCCGGCGGCGACCAGGTCCCACAACTCGTCCGGCGACGACACCCCACCGGGGTATCGACAGGCCATCCCGACGATCGCGACCGGATCGTCGCTGACGCCCGTTCGTTGGGTGACGACTGTTCGCCGGCTGCCTGACGCCTGCCTGAGTACTTCGTCGGCGAGGGCGGTCGGTGTCGGGTAGTCGAAGATCGCGGTCGCGGCCAGTGTCAGACCGGTGACCATGTTGACACGGTTCCGCAGTTCGACGGCGGTCAGTGAGTCGAAACCCATCTCCTTGAACGCCTGGCCCGCAGGGATTGCGGACACCCCTGCGTGACCGAGGACGCGCGCGGTCTCCGACCGCACCAACTCCAACGCGGCACGCGCACGCTCGGCTTCGGGCAACGCCGTGAGGTCGGTGACGCCAGAGGTCGTGGCTTTCCGGGGCGTCGCGCGAATCAGCTCCGACAGGATCGGCGGCACGGACGTGAGCGAACGGCCGAGGCGGACCGGCACCAGCACGGGACGTTCGTGCGCCACACCGGCGTCCATCAGCGACAACGCCTCAGGCTCCGGCAACGCGAGAACACCGTTGCGGGCCAAGCGATCGACCGCTGCCGAGTCCAGGCCGCCGGCCATTCCGCCGGAGGTGTCCCACAGCCCCCAGGCCAGGGAGGTCGCCGCCATGCCGTTCGCCCGACGGTGTTGTGCGAGCGCGTCGAGTACGGCGTTCGCGGCCGCATAGTTCGCCTGTCCCGGACCGCCCAGCACGCCGACTGCCGACGAGAACAACACGAACGCGGTGAGGTCGTGGGTGAGTTCGTGCAGGTTGAGGGCCGCGTCGACCTTCGCCCGGAATACAGTATCCAATCGGTCTGGGGTCATTGACTCCAGGATGCCGTCGTCCAGGACACCGGCCGCGTGCACGACCGCGTTGACCGGGTGCTTCGCCAGCAATGCCGCCAAAGCTTCCCGGTCGGCCACGTCACAGGCCGCCACAATGACCTCGGCGTCAAGCGCCGGCACCTCGGGCTCGCGACGACCCACCAGCAGGAGCCGTCGAACACCGTGGTTCGCGACCAGGTGTTTGGCCACCAACCGGCCGAGTGCGCCGTTGGCGCCCGTGATGAGAACGGTCCCGCCGAATCCGGGTTGGCGGCTGTCTGAGACCGTTGTCCCCTGGGTCGGTGGGTCTTGAAGACCGGCCAACGCCCTGGTCAGGCGGGGGACGCGGAGGGTTCCGGACCGGATGGCGACCTGCGGTTCGCCGACGGCGAGCGCCGCTGGAAGGGCCGCTTCGGTAGACGGTATACCGTCTACATCGACCAGGACGAACCGGTCCGGGTGCTCGGCCTGGGCGGCGCGGACCAGGCCCCACACCGCCGCTCCGGCCAGGTTCGGCACGTCCGCCGTGATGTCCGTGGCCACGGCGCCCTTCGTCACCACCACCAGCCGGTCGGATTCTGGTCGCGTCAACCACGCCTGAAGCGCTGCCAGGGTTTCGTGGGTCGCGCTTCGAATCGTGTCGGTGGGTGGTTCGAACACGGTGAATGTCACGTCCGGCGACTGGGCGGCGGCTTCTACCCAGTCCACCCCGAACAGGTTCCGCGATCCCTCGGCCCGGAGCGGCCGGACAGTGAGCGACTCGATCGTCGCCACCGGTCGGCCGTTGCCGTCGGCCAGGTTCAGCGACACGGTTCCCGGGCGTACGCGGGTCAGCCGCACTCGCAGCGTGTTCGCACCGGAGGCGTGGATCGTGATTCCCTGCCAGGAGAACGGCACTCCGACGGGTTCACCGGCGACGACCATGGTGTGCAGTGCCGCGTCCAGCAAGGCCGGATGAACGCCGTACTGTCCATTGGGGACATCTTCGGGCAACCGGATCTCGGCGAAGATCTCCCCGTCACGTTCCCACGCGGCTTGCAACCCACGGAACGTCGGCCCATAGGCGAGGCCCTGGTCGGCGAGGCGGTCGTAGAGGTCGTCGACGTCGACCTGGGTCGCGTCGGGCCACTCGTCCACTCCGGACACTGGTTCGGAGTGTGTGGACAGGGCCGCGGTCGCGTGCTTCGTCCATTGGTCGTCCGGCGCGTTCATGGGCCGTGAGTGGACAGTGACTTCGCGGTCGCGGACCGCGATCTGGATGGCCACATCGGTGGTCAGCGCCAGGGGCTCGTGCAGGGTCAGCTCGTCGATTCGGGCACAGCCGACGTGCTCGGCGGCGTGCGCGACCAGGTCGACGAACGCGGTCCCGGGTAGCAGTGCCGTTCCGGCGATCACGTGGTCGCCCAGCCACGGATGCGCGCGGGTGGAGAGCCGGCCGACGAACAGCATCCCGTCCGATTCCGGGAGCACGGTCATGCCGCCGAGCAGAGGGTGTCCCGCGACCGTCAGCCCGACGCCAGTGGCGTTCGCCGGCGGTGTGTCCAGCCAGTAGCGTTCACGCTGGAACGGGTAAGTCGGCAGCGGCACGGTCCGTGCGTCGACGAAGAACGCCTTCCAGTCCACTGTGGCGCCAGCGGTCCACAATGTGGCCAGGGCGGTGACGATGGTGCGTTCCTCGTCGCGGTCCCGTCGCAGCGCCGGGACGGCGACGACCGGTTCGGGCGCGCAGTCGCCGACGAGCCCGGTCAGCGGGGCGTCCGGCCCGACCTCCAGGAACCTGTCCACACCAAGGGAATACAGTCTACGGACGCCGTCCAGGAAGCGAACCGGGTCGCGGACCTGCCGCACCCAGTACTCCGGTGTGGCGGTGAGCGGCTCCCCGGTCACCGTCGAGATGACTGGGATGGTCGGCTTGCGGAACTCAACGCTGGCGACCACGACCGCGAACTCGGTGAGCATCGGATCCATCAACGAGGAGTGGAACGCGTGGCTCACCCGCAGCCGCTTCTTCTCGCTGAACTCCGCAGCCACCTCGTCGATGGCGTCCGCCGGTCCTGAGAGCACGATCGCGCGGGGTCCGTTGATCGCGGCGATCGCGATATCACCGCTGATGAACGGCCGGACCTCGTCCTCGGTGGCCTGGACCGCGAGCATGGCGCCGCCGTCGGGCAACGCCTGCATCAGCCGGCCCCGAGCCGTCACCAGCCGGCACGCGTCTTCGATAGACAGTATTCCGGCGACGTGTGCGGCAGCCAACTCGCCGATCGAGTGGCCCAGCAAGTAGTCCGGCCGCAGCCCCCACGACTCGACCAGCCGGAACAACGCCACCTCGATCGCGAAGATCGCCGGCTGTGCGTACTCGGTCCGGCCGAGATCCCTGGTCAGGACACCCTCTTCGAGGTGCGCGCACACCTCGGCGAGCGCCTCCGCGAACACCGGGAACCTGGCCAGCCCGTCGCCCGCGGACGTGCGCTGCGAGCCCTGGCCGGAGAAGAGAAACGCGGTCTTCCCGTCCGTGCGGGTCTGGCTGGTCAGGTCCGCGAGGCCCTGGGCCAGTTCGGCACGGTTCGACGCGAGCACGGCCGCGCGGTGTTCGTGCGCTGTTCTCGTGGTCGCGAGGGAGTATGCAATATCCAGAAGACTTCCGTCTGTATGGGACAGATCAGTCGCCCGGGCCCGCAGGGCCGCTTCGGTTCGCGCCGAGACCAGGCACGGCACCAGCAGGGATATATCCACGATGGATATAGTCTCGGTGTGCGGCGCCTGTTCCAGGATGACGTGGGCGTTCGTCCCGCTGATCCCGAACGACGACACGGCCGCGCGGCGCGGACGCCCGGTCTCCGGCCACGGCACCGGGTCGGTGAGCAGTGACGCCGCGCCCGCCGACCAGTCCACGTTCGGGGTCGGCTCGTCCACATGCAAAGTCCTGGGTGCGACTCCGTGTCGCAACGCCTGCACGGTCTTGATCACCCCGCCGACGCCCGCCGCGGCCTGCGCGTGCCCGATGTTCGACTTGAGAGAGCCGATCAGCACCGGCCGGTCCCGGCCCTGCCCGTAGGTGGCGAGCAGCGCCTGCGCTTCGATCGGGTCGCCTAGTCGGGTGCCGGTGCCGTGCGCCTCGATCACGTCGACGTCCGCTGTGGACAGTCGGGCGTTCGCCAGTGCCTGCCGGATCACGCGTTGCTGGGACGGGCCGTTCGGCGCGGTCAGACCGTTCGATTCGCCGTCCTGGTTGACCGCGGTCCCCCGGATGACCGCGAGGACGGGGTGGCCGTGCCGTTCGGCGTCCGACAACCTTTCCAGCACAAGGATTCCGACGCCTTCGGCGAAGCCGGTACCGTCCGCGTTCGCTGCGAACGCCTTGCACCGACCGTCCGCCGCCAGCCCGCGTTGCCGGCCGAACTCGACAAACAGGCCGGGGGTCGGCATCACCGCGACACCTCCGGCCAACGCCAGCGAACACTCCCCCTGTCGCAGCGACTGGCTGGCGAGGTGCATCGCGACCAGGGACGACGAGCACGCGGTGTCGACCGTCACGGCCGGCCCTTCCAGCGCCAGCACATGCGAGATCCGCCCGGACACCACGCTCGTGGTCTTCCCGGTGACGAGATAGCCGCCCGTGTAGTCCGTGCCCTCGTGCATCCGCGGCCCGTATTCGTCCGCGATCGCGCCGACGAACACACCGGTCGGGCTGCCGTGCAACGTGTCCGGCGCGATCCCGGCCCGTTCGATCGCCTCCCACGCCACTTCGAGGGACAGCCGCTGCTGCGGGTCCATGGCCAGCGCCTCGCGCGGGGAGATCCCGAAGAATCCGGCGTCGAAGTCGGCCATCCCGTTCAGGAAGCCGCCCACGTGGGCCAGTGAGGTGCCGATCTCGGCCAGGTCCCAGCCGCGGTCGGTGGGGAACCCGGAGATCGCGTCAACACCGCCGGCCACCAGGTCCCACAGCTGTTCGGGAGACGCGACGCCGCCGGGGAACCGGCAGGCCATGCCGATGATCGCGACGGGTTCCCTGGCGGCGTTCTCGAGATGGCGGTTCTGCTGGCGGAGACGTTCGTTCTCCTTGACCGACGTCCGCAGTGCGGCCACCAGCTTGTCATTGGCGGTGCTCATGTCAGTCCCCCACGGCCATCGCCGCGCGGACAAGGGCGTCTTCGTCCATGTCGTCGACGTCGACCTCGTCGGCCACCTCGGGTGCGTGCCCGGCGAGCTTGAGCAGGGCGTCCAGCAGCCCGGCGTCGCGCAGGCGTGGCAGCGGGATCGCGGCGATGGCCGCCAGCATGGTCGATTCCTCGTCGGGCTCGGTGTCCGGGAGCAGCTCCTCGCGCAGGTGCTCGGCCAGGACCTTCGGCGTCGGGAAGTCGAAGACCAGCGTGGGCGGCAGCCGCAGACCGGTGGCTTTGCCGAGCCGGTTGCGCAGCTCGACCGCGGTCAACGAGTCGAACCCGAAGTCCTTGAACGGCCGGGTGCTGTCGATGTCCGACGCCGAGCCACGGCCGAGGATGGCCGCCGCGTGGCCACGGACCAGGTCAAGCAGGGCACTGTCCCGTTCGGCCTCGGTCAACCCGGCCAAGCGGTCCACAAAGGACTCACTGAACGGCTCGGCCGCTTGGGCGGCGCGCCTGGCCGGCGCCCGGACCAGGCCACGGAACAGCGGGGGCGCGTCCGCGGCCATCGCGGTCAGGTCGAGCTTCGCGGTCACCAGCTGCGGCCTGCTGGCCCGCAGGGCCGCGTCGAACAGGGCCAGGCCCTGCTCGGTCGACATCGGCGCGACACCCGTGCGCCGCATCCGGAGCCGGTCGGCTTCCGCCATGTGCCCGGTCATGCCGCTGCTCTGCTCCCACAACCCCCAGGCCAACGAGGACGCCGCCAACCCACGGGACGCCCGGTGCTGCGCGAGGCCGTCCAGAAAGCTGTTGGCCGCCGCGTAGTTCGCCTGCCCGCCGGTGCCGACCGTGCCGGCGACCGACGAGAACAGCACGAACGCGGACAGGTCCAGGTGTTCGGTCGCTTCACTCAGGTGCCAGGCCGCGTCGACCTTCGGCGCGAAGACGTGGTCGATGTGGTCCGGTGTCAGCGCGGTGACGATGGCGTCGTCCAGCACACCGGCGGCGTGTACCACGGCCGTGAGGTTCGGCAGGCCGGCGACCAGGTCCGCCACGGCCTGCCGGTCGCTGACGTCACATTCGGCGAGGGTGACCAACGCGCCCATGGCGGTCAACTCCTCGGCGAGGTCCGTCGCGCCCGGAGCTTGGGCACCTCGCCGGCCGGCGAGCACGAGATGGCCCACGTCGTGGTGGGCGACCAGGTGCCGGGCCAGTTCGGCGCCGAGCGTCCCGGTGCCGCCGGTGATCAGCACCGCGCCGTCCGGGTCGAGTCCGGCCGGGACAGTGAGGACGACCTTGCCGACATGCCGGGCCGCACTGACGTACCGGAACGCCTCCTTGGCCCGCCGGACGTCGAACGTGGTGGTGGGCAACAGGGTCAGCGCGCCGCGGGCGAACAGCTCCAGCAGTTCGGCGAGCATTTCGCCGACCCTTAGCGGATCCGTTGCCCGCATGTCAATCGTCTGGTACAAAACACCCGGTGGCACCTCGTCGCGGATGTCTGTCTTGCCCATCTCGACGAACCGCCCGCCACGCGGCAGGAGCTGCAGGGATGCGTCCACGAACTCGCCGGCCAGCGAGTTCAGCACGACGTCAAATCCCTCGCCGTCAGTGACGGTAAGGAACTTCTCCGTGAAGTCCAGCGTTCGCGTGTTAGCGGTGTGCGCGTCGTCGAATCCTGCCTCGCGGAGCTTGTCCCACTTGGCCGGGCTGGCCGTGCCGTACACCTCGGCGCCGAGGTGCCTCGCCAACTGGACGGCGGCCATGCCGACCCCGCCCGCGGCGGCGTGCACCAGGATCGACTCCCCTGGCCGCAGGTCAGCCAGGTCGATCAGGGCGTGGTGCGCGGTCAGGAACACCGCGGGCATCGAGGCGGCCTGCTCGAACGTCCACCCGGCGGGCATCCGCGCGAGCATCCGGTGGTCGGCGATCGTGATCGGCGCGAACGACCCCGGGACGAGCCCGAGCACCCGGTCGCCCACCCGGAATCCGGTGACCCCCGGGCCGACGTCGAGCACCACCCCGGCGCACTCCCGGCCGAGCCGGCCGGCTTCGCCCGGGTAGAGGCCGAGGGTGTTCAGCACGTCCCGGAAGTTGATCCCGGCGGCTCGGACACCGACCCGGACCTCGCCTTCGCCCAGTGGTTCGGTCACCTGCGGGCACGGCAGCAGCGCCAGGTTGTCGATGGAGCCCTTGGTCGTGATCTCCATCCGCCACGGGCCAGCGGGCGGGCGCAGCTCGTCGTTGGCGGTGACCCGTGCCAACCGGGGCACCCGCATCTGGCCTTGGCGCAGGATGACCTGTGGCTCGCCGGCGGCCGCGGCGGCCCGGATCGCCTTCGCGGACGCTTCGTCCTCGTCGACGTCGACGAGGACGAACCGGCCCGGATGCTCCGACTGCGCGGACCGGATGAGCCCCCAGACCGCGGCGCCGCCGAGGTCCGTCACGTCCGGCCCGACGGCACCGCGGGTCACCACGACCAGTTGGGCGTCCTCCGGATGGTCCTCGGCGAGCCAGTTCTGCAGGTAGGCCAGGAGTTCCTGGGTGAGAGTACGGGCCACGACCGACGGGTTTTGTTCGCCGCAGTCGCCCGCGAAGTTGACGATCTCGACGTCCCGTGGCTCGCCTACCGTCGCCGGCACCCAGCTGACCTCGTACAACGGGTCGTTCCGGGTTTGCAGAGCGTCCGGTGCGACCGGCCTGAGCGCGAGGGCGGTGACGTCGGCGACGGGTTGGCCCGCGGTGTCGGTGAGGTGGAGCGTGATGGTGTTGTCGTTAAGGACGATGTGGACACGCAGCGCGGTCGCGCCAGTTGCGCGCAGGGTCACTCCGCTCCAGGAGAACGGCAGCAGCACCGGGCCTTGACCGACCATCGCGTGCACACTGGCGTGCAGGGCGGCGTCGAGCAGCGCCGGGTGGATGGCGAACTCGGCGGTGGAGTCCGGGAGGCGTACCTCGGCGTAGAGGTTCTGCTCGTCCCGCCACATGGCTTGCAGGCCTTGGAAAGCGGGGCCGTACTCGTAGCCGGAGGTGGCGAGCTGCTCGTACAGTCCGTCGGTGGCCACGCGGATCGCGTTGGGCGGCCAGGGAACTATCGGGCCCGTCGGCACCGGGGCCTGGGTGAGGCTACCCATGGCGTTCCGGATCCAGGGCTGGTCTTCGGCGTTCCGTGAGTACAGCTTGACCGGGCGCCGTCCGGTGTCATCGGCGGGTTCGACGATCACCTGCACATCGCTGTGGTCTTCCAGGAGCAGCGGGGCGTCCAGAGTGAGTTCGTCGACCGTGGGCCACCCGATCTGGTCGCCCGCGAACAGCGCCATCTCCAGCAACGCCGCGCCGGGTAGCAACACCGTTCCGCTTACGGCGTGGTCGACCAGCCACGGGTGTTCCTGCACCGAAATCCGGCCTGTGACCAGGAGGTCTTCATCCGGCAGGACGACCTTGGCGGTCAGGAACGGGTGCTCGACAGCCGTCATCCCACCGGGCACGCCGGTGGACTGCGGCTTCGCGGTGAGCCAGAAGCGTTCCCGTTGGAAGGCGTACGTCGGCAGGTCGACCTTGCGTCCATTCTGGAACGCTCGTTCCCAATCGACGGCGGTTCCGTTGACGAACGCCTCGGCCAGGGACATCAGCAGGCGGTCCGGGCCGCCGTCGTCGCGCCGGAGGGTGCCGACGGCGACGCCCGCGTCCCCGAGGATGTCCTGGACCGCCATGGCCAGCACTGGGTGGGCGCTGACCTCGATGAACACCGTGTGACCCTCGTCGACCAACTCCGCGACCGTGGGCGCGAAGTTCACGGTCTCACGGAGGTTCGTGAACCAGTACTCGCCGTCCAGCAGGTCGTGGTCGCCGGGGACGGTCGAGTGGAACGGGATCTCCGGGGTCCGGGGGGAGATCGGGGCCAGCAGGGTGTGCAGTTTGTCGCGGATGGCGTCCACATGGGACGAATGGGAGGCGTAGTCGACCGGGATCCGCTTGGCCCGGACGTCCTTGGCCGCGTACTGGTCGAGCAGTTCGTCCAACGCGTCCGCGTCACCGGAGACAACGGTCGCGGCCGGCCCGTTCACCGCGGCCACCGAGATCCGCCCGTCCCACCGCGCGATGAACTCCCGTACCGCGGCCTCGTTCAGCGGAACCGACACCATCCCGCCCCGACCCGCCAACGCCCGAATCGCCTGCGACCGCAACGCGACCACCAACGCCGCGTCCTCAATGGACAGCGCGCCGGACACGCACGCGGCCGCGATCTCCCCCTGGCTGTGGCCGACGACGGCGGCCGGCCGGACACCGAACGACTCCCACACAGCGGCGAGGGACACCATCATCGCCCACAACACCGGCTGGATCACGTCGACCCGCAGCAAGGTTTCCTCGTCGGTGAGGACCTCCAACAACTCCCAGTCGACGTGCGGGTCGAGCGCCGCCGCGCACTCACTCATCCGGTTCGCGAACACCTCGTTCTCGGCGAGCAACGCCGACGCCATGCCGACCCACTGCGACCCCTGGCCCGGGAACACGAACACCGGCCCGGTCCCGCCCGGTCCCGAACCCTCGATCACGTCGGCGGACGGCTCCCCGGCCGCGAACTCCGCCAAAGCTGACCGCGGATCGCCCGAAACAACGACCGCCCGGTGATCGAAAACGGACCGGGTGGTCACCAACGAGTAGCCGACGTCAACGGGATCCGACTCGACGGAAAGGAGTCGTTCGGCCTGAGCCCGAAGAGCGGCGGCGGACTTGGCGGACAGCACCCACGGTACGACCGCTGCCTCCCCAACGGGCATTTCATGGTCCGGCAACGCGCGACGCACCGTCCCGGAACGCGAGACACGCGGATCGGCGGGCGGGGGCGGCGCGGGGGCTTCGAGGATCATGTGGGCGTTGGTGCCGCTGACGCCGAAGCCGGACACCGCTGCGCGGCGGGGGCGGCCGGTTTCCGGCCAGGGGGTGTGTTCCGCGGCCACTTGCACCGCGCCCATGGTCCAGTCCACGTGCGGGGTGGGTTCCACCACGTGCAGGGAGGCCGGGATGAGGCCGTGGCGCATACCGTATACCATCTTGATCACACCGGCGACGCTCGCCGCGGCTTGGGCGTGACCTATGTTCGACTTCACCGAGCCCAGCAGGATCGGGGTCTCCCGGTCCTGGCCGTAGGTCGCGAGCAGGGCTTGGGCTTCGATCGGGTCGCCGAGTTTCGTGCCCGTCCCGTGGGCTTCGATCACGTCCACGTCCGAAGGGGACAGTCCGGCGTTCGCGAGGGCTTGGCGGACCACCTTCTCCTGGGACGGGCCGTGTGGTGCGGTCAGCCAGGAGCTGGGGCCGTCCTGGTTCACGGCCGAGCCACGGACCACGGCGAGCACGGTGTGGCCGAGGCGTTGGGCGTCGGACAGGCGCTCCATCGCGACCATGCCGACGCCCTCGCCGATCCCGAAACCGTTCGCTGACGAGGAGAAGGCCTTACAGCGGCCGTCTGGGGCCAAGCCGCGCAGCCGGCTGAACTCGATGAACATACCGAGGCTCGCCAGCACAGTCGCGCCCCCGGCCAACGACAGCGAACACTCGCCGAGCCGTACAGACTGGCACGCCAAGTGCAACGCCACCAGCGACGACGAACACGCTGTGTCCACGGTGACCGCGGGGCCGTCGAACCCGAACGTGAAGGACACCCGTCCGGCCGCCACACTGCCGGTGCCGCCGGTGAACAGGTATCCCTCGTAGTCGGCCATCTGGCCGTCGATGCCCGGTCCGTAGTCCTGGGTCATCAGGCCCATGAAGACACCGGTGTCACTGCCTCGCAACGAGTCCGCGGGGATGCCCGCCGACTCCAGGGCTTCCCAGGACACCTCCAGCAGCAGTCGTTGCTGTGGGTCCATCGCCAGGGCCTCACGCGGGGAGATGCCGAAGAACGCGGCGTCGAACTCGGTGGCGTTCTCGATGAAACCGCCGTCCCGCTGGTAGTAGTGGCCCGCCTGGTCGACGTCCTCGTGGTAGCGGCCGGCCACGTCCCAGCCGCGGTCGGTCGGGAACGAGCCCACCGCGTCGCGGCCATCGGACACCAGTTCCCACAGGTCCTGGGGCGAGGACACGCCGCCGGGGAAACGGCACGCCATGCCGACGATCGCGACCGGGTCGTCCTGCGCGACCGCCCGGACCTGGGTGGGTTCGGCGCGGGTGCCGGTCAGTTGGGACTCCAGGAAGTCCGCCAGCCGGGTCGGCGTGGGGTGGTCGAAGATCGCGGTCACCGGCACCCGCAGGCCGGTGATGGCCGCCAGCCGGTTGCGCAGGTCGACGTTGATCAACGACGTGAACCCGACCTCCCGGAACGGTTGCCCCGGTTGGAATCCGTCCAGCGACGACACACCGAGCGCGGCCGCCGCCTGGTCACGGATCAACCGCAGCAGCACCCGGTTTCGCTCCGCGGTGGACAGTCCGGTGACAGTGTCGACCCAGGACGACACCGGCTCCGCGACGAGTTCGGCGGCCGTCCCCGGCAGCTGGATCCGACTGCCATTGTAGAACGGTCGTTCCCATACAATATCCACGCCGTGCACGTGCAGGCCCGCCGCGACCGACAGGCACTGGTCCAGGCCACCTTCGTCGCGTCGGAGCGTGCCGGTGGCGAACGCGTCCACACCGGCCGCCTCGGCGGTTTCCTGAAGAGCCAGGGTGAGCAGCGGATGTGGGCTCACCTCAAGGAACACGCGGTGCTCACCGAGTGCCGCGGTGACCGCCGACTGGAACAGCATGGGGTTACGCAGACTCGCGACCCAGTGGTCCGCGTCGAGCCGAGCCGTGTCGATCAACTGTCCCGTCGCGGTCGAGTAGAACGGGACCGTGCCCGAGCGCGGCCGGATCGACGCCAGGTCCGCCCGCAACCGATCGCTGATCTGGTCGATATGCCGTGAGTGCGCGGCCATGGGTATCGCGATCGGTTGCGCCCAGCCGCCACGAGCGCGGATTTCGTCGACGACCGCGGGCACAGCGTCGGCGTCACCGGAGATCACGGTCTGGGCAGGCGCGATGATCCCGGCGAGGCCCACCCGTTCGTCCAACAAGTCCCGGACCTGCGCCTCGGGCAACGCGACGGCGGCCATCGCGCCCAAACCGGCCAACGTCGCCAGCGCCTGGCCGATCCGGGCGATCACCAGAGCCCCGTCGGACATCGACAGGGCGCCGGTCACACAGGCCGCGGCCACCTCGCCGATGCTGTGCCCGACCACCGCCGCCGGCCGCACACCCCAGGACTCCCACAGCGCGGACAAGGACACCAGGACCGCCCACAGCGTCGGCTGGATCACGTCCACTCGGTCAAGGTCGGGGGGATCCAGCAGGTCCCAGCCGGTGAAGGGGTTCAACGCCGCGGCGCACTCCCTCATCCGGGTCGCGAACACCTCGGAGGACTCCAGCAACGCCATGGCCATTCCCGTCCACTGTGGACCATGGCCGGGGAAGACGAACACTGGCGCCTGTGAATTGTATACTGTCGACCGTAGAACGTCGGCAGAGAACTCGCCGGCCGCTAACGCCGCCAGCCCCAACAGCGGGTCGCCGACGACGGCCGCCCGGTGCGCCAAGCGCGACTCGGTGACAGCCAACGTCAAGGCGACGTCCGCCGGGGCGAGCCCGGGGTGGTCGGCCAGGTGGTACAGCAGGTGCCGGGCCCGTTCCCGCAGTTCGCCCTCGGTCCGGCCGGACAGGAGCAGCGGAAGGGCGGTCGACTCAGTCATCTGTTCCCTCCAGCAATCCGGCGATACCCGCGACCGTCGCGGCTTCGAAGACCTGCGACACCGGGATCGAGACGCCGAACTCCTCGTCGATCCGCACGCACATCCGGGCCACCGACAACGAGTTGCCGCCCATCGTGAACATCGAGGCCGAACGGGACACGTTCGGTGCGCCCAGGACTTCGGTGAAGATGCCAGCAAGCAGCCGTTCCGTGGCCGTCCGTGGCTGGTCGACCTGGGCCGCCGCGCAGTGCCGGTCGAAGACGGCCCGCAGCTCGTGCCGGTCGACCTTGCGGTCCTCCAGCACCGGCAGCTGGTCGATCCGATACACGTGCCCAGGGACGAGATAGCCCGGCAGCCGGCGGGCCAACTGCGCCCGCAGGTCCTCTTCGGACAGTTCGCCCACGCTCACGTAGAACAGGCACAGCTCTTCCCAGTTCCCGTCGGCGCCGCCGACCGGCACGACCACCGCGCTGCCGACCCCGTCGACATCCTGCGCGGTCCGCTCGATCTCGTCCGGCTCCACCCGATGTCCACGGATCTTGACCTGCCGGTCCTGCCGGCCGTGGAACTGCAACAGCCCGTCCGAGGTCCAGCTGCCCAGGTCACCTGTGCGGTACAGCCGCGTCGGCACGTCGTCCAGGGTGACCGAGACGAACTTCCGCGCGGTCAGCGCCGGGTCCTGCCAGTAGCCGACCGCCAGGCCCTGCCCGGCCAGGCAGATCTCGCCGATCTCGCCGACGTCACACGGCCGGTCGCCGTCCAGCACGTACGCGTCGGTGCCCGGCAGCGCGTGCCCCAAGGGAATCCCGTGTGGACGGTCGCAGTCTGCTGGCTGGACAACGTGATCCGTGGCGGCGATCGTGCTCTCCACCGGACCGTACATGTTATGCAGTGGGATGCCCGGGTGTCGCCGCACGAACTGGGCGGCGTGCCGCGGCGACAGCCGCTCGCCGCCGGTGCCGACCACCCGGAGACCGGCGAACGCGTCGAGATCCGTCTCCACGATCATCTGGAACACCGCGGTCGGCACGAACACCGTGTTCGCACCTTCGTCGCGGACCAGTTCACGCAGCCGGCGGGCGAGTTCCAAGGTGCCTTCGTCCAACAGGATCAGGGTGCCGCCGCCGAGCAGCACACCCCACGAGTCCAACCCGAACGCGTCCCAGCTCGCGGCCAGTGACTGCGGCATGACCGCGCCCGACCCGACCGGCGCGAAGTCCCAGTCGTCGAACAGCCGCACAGTCCCACGATGCGCGCACACCACGGCCTTGGGCGTGCCGGACGACCCGGACGTGAAGAACACCGCGCTCGCGTCGTCGCCGCTGACCCGCAACGGCAGTGCGATCCCCGAGCCCAGCGCGGGACGCCACACCGGCAACGGCCACGGGCCATCGGCCTCGGTGACCACGACAGGCGCGGCCAGCATGGTCATCATGTCGATCAACCGGGGCCGTGGCCAGCGCAGATCCAAGGCGGCGTACGCGGCGCCGCGTTTCAGCACGGCCAGCAGCACCGCGATGAACTCCGGGGTCCTCGGCATCAGCACAGGCACGAAATGACCCGGCCCCACTCCCCTGGCCGCCAACGCCGCCGCGTAACCGTCCGACATCGCGTCCAGTTCGGCGTAGTTGATCTCGCGGTCGTGGTGACGTAACGCGACCGCCGTCGGCCATCGCTCAACACACCACCGGAACAGCCCGTGCATGGTCTCGGCCCGGTACCGTCGCCACGGCGTCGGCCTTGGCGACCTCAGTCCGGCGGTCATCAGGCAGCCTGTCCCGCACGTACGTACGCGGCCAGCGTCGCCGGTGTCGCGTGGGTGAAGAACTCCGCGAGCGGGATCGGCACCCCGGCGACCTCCTCGGCGCGTTGCGCGAGCAGCGCGGCGAGCAGCGACTGGCCGCCGTTGGCGAAGAAGTTGGAGTCGGCGTCCAGGTCGTCGCGGGTGAGCATCTGCTTCCACAGCCCCACGAACGTCTGGACGAGGGCGTCGTTCGCGTCCAGCGCCGCGACGGGTTCCACGACGGCCGGGTGCGGGGGTGCCGGGCTCGACCAGTCCAACCCGGCCCACAGCGGGATCTCGCCGATCGGCTGGTCGACGTTGGCGTCGAGGGCCAGCAGCACCGCCTCGTACCGGCGCAGCAACGCTTCCACGTCCCGCGCGGAATGCACCTCGGTCGAGTACACCGCGCGCAGCCGCAGGTCGTCCGGCGCGGCGAGCAGGAAGAACTCCAGGTCGAACTTGGCGAACCGGGCTTCGAGGGGCACCTGTTCCGCGGTCAGGCCACCGATCTGGAACGTCATGTCGGTGCCGGTGGGCACATAGTTGAAGACGTGCCGGAAGATCGGGTTACGCCACGAGGACCGCGTGGACTGCGGGAGCACAGCGTCGACGTCGACCGCGGTGTTGTCCATCGCGGCGAAGAACAGCGTGCGGAGTTCCCGCGTCAGGTGTCGGAAGGTCACGGTCCGGTCCACGGACGCGCGCAACGGCAGCACGTTCACGTGGAAACCGATCGCGCGGGCCGACGACTCGTCCCGGGTGGTGAACGGGCAGCCGACGACCAGGTCCGGTCCGGCGCCGTGGGACGCGAGCAGAACGTAGTACGCGGCCAGCAGCACCACCGCGTCCGGCGCGCGCATTTCCTTGCGCAGCCGGCGGATCACGTTCGGGACTTCCGCGCGCAGGTGGTAGTCGACCTCCGAGCCCGCGAGTGTCCACTGCGGACTTTCATGGGTGTCGATGTTCAGCCTGAGCCGGTCGGGGTCGAACCCGTCCAGGTGGTCCCGCCAGAAGTCACTCGGCTGCCCCTGCGTCGGTTGCGCACTGGACACTGGTTCCGGCTCACGGTGGTCTTCGATCGCGTCATACGCGGCGGCCAAGGACTCACCGAGTGCGAACGCGGAGATCGCGTCGAACACGAGGTGATGCGCGACCAGGCACACCTCGTCGCCGTTCGGTCCACTGTGGATTCCAGCGCGCAGCAGCGGACGGCCGTCCAGCGGGAGGACCTGGTTGGCGAAGCCAACCAGGTCGGTGACCGCCTCGAACTCGACGGCCGTGTCGGCCACCGACTTCACCAGGCGGGACTCGTCCACCCGGAACCGGGTCCGCAGGGCGTCGTGCTGGGCGATCACGTGCCGCAGCGCGGAGTTCAGCGTGTCCCGGCGAAGGGTCCCGGGCACGCGGAACGCGAACGCGACGTTGTTGACCGCGCTGTCCGGGACGAACTTCTCCAGCAGCCACAGCGATTCCTCGTTGCCGGTGGCGGCGGACCATGCCGAGGCGTCCCCCACGATGGCTCCCCTCTCGTCTTGTTCAGTCCACTGTGCCGGGCACCGCGCTGAGCAGTTCGGAAACCGTGCCCGCCACGCCCGCGTCCCGCAGCAGGTCGACGTGGGCGACGTCGAGACGGATCTCCCGCAGCGCCAGATCGGCGGCGGTGCCGCGGGTCTGCGACGTCACCGCGGTGGCCGAGGCCCACGCCGGCCTCGGGTCGATCTGGTCGGCCGCCACGACCCAGTTGACGAACGACGCGAACGTGGCGGCCAGCTCGGCCCGGCGCACCGGATCCAGCCCGACCCGCGCGAAGGCGGCGTCGCCGACCTCCGCGTAGAGCGCGCTCAACGCCGGGCCGAAGATCTGGACGTCGTCGTTGTCCGCCAACAGCTTCTGGCCGCGGCCGAGGATCTCCACGACCTCGTCGGGGGGCAACACCGCGCCGAACAGTTCGGCGCCGCGGTGGTACTGGGCGTACAACGCGCCGCTGGTGGGCTGTTCCGGGTCGAACACCACCAGCCGCGGTGTCCGCCCCTGCCGCTCGGCGACCTGTTCGGTGACCGCGGCGGCGAACACGCAGCCGGCGCAGAACCCCAGCACCGCGCCCACGGTGACGTCACCGAGAGCGTCCATCCAGTACCGCAGGTAGTCGTCGCTGGACCAGCCCTGCTCGCTGCCGGCCGGCGGTGGCACGGCCTCCCACACCGTACGCGCGGGGTCCAGCAGCGGCGCCAGGTGCGAGAAGCCCGCTTCGGGGCGGATCTGGGTCGGGAAGTCGCAGACGAGAACGATGTCCTCGACACCGGCGTCGCTCAGGACCCGCCATGGCCCGGCCGTGGTCATGTTTCCCCCTACGCTGATTGACGCGGTGTCACGATGATCCGGCTGCCGTTGCCCGGAACCTGGGTGACGTGCCGCGATCGTGGCTGTTCCGGCGTCAGGCTCGGCACGCTCACGTGGTACCGGCGCAGCACTTCGAGGAGCACCGCACCCGACTCCTGCAACGAGAAACCCGCCCCGACGCACCTGTGCACGCCGCCGCCGAACGGGATCCAGGTGTTCGCGTCCGGCTGCTTGCCGACGAACCGCTCGGGCCGGAACTCCTCCGGCGCCTCATGCGCCTCCGGGGCGCGGTGCACCACGTTGATGATCGGCGCGACGATCGTGCCGGCCGGCAGCTGGTACCCGGCGACCTCGGTGGGCTGCATCAACGTGCGTCCCACGTTCTGGACGACCGGCCGCAGCCGCATGACTTCCTTGTGGATGGCCAGCAGGTAGTCCTCGTCGCCGCGGTCGGCGGCGTCGTGCGCGGCGCGCTGCACCTCGGGCCGGCGGGCCAGTTCGTGGAACGTCCACGCGAGCGCGGTCGACGTGGTGTCGTGCCCGGCGATCAGCAGCGAGATCATGTGGTCCCGCAGTTCCGGGTTGGTCGCCTCGATCTCCGCGCCGGTCAGCAGCCGGGACAGGACGTCCTGGCGGTCGGCCAGGTCGGTCGCGGCCCGCCGCTCGTCGATCTCGGCGTACAGCAACCTGTCGGCCAGCTGTAGGTTCTCCTTGTTGCGCTTCCACGGCCAGAACCGGTCCAGTTTCGGGTAGGCCCAGCCGATGAAGCCGATCGGCCCGATGCTGGAGATCCGGTGGATCACGTCCCGCAGCTCGGTCAGCCGTGGCCCCTTGTCCATCCCGAACACCACCCGCAGGATGACTTCCAGGGTGATCGCGGCCATCCGGGGCTGGGACGCGAAGACCTGGCCGGTCGGCCACCGCTCGATCTCGGCCAGCGTCAGGTCGGTCATCATGTCCCGGTAGCCGCGCAGCGCGGCGCCGTTGAACGCGGGCATCAGCAGCTTGCGGGCCCGCAGGTGCGGGTCCTCGTCCAGGGCCAGCAACGAGTTCGGGCCGGTCACCGGCAGCAGGATCTTGTTCGCCTCGCTGGCGTGGAACACCGACGACGGCCCGGTGAACACCGTCTTGATGTGCTCGGGCCGGGTGAGCGCGACGATGTTGCGGTTGCCGGTGATCCGCATGGTGAACGTGTCGCCGTACTTGCGTTGCAGGTCCGCGTAGAACTTGCTGCGCGCGACGGTGTATTTGAAGGTCTGGACGATCCGCGACGATGTCGGCCCCGGGGGAAGGGTATCGGCAGCGGACACCTGGTTCACGTCGACCGTGGCCATCAAGCCCTCCCTGGGAGTCTGTGACGCACCAGTCACGCTAGGGCGCGGGCGTAGCGGATCGGTGGGCCTGAGATAGGGCTTCGGTAGTGCGGCCGAGCCGGGCCGGTCGGCCACCGGACCGCGGCCACCGAAAAGATCAATTCACTAGAATGGCGGAACGCCATCCGGCAAAAGGCAAACAAAGTCACAAAAAGTTTCCTGCCAATATGGTCGACGACGAGCTAGACTCAAGATCTGGCCACCGAGGACTGTGCCGGATCGATATGCTTTGACGGTCGTTTATGGACACGTCACGAGGTGGCAATGGGGCGCGCATCCAATCCATTTCGGCCAGAGCGGGGGCCACTGCACGATGACCAGGCGACGCGGTCGGGAGTTATATCTGAACAGCGTTGAACCACCGACCTACCAGAGCGCCTCCTATTATTTCGACGACTCCGACCACGTGCGCGCCGGCCTGCACGAGCGGTCCACTGCGGCCGGTCGGTACGGACGCTACAGCAACCCCACATGGCTCGAGGTGGAATCTCAGCTCAGCGAACTGAACTCGGCCGAATCGTCGTTATTGTTCTCGTCCGGTATGGCCGCGCACAGCACGACGTTCCTCGCGTTGTTGAAGCCCGGTGACCACGTGGTTCTCGCCGCCGAGTCCTACCGGCAGGTACGCAACGTTTTCCACGAGATCCTCAAGAAATTCGACATCATCGTCCACGAGATCTCGATCCGTGACCCCGATATGTTCTGCGCCGGCGTGCGGCGGCTGCGCGACCAGGTTCGGCTCGTGCACCTGGAGATGCCGTCATCGCCGCATATGTATCTGATCGACGTGGCGCAGGTCCGGGACGTGCTCGGTCCGGACGTGATCGTCACCCTGGACAGCTCGTTCTCGCCGCCGCCGAACTTCCACGCCCTGCGCTGGGGCGCCGACCTCGCCCTGTTCAGCGCCACCAAGTACCTCGGCGGCCACGGTGACATCGTCGCCGGTGTGCTGTCCGGCCGGGCCGACCTGATCGAACAGATCCGCTGGTACCGCGACACCACCGGGCCGGTCACCGATGGTCACGTGGCCGCGCTGCTGCGGCGCAGCCTCTACACCCTCCAGTTGCGGATGGAACGGGTGAACGCCCAGGCGATGGCGGTCGCCCTGCACCTGGACGCGCATCCGAAGGTCAGCCGGGTCTACTACACCGGGTTGCCGAGCCATCCGCATTTCAAGCTGGGCCAGCAGTATCTCAACGGGCACGGCGGCGTGGTCACGTTCGAACTCGACCGGACCGAGGCCGAGACCGCCGAAGTGGTCGACCGGCTCAAGGTGCCGTTCATGGCGTCCAACTTCGGCGCGCCGCAGACCCTGGTCGAGCAGAGCACGTTCTTCACCTACTTCGAGTACGACGACGCGGGGCTGGCGACCATCGGTGTCCCCCGCGGCACGATCCGGCTCGCCCTCGGCTACACCGACGACGTGGCCGACGTCATCGACGACCTGGACAACGCGCTGCGCTGAGGAGATCCGATGAGTACACCGTCGGTGAGCGCGGGAGATCCGGACGACACCCCGTACGTCCCGGTGTCCGAGCTGATCGCGCGCCAGGCACTCGCCACACCCGACCGTCCCGCGATCACCTGCCACCACAACACCCTCACGTACCGGAAGCTGGACGAGCTGGCCGGTGGGCTCGCCGGCAAGTTGGCCGCGGCCGGTGTCCGCCGGGGCGACCTGGTGCCGGTGCTCATGGTCAACAGCCTGGAGCTGCCGGTCGCGTGCCTGGCGCTGATGAAGCTCGGCGCGGCCTTCGTGCCACTGGATCCCTTGTGGCCGGTCCAGCGTGTCCTCGCTGCCCTGGATGTCCTGACGTGTCCGATCGTGCTGCACGGGCCGACTGCGCCGCCCGATGGCCACCACGGCAGGCCGTTCGAGGTCGACGTCCGTCGCATCCCTCTGGCCCGTCGGCCGCCGCTCGCGATGGGACCGGACGAACCCGCGTACGGGATCTTCACCTCCGGCACGACCGGCACGCCGAAGTGCGCGGTGAACACGCACGGCGGCCTCGCCAACCGGTTCCGGTTCATGACCCGCTACTTCCGCGCCACCGGCGACGAAGTGGTCCTGCAGAACAGCAAGCACACGTTCGACTCGTCACTGTGGCAGCTGTTGTGGCCGTTGACCGGGGGCGGGCACGTGATCCTGCCGGCCCACCGGGAGTTCCTGGACCTGCACCGGACCGTCGACCTCATCGCCGAGCACCGGGTGACCGCGTCGGACTTCGTGTCCAGCATCTTCAACGCGTTGGTCACGCTTGTGCAGGGCGAGCCCGAGCTGCTGCCGCGGTTGTCCTCGCTACGCTGGCTGATCGTGGGCAGCGAGCCGGTCAACTTACGGGCCGTGCGGACGTTGACCACGCTGTTGCCGGACCTGAAGGTGACCAACGGTTACGGTCCAACCGAGACCGCGATCGGGATGGCGTTTCATCCGATGAGCGACGCCGACGGCGATCTCGTGCCGCTCGGCCGGCCGATCGACAACTGCCACGCCGCCATCGTGGACGACGATCTACGGCCCGTTCCCATCGGCGACCTGGGCGAGATCATGATCGGCGGTGCCTGTGTCGGCGCCGGATACGTGCACGCCGCCGGGGCGACCGCGCGCGCGTTCGTGCCGAACCCGTTGCGTCCGGAGATTCCAGGCGACCGCGTGTACCTCACCGGTGACCTCGGGCGGATGGACGCGCACGGCAGGCTGTTCTACGGCGGCCGCAAGGACTTCCAGGTGAAGATCGGCGGCATGCGGATCGAACTCGACGAGATCAAGGCGGTCGCCGAGTCCTGTCCGGGTGTGCGCCAGGCCGAGGTGCTGGTGGCCGACGAGGATGGTGAGAAGTCGCTCGCGTTATTCGTGGCATGCGGTATACAGCCGACTGAAGACAAGCTGCGCGCACACCTGAGCCGGTCGCTGCCGCGCACCAGCATGCCCGCGCGTTACTTCTTCCTGGTCTCCATCCCGGTGAACGACAACGCCAAGGCCGACCGGGACGAGCTGGCCGTATTGCTCGACAAGCGGCTGGCCCTGGACGCCGACCGGCTCAGGGACGACGAGTCCGCCACGGATCTCGATGCCCGGGTGCTGCAGTCGATGCGGTCCGCGTTGCGCCGGCCGGACCTGTCGGCCACGGACCACTTCATGGACGCCGGCGGCGACTCCCTCAAGGCGTTAACAGTCGTTAACACGATTCGGGCCGAGTTCGGTGTGCAGGAGGTCTGCGCGCAGGACCTGTTCGACCATCCGACCGCGGAACGGCTCGCCCTCGTGGTCCGGACCTATCAGGCCGATGACACGATCGTCCGGTCCGAGGAGGACCTGATGACCGCGGACGCCAGGTCCGAACCCGACATGCCGATCACCACGGCAACCCGTGAACCGCCCCGCACGGTGTTGCTGACCGGCGCCACCGGGTTCGTCGGTGCCCGAATCGCATACGATATCCTGGCCGGCACGGACCTGCGGCTGGTGTGCTTGGCCCGCGCCGGCGACGACGACCGGGCCACCCGCCGGGTGGTTGACGTGCTCGCCGGCCGCGGCTGGTGGGATCCGGCGTTCGCCGACCGGCTGACCGGGTTCGCCGCCGACCTGGCCCTGCCCCGGCTGGCCCTGGCCGACCCGGTCTGGGACCGGCTCGCCGAGGACTGTGACCTGATCATGCACAGCGCGGCCCTGGTCAACTTCCTGTACGACTACCGGGCCCATCGCCGCGCGAACGTGCTGGGCACCACCGAGGTGCTGCGGCTGGCGATGAGCGGACGGCCGGCGCCGTTGCATTATGTATCCACATTGGCCGCGTTGCAGTCGGCCACCGACCGAGCCACACCGCTGGCCGAGGACGTCGACGTGGTCACGGTCGACGCGCCGCCGGGTGGCTACAACCGGTCCAAGTGGGTCATCGAACGCCGTCTCGCGTTGGCCAGGCAGCGTGGCGCGCTGGTGACCGTCCTGCGGCTCGGCGAGGTCATGCCCGCGGACAACGGCATCCCGAACACCTCCGCGTTGAGCCACTTGCTGCTGACGGCGTTCCACCGCATGGGAGTCGTGCCGGACGTGGACATCTGGTCCGACTACACACCCGTGGACTACGCCGCCCGGCGCCTGGTCGCCGCGGCGCTGGACCCCACGACGTGGGGAGCGACGCTGAACATCCGCCACTCGGACCGGGTCGACTTCACCCGGCTGCTCCCCGGCCTGACCACGGTGTCCTGCACCGATTTCCTGGCGGCGTTGGCCGACACGCAGGACCGGGAGCCCGGCCTGCTGGCGGCGTTCCTGCCGAAGCCCGGTGAGCTGACCGAAACCGAGTTGCGCGCGGTGTTCAGCGAGGTGTTGACGGACAACGTGACCAGGTACGACGGCACACAGGCCGAAGCGGCGCAACGCGGTTGGGAACTCGGGCACGAGTCGCTCGACCCGTCGATCACCGCGTACCGCCGGTACCTGGCCGGCCGGACAGTGCTGGCATGACCATACAAGGAGGGCGTTGATGCGGTACCGCACGTTGGGTCGGCTCGGCTGGCAGGTCAGCGAGGTCGGCTACGGCATGTGGGGCATTGCCGGCGGGCCGGGCGGCTTCACCGGCGAGGACCACGACCTGGCGCCCGCCTGCCTGGACCTGGCGGTCGAGCAGGGCTGCAACTTCTTCGACACCGCATGGGCGTACGGCCGCGGGATCAGCGAACAGATGCTGGGCGCCCTGCTGCGCCGGCATCCGGACCGCAAGCTGTACGTGGCCACCAAGGTGGCGCCGAAGAACATGGCATGGCCGCCGGGGCCGACCGACCCGCTGGCCGACGTGTTCCCGCCGGACCACCTGGTCGACCGCACCCGACAGAGCATGAAGAACCTCGGGGTGGACCGGATCGACCTGCTGCAGCTGCACGTCTGGGAGGACCGCTGGGCCGACGACCCGAGCTGGCAGGACACCCTCGGCGGCCTCAAGGACGACGGGCTGGTCGAAGCGGTCGGGATCAGCGTGAACCGGTGGGAGCCGGCCAACTGCCTGCGCGCCCTGGACACTGGCCTGGTCGACGTGATCCAGGTGATATACAACATCTTCGACCAGGCACCCGAGGACGAGCTGTTCGCCCGCGCCATCCGGGACGACATCGGCATCATCGCCCGAGTGCCGTTCGACGAGGGCACGCTGACCGGCGCGTTGTCCCTGGACAGCTCCTGGCCGGACGCGGACTGGCGGTCGACGTACTTCGGCCCGGAGAACCTCGGACCAAGTGTCGAACACCTCGAACGGCTGCGGCCCGACGTGCCGGCCGACATGCCGTTGCCGGAGCTGGCGTTGCGGTTCGTCCTGGCGCATCCGGCGGTGAGCACGGTCATCCCCGGCATGCGCACCCTGGACCACGTCAACGCGAACCTCGGCGTCAGCGACGGCTTCCCGCTGCCGGCGGAGTTGACGGACCGGTTGCGGGCGCATCGCTGGGACCGTCAGCCGGCGTGGTGGTCGGGATGAGCGCGATCGTCCTGTGGGCGCATTCCCGTTCCGCGTCAACGGCTTTCCTGCGGATGATGGCCGAACGCGGTGACGTGTCGACGGTGCACGAGCCGTTGCTGCACCTGACCGAGACCGGCGAGGCCAAGCTACCGGGCGACATCGTGGTGCGCGACGAGCACGACCTGCTGGCCCGGCTGGTCTCGCTGGGGCGTACCCAGCACGTGTTCGTCAAGGAGGTCCTCGACTACCCCTACCAGTACCTCTTCGACCACCCCGACGAGCTGGCCGAGCTGACGCACACGTTCATCGTGCGCGACCCGCGGCAGACGATCGCCTCGCACTACGCCATGAAGAACACGGTCACCAGCCCGGAGATCGGCTACGAGCGGCTGTACGAGCTGTTCGAGCTGGTCCGGGCCGCGTCCGGGCGGGAACCGTTCGTGCTGCGCGCGGAGTCGCTGGTGACCGACGCCGAGCAGGTGGTCCGGGCGTACTGCGACCACGTCGGGCTGCCGTTCAAGGCGGAGGCGTTGCAGTGGCGGCCGGGGCACCGGCCGGAGTGGGAACGGCATCAGGACTGGCACGCGGATGTCAGCCGCAGCAACGGTTTCCATGACCGACGCAACGAATACGTCGACACCGTGGACAACAACCCTGTGCTGCGCGGATTTTACGAGCACCACCTGCCGTTCTACGAGCGACTGGTGGCGCACAGTTGACGCCGTTCGTGAAGATGGTCGCGGCCGGCAACGACTTCGTGCTGCTGGACACGGACTCCTGCGGTGTGCCGGACGACGTGTCCGGTCTGGCCGTGTGGGCGTGCCGGCCGCACAGCGGCATCGGCGCGGACGGGTTGATACTGCTCCGCCGGGACGGCCCGGACCGGTTGGGCGTGACCGTGGTCAATCCAGATGGATCGATCGCGAAAATGTGCGGTAACGGCGCCCGATGCGCGGCGTACTATGCATTCGCCACCGGCACAAGCGGGCCGTTGACGGTGGAGCTGGGTCGTCACACGATGCGGGCGTGGTCGCGTGGCGGTCTGGTGGAGGTCACTTCACCCGAGCCGGACCGGATCGGTGGGCCGGTCCGGCTGGCCACCAAGGAAATTGACACAGCCCTTGATTTGTATACCGTAGACACCGGTACACCGTATGCAGTCGCGATCGTGCCCGATGCCGACGCGCTGGACGTCAACGAGCTTGGCAGGTTCGTGCGTTACCACCCGCACTTCGCGCCGGACGGTCTCAGCGTGAGCGTGGCGCAGGTGCGGGACGACGGCCTCGCGGTACGGACGTATGAGCGCGGCAACGAAGAGGAGACGCTGTCGTGTGGCAGTGGAGCCGTGGCGTGTGTCGCGGTCGCACGGTCGTTGGGCCTGGTCAGCGAGGGTACGGTGGCCGCGCACACCCGCTCCGGAACGCCGTTGCTGGTGCGGATCGCCGGGGACGCGCCGCCATTCGGCGCGTTGACGCTGACCGGCCCGGCGGAGGTCGTCTTCGAGGGCACGTTCACCGGTCCCGCAGCAGCGGAAACACCTCCCGGCGTACCTCGACCGGCGAGCCCAGCCACACCCGGTCGATGAGCGCTCGCCGGTAGTACAGCTGGATGTCGGCGTCTTCGGTCAGGCCGTACGCGCCGTGCACCTGCATCGCCACCAGCACGGTCGTGCCGTAGACATCGGCTGCCATGCTCAACGCCTGCGCGGCGCGGAGCCTGGAATCCGACCCAGTGTCCGCCTCGGCCGCGGCCGCCCGGACGAACCACCGGGTGGCCTCGATCCGGGCGGCCAGTTCGGCGAGCCGGAACGCCGGTGCCTGGAACGTGCCGATCGGTCGACCGAACTGGTGGCGTTCCTGCGATCGCGCGACGGCAAGGTCGAGCGCCCCTTGCGCAGAACCAATAATGTATGCTGCATACCGTATGCGGGCACGGGCGACGAGTTGCATCCACCCGTCACGGTCTTCGAGGTGCCACGACACCACGGGCGCGCCCGTGAACCGGACCTCGAACAGCTGGCTACGGCCGACCTCGTCGTATCGGCGAGCCTGGTAGCCGTCGGCGACCAGCGCGCACCGGACACCGGCCGGGTCGTCGGCGACCACGAGCAGGTACTGGCTCTCCGGCACCGAGCCGACGAACCGCCGGACTCCGTCCAGGGTGTCGCCGGTGCCCAGCGCGGGTCCTGGCCGGTGCAACGCGTCCGTCGCCGTCTCCCGGACAGCGACCGCGATCGGCGCGCCCGTCGCGGTTTCGGCGATCCGGTCCGCGTCGGTGTCCAGCGTCCGCAGCAACACCTCCTGCGCGATGTATGTGTCCAACAGCGGGCCTTGGTACAGCGCCGCGCCGAGCAGTTCGCACAGCATGACCGCGCCTGCCTGGCGGGCGTCCTCGCCGCCTGCCTTCTCCGGCAGCAGCAGCCTGGTCGCGCCCAGGTCGACCATGGCCCGCCACACCGCGTCCCGGACCGCGGCGGACTCGGCATCGGTGCCGCCGGGGTC
Organism: Actinocrispum wychmicini; assembly: GCF_004345645.1. GTDB lineage: Bacteria > Actinomycetota > Actinomycetes > Mycobacteriales > Pseudonocardiaceae > Kibdelosporangium > Kibdelosporangium wychmicini. The sequence goes on along the minus strand of NZ_SLWS01000003.1, from coordinate 557,510 downwards.
GGTCGACCCACGCGCCGGCAGCTCGGCCATCCGCCGGATGCACGGCCCCAGGTCGTCGTCGAACAGGTCCGCGAACCGGTCGCGGACGTCGCGCTGGACTTCCGACAACGTGACGCGCATGCCTCTCCCCCATCAGCTCGGTAGGCCGAGCGCGGTCGACGCGATCATCGACAACATCACCTCGGACGTACCCGACGCGATCGTGAACCCGGGCCCGTCGCGATAACCGTGTTCCACCAACGAACCCGGGACCGCTGATTCGTCGCGAAGGGACAGTGCGGCGTCCATCCCGGCCAGTTCGGCCGCCAGCACGGCCGCCGACTTGGCCGTCTCGGAGGTGTGCCATTTGGCCATCGCGTACAACGCCTCGTCGCGCACGTCGTCCGCGATCGTGCCCACGGCACGCCACGACAGCAGCCGTCCGGCCTCCACCTCGGCGTCCAACGCCACGAGCCGATCGGCGTACGCCGTGTCCTCGGCGACGTTGGCCAGCAACGCGTCAACGGTCCGACGCGCCTTAGCCTCCAACTCGATGCCGGTCCGCTCCAGGCGGAGCACCTCGCCCGCGATCCGCCAGCCGTCGCCGATTTCGCCCAACACGTCCGCCCGAGTCACCAACGGGCCGTCCAGGGTCACCGCGCCGAAGTGCTCGTCCATCATCGTCCACAACGGACTGATCAGCACGCCGGTGTTGTCGAGCGGGACAATGAACACGCTCAGCCCAGAGTATCGCACCTCCGACGACCCGGTCCGGGCGAGACACAGCGCGAAGTCCCCCATGTGCGCCTTGAGGCTGTACAACTTGCGACCACGCAGCCGCCAACCTTCCGGGTCAGGCTCCGCCCGAGTAGCGAGCGACCCGAGATCCGACCCGGTCTCCGGTTCGGAGAACAGCACACATCCGATGGACTCGCCGGCCGCGAGCGAGGGCAGCCAGCGCGCCTTCTGCTCGGGCGTGCCGTGCAGGTACACCGCGAGCCCCACGATGTCGATGGACAGCGTGTGGGCCACATCGGGCACACCGGCGGCGATCAGCTCCTCCGTCACGATCGCCTTCTCCACGATCGTCGCGCCGATGCCGCCGTACTCCTGGGGCCAGTTCGGTGCGAGCCAGCCGCGTTCACCCAGCAGGCGATATGTGTCCAGCAGACCGGGTTCCTGGTCCGCCGGCAGCGCACGGACCCGCGCCACCTCCTCGCGCACCGACTCGCGGGCCAGCAGGGCGCGGACGTCCTGACGGAACCGCTCCTGCTTCGGCGGGAACGTCAAGTCCACTATGGACTCCTTGGGTCGGCCTCGCCGAGACACCGGCTCAGTGCGTCGACGACCTTGTCGAGATCCGGGTGTTGCAGCATGGTGTGGTGCGCGCCAGGCACCGGCAGGCAAGTGACGGCGGACGCGTACGGCCGCCAGCGGTCGACCTCGCCCGCGTCGGTGTCCTCCGCCAGGACGAACGTGACCGGCACGTCCACCGGCCGCGGCCGCCAACTCCGGTAGGCGCGGGCGTTCCCGGCGAACGCGGCGATCCGCTGCCGCATCTCCGCACGAATGCCCGACGGCACGGTTCCGGCGTTCTCCAGCGCCTCGATCAGACCGTCCGTCCGTTCGTCCTCGGGCAACGCGTGCAGGAAGGCGAGGTCGGGCGGCTCGGCCCGCAAGGTCGCCGACAGGTCCTCGGCGAACCATCCCAGGACCGTGGTGTCGTCCGGTGGTGGCTCCGAGGGGGCCAGCGCCGAGTCGAGCATCACCACCAGCGGCACGTCCGCGGCACGTTCCCGCAGCCGGACCGCGATCTCCTGCGCCACCACGCCGCCCACCGACCACCCGCACAGCAGGTACGGCCCGTCCGGCCGAATCCCGGTGATCAGATCCAGGTACACGGCCGCCAGTTCGTCCAGTTTGTATACAATCGACTGGCCGTGCAGGCCGGGCGACTCCAGACCGTATACCGGGCGGCCGGGCGGCAGGTGTTCGACGAGCGCCACATACGGACCAGCGCCGCCACCGACCGCGGGCAGCAGGAACAACGGCGTACCCTCGCCCGCGCGCAGCGGGATCACGCACTCCGCGAGCCCGGCGGCCCGGGTCTGCCCAGTCCCTTGTGGACGATCCGCGCGTTCGCGCAGTCGTCTCGCCAGCAGGGCGCGGCGCTTGTCGTCGACGGACGGCATACTCACTCGTCCTCAGCCAACAACCGGTCCAGCTCCTCTTCGGACAGTTCGGCGACCTCTTTCTCCAGCAGGGCCAGTTCGCTCTCGTCCATGGCGGCGCGCATGGCCTCGTCCACCAGGTCCGCCATCTGGTTCAGCCGGGGATGGCTGAACAGCTGCCGGGCGTCCAGCTCGACGTAGAACGTGTCGCGGATCCGGGAGATCAGCTGGGTGGCCTGCAACGAGTTCCCGCCGAGGGTGAAGAAGTTGTCCGCGCCGGCGACCGTGTCCGCCGACACGTTCAGCAGCCCGGCCCACACCTCGGCCAGCAGCCGCCCGGTGCCGGTCACCATCCCGCCCGCGGCGACGCCCGTCGCAGGCGCCGGCAGCGCCTTGCGATCCAGCTTCCCGCTGCCCGTCAGCGGCAACTCGGCCAGGATCGTCAACGTCGCCGGCACCATGTGCACGGGCAACCGGTCCACCAACCAGTCGCGGACCGAGTCCTCGGTGAGCTTCCCGCCGCGCTCAGCCACCACATACCCGTCGAGCCTGGGGCCAGTGTCGCTGTCGGCCACGACGACCGCGGCCTGCGCGACCGCGGGTGCGCCGGCCAGGACGTCCTCGATCTCGCCCAGCTCCACCCGCAGGCCCCGGATCTTCACCTGGCGGTCCACCCGGCCGACGAACACCAGCTGGCCGTTCCATTCCCATCGCACCACGTCACCCGTGCGGTACATCCGCTCCCCTGGCCCGCCGAACTCGCACGGCACGAACTTCTCCGCCGTCAGCCCCGGCCGGCCCAGGTAGCCCCGCGCCAGGCACGTCCCGGCGATGCACAGTTCGCCCTGCACACCCACCGGAACCAGATCGCCGCGACCGTCCACGACGAACGCGCTGATGTTCGCCATCGCCCGGCCGATCGGCGGCGCCGCGGTCAACCGCTCCGGCGGACACTCGTAGTCCACACAGGCCACAGTCGCCTCAGTCGGGCCGTAGCCGTTATGGAAAGCGCGTTTCGACGTACGCCACCGGTTGACGAGGTCGGCGGTGAACGCCTCGATCCCGACGAACAACGCGCGCAGCTCCGGTAGATCCGTGTCGGTCACCAGGCCGAGCACGGCCGGCGCGATGTCGGCCACGGTCACCGACTCCTGTCGCATCAGCTCCGCGAGCCGGTGCGGGTCGTACAACACGGAAGTCGGCGCGGATACACAGGTGGCGCCGTTGGCGAGCGCGGAATACACGTCGAACACGCTGACGTCGAAGGTCGGGTTCGCGAACTGCAGCACCCGGTCCGCCGGCGTGATGTGGAACAGCTGCTGGGCGGCGCCGACGAAGTTCACGGCCGCCCGGTGCGTGACCACCACACCTTTAGGCTTGCCAGTCGACCCGGACGTGTATATCACATACGCGGCGTTGTCCGGGCCTGCCACCTGGGGCAGCGGACTGTCCGAACAGGACTCCAGATCTGCGGTGTCGAGCAGCACTCGTGGCATGTCGGCGGGCAGCAGACCGGCGAGCGCGGTCGTGGTGACGACGACGTCCGCGCCCGCGTCCTCCAGTTGGAACCGCAGGCGCGCGGCCGGATGGGTCGGGTCGAGCGGCAGCCACGCGCCGCCGGCCTTGATCGACGCCAGTTCGGTGGTCTGCACGTTCGGGCCGCGTTCCAGCAGCATGCCGACAATCGACTCCAGGCCGACCCCGTACTCGGCACGCAGCAGCGTCGCCAGACAATTGGACCGGCGGTCCAGTTCCTGGTACGTGAGATCAGCGCCCTCGAACCGCACCGCGACCCCGGCCGGATTTGCCGCCGCGGCGGCGCCGACCAGGTCGACGAGCGTGCGGTCGGCGGTGCCGAAGTCGACCGGCTCGGGGTTCCACTCCGCGACCAGCCGGCGGCGTTCCTCCTCGGGCAGCACGGAGATCCCGGCCACCGGCTGGGCCGGGTCGGCCACGATCGCCTCGAGCGCGGTCCGGAAGTGGACCACCAGCCGTTCCATCCGCTCCGGGTCGAACAGGTCGTCCGCGTAGTTCACCCACACGAACCCGTCGCCGACCGAGCGGGTGTTGAGCTGGACGGACAGGTCGAACCGGGACGTGCCGGTGTGCACCTCCACGTTCTCCACCCGCACGTCGCCGAACGCGAAGTCGGCCATGATCTCCTCGCTGAGCAGGCTCAGCGCGACCTGGTACAACGGGTTGCGGGCGGCGTCCCGTTCCGGCCGCAGGTCCTCCACCACCCGGCCGAACGGCACGTCCTGGTGCGCCAGCACGTCCAGCACGTGCTCGTTGGATCGGCGCAGCAACTCCGCCACGGTGGGGTCGCCGGTCAGGTCGATCCGCAGCACGACCGTGTTGGCGAACATCCCGACCATCGACTCAAGCTCGTGCCGGGTCCGCGCGGACACCGCCGAACCGAACGGGATGTCGGTCTGCCCGGTGTATCTGGCCAGCACGATCGCGAACGCGGCCGCGTACACCGAAAGTTCGCTGATGTTCCACTGCGCCGCGAGGTCCCGGGCGGCCCGCAGCAGGTCGCCGGGGAACGGCCGGACGAACGCCAGGCCCCGCCCGGTCGGAGTGAGCGGCCGCGGCTTGTCGGCCGGGAAGTCCAAAGTGGGCAGATCCTTCAGCGCGCCACGCCAGTACTCCAGGTCACGTTCCCGCCCCGGACCGGTCAGCTGACGCCGTTGCCACACCGCCACGTCGACCGGTGCCACGGCCAACTCCGGCAGCCTCGCCTCGCGGCCGGTGTGCGCGGCGTCGTAGAACTCGGCGAGGTCCCGGATCAGCAGACCGGTGGACCACCCGTCGGTGATGATGTGGTGGAACGTCATCACGAGCAGGTGATCCGCCGCGGCCAACCTGACCAGCCCACAACGCAGCAGCGGACCGGTGGCGAGGTCGAACGGGACGCGGATCTCGGCCATCGCCACCGACAGGCCCTTGGCCCAGCGTTCGTCCTCGGCGAGCCCGGACAGGTCCGTGACGGTCACCGGCACGTCCGTCACCGGGTCGGCGACGATCTGGAACGGCACTCCCCTGTCCACGCCGAACGTCGTACGCAGACTCTCGTGCCGGTTGACGACATCCCGCACGGCCTTACGCAGCGCCGGTTCGTCCAGCTCACCACGCAGCCGCAACACGAACGGGATGTTGTACTGGGCGAGGTCCACCGAGACCTGGTGCAGGAACCATATGTAGTGCTGTTGCTCGGTGACCGCCAGGCGGCCGGAGCGGGGCACCCGGACGATCCGGTCCCGTTCGGCCGCGGCGGCCTGCCGCTGGCGCATCTTCATCGCGAGCAAGGCGCGCCGGGCCTCGGCCAACGAGGTCTCGGGACTTCCGCTGTCGCCTGACATCTGCTCCATCCTCAGAACTTCCCGGACACGACGTCCGACAGCTCGGCGAGTACCCGCGCCTGGTCGTCGCACAATGCGGAGAACCGGCGGCGCAACCGGTCCGCGGACATCTCGCCGGTGCTGGTGAGCGCGCTCATGATCCGCACGGCCGTCCAGTGGTGGGCGATGCGTTGCACGGAACGGCCAAGCACGGCGAGCGCCGGTTCGTCGGCGGCGGACGCGGCCAACACCAGCCAGTCGGCGTGCAGCGCGGTGTTGGCCAGGACGGCCCCGGCGACGAGGAACAGCTCGTCCCGGATGTCGGCCTCGTCTTCGAACCGTTCGGCCACGTCCGCGAGGTAGGCGCGTTGCCCGGTCAGGCCCACGTAGCCGTCGCCGGCCGAGCGGAATCCGTGCAGGTTGCGGCGGATCGTGTCGAACACGGTGTCCCGGTCGAACGGCGGGAAGGCGTCCGTGTCGACGTGGATCTCCAGCCACCGGTTGCCGATCGGCTGGTTGGTGAAGAACATGTCCCGGTTGTGCAGGATCGGGTTCTGCGAGTCGCGCGCGGCGGCTAGCTCGTCCAGCCGGATGTCGCCGTCGAACCGCGGCGGCACGGCGTCCAGGACCCGGACTGTTCCGGCGTTGTCGTCGTAGCCGTACACGATCACCAGATGATTGGTGTGCACGTCCTGGTACGCGGGCCGGAACGGCAGGTAGAAGTTGTCCGCCGCCACCACGATCGGGACACCGGCGGCCACCTGCGCCCGAACCTGTTCCCAGCCCTGCGCGGCGTCCGCCGGCTCGTGCCACACCGAACGGACCGGATGGTACGGCGCGAGCCCCTCGTACAGCGAGACGCCGGGCGGCGTCGGGTAGTAGTACTCCTCGCGCCTCAAGTCGGTCGGGATGTGCCGGAAACCCCATGCCGCGCCAAGGGTTTCCAACTCGGGCACGCCGTGCCAGCGCAGGATCGTCGCCGCGCTCGTCCACAGGCAGCCGACCAGGTCGTGGCGCCACGGCACGACATCATCGATCACCCCTGTCGCGGTCATGCCTCTGGTCCGATCAAGGTGAGCGCGAAGATGTGGATGGCCACGTTGTCCGGCAGCCCGATGGCGGCCAGGTCGGTCTCCCTCGGCACGGGCACCCTGGTCCGCCAGATCACCGGTGCCATGTTGCGCTGGATGTGCCGCGGATAGTGCAGGCTGCGGCACCGCACGGACGCCTGCTCGCCGAAATGCGCCGGGGTCTCCGCCCAGAAGTCGGACACGCGCAGCCATTGCGGATCCACAGATCCGTCGGCGTGATGCAGGGTGATCACGTCCTCGCTGCGCCGCTCCGACGCGGCCAGCAGGTATAACCAGTCGTACCGGCCGGTCGGCAGCTCGATCACCTGGCCGGAGCACCGCAGGTTGTCCCGGCCGGCCGGATCGGGCGCGGGGAACAGGAACGGCACGTCCCCGATCCGGACCGTGCCGCCCGGCTCGGGCAGGTCCTCCGCGGGGAACGTGTTGTCCCAGATGTTGAAGCCGCCCTGGTCCAGTTCGCCGCCGCGGGTGATGCCGCGGTTGTCGAAGTGGCCGCCGAGGTCGACGGGGGTGGCCGATAAGAGCCGCGGCGCGGTCGTGGTCAAGTCTCACTCCTGGATGCCGTCGGTGGGAACTCCTGGATCTCGTGACCCGGCCGGAACCGGGCCACCGCCCATAGGTCGCTGTGCAGGGCGCGGGGCATGCGGTGCAAGGGGACGTTCGCGCGGCTGGCACGGAACACGACCACGCGCGGGTCGTCGGTCGGGCGGGCGCCAGGGGTCGTGCGAAGCAGTTCGGGCAGTTCGGCCGGATCACCGCGCCAGACGTCCACTCCGGCCAGCCGTCCCCGGCCAACCGGTTCGGTCGTCGCGATCAGGCCGTTCGGTGTGACGTACCAAGTGATTCGGCCGGTCGCGCCGGGATCCGGCCCGTAGACCGGCATGGGTTCGGGTGGCTGGGTGAGGTCGCGTTCCATCGCGGCCTCGGTGAGCAGCTTCCCGTCGTCCGGCAGGTGGTACGCCACCGCCCGGTAGCCGAGATTCGCGTAGTACGGCAGCAGGCAGCGTTCGATGACCGCGTCCAACCGGACCGTTCGGGCGCCTTCGGCGCGGGCGGTCGCTTCCACCTCGGCCATCAGCCACCGGCCGACGCCGCGGGCTCGTGCGGCAGGGTCGACCGCGACCCGGGCGACCCACCAGGCGCCGTCGGACAACAGCTTCGTCCGTAGCACAGCCACGATGGCCTCGTCGATCCGCAGCGCCCGGATCGACCCGCCGTCCGCCAGAAACCGCATGACATGGCCGGCGTCCTCGACCGCGCCGTCCGGTGTGGGCAGTCCGGGCAGCGGATCAGAGTCCACATAGGACCGACGAGTGACCGCGGCGACCCGTTCGGCGGTCTCCGCATTCACGTTGTCGATCGTTATCGTCGTCAACGCGGGCGCGGAGATCGTCATCCGGGGAAACCGGATAATGCTGGTCTCAGCACACATGTCCCCCTCATCGTCGACCGGGACGCTCAGCCGTCGGTTTTCAGCCGGAGACTCAACGGACGCATGTCCGTCCAGATCTCCTCGATGTGGCCGATACACTCCGGCTTGGTCCCGCTCATCCCCTCGGCGCGCCAGCCGTCCGGAATGTCCTTGTCCGCCAACCAGATCGAGTACTGTTCCTGGTGGTTGACCACGACGAGGTACGTCCGGTCATCCGACATCGGCCCGCCTCCGTAACACCAATTCGGCTGATCGCATTTTATCGCCACGCCCAGCCGAAACGGAAGACGCTCAAGGTCTGGGAAAAATCAGTCGGCCGTGGTCACCGCGTCTTGGGGATCATGTAACCCACGCACTTCACGGCGCACCATCGGTACCGCCGAAAGAGCCATGACGACCGTGCCGACGGCGACTCCGGTCCGGCTGCCGAACGTCTCCCCGATCACACCGGCCGCCGCACTGCCCAACGGGATCACGCCGAAGATCAGAAACCGGTACGTGCCAATGGACCTGGCCAGCGCCGCCTTCGGCACCGCCGCCTGCCGCAGCGTCGTGGACAGCACGTTCGCCCCGCCCAGCCCCACTCCCGCCACCACCCACACCGCCGAAACGGCGACACCCAACGCGGTACCGCTCATGGGCAGCGCGGCGAGAACCAGCGGCACGCCGGTGAACAGCAGCAATGCCAACACATACGTCCAGCCGTAGCCGATCCGGCCGCTGACCCGTAACACCGACATGGTGCCGACGAACGCCCCCGCGCCCGCCGCCGACAACCCGAGCCCGTAGACGCCGACACTCACCTGCCGGTCGGACACCAGCCACACCAACAGGTTCACCATCAAGATCTGCGAACCCACGTTGTACACACCCGCGTGGATGGTCAACGCCCGCAGCACCGGGTTGCCGAGCAGGTGCCGTAACCCCGCCAGCACCTTGCGCCGCTCAGTGCTGTCCACCACCGGCTCCGGCTCCGGCCGGCGCGCGGCGGTGATGCCCACCAAGCTGGCGATGTAGCTGGCCGAGTCGACCAGGACCGCGACCGCCGGCCCCAGCCATTGCACCAGCACACCGGCGAACCCTGGGCCGGCGACCTGGGCGACTGTCAGCGAGCCCTCCAGTGCCTGGTTCGCCCTCGGCAGGTCGTCGTCGTCCACCATGCCTGGTACGTAGGCAAAACTCCCCACGTCGAACACCACACTCGCGGCCCCGACCACGAACGCGACAACAACCAGGAGCGGCAACGACAAAAAGCCCAACAACACCGACAACGGCACCACCGCCAGCGCCAAGGCCCGCACGACATCCGCGCCAATCAACGCGGGCCGGCGACGACGCGTCTCCAACCAGTGACCCGCCAGCATCGGAACCACGACGTTCGGCAGGTAGGTCGCCGCCGCGATCGCGCCGACCGCACCCGCCCGCGCATCCAGTAACAGCGTGGCCACCAAAGGCAAAGCGACCGCCGTGACCTGCGTACCCATCACCGACACGGCCTGCCCGGACCAGAACCACCGAAAATCCCGGTGTCGGCGGATCAACCCACGTGGCCGGCTCATAGGTCCCCCTCCCGGGTGCGACCTGAAAGCCTAACCCCGGGGGTCAGCGGGTGGCGCGGGCCTGCGAGGGTGTCCTGAGTTCGTCCTGGTGTCGGACTGCCAGCCGGACCACGTCGACCACATGCGGATCGGCGGCGACATACACCTGGCGCTTTCCCTCGCGGCGGGCGCGCACCAGACCGGCCAGCTTGAGCTTGGCCAAGTGGTGGCTGACCGTGGCCACGGACTGGCCGACCTCGGCCGCGAGCGTGCCCACGTCACGCTCACCCGCGGCGAGCAGCCACACGATCTGCAGGCGCACGCTCCCGGCGAGCATCCCGAAGGTCGCCGCGGTGTCCTGCAGCAGGTCGGCGGGCAACGGTTCAGCGGGCTGGGGTAAGTGTTCGACGGGCACGGCGTCCTCTCGGGTGATACCGCCAGAGTGACATAGAACAAACACTTGCACAACTGTTTGACTGATCGGGCCCGCTCATGTCTAATGGCTCATGGCCGCTGAGCGGCCAGGACTTGTGCTGGAGGGAGGTGTGCCGGATGACCGGCGAGGGAAGTAGTCACGACCACGCGGTCGCCCGGCCGCGCCCGCGAGGGCTCAGTTAGCCCGGCGGTCCGCGTGGTGCTCGTCGTTGCCAGTTGTTCCCGGCCGACGCCGCCGACGTGACAGGACCGCACCATGTTCAAGACATTCTCCGACGACGCCCGCCTGCGTGAACTGGCGAACGCGGCCGAGCTGCCGCTGTTCCGTGCCGTGCACGGCACTCCGAAGGGCCTGACCGAGGCCGAGGCGGCCGACCGGCTGGCCCAGCACGGCGACAACCATGTGGCCAGGCCGACGCGCGCCAGCGTGTGGGCGCGTGTGCGCGCGGGTGTGAACAGTCCGTTCATCGCGTTGCTGACGGGCCTGTGTGTGGTGTTCGTCGTTGTCGGCGACGTGCGCGGCGCCGTGACGGTCGGCGCGATGGTCGTGCTGGCCGTGGGGTTGCGGTTCTGGCAGCACACTCGCTCGGACCGCGCGGTGGACGCGCTGCGCGCACGTGTCAGCGCGACAGCAACCGTGCGCCGACGCGCGAGCGACGGCCACACTGCCGTGACGCGGGAAGTGCCGGTCGAAGACCTCGTGCTGGGCGACGTGGTGTTGCTCGTCCCGGGTGACGTGGTGCCCGCCGACGTACGGCTGGTGAGCGCGGTGGACCTGATGGTGGACCAGTCCGGGCTGTCCGGCGAGACGCTGCCCGAGCGCAAAGGCGTGACCAACACGCGTCAGGCGTCCATTGTGGACATAGAGACGATCTGTTTCGCGGGCACTTCCGTGGTGGCGGGCACGGCCACCGCGGTGGTGGTCGCGACCGGATCGGACACGTACTTCGGCACGATCGCCCGGGACATCCAGGGCGCGCGCCCGGCGTCCGGGTTCGACCTCGGCGTCCGCGCGGTCGGCTGGACGCTCGTCAAGTTCATGCTGGTCATGGTGCCGATCGTGCTGGCCGTCAACGGGTTCGTCACCGGTGACTGGGCGCAGGCGGCGATGTTCGCGGCGGCCGTGGCGGTCGGGCTCACCCCGGAGATGCTGCCGGTCATCGTCACCACGAACCTCGCGCGCGGCGCGGTCCGGCTCGCCGAGCGCAAGGTGGTCGTCAAGCGGCTCAACGCGATCCAGGACCTCGGCGCCATGGACGTGCTGTGCGTGGACAAGACCGGCACGCTCACTGAGGACCGCGTGGCGTACGCGCACAGCATCGACCTGTACGGCCAGCCTGACGGCGAAGCCGCCGAATACGCGTACCTGGCAGTACGATTCCAGTCCGGGCCACGCAACCGGCTCGACGAGGCCATCGCGGACCAGCTCGCCGGTGACGAAGATGCTGTGTCGAACAACGCGGCCTACAGCGCAGTCGACGAGATCGGCTTCGACCACGACCGACGCCGGGCGACCGTGGTGGTGCGGCACGACGACGAGCACATTGTGATCACCAAAGGAGACCCGGACCAGGTCCTGCCGCGATGCGCCCAAGCGTGGCAGGCGGGTGCGGTCATCGAACTGACTGACGCCCGGCGACGGGACACCGAGGACCTCGTCCGCGCCTACGCCGAACACGGCATGCGGATCCTCGCCGTGGCCGCACGCCAGCAACCGGCGCGGTTGGGCGGTTACTCCGAAATGGACGAAGCCGGGCTCGTGCTCGTCGGGTTCGTGGGGTTCGTCGACCCGGTCCGGGCCAGCACCGCCACAGCCGTGCGTTCGCTGGACGAGCGCGGCGTGTCAGTGAAGATCCTCACCGGGGACAACCAGCACGTCGCAGCGTTCGTGGCCGGACAGGCGGGCCTGCGGATCGGTGAGGTGGTGCAGGGTCACGAGATCGACCGCGCCAGCGCCGCCCACCTTCGGCGGCTGGTCACGACCGGAACGGTGTTCGCCAAGCTCACCCCGGCGAACAAAGCGCGGATCGTCGCCGAACTGCGGTCGGCGGGCCACTCGGTGGGTTTCGTCGGCGACGGCGTGAACGACGCGCTGGCGCTGCGTGCCGCCGACGTCGGGATCTCGGTACAGGGCGGCACGGACGTCGCCAAGGACGCGGCCGACCTCATCCTGACCGAACGGGACCTGAGCGCGCTCGCCGACGGCGTCGTGGAAGGCCGGCGCACGCTTGGCAACACGATGAAGTACGTCAAGATCACCGCGAGCTCCAACTTCGGCAACGTGCTGTCGGTGCTCGTGGCCAGTGCGTTCCTGCCGTTCCTGCCGATGCTGCCGGTGCAGCTGATGGTCCAGAACCTTTTGTACGACACCGCTCAGCTCGCGCTGCCGTGGGACCGGGTCGACCGGGAGTACCTGAAGCGCCCGCGCCGGTGGCAGGCGGGCGGCCTGGTCCGGTTCATGCTCGTGTTCGGACCGGTCAGCTCGCTGTTCGACGTGACCACGTTCGCGGTGCTGTGGTGGGCGTTGGGCACGGGCAGTAACAATGACACTGACCCGACGGTGTTCCAGACCGGGTGGTTCGTCGAAGGCCTGCTGTCCCAGCTGATCGCCGTCCTCGTGCTGCGGTCCATTATGGGCAGTCGGCCGTCTCGGCAGGTGCTCGTCGCCACGTGCGTGGTGGCGTTCGTCGCGCTGGCGCTGCCGCTGTCGCCCCTGGCCGGACCATTACTCCTGTCCGCACTGCCACTCGGCTATTTCCCTTGGCTGGTAGCCATTCTGGCGGCGTACGGGGTGGCCGCACAGCTGGCGAAGACGATGTACACGCGTCGGACAGGCGCCTGGCTGTAACTCCTTTTACACTGTAAGAAAGTGAGCGCGGTTATGACGACTGCGGAAATGCTGCTGCGCCTGGGCGCCGGTGTCGGGCTGGGCACCGCGATCGGATTCGAACGGCAGTACCGGGCCCGGATGGCGGGCCTGCGGACCAACGCGCTGGTCGCGGCCGGGGCGACGCTGTTCGTCCTGTTGTCCTCGTACGGTTTCGGCGGGCTGACCGGCAGCGGCAGCGCCGACCCGACCCGGGTGGCGGCGCAGATCGTGTCCGGGATCGGTTTCCTCGGCGCCGGGGTGATCCTGCGGGACGGGCTGACGGTGCGCGGGTTGAACACCGCCGCGACCCTGTGGTGTTCGGCCGCGGTCGGCTCGTTGGCCGGTGCCGGCCTTTACCAGGTCGCCTTGGCGGGCACGGTCGTGGTCGTCATCGTCAACGTCCTGCTGCGCCCGCTGGGCCGGGTGATCGACCGCCGGCCGGAGGCTGGCGACGAGACGCCGACCGTGTACATCTTCCGCGCGGTGACCAAGGACGACGCCGAGGCGCATGTCCGTGCGTTGCTGGTGCAGGCGTTGGGGCGCACGGATTTCCGGCTCGAGTCGGTGCAGAGCAGCAACGCGCCCGACAACGGCCACGTCGAGGTGCGCGCCGAACTGGCCGCGGACCGGCGGGACGACAAGCAGATGGAGACGGCCGTCAGCCGGCTGTCCCTCGAACCCTCGGTGACCAGTGTGCGGTGGGACGTCCGAACGCCGCGGCAGGAGAAGTGACATGGCATTACTGCGTACTTTCCCGTCCCGCCCAGCCTTGTCCCGCCCCCGGCAGGGCGCGGCGGACCTGGTGGTGCTCGCCGGCGCCGCCGCGCTGCTGTGGGCGGTGGTCCAGCTGTCGCACGGCCTCGTCGCGCCCTTCGACGAGGCCAACGCACCGGACCGGATCTCCACGGACCCGGGCGAACTGCCGTACTACGCGGCCCGTTCGCTGCTGCGCATGTTCGCCGCGCTGGTGCTGTCGGTCGTCTTCACGTTCGTGTACGCGACGGCAGCGGCCCGACTGAGGCGCGCGGAGAAGGTTCTGCTGCCGGTGTTGGACATCCTGCAGTCCGTACCGATCCTCGGGTTCCTCTCGGTGACGATCACCGGGTTCCTCGCGCTGTTCCCCGGCTCGCAGCTCGGCCTGGAGTTCGCGTCGGTGTTCGCGATCTTCACCTCGCAGGCGTGGAACATGACGTTCGCGTTCTACCAGTCCCTGGTGTCCCAGCCCCGGGAGCTGGACGAGGCCGCGCGCCTGCTGCGGCTGTCGAAGTGGCAGCGGTTCTGGCGGGTGGACGTGCCCGGCGGGATGATCCCGTTGGTGTGGAACGGGATGATGAGCTTCGGCGGCGGCTGGTTCTTCCTGGTGGCATCGGAGGCGTTGAGCGTCAACAACCACTCGTACGTGCTGCCAGGCATCGGCGCGTACGTCGCCGCCGCGACCGACGACGCCGACCTCGGCAAGGTCCTGCTGGCGATCGCGGTGATGATCGTCATGGTGGTCGGTGTGAACGTGCTGTTCTGGCGGCCGTTGACGGCGTGGGCGGAACGGTTCCGGGTGGAGGAGTCCGAGGCGGCGACCGCGCCCCGCAGCATCGTGCTCGACCTGCTGCGCCGGTCTCGGGTGCCGCGCGGGCTCGGCCGGCTGTTCGGCTGGGTGGTGCGGCCGCTGGACCGGCTGATGGCGGTGTTGGGCCTCGCGGACCGTCCACTTCGGACATCGCCGGTGCGGCGCCGGATCGGGGACGTGGTCTTCGCGGTCGTGGTGTTCGCGCTCATCGGCTACGGCCTGGTCCGGATGGTCACGTTCATCGCGGACACGGCGGGGTTCGGCGAGGTCGGCCACGCCCTGCTGCTCGGGCTGGTGACGTTCGGCCGGGTGATCGCGTTGCTGGTCGTGGCGACGCTCGTGTGGGTGCCGATCGGCGTGTGGATCGGGCTCAACCCCAAGGTGTCCCGGCTCGCGCAGCCGGTTGTCCAGGTGTGCGCGTCGTTCCCGGCGAACTTCCTGTTCCCGCTGATCACGGGCGTGCTGGTGGCGACCGGGATCAGCCTGGACTGGGGCGGGATCCTGCTGATGGCGTTGGGCGCGCAGTGGTACATCCTGTTCAACGTGATCGCCGGCGCCTCGGCGATCCCGAACGACCTGCGGGAGGCCGCCGCCACCCTCCGGCTGCCCCGGAAACTGTGGTGGCGCAGGCTCGTCCTGCCGGCGATCTTCCCGAGTTACGTCACCGGCGGCATCACCGCGGCCGGCGGCGCCTGGAACGCGTCCATCGTCGCGGAGATCGTCAGCTACGGTAGCACCACGCTCACCGCGACCGGGCTGGGCGCGTACATCAAGGACGCCACGACAACGGGCGACGGGGCGCGGATCCTGATCGGCGTCGCGGTGATGAGCCTGTACGTGGTCGGCCTGAACCGACTGTTCTGGCGCCGGTTGTACGCCATCGCCGAACGCCGTTTCACCCTGTGAACCTGGAGGATCCCGTGTTGATCAGCATGGACAACGTCAGCAAGAGCTTCACCGGCGCGGCAGGCGACGAACTGCGCGTACTGGACGGCATCACCCTGGACCTGCGAGCCGGCGAGATCGTGGCGCTGCTGGGCCGGTCGGGGTCGGGGAAGTCCACGTTACTGCGGACCGTCGCCGGCCTGATCAGCCCGACCAGCGGAACCGTCCGGTACCGGGGCGAGGTGCTCAACGGCGCCAATCCCGGTGCCGCCATGGTGTTCCAGTCGTTCGCGCTGATGCCGTGGCTCACCGTGCAGGACAATGTGGAGCTTGGTCTCGCCGCGCGGGGTGTCGCGCCCGCCGAACGCCGGGCGCGCGCACTGGCCGCGCTCGACCTGATCGGCCTGGACGGCTTCGAGTCGGCGTATCCCAAGGAACTCTCCGGCGGGATGCGGCAGCGGGTCGGCTTCGCGCGGGCCCTGGTGCTCGAACCGGACCTGTTGCTGATGGACGAGCCGTTCTCCGCGCTCGACGTGCTCACCGCGGAGAACCTGCGGACCGAACTGATGTCCCTGTGGGCCGGCGATCAGTTCCCCACCAAGGCGATCTGCATCGTCACCCACAACATCGAGGAGGCGGTGCTGCTCGCCGACCGGGTGTTCGTGCTCGGCGCCAACCCGGGCCGCATCCGCGCCGAGGTCACCATCCCCCTGGCTCGCCCGCGCGACCGCCGGTCCACCGCGTTCGCGAGCGTGGTCGACCACCTCTACGACCTGCTCGCCGGACGCGAAACCGAGGAGTCGAGCCCCGAACCCACCCCGACGGCCCGTCCGCTGCCGCAGGCGTCCGTCGGCGGCCTGGCCGGCCTGGTTGAGATCATCCACGCCCGGGGCGGCGACGCGGACCTGCCCGACCTGGCCACCGACCTCAACTTCGAGGTGGACGACCTGCTGCCCCTGGTGGACGCGGCGGCCATGCTGCAACTGCTCGTCGTGACCGGCGCCGACCTGCACCTCACGGCTACCGGCGCGGCCTTCACCACGGCGGACATCCAGCACAGCAAGAAGATCTTCGCCACCCAGGTGCGCGACCACGCCCCACTGGTCCGAACCATCTGCCGGGCACTGGACGCCAGCGCCGACGGATCCCTGCGTGCCACCTTCTTCCTGGACCTGCTCCGCCGCGCCTTCTCCGCCACCGACGCCCAACACCAACTCGACACGGCGATCGACTGGGGCCGGTACGCCGAACTCTTCGACTACGACACCAACACCGACCAACTCACCACTGATGGCTATGCCAACGCGGCCAGGTAGTCCATCACCGGTCGCGGGTCGGCCGACGTCAGCGCGACGTGGTTGTCCGGTCGGACCAGAACCATGCCGTCACCTTCGATCCCGTAAGTGGCACGGACGTTGTCGTCGGTGATCCGGTAGGTGTCGACCGGGATCTCGGCTTGGACGTCGCCGAAGGTCAAGAGCGTGAAATGCGGTCCCGCGAACATGTCGAACAGTCGGCCGGTCGCGGTGGGGGCGTCCGGCGCTCGGCCGCCGCCGTTCGCGCCGGCCAGGGAACTCCACGGGTACCCGATCGTGAGGCCCCTGCCTTCCGGTGTCAGCACCCGCTCCAGGCCGACCCCTGGTTTCCGCACGGCCGCCATGACCGCGTTCAGCCGGTCGGTCGTGAGGTTCAGGGTCCACGCGGCGATCGGCAGCCGCTCCTCCTCGTACGTGTCGAGCAGGTCCGTCCCGGCCCGCCCGGACACGACGAGCGCCAGTTTCCATCCCAAGTTCCAGGCGTCCTGGATGCCGGTGTTCATCCCGAGCCCGCCCGCGATCGGGTGGATGTGCGCGGCGTCGCCGGCCAACAGGACCCGGCCCACCCGGTAGCGGTCGACCATCCGCGTGTTCACCGTCCACGTCGTGGACCACGTGAGATCGCGCAGCCGTACCCCGGGGATCCGCGCGTGCTTGTCGAACAGCCGCTGGAACGTCGCCAGGGTCGGTTCCGGCAGGCGCCCGTCGGCGTCGGGCGCGCAACTCGCCTGCAGCTGCCACGATCTCGTGCAGCGGAACGGCGACAGCAGCACCGCGCCGTCCTCGTCGATCCACTGGTGCCACACGTTCGGGTCCAGTCGGTCGACTTCGACATCGCCGCAGATCATGGTCTGTTCGCGCGCGGTCTCCCCCGCGAACGACACTCCCAAGAGCTTGCGCACCAGGCTGTGCCCGCCGTCGCAGCCGACCAGGTAGTCGGCGGTGATCTCCCGGCCGTCGGCCAGGGTCGCCCGCACGTTGTCGGGGGTCTGGGTGAAGTCCTTCAGCTCGGTGTCCAGCTCCACTTTCACCCCGGACGAGGCGAGCTTGTCGCGGAGGATCTCCTCGGTCCGCCACTGGGGAACGAACAGCAGGCTGTCGTAGGGCGCGTCCGGGGTCGGGCCGGGCTCGGCGAACGGGTCCAGTTCGGACAGTTGCCGGCCGTCGCGGTACTTGCGGTAGCGCAGGTGGGTGATGCCCGCGGCGATGATCTCGTCGACCAGCCCCAGGTCTTCGAGGATCTCCAGGCTGCGCGGGTTGAGCGTCTTGCCGCGGGACGCCGGCGAGAACCGGGCGGCCTTGTCGACGATCCGCACGTCGACACCCCATCGGGCCAGGTCACAGGCGAGGGTGAGGCCGGTCGGCCCGGCTCCGGCGATCAGCACACTGGTCATGGCCCCACCAAAACACAACCGAGTCTCAAATACAACCCGGTTAAATTTGTGCTAGGGTTACAGACGTGCTGAGAGAGCTGAAGAAGGAACGGACCCGGCGGGCGCTCTCGGCCGTGGCGATCGAGATGTTCCTCGCGGACGGCTTCGACCAGGTCTCCGTGGCGGACATCGCCGCCGCGGCCGAGGTGTCGAAACCCACCCTGTTCCGGTACTTCGCCACCAAGGAAGACCTTGTGCTGCACCGCTTCGCCGACCACATCGGCGAACCCGCCCGTACCGTCCGCGAACGGGATCCCGCCCGGTCCCCGCTTTCCGCCCTGCACCACCACTTTCAGGCCGGACTGGACCGCCGCGACCCAGTCACCGGCCTCTGCGACAGACCCGACGTCCTGGCCTTCCACCGCCTGGTCTTCACCACCCCCAGCCTGGCGTCCCGACTGGCGGACCTGGAAACCCACGACGTCGACCAGCTGACATCGGCCCTCGACGGAACCCTGATGGCCCGCCTGGTCGCGACCCAGATCGTCGCCGTGCTCAAAACACTGGCCCGGGAGAACTGGCGCGGCCTCGCCGACGGCCGCACCGCGGACTCCTTGTACCCCGAGGCCACAGTGGCCGCCGCGGAAGCGTTCTCCCTGCTCAGCGACGGCGCCGGAAGCCGCGGATACTAACGCCAGCCGCAGGGCGCGCGATACGAGATCTGCGGGAAGTGTTCGCGCCACTTGGCGGGCAGGTCCGACTCGGTGGTCAGCGCGCACACGCGGTCGGCCGTGCGTTGTGGATCGGTGTTCCACAGCGCGACTGTGCCGTCGTCGAGGCTGGTCACCAGCCAGTCGCCGGACGGACGGAACTGCGCGGAGGTGGGCCTGCGGGGGAACGTCGCCCCCGAGACAGTGGCGGCATTGAGACTGATCGGCCAGTACACCTCGGCCATCGTCCCGGTGTCCCAGACGTGCAGCTCGGATTCGAGGCCGGCGGTGACCATCCTGGTGCCGTCGTGGTTGAAGTCGATGGCGAACACCACGCCCGGGGAGAGGCGCGTCACGGTCGGATCGCCGCTGTGCGAGAAGTCCGCCACGGTCCAGAGCCGGATGCCGTGGTCGATGCCGCCAGCGGCGAAGGTACGGCCGTCCGGGCTGAACGCCATCGCCGCTGTCCGCTGCACCGGGCCGGTCAGTGTGGTGCCCCACGGCCGGGGGTGGGCCGGATCCGACAGGTCCCACAGGTCGATCTCGCCGGTGGTCCGGGCGGCGGCCAGCCGAGTGCCGTCGGCACTGGCCACGACCATGTCGTAGTCGTGGCCGAAGGGCTGGCCCAGCGGTCGCGGCTTGTCCGGGTCGTCGATCGACCACAGTTGCGCGGCCGAGTCCGACCGCACGGTGACGAGGCTGCGGCTGCCCGGTCCAAACGCGACAGTCGTCGCCGCCGACGGGATGACGCCGTCGAACCGACGCACTGAGTCCAAGGTGGCCATGTCCCAGATGTGGGCCTGCCCGTGCGCGTCCACACAGGCCAACAGGTCTCGCTCGGTGCTGAGCCACACCCCGGCGGCCGTGCACGCGCCCGCCGGGATCGTCGCGTCCAGCCGCATGGGCAGGGCGGGGTCGCCGGTGTCCCAGAACCGGACGGACCCGTCGGCCAACCCGACCGCGAGGCGGTCGCCGGCCGGCGCGAACCGGGTGAAAGCCGGCCGCTGTCCCGGCGAGAACACGGTGGGTGGCAGGTGCCAGTCACGCAACGAGCCGCCCGCGTCCACCCCGATGACGTGCTCCGGGCCGGCGAAGAACAGTCCGGTGACGGCCGAGCCATGGCCGGCCAGCACGTTCGCGGCCGCGAAGATGGTCCCGGCGTCGTCCAGCCACCACAACGCGATGTCCCGATTGCCGAGACCCGCCGCCAGCCGGTCCTTGTCAGGCCCGTACGCGAGTGTCCGGACCTCGCCGCCGGTGACCAACGGCGGCCCGATGACGCGCGGGTGGCCGGGGTCGTCGATGTCCAGCCGCAGCACGTCACCGGCCATGGTGCCGGCCGCGAGTTCCCGGCCGTCCGGGCTGAACGCCAGGGCGAGCACGGGTGCGTCGCCCAGCCGCCTCGGCTGCCCGATCCGGGTGGCGTGTCGCGGATCCGACACGTCCCAGAGGTGCACGGTGCCTTCGTCGGCGAACGCCAGGAGATCGCCGTCCTGGCTGGTGGCCATGGTGCGGATGCCGGCCCGCGCACCGGCCGGCACGTCGCTGATCCGGCTCGGTTCGGCCGGGTCGGCCAAGTCCCACAAGCGGACGCTGTCGCCCAGCCCGCCGGTGGCGAGAAAGCGTCCCCGCGCGTCGAACGCCATGGCCACCAGGGCGGCCTGCGCCCCGCGCACCGGCTTCCCGACCGGTGTCGGAGTCGCCCGGCTCGTGGTGTCCCATACCTGGAACGTCCCGTCGTCGTGGCCGACGACAAGCAGGTCGCCGCTCGGCGAGAACGCCAGGCTCTCGCCGTGCTTGCCCGCCGAGAGGCACGACTGTGGGCGGCCCGGGCGGGCCGGACCACAGGTACAGCTTCGTGGTCGTGTCGGTGGCGGCGACCAGGTCGGTGGTCGGGCTGTGGGCCAGCGCCGAGAAGCCAAGTTGCTCGTTGTTGCCGTAGTTGGTGAACAGGACCGTCGCCAGCGGCGCGTTCTGGGACGTGACCAGCGCGCTGTCGAGGTGGACGCTGTGGCCGTAATGCCTGGCGGCGACGTACATCTGCGCCGCCAGCGTCGAGTCGATCTTCATGAGTTCGGCGCTGGCGGCCACCATCTCGTTGAACTCCGCTTCGTCCCGCTTGTCCAAGGCGTAGCCGGCGACGACGCTGGCGACAACCGTGAGCACCACCAGCAGAGCGATGGTCGCGCGGCGGATCCTCTTGCCCCGCTTGAACTGTCGGACCGACGCGGCAAGGAACGCGTGTCCGGTGTGGCTCAGCCCGTGGTTCGGTTGGGCCGCCCAGTCCCGGGCGGCGGTGAGCCGGTTTCCCCGGTACAGCACGGAGTTCGACCGCTTGTCACGGATCCAGCCGGTCGCGGCGTCTTCGATGTCCTGTCTGACCAGGTTGCCGGCGCGGTCCTCGTCGAGCCATTTCCGCAGGGTCGGCCACGCCCGCAGGAGCGCCTCGTGACTGATCTCGACCGTGTTCTCCCGTTGGGTGAGCAGGCGATTGGCGGTGAAGGCGGCGAGCACCGGGTGCGCCTGCTTGCCGGGGAATGCCGCCAGCAACTCGTCCGTGGGGAGCAGCCGGCGGACGTCCTCGTCGCCGATCCGCACCAGGCGCAGGAACATCCGCCGGGCGATGTCCTGCTCGGTGCTGCTGAGCCGGGTGAAGGTCCGCTGCGCGGCGGTGGCGATCGCGCCGGCGATGCCGCCGGTCGCCCGGTAACCCGCCACAGTGAGGGTGTGTCCGTGCCGGGTCTGCCAGGTCGCACGCAAGGCGTACGCCAGCATCGGCAGCCGGTGCGCCGGGTAGCCGTCGGTGGCGCAGCCCGTGCCAAGGTCGCGCAGCAGCAGTTCGACCAGGTCGTCCGCGAAATCCAGGTGCTCCAGCTGGGCCGGGCAGACGATCGCGTCGCGCAACTCGGACTCCGACATCTCCGGTACGAGCACGGGCACGTCCTGGAGCGCCGCGCGCACGGACGGCAGGTCGAATCCCGCGGCGTAGAAGTCCGCGCGGATCCCGAACACCACCAGTGCCGCAGGTGGCCCAGTCGTGCCTCGCGGGCTCAACGACGTCAGTGCGTCGACGAACGCGACCCGCTCCGCGGGGTTCGCGCACATCGTGAAGAGTTCCTCGAACTGGTCGACGATCACCAGCGGAACAGCGGCCGATTGCCGGCGCATCTCGGTCGCGACCAGCGCGCCGGCGGCCGCGGGCCGGGCGTGCAGGACCCGCCAGACGTGCTCCGGTGGCAGTCGGGTGAGCGCCGCCAGGCTGTTGGCGAGCGCGGGCATCGGCCGGGCCGTCGGGGTCAGGTAGACCTGCGGCCACTGCGCCGAGCCCCGGACCGGGAGCGCTCCCTGAGCGACCGCGGGGATCAGGCCGGCCCGCAACAGGGACGACTTGCCTGCTCCGGACGGCGCGATCACCGCCTGCATGCCCGGCTCGTCGAGCTGATGGCCGACTTTCCCGACCAGCTCAGCGACCAGCCGGTCCCGGCCGAAGAACCATTTCGCCTGCTCGGACTCGAACGCGGCCAGCCCCGGATAGGGACACTCGACATCGGCCGGCGCGCTCACGGTCCGGCGGGTCACCCGCACTCCGTTGTGCAAATAGATGTGCAGATCGCGATCGACGACGAACTGGTCCCGGGCGGCCTGGAAGACCTGAGCCGAACCGGACGCGTACGCGTTCAGGTGCGCATTCACCGGATTGTCGTCCGTCATCGAGATCACCCCTTCCGCACCATGGGTCGCCTGGGGCAGGCTTCTGTTACAGAAGTGTCGGTAGGATGCGTTTGTTCGGTCGCCGGAAGTGGGAGTTCGGAATCATGACCGCTGTTTTTGTCAACTATCGGACCAGTGACGAACCGAGTGCCGCGACGCTGCTCAAGCGCGGCCTGTCCGAGCGGCTCGGTGAGGACACCGTCTTCCTCGCCAGCGACCGTGGAATTCCCCCGGGAAACGACTTCGAACGGGAACTTCTGCACCGGGTGCGGGGCTGCCGGGTCCTGCTCGCGGTGGTCGGCCCGCGCTGGCTCACCCCCACCGGACCCGATGGTCAGCGGCCCATCGACCAGGACGGCGACTGGGTGCGCCGGGAAATCGCGGAGGCCTTCGCGCACGACATCAGAGTCATCCCGATCCTCGTCGGCGCCACGAAAAGGCTGACCGGGGAGACTCTTCCGCCGGCCATCGCGCCCATCACCACGTGCCAATACCTGCGGCTACGCCATCACGACCTGGACTCGGACCTCGACACCATCGCCGACGCGCTCACCAAAGCGATTCCCGAACTCGCCCGTCCTGGCGTCGACAATTCACCGACGAATGGACAAATCGTGATCTCCGCGCACGCCACCGGCCACAGTCGCATCTATCAGGCTGTCCGCGACCAGACAATCAATGAGTCGCCGCAAAAGTAGCCGGCGCGCCCGAACGTGCGGCCATCGGTGCCCCCACGAGCATCCGGACGTCGGTGTCCCCGCCGCCGAATGATGGCAGCGTGGACGAACGTGCGGGAGCCTCGACAACAAGACACCGAGTGGGGAACGTCCGGAAACGAACTCGACGCGCGGACTCAGAAGCTGACCGCGGACCTGGACCGCGCCCGAACCGACGGAACTGAGCCGTACCTGCTGCAACTCCAGCGGTGTGCGGGCAATTCGCAGGTGTCCCGGATGTTGGTGCGCCGTGAGCCGTACTCCGAGGCCGGCGCCGCCGCCCGCGCGGCCGAGATCGACCAGCAGGTCCAGGCCAACCCGGCCATGTCCACCGTCGAACTGCAACGGCTCCTGCAGGAGCGCGACCGGATCCTGCCGTTGGTCGACCACCCGCCGGCCGCGCGGGTGACCGCGCCGCCCGCCCCGCCAGGGCAGCCGTCACCGGTGGGGATGCCCGGCGCGATATCGCTGGCGGCCGGGATGATGATCGTGCCGACCACCGGCGGGCCACCCGGCGTCCCGCCGTCGGTCCTGTTCGGCACCGGAACGCAAGCCGCAGCCGCGGAGACAACGGCGGTGACGACCGCGGAGGTAGGCGTCACCACCGCGGAGGCTGGCGCGGCGGCGATGGAGGCCGTTGCGGCCGAGGCGACCGCCGCCGAGGTCCTGGCCACGGGAGCCACCGCCGCCGGCGGCGCGTCGACCATTCCGGTCGCGGGCTGGATCGTCGCCGGGATCATCGTGATCGGCGTCGTCGGCTACCTGGTCTACCGCCACTACGACCGGGTCGAGGCGCCGTCGGGCGCCCCAGGCGGGCCCGCCGTCGCCCCACCCGCGCCGGGCGGCGGACCGGTCAGCGCGCCCGGAGCACCGCAGGGCGGCCCGGTTTCGTTGCCAGGCGGGCAAACCGGGCCGGTCTCCCTGCCCGGCCAGCCGACGGGGGTCGAGCAGCTGCAGGTGTCGTCCGCGGATGTGGAAGACGCCCGGAGCCGGCTCGACCGGCTGGAACGCTCCGGCAGCCTGTTCCGTGACGTCGGCAACCTGCGCGACCGGCTCGGCGCGGCCGACGAAGGCGTCCGCCGGGCCGCCCAAGCGGAACTCGCCGGCCTGGAACGGGAAGCGGCGGACTTCGACCGCCTGCGCCGAGGCGAGGACGTCGGCGCTCCCCGGTCCGCCCCGTTCACTGAGGAGTCCGCGTTCGAGGAGCTGATGAACCGGTATCCGCCGCCGCTGAACCAGGAGCCCTACAACAAGTGGTCCAGACAGCAGTACAGCTCGGTCCGGCTGCAGCCCGAGGATCTCTCGACCGAGCCGGGCGAGCAGAAGCGGATCCTGGTCATCCGCGCGCCCAACGGGAAGCAGCTGCGGTTCTCGGTGATCTGGCGCGGCGGCGTGTTCCAGGACATCCACGAGTCCGGCGGCCCCTCCGACCGGCAGCGGTGATCAGGTGTCCACGACCATGTGGACGGTCACCGTGTGGCCTTCGTCCAGGTCCTCGTTCTTCCGCACCTGGGCCTTCACCGGCACGATGTAGCTGCCGTCCTTGGGGAACAGGGAAGTCCGCCACGTGCTGGCGCCGACCGTGACGGTCACCGGGATCATCCCCCAGCCGTAGCTGACGCGCCCGGACAGGTCCTCCAGGTCGCGGCACTGCTCATCCGGGACGGTGACGAAGAACCACGGCGCGGGGCCGCGCCAGTACCAGATCTCGCCGCTGAACCTGAGTCGCACCAGTCACCCATCCCCTCGTTCGATGTCCACATCGGACACTGTCACCCGTGCCAGCCGGCCGGCGGATCCTCGCCGACGCGCCCGTCCACGGCCTCGCGGAGCAGGTCGGCGTGGCCGGTGTGCCGGCCGTACTCCTCGATCAGGTCGCACACCAGGCGCCGCAGGCTGGCGTGCCGGCCGTCCGGCCAGGAGACGTGGACGAGCTGGTCGAGTCCGCCGTCGGTCAGGGCGGCCGCGAGCCGGGCCCGGGACCGTTCAATGGTGTCGTCCCAGAGCGCGTAGAGCTGCTCCGGGGTGTCGTTGACGGCCGAGTTGAAGTCCCAGTCGGGGTCGGCCGCCCAGTCGGCGGTGTCCCACGGCGCGCCGACCGGTGTTCCGTCGAGCTTCTTGGTGAACATCTGCTGTTCGGCGCGGGCGAGGTGCTTGAGCAGGCCGCCGAGAGTCAGCGAGGACGCGCCGACGCGGACCTGCAACCCCGCTGAATCGAGGCCGTCGGTCTTCCAGCGGAAAGTCGTGCGCAGGCGCTCCAGCGCGCCGACGAGGTGCTCGACCTCGGTGCCGGCCAGCGGTGGTTCCCAAGGGGTGTCGGTCATGGCGACACCGTAGAACCCATTGCGGACGTTCCGCTTCCGGAACCCGCTCTACGGCTTGCGGCCGACGGCTCCCACCAGCAGGCGCTGGACCGGGGCGACCGGCTTGAGCCGCGGGCCGTCCGGCCACCAGTCGGCCAGCGGCACCACGCCGGGTTCGACCAGGTCCAGACCGGGCAGCATCTCGGTGATCCGGTCGATCGGGCGGAACCAGCCGCTGGCCATCGGGCTGTTCAGGTACACGTCCTGGACGCGGGCGGCTAACTCGGCCAGCTCGTGCCCCGGCCCGGGGTCGAGCAGATGGGCGAACGCGAAGTACGAACCCGGTGCGCTCGCGTCGATCAACTCCCGCATGATGTCCCACGGGTCGTACTCGTCGGGGACGTGCATCAGGGTGCCGACGTGACAGAACGCGACCGGCTGCTCGAAATCGATGTACTTGCAGACCGCGGCGTCGTTGAGCACGTTCTGCGGCGCGAGCCAGTTGACGTCGACGATGTGGGTCATGTCGTTGTCGGCGAGGAGCGCGCGGCCGTGCGCGAGCACCAGCGGATCCATCCCGATGTAGACCACGGACGCGTTGCGGTTCAGGCGTTGCACCACTTCGTGGGTGCTGTCGCCGACCGGCAGGCACGCGCCGAAGTCCAGGAACTGGCTGATCCCGGCCTCGCCGGCGAGGAACCGGCTGGCGCGCATCAGGAACTGGCGGTTGTCCCACGCCAGCGCGGTGAACTCGGGCGCGACGGCGGTGAACTCGTCGGCGATCGCGCGGTCCGACTCGTAGTTGTCCTTGCCGCCTAACAGCGCGTTGTAGACACGCGCGATATGCGTTCCCGAGTCATCGGTCGACCGTTCACCATGCGTCATGACTCGCCCCCGAACCGCCGTGTCGCCGCTCACTCTTCCAGCGTAAGGCCAAGATGGCGGCAGGTGGTCCAGACCGCGTGTTTCGAAACCCACCCGGGACACACGGCCGCCCGGAACGGCGATATGTGCCGTCCGGACGGTACAGTATGACTGTGCCGAAGCCGTCGTCCCGGGAACGGATCCTGGACTCGTACGAGAACATCCTCTCCGAACGTGGGCCGGTCGAGATCACGCTCGACGCCGTCGCCGCGCACGCGGGCGTGTCCAAGGGCGGCCTGCTGTACCACTTCGGCTCGAAGGACGCGCTGCGTGACGGTCTGCTCGACCGGATGACGCAACGTACGGCCGAGGACGTCGACAACGCCCGCCATGCCCCCGAAGGGGTGGTGCGGTACTTCCTGCGGACCGCCATCACCGACGCGACCCCCAAGCACCCACTGCACCGCACCACCATGGCCACCCTCCGTCTGGCTCTCAACGACCCACGGGCCACGGAGGTTATGCATCGCGGCACCACCGCCTACCGCGACCTGCTCAACGAGCACATCGACGACCCGCTCACCGCCGAACTCGTGCTGCTCGTCGGTGACGGCCTCTACATGCGCTCGGCGCTCGGCGAGGCCAACACCA
Organism: Actinocrispum wychmicini; assembly: GCF_004345645.1. Lineage (GTDB taxonomy): Bacteria > Actinomycetota > Actinomycetes > Mycobacteriales > Pseudonocardiaceae > Kibdelosporangium > Kibdelosporangium wychmicini. Next base: position 530,561 of record NZ_SLWS01000003.1, on the reverse strand, counting down.
CGACGTTGCTCGCCCGGATCGGCGAGATCGCCAACCGGCTCAACGCCTGACCAGGTCCGCGACCGGCGCGTTCGTCGGCCGCAACATCGTGTACGCCTGGATGGCCGCGCCCAGCAGGATCACGGCGGCCGCCCATGACGCCACCTGCAGGCCGCTGACGAACGCTTCGCGTGCGGCGTCGATCAGGCCGGGCGTGTGCTCCGCGGCCGCCAACGTCTCCCGGGCCTCCGCCGGTGCGTCGTGCGGCAGCCCGCCCCGGTACACCGCTGTCGCCACACTGCCCAGCACGGCCGTGCCCAGCGCACCGCCCAGCTCGTACCCGGTCTCGGACACCGCGGCGGCGGCGCCGGCCCGCTCCGCCGGAGCGGACATGACCACCAGGTCGTTGGTCAACGTCGACGTCAGCCCCAGGCCGAGGCCGGCCAGGACACAGCCGACCACCACGCCGGTCAGCCCGGCGTCCACCCCGATCACCGCGAACCCGCCGACGGCCAGCAGCAGGCCACCGGCGATCAGCCGGGACTGGGAGAACCGTTTCGCCAGCTGGGCACCCGCGAAGGCACCGGTGAGGCTGGCCGCGGTCTCCGGCAGCAGCCACATCGCCGACTGCAGCGGCGACATCCCCAGCACCAGCTGAAGATGTTGGGGCAGCAGGAAAAGCAGGCTCGCGATGCCGAACACGCTCAACGTGTTGGTGAGCACCGACCCGGTGAACGCCCGGTTGGCGAACAACCCGAGGTCCAGCATCGGGTGCGTGAGTTTCCGCTGCCGACGGACGAACAGCACACCCGCCGCCGCACCCGCGCCGGCACCCAACGCCGACAACACAGTGAGTTCACCGGTCGCCAGCATCTTGATCGCGTACACCACAGGCAGGACCGCGGCCAGCATCAACACGGCCGACGCCAGGTCGAACCGGCCCGGCTTCGGGTCCCTGGCCTCCGGCAGCAGCACCGGCCCCGCGACCAGCAGGACGAGGAGCACCGGCACGTTCACCAGGAACACCGAGCCCCACCAGAAGTGCTCCAGCAGCCAGCCGCCGACGACCGGCCCCATCGCCATCCCACCGGAGAACGCCGCGCTCCACACGGCGATCGCCATCCGGCGTTGCCCGGCCTCGGTGAAGATCGTGCGGATCAACGACAGCGTCGACGGCATCAGCGTCGCACCACCCACACCGAGCAACGCGCGCGCCAGGATCAGCATCATCGGCGTGGTCGAGAACGCCGCGACCACCGAGGCCACGCCGAACACGACCGCGCCGCCGAGCAGCAGCCGTCGCCGGCCGATCCGGTCCCCCAACGACCCCATGAACACCAGCAGCCCGGCCAGCACGAACCCGTAGATGTCCACGATCCACAGCTGCTCGACCCCGGTCGGGCCCAGGTCCGCGCTCAGCTGCGGCAAGGCCGCACCCAGCACGGTCATGTCCACACTGATCAGCAGCACCGGCAGCACCAGGACACCCAGTGCCAGCCGCCGCGCACGGGCCGACATCACACACCTCTTTCGTAAACCGTCCAGACGGTATAGTTTCAGGGTTCAAAGTATACCGTCCGGACGGTTCAGTCAACGGGATCTGGATCACCACTTGGCCCGGTGCCGTTCCGCAAACCTCCAGGTCGCGCCGGAACAATGGGCTGTGCGAGACCACTCGGGGAGGGGCGGCTCATGATCGAAACCGTGTTCCGGACAAGTGATCTTCCTGTCGCCGACCGGTTGTCCGCGTGGCGAGAACTGGTCGCCGGCTCGCTGATCCCGAGCACGGTGGTGTCCGACGAATCGTCCGGGTTCCTGGCCGAAATGCGGTCGATGGACTTCGGCGACCTTCAGCTCAGGACGATGCGCCTGCCGGAGTTGGAGTCGCTCCGCACGGCGAGACTGATCCGCAGGTCCGATCCGGAACAGTTCCAACTGGCCGTGCCGCTGTCCGGGAAGTTCGTGTTCAGCCAGGCCGGGCGGGATTCCCGCTTCGGCCCGGGGCACCTCAGCCGATGCGGTCAGCCGCATGTTCGGCATCCCCGTGTCGACGGATCACGGGATGAGCGCGGTCCTGGTGACCTACGTCAAGGAGCTGGTCAGGCACGCGGGGGCGTTCCGGGCGGGCGACTCGGCCCGGTTGGCCATGGTGGCCCTTGACCTCGTGGCCGCGTGGTGTGCGCACGAGCTCGACGCCACCGGGGAACTGTCTCCGGAAACGCGCCACCGCGCGCTGTTCGTCCACATCCAGGACTTCATCGAACGCAACCTCGCCGACCGGACACTCGCCCCCGACACGATCGCCGCCGCCCACTACATCTCCACCCGGCATCTGCATCACCTGTTCCAGCAGCAGGGTGTGACGGTCGTGGGCAGTATCCGGCAGCGGCGCCTCGAACGGTGCCGCCGGGACCTGGCCGATCCCCGGCTGGCCGGACGACCGATCCACGCGATCGCGGCCCGCTGGGCCTTTGCCGACAAGGCGCACTTCAGCCGACTGTTCCGGGCCAGATACGGCGTTCCGCCCAGCCACTACCGGCGCCGCGGATCCGTGCGCTGAGGTCGTCGCGTCCGAACGGCGGCTCGCACACGCGGTCAACGTCCAAGCGCTCGTCGTCAACTCGACGTCCCCGAAGCCCGACAGAGTGCCGTTGTCCCAATCTGGCGGGATTCCCACGCTCCCGGCAGGTTCGCCAACCGGTTCCTGATCGAAAGAGGAAGACCATGCGGACAAGGAACGTCCTCGCGGCCGGTATCGCCGCTCTGCCACTGCTGTCCATGCTCGCCGCCGCGCCGAGTGCCGAGGCGGCGACCGCCTCGTGCCCGGCGGACAGCCTCTGTTTCTGGGTGGACACCAACTACTCCCCCGGCGCACCCGGTGTCGTCAAGCACAGCAATCCCAACTTCACCGCGTTTCCGCACTCGGCGTGCCAGACCGGCACCTGGAACGACTGCATCAGCTCCATCGCGAACACCAAGGGGTGCACCGCCTATTTCCATGTCGACGCGAACTACCGTGGCCACAGCCACAGCCTGGCGGCCGGTGACCGGGTCCCGAACTTCGCCGCGCAGCCCCCGACGGGCTACAACGACCCAGGATTCAACGACAAGATCAGTTCGGACAGCACCTGTTGAGAACCTGGACGCTGGTCATCCTGCTGGCCGGGCTCACCGGTTGCGCCACCGCGCGGCCGGCCGGTCCGCCGGCTTTCACCGGCGAACTGGATGCCACCGCCGTCGACCTGGCCACCCCTTCCGGGACGTGGCGGTCCACCCAGGTGGTGCTGGACAACGCCATCGCGCACCTGGACCGGCACTGTATGGCCGCACGGGGGTTCGACTATCCGGTGAGGACGACCCCGTTGCCACCGTCACCGGAGGACGAGACGGCCATCATCGACCTGCCCGGCCGCAGGACGCGGGGTTACCGACCCGAACCGTCCACTCCAGACACAAGCCCGGGGTCGCGGCCACCCGGTTACCAGGCCGCGCTGTTCGGCCCGCCGGGAACCGACGTCCCGACCGGGATCGCCGGCGGATACACGGTCAAGGGGCAGGGGTGCGAGGCGGACAGCCGGCGGGCCCTCGTCGGCGACGTCGTCCTGTGGGCCCGTCTCACGTACGTACCGGAACAGGTCAACGACCGGCTGACCGCTCAGGCCACGTCGGCCCCGGGCTACCTCTCGGCCATGGCCGGCTGGCGGGAATGTGTGGCGGCGCGAGGGTTCCCGTTTCAGACGCCCGACGACGCTCGCCATTCGTTCGGGCAGGAAACAGGAACCGCGGCGGTGTCGCAACGGGAGATCTCCGTGGCGGTCGCCGACGGGGAGTGCGCGATGCGGGAACACCTGCCTCTGGTCGCGTTGCGAGCCGAACGAGACCTCGTGGCGTCCCTGCCCGACGCTGACCGCAAGCTGCTCTACGAGCTCGCCGCGTACCGAGCCGCCGCGGTCGAACGCGCGCAGACAGTCGTGCCATGACCGTACGAACAACGCCGCACAGTAATGGCCGGCCACCGCACACGGCGATGGCCGGCCACTGCTACTGGTTCACCAGATCAGTCGATCACGGGCAGGCGGGCTCGCCGGCCTGTGCCGGCACGCTCACCGCGTTCCACGCCGCCTTGACGGCGTTGAAGTTGGTGCAGTTGCCCGGGGTGAGGGCCTTGGCCGCCTGCAGCGTCCAGAGCCGGTACCGCGGGTAGCCGCTGGCCGTGGTCTTGCGGAGCATCGCGTTGTAGAAGATCGTGAACGCGGCCTGCGTGCCGACGCCGGTCACTCGCTGGCCGTTGCAGGTGGGGCTGGTCGGCTGGCCGTCAGTCGGGTTGCTGCCCTCGGCCAACAGGTAGAAGAAGTGGTTGCCCGGTCCTGCCGCCGCGTGTACCTCCATGTTGGGTACCGCGTTGGAGAAGCAGTTCGGGTTGTTGCCCACTGCCTGCGGGTTGAACATGTTGCGGATCGGGCCGCTGCCGACCAGGTTGATCCGCTCGCCGACCAGGAAGTCGCGCGTGTCGAACGGAGCCGGCTCGTTGGCGAACCACTCGGTGGACGCGCCGAACACGTCGGCCACGAACTCCTGGGTGCCACCGCGGGAGATCCGGCCCGGGGTGTGGTCGTCGACGCCGTGGCCGTGCTCGTGCGCGACCACGTCGAGCGAGGTGATCCACTGGTTCTGCTGGTTGTGGCCCATCTGGACCTGGCTGCCGTCGTAGAAGGCGTTCAGGTCGTTCAGGCCGACCCGGATCGGCCATCCGCCGCCGTTGCCGTCGAAGCTGTTGCGGCCCACCCACTGCGACAACATCTGGTTCTCTTTTTGGATCACGAACATGGCGTCCGCGCAGCCGGTTTCCCGGTTGGTGGCGTTGCCGTTGCCCCACGTGTCGGTGGTCTTGGTGAACGTGGTGTTGTTCGCCGCGTTCTGGCACTGCTCAGTGGGGTGCGCCGGGTCGCGCAGCAGGAAGTTGGCGCCCTGGTGCGTCGTGGCGATCTGCACCGGCGTCGGGCCGTTCCACACGGTGTTGCCCGTGCCGTGCATGACGTGTTCCTGGGTGCCCAGGATGGCGCCCGTGCGTGCGTCGACGTAGACCGACTGGATCGAGTAGTCCTTGCCGTCGTTGCCGGTCACGCGGGTGTCCCACGCCAAGCGTGTCTTGCCGTCAAGCGCGTACACCGAAAGGACCGGTGCGGTCACGGAGTCGACCTGCGCGAGCTGGCCGCGCGCGAGCTGCGTCGCACGCGCTGAGGTGATCCGAGGGGTCGTGGCCAGGGTGCCGACGGCCTGTTGCTGCGCCACGGACATTTCCTGAACCGCGCCGGTGCCGTCGGTGACCACGACGAAGTCGCCACCGATGACGGGCAGCCCCTGGTAAGTGCGCTCGTACGACACGTACTGCATGCCGGCCGAGCTCGTCACTCCCTGCTGCACGAACTGCTCGCCGGCGCTGGCGAACAGGGCCGAGGGTCGGGTGGCCACAAGCGCGTCCGCGCCTCGAGCGGCCATGGCTTGCACAGTGAATCCGGGGCTGGGGCTCGTCGCGGAAGCGGGCACGGCCAAGGCCAGTGCCGCCGCGAACACAGCACCCACGGCGATCGTGCGGTGCAAAGTGCGTTTCACAGATGCTCCTTTCCCAGCGTCATCGTTGAGCGCTGGAAACATGCAGGGGACGAAACATCCACGTGAGATCAACTTGTGCACTGCACGCGTCGGCTAGAGCACGCACAGTGACACCGGCACCGTAAACACGAACCCCCGGCCCTGAACACCGTCGATAGTGCGGAATCGGGCAACTAGAACATATTCGGATATCAATACTTAAGTGTGAATGCCGGTCAGGCGGTGTGCGGGCGGCCGGGCGTGACGATCTGGTGATCGAACGCGTAGACGATCGCGGCGGCCCGGTCGCGCAGGCCGAGCTTGGCGAAGATCCGGCCGATGTGGCTCTTCACCGTGACCTCGGAGATGAACAGGCTGTCGGCGATCTCGCTGTTGGTCATGCCGCGGCCGATCGCTCGCAGCACATCGTGTTCCCGGCTGGTGAGCTGGTCGGGCGGCTCCGTGGGCTGGCCCGTGTCGGCGGCCCGGCGGTACGTGGTGAGCACGCGGGCGGTCACGGTGGAATCCAGCCAGCTGTCCCCCGTCGCGACCGTCCGGACGGCCCGGATCAGGTCCTCGGCCGGCGAGTCCTTGAGGATGAAACCCGCGGCGCCCGCGCGCAGCGCGCCGGACAGGAGCTCGTCGTCGTCGAACGTGGTCAACGCGAGCACAGGCGGGTTGTCCTGGCGCTGACGCAGCCGCCGGGTGGCCTCGATCCCGTCCACGTTCTTCATCCGCAGGTCCATCACGACGACGTCGACCGCGTGGGTGTCAAGTGCCGCCGGCACGTCGGCGCCGTCGGAGCATTCGTCGACGATGACGAACCCGGCGCGGCGGCGCAGGATCCGGCGCAGGCCCGCGCGGACCAACTCCTGGTCGTCCACAAGCAGGACCCGCACGCAGTCGTCGGTCACGTCGGTCACGACATCACCGTCCGGATCGGGCACACCGACGTCGGATCGGTTCCGAGGAACGGCATGATCAGGTCCACCACCCAGTGCTCGCCCTGCTGACCGAGGTTGAGGACGGCCCCCAGCTGCCGGGCCCGGGTGGCCATGCCGTTCAGGCCGGTACCGTGGACGTTCGCCGTGACGCAGCCCGCCGGCAACGTGTTGCGGACGGTCAACCGCGTCCCGTCCAGATCCGCGCGCAGGAGCACGGTAGCTGTGGCCGACGGCGCGTGCTTGGCGATGTTGCTCAACGACTCCTGGGCGATCCGGTACAGCCCCAGCCCGTGCGTACGATCCACAATGGACAGATCACCGGTCTGCCGGTACTGCACGTCGATCCCGGCGGCCTGGGTGCGCTCCACCAGGTCCGGCACGTCCTGGATGCCGGGCAGCGGCTGGGTCTCGGCCGGCCCGGAGCCCAGCAGGCCCACCGAATGCCGGATGTCCGCCATGGCCGCCCGGCCGACCCGCTCCGCCTCGGTCAGCGCCTCGACGGCCTCGGCGATGTCCTGGTCCTCCTGCAGCGCGTGCCGTGCGCCGGTGAGGTGCAGCAACGTGATGGTCAGCGAGTGCCCGACCACGTCATGCACTTCGCGGGCGATCCGTTGGCGCTCCGCCGACACCGCCTGTTCCCGCGTGATGGCGTGGTTCTCGCGCTCAGCGGCCAACGCCCGGATCTGCCAGCGCAGCGCGACGCCGACCTGCGCACCGAGGACAAGCGACACGAGATACACCGGGGTGCCGATCAGCCCCGTCCTGGCCGCCGACCACACCAGCACCCCGGCGGCGAGGACCGCGACGACGGCCGCGTGCCGGAACCGCAGCGTCGCCGCGACTTCGGCCACGCCGACCACCAGCACCAGCGGTGCGAAGTCGGCGACCGGTCCCGTCGGGACTGTCAGCAGCACCGCCACGAAGCCCGTGACGATCACGGCCTCCAGCCACGGCGACATCCACCACCCGGTGATGATCCATTGCAGCCAGTAGACCGCCGGTGGCACGAGCACCAGCGCCAGCGGAGTCGGCGGCAGCAGGGCGCCTCGTTGGGCCAACGCCGCCAGGGTGAACCCGATGCTCAGCACCGCCGACGCCAACGGCAGCCACCAGGGATACGGCACCCCGAGGCGCAGGCAGGTCGCCTCCAGCCGTGCCTTGAACCGCTGCAGCATCACCACCCGCCCAGAATAAGGTCAACTCCGGGCGGGGACATCCCGCCGCGGACGGGCATCGCCTCCGCCCACGGTATAGGTCCCCCGGCACGTCGCGGCACGTCGGAAACCGGGCATAGCGTCCTGGCCATGATCTACCCGATCGGCGTGGGAGGTGCCCGTTGACGTGGACCGAGACCCACCGGTACTACGACCGTCTGCGGGCCGTCGTGGACCAGGTGGAACGAACCGACGACGGCGCGTTGCCGTGGTGCGACGAGTTCGCCGAGATCTTCCGTGACCCCGCCGGCCTGGTGCTCGCGCTGCGCCGACACTGGCAGCTGATCGTGCGTGCGCAGGTCGACGAGCCCTACGACCCGGACGGGCGGCCCAGCGCCGAACTGCGAGCCATGATGCTGCGGCACCGCAGCCTGCTCGCCGTCCTTCGAACTCACGACACGGAGCCGTCGCTGACGACGGCGGTGAGGGGTATGGCATGAACCGAGCACGTTCCGGCCTGATCTGGGCGATCCGCTACGGCCTGCCCGGCGTGGGGCTGCGGGTCGCCACGGCCCGCGGCGACCTGATCGCCCGGGTCGTCGCCGACCCCGAGGTGCTCGCCGACCCGTTCCCCGTCTACGAACAGCTCCGCGCCCAGGGACCGGTCGCCAGCAACCCGTTCATCCGGGCCACGACCCACCACGCGACGGCGAACATGATCCTGCGTAACGACGAGTTCGTCGACGGCGACGTGCCGCTGGCCGACTCACGGCTCGGCCGGCTCGTGTCCGCCGCGTCCGACCCGCACTCGCTCGGCCCGTTCGAGGCACCGTCGCTGCTCGGGCTGCACCCGCCGGAGCACACCCGGATCCGGCGGCTGGTGTCCCGCGCGTTCACGCCCAAGGCCGTGGCCCAGTTCGGCGACCGGATCCAGCAGATCGCCGACGAACTGCTCGACGACATCATCGCCGGGCCGCCGGTGTTCGACCTGATGGAGACGTACGCCAGTCTGCTGCCGGTGACCGTCATCGCGGAGATGCTCGGCGTGCCCACCGCCATGCGCAAGCAGTTCCTGGCCTGGGGCAACGACGGCGCGCTCACCCTGGACCCCGGCCTGTCCTGGCGGGACTACAAGCGTGCCCAGGTGGCGGTGCGCACCAGCCACCACTGGCTCGACCAGCACATCGCCAACCTGCGCGCGAACCCCGGCGAGGACCTGCTCAGCCAGCTGGTGCAGGTCGTCGACGAGGGCGACCGGCTCACCGACACCGAACTGCGGGTGACCGCCCTGCTGATCCTCGGCGCCGGCTTCGAGACCACGGTCAACCTGATCGGCAACGGCGCCGCGCTGCTGCTCGCCCACCCCGAACAACTGGACCTGCTGCGCGACGACCCCGGCCGGTGGAACAACGCCATCGGCGAGATCCTGCGCTACGACTCCCCCGTGCAGATCACGTTACGCACCGCCGGCCGCGACACCCACCTGCTGGATCGTCCGATCCGGAAGGGTCGTTCGGTGATCGTCATGCTCGGCGGCGCCAACCGCGACCCGGCCGTGTTCACCGACCCGCACCGGTTCGACATCGGCCGCGAGAACGCCCGGGAGCACCTGGCGTTCTCCGCGGGCATCCACTACTGCCTCGGCGCCCAACTGGCCCGCCTCGAAGCCGCCATCGCCCTGCGGACGCTGTTCGACCGCCTGCCGGAGCTCACCTCCAGCGGTGCGCCGACCCGTGGTGGCACCCGGGTCCTGCGCGGCTACCGCCAACTGCCCCTGCGCGCCGGCCGTGCCGCTTCGCAAACGGCCACAAACCGTACCACCGTGACGGAAAACGCCTAACTATGGTCCACTGTGGACGAACTCGGCGGTGTAACCCTTTGGCGTATCAACTACTGCAAGACGCAAGCGCTGACACACGGGAGGTTGTCCGATGCGCAAGCGAGTACTGGCAGTTGTTGTGGCGCTGAGTGCCTTATCGGTGGCGAGTGGCACGGTCGGCGGTGGTGCCGCGTTCGCCAAGGGCCGCAAATGCGGTGACCCGGTGTCCACCAAGGGCAACGGTAGCAGCGGCACCGGATGGACGCTGAAGTCCCAGTACGACGACGACGGCCCGGTTCCCGGGGCGCTCGTGGTCGGCGAGGAGTTCGAGATCAACACCGAGGCCGCCGGGCAGCACTGGTCGGTCACCTTCGCCGACAACGGCGTGGTGTTCTTCAACAACCCCGACGACGTCTCCATCGCCACCGGGATCAGGGAAGTCCACATGAACCCGGCGGTGCACAACACCCCGGAGCACATGACCGCGCACGCCGTCCGGTTGGACGGCCCGACCCACGAGGTCATCGACGGCGCCGTGGACCTGCCGCCGGCCCCGGCAAGGTGCGGACCTAAGTCACCGTGACCGGACGGTAGTGTGCGATGGCCGTCGTGGCGTCCCCACGACGGCCATCCACAATGGACTATGACAGCTGCACCGCCCTGAGCAGGTTCAGGTACGGCTGGTCGTCGATCTCGGCCCGCGCGGGCGCCGGCCCGCTCAGCCGGAGCACCCAGTAGTGGTCGTATCTCGGTGGTGTTTCCTGGAAACAAGCGTTACAGCTGATCTGCAGGAAGCCCTCTCCCGTGTCGTGCGCCCGGTATCCGACGTTGTCCAACGAGTGCTCTCCCCGGCGGCACGTCGCCGGGAACACGCCGACGCGCTCCCCGACCGCGTCGGTCCGGTAGATCACGTCCCCATCCGACTGCCACATTGACCCTGGTGCGTCCATGCACGCCAACCTACCCGCACTCGAACACATGTTCACTTCGAGTCCGGGGAGATCACCCGCTGGAGTGATGAGCGGTCACGGAGCAGTAGGCGCAGTGTGATCCGAGTCATTCCCGGAGGTGTCACGGTTTCCCGGCCCGCGGTGTCAGATGGGTGATACCTCGGAAGGGAGCGTGCTGTGACGTTGGTCCATCCCCGGTCGGTGTTCCGTGATCCATGATCAGTCGGTGACAGTGGACAACGGCGACGTCGCGGCGGTCGCCCGATGAACCACGAAGAGGTCTTCGTCGAGTACCGGCCGCTGCTGTTCACCATCGCCTACGAGATCCTGGGCAGCGCCGCCGACGCCGAGGACGTGCTGCAGGACAGTTACCTGCGATGGCGCGACGTCGACCACGCCGAAGTGGCCAACCCTCGCGGCTACCTGGTGCGTACCGTCACCCGGCAGGCGCTCAACCAGTTGCGTACCGCGCGCCGCCGACGTGAGGACTACGTCGGCGCCTGGCTTCCCGAACCGATCCGCACCCAGGGCGACGCCAGCGAGGACGCCGTCCTCGCCGAGTCGGTGTCGATCGCGATGCTGCTCGTGCTGGAGACACTGAGCCCGCACGAACGTGCCGTGTTCGTGCTGCACGAGGTGTTCGGCTACCCCTACCGGGACATCGCGGACATGGTCGGCAAGACCGACACGACAGTCCGGCAGATCGCCCACCGGGCCCGCGAGCACGTCCAGGCCCGCCGCGCCCGGTTCCACCCCAACACCCCGACGGCATCGGACGTCGTCGACCGCTTCCTGGCCGCGGCGCAGACCGGGGACGTGCAGGGCCTGATGGACATGATGGCCCCGGACGTCGTGCAGATCGCCGACGGCGGCGGCAAAGTGACAGCCGCGCGCAGACCGATCCACGGCCCCGCCCAGGTGGCCCAGTTCGTGGCCGCCATCGCCCGCCGCGACGTGCCCGACCCACGGATCGAGATCGCCACGTACAACGCGTTGCCAGCACTGCTGTTCTACGCCGCCGACGACCTGGACTACGTGGTGATCTTCGAAATCGCCGACAACCTCGTGCGCGGCCTCTACGCCGTCCGCAACCCGGACAAACTCCGTGCCGCGACCGTCGTTCACCGGCTCACCCGAGGAAAGGACTCCTGATGGTGACCGTCAAGGTCGAGCGGGTCGTGGCGGCGCCGATCGACGAGGTGTTCGACTGGTGCGCCACCTCCAGCAACTACACCCGCACCCCGCTCGTCCTCCGTGCCCGGCTGGCCGAACCCGGCGACGGCGCGCCCTACGGCGTCGGCGCCGTCCGCCTGCACACCTGGGCCATCGGCTGGTTCAAGGAACGCGTCACCGCCTACCACCCGCCGCACGACTTCGACTACGTCGTCGACCGCAGCTTCCCGCCGGCCAGGCACAAGCTCGGCCGGATGACGTTCACCGAGGTCCCGGGCGGCACCCGCGTGGTCTGGACCAGCATCGTCGAAGTCCCGTTCCCGATCCGGCCGCTGGCCAGAACGCTCATCACCTACGTCTTCGGCAAGATCCTCGACGCCGCCGACGCCGACCTCGCCGAACGGTGAGGAGTCAGCCGGGCAGCAGCGCGGTCGCGGCGTTGGCCACGACCTGGTCGATCTGGGCGCCGACGTCGCCGGGGCCGACCAACGTGCCGGCGGCGTCGAGCGGGCACTGCCCGGCCAGGTAGGCGGTCGGCCCGGCCGCATCTCGAATCGCGGCCGATACGCTCCGGCCGTGTCCTCGACGTTCCCCCCCGCTCGAACCGTACGCCAGCGGAATGCTCCCCGTCGGCGACGGCCACTCGATCTACTGGGAGACCAGCGGGAACCCTTCGGGCAAACCCGCGCTGTACCTGCACGGCGGGCCCGGTGGCGGGCTGCGGCCCGGCTACCGCAGCCGGTTCGATCCCGAGAAGTACCTGATCATCGGCTTCGACCAACGCGGCTGCGGTCACAGTCGCCCACTGGCCACCCACGACGAGACCACCCTGGCCACCAACACCACACAGCACCTGATCGCCGACATCGAAGCCCTGCGTACCCACCTTGGTGTGCCGCGATGGCTGGTCAACGGAGTCTCCTGGGGCACGACGCTCGCCCTGGCCTACGCCCAAGCCCATCCGTCACACGTCAGTGCGGTGGTCCTGGCGGCCACATCGTTGAGCACGCCGGAATGCGTCGAGTGGATCACCGAGACCGTGGGCTGCCTGTTCCCCGCGGAGTGGGAGGCCTTTCGCTCAGCGGCTGCCCCACGGCCCGGTCAGCGCCTCGTCGACGCCTACTACGACCTGCTCACCAGCGCCGACCCTCAGGTGCGCATCCAGGCAGCCGCCGCGTGGATGGCGTGGGAGGACGCGCATGTCTCGATGGGTTCTCCGTACATCCGCAAGGAATACGACCCCGAGTGGCGACAGGTGTTCGCCACGCTGGTGGTGCACTACTGGAAGAACGCCGGATTCCTGTCCCCCACCGCGTTGCGCGACGGAATGCCCACGCTGCACGGGATTCCCGGGGTATTGATCCAGGGCAAGCTGGACGTCAGCAGCCCGGCTGGAGTCGCGTGGGACTTGCACAAGGCGTGGCCGGGCAGCCAGTTCGTGCTCGTTGACGACGAAGGACACGGCGGGCCGAAGATGATCCAGGCCATGACGGCAGCCTTCACCGAACTCGCCTGACCAACCCGAGCCGCTCACTTGCCACACACGAGTACTTCCGATATAAAAGTACCTACAGACCGGAAGCAGGAGGACCAGTGGCCGAGCACCCGTACCAGCGGTTGGACGAGACGGTGCACCAGCGCGTGCGCCTGGGGATCCTGAGCGTCCTCGCCATGCGCGGGGCGAGCTTCACGGAACTGCGCGACGCGCTTGACCAGCCCGACGGCAGCCTGAGCAGACACCTGGGAGTGCTGGCCGAAGCCGCCCTGATCACGATCGAGAAGACGTTCCAGGACAGAAAGCCGCGCACACTCCTGGCGATCACGTCACAGGGCCGCGCGTCCCTGTGGGACGAGTTCGACACCATGCGCGAAGTGGCGGCGTTCGCGGGCTACCCCCACCGCGTCACCTTCTCGATCGACGCGCAGTGGCGTCCGTTCGTGCTCAGCGCCGTCCCACCAGGGTTCTCGCTCGAGGTGGAGCAGCCAATCACCGTCGAGTCCGACCGGGTACACGGCGTACTGCACCCGGACTTCGAGGTCCGGGGCGGTTACCGCCGCCGGTGGGTCCGGGACGGAGCCAGTGTCGACGTCGTGTTCCTGGAATTGGACGACCCATCGGTGCCCACAGCCGTCCTCGACGGCCTCGGCTCCACTGTGGACGTACCAGACCTCCCAGCGGCGCGAGCCAGGCAAGCCGAGAACGAGTCGCGGATCTGGTTCGGCCGCGACCGGTTCCTGATCCGGATCTTCGCCACCGGACCGAACGCGGACGAAGTGGCCAAGGACGTCGCCCACCGACAGCACGAAACCATGGACTCCCTGTTCGCCACAGCATCAACAGGGGCTTCGTTGCCTTCCTCCTCAGCAGGCTTTTCGTCATGATCGAGCACTTCATCGCCAACAGGCTTTCATCACCAGCCGGCCCCTCAATGCCAACCAGCCCCTCGTCACCAGCCGGCTTCTCGTCACCAGCCGGCCCTTCAATGCCAACCGGCCTCCCATCGCCAGCCGGCCCCTCGTCACCAGTGGGCCCAACTGCGTCAGTGGGGCGTTCGTCACCGGTGGGGCCGTCGTCGTCGAGGGGACCGTTGTCGTCAGCAGGGTCCTCGTCACCAGCCGGGCCTTCATCGCCAGCTTGGCCCTCGACGCCAACGGCGCCGTCGTCGCTAGCCGGGCCTTCGTCGCCAACGGCGCCGTCGACGCCAGGCAGGCCCTTGCCGGCAAGCGGGCCGTTGTCGTCCGCAAGGCCCTCGTCCGCAAGGCCCTCGTCGCCAACGGCTTCATCGACAGCAGGTCCTTCACCGCCAACGAGTCCCTCCTTCTCCGCAGGGCCCTTGTCGCTGGGGCCTTTGTCGCCCACAGGCCTTTCATCGTCAGCAGGCACCTTGGCGTCAGCGGCGCCCTCCGTGTCAGCAGGGCCTTCATCGCCGGCGGGGCTCTCGTCGCCTGTGGGCCCAGCGGCGTCTGCTGGGCCTTCGTCACCGGCGGGGCCGTCGTCGTCGAGGGGACCGTTGTCGGCCACAGGGCCCTCGTCGCCAGCTTGGCCCTCAACGCCAACGGCGCCGTCGGCGCCAGCTGGGCCTTCGTCGTCAGCGAGTCTCTCGATGCCGGGCTGGCCCTCGTCGGCAAGCGGGCCGTTGTCGTCCGCAGGACCCTCATCGCCAGCTGGGCCTTCGTCGCCAACGAGGCCCTCGAAGCCAGGCTCGCCCTCGTCGGCAAGCGGGCCGTTGTCGTCCGCAGGACCCTCGTCGCCAACGCCTTCATCGTCAGCAGGCCCTTCACCGCCAACGAATCCCTCGTGGTCAGCGGGCTTTTCGGCGCCGGCGGGGCCTGCGTCGCTGGCTTCTTCCGTCGACCGGCTCCTGGATCGCTAGGGATGGGGGTGTTGTGCGGTGATATCGGCGAAGTTGCGGGCCTGGTGGGGGTCGCCGGTTGTGTGGACGGTGCGGTTCTTGCCTGGGGTCAGCGCTGGGTTGGCCGCGGCGCTGTGTTTGCTCGTCTTGGTCAATGGTTTGCTGCCGGCCGTGGCCATTTTGGCTTCGGGCATGATTGTCGGGGCTGTGCCTGGAACTGTCAGCCGTGGGTTCGACTCCGCGGATGGGCGGACGGCTGTCTGGGCGTTGGTTCTCATGGGTGTGGCGTTCGTCGGGCAGCAGGTCGTGGCTCGGTTGTCGGCGAGTGTGGCCGGCACGGTGGGGGCCAGGCTGGACGGCCGGTTGCAGCAGCGCGCGATCGTTGCGGTCAATGGGCCGGTGGGTGTCCGTCACCTGGATGACCCGGCCGTGCAGAACCAGGTCAGCCGGGTGGCGGGGATGGGTGTGGGCGGCTACACGCCTGGTGGTGCCGTGACGGGTTTGACCACTCGGGCCGGGCAGTGGGTGCAGGGTGTCGCGGCGGTTGTGCTGATCGCGTTCTACCAGTGGTGGCTGGCGGCGCTGATTTTCGCGGCCCAACTGGTGTGGGGCCGGGTAACCCGCCGGGAGTACGCCCGGCAGACCAAGGCGTTGGTGAGCCAGACCGGACTGTTGCGGCGCGCCGACTACTTCCGTGACCTGGCCCTGACCGGGGGCGCTGCCAAGGAGATCCGCGTCTTCGGCCTGGCGGACTGGTTGGTGGACCGGTTCCGTACCGAGTGGACGGACGCGATGGCGAAGGTGTGGGCACAACGCGGCACCGACGTCTTGAGCGCCCTGGCGCTGTGTTTCGTGCTGGCGGCGAACTTCCTGGCGTTCTTCCTGCTCGGTTGGGACGCGGCACGCCAGGCGATCGGTCTCGGCGCGCTGGTCATCTTCCTCCGCGCGGTAATGAGCGTCGCCACAGTGTCCACCCGCGGGCGTCAGGACCTCCAGATCAGCCACGGTGTCGCGGCCATCCCGGCGCTGCTGGCTTTGGAGGCCGCGGCGGCTGGTGTCCCCACCGTGTCAGGACGGCCTGTCCCGGTGGACGTGCCGAAGTCCGAGGTTGCCTTCCATGGCGTGACGTTCGCCTACCAGGGTGCCACAACGCCGGTGCTGAAGGGCTTCGACCTCGTCATCCCGAGTGGGCGCGCGATGGCGGTCGTCGGTGTCAACGGAGCCGGCAAGACCACCCTGGTGAAACTGCTCGCCCGGCTGTACGACCCGGACGACGGACAGATCACGGTGGACGGTGTGGACGTCCGCGAGTTCGACGCCCACGAGTGGCAGCGCCGGATCGCCGCGATATTCCAGGACTTCACCCGGTACGAACTGTCAGTGCGGGACAACGTGACATTCGGCGCGATCGGGAACGCGGGCGACGAAAGACTGTTGCGTCGCGCGGCTGAGCGCGCCGGGATCCGGGAACGTGTCGAAGCATTGGACCACGGCTGGGACACCCTGTTGACCCGGCAACGGGCCGGCGGCGCCGAACTCTCCGGCGGTGAGTGGCAACGCGTCGCGCTGGCGCGGGCGCTGTTCGCGGTGGAGGCCGGTGCGAAGATCCTCGTCCTGGACGAGCCGACGGCGAACCTTGACGTACGCGCGGAAGCCGCTTTCTACGAACGATTCCTGGCGTTGACGCAGGGAGTGACAACGATCGTGGTCTCACACCGGTTCTCCACGGTGCGCAAGGCCGACCAGATCTGCGTCGTCGACGGCGGCAAAGTGCTCGAACTCGGGTCACATGACGAGCTGCTGGCCAAGAGAGGGCGCTACGCGGAGATGTTCGCGTCGCAGTCCGACCACTTCCTCGACCAGACCCCAGGAGAGCCGAAATGAGCAGGTTCGCCACCTGGCGGCGCAGCGTGGCGATGCTCTTCACGCTGTGTTTCCGCGCCGACCTCAGGCGTTCGCTGACGCTGTTCGGCTACGCCATCGCGATCAACGTGCTGCAGCTGACCGCGACCGTAGGGGTCAGGCCGTTGGTGGACTCGGCGTCCCGCGGCGACACCCACGGAGTGATGATCGCGGCCGGCGTGATCGCTGTCGCGGTGGCGCTGGCGTCGTTGTGCGGCCGCGGGTTTGTGGCTCTGACGGCCTCGGTGATGGAACGGGCGGGCCTGCTGATCGACGCGAAGCTGATCGAGTTGGCGGCCGGCGTCCCCACGGTCGATCACTACGAACGGCCGCGTTATGTCGACCAGATGACCCTGGTCCGGCAGGAACGCCGGGTGATGGCGCAGATGATGAACGCGATGGCGTTGAACCTGCAGTCGTTCCTGTACTTGGTGGGCGCGGTCGTCCTGCTCGGCACGATCGACCCGTGGCTGCTCCTGCTGCCGGTGTTCGGGGTGCCCGCTCTGCTCGCGCATCGACGCAGCACGAAGCTCGCGCTCAAAGCCAGGCAGGCCAACGCGCAGCCCACGTTGCTGCGCAACCACCTGTACAAGGTCGCGTCATCCCCGGCCGCCGGCAAGGAACTGCGCGTGTACGGGCTGACCGACGAGTTCGTCGCACGGCATCGCGCCACAGCGGACGCCATGGAACGGACCGCGACGCGTGCCTCGTTGCGAGGTGTCGTCCTGTCGCTGGTGTCGTCGCTCATCTTCGCCGTGGGGTACATCGGGGCGGCCGCGACCGTGCTTGGCGAGGCGATCGACGGGTTGGCGTCGGTCGGTTCGGTCGTGCTCGCGGTGGCGCTGGCCGCGTTGGTCAACAGCCAGGTGTCGTCGGTCGTCCAGTCCGGCACGTACTTCCAGCAGGTCCTGAAGACAGCCGAGCGCCTGGTGTGGTTGACCGACTACGCGGCGGGCGCGACCAGGCGGGACGGCGAGCACACGCCGGTGCCGGCTCGGCTCACGTCCGGGATCGAGCTCAAGGACGTGTCGTTCAGCTATCCGGACACCGAGAAAGTCGTCCTGGACCGGGTGAACCTGACCCTGCCCACGGGAGCGGTGGTGGCCCTGGTGGGCGACAACGGATCCGGCAAGACGACCTTGGTGAAACTGCTGACCGGGATGTACCGCCCGACCTCGGGGACCATCACAGTGGACGGTGTCGGGCTGGACAGTTTCGTGCCTGCCGAGTGGCAACGCCGGGCGAGGGGCGCGTTCCAGGACTTCGCCCGGTTCGAACTGCTGCTCGGCCAGACGGTCGGCATCGGCGACATGCCCAGAATGGACGACCAGGAGGCGGTTGTCGCGGCGTTGTCCCGCGCTGGCGCGGCGGAGATGGCGGAGGTCGAACCGCAAGGACTGCGCACCCAACTCGGCACAGCCTGGGGCGGTGTGGACCTCTCGGGTGGGCAGTGGCAGAAGCTCGCGCTCGGCCGGGCGGTGATGGCCGAGGACCCGTTGGTGGTGGTCCTGGACGAGCCGACGGCCGCCCTGGACGCACCGACTGAGCACGCCACTTTCGAACGTTTCGCGCGGATCGCGGCGGCGGGCGCCAACCGCGGCCACGTGACCCTGCTGGTGTCCCATCGGTTCACCACCGTGCGCATGGCGGACTTCATCGTAGTGTTACAGAAGGGAACCGTGGTGGAGACAGGCACCCACGCCGAGCTCATCGCCGCACGCGGGCTTTACGCCGAACTGTACGCGTTACAGCAAAAGGCCTACAGCTAAGGGGTGAAGGCGAGCACGGTGAGGACGTCGGACAGCGCCACCGCGAGGTGAAGTTCGAACCGGACTTCGGGGTCGCTCAGCGGACGGTGCAGGATCTCGGCGATCCGCGCGAGCCGGTACTTCACCGTGCTCTTCTGGACGTGGCACCGCTCGGCGATCGTCGCGTGATGCCCGTCCGTCTCCAGGAAGGCGCGCAGTGTCTCGAAGAGGTCGGCGCCGTTTCGGCCGAGCAAGGCACCGAGTTGTTCGGCCACGTAGTCGTGTAACGGCGCCGGATCGTCCAGGGCGACCAGGAAGCGCATCGCGCCGAGTTCGTCGGCTCGCACGGTCGCGTCGACCCGACCGGACAGCAGGGCGAACCGAGCGCAGGCCAACGCCTCACGCAGCCTCCGCCGCAGGTCCACCGTCAACCGGCTCACCCGACCGCGCACCCGCCGCCAGCCACGGACAGGGCCCGCAGCAACGACTCCACCGAACCGTCCATCGAACGCGGCACCGCCAGCACCACCCGGCCGGGTGGCAGCGCTGTCACCAACACCGCTCGTGGTTGGTCGGCGAGCACACGCGCGGACGCGACTCGCATCGCGCGGACGTCGACGTCGTCGTTGCCCGTCTCGAACACCGCGACGCGATGCGGCTGGTGGACGTCGACGTCGAACCGGGCCGCGCGAGCCGCCAGCCGCCGGTCCATCGGCTCCGACCGCTTGAGCAGCTCCTCCAGCAGTTCGCCGCCCAGCCGCCACTCGACGTCCTGCGCGGTACGTTCCTTGGACAGCTCCACGGCCAGGACGGTCGCGCCGTGCTCCACCGTCGGGCATCCTGTCGACCGGCTCCGCGCGGTCCACCCCGAAGCCACCGACTTCGAAGTGGCGGTCGCGGTCACCACGGACGCCGGATTCCGCATGCCGACCATCGCGATCGCCACCGCGATGGCGGACCACGACAACGTCTACGCCTACCGGTACGACCGGCCGACCATCTACAAAGGACGAGATCTCGGCGCACCGCACGGCGCCGAACTCCCCTACGTCTTCGCGACGGACAGCGAGATCGGACGTCGCCTCGCCGGTGACTACGACCCGGAGTTCGCCGACGTCGTCAACAGCATGTGGCGGGCCTTCGTCACCGACGGGCGACCCGCCCACGACTGGCCCCGCTACCCGCCCGCGACCAGGTCGACGATGCTGCTGGAGCCCACCGGCCACCAGGTCTGGGCGGCCACGAAAGGTCTGGCTTAGGTCGTATTGAGCCCCCTTCGGCAAGGTTGTCCCATCTGACCTAAGGAGGATGCTCGTGTTCGATGCCGAGTCAGATCATCTCCAGACCATCATCCACGGGGCGACAGCGTTCGAGCTGCTGCGCACGGCGATCGAGTTCGACCTGTTCCGCCTGATCGAGGACAACGGTGGCCTCGACCTCGCGGGGGTGGCCGGGCGGCTCGGCGTGCCCGAGCAGCCCGCCCGGGTGTTGCTGCTCGGGTTGGCTTCGCTGCGATTACTGACCAAGAAGGGGGAGACGTACGTCAACGCCCCGGTCACCAAGCGGAGCCTGCTGCCCACCCGGCCCGGGTATCTCGGCCCGCTGGTGGAGATCCAGGAGAAGATCACCAACCCCGGGCTGCGCGACTTCGCGGAGTCCATGCGCCGCGACACCAACGTCGGCCTGCGGCACCTTGAGGGCCCCGGCACCACGCTGTACGAGCGGGTCACCGTGGCCCCCGACCTGCAGCAGGTGTTCTACAACAACATGGGACACGCGTCGCGGCAGACTTTCCCGCTCGTGGCCCGCACTTTCGACTTCTCCAAGCTGCGGCACGTCATCGACATCGGCGGCGGGGACGGCAGCAACGGCATCGAGCTCGCGAAGCGGTACCCCGAGCTTGAGGTGACCGTCTTCGACCAGGAGAGCGTGCTGCCGATCGCGAAGCGCAACGCGGTGGAGGCGGGTGTCGGGGACCGGTTCCACGGCTCCCCCGGCGACCTGTTCACCGACACGCTGCCGACCGGGGCCGACGGGATCCTGTTCTGCCACATCTTCGAGATCTGGTCGCTGGAACGCAACACCGAGCTGCTGGCCAAGTGCTACGACGCCCTGCCGCCCGGCGGCTGCGTCCTGGTCTACAACTTCGTGTCCGACAACGACAACACCGGTTCGGTGTCGGCCGCGTTCATGTCCGTCTACTTCCTCACCGTCGCGTCCGGCGAGGGCATGGTCTACTCCGAGCAGGACATGCGGGCCTCCCTCACCGACGCCGGCTTCAGCCGGATCGAGTCCTACGAGGGCGTCGGCTACCGCCACGCGCTGCTCGTCGGCTACAAGTAAGGCCTACGAAACAAAGGGTGGGGAAGCTTCGCTTCCCCACCCTTTTCGCGTTCCGCGGATCAGCCGCAGAGGACCATCTTCAGCTGGATCCGGATGTCACCCGGGTTGGTCGGCGGCGTCTGCGGGATGATCGTGTTCCATTCCCGGTAGCCGTACTTGCCGGCGTACCGCCCGGTCAGCCCCACGGCCGGATAGCGCACGGGTTTGCCTGTCAGCACAAGGTTCCGGTCGGCGATGCCGTCGGCACGGATGGCACCGTCCGGGAACAGCACGTCGTCGGTGTAGTGCGTCATCAGGTGCCCGTCCGACGGCCGCGTCGACACCGCGCCGACGATCCCGACGACGTTGCCGACCACGGTGTTGCTGTTGCCGTCGTAGATGTTGTCGTAGAACGTCGCGGCGTCACCCACGTGCATGCCGAGGCCGCCCGCGCCGACCGACTCGTGCCTGATGGTCTGCTCGGTGACGTTGTCGACCACGACGCAGCCGTGGCCGGCCGCGCCCGGCTGGGGGTCCGACGCCGCGGAGGCGCCCGCGGCCAGGCTGACTAGGACACAGGCCGCGCCGAGCACGGTCGCGCCGGTCAGCCGCCGACTGGAGAATCGCATGGCAGTGTTTCCTTTTCCGTTGTCCTGAAGTGGATACAGCGACTCACCGCCGGGCGGCGAGGTCCAGTTGCTGGTCGCCGAACAGGATCGCCCGCTGCAGCTCGCGAAGATCACGGCACGGTTCGACGCCGAGCTCGTCGTTGAGCGTCGCGCGGGCCATGCGGTAGACGCCCAGGGCGTCGGCCTGGCGGTTGGACCGGTACAGGGCGAGCATCAGCTGGCGGTAGAAGGCCTCGTGCAACGGGTTCTCCGCGGTCAACGCGTACAGCCGGCCGACCAGCTCACGGTGCTCGCCCTGGTCCAGCCGCAGGTCGATCAGGGTCTCCAGGCACTCGATCCGGGCCTCCGCGAGCCACGTGACGAACCCGTTGATGATCGGCCCGCTGCGCAGGTCGCCGAGCACCGGACCGCGCCACAGCCCCAACGCCTGCTCGAACCGGTCGCAGGCGTCCTCCGGGCGGCCCTCCCGCACGCAGGAGCGGCCCTGGGACACCAGGTCCAGGAAGATGTCGCAGTCCAGCTGGTCGCCGCCCAGCCGCAGCAGGTAGCCGGGCGAGTGGGTGACCACCCGGTGCACGTCCCGGTCCGGTCCGTGCAGGAACTTGCGGAGCTGGGAGATGTACACGTGCAGCCCGGCCGCGGCCCGCGCCGGCGGGCGTTCGCTCCAGATCTCGGCCATCAGCTGGTCCATCGTCACCACGTGGTCGGCGCGGATCAGCAGCACCGCCAGCACGGTCTCGACCTTCCGCGCGCTGATGAACGACTGTGTCGGCCCGTCAACCACTCGCAGGGTCCCCAGAACGTCGTACCTCACAGCGAGCTCCCCTCAGTCACGGCGACGGTGTTCATGCACAGCGCGTCGGACACGGCACCTGCGACGCCCGCACGACAGGCGTCCAGGTAGAAGTGCCCGCCGGGGAAGACCCGGAGGTCGAACCCGACCGACGTGAACTCACGCCACACAGCGACCTCGTCGACCGCAGCCTGGGGGTCGTTGGCGCCGGTCAGTGCCGTGACCGGACACTCGAGCGGCGGCCCTGGTGCCCACCGGTAGCGGTCCACGGCCCGGTAGTCGTTGCGGGTCACCCGGACGATCGCGGCGGCCAGGTCCGGCTCGTCCAGGAACCTGGGGTCGGTGCCGCCGATCCGGCGCAGTTCCTCCAGCAGGCCGGCGTCGTCGGTCGCGTGCGTCTTCCCACGATGTGGCACCGAAGGGGCCTGCCGCCCGGACACGAACAGGCACCGCGGGAGCGTGCCGCCGCGGCCCTGGAGCGTCCTCGCCACCTCGTACGCCACCAGCGCGCCCATGCTGTGGCCGAAGAAGGCGAACGGCCGGTCGTCGTACTCGCCGAGCGCGTCGACGATCCGTCCGGTGAGCTCGGGGATGCTGTCGATCATCTGTTCGGCGTGCCGGTCCTGCCGGCCCGGATACTGCACGGCGAGCACCTCGACCTCGGGAGCCAGCGCCCGCGACATCCGGAAGTAGTAGCTCGCCGACCCACCGGCGTGCGGGAAGCAGATCACTCGCGCGACACTGTCCATGTCAGGTTGGAAGCGTTGAATCCACCGGCCACTCTTGCCCGAAGAGTTCACCATGTGCGGGTCCCCCTAGTTGATGTTCCTTCTCGAAGCGATCGATCCCGGAAAAGCGGCGTCACCAGGGATTTCCCTCGGCCTTCGCGCTCGGTTCGGGTTGGCTGTCTTCGATCGTGTCCGCTCGCCACCCGGACATGAACCCCTAACCCGAGTCTTAAGGCATTGGCCCCTACCTGCTCAAAGGGCCGCTAGGGGCAGCGGCCCGGGCGGCGCGCGAGCGGCCCCGCCGCGGCCCGGGGAGCAGGGGTTTCGCCGACGTACCCCGGACAGGGCGAAAGCCCCGGCCAGGGGGGAGCCGGGGCTTTCGCGAACAGGGGCCGCCTATCTATGGGGAGGCGAGCCAGGGTGGGGTCTCGTCGATCGCCACCACGGCGAACGACAGGGTGATCCCCGGGCCGAGGCTGAACATCAGCAGGTGGTCGCCGGCGCTGAGGCCGCCGGTGGTCAGCAGGTGGTCGAAGGCGGCCAGCTGGTCGCTGCCGCTGATGTGCCCGACCGTCCGGCCGAACTCCCAGCCGCACGCCTCAAGGGGCAGGCCGAACATCTTCATGAACCGCTCTTCGGTCTGCTGCCTGGACGTGTTCATCAGCACGACCCGGTTGATGTCGGCGATGGTGACGCCCGCCTCGGTCAGCGCTCGATCGAGGCAGGCGCCCAGCTGCTGCTGAACCTTCATGAAACCGGGTGCGGACGTGGTGTTGGCGGCCTCCCTCTCCTGGTACAACGCCAGCCTCGGCGCGTAGTCCAGATGCCGCCCCACCGTGGCGCCCGGCGGGAACAACGGCTCGCCGCAGCGATGGATCTCCTCAGCCTCCGGCACGGTCACCGAGCACACCGACAGCAGCCGGGCGAACCCGCCCTCGGTGCTGAGCGTGACCGCGGTGGCGGCGTCCCCCACGACAAGCCCTTCGCCGACCGTGCACCGGCCGATCATGGGCGTGCCGAAGTTGTCCGCGAACGTGGCCAGCGCGTGTTTGCGTTTCGGTACGGCACGCAGGTAGCTGCTGGCCATCTCCAGGGCGCTGAACATGCCGTTGCACCCGTGCCGCCACTCGACCGCCAGCGCGCGTGGGCACCCCAGGTTGCGCTGCAGGTGGTACTGCGGTTGCCAACCGTCCGGGCCTTGGTGCCAGGTGTCGGCGTAGAGCAGCAGGTCGAGTTCGCCGGCCTGGCCGCCGCCCCGCTCCAGCGCGTTGGTGGCGGCTCGCAGGGCCATTTCCGGTGACGGGAGGTCCCCGGCGACCGCGACACCCGTCCAGCCGTGGGACTCGACGTTCGCCGCGGGGTAGCCGCTGCCTTCGACGGCTTCGGCGATGGTCGCGGTGTCCGGCAGGAACACTCCGAGACCGCTGATGTGGATGTCGGACGTGCGCAAGGGTTCTCCCCCCAGGTTCGACTCGGACGGGGTCAGCTCAGGGCGACGGTGTCCACAACGGAGTCCCGGACGGTCGCGGCGATGTCCCGCGGGCTGGCGAAGTTCGCCGAGGTCAGCTTGGCCGGCGGGACGGGGGTGCCGATCTCGTCACGGATGTAGTTGAGCAGGATCGCGGTTTTCAGCGAGTCCAGCAGGCCCATTTCGAGCAACTGGGTGTCCGCGTCGACCGTGACGCCGTCCACGTCGGTGAGCAGGCTCTCCCGGATGAACGTGACGATCTTGCCGGTGAGTTCGTCCATTGTCCTCTGTCCTTTTCTGCTGTTCCTAGAAAACGGGTTCCATGGCGGGGGCGCGCAGCGTGCCGAGATACGGGTGCCACAGGTGGCTGGGGTCGTTCTCGACGGCGACGATGGTTTCGCGCATGACCTTGAGGGCGGCCGGTTCCTCGCCGTCGTAGAAGTCGCCCTGGAGCATCTTGACGACGTCGATCCGGTAGCGCGGGTCCTGCACGAACGCGGTGAACAGGATGTTCAGGCGGTAGTAGATGGAGATGAACTCGTACCAGTTACGGACCGCGCGCCGCAGTTTGCCCTCGAACGTGGCGAACCGCTCCCGGCTGTAGTCGCCTTCCTTGTGCGCCGCGACGATGTCCTTGCACGCGATCCGGGCGCTGTTAAGGGCGACGCTCACGCCGCTGGAGAAGATCGGGTCGACGAACCGGGCGGCGTCCCCGATGAGCACGTACCGGTCGCCGGTGATCTGGGACATCGCGTAGCTGTAGTCGCCCTCGGTCTTGAACGGCTGCACCCGGGTGGCGTTCTGTAATGCCTTGTGCAGGTCGGGGCGGCTGGACACGGTGTTCCAGAAGAACTCCTCGCGGTCCGCGGCCGCGGCCTCCACCCGCTTCTTCTGGGTGACCACCCCGACGCTGGTGATCGTGTCGGTGATCGGGATCTGCCACATCCAGGTGTCCTCGATCGGCAGGAAGTGGACGTAGATGTAGTCCTCCTTGCCGGAGTCGGCGGCCAGCCCCGGCCGGTCCAGTCCCTCGAACCAGGTGTGGATGGCGTACTGGTTGAACACCGGGTCCGGGATCTTGGTCTTGAGCTGGCGGCCGAGCACGGTCTGCCGGCCGGACGCGTCGACCACCATGCCGGCGGTGAACTCCACGGTCTTGGTGCCGAACTTGCAGCTGAGCACGACACCTTCGGGGTCGTCGAAGTCCACCTTGCGCACCCGCACGCCGGAGAACACCTTGGCGCCGGCCTTCTCCGCGTGTTTGAGCAGGATCAGGTCGAACTTGCCGCGGTCGACGTGGAACGTGTAGTCCCGGTCCACCTCGGGCTGGTCGCGTTCGACGAACATGATCTCGGCCAGGCTGAAGTCGTGGTCCAGCCCGGAGAACCCGTTGTGCGGGATGTCCCGCGACTCGGCCGACGTCCACGCGGCGCCGTACTTGCGCGGGAAGCCCGCGGCCTCGACGTCGTCGAAGACACCGATCTCGGTCAGCACCGGCGTGGTCGCCGGCACCAGCGACTCGCCGACGTGCGGGCGGGGGAACAGTTCGCTCTCGAACACCGCCACGGACAGGCCCGCCTGGGCGAGGTAGGTGGCCGCGGTGGAGCCCGCCGGGCCGCCGCCGATGATGGCGACGTCGAAGTCCTTTTCCATCTGGTCAGTCCTTCTCGTGAACGTGGGGATGGGACATCACACAGCGACCGGTTCGGGCGCGCCGGCGGGTCGAATGAGTTCGGTCAGGTGGGCGACGATCGCCGAGACGGTCGGCTGGTGCCACAGCAGCGTCGCGGGCAGGCTGTGGCCGAACCGCTTCTCCAGGCGCCGCCGGATCACGATCGTCATCACCGAGTCGAGCCCCTGTTCGGCGAGCGACCGCCGCGGGTCGATATCCGTGGACGCCAGCCGCATCTCGGCGGCGACCTGCGTCCGGACCTCGTCCACCAGCCGCTCGTGCAGCTCCTCGGGCGGCAGTTCGGCCAGCAGCCCAGCGTCTGAAGTGGACTCTTCCGGGCCGTCGCCGGTCTCGTCGGTGACCAGCTCACTGAGCACAGGCGCCCGAGGCCCAGCCGGTTCGGGCGTGACCGCCCGCAGGATCGCGAAGAACGCGTCGCCGCGGGCGTTCGCGTCGTCCCAGGCGCCGAACGCCTCGTCCGGCGAGATGTCGCTGACCCCGCGAGCCCGCAGTTCGAGTTCCACGACCCGGTTGGCGGCCATGCCCATGCCACGCCATGACGTCCACGCCAGGCTTAGCGTGCCCGCGCCGCGATGCCTCGCCAGCGCGTCCAGGAAGGCGTTCGCCGAGGCGTACGTGGCCTGGCCGGGCAGGGACAGGAACTGGCCGCACGAGGAGAACAGCACCAGGAAGTCGACGCTGCCGGGCGGGAACAGGTCGTGCAGCACGAGCGCGCCCTCGACCTTCGGCCGCAGCACCGCTCGCACCGACGCCTCGTCAACGTCCGCGAGCATCCGGTTGTCGAGCACACCCGCGGCGTGCACAACGCCACGGATCGGCGGCAGGCCAAGCTCGTCCATGTCCAGCGCGGCGGCTGCGGTTGCCGCGCTCGCGATGTCGACCGCTACGACCCGGACGGTGACGCCGAGCGCTTCCAGTGCGCGCACGCCGTCGATCCGTCGACGGGTCTCCTCGTCGACGACACTGTCCCATGTGGACCGCGCGGGCAACGCCTGGCGTGCGGCGAGAACGAGTCGCCGCGCGCCACGATTGGCCATCCACCGGGCGATCTCCAGGCCCAGTACGCCGAGCCCGCCGGTGATCAGGTACGTACCGTCCGCGCGGCACGACAGCGGTGCGCCGCCAGCCGGGTCCGTCATGGGCGCCAGCCGCGCGACTTCCGCGCCCGCACCGCGCACGGAGATCACGTCCTCGCCCGGCGTCGTGCCAATGATCGCGAGCAACGTACGCGCCGCCGCACTGGGATCGTCGATGTCGACGACACCGCCCCAGGATTCCGCGTGCTCACCACCGATGATCCGGCCAAGCCCCCACAGTGGGGCGTGCGCCAACGCGGCCTCGTCCCGGCTGTCGCGGACTCCCGAGGTCACGATCCACATCCGGGCGTCCTTGACCTTCGTCACCATCTGGGCCGTGGCCGTCGCCAGCCAGGTGGCACCGGCCGCGTCCCCTTGGGGCGGCAGGACAACGACATCGCAGGGAGCGTCGAGGTCGGCCAACGCGTCGGGAACGACGGCCAGCGCGATATCGGCGCCGGCTGACACCAGGCTGTCGGTGAACCGCGTCCACTCCCCCGCGGACGGCCCGACCAGCACGATGCGGCCGGTGTGCGGGGCCGCCTCGGGCAACTCCAGCGGCCGCCATTCCAGCGCGTGCACCAGATCCTGCGGCCGGGCAGCGGGCTTCTCGTCCATCGTCGCGTACCGGACACCCGTGAGTCGCCCGACCATACTGTATTCGGTGTCGGCGATGAGAATGTCTACAGTATCCTCGCGGGCGGTGACGTCGATGATCACCTGCTCGGGGACGGACTCTGTCAGTCGAACCTCGGCGACGTGCGCGACCATCCGCAGCACCGGCTCACCGGGGTAGCCGAGCGGCGCGGCCGACAGAGCGGCATCGAGCACGGGAGCCCAGGTCGCGGGCGCGCCTGACGGTTGTTCGACGGTGACTCGGGCACGCAGTGCACCTGTCCCCCGCGCGATTGAGTCCACGGTCCATGTGAAAGCCATGGTCGGCACGCCGACCGACGCGAGATGCTGGACGATCGTGTCCGGATCGACCTGGTCGGCAGGCCCATCCCCGGTCAGCACCCCCAGCGGGCTGTTGTCCGACTCGGCCGCGACGGCGGTGGTGTGCGTGACCCACGGGCCTTCGCCCTCCCTGGACGCCACCCGCAACGCGGTGCCGTCCCGGATGACCTGGACCTCACGGGCCGGGGCGACGGTCAACGGCCGCACCAGGTCGACGTCGTTGAGGTCCGCCGACATGGCTTGACGGAACGTGTTGATGAGCACGGCGGCCGGAACGATCTCGACGCCGTTGATCGTGTGGTTGCCGGGATACGGCAGCGAAGTCTCGTCGACGACTGTCTGCCAGAGCCGCAACCGCTGCTCCGCCACCGCGGTCGGCGAGCCGAGCAGGGTGTGCGAGTCGATGTCGTGGCCGCCGCCGGTGCCCGTGCCGATCGAGACCTCTGTCCGGTGCCGGCGGTGCTGCCAGGCGGGCGGCGGCAGGGTGACCAGCCCGCCACTGGGCTGCAACCGGGTCCAGTCGACGTCGATGCCGTGGCAGTGCGCCGCGGCGATCGCGGCCAACAGGGTCGCCTGCTCAGGGCGCTCACGCCGTAGCGTCGTGCCGACGAAGACATCGAATTCCTGGTCCGGCAACGTTTCGCCGATGGAATGCGCGACGACGGGATGCGCTGAGAGCTCCAGGAACGCGCGGTGTCCGTCCTCGGCGGCAGCTTGGACCGCCCCGGCCAGGCGCACAGGCTGGCGCAGGTTGGTCGCCCAGTACGAGCCGTCGGCCTTCACGGTGGCGCGCGGGTCCTCCAGTGCCGTGCTGTACCAGGAAACGGCGGCGACGTTCGGCGACAGGTCGGCTGCGGCCTCGACGATGCCGTCCAGCAACACATCCATGTGCGGACTGTGGAACGCCACGTCCGAGGACACCCGCCGGACGGCCACGCCTTCGGCGCGCCAGCTCGTCAGCAGTTCCTCGATCGCCGCCGGGTCGCCGGAGACCACTGTGGACAGTGGGGAGGACCAGATCGCGGCGACCGCGTCGGTTCGGCCGGCGAGCCGGGCCCGGACCTCGTCGAATGGCAGCGACGCCATCACCATGGCACCCTGGCCGGCCACCTTGGTCAGCAGGTTCGACCGGCGGCAGATCAGTTTGGCGCCGTCCACACGGGACAGCGCGCCGGCGAGCACGGCCGCGGCGATCTCGCCGACCGAGTGTCCGATGATGGCGCCGGGCACCACCCCGTACGTGCGCCAGACCTCGGCGAGGCCGAGCTGCATCACGAAGATCATCGCTTGTATACGGTCGACCGAATCCAATGAACCGTCGAGGAGTACCTGGCGGGGCGAGAACCCGATCTCCGCCTGGAACACTGGCTCCAGATCGTCGACCACGGCGGCGAAGGCCGGTTCGGTGGCCAACAGGTCGCGGCCCATCCCGATCCACTGCGAGCCGTGCCCGGACAACACCCAGACCGGGGCACCGGTCGCGACGCTGCGCCCGGTGACCACCTCCGGGGACGACTCATCGGCGGCCAGCAGCCGCAGGCGGGCGACCAGTTCTTCCTTGGTGGTGGCCAGGACCACGGCCCGGTGCTCCAGCGGCGAGCGGCGCAACGCCAAGGTGTGCCCCAGCGAGGCCAGCGACACATCCCCGTTCTCCAGCCACTCCGCGAGTTCCGCTGCGTACTGGTGCAACGCGGCCTCGGAGGCGGCGGACAGCGGGTACAGGCGGACCGCGTCAGGCTCGGTGTGCTGCTCGACAGTGTGCTGCTCGACAGTGTGCTGCTCGACAGTGTGCTGCTCGACAGTGTGCTGCGTGCCCGCGGTCTGCGGCGCCTGCTCCAGGACGACGTGTGCAATGGTGCCGCCGTAGCCGAACCCGGACACACCGGCCCGGCGAGGATGGTCGCGCTCCGGCCACGAACGGTGTTCGGAAACGACCTTCAGCCCGGCGTTCGCCCAGTCCACGGCGGGGTTGCCCGCGGTGTAGTGCAGGCTGGCCGGGATCTCGGCGTGATCGAGGCTGAGGATCGCCTTGATGAGTCCGGCGACTCCGGCGGCGGCCTCCAGGTGGCCGATGTTGGACTTCACCGAGCCAATCAGGCACGGGTCCTCACCAGGCCGGTCTACACCGTACACAGCGGTCAGCGCCGACGCCTCCAGCGGGTCACCCACTCGGGTGCCGGTGCCGTGCGCCTCCACGTAGTCCACCGAGCCCGGCGCCACACCGGCGTGCCGGCAGGCACGGTCGAGCACGTGCTGCTGGGCGGTGCCGCTGGGGGCCATGATGCCGTTGGTGTGACCGTCCTGGTTGACGGCACTGCCCAGGATCACCGACAGGATCCGGTCACCGTCACGCTGCGCGTCCGACAGCCGCTTCAGCACCAGCACGCCACAGCCCTCGCCGCGGCCGTAACCGTCGGCGGACGCGTCGAACGACTTGCTGCGTCCGTCGGAGGCCAACGCGCCCGCTGCGTCCAACGTGACGGTGAGTCCAGGCCCGACCATCAGGTTGACCCCGGCCGCCAGCGCGATCGTGCTCTCCCCCAGGCGCAGGCTCTGACACGCCAGGTGTGTGGCGACCAGGGACGCCGAACACGCGGTGTCCACGGACAGGCTCGGGCCGCGCAGGTCCAGGGCGTACGAGATCCGGTTGGCGACCGCGCACATCGCGGCGCCGATACCGGTCCACGCCTCGATCCGCGGCAGGTCCTCCAGCACCTGCCGGCTGTGGTCGTCCGAGCCGACCCCGACGAACACCCCGGCGTCCGTGCCGGCCAGGGCACGCGGCGGGATCCCGGCGTGTTCCAGCGCCTCCCAGGCCACTTCGAGCAGGATCCGCTGCTGCGGGTCCATCAGGCCGGCCTCGCGCGGGGTCAGGCCGAAGAAGTCGGCGTCGAACCCTTCGATGTCGTCGAGAAAGGCGCCCCGGCTGGTGGTCCGGCGCAACACGGCGGCATAGTCCGGCCGCAGTTCCCGGTAGTGCCGCCACCGGTCCGGCGGCACCTCACCGGTCGCCGACGTCCCGGACCGCAGCAGCTCCCAGAACGCCTCGGGCGTGTCCGCCCCGCCGGCGAACCGGCACCCGATGCCGACCACGGCCACCGGTTCGGCGGCGGGTCCTACGCGATTCCCATCAACCATCGAAGTTCCGTCCTTCGTCCGGTAGCGGTCAGGCCGTCCAGGGCGGCGGGGTGACGATCCGGACCACCGCGCTGGACACGGTGATCCCCGGCCCGACGCCGATCATCAGGAAGTGGTCGCCCGGTCCGAGCTCGCCGGTGGTGAGCAGGTGGTCGAGCGAGACGAGCTGGTCGCTCGCGGCGAGATGGCCGACGCCGCGGCCGAACTCCCAGGTGGACATCGACATCGGCAGGCCGAGCGCGGCCATGCACCGCTGTTCGACGATGTCCTTGGAGTAGTTCATGTACGCCACGCGGGTGATGTCGCCGAGCTCGATCCCGGCGTCCGCCAGCGCCTCGTCGACGACCGCCAGCATCTGGGTGTGCACGGTCAGCCAGATCCCGGTGCCGGTGCCGTCGGCTATCGCGCGGCGGTTGAAGTCGGCGGTCCGCTCGGTGAAGTTCAGTGGGGCGCTCACCGTCGGTCCGGGCGGGAACATCGCCTCGCCGCTGCGGTGGACCTCCTCCGCCTCCGGCACCGCTATGCTCGCCACCGAGAGCAGTTGGGCGAAGCCGGATTCCTTGCTGAGCACGACCGCGCAGGCAGCGTCGCCGAGCACGTACCCCGGGCCCATCCGCCAGCGGTCCACCATGGGCGTACCGAAGTTGTCCGTGGTCACGACGAGCGCGTCCGTCCGCGTGTCGTCGGCGCGCAGGTAGCTCGCGGCCAGTTCCAACGCGCTGAACGCGCCGTTGCAGCCGTGCCGCGTCTCCACCGCGAGGCAGTCGCCGCCCAGCAGGTAGCGCTGCAGGTAGTACTGCGGCTGCCAGCCGTCCGGGCCTTGATGCCAGGAATCGGTATACAGCAACAGGTCTATGTCCTCCGGCGGTATCCCGCAGCGTTTGAACGCGTCCTGCGCGGCGGACAACGCCATCTCCGGGCCGGACACCTCGCCGGCGACCGCGGCACCGGTTAGCTGGTGCGCCTCGACGTCCTCAGCCGGGTAGCGGCCTTCCGCGACCGCCTGCTCGATGCTCACCGAGTCCGGCAGGTAGACCCCGAGACTCTTGATGTACATGTCAGCCGTACGCACTACCGCCTCCGCTTTCCCGCGACATTCCGGATGATTTCGCAGACCTTCGCCACTTCCTCCAGCCCGACTGCGGTGCCTGTCGGCAACGCGAGCACACGGTCGGCCAGTGTCTCCGCCCGGGGCAGTGGCAGCCGCGCGTGCACGTCCGGCGCGCCGCGGTACGGCTCCAGCTGATGGCAGGTCGGGTAGAAGTACCGGCGTACCAACACGTTCCGGGCGACCAGCGCGTCGTACATGCCCTCCCGGTCGGTCCCAGCGGCGTGCGGATCGATCTCGATCGCGACGTACTGGTGGTTGGCCCGCTCGTTGTCCAACTGGGACAGCAGCCGGATTCCCGGCACCCCGGCGAGCTCCACCACGTACCGTTCGTAGTTGCGGCGGTTGATCTCGGCGAACCGCTCCATGTCCTCCAGGCCGGTCAGGCCCATCGCCGCGCTCGGCTCGCTGAGCTTCGCGTTGGTGCCCAAGGAAACGATCGAGTCTACAGTATACGGTTGACGATCTGCCGGTATACCGTAGTTGCGCATCGCGCGGACCCGGTCGGCGTACTGCTTGTCGTTGGTGACGATCGCGCCGCCGTCGAAGCTGTTGATGTACTTGGTGGCGTGGAAGCTGAAGATCTCGCCGATCCCGAACCCGCCGATCGCCCGGCCGCGGTACGTGTTGCCGATCGCGTGCGCGGCGTCGAACAGCACCGGCAGCCCGTACTGCTCGCCGAGCGCGGTGAGGTCGTCGATCGCGCACGGGCGGCCGAAGATGTGCACGCCCATGATGGCGCGCGTGTTGGGTCCGATCAGCTTCTCCGCGTGCGCCGGGTCGATGTTGCCGGTGTCCTCGTCGACGTCGCTGAACACCGGCACCAGCCCGATCCAGCTCAGCGCGTGGGCCGTCGGCGGCGCGGTGAACGTCGGGATGATCACCTCGTCACCGGGTCCGAGGCCGAGCGCCTTGACCGCGACCTGAATGCCGATCGTGGCGTTGCAGACGGCGATGGCGTGCTCGGTGCCCGCCACCTCGGCGATCTTCCGCTCGAACTCGACGACCAGCGGCCCGTTGCTCAGGTAGTGCCGGTCGAGTGCGCCTTCGATGCGTTCCCGCAGGCGGGCGCGGTCACCGATGTTGGGACGCCCGACATGGAGTGGCTCGTCGAACATGGCTCACACCAACTCTTCGATGCCGGCGACCACCTGGGCCGGGGACGGCTCGGCCGCGATCGACGCGGCGAGCTTCGCGGCGGCCTCAGCGGCCGCGCCGCCGGTGAGCACCTTGTCCGCCACCGACCGGACCGAGTCGAAGGACACGTCCTGCTCCGCGATCCACGCGCCGGCGCCGATCGCGGCCAGCCGGGTGCCGTTCATCGACTGGTCGTTGATCTCCGGGATGACGATCTGCGGCACGCCGAGCGCGGCGGCGGTCAGCATCGTGCCCGAGCCGCCGTGGTGCACGATCGCGTCGCAGCTGGGCAGCAGCAGGTGCAGCGGCAGGTCCTCGGCGATGCGGACGTCGGCGCCGAGGTCGCCGAGCGCGTCCCGGTCGGCCTTGTTGATCGGGATCACGACCTCCGCGCCCAGGTCGGTCAGGCCGGCCGCGACCTGCGGGATCACGGTCGAGATGGTGCCGGCGATCCGGGACGTCGTCCCACTGCGCAGCACGCACACCCGCGGCCGGGACGCCGGCTCGGTCAGCCACTCAGGCACGACCCCGGGCCCGTTGTACGGCACGTAACGGATCGAGCGGCGCTCCGGCACCCCGGGCACCTGCAGGTCGTCCGGGCAGGGGTCTAATGTATACAGTGCGTCGGCACCGGGTGCGACGCCGAACGGCTCGTACAGCCGTCGGATGTCCTCGGCGAACACGCCGTGCGTGATCGCCTTGCCGGGCATGCCGAACTGCGGGGTCAGCACGTCACCCCACAGGTGGTGCACGATCGGGATGCCGAGATCCGCGGCGACCAGCGGGGCGGCCAGCACGAGCGGGTCGCCCACCAGGACGTCCGGCCGCCACGACCGGGCCAGGGTCAACAGATCGCCGAGCATGGCTTCGGCGCTGCGCACGTACACCTCGCCGACCAGCCGATGCAGTTGGTCGACGAACGCCACGCGCCCGTCTTCATCCAGTCCCTTGCCGAAATCGTTGTCCTTCAAGAACTGCAGGACTCTAGGGGTGTTCTCCTTCATCACGGTCGCGTGGTCGTAGGCGTGCCCGACCTCGGACACCGTCAGCCCCGAGGCCATGATCGCGCTCGACGCGTACGGCTGTGCCGCGATCCGCACGTCATGCCCGGCCGCGCGGAACGCCCACACAAGAGGCACCTGCGGGAAATAGTGCGGCGGCAGGCCCCACGGGATCATCAAGACCTTCACGAAACCGACTCCTTGTCCTCAGACGCGCTTCATGACGGGAATCACGTACCGGTTGAAAATGAGGTCCCTGGTGACGTCGTCGCCGCCTTCGACAAGGGACACGTAACGCATGTCGCGCAGCAGCTTTCCGATGTCCGACTCGCGGGTGTAGCCGAACCCGCCGAACATTTCCGAGCCGACCCCGGCGATTTCCCAGCCGGCCTGCCCGCAGAACATCTTGGCGGCGAGCGCGGCGCGCAGCGTGCCGTGCCGGAGGAACTCGTCGGCGGCCGCCGGGCCGGCCATGATCTGGTCGAACCGCCTGCCGGCGGCGGCGCACTGGTTGGCCATGACCTCGATCTGCATCTCGATCTGGCCGAGTTTCCCGCCGAAGACCGGGTGCCCGACCAGCGGCGCGCCCTGGACGGTCTTGGTCTCGGCATAGTCCATGCACAGGTCCCGGATCCGTCGGGCGACACCGACCGCGGTGGTCGCGATCAGCGTCCGGCTGGCGTTCAGCGCGACCTCCAGCAGCCGGATCCCCGGGCCGGCCAACAGGTTCGCGGCCGGCACCCGGCAGTCGGCGAACCGCACCTGGTACGTGGCCGACGAGCGCAGCCCGAGCATCTCCCACCGCTTGACGACCTGGACTCCGGGCGTGTCCCGGTCCACCACGACCGCGACGTGCTCCCCCGGCGCGTCCGCGGACTTCGCCACGACCACGAGGAAATCGGCGAAGGCGACGTTGGTGGAGAACGACTTCTCGCCGTTGAGCACGATGTCGTCGCCGTGCCGGGCGGCGCTGGTGGACATTCTGGTGAGTTCGCTGCCCGCCTCGTGCTCACTGCCGAGCGTGGCGCAGAACCCGCCGTCCGCCGCGAGCGGCGCAAGGTAGCGTTTCCGCAGCTCGGGCGAGCCGTAGAGGTCGACGATGGTGGTGCCGAGCACCGACAGGAACAGCGTGAACGCGGCGCCCGCGTCCCCATAGGACAGTTCGGAGACGACGCCGACGCTGCCCTCAAGGCCGATGGCCAGGCCGCCGACGTCGGCCGGCAGCCACCAGTTCGCCAGCCCCAGGTCGGCGAACGACCGGTACAGCGGCAGCGGGGCGTCGGCGAACGAGTCGAGCAGCGCCTGCCGCCCGACCAGCTCGGCGGCGGCGAACTCCCGGGCCTGCTGCAGCACCACGCTGGCGGACATCGGACGCTCCTCGAATCGGCGGGTCACGTAACTGGGCACCAGCTGACCAGCCGGGCCTGAAGCGGACACTGAGCCGGTCCAAAGCGGGCTCCTGCGGACAGTGCCGGGAATCTGTCGAAAAATGTCGCCCGCGGGGCAGGGAAATGCGCGTGGAAATGGGACGCCGGCGAATTTAGACGCGGTCAAGATCATCGTTAGCCGGGACAGCGAGGCTGTTCGAAGTGTCCGCCCCGAGTGACCCATGTCAGCTGAGCCAGGGAAGGCCGCGAACCGACGATGCCCACTGAGCCCGCCAACCGTGACCGTTCCGACCTACCGACCGCCGGCGACGCGATCGCGATCACCGGCATGTCCTGCCGGCTGCCGCTGGCGGCCGACCCCGTCGCGTTCTGGCGCCTGCTCGCGGATGGCGTCGACGCGGTCACCGAGACCCTCGGCGACCGGTGGGCCGACGAGGACCCGGCCGGGCGGGTCACGGCCGGCAACAGGCGCGGCGGCATGCTGGACCGGGTTGACGGGTTCGACGCGGGTTTCTTCGGTATCTCCCCGCGCGAGGCCGTCCAGATGGATCCGCAGCAGCGGTTGATGCTGGAGCTCGGCTGGGAGGCCCTGGAGGACGCGGCGATCGTCCCGGCGAACGTCGCGGACAGCCGGACCGGGGTGTTCGTCGGCGCGATCGCGGACGACTACGCCGGGGTGCTGGCCCGCAGCCGCGACGCGTACACCGCGCACTCGCTGGCCGGGACCACCCGCGGCATCATCGCGAACCGGATATCGTATACATTAGGGCTACGCGGGCCGAGCCTGACCGTCGACGCCGCGCAGGCGTCCTCGCTGGTCGCCGTGCACCTGGCCTGCGAGAGCCTGCGCCGGGGCGAGTCCGACTTGGCGTTGGCCGGCGGGGTCAACCTGATCTTCGGTCCGGAGAGCACAGCTCGCGCGGACGGTTTCGGCGGCCTGTCCCCCGACGGCCGCTGCTACACCTGGGACGTCCGGGCGAACGGGTACGTCCGTGGTGAAGGCGGCGCTTTCGTTGTCCTGAAGCCATTGTCGCGGGCGATCGCCGACGGCGACACCGTGTACTGCGTGATCCGTGGGAGCGCGGTCAACAACGACGGCGCGACCGCTGGCCTGACCGTCCCCAGCGCGCAGGCTCAGGCGGATGTCATCCGTGATGCATACACGCGCGCCGGTGTGGACCCGGCCGGGATCCAGTATGTCGAATTGCACGGCACCGGGACGCCAGTAGGCGACCCGATCGAGGCGTCCGGCCTGGGCGCCGCGCTCGGCATCGCACGGCCGGTCGGCAGCCCGCTGCCGGTGGGCTCGGCCAAGACCAACGTCGGTCACCTCGAAGGTGCGTCCGGCATGGTCGGCCTGCTGAAGGTGGCGCTGAGCATCCGGCACCGGCAGCTGCCGCCGAGCCTGCACTTCGACCACCCGAACCCGAAGATCGACCTGACCGCGTTGAACATGCGGGTGCAGACCGCGCTCACCCCGTGGCCGAACCCGGACGCGGCGCTGCTGGCCGGGGTCAGCTCGTTCGGTATGGGTGGGACCAACTGCCACGTGATTCTCGAAGACACAGCCTCGGTCGATTTGCCCGCGTCGAATGACAACTCGGTAGTTCCGTTGGTGCTGTCCGGGCAGGACGAGGGTGCGTTGCGGACGCAGGCGGACCGGTTACGCACGCACATCGAGCAGAACGACCTGGCGTTGGCCGACGTCGGCTGGTCGCTCACGAACACGCGCTCGGCCTTCCAACACCGTGCGGTCGTCCTGACCGACAACCGGGAGAACGCGCTCGCCGCCCTGGACGCGTTGGCTCGCGGCACGGACGCGCCTGGTCTCGTGCAGGGCGCGCCCGGTGACGGCGGAACGGTCTTCGTGTTTCCTGGCCAGGGGTCGCAGTGGATGGACATGGCCGCCGGACTGTCGACTGTGTCCACAGTATTCCGCGCGGCCGTGCAGGAATGCGCCGCGGCGTTGGTCCCGTACCTCGACTGGTCCGTGCTCGACGTCCTGGACCGGGTGCCGGGTGCTCCTTCGCTCGACCGGGTGGACGTCGTCCAGCCCGTGCTGTTCACGATGATGGTGTCGCTCAGCCGAGTCTGGGCGTCGTTCGGGGTGGTCCCGGACGCGGTTGTCGGCCACTCCCAGGGTGAGATCGCGGCCGCGGTCGTCGCGGGCGGGCTCACGCTCGACGACGGCGCCCGGATCGTCGCCACCCGCAGCCAGGCGTGGCTTCGACTGGCTGGCCGCGGCGGGATGGCGGCGGTGCCGGCGGGCGCCGACCTGGTGCGGCCACGGCTGGAACGCTGGGGCGACGCGCTGTCGATCGCCGCCGTCAACAGCCCGCACAGCACCGCCGTCGCCGGCGACCCGACCGCGCTGGCCGAGTTCGTCCAGGAACTCGTGGACGAGGGCGTCCGGGCCAAAGTGATCCGTGGGATCGACACCGCCGGGCACTCTGCCCAGGTCGATGTGTTCCACGAGCACCTCCTGGACGTGCTCGCCCCGGTCGCGCCGCGGACTGGGACCATCCCGTTCTATTCGACGGTCACCGGCGGGTTGTTCGACACGGCCGGGCTCGATGCCGCGTACTGGTACCGCAACATGCGGGAGCCGGTGAGTTTCGCCCCGGCGATCCGTGCCCTGGCCGGGGACACCCAGACGTTCGTCGAGGTCAGCCCACACCCGCTGCTGGCTTCGGCGATCCAGGAGACGGCCGAGGAGGTCAACGCCACGCCGCTGGTCGTGGGGTCGCTGCGGCGGGACGAGGACGCCTGGCCGACCCTGCTGACCGCGCTCGCCCGGGTCCACGTCCGGGGCACGGACGTCGACTGGTCCTTCCCCGCCGACGCCCGCCGGGTCGCGCTGCCGACCTACGCCTTCCAGCGCCGCCGGTACTGGCCACGGCCGCGTGTAGACGGTATACCGCAGCCGGTCGCGGTCGTGAACGAGCCGGAGGAGGTCGTCGAGGCCCCGGTGACGTTGGCCGCCCGGTTGGCGGCGATGCCCACGGCCGAGGCCGAATTCGCGCTGACCGAGCTGGTCCGCGCCAAGGTCGCGGTCACGTTGGGGCACTCTGAGGCGGATACAGTATCCGTCCGCCGGACGTTCAAGGAACTCGGGTTCGACTCGGCGCTCGCCGTCGAACTGCGCACGAAACTCGCGGACGCGCTCGGCCTGCGGCTGCCCGCGACCGTGTTGTTCAACCACCCCACGCCGTCCGCCCTGATCGAGTTCATCCGCGCCGCGCTGGCCGAGGAGCAGCCGTCAGCGCCGGAGATTCAGGCCACAGTGGACGGTGGTGCGATCGCGATCGTCGGCATGGCCTGCCGGTACCCCGGCGGGGTATCCTCGCCGGAGGGGCTGTGGGCACTGGTCACCGAAGGCCGGGACGCGATCACGGACTTCCCCACCGACCGCGGCTGGCCGCTGGGCGACCTGTACGACCCCGACCCGGATCACCCAGGCACGAGCTACGTGCGACAGGGCGGGTTCCTGCACGACGCGCACCACTTCGAC
This sequence comes from Actinocrispum wychmicini, assembly GCF_004345645.1. Lineage (GTDB taxonomy): Bacteria > Actinomycetota > Actinomycetes > Mycobacteriales > Pseudonocardiaceae > Kibdelosporangium > Kibdelosporangium wychmicini. Next base: position 490,998 of record NZ_SLWS01000003.1, on the reverse strand, counting down.
CCCGCCTTCTTCGGCATCAACCCACGAGAAGCCTTCGCGACGGACCCGCAGCACCGGCTCCTGCTGGAAACGTCCTGGGAGGCGCTGGAACGGGCCGGCATCAGCCCGGACTCGTTGCGGGGCAGCCGAACCGGTGTGTTCACCGGGATCATGTACGACGACTACACCGGACGGCTCGCCCACCGGCCGCCGCAGGAGGCCGAAGGGTATCTCGGCATCGGCGGCTTCCACAGCGTCGCGTCCGGGCGGGTCGCGTACACGTTCGGCCTGGAAGGCCCGGCGGTCAGCGTCGACACCGCCTGCTCGTCCTCGTTGGTCGCGATTCACCAGGCGTGCCAAGCACTTCGCGCCGGTGAATGCACGATGGCGTTGGCTGGTGGCGTGACCGTGATGGCCACACCGTCGACGTTCGTGGAGTTCAGTCGGCAGCGGGCGTTGTCGCCCAACGGCCGGTGCAGGCCGTTCGCCGAGGCCGCCGACGGCACGGTCTGGGCCGAAGGCGCCGGAATGCTCCTGCTGGAGCGGGTTTCCGACGCCCAGGCCAACGGCCACCCCATTCTCGCCGTCATCCGGGGCACGGCCGTCAACTCCGACGGCGCCAGCAACGGCCTCACCGCCCCCAACGGCCAAGCCCAGGAACGGCTCATCCACCAGACCCTCGCCGCCGCGCGACTGGCACCGTCCGATGTGGACGTGGTCGAAGCCCACGGCACCGGCACCACTCTCGGCGACCCCATCGAAGCCCAGGCACTCATCGCCACGTACGGCCAGAACCGGCCGTCGGACCGTCCACTGTGGCTCGGCTCGATCAAGTCCAACATCGGCCACACGCAGGCCGCCGCCGGGGTCGCGGGCATCATCAAGATGGTCCACGCCATCCAGCACGCCCATCTCCCGCACACCCTGCACATCGACCAGCCCACCCCGTACGTCGACTGGACCGGCGTCGCGCTGCTCGCCCAGCCGACCGCGTGGCCCGAGAGCGGCCGTCCTCGTCGCGCCGCTGTCTCGTCGTTCGGCATCAGCGGCACCAACGCCCACCTCATCCTCGAACAAGCCCCGACCGCCCCAGCTCCCAAGGACGGCACCGAGCCCGCGGCGGTTCCGTGGCTGCTGTCCGCACGGAGCCCCGAGGCGCTGCGAGCCCAAGTCCATGAAATGGCGGCATTCGCTGAAGACGCCAGTGCGACCGACCTCGCGTACGCCCTCGCCACGACCCGAGCACATCACGAGCACCGCGTGGCCGTGACCGGTGTCGATCGCGCGGAACTCGTCGCCGCCCTGACCGCGCTCGACGGCTCCGAGACCGCGTTCGGACTGGCTGAGAGCGTCGCCGAGGAGCAGCCGCGGATCGCGTTCCTGTTCCCCGGTCAGGGCAGCCAGCACGCCGGCATGGGCCGTGAGCTGTACGCCGCGTTCCCCGTGTTCGCGCAGGCGCTCGACGAGATCTGTGCCCAGTTCGATGAGCCGCTGCGTGACGTCATGTTCGATGGCACGCTCCTGAACGACACGCGCTACACGCAGCCCGCACTGTTCGCGTTCCAGGTCGCCACATACCGGTTGCTGACCGCCTGGGGTGTCACGCCCACCCACTTGGCAGGTCACTCGATCGGGGAACTGTCCGCCGCGCACGTCGCCGGAGTGCTGTCCCTTGAGGACGCGTGCACGTTGGTGTCCGCTCGGGCGCGGCTGATGGCGTCGTTGCCGTCCGACGGCGTGATGATCGCCATCAAGGCCTCAGCGGAGGACGTCCGCGAGTCCGTAGTGCGGTTCGAGGACCGGCTGGCCATCGCGGCCATCAACGGCCCGGCGAACACCGTCATCTCCGGTGACCCCGACGCCGCCGAGCAGGTCGCCGAGCACTGGCGAACGCGAGGCCACGAGACGAAGCGGCTCGACGTCGCGCACGCCTTCCACTCGCCGCACACCGACGCGATCCTGGCCGATTTCCTGGACGTCGCACGGGGTCTGACGTTCCGGCCGCCGCAGCTCCCCGTCATCTCCAACGTCACCGGAGCCCTGGCCGACCAGCTCTGTTCACCCGAATACTGGGCCGACCACATCCGGCACGCGGTGCGCTTCGCCGACGGGATCCGTACCCTCGCCGCACGCGGCACGACCGCGTACATCGAGCTCGGCCCCGGCAGTGCACTGTCCACAATGGCCGGTGAGACGCTGTCTGACGCCGTGCTGATCGCCGCGGTACGCCGCAACCGCTTCGAACCGCTGTCCCTGGTCGATGCCCTCGCCCAGGCGCACGGTCACGGCGTGCCGGTCGACTGGCAGGCGTTCTTCGCGCCGTACCGCAAGGCACGGGTGCCCGCGCTGCCGACATACCCGTTCCAGCGTGCGCCGTACTGGCTGCACCCGACCGCGCCGAACGGGACCGCCGGTCTCGACTCGACCGGCCACCCGTTGGTGCCCGCCGCGGTCGACCTGCCCGACGGCACCCGCCTGCTGACCGGGCGGCTGTCGTTCGACGACCACGCCTGGCTGCGCGACCACGTCGTCGCCGGTACCGCCCTGCTGCCCGGCACGGCGTTCGCCGACCTCGCACTCCACCTCGGCGGATACCTCGACGATCTGACGCTGGAGGCTCCCCTTTTCCTGCAGACAGCGGTGCAACTACAGGTCGTCGCCGAGCCGCCGGACGCTGCCGGCCGGACCTCGTTCATCGTCCGCAGCCGTCCGGAAACGGCCGACACCTGGACCCAGCATGCCTCAGGCACCATCCTGCCGGACACGCCGACGCTGGATGTGAATACTGTATGGCCGCCGGTCGGGGCCTCGGCGCTGAATCTCAATAACGCATACAGTCGACTGTATGACCTCGGCTTTCAGTACGGCCCCGCGTTCCAGTGCCTCACCGCGGCCTGGGAAGACGGCGATGAGCTGTATGCAGAAGTCCAGCTCCAGCAGTCGCCGGACGGGTTCGGCATCCACCCCGCGTTGTTCGACGCCGCCCTGCACCTGCTCCCCCTCACGGGCGAAGGCCTCCGGCTACCATTCGCGTGGCGAGGCGTCGCCTTGTATGCAAGAAACGCCACCATCTTGCGAGTACGCCTGTCGCGTGCTTCGGACTCGGTCAGTCTCGTCGCGACCGATCCCGACGGGACGCCTGTCCTGTCAGTGGAGAGCCTGACCCTTCGCAGCGCCCGATTCGCTGAGCAGAACGACCTGTACCGCCTCGAATGGGTACCGTTTGAGCTCACTCCGCTGCCGGACGCGCCTGAGGTCGTGTTCTCGATACACACCGAAAGCGCCGGAGGCAATCCAGCGGCGCGCGCCCACCAGCTCACCCACGACGTGCTGGCCGTCCTGCAGGACTTCATCGAGACGGACTCCCCCGCCCACCTCGCCATCGTCACCTCACGCGCCGTCGAGGCGGCGGCTGTGTGGGGTCTCGTGCGGTCCGCGCAGAACGAGCACCCAGGGCGTTTCGTGCTCGTCGACGTCGACGAGCCGTCTCAGGAGTTGTTGCAGGCTGCCGTCAACACAGGCGCCGACCAGCTGTCGATCCGGGCCGGCGAGGTGTTCGTGCCACAGCTGACCCGAACCACCGCCACCGCGCCAGAGCCCTTCGATCCGGACGGAACCGTGCTCATCACCGGCGGCACCGGCGGGCTCGGCGCGCTGCTGGCCCGGCATCTCGTGGCCACACACGGCGTCCGTCACCTGCTCCTGCTGAGCCGCCGCGGTCCCGACGCACCCGGCGCGGACGCGTTGCGCGACGAACTCACCGAGGCGGGCGCCACCGTCACGATCGTCGCCGGAGACGCCGCCGAACGCCGTCAACTGCTGCGTGTGCTCACGGCCGTGCCCGCAGAACATCCCCTCACGGCCGTCATCCACACGGCCGGTGTCACCGACGACGCCCCGATCACGGCCCTGACCCCCGAGCGGCTCGACGCAGTGCTACGGCCGAAGGTCGACGCCGCCTGGCACCTGTACGACCTCACCAAACACCTTGACCTGCATGCCTTCGTCCTGTTCTCGTCGATCGCCGGCACCCTCGGCACGGCCGGCCAAGGCAACTACGCGGCCGCCAACGCCTTCCTGGACGCGCTTGCCGCCCAGCACCGCGCGACCTCGCTCGCGTGGGGCTTGTGGGAAGGCGCCACCGGCATCACCGGGAAGCTCGGCGAGGCCGAACTGTCCCGGCTGGCAGCCGCCGGCCTGAGGCCGTTGCCGCAGGCGGACGCGTTGTCGCTGTTCGACGTCACGTACGCGGGCGACTCCGTGGTGCCCGCCCGCATCGACACCGTCCCGAAAGCCAAAGCACCGGTGGCGGTCAAACGCACCGCTCCGACTGCGCGGTCGGCTCGCGAAACGCTCGACCTGGTGCTGACGAACGTCGCCGCGGTCCTCGGGCACACCACGGCCGCCGGCCTCGAACCGGATCTCGACTTCAAGAAGCTCGGCTTCGACTCCCTCACCGGCGTGCAGCTGCGGAACGCCCTCAACAAGCAGCTCGGCCTGAACCTGCCGCCGACCCTGGTGTTCGACCACCCGACGCCGGCCGCGCTCGCCGGCCACCTGCATGCGCTGGCGACCGAAGCCCTGTCCGCCAAGGAAAGGACGCTCACGCCGGCCAAGGTCGTCGATTCCGCCGAGCCGATCGCGATCGTGGCGATGGGCTGCCGGTTCCCCGGCGGCGTGACGTCCGCGAGCGACCTGTGGGACCTCGTCGCCGAAGGGCGCGACGCGATCACCGGCTTCCCCACCGACCGCGGCTGGGACCTTGAGGAGCTGTACGACCCGGACCCCGCTGCCGCCGGCCGCAGCTACGTCCGCCACGGCGGTTTCCTGGTCGACGCCGCCATGTTCGACGCCGAGTTCTTCGGCATCAGCCCGCGTGAGGCGACCGCGATGGACCCCCAGCAGCGGCTGCTGCTGGAGATCATCTGGGAGACCGTCGAACAGGCCGGGATCACCGCGGACTCGTTGCGCGGCACCAACACCGGCGTGTTCTCCGGGGTGATGCTCGGCGACTACGGCGCCCGGTTGGTGCGGGGCGCGCCCGAGGACATCGAGGGCCACCTGCCGGTGGGCAGCGCGTACAGCGTCGCGTCCGGGCGTGCCGCGTACACGTTCGGTTTCGAGGGACCGGCGATCACTGTGGACACCGCGTGTTCGTCTTCGCTGGTCGCGGCCCACTTGGCGGTGCAGTCACTGCGGTCGGGTGAGTGTGACCTCGCGCTGGCCGGTGGCGTCACCGTGATGGCCACGCCGGTCCAGTTCGTCCAGTTCAGCCGTCAGCGCGGGCTGGCTCCGGACGGCCGGTGCAAGCCGTTCGCCGAAGCCGCCGACGGCACGGCGTGGGGTGAAGGCGCCGGAATGCTTCTGCTGGAACGGCTTTCCGACGCGCAGGCCAACGGGCATCCGGTCCTCGCGGTCATCCGGAGCACAGCCGTGAACTCGGACGGCGCCAGCAACGGCCTCACCGCGCCGAACGGCCAGGCCCAGGAACGTCTCATCCACCAGACGCTGACCGCCGCCGGACTCACCCCCGCTGACGTCGACGTCGTCGACGCGCACGGCACCGGCACCGTCCTCGGCGACCCGATCGAGGCCCAAGCCCTGATCGCGACATACGGCAAGAATCGGCCCGCCGACCGTCCACTGTGGCTCGGCTCGGTCAAGTCCAACATCGGCCACACCCAGGCCGCCGCCGGCGCCGCCAGCGTCATCAAGATGATCCAGGCCCTGCGGCACAACGAACTCCCCCGCACCCTGCACGTCAACGAACCCACCCCGCACATCGACTGGGCCGGTTCGGGCGTCTCGCTGCTCACCGAACCGGTTCCGTGGCAGGAGAACGGACATCCGCGCCGGGCCGCGGTGTCGTCGTTCGGCATCAGCGGCACCAACGCCCACCTCATCCTCGAACAAGCCCCGGCCACGAGCGAGCCCGAGCCCGCGCGCAAGTTCACTGGGACAACGGTTCCGTGGCTCGTCTCGGCTCGTAGCGCGCAGGCGTTGCCGGCCCAAGCGGCGCGACTGCGGGACGTGCTACGCGCCGAACCCGAGCTGGACCCGGTCGACGTCGGCTTCACCCTGGCCACCGCCCGCGACCGACACAATCACACGGCGGCGGTCCTGGTCGCCGACCGCGAGCAGGCTCTTCGGGATCTGGACGACCTGGCGCACGGCAGGCAGGCCGCCAACGTGCTGCTCAGCCCGGAAGGCACCCGCCGGGGCAAGATCGCGTTCGTCTTCCCAGGGCAGGGCGCGCAGTGGGTCGGGATGGCGGCGGAACTGCTGGAGTCCTCGCCGGTGTTCGCCGCGGAACTGCGTCGCTGCGCGGACGCGCTCGCGCCGCACACCGACTGGTCGTTGCTCGACGTCCTGCGCGGCGGTGAAGGATCGCTGGATCGGGTCGACGTGGTGCAGCCGGCATTGTTCGCGGTGATGGTTTCGCTGGCGCGGTTGTGGGAGCACTACGGCGTCCTCCCGGACGCTGTCGCCGGGCACTCCCAGGGCGAGATCGCAGCGGCTTACGTCTCCGGTGCGCTGTCCCTGGAGGACGCGGCGCGCGTGGTTGCACTGCGCAGCAAGGCGATCGTGAAGCTTCGCGGCGAGGGCGGCATGGCGTCGATTCCGCTGCCCGCGAACGACGTCACCGAGCTGCTCGACGGACGTGACCCTCGAATTGTCATCGCCAGCATCAACAGCCCGACGTCCACGGTCGTCGCCGGGCCGCACGGCCCCCTGGTCGAATTCGTCGAGCACTGCCAGGCCAACGGCGTCCGGGCGCGGCTGGTCGCCGTCGACTACGCCTCCCATTCGCCGGCTGTCGAAGCCATTGAGGACGACGTCCGGACGGCACTCGCCGGGATCGTCCCGCAGGAGCCGGCGATCCCGTTCTACTCGGCGGTCACCGGGGACCTGAGTGTCGCCGAAGTCGACGCGGCCTACTGGTACCGCAACCTGCGCGGCACGGTCCGGTTCGCCGACGCCACCCAGTCCTTGCTGCGGGCCGGCCACGACCTGCTGATCGAGGTCAGCCCGCATCCAGTGCTCACCATGGCCGTGCAGGAGACCGCTGAGGACGCGGGTGTGGTCGTCTCCGCGATGGGCACGCTCCGCCGGGGTGAGGGCGGCCGCATGCTCTCCGCGCTCGCCGAGGCGCACGTGTCCCACGCCGACGTGGACTGGGGCCAGGTGTTCGCGGACTCCGGCGCCCGCCGGGTCGACCTGCCGACGTACGCCTTTCAACACCGGTCGTACTGGGCGGACGCGGTCGAAGCGGTCGACATGGCCGCCGGCCAGGACCTGACCGGCCACCCGATGCTCGGTGCCGTGACGCAGCTGCCGGACGGTGGCGAGTTGTTCAGCGGCCGGCTCTCCACCGAGACACATCCGTGGCTCGCGGACCACGCCGTGTGGGACACCGTCCTGCTGCCCGGCACCGCGTTCGCCGAGCTCGCGCTGCACGCCGGCGGCCGGATCGTGGAGCTTTCCCTGGAGGCGCCGCTGGTGCTCGGCAGTGAGCCGGTCGACCTGCAGGTCGTCACCGGGCCCGACGACAACGGGCGATCCACGGTCACCATCCGTTCCCGTGTCAACGACGGCACGTGGACGCGGCACGCCCGAGGCACTCTCGCTCGTGACATGCCGGCGCCTGCCAGCACTGCGGAGCAGTGGCCGCCGCGAGGCGCCGAGAAGGTCGACACCGTTGCCTTGTACGACAGGCTTGCCAACGCCGGATTCGGCTACGGACCCGCGTTCCAGGGACTCCGTGCCGCCTGGACTCACGGTGACGACGTCTACGCCGAAGTCGAACTGCCCGAGGACGCACAGAACCCCGGTTTCGGCATGCATCCGGCGTTGTTGGACGCGGCCATACACACCGTCCTGCTGCGCCCAGGTGTGCTGGACGACGGCCTGCCGGTGCCGTTCTCGTGGAACGGCGTGTCGCTCTGGTCGCGCGGCGAGACCCGGCTGCGGGTGCACCTGTCGACCAGTGCGACCGGCGACCCGACCGTGCGGTTGTTCGACGCGTCCGGTGCGCCGGTGGCCGCGATCGACTCGCTCGCGGTGCGTCCGATCAGCCCCAGCCAGCTCGGCCAGACCACGGGCGGGGCGGCGTTCCGGCTCGAATGGACACCGGTCGACACCCCGAGCCCCCGTGGATCGGTCGCCTTCCTGAGCGATGACGTGCACGCCGACTTCGTGGTGGCACCGGTCGTGTCCGACGGCACTGACCCGGTCGCGGCAGCGCACGCGATCACTCACCGTGTGCTCAAGCTGGTCCAGGACTTCCTGGCGAACGAACGGCTGGCCGACACGACACTGGTCGTACTCACATCCGGCGCGGTCGCCGTCGACGGCATCAGCGACCTGGGCGCTTCCGCGGTGTGGGGTTTGGTGCGTTCGGCGCAGACCGAGAACCCAGGTCGGCTCGTGCTCGTCGACACCGACGACACGGACGCTTCACGTGACGTGTTGCCCGCCGCCTTGGCGGGTGGCGAACCTCAGATCGCGCTGCGGAACGGCACGGTCCTGGTCCCCCGGCTCGCCCGCCGCGCCCCGGAGCCCACACGGGCAATCCGTCCTCAAGGGACAGTCCTGATCACGGGCGGTACCGGCACGCTGGGCGGCCTGGTCGCGGAGCACTTCGTCACCGAGCACGGCGCCAAGCGGCTGCTGCTGGTCAGCCGTGGCGGCAACGCACCGGACCTCACCGACCGACTGACCGCGCTCGGCGCTGAGGTCACGGTCCGGGCGTGCGATATCGCCGACCGGGACGCCCTCGCCCACCTGCTCGCCGAACACCAGGTCAGCGTCGTCGTCCACGCGGCGGCGGTGCTCGACGACGCCGTGATCGGCAGCTTGACTCCGGAACGGATCGACACCGTCCTGCGTCCCAAAGTGGACGCCGCCTGGCACCTGCACGAGCTGACGCGGGACCTGGACGCGTTCGTGCTGTTCTCGTCCGCCGCCGGTGTCTTCGGCAACCCTGGTCAGGGCAACTACGCCGCCGCCAACGCGTTCCTGGACGCCCTCGCCGTCCACCGGCGCGCGTCCGGCCTGCCGGCCACCTCGCTCGCCTGGGGCCTGTGGGCGCCGGCCACCGGGATGACCGACGACCTGACCAACACCGACCACCAGCGGCTGCGGCGCAACGGCATCCAGCCGTTGCCGGTGGCGGACGCGTTGGGCCTGCTCGACGCCGCCATGGCGGACGAGGCACCGGGCGCGGTCTTCGCCCGGCTGGACGTCCGGCAACTCGCGGACTCCGGTGACGTCGCGCCGCCGTTGCGTGGCCTGATGGCGAGGCGGCGGCCCGCCGCAGGGCCACGGACCGGCCCGGTCGAGCTGATGGCCGGGTTGACCGAAGAGGAGCAGCGCAAGGCCATGCTGCAGTACGTCCGAACCTCGGTCGCCGCCGTACTGGGGCACAACTCGCCGCAGCAGGTGGACGTCGACCGTGGCTTCCTGGACATGGGCTTCGACTCGTTGATCGCGGTGGAGCTGCGCAACCGGCTCACTGTCGCCACCGGACTGCGGCTGCCCACGACACTCGTGTTCGACTACCCCGCGCCGGGGCTGCTCGCCGAGTTCCTCCGGGCCAAGTTGCTGTCCGCCGAGCCGGCGCAGCACCCGCTGCTCGCTGAGGTCGACCGGCTCGACCTCGCCGGCCTCAGCCCCGAACTCCGCCGCACGATCGACGACCGGCTCCGGGCCGTATTGCAACGGCTGACCACCGACAACGAAGTGACCTCGTTGCTCGGCTCGACGACCGACCAAGAGGTCTTCGACTTCATCGACAACGAACTGGGCGTCAGCCCAACGCCTGGAGAGGAATCGGGGTCGCACGATGAGTGAGGACAAGCTCCGCGAGTACCTCAAGCGCGTTGCCGCCGAGCTGCACCAGACCCGTCGGCAGCTGGCCGCGACCACCGAGCCGATCGCGGTGGTGGCCATGGCCTGCCGCTACCCCGGCGGGGTGGACACGCCGGACGACCTGTGGTCGGTGGTCGCGGACGGCCGGGACGTCATGGCGGACTTCCCCCGCGACCGCGGCTGGGACACCGGGCTGTACCACCCGGACCCGGACGAGTCCGGCAGGTCGTCCACCCGGGTCGGCGGTTTCCTCCACGACGCCGCCATGTTCGACGCCGAGTTCTTCGGCATCAGTCCACACGACACACTCGCGGTGGACCCGCAGCAGCGGCTGCTGCTGGAACTGTCGTGGGAGGCCTTCGAACGGGCCGGCATCGTCCCGGCGACCGTACGCGGTAGCCGAACCGGGGTCTTCACCGGCATAATGTATAATGACTACGGTTCGCGGCTGGGCCAGCTGCCGGCGGAGTTCGAGGGGTCCATCGGCACCGGGAGCGCGTTCAGCGTCGCGTCCGGGCGAGTCGCGTATACGTTCGGCCTGGAAGGCCCGGCGGTCAGCGTCGACACCGCTTGCTCGTCTTCGTTGGTCGCGGTTCATCAAGCGTGCCAAGCACTTCGTACCGGTGAATGCACCATGGCGTTGGCCGGTGGCGTGACCGTGATGGCCACTCCGGCTTTGTTCGTCGAATTCAGTCGGTTGCGCGCGGTGTCGCCAGACGGCCGTTGCCGGTCGTTTGCCGCCGACGCCGACGGGACGGGCTTCTCCGAAGGTGCTGGGGTGCTGCTGTTGGAGCGACTGTCCGACGCGCAGGCCAACGGCCACCCCGTCCTCGCGGTCATCCGTGGCTCCGCCGTGAACTCCGACGGCGCCAGCAGCCAGCTGACCGCCCCGAACGGTCCCGCGCAGCAGCGGGTCATCCAGCAGGCACTACGGGCCGGCGATCTCACACCGTCCGATGTGGACGCGGTGGAAGCGCACGGCACGGGCACCACTCTTGGCGACCCCATCGAAGCCCAGGCGCTCATCGCCACATACGGCGAGAACCGGCCTGCCGACCGTCCACTGTGGCTCGGCTCGGTCAAGTCCAACATCGGCCACACCCAGGCCGCCGCCGGCGTCGCCGGCGTCATCAAAATGATCCAGGCCCTGCGGCACAACGAGCTTCCCCGAACGCTGCACGTCGACCAGCCCACCCCGAAGGTCGACTGGACCGGGGTCGCCTTGCTCACTTCAGCTGTCCCGTGGGTCGAGAATGGACACCCCCGCCGTGCCGCCGTCTCGTCGTTCGGCATCAGCGGCACCAACGCCCACCTCATCCTCGAACAAGCCCCCGCCGACGCGGTGGAGCCGGTCGAGGTGTCGGGCGGATCGCTGCCGTGGCTCGTCTCCGCCAAGAGCGGCAACGCATTGCGGGCACAGGCCGCGAAGCTGGCCGCCCACGTACGCGACCACAGCGAGCTCACTATCACCGACATCGCGCGCTCGCTGGCTACGGGCCGTGCCCATCACGCCCATCGCGGCGCTGTCGTGGCGGGTAGTCGTGAGGCGTTGCTCAATGGGCTCGACGCGCTCGCGACCACCGGCCACGGGCCCGGCGTCGTGCGGGCCTCGGTCCGTGAACCCGGCTCGATCGCGATGCTGTTCACCGGCCAGGGCAGCCAGTACTCGGGCATGGGTCGCGAACTGTACGAGACGTTCGACGTCTTCGCCGCGGTGCTGGACGAAGTCTGTGCCCGCCTCGACCAACACCTGGACCGGCCGTTGCGCACGGTCATGTTCGAGGGTGAACTGGTGCACCAGACCCAGTACACCCAGCCGGCGCTCTTCGCGCTCGAAGTCGCGCTGTACCGCCTTTTCGAGTCGTGGGGTGTGACACCGGACTACGTCGCCGGCCACTCGGTCGGTGAGATCACCGCCGCCCACGTCGCCGGCGTACTGTCCCTTGAGGACGCTTGCACTCTGGTGGCCACGCGGGCATGTCTGATGGCGGCGCTGCCCACGCACGGCGCCATGATTGCCGTGGAGGCCTCGGAAGAAGAGATCTCAGCGACTCTCGGCGGACGGGCCGACCTCGCGATCGCCGCCGTGAACGGGCCGTCCGCGACCGTCGTCTCCGGTGACAGCGACGCCGCCGAGGAGGTCGCCGACCTCTGGCGGCGCCTGGGCCGCCGCACCCGGCGCCTGCGGGTCAGCCACGCCTTCCACTCACCCCACATGACGGGCATGCTGGCAGCCTTCCGGACCGCCGCGGCCGAGTTGACCTACCGTCAGCCGACGATCCCGGTCATCTCCAACGTCACCGGCCGGGTGGCGTCGGCCGAGATCGCCACACCCGAATACTGGATACAGCATATCCTCGACGCGGTCCGGTTCCACGACACCATCCGTACACTCGACGCACTGGGCGTCACCACGTATCTCGAACTGGGACCAGACGCGGTCTTGACCGCTCTGGCAGCGGACGGGCTCGCCGACTCCCCCGCCGAGCCCGTCCTGTTGCCCACCCTGAGCCCGTCCACACCGGAGGCCCAGGCCGTCCACGTCGCCCTGGCCACCGCGCACGCGCACGGCATCACCGTCGACTGGCCCGCGATCCTCCCGGCCGCCCGACCTGCCGATTTGCCGACCTATGCGTTCCAGCGCAGCCGTTACTGGCTCGACGCGCCGGAGCCGGACGGCGGACTGTGGGCCGCGGTGGAGCGCGGCGACCTGGACGAGTTCGCTGGCCAGTCGCTGAGTGAGGTCCTGTTGGCGTGGCGGCGGCACCGCCGCGACAACGCCGGGTCGGACGATCTGCGATACCGCGTCGCGTGGCGTCAGATGCCAGTCACGCCTGCCGCATTGTCGGGCACTTGGTGGTTGCTCGTGCCCGAGACGCACGCCGACGACCCGTGGGTGACCGGGTGCGCGGACGCGCTCGCGGAACATGGCGGGACAGTTCGTACCCTCACTGTCCACAACGGAGACCTGTCCGCCATTGACGAGCCGGGCGGGATCCTGTCCCTGCTGGCGTTGGACGACACCCCTCACCCAGACCACCCGGCCGTGCCTGCCGGGGTCGCGTCGACCCTGGATCTGTTGCGGACCATGGCTTCCAGCGGCGGTCGACGGCTGTGGTGCGCCACCCGAGGCGGTGTCGTCACCGGACACGGGGACCCTGCCGTCTCGCCCGCGCAGGCCGAGCTGTGGGGCCTCGGCCGGGTGGCCGCGTTGGAACACCCCAACCTGTGGGGCGGGCTCGTCGACCTGCCCGCGACGGTCACCAAGCCCGCCGCCACCGCGCTCGCCGGCATCCTCGCGGGTGCCGGCGATGAGGACCAGCTCGCCGTACGGCACAACGGCGTGTACGTACGGCGGCTGGTCCGTGCTCCCCGAGAAGCCACACGTGAACCGTGGCGTCCACACGGGACAGTCCTGGTCACCGGCGGCACGGGCGGGGTCGGCGCGCAGGTCGCCCGAAGGCTCGCCACGGCCGGAGCCGAGCACCTGCTACTGGCGAGCCGTCGTGGGCCGGACGCGCCTGGCGCCGCCGAACTGGTGCGGGAACTGACCGGCCTCGGCACCACTGCCACGGTCGTGGCGTGTGACATGGCGGACCGAGAGGCCGTCGCCGGGCTCCTCGCCGAGGTACCGGGCACGCTCACAGCAGTTGTACACGCGGCCGGGGTCGCGGAGCGTCTTTCGCATATTGTAGACACCGATCTGGATGCGTTCGACGGTGTCACGGCCGGGAAAGTGGCCGGCGCCAGTCATCTCGACGAGTTGCTCGGCGACACCGAGTTGGACGCGTTCGTGCTGTTCTCCTCCACCGCGGCGGTGTGGGGCGGCGGCGGGAACGGCGCCTACGCGGCCGGCAACGCGTTCCTCGACGCCCTGGCGTACCAGCGCCGGGCACGTGGGCTCAAAGCGACGTCCATCGCCTGGGGCGCCTGGGCGGGTGAAGGCATGGCGTCCGCGGTGGAGGGCCTCAGCGAATACCTGGCTCAACGCGGGGTCCTGGAAATGTCCCCACAGCAGGCGACGACCGCGCTGCTGCACGCCGTCGAAGACGACGAGACGTTCCTGGCCGTGGCCGGATTGGACTGGTCACGGTTCGTGCCGAGTTTCACCGCGGTACGTCCGAGCACCCTGCTGGCCGAGATTTCCGAGGCCCACCAGGACATCCAGGAGCCCGAGGGCGATCTGGCGCGCCTGCTGGACGGGTTGAGCGAGCCGGAACAAGCCGGTCTGCTGCTGGCGTCCGTGCGGACCGAGGCCGCGATCGTGCTCGGCGAGACGGACGGCGACCGGGTACGTCCGGGGCGTGCGTTCAAGGAACTCGGCTTCGACTCGCTGGCCGCCGTGAAGCTGCGCAACCGGCTCACCGCGGCGACCGGGCTGCGGCTGCCGGCAAGCGTCGTCTTCGACTACCCGACACCGCAGGCCCTCGCCGAACACCTGCACGAGGGGATCCGCCAGTCGGCACCGGACGAGCTGACCGCGCTGGAGAACGCGTTGGTCGAGCGGACCGCGAATGGCGAGGACATCACGAAGGTCGTCGAACGGCTCGAAGCGCTGCTTTGGCGGCTGCGGGACGCCCCGGCCGACGGCGACAACGACAACGGCGGCGACTTCGACTCGGCGTCCGCCGAGGAGATGTTCGAGGTCATCGACCGGCAGCTCGGCAGTTCCTGACCGGCCAGGCTTCTTCGATTACTGGGGATTGGCACGAATGAGTGACAACGAAGAGAAGCTACTGACGTACCTCAAGAAGGTGACCGCGGACCTGCGGACCACGCAGCGGCGGCTGCGGGACACCGAGGCGGCGGGGGTCGAGCCCATCGCGATCGTCGGCATGGCCTGCCGGTACCCCGGCGGGGTATCCTCCCCGGAGGAGCTGTGGGCGTTGGTGGCGGACGGCCGGGACGCGATCGCCGAGTTCCCCACCGACCGCGGCTGGGATCTCAGCGCGCTGTACGACCCGGACCCGAACGCACGCGGCACCAGCTATGTGCGGCACGGCGGGTTCATCGACGACGCTGGTCATTTCGACGCGGCCTTCTTCGGGATCAGCCCCCGCGAAGCACGGATCATGGACCCACAGCACAGGCTGCTGCTGGAGACGGCATGGGAGGCCGTCGAACGAGCCGGGATCGACCCGGTCGCGTTGCGCGGCAGCCGGACCGGTGTGTTCGCCGGTGTCACCGGTCAGGAGTACGCGTCGCTGCGTTACCCGGAGCCCGAGGCCGACGGTTTCCTGCTCACCGGCGCCTCCACGAGCGTCGCCTCCGGCCGGATCGCGTACGTGCTCGGCCTGGAAGGCCCGGCGGTGTCGATCGACACCGCGTGTTCGTCCTCTTTGGTCGCTCTGCATATGGCCGTCCAGTCGCTGCGGACCGGCGAATGCGACCTGGCCCTGGCCGGTGGCGTCGCGATCATGGCCACGCCCGCGACCTTCACGGAGTTCAGCCGCCAGCAAGGACTTTCCCCGGACGGCCGCTGCAAGTCGTTCGCCGCGGGCGCCGACGGCACCGGCTTCGCCGAAGGCGTAGGCCTGCTGCTGGTCGAGCGCCTGTCGGACGCGGAAGCCAACGGTCACACCGTGCTCGCGGTCGTCCGCGGGTCCGCGGTGAACCAGGACGGCGCCAGCAACGGCCTCACCGCGCCGCACGGCCCGTCCCAGCAACGGGCCATCCGCGCCGCGCTCGCCAATGCCCGGTTGGCGTCGTCGGAAATCGACGCGGTCGAGGCGCACGGCACCGGCACCACCCTCGGCGACCCCATCGAAGCCCAGGCCCTGCTGGCCACGTACGGTCAGGGCCGGGCTGTGCCGCTGTGGCTCGGCTCGGTCAAGTCGAACATCGGGCACGCGCAGCAGGCCGCCGGGGTGGCCGGCGTGATCAAGATGGTCGAGGCGATGCGCCACGGCCACCTGCCCAAGACGTTGCATGTGGACAGTCCAACGTCCGCTGTGGACTGGGATTCTGGTGCGCTCGCGCTGCTCACCGAGCTCCATGCGTGGCCGGAGACTGGTCGTCCGCGGCGGGCAGCGGTGTCGTCGTTCGGGGTGAGCGGGACCAACGCCCACGTCGTCCTCGAACAGGCTCCGGTCACCGAAGAGTCCACTGTAGACGTATCGGTACCGTGGCTGATCTCCGCCCGGTCCGAGGCCGCGCTCCGCGCCCAGGCTGCCAGGCTGGCCGACCACGTGGCGGCCCACCCTGAGCCCGGAGTCGGGCACGCTCTGGCGACCTCGCGTGCCCACCACGAACTGCGGGCCGCGGTGCTCGTCGGCGACGGGATGGTCGGCGGGATTGTCACAGCGCTGTCCGCCTTCGCCGATGGCGACACCGTACCGGACATCGTCCGCGCGGCGACCGTCGAGCCCGGCAAGGTGGCGTTCCTGTTCACCGGCCAGGGTAGCCAGCGGCCGGGCATGGGCCAGGAGTTGTATACCGCATTCCCGGTGTTCGCCCAGGCGTTTGACGACGTCTGCGAGCACTTCGATCTTCCCGTGAAAGACGTGGTGTTCGGCACGGAAAGGTCGAACCACGCTGCGGACCTGCTGGCCGACACCAGGTACACCCAGGCCGGCCTGTTCGCCCTGGAAACGGCGTTGTACCGGTTGCTCACAAGCTGGGGCTGCGCGCCGGACATGCTGGCCGGGCACTCGATCGGCGAGATCACCGCGGCCCACGTCGCCGGCGTGCTCGACCTCGCGGACGCGACTCTGCTCGTCGCCACCCGGGCACGGCTCATGCACGGGCTGCCGTCCGGCGCCATGGTCGTGGTGCAGGCGAACGAGGAGGAGATCGCCGGTTCGCTGGCCGGGCACGAGCACGCCGTGTCCATCGCGGCGCTCAACTCGCCGTCGTCGACCACCATTTCCGGCGATCCGGCCGTGGTCGAGCAGATCGCCGAGCACTGGCGTGCCGAAGGCCGCAAGACCAAGCGGCTGCGGGTCGAGCGGGCGTTCCACTCGCCGCACCTGGACCCGGTGCTCGAAGAGTTCGCGGCCGTCGCCGCGGGGCTCACGTTCCACCGGCCCACGCTCCCGATCGTGTCCAACCGCACCGGACAGCTCGCCGACCCCGACGAGCTGCGCACACCCGAATACTGGGTGCGCCACGCCCGGGAAGCCGTCCGTTTCCATGACAGCGTCCAGACTCTGCGCGCCGCCGGCGTCGTGACCTTCCTGGAGCTGGGGCCGGACTCGACGTTGAGCACGCTCGTCGCCGAAGGCGACGAGCCGTCGGCCGCTGTATCCGTGTTGCGTCCCAACCGGCCTGAACTGGATACCGCATACAATGCACTGGCTGTCGTCCATGTCAACGGCGTTGACGTGGACTGGAAGGCGGTCTTGCCTTCCGCTCGGCCGGTCGCACTGCCGACCTACGCCTTCCAACGTGAGCAGTATTGGCTCGAAGCGACGGCGGCCACGGGCAGCCCGCAGGGACTTGGCCTGGACGCGGCCGGGCATCCGCTGGTCAGCGCCGTGGTCGAACTGCCCGGCGACGGGGGATACGTGTTCACCGGCCGACTGTCGCTGCGCACACACCCATGGCTGGCCGACCACACGGTGCACGGCAGTGTCGTCGTGCCCGGTACCGCCTTCGCGGACCTGCTGACACACGCGGCGGCCCAGGCCGGGTGCACCGAGGTCGCGGACCTCACGCTGGAGAACCCCCTTGTCATCCCGCCGGACGACGACGTCCAGCTGCGTGTCACCATCGGCGCGGCCGACGAGTTTGGCCGCCGTCCGGCAAATGTCTACACCCGACTGGATAGTGAATGGATCCGGCACGTCTCTGGCGTGCTCTCCACAGCCGGCTCAATGCCTGCTGTCTCCGGTGAAGCGTGGCCGCCACCGGGCGCCGAACCGGTGGAACTGGTCGACGTGTACGAGCGGTTCGCCGAGATCGGACTCGCCTACGGCCCGCTGTTCCAGGGACTCCGGTCGGTCTGGCGGCACGGCGACGACCTGCTCGCGGAGGTGTCGCTGCCGGACGGAACGGATGTCGACGGTTTTGGTATCCACCCCGCGCTGCTGGACGCCGCGCTGCATCCACTGGCGCTCGCCGCGATCACGGACGGCGTCCGGGTTCCGTTCGCGTTCACCGGCCTCACCTTGCACGCAACCGGCGCCGCCAGCGTCCGCGTACGGCTCTCCCCCAACGGAACCGACGCGTTCTCGTTGACCGTCACCGACCCCGCTGGGGCGCCGGTCGCGGAGGTCGCCACGGTCGCGTTCCGGCCGTTGCTCGCGATCCCCGGTAGCCAGCAGACTTCATACAGTATGGAATGGCGGCCCTTGCCGCTCCCCGCCGAAACGGTCCCGGTGGCCGTGGTCGATGACTTTGAGAACGTCGACGGCGTTCCGGCGATGTGGTTCCGTGGCGCCGAAGGCGATGCGCGTCGACTCACTCTTGCCGCGCTGGACGTCATCCAGAAGTTCCTGGCCGACGAGCGGTTCGTGGACACCCCACTCGTGGTGCTCACTCAAGCCGACGATTTGGCCGCGGCCGGTGTGCGCGGGCTCGTCCGGTCCGCCCAGCTGGAGAACCCCGGCCGGCTGGTGCTGGCGGACATCGACGGCTCACTCGACCTGCTTCCGGCGGCGCTGGCCACCGGCGAACCCCACTTCGCGCTGCGGAACGGCACGTTGTCCGTCCCGCGCTTGGTCCGCGTGACCGAACCGGACAGCGAACCGATCGTATTCGATCCACAAGGGACGGTCCTGGTCACCGGCGGCACGGGCACCCTCGGCAGCCTTGTCGCCGAGCATCTCGTTACCCAGCACGGCGTCCGGCGGCTGCTGGTGTTGAGCCGCAGTGGACGCGTCAACGACCGGCTGGCCTCGCTGGATGCCGAGGTCACGGTCAAGGCATGTGATCTCGCCGACCGGGACGCGCTCGCCGCCGTGCTGGCCGACGTCCCCGCCGAACACCCGCTCACCGCCGTCATCCACGCGGCCGGCACCCTCGCCGACACCACGTTCACCAGCCTAACCGCGGACCAGGTCGACGCGGTGTGGGCACCGAAGGCCGCCGGCGCCTGGCACCTGCACGAACTCACCCAGGACCTGGCGGCGTTCGTCCTCTTCTCGTCCGTCGCCGGCACCCTTGGCAACCCCGGCCAGGCCAACTACGCCGCCGCCAACGCCTTCCTGGACGCCCTCGCCGTCCACCGGCGCGCGGCCGGGCTGCCGGCCACCTCGCTCAGTTGGGGGCTGTGGGCGCAGACAAGTGCCATGACCGGCGAACTCGACACCGCGCGCATCGCCGGGCGCGGGCTCGTGCCGCTGACCACCGAGGAAGGCCTCGCCCACTTCGACGCGGCACTCCAGCAGGGCAGTCCGGCGCACGCCATCCCGGTCAGGTTCGATCTCGCCGCGTTGAGCGCCCGACCCGACGTGCCCGCGCCTCTTCGCGGGCTCGTCCGCAAGCCCGTCAGGCGGGCCGCGGGTGAGTCGTGGGCAGGGAAGCTCGCCGGGCTCAGCGAGGACGAGCAGCGGCAACGGCTGGCGGACCTGGTCCGGGCGAGCATCGCCGCGGTCCTCGGCCACCAGGACGGTCATTCCGTCGAGGTCGGCCGCAGCTTCCAGGACCTGGGTTTCGACTCGCTCACCGCGGTCGAACTGCGCAACCGCCTCGGCACCGTCACCGGGCTGCGGCTCCCGGCGACGTTGATCTTCGACTATCCGACCCCGGTCGCGCTCGCGGAGCAGTTGCGTGACCGGCTGCTGGGCGCGAAGACCGACCCGCGCACCACTGTCGTGTCCGCCTCCGACGAGCCGATCGCGATCGTCGGCATGGCGTGCCGTTACCCCGGCGGCGCCACGTCACCGGAAAGGCTCTGGCAGCTTGTCGCCGACGGGGTCGACGCCATCGGCGACTTCCCCCGCACCCGCGGCTGGAACGTCGACGACCTGTACGACGCCGACCCGGAGAAGACAGGCAAGACGTACACCCGGACCGGCGGATTCCTGTACGACGCCGACCATTTCGACCCGGAGTTCTTCGGCATCAGCCCCCGCGAGGCCCTCGCCATCGACCCACAACAGCGCCTGCTGCTCGAAATCACCTGGGAGACCCTGGAAAACGCCGGCATCACACCGGAAACCCTGCACGGCAGCCGAACCGGAGTCTTCACCGGGATCATGTACGGCGACTACGGCGGCCGGCTGCTCGACCGAGCGCCGGACGGCTTCGAGGGTTACCTCGGGACCGGCAGCTCGTACAGCATCGCGTCCGGCCGGATCTCGTACACGTTCGGCTTCGAGGGCCCGGCGATCACTGTGGACACCGCGTGCTCGTCGTCGCTGGTCGCGCTGCACCTGGCCGCGAACGCCATCCGGACCGGTGAATGCGACCTGGCGTTGGCCGGCGGCGCGACGGTGATGGCCACACCAGGCCCGTTCGTCGAGCTCAGCCGGCAGGGCGCGCTGTCGCCCGACGGGCGCTGCAAGTCCTTCGCCGCGACCGCGAACGGCGCCGGCTGGGGCGAGGGCGCCGGGTTGCTGCTGCTGGAGCGACTGTCCGACGCCCAGGCCAAAGGGCACCGGGTGCTGGCGCTGATCAAGGGCTCCGCGGTGAACCAGGACGGCGCGTCGAACGGGTTGACCGCCCCGAACGGCCCGGCCCAGCAGCGCGTCATCCGGCAGGCACTGGCGAACGCCGGGCTGACCCCGGCGGACGTGGACGCGGTGGAGGCACACGGCACCGGCACCAAACTGGGCGACCCGATCGAGGCTCAGGCGTTGATCGCCACGTACGGCGAGAACCGGCCGTCGGACCGTCCACTGTGGCTCGGTTCGATCAAGTCCAACATCGGCCACACCCAGGCCGCCGCCGGCGCCGCCGGCATCATCAAGATGATCCAGGCCCTGCGGCACAACGAACTCCCCCGCACCCTGCACATCGACCAACCCACCCCGAACGTCGACTGGGCCGACTCCGGGGTCTCACTGCTCACCTCGCCAGTCCCGTGGCAGGAGAACGGACATCCTCGCCGCGCCGCCGTCTCCTCGTTCGGCATCAGCGGCACTAACGCCCACCTCATCCTCGAACAAGCCCCACCTGTTAGGCAATCCACATCGGATACTGTATGCATAATTCCATGGCTGCTGTCCGCCAGGACACCGGCCGCGCTGAGCGACCAGGCCAGTCGGCTGGCCGAGTTCGTCACCGCGAACCCGGATGTCGATGTCGCCGAGATCGCCCACACCCTCGCCACTACGCGGACGCACCACGACCACCGGGCCGCGGTGAGTGGCGCGGACCGCGCACAGTTGCTGTCCGCGCTGGCCGGCGGTGAGCTGCCGGTCGGGGTCGTCCGCGGCCGGGTCCGCGACGGTGGGACCGTGTTCGTGTTCCCCGGGCAGGGATCCCAGTGGCCGGAGATGGCCGCCGGACTCCTCGAATCGTCGGCCGTGTTCCGGGCGAACGCGGAGGCCTGCGACGCGGCACTGCGGCCGTATCTCGACTGGTCGGTGCTCGACGTCCTGCGCGGCGCGCCGGACGCGCCGCCACTGTCCCGTGTGGACGTCGTCCAGCCGGCGCTGTTCACCATGATGGTGTCGCTGGCCAGGGTGTGGCAGAGCCACGGAATCCAGCCGGACGCCGTGGTCGGGCACTCGCAGGGTGAGATCGCCGCGGCCTGTGTCGCCGGTGGGTTGACCATCGACGACGCCGCGAAGATCGTCGCTCTGCGTAGTCAGGCATGGCTGACTCTGGCCGGCCAGGGCGGGATGATCTCGGTGAACGCCGACGCCGCCCGGCTGGACAAGCACCTCGAACCGTGGCGCGAACACCTGGCGATCGCGGCGGTCAACAGCCCTACGCTGACCACGGTCGCGGGAAGCCCTGCGGCTCTCGCCGAACTCAGCGCGCACCTGACCGA
Source organism: Actinocrispum wychmicini (assembly GCF_004345645.1). Taxonomy (GTDB): domain Bacteria; phylum Actinomycetota; class Actinomycetes; order Mycobacteriales; family Pseudonocardiaceae; genus Kibdelosporangium; species Kibdelosporangium wychmicini. Next base: position 469,268 of record NZ_SLWS01000003.1, on the reverse strand, counting down.
CCAGGGCATCCACACCCGCACGATCAAAGGCATCGACACCGCCGGGCACTCGCCGCAGGTCGACGGGCTGAGGGAACACCTGCTGACAGTGCTGGCCGGGCTCAGCCCGCGCACATCCGACATCCCGTTCTACTCGACGGTCACCGGTGCCCAGATGGACACCGCAGGGCTCGATACCGCGTACTGGTACCGGAACATGCGCGAACCCGTGCTGTTCTACGACGCCGTCCAGGCGTTGCTGGCCGACGGGCACCGGACGTTCGTCGAGCCGAGCCCACACCCGATGCTGGTCAGCTCGGTGCAGGAAACCGCCGCCGACCGCGACATCGACGCGGGCGTGCTCGGCACACTGCGCCGTGGCGAAGGCGGCGAGCCCCGCGTCCACGTGGCGCTCGCCGAGGCGCACGCGAACGGCGTGCACGTCGACTGGCAACGGCTCCTCGGACCCGCGCAGCAGGTCGACCTGCCGACGTACGCCTTCCAGCACCGGCCGTACTGGCTGGACCGTGCGGCGGGCGGCTCGGACGTCACCGCGGCCGGCCTGGACCACACCGATCACCCGCTGCTCGGCGCGGTGACCGAACTGCCCGACGGCGGCCACCTGTGCACCGGCCGGATCTCCCTCGCCAGCCACGCCTGGCTGGCCGAACACGCCGTCGGCGGCACGCCCCTGCTGCCTGGCACGGCATTCCTTGAACTCGCCCTGCACGCGGCCGGCGGCGGCCGCGTTGAGGAACTCACGCTTCAGGCGCCGCTGCTCCTGCCCGCCGATGGTGCCGTGCAGCTGCAGGTCGTCACCGGACCGCCCGGCGACACTCAAACGATCACTATCCGTAGTCGAGCTACCGGCGACGACTCGGTCTGGATCGAGCACGCGACCGGCCTGCTCGGGCCGGAGTCGTCCGACGTCGACGACCTGGGTGCCTGGCCGCCCGTGGGTGCCACCCCGATCGACGTCGACGACGCCTACCCGCGCCTGGCCGACCGCGGCCTGGACTACGGACCCGCGTTCCAGGGCCTCCGCGCGGCCTGGCAACGCGGCGAGACCGTGTACGCCGAGGTCGACCTGGGCGAGGACCAGCAAGCGGACGCCGCCCGGTTCGGCATACACCCGGCACTGCTCGACACGGCATTGCATCCGCTCGCCCTGGGCGCCGACGACGACATCATCCGGCTGCCGTTCAGTTGGGCCGGAGTCACCCGCCACTCAACCGGCGCCACGGCCCTGCGCGTGCGTCTCACCCCAGCCGCCGACGGAACGATCGCGTTGCTCGTCGCCGACAGCACCGGCACTCCGGTCGTCACGGTCGACGCGTTGACGGTCCGGCCGCTTGAGTCCGACAAACTCGGCCCGTTGCGGAACTCCATGTTCCACGTCGTCTGGAACCCGGTGCCCACCCGGACCGCCGCGCCGACGGACGTCGTGGTGGCCGAGTACACCCCCACCCCCGGCACCCCCGAAGCCCAAGCCCACACCGCCACCCACCAAATCCTGGCCGTCCTCCAGGACTTCCTGGCCACCGAGGACCAGACCCACCTCGTGGTGGTGACCCGAGGCGCGATCGCGGTCAACGGCGAGGACGTCGACCCAGCCGCGGCCGCAGTCTGGGGCCTGGTCCGCGCAGCGCAGTCCGAAACGCCGGACAGGATCGTCCTGGTCGACCTCCCAGGCAGCGAGCGCGACGGGTTGGCCGAGGCCCTGGCCACCGGTGAACCACAAGTGGCCGTCCGCGAAGGCGTCGCGTACGCCCCGAGGCTCGTGCGCCCCGAACTCGACGACCACACCACAGTGTTCAGTCCTCAAGGGACGGTCCTTGTCACCGGCGGCACTGGCACGCTGGGCGGCCTGGTCGCCGAGCACCTCGTGACCCGGCACAATGTGCGGCGGCTCTTGTTGGTCAGCCGCAGTGGCCCGGCCGCCGCCGGAGTACCTGAACTCACGGCCCGGCTCACCGCGCTCGGCGCGGACGTCATCGTCCGGGCGTGCGACCTCGCCGACCGGGACGCCGTGGCCGGACTGCTCGCAGAACATCCCGTCAGCGCGGTCATCCACGCCGCCGCCGTGCTCGACGACGCCATCGTCGGCAGCCTGACCCCGGAACGGCTCGACACAGTCCTGCGGGCCAAGGCGGATGCCGCATGGCACCTGCATGAACTCACCCAGGACCTGGACGCGTTCGTGCTGTTCTCGTCCCTCACCGGCACCCTCGGCAACCCCGGCCAGGCCAACTACGCCGCCGCCAACGCCTTCCTGGACGCCCTCGCCGTCCACCGGCACGCGAACGGACTGCCTGCCACCTCACTCGCCTGGGGACTGTGGGCCGAGACTTCGGCGTCCAGCGCGTCACTCACAGCGACCGACCACCGTCGCATCACTCGTAACGGTCTCACCGCGCTCACCACGGCCGACGGCCTTGCCCTGTTCGACGCCGCGCTGGCCGCAGACAGGGCCACGCTCGTGCCTGCCGCGCTCGACTTCCGGGCGCTGCGTGCGTCGGGCTCGGTACCGTCGATCCTCAGTGGACTGATCACCACGTCCACGCGGCGCGGTGATCAGCCGGGTCGTGCTCTGCTGCGGCGCCTCGCCGGGCTGGCCGACGCCGAGCAGCTGCGGGTGCTGGTGGAGCTCGTCCGGGCGCAGACCGCGGCGATCCTCGGCCACGACAACCCGGACAGCATCGACGCGGACCGGCCGTTCCAGGAGCTCGGCTTCGACTCGCTGACGTCGGTCGAGATGCGCAACCGCCTGGGGACGACGATCGGTCAACGGATGCCGGTCACTCTCGTCTTCGACCACCCGACCCCTGCGGCTCTCGCGGCTTATCTCCGTACGCTGCTCGTCACCGGGGAGACAGCCGCGGTGGTTCCCGCAGCGGCAGCGATGCTCGACGAGCCGATCGCGATCGTCGCGATGGCGTGCCGCTACCCCGGCGGCGTCAGCACACCGGACGACCTGTGGCGGTTGGTCGCCGACGGGGTGGACGCCATCGGCGAGTTCCCCAGCACCCGCGGCTGGAATGTCGACGACCTGTACGACATCGACCCGGACAAGCCCGGCAAGACATACGCCCGCACCGGCGGGTTCCTGTACGACGCCGACCACTTCGACCCGGACTTCTTCGGCATCAGCCCCCGCGAAGCCCTCGCCATCGACCCCCAGCAACGCCTGCTGCTGGAGATCACCTGGGAGACCCTGGAGAACGCCGGTATCCGGCCGGATTCACTGCGCGGTAGCCGAACCGGCGTCTTCGCCGGCATAATGTATAACGACTACGCGGGTCGCCTCCTGAGTCGGATCCCGCCGGGGTTCGAGGGATACATCGGCACCGGCAGTTCGCAGAGCGTCGCATCCGGGCGGATATCGTATACGTTCGGCTTCGAAGGTCCAGCCATCAGCATCGACACCGCGTGCTCGTCCTCGCTGGTCGCGATCCACCAAGCCGCACAGGCCCTGCGCGGCGGCGAATGCGATCTCGCGCTGGCCGGCGGCGTCACCGTGATGGCCACGCCCACGTTGTTCACGGAATTCAGTCGACAGCGGGCGTTGTCGCCGGACGGGCGCTGCCGGTCCTTCGCCGCCGGGGCCGACGGCACCGGCTTCTCCGAAGGCGCGGGCCTAGTGTTGCTGGAGCGGCTGTCCGACGCGCAGGCCAACGGCCATCACGTGCTCGCGGTCGTCCGTGGCTCGGCGGTGAACCAGGACGGCGCCAGCAACGGCCTCACCGCCCCGAACGGCTCGTCCCAGCAGCGGGTCATCCAGCAGGCGTTGGCGAACGCCAGGCTGACCCCGTCCGATGTGGACGCGGTGGAGGCCCACGGCACCGGCACCACGCTCGGCGACCCCATCGAAGCCCAGGCCCTGATCACGATCTACGGTCGCGACCGGGCGGTGCCGCTCAGGCTCGGCTCGGTGAAGTCGAACATCGGCCACACCCAGGCCGCCGCCGGCGTCGCCGGCGTGATCAAGATGATCCAGGCGCTGCGGCACAACGAACTCCCCCAGACCCTCCACATCGACGAACCCACACCGAACGTCGACTGGACCGACGGCGTCTCCCTGCTCACCTCGGCCGTCCCGTGGCCGGAGAACGGGCATCCGCGCCGCGCCGCCGTCTCGTCGTTCGGCATCAGCGGCACCAACGCCCACCTCATCATCGAACAGGCCCCACCCACTGAACAGTCCATATCAGATACTGTATGCACGATTCCGTGGCTACTGTCCGCCAAGACCCCGGCCGCACTTCGCGACCAGGCCACCCGGCTGCGCGCCTTCGCCGAAACTGGACCGGAGGTCCAGATCGCCGACATCGGCTGGTCGCTGGCCACCGGCCGGACGCACCACCGGTACCGCGCGTCCGTCACCGCGGACAACCGCGAGGATCTGGTGGCCGGGCTGGCGGCGGTGGCGGCCGACGTCCCGCACCCGACCACCAGCCGTGGCAACCTGTTCGGCGCCGGCCGGACCGCGTTCCTGTTCACCGGCCAGGGCAGCCAGCACCCCGGCATGGGCCAAGGCCTGTATGCCACGTTCCCGGTCTTCGCCGAGGCGTTCGACGAGGTCTGCGCCCTTCTCGACCAGCATCTGGACCAGCCGATCCGGGAGATCGATCCCGCGCTGCTCGACCAGACCCGGTACACACAGCCCGCGTTGTTCGCGCTTGAGGTCGCGTTGCACCGGTTGGTCCAGTCGTGGGGCATCACCCCCGACTACGTCGCCGGGCATTCGATCGGCGAGCTGACCGCGGCCCACATCGCCGGCGTCTTCGACCTGCACGACGCGTGCCTGCTCGTGACCACCCGCGCGAGGTTGATGCAGGAAGCGCCGACCCACGGCGCCATGGCGGCCATCGAAGCCACCGAGACCGACATCCTGCCGCACCTCAACGCCGACACAGTCACGATCGCCGCGCTCAACGGACCTCAGTCCACTGTGGTCTCCGGCGACGCGGACGCGGTGGCCAAGATCCTCGACCACTTCCGGTCGATCGGCCGGAAAACCAGGAAACTGACGGTCAGCCACGCGTTCCACTCCCCGCACATGGCCGGGATGCTCGACGAGTTCGGCCGCACGGCCGAAAAAGTGACCTACCGGCCGCCCACCATCCCGGTCGTGTCCAACGTCACGGGTCACCTCGCCGAGCCGGACCAGATCGCCACACCCGAGTACTGGGTCCGGCACGTCCGCGAAGCCGTGCGCTTCCACGACGGCATCCGCACCCTCAACGCGCACGGCGTGACAACCTACCTGGAGCTAGGGCCGGACGGTGTGCTCACCGCGATGGTCGAGGAGAGCCTGTTCGACACCGGCCAAGCCGTCCCTGTGGCGGTGTTGCGCCGTGGGCGGGACGAGCCGGGCACAGCGATGGCCGCGATCGCGGCGGCCCACACTCGCGGCGCGTTGCCCGTCGACTGGGAGCGGGTGTTCGCCCACACCGGCGCCAACCGGATCACCCTGCCGACGTACGCGTTCCAACGCGACAGCTACTGGCTGCCCATGTCCCCTGTGGACAGTGTCGGTCTGCGGCCGTCCGGGCATCCGCTGCTGAGCACCGGCACGGACCTGCCCGACACCGGCGGCCTGCTGTTCACGGGGACCGTCTCCCGGCACACCCACCCCTGGCTGACGGGCCATGCCGTGCACGGCACTGTGTTGTTGCCGGGCACCGCGTTCGTGGACTTCGCGCTGCACGCGGCGGACAGGGTCGGCGGCGTTCACGTGCGGGACCTGACCTTGGAGGCCCCGCTGGTCCTGCCGGTGGACGGTTCGGTCAGGGTGCAGGTGACGGTCGGCGGTCCGGACGAAGCTGGGACACGGTCGCTGTCGGTGCATTCCTGTCCGGCGGACGAAGAAGGCCAGTGGGTCCGGCACGCCACGGGCACACTCGACTCAGCCGAGCCCTCGGACTCCGCAGGCTTGGCCGCTCCGGCTGCGTCCGCCAGCCTCGCAGGCCCAGCCGGCTCCCCCGCTCCAGCCAACCTCGCTGGCTCGCCCACCCAGGCCGCTCCCGCTGACTTGGCCGTGTGGCCGCCGGCCGCCACTCCGGTCGACCTCACCGACTGCTACCAGCGGCTGGCCGACCTCGGGCTCGACTACGGCCCGGACTTCCAGTGTCTTCGCGCCGCGTGGCGGCAGGGCGACACGTTGTTCGCCGAGGTCGAACTGCCGTCGGACCCGACCGGGTTCGCCGTGCATCCCGCGTTGCTCGACAGCGCGCTGCACCTGCTCGCGCTCGAAGCGGGCGGGGACACGGTCCAGTTGCCGTTCTCGTGGACGGGACTGACCCAGCATCGCCCTGGCACCGCGGCTTTGCGTGTCCGTCTGACACTGAAAGACACCATTGCCTTAAGCGTCGCGGACGCCACGGGCGACCCAGTGCTCACTGTGGACGCACTGGCGGTGCGTCCGGTCGACCCGAGCCGGTTCGCGCCGGTCCGCAACGAGTCGTTGTTCGGTCTGCGCTGGCACACCGTGACCCCGACCGGTTCCTGCCGGATGGCGGTCCTCGACGGCGATCTGGCGTCGATCACCGAATCCGACGAGCCGATGGTGATCATCGCCCGGCAGAACGGGACCGCGCCGGATGAGACCGCGCATCGCGTACTCGCGCTCGTGCAGGCATTCCTCGCGGACGACAGGTTCGCGAACGACCGTCTGGCCATCGTGACGCGCGGTGCGGTGGCGGCCGGCGACGAAGATGTCCGCGATCTGGCGGCTTCGCCGGTCTGGGGGCTGGTGCGCACGGCTCAGAACGAGCATCCCGGCCGGTTTGTCCTGGCCGACGTCGACGATCACGTCGAGTCGGAAGAGGCGCTTGCCGCCGCGCTCGGATCCGGCGAACCACAGTTCGCGCTCCGCGAGGGCGCGACCTTGGTGCCGCGACTGGCCCGCGTGACCGCCGACCCGGTGTCCCTGGACGGGACGGTCCTGATCACCGGCGGCACGGGCACTCTCGGTGGCCTGCTGGCCCGTCATCTCGTTGACAAGCACGGCGTGGAGCGGCTTCTGCTGGTCAGCCGGAGTGGCATGGACGCCGAAGGCGCGGCCCAGCTGAAGGCGGATCTGTCCGAACAAGGCGCGGATGTCACCATCGCGAAATGCGACATCGCCGACCGCGATGCCCTCGCCTCCCTGCTCGCCGAGCATCCGATCAGCGCGGTCGTGCACGCGGCCGGTGTCACTGACGACGCCGTCACCACCAGCCTGACCGCACAGCACTTCGACACGGTCCTACCGTCCAAGGTGGACGCTGCCTGGAACCTGCACGACCTCACCCACGACCTGTCAGCGTTCGTGTTGTTCTCCTCGGCCGCCGGCATCGTCGGCAACCCCGGCCAGGGGAACTACGCCGCCGCCAACACGTTCCTGGACAGTCTGGCCGCGCACCGCCGGGCCAACGGGCTGCCGGCGATCTCGCTGGCGTGGGGTCAGTGGGCCGCCGACAGTGCGCTGACCACCCAGTTGAGCGCGACCGACCAGCAGCGACTCAGCCGTGGCGGGTTGAAGCCGCTGCCGACCGAGGAAGCGCTCGCCCTGTTCGACGCGGCGCTCGGCGCGAACGAACCGCTGCTCGTGCCCGCCCGGGTCGACCTGGCGGCGTTGCGCGGAATGGCCGGCGCTCTCCCCCCGATCCTGCGCGACCTCGTCCCGGCCCGACGGGTCGAGGTCGCGCAGCCCGGCCGGCTCGACACCCGGCTGGCCACCCTGTCCCGGGCCGAGCAGGACCGGACGCTGCTGGATCTGGTCGCTTCCCGGATCGCGGTCGTACTCGGCCACGGTTCGGCCCACGCGATCGACCCGGCGCGGCCGTTCCAGGACCTGGGGTTCGACTCGCTCACGTCGGTCGAGTTGCGCAACATGCTCAGCCAGGCCACCGGCCTGCGGCTGCCGGCGACGCTGACGTTCGACCACCCCACCCCGGCCGCGCTGGTGGCGCACCTGCGTGCCGAACTCCTTCCCGACGTGCCGACCGAGGACGAGACGTTGCGGCAGGCCATCGCCGCCATCCCGCTCGCGCGGCTGCGGGACGCCGGCCTGCTGGCCGCGCTGACCAGGCTGGCCGGCGCCGACACCGGGCCGGACGTGGACCTGTTGGACGACATCCGGACCGCCGACGTGGACGACCTCGTCCAGCGGGCCCTGGCCGGCCATGACCTGAGGGGAACACCGTGACATCGACCGCCCCGGACCGTGTGGTCGAGGCGCTGCGCGCGTCTCTGTTGGAGAACGAACGGCTGCGCCTGGAACACAGCCGGCTCGCCGAACGCGCGCGGGAACCGATCGCGATCATCTCGATGGCGTGCCGTTATCCAGGCGACGTGCGGTCACCGGAGGACCTGTGGCAGCTGGTCGCCGAGGGCAGAGACGCCATCACACCGTTCCCGGGCAACCGCGGCTGGCTGACGGAGTCGCTGTATGACCCGGATCCGGACAGCGCGGGCAAGAGCTACACCCGGCACGGCGGTTTCCTGCACGACGCGGAGATGTTCGACGCGGAGTTCTTCGGCATCAGCCCGCACGAGGCGCTGGCCGTCGACCCGCAGCAGCGGCTGCTGCTGGAGACCGCGTGGGAGGCGTTCGAACGCGCCGGTATCCGGCCAGATTCACTGCGCGGCAGCCGAACGGGCGTCTTCGCCGGTATAATGTATAACGACTACGCCGCCCGGTTCCACCGGAACGTGCCCGACGGTTTCGAGGGGTACATCGGCACCGGCAGTGCGCCCAGCATCGCGTCCGGCCGGTTGTCGTACACCTTCGGCTTGCAGGGCCCGGCGGTCACCGTCGACACGGCTTGTTCATCGTCCCTTGTGGCCGTTCACATGGCCGCACAGGCGCTGCGGGCCGGGGAATGTGACCTCGCGTTGGCCGGCGGGGTCACGGTGATGGCCACGCCGATGGCGTTCGTCGAGTTCAGCCGGCAACGCGGGCTCGCGCCCGACGGCCGGTGCAAGTCGTTCGCCGCGTCGGCCGACGGTGTCGGCTGGAGCGAAGGCGCCGGGTTGCTGTTCCTGGAACGCCTGTCCGACGCACAGGCCAGCGGCCACCGGGTGCTCGCTCTGGTCACCGGGTCCGCGGTCAACCAGGACGGCACCAGCAGCCGGCTGACCGCGCCGAACGGGCCGTCCCAGCAACGGGTCATCCGGGAGGCGTTGCGGGTGGCCGCGTTGGCGCCTACCGATGTCGACGCGGTCGAGGCGCACGGCACCGGCACCCCGCTCGGTGACCCGATCGAACTGCAGGCGCTCATGGCCACCTACGGCCGTGAACGGGACGTGCCGCTGTGGCTCGGTTCGGTCAAGTCCAACATCGGCCACACGCAGGCCGCGGCCGGGGTCGCGGGAGTGATCAAGATGGTCCAGGCCATGCGGCACGGCCAACTGCCCCGGACACTGCACGCGGCCGAGCGAACGACCCAGGCCGACTGGACGGACTCGGTCGCGCTGCTGACCGAGCCGGTGCCGTGGCCGGACACCGGCCGGCCACGCCGGGTCGGCGTGTCGTCCTTCGGGATCAGCGGCACCAACGCCCACCTCATCCTGGAGCAAGCCCCACCCGCCGAACAGTCCATATCGGATACTGTATGCACTATTCCGTGGCTACTGTCCGCCAAGACGGCCGAAGCCCTGCGCGCCCAGGCCGCCCGCCTGCGTGATCATGTCGCGCGGGAGGACCTGCGGCCGGGCGAGGTCGCCCGCGCGTTGACCACCACCCGGGCGCATCACCGGAACCGTGCCGCGATCATCGCCGACGACCGCGCCACGTTCCTTCACGAACTCGACGCGTTGGCCCGCGGTGAGCTCACCGGGAACGCGATGCTCGGCACGGTCCCGGTCGGCGGGCGGACCGCGTTCCTGTTCACCGGACAGGGCAGCCAGCGACCGGGGATGGGCCAGGGCCTGTACGACGCGTTCCCGGTGTTCGCCGAGGCATTCGACGAGATCTGCGCCAGTCTCGACCAGTACCTGGACCGGCCGCTGCGCGCGGTCATGTTCGAGGGCGAGTTGGTGCACCAGACCCAGTACACCCAGCCCGCGCTGTTCGCCCTGGAGACCGCGCTCTACCGGCTGGTCGAGTCCTGGGGCGTCGTCCCCGACTACCTCGCCGGCCACTCGATCGGCGAACTCACCGCCGCGCACGTCGCCGGGGTCTTCGACCTGCCCGACGCCAGCCTGCTCGTCACCACCCGCGCCCGGCTGATGCAACAGCTGCCGGTCCGGGGTGCGATGGCCGCGATCCAGGCCACCGAGTCGGAAATCCGGCCGCTGCTCAACCCCGACACGGTCGCCATCGCCGCCCTCAACGGACCTCAGTCCACTGTGGTCTCCGGCGACACCGGCGCGGTGGCCGAGGTCGTCGCGCACTTCCAGGCCGCCGGCCGCAAAACGAAGAATCTCAAGGTCAGCCACGCGTTCCACTCGCCGCACATGGCCGGTCTGCTCGACGAGTTCGCCCGCACGGCCGAAAAACTGACCTACCGGCCGCCGACGATCCCGATCGTCGCCAACCTCACCGGCCGGATCGCCGAACCCGACCACATCGCCACCCCGGACTACTGGACGGGGCACATCCGTGAAGCCGTGCGCTTCCACGACACCATCCGCACGCTCTCCGCGCACGGTGTCACCACGTATCTCGAACTCGGACCGGACGGCGTCCTCACCGCGATGGCCGACGAAACCCTGCCCGACGCGACGCTGATCCCGTCGATCCGCGCGAACGTGCCGGAGCCGGACGGTGTTCTGACCGCTGTCGCGCACGCCCATGTCAGTGGCGTGACGGTCGACTGGCCGGCGGTCATGGCCGCTGTGTCCAGTTCGGACGGTCCGGCGGCGGAGCTGCCCACGTACGCATTCCAGCACCGGCCGTACTGGCTCGACCTCCCGGCCGCGGCGGGTGACGTGACGTCCGCCGGGCTCGCTCCAGCCGGGCATCCGCTGCTCTCCGCCGCCGTCGACCTGCCCGACGGGACGGTGTTCACCGGCATACTGTCGACCGAAACGCACCCATGGCTCGCGGACCACCAGGTACTGGACCGTGTCGTGGTCCCGGCCAGCGTGTTCGTCGAGCTCGCCCTGCATGCCGCCGACCATTTGGGATACAACGGGTTCCGCGACCTCACCCTGGACGAGCCACTATCGCTCACCGAACCGGTGTGGCTACGGGTTACCGCCGGACCGTCGCTGAAGATATACAGTAGACAACGCGTTGGCGAGTGGACGTGCCACGCCACCGCGACCCTCGTGCCGCAGGACGGCCCGACCCCGGCCGGCGCCTGGTCCACGGCCGGGGCGACCCCGATCGACGTGGACGAGCTGTACGCGCGCCTGTTCCAGGCGGGTTTCAGCCACGGCCCCGCGTTCCAGGGCGTCCGGGCGGCCTGGCAGGACGGCACGTCCATCCTCGTCGAGGCGGACTTGCCAGAGGATCTGACCGCGGCGGGTTTCCACGTCCACCCGGCGTTGCTCGACGCGGTCCTGCACCCCGCACTGGACACGCTCCGGCTCCCGGTCGCCATCACCCGACTTTCCTCCTACGCCGCAACCGGTTCCACGGTCCGCGCCCGGCTGACGGTCGCCGACCACGAGGTCGCGGTGACACTGACCGACGAGCAGGACACGCCCGTCGCCGAGCTCACCGTCGTGCTCCAGGCCGCGAACGGGTTCACCCAGGATGCGCTCTTCGGCCTGGCGTGGACACGGATTCCGGAACCGTCCAGTGAGGCACCGCCGGATGTCGTGGTCGTGCGGCCCGGCCACTCGGGCGGCGATCCGGTCAGCGACACCCACGCGGCTACTCGCGAAGTGCTGACGCTGGTCAAGGACTGGCTGGCCGACCCGCGACACGACTCGTCCACACTGGCCATCGTCACCGAAGGCGCGGTCCCGCCCGGCGAGGTCCGCGACCTGGCGGGGGCCGCGGTCTGGGGCCTGGTCCGCTCGGCGCAGACCGAACATCCCGGTCGGTTCGTCCTCGTGGACTTGGACGACCCTGCCGCGTTGCCCCGGGCACTGGCAACTGGCGAGCTGCAAGTCGCGGTACGCGACGGGAACTTGTTCGTGCCTCGGCTGGAGCGAGTCCGGCCCCAGGGCGCCATTCCGGAGTTCGCGGACGGCACTGTCCTGATCACCGGCGGCACGGGCGCTCTCGGCACGCTCCTCGCCAGGCACCTTGTCGACGTGCACGGCGTGCAGCGTCTGCTGCTCGCCAGCCGCCGCGGCGCCGACTCCCCTGGCGTGGCCGAACTCCGTGACCTCGGTGTGGACGTCACAGTCGCCGCCTGCGACACCAGCGACCCTGTGGCCCTGGCCGAACTGCTGGACGGCATCCCCGCCGAACACCCGTTGACAGCGGTCTTCCACGCCGCCGGTGTGCTCGACGACGGCACGATCGAATCGCTGACCCCGGACCGGCTCGACCCGGTGCTGCGTCCGAAAGTCGACGCCGCCTGGCACCTGCACCGGCTCACCCGGGACCTTTCGGCGTTCGTCCTGTTCTCCTCGGCGGCCGGCACACTCGGCAACGCGGGCCAGGCGAACTACGCGGCGGCCAACGCCTTCCTCGACGGGCTCGCCGAGCAGCGCCGGGCCGCCGGCCTGCCGGCGATCTCCCTGGCCTGGGGGCCGTGGGCGTCGGACAGCAAGATGACCGCAGATCTCGACTTGGCCGGCGGTGTCCGGGCCTTCACGTCCGAAGAGGGCCTGGCGCTGCTGGACGCGGCTCTGGCCACGGACCGAGCCGCCGTGGCGCCGATCGGTCTGGACCTGGCCGTGTTGCGCACTGAACCCGAGTGTCCGTCAGTGCTGCGCGGCCTGGTCCGGATGCCCGCCCGGCGATCCGGCGACGCGGGATCGTCGCTGGCACAACGGCTGGCGGGACTCAGCGAGGCCGACCGTGAGGTCGCGTTGTTGGACCTGGTGCGTACGCAGATCGCCGGTGTCCTCGGGCATACCCAGCCGGTTCCCGCGCACAGCGCGTTCCAGGACCTTGGTTTCGACTCGCTCGCCGCGGTGCGCCTGCGTAACCGGCTCAGTTCGGTGACCGGACTGACTCTGCCGTCGACGTTGGTGTTCGACCATCCGACCCCGGCCGCGCTGGCGACCTACATGGTGGCCCAACTGGTCGCCGGTCCACCCGACGAGACGGCGGCGGTGCTCGCCGGGATCGATGCCCTGGACGCCGCGGTCCTGGCGATCGACGACAACGGCCGCGCGCGGGTCGCGCAGCGGCTGCAAGCCCTGCTGTGGAAGGTGCACGACACACAGCCGGACCCCGGTGACGGTCTGGACACGGTCACCGACGACGAACTGTTCGACGTACTCGACAACGAGCTCGGTATCCCCAGGATCGGTGACACGTCATGAACCCAGCCGAGAACACGCCCGTCACCGACGAGGCGAAGCTGCGCGACTACCTCAAGCGGGCCACGACCGACCTGCGCCGGACGCGTCGCCTGCTCAAGGAGACCGAGGACCGGGCGCACGAGCCGATCGCGATCGTGTCGATGAGCTGCCGGTTCCCCGGTGGCGCGGACACCCCGGAGCAGCTGTGGCAGCTGCTGGCCGACGGCCGGGACGCGGTGACCGGCTTCCCGGCCGACCGCGGCTGGGACGTGGACGCCCTGTACGACCCCGACCCTGAGGCGCCCGGTCGAACGTATACCCGGGAAGGTGGCTTCCTGCAGAATGTCGACCGGTTCGACGCCGGGTTCTTCGGCATCAGCCCGCGTGAGGCACTGGCGATGGACCCGCAGCAGCGCCTGTTGCTGGAGAGCACATGGGAGGCATTCGAGCGGGCCGGGATCCGGCCGGGGTCGTTGCGCGGCAGCCAGACCGGTGTGTTCGTCGGCACGAACGGCCAGGACTACACCCGGAGCCTGCTGGCGGACATCGACCGGGTGGAGGGCTACCTGGCGACCGGGACGTCGGCCAGCGCGATGTCCGGTCGGGTCGCGTACACGTTCGGCCTGGAGGGGCCGGCGGTCACTGTGGACACCGCGTGCTCGGCTTCGTTGGTGGCGATCCATTTGGCCGCGCAGGCGTTGCGTAACGGGGAGTGCGACCGGGCGGTGGCCGGCGGTGTCACAGTCATGGCGACACCCGGTGGTTTCACGGAGTTCAGCCGGCAGCGGGGGCTCGCGCCCGACGGCCGGTGCAAGGCTTTCGCGGCGGCCGCCGACGGCACGGGTTGGGGCGAGGGTATCGGCCTGGTCGTCCTGCGTCGGCTGTCGGACGCACAGGCCAACGGCGAACACGTGCTCGCGGTGATCCGTGGTACGGCGGTGAACCAGGACGGCGCGTCGAACGGGTTGACCGCGCCGAACGGCCCGTCCCAGCAACGTGTCATCGAGCAGGCCCTCGCCGCCGCCCGGCTCACACCGTCCGATGTGGATGCTGTCGAGGCGCACGGCACCGGCACCACCCTCGGCGACCCGATCGAGGCGCAGGCGCTGATCGCGACGTACGGCCAGAACCGGCCTTCGGACCGTCCACTGTGGCTCGGCTCGATCAAGTCCAACATCGGGCACACGCAGGCCGCCGCGGGGGTGGCCGGCGTGATCAAGATGGTCCTCGGGATGCGGCAGGGCATCCTGCCGCAGAGCCTGCACATCGACTCGCCGACCCCGCACATCGACTGGTCGTCCAGTGGGGTTTCCCTGCTCACCAAGGCGACGCCGTGGCCGGACACCGGCCAGCCGCGCCGCGCGGGCGTGTCGTCCTTCGGGGTCAGCGGCACCAACGCGCACATCATCCTGGAGTCCGCGCCCGCTCACGACCCGCTTTCAGAGGAGGACGCGGGCACTCCGCTGCTGTCGACGGGCACGCTCCCGTGGCTGCTGTCCGCGCGCAGCGAATCGGCGCTGCGGGCGCAGGCAGAGCGGCTGATCGGCCTGGCGGGTGACCTTGCCGGCGTCGGCCACGCGCTGGTCACCCAGCGTGATCATCACGTTCGGCGGGCAGCGGTGATCGCGAACACCAAAGAGGACATGCTGGCCGGGCTCCGGGCGTTGGCGGACGGCGTGGACGCGGCGAACGTCGTCCGCGGCCACGGTGACACGGCCAAGGTCGTGTTCGTGTTCCCCGGCCAGGGCTCGCAGTGGGTCGAGATGGCCCGTGGCCTGCTGGACAGCTCCGCAGTATTCCGTATGCACCTGCACGCCTGCGCTGACGCGCTCTTCCCATACACCGGCTGGTCGCTCATCGATGTCCTGCGCGGCACGCCGGGCGCACCGTCGATGGACCGCGTTGACGTCGTACAACCCGCGTTGTTCGCGATGATGGTGTCGCTCGCCCGCGTTTGGCAGGCAAGCGGTATACAACCCGACGCGGTGATCGGCCATTCCCAGGGCGAGAACGCCGCCGCGCACATCGCCGGCGCCTTGTCGCTCGACGACGCGGCCAAGATCGTGGCGTTGCGCAGCCAGGCGATCATCCAGCTGGCCGGCACCGGCGGCATGGCGTCCGTGCCGTTGCCCGCCGCCACAGTGGACACTCTGCTTCAGGACTGGGAACGGCTGCACATCGCCGGCGTCAACGGGCCGCGTTCGACGGTCGTCGCCGGTGACCCGGACGACCTGCGCCGGCTGGTCACGTCCTGCCAGGACGACGGCGTCCAGGCCCGGCTCATCCCTGTGGACTACGCATCGCATACACCATACATGGAGACAATCCGCACACAACTCGAAGGCATGCTGCAAGGAATCACCCCTCGTGCCGCCGAGGTTCCCTTCTATTCCACCGTGACCGCGGGCCCGATCGACACCACGGGTCTCGATGCGGCGTACTGGTACCGGAATCTGCGCAGCACTGTCCGCTTCGAGGAGACCGTCCGCGCCCTGCTGGCGGATGGTCACACCCTGTTCCTGGAGGCCAGCCCGCATCCCGTGCTGACCGTGCCGATCGAGGAGATCATCGAGGACACGGGCGGGGACGCGACGGTGTCCGGCACGCTCCGCCGCGACGATGGCGGCCCTTCCCGCCTGCTCACCTCGCTGGTCCGTGCGCACGTGCACGGCGCCGCACCGCGCTGGGCAGACCTCTTGCCCAGGCAGGCCCATGGGCCGGTCTCCCTACCTACGTACGCGTTCGACGCGGACCGGTTCTGGCCGGACGGGACGGGATCCGCCGGTGATCTCAGCTCGGCCGGTCTGTCCTCCGCCGACCACCCCCTGCTCGCCGCCCGTACCTCACTCGCCAGCGGCGCCGGCCACCTTTTCGCGGGCCGCCTTTCGTTGCGTACCCACCCGTGGCTGGCCGATCACGTCGTCGCGGGCACCGTACTCCTGCCGGGCACCGCGTTCGTGGAACTCGCCCTGCACGCCGCCCACCACACCGGCTGCGACCGGATCGAAGAACTCACTCTGCACGCACCACTTCCGTTGCCCCCACAGGGCGGCGTGCAGCTCCAGGTGGTCGTGGGCGCCGCGGAGGACGACGGTGAACGCCAGATCGAGGTGCACTCCCGTTCGTCGGACGACGACGAGTGGATCATGCACGCCACCGGTTTGCTTGCTGCCACGGAGGTTTCGGCACCCGCCGGCCCGTCGAGCTGGCCACCATCAGGGGCCACGCCGGTCGATGTAGCGGACGCGTACGCCCGCTTGGCCGAGGTCGGTCTCAACTACGGTCCGGCCTTCCGCGGTCTGCGCGCCGCCTGGCAACTCGGCGACGACGTGTACGCCGAGGTCGAACTCCCGGAGGGCGTGTCCGCCGACGGTTTCGGCGTGCACCCAGCCCTGCTCGACGCCGCGCTCCACACCGCCGCGCTCGCCGGGACAAGCTCCGAGCCTCAGCTGCCCTTCGCCTGGCAGGGCGTGTCCGTGCACGCGATCAACGCGTCGGCGGTCCGCGTCCACCTGACCACTCGCGGCGAGAACACCGTGTCCGTCTCGCTCACGGACGACTCCGGGGCACCAGTGTGCACTGTGGACGCCCTGACCGTCCGCCCGGTCACCGCCCCGCAGGCACCCGCGCGGCGGTTGTACCGGGTCGCTTGGCGCCCAGTGGACACCTCAACGGCGCTTGTTCCGTCCTATGTGTCACTCACGGACCTGGAGACGCTCCGGCAGGAAATCGACTTGGGCGCCGCAGTGCCGGACATCGTCCTGGCCCACCTGCCACCCGCAGACGCCATGGACGACGCGGCACGGGCGCACGATGTCACCCGCTGGACCCACGGACTCGTCCAGGACTGGCTGGCCGACGACCGGTTCGCGGCGGCCCGGCTGGTCCTGGTCACATCGGGGGCGATCGCCGCCCACGACTGGGAACACGTCCGCGATCCGGGCGCCGCCTGCGCCTGGGGCTTCCTGCGCGTGGCCCAACTGGAGCACCCGGACCGGTTCGCCATCGCCGACCTGGACGGCCTGGAAACCTCCGCAGCCCACCTACCCGCAGCCCTCGCCTGCGGCGAACCCCAACTCGCACTACGCGACGGCAACGCCTACGCCCCCCGCCTGACCCCAGCCGACACCGGACCCAGGCTGACCCCACCACTCGCGCAGTCACCCACGCTGGCCCCACCCACCCCGCAGCCATGCACGCTGAACCCACCAACACCCGGCCAAATCCCGCCCCCACCCACGCTGACCTCGCCGGCCGCCAGCTCGCGGTCGTGGGCCCCACCAACGCTCGGCCCGACCCCGCCCACAGCCATGCCGACCCCGCCGGTATCCGGCCAAGCCCCGCCCCCGCCCGCCCTGGCCCCGCCAGCGCCCAGGCCAACCGCGCCGCTCCTCGCCTCGACCCCATCGACACCCGGGCCCATCTCGCCCTCACCCGGGCTGGCGTTGCCAGCCGGTCCGGCGTGGCGGCTGGACGTCACGGAGCCGGGCACGGTCGAGAACCTCGCCCTCATGCCGTGCCCAGAGCACGACCGCGAGCTGGCGGCCGGCGAGGTGCGGGTGGCGGTGCGTGCGGCGGGGGTCAACTTCCGGGACGTTCTCATCACGCTCGGGCTGTACCCCGGTGGCGGCGTCATCGGGGGCGAGGCCGCGGGGGTGGTGCTCGACGTCGGGGCCGGGGTCACGGACCTCGGGCCGGGGGACGCCGTGATGGGCATCTTCCCGGGGGGCGCGATGGGGCCGGTGTCGGTCAGTGACCGGCGGTTGTTGACCAGGGTGCCCGATGGGTGGTCGTTCGCCGAGGCGGCCGCCGCGCCGATCGTCTTCCTCACCGCATACTACGCACTGCATGACCTGGCCGCACTTCGGCCGGGGCAGCGGCTGCTCGTGCACGCCGCGACCGGCGGGGTCGGCATGGCGGCGACTCAGCTGGCCCGGCATTACGGCGCCGAGGTCTTCGGCACTGCCAGCCCGGCGAAGTGGAGCACGCTCCGCGAGGCAGGATTCGACGACGCGCACACCGCTAACACGCGAACGCTCGAATTCGAGTCTTGGTTCCTTACCGTCACGGACGGCGAGGGATTTGACGTCGTGCTCGACTCGCTCGCCGGCGAGTTCGTTGACGCATCGCTGCGGCTGCTCCCCCGGGGCGGCAAGTTCCTGGAGATGGGCAAGACCGACGTCCGGGACGCGAACGACGTCGCCGCAAGGCATCCCGGGGTTGACTACCGCGCGTTCGAGATGTTCGAGTCCGGTCCCGATCATATCGGGGAGATGCTGACCGCGCTGACGAAACTGTTCGACGCGGGCGTGCTGCGGCCGTTGCCGGTGACCGCTTACGACGTGAAGCTTGCCAAACAGGCGTTCCGTCTGGTAAGTCGGGCTCGCCACACCGGCAAGGTGGTCCTCACGGTGCCCCGCGCCCTCGCGGCGGACGGCACGGTGTTGGTCACCGGCGGCACGGGCACGCTCGGCGGGCTGGTGGCGCGCCGGCTGGTCACCGACCACGGAGTGAGGCGCCTGGTCCTGGTCAGCAGGCGCGGCGCCGACGGAGCCGACGAACTGCTGGCCGAGTTGACCGGGCTGGGCGCCGACGTCACCATCGAAGCGGCCGACATCGGCAACCGGGATGCGCTCGCCAGGGTTCTCGCGGCTGTGCCCGCCGAACATCCGCTCACCGCGATCGTCCACACCGCCGGCATCACCGACGACGCCGCCATCACCAGCCTCACGCCGGAGCGGCTCGACCCTGTGCTGCGGCCCAAGGCCGACGCCGTGCGGCACCTCCACGACCTCACCCAGGACATGGACCTGGCCGCGTTTGTCCTCTTCTCCTCGGTCGCGGGCACGCTCGGCAACCCCGGCCAGGCGAACTACGCCGCCGCCAACGCGTTCCTGGACGCCTTCGCCACGCGGCTGCGGACCGACGGCGCGCCGGTTGTGTCGCTCGCGTGGGGCCTCTGGGAGGAGGCCAGCGGTATCACGAGGAAACTGTTCGAGGCCAAGGAGAACCGGGTCAGCCGGAGTGTCCTCGAACCACTGTCGACAACGGACGGACTGGCGCTGTTCGACAGCGCGCTCACTGACGGGCGTCCGGACCTGGTGCCGGTCGGTCTCAACGTCTCGGCGTTGCGAGCGGCGGCGGACGCCGACACTGTTCCGCCGATGTTGAGGGAGTTCGTCCGCCGTGGCCGCCGCCGTGCGGGCACCCGGACGAACCGGCCGTCGTCACTTCAGCGTGAACTGGCCGCGCTGACCGAGGCTGATCAGAAGACTCTGCTGGTGGACCTTGTTCGGACGAACATCGCCACTGTGCTGGGGCTGCCGACGCCGGAGGCGATCGACGCGACGCGCGCGTTCCGCGAACTCGGCTTCGATTCGTTGACCGCGGTGGAACTGCGCAACCGGCTGAACGCTGTGACCGGACTGCGGCTGCCCGCCACGGTCGTATTCGACCACCCCACTGCCACGGCGCTGGCTGAAAACCTGCGCGAACTCCTTGGCGGGACAAGAGCCGCGGCCGCGAAGGTCACAGCCGAAGGCACAGCGGGCGACGACCCGATCGTGATCGTCGGCATGGCCTGCCGGTTCCCCGGCGGGGTACGCACTCCCGAACAGCTGTGGGAGCTCACGGACGGCGGCGGCGACGCGATCGGTGAGTTCCCGACCGACCGCGGCTGGGACCTCGACGGCCTGTTCGACCCCGACCCGGACCACGCCGGCACGTCCTATGTGGACAAAGGTGGGTTCCTGGCCGAGGCAGCGTTGTTCGACGCGGAGTTCTTCGGGATGAGCCCGCGGGAGGCGGTCGCGACCGACCCGCAGCAGCGGGTGCTGCTGGAGACCGCGTGGGAGGCGCTGGAACGGGCCGGGATCCCGGCGCCGAGCCTGCGCGGCAGCCGCACGGGTGTGTTCGTCGGCATGGCGTCGCACGCGTACCCCGGCGGCGGGTCCAAGCTGTCCGGCGCGGTCGAGGGGTACCTGCTGACCGGCGCGACGAGCAGTGTCGCATCTGGACGGATTGCCTACACTTTCGGCTTCGAGGGGCCGGCGATCACGCTCGACACCGCGTGTTCGTCGTCACTGGTCTCGTTGCACCTGGCCAGCCAGGCGCTCCGCAACGGTGAATGCGATCTTGCGCTCGCCGGCGGGGTGACGGTTCTGGCTTCCCCCAACGTGTTCGTCGGCTTCAGCCGGCAGCGGGGGTTGGCGCCCGACGGCCGGTGCAAACCGTTCGCGGCGGCGGCCGACGGCACCGGTTTCTCCGAAGGTGTCGGGCTGCTCGTGGTCGAACGGCTGTCGGACGCGAAGGCGCGCGGGCACAAAGTGCTCGCGATCGTCCGCGGTTCCGCGATCAACCAGGACGGCGCCAGCAACGGCCTCACCGCGCCCAACGGCCCGGCCCAGCAACGGGTGATCCGTCAGGCGTTGGCGAATGCCGGGCTCAATCCGTCCGATGTGGACGCGGTCGAAGCGCACGGCACCGGCACCACCCTCGGCGACCCGATCGAAGCCCAGGCCCTGATCGCCACATACGGCCAGGACCGGCCCGAGGACCGGCCACTGTGGCTCGGCTCGATCAAGTCCAACATCGGCCACACCCAGCAGGCGGCCGGGGTGGCCGGGGTGATCAAGATGGTCGCGGCGCTCCGGCACGGCCGGCTGCCGAAGACCCTGCACACCGACCAGCCCACACCGCACGTCGACTGGTCCGCCGGCGCGGTGTCGGTGCTGACCGAGTCCACGCCGTTCCCGGACACCGGCCGGGCGCGCCGAGCGGGCATCTCCTCGTTCGGCATCAGCGGCACCAACGCACATGTGATCCTCGAACAGTCCGACGAGAACACTGCGGACGAACCAGGAGACACCACGGCGCCACTTCTGTGGCCGGTCTCCGCGAAGTCCGCGGATGCCCTGCGTGCACACGCGACCCGGTTGCTCGCCCACGTCCAGAACAGCGCGGTCGAGCCGGGCGACATCGCCGTCGAGCTGGCCACGGCACGGTCGGTGTTCGAACAGCGGGCGGTCATCGTCGGCGAGGACCGCGCCGAACTGCGCGCCGGCCTCGCCGCGCTCGCCGACGGCGAGCCGCACCCGGCGGTGATCCACGGTGTGGCACCAGGAACGCCCGGCAAGTCCGTCTTCGTCTTCCCCGGCCAGGGTTCGCAGTGGGCGGGCATGGCCGTCGACCTGCTCGACTCGTCGCCGGTGTTCGGCGAGCACCTGCGGGCCTGCGCGGACGCCATCGCCCGGTACACCGGTTGGTCACTGCTCGACGTGCTGCGCGGCGAACCCGGCGCACCTGATCCGGACCGGCTCGACGTCGTTCAGCCCGCGCTGTTCGCCGTGATGACGTCCCTGGCCGAGTTGTGGAAGTCGGTCGGCGTCGTACCGAACGCCGTCCTCGGCCACTCGCAGGGCGAGATCGCAGCCGCTTACGTCGCCGGCGCGCTGTCGCTGGACGACGCCGCCCGAGTCGTGACCCTGCGCAGCAAAGCCCTGACCGCGCTCGCGGGCTCCGGCACGATGTCGTCCATTCCCTTGCCAGCCGACGAAGTTACGCGGCGGTTGAGCGGGGACCTGCACATCGCGTCGATCAACGGGCCGGACAGCACGGTCGTCGCGGGTGACGACCGTGAGGTGCGGGACTTCGTGGACGCCTGCCAGGGCGAGGGCATCCGTGCGCGGCTCATCCCGGTCGACTACGCGTCGCATACCCCGCATGTCGAGTCACTGCACGAAGAACTGCTGGACGTCCTCGGGCCGATCACTCCGCGCTCGTCGACAGTGCCGTTCTTCTCCACCGTCACCGGCGGCCTGCTCGACACCGTCGGCCTGGATGCCGAGTACTGGTACCGCAACCTGCGGCACACCGTACAGTTCGCGGCCACCACGCAAGCGCTGCTGGACGCCGGGCACCGGTTGTTCGTCGAGACAAGCCCGCATCCGGTGCTGACCGTGAGCGTCCAGCAGACCATCGAGACGGCCGAGGTCACCGGCGCGGTCGCGTTCGGCACCCTGCGCCGTGACCAGGACGGGCCACGGGAGTTCGCGGCCGCGATCGCCCGCGCTCACGTGCACGGCGCCGGGATCGACTGGCCCGCGGTGCTGCCCGCGCGGTCCGGCAGGGCCGACCTGCCGACGTATCCCTTCCAGCACCAGCACTACTGGCTGGCGCCGGTCGCGGACACCGGCGACGTCAGGGCGGCCGGGCTGGCGGGCACCGGCCACCCGCTGGCCGGGGTGATGGTCTCGATCGCCGGCGACGACCGGATGGTGCTGACCGGCCGATTGTCTACACGAACCCATCCGTGGCTGGCCGACCACAGCGTGCACGACGTCGTTCTGTTGCCGGGCACGGCGTTCGTCGAGCTGGCGTTGCACGCGGCCCACTACCTGGGCTGCGACCGAGTCGACAACCTCACCTTGCTGGCGCCTTTGGTCCTGCCGGAGCAGGGCGGGGTTCAGCTCCAGGTCGTCGTCGGTCCCCTGGGCGAGGACGGTGACCGGCCGTTCACCGTACACTCCCGTCAAGACGATACTGAAGACTGGATACTGCATACGACCGGCCATCTGTCCGGTATGGCACCAGCCCGGCCGTCCTGGTCGGCGGAGTGGCCGCCACCCGGGGCCGAACAGGCTGACGTGGCAACGCTTTACGACCGGTTGACCGCGATCGGCCTCGCGTACGGCCCGGTGTTCCAAGGGCTGCAGGCCGCCTGGCGGCTGGGTGACGACGTCTACGCCGAGGTGAACCTGCCGGAAGACGTCGACATCAGTGGCTTCGGTATCCATCCGGCACTGCTGGACGCCGCCCTGCAGGCATTGTCGGCACAGCAGTCCGAGCCGTCCGACGACGTCATGCTGCCGTTCTCGTGGTCAGGGCTCTCGCTGCACCCGACCACGAGCCGAACGCTCCGAGCCCATCTCTCGCCGACCGTCGACGACGGGATCACGCTGGAACTGGCGGAACCGTCGGGACGACCGGTCGCGACGGTCGAGTCGTTGCGGCTGCGGCCGGTCAGCGTGGACCAGCTCGCCGCCGCCACCGGGCCCCGCCGGGACGCGGGACTCGAACTCGTATGGCAACCGACGCCAGACGGCGGCCAGAGCGTCGATCTGGCTGTGTTGGGCGAGGACTACGCCGACCTCGCCGCTCTGGGAGAAGCCCTCAGCCTGCCCGATGTGGTTGTGCTGCCGTGCCCACCAGCCGCGCGGGACTTGTTGGGTGTGTTGCAAGAGTGGGTGACCGACGACCGGTTCGCGTCGATGCGGCTGGCCGTGGTGACGAGCGGCGCGGTGGCGGTGGCCGGGGAGGACGTGCCGGATCTCGCCGGAGCCGCGGTCTGGGGTCTGGTGCGCAGCGCGCAGTCCGAGCACCCGGACCGATTCCTGCTGGTCGACCTCGTCGGCGATGGCCTGACCGCCGGACTCGCCGTCGGTGAGCCGCAGGTCGCGGTCCGGGACGGCAAGGTGTTCGTGCCCCGGCTGGTGAACCTCAAGGCGGACGGCGAGCCGGCGGCGTTCGATCCACAAGGGACAGTCCTGGTCACCGGCGGCACCGGCACGCTCGGCGGCCTGGTCGCCGAGCACCTCGTCACGAACTACGGCGCCCGCCGGCTTCTTCTGGTCAGCCGCGGCGGGCGAGCCGACGACCTGACCGACCGGCTCACCGCGCTCGGCGCCGAGGTGATCGTCCGACCCTGTGACGTCACCGACCGGAACGCCGTAGCGCAGTTGCTCACGGACATTCCCGTCGAGCACCCGCTGAACGTCGTCGTGCACGCGGCCGGAGCGCTGGACGACGCGACGATCTACGGCCTCACCCCGGAGCGGATCGACACGGTGATGGCGCCGAAAGCCGACGCCGCCTGGCTGCTGCACGATCTCACCCGGGACGTCAACCTGGACGCGTTCGTGCTGTTCTCGTCCGCCGCGGGCGTGTTCGGCACCCCGGGCCAAGGCAACTACGCCGCCGCCAACACGTTCGTCGACGCCCTGGCCCACCACCGGCACGCGACCGGCAAACCCGCCACCTCGCTCGCGTGGGGACTCTGGGCCGAGACGTCCACGCTCACCGCCGGGGTCACCCGCGCGGGTCTCGCCCCCATGGCGACTGAGCGAGCGCTTGCTCTGTTTGACATGGCGCTCGCGTCCGGCCGGCCGGCGCTCGTGCCAGCGGATCTTGACCTCAGGCAGCTGCGCAAGCTGAGTGTCGACGGCAGTGTCCCGCCGCTGTTCAGCCGTCTGGTGCGGACACCGGGCAAGCGGGTGGACACCTCGGGCCCGTCGCTCACCGAACGGTTCGCCGGCCTGAGCGAGGACGACCAGCGAGCGCTCGCGCTGGACGTGGTGCGCGGGCACATCGCGGTGGTGCTGGGGCACAGTTCGCCAGACGGCTTCGATCCGGACAAAGCGTTCCAGGAGCTCGGCTTCGACTCGCTCACCGCGGTCGAGCTGCGCAACCGCCTCGGTGCGGTAACCGGGCTGCGGCTGCCAGCCACTCTCGTGTTCGACCATCCGACCGCGAACGCGCTCGCCGAGTACCTGCTGACCGCGCTCGCCCCGCCCGTCGTCTCCCCCGCCGACCTCGTGCTGGCGGAGCTCGACCGGCTGGAGGCCGCGCTCGCCGCGCTGCCGCAGGAGGAAGCAGGCGAGCTGGTCGGGCGCAGGCTGCGGAAGCTCGCGCAGTACGGATCCGGTGTGGCGGAACAAATGGAGTCGGCGTCGGCCGATGAGGTGCTGGCGTTCATCGACCGGGAGCTACGGAGGGGCCAGGATGGCTGACCAGGAGAAGCTCGTCGAGTACCTGAAGTGGGTGACGGCGGACCTGCACGACACCCGCCAGAAGCTCGCCGAGGTCGAGGCGGCGGCCGGCGAGCCGATCGCGATCGTGTCGATGAGCTGCCGGTACCCGGGCAACGTGCGAACCCCGGACGACCTTTGGCGGCTCGTGGCCGACGGTGTGGACGCCGTGTCGCCGTTCCCGGAGAACCGCAACTGGGACACCGCGACGCTGTACGACGCTGACCCGGACAAACCCGGCACCTGCTACACCCGGGAAGGCGGCTTCCTGTACGACGGCGACCAGTTCGACCCGGCGTTCTTCGGGATCAGCCCCCGGGAGGCACAGGCGTTGGATCCGCAGCAGCGGCTGCTGTTGGAGACCTGCTGGGAAGCGGTGGAACGAGCTGGGATCGTGCCCGCGACACTGCGGGGCAGCGCGACCGGGGTGTTCGCCGGCGTCATGTACGACGACTACGCCGCCCGGCTCTACCCGAGCCCGCCGGACGGGTTCGAGGGCTACCTGGGCAACGGCAGCGCAAGCAGCGTCGCGTCCGGCCGGGTGGCGTACACCCTCGGCCTGGAGGGACCGGCGATCACTGTGGACACCGCGTGCTCGTCCTCGCTCGTCGCCCTGCATCTGGCCAGCCAGTCGCTGCGGACCGGCGAGTGCACGCTGGCCTTGGCCGGCGGGGTGACGTTCATGGCCACGTCGGGCGTGTTCGTCGAGTTCGCCCGGCAACGCGGGCTCGCGCCGGACGGCCGCTGCAAGTCGTTCGCCGCGGCGGCCAACGGCACCGGTTGGGCCGAGGGCGCGGGCATCGTCCTGTTGGAACGGCTGAGCGACGCCCAGAAAGCCGGGCACCCCGTGCTCGCGGTGATCCGGGGCTCCGCGGTCAACCAGGACGGCGCGTCGAACGGGTTGACCGCGCCCAACGGCCCGTCCCAGCAGCGCCTGATCAAGCAGGCACTGGCCGCGGCCCGGCTCACCGCCGACGAGGTGGACGCGATCGAAGCGCACGGCACGGGCACAGTGCTCGGCGACCCGATCGAAGCCCAAGCGCTGATCGCCACGTACGGCCACAACCGCACCGGCGAGCCCGCCTGGCTGGGTTCGGTGAAGTCCAACCTCGGCCACACCCAGGCTGCCGCCGGGGTCGCCGGGGTGATCAAGATGGTCCAGGCCATCCGGCACAGCCACCTGCCCGCGACCCTGCACATCGACGAGCCGTCTCCGCACATCGACTGGAGCGCGGGGGCTGTCTCCCTGCTGGCCGAGCCCGTCCCGTGGCCGGAGACCGGGCGACCCCGGCGGGCGGCGGTCTCGGCGTTCGGCATCAGCGGCACCAACGCCCACATGATCCTGGAGCAGGCCCCGGAGCATGCCGCGGTTGAGCAAGAAGCGAGCAACCGGGTGCTTCCGCTCCTTGTGTCCGCCAAGGACGCGTCCGCGCTTCGTGCCCAGGCGTCGGCTTTGGGTACCTGGTGGCGGGACAGGCCGGATGTGAGCCCGGACGAGGTTGCCCGTTCGTTGGCGGTTGAGCGCACGCATTTCGAGCATCGCGCGGCGGTCATCGCCGACAACCCCGATGCCTTCCTACACGGCCTGGACGCACTCGCCCGCGACGAACCCGACGCCACAGTGGTCACCGAGAGAAAAACCGGCGGGAAGCTCGCTTTCCTGTTCTCCGGCCAGGGCAGTCAGCGGCCGGGCATGGGACAGGATCTGTATGCCGCGTTCCCCGCCTACGCCGAGGCGTTCGACGATGTCTGTCGCCGGTTCGAGCCGTTGCTGGAGCGTCCTCTCCAGGACCTGGTCTTCACGGCGAAGGGCAGCGAAGAGGCCGCGTTGCTGGACCGCACCGACTACACGCAGGCGGCTTTGTTCGCGGTGGAGACGGCGTTGTTCCGGCTCGTCGAGGAGTGGGGGGTGCGGCCGGATTTCGTGGCCGGGCACTCGATTGGGGAGGTCACCGCCGCGCATGTGGCCGGGGTGTTGAAGCTCGATGACGCCTGTGTGCTCGTGGCGGCGCGCGGCAGGTTGATGGGGAGTGTCGCCGCGCCGGGCGCGATGTTCTCCGTCCGTGCCTCGGAGGACGAGGTGCGGGCGTCGTTGGCCGGCTACCAGGACAGGGTTGCGGTCGCGGCGGTGAACAGTCCGCAGATGACTGTGATCTCCGGGGACGAGGACGTGGTGTCCGAGATCGCCGCTGGGTGGAAGGCGCGCGGCCACCGGACGAGGCGGCTCCCGGTGAGTCACGCGTTCCACTCCCCGCACATGGCCCCGATCCTCGACGAGTTCAGGAACACCGCGCGGACGTTGAGTTTCTCGCCGCCGTCGATCCCGATCGTGTCGACGCTGACCGGGCGACTGGCCGGGGAACGGCTCCGCGAGCCGGACTACTGGGCCGAGCAGATCCGGCAACCCGTGCGGTTCGCCGACGCCATCAGGACCTTGCGTGACCAGCAGGTTGTCCGGTTCCTCGAACTGGGGCCGGACGCGGTGCTCAGCGCCCTGACGCAGGAGTGCATACAGGATGCGACGGTAATCCCGCTGTTGCATGCCCGTCGCCCCGAGCGGATGACCGCGACCACGGGGATTGCCAGGTTGCACGCGTCCGGTCATCCGGTCGACTGGATACGGTGGTTCGACCGTGGCCAGTCCGTCGAGTTGCCGACCTACGCCTTCCAGCGGCAACGGTTCTGGATCGACGTGCCAGACCGCCGAATATCGCATACAGTAGACAATCGATGGTTGGTGCATACACTCCGGCTCGACGAGAACCAGCGTCACGCCTTCGAGGAGCTGCTGCCTGCGTGGCAGCGCAGTGGCGGCTGGCTGCACCGAGTCGTCTGGACGCCGGTGCATACACCATCCAGATCCCCCGGGGACTGGCTCGTGGTCACGTCCGACCCGACTGACGAGACGGTGACCAAGATCGCCGAAGCGCTCGGCGCACGGATCGACACAGACGTGACCACCACCAAGGGCCTCAAGGGAGTCGTCGCCATCCACGCGGACATCCAACCGACCATTCTGGACTGTCCACTCTGGATCATCACGCGCGGGGCCGTGTCAACCACACCAAGCGATCCGCCGGGCGACCCAAGCCAGGCCGCGATCTGGGACTTCGGCCGCATGATGGCCAAGCACATGCCGGTCGGGCTGCTCGACCTGCCGATGGACTTCGACCCCGAGACCGCGCCCCGAGTAGCCGCCGCCCTGGCCGGCGAACCCGACCAGTTGGCGCTCCGTGACGAAGGTGTGTTCGCACGGCGGCTGTCGAAGGCCTCCGGCACGCCGGACACCCACCCGTGGTCCACCGGCCCCGTCCTGGTGACCGGCGCGACCACCCCACTCGGCGCGGAAGCCACCCGATGGCTCGCGGTGCACGGCGCCAGCGAGCTGGTTCTCGCGGTCGGCCCCGACGAACCGTCCGCGCTTACCCTCGTCGCGGAACTCTGCGACCTCGGTGTCCGGACCCGAGTCGTCGACTACGACGCCATCCCCCAGGTCAACGCGGTCGTGCAAGCCACCCCCGACAACGACCGCGTCATGGCCGTGGACAAGCTGACAACGGACCTGTCCGCGTACGCCTTGTTGTCCTTTAAGGACGGACAGGCGTTCCGTGCCGCACTGGCCAGACGGCGAAACGGGCTGTCGATCTCCTGGGAGGACACGGACCGGCCCGAGGCGAAGCTGGCGATGTCCGCGCTGGCCTGGTTCAACGGTCCGGAGACGTCCCTCGTGGTGGCCGAACCCACCGACGGGCAGCCGGCCCCAGCTGAGGCCGCCGAACGCCTGCACCAGCTCCCGCCCGAGGAACGGCTGCCGTACCTGCGCGACCTCGTCCGCACGCACGCCGCCGCCGTCCTCGGCGTGCCTTCCGCAGATCTCGCCGACGACGTGAACCTGCTCGACCACGGCATCACGTCGTTCGCCGCGCTGGAGCTGAGCACCCGGCTCCGCCAGGCAGGGGTCGAACTGGCCCCCGTCGCCATCTTCGACCACCCGACCCCGGACGCCCTGGCTCGGCATCTGGACACCGACGAGAAGGAGTAATCCATGACGCACCCCCTCGCCATCGCCGGCGCCGGGCCGGTCGGCCTGACGCTCGCCGGCGAGCTCGCCGCCGCCGGCGTGGAAACCGTTGTGCTGGAACGGCTTCCCGAACCCAGGACGCAGTCGCTGGGGATGGCCGTGAACCCGACCGTGGTGGAGCTGCTCACCCAGCGGGGCTTGATGGACGGGTTGCGCGGCAGCGGGTTCGAGTTCCCGCAGGCGTTCTTCGCGCACTTCCGGCTTGACCCGACCAAGCTCACCGAGCCGCGCGCGTACAACTGGGCGCTGCCGCACGCCGCCCTGGAACACCGCCTGGCCGAGCACGCCGAGAGCCTCGGCGTGAAGATCAGGCGCGGCGCCGAGGTCGTGGCGGTCGAGCAGGCGGACAACGGCGTGCGCGTCGACATCCGGACCGCCAACGGCCCGGAGACGCTGCACTGCCGTTACCTGGTCGGCTGCGACGGCGCCGACAGCGCGGTCCGGAAACTGGCCGGGATCGACTTCCCCGGCGCCGACTCGCCGTTCTACGGCCTGATCGCCGAGCTGATCCCGAACGACGGCCTCAGGCGCCTGCTCGGGCCGCACATCTACGACGGCGGCCTG
The DNA here is from genome assembly GCF_004345645.1 of Actinocrispum wychmicini. Taxonomy (GTDB): domain Bacteria; phylum Actinomycetota; class Actinomycetes; order Mycobacteriales; family Pseudonocardiaceae; genus Kibdelosporangium; species Kibdelosporangium wychmicini. The sequence continues at coordinate 439,481 of NZ_SLWS01000003.1, read as the reverse complement.
GTCACCGTGTCCCCGTCCGGACCGGCGACCGTCCGGGTGACCACGGCGGAGTTCGGGGTCGAGCCGCCGGACGCCAAGGCCCCGGTCACGCGCGCGGAACTGGCCGCGCACATCGAGCGGATCAGCGGCGAGCCGTGCGAGATCGGTGACGCGCTGTGGCTGACCCGCTGGTTCCACGTCACCCGCCAGGCTGAGACGTACCGCCGCGGTGACATCTTCCTGGCCGGCGACTCGGCGCACGTGCACTTCCCCCTGGGCGGCCAGGCGTTGAGCACCGGGATCGAGGACGCGGTGAACCTCGGCTGGAAACTCGCCGCGGTCCTGCGCCACGACGCCGACCCGGCGCTGCTCGACACGTACGAGGCCGAGCGGTACGCCGTCGGTACCCGGTCGTGCCGGTCCACCGAGGCGCAGATCGCGCTGATGCACCCCATGTCGGCGGTCGCGCCGCTGCGCGAGCTGTTCGGCGAGCTGCTCACGTTCGACGAGGTCAACAACCACCTCGTCAAGCTCGCGGGCGGGCTGGACGTGACCTACCCGGCCGACCCCGGCGCACACCCGCTGGTCGGCACCCGACTCCCCCAGCCGCCGTTGAACCCCGGCAAGGGCGTGCTGCTCGACCGCACCGGGCTGGCCGCGGATCCCGAATGGGCCCGGTGGGCGGACCGCGTCGACGTGGTCACCGCCGCTCCCGAAACCCTGCTCGGCGCCACCGCCGTCTTGGTCCGGCCGGACGGCCGGGTGGCCTGGGCCACCGACGGCACCGACGTCACTGGCCTGCGCCCTGCGCTGGAGAAATGGTTCAGCCCAGCCGGTTCCCTGTAACGAGGCTAGGTCGGCTTTAGCCACGGCCCCGACCATGGACACACCGGGTCGGCCCGTGCCGCGGTCGCCCGACCGTCACTAACGTGAGGACATGGATGAACAGCACTGACGTACACGTGCTGTCCGTCGGCACGGCGCTGCCGGGCCCGGCTGTGGACAACGCCACGTTGACCAGAAGGCTTGGCACACCCGCGGTGTGGGCGGACTGGATCGACTCGTTCATCGGCACCCGGACCCGACACTTCTCCATCGACCTGGAGACCGGTGAGGCGCGCTCGTCGCTGACCGACCTTTGTGAGACAGCGGGTGGCAAGGCACTGGCATCGGCCGGACTCAGCGCGGCCGACGTCGACCTGGTGATCCTGGGGACCTCGTCACCCGACATGCTCATGCCGGCGACCGTCAACATGGTCGCCGACCGGCTCGGCATCGACGACGTGCCGACGTACCAGATGCAGTCCGGCTGCTGCGGCGCCGTCCAGGCGCTCGACGTGGCCCGCAAGTTGCTCTCAGCCGGCAACGGGCGGACCGCGTTGGTGCTGGGCGGCGACAACAGCGTGAAGCACTTCGACCTGACCGCCGACTTCAGCGCGCTCGACCCGGCCGAGCAGGTCAACGTCGTGATCTTCGGCGACGGCGCCGGCGCGGCCGTGCTGAGCACCGAACCGCTGCCGGGCGCGGCCGTGCTGCGACACGTCGTGCTGCGGCTGGTCGGGCTGAACCGGCCACCCGGCCAGATCGTCGAATGGTTCGGCCGCGGCGACCGGAACTCCGATCGCACCCCCATCGTGGAGGACTACAAGGCGATCGAGGAGTCCGTGCCGCGACTGGCCGCGGACGTGCTCGACCAGGTGCTCGACGACCTCGACTGGTCCGAGGCGGACATCGACTACCTGCTGCCGCCGCAGCTGTCCGGCCGAATGACCGAGACGATCGTCGAGGCCCTCGGCGTGCCGGGCGCACAGGAGGTCAGCTGCGTGGCCGAGATCGGCAACACTGGCAACGCACTGCCGTTCTTCCAGCTCGAACGCGCGCTGCCGCGGATGGTCGCCGGCGACCGCGCGGTCGGCCTCGCGGTCGAGTCGAGCAAGTGGATCAAGGCCGGTTACGCACTGGAGAAGGTCTGACGAGATGACCGAACCTGACCCCCAGACCACAGACACCCCCGATACCCCCATCGAGGTGCTGCTCCGGCTGTACCGGTCCGGCCTGTTGGCCGCCGAGTACCCGTGCGTGGCCGAACTGCTGAACCTGATGTCCGGCGCGGACCTGGAACGCGCCAGGCACCTGCTCAGCCGCCTGGACCCGGACGAGGTGACCCGGGAGCACCCGTCCGTCCCGTCGGTCAAGGTCGCGGTCACAGGCCACGGCACGCTGTCCGCGCTCGTTCCCGCGCTGGCCGCGGAGCTGGCCCGGCACGGCCTGCTGGCCCGTACGTACCTGTCCGATTTCGACTGCTACGTCTTCGACCTCACCGACTCCGACAGCGAGCTGTACGCGACCGAACCCGACATGGTCGTGTGCGTCCTGGACCCGGCCATCGTGTTCGACGAGGTGCCGCTGCCCTGGCGGCCCGCGGACGTCGCCCGGGTGCTGGCGGAGAAGCTCGCCGTCTTCGAGACGCTCGCGCACCGGTTCACCGAACGCGGCGAGGGCACCCTGGTGTTCAACACCATCCCGTTGCCGCGCAGGTACGTCCACCAGCTGGTGGACCTGAGCAGCCGGGCGGAGCTCAGCGCGCTGTGGCGGGAGGCGAACGCCCGGCTGCTGCGCATCGGCGACGGCCGCCCGTCCGTGGTCGTGCTCGACATCGACCCGCTGATCGCCGAAGGCGTCCCGTGCGAGGACGTCCGGATGAGCATCTACGCCAAGGCGTACCTGTCGGCGGACCTGCTCGCCAGCTACGCGCGCGAACTCGGCCACCTCGCCCGGCACCTGCGCGGCCGGACCAAGAAGGTGCTGGTGCTCGACCTGGACGACACGATCTGGGGCGGTGTGCTCAGCGAGGACGGCGCCGACGGGATCCAGGTCGCGGACAGCTACCGGGGCGAGGCGTTCCGCTCGTTCCAGCAGGTGATCAAGCAGATCGGCAGCCAGGGTGTGCTGCTGGCGGTGGCGAGCAAGAACGACGTCGAGCCGGTCCGCGAGGTGCTGACCAGCCACCCGCGGATGACGTTGCGCGAGGAGGACTTCGTGCAGATCGCGGCCAGCTGGCGGCCCAAGCACGAGAGCATCGCCGAGCTGGCCCGGACGTTGAACCTGGGCACGGACAGCTTCGTCTTCGTCGACGACAGCAGCTTCGAACGCGCGGTCGTGCACCGCTCGCTGCCCGGCGTGCAGGTGATCCAGGTGGACGACGACCCCGCGCTGCACCTCGACCGGCTGCTGCGGGACGGGTGGTTCACCGTCCGTGAACTGACCACAGAGGACCGAACGCGGGTGGTCAAGTACCGGGAAGAGTTGGTGCGCAAGGACTTCCTGGACAGCTTCGACTCGGTCGAGGGGTACCTGCGGGAGCTGGGCCTGGCCGTGCGGCTCGCCGTCGTGGAAAGCTCCGAAGTGGCCCGCGTCTCGCAGATCACCTTGCGCACCAACCAGTTCAACCTGACCACCGAGCGGCTCCAGCCGTCCGAGGTGGCCGCGCTGCTCAAGGACCCGGCCGCGCTCACCCTGGCCATCCACGCCCGGGACCGGTTCGGCGACAACGGCCTGGTCGGCGCGGTGTTCGCGCACCGGGACGGCGACCAGCTGCGGGTGGACAACCTGCTGCTGAGCTGCCGGGTCTTCTCCCGTGGCATCGAGGAGGCGTGCCTGGGGTCGGTGCTGCGGCACGCCCGGGACACCGGCGCCAAGGCGGTGCTGGGCACCTACCGGCCGACCGCCAAGAACGCCAAGCTGCGGGACTTCTACGCGCGGCACGGCTTCGAACTGATCGGCACCGAGGGCGACGTCACCACCTTCCGGCACGACCTCGCCGACATCGCGCCGCCACCCGGGCACATCCAGCTCACGGAACGACTGGGAGGACGAAATTAGTGGACACGATCGACGACTTCATCACGTTGTTGCATGACGAACTGGGCTTACCCGTGTCCGTCGAGGACGCGCAGGTCCCGTTCGACCGGCTGCCGTCCTGGGACTCGCTGCACATGCTGGCCGTGCTGACTGTGCTGGAACGGCGCAAGGGCATCCGGATCCTGCTGCCCGACGCGATGGAAGCGGGCTCGCTGGACGAGATCTACGCGTTGTCGGTGCAGTCATCATGAGGATCACACGGATCGCCCGGGAACGCACGCACACACTGCGTTTCCTCGACGAGATCCGGGGGTTCGCACCGGTGTTCCTGGACACCGAGATCGACATGACCGGCGTGCTGGCGCACCGCGACGAGTACCGCGCGGACGGGCGCCGGCTCTCCATCGTCACGTACCTGCTGCACGCGGCCGCGAACACGCTCGCCGAGCATCCGGAGGCCAACGCGGCCGTGCGGGGGCCGCGTGTCGCCCGGTACGGATCGGTCAACGGCAAGCTCACGCTGGACAAGACGCTCAACGGTCACCGGATCGTGCTCGCCACCGTGCTGCCGGACGTGCAGGACGCGACGCTGGAGGAGATCCAGGAGCACATCGAGCAGTTCCGCGACGGCGACCCGGCGACCCAGCCGGAGTTCGCCGCCGTGCGGCTGCTGCACCGGCTGCCGTGGCCGTTGGCGCCGCTGCTGTACCGGCTCGGGGTGCGGCCGTTGAGCCGGCGGCCCGAGACGATGGGCACGTTCGCGGTGACTTCGCTGGGCCACCGCCCGGTGGACGGGTTCTACTCGGTCGGCGGCACCACGGTCACGTTCGGGCTGGGCCGGATCACCGACCGGCCGGTGGCCCGCGCGGGCCAGGTCGTGATCGCGCCGGTGATGCGACTGTGCCTCACGTTCGACCACCGGGTCATCGACGGCGCCGAGGCGGCGGACGTGCTCACCGAGGTCAAGGACCGGATGGAGGCGTTCGCGCCGGCCAGGGTGTTGGCGGCGGTCCAATGAACGACCTAGGCGAACTCAAGCGGCACGTGCAGGTGCACGCGCGCGGCCAGCGGATCGGTGACTACCGGACCGTGCTGGACCGGATCGCCACGGATGACGGCGGCGGTCCGGGCTCGTGGGCCGGTGAGTGGAGCAAGGCCGGGGAACGCCTGGTGCGACAGGGGCTCGACCTCGAAGCCGCCAAGTATTTCGCGATGGCCAGGTTCCCGTTCGTGGACGGCCCGGCCCGGCAGGAGGCGCAGGACCGCGGCGTGGCCGCGATCGACCGTTGGCGGCAGCGCAGCCGCAGCGGCATCGAACCGTTCGAGGCGGACCTGCCCGGCGGCCGGGTCCGGTGCTGGGCGGCGGGCCTGTCGTCCCGCGACCCCAAGCCGCTGCTGGTGCTGATGGGCGGGATCGTCACGGTCAAGGAGCAGTGGGCGCCGACGCTGGCCAAGCTGGGCCGGCTCGGCATGGCCGGGATCGTGGCCGAGCTGCCCGGTGTCGGCGCGAACCCGTTGACGTACACACCCGACAGCTGGCGGATGCTGTCCGGGCTGCTCGACGCGCTGGCCGGCCAGGCGGACGTCACCCGCACGTACGCGATCGCGATGAGCTTCAGCGGCCACATGGCGATGCGTTGTGCCGTCGAGGACCCTCGGGTGAAGGGGATCGTGACCACGAACGCGCCGGTCAAGGAGTTCTTCACGGACGGTGACTGGCTGCGCGGCGTCCCGCGGGTCACCCTGGACACGCTGGCGCACCTGAGCGGGTCCGAGCGGCTCGCTGACTGGGCGTTGACCGAGGACCAGCTGGCCGCGCTGGACATCCCGCTGGCGTACATGTCGTGCCTGCGCGACGAGATCATCCCCGCGGCCGACCTCCAGTTGCTGCGCAAGCACGTGCGGGACCTCAAGGTCCGGGAGTACGACGACGTGCACGGCGCGCCGAACCACACCGAGGAGACGCAGCTGTGGAGCATCGCGTCGCTGCTTGAGGCGACCGGCGCGGCCGGCCCGCAGCGGGCGTTGATCAGCATGCTGTTGCGCGGCAAGGAACTCCGCCGAAAACTGAGAAAATAGTTCCGGTGGGGCATTGCGTTACCGCATTTGCCCACCGGAACAGGCGATCGTCATCGGATGATCCGGTCCCATGGACCACAGGAGATCCCATTTCGCGGTGACCGGACTTACCTACTACGGCGTTAACCATGACAAAACTCCCCGGCCGATTGTTCGATATCGCCTCGGTATGCCCTCCGCGAACCCGCCACGTACGAGAAATCCCCTACGTGCAGCGCTATGTCGCACGTCTCATCCGACTGGCGGTAAGCGCCTGCATATGTTGGACAGCGCGAAAGTCTCATGGCAGACTCCGGTGGGTCGAGAGCGGTTTCGGGCTGGGGGACCGTGATCGCCGGTGATCGTCGTTGGTGGTTACCGCAAAAGTCGGTGACATCGCTGTCACGTTTGGTGGACTGGGGGCAGTCTTCTTCTGGGGCAGTACGTCGTGTCAAGTGATACGCCGGGGGACTTGATGAGACTGATGGAACGTGATCGGGAACTCGCGTTGCTGCGACAGCTGTACGCGTCGTGCCGACAGGGTTCCGGCGGAGTGGTGCTCATCGGAGGAGGGACTGCGTCCGGAAAGACCGCGTTGCTGCACACGTTCGCCGAGGAGTCCGTGGAGGCCGGCTCGGTCTTCCTGACCGCGACGGCGTCGATCGCCGAGCAAGGCCTGCCGTTCGGCGTGATCGGGCAGCTGCTCACCAGTGCCGGGCTGTCGGTGGAGGACGACCGGCAGCTGGGTGGGCTGTTGGACGGCCGGACCGACGTCGAGGACTCCCGGCAGCCGGGGCATGTGACGCCGCAGGTGCTCAACGGGCTGAGCAAGGTGCTGTTGGAGGTCGCGGACACCGGGCCGGCGGTGATCGGCGTGGACGACCTGCAGTACTGCGACCCGGAGTCGCTGGACTGCCTGCTGCACCTCGCGCGACGGTTGCGGACCGCGCCGATGGTGCTGATCATGAACGAGCACGTCGGGCCGCCGCAGGCGCATCCGGAGTTCCACGCGGACCTGCTGCACCAGGCGCACTGTCACTACCTGCAGCTCAAGCCGTTGTCGCTGCACGGCACCACGGCGATGGTGACCGCCGAGTTGGCCACGCGCAAGGCGGAGCAGTTCGCGCACGCGTGCCATGTGCTCAGCGGCGGCAACCCGTTGCTGATCCGGGCGCTGATCGAGGACAACGGCGCGGGTGTGCAGGAACTGGTGCCCGGCGAGAACTTCAGCCGGGCCGTGCTGAACTGCCTCTACCGGTGCGCGCGGCCCGCCCAGGACACCGCCAAAGCGCTCGCGGTGCTCGACAAGTACGCCTCCCCCACCGTGCTCGCCCAGGTGCTGAAGCTGAGCCCGGAGGTGATCGCGCACGCGTACGACGAACTCACCGCGGCGGGCCTGCTGGCCAACGGCATGTTTCGGCACGAGGCGACGCGCACGACCCTGTTGCGGAATCTGCTCCCGGACGAACGGACAGCGCTGCACAGCAAGGCGGCTTTGGCCCTGCACAACACCGATATCCCGGCGACTGTCCTGGCCCGTCACCTGATCGCCGCGGGTCGGGTGGAGGAGCCGTGGGGCTTGGCGGTGTTGCGTGAGGCGGCGTGGCAGGGGTTGGAGGAGGGCGAGACCAGCCTCGCGATCAGCTGCCTGACCATGGCCCACGAGGCGAGCACCGACGAGAACGAGCGGATGTCGGTGAAGAACGCGTTGTTCGGCGCGGAGTGGCGGATCAGCCCGTCCACCGCGGCCCGGCACCTGCCGGAGCTGACCGAGGCCGCACTGGCCGGGCGGCTGGACCGGCGGACAACGGTCGACCTGGTCGCCCGGCTGCTCTGGTACGGCCGGATCGGCGACATCGCCGACGTGTTGGAGGCGCTGGAGCAGCGGGACGCGCCGGAACCGGTCGCGGTCGACGCGGCCCGCCAGTGGCTGACGTATTTCTACCCGGACATCGTGCGGGCCAACGACGCCGCGGCGAGCAACCCCGGCGAGGACGGCGAGCAGCCGTGGGACATCAAGGCGCCGGCCGGTGACTCCCGGACGTCCGTGCAGAGCCTGATCCTGCGGGCGACCGCGCTGCTGGGCACGGTGCTGAGCCAGCATCCGAACGAGGACGCCCTGAACTGGGCGGAGATGATCCTGCAAAGCTCAAGGCTGGACGACAGCACCCTGCTGCCGGTCACCATGTCGCTGATCTCGCTGGTGTACACGAACAGGCTGGACAAAGCCGTGTTCTGGTGCGAGGCGCTGCTGCGGGAGGCGACCGCGAAGTCCGCGCCGACCTGGCAGGCCCTGTTGGAGGCGATCCGTTCGACGATCGCGTTCCGCCAAGGCCGGGTGGCGTCGGCCGAACAGTACGCGCGGTCCGCGCTCACCCTGATCTCCCCGAAGAGCTGGGGTGTCACCATCGGCTCCCCACTCGGCGCCGTCCTGCAAGCGAACACCGCGATGGGACGGTACGAGGAAGCCGCGGCGTACCTGCGGATCCCCGTCCCGGACGCGATGTTCCAGACCCTCGACGGCCTGCGTTACCTGCACGGCCGCGGCCGGTTCCACCTGGCCACCGGCCGCCCGCACGCGGCACTGAGCGACTTCCAGGACTGCCGCGACAAGATGCGCGCCTGGAACCTGGACATGCCCACGATCATGCCGTGGCGGATCGAGATGGCCCAGGCGTACGTCGCCGTGGGCAAGCAGGACGAAGCCGTCGAACTGCTGCGCGAACAACTGGACCAGATCCAGGACACCGACGCCAGAACAGTGGGCATGTCCCTGCGCGTACTGGCCTCCGCGAGCTCCCCCAAAGAAGCCCAGCGCCTCCTCGGCGACGCCGTCGCAGCCCTCAACGAAGCCGAGGACAGGTACGAGCTGGCGATCGCGCTGAGTGAGTACAGCCGAGTCCTGGCGAACGCCGGCAACGACAACCAAGCCCGAGCCCTGGCCCGCCGAGCCAACCGCCTGGCCGAAGACAACGGAATCATGCTCCCCAAAGCCCGAAAATCCACCCCCAGCCACCCCACCGGCCGAGAACCAGCCACAGTGGACACCGACACCGACCGCCTCACCAACCTCAGCGACGCGGAACTCCGAGTAGCAGCCCTGGTGGTGAACGGCCAAACCAACCGCCAGATAGCAACAGAGCTGTTCATCACCACCAGCACAGTCGAGCAACACCTCACCCGCGTCTACCGAAAACTGAACATAACCCGCCGAGCAGACCTCCAACACAAACTGAAGCCCTACCTCCTCGCCCCCTGACAAAGCCCCCGTCTCAGGCGCGGACACGCGCCTGAGACGCGAAGCCCATCTATCTATCCACAATGGCCAGACAGGCGCGTGCCCGCGCAACACAGCTGTGCTTCGTTCTGTCTCCCGGCCGACCTGGGCGCAGCCCAACCACAGGTGTCAAGAGGCTAAAAGCGGCGAGCAACCCCGAGCGGGAACCGGCCTCTTGACGCCTGTGATTGTCTTTGACAGGTCGGGCGGGAGACAGGACGCGGTCAGTTCCCCTGTCTCCTGGTTGATCTGCCGCCCGGCGAGGGCATTCTGTTCAGCCCCACACAAAAAGGGTTGCCCCGGAACAAAGTCCCGAGGCAACCCTTCGGCCCGATCAACTGGCAGAAGCTTCCTCCGTCACCGCGGCCTTCTGCAGTTCCTCACCCGCAGTGGGAGCGGGAGTGCCTGGCAGCAGGAGTGCGGGCAGCGCCGCCACCACCAGGAACGCCACGGCCCACCAGAAGGTGTTCGCGTAGGCGCTGGACACACCGGCGGCGGTAGGTGCCGCGCTGGTCATCTGGCCTTGCAGGACCACTGCCAGCACGGCCGCGCCGAACGAGCCGCCGAACTGCTGGAAGATCCGCAGTGAGCTGGAGGCCCGAGGCAGTGCCGGCCTGGGCACGTCCCGGAATCCCGCGGTCATCCCGGCGACGTTCAGGGACGCCAGACCGAGGGAGGCCACGAACCCGCCCACGATCAGGACCAGTTGTGCCGTTGTGTCGGTCACCTGGGTGAAGACTCCGACGCCGATCGCGGCGAGCGCGGCGCCGACCAGGGCCACCTGCCGTGGTCCGACCTTGTCGGCGAAGCGGCCGGCGCCCGCCAGGGCGATCGCCGTACCGACACCCATGGGCAGGTTCAGCAGCCCCGCGTGCAGGGCGGTCCAGCCTCGGGCCTGCTGGAAGTACAGCGGCGCCACCAGGCTGATGCCGTACATCACCAGGCCGAGGAAGAACAGCACCAGCGAGCCGCCCGCGAAGCCACGCCGGGCCAGCAGCCTGAGGTCGATCAGTGGGGTCGACTTGGGCCGCAGCGACCAGGCGACGAACCCGGCGATGAGCACCAGCCCGCCGATCAGCCAGGTGAGCACGGTGGCGTTGGCGAAGCCGCCGTACTTGCCGACCAACGACAGCCCGTAGATCGCGGCCGCCAGACCGGGCGAGAGCAGCAGCAGGCCGACCACGTCCAGTTTGACCGCACCGCGCTGCGGGTTCGGCTCGTCCGCCGGCATCAGTCGCATGGAGGCGACCAGTGCGATCAGGCAGACCGGCAGGTTGATGTAGAACACCCAGTGCCAGTCCAGGCCGGTCACCAGGGTGCCGCCGAGGACCGGGCCGAGCACCACGCCGAGCACCGACGGGATGCCGATCGCGCCCATCACCCGACCCAGCCGGGCCGGGCCGGCCGCCTGCGCCAGAATCGCCTGCGCCAACGGCAGCAGCATGCCACCGCCGAGGCCCTGCACCACGCGGAACGCGATCAGCGACGATGCGTCCCATGCCATCGAACACGCCAGTGACGCGACCCCGAAGATGCCGATCGCGGTGAGCCACAACGTCTTGGCGCCGAACCGGTCGGTGGCCCAGCCGACCACCGGGATGACCATGGTCATGCTCAGCAGGTATCCGGTGGTGACCCACTGGATCGTGGGGATGTCGGCGTGGAACGTCTCCCGCAGGGAGTTCAGCGCCACCCCGAGCATGGTCGCGTCCAACTGGACGAGGAACGTCCCCAGGACGATGATGAGCAACAGGATCTTCAAGGCCTTGGGCAGCGGTTCGACCGCGGCCCGCTCTTTGCGCGCCATCACAGTTCCCTCCCTTCCAAGTGGTTGATCAGGTCCGCGCGGTCCACATTGGCCATGGCCAGCAACCGGGCGACAGTCCCGGCGTCGGTGCCGACGATCGCCCGCAACAGTTCCGCGACGTTGAGTTTGTCCCTGCGGCGGTTGGAGTTCTCCACCACGCGTGCCAGCGCCTGCTTGCTGGACGTCGCGAGCGGCAACCGCCCTCGGGTCTTCTTCGGCGTGCTCGGCAGTCCCACCGACGCGGGATCTATCCCGATGAACGCCAGGCTGCGCGCACGTTCCCCGCCGATCAGGTCGATCAGCCGGTCGTGCAGCAACCCGAACCGGTGCAAGGTCTGGCCGACCGGGGAGTCCGGCTGGGCGGCGATCGCGAGCAGGAGGTGTTCCGCCTCAATCGCCTTGGCGCCCAGCGCTTGCGCCTCTGTCTGTGCCGCCTTCACCAGTAGTGGCAACGATTGATCCGGTCCACTAGGCATTTTTCCGTCTCCGCAGCTCAACTCCGACGTCGGCGAGACGCCCGGAATGCTTCTTGTACACGGCCTGGCGAGTGACACCCAGCGCCTCGGCCACCTGCGGCCAAGACCATCCCTCGCGCATGGCCCGCTCGACGTGCAGATCTTCGAGCTGGTCCGCCAACTGACGGAGCGCGACCGCAGCCGCGAGACCGTCGGCGATGTCGGACAGCTCCGTTGGTTCGCTCTCGGACATGCAAGCAACTCTAGTTGACTAATCGCTGTTTGACAACTCAAGTTGCTAAAGCCCGGCCAAAGCCGTCGAGCCGGTGCACACACGTGTGGCCCGGCCGCCGACCAGGTGGTCGGTGGCCGGGCCACGGGCCGGGCTACCAGGAGACAGGGAGGGAATGCACGCCATAGACGTTGACGTCCTCACGCCGTTGGATCTCCTCGACCGGCACCGCCATGCGCAGGTCGGGGAACCGGTTGAGCAGCGCCGGGTAGGCGATCTGCATCTCCAGCCGGGCCAGGGGCGCACCGATGCAGTGGTGCAGGCCGTGACCGAACGCCAGGTGGTCGGTGACCGACTTGTCCGGATCGAACACCTCCGGTCGGGTGAACCGGGCCGGGTCGCGATTGGCGGCCGGCAGCGACAACGTGACGACCTCGCCCGCGCGGATCAGCTGCCCCTCGACCTCCACGTCCGCCACCGGCGTCCGGGTCGGGCTGTACTGGACCACCGTGAGGTACCGCAGCAGTTCCTCGACGGTCCGTTCGACCGCGTCCGGGTCGTCCCGCATCGCCTTCAGGTGCCGGGGGTGCTGCAGCAGGGTCAGGGTGCCCAGGCCGAGCATGTTGGCCGTGGTCTCCTGGCCGCCGCCGAGCAGGAGCATGCCCATGCCGACGATCTCCTGGTCGGTGAGCCCGCCCGCGGCGGCGAGGTCGCTCATCAGGTCGTCAGACGGCTCCGCCTGCTTGCGACGCAGCAACTCGACGAAGTACTCGTGCACCTGCCGCAACGCGGCACCAACGTCCTCGGCGGTCGCGGTCAGGCTGACCACCGTGGCGGTGGTGTCCAGCAGGATGTCGCAGTCCTCGTCGGGCACGCCGAGGAACTTGCCGATCACCAGCGCCGGGATCGGCCGGGCGAACACGTCCACCAGGTCGGCCGGTGCGCCGGCCGCCGCGAGCGCCACCAGCCGCTGCTCGACGATCTGTTCGATGGCCGGCCGCAGCTCGGCCATCCGGCGTTTGGTGAACCGCCCGATCAGCGGCCGGCGGTAGCGGGTGTGGTCGGGCGGGTCCATCGCGATGAAGTTCCCGGGCAGGGCGGGGCGGCCCATGATGGCTCCCGCGCCGGCACGCTCGACCGGGCTGCGCTTGAGTTCCATGCGCGAGCTGAACCGGGAGTCGGCCAGCACGAACCTCGCGGCCTCGTACCCGGTCACCAGCCAGCCGACGTGCCCGTCCGGGTAGGCGAGCCGGCACACCGGACCGTCCGCGCGCAGCTCGGCGAGCTCGGGCGGCGGGTCGAACGGGTTCTCCCGGCTGGTCGGCAGCCGCACCGGGGTGATCTCGGCGGTGGATGGGGTCTGTGCCATCGGTTCCCCTCAGTTGAAGTGGATGGACGCGCTACAGCTCGACCGCGTACGTGTTGAGAGCGGCCAGCAGGGTGCGCGCCTGCACGTTGACGTACCGGCCGTGGCTGACCAGGGTGTTCAGCTGCCCCGGCGTGAACCAGTGGTAGCCGGGCGGCGGGTCCGCCGGAGCGGTCGCCTCGTCAGCCTCCACGATCAGGTAGCGGCCCTCGGCGTTGAGGAACCGGCCGCCCTCCTCGGAATGCACGACGTCGTACCGGATCCGAGCCGGGTCGGCGGTCGCGACCAGGTCCAGGAACGGCGGGCGCTGCGAGCCGCTGAGGTGCTCGTAGTACTTCGGCGTGTACTGCACGGTCGGGCCAAGCTCAATGGCGTCGAGGAAGCCTCCCTCGATGCGCGCGTGCGCGAGCAGGTGCGGCACCCGACCGAACCGTCGCACCAGGAACGCGGCCAGGCCCATCGCCCGGGGTTCGAACAACGGCTGGGTCCAGGCGGCGACCTCACGGTTCGTGGCCTGCACCCGCACACCCATCACGCGGAAGTACCAATCGCGTTCGTGCACGATGGAGCCGTCGTCGGCCGCCGCCCAGCCGTCTACTGAGGACAACGGAATGCGGCGGGCCTGCACGCTGTGCCGCGATCGCTCGGCGGCGTACCACGACCGCAGGTCCGCGTCAGTGCGTAACGCCCCAGCCTCGTCGTACGGCATCGGTGCGCAGGCGAGGATCGTGCGCGCGTCCATGTTGACCACGTTGTCCAGCCGCAGCAGTTCGCCGATCTGGCCGAGCGTGAGCCAGCAGAACTCGTCGTCCGGCACGACCTCGTCCTGCGTCTCGACGATGATGTTGCGGTTGAACTTCCGGAAGAACCAGGCGCCGTGCTCGGACTGCAACACGTCCAGCAGGACCGTCGCCCGCCGGGGCTCGGTGAAGTAGTCCAGGTACTTCACGGCGGCGCCCTTGTGCGCCTTGGTGTAGTTCGACCGGGTGGCCTGCACGGTCGGCGACAGCTGGACCAGGTTCGGGTTGCCCGGCTCCATCTTGGCCTGCATCAGGAAGTGCAGCACCCCGTCGATCTCCTTGACCAGCAGGCCGAGGATGCCCACCTCGGGCTGGTTGATGATCGGCTGTTGCCACTCCGGGAACGGGCCTTCGCCGGTGACGACGTGCAGTCCCTCGACGGTGAAGAACTTGCCGCTGCGGTGGCCCAGGTTCCCGGTGGCCGGGTCGGCCGACCAGGCGTCCAGTTCGGACAGTGGCACCCGGTCCACCCGGAAGGAGTTGGCGGCGGCGCGTTCGGCCAGCCAGCCGGTGAACTCGGCGGTCGCCATGACAGCGCCCGCGCCCGTGATCGCGGCCGACTTGGCCAGCCGGCCGGGCAACGACAGGTCGTGACGTGCGCGCAGCACTGTTTCGGTCGTCATCGATCCCCCAGGGATTGGGTCAGGAGAGCCACGCGTCCGGCGCCGGGCCGCCGCGCCCGATCGGCGGGAACAAGGCGTCGAGCCGGGCAAGTTCGTTCTCGGACAACGGTTTCGCCAACGCCTCCAGCGCGCCGTCGATGTGCTCCTCGGTCCGCGGGCCGATCACCAGCCCGGTCACCCCGGGCCGGGACAGCACCCATTTCATGCCGACCAGCGCGGGATCCTGGCCGAACTCGAGGCAGAGCTGTTCGTATTCCTCGATCTGCGACCGCAGGTCGTCCAGGGCGAGGGCCGACCGGCCCTGCGCGGACTTCACCGCGGTGCCCTCCCGCAGCTTGCGCAGCACGCCGCTGAGCAGCCCGCCGTGCAGGGGCGACCAGACCAGCAGGCCGATCCCGTTCGCCATCGCGGCCGGGATCACCTCCAGTTCGGCGTGCCGTGTCACGAGGTTGTACACGCACTGTTCGGACACCAGGCCGAGGAACCCGCGCCGGCGCGCCGCCTCCTGGGCGGACGCCAGCTGCCAGCCGGCGAAGTTGGACGAGCCGACGTATCTGACTTTTCCCTGCCGTACCAACGTCTCCATCGCCTGGTACACCTCGTCCCAGCCGACCGTGTGGTCGACGCAGTGCATCTGGTAGAGGTCTATCCAGTCGGTGCCCAGCCGGCGCAGCGACGCCTCGCACGCGGCGATGATGTGCCGGGCGGACAACCCGGACTCGTTCGGCCGGTCGCTCATCGGGTTGCCCACCTTGGTGGCCACCACCACGCGGTCCCGCCGCCGAGGCGATCGGGCCAGCCACCGGCCGATGACCTCCTCGGTGTATCCTTTGTGGACACGCCAGCCGTACATGTTGGCTGTGTCGATGAAGTCGAGGCCGCGGTCCAGCGCGTAGTCCAGCAGCCGGTGCGCCTCGGGCTCCTCGACGCGGCCGCCGATGTTCACCGTGCCCACGGCGAGCCTGCTGATGACGAGGCCGGTCCGGCCGAGATTGGTCCGCAACGCGACCTCGGCCCCCGTCCTGACAGCCACAGTCCCGTCGTTTCCTGAACTCATGCATTCAAGCTAACAACGGCGGCTAAAGTGGACCTTGCCTTCACCTACGCCAGGAAGCGGCCGGCAGCACAGGCCGAAGTGGACATCGAGGGCGCGCGACCTCGGTGTCCACAGTAGAGTCCATCACGGACAACGCCACGACCAGGGCGGTGAGCTCGAACTCGTCCGGCTCCCCCTTGGCCACCACCACGAACGGCTCCATCAGACCGGTGGGTTGCCGTGCTTGCGCACCGGCACGTCCGCGTGTTTGGTGCGGAGCATGGCCAGCGCCGAGACGAGCCGCGACCGGGTCTCCCCCGGGTCGATCACGTCGTCGACCAGGCCTCGCTCGGCCGCGTAGTACGGGTGCATCAGCTCGGCGCGGTACTCCTTGATGCGCTGGGCACGGGTCGCGGCCGGATCGTCGGCGGCCGCGATCTCCCGGCGGAAGATCACGTCGGCGGCGCCCTCCGCGCCCATCACCGCGATCTCGTTGGTCGGCCACGCCAGCGACACGTCGGCGCCGATCGACCGCGAGTCCATCACGATGTACGCCCCGCCATAGGCTTTACGCAGGATCACCTGCACCCGCGGAACGGTAGCCGTGCAGTACGCGTAGACGAGTTTCGCGCCGTACCGGATGATCCCGCCGTGTTCCTGGTGGACGCCCGGCAGGAAGCCCGGCACATCCACCAACGTCACCAGCGGGATGTTGAAACTGTCGCAGGTTTGCACGAACCGCGCGGCCTTCTCGCTGGCGCTGATGTCGAGCGCGCCGGCGAGCGACGCGGGCTGGTTGGCCACGACGCCAACGACATGCCCGGCCAGCCTGGCGAACACGCACAGCACGTTGGTCGCCCAGGTGGCCTGCACTTCCATCATCTCGCCGTCGTCGACGATCTCCTCGATCACCGCGCGCATGTCGTAGGCCCGGCTCGGATCGGCGGGCACCACCGCGAGCAGCGAGTCGGTCCGACGGTCCGGCGGATCGGACGACGGCCGCGCGGGCGGCAGCTCATTGTTGTTGGCGGGCAACAGTGACAGCAGGTAGCGGACGTCTTCGAGGCAGCTTTGCTCGTCGTCGTAGGTGAACGACGACACCCCGGACAGCTCCGCGTGCACATCGGCGCCACCGAGACCGTTGAGAGTCACCCGTTCGCCGGTGACCGCGTGCACGACGTCCGGTCCGGTGATGAACATCTGCGCGGTGTCGCGAACCATGAACACGAAGTCGGTCAACGCCGGCGAATACGCGGCACCGCCCGCGCACGGCCCGAGCATCACGCTGATCTGCGGGATCACCCCGGAGAAACGACTGTTGCGACGGAAGATCCCGCCGTACCCGGCGAGCGCGGTCACACCTTCCTGGATTCGGGCGCCCGCGCCGTCGTTCATGCTGACCAGCGGCGCGCCCGCGGCGGCCGCCATGTCCATCACCTTGTGGATCTTCTCCGCGTGCGCCTCGCCCAGCGCACCGCCGAAGATCCGGAAGTCGTGCGCGTACACGAACACCGTACGGCCGTAGACGGTCCCCCAGCCGCAGACCACCCCGTCGGAGTGCGGACTGCGGTGCTCCAGGCCGAACCCGGTGGCCCGGTGCCGGCGCAGCGCCTCGATCTCGACAAAGGAACCCTTGTCCAGCAACAGTTCGATCCGCTCGTGCGCGGTCAGCTTGCCCTTCGCGTGCTGGCGGGCCGTGGCCGCCGGGTCGGGACCCTGCCGAGCGCTGGCCTTGACCGACCGCAGCTCCGCGGTCCGCTCGTGTAGGGTGCGTTCGACTGTCACCGTGAGCCGTTCTCACTGTAGTCGTAGAAGCCGCGGCCGGACTTCTTGCCCAGCAAGCCGCCTTCGACCATCCGGGACAGCAGCGGCGGCGGCGCGTACAGCGGTTGCTTGAACTCCTCGTACATGGCGTCGGCGATGGCGACCGTGGTGTCCAGTCCGATCAGGTCGGCCAACGCGAGCGGACCCATCGGGTGCGCGCAGCCCTTCACCATCGCGCGGTCGATCACCTCCGGGGTCGCCGTCCCGTCGCCGACCATCCGGATGGCCGACAGCAAGTAGGGGAACAGCAACGCGTTCACCACGAACCCGGCGCGGTCGGGTGACTCGATCACCTGCTTGCCCAGGACGTCGGTGACGAAATGGTCGGCGCGGGCCATGGTCTCGTCGGTGGTCAGCACCGACCCGATCAGCTCCACCAGCGGCAGCACCGGTGCCGGGTTGAAGAAGTGCATGCCGACCACCTGGCCCGGCCGGTCGGTGACCCGGGCCAGCCGGACGATCGGGATGGCCGACGTGGTGGTCGCCACGATCGCGTCCGGGTCGCGCAGCACCTTCGACAAGTCCCGCAGCAGGGCCGTCTTGGCCGCGTCGTCCTCGCCGATCGCCTCCACGACCAACTGTCGGTCCTCCAGCGCGCCCAGTTCGGTGGTGAACCGGATCCGGTCCACGATCGCGGCGCGGTCGGACTCGGTGAGCTTGTTCTTGCGCACGGCCCGGTCGAGCGACTTGCCCAACCGCCCCCGCCCGGCGCGTTCGGACGGCGCGGACGACACCAGCACGTGTACCTCGAGGCCGGCTCGCGCCAGCACCTCGGCCACGCCCGAGCCCATCGTCCCGCAGCCGATCACAGCCACCCGTTCGATCTCCGGCACGGTCATGACAGCCTGCCTTTCCCCTCAGTAGAAGCCCAGCGCAGCACGGCGGATCCCGCGGCCATGCCGCCGCCGAAACCCGAGAGCAGCACCACGTCACCGTCGGCCAACTGGCCGCGGGTGTTCGCGTCGTGCAACGTGACCGGCACCGACGCGCAGCCGACGTTCCCGTACCGCTCCAGCGTGCGGTGCGTCACCGCGCCGGTGAGCCCGGCCAGCTCGACGACTTCACGCAGCATCACGCCGTTGGCCTGGTGCGGCACGAAATGGTCGACCTGGTCCGGCCGCACCCCGGCTCGGTCCACAAGCGACCGCAGCGCGGGCGGCAGGAAGTCGGTCACGAACTCCCGGACACCCCGGCCGTTCATGGTGAAGTAGTGCGCGCCCGCCGCCACGGTCTCGTGCGACGCCGGGTTCCGGCTGCCGCCGGCGTCCACCTTGATCAGCTGGTTCGCGTCGCCGCGGCTGATCAGGTCGATGTCCATGATGCCGTACCCCTCGTCGACGGCACCCAGTACGGCCGCGCCGGCGCCGTCGGCGAACAGCACGGCGGTCCGGCGGTCGGTGAAGTCGAGGATGCGCGAGTAGAGGTCCGCGCCGACCACCAGCACGTACGCCTCGGGGTCGACGGCCAGCAGACCGCGGGCGATCGCGAGGCCGTAGACGAATCCGCTGCACACGACGTTGACGTCGAAGCACGCCGCGCCGTACGCGCCGAGCCCGTCCTGCACGAGGTAGGACGTCGGCGGCTGCGGGTGGTCACCGGTCGACGTGCAGACGATCAGGTAACCGATGCGGTCCGCGGTGATACCGCCGTTGCGCAGCGCGTCCTCGGCCGCGCGCAACGCCAGGTCCGAGGTCGCCTCGTCCGGCGCGGCGTACCGCCGCGACACGATCTCCGTCTTCCGCTCGATCCACTCCGGTGCGACGCCGACCCGGCCGGCGATGTCGTCGTTGGTGATCTCTTCCTTCGGGAGATAGGACCCCGTGGCCAGGATCCCCACGGATCGACTCGTCACGATCGACTCCTTCGTAGGCGCTGTCCGAAAGCTATGAACTGGCCACGGCTGGGGTCGACCCTTGATTTCCACGGGCGCGCCCCTAGCGGACCGGATTCCGCTCAGGGGTCGCCGCCGGCTCTTCGCGGTTAGGGGTGCCGTGCCGCGGGACAGGTCGGTTTAGCTGAAGCGCACCGGCACACGACCCTCTGGAGGACCACATGACCGAACTGCAGGTCGCGATCCTGCTTCTGGACGTGGCCCTGATCGTGCTCGTGGCCCGCCTGGTCGGCCGGCTGGCCCGCGCGCTGGGGCAGCCGCCGGTGATCGGTGAGATCGTGGCCGGGATCCTGCTCGGCCCGACCCTGTTCCACGGCGCCGTCTCGGGGACGCTGTTCCCGATGGTGGTCCGGCCGCACCTGTCGACGCTCGCCAGTGTGGGGCTCGTGCTGTTCATGTTCGTGGTCGGCCTGGAGTTCGACTTCTCCCGGCTGCGCGGATCCGGGCGAGGCGCCGCCGGTGCCACGGCCATCGGCGCGACTGTGGTGCCACTCGGGCTCGGCGTGCTGCTCGCGCTGTATCTCGCGGACCGGCATCAGCCGGCCAACCGGCTCGGCTTCGTGCTGTTCATGGCGGTCGCCGTGTCGATCACGGCTTTCCCTGTGCTGGCAAGGATTCTGACCGACCGGGGAATGAGCCGGACGCTGATCGGCACGATCGCGCTGTCCGCCGCCGCGGTCTGCGACCTGGTCGCCTGGACGCTGCTGGCCGTGGTGCAGGCGATCGTCGGCGGCGGCACCCAGCACCAGTGGCTGATCCTGCTGGTGATCCCGTTCGCGCTGCTGCTGTTCGGCGTGGTGCGCCCCGGACTGCGCCGGCTCGCCGCCCGGACCGGCCCGCGGTCCGCCGGACGGATCGCGATCGTCCTGGTGGGCCTGCTGATCTCGGCGGCGGTGACCCAGATGGTCGGGCTGCACTTCGTGTTCGGGGCGTTCCTGTTCGGTCTGGCCGTGCCCCGGTCGGACGACGTGTTCCGGGAGGAACTCCGGCACCGGACCGAGGCGGCCACCATGTTGCTGCTGCCGGTGTACTTCATCGTCGCCGGCCTGAACGTGGACCTGTCCCGGGTGGACGTCGACGCGGTGGTCGACTTCGTCCTGATCATGGTCACCGCGGTGGCCGGCAAGTTCGGCGGCACCTTCCTGGCCGCCCGGACCCAAGGGCTGTCCGGGCGGCAGTCGGCGGAGCTGGCCACCCTGATGAACACCCGCGGCCTGACCGAACTGATCGCGTTGAGCGTGGGCCTGCAGATCGGCGTCCTCGACGGCGGCCTCTACTCGCTGATGGTGGTGATGGCGGTCGTCACCACCGCCATGTGCGGGCCGATGCTCCAAATGCTGTCCCGGGAGAGCCGGGCCAAGGAGCTGAGCTTCATTCCCGGATGACGTACGCGCCTTCCCGGGTGAACCCGACGACCACCGCGCCGGCGTCCATCCGGTCCCCCAGAGCCTGCCGCAGCCGTTGTCGCCACTGGTCGGCGGCCGTGGGATCGGAGGTGCGCAGCGTCTCGATGTCGGCCGGCACCGCGACCAGCACGCCCCGCGGGGCGGTCTCCGGTGGCCGACCGGCGCACGCCGCCACGACCTCGGGCCCGGCCAGGTCCCACCGGACGAGCAGCCGGTCGCTGGGGCCGTCGCCGTTGATGCCGTCGTTCATCTCGCCGTAGAAGTCCGGCAGGTACCGCACCGGACGGGCGGCCAGTTTCGCCAGGTTGAAGTACGCGTTCCGGCGAACCAGCGGATCGAACGTCCAGGTGATCGAGTCCAGGCCGCGCGCCAGCGCCCAGGCCCGCTGGTGCAGCTTCAACGCGTACCCGACCGACCGGCCGCGCATACCGTCGTGCACGCCGGTCACGTGCGAATGCAGGGTCCGGCCGATCGGCGCGGCCAGGATGCCGACCGTCGCGCCCACCAGCTTGCCGCCGGCGTAGGCGCCGACCACGTAGTTACCGGAGTGCGAGAGCACCCGCATGAACTCGCACGTGATCGGCGGATTGGCCGGGTCGGGTCGCCAGATGTCCCGGAACAGGTCGTCGACCGCCTGCAGTTCCGTCATGTCGTGCAGCTCGCGGATGTCGACGCCCGAGGTCGCGGCGGCGACGGCCGCGACCTTGCTGGCGTCGTGCGTGGAGATGCTGTCGGACAAGGTCATGATCGCTTTCCGGCGTACTGGTCGAGCCATGCCACGATCCTGCTCTGGTAGTCGAGCCGGTGACTTGGCTTGCCGTCAAGGACGAACAGGTGGCTGGCACCCGGATAGACCACTAGCCGCGTGGGCACGCCACGGTCGTGCAGCGCGTGGAACCACTGTTCGGCCTGGCCGATCGGGCACCGCTGGTCCGCCTCGCCGTGCAGGATGAGGGTCGGGCTGGTCACCTCGGCCACGTGCGCCAGCGGGGACAGTGCCGCGAGCCGGTCCGGTCCGCCGATCTCGTGTTCGGCGATCGCGGGGCCGGCGTCGGACGTGCCGACCGCGCTGGTCAGGTCGCTGATCACACCACCGGCGACGACCGCGGCGAACCGGTCGGTGCGGGTCGGCAGCCAGCACGACATGTACCCGCCGTAGCTGTAGCCGGTCAGTGCCACCCGGTCCGGGTCCGCGATCCCCTCGGCCACCAGACTGTCCACGGCTTCCAGGAAGTCCCGTTCGTCCGCCTCGCCCCAGGCACCGAGCGCGGCCTGGAGGAACTTCTCGCCGTACCCGTCGCTGCCGCGCGGGTTGAGCAGCAGCACGGTCCAGCCCTGGGCCACCAGAACCTGGTGGTAGAGGTGGATCCAGTCACGCACCGGGCTCCACGCGTTGTGCGGACCGCCGTGCACGTCGACCAGCAACGGTCCTGGTGTGGGCGCGCTCGGGTCGCGCCGCAGCCAGCCGCGCACTTCGATCCCGTCGGAGATCGTGAACGCCCGCGGCTCCGGGCGGACGTGCACCACATCGTCGAAGACGGACGCGTACGAGGTGACGAGGCTCAGGTCGCCGGTTGCCGGGTCCAGGAAGGCGACCTCGGCGAAAATGTCCACTGTGGACACGATGACCGCGGCGGATCCGTTCGCGACGCTCAGCCCGGAGATCACCCGGCCGCCGCCGACCAGTTTGTGCACGCCGGAGTTTTTTACACTGTAAAGATGAGTGCATCCGTTGTCCCGCGCGCAGAACAGGAGCTCCTGTCCGAACGCCTGCGGCAAAGCGCCGGGATAGCCTCCGCCGCCCGGCATGACGTTGCGGTCCAGTTCCGCGGCGAGGTTGCGGCCGTCGCGGACCAGTGTCTGGTTGGCCGCTTCCGTCCCCGGCATGGCCACCAGCACGAGATCGTCACCGTGCCACGACACCGCCAGGACCTTGTCGTCGCCGACCAGTTCGATGTCCGAAGTGGACAGATTCAGGACGACGGCCGGCGCCGGGGCGAACATGTCGCCGTCGCCCGCCAACTGGTCGGCGAACGCCAGCCGGGTGCCGTCCGGCGACCACGCCGGCGTCCCGGCGAACGCGGTCCCGTCGGTGACCTGGGTGACCGACCGGTCGGCGAGATCGACGACGAACACCTGCGACCCGAGCCCGCCCAGCCGGCCGACCCCGTCGACCTTGTGCATCGGCCGTTCGCTGACCACCGGTTCACCCGGCGGGGTCGCGTTCACCGCGGCGGCGAACGCGATCCGGCCGCTGTCCGGGCTCCACACCGGTGGCCCGGCGCCCAGCGGAAGTTCGGTGAGCTGCTCGGGCTCGCCGCCGTCGGCCGGCAGCAGCCACACCTGCTTGTCCCGCAGGAACGCGATCGTCCGGCCGTCCGGGGAGAACCGGGGCGCGGTGTCCGCCTTGCCGCGGGTCAGCGGGCGGGGTGTGCCGTCGCGGCCGACCCACCACAGCGATCGTTTGTTCTCGTCGCCGTCGACCTCCGTCAGGACGTAAGCCACGCGGCTGCCGTCCGGCGAGATCGACGGGTCGGAGG
Organism: Actinocrispum wychmicini; assembly: GCF_004345645.1. Classification (GTDB taxonomy): domain Bacteria; phylum Actinomycetota; class Actinomycetes; order Mycobacteriales; family Pseudonocardiaceae; genus Kibdelosporangium; species Kibdelosporangium wychmicini. The sequence continues at coordinate 416,326 of NZ_SLWS01000003.1, read as the reverse complement.
GCAGCCGAACGAGCCGCAGGTCCTCCAGAACGTGTCTGCGCATTGCCATCGGCTACGCACCCTCGACGCGTCGGGCCGCGCGGCTGTTGAACAGGTAGCGGGCGCCGTTGTGCTCGATCAGGCTGTACGCCAGGTGTCGGCCGTGCTGGCGCTCCGCACCGATGAGGACGTCGTCCCGCAACGCGACCACCTCGGTCTTGCCCTCGGGCACCCCGATCCCGTCCAGTTCGGTGCGCGGCAGGATCTCGACCCAGCCACGTCCGTCGTCGTCGACCGTGACCTCGAAGTCGAGCATCGGGGTCCGGTAGAGCCCGCTGACCCGGGACGCGTCCAACGGCTCCGGCTGTGCGGGCGGTGTCGCCTCGACGGGCAGTTCGGCGCCCGCGTAGTCGCGCAGCACACGGCCGACGATGTCGTCGTGCATCGCCCCACCGTTCAGGCCGTTGGTCAGCAGGACGACCACGACGTTGGCATCACCGGAGATCCGCAGCATCGCCACCTGGCCGATGGTGCCGCCGTCGTGGCCGAAGACCCCGGCGTCGAAGCCGAACAGCTCCCAGCCCAAGCCCCACTGGCTCGCGAGACCCGCGGTGTACGGCACGTCGACCTGCGGTACGCGCATCGCTTTCGCGGTGCCCGCGCTCAGGATCGGCCCGCCGTCGTCCAGGTGCGCCTTCGCCCAGGTCAGCAGGTCCCGGGCACGCATCGAGAGCATCGCGCCGGCGGGCGCGTTCGACGGCTCCAACGACCAGAACGGCGCCGGCTCAGGGGTCTCCTCGCCGATGTGGCCGACCGCGGCCCGGAACATGATCGCCTCGTCGGGGTTCACGGCGACGTGCTTCAGACCGAGCGGCTCGGCGATGCGCTCGTGCAGCACCGCGCCGAACGGCTTGCCGCGCAACACTTCCACCAGCCGGCCGAGCACGACGTATCCGCTGTTGCAGTAGGAGAACAGCGCACCGGGTTCGTGCACCTGCTCGGCGTCGGTGATGGTCGCCAGGTACTTCTCGACGGCGTCGTCGCCGCGTCCGGTGCCGTTGAACAGGTCGCCGTCGATGCCGGACGTGTGGTCGAGCAGTTGGCGGACGGTGACTGTGGCGGTGGCCTTCGGGTCGGCCACCTTGAAGTCCGGCACGTACGTCACGACCGGCTCGTCGAGATCCACCAGGCCTTCGTCGACCAACTGCATGACCAGGGTCGCGGTCCAGACCTTGGTGATCGAGCCGATCTGGAACACCGCGTCCGTGGTCACCTCGACCCCGGTGGTCGTGCTGAGCACGCCGGCCGCGGCGTCCACGATCTCGCCGTCGACGAGCACCGCGGCCTGGGCGCCCGGCACGCGGTGTTCGGCGATCAGTTCGGCGAGCCGGCCGGGCAGCCAGGCGGCGATCTCTTCACTGCGGGACATGGGCTTCTCCTTGGTTCTCACGGGGGCGGTGGGCCCCGGGGATCGATTCGACCAGCCGGACGGTGTACGGGTGGACGGGGTCGTCGAGCACCCCGGCGGTGGTGCCGTGCTCGACCACCAGGCCGTGCCGCATGACGACCATGCGGTCGGTGACCTGGCGGGCGACGGCAAGGTCATGGGTGATGAACAGCAGTGCGATCCCGAGGTCCCGGTTGGCCGTGCGCAGCACCTCAAGGATCTGGGCCTGCACGGACACGTCAAGCGCGGCAACGGGTTCGTCGCAGACCAGGAGCCTCGGCCGGACGGCAAGGGCCCGCGCGATCGCGACCCGCTGGCGTTGCCCGCCGGACAGCGCCTCAGGGTATGTGCCGGCACAGTCCCCCGGCAGTCCCACGAGCGAAAGCAGATCGTCCACTTCGGACTGGACGGGTTCGCCGCGCTGGCGCAGGGCCTCGCGGAGAGCGTATCCGACGGTGTGCGCGGGATTGAGCGACGAGTACGGGTCCTGGAAGACGCATTGCACCACCCGACGGGCTTGCGCCCGGTCGCCGGCACGCAGTCTCCGGTAGGAGGTCAGGTCGATCCCATCGAGGGTGATCCGGCCACCGGTCGGATCGGTGAGCCCGAGCACGGCCCTGGCGAGGGTGGTCTTCCCGGACCCCGACTCCCCCACCACGGCCACCGACTCGCCTTCGCCCACCTGCAACGACACGCCGGCCAGCGCGGTGTGCGCGGTCCGCCGGAACCCGACCGAGCGGTAGACCTTCGTCAGGTCGTGGACGTCGAGCAGAATGTCGCGCTGGTCCGACGTCTCCGGTGGCGTCTGCGGGGTTTCCGGCGCGGGTGTCAGGTCGATCTCGTGGTGCCGCCGGCAGGCGGTCGCCCGCCCACCGAGATCCACCAACTCCGGGGCATGCGCCGTGCACGCGGGTTCCGCCCAGGCGCAGCGGTCGGCGAACGGGCACCGGTCGGTCACGTCCGCGGCGGCCGGGACGCTGCCCGGGATACCCAGCAGCACCGGTTGCCGATGAGTGATCGACGGCACCGACCGCAGCAGGCCCGCCGTGTACGGGTGCGCCGGGGTGTCCAAGGCCGCGGACGACACGGACTCGACGAGCGTGCCCGCGTACATGACGAGTAGGCGATCGCATGTCTCGCGAGCGACCCGCAGGTCGTGTGTGATGAGCACCAGGCCCATCCCGCGTTCGACCTGGATCCGCCGCAGCAACGCCAGCACCTCGTGCTGGGTGGTCATGTCCAACGCCGTGGTCGGCTCGTCCGCGATGAGCAGGCCCGGGTCCTTGGCCAGGGCGGCGGCCAGCGCCACCCGTTGCCGCATCCCGCCGGACAGCTGGAACGGGTACCGCCCGGCCACCGCCGGGTCGTCGATGCCGACCTCGGCCAGCCGCCGGGCCACCTCGGTCCGGCCGGCCGCGCCGGGCAGGCTCTCCAGGATGTGGGTGCTGACCTTGGTCAACGGGTTGAGCATGGTGAACGGGTCCTGCATCAGCAGCGCCACCTGATGGCCACGGACACCGGCCGGGTGGTCGCGCCCCACCAGCTCCCGCCCGTGCAGCAGGGCCGACCCGCCGGCCCGCAGCCCGTTCGGCAGCAGCGACACCAGCGCGCGGGCGGTCAGGGACTTACCTGAGCCCGACTCACCGACGAGACCCACGGTCTCGCCCGCGCCGACGTGGAACGACACGCCCCGCACCAGCGGCCTTGTCTGTCCGATATGGACGGTCAAGTCACGAACGTCCAACATCGCGCCCCCTCGCCGACATCCGGTCGTACACGCGGTCACCGAGCAGGGTGACGATCGCCGCGACCAGGGTGATCACCGCCGCGGGCGCGGCCATCGCCGCCGGGTTCACGTCCAGCAGGCCCTTGTTCTCCGCCAGCATCCGGCCCCAGTCCGGGGCGCCGGTGCCGACCCCGAGCCCGAGGAACGCCAGGGCCGCGAGCCCGACCAGGGCGCCGACGAAGGTCAACAGGAAGTTGGCCACCACCGTCGGTAGCACGTTCGGCAGCAAGTGCGCGAACAGGATCCGCGCGGGTTTGAGGCCGACGGTTCGCGCGGACTCCACGTAGGCGAGATTTCGCTGTGCCAGCACGGCACTGCGGACCATCCGGGCGTCCGCGGGCACGCCCAGCACGATCAGCACGACTATCGCCAGCGGATACCCGCCGCCCAGCACGCCGACCATCACAATGGCCACCAGCAACGGCGGAACGGCGTACACCAGGTCGATCACGCGCATGATCGCCGAGTCGACCCAGCCGCCGACGTAACCGGCGAACAGCCCGATGGCCGTGCTGAACACCGCCACACCGATGGCGACCAGCACCGGGCCGAGCACCGCGTTCGCCGTTCCCGCGATGAGCCGGGACAGCACGTCCCGGCCGAGGTCGTCGGTGCCCAGCCAGTGCGCGCCGCTGGGCGGCATGCCGCTGGCGGCCAGGTCCTGCGCGCCCGGGTCGTACGGGGTGAGCCAGGATCCGGCGATCGCGGCGACGATCACGATCCCCAGTGCCAGTGGCGAAAGCCAGCGACTGATCATCCGACACCTCCGGCGTGCCGGATCCGCGGATCCAGTCCGAGGTAGCACAGGTCGACGAGCAGGTTCACGCCGACCATCAACGCGGCGGCCAGCAGCGCCAGGCCCTGCACCACCGGAATGTCCTTCGTGGTCACCGACTCCACCAACAGGGATCCCAGTCCGGGCAGCGAGAACGTCGCCTCCACCAGCACCGCGCCGGTCAGCGAGAACGCCAGCACCAGCCCGGCCGACGTGACCACCGGCAGCGCCGAGTTGCGCAGCGCGTACCGACCGAGCACCAGCCGCCGCGGCAGACCCCGGGCGCGGGCGAACGTGACGAAGTCCTTTGTGGTCACGTCCAGGGCCGCCGCCCTGGTCTGCCGCACCACGATCGCCACCTCGGCGACGGCCAGCGCGACCGCGGGCAGGGTGAGATGGCTGATCCGGTCGGCGAACCCGGTGCCCGCGCCGAACACCGGGAACCAGCCCAGCGCCACCCCGAACACGGTCAGCAGCAGCAACCCGACCGCGAACGGCGGCGCGCTGACTCCCAGCAACGCCACCAAGGTGACACCACGGTCCCACGCGGTGTTCCGTCGGATCGCGGCGAACAGACCGGCGGGCACGGCGATCACCATCACCAGGACGAACGCGTACAGCCCGAGGAACGCCGTCACGTCGAGCCGTTCGGCCAGGATGTCACCGACCGAGCGGCCGGACCGCACCGACCGGCCGAAGTCCAGTCGCACCGCACCGGACAGCCAGTGCCAGTACCGGGTGAAGAACGGGTCGTCCAGGTGGTTCTGCGCGCGGATCGCGTGCACGAGCTCCGGGGTGGGCTGCCGGGTGCCGAGCAGGACCAGCTCCGGGCTGCCCGGAGCCACCTCCAGCAACACGAACACCAGGAACGACGTGACCAGCAACGTCAGCGCCGCGGCCAGCACCCGCCTGCCGAGGAAGGACAGTACGAACATCGCCTACACCGCCGGCTTGATCCAGGTGACCCAGTTGACACCGGACATCCACGGGGTCGGCCCGGGACTGAACACGAACTGGGACCGCAACGCGTGCGCCGCGTCCTGCTCGAACAGCGGCACGTACGGCAGTTCCTCGGCGTTGAACCGCATGACGTCCAGCACCGGACCGACGTCGTCGGACAGCGCGGCGAGCTTCGCCTCCAGGTCGGGCGTGGTGATGTTGGCGGCGTTGAAGCCGTTCGGCGCGGCTCCGGCCTTGCCGAACAGGATCGGCAGCATCTCGCCGGGATAGGGCGTGCCGCCGCCGACGGCCAGGTACTGCAGCTTCAGATCCTTGTGCGCGACGATGGTCGCGATCCACTGCTGCTCGGGCACTGCCTTGGGCACCAGGGTGACGCCGATCGTGCCCAGGTTGCGGGCGAGGTTCTCGAGCACCAGCCGCGCCGCGGGCTGCGACGTCGAGTAGGGCACCTCGACGGTGAACCCGCCCGGGGACTTCGACCGCGCCAGTTCCTCCTTGGCCTTCGCCAGGTCGAACGGGTAGTTCGGCAGCCCGGCGATGATCTTGTCCGCCTGCTCCGGCCCCACCTTGGACGAGAGCTGCAGCGACGCCACCGGACTGGCCGACACCCGGGCCCGACCGCCGTACAGCGGTTCCAGCAGCCCCTGCCGGTCCACCGAGTACGCGATCGCGCGCCGGACGTGGATGTCGTCGAACGGCGCCGCGGTGACGTCCATCGACAGGAGGCTCACACCGATGCTGCGCGTGTAGGACATCGACACACCGGACATGCGTTCCCACTTGCGGGCGTCCTGCAGCGGCACACCGAACGTGCCGTCCACGTCGCCGGCGGTCATGGCCAGGCGCAGGGCCTCCGGGTCGCCGATCGGCTTACAGCTCAGCTTCACCACCTTCGGCCGCACGCCCCAGTACCCGTCGAACCGCTCGAAGTCCGCGCCGTCGGCGGGCGAGAACCGGGTGACCCGGTACGGCCCGGTGCCCATCCCCGGCTTGTCGGGCGTACCAAGGTCCTTGCCCGCGGCCTGGGCGTAGGACTTGCTCTGGATCATCCACACCAGCGCCGGCACGTACTTGAACTTCGGGTCGGGCGCGGAGAGCTTCACCGTGACCTGGTCGGGCCCAGTGGCCGTGACGTCCTGGACCGCGCCGAGGTACACCAGGGACTCGGCGGCCTGCGCCGGGTCGATCTGGCGGCGCAGCGAGTAGGCGACGTCCTCGGCGGTCATCGGGCTGCCGTCCCAGAACTTCACGTCGCGGCGCAGCGTGTACACGTAGGTCAGCGGGTCCGGGCTGGTCCAGGCGGTGGCCACGTTCGGCACGAGGTTGCCGTCATGGTCCATGTTCAGCAGCGAGTCGAACGCGGCCATGATCGCCGTGTTCGACAGGGCGTCCAAACCGTGTGCGATGTCCAACGACCGCGGCGCGCCGGACATCGCCCACGTCAGTTTCGGTATGTCGGCGTCGCCCGCCGATCGCTTGCCTTGTGGTCCCGCGCTGGTTCCGCCGCATCCGGCGAGCGCGAGCGCTGTAACCGACAACAACGCCACGATCCTGGTCAACCGCATTGTTCCACCTGCCTCGTCGCAAGGAATTCCCAAATCGTGGTCGTGGCGGGGCGCGGTGACTCCGTCGAGATCGACAACCGTCCGCCGGGGTGTTCGTCGGCCGCGACGAAGCGCTCGGGGCCGCCGCGGTTGTGCACTGTGGTTTCACCCACACAAGGAGCGGAGTGCCCATGGAGACAGCGCACGAGGTGACCGAGGAGATCACCCGCCGCGCGGAGGAGGTGGGCGTGCGGGTCTGGTTGCACGCCACCGACATCGACGGGTCGCGGCGGATCGGCATCGACGGCGCGCAGCCGGTCGTGGCGGCCTCGGTGTTCAAGGTGCCGGTGGCAGTGGAGTTGGCCAGGCAGGCCGCGGCCGGCGAGATCGACCTCGGTGAACGCGTCACGTACGTGCCCGGCACCGGCACGATGTCGCCGTACGGCCTGGCCACCTACCGGCACGAAGTCACCATCTCCTGGCACGACCTGGCCATCCTGATGATCGGCATCAGCGACAACGTGGCCACCGACCTGGTGGTCGGCAAGGTCGGACTGCCGGCCGTGGCCGAACTGCTGGCGCGCCTGGGCTTCACGCACACCGCCGTGCCGCACGACTGCGAAGGGCTGTTCCAGACCGTGCGCGACGACCTCGGCACGGAGTTCTCCGAAGAGACGTTCGGCGACCTGACTCGCGAGGACTACCTGCGGCTGCGCATTCTCGACCCGGCCCAGACCTGCCGGACGTCCGCCGAGGAGATCACCCGGCTGCTGGCCATGGTGTGGCGCGACCAGGCCGCGCCCGAACAGGCCTGCGCCGACGTCCGCAACTGGCTCGGACTGCAGGTGTGGCCGCATCGGCTGCGGTCGGGCTTCCACACCGACGGCATCCGTGTGTCCGGCAAGACCGGCACGTTGCCGATGGTCCGCAACGAAGCCGGAGTCGTCGAGTACCCCGACGGCGGCCGGTACGCGGTCGGCGTGTTCACGCAGGCGTACGACACGCGTATGCAGGCTCCTGAGCGGGACAACTTCATCGGCTTCGCGGCGGCGCGCGCGATCGAATGGCTGCGCGCGTGACCGACGTACACCAGTTCACCAAGTCACTGCCGGTGATCCTCGCCGACATCGAGCGGCTGGTGCGGCAGGAGTCCCCGTCCGCCGACGCGGCCGCCGTGGCCGCGTGTGCCGATCTGGTGGCCCGGCTCGGGACCACGGTCCTGGGCGTGGCACCCGACCGGATCGGCCCGCACCTGCGGTGGCGGCTCGGCACCGGACCGGCACGGGTCCTCGTCCTCGGCCACCACGACACCGTGTGGCCGGTGGGATCGTTGGCCTCTCATCCGTTCTCGACGCTCGGCGGCATCCTGCGCGGCCCCGGCTGCCTGGACATGAAGACCGGTGTGGTGATGGCGCTGCACGCGGTGGCCGCGCTCGCCGACCCCGCCGGTGTCACAGTGCTGATCACCGGCGACGAGGAAGTGGGCTCGCCGTCGTCCCGCGCCCTGATCGAGGCGGAAGCCGCGGGCTGTGCGGCGGCCCTGGTGCTGGAGGCGGCGGCGGACGGCGCGCTCAAGATCGCCCGCAAGGGCGTGTCGTTGTACGAGGTCCGCGCCATCGGTCGGGCCGCGCACGCCGGGTTGGAGCCCCACCTCGGCGTCAACGCGGTGCTCGAACTGGCGCACCAGATCCCGGTCGTCGCCCAGTTCGCCGACGAGCAGGCAGGTACGACGGTGACACCCACCCTGCTGAAGGCCGGCACGACCACCAACACGGTCGCCGCGCGGGGCAGCTTCCATGTGGACGTGCGCGTCACCGACGAGGCCGAGCAGGCGCGCGTGGACAAGCGGATGCACGCGCTCACCCCGTTCCTGGCCGACGCCAACTTGGAGATTCTGGGCGGACCGAACCGGCCGCCGCTGCCGGTCAGCGCTTCAATGGACCTGTTCGCCCGCGCCCAGCGGCTGGGCAAGGGCCTCGGCCTCGATCCGGTGACCGGGGTCGCGGTGGGCGGCGCCTCGGACGGCAACTTCACCGCCGGCGTCGGTGTCCCGACGCTCGACGGGCTGGGCGCGGCCGGCGGCGGCGCCCACGCCGACCACGAACACGTGCTGATCGACGAGATCCCCGGCCGCACCGCGCTGCTAGCTGTCCTGATCGAAGAGCTTCTGGAGGAGTCAGGTGAAACTCACCGGGGTTGAGCTGCGGTGGATCCGGATGCCGCTGGTGGCGCCGTTCCGCACGTCGTTCGGTACGCAGGAAGCCCGGGAGGTGCTCCTGCTGCGGGCGGTCACCGACGAGGAAGAGGGTTGGGGCGAGTGCGTGGCCATGTCCGATCCGGTGTACTCGCCGGAGTACCTGGAGGGCTGCGCGGACGTGCTGCGCCGGTTCTTCGTGCCCACGCTGACCGCGTTGGACCGGCTCGACGCCACGACGGTCGCGCCCGCGCTGCGCCGGTTCCATGGGCACCCGATGGCCAAGGGCGCGTTGGAGATGGCCGTGCTGGACGCGGAACTGCGCGCCCGGGGCGTGCCGTTGGCACGGGAGCTCGGTGCCGAACACGAGGACGTGCCGTGCGGTGTGTCGGTCGGCATCATGGACTCGATCGACGCCCTGCTCGACGCGGTGGACGGGTACCTGGCCGCCGGCTATGTGCGGATCAAGCTGAAGATCGAACCGGGGTGGGACGTCGAGCCGGTCCGGGCGGTCCGTGAGCGGTTCGGCGATGTGCTTCTCCAAGTCGACGCCAACACCGCGTACACCTTGGGCGACGCGCGGCACCTCGCCCGGCTCGACCCGTTCGACCTGCTGCTGATCGAGCAGCCGCTGCCCGAGGACGACCTGCTCGGCCACGTCGAACTGGCCAAGGTGCTGGCCACCCCGGTGTGCCTGGACGAGTCGATCACGTCCGCCCGCAGCGCCGCGGCCGCCATCACCCTCGGCGCGTGCCAGATCGTCAACATCAAGCCCGGACGGGTCGGCGGCTACCTGGAGGCCCGGCGCGTCCATGACGTCTGCGCGGCGCACGGGGTGCCGGCGTGGTGCGGCGGGATGCTGGAGACCGGGCTCGGCCGGGCCGCCAACGTCGCGCTCGCGGCGCTGCCGGGCTGCACCCTGCCCGGCGACACGTCGGCCTCGGACCGCTACTACAGCACCGACATCACCGAGCCGTTCGTGCTGCAGGACGGCCGGCTGCCCGTGCCGACCGGCCCTGGACTGGGTGTCCGGCCGATCCACCACCTGCTGGCGGAGGTGACCACCTCCACCGAGTGGTTGTCGTGAGCGACGAACATCGGGCACACTCTCGTCGAACTCGACGAAGTCAAGGGGTCGACACCATGCCCGTACGTCCCCGCGCCAGCCTCGGCCGGGTCCTGGAGGACCTCGGCACGACGCTGCTCGATCTGGTCCACGGCGATCCCGACGGGGTGGACCGGATCGACGGCGTCGCCATCCACGACCCGCTGGACCAGCCCGTGCTGTCCCCGCACGCGCTGGTGCTCGGCGTCGGGCTGGACGGCGCCGAGCCGATCGCGGACGCGTTGCGCCGGCTCGGGACGCAGGGCGCGGCGGCCCTTGTCGTGCGGTCACCGGTGCCGGAGGACGCGCTGATCGCCGCCGCGGCCCACGACTCGGGGGTGGCGCTGCTCAGCCTCACTCGCGGGGCGTCGTGGGCCCAGCTCGCCGCGCTGCTGCGGACGCTGTTGGCTGAGGGCGAGGTCGGGTCGGACGAGCCGGAACCCGTCGGCGGGCCGCCGTTCGGCGACCTGTTCGCGCTGGCGAACGCGGTGGCCGCGCTGCTGGACGCGCCGGTGACCATCGAGGACCGCAGTTCGCGGGTGCTGGCGTTTTCCGGCCGGCAGGAGGAGGCCGACGCGTCCCGGGTGGAGACGATCCTCGGCCGGCAGGTCCCCGACCGGCTCACCCGCCCGCTGGAGGAGATGGGCGTGTTCCGCGACCTGTACCGCAGCGACCAGCCCGTCTACATCGACCTGTCGACCGGCCAGTTGGAAGAAGGCATGCTGCCCCGGGTGGCGATCGCGGTCCGCGCGGGCGACGAGGTCCTCGGCTCGATCTGGGCCGCCGTGCACGGCCCGCTGGCCCCGGACCGGGCCCGCGCCTTCCAGGACTCGGCCAAGCTCGTCGCCCTGCACATGCTGCGCCGGCGGGCGGGCGCGGACGTGCAACGCCGGCTGCGCGCGGACCTGGTCGGCCAGGCCCTGGAGGGCGGGGCGGGCGCGACCGAGGCGATCCGACGGCTGGGGCTGCTCGGCCGGGCGGCCGTGGTGGTCGCGATGTCCCCGGCCGACCCGAACGTGGGCGACCCGAGCGTGGACTCGCACGCCCGCCTGACCGCCGAACGCCAGCGGATCTCCGACGCGTTCGCCATCCACTTGGGCGCGGTGTACCCACGTTCGGCGATCGCGTTGCTCGGCGACGTGGTGTACGCGATCGCCCCGGTCGCCGACCCGCTCGACGCGGCCAGGGTCGCGACCGACTTCCTCGATCGCGTCGGTGACCGGGTGAACGCACGCGCCGGCGTCGGCTGTGTGGCCGAGGACATCGCGGGGCTACGTAAGTCCCGTGCCGCAGCGGACCGCGCGTTGCGCGTGCTGCGTTCCGGCGCAGGTCGTCGACGGGTCGCGCAGTTGTCCGATGTCGAAGTCGAAGTGCTGCTGCTGGAACTCCGGGATCTGATGGCCGCCCAAGGCGACCAGCCCACCGGCCCGATCGAACGCCTCACCAGCTACGACGCCGAGCACGGCACGGACCTCGTGGCGACCCTGCGGGCGTGGCTCGACGCGTTCGGCGACGTCGTGGCCGCGTCCGCCGCGATGTACGTGCACCAGAACACTTTCCGCTACCGGCTGCGTAGGTTGGCCGAGGTGGGCGGCGTGGACCTGGCCGACCCGGACGCCCGCTTCGCCGCCATGCTGCACCTGCGGCTGATGCCCCCTGGCTAACGGACGCCGGCCGGGGCAGCCACCTGACCGGCGTGGCCATGCTCGGGGTGGCGATCATCGTGGTGGTCATCCGCCGGGTGACCGCTCCCCAGCCGCCCGCGAGAGTACGCTGACCAGGACTGTGACGCCTCCGGGACGGTGGGTTCGTTGGTGACGGCTGGGCACCGCACGATCGTGTGCGTCGATGTCGCGGCGTTCAGCGACCCCAGGCGGACGTCGATGCACCAGATGGTCGTGCGTGAGGGTCTGTACCACACCTTGCAGACGGCGTTCGACGAGTCCGGCGTTCCCTGGCAGGACTGTCAACTGGAAGACCGCGGTGACGGCGCGTTGATCCTGGTGCCGCCGGAGTATCCCGCCCATTGGTTGGCGGATCGGTGGCCGGACCGGTTGTTGACGCACTTGCGGCGGTACAACGCGATACACGCTGAAGAAGCCAGAATGCGGCTGCGGGTGTCGCTGCACTCGGGTGAAGTGTCGGAGAACGAACAGGGTGTGGCGAGTCAGGCGATCAACACGGCGTTCCGCCAGCTCGACGCGCAGCAGGCGAAGGTGGCACTGCGCGCGTCGGGCGGGACGCTGGCCCTGATCGCGTCGGACGAGTTCTTCCATGATGTGATCAAGCAGGAACCCGCTGCCGCACCCGCGTCATACCAACAGATCGCCGTGGCGATGAAGGACTCCAGGACCCTCGCCTGGCTGCGCCTGCTCGACGCCGCGCAGGCGGACACCGCCCCGCCTGGCCCCGGCCGGCATGACGTGACCGCTCTGGTCGACGCGGCGCTGGACATCGACATCCTGCGCGACCCACGCGGCCGGGAACTCGTCTTCGACCAGTTGCGGCCCGAGATCGCCAACGCGGTGCCCTATTTCCCGCGGCAGCGGCACCACATGTTCTCGCTCATTCAGACCTGCATGAACTACCCGGGCGGTCTCCAGGAACTCATCGAGGTCGTTCGCCAGCTGGAGGGCGACTCCCCGGTCGTGCACAGGTTCGCCGCCGCGGCCGACCTCGTCCTGACCCGGGACAAGTAGCGATCTCACCACGCGTCGGACATCGCGCCGTCGGCGTCCAGGCCGAACTGTTTGACGTGTGCCCATGTCGGGTCGGCCGGCCGTGTCATGGCCATCCGGATCAGGGCGTACGAGCGACCCGCGTCGGCGGCCCGCCGGGCGAGGCGTTCGGCGGCGTCCCGGTCGCCGGTCTGTTCCCGCATCACCGCCAGCATCGCGAGGGTGTCCGGATGACCGGCGCGCAACGCCTGGTCCGCCAGGCGTTCCGCGTCCTCGTGGTCGCCTGCCCGCGCACGCATCCTGGCGAGGTTCGAGAAAGCCGCCGGCGATCCGTCCCGTAAGCTCTGGTGTGCCAGGCTTTCCGCTTCTTCGCGGTCGCCGGCGCGTTCCCGGATGATCGCCAGATTCGTCAACGCCTCCGTGTGCCCGGCGTCAAGCGCCCGCCGATACAGCTCCTCTGCCCCACGACTGTCCCCCACCTGCTCCCGCATCATCCCCAACGTCGCCAACGTATCCGGATGACCCGCCCGAGTTGCTTGCAGGGCAAGGTCTTCCGCTTCTTCGCGGTCGCCGGCGCGTTCCCGGATGATCGCCAGATTCGTCAACGCCTCCGTGTGCCCGGCGTCAAGCGCCCGCCGATACAGCTCCTCTGCCCCACGACTGTCCCCCACCTGCTCCCGCATCATCCCCAACGTCGCCAACGTATCCGGATGACCCGCCCGCGCGGCCCGTTCGGTCAGACGCTGTGCCTCCGCGTGATCACCGGACTCGGCGCGCATCTCGGCAAGCATCGCGAGGGTGTCCGGATGCCCCGCTCGCGCGGCCTGCTCGGCGATGCGTTCCGCTGCCGGCCGGTCCCCGGCTCGTTCCCGCATCCTGGCCAGGTTCGTGAGCGCGGTCGGCGGGCCGCCACGCAAACTCATGTGCGCCAGGCGTTCCGCGTCCTCCTGGTCGCCGGCACGTTCCCGCATCATCGCCAGGTTCGCCAACGCGATCGGATGGCGGGCGTCCGCCGCGTAGTGCGCCAGGCGTTCCGCGTCCTCCTGGGCACCCGCCCGCTCACGCATCTCCACCAGGCGCATCAACGCGGCGAGCCGTCCGTTGCGGGCCGCGTTCAGGGCGATTCGCTCGGCGCCGTCGTGATCGCCATCCCGTTCACGCTGTTCCACCAGGTCCACGACCGCGGACACGTAACCGGCGTCGCTGGCGTGGGCGGCCAGCCGGTCGGCGCTTTCGACGTCACCGGCTTTCCTGCGCATCATCGCCAGCATCGCCATGGTGTGCGGGTCCCCGAGTTGGGCCGCCTGTTCCGCGACCAGTTCGGCACCCCAGTGGTCGCCCGCGCGTTCTCTCGTCTCCGCGAGAAAGAGCAGCGCGTAGGGATGCCCGGCGGCCGCCGCCTCACGGTAGCGCTGCTCGTCCGCCACGCCATGGCCGGACTCCACCAGGATCTCCGCCAGCATCATCGACGCATACGGGTGCCCGGTGTGGCTGGCTTTCGTGCAGAGCGCGGCGGCGATCCTCAGCCGATGTCGCCGCTGCGCGCTCTTCGCGAGGCCAGCCAGGTCGTCCGGACGGGCACTGCACTCGACACAGGCGTCCCAGAAACCTTGCGGCGGCACAAGGGAAATACGGGTTCGCCTGCCGTGCTGGTCGAGATATCCCTCCAACCGGTACCGGTCGTGGCCATCGGCTGTCAGCACGCTCGTGTCGGCGTCGCCGAGGCGCGTGAGTTCGTACACCGTGTCAGCGAACCAGTTCGGCGTGCGCTCGACTTTCCGCAGCTCCCGACTGTCTAAATAGGACGGTGCCGCGTGGCTCAGCAGCGCGGCGGGCAGCCACTCACCGTGACCTAACCGCCGGGCGTCCATGGCCGCGTGGATGACGGCACGGACGGGCGGGGCGGCGAGCCGGTAGCGCTGCATGAGATCGGGAACACCGGCGAGAAACTGGGTCACCGCGCCGCCTTCGGCGTGGTCGGCCGCCTCGACCAGGCGAGGGTCGCCGGTGTCCCGCGCCGCCTGCTGCTCCTCGTCGGTGAACGTGTCCGGCCACGGAATGCCGCGCCCGTCCAGAAGCAGACGAGCGGACGCGAACGTGTCCGGCTCGCCCGACTGCGGTCGGCGGGTCAACTGGGACCACAGGTCCGGCCAGAGCGTGCCGAGCACCAGCACCGGCCCGCGGGCCCGGGACGCCAACAGTTCCCGCAGGCCGTCGGCGACCTGCCGGGCCAGCGGGGCGGCCGGCTCGACCAGGTACCGCTGAACCTCGTTGAGCCACACCACGGTTCGCGCGCCGACCGACGGCAGGTCGCGCAGGAACGTCGTGACGTCGACCGGGCTGATCGGCGGCCACACCGACCAGCCACTGTCGGCGAGGCTCTCGGTCCCGGCGTCCGGCGCCCACCGCAGCGCCTCGTAACACGCCCGGGTCTTGCCCGACGTCGAGTCGCTGACCAGGACCACCATCTCCGACCGGCCGGCCCGGACCTGGTCGACGGCCCGCTGGATCGCCCGGTCGCCGGGGCGGACGACGTACGGCGGCAACTCGGGCAGTGTGTCGTTGTCAGGGCTGAGGTTGGCCACGTGCACCTCGAGATCACCCGGGGACACCGCCAGGACGGGCCGGCCGAGCGGGCGCTGCCCGGCCGCCTGCGCCCACAGCGTGCGGATCCGTTCGACCTCGGGATGCCCCCGGACACCCGGTCCGAGCCGGGGCTGCAACAAGGCGGCCACCACGGCGACCACGTCACGCGCGTCGGCCGGCAGCGAATCGCCGCTGATCACGTCCCCGATCGCGGTCCGGTCCGGCGTCGGGTCGATGTCCAGGCTGTGGATGCGGGTGTGGATCGCGTCCAGCGAGATCGGGTACGCCGCCAGGTACAGCTCGTACACCGCGTCCTTGAGGTCACGCAGGGGCCCTTGGGGTACGTCAGGTCGCGGCAACGGCCGCGTGCCCCCGTCGGGTCCCATCCGGCAATTATCCCCAGCCCACCGAGGTCACTTCGCACTGCGCACCGCGGCAGCGGCCGACCAGGCGGTCACCGCGACGCTGACCAGCGCGGCCGCCAGAATCGCGCTCCCTTCACCCGGCGCGAGCAGCTGCGAACGCGTACCGATCGTCACCGCCGCGACCGGCACACCCAACTGCGCCCCGGCCAACACCGCCAACGGCAACGGCTGCCCCACCAGGCGCACCGACGCGTGCACCACGACCGTCCCCACCGCCAACAACGCGGCCAACACGATCATCAACGGATGATCACCCAGCTCCGCCAGGTCCAAGGACGCGCCCAACCACACGAAGAACACTGGCCCGAGGAACCCGTCGGTGACCGCGAACAGCTGACGCGCCAACCGCCTCGGCTCACCGACCGCGGCCAGCGCGAGCCCGGCCACGAACCCGGCGAGCATCACCGACACACCCAGCAGCTGCGCCAACCCGGCCATCCCGAACACCACGATCAGCGCGATCCGTAGCTCCAGCCCGAAATGCCGGGTCTTGCTGACCTCGTGTGCCCGTTCCACCAAGCCACGCGCCTGCAACCACCACAACAACAGCCACCACACCGCACCGACCGCGATCACCGCGAGCGCGCCCAACGCCGCCCGACCAGCCCGTGCGGGATCCTCAGCCAACGGCAACGCGACAATGCATACTGTATCCGCGACGGCGACCTGCACCATCGTGGCGATCACAGCCGAGCCGTCGAGCTTCGCCGCGTTGATCACCGGCATCACCAGGGCCGCCGAACTGGACGCCAGCAGCACCGCATACAGCAACCCGTGGCCGGTGCCGGTCAACGCGGCCACACCCAGCCCAGCCGGAACGGCCAGGACACCCACCACAACGGCCAGGAGCACTCCCCTGCCCGCGGCGACCCGCAACGCCTTGTCGCGCACCGGCACATGACTGCCCGCGACCAGCATCACCAGCGCGAACCCCGCAGTGGCTACGAACGACAGCACCGGCTCATCCGCGTTCACCCACCCGGTCCCGGTCCGCCCGACAACCACACCCAGCAGGATCTCCCCCACCACGACCGGCACCCGAAGCCGCTTCGGCGCGGCGAGCAACGGCCCGGCAAGGCCCACGGCCATGACCAACGCCAACGTGAACAGGCTCATCGCGTCCCAGTGTCACATTCCGCCGCCGTCACGGAGCCACGCCACGTCGGGCATGATCGACGGATGGGCAAGAGCGAGGCCCCCGCCGACCACGCACGGGCCGTCATCGACAGCAACCGCTACCTGACGCTGGGCACCGCCGACCAGAGCGGCCAACCATGGACGTCCCCGGTGTACTTCGCCCCGGCGAACGAGTGGGAGTACTACTGGATCTCGGCCCCGGACGCCCAGCACTCACGCAACATCGCCGAGCGTCCACAGGTGAGCATCGCCATCTTCGACTCCACCGTCCCGCCCTACCACGGACGCGCCGTGTACGCACTCGGCGAAGCCCACGAACTGTCCGGTAGCGAACTCGACCGCGGCCTCAATGTCTATCCCGGGTCTGAAAGCCGCGGTGGCGCACCCTGCACCCTCGAGGATGTGACCGGACCGGCGCCGTACCGCCTTTACCGCGCGACGGTGTCGGACCTGTGGATCCTGTGCCCACGGGAGCCCAAGCAGCCATGCCCGTTGCACGGCCTCGCCAAGGACCACCGAACCCGCGTGACACGGCCCGGTTGAGAGGTTCAACGGACCGAACTCGTCCACACAGACCACCCGGCCATCGGCGGGCGGATGGTCGTAAGATCAAGGATCCGGCGCGTCTTGCCGATGACGTCCGGATCGGTAGACGTCTTCCAGGTCGTGGTGGTCTGCCACGAAATCCCGCAGATACTCACCGATCTTCCGCGGCCGTCCCCCGCTCCGTAGCGCCGGGGTCAGCGCACTGGCGGCGCCAGACCGAGGGGCTGACGCCGCGGGCGCGTTTGAACGCGACGCTGAAGGCGAAGGCGTCCTCGTATCCGACCGTGCGGGCGACGGTGGCCTCGGTGTCCCGGAGCAGGTCCGCCCCCAGGGTCATCCGCCAGCCGGTGAGGTAGGTGAGCGGGGGCTGGCCGACGAGGCTGGTGAAGCGTGCGGCGAACGCGGCGCGGGACATTCCGACCTTGGCGGCCAGTGCGGCGACCGTCCACCGGTGGGCGGGATCCTCGTGCAGCAGGCGCAGCGCGTCGCCGATAGCGGGATCGGCCAGCGCCCGGTGCCAGGCAGGGAGCGCCGCCCCCGGTCTGGCACACCATGCGTCCCGCACCAGCGGCGACGTCCGCTTCGACCTAGGCAACCCAACAACCTGGGCGCCCGCGCTCGACGGTGTCACCGCCGCCTACATCGTGGAGCCCAGCCTGCAGGCGAGCGCGGACCGCATCCCCAGGTTCGTGGCCGAAGCGGTCGCCGCCGGCGCGCGTCGGCTGGTGCTGCTGTCAGCCGGCGGCGTCGGGGAGGCCGACGACAGTCATCCCCTCAAGGCCCCCGAGCAGGCCGTGCGCGGCTCCGGCGTCGACTGGACCATCCTGCGACCGGACTGGTTCTCGCAGAACTTCAGCGAGGGCCCCTGGCTGCCAGGAATCCTCGACGGGACCCTCTCCCTGCCCACCGGTGACGGGCGCACGCCGTTCATCGACGCTGAGGACATCGCCGAGGTCGCCGCGTCGGCGCTCACCGACGACCGCCACAGCGGCCAGATCTACCAGCTGACCGGCCCGCGGGCGATAAGCTTCGGCGAGGCGGCCGACCTCATCAGCAAGGCCACCGGGCGCACGATTCGTCACGTCGACCTCGCCCCCGAGGTCCACGTCGAGCGCCAGGTCGCCAACGACGTCCCACCCGACATCGCGCGGCTGCTCACCGGCATCCTCGTGACCATCCGTGACGGCTTGGCCGCCGAGACCGCCGACGGCGTAGAACGAGCCCTCGGCCGACCGGCCAGGCCGTTCGAGGCCTACGCCGCCGAGACCGCCGCCGCAGGCCACTGGAACTGACCCGACCGACCCACAGCCGCGACGATCACTCCGCCCCACACGCTGGCCGCACTGGACCTGGCGACGGGCAAGCAGAACACCGCGATCAGCGCCTACATCCGACGGCGCAACACCCAAGGATGCGTGACGAGCCACTAGCACAAACCGCGCATTGACACACATCATCATCGGCCAATTTGATTATTATTCACCAACGTTCGCGGCACTGCGCTCGCGATCGGCGACACCGAAAACGTCACGATCCGGATAACAGTGCCACAGAACGCTTTGGTTCGCAGCCCGTCGCGGATAATTTGATGAGGTCATCCGCCATTAGTGGGCAACGACACCATTGAGTTGCCGTCGATTGTGCCCATGGAATATCGGCCTGACCAGGTGGGCGCCCTGGCCGCCATTCCCGTCATGAGAAAAGACAGGGGTATCACGAAACGGAGGATTCTGATGAACACCACCCTGAACCCCAGCCCGCGCAGGCGCGGAGCGATGGCCAAGGCGAGCGTGGTCGCGCCGCTGATCGCGCTAGGCGCCCTGCTCCCGGCGCCGGCCGCGCAGGCCGCGGTCGGCTCGGTCACCTGTACCGGCAGCAGCCACGCCGCCTACAACCCCGGCCTGACTCTCACTCCCCAGACCATCACCGTGACCGAGACCGACACGGTCCCGAACTGCACCTCCACCGACTCCACCCTGACCAGCGTCATCACCGCCGGCCCCTACTCGTACCCCGTCGCGAACGCCGGCTGCAACTACGCCATGGTCATCCCCGTCGGCGGCGGCAGCTTGACCGTGCACTGGAACAACGGCCAGACCTCCACCCTCACCGGCCTCGTCAACGAGCTGACCGCCACCGGCGGCATCGTGCAGAACATCGCCGTCGGCACCGTCACCGCGGGCGAGTTCACCGGCGCCGCCGCGACAATCACCTACGCATATCCACTCGTCAACACACTGCAGTGCCTGGCACCCGGCGGACTGACCAGCCAGGACGGCACCATCCTGGTCCAGATCATCGGCGTTTGAAAATACCGGCACCGTCAGCGCCAGCGGAATCGCCGCGGCGATCAGGGCTTGGGATCCCAGATAGGCGGCGAGCGATGAAATCGCGCCAATGGGCGACAGCTGCCAGCGTGGTGTCGGCGTGGGCGCCCGGGTGGCCGCTCAATTGCTTGTCCGGTGCGCCCAGTTGGTCGAAAAGGGCGAGTTGGCCGTCCGTGGGAAAGACCTCGTCATGCCACTGGATGTGGAAAAGGACTGGGGCAGTGACCTGCCTCGCGTCTCGGGCGATGCGCTGCGGTGCGTCCATTCCTTGATGCATGGCCGGCCCTTGCCGCAGCCCGAACTTGCCGATGACCACCGCGCGGAGCCGGTCGCCCAGAGCGGCCGCCAGCGGCAGGCCGAACCGGGTCCCCATGGACATACCGAGGTACCCCAAGCGCTCGGTGTCCACGACGCCCTGCGCCCCGAGAGCGTCGATGGTCGCGTGCCAGTCGTCCGCCATCCGGTCGAGAACGACGTCGATCCCCACTTCCGAGATGCGCGCCTGATACTCCGCGGCTGCCAGCGGAGAGGGAACCCGATCGCCGTGGTACGGCCCGTCAATCGCGACTGCCGCGAGGCCGGCATGGCAGGCGAACCAGCGAGCCAGACCGACAATGCGCGCGCTCCTCTTGTGCCCGCTCCCCCCGTGCCCCAACAGGATCAGGCCGAGTGACAAGCCGGGAGACGGCGGCAACCACAGCACGCCCGGCACAGCCCCCACCAACCGGGCAAGGCGAAACGACCGCTCGACGACACCACCGTCCACCACCCGACGATCGATCCACTCAACTGCCTCAGCCACACCGCCATCCAACCAACCGATGGGTGAGTCGCGTGGATGAGCGTCGCGATTCGGGTCTACCTCGCCGACAACACCGACATCGACTTGTTGGGCAGGTGGCTGGGCGACGTTCCGGATGTCAGCACGGAGCCGGTGCCCAGCCCGTCAGGCCCAGCAGAGCAGGGCGACGCCTGGGAGTTCCTGAGCGTGCTGTGCGGCAGTGGCGGAGCCGCGGCCGTCGCCTTGCGCGCGCTGGCGATCTGGATCGAGTCCAAGGTCACCCACGCCCGAGTGAAGATCGGCGATGTCGAAGTCGTCCTGCGCGGGCCTGATGCCGAGGCGTTGGCGCGGCTGGTGGAGGCGTCCGGCAAAGCGGTCCAGGGCGGCTCGTGACCGGCATCGACTTCGCCCGGTCCCGGGCCATCCTGGTCGGCACCGGCACCTACACCCACGGCTTGCCCGCGATGCCCCAGGCCGTCAACAGCCTCCACGCGATGCGCGACCTCCTGGTCGGGCCCCGATGCGGCTGGCCTGAAGACCGAGTCAAGCCGTTCGAGAACGAAGTGGAAGGCGGGGGCGTCCAACGGCAGACCGCCGCGCTGATCCACGACGTCAAGGACGTGCTGCTGTTCTACTACGTCGGCCACGGGCAGCTACTGGACGGCGAGGACCTGGGCATGGCCCTGGTCGACACGGAACACGATCCGAGGATGCGGTCCTCGACGTCCTGGCGGTTCAACGACCTGCGCGAGGAGTTGACGTACCGCTGCTCGGCACGGGTCAAGGTGGTCCTGCTCGACTGCTGCTTCTCCGGACTGGCGACCAGGTACACCCAAGGTGTCGGTCTGGCCGACGAAATCCAGGTGGCCACGAGGATCGAGGGCGCCTACACGCTGACCGCGTCCAGAGCGTCCCAGGAAGCCCGCCACGAGCAGGACGAGCACGGACTCACCTACTTGGCCCAGTGCTTGGGTAGCTACACCCAAGGGCAAACCTACTGATCAGTAGTGAACGGGCTGGCCCTCGGCGTGGCGCCGATCTATTGTGCCGACCCGACTGAATCTGTTGCGAGGTCCGATTTACAGGTGTTCTGCCCAGCCGGCGGCGATGTCTTCGGGTGGGTTGGTGTAGATCCGCAGGTAGCGGTCGTTGGCGTGGCCGAGGCGGCGTTCGAGTTCGGCGCGGTTGTGCCCGGACTCGGCAGACAGCCGGTAGCCGTAGGTGTGGCGGGCGTCGTGCGGGCGCAGCCGGCCGAGCTGGCGGTCGGTTCCGTGGACTTCCAGGTCGTGGATGCGACCGACCTCGCTGACGATCGTGTTGACGGTGCGCGGCGACAGGCGGCCACCCTGGCGTCGGGTCTTGATCGTGATCGCGGCGAGAAACAGCGCGATCGAGTGTGGGTCGGCATCGGTGGGGCGTTCGTGTTCGAGGTAGTCGCCAGAGCGAGCCGGCTGTCCAGGCCGAGGAACACGGTGCGCTGGGTGCGGCCCTTGCCGTGCACCTCGACCAGCTTCGCTTTCTTGACTCGCCGAAGTTCCGCCGGTGTGTTGGGCTGGACTTGGTGCAGGTCCAGGCCGACCAGTTCCGCGCGGCGCAGGCCAGTGCCCAGCAGCAGCTCGACCATGGCTCGGTCCCGGCGTGGCCGGGCGTGCCGGTGCGTGGCTGGCGGCTGGCGGCGGCCGTGGTGGCGGCGGCCCTTGAGGCGGTGGAATCCCTCCAGTCGGTCGAGCACGTTCTTGACCGTGCGGACCTGCGCCTCCGACAACGCGCGGGGCGTCGGCGCGGGCAAGGGGAGCAACTCCACCCCTTTGGTCGGATCCCCATGCGGCAGTGCCTCGGCCGGGGCATGCGCGATGGTCCAGGAGAACAGCGCCGAGAGGTGCGCGAGGTGGTTGTTCACCGTAGCTGGCGCCATCGTCTGTGCTCGGCCCTCGGCGAGCACGCGGACGGTGGTGGCGGCCAGGTGGTCGCGCCAGCCGGTGATCTCGCGCGGGGTGACCGCCGCGATCCGGTCGTGCCCGTAGCCGTCGGTGAACCAATCCCGGAACCGGTCCAGGTGCCGGGCGATCTTCGTGGCGACTTCCGCGGAGCGGACCCCTCGACCGCGGCCGCACGGTAGGCGGCGATCCAGTACTCGATCGTGTCGGCGTCGCCGGCGGGCACGCCGAGGACACCGATCACCTTTCGTGAAGCGAATTCGCGGGGATCGTCGCCGGTGTCGGCCGAGGAGTCGGTGATCGACATGCCGGATTCCCTTCACGGAAGGGCTGTTTCCTGAAACGATCCTCGCCAGGGTAGGTCCCAGTTGGGCCGCCGGTCCACAGTCGGACCTGCGGCCGCCGCGTCCAACAGGGGAAGGGGGACGTGCGGTGGATGTGCAGATCCGTGTCGAGGGGGGCGCGGTGAAGGACTACGTCGCGCTGGCCAACTGGCTGAACGGCGACCGCGACTTCCGCGGCCGGGTCCGCCAGGTGACCGGCCCGCCTGTGGACGGCGCGTTGGGCGGGGACTGGATGGAGATGCTCACGGTCGCGGTTGGCTCCGGCGGGCTCGGCATCACCCTGACCAACTTAGTGAACAAGTGGCTGGAGACTCGGTCTGCCGACCTGGTCGCCACGGTCACTGTCACTCCGAAACGCCGCACCGTGAAACTCCGGGCCCGCGACGCCAACGCCGAGGCCATGCGATTGCTCGGCGAGATCCTGCGCGACACCAATGACGACACCGATGAACGGTGACCCGCACATCCCCGACGGCTCCCGGGCGATCCTCATCGGCGTCCCCCACTACCAGGATCCCAAGTACCTGTCGTACACCGCCGTCGGCAACAGCGTCGACGGCATGTACCACCTGCTGGTCGAGTCTGGGCTCTGCGGCTGGCGAAGCGACCAGGTCACCAGGATCGTCAACCCCACCAACGACGGTCAGCTCCTGGGCCGGCTGCGCCGGCTGGCGGCCGAGACCACCGGGGTGCTGCTGCTGTACTTCGTCGGCCACGGCGAGCCCAGCGAGCACACCGGCGAGTTGTGCCTAGCCATCACCGACACCGACCACGCCAACCCGGACACGACCGGCCTGGAGTACTCCAAGATCAGGCGGATGCTGCACAGTGGCACCCCCGCCACCACCAGGATCGCGATCCTGGACTGCTGCTACGCCGGGATAATCCTCGGGCAGCTCGGTGCCGCCGACGACGGCGGTACGCAACTGGCCCAGCTGAGCAACAGCGCGGGCGCCTACACCCTCACCGCCGCCGACGGGCCCGCCCACGTGCCGCCCGACAAGTCCTGGGCCCGGGAGTCCTGGGCCGACAACCAGGGCATCCCGCGCACCGCGTTCACCGGCGAACTGCTGGCCCTGCTCACCTTCGACGGGATCCCGGGCGGCCCGCCGAGCCTAAGCCTCGGGGCGATCTACCCCCACCTGCGGCGGCGGCTGGAAGCCAAAGGGCTACCCCGCCCCAACCAGCGCAACGACGACTGCGCGGCCGCGTTCGTGTTCGCCCGCAACGCCACCCCACCAGGGGAACACCGCAGGAGCCAGCCCCCACGGCCGACGGAACCGCGACTGGTCCATCCTGACGTATTGCGGCAAAGCTCGAGGCAGAGAGCTTTCGTACGATCTATTGCGATCACTTTTCTAGCTATAGCCATTGTGGTCGTGATCGGGAATTCTCTTTGGTCCAGCCGCTCACCGGCCGACAACATCCTTGCCCCGGCGGTATTGTTTGTCACGGGGATAATGGCGCTCGGGGCAAACTCGAACACGCAGCTGATCCTGACGCAGGACGGCGTCCGTATCAGATGGGGGAAGTCTACGTTCATTCGGTGGAGTGAGATCAAGGCAGTACTGGTCGAGGACACTGAGAACCATGGGCGCCGCGTAAGGTTCGTGCTCAGCAATAAATCCATGATATCCCCGGTTCCGATGGATAGCCGGGTGCTGGGGGATCGGGAGTTCGACCAGAAAGTATCGATAATACAGAAATGGCATGACCGGTTCGGCTCTCCTGAGCCGTGGCCGCCCGGCGGGCGGTCGTAAAGCCCCGGCGGCAACATAGTGAACGCGGCACCCCGTGGGACTGGAAGAAACCGGCCGGGTTCGTCCAGCGTGTGACTTGAAATACTCTGCGTCGAGTAGATCACCCGCGTGTCGGTTCGCGTGAACCCTTCCTCCGGGAGATTCCGCTATGCCGATGTGTGATGTCCAGTCCCGACGAGGGCTTACGCGGCCACCGCGCTGGGTTCGGGTTCGGACGGTGGCGGCTGCGGATCGGGTGGCCGGGGACCGCGGCCGAAGTCCAGGTGCTCCTCCATATCGAGGTCGAACCGGCCATGCAGGGCGATGTTGGACCAGAACAACGGGGTCAGGCCGCGCCGGTGCACGGTGTCCATGCGCCGCGTCCACTCGGGTTCGTCGAGGACCCGGTCGACCAGCCGGGTGTTGATCAGCACCAATGCGGACTGCAAGAGATGGAGGGCCAGCATGGAGATTTCCTGATCTTCCCGGTCGGCGCCCGTGAGCTCGGCGTCGCGGCCGTAGAAGATCGCGCCGTTGGCCGAGTTCCACTGCTCGACCACCTGCAGGCCCTCGTGGATCTCCCGGCGCAGCGCTGGATCCGCCAGATAGTCGGCGATAAACGCGGTCCGGACCGCACGGCCAAGTTCCTCGATGGCTTGGTAGGTGGGGTGTTTCGGGCCCTTGCCGGAGAACCGGCGCAGGATCTGCTCGGACTCGGCCGTGCCGAGCCGCAACGCGGTCGCGTACTTGATCATCTGGTCGTACTGCTGCTCGATCAGCGCCCAGTTGATCGGGCGGGACAGCACGGTGTCCAGCCCCGGGTAGCCGGCGGCGTCGCTGGGCCGGTACAGCCGAGCGGCGCCGATGTTCTTCAATCGCGGCAGCAGCCGGTAGCCCAACAAGTGCGTGAAGGCAAACCCGACGATCGAGGCGCCATGCGTATCTGTGTAGTTCGCCTCAATGTTCGAGTCGATGTCCGCGGCGTGCCGGATCAGCCCTTCCATCATCGTCGCGACCTCCGACGACGAACACGTTTTCAGTTGGCTGTACACGCACACGCTTTTCCGTTCGATGTGCCAGTAAATCATGACACCCGGCCCTCCATAACGGGCATGCCATTCGGTCATCAGATTCGACGACCACGACCCGAACTTCTTGCTGTCCGAGGCGCAGGCGGTCCCGGTGCCCCACCAGGTTTCGTTGCGGCAGCGCAGAGTTTCACCCACGACCGCGGCGATCGCGCGGCGCAGCCCGTCCCGGTTGAGGTAATTACGGCGCAGCCGGCACAACTGCGCCTCGGTCACCCCGTGGTCCCCGGAGGTGACGATGCGACGAATCCCGATATTGGTCCCCAGGCCGAACAGGACAAGCAAGATTCTACGGCGTAATTCGTCGGCGGTAATGTGCTCGCGGGTGGCGACTGTGGCGAACTCGCGGTGAAAACTCGTGAGCCAGTCGGCTTCCTTGAGCACATCGAGCAGGCTGACCATGCCCCACCGGTCGATCACCTCGTCTTTCAGCGCGGCCAGCTGTGTCGGTTCCGGCTGCTTGGTCTGCTTGGGCACGGTGATCCACACCTGGCCCTTGCGGGTACCGACCTTCACCCCACCCGCCGTACCGGTGCGCAGAGCCGTGGACAACCGGCCCAGCGCGGTGTCCATCCGGGCTTTCAGGCCCTCAACGAACGCGGTGGCGTCCAACGGCTGCCGGATGGACTCGTAGTGCACATCCCGGTGCAGATCGAAATCCTGCGGAAGATCAGTCTCGGGGTTGCGCCACTTCCCGGCGCCGACCACCCAGATCTCCCGCCGCCGGATCGCGTCCCGCAGCGCCCCCCAGCGTGGACAGCTCGTAGGGGATGCGTTCGACCCGGCCGCGCCCGTCGACCACGGCTTCGCGCCAGTCGGGGCGCACCACCCCGTCCAGCGGTACCCGCTCGGTCGGGTCGTAGTGCGTGGCGCGGCCGTCGCGGTCCTTGTAGCGGTGCAACAACTCCACCGCGTCCATCACCGGTCGGTGCGCGGTGTTGTTGCACCGGAACGCAAGCGCGTCCAGCAGCTTGGGCAGCATCGTGCGGTAGTGGTGCGAGTAGGAGCCCTCCAGTACGGTGCGCACCCGCGCCCGCCGCGCGGCCTGCGTGGCCTTCGACTCGGCCACCAGATCCCGCAGCACCGCCCGCGGCGCGACCGGGAACACCGTGTCCCACACCAGCCGGTCCCCGGCGTCCACGGTCGCCTCCGCCACGCGGAACAGCAGATCCTCCTTGCCCCCGACCCGCCGGAACTCCGCGATCATCTCCTTCTCCACCCGCCGCTGCGCACGGGTGTTGATCCGGTGCACCAGCTGGATGAACAGATCCACCAGCGAGTCGGTGATCTCGGTCAACCGGCACCAGCACAACACCGCCAACAGGGGCAGCCGCACCAAGCGCGGATGATCCCGCCGCAGCGTCGACGGGTACTCCGCCACCGCGCGGGCCCGCCAGGTCGCCAGCCGCTTGTCCGCGATATCGGTGAACAGATCGGTCGGCAACCCGATCGCCCGCGCCCGGCCCAGCTTGCGGATCTCCGCCAACAAGGTTTCCAACCCCAACTGCCGCGGATCGGCCTTCAGCTCAGTGAAAAACCCCGCCGTGCCACCGGCATCCTCGCCGTCGTCGGTGGGATCCTCGGCCACCAGCGCATCCAGCGCGGCGATCACCTCCGGCGACAACCGGGCCAGCGTGGCCGTACAAAACCGCTCGTCGGCCATCCGGTTCGCCGCGCCGATGATCCGGTCACACACCAGCCGGGACGGCGGCTTCAGCCTTACCACCCGGCACCGCGCCAGCAACGCCTCCCGCTGCCGATCGGTGTTCAGCTCACTCGGGCACACCTGCTCGGCCAGCCAGCCGGCCAGCTTGTCCCGATCCCCGACCGAGGTTTCCCGAAACCCCAGCGTGGCACGGATCTGCGCTCGGTGGTTCTTGATCGTCCGGCCCGCCCAGTCATAGCCAGAGAACTCCGCCGGATCCACCCGCACCTGACTGGACACAAACTCCACCGCGGCCGCAGGGATATCGCCGGCGCGGCGCGGGAACCGGCCCTCGATCTCGAAGTACTTCAACAGCAGGCAAAACCCGAGTTTCGTCGCCCCGTACTTCTGCCCGATCAACTCCCGATCCGCGTCATACAGCGTCCAGGACTCGATCAGCGCGTCAACATCCCACTCCCGGCGCACCCCACGACCCCGCCTACCGGTGGTCGTGTCGGGCCGACACCGACTGCTCGTCACCGGCCAGTTCGGCCCCGCCGCCGGCCCCCTCCGGGTCGTCCTCGTTATCGACGTACAGCCACGGATCGCGGAACGCGTCCGGCCCGAACTCCCACGCGGTCAGCGCCGGCCAGTCACCCCGGTCCTCGGCCACCGCAATCGCCTCGGCCGCCAACGGTTCACTCGCCGCCACCCGCTCCATCGACTCGTCGTAGACCAGCACCTCCCGCCGCAGATCGCGGTCCAAGGTGATGTCCTGCTCGTCCGTGCCCGCCACCACGGTGACCACCCGAGCGTCCTCGACCTGCTCGTCCACCTCGACGCACACCATGACCGGCATCTCGAAACGCACCCAGCGTCGCGCCATCACTCGCCTCCGGGCTCCATTCGGCCCACGCCCCTATGGGCCAGACGCCGCAGACGGTAGCGCTAGATCAACGTCCAGAACGCCGCCCTCATTACCGATCAGTAGGTTTGCCCTTGGGTGTAGCTACCCAAGCACTGGGCCTACTTCACCAGGTTCTTCACCGAGGTGGTGTTGGAGGGCATCCCCGGCAAAGGTGCCGAGCTGAGCCTCAAGGACATCCACCAGCAGGTCGCCGCCCGGTTCCTGGGCCTGGAACTCCCCGACGGCCAGATCCGGCCGGAGCCGAGCACCCTGGTCGTGGACACCGCCGAGCAACTGGCGTTCGCGCGCAACCACGCCGTGAAGCCCAGCGCCCCGCCAGCACCGGCCCCACCACCCGGCACGCCCTTGGCGCACCACACGACGCGGGCCGCTCCCACCGCCGTGCGGATCGAACGACGCTCCCCCTGGCCCGCCCTGATCGCACTCACGTTGGGCCTCTGCGTCATGGCAGTTGTGGGGTCTTGACCGGGCCCGATCACGGCAGGGGACTGACCGCCGGCGGGGGATTGGTGCTCGGCGATGTCGTGCTGGGGACGATCCTCCTTATCGTGATTTTGAGCCGGCGCAGTTACCACGCGAGTGGTCCGTTGGTTATCGACGCCGACGGAATCCGTTGGAACACGGGCGGACACGACCGTGGGATCCGATGGGACTCCGTCCAGCGCGTGCGGCTGACCGGCAGTGGCATCGGGGCGCGCATCATCGTCTGGTACCAACCCGGCATCACGCCGCCGAAGCCGACGCGGCGCGGACCATACGACAGCTACGTGCTGCTACAACCCGCCGCGCTCTTTGGGCGAGGCCCGTACCAGCCAGTCAACGAACACGTCCGCCAGGCGCTCGCCGCCTTCGCCGGAGACAAGTACACCCAATGACAGCACTCCCCGATGCTTCTCACCATCGGCAGCTGAGCCGTGCCGCCGGCCCACTGAAGCTCTCAGTCACACACCAGCTCTCGCCGCCGGTTCCAACAGTGACAACTACCGGTCGTATGTGACAACTACCGTCTGCCGCCACAGTGAAGCCCATCCCGTTGGCTTCCGTTGCGGTGTTATTTTTCGTCACAACGTTATTCACTGTTGACGTAGTCATGAAGGCAGTCTCAGCGCTTCTCGGCCCTCGCCCTCCGACAAGGGAGTTCGCGGTCAGTGGGACGTGGGGCCGATGGTGTCGATGGGTGTGGTCAGGTGGGCTGGTTGGGGTTCCTTCAGTTCGATGAAGATCGAGTGGGTTCGGCTGGTGCCGATGTTCTCGCCGGCGTGTTGTTGGGCGGCCACCCAGCGGGCTTGGCCGGCGGGCAGGTCGACCTCGACTTCCCGCTCCCCCGCGGTGATCCGCCGAGTGAAGTCGCTCAGGGTGACCATCACGCTGTCCGGATGGCTGTGCGGCGCGGTTCGGTCCCCGGGGTGGTCCAGGTACCGCAGGACTCGGACTCGGTCGTTCTCGAAGATCAGGGTGTAGAGCTCGGGGTTGGTGACCAACGGATCGTTGTCCCGCATGGTGTCCGCCTTTCGTGGTACTGGAGTACCATGATGGCATGGCTGTCCCATATACGTCCACGGGTCGGGTCCGGCAGAAGGAACGCACCCAGGCCGCGTTGGTCGCCGCCGCCCGGGCGTTGTTGGCGCGCGGGATGTCGCCGCGGGTGGAGGACGCCGCCGCCGAGGCCGGGATCTCCCGCACCACGGCCTACCGCTACTACCCGAACCAGCGCGCGTTGCTGCTGGCCGCGTACCCGGAGATCGAGAACCGGTCGCTGCTGCCGTCGGATCCGCCGGCCGATCCGGTCGCCCGCCTGGATCTCACAATGCGTGCCTTCACCCGGCTCACACTGGACTGGGAACCTCAGCTACGCGCCCAATTGCGGCTGTCCCTGGAACCAGGGGCCGAACAACCACCGATGCGCGGAGGGCGCGCGATCGACTGGATCGAGGACGCGATCGCACCGCTGCGCGAAACCCACCCTGACGTCGACGTCCGCCAGTTGGCCATCGCGATCCGCTCGGCCACGGGCATCGAGTCGTTGATCTGGCTCGTCGACATCGCCGGGCTGTCCCGGAAGCGAGCGGCCGAGGTCATGCGCCAGTCAGCGCTGGCCATCCTGCACTCCGCGCTCGACGGACCAAGCTGCGATCGACCTTGAAGTGTCAGGGTCTACCGTCGAGGACTCGTTCGGCGACTGACTGCGGGCTGGGTGTGTGCCTCGGCCAGGGAGACGGCGACGGGTGCGACGACTCAAGCCGTAGAGACATGGTCGGTATCCTAACGACCGCGTGCACCGAGGTCGCCGAACCGCTTGAACGACAAGTCAGGCGTCTGTGCGGTAACTGACACCGGGCCTTGCTGTCTCGTCGACTGTCAACGCGAAAACGTCCGGTCGAGCGTAGTGACCGGACACATCGAGATCACGCCGGGCCGTGACCACCTGGGCGGGGTCGATCTCCGCGGTCAGCAGTCCTTCGCCGTCGCGCAATGGTCCCGCGAGGACATCTCCGCGGGGGCCGACGATCACGCTACCGCCAGTGAATGCCTCAGAAGTCCCATGCTGACACGCACTGACTACGAAACATCGGCCCTCGCAGGCGATATGGCGCGCCGTCGCCAACCAGGCGTCTCCGTCGTCCACAGTCGGCGCACACCACAGCTCGATCCCCTTCGCGTACATCGCGGCCCGCAACAACGGCATCAGGTTCTCCCAGCATATCGCCGCGCCCGCGAGACCAGCGGCGGTCGGCACAACCGGCAAGGTCGAGCCGTCGCCCCGCCCCCAGACCACGCGTTCCCGCCCGGTCGGTACCAGCTTTCGGTGCGACGCGGTCAAGCCGCGCACCGGATCCAGGAACACCACCGTGCAGTACAGAGTCGAGCCGCACCGCTCGATCACGCCGACTACCAACGACGCACCGGTCGAAGCCGCCAGCCCAGCCAACGCCTCGATCTCCGGACCGGGGATCTCAACAGCCTGGCTGAAGTACCGGGCGTACTGCTCGTCTGACATGCGAGACTCCGGGTAACCGCCGAGAATCGCCTCAGGCAGAACGACTACCGCGACGTTGGCGGCTCGGATCGCGGCCTCGAAGCCGAGAACCCGCTCCAGCGTGGCCGCGGTTCCCTCCGGGGACGAACCCATCTGAAGCGCAGCGACGACCACCATGGCCAGAGCCTAGCGGCGGGGGTTACCCAGCTCAGAGGTGGCCGGCGAACACCGCGGCAACTAGTGGGTCCAGTGGGCGAGCGCTTCGAGGGCCGCTGCCGGATCTCCTGTGCGGTCAAGCAGGGCGCGTTCGATTTCGCGCACTTTCACCGCGATCCGTTTGTGTGTGGACCGGCCGCGGGGGCTCAGGTAGACCCGGACTTTACGGCGGTCGTTCGGGTCCACTTCGCGGTAGACGGCCGCGGTGGTGACCAGGCGGTCGACCACCCTGGTCAGGGTCGGCCCGGTCGCTGTGGTGCGGTCGGCGAGCTCGGCCATGGTCAGGCCGCGCCGGCCGGTCAGCGCCTCGATGACCAGCCACTGGTCCAGGGTGAGACCCTCGGGCTTCAGCACGTTCTCCACCTGGGTGGTCACCGTGCGGACCGCGCGGGTGAGCAGTTGGGTGAGCGGATCCGTCACGGTCGTGCCTGGCCGGTTCGTGGTGCCGCGGTCAGACATCGTCGGTTCGTCCTCACTGCTTGCGGAAATCGGTGTCAATTGGAAGACTTCCAGATGAAAGTATATCCGAGTGCGGAGCTCTCATGGCAGTGGGCGGGACCGTCAGGGATCACCGGGACGCCTGGCGGGTCGCGATGGTCATCCCACTGCACGGCCCGGCCGGGCTGTTCGGGCCGTCCTGTGAGGCGATCGCCGAGCTCGCGGCGCACGAGCTGAACGCCGAGAGTGGCGTGCTCGGCCGTGAGGTCACGCTGGAGATCGTGGACGGCGGCGCCCCGCCGGGCATCGTCGCCACCCGCCTGACCGAGCTGATCACGGCCGGGCAGGTGGACGCGGTGAGCGGGTGGCACATCTCGTCGGTCCGCAACGCGCTCGCGCCCGTGGTCGCCGGCCGCATCCCGTACGCGTACACCCCGCTGTACGAGGGTGGCGAACGCCGGCCGGGCATCTTCTGCTCCGGCGAGATCCCCCGGCTGCAGATCGCGCCCGCGTTGGCGTGGCTGCGTACCAACATGGGTGCGCGGCGCTGGTTCGTGGCCGGCGACGACTACGTGTGGCCGCGCGAGTCAGGCGCCGCGGTCCGGCAGTTCGCCCGGGAACTGGGGCTGCACGTGGCCGGCGAGGCGTATGCCGAACTTGGCGGCGACATGGCCGAACTGGTCGCGAAAGTCGACGCGGCCCGCTGCGACGGCGTGCTCATGCTGCTTGTCGGGCAGGACGCGGTGGAGTTCAACCGCCAGTTCGCCCGCCGCGGCCTGCACGAGCGGATGCTGCGGTTCAGCCCGTTGATGGAGGAGAACATGCTGCTGGCGAGCGGATGCCAGGCGACGAGGAACCTCTTCGTCGCGGCCGCGTACTTCCGCTCCCTGGTCAACGCCGACGCGATGGACCTGCTCGACCGGTACGTCGGCCTGCACGGCCCGGACGCCCCACCGCTGAACAACGCGGCGGAATCCTGCTACGAAGGCCTGCACACCCTCGCGATGCTGGCCGAGCGGGCGGGCTCGGCCCGGCTGCCCGAGATGGCCGCCGTCGTCGACGGCTTCGCCTACCACGGGCCAAGAGGAACGGTCGAGTTCCACGGCCAGCAAGCCGCCCAACACGTCCACCTGGCCGTCGCGGACGGCTACGACTTCGACATCATCGCCCGGCTTTAGCGACCCGGACCCGCCCGCTTTCGTTGTCGGAGAGGAACAACGCCAGTTCCCGCCCATGCTCGGCGACGTCAGCTCGGTCGGCTCGGGTGAAACGGCGCAGCGGAGTGACCACGACCGTGTCCGCGTCGACGGTCCAGGTCGCGGCGACGCGGCCGTCGACGAGCACGACGCGCTCGCCGGCGACCGACAGGAGACGATGGGCGTGGTCGATGATCCGGCTACGGTCGTGGTAGCCGAGGATCGCGTTGTCGAACGCCGGCAGGAACCGCACCGGCGCGGGCGTGTCCGGGTCCGGGTCCGGACGGGCGCGTCCGGCAGGTCGACGAGTTCCCGGCCGCTTTCGTCACGGAAGGTGACCAGTTCGTCGCGGACCGCCGCGACCGCCGCCGGCAGGCCGGCCAGGCCGGACCAGGCTCGCAGGTCGGCCACGGTCGCAGGCCCGTACGCGGCCAGATACCGCCGCACCAACGCCTCGCCGACCGGATCGGTGCCGTTCGCGGCCGGCGGGTCGACCTGCCGCCCCAGCCACGAGGCGAGCAGCACGTGCCGCACACCGGCCTTCGTGCGCCACAGCCCGCGCGGTGGCAGTTGCGCCATCGGGAGCAGGGCACCCAACATCTCCCCCAGTATCTGCGGTCCCGGCGTGGGCCAGCGGTCAGCAACTGCCCGCGCGAGCTCGCGCGTCGAGCGCGGTTCGTCGTCGGCCATCACCGCCCGGCCCGCTGCCGCGAGCTGGTCGAGATCCACTCCGTCGAGTTCCTGGCGGTAGGTCCCGAGAACCCGTTGGCGCAGCATGGCATCGTGGCGGGCCCGCCACGCCAGTGCGTCCTCGGCGGTGAGCAAGTGCATGGTGCGTCGCATGAGATGGGTTCGGACCACGCGACGTCCGACCAGCATGTCCGAGAGCTCCGCCGGGTCGAACGCGCGCAGCCGCGACCAGAGACCGACGAACGGTTCCTGCGGCTCCTGCGCCTGCATGCCGCACAGGTGCTTGACCGCGTCGACGGCCGGCATGTCGGCGCGGTCGAGCAGCAACTGCCGGGCGAGTGTCGCGCGGTTGAGTGCCCGGGTGTCCAAGACCGTCATGTGATCACCTTCGCATGGATTGCGGCCAGAAGGTGTCCGCTTCTCCGGCGTTCGCTTGGCGCCCAAGGCCCGGAGATGATCATGAACCGGTCGGTGGGTGGACTGCGATAGTCGGGTTGTGCGTTCGGTTTCCCGATGGCGGCGGCGTGATCCCGTCGTGGTCGACGATGACAGCTCCGATGTGGACCTGGTCGCCGCGGCGGCCACAGGGCAGGTGGCGGCGTTGCGGCTGTTGCACCGGCGGCACGCGCCCTGGCTGCGGGCCCGGTTGGCGCGGCGGTGTGCCAACGGCGATGTCGTCGACGACGCGATTCAGGACACGTTCGTGGCGGTGTGGCGGGGAGCCGGCCGGTTCGATCCCGGCGCGGGCGAGGTGGCGGCGTGGATCTGGACGATCGGGGTGCGGCGGCTGATCTCGTCGCTGCGGACGTCCCGCGCGGCACACGAGGAGTTGGACGAGGCGCACGCGATCACCGAGTCCGCCGAGGACCGGGTCCTGCTCGGGGTGGAACACGGCGACCTCGGCGCGGCCATGGGCAGCCTCTCGCCCGAACTGCGGGCCGTGATCCAGGCCACCGTGCTCGACGGTCTCACCACCCGGGAGGCCGCCCGCCTGCTCGGGATCCCCGAGGGCACCGTCAAGACCCGGGCCATGCGGGCCAGGGCCAAGCTTCGGAGGGCGTTGGCGTGACCGGCTGGCATGTTCCGGACGACCTGCTCCGGGGCTATCTCGAAGGACGGATCGACCCGCCGCGGGCGATGTCGGTGGAGGCACATCTGGTCGGCTGTGTGCAGTGCCGGGCGGCCGTGCCGGTGGACGAGTCGTGGCTCGCCGCGTCCTGGGACGGTGTCCAGGAGCGGGTCGCCCCGCCGCGGAGGTCGCCTGTGGAGCGTCTGCTCGGCCGGGTCGTGCCCGAACACGTGGCCCGGCTGCTGCTGGCCACCCCGGCGTTGAGCCGCGCGTGGCTGCTGGCCGTGGTCCTGGTGCTGGCCTTCGCGGTGGCCGCGGCCCGGCTTTCCGACGGCAGCCCGGTCGCGCTGCTGCTCTTCCTGGTGATCGCACCGGTGTTGCCGCTCGGCGGCATCTCGGTGGCGTACGGACCGGCCGTGGACACCGCGTACGAGTTGCATGCCGCCACCCCGCTGGCCGGTGTCCGGCTGCTGCTGGTCCGGGCGGGCGCGGTGCTCGTCGCGGCGACCCTGCTGACCGGTGTGGCGGCGCCGTTCCTGGCCGGGCCGCTCGGGCTCAGTGCCGCTTGGCTGCTCCCGGCGTTGATGCTGACCGTCGCCTCGCTCGCCGCCGGGACCCGGGTGCCGATCCCGGTCGCCGCCGCCGGCCTTGCCGCGCTCTGGGTCGGTGCCGTGCTCGCGACCCAGAGCCTCGGCCGGTTCCTGCTTTTCCAGCCGGTGGTCCAACTCGGCTACGGCGCCGCCGCGGTTGTCTGCGGGGCTGTCCTGTACGCGCGCCGCAGGCGCCTTGATCCTGGAGAACGGATGTGAATGCCTTGCGTTTCCTGGTAGTCGGGTTGATCGCCGGCGCGGTGACGGCCGGGCCGGCCGGCGCCGAACCCGCGGCCGGAATCGGGTGGACGCCCTGCCCCGATGTGTCCGAAGTGGACTGCGGCACGGTGCCCGTGCCGGTCGACTGGTCGCGGCCGGACGGACCGAGGATCGGGATCGCGGTGGCCCGCCGCCGGGCGACCGACCCGACCGCCCGGCTCGGCACCCTGGTCTTCGGCCCGGGCGGGCCGGGCGGCAGCGGGGTGGCCGCGGTCAAGCGGGGGACGTTGTTGTCACCGGAGACGCACCGGCGGTTCGACGTGCTGAGCCTCGATCCTCGCGGGGTCGGCGCCAGCAACCCGGTGCGCTGTCCGTGGACCGGCGACCCGGTGCCGGCCGAGCCGCGGACCCAGGCCGACTTCGCCCGGCGGGTCGCGGCCAACCGGGCCTACACCGACGCGTGCCGCCGGCTCACCGGTCCGGTGTACGACTTCCTGGACACCGCCAGCGGTGTCCAGGACCTGGAGGCGATCCGCGCCGCCGTCGGCGAGGGAAAACTCAACTACTACGGGCACTCGTACGGAACACTGCTGGGCCAGCAGTACGCCGAGCGGTACCCGGACCGCATCCGCACGATGGCGTTGGACGGCAACTGGGACCACAGCCTGCCCACCACGTGGCGTTTCCTGCGCACCGAGGCGACGGCGGCCCAGGAGAGCTTCGAGCAGTTCGTCGCCTGGTGCGCGCGGACCACCGGATGCGCCCTGCACGGCCAAAACGTGCGACGGCTGGTGGCCGACCTGCGCGACAAGGCCGACCGTGGGCAGCTCTACGCGCACCGGCAGCCACCGGCGGCGCCCACCCAGGTCACCGAGCAGAACCTGCTGTTCTTCACCAACTACACGTCGTACGGGCCGCAGTGGGACCTGCTGGCGAGGCTGCTGGTCGCGCTCCGGGACGGCACCACGATCCCGATCCCGGACTTCCGCCCGCCGGCCGGCCCCGGCCCGGACGATCCGCCGGGCACCTGGCGGGACCCGGTCGGCGCGATCGCCTGCCAGGACCTGAGCCTGCTGGTGAGCGGCGCGGCCGAGCTGGCGGTGTACCGGTTGGCGTCGAGCTGGGCGGCGCCGGACATCCGGCGGTCCCCCGTCGCCTGGGACGTCACGCTCCGGTGCGTCGGGCTGTCGGACCGGGTCCGCAACCCGCAGCACCGGCTGGTGGTGCGGGGTGCGCCGCCGATCCTGATGGTCAACAGCCGGTACGACCCGTCCACCCCGCTTGAGTGGGCGGGTGCCGCGGCCCGGCAGAGTGGCGCCGTCCTGCTCACCTACGACGGCTGGGGGCACGGCGTTTACTGGAAGGGCAGCGCGTGCGTGGTCGAGGCGGCCGATCGGTACCTGGTGACCGGCCGGACCCCGGCACCGGGAACGCACTGCCCGGCAGTCGAGCCGGCGCCATGACGACGTCCGTCCGGGTGACCGGGCTCGTCAAGCGGCACGGTCGCCGGCTCGTGCTCGACGGGCTGGACCTGTCGATCGGCACCGGCGTCACCGGCCTGCTCGGGCCGAACGGCGCCGGCAAGTCGACACTGCTGCGATGCCTGGCGACGACGCTCGCGCCGGACACGGGCTCGATCCGGGCCCTGGGGCTCGACCCGGCCCGCCGGGACGAGCGGACCGAGCTGCGCAGGCGGCTCGGCTACCTGCCCCAGGAACCCGGCCCGTACCCGCATTTCACCGCCTTCGACCTGGTGGACTACGTCGCGATCCTGAAGGACATGACCGATCGGCGGTCGCGGCATCGCGAGGTTCGTCGCGTGCTGGCCGAGGTCGACCTGACCGACCGGGCCGCGACCAGGGTGCGGCGGCTGTCCGGCGGGATGCGCCGCCGGCTGGCGCTGGCCCAGGCCCTGCTCGGCGCGCCCGAGCTGCTCGTCCTCGACGAGCCGACGGTCGGCCTTGATCCCGAGCAGCGGATGCGGTTCCGTGCCTTGGTGTCCCGGCTCGGCGAGAGCCGTACCGTGCTGCTGTCCACCCACCAGACCGAGGACGTCGCCGCCCTGTGCGAGCGGGTCGTCGTGCTGGCCGGTGGGCGGGTGGCTTTCGACGGAACCCCGGCCGAGCTGGCGGCGGTCGCCGCCGGACACGTGTGGATCACCGCGTCCCGGCCGTCCGGCGGGCTGTTCTGGCGTACGGCGGACGGCCGTTACCGAGTTCTGGACCAGCGGCCGCCGGCCGCTGAGCCGGCCGAACCGTCCATTGAGGACGGATATCTGCGGTGCCTCGGGGCGGCCGGGTGAGGCGAGAGCTGGTCCGTTTCGAGGTCCGCCGCCTGCTCCGCAACCCGTTCCTGTGGGCCGCGGCCGCCGTCGCGTTGGCCTGGCAGCTGGCCGAGAGCTGGGACTGGGCGCCTGATCTCACGGTCGACACGGTGTCGATGACCGGCCACGCGCTGCTGGTCGCCGCCGCGGTGCTGCTGGTCGCGAACCTGGCTGCGTCGCGCGACCGACGGCACGGCGGCTTCGACGGGATGGCGGCGTTGCCGGGACGGGCCGCCGAGCGGACCTGGTCGGTCGCTGCCGCCGCGGCCGTCGTGGGCGCCGCCATCGCCGCCGTGCCCATCGTCGGATACCTGGTGATCAGGGTCGCCCAGGGACCGGTGGCCGGCCGGCTCGACGTCCTGGAGGTGCTCACCGGCATCGCGGCGGTGGCCGCGACCGCCGCACTCGGAGTGGCCGTGGGCCGCTGGTTCCCCGGTCTCGTGGCCGGGCCGGTGGTCCTGGTCCTGCTCGTGCTCGCCACCCTGATGAACCGCAACCTGGGCGGGTACGGCGGCTGGTTCCTGCCGCTGGTGCTGCACAACGGTCCCGGCTGGCCGGAGCGTCCGGCCGGGACCCATCTCGGGTACCTGATCGCCTGCGTGGCGTTGTTCGGGAGCCTCGCCCTGCTCCGGCATCGGATCCGGGTAGTCCGGCTTGGCGTCGCGCTGCTGGCGGTGGCCGTGGCGGTGCCGGCGGGAGCCGTCGCGATGGCGGCCGACCCCAACGCGACGGCCAGGGAACGCGACGCACGTGTCGCGGAGCCGGACGCGTGGCATTGCGAACAGCGGGACACGGTGACGTACTGCGCCTATCCCGCGTACGCCTCGTGGATTCCGCACTGGGCGGCAGCGGTCGGACCGGTCGCGGGCGCCGTGCCACCCGTCGCCCGCGACCGGCTACCCGAAATCCGGCAGGGCGACGGCGTATGGCTGGTCTGGCCCCGAGGCGCGGCCGAGGCGACCTACCGGAACGCGCTTGCCGGCGACGTCGCGGCACAGGTAACGGGGATCGCTGCGGAACGCGACGCCCGAGGGCAGGCGCGCACGGTCGTCGCCCTGTGGCTGCTCGCGCAGACGGCCGGCGCCGTTCCCGATCCGGCGCCGATGTCGGTGGACATCGGGCCGTACACGGCCGTCGGGAGCGACATCGCCACGCGGGAGACCCTGCTGGGTCCCGGATACGGACCCGCCGAGGCCGACTGTGCCCGGCGGTTGCTGGCCACGCCGGGCGCCCGCGAGAAGGTGTGGCAGAACTGGTCCACGCTGACCAACCCCGGCACCACCACCGAGCAGGCCATGGCGCTGCTCGGCTAGAGCTGTGCCGGCGGGCTGTCGTCCACGCCGACCTGTGGTCGCTGTCGATACACCTTGACGGCGCCCCCGTCGTCTCTTATTTTCATCTGAAACTATTCCATCTGGTATCAACCGGGCGGAGGCGGTCATGGGAAACGTGGGCCTGCTCTATGTCGGGGCGGTGTTGCTGGTCAACGGGCTGGCGTTGCTCGGGCGGGTGTCGGCCAGGTCGGCCGCTCCGCTGAACCTGTTCGTGGGTGGGTTGCAGTGTGTTACGCCGACCGTGTTGATCATTCAGGCGGGCGGGGACGCCAACGCGATCCTGGCCGCTTCCGGGGTGTACCTGTTCGGCATCACCTACCTGTATGTGGGCATCGCCGGGTTGGCCGGGTTGGATCCGGCGGGGATCGGGTGGTTTTCGTTGTTCGTGGCCGGGGCCGCCGTGGTTTACTCGGGGATTTCGTTCTGGCGCAACGGAGATCCGGTGTTCGGCGTGATCTGGCTGGCGTGGGCGTTGCTGTGGGCACTGTTCTTCCTGGTGCTCGGGTTGGGGAAGCAGCAGTTCACCACGTTCACCGGCTGGACCGTCACGTTGCTCAGCTTGCCGACGTGCGCGGTTCCGGCGTTCCTGGGGATGACCGGCGGGATGCGCTCGGACACCGCCACCGGGCTGCTGTCCGCCGGCATCGTCATCGTCCTGGTCGCGCTCGCCCGACTGCTCAGCATGAAACGCGTCACCGAACCTGTTCCGGCATAACCCAACCAAGGAGAACTGATGCGACACGGTGACATCTCCGCCAGCCCCGACACCGTCGGCGTCGCGGTCGTCAACTACAAGATGCCGCGGCTGCACACCCGGGCCGAGGTGCTGGACAACGCCAAGGCCATCGCCGACATGCTGGTCGGCATGAAAAGGGGCCTGCCGGGCATGGACCTGGTGGTCTTCCCGGAGTACTCCACGCACGGGATCATGTACGACACCGCCGAGATGTTCGAGACGGCGTCGTCGATTCCCGGTCCGGAGACCGAGATCTTCGCCGCCGCCTGCCGGGAGGCGCACACCTGGGGCGTGTTCTCGCTCACCGGCGAACGGCACGAGGACCACCCGAACAAGCCGCCGTACAACACGTTGGTGCTCATCAACGACAGCGGCGACATCGTGCAGAAGTACCGCAAGATCCTGCCGTGGTGCCCGATCGAGGGGTGGTACCCCGGCGACAGCACGTACGTCACCGACGGTCCCAAAGGGATGAAGATCTCGCTGATCATCTGCGACGACGGCAACTACCCGGAGATCTGGCGGGACTGCGCGATGAAGGGCGCGGAGCTGATCGTGCGCTGTCAGGGCTACATGTACCCGGCCAAGGACCAGCAGGTGTTGATGGCCAAGGCGATGGCGTGGTCGAACAACTGCTATGTCGCGGTGGCCAACGCGGCCGGGTTCGACGGCGTCTACTCGTACTTCGGCCACTCCTCGATCATCGGCTTCGACGGGCGCACGCTCGGTGAGACCGGCGAGGAGGAGTACGGCATCCAGTTCGCCCAGCTGTCCCTGTCGGCGATCCGGGACGCGCGGGAGCACGACCAGTCGCAGAACCACCTGTTCAAGCTGCTGCACCGGGGCTACTCCGGGGTACACGCCGCCGGTGACGGCGACAAGGGCGTCGCGGAGTGCCCGTTCGACTTCTACAAGCTGTGGGTCAACGACCCGCAGAAGGCGCAGGAACAGGTCGAGAGCATCACCCGGCCGACCGTCGGGGTGGCCGACTGCCCGGTCGGTGACCTCCCGGTCCAGGCGAAGTAACCCTGGGTCCGGTGACGACCGCGCCCACCACGGCGACACCGGCCATGAGCAGGTTCAACGTCCCGGCGCCCGCCGCCGGGACGAGAATCCCGCCGATGCCGACCAGCACGGCCGAGCCGAGCTGGTCGGCGAGCCACATGGCGGACGAGTTGAACCCACGGTCCGACGGCGTGGACGCGGCCAGCGTGAGCACGCTGACGCTGGACACACCGAGCCCCATCCCCGCGCCCGCCAACGCCATCGCGGGCAACGCCACCCACGGCACACCCCACGCCGGGGCCACGAGCGAAAGCGTCGCGACCCCGGCCGCGACGAACACGAACCCCCAACGCAGCAGCACGGGCCGGGCCAGGTCGCGGTGCCTCCCCTGCCAAGCCGAGGCGCTGGCCCACCCCAACGAGCCGACCGTCAGCGGCAGGCCGGCGAGCAGCGGATCAAACCCGTGAACGACCGTTAACGTCAACGGAACATAAGCGACACAAGAAAAATATGCCCCTGCCAGCAACCCACGGGCCAGAATCGTCACCGGCAGGCCACGACGAGCCAGCAGTGTCCCCGCGGGCAGCAAAGACCGTTGCGCCACATAGAGAACCGCCAACGAAGCCAGCCCAAGCGCCACCATGACCGCCGACGGGTGCTGCGCGGCCCAACTCAGTCCGGCGACACCGGCGGCCGCCCCGACCGCGGCGAGCAGTCGACCTTGCCGGGGCGGGGCGCCGTCGTGCTCCGGCAGCCGCCGAAGCACAGGAACCAGCAGCAACGCCGCCACCACCACGAGCGGCACCAGACCGAGGAACACGAAGCGCCAGCCGATCCGCTCGGTCACCACACCGGACACGGCCGGCCCGATCAGCGCGGGCAGCACCCACGCCGCCGACACCGCGCCGAACGCGGCCGGCCGGTCCCGTTCCGGATACACCAGTCCGATCAGGACAGTGGACACCACGGTCTGCGTGCCCGCGCCCAACCCCTGCAGCACCCGGCCGGCCAGCAACACCGGTATCGACGGCGCGAACCCGGCCACCAGCAGCCCGACCAGGAACAACGCCGGCCCGGCCATGACCACCCGGGCCGGGCCGTACCGGTCGCAGAGCTGCCCGGCCAACACGGTCGCGACCACGCTGGCGACCAAAAAGGACAGAAACGGCCACGCGTACAGCTCCTCGCCGTGCAGTTCGGCCACGAGCCGTGGCATCGCCGTGGTGACGCCCATCCGCTCGAACGCGGTCAGCGTCACCAGCAGCACGATGCCGACGGTCGCGGCACGACGATCCGGTGCCCAGAGAGCCGTCATGCCCCGGGGAACCGCGCGGGCAGTTGGATTCCGGACCGTTCACGGACCTGACCGGCATGCTCGTGCACCGCACGCAGCACGGCCGGGACGTCGACGTGCCCGATCCGACGGTCTTTCATCAACCAGACACCGTCGCACATTGTATACTGGATATTGTCTGTCTTCATACAGAACACCAGGTTCGCGATCGGGTCGTGCAGCGGCTGCATGTTCGACGTGCCCGGGTCGACCACCACCAGGTCCGCCTTCTTGCCGACCTCCAGCGACCCGATCTCGTCGTCCCAGCCCAACGCGCGGGCGCCGTCGATGGTCGCCATCTCCAGCACCTCCTGCGCGGTCATCACCGCCGGGTCGCCGTGCGCTCCCTTCTGCAGCAACGTGGTCAGCCACATCTCGTCCGGCATGCTGTTGCGGTTGTTTGACGCGCCCGAGTCGGTCCCCAACGCGGTCACCACACCGCGCTCGCGGAACGGGATGATCCGGGGAACTCCCATGATCTTCAGGCCCGCGGCCGGGTTGTGCGACAGCTTGACGCCGTGCTCGGCCATCAGGTCGATCTCTTCGTCGTCCGTATACAGGCAGTGCACGGCCAGCAGGTTCGGCCCGAGCAGGCCGAGTTTGGCCAGCAGCCGGATCGGGCTGGCGCCGCGGGCGTCCTGGCAGTACTTCACCTCACCGGGCGACTGCGCGAGGTGCATGTGCACGTGCGTGTTCAGGCGGCGCGCGGCCTCAGCAGTCAGCTCCACCACCTGGTCGGAGTTGTTGAACAACGTCCGCAGCCCGAACCACCAGCGGATCCGGCCGTTCGCGGCGCCGTGGTACCGCGCGTACGCCTCCTCCTGGCGGGCGATGGACTCGTCGGCGGACAGCTTCCACC
Source organism: Actinocrispum wychmicini (assembly GCF_004345645.1). Lineage (GTDB taxonomy): Bacteria > Actinomycetota > Actinomycetes > Mycobacteriales > Pseudonocardiaceae > Kibdelosporangium > Kibdelosporangium wychmicini. The sequence goes on along the minus strand of NZ_SLWS01000003.1, from coordinate 373,390 downwards.
CGGACGGCAACCCCTCCCCCGCGTCCGTGACGGAGTAGCAGAACGCCGCCCGGATGCCCAGTTCGGTGATGCCCTGGACAGTCGGCGAGGCGTGCTGGATGCCGGCGTCCGCGAACGTCGTGGTGCCGTTGGCGATCTGCTCGATGCCGAACAGCAGCGTGCTGACGTAACTGTCGTCCGGGGCCATGCTGCTCTCGTATGGGAACACCCGGTCGTGCAGCAGGGTCATCAGGTCCACGTCGTCAGCGAGGCCACGGCCGAGCTGCTGCGCGGTGTGCGCGTGGGTGTTCACGAAACCGGGCAGCACGATCCGGCCGCGGGCGTCGAGGATCTCGTCGCCTGGCGAGGGCACCCACGTGGCGGCGGGTTCGAGGCCGGCGATTCGGTCACCGGCCACCACCAGCACCCGGTCGCGGAGGACCTGCCTGCCGGGGTTCATCGTGACGATCGTGGCGTTGCGGATGGCAATCCTGGACATGGGTCAGACTCGCTCCTCGAATAGGTGACAGGCGACGCTGTGGCCGGTGGCCGCCTCGCGCAGCGCCGGTTTCTCCCTGGCGCAGATGTCCATGGCGAGCGGGCACCGGGTGCGGAACCGGCAGCCGGACGGCGGGTCGAGCGGGCTGGGCGGTTCGCCGCCCAACGCCTGCGCCTCGGTCCGGGTGTCCGGGTCGACGCTCGGGATCGCGGACAGCAGCACCTTGGTGTACGGGTGCAGCGGCTCGCGGTACAGGTCCTTGGCCGGGCACGACTCCACGACGTGACCGAGGTACACCACCAGCACGTGGTCGCTGAAGTACTCGACCACGTTCAGGTCGTGGCTGATGAACAGATAGGTCAGGCCGAGCCGCTCGCGCAGGTCCCGCAACAGGTTGAGCACCTGGGCCTGGATCGACTTGTCCAAAGCGGACAGTGGCTCGTCGCAGACCACCAGCTTCGGCTCCATGGTCAGCGCGCGGGCGATGTTCACCCGTTGCAACTGGCCGCCGCTGAGCTGGTGCGGATAGTACGACGCGTGGTTCGGGTGCAGGCCAACCTGGTCCAGGAGATCCGCGGTACGGTCCCGGATCTCGCGTTTCCCGAAGCCCTGCACCTTCATCGGGAACCCGATGTTGCCGCCGATCGGCATCCGCGGGTTGACCGACGAGTACGGGTCCTGGAACACCATCTGCATGCCGCGCCGCAGTTCCTTCAGACCGGCACCGCGCGCCTCGGCGACGTTCTTGCCGTCGAACACGACCTCACCGGTGTCCGGCTCGATCAGCCGCAGCACCAGCCGGGCCAAAGTGGACTTGCCCGACCCCGACTCGCCGACGATCCCGACGGTGTCGCCGGCCTGCACGTAGAAGGACACATCGTCGACAGCGGACACGTGCCCGCCCCGGACCTTGAACCGCTTGGACACATCGGATACCCGCAACAACGGTTCCATCAGCCCTCCCGGACGTCGAGCGCGTCGCGCAGGCTGTCGCTCAACACGTTGAACGCCACCGACGCGAGGAAGATGAACAACCCGGGCAACGCGACCACCAGCGGCTGCACGTAGATCGACGCGCGGAGGCTGTTGAGCATCGAGCCCCACTCCGGGGTCGGCGGCGGGGTGCCGAGGCCGAGGAAGCTCAGCCCGGCGCCGACGCTGATGCTCAGCCCCACCATCCCGGACGCGTACACGAACACCGGCCCGAACACGTTCGGCAGGATCTGGCTGAGGATGATCCGGTGCCACCGCGCCCCGGACAGCCGGGCGGCCTCGATGTACTCCTGCACGACGACTTGGCGGGTGGCCGACTCCGCGACCCGGGCGATCGGCGGGATGAACGCGATGCTCAGCGCGATGATCGAGTTCGCCGTGCCGGGACCGAGCGACGCGGTGACCGCGATGCCGATCAGGATCGCCGGGAACGCGTACGACATGTCCAAGGCTCGGGCGAGCGCCGAGGACAGCGGACCGCCGACGTACGCGATCACGGCGCCGAGCAACGTGCCCACCACCGTCGCCACAAGGATGGGCACGATCCCAGTCAGCAACGACAGTCGTCCGCCGTGCAGCAGCCGGCTGAGCACGTCCCGGCCCAGCTCGTCGGTGCCGAGGACGTGCCCTGACGACCCGACGGGCAGCAGCCGCGATGTCACCGACACCTGCAACGGGTCGTACGACGTCAGCAGGGGTGCGGCGATCGCGGCGAACACCAGCGCGGCGAGAATCAGCAGGCACACCACCGCGGCCGGGTCGCGGAACAGCCGGCCACGGACCTCTGTGTTGTAGGACCGCACAGCTACAAGGTCGGTCACGTCACACACCTCGCCTCAGCCGTGGGTTGACGACCGCCTGCAGGAGGTCGACCACCAGGTTCACCACGACGAACGTCACCGCGATCACCAACACCGCGCCCTGCACGACGCGCAGGTCCCGTTCGGCGATCGCCTGGTACATCAGCTGTCCCAGGCCGGGCCAGGAGAAGATCGTCTCGACGAGCACCGAGCCGCCCAACAGGTACCCGATCTGCAGGCCGCCGACCGCGAAGATCGGCGGCGCCGCGTTTTTGGCCACGTGCCCGAACACCTGACGCTTGCTCAGGCCTTGGGCCCGGAGCGTCAGCACGAAGTCCTCGCCGAGCGTCTCCAGCAGGCTGGCCCTGGTCATCCGCGCGGTCAGCCCGGCGGTGACGCCGGACGCGGCGATCGCGGGCAGCACCAGATGGGCCAGCAGGTCGCCGAACCCGCCGTCCGGGCCGTGCATGCCGCCGGCCGGGAGCACCTTCAAACCCGTGGCGAACACAATGATCAGCAGGATGGACAGCCAGTAGTTCGGGATGCTCAACCCGAGCACGGACGAGCCCGAAATGAGCCGGTCCGGCCACCGCCCGACCCACAGCGCGGCCAACGAACCGAGCAGGATGCCGGCCGCGAGACCCAACACAGCGGCCGCGGCGGCCAGCACGACCGTGTTGGGCAACGCGGTCCCGATCAGCTCGGCCACCGGACGGCCGCGCGGCAACGAGAAACCCATGTCACCGCTCAGCAATCTCGTCAGCCACAGCCAGTACTGAACGAACACCGACCGGTCCAGGCCGAGGTCATGGGCGAGCGCGTCCCGGTCGGCCTGGGTGGTGGCCGGGCCGGTGAGCCCGGCGAGCGGGTCGCCGGGCAGCACGTTCAGCAGCAGGAAGCTCACCACGGACACGCCAAGCAGCGCCGGAACAGCCATCGCGAGGCGTTTCAGCACGGCGTTCATGACACTTTGACCCAGACCTTCCGCAGGTCCACATACCAGGCCTGAGGTTGGACGAAGCCACGGACTTTAGGCGAGAGCACCCGCAGGTTCAGGTCATGGACGATGTACGTGGCGGGCGAGTCGGCCGCGGCCAGGCCGAGCGCCTTGGCCATCAGCGCGTCCGCCTTCTTCGGGTCGAACTCCGACTGCACGGCCTGGAACGCCTTGTCCACCTCAGGGTTGCTGTACCCCATCGTGTTGCAGCAGCCGCCAGGCGGGATCCGGGCCGTGGAGTAGCGGTCCGCCAAGAAGGGCGCGCCCCACGAGATCGAGTTGTAGATCGCGTCGTACTTGTCGTTGCCCTGCGCGGCGAACCCTGCGCGACCGATCGCCACGACCAGGTTCCACTCCAGCGGGACGATCTTCATGTCCACGCCGACGTCCTTCAGGTTCGACTGGATGAACTCCAGCATCGGGCCCGGCCACATGTTCCCGGAGCCGCCGGTCGGCGCCGCGACCGTCATCGTCAGACCCTTGGCGTACCCACCCTCGGCCAGCAACTGCTTCGCCTTGGCCGGATCGTAGTGGTACTTGTTGCCCAGCACCGGATCGAACCACGGATGCCCCTCGTACGCGGTCTGGGTCGCCGGCGTGCACAGGCCGCTCAACAGGTTGTTGCACATCGCTTCCCGGTTAATCGCGTACTGCAGTGCCTCGCGGACCTTGGGATTGTTGAACGGCGCCCGCAGATTGTTGAGGTAGAACGCCATCGTGTGCGGGTACGGTCGCAAAAGGACGTTGAAGCCCTGGGTTTTCAGCTGGGGCACCGAGTCCGGCGGCGGCACCTCGGCCCAGTTGATGTCGCCGGACTGCAGCGCGGCGAGCCGGGTGGCCGCGTCCGGCATCACCCGCAGCCGGATCTTGTCCAGTTTCGCCCGACCGCCCCAATAACCGTCGAACGCGTCCAGTTCCATCTCCGACCCCTGGACGTACCTGGTCATCTTGAACGGCCCGGTGCCGACCGCGTGCATCGGGTAGTCCCTGTTGCCGTACTGCTTCACGGCCGCCGGGCTCGGGAAGTAGATCGACGTCAGGTCCCACAGCAGCAACGAATACGGCGCCGCGGTCCGGATCTCAACCGTGGTCGGGTCGACCGCGCGGTACGAGGCGATGTACTGGGTGTAGAACTTGTTGTTGATGTACACGGCCTGGTCGAAGTACGGCGAGTCCTTCTTGGTGATCCGGTCGAGCTGGAACACCACGGCGTCGGCGTTGAAGTCGGTGCCGTCCTGGAACTTCACGCCTTTGCGCAGTTTGAACGTCCAGGCGAGCTTGTCCGGGGACAACGTCCAGCTCTCCGCGAGCCACGGACCAGGCGTGGGCGCCTTGTCCGACTGGTCGAGATCGAACGCGGTCAACGCGTCGTACACCGAGTTCCCGACCCAGCGCACGCCTTCGGCGCCGTCACTCGGTGGGGTGTTCGCGATGGGCACGTTCGCGCCCGACATGCCGATCACCAGCGTGCCGCCCGACCCACTGCGGTCGGCCGACGCGTCACCACCTGCCGGGGCCTGCGTGGTCGTACCGCACGCGACGACCACCAGCGCACAGACACCGAGCAACGCTGCTCTAGTGCCTCGCATCCTCACCAACTCCTTCGCTGACCCCTGTTACCAGCACACATCTCGCTTCGTGACTCCCCGTAACCGACACCAGGTCCGGTACGCGCTGTCCGCACTCGTCCCTGGCGAACGCGCAGCGCGGCTCGAACACGCATCCCGGCGGCAGGTGGGCCGGGTTCGGTGGCGAGCCGGGGATGGCGACCGGGCGTTCGTGCTGGCCGGGCCGCACGTTCGCGGCCAGCAGGCCCTGGGTGTACGGGTGCTGCGGGTCACGCAGGACGTCCCGTACCGAGCCGTGTTCGACGACGCGGCCCGCGTACATCACGACCACCTCTTCGGCGATCTCCGCCGCCACCCCCACGTCGTGCGTCACGACGATCACGCTCATCCCCAGCTCGGCCTGCAACGAGCGGAGCAGACTGAGGATCCGGGCCTGCACGGTCACGTCGAGCGCGGTCGTCGGCTCGTCGGCGAGCAGGAGGCTCGTGTCGCACGCCAGCGCGGCCGCGATCGCCACGCGTTGCCGCATGCCGCCGCTCAGCTCGAACGGATACGCCTTCAACCGCCGTTCCGGCGACGAGATCTGCACGAGCTTCAGCAGTTCGAGCGCGCGGGCGCGAGCTTGTGGGCGGGTGCGGCCGGTGTGCCGCATGAGCGGCTGGACGATCTGATCCTCCACAGTGAACACCGGGTCCAGCGCGGTCATCGGGTTCTGGAACACCATCGACAGCCACGAGCCGCGAGTTTTGGCTCGTTTGGTCTCCGGCATGTCCAGGAGGTCCTGGCCGCGCATCCACACCTGGCCGGTCACCCGGGCCTTCGCCGGCTGGATGCCGAGGATCGTGCGCAGCAGCATGCTCTTGCCAGATCCCGACTCGCCCAGCACACCCAGCACCTGGCCGGGCCGCAGCGTCAGCGAGACGCCGTTGACCGCCCGGACCGGTGCCTTGCCGGGGAACTCGACGGCCAGGTCGCGGACGTCGAGCAGCGGCTCTACCATCGAGGTGTCCCGGCCGAGGCGACGAGCGTGCCGCCGACGTACACCCGGTCGGGCGGGAACCGGTCCAACTCCGCCAGCAGCACGATGTCCGCCCACCGGCCCGGCGACAGGCTGCCGATCTCGTGGTTGATGCCGTAGTGCGTGGCCGCGTTGAGCCCGGCCATCTGAACCGCGCGCAGCAACGGCACGCCGGCCGCGAGCGCGGCGAGAAACGGCCGGTACACCTTGCTTTCCGTCTCCCCCAGGCAGATGTGCCGGGTGTCCAGGGCGCGCGCGACGATGTCAGCGAGCATGTCCAGCAACGGAAGCGCGTTCCCGGTGTCGGTCAGCATCAGCGTGCGGCCGTGCCGCAGCGGCGTCAACAGGTCCTGGCCGTCCGCGAAGGACAGTCCTTCGGTCAGCGACACCGGGGTGAACCGCAGTCCCGTCGGCAGGCCCGACTCGGCCACGCCGTAGACCCGCCAGGGAACGTTCCCCAGTTCGTCCGGGGACGCTGAGTTGTGGCCGGGACCCCAGCCGACGACCGACGTGGTGCCGTTCGCGAGCGCCTCCCGGGCGGCCTCGATCCCGACGAGCATCGGGTAGAACTGCGGCTCGACCAGCCCCGGCAGGGCGAACCGGCCGCCGCAGTCGTACTCCTGGAGGCTCTCGCCGTCGAACCGGTCACGGACCGCGACGATCCTGCCGTCGAGCACCGCGATGTCGGCGGCGTGGATCTCCTCGGAGTACGTGTTGACCACGCGGCAGTCGCGCAGCACGAGGTCGGCCGGCTCCTCGCCGAGCGCGGCCCGGACCCGCCTCCGCAGCCGCGCGACCTCCTCGGACAATCCCACCAGGTGGCTCATCGGGCACTCTCCAGCACCGGCACGAACCGCCGCGCGGCCACGTCGACCAGGCCGAGGTCGGTCATGCCGTAGTCGGGCAGGGTGGGCAGGACGGTCGCGGTGAGCGCCCGCAGCGGGTTGAGCAGGGCGCAGTCCAGCGCCTGGCCGGCGATCCGTTCGGCGTCCCGGATCGCGGCCACCACGTCCTCGAACGGCTCCTCGGAGATGATCCCGCCGACCGGCAGCCGCACCTCGGCCAGCACGTCACCGCCGGCGACCACGGCGTACCCGCCCTGGATCGCGGTGACGTGCCGGATCGCGGCCCAGATCTCCTCGTCGGTGGTGCCGACCGCGACGATGTTGTTCGACGGCACCGACACCGAGGTGGCGATGGCGCCCCGCTTCAGGCCGAAGCCCTTGGCGAAGCCGACGGCCACGTTGCCGTTGCGGTCGTACCGCTCGACAACACAGAACTTCAGCACGTCCTGGGCCGGGTCCGGCCGCACGAGCCCGCCGACGACCGGCAGGGTCGCGCCGGCGGATTTGTTGAGCGCGGCGTCCTGGTCGTTGACCTGGATCACGCGGACGTCGACCTCGGCCGCGCCGGGCGGGGCGGGCAGGGCGAGCCGTGCCGCGCTCACCGACTCGTGCAGCCGGATACTTTCCCGGTACGCCCGCGGGAACCGGGGCTTCGGGACGTCGACGACCAGCTCCCCCTTGCGGGCCACCACCCGGCCGCCGGTGACCACGATCTCCGGCGGGAACTGGTCCAGTTCGCGGACCAACAGCACGTCGGCCAGCCGGCCGGGGGTGACGCTGCCGATCAGGTGCGACTTGCGGTAGTGCTCGGCGGTGTTCAACGTGCCCATCCGGATCACGTCCACCGGCGGCAGGCCGGCGTCCATGGCCACCCGGACCGAGCGGTCGAGATATCCGAAACCGTCGCCGACCATGCTCATCACCGTGATGTTGTCGATACAGAAATGCAGGTGCCTGGTCGGAATTCCGGCGTCCCGGACGTATGCCGCGAGTCCGTTGGTCAGGTTCTCCCGGCCGGACGATTCCACGGTGAAAAGTGACAATCCACGACGCAGTCGCGGCGGAATGTCCCGGGGCCGCATCACGCAATGGTCGTCGCGAATTCCGGCGGCGACGTACGCGTCGAACGCCGATTCCTGGCCGGGCGGCAGATCGCCGCCGTGCCCGCTGACCCGGTGGCCGTGCCGCAGGCACAACGCGATCCGCGAGAGGTATTCCTCGTCGCCGGCGAGGATCTTCGACGAGACCGTCTCGCCGATGCTCACCGACTCCGGCCAGGACAGCATCGTGGCCAGGTCGTCCAGCTTCAGCTCGTACGCCACCGTCTCGCGGGTCGGGTCGAGCGGCGAATACGAGGCCATCGCGAAGAACGCCCGCAGTGGCAGCCCTTCGAAACTGTCGATCAGCCCGCGGACCGCGGCCGGCCCGCCGGTCGTGATCACGTTGGACATGTCCACGAACACCGTGGTCGTGCCCAGCGGCACCAGCACCCGGGCGAGCTCGCCCGGCCACAGCGAGGTCGTGTCGACGTGCATGTGCGGGTCGATCAGCCCCGGCATCGCGTACAGCCCGGCGCAGTCCACCACCTCGGCGGCGTCCGCGTGGTTCGCCCGATCGATCGACACGATCTTCTCGCCGTCGATCGCGATGTCGGTCGGATAGATCTCGCCGGAACACACATTCACCAGTTGGCAATCCTTGAGCAGCAGCGAGAACTTTCCAGCCACCGCACACTCCCTTCTCCATAACCCAGCGTGGTCAGTGAGTAAATCAACCAAAGCGAGGGGGCGACCAGCCACAAGACCTACGAAACCGGCGGCGGGCGGGTTACCGTGTTTTGGAGGATCCGCCCGGGGTGGGAAAAGTTACGCTGCACGGACGACGTCTTCCAGGTGGAGGTGAAAGCATGCGGGTTCGTGATCTCCTCGGCCTGACCGAGCTGCGGCTGGTGCCGTTGACCGGGGACACCGGCCTGGACCGGCCGATCCGGTGGGTGTTCACCACCGACCTGCCGGACCCGCGCCGCTACCTGTCCGGCGGCGAACTGCTGCTGACCGGCCTGATGTGGCGGCGTGGCCCGGCGGACTCGGCGGCGTTCGCCGCGGCCGCGGCGGCCGGGCACATCGCCTGCCTGGCCGCTGGTGACGCCGCGTACGGCTCAGTCCCCGACGACCTTGTGGCGGCCTGCCGCGAGCACGACATCCCGCTGCTCGAGGTGCCCGTCGACGTGTCGTTCGGGACGATCACCGAGCAGGTGATCCAGGCCCTGATGGCCGACCGGCACATCGACCTCGCCAACCAGCTCGGCCGGCAACGTCGCCTGCTCACCGCCGTGGCCGACCGCGCCGGGCTCGACGCCCTGCTCCGCCTGTCCGCCACGGACGCCGAGGTGCCGTGTTGGCTGCTGACCGCCACCGGCCGCGCCCCGGCGCAACTTCCGTCAGCGCTCAGCAACCCCCGTTCGCGACGGCTGGCGGCCCAGTTCCTCGGCGCTACGCGGCTGCCGCACGTCATCCACATCACCCACGGCGTGGTCCCCACGACGTACTCGCTGTTCCAGGTCGGCGGCGGACCCCGCGTCACCGGATGGTTCCTGGCGTTCGAGGGCGATCACCGACACTGGCCGCGGATGCTGCACGACACCGTGACCGAGCTGGTGTCCTTGGTGGCCCTGGAACGGGAGCGTTTCCTGGACGCCCGACGCGCGCAACGCGCGCCGGTCGAACGGCTCGTCCGGCTGACCCAGTCCGACCATCCCAACCCGACAGACCTGAAGTCGGCGTTCGCCGAAGGCGGCCTCCCGGACGGGCACTACACGGCGGTCACGGCGACCATGACCGACGAACCGGACGGCTCAGTCGCCTGCGCGGTCCTGGAGGAACTGCTGGCCACATTGCCTGATCCGGCCAGGACGGCCGCGCTCGGCGACGAGGCCGTCGCTCTGGTCCCCGGCGCGGCCGTCGACCTGCAGAGTCAGGCCCAGCTCCTGGAAACCGGCCTGCTCCGGAACCGGCTCACTTTGGGCGTGAGCCTGCCCGCCGCCGGCCCCGACGGCCTGCCGGGCGCGCTGCACGAAGCGCGGCAAGCCCGGCTGCTGGCGGAAAAGCGACCCGGCCGCATCTCCATGGTCGCGACCGACGAGATCGACTCGCACACCCTGCTGCTGACCACGGTCCCCCTGGACATCCGGCACACGTTCCGGCTCCGGGTCCTCGGCCCGGTGCTCGACTACGACCGCACCCACCACACCGACCTGGTGCCCACCCTGAAGGCGTTCCTGGACTGCTCCGGCTCGTGGACCCAATGCGCGGAACAGCTCCACCTGCACATCAACACCCTCCGCTACCGGATCCAACGCATCGAGGACCTCACCGGCCGCTCACTGTCCACATTGGAAAGCCGGGTCGACTTCTTTCTCGCCCTGCGCGCCGAATGAGCAGCTCCTACGCGAACTGAGCCGACTGTTCGAGGAACTGCCGGTGATGCCGTTCGTACGCGGCGAACCGCGCCTCGAGCACACCCGTGTCCCGGCCCTTCTGGTCCGGTGTGTACACACCGTCCAGCTCGATCTCGGACAGGTGGAAGTCGCGGCCGTCAAAGAGAAAATCCGCGCAGAAGTACGGGACCGGGAACTTCTCGGCCAGATACCCGACCGCGTCCAGCAGCCGCGCCGGGACGTCGACGAGTTCGGTGCTGCCGCCCCGGCTGGCGTTCGACGCCACCTCACCCGGTCGCGGCACGCGGTGCAGCACGGAATGCGCCCGTCCGTCCACGATGTACAGTCGGTAGTCCGTGGTTCCGTCGCCCAGATAGCGCTGGCAGACCAGCGGACAGTCCGAGCCCGCCGCCAACGACGCGATCGTCCGCAGGTGGCGCTCGTCCTCGGCGAGCAGGACGCCGAGCCCGCCGCCCCAGCCGGTGGGTTTGACCACGACGGGGTACGGCAGCGCGGCCAGGGACGCCGCACCGGTGACCGGGTCGTCGCGCCCGGTGCCGAACCGGAACGTCGGGATCGGCGGGATCGGGCAGTCGGCCAGGTACAGCGCGGTCGCCATCTTGTCGGTCCCGATGAGCGTCAGCCGTGGCGGCACCGGGAGGTAGAACCTCAACTGGTCGAGCACGGTGAACACGGTGACCTGCTTGAACGTGTCGCCGACCTGGTGCGGGAACGTCCACAGCGACGTCACGAACACCGTGTCGGCCGGAGTCACCGGCACCCCGTCGACGAACACCTCGGGCCGTGGGCCGCCGATGCCGTCCACGACCACCGAACCGGCGTCATGCCGCGCGAAGTCGATCCCGCAACGGTCGGCCGCGGCCTGGTAGTGATCCCAGACCAGCTCGTTCATCCGCTGCCGCTGGCGGATCGAGCTGCGGTCCGGGAAGATCCACCACAGTCTGCGCATGCGCGTCCCTCCTGTGTCGGGTCAGAGAACGACCGCGGGATCCAGCATCCGCGCCCGCCGCGCGTCCAGCCGGTGGCCCACCACGGCCTCCGCCGGACACAGCAGCTCGACCTGCCTCAGCTCGTCGGCCGACAGATCGACGTCCACCGCGTGGACGTTCTCGTCGACGTGCCGGCGGCACTCGGCCCCCGGGATCGGTACGACGTCCTCGCCGCGGTGCTGCACCCACGCCAGTGCCAGCTGGCAGACGCTGAGCTGGCGGCTCGCCGCGAACTCCCGCAGGGCGGCGACCAGCCGCATGTTCCGTTCGAAGTTCCCGGCCGCGAACCGGGGATTGCTTCGCCGGTCGTCGGACCGCGTCAGCTGGTCCACCTCCCGGATCCGGTCCGACAACAGGCCTCTGGCCAGCGGGGAGCTCGCGACCAGGCCGACGCCGAGTTCCCGGCACGTCGGCACCACGTCGGCCTCGATGCCGCGCGTGAACAGGCTCCACTCGCTCTGCACGGCCGTCACCGGATGCACGGCGTGCGCGCGGCGGATGTCGGCCGCACTGGCCTCCGACAGGCCGACATGGCGGATCTTGCCGTCGGCGACGAGCTCCGCCATCGCCTGCATCGTCTCCTCGACCGGCGTCGCCGGATCCAGCCGGTGCTGGTAGTAGATGTCGATGTGGTCGACGCCCAGCCGGCGCAGCGACTCCTCGCAGCCCCGGCGGATGTGGTCGCGCTGGCCGCAGAGCAGCCGCTCCCGTGGGTCGGCGGTCCGGATGATGCCGACCTTGGTGGAGAGCACGACCTGGTCCCGCCGGCCCCGGATGGCCCAGCCCACCAGGCGTTCGTTGTGGCCGGAGCCGTAGATGTCGGCCGTGTCGAGCATGACCACACCGAGGTCGAGCGCGCGGTGGACGGCGCGGATCGACTCGTGGTCGTCGACCGGGCCACGGAACTCGCTCATCCCCATGCAGCCGAGACCTTGCGCGGAGACGGCCAGGTCCCCGAGACTCCGGCGCGGCAGTGGCCCCTCTGGTGTCATCCCGATCGCCCGGCTGAGCCGATCCGCTGGGCCACCAGCTCACGAACGGCGTTCTTGTCCCGTTTCCCCGCCCGGGTCACCGGGATCGCGTCCAGGAAGAGCACGGTCCTCGGCTCGTCAAGCTCGCTCAGTTCGACCCGGACGAGCGCACGCAGTTCCGCTTCGGACACCTCGGCGTCGGGGTGCCGGACCACGGCCGCGTGCACCGCCTCCCCGGTGTGCGGATCGGGCAGGCCCACCGCCACCGCCTCGCGGACCGCCGGATGCCCGGCGAGCACGTTCTCGATGTCCACGGTGTAGCAGTTGATCGCGTTCACCAGCACGATGTCCCGCAACCGGTCGACCAGGTAGACGTAGCCCTCGGCGTCCAGGTAGCCGAGATCCCCGGTCCGGATCCAGCCGTCGACGATCGTCTCCGCGGTGAGCTCCGGCTGCCGCCAGTAGTGGTTCATCTGGTACGCCGTACGCACGCAGATCTCGCCGATCTCCCCCACCGCGGCGACCGCGGTGCCGGTCCGCACCTGCACCTCGACTCCCGGCAGCGGCCGGCCGATCGAGCGCAGCAACTCCGGCCGGTCCGCGGCATGGTCCTCGGGCGACAGCCAGCACACCAGCCGGGTCTCGGTCTGCCCGTAGATCTGGCACAACACCGGCCCGAACACCGCCATCGCCCGCTTCAGCCGGGCCGGCGACATCGGCGCGCCGTAGTAGACCAGCAGGCGCAGGCTGGCGAAGTCGGTCCTGGTGACGTCCGGGTGGTCGATCAGCTGGTAGGTGTGCGACGGGAACGTCGTGAGCACGGAGATGCGCTGCTCCTCGATCGCCCGCAGCGCGACGCCCGGGTCCAGGCTCTGCTGCAACACGAACGTGGCGCCGTTGAGCATCGCCGGCAGCGCGGCGACGCCGTGCGACATGGTCATCGCGATGAACCGGAGCAGGCTGCAGCCGGGGGCCCGGTACGCGGCGGCCCCGGCCACGTCCTGGGTGTCGAACGCCAGCCAGGCCTTGACCAGTTCGCCCAGCCGCTGGAACGTGTAGGCCGCCGCTTTCAGCCTGCCGCCGGTGCTGCCGCTGGTGAGCAGCACGTCGGCGATGTCGTCCTCCCGCGCCCGCGGCGGGAACGGCGTGCGGGGCTGATCGGCGGCCAACGCCAGCAGGTCGGTGCCGACCGGGCCGGGACCGAGCGACAACATCGTCGGGACCCCGTGCTGCCCGGCCAGAGCGGCGGCCCGCTCCGCGGCCGGCCCCGGTTCGTACACCAGCACCGAGACTTCCATGAACTCGAGCATCTTGGCTTGTTCCGACGCCGACGAGTACGTGGGGATCCCGACGAAGTAGCAGCCCAGCAACCGGCTCGCCATCCAGACCAGCAGGGTTCCCGGTGTGTTGTCCTGGAACGCCGCCACCCCGTCGCCGCGGCCCAGGCCGACGCCTTCCAGCGCGCGGGCCAGCCGGTACATCTCGTCGAGCAGGTCGGCGTAGGTGAGCGACCCACCGTCGTGGACCACCGCGACGCGGTCGGCGTTGCGGTGAAAGGCACTCAGCAGGGTGTCGAGGTAGAAACAGGAGTCGGGACAAGGGGAATCCGGCGCGGAGCCCGAAGTCTCCTCGGCGGCGGACAGGTCAGCAGCTGATCTTGACATTGTGTTACCTCAGCAACCCGTCGGTTCGGATGGCCGGCGTCACCATGTGTTCCAATGGGCCGCGTGATTCCGTGTTGTCGCGGGGTTCCGGCGTCACTGCGGCAGCCCGTGCTGCTCGTCGCCGACGACCTCCTGGCCGCCGGTGACCTCGGTCCGTGCGCGCTGCAAACCCCGCTGAAGGCTGTCCATCCGGCCACGGGTCAGCTGCGCGGACCGTCTCGGCAGCGTCACCCGAGTCCCCGGGCTCGGTTCCGCCGCGCTGTCGTCCCGTTCGCGGTGGGCCGGGGCTGAGCCGGGAATCAGGCGCGCCTTGGGAATCCGTTTGGGCAGGCCGTTCTCGTTCAGGAGGTGCTCACCGCCGTTGCTGAGCATCGTGCGCGCGGCCAGCCAGCCCTCGTCCCCAGGCGACACCCAGGACGACGAAGCGTCGGCGTCTGCCTCGGCCGGTTCGTCGCGCGGCTCCGGGTCGGACACGAACCACTGGGACAGCACCTCTTCGTAGATCGGCAGGCGCTGGGTGGCGGAGTCGTCCGGCTGGGTCGACTGTCTGTCCATCGTGGACGTCGCGTCGAACACGCCGGGCGACGGCCGTGGGTCGTCGAACAGCGTGGCCGGGAAGGACGGCGGGCCGGCGACCGGTCGTTCGAACGAGCCGCTGGAGACCACGGGCTGGGTCCCGGTCGACCGGATGTACGAGATCAGCTCGGCCGGCACGGTCACCCGGGTGATCAGGCCGCCTTCGAGGTCCTCGTTCTCCCGCAGCCGCACGGTGATGTTGTGCTTCTGCGCCAGCCGCGCCACCACGTAGAGACCCATCCGGCGGGTCACCGCGACGTCCAGGTCCGGCGGGTCGCCCAGCCGCTGGTTGGCGACCTCGATCTCGGCCTGGGTCATGCCGACGCCGTTGTCGGTGATCTGTACGACCAGGTCCCGTGCCCTGGTCGCCACCATCCGCACCCGGACCTGCTGCTCCGGCCCGGAGAAGAAGGTGGCGTTGTCCAGCAGCTCGGCGATCAGGTGCACCAGGTCGGACACGGCCTTGCCGAGCACCTGCACCGGCGGCGCGGACTGCACGACGATCCGCTTGTACTGCTCGACCTCGGAGACCGCCGCGCCGATCACCTCGTCCACCGGCACCGCCCGGTTCATCTGCCGGGACAGGCCGGTGCCGGACAGCACCAGCAGGCTCTCGGAGTTGCGGCGCATCCGGGTGGCCAGGTGGTCCAGCTTGAACAGGTGGCTGAGCTGGTCGGGGTCGGTCTCGTCCCGTTCGAGCAGGTCGATGAGCGCGAGCTGGCGCTCGACCAGGGTCTGGCTGCGCCGGGACAGGTTCACGAAGATCGAGTTGATGTTGTCCCGCAGGATCGCCTGCTCGGTCGCCATCCGCACGGCCTGGTGCTGCACGGCGTCGAAGGATCGGGCGACCTGGCCGACCTCCTCGGTGGTGAACACCGGCACCGGGTCCACCGCGTCCTTCGACGCCTCCAACGGGTTGGGGTCGGCGAGGATACGTTGCACGGTCGCGGGCAGCCGCCTGCTGGCCGCGTCCAGCGCGTCCCGGCGCAGCACCCGCAACGGTTTGAGCAGCGACCAGGCCACCATGAGCATCAGCAGCAATGCGATCACCAGCGCGACGAGGATGAAGGCCGCGTCCCGCAACGCGTTGCTCCTGGCGGTGGTGATCAGGCCGAGGGCCGTGGTGCGCAGGTCCTCCAGCGACGCGATCTCGACGTTCCTGATCTTGCTCAGGGTGCCGCTCGTGAACAGGTCCAGCTGGCTCACGCTGATGTTGATCGCAGCGCCCGCCTCGCCCCGGTTCAGCGCGATCTGGATCAGCCGCAGCCGGTTGTCCACGTCGAACCCGGCCACCGTGTTGGAGTACCTGGCCGACGCGGCCGGGTCGGCGGCCTCCCGGAACGCGGTCAGCTGGGCGTTGAACTCGGCCTGGGCGGACCGCAGCCGGTCGAGCTGGCCCGGACCGAACTCGTCGGCCAGCGCCGCGGCGCGCAGGATCGAGTCCTGGATCGCCATCTGCTCCTTGGCGTTGGCGATCGCGTCGAACCGCGCCGCCTGCTCGGTGATGGTCCGCTCGTTGGAGACCCGGGTGATCTCCCCGGCCAGTTGCAGCAGGTCGCCGATGACACCCTGGTAGGCGAACAGGATGTCGCCGGCCGGGTACTTGGTCTGCTCGGCCAGCGTACGGACCGCGACCAGCGCGTCCAGGCCGGCGACGACCTTGTCGTACCGGGTCCGGACGGCCTGGTCCAGGTCGGTGATCGACCCGGCCTGGCCGCGCAGGTCGGTGACCGCGCTGTCCACCCGGTTGATCTGGGCGGTCACCGCGCTGCGGTCGTCGGCCTTGCCGGACGCCACCCGGCCGACCACCAGGTCCCGTTCACCCTGCAGCTCGTGGACCACCTCGGCGACGGTCGCGCTCAGGTCGACCTGGCTCACCGTCCGACTGAACTCGTCCGCCTTGTCCACTTCGGTGCTGATCCGCAGATAGCCGAGGAGCAGCGCGGTCAACGTCGGCACCAGGATCACGACGAGCTGTTTCGACCGCAACGGCCAGTTCCGCAGGCGGTACCGGCTGTTTCGCCGCCCCGCGCCCAGGGGTGTCCGACGGGATCGCGCCTCGGCTGAGTTCGGCGGCTTCCCTGGCATTGGCGCACGCTCCCCCGCGGCCGGTGACAGAGATCCCCACGGCTGTGGAGAGTTGTTCGTCAAGGCGCGCGGGACGCCTTGACACCAAGCGCGAATGGTAGGGACCTCCGTCAGCGTTCTCTCACTGTTCGATCATCGGGCCCGAGGCGGCCCGGCCGGACCCAACCGTCTACACTGGACCGGCTGGCTTCGGTGATCAACTGGTGATCGACTGAGGTCGGCGGCTCATAGCCTTCCTGGCGTTCATCCCAGGTTACGGAGTCCTCAATATGAGACGTTCTCTCGGTGCCGTGCGGATCGGCCGTCTGGTGGCCGCCGCGCTGGCGGTCACCGTCATGGCCGGCTGCAGCGCCCTCGGCGGCTCGGACAGCTCCAGCGGTGGAAACGCCCAGGTCGAGAAGTCCAAGGTGAAGGTCGCCATCATCCCGCAGCTGATCGACATCGTCGGCTACGAGCGGGCGAAGTCCGCGGGCTACTTCAAGAACGAAGGGCTCGAGATCGACGAGGTGGCGATCAAGAGCGCGACCGACGCCGTACCGCAGTTCAAGAGCGACCAGCTGGACTTCGCGTTCGGCAACTGGACGACGTTCATCGAGGCACAGGCGCACAAGGCCGCCGATCTGGTGCTGGTGATCGACGCCCAGCAGGCCAAGGAGGGCATGACCGCGCTGTGCGCACTGCCGGACTCCGGCATCAGGACGCCGAAGGACCTGGCCGGCAAGGCGATCGGGGTCAACGCGCTGAAGAGCAACGTGGAGCTGACCACCCGGGCGGTGCTGCAGGCCAACGACGTGGACCCCAATTCGGTGCAGTTCAAGGTCATCCCGACGAGCAACGCCCTGAACGCGTTGCAGACCAAGCAGATCCCGGTGATGTCGCTGCAGGAGCCCAACCTGACCGTGGCCAAGCAGACCCTGGGCGTGGTCGTGGTGGCCGACCGGGCCACCGGGCCGGTGGCCGACTTCCCGATCGCCGGCTACGCCACCTCGGCCAAGTTCGCCAAGGCCAATCCCCGGACCGTCGCGGCGTTCCAGCGGGCGATGGCCAAAGGACAGGGTGACGTGGCGGACCGCCAGACGCTGGAGAGCACCCTGCTGTCCTACGGCGGAGTCGACCAGAACATCGTCAAGCTGGTGGTGATCGGGTTCTTCCCGACCTCGATCGACCGGACCAGGCTGCAGCGGGTCGCCGACCTCATGCAGACCTACGGCATCCTCACCGAGAAGTTCGACGTGGGCCCGATGATCTACCAGGCGCCTGTGCCCTGACCTGATGCCACGCACCCTCGTCCGCAATCTCGTCGGAGTGGCCGGCTTCCTCTCGGTGTGGGAGGTCTTCGGCCGCTCCGGCGTGTTGCCGCAGAAGTACTTCCCGCCGCCGTCCACGGTCCTGGCCACGCTGGCCCGGCTGCTGGTGAACCCGGAGTTCGGCCGGCACCTGGTGGCCACCCTGCTCGCCTGGGCCATCGGCGTCGGGATATCGGTGGCCGTCGCCGTCCCGGCCGGGCTGGTCCTGGGCAACGTCCGGCTGCTGCGGCTGGCCGCCGGCGCGATCATCGAGTTCCTCCGGCCCATCCCGGCCATCGCCTGGTGGCCACTGGTGTTCGTGATCCTCGGCGGCGGCCCGCAGACCAAGATCACGCTGGCGGTCTACGCCTCGGTGTGGCCGATCCTGTTCAACATCATCTACGCGCTCGGCGAGATCGACCGGCAGTTCGTCGAAACGGCCCGCTCCTTCGGGCTGAGCCGGCTGCGGATCGCCCTGTTCGTCCGACTGCCGGACATGCTTCCCTTCGCGCTGACCGGGATCCGGATCTCGGTGACGTTCGCGCTGCTGGTCACGGTCAGCACGGAACTGGTCTTCGGCGGCGTCCCCGGGTTGGGCACGTACGTGATCAGCTACGGCGAGGAAAGCGGCCGGATGGACATCGTGCTCGCCACCGCCGTGCTCGTCGGCCTGCTCGGCTACCTCGGCAACGGCCTGCTCGCCGCACTGCAGAAACACTTCGTCGTGTGGTCACCGGGAGAGTCCTGATGCCCAGAGCGTCCACAGCGGACCAGTTGCCGGCCCGCCTGGTCACCGGCTTCCTGCAACGCTGGACCGTGTTCATCCTGTGCGTGATCATCTGGCAGGTCGCCACCAGCATCGCCAAGGACACCTACTTCCCGACCCCGCTGACGATCGTGCGGACCATGTACCACCTCTGGTTCGCCGGCCCGGCCGAACACCTCTTCCTCACCGACCTCGCGGTACACAACATCCTGCCCAGCGTCGGCCGCCTACTGGCCGGCTGGGCGGCCGGCGGCGCGATCGGCATCCTGCTCGGCATGTTCCTCGGCCGCTCCAGGACGGGAATGGACTACGTCGGGCCACTGATCTCCTTCGGCCGCGCCCTGCCCGCCCCCGCCCTCCTGCCGTTGTTCCTGGTGCTGTTCAAACTCGGCCCACCCGTCCAACTCGCGACGATCGCCTTCGGCGTGGTGTGGCCGGTCCTGCTGAACACGATCCACGGCGCCCAGTCCATCGACCAGGTCCAGGTCGACACCGCCCGCGCCTTCCGGATCTCCCGGCCCCGCTGGATCTTCGGCGTGGTCCTGCCGGCCGCCCTGCCGAAGATCTTCTCCGGCCTGCGAATCAGCCTGGCACTGTCCCTGGTCCTGATGGTGATCTCGGAACTGGTCGGCGCCACCGACGGCATCGGCTACCAGTTCCAGGTCGCCATCCACTCCTTCGACCTGACCATCACCTGGGCCTGGATAGTCCTGCTCGGCATCCTCGGCAACCTGCTGAACTGGCTGTTCGTCACCATCGAAAAGCGAGTCCTGATCTGGGGACGCGGCGGTGCCACCGAAGCAAGGTAAGCCCGGGCAGGCAGTGGTGGGCGGAGTCTGCGATCGCTGAAATCAAGTACTCTAGCGGCCTTGTGGACAGACATCGGCCACCCAGCCCCGCTGGAGGGCATTCCTCGCCTCTGGCGCGTGCCCGCGCACCAGACCGATGCTTCGTTCTGTCTCCCGGCCGACCTGTGCTTTGCAAACCATGGGGGTCAAGGGGTGCGCCTACGCGGCGCGAGTCGAGCGGGAGCCATACGCACCCCTTGACGCCCATGGTTCCCTTCGGGCAGGTCGGGCGGGAGACAGGACGCAGTCCCTTCCCCTGTCTCCCGGTCGATCAGCCGCCCGGCGAGGGCATTCCTTTCAACCTGGAGACATCAAGGCAGCTCCCCCAAAGCCCGTTCCCGCGCATAGCTGCGAACCAGCTCATGAAGCTGGTACCGCCCAGAATCGCGTTCATAGATGAGGTTCTCAGCGGCGAGCCGGTCAAGCAGCCGCTCAGCCTCGGGAACCGCCACACCGGCGATCTCCGCCGCCACCGGAGCGGTGAGGTCAGGATCAGGCACCTGACCGAGCCGCCGGAACAGCCGCTGGGCATCCGGCGGCACAGACCCGTAGGACAAGTCGAACGCGGAACGCACCGCTACATCCCCGTCACCGTCGATGGCGAGCGCGTTGAGCCGGTTGCCGTTGGCCAACCGCGCGACCTGGTCCGCGATCCGCCGATGCGGCCGATCCACCAGTTGAGTCGCGGCGATCCGCAAGGCCAACGGGAGATAAGCGCAGGCGCGCGCCAGGTCGTGGGCGGCGACGGGCTCGGCGCGTACCCGTTCTTCGCCGAGCATCCGCGCCAGCAACGCGTACGCCTCCTCGGACCGGAACAGCTCAAGGCTCAACCTGTGCGCGCCCTCGCGGGCGACGAGTGGGCTGAGACGGTCGCGGCTGGTGATCAGCACGACGCACTCGGGGCCGCCCGGCAGCAACTGTCGGATTTGATCACACGAACAAGCGTTGTCCAGCAGGACCAGCAGGCGTCGGCCGGCCACGGCCGAACGGTAGTGGGTGGCCAGGTCTTCCACCGCGGCCGGGAGTCGGTCCGGCCGTGACCCGAGCGCCCCGAGCAACGCGTCCAGTGCCTCGGCCGGGGTCAGTTGCCGGCCGGCGTGGCCGCCGAGGTCAAGATAGAGCTGGCCGTCCGGGAACCAGTCGGCGACCCGGTGCGCCCAATGGACGGCCAGTGCGGACTTGCCGACCCCGGCCATGCCGGTGATCGTCCAGATGGTGGCCGGTGTGGAACTCGTCAGGGTCTCGTCGAGTTTCGCCAGCTCTTCGGCGCGGCCGGCGAACGCGGCGTCGTCGGCGGGCAGGGTGCGCGGCACCGGGGCGCCGGAGTCCAGTTCCAGTCGGGTGATCCGCCGGCTCGGGTCGGCCATGCCGGCCGACGCGGGAGCGCATCCCAGTTGCTCGGCGATGGTCTGTACCACCCAGGTGTCCGCGCGCAGGATCGCGTCGTGCATGTGTTGCAGCAGCGCGCTGGGCTCAAGTCCGAGCTGGCCGGAGAGGGTGGCGCGGGCCCTGCGGTACGCGGCGAGGGCGTCGGCGTGCCGGCCGGTCCAGTACAGCACCAGCATCAGCAGGGCGTGGAACGACTCGTGGTACGAGTAGGTGTCGGCCAGCCCGGTCAGTTCGGCCACCAGGTCGGCGTGCCGGCCGAGTGAGATGTCCAACCGGATCCGCCGCTCCCACGCCCGCAGCCGCTGCTCCTCCAGCCGCTGCGCCGCAGCTTTGAGATACGGGGTGGTCAGGCCGTCGAGCGCAGTCCCCTGCCAGAGTGTGAGAGCGCCCACGAGCTCGGTCACGGCGGCCGCGCGTTCGCCGGACTCGGCGAGGTGCCCGGCCCGCGCGACCCGGTGGGTGAACTGCTCGACGTCGAGTTGTTCCGGCTCGACGTGGATCAGGTACCCCGAGCCGGTCGTGGCGATCAGTCCGCCGTCCGCCCGCGGCTCCCGCAGCGCACGACGCAGCATCGACACCCGGTTCTGCACCAGCGTCCGCGCCCCGGCCGGCGGGTTCTCCCCCCACGCGGCGTCGACCAGCTGCTTCGTCGGAACCGCCCGGTTGGGTTGGAGCAGCAACGCGGCCAGGATCGACCGGGACAGGGCGCCACCCAGCGGCACCGGACCCCGCTCACCCCGGGCCTCCACGGGTCCGAGGAGCTGGAACTCCATCCGTCACCCTTCCCTGACACCCAGCGCGCCGACCGGCTCGTCCGGCCACCGAACGATCCTGCCCGGTCACCGTCCGTATGCCCAGCGGCCAAATGACCGACCCCCGCGATCTCAGGTGATCACCAGACGATCATCAAAACTCACCCTCGGGTCGTCCTCGCTGGTGACGGACATTCACCGGGTTGCGCCGAAAGTGCCCACAACATCGACGTATCGAACCACCGGACCGTATAAAGCGTTGTACCTTTCCGTTGACCCACAAGCACGTTTGGTGACAAAACAAAAAACGGAGTAACTGAATGCGGGGGTTGGCCAAGGGGGCCACGCATGGACGGTTCACGCTGCTCGGTCCGCTGAGCGTTCGAAACGACGCCGGTACGGTCGCGTTAGGCGGTGTGCGGGCCCAATGTGTGCTCGCCGCGTTGATGCTGAACGCGGGCAAGGTGACCTCCGTCGACCAGTTGGTCGGCGCCGCTTGGGCGACCGCGCCGCCCGCCGGGGCCCGGGTGCTCGTGCAGAACCGGATTTCGGTGGTGCGGCGCGTTTTCCGGGTCGCCGGACTGAGCCCGGAGCTGATCACCACGGTCGGGTCGGGATACGTGTTCCAGGTCGGCGACGGCGTGCTCGACCTCGATCTGTTCGACCGCCGGGTGGCCCGAGCCGAAGAACTCAGCGCCGCGGGCGACATCACTGACGCCGTCGGCGAACTCACCGCCGCGCTCGCGTTATGGAACGGGCCGGCGTTGGCCGGTCTGACCACGCCACCCATCGTGGCGGCCGCGCACCAGTTGGAGGAGCGCCGGATCCGGGCGCTGAAGCAGCGCATCACCCTGGAACTCGCCCTGGACCGGCACGCCGAACTCCTCGGCGAGCTGACCGGGCTGGTGGGCGACCACCCGTACCAGGAGGACCTGCGGGGCCTGCTGATGGTCGCGCTGGCCCGGTCCGGCAGGCAGGCCGAGGCGCTGGCGGTCTACCGGGACACGCGGACGGTGTTCACCGAGCAGCTCGGCATCGAACCCAGCCCGTCGCTGGCCCGATTACATGAGGCCGTCCTGCGCGACGAACGGGCCGAGCCGCTGAGCCCGTTCGGACCGGACGACTGGGTCCGGCCCGACCCGCCCGTGCCGCACGAACTGCCGGCCGCGCCGGTCCCGTTCACCGGACGCGACAAGGAGCTGCGGCTGCTGGACTCGGCGCTCGGCGACCGGACGGGCTCGATCACGGCGATCGACGGGATGGCCGGGGTGGGCAAGTCCACGCTGGCGCTGCACTGGGCGCACCAGGTCGCCAGGTGGTTCCCGGACGGGCAGCTGCACGTCGACCTGCGGGGTGACGACCACACCCCGCTGCCGCCGATCGAGGCGCTCGGCCTGCTCTTGGGCGCCCTGGGCCACCCCGCCGAGCAGGTCCCGGCGGACCTCGGCCAGGCGGCGGCGCTGTACCGCTCGGCACTGGCCGGCCGGCGGGTGCTCGTCGTGGTGGACAACGCACGGTCGATCGGGCAGGTGCGCCCGCTGCTGCCGGGCTCGCCTGGGACCGTTGTGCTGGTCACCAGCCGGCAGCGGCTCAGCGGCCTGTCAGCGCGCGAAGGCGCCCGTCGGATGACGGTGGACGTCCTCGAACCCGTGGACGCGCACACGTGTCTCGAACTCCTCCTCGGCGAGGACCGGGTACGCGCCGAGCCGCGGGCGACGACCCGCCTGGCGACGATGTGCGGCCACCTTCCGTTGGCGTTGCACGCCGCCGCGAGCCGGCTCACCGACGGCAGGCGCGTGGCCGACCTGGTGACGGAAATGCGGAGCGGTGTTCCGGATCTGGTGCTCGCGGCGCTCGAACCCTCTTACCGTGGCCTGCCCGCGCGGGCACGGCGGTTGTTCCGGCTGTTGGGGCTGGTGCCCGGCGCTGACATCACCTCCGTCGCGGCCGCCGCGCTGGCCGGAATGGACCCGACCGCGGCGGAGTTGTCGCTCGACCAGCTCGTCGGCGCGCACCTGATCGAGGAGTACGCACCGAACCGGTTCCGGCTGCACCGGCTGGTCCGCCACTACGCCACCGAGCGGGCCGTGCGATCCGACGACGCCATCGAACGGGCCTCGGCCGTGTTGCGGCTCGTCCAGTGGTACCTGCGGCATGCCCGCGCGGCGATCGCCTGGTTGAACGGCGCCCGGTTCGGCGCCTTGTTCGACGGGCCGGCTCAGGCGGCCCGCTGGTTGGACGCGGAGTGGGGCAACCTGGCCGCGGTCGTGCGGCATGGCTCGTTCTGGCTGGCCTGGCTGCTCGGTGAAGCCGACAGTTCGGCCGACCGGGCCGCCGACTGGTGGGGTGGGCTGCCGCCCAGTCCCCGTCAGCCGTCGCGGGACGAGCAGGGCACGCGGGTCCGGGTCGCCCAGCGCTGATGAACATCCTGCTGATCACCAGCGAACAGCAGCACCACCTGGCGCTGGGCACCCGAACCCCGGTGCTGCGGACGCCGAACCTGGACCGGTTGGCGGCCGAGGGGCTGGCGTTCGACCGGGCGTACTGCACCAACCCGACGTGCTCACCGTCCCGGGCGACGATCCTCACCGGCTGGTATCCCGCGTGGCACGGCTGCTGGATGACCGGCGTGAAACTCCCCGAGGACGTGCCGACCGTGTCCGGCCTGCTCAGCCACCTGGGCTACGCGACCAGCCTGGTCGGCCGGGCGCATTTCGCCCCGCTGGCGCCGGCCGCCGGGCAGACCTCGGTCGAGGCCCTGCCGACCTTGTTGGACCTGGACTTCTGGCGGGGGTGGACCGGTCCGTACTACGGGTTCGACCACGTCGAGCTGTCCCGTGGCCACGCCGGCGAGGTGGACGCCGGCCAGCACTACGCGCTGTGGCTGGAGGAACGCGGCGTGCCGGACTGGCGGCGGTACTTCCGGCCCGGGCCGCAGGGGCACACCTGGGACCTGCCGGTCGAACTGCATCACAGTGCCTGGACCGCCGAGCGGACCATCGCCGCGATCGACGCGTCCGTCCGGGCCGGCAGGCCGTTCTTCTGCTGGGCCAGCTTCCACGACCCGAAGCCGCCGTACCTGGTGCCGGAGCCGTACGCGGCGGTGTACGACGCGGCCGACCTGCCGCGCGAGGACATCGCGGCGCAGTACGGCTCGATCACGTTGCTGGACCGGCAGATCGGCCGGATTCTGTCCCGGCTGGACACCTTGGCCGTGGCCGGCGACACCCTGGTGGTGTTCACCTCCGACCACGGCCACGCCCGCTCCGACGCCGGGCCGGTCCACGGCGAGGACCTGCTTCGGGTGCCGCTCGTGGTGCGGTGGCCCGGTCGGGTGCCGGTGGGCAGGCGGACGGACGCGTTGCACGCCCACGTCGACCTGGCGCCCACGTTGCTCGACGCGCTGGAGATCGCGGTGCCCGGCCAGATGCAGGGCGAGAGCCAGCTACCGGTGTGGCGCGGCGAACGGGACCGGGTGCGTGACCACGTGATCGTGGAGCACCGCAACCAGCTGGCAGCGGTCCACCTGCGCAGTTACGTCGAGGACCGGTACAAGATGACCGTCCACCGCGGCGGCACCGGCGACCTGTTCGATCTCGCCGAGGACCCGGACGAGCGCCGCAACAGGTTCCAGGATCCCGACTTCGCCGACCTGAAAGCCGACCTCATGCGCCGTTTCCTGGACGCGGAGCTCGGCCGCGAACCCACTCGCCTGTCCGGATCGACTATGACGCCGGTCACATAAGGTCACGGTCGTCGGGTCCCTGCTCGTCTGGGTGGTCGTCACTGGACGCGAGAAGGGACAAGGCAATGCGGAAGATCGTGGTTCTCGGTGCGGGATACGCGGGACTGGCGGCGGCGGTGAGCCTGGCGGCACGGACCAAGCGGCGCGACGACGTACGGATCACGGTGGTCAACGCGGCTGAGCGGTTCACCGAACGCCTGCGGCTGCACCAGACGGCCGCCGGGGAGGACCTGGCCGACCTGCGGATCCCGGAACTGCTGACGGGTACCGGAGCGGAGTTCGTGTGTGGCTGGGTCACCGGCGTCGACGCTGCCGCACGCAACGTGCGTGTCGACGACGAGCGGGTGCTGGAATACGACACGCTCGTGTACGCGCTGGGCAGTGTGTCCGACACAAGCGCGGTTCCTGGTGTCGACGACCACGCGTACACCTTGGACAGCGCGCACAACGCCGAGACGCTGGCGCGCCGGCTGGACGGCCTCGGCGACGCGACCGTTGCCGTGTGCGGCAGCGGGCTGACCGGTGTGGAGGCGGCGGCCGAGATCGCTGAACAGCACCCGGCGCTTCGGGTCGTGCTGATCGGGCGGGAGGAGCCCGGCGCGGTGATGGGGCCGCGGGCCAAGGCGTACATGCACGCGTCGTTGGAACGGCTCGGTGTTCAGGTGCGCAGCGGCGTCGAGATCATCAAGGTGTTGCCGGACGGCGTTGAGTTGGCGGGCGGCGAGAGCGTCGCGGCCGACGCGGTGCTGTGGACCAGTGGCGTGCGTGTGTCGCCGTTGGCGGCCGCCGCGGGTCTCCAGGTCGACGAGCGCGGGCGCATCGTCACTGACTCGGCGCTGCGGTCGGTGTCGCACCCCGAGGTGTACGCCATCGGCGACGCGGCGGCGGTCCAGCAGACGTACGGTCTCATTCACGGCACCTGCCAGAGCAGCATGCCGACGGCCGTGCACGCCGCGGTGTCCGTCGTGCGGGAGATGAGCGGGAAGCAGCCCAAGCCGTTCCGGTTCGGCTACATCCACGTCCCGGTGAGCCTGGGCCGAAACGACGCGGTGATCCAGTTCACCCATCCGGACGACAGCCCCAAGCGGCTGTGCCTGACCGGGCGCCGGGCTGTCTGGTACAAGGAAACAGTGAGCTCAGCGCCTTGGCCGGCGTTCCGCCGGCTGATCAAGCACCCGGCCGCGGGTTCGTTCGCGTGGCGTCGCGGCGGTCGGTACACCCGATGACCGATGTCTTCGGGGAACACCGCAACCTGCTGTTCTCGGTGGCCTACCGCGTCCTGGGCAGCGCGGCCGACGCCGAGGACGCGGTGCAGGACGCCTGGGTGAAGTGGTCGGCCGCGGACCGGTCCCAGGTGGCCGACCCCAAGGCGTACCTGGTGCGGATCGTGTCCAACGTGGCCATGGACCGGCTGCGCTCGGCCCGCAACCGCCGGGAGACGTACGTCGGGCCGTGGCTGCCGGAACCCATCCTGACCAGCACCGACACCGCCGAGGATGTGGCCGCCGCGGACTCCGTGTCGATGGCGCTGCTGGTCGTGCTGGAGTCGTTGAGCCCGATCGAGCGGGCGGTGTTCGTGCTGAAGGAGGCGTTCGGCTTCAGCTACCCCGAGATCGCCGACGCGGTCGAACGCTCCGAGGAGGCGGTCCGCCAGGCCGCGCACCGCGCCCAGAGTCACGTCCAGGCCCGACGGCCCCGGTTCCACGCCGACCGCGGCCGCCAGCGGGAAGTCACCGAGCGGTTCCTGACGGCGGCCGGTGGCGGCGACATCAACACCCTGATGCAGCTGCTCGCCCCGGACGTGACACTGTGGACGGACGGCGGCGGCAAGGTGCGCCAGGCGATGCGCCCGGTCAGCGGCGCGGAGCGGGTCGCCGCGTGGTTCGCGGGTGTCGGCACCCGGCCGTACCAGGGCGTCCTGCCCGCCGAGATGGGCGTCGAACTGGTCGAGATCAACGGCACCCCGGGCATCCTGTTCACCGGCGCCGGCCGGATCATCGCCACCCTCACCCTGGACCTGGACGACAACGGCCGGGTCACCGAGATCCACAACGTCGCCAACCCGGACAAGCTCCGTGCGGTGACCGCCCGGACGGTTCACCCGACTGGGTCCGGCGAGTAGGTTCATGACCCGGTTTGCCGTTCTCCGTGCCGCGAACTTCCGGTCCTTCCTGGTCGGCTACACCACGTCCGCGCTCGGCACGGCCATGGCCGGGGTCGCGTTGTCGTTCGCCGTCCTGCACGGCACCGGCTCGTTGCGGGACCTCAGTTTCGTGCTGGCGGCGCGGATCGTCCCGATGGTCCTGTTCCTTCTGTTCGGCGGTGTGCTCGGCGACCGGTTCCCCCGTCGCATCGTCATGCTCAGCGCGGACAGCGTCCGGGCGTTGAGTCAGGGCGGCCTTGCGCTCGCCTTCATGGCCGGCACCCCGACGCTCTGGCTGATGATGACCCTGGCCGCGTTCGGCGGACTCGGCGAGGCGGTGTTCCGCCCGTCGTACGACGGTCTCGCGCCGTCGCTCGTCCCAGCGGCGCAGTTACCCGAGGCCAACGCGTTGCTGGGGCTGGCCAACTCGACCACCAACGTCGCCGGCCCGGCGCTCGCCGGTGTCCTGTTGGTCTTCCTCTCCCCCGCCGCGATCCTGCTCATCGACGCGATCAGCTACGTGCCGAGCATCGTCATCCTGCTGTACCTGCGCATCGATTCGACGGTCACGTCCGGCTCGTCGGTGCTGAAGGACCTGCGCACGGGGTGGCGGACCTTCTGCTCGTATCCGTGGCTGTGGACGATCACCCTGCAGTTCACCTTGTTCAACCTGCTCGTCTGGGGTCCGTACCTGGTCCTCGGCCCGGCCTCGGCGGACCGGCACTACGGCGGCGCCAGCGCGTGGGGCCTGGTCGTGGCGCTCTACGGCGGCGGCTCGGTAATCGGATCCCTGCTCCTCATGGGCCGACGGCCGCGGCGGCCACTCATCGTCGCCGTCGTCGCGACCTACGCCCTGGCCATGCCGTCGGCGACGTTGGCTCTGCGGGCCCCGCTGGCCGTTGTCTGCGTCGCCGCGCTGGTCGCCGGATGTGGGAGCGCGATCTTCAACACGTTGTACCTGACCACAGTCCAGCAACGGGTTCCGCCTGAGGCGTTGTCCAGGGTGATGTCGTACATCGCGTTCGGCGCCTACTCGGTCGGGCCGGTGGGTCTCGCCCTGGCCGGGCCGATCTCGGACGCCACCAGTATTTCGGCGGTCCTCACGGTCGGCGTCGGGTGGCAGCTCGTCGCCACCTCGGCCGTCCTGGCCGTACCAGCGGTGCGGCGGCTACGGCGGGATAGGCCGGTTGGCTGACTGTTCCTGCCTTTCGGCGCCATAACACCGCATGCGAACGTCACACCGTCTACTCCATCCGAACGCCGGTACCCGGGCCTGGTCCGGAGTGTGAGGCTGGGCCTTTGCTTTCGTCGCCAAGAAAGCGACAAGGAGGGGTGGCGTGACACGAAGATCAGTCAAGGCACGGTTCGCGGTCGTTGCCGGGATTCTGGTCGCGGGCATGGGGCTCGCGGTGCCGGCGAACGCGGACCCGCTCGCGGACACCGACGCCGCGGCCGCACCCGTGCAGTGGGGTGCGTGCCCGCCCGGCTCACTCGACGGTGTTCCCCCCGCGGAACTCCCCCAGTTCAGCTGTGCCACGTACACGGTGCCGCTGGACTACCAGCACCCCAGGCGCGAGACGATCTCGCTCGCGCTGATGCGCCGGACGGCGAACAAGGCCGGCCAGCGGATCGGGTCGCTGTTCCTGAACCCGGGCGGTCCCGGCGGTCCCGGCTTCGACCTGCCGACGGTCGGCGGCTTCATCTTCCAGCCGGCCGTGCTCGACCGGTTCGACCTGATCGGATTCGACCCGCGCGGCGTCGCCCGCAGTACGCCGTTGCGGTGCTTCAAGACCAACGAGGAGGCGAACGCGGTCCTCAGCCGGATCACGGTCGTTCCCGTGACCCGCCAACAGATCTCCGACACGGTCCAGGCGAGCATCGACTACTCCGGCTTCTGCGCGCGCAACGCGGGCGACCTGCTGGCGCACATGTCGACCGCGGACGTGGTCCGTGACCTCGACCTGCTGCGCCGCGCGGTCGGCGACCGGAAGCTCAACTACGTCGGATTCTCCTACGGCACACTGATCGGCGCCACCTACGCCAACATGTTCGCCCGCTCGGCCAGGGCGATCGTGATCGACGGCAACGTCGACCCGCGGCTGCGCACCAACAACGGCGTGGAGTACGACCGGGAACGGGCCCAGGGCTTCGAGATCTCGCTGGACGCCTACCTGAAGCGGTGCGCCGTGGAAGGCCCGAAGTGCGCGTTCAGCGCGGGCAACCCCCGTGCGAAGTTCGACGAGATCCGCGACCGCCTGCGGCAGGGGCCGATCGCGGTGCCCGGCGGCGGCCAGATCACGCTGGACTCGTTCACCAGCACGGTCGCCGGCACGTTGTACAGCCCGTCGCAGCTGGCGCCGCTCGCCGCGGCCCTGCAGGGTGTATACAACATCCTGCATCCGACTTCGGCGCTGACCGCGAATACCGTAGACAGCCTGAAGGTGTTCAGCCAAACGAACAAGGTTGCCACACGCGATTCGCGGGCCGACACCCCGTACACGTCCGACGACTCGTACTTGGGCGTGAACTGCACGGACAAGCCGTTCCCCAGGGTCCCGCAGCTGGTGCCGTTCATCGCGTCGTCGTGGGAGCGGGAATCGCCGACATTCGGGCGGTACCAGGCTTTCCAGGACACCCTGGACTGCGCGAGCTGGCCGCTGCGGCACCCCGATCCGTACCGCGGACCGTGGGACCGCTCGACCGCCAACCCGGTGCTGGTGATCGGCAACTTCTTCGACCCGGCCACCCAGTACAAGTTCTCCCAGCGGATGGCGCGGGAACTGGGCAACGCCCGGCTGCTGAGCGTGGACTCCTTCGGGCACACCATTCTCGGCGGGTCGGTCTGCGCCGACACGATCACCACCGACTACCTGATCAACCTCAAGGCCCCCCGGCCGGGCGTGGTCTGCCAACCCACCCGGCAACCTTTCTGACGCTCTGAACCGCCAGGCCACCGCTCACCCTTGGGGGGCGGTGGCCTGGTTTCGTTGGGCGTAGGCACGGACTTTGGCGCGGTTCCCGCAGACGCGCATGGTGCACCAGCGGCGGGCGCCTTTGGCCGAGGAGTCCCAGAAGACCCAGGCGCAGTCGTCCGCCGGGCAGCGGCGGATCCGTGACCAGTCGCCGGTCCCGACCGCTTGAGCGTAACCGGCCGCGATGGTGCCGAGGGCGGCCCGGGTCGGGGCAAGCCGGTACGGGCGTAGCACCGGTCCCCATGCCGTGACCGACGCTACCAGGGGCAGGCGGCCCAGAGTCGTGGTCAGGTGCGCTAGTGCCGCCGGGTCTTCCGAGCCGCTGTTGTTGCGCAGGGCCAGGAAACGCAGGCCGGATCTGAGGTCGAGGGCCAGCCGGTGGTCGGCGTGGGACACCTTGGT
The DNA here is from genome assembly GCF_004345645.1 of Actinocrispum wychmicini. GTDB lineage: Bacteria > Actinomycetota > Actinomycetes > Mycobacteriales > Pseudonocardiaceae > Kibdelosporangium > Kibdelosporangium wychmicini. The sequence goes on along the minus strand of NZ_SLWS01000003.1, from coordinate 342,643 downwards.
GCCCGCCGGGAACAGGTCCCGCTCGGCCAGCCAGGCGCCGAGCGCCGACGGACCGGCCGCGAGGTCGTCCGCGCCGGTCTCGACGTCCACAGTATTCACGAATCCCAGCACCGGCTCCAGCCAGTCGGGCAGTTCGCGCGCCACTCGTTTCACCGTTCGCCTCCACTTGACACCCACAGGCTAACTCTTGAACAGTCCTAACCCGTTAAGTGCGTTCTATGGTTAGTGCCGAGAGGAGAAAGCCCCGTGTCCCCACAGACGGCGTCTTCCCAGGAGCATGACCCGCCGAAGGTGCGGGCGAACCGCAACGAGTGGCTGCTGGTGACCTTCACCGCGACCACCAACGTCGCCGACGCGGTGACCAGGGTGGCATTACCCCTGCTCGCGGTACAGCTCACCCACTCCCCCGCGCTGATCGCGCTGGTCGCGGTCCTGCTCACGTTGCCGTGGCTGCTGACAGCGCTGCACGTCGGTGTCTTCGTCGACCGGAAGAACCGCCGCACGCTCATGTTCGGCGCCGAAACCGCCCGGATGATCGCGATCGGCGTCCTGCTCGTCTGCTACATGACCGACTTGGTGAGCCTGCCGCTGATCTACGTCGTCGCGATCGCGTTGGGTGTCGCCGAGGTCGTGGCGATGACCTCGGGTGCGTCGATCATCCCCAGCGCCATCCCGAAGGCCCGGTGGCAGACGGCCGGTGCCCGGATCACCGCGGTCGAGTACCTCTGCAACGGTTTCGTCGGCGCCCCGATCGGCGGTGTGCTCGTCGCCGCCGGGTTCGGCATCGCCCTGGGCACCACCAGCGTGATCTACGTGCTCGGCGCGGTCCTGCTGCTGTTGCTGGTCGGCAACTTCCGGGTCGAGCCCACCAGGGAACGCCGGTCGATGAACCTGGAGATCAAGGACGGTCTCACCTTCCTCTGGCGGCAGAAGCTGTTGCGTACCATGGCTTTGCTCATCGCCGTGATGGCCGGGTGCTGGGCCGCGTGGCTGGCGGTCATCCCCGCCTTCGCCATCGAGGGCCCGCTGCACCTGAGCGAACGCCAGTACGGCCTGCTGCTCACCTGCCTCGGCGCCGGTGGCGTGCTGGGCACCGTGGTGGTCGGCCCGATCAACCGGCTGCTGGGCCGGCGGTGGTCGATGTTCGTGGACATCATCGGCTCGTTCGCGCTGGTCGCCACCCCTGTCGTGGTTCCCGCCGCGCCCAGCAGCGCCATCGTGGTCGGGATCGGCGCTTTCCTCGCCGGGCTCGGCGGGACGATGTGGACGGTCAACGCCCGGGTGATCTACCAGACCCTGGTCCCGAACGACATGCTCGGCCGGTTCAGCGCGGCGAGCAGGCTGGTCGGGTGGGGCACCGCGCCGATCGCCGCGGCGATCGCCGGGGTGCTGGCCACCACCACCAACTACCGGATCGCGTTCGGCGTGTTCGCGGTCATCTGCGTGGTGCTGGTCATCCCGTTCCTGCGGGTGGTGACCGCGGCGGCGGTGGCCGAAGTGGACAAGCCGGAGCCCGAGGAGACCCCGGCCGAACCAGCCGCCGCCGAGCCGGCCGTGGAGCCGGCGCGGTGACGACCGGGGTCGACGCCGACGTACCGTCCGCCGCTGAACAGCAACGGCTCCCCTGGCCCCAGCTCGCCGCACGCGGCGACCTCGCCGAGCACTATCGCGTGGTCGCCGCCGGGCAGCAGCTCGTGGACCCGGCAGTCGAAGTAGGCCAGGCCCTCGCCCAGCACCAGGCAGCCGGTCACCGGCGCCCGACCGGTCGCCACCCCGGCGAACGCGGTGGCGTCGGCCAGCCGGGTCCGGTTGGCGAACCACTGGGCCTGCCACCGTTGCTCGGCGGCGAGGACGGTCGCGGCGAAGACCCCGGACTCCTCGATCGCCGACAGCAGCCGCGAACCGCGCTGCAGGCAGACCAGGACCAGGGCGGGGTCGAGCGAGACGGTCGTGAAGGAGTTGACCGTCGTGCCCACCGGTGAGTCGTCGGCCATCGTCGTCACGACCACCACGCCGGTGGCGAAGCTCGACGCCACCCGGCGCAGTTGTGGCTTCTCGTTCATCGTGTACGTCCAATCCGGGGTTGAGAGATGATCATCAAGCGAATCGCGCCGCTGTCCGCGGCGACCTGGCCCGACCTCGAGGACCTGTTCGGCCGCAACGGCGCCTGTGTCGGCTGCTGGTGCATGTGGTGGCGGACAGGCAAGAACGACTACAGCGCCGGCGCGGGCAACCGGCGTGCGTTGAAGGGGTTTCTGAAGACGGACGTGTCCGTCGGCCTGCTGGCGTACAGCGACGAGGACCGGCCGGTGGGCTGGTGTGCCGTGGCGCCGCGCTCGTCGTACCCGCGGTTGGCGCTCACCGCTGTCGGCCGGGCCGGCACCGACGAGGACGGCCGTTGGGCGGTGCCGTGCTTCTACGTCCGGCCCGGCCACCGCCGCCGCGGGTTCACCGACGACTTGCTCGCCGCCGCGTGCGAACACAGCCGCGAGCACGGCGCCACGATCGTCGAGGGATACCCGACCACGAGCCAGAAAGCCCGGACCGACGACCTGTTCGTCGGCACCAAGAACCTGTTCGCCCGGCACGGCTTCGTGGTCGTGCGGCAACCCACACCCAAACGGGTCGTGATGGAACGCAGCTTCGGCTGACAACACCAGGAGCACACCATGGATCCGACCGGCACGCTGTACACCTGGGTGCGCGCCACCGCGGACGCGCACCCGGCCGCGCCGGCCCTCGAAGTACAAGGCCGCGTACTGAGCTACTCGGAGCTGCTGGACGTCGCCGACCGGTTGGCTGGCCGGCTGGTCGAGGCGAACGGCCGGCCGCCGCGTGCCGTCGGGCTGCTCGCCGCCCGCAGTCTCGCGGCGTACGCCGGCTACCTCGCGGCCCTGCGTTGCGGTGCGACCGTCGTACCGCTCAACCCGAAGTTCCCGGCCACGCGGAACCGGAACATCTGCATACTGTCTAACGTAGACGTTGTGGTGGTCGACGACGAGGGCACCGGCCGGGCCGCCGAGGTGACCTCGGACGTCACGTCGGTCGCGCTGCTCGGCCCATGGGAGGAGCAGCTGCGGCCGTGGGACGGCCCGGTGCCGGCCGACCTGGACGCGGTCGCGTACACCTTGTTCACGTCGGGCTCGACCGGTGACCCCAAGGGTGTGTCGATCCGGCACCGGAATGTCCGGCCGTATATCGAATACTGCGTCGACCGGTACGGCGCCGGTCCGGGCTGCCGGTTCTCCCAGACCTTCGACCTCACGTTCGACCCGTCGGTGTTCGACATGTTCGTGTCGTGGTGCTCGGGCGCCACCCTGGTCGTACCGCAGAACGACGAGATACTCACCCCGGTCCGCTTCATCAACGAACGACGGATCACCCACTGGTTCGCCGTGCCGTCGGTGGTGTCGATCGCCCAGCGGCTGCGGATGCTGCGGCCGGGCTGCATGCCCGACCTGCGGTGGAGCCTGTACGGCGGCGAGCAGCTCACTGTCGGCCACGCTCGCGCGTGGGCGGCCGCCGCGCCGAACAGCAAGTTCGAGAACCTTTACGGCCCCACGGAAATCACCATCGCCTGCGTCGGCTACCGGGTGCCGGCCGAGTGGCCGGCGACGTCCAATTCGACCGTCCCCATCGGACAGATCTATCCGCATCTGGAAGCCGTCCTGTTGGACGAGAACGGCACCGCCACCGACGACGGCGAACTGTGCGTACGCGGACCGCAACGGTTCGACGGCTACGTCGACCCGGCGCACAACGCCGGCCGGTTCGTCCGGTACGAACCGGGTGGGCAGGCCCGCGACCACGACGGGACCCCCACCCCGGACTGCTGGTACCGCACTGGCGACCGCGTCCGGTACGAGAACGGCGAGATGGTCCACCTCGGCCGGTTGGACGACCAGATCAAGGTCTCCGGCTACCGGGTCGAACTGGGCGAGATCGAGTCGGCGCTGCGGGCGCACCCGGCCGTCACCGACGTGATGGTGGTGGCGGTCACCGGCGACGATGGCGTGACCGAACTGCATACCGTCTACACTGGAACCGCGGTGGACGATGCCGACCTGGAGAACCTGGTGGCCGTACTGCCGAGCTACATGCGGCCGCGCGGATACCACCACCGCGAAGCGATGCCGACCAACGCGAACGGCAAGATCGACCGAAGGCGCCTGGCCACGGAACTCACCGAGCCGGCCCCGGTGAGCTGACCCAGCCCCGACCGACCCGGTCTTCAAGACCCACCAACCCCCGGGTTGGTGGGTCTTGAAGACGGGCCAGACCCCCGGTTGGTGGGTCTTGAAGACCGGCCTGGCCCCGGGTTGGTGGGTCTTGAAGACCGGCCTACGTCGGGGCTTGGGGTGGCGACCAAAAGACCCGCGCGGCTGGGCCGCGCGGGTCTTCCTGGTCGGTCTCGTCTTCACTTTTGCTGCCGGAGCCGGGTGATCGCTGCCGCGATCTCGGTGATGGCCGGTGGCTTGAGCAGGCTGTAGTGGTCCGCCGCGACCCGCAGCCGGGTCGGCGGCCGGGTGAACTGCTCGGACCACTGGTCGAGTTGGTAGTCCGCCAGGTCCGCGCCGACGATCAACGCCGGGCCGCCCAGGCGGTGCTGGCTGGCGTACGACGTGGCCGCCACGGTGTGCCGGCGGAAGGTTGTCCACCGGTCCAGCAGCATCGCGGTGGACACCGGCTGGCCGGCCGCCGCGGTCAGGTGGGCGGCGAGGACGGCCATGGCCAGCTCCGGGTCACCCGCGGACGTCCGGGCGGGTGAGCCGTCCAGGGTCGCGCCGAGCGAACCGGCCATGGCCGCGGCGAACGTGTCGTAGACCAGTTCGTCGAAGTCGTCGCCGGGTTCGTAGCCCAGCGGCGGGGTCGAGTCGATCGCGGCCACCGGCACACCCGGGTACGCGGCGGCCATCTCGAACGCGACCTGCCCGCCCATCGACCAGCCCACCAGCAGGTCCGGCCGGCCGTCCAGGTCGGCGCGGAACACCTGGGCCATCTCTGGCACGGACGTCATCGGCGTCCGCTCCTGGGACACCGTGATCCGCCAGTCCGCGGGCAGCGCGGCGGTCAGGTCACGGTAGTCCTGCACGCTGCCACCGGCGCCTTGCAGCAGGTGCACGTGTGGGCCGCCGGTGCCGGCACGCAACTCGATCAGTGTCCCGTCGGCACCCGTGTCCTCGGCGGAGATCTGGTCGGCGGCCCGGCGCGGCGTCGGTTCGGTGAGCCACCGGGCCACGTCCAGCGCGACACCGGTCTCCGCCTCGATCGTGGACATCAGCTGGACCACTTTGAGCGACCGGCCGCCGGTGGCGAAGAAGTCCTCGTCCGGGCCGGCCGGACCGGTGCCCAGGACCTCCGTCCAGGCCCGCCGCACCTGGTCGAGCGCGGCCGACTTGGGCATCTCGGTGGCGCCGATGTCCGCCGGGGTCAGCTGGTGTTCGACGTACGCCGGCCCGGTTTTTGTCCGAATGTCGAATGTTGACATTCGGACATTCGAGTCCGCCCCACCGGCCGACAGCACCGCGTCCATGTCGTGGAACAGGCGCAGCGCGGTCTCCCGCTCGTAACGGCCGGAATTGTATTCACAGTCGATCAGGTAGCCGTCGTCAGTCTCCAGTATCCCGATGCCCATGTCGGTCCGCGCCGCCCGGTTCGGTGCCAGCCGCATGTGCAGGCCGACATCGCCGAGGCTCAGGTCGTTGCCGATCGGGCCGAGATAGTTGAGCAGCATCGGGATCGCGTCCCGCAGCCGGGTCTGCGCGGTCTCGGTGAGACCGCCGTACACGACCGGGAACGGCACGGCCTGGTGCGCCAGCGAGGCCCACATGTCATCCCGGACCCGCTCGATCACGTCGCCGAAGCTCTCGTCGCCGGACACCCTCGTCCTGGCGAGCATCAGGTTCGCCGTGTACCCGACGAGCGCCTGTTCCTGCTGGGTCATCCGGTTCGCGGTGACCACACCCGTGCACACGTCCGGACCGCCCCCGCCGTGCCCCAGTGTCGCCTGAAAGGCCGCGAGGACGATGACGAACGGCGTGGTGAAGTACTGCTTCGCCAAGGCCGCGATGCCGTCGACAGCGTCGTCACTGAGCGCGAACCGGAGCATCTCGCCCTTGCCGCCGGTCCCGGTGTACCGGTGGTGGTCGGCGACGACCGTGGTGGTCACCGCGCCGTCCAGCACGTCCCGCCAGTACTTGACGCTGGTGTCCCAGCGGCCGTCCGTGCGGGCGGCCTGGGACTCCACGACATACTCCCGCAACGACGGCGGCTCGGTGTCGAACACGGGCGGTTTCCCGTTGACAGCGGCCACATAGGCGGTCGAGAAGTCCGCCATCAACAGTTGCACGGCCCACCCGTCGACGAGCGCGTGCTGGAACGTGACGAGCAGTTCCCGCTCGTCCCCGACGGTCACCGAGGTGAGCCGGGCGAGCGGCGCCTGGTCCAGGTCGAACGACCGGCTGTGGATCTCCTCGGCGATCAGCCGGATCAACTCAGTCGCGGGGACCGAGCCCGGGTCGTCGATCGTGACCCACTCCGGCTCGGTCTCGACGTGGTCGGCGATGGCCAGTTCGATGGCGCCGTCCCGCTGGTGCAGGGTGCCCCGCAACGCCTCGTGCCGGTCGGCCAACGCCTGCCACGCGACCGCCAGCGCGGCCGGGTCCAGTGCCTTGTCGCACGCCAGTCGCCAGGTCAGGTTGTAGACGGACTTGTTCTTCGCCCGGTGGTGCACCCACCACAGCGCCTCCATCATGGCGCTGGCGGGAACCGCCCGGGGAAGTGTCTTGACAGCCTGCGTCATTGCTTGTCCTCTCAGCCGACCAGCGGCATGATGTCCGCGGCCAGCCGCTTGCGGTCGACCTTCCCGTTGGGCGCCAACGGGATTCCGTCGCGGTGGTGGTAGCTGCGCGGCCGCATGTAGATCGGCAGGTCGGCGACGAGGTCGGCGAGGTGGTCGTCGGACAGCGGGTCGCCCGCGTACACCGCGTGCAGGTCGGCCTCGCCGTCGTCGGCCTTCACGGTGATCACGACGACCTCGGTGATCGCCGGGTGGCGGCGCAGCACGGACTCGATCTCGCCCAGCTCGATCCGGTTGCCGCGGACCTTGACCTGGTCGTCGATCCGGCCGAGGTGGACCAGCTGGCCGCTTTCCCGCCGGACCCGGTCGCCGGTGCGGTAGTAGTGTTCCTTGGTCAACGGTTCGTCGCCGTCGTACAGTCGACCCACACCATCCACAAAGGACACGAACCGGCCGACGTTCTCACTCGCGTCCAGGTAGCCGGGGAACCGTTGCGGGCCGCGCACGCACAGCTCGCCGTGCTCGCACGGCATCAGGTCCTCGTCCACCAGGACGTGCTCCAGGTGCGGGAAGATGTCGCCGATCGGCATGGAGGTGTTGGACGTCTTCGGCACGAGCGAAGGGTCCGTGGGCACGGCGTACGCGGAGCAGATGACCGTCAGCTCGGTCGGGCCGAAGCAGTTGTCGATGATCCCGTTCGGCGCGGCCACCTGCCACGCCTCCACCTGTTCCATGGTGAGCTGCTCGCCGCCGAACATGGCCCGCCGCAGCGTCGGCATGCTGCCCGGCGCGAGCGCGCGCAGCCGTCGGGCGAACGAGATGATCGACGGGACCGACATCCAGTGCGTCAGCCGCTTCTCGTTGACGAACCGGACCGGCGCGAACACGTCGCTGTGCTGGGCGACGCACAGGGTGGCGCCGTTGCCCCAGCTGGTGAACAGCTCGGCCACCGAGCCGTCGAAGAACAGCTCGAAGGTCTGCGAGACCCGGCAGGTCGAGTCGAACCCGAAGCGCGGGAACATGTCCTTCAGCAACGACGTGATGTTGCCGTGCGTGGTCGGCACGCCCTTCGGCTTCCCGGTCGACCCTGACGTGTAGATGATGTACGCGACGCTGTCCGGGTCGTGGTTCAACGCGGGCAACCGGATGCCATCCGGGGCGTGGTCCCGTTGCTCGGTGAGATCCAGCACCGGGATGCCGGCCTGCTGCGGGTACGCCGGCAGCTGGTTGCCGGCCGTGTCGTCCACAATGGTCAGATCGAGGCCGGCGTCCTTGGTGATGGCCAGGTTCCGGGCCACCGGGGCGCCCTGGTTGAGCGGCACGACAGCGGCGCCGAGCCGGTGGATGGCCAGGTAGCCGACGTAGGTCGCGGGGCTGCGCGAGGTCAGCAGGCCCACGCGGGTGGGCAGGCCACCGGCGGCGTGCATGATCCGCGCCGCCATCCGCTCGACGGCCGCGTTCAGCTCGTCGTAGGTCATCGTCTGGCCGGTGACCTCGATGGCGGTGTTGCCGCCATGGCGCTCCACCGAGGTGCGGAACAGGTCGTAGAGAGTGGTCATCGTGCTTCCCTTCGCGATGCGGTGAGGATCTGGTCTTCGGTGGGTTCGATCTCGAGGAGGTGCCGGAAGGTCTGGCGCAGCAGCGTCGGCCGGGCCCGGCCACGGCGGGCCGAGTCGACCGCGAACCGCAGGGCACTGGGCAGTTGGGTCCACGCGGACACGGCTTCCGTGTATCCCTGTTCGGGCTCGGTGGAGCGCGCGGCCAGCCACCGGTACCGGAAGACCCGGTGGGCGGCGGCGGCCCACAGGTCGTCCAGGTGCCGTTCGGCCATCTGCGGGGAATCGGCGAGGTGGTCGGCCAGGAACGGCAGCACGTGCTCGGCACCGACCAGCCAGCCGTCGTCCAGCGCCCCCGGCGCCGGCGCGCCCGCGACCCGCCGAAGCCACAGTGGACCGACGGGAACCGGTACCGGCACCGGGAATCCGAACGCGAGGCTGTTGCGGGTGTGCTGCTCGGCCGACCATCCGGCGGGCAGCACCATGGCGTCGGTCAACTGCGCGGTGGAGAGCCACCCCACGTACGGGCGCTGCTCCCCGGCGGGCAGCAAGCCCGCGAAACTGTCGACCACGTGCCACGAATCGCCGCTGCGCCCGGTCACGAGGAGCCAATGTGGTGCTATGGCGCCTTGTTGCCGCGACGGCGACCACGGCAGACGGGATCCGTCGGTGACCACCAGGACTCGGCCCTGACGGCTCAGTTCACCGATCAGGCTCACCAGCGCGGCGCGCGGCGGCAGCGTCGCGTACCGCAGCCGGGTGCCGTCCGGCATCAGGTCCAGCGGGTACCGATGGTGCGAGAACTGCAGCCGATCACCCTCCAGCCGAACCGCCAGCCGGACCGACCTGGCCACGTGCGAGTCCACATCGGACATCTCGGTGTCCAGGTAGCCGGCCAGGTTCGCGGTATAGCAGGACAGTCCGGCGAACCGCTCATGCCTTCTCGGCTCGACCGTCATGACATCTCCCGGTACGCGCAACTGGCCGGGACCGGACTGCGTCCCCGCAACGACACCCAGCGGACCCCCTGCCAGGTCCCGGCCCGCTGGCCGACGTCGACCGGGATCCGCCACGGCAGTCCGGCCAGGCCCTGACCCGTGGCCTTGACACACGCCTCCTGCGCCGTCCAGATCCAGGCGAACTCCACGTCCCGATCGGCCATCCCGGCGAGTGCTACACCTGTCTCACTGGTGCAACACCGACGGATCAGGCCGTCGGTCGCCCGCTCGGGGACCTGGACGTCCACCCCCACGTCCACGCCGACACCGACCGCGGCCGCCACCCACTCACCGGAGTGGGACAGGCTGATGGAGAGATCAAGCCGGCCCGGCAGGAAAGGCCGACCGTTGGGCCCGTTCACGACTGTCGCCGGGCTGGCTATCAACCGGCACAACAACTTCCTCGCCGCCGCCGACTCCCCCACTTGCGGAGCCTTTGGCGCGACCGCCACCCGCACGGACCTCATGGCGTGATCCCCAGCAGACCTGCGGCGTGCTCCGCGATACCGCTGAGCATTGCCCCGCTCGCGCCACCGGCGATGCCGAACATCGCCGTCTCGGCGCGCAACGCGGCAGGACCGTCGGGGCGGAAGGCGTCGGCGCCTTGGAGTTGGACGCACTCGGTGAGCACCAGATCGAGGCTTTCCGCGGTGGCGGCCTTCAGGAGCATGCTCGACAACGGGTCGTTGTCAGCGGCCATCCCGTCCAGCCGTCGCAACTCCACCAGGCACCGGGCGAAGCGGGCGCGGATCGCGTCGTTGCCCCATAGCCCGCGCGCGTTCAACCGTTGATACGTGTCGGTCAGCACTCGTCGGCAGATGGCCCGAGCCCAGTGCCAGCCGACGATCCGTTCGGTGGCCACGTGCCGGGCGAAGGTGGGCAGGCCGCGACCTGGCGGGCCGAGCAGGTGGTCACGGTCCAGCACCACGTCGTCGAACCGCAGGTGTCCCAGGCCGGAGCCGTCGAACAGCCGCCCACCGGCGCGCTCCGTGTGCACCCCCGGCGCGCCGGTGGGCACCAGCACCCACAGGAAGCTGGTGAAGTGGTGCTGTGGCCGGTGCCGTGCGAGCACGAGAGCGTAGTCGGCGGTGCAGGCGTTGGTGATCCAGGACTTTCCGCCGTTGATCCGCACGGTGTCGTCGGTCAGTGCGGCTGTGGTGCCCAGGGACATCAGGTCGGAACCCGACGCGGCGCTGTCGGTGACCGCCAACGCGAGCATCGCCTCACCGCGCTGAGCCGCGTCACGTGCCTTGATCACGGGCTCGGTGTCCGGTGCCGCACGCAGGATCGGCAACGCCGTGGCGATCTGTACACACACCGAGAGAACCGTGCCGACCGGGTGCCTAGCATCTAATGTATACAGAAGACTGTCGACATTAGCCTCGTCCAGCAGGCCGTCCCGTCCCAGGGCGCGCCAGACCTCCCGGGTGTCCGCGTCAGCCAAGGCGCACCTCCTGGTCCAACGCGGCCAGCGACCCGTTGACGAGGTACAGCCGGTCGTTGGCGTAGTTCAGCGACGCCGACCGCAGGTCACGCAACGCGCGCTCCAGGTACAGCGGGGACGTGCGCAGGTAGCCGTGCCGCAGCCCGACCAGTTCCACCAGGTCGTTGACGGCCGCGAAACACTGCTCGGCCGCCTGGATCTTCAGCGTGTTGATCAACAGCTGCACCGGCGGGGCGGACATGTCGGCCGTATCGTTTACAGTATACAATGTGTGGCGTAGCAGGGCGTGTACGGTGTCGAGCCGGGCCCGGATCTTGGCCAGCCGGGTGAGCAGCAGCTCGGACTTCATGTCGAACTGCCGCCGCCCCTCGGGGGTACGCATCAGTCGAAGGACACGCGACAGCGCACCGGCCGCGGTCCCCAGCCACGCAGCTGACCAGCCCAGATGCGCCATCGGTCCGAACAGTTCGGCGACGATCGACCGGAATCCGCCGGGCTCGCCGATCACCTGATCCGACGGCACCGACCCGGTCAGCCGCATCGGAACGCTGTACGTCGCCCGCATGCCCATCGGCTGCCAGCCGCCAGTGACGGTCAGGTCCAACTGGTCGCGCGTGGCGTAGACCAGTGACACCTGGGTCGGCGCGGTGGCGTCCGGGGCGAGCGTGGTGATCAGGAAGCCGTCGGCATGGGTGCCGCCGGTGACGATCGGGGCGTCCCGGTCGATCCGCAACTGCCCGCCGCCGGCGACCACCGGCGACTCGGACGTCAACAGGTGACCGCCCTTGCCGCGCTCGGTCGTCACCGACGCGAGGTACAGATCGCCACGGCCCAACGCGGGCAACAGCTCGTCGCGCAGCTTCGGGCTGGCGTACCGGACGAGCGTTACCACCTGCTGGCAGTGCATCGCGAAGATCATCCCGACCGACATGTCCACACGGGACAGCCGCATGGTCACGTCGACCACGTCGCCAAGGCTTCCGCCACGACCGCCGTACTCAACTGGCACACACAGCCCGAGCAAGCCACTGGCCCGCAAGGAATCGAGCGCTTCTGTCGGAAACATGGCTTCCGCGTCGGAGCGTTCCGCGTAGCGCGCGGTCGTGTCCAGAACGTCGGCGATGCCCGGCAGGACGGCGGTCATGATGCCGCCTCCGCGGGGAAGAGCACGTCGGCGGTCATGACGGCTCCCGGCGCAGCTGGGCCACTTCGGCCCACAGCCCGCCCACGGTCTCGAACGTCGAGTCGACGAGCTTGTCGTCCGGGATCATCACGCCGAAGTTGTCCTCGACCGCGAACAGCAGCTCGATCGCCTGCATCGAGTCCAGTCCGAGGTCGCGCAGCCGCGACGACTCGGTCAGCTCCTGGTCGCCGGCGTACTTCAGGAACGGCCGCAGCATCACGGTGAATTCGGGGTCCATGGCATCACTCCTGTTCCGCCGAAAGCGGCGTCCGGTGCAAAGTCAGTCGGGAGGTGTGCGCGATCCGGCCGCCGTCGACGACGACCTCGACCGGCGCGGGATGGCCGAGAAAAGCCAGCAGGCTCGCGGACAGTCCGTAAGCGCCCACGTTGGGCACCCGCACCAGATCCCCCGGCCGCACATCTGGCGCCGTCACGCCCCGGCCCCAGGTGTCGAGTGGCGTGCACAGCGGCCCGGCGACGATCGCGGGGGTCACCGAGGGCCTGTCGGACAGCAGGGTCGGCACCACCGGCGGCAGTCGGCGCAGGCCGGACATGCCGCCGAGGTGGTTGATGCCCGATTCGAGGACGTAGATGTGCGTGTCCTGGGACATCTTCACGTCCAGCGCGCGGGTCACCAGGGTGCCGCAGGTGGCGGTCAGATACCGGCCGGACTCGAACGCGATCCGTGGGCTGCCGGCGCGCCAGCCAGGGAACTCCCGGTCCAGGATGGCCGCCACCCGTTCGGCGAGGGTCGGGTACGTCGGCAGTGTTCCGGCGCGGGCGAACGGCGCCGCGAACCCGCCGCCCAGGTCGAGCACCTCCAGGTCGGTTCCCACCCGGTCGGCCACCCGTCGCGCGGTCCGGATCGACTGCTCGAACTGGGCCACCAACGAGTCCTCTTCGGACACGTTGGTGCCCATGTACAGGTGCAGCCCGGCGATGTCCTGAAACAGCTTGGGTGCGGCCAGTATCCAGTCGAGATCGGCGCCGAACTGGGACGCGACGCCGGTCATGGTCAGCCCCTGACCGGGTGCCGGCGTGGTGTCGTTGACCCGCAGCAGGCATCGGACGAGACTCCCGGCCAGCCGCCTGACCTGCGCCAACCCGTGCGGCGAGTCGACCGAGAACCAGGTGACGCCGGCCTTCACCGCGTCGACGACGTCCCGGTCGCGCTTGCCCGGCCCGGTGTAGAGGATGTCCTCCACCGGGAAACCGGCTTCCAGGGCGGTGGCCAGCTCGCCGGGCGAGCAGACCTCGGCCCGGCAGCCGGCGTCCCGCAGCGTCGAGACGACCAGCGGATGCGGGTTGGCCTTGAACGAGTAGAACAACTCCGAAGGCGACGGCAGCGCCTGCCTCAACAGCGCGTGACTGCGGCGGAGTTCGTCCAGGTCGTAGACGTAGGCCGGGGTCTCAAACATGGGTCACCCGCGCCAGGGCTGCCCGGTCGACTTTTCCGTTGCGGGTCACCGGGATCTGCTCGACGACCAGGCACTCCCCCGGGACCTTGAAGTCCTCAAGCTCGTTACGCAGCAGGGTGAGCACCTCGTTCGGGGCGAGTTCGGTGACCACGACCAGCATCGCCGTCTCACGGTCCCCGCCTGGCGGGACGACCGCGGCGGCCTCCACACCGTCCAGGCGGGTGGCAGCGGCGGCGACTTCGATGGCGCTGACCCGGAAGCCGCGCTCCTTGTACAGGTCGTCACGACGACCCACGAAGTAGAGGAAACCGTCGTCGTCCAGCCAGCCGTGGTCGCCCGTGCGCAGTTCCGGGAACAGTCCGTTGACGCGCGGGAACCGTTGCGCGGTCAGCTCGGGCCGGCGCCAGTAACCGGCCATCACGTGCGGCCCCCGCACCACCAGTTCGCCGACCTCACCGGCCGGCAACCGGCGGCCGTCGGGGTCGATCGCGAAGACCTCGGTGCCGGGCAGCGCGCGACCGGACGAGCCGGGCCGGCGCAGGTCGCCGTCGATCGGCATGATCGTGGTGCGCTTGCACTCGGTCAGGCCGAACATCAGCTGGATGCCGAGGGTCGGGATCCGGTCCCGCAGAACGCGCAGCACCCCGTCGGGCATGGCCGATCCGGTGTTGGTCATCAGGCGTAACGACGGCGGTTGGGCGGTCGGCCGGGACATCAGCCTGGCCAGCGCGTTCGCCATCCCTGGCACCGCGGGCAGGACGGTCGCGCGGTACCGGTGCAACTCGGCGAGGAGCCGTGGGCCGGCGTCGGCCGCGGTGGCGAGTTGGATGCGGGCGCCGGCGACCGTGGCCAGGAAGATCTGGTACATCCCGTAGTCGAAGGACAACGGCAGGGCGCAGAACACCACGTCGTCGCGCAGGTAGCCGAGTTGCGACTGGATCGCCGTGACCGCGAACGTCATCTGGGCGTGGGTCGACACGACCGCTTTGGGCAGGCCCGTGCTCCCTGAGGTGTAGATCAGGCACGCCGGGTCGACCGGGATCGGCCCGGCCGGCAGGTCCACATCTGGCGGCGGAACGCGCAGATCGGCGAGGGACAGGCACGTGATTCCGCGATCCGCTGCCAGTTTCCGCAGGTCAGCGTTTTCTGTGATGACGAGCGCAGGTTCGGCGTCGTCGAGAACGTGCGCGTAGGCAGGTGCTGGGGCTTGTTCACCGAAGACGCAGAACGCGGCGCCGACTCGTGAGCATCCGTACAGCAAGCCGGGCACGAGAACGTCCGGCGCCACCGCGACGATGACTCGGTCCCCTCGCTGGACACCGTGACTCGTGAGATGGCGGGCGACATCGCGGCTCGCGGCGACGACCGCCCGGTAGGTCTCCACGTTGTCGCCGTGCCCGACCGCCGGACGGGTTCCCGGGGCACGGTCGAGCAGGTCGTGCAGAAGCGCGTTCACTGGCGGACCCTCCCCGCGGCCGTGACGAACAGGTGGGTCAGCGAATCGGTGTCGTGCAACGACTCCAGGGTCAGGTCCTCGGCGTCCAGGGTGAGGTCCAGCCGCGACTCGACCCGCTCGATAATGTCGACCAGGCGGAACGAGCTGAAGTCGGGCATCGCCCGGAAGGTCACCGACACGTCGTCGACCCGCATGACGGTTCGTACCGCGTCGACAACCGCCGCGCGGACAGCGAGCCGACCGGCGACCTCGACGTCCTCGGCGAGGAGTTCCTCGAACCGGTCAAGGATCGACGGCGGCACCGGCTCGCCGCGGATGGCCCGGCGCAAGCCCAGGTAGGACTGGGCGGCCAGCCGGAGCCACTCGTCGGCCTGGCGCCGGACCTCGTCCGCTGGAATCCCTGGAACAGTGTCCAGCCAGGCCGCGTGCAGCAGCCGGGACCGCCCCAGGATCCAGATGTCCAGAACCAGCGACTCGATCGCCGCCACACTGTCCAAACCGGACCTGACGTGCGCGACGTACCCGGCGATGTCCAACGCGGCGGCGAGGTTACGCGCATTGTCCGCCAGGATGGCGGTGGGGTCGATGTCTGGCAGGCCGTCCGCGCTGATCACCATCGCCGACGCGCCCGTGCCGACCGCCGCATCCAGGTCGGCGCTGGACAACCGCCACACACCCGGCCGGGCCGGGCCCCACTGGGTGTCGTTGTGGTACGGGTCGACGACGGCGTACCGGTCGCCCGACCCGATCAGCAGGTAGCTGTGGTCCATGTGGCGTTGGCCGCGATACGGCGTCCAGGACATGGTGAACGTGTCGGACAGCACGTACAGCGGTCCGGCCTCGTCGGCGAACCGGCGCAGTGCCGGCCCGTCCAGGCCGTCCCGACGGTCGGTCACGTGCAGGCCAGCGAGTTCGCGTGCCTCGGCGAGCCGCTTGTCAACCGGTGGCTCCAGGGTCGGCGGGCGACCCGCTTCGATCCTGGGCACGAACTCCTGGCGCGCGCCCAACACCACGTGCGCACCCGCGCCACAGAACCGGTCGACCACTGCGGACAGTCCAGTTTGGATACAGTCAAGCGCTTGCGCGGACAGCGTTTCCAGAACCGGCGACCACAGCTGGTCCCTGGTCTCCAGGACGCTCATTCATCTCACCCCCGTCAGGTCGAAGGCGACCGGCCGAAGCGCGGCCGTCGCCGCCCGCAACGCCTCGGCGTCGGCGGGTGCGTTCTCGATCGAGCCGGCCAGCAGGTCGTCGTACGCGGACAGGTCCAACAACCCATGCCCGCTGACACACACCAGGACCCCGCGTCGAGACTGTCCACTCGCGACGGACGCCGCCGCTGCGAGCGCATGTCCGGATTCCGGCGCGGGCAGGCAGAGTTCGGACAACGCGAACCGCCGCCCAGCCTCCAACGCCTCCCGTTGGCCGACGGCTGTGGCCTCGATCTGACCGTGGTGACGCATCGCGGACAGGACCTTGGCCGCCGCGTGGAACCGCAGCCCGGCGGAGTGCGAACCGGGGATGGTGAACCCGGCGCCGATCGTGTACATCGCCTCCATTGGCCCGGTTCCGGTGGCATCCGTGGCGTCGTAGGCGTAAACCCCCTGGGACAGCTTGGGTGTCGCGGTGGACTCGACCGCGAGCAGGGTCGGCAGTTCGGCTTCGCCGGCCTGGTGCCGAGCGAAGAACGGCAGGGCGAGCCCACCGAAGTTCGACCCGGCGCCGACACAGCCGATCACGTGGTCCACCGGCCCGTCCAGCTGCGCCGCCGCCTCCAGGCCGATCACCGACTGGTGCAGGATGCTGTACGTCTCGCCACTGCCGATACAGAACGCGCGATCCGGGGCCTGCCGGGCGTACTCGACGGCCTCGCCGATGGCCAACGCGAGGCTGTTGCCCTGCTCGCCACGAACTCCGACCTCGGTCAACCGGCTCGGGCTGGCGTGCAGCTCGGCGCCCAGCAGACGCATCAGGCTGCCTCGGTACGGCTTCGCCCGCAGGCTCTTGTCGACCATGAACACCGTGCAGGACAAGCCAAAGGCCGCGCACGCCGCCGCCAGCGCGGTACCCCACTGGCCGGCGCCGGTGCCCGTCACCAGCTCACGGACACCCGCCTGCTTGTAGTAGTGCGCCTGAGCCAGTGCGGTGGTCAGCTTGTGGCTGCCGGACAGGTTCCCGCCTTCGTACTTCACGTAGATCGGGACCTTGGCGCCCACTTCGGCCTCGAACCGGGTCGCCCGCCATAGCGGCGTCGGCCGGTACTGCCGGTACAGCTCCGCCACCGGCTCCGGAATCGGCCACCACTCCCGCTTCGACACGCTTTGGCGCACCAGTTCCAGCGGCAGTTGCGTGGTGACGGGACCGGTGGTGTTCGGCGGGCTCAGGTCGGGCGGCAGGTCGTATCCCAGGTGCGGCAGGACACTGCGCCAGGCGTTCACCGGACCTCCCCGGCGATCACGTCGACCAGGTCGGCGACGGTGGTGAACGTCCGGTTCACGAACAGGTTGTCCGGCAGCGTCACGTCCAGTTCGTCCTCCAGCCGCACCAGCATGCCGAGGAAACCGAGCGAGCTGATCTTCAACAGCCGGCCGTTGAGCGGCTCGACCTCGGTGATCTCCGCCGGGTCCACCGACAACCGGGACTCCAGTAGCACGATCCGCCGCACCGCGAGACTCACCTCGTCCCTGCGAGTCATCGCGCCCCCTCCCCTCGTAGTGTGCCGTTGCCTTCGATTCCCCAGCTGTAGGTGAGCAACGCGGCCAACCCCACCGGGCCGCGCACGTGCAACCGTCCGGTGCTGATGGACAGTTCCGGACCGAGCCGCATGGTCGGACCGTCGTGCAGCCGCAGCGATCCGTTCACCACCAGCGCCGCAGCGTCCACCGCCCGCAGGAACGCGTCCACAACCTCACGCCGGGTCGCGACCACGCCTTCGGTGTGCCGCGAGCCGTACCGGCGGATGTGCCCGACCGCTTCGTCCAATCCGGACACCACGCGCACACCCAGGGTCCGGTCCAGGAACTCCCGGCCATTGTCGTGCGGCTCAAGAGGTTCGTCCCCACCCAACGCCGGATCCGTCCGCAGCGTCATCCCGGAGTTCAAGCCGGTCAGCGCTGCCACGAACTTCGCGGCAATCTCCTTGTGCGCCAACACCATTTCCAACGTGTTGCAGGCGGTCGGCTCGGCGAGCTTGCTGTCCACCGCGATCCGCGCCGCCAGGTCGAGATCGACGTCCGCGTCGACGTACAGGTGGTTCACACCACCGCCGCTGGCGATGACCGGGATCGTCGACGTGGTCCGGCAGTGCTCGATCAGCGACGGGCTGCCGCGGGGGATCAACGCGTCGATCACCTCGTGTCGCTTGAGCAGCTCCCGCACCACGGCCCGGTCGCCGTCCGTCAACACCTGGACCATGCCGTCCGGCAGTCCCGCCGCAGCCGTGGCCTCGGCCGCGATCTCGCCCAACGCGGCGCTTGTCGCGGCCATTTCCGTGCCACCACGCAGAATCGTCACGTTGCCGACGGCCACCGGCAGCAGCGCGCCCTCGATGGTCACGGTCGGCCGGGCCTCGTAGATCATCAGGAGCACACCGAGCGGCTTCGGGATCCGCCGGATTCGCGCGGTTCCCAATGCCTGTGACGCCTCCTGCGGTGAGGTCACCGACGGCAGCGCCGCGCCGACCTCCTGGGCGAGCGCCACGAGCTGACGCAGGTGGTTCTCGCCCAGGCTGAGCCGGTCCAGCAACGCCGGCGGCAGGCCGCGTTGCGTCGCTCGGGCCAGGTCTTCGGCGTTGGCCTGCAGGACACGGTCCCAGTCCTTCTCCAGGTACTCGGCGAGCGCTTCGCAGTAGACCGTGTACCGGTCATCGCCGGGCGCGGGCGCTTTCGCCCGCGCTTGCTCAGCCAGCGCCAAAATGTCCGCTACCACATGTACTGCCCTCCGTCGACGATCAGCTTCTGGCCGGTCACGTACGCGCCGCCGGGGCCGATCAGGAACTCCAGGGCGTCGGCCACGTCGTCGGCGGTGCCGAGCCGGGCCAGGGGGATCTCGCCGAGCACTTTCGCCAGCGCGGCCGGGTCGTCCAGATGAAACCGGGTGGTCAGCTCGGGCGTTCTGGTCATGCCGGGGATCAGGCAGTTCACCCGGATCCGGGGCGCCAGTTCCAGGGCCAGGCACTTGGTGAGCTGCAGGAGTCCGGCTTTGCTGGCGCAGTAGTTGGCGCCGTTGAGGCGCGGGCGGATCCCTGTGGTTGCACCGATGTTCACGATCGAGCCTTCGGTCATGGCCGGCGCGAACGCCTTGGTGAGGTAGAAGGCGCCGTTGAGGTTGGTGTCGATCACCTGGCGCCAGTCGTCGACGTCCATCTGGAGGAACGGCCGGTCGACGTTGCGGCCGGCATTGTTAACCAGCACCTGCGGCGGGCCATACGAAGCCAGGACCTGTTCCCCCACCTCGGCGACCGCCGCCGGGTCGCCGACGTCAGCGCGCAGGACGCGAAGCATCGGGCCCAACTCGGTCGCCGCGGCCGCCGCCCCGGTGTCGTCGCCGCGGTACAGGGCGACGACCCGGTGGCCGAGCTTGACCAGGCGACGGCTCAGGGCCAGCCCGATACCGCGCGTGCCGCCGCTGACGACGGCAACCTGTTCCCTCATCCCGCCACCCCCGCGGGCATTTCGAGGAACTCCCCGATCGGCTCGGTGAGCCGGGGCAGGTGCTCGGGCTCGAACACACCGAAGTGGTCCGTGGGCACGGTCCCCAGCCGCAGGTCGGGCGCGAGCGACTGCCAGCGTTCGATCGCCGAGGCGCGGTCGACCAGGTCACTTTCCCCGGTGCAGACCAACAACTGCGCCGGGCCGTCGTACCGCCGGGAGGTCTCGAAGTCCGTCAACGCCTTGACGTGGGCGTGGAACGTCTGTGTGACCCGGGCCAACGTGTTCTCGTCCGGCCGAGTACCCAGCATCCCCACGATTCGACGCAGGGTGGCCTCGTCGCGGGCCGGATTGTGCGGCAGCCGGAACGGGGAACAGTCGATCATCACCAGACGCGGCTGGTGTGCGGCGAGCGCGACGCACACCTCCCACGCGATGGTGCCGCCCATCGACCAGCCGAACACCACGTCCGGCACCAACGAGTCGAGCGCGGTGAGCACGCCGTCCGTCATCGCCTGCACGCTGGTCTCCGGTGGCTCGTCCGGCACCAGGCCGGCCGCGCGCACCGCGTACACGTTGTAGGTCTGCCCGAGGAAGCCGGCGAGCCGCAGGTACGGCGCCAGTCCGCCGCCGGCCCCGGGAATCATCAGGCAGGTCGGCTTGTCCTTGCCGCGCATCAACGGGATCAGGCGACCGAGTTGCGGGCTCATGCCGACACCCCCGCCCGGACCAGGTCGGCCAACGTGGCGATGGTCGGTGACCGGAAGAAGTCCACGACCGGCGCGGCCACCCCGTACTGCTGCTGGACCTGGGCCAACGCGGTGAAGATGTTGAGCGAGTGCGCGCCGTACGCGAGCACTGGCCGGTCGCGCGGAATCCCGTCCACCCCAAGCAGTCCGGCCCAGATCTCGGCCAGTTCGCGCTCCAGGTCGTCCAGGTAGTCGGTGGTGACGGCGGACGACGCGTTCTGCTCGGCCATCCGCTCCTTGGCCAGCTCGACCAGGGCGTCCCGGTCGGTCTTGCCGGACCCGGTGGTCGGCACCTTCTCGATGTCGAAGATCCGCGCCGGCACCATGTACGACGGCAGCCGCTCGGCCAGCCGGTCGCCGACGTCGTCGATGGGGTTGTCGGTGAGCAGGAACAACAGCAGTTCGCGCTCTGCGCCTTCGCCGTGTGCCGCCGCGACCGCCTGGATGACACCCGGAAGTGTGTTGGCGGCGGACTCGATCTCGCCGAGTTCGATCCGGTAGCCGCGGATCTTCACCTGGGTGTCGTCGCGGCCGAGGAACACCAACGCGCCTCGCTCGTCCCGCATCACCAGGTCGCCGGTGCGGTACATGACAGCGCCGTACACACCGGCGAACCGGTCCGGGACAAACCGAGCGGAGCTCCGCTCCGGATCGTTGACGTACCCGTCGGCCGGGCAGGCGCCGCCCAGGTACAGCTCACCGGGGACACCGGCCGGGGCGAGGTGCCCGGTCACGTCGGCGACGTACGCCGCGACCCCCGCCAGTGGCAGGCCGATCGGCACGTGCGCGGTCCACGCCGAGTCCGCTGTGGACAGTCGGTGGGTGGTCACCGCGTGCGTCTCGGTCGGGCCGTACAGGTTGACCAGCACACAATGCGGGTGGGCGTCGAAGAATCGGCGGGTCTCGTCGTCGACCATCAACTGCTCACCGGACACGCACAAGTACCGCAGCGCCGGGAACAGCGTCTTACGCGTGAGCGCGCTCTGCACGAACGGACGCAACGCGGCCACTGGCAGATAGATGTGCGTCACACGGGTCTCGGCGACCCGACGGACTAACGCGGGGAAGTCCCGCCGGTCGGCGGGCTCACGGGACACGACCGTGCCACCGGCGGCGAGCGTCGGAACGATCTCCTGGAACGACACGTCGAACCCGAGTGGCGCGTACTGCAGGAACCGGGTGTGCGCGCCCATCTCCAACGCGGAGATCTGCCACCCACTGAGGTTCGCCAACGGGCCCTGGCCCATCTGCACACCTTTGGGCAGGCCCGTGGAACCGGACGTGTACGTCACGTAGGCCGGGCGGCCCGCGTCCGGCGCGGCGATGGCCGGCGCGGCCACCCCGTCCGCCATCAGATCCGCCAATCGCAACGCGGCCACGCCGTCCAACTCCCCGGCGTCGCCGATGACGGCCCGACACCCCGCCTGGCGGACCATGTACGCCAGCCGGTCGACCGGCAGGCCCGCCTCCAAGGGCAGGTACGCGGCGCCGCACCGGAGGATCGCCAGGATCGCGATCGTGACCTCGCTCAACGAGTCCACGCACAGCCCGACCACGTCACCGGCCGCGACACCCGCCCGGGACAGCCCTTCGGCCGCCTTACGGGCCGCGTCCGCCAGTTCGCGGTAGCTCATCCGGCCGGCGGGTTCCTCGATCGCGATGGCGTCGGCGTGCCGCTCGGCACTGGCCGACAGCCATTCGGTGAGCGTCGCCGCCGGTACCCGGGCGGGGTATCCGTCGGTACGCAGGCTCGCCGCCCCGGACGAGTCGGTGAACAGGTCCGCGATCGTTCGGGAGCCGTCGGCCAGAGCGCGCCGCAGCGCCGTCCGGATCGAGTCGAGCAGGCCGTCGGCCACCGCCGGGGAGACCAGTTCGCGGTCGTACTCCAGTTCCAGCAGCCACCGGCCGTCGATCGGCGTGCAACCGAGCCACAGGTCGAACTTGGCCGTGCCGTTGCCAGGTTCACGCACACCGCGTACGGCGTTGCCGGACTTGAGTTCCACAGTGTCCTGCATGGCGAGCATGCACGAGAACAACGGGTTGCGGTTGGTCGTGCGGTCCGGCTGGGCGTGCGCCACCAGTTGCGTGAACGCGATGTCCACATTGGAGCGACAGTGGTCGACCGAGGCGCGGACGACCTTGCCGGCGTGCTCGTCGAACGTCCGGTTCCAGTCCACGTCGACCGTGACCGGCAACGTGTTGACGAAGAATCCGCACAGGTCGAACGCGCCGATCGTGCGCCTTGCCATGAACGGGCTGCCGACCAGGACCGTCGACACGGCGCCGTGCCGTGCGACCGCCGCGCCGTAGATCGAGGTGAACAGGACGAACGGGCTCACACCGAGTCGCTTGCACGTCTCCCGGAACAGCTCGTTGTCCGCGTCGCTGAGGTGCCACTCCACCCGGCCGCCGCTGAACGCGGTCTCCACCGGGCGGTTCGGCTTCGGGTTGATCACCAGCGGCGGCACGTCCCGCAGTTGCTCGGCCCAGACCTTGGCGCGGTCGCCCAGCTGCTCGTCGGTGGACGCGCGGTCCTGGGCGCGCAACTCCTTCAGGAACGAGGACTCACGGGTCGCGCGCAGTTTGTCGACCGCCTCGCCGACCAGCTTCCCGGTCAGCGCCGCTTCGAGGTCACGGACGACCGGTGGGATCGAGACGCCGTCGCACACCACGTGGTGCGAGCAGAACAGCAGCGCCGAGTCCCCGCCGTCGGTCCGCCGGACGTAGCTGAACCGGTAGCACGGCCCGGCCTCCAGGTCGAACGGCGGCCGGCCGATCCGGACCGCACTGGCCAGCACCTCGTCCTCAAAGGACTCGGGAGTGGCTTCCACCACGTCCAGCGGCAGGTCGGCGCGGGCCGGCGGCTCGTTGAGCACGCCGTGCAGCTCCGGGAACCGGCTGAAGGTCTGCCGGATCGCGGGCTGCACGGTGATCAGGGCCAGGACGGCGTCCGCCACGGTCTCCGCCGGGATCGACGGGTCGATGTCGAACCGGCCCACCTGGTTGTAGATCTCGCGGGTCGGCACCAGGCCGTCCACCACGAGCAGTCCTTTTTGTGACTCGGTGAGCTTCAGCACCGAAGATCTGCTTGCAGGATCGAGCATTTGCGCAGTCATCGAGTGCCTCCACTCAGGTCGGTCAGCCAGCCTTTGAGGTCGGCGACCGTACGCAGGTCGACCAGC
Source organism: Actinocrispum wychmicini (assembly GCF_004345645.1). Classification (GTDB taxonomy): domain Bacteria; phylum Actinomycetota; class Actinomycetes; order Mycobacteriales; family Pseudonocardiaceae; genus Kibdelosporangium; species Kibdelosporangium wychmicini. Next base: position 319,209 of record NZ_SLWS01000003.1, on the reverse strand, counting down.
CGGGTGGCGTCGATCTCCGCGTCGTCGTCCGTGGCCACCTCCACGGCCAACCGCAGGAGCGCCAGCGACTCCAGGCCGACGTCCAACAGGGGTGTCTCGTCGTCGAAGGAAAAGGTGGCGTACTGGGCGATGGTGGCGTCCAGGTCGAGCACGGTTTCGCTCATTGATGTCTCCGCACGATCGGGGCTGCGTCCACGTTTCGACCTTCATCGCAGCCGATGTACCGCTGATGTTTCGAGGTTTGACCGCTGGTGTTCGCGCTGGTCAGGGCGAACAGGCGAACCAGATCGGGCACCCGGTAGCTGCCGAAGCTCAGTGTTTCGACGAATCCCGCGTCCACCAACCGTTCCGCGGTCCGCTCAGCGATGTCGTCGGGTTCGTCGAGCAGGACGCTGAACGCGTCGGTATGCAGCACAGGCAGATCCAGCTCACCAAGCAACGCCAACGCGTGGCCCGAGTCACCGAGTATTCGGACACCCGCGCGCAGGCTTTCCGCCACGCTCAGGCCGTGACACGCGAGCGCGGACAGCCGGCGCCGCGGATCGGCCAGCCACTCGGCGAAGTCGCCCACTGTCCACTCCGGACGCTGGGCGAGCCGGGTCGCGGCGATCCGCAGGGCCAGGGGCAGGTAGTCACAGAGCCCGGCCATCCGGGCGGCGGCTTCGGGGTCGGCGTCGACCCGCTCGGCGCCGGCGTACCGGCGCAACAACTCGATCGCCGCTTCGGCGGGCAACCGGTTCAGGCGCACGAGCCCGGCGCCGTCGACCAAGGTGGGCGCCGACCGGCCGACGAGGATCACGGCGGATCCCGGCGTCGACGGCAACAGACCACGGACCTGGTCGGTGTCAAGCACGTTGTCCAGCACCAACAGTACGCGCCGACCGGCCAACACGGTCCGCAGGACGGCCGCGCCACGGTCCTCATCGGACGGAATGTCCTGTGCGGGCACGGCCAACGCGGTGAGCAGCCGGCCGATCGCGTCCACCGGCTTGAGCGGGGTTCCGGTGGCGCCGAGGTCCAAGTACACCTGCCCGTCCGGGAACCGGCCGGCGACGCGGTGGGCGGCGTGCACGGCCAAGGTAGTCTTGCCCACCCCCGCCATCCCGTGGATCCCGCAGTGCCGCTGGGCGCCGAGCCGGTCGGCGATCAGGTCCACCTCCGCCGACCGGCCGACGAACACCGGGACATCCGGCGGCAGGGCCCGGGGAACAGCCAGCCGGAGTACCCCCTTCGCCGGTGACCCCGACGTCTCCACCAGTGACGGGTCCTCGTGCAGGATCCGTCCTTGCAACTCCCGCAACGGTTTGCTCGGTTCGATGCCCAGCTCGTCGATGAGCAGCTGGCGCAGGTCCCGGTACGCGCCAAGCGCTTCGGCCTGCTGCCCGGTCCGGTACAGGGCCACCATCAGGTGCGCGTGCAGCCGTTCCCGCAACGGGAACTGGGACACCATCAGCTTCAGCTCGGGCAGCAGGGCCTCGTGCCGGCCGAGGCCGATCTCGGCGCCGATCCGCGCCTCCACCACGGCCAGCCGCGCCTCCTCCAGCCGGGCCGACTCGGCCAGCACGGACGGGACCAGCGCCACGTCCGACAGCGGGGCGCCGCGCCACATCCCCAGCGCCTCCGACAACGTGTCCGCGCCGGCGGCCAGATCGCCGTCGGCCAGGCTGCGCCGGCCGGCCGCGACCTTGGCCTCGTACTCGTGCACGTCGACCGACCCCGCCGGGGTCACGAGCTGGTAGCCGGGTGCCCGGGTGGCCAGGACGCGGCCGTCCGGGTCGCCGAGCCCGCGGCGCAACCGCCACACGTACCCGGCGAGCAGCCCGCCGGCACTGGCCGGGGGCCGTTCGCCCCACAGTTCGGCGACCAGCTGGTCGACCGACACCGAGTGGTTCGCGTTGATCAGTAGGACCGCCAGCAGGGCTCGCTGCTTGGCCGCCGCGATCTGCGCCCAGTGGCCGCCGTCGAAGAACTCCAGCGGCCCGAGCAGCCGGAACGCCTGCACGGTCAGCCGAGCCCCGCCAGCAGCAGGGCCTCCGCCAGGCACACCCGACGGAACTCGCCCAGGTGCAGGCTTTCGTTGGGACCGTGCGCGCGCGTGTGCGGGTCCTCCACGCCGGTCACCACGATCGTGGCGTCCGGGAACACCGTCTGGAACGCGGCGATCGCCGGGACCGAGCCACCCAGGCCGATGTCGACCGCGTCCACCCCGTCCCACGCGGTCCGCAGTGCCTCGCGGACCACCTCATAGTGTGGGCTTGACGTGTCGATCACACAGGGCGGCCCGCTGCCCGCGGGCTCGACGGTGAGCGACACACCCCACGGCCTGTGCACCTCGAAGTGTGCTTTGACCGCCTCGAACGCCTTCTCGGTGTCGTCGCCGGGCGCGATCCGGACGCTCACCTTGGCCCGTGCCACGGGGACCAGCGCGTTGGCGGCTTCCCGCGTGCTCGGCGCGTCCAGGCCGATGACCGAGATCGCGGGCTTGGCGGAGATCCGCCCCACCACCGGGCCGCTGCCGATCAACCGGACACCGTCGAGCATGCCGGCCTCAGCGCGCAACCGCTCTTCGGGGATGTCCAGGTCGGGCCCGTCGTTCGTGACCAGGCCTTCGACGACCACGTCACCCGTGTCGTCATGCATGGTCGCCAGCAGACGCGCCAACGCGGTCAGCGCGTCCGGCACCGGGCCACCGAAAAGTCCACTGTGGATGGCGGACTCCAGGGTCCGTACCTCGACGACACAGTTGAAGACGCCCCGCAAGGAAGTGGTCAAGGCCGGGACGCCGACGTCCCAGTTGGCGGAGTCGACGATCACCACGAGGTCGGGCCGCAGCTTGTCGCGGTGCTGGCGCAGCAGTTCGTCCAGTGAGTCGGAGCCCGCTTCCTCCTCGCCTTCGACGAACACGACCACCCCGACCGGGAGCGAGTCGCCGAGGGCACGGATCGCGGCGACATGCGCCATCAGACCGGCCTTGTCGTCGGCGGCGCCCCGGCCGTACAGGCGGCCGTCCCGCTCCACCGGCTCGAACGGGTCACTCTCCCACAGCTCAAGATCACCGACAGGCTGGACGTCATGGTGCGCGTACAACAGCACAGTCGGCGCGCCCGGCGGCGCGGGACGGCGGCCGATGACGGCCGGCTGGCCGCCCGCCCGGACGATCTCCACGTCCAGACCGCAGCTCCGCAGCACTTCGGCGACGGCGTCCGCGGAACGGTCCACATGGGAGTGGTCGAAGCCGGGGAACGCGATGCCCGGGACCCGGACCAGTCGTTCCAGGTCAGCGCGGACACCGGGCATCTCCCGGTCGATCGCGGCGGTCAGGTCCTGCTGGTTCATGAGGTCCCCTTGACCCGGACGCCGGCCTTCCAGACGCCGGTGATGCGCGTGGGATCGGCGATCACGGTGATGTCGGCCAACGGGTCCGCGTCCAGCGTGAGCACGTCGGCGTCGTAACCGGGCAGCAGCTGGCCGGAGCGGGGGGCCTGCGGGCCCAGGGTGTCCGGGCCGGTCGCGGTCGCCGCCTCGATCGCCTCCAGCGCCGAGAATCCCACCTCGACCAGCAGCGCCAGTTCCCGGCCGTTGCGGCCCCACGAGGACGGCAGGTCCGAGCCGCTCATCCCGATGTCGGTACCCGCGGCCACCCGCACGCCCAGCGAGTGGGCCAGCGCGATGGCGTCGGCGTGGATCCCGACGACCGCGGCCAGCTTGTTCGCCGCGAACTCCGGCAGCAGCTTGCTGTCCAGCAGCTCGACCATGACGGTCCGGGTCGGCACCAGGATCGCCCCGGTCTCCCGCATCGCCGCGGCCACCTCTTCGTCGAGGTACGTGCCGTGCTCGATGGTGCGTACACCGGCCTCAAGTGCGGCCATCATGCCGGGCTTGCCGTGGCAGTGCGCCGCGACCACGCGGTCGGCCATGCCCGCGACCTCGACGACCGTGCGCAGCTCGGCGTCGGTCAGCTGCTGGTGGATCGGGTGGTCCACTTCGGACAGCACACCGCCGGACGCGAACACCTTGATCACTTTGGCGTTGCGCCGCAGCTGCTCGCGGGTGGCCTTGGCGAGTTCGGCCGGGCCGTCGGCCAGCCGCAGCTCGCCGCCCATGTGCGCGAAGTCGGTGACCCAGGGCACCGGGTAGCAGTGCAGGTCGCCGTGCCCGCCGGTGGCGGACAGCGCGCTGCCCGCGGAGTACACCGACGGGCCTTCGACCGTGCCCTCTTCGATGGCGTGCACCAGATGGATACCGAGGCCACCCATTTCGCGTACCGACGTGACGCCGGCGTTCAACGCGGCGCGCGCGTCCGGTACGCATCGCGCGGCACGGAGCGCGACCCCTTCCTGCGGGAGCAAGGAGAAGTCGGCGGACCGCAGGCCCATGAAGTGGGCGTGACAGTCCCATAGGCCGGGCATCACGGTGTGCGCCCGGACGGTGTTCTCTGAAGTGCTGTTCCGGGCGGGGGCGGTCGCGGCCGGGCCGGCGTAACTGATCTCGCCGTCGTCCAGGACCACCACGGCGTCACGGATCGGTTCGCCGCGGCCGGGAATCAACTGCTGGGCTTCAATGCGCTGCAGGACCATGGCCGGAGCCAACCCGAGCGCCCTCGGATTCGCCACTGTGCAACGGAAAGCGGTCACACAGCAGGTCTGTCGCGGCGATCCGGGTGGCCGCCAGCACGGACTTGGCGGCACCGCCGGAACCGCCCGTGAACGTGAAAAGCGCCTCTCCCCCAACGGTTTCACGCAACCGCAGGCCTGGAGTGACGTGATAGCAGTCGGTCGCGGCGACCGTACGGACCGGCGGCGCGAGCCACCCGTCGAGCCGCCGGCCGGCCTGGTCGGTCACCTGCCGCACCAGGTCGGCGTCCGGGTGGACGTCGGCCGGGTCCACGTCCCACCGGTCGCAGGGCAGGCCGAGCAGGAACCCGTCGTCGACCGGGCGGCCGTACAGACCGGTGACGTCGTCGACGAACGAGCCGAGCCCCGGCAGCCGGGCCGGATGGACCGAGTACTGGATCTGCTTCGTGGTCAGCCCTTCGGCGGGCAGACCGCTGGCGGCCAACAGGCCCGGTGTCCACGCGCCGGCAGCCACCACGACCACGTCGTAACCCACGGTCTCGCCGCCGGCCAGCCGCACGGACGGCGCCGGATCCACCCGCTGCACCAGCTCGGCTCGGACCACGGCACCCGACTCGGCCAGCAGCACCGTTCGCAGCCGTTCCGGTGACAGGTGGCCGGCATGCCGCTCCACCACAGCGATCGTGTCCGCCGCCAGGCCGCGGAACGGATAACGGCGGCGTAGTTCGTCAACCGGGAACACGGTGGCCGACCCGGGCAGTGACTCGTTGATCACCTGTAGCGACGCCGTCGGGTCGCATCCCGGTGACAGCAGATACACCGATCCGGTCTCCTGGTATCCAGCCGCCGCAAGCAGAACGGGGTCGTCCCGTAACTCGGTGAGACTGTCCACAGCGAGCCGGGTGGCCGCCCGCGTCGACTCGAAGCCACGGACCAGTCCACCTGACACGCCGGACGCGTCCGGCGCGCCCGGCCGCCCGCCGTACACGTCCACCCTGATCTGCGGCGACAGCTGCCGCACCCGCCAGGCCAGCACCGCGCCGGCCACTCCCGCCCCGACCACACCCATCCGCACCGGACACCTCCTCCGAACGTCGAAAGTGGACAAATACGCACCGCGCGCGCCGCCCGCCTTGTTTCGGCGATCATGGAAACAGCAACCCGGTGTTCAACTGCTCGACCGAATTCAGTTGCCCAGCACCGGGGCGGACACCCACACGTCCCGGCGGGGACCCGGAGCGCTTGGCAACGCACGGATCCACCGCTCCGCGTTGCGGCCGATCGTCCGCCCGGACGACCGACCGGGCAAGGCATCGGGCCGGCGTGTCGGTTTTGTGCGCAATATGTATCGCGGCTAATCCCTTCCAAATGGACCAGCCGTAACCCGTTTAGAGCAATAGGCCGTCATCGACAACAGCGTCACACTTCCATGTCAACCCAGAAAGACCCCTCGGCACGTAGACCACGGTCGATTCACGACCTACGCTCTGCATCCGAGACACAACATCAATTGCCCTTTGTAAATGACCGATCACGGATAGCTAACTGGGGTGCTGTCCGTGCGAGCACAAATAGCCACAAGGTGGCTCATACGGAAGCTCGCCACGAATCACGGCGATGGAGAAGCGCAAATCGGTGCAGAGGCGTGGGCCATTTTCGCGGTCGGCCCGCGCGTTTGTGTCGGCGGACCATACGGGGGCTGATTTGAGAGAGGGAACCGACAACGCCGCGGAGGATCTCGCGATCCTGCCGAAGCCGCGGCCGCAACGTACGGCACTGGCCGTCTACCCGGCGTCCGGGCCGAACACCTACCGGGTGCCGCTGGACAGCCTGCTGCCAGGGGACTCGCCCCGGCTGGTCGGTGAGGACGCGGAGCACATCCGGGTCCTCGCCCAGCCCGACCGCCCGCTGCCACCGATCCTGGTGCACCGGCCGACCATGCGCGTGATCGACGGGATGCACCGGATCGGCGCGGCCCGGCTGCGCGGCGAGGACACCATCGAAGCGGTGTTCTTCGACGGCAGCGACGACGACGCGTTCGTGATGGCGGTCCGGTCCAACATCGCCCACGGCCTGCCGCTGTCGTTCGCCGACCGGGAGGCGGCGGTGGCCAGGATCATCACCGCCCATCCGGACTGGTCGGACCGGGCGATCGCGGCCGCGACCGGGCTCGCCGCGCAGACCGTGGCGGGGGTACGGGGCCGGATCATCGGCCTGCCCAGCGCGACCGCGCGGATCGGCCGGGACGGCCGGATCCGCCCGCTGGACAGCACCGACGGCCGGCGGGTGGCCAGCCGGCTGATCGCCGCCCGGCCGGACGCCTCGTTGCGGGAGATCGCCCGGTCGTCCGGGATATCGCCGGCGACCGTGCGAGACGTCCGGGCCCGATTACAGCGCGGGGAGGACCCGGTCCCGCAACGCCGGCCCAGAGCCGAGCGCCCGATCCGGCCGCTGAGCGGGCCGGAACGGGCCGAGATCGGCCCGGCCCCGTGCCAGGACGAACCCGAGGGCCTCTCCGCGAAAGACCGAAACGCTGTTCTGCAGAACCTGGAGCGGGATCCGTCGCTGCGGTTCGCCCGGTCCGGGCACCTGGTGCTGCGCTGGCTCGCCCGGCGGGTGATCGCCGGCGAGGAATGGCGGAACGTGGCCGACGCGGTACCACCGCACAGCGCCTACATCATCGCCGCACTGGCCCGCCGGTGCGCCCGGGAATGGCTTGAGTTCGCGAAACAACTGGAACACAGACTCGGCGGAAAATGACAGCACCGCGCGTGTCATCTCCGCGCGGTGTGCAACTGCTTGAAATACGTGTTTGACGACAGGACGTCTTTTCGAACTATTGTCGACGGACGAGAGTCAACCGAAATCGACTGGGACGGGAATCGACATCCGATTCGTCAGCTACCGGCCGTGATCGAGTGATCACCCAATTCTGGGTAAACCCTGGTCGCGGGCATGCCGACCACACCCCGGCGAGAGGAGTGAAATGGTTCGCCAATTCGTGGACTGTCCGCCGGCCGGCCACTTGGTCGCCGGTCCGGTCACCCCGTTCCAGATAGCCGGTGTGACCCGGCTGGCAGCCGGCGCGGACCGGCTCGACATGACCGGTATCCGCTTCGACGAGGGCGCGACCACGGCGATGAGCACCGATCCGGACCACCTCGCGGTGTCGTTCGCGGTATCCGGTGAATTAGATGCCAACGAGATCGTCGGCGCGGCCTGGATTCGCCGCCGCGGCCAGGTGTGGTGGGTCCTGAATCTCGTGCTGCGCCACCGGGACTTCGGCCTCGCGGCGGTCGAGTGGCTCGCCCGCGAGGCCAGTGTGGCCGGTGCCGCCGTCCTCGTCGGCCGGTACGTGCCGGCCGGACACAACGCCGGCGCCGAGGACTTCTGGGAACAGGCCGGCTTCACCCCGTCCGGCGAGGACGGCGTCTTCACCCTCGCTGTAACCACCTACCGGAAGTGAGACAACGCGGTGCGCTATCAAGAAGTGGAGCTGCTGGCGATCGGCGCGGGTCCGTCGAGCCTCGCGCTCGCCGTCGCGATCGAGGAGCTGGCCCGCACGGACCTGGCCGGCGACACCCTGATCGTCGAGCAGCAGGACGACGTGGTCTGGCAGCGCGGCATGATGATGCCGTGGACCCAGAGCCAGGTGTCCTTCCTCAAGGACCTGGTGTCGCTGCGCAACCCGCGCAGCGCGTTCAGCTTCGTCAACTACCTGCACTCGGTGGGCAGGCTGGACCAGTTCATCAACCTGGGCAGCTTCACCCCGTACCGGATGGAGATCTCCGGGTACCTCGGCTGGGTCGCCAAGTCACTGCCGAACGTGCGGATCGAGTACGGCCGCCGGTGCGCGTCGATCCAGCCGTTCGGCAGCGGGGACGGCGCGGGCGAATGGCTGGTGCAGCTGGCCGACGGTGGCGTCGTGGTGTGCAAGCACCTGGTGATCGCGGCCGGCCGCGACCCGCACATCCCGGAGACCTTCGCCGGCGTCCCGCGGGCGCGGATGATCCACAGCACCGAGTTCGCCGCCCGGATCAACGAGATCGACCCGGCCAAGGCGCACCGGATCGCGGTCGTCGGCGGGGCGCAGAGCGCGGCCGAGATGCTGTGGACCGCGCACCAGGCGTTCCCGCGCGCGCACTGCACGATGGTGATGCGCTCGATCGGCCTGAACGCCTACCAGACCAGCCGGTTCACCAACGAGCTGTTCTACCCGTCGTTCGTGGACGAGTTCCACGCGGCCAAACCGGAGGCACGCGCCCAACTGCTGAACGAGATGCACCGGACCAACTACGCCGGGCTCTCCCCGGAGATGATCGACACCCTCTACCGGCAGATGTACGTGGAGAAGCTGACCGGGACCGAGCGGATCGAGATGGTCCCGATGGTGGACGTGGCCGCCGCCGAGATGGACGGCGGTGACGTCGACGGGGACGTGGTGCTGACCCTGGTCGACCGCAAGTCCGGCGAACGCACCCGCCGGCGCTACGACGTGGTGCTGCTTGGCACCGGCTTCGCCCGGCAGATGCCCCGGATCATCCAGGACATGGCGACCTCGGTCGGGCTGGCCGAGGTGTCGGTCGACCGCAGCTACCGGATGAACCTGCCGCCGTCGTTCACCGCCACCTGTCACCTGCAGGGCGTCAACGAGGCCACCCACGGCATCGCCGACTCGCTGCTCAGCGTGCTGGCCGCGCGGGCCGAGGAGATCGTCGCCGACCTGCTCGCGTACCGCCGGACCCCCGTGCCCCGGGTGGAGAACGTGCCCATCCTCCCGTTCACCGCGTCGACGTCAGGAGCGCAACGATGATGGAGATCCGCCGGTTCGACCGGGCCGAGCTCAAGCTGGACAACGGGTTGGACGCGCGGCGCCTGATGCCGTGGGCCGAGGTGAACGCGCCGTTCGAGGGCTCGTGGTGCGTGGTGCCGCCCGGCGCTTCGTCCGGCGCGCACGAACATCACGAGTACGAGATCTGGGTGGCGATGACCGGCGCCGCGGAGATCATCTGCGAGGGCCGACGGACCCCGTTCGTGGCGGGAGACGTCGTGCACTTCACGCCGCACTCCACGCACCAGGTGGTCAACGAGGGCGCGGCCGAGTTCCAGATGTACGCGATCTGGTGGGACAACGAGCTGGCCGGCCGGTTCGTCGAGCGCGACGCGGACGCGTAGATGTCCAGGACGATCATCGTCGCCGCGACTCCCACGCCCAACGGCGACCTGCATCTCGGCCACATGGCCGGCCCGTACCTCGCGGGTGACGTCTACGCCCGATACCTGCGGTCTACCGGGCAGTCGGTGATCTACACGACGTGCACCGACGACAGCCAGACGTACGTGGTGACCTCGGCGCACCGCCTGGGCACCACGCCGGAAGACCTGTGCGCCGCGTCCACCAAGGCGATCCAGCATTCGTTGGACAGCATGGGCATCTCGATGTCCCCGCTGCCGCCGATCGACGACAACTACCGGCGGTCGGTGTTGGACTTCGTCACCGCGTTGCACCGGCAGGGCAAGCTGCGGACCCGCACAGTGCGGCTGCCGTTCGCGACCAGGGCCGGCACGTATCTGTACGACGGCCTGGTGTCCGGGACGTGCCCGGTGTGCCTGGCCGGCAGCAGCGGCGGCGCCTGTGAGGGGTGCGGCCACCCGAACAACTTCGACGAGCTGCTGAACCCGCGGTCCACACTGGACCCGACGGACCCGGTGACGTACCGCGAGCAGACCATCCTGGTGCTGCCCATGGAGGCCTACCGCGACCGGCTGACCGCGTACTTCGCGGACCGCAAGGGCTGGCGGCCGCACGGGCGGCAGCTGATCGAGGAGCTGCTGGCCCGCCCGCTGCCGGACGCGCCGGTCACCATCCCCGGCACGTGGGGCATCCCGGCGCCGTTCGCCGAGACCCCGGGCCAGGTGCTGTACCCGTGGATCGAGGCGATGCCGGCGGTCATGTACAGCACGTCGTCCGCTGAGCCGACGAACCGGTACGACGACCACTGGCGCGCCGGTCAGGGCACGCGGCTCGTCTACTTCCACGGCTACGACAACGTCTACCACTGGGGCCTGATGGACCTGGTGACGCTGATGGCCCACGGGGACCGGTACGTGACTCCGGCCGGCAACGTCTGCAACGAGTTCTACGACCTGGCCGACGACAAGTTCTCGACCAGCCGCAACCACCTGATCCACGCGGTCGACCTGCTCGCCGGGATCCCGCGCGACCTGGTCCGGTTCCACCTCGCGCTGACCGCCCCGGAGCTGCAACGGACCAACTTCACCACCGAGGCGCTGCGTCGCGTGGTCACCCGGCGCCTGGTCGAGCCGTGGAACGAACTCGCGTCCCTGGTAAGTGAGCACTCACTAACCGCCGTCGGACAGCGCAAGGCCGAGGCGATGACCGAACGGTTCCGCGCCTGCTACGAGCTGCCCGCGTTCAGCATGAGCCGCGCCGCGGACACCGTCGTCACCCAACTGGCCCGGCTGGTGGCCGAGGCCAGGACCGCGCCCGAGGATCTGCTGCCGCAGGTGCGCGCGCTGCTGGCCGGCGCCGCGCCGATCCTGATCGACGCCACCGCCGACCTGGACGTCCGGACCGCGACCCGGCTGCCCCGGCTGCCCGCCGTCGACCAGCTCGTAGGAGCCGCACGATGAAACTGCTGACTGTCGAAACGCGCCAGTACCTGAACTACTACCAGTCCCGCTACCGCCAGGTGCAGGACCTCGGCGTCGACCTGTACGTGCTGAACGGCGAGGGCACCGAGGACTTCTGGCCGGCCGACCACTACCGGCTGGTCGGGACGAAGAAGATCGACGAGATGATCGCGTGCGCCAAGGAATGGCACACGACCGAGCAGTTCGACGGCGTGATCACGTTCTCCGAGGCGGCCGTCATCGCCGTCGCGGCCATCGCCGAAGCGCTCGGCCTGCCGACCATCGGCGTCGAAGCGGCCCGTACCAGCCGCAACAAGTACTTGATGCGCCAGGCGTACGAGCGCGCGGGCGTGCCTGTCCCCCGCTTCCGGTTCGTCACCGAACTGGCCGACGCGCTGGCCGCGGGCGAGGAGTTCGGGTATCCGGCCATCCTCAAGCCGACCCTAGGCGCGGGCAGCCACTTCGTGTTCCGGGTCGACTCCGCCGAGGAGATGGAACTGCGGTTCACCCAGGCCATCGAGGGCATCCACGACATGTTCTGGGTGTCCGCCGAGGCCGACGGGATCGACCTGGGTCCGCAGGGCCTGCTGGTCGAGTCGTTCCTGGACGGCCGCGAGTACCTGATGGAGGCGGTCGCCTGGGACGACGAGGTGTACCTGGGTTCGGTCGTCGACCGGATCACCGCCGAGGGCCAGAACTTCGACGACGACGTACACCACGCCCCCACCTCACTGCCCGCCGAGGATCTCGCCCGGGTGCACCACGCGGTCCGGGCGGCCGCCCACGCGCAAGGCCTGCGGCGCAGCGTCATGCACGCCGAAGTCCGTTTCCACGACGGAAAACCCCACCTGCTGGAGATCGCCGCCCGGGTCGGCGGCGGCGGGCTGGACATGATCGCCCGGCTCACCGCCGAACACGACCCGATCCGCGCGGTCGTGGACATCGGCCGCGGGGTGCGCCCCCAGGTCCGGCACTACTGGCCGACCGGGACGCACATCACCGCGATGTGCCTGATCTGCGACGGCGGCGTGGTCCGCGAGATCGACGTGCCGCCCGAGGTGAGCGAGTCGGACAAGGCGTTCCTGCTCAAGATCACCGCCCGGCCCGGCGACACGATCCTGCGGCCGCCCGACGGGAACACCATCTTCGGGTTCCTCGGCACCACGGGCACGTCCCGCGACGACGCGTTCGCCACCATGACCGCGCTCGCGGGCAAGATCAAAGTCACCCTGGAGGACTAAGTGCGATCAGCCCGACCCCGGCGGTTCCTGATGTGCCCGCCGACCCACTTCGAGGTCACCTACTCCATCAACCCCTGGATGGAGCCGGACAAGCCCACGGACACGCCAACCGCCGTGGTGCAGTGGGAACGCCTGCGCAACCTGCTGCTCGGGCTGGGCCACCGGGTGGACGAGATCACGCCGCTGCCCGGCCAGCCCGACATGGTGTTCGCCGCGAACGGCGCCACCATGGTGGCCGGCCGGGTACTGGCGGCCAAGTTCCGTTACCCGCAACGGGTCGACGAGTCACCCGCGTACCAGACCTGGTTCCGTGACCACGGTTTCCCGGTGATCGACGCCCGGTTCGTCAACGAGGGCGAAGGCGACTACCTGGTGACCGGCGAGCGGATCCTGGCCGGCACCGGGTTCCGCACCGACCACCGGTCGCACGACGAGGCACGGGCGGCGTTCGGCCTGCCGGTGGTCCCGCTCGAACTGGTCGACCCGAACTTCTACCACCTGGACACCGCCCTCGCGGTCCTCGACCACGAGGAAGTCATGTACTACCCCGGCGCGTTCGCCGCGGCGAGCCAGGCCGTCCTGCGCGAGCTGTACCCGGACGCCATCACCGCGAACCGCGCCGACGCCGAGGTGTTCGGCCTGAACGCGATCTCCGACGGCCGGCACGTCCTGCTGTCCGGGCAGGCCACCGGCCTGATCGACCGGCTGCGGGTGGCCGGGTTCGTACCGATCGGCGTGGACGTGACCGAACTGCTGAAAGCCGGCGGCGGCGCCAAGTGCTGCGCCCTCGAGCTTCGAGAGGAATGACAGTGATCGACTATGACGGGCGACGGTTCCGTCCGGCCGAGCAGGACGCCGAGGGCCGGGTCGCGGTGTACCGGCAGGACGGCGACCTGCTGTGGGGCGAGTTCAGCGGCGGTCACGCCCGCCGCGGCGCCCTCACCGGCACATGCGCGCCGGACGGACGGCTGCGGTTCGCGTACTCCATCGTCCTCGACAGCGGCGAGGTCATCTCGGGCCGGTGCGAGAGCACCCCGAGCTTCCTGGCCGACGGCCGGATCCAACTCGACGAGGTCTGGGAACGCTTCGGCTCGCACGCCGCGACGGGCACCTCGCGGTTACTGGAGGTGGAACCCCGATGACGCAGACCCTGCCTGAGCGAGTTTCGAAGGAGCCCCGCCGGGGCGGCACGGTGACCTGGGCCTGCGCGCCCGGCTTCCCGCCCGCGGTGATCTTCCCGTTCACCCCGGCCGAACGGATGGGCACCCGCAACATCCTGGAGTTCCAGGCCCTGATGTACCGGACGCTGTACTTCTTCGGCAGCGACGGCACCCCCGAGGTCGACTACGCCAACAGTATCGGCGAGCCGCCGGTGTGGAGCGAGGACGGGCTGACCGTCACCGTCCGCGTCAAGCCGTGGAAGTGGTCCAACGGCGAGACCCTGTGCGCGGACAACGTGCTGTTCTGGGTGAACCTGATGAAGGTCAAGGGCGCGCGGTACGGCGAGTACGTGCCGGGCTACTTCCCGGACAACCTCGTGTCGTACGGCAAGATCGCGCACGACACCGTCTCGTTCACGTTCGACAAGGTCTACTCGCGACGGTGGGTGCTGATGAACCAGCTGAGCACCATCACGCCGTTGCCCACATCGTGGGACCGGACCGCCGACGGCCCGGCCAACGCGTCCGGCGACCTCGCGGATGTCGAAGCGGTGTACCAGTTTCTGATGGCCGCGCAGGGTGACATCGTCGCCGAGGGCAACGAGCACCGCACCCACTGGGCGGACAGTCCGATTTGGAGCACGGTCAGCGGGCCGTGGCGGCTGAAGAGCTACACGCTTGAGGGCGAAGTGACGTTCGTGCCCAACGAGCACTACTCCGGGCCGAACAAGCCGTATCTGGACGAGTTCCGGCAGATCCCGTTCCAGTCCGACGAGCAGGAGTACGAGCTGCTGCGCGGCGACCCGGCCGCGGTCCAGGTCGGCTACCTGCCGTTGAGCTTCGCCAAGGCCGGTGTCAACCCCTTGGCCGAGCACTACACGCTCGTGCCGCAGACTGCATACTGTATCCGGTACACGAGCCTGAACTTCAACAACCCGACTGTAGTCGGCAAGCTGTTCGCCCAGACGTACGTCCGGCAGGCCCTGCAGAGCACGCTCGACCAGGACTCCGCGGTCCGGGACATCTACCAGGGGTACGCGTACCGGCAGAACGGGCCCGTCCCGATGATGCCGGTGACCGACCTGGTGGCGCCGCAGCAGCGCGAAGGTGCGTGGCCGTTGCCGTTCGACGTCGACCACGCCCGGCAGTTGCTGGCCGACCACGGCTGGGACACCAGCGTCACGCCCGCGGTATGCATGGATCCAGCGAAGGCCGGCGAAGGTATACCCGCGGGCACCAAGCTCTCGTTCCTGATGCGTTACGTCGAAGGGCGGCCGGCGCTGACCCGGTTGATGACGAAGTACAAGGCCGACGCGGCGGCGGCCGGCATCGAGCTGCGCCTGGAGGAGGTGTACGGGTCAATTCTCGTCGCCGAGGACGCGCCGTGCTACCCGTGCGAGGAAACGCCTTGCACATGGGAGATGTGCTGCTGGAACGGCGGCTGGGTGTACCACCACCCGACCGGCGAGATTCTGTTCAAGACCGACGCGGGCGGCAACTTCGGCCACTACCACGACCCGGCCGCGGACGAGCTGATCGAACGCACGGTCACCACGGACGACGTGGACGTGCTGTACGAGTACCAGAACTTCATCGCCGAGCAGGTGCCGGTCATCTTCAACCCGAACTTCCCGATCCGGCTGTTCGAGGTGGCCAACAACCTCAGGGGCTTCGAGCCGGTCAACCCGTTCGGGATGATCAACCCCGAGAACTGGTATCTGGATGACTGACCCGGTCGCCCCGGTCAGCGCCCACGGGATGCTGCTGTTCCTGCTCCAGGTCGGCCTGTTGTTGGGGCTGGCGCTCGTGTTGGGCCGACTAGCCGTACGGCTGCGGATGCCGGCCGTGGTCGGCGAACTCGCCGCCGGCGTCCTCATTGGACCGTCGCTGCTCGCGCACGTGGCGCCAGCCGTGTCCACCTGGCTGCTGCCGCACGATCCCAACCAGCAGCACCTGTTGGACGCCGTCGGCCAGCTGGGCGTGTTGCTGCTCGTCGGCATCACCGGGATCCACATGGACCTCGGTATGGTGCGCCGCAAGGGACTCACCGCGGTCAAGGTGAGTGCGGGCGGGCTGCTCGTGCCGCTCGGGCTGGGTGTCGGGCTCGGGTTCGTGCTGCCCGCGTTCCTGCTCACCTCGGGCACCGACCGGGTGGTGTTCGCGTCGTTCCTCGGCGTCGCCATGGGGGTCAGCGCGATCCCGGTGATCGCGAAGACCCTGCTGGAAATGCGGCTGCTGCACCGGGACATGGGGCAGCTGATCATGAGCGCGGCCACGGTCGACGACGTCGTCGGCTGGCTCGGGCTGTCCCTGGTGTCGGCGCTGGCGACCACCGGGCTGAGTACCGGTCAGGTGGCGCTGTCGGTGGCCGGGTTGCTCGGTGTCGTCGTGTTCACGTACGTCATCGGACGGCCGTTGGTGAACGCGACCATGCGGCTGGCCAACCGGTCGACCGAACCTGCCGTCAGCATCACCGCGGTGGTCGTGCTGCTGTTGCTGGCCGCCGCCGGGACCCAGGCGGTCGGGTTGGAGCCGGTGTTCGGAACACTGTTGTGCGGCATGGTGATCGGGTCGTCGCGGCACGTCACGCTGGGTCGGCTCGCGCCACTGCGGACAGTGGTGATGTCCGTCCTCGCGCCGATCTTCTTCGCCACCGCCGGGCTGCGGATGGACCTCACCGAACTGGGCCGTCCGGCGGTGCTCGGCGCCGCCGTGGCGGTGCTGGTGGCCGCGATCGTGGGCAAGTTCGTGGGCGCCTATCTCGGCGCGCGGGCCAGCCGGCTCGGGCACTGGGAGGGGCTGGCGCTCGGCGCGGGCCTGAACGCCCGTGGCGTGATCGAGGTGATCGTCGCCATGGTCGGCCTGCGGCTGGGCGTGTTGAGCACGGCCACCTACACGATCATCGTGCTGGTGGCGATCGTGACCTCACTGATGGCACCGCCGTCGTTGCGTTTCGCCATGCGGCGGATCGCGGTCAGCGACGAGGAACGGGTGCGGGAAAGGGTGTTCGATGGCTAGCAAACCGTTGCTCCTGGTGGTGGCCACCGGGATGCGGGTGTACCGGGAGTACCTCCTGCGATCGATCAGCGCCGACTTCCGGGTGCATCTGTTCCACGTCGCCGAACCGTCGTGGGAGTGCGAGTACCTGTCCGGCTGGACGGTTCTGCCGAGCACCATCGACGGGCCGGCCATGGCCGACGCGGCACTGCGGCTGAACGCGACGGACCCGGTCGACGGCGTGCTGTGCTGGGACGAGGGCCGCATCCTGGCGACCGCGTACATCGCCCAAGCGCTCGGCCTGCGCAACGGCGACCCGGCCGTGGTGTGGCGGCTGAGGGACAAAGCACAGACCCGGGTCGCGTTGGCGGAAGCCGGTGTGGCACAACCGTTGTCCATTCCGGTGAAGACCTTGGCCGACGCGCTGGCAGCGGCCGAGGAGGTCGGCTACCCGGCGATTCTCAAGCCCCGCGGCCTGGGCGCCAGCCTCGGCGTGGTGCGCGTGAACGACCCGGCCTCGCTGCGCCAGATGTTCGCGTTCACCCGCGACACCAAGCCGCCCGACCCGGTGGTGTACGCCAGCGACCACCCGGTCCTGGTCGAGCAGTGCGTGACCGGCGAGGAGATCAGTGTCGACTCGGTGGTCCAGGACGGCAACGTCACCCCCTTGTTCGTAGCCCGAAAGGTGGTGGGCTATCCGCCGTACGCCGAGGAGATCGGCCACTACGTGGACGCCGACGACCCACTCCTGACCGACTTCACGTTCACCACAGCCCTGCAGGAAACCCACAGCGCCCTGCGGTTCAAGGACGGCTGGACGCACACCGAGTACATGCTCACCAGCACCGGCCCGCAGCTGATCGAGGTCAACGGCCGGCTCGGCGGCGACATGATCCCGTACCTGGGCAGACTGGCCACCGGAATCGACCCCGGTGTGGTCGCCGCCTCAGCCGCCTGCGGCCTGCCGGTGGCCGCCCAACCAACCGAACACCGCGTCGCGGGCATCCGGTTCTTCTACGTGGACCACGACGACACCATCATCGAGTCCGTCAAGTTCGTCGACACGGACCTGCCGGCCGCCCTTGACCAGGCAACGGTCGTCGCCCGCCCAGGCGCAGTGGTGTCGCCACCCCCCAAAGGCACGGTATGGGGCCGAATCGCCTACGCCACAGCGTTGGGCGATTCCATCGAAGAATGCGAACACGCCCTCGACACAGCCGGCGCAGCCCTCCGGGTAACCACCTCCCATAGCGTGACCGTGTCCTGAAACCCCGTGTCGCGCGTTCCCGGATTCCCTTTCCGTACCCACCACGGGAATTTCACCGTCCAGGAACGCGCGACACACCCGGGACGACACCTTGGAATCGGTCGTTCCAGACTGGCGCGCCGGCTGCCTTCGGCGATTGCCGGGATCGCGCTCACCGCGGGAAGCCTGTTGTTTCCGCCATCGGCATCGGCGCAACCACTCGCCAACAAACAGTGGTCCATCGCCGCGTCGTTCGACGAGCACGGAGTTCGGACCGACGGCACCAGCGGGGCACTGGCGCGCGAATATCAAGTTCAAGCCGACGAACCGCCAGTGGGGAACATTCGACGCGAGTGCGGCGACCACATTCGTGGGCTGGTCGGACTATGGCGACCCCGACTATGACCTCGCGTTTGTCACGTTGCGGCCGAACAGTCACGGCAAAATCGGCGAACTGGTCGGGCAGAACGGCATCGTCGTCAATTCCGGTTACCTGAACGACCGCACGCTGTTGCAACTCCGGGGTGCCGTGCCCGGTACCCCGGAACGATGCGACGGTCAGACCGAAGCCATCAGTTTGTTCGACCTGCGGGTACAACTGGACGGATGTACCGTGATCAACGGGTCCAGCGGGAGTCCCTGGTTCGCGAACTACGACGGCCATCTTGGACAGATCAACGGTGTCACCGCCGGAGCCAGGTCGGACAATGACGCGCCTGTCACGATCTACTTCGACGACATGGTGTGGGACCTGTGGACGGGGTTCAAGGGCGCTTCCTGACCGCGGCAAGCAGATCGTCGCTGAAGGATCATCGGGACAAGGGCAGCCGCACGTCCACAGCGACGATGGACAGGTTGTCCGGCGCGCCCGCCTCGTGGGCCGCGTCGGACAGCCCGGACACGACCCGGTCGAGCCGGCGTGGCCGGCAGAGCTTTCCGAGCACCTCGGGTTCGACCACTCCGGACACGCCGTCGCTGCAGAGCAGGAACCGCGTGTGTCCGTCCTGATAGGGCAGTTCGACGACGTGCGGGTCGATCGGCCGGTGCGGTGGGTCGCCGATCGCCTGGGTGAGGCGGTTCGTGGTCATCCCCCGTTCGTCGAGCACCCCGTCGTCCGTGCTGACCTGCTCGACCACCCCGTCGATGATCTGGTAGGCGCGACTGTCGCCGACGTTGAAGCACAGGGCGCGGTCAGGTGTCAGGACGAGGCCGGCCACCGTGGTCCCCATCCCCGTCGTGTCGGGGTCGGCGCAGCCCGCTTCGTAGACGCTCATGTTCAGCCCGACCAGCCCGCTTTCCAGGCTGGGTACGTCGGTCCAGTCCTGGTACGCGGTCGCGATGTGCGTCAACGCGATCAGGCTGGCCACCGCGCCGGCCGGGTGACCGCCCATCCCGTCGGCGACCGCGCACACCAACGGTGCCGCCAGCGGCGTCCGGAATTCCACCGGCTGTGGACGTTCCGCCTGGCTGAGCCATTCGAACACCAGCACCGAGTCCTGGTTGTCCGGCCGGAGCAGACCGCGGCCGGTCAGCCCGATCGCTCGAACCGATCCGGAGCTCACCGTGGCGTCCATCCCTGGACCGTACCGTTCGCGTCCACGCGGCAGTTCCTCAGCTACCGTCGAGCCGGCAACAGCACGCTGACCACCGCGATGGCCGGGACTGGGTACCGGTACCGGGCCGCCACCCGGTACCGGTGTTGATCACCGTAGCGGATGGGTGGTCGGATGATCCCAGAGTGCCGGCCTGTCCGGCTCGGCGCACAGGTCGGCGAGCAGCCCGGTATACCCGGTGAGCAGGTCCTCGCCGGTCTTCGGGTCCCACAGGTCGGTGCTGTGTTCGAGGAACGCCAGGTAGCCGTCGGCTTTCTGGAACAAGCCGACGGTCTGGTCCCGGCGGGCCCCGGCGGCCGTCATGTCCTCGACGACCGTGTCCACGCCGGCGAACGAGATCTCCTTGTCCTGGTAGTTCATGAACGCGAGAGCGACAGACGGCTGTTCCGTGACGACCAGGTCCATGGGGAGCGCGTTGGCGATCGCCTCAAGGACCGCGACGGCCGCGTGACTGACGAGCTCGCCGAACGTCATCGTCTCGTTGACGATCACCCGAACGATCACGGCGACGCGGGTGCAGCTGACCATGGACTCGAACTCACGGCGTTCGCGGTTGGCGTAGGACACCGCGAAGGCGATCTTGCGCTCGCCGCTCAGTTGGGCGAGCCGCACTGCCAGGGCGGCTGCGAGGACAGAGAACGGTGTGGTGCGCCGCGCTGACGCGAGTGCCTCGACCGCCGCGCGGGTCGTTCCGGACACGTGGTCGAGCGCGGTCGTCCCCTGTCCGCTCATCCGCTCCGGCCGGGGCCGGTCGGTGGGCATGCTCGGCGCCAACGGTACGCCGTCGAGATAGTCCCGCCAGAACGCCATTTTGCGCGCGTCGACCTGAGGGTTGTGGTGCAGCCATCGTCCGTAGTCGGTGCATTGCGCGCCCGGTGGGGCCAAGGCGGCGCCACCGTAGAGTTGCGCCAACTCCTGGAGCACGAGCGTCAACGCCCAGCCGTCCACCGCGATGTGGTGCATGACGAGCATCAGCACCCACGTGTCGGTGTCCACCCGCATCAGCCGGCACACCGGCAGGGTCGTTTCGGCGAGGTCGAACGGCTCGTTGGCGAGCATGTGACAGATCTCGTCGACGTGTTCGGCCTGGACGTCTTCACACCGCAGTCGAAATGGTTGCGGTGCAAGGACTTTCTGCCGCCAACCGCCCTCGTTGACGAACCGGCAGCGCAGTGCCCCGTGCCGGCTGATCACCTCCCCCAGCGCGGCCTCCAGAGCGTCGATGTCCAGGTCGCCTACCAGGGTGATCTTCGTTGGCACGTTGAACACCGTGGGCTGCAACGAATTCGCGGCATTGACGAGCATCGCAACCTGCTGCGGGGTGGCCGGCGCGTCGTCGACGACGGTCATCGCACGCCGTTGCCGGACAGTCGGGTCACCATTGCCCGGACGGTCCGGTTGTCGAAGAACTCCGCGATCGGGTAGTCGACGCCGAACCTGTCCCGGATCCGGTTGAGCAGCACCACCGCGCTGATCGAATGCCCGCCCAGGTCGAAGAAGTCCGCGTCGTCGCCGAACACGTCCGTGCCGAGGACCGCGGCCCACTCCTCACGAACGGCCGCGGCGCCGGGCGCTCCGCGTTTCCCGTTGACGGTCAACGACAACTCGTTCACGGCATGCCAGTGCTGCGGAATCATCGGGCGTGGCAACAACTCCGCCAGTCGGGTGCGCCATTCACGGGTGCGCTCGGCCAAGTCGCCGTTGACCGGGTGGTGTGTCTGCACGTAACACGTGAGCACGCCGTGGCCGGTGATCTGGTCGGTGGACGCCACGACTGTGGCGTCACGGACACCGGGCAGCGTACGGACCGCGCGGGCCACTTCCGCGGCCTCCACCCGGACTCCGCGGACCTTCACCTGGTCATCGGTACGTCCCACGAACGCCAGTTGGCCGTCGGTGCGCCAGCGGACCAGGTCGCCAGTCCGGTACCAGCGGCGACCTTTCGTGTCGGTGGTGAAGCGGTCCGTGTTCGGGTCGCCGTGGTATCCCCTCGCCACCTGGGGTCCACCTACGTGCAGCTCGCCAACGGCCCCGGGTGGCAGCAGCCGACCGGCCTGATCCTTGATCTCCAGGCGCATCCCGGGCGTCGGTGTGCCGATCGACGGCACGCCCGGCTCGTGCGGCACTACGGCTGCCCATGTACAGAATACTGAACACTCCGTCGGACCGTATACGTTATACAACATGAACGGTAGGTCTGGCCGGGGGCGGCTGGTCAGCCGTTCTCCGCCGGTGACCAGGACTCGCAACGCGGTGTCCGCCGGCCAAGGCTGCTCCAGCACCGACTCGGCGATCGCGGTCGGCAGCAACGCGACCGTGATCCGCTGACGCACCAACCATTTCACCACCTCGGCGGGGTCCAGGCGGACGTCGTCGGGCACGACGTGCAGCGGCGCGCCGGTCGTCAACGCCGGCCACACCTCGATCTGCGTGCCGTCGAACCCGATGCTGCTGTACCAGGAGATCCGGTCGTTCGCCGTGATCGCCAGCCTGTCCCGGTAGTGCGCGACTATGGCGGCGACACTGCCGTGTTCGAGGGCGACTCCCTTGGGGACGCCGGTCGATCCGGACGTGTAGATCAGGCACATCAGGTCGCCGGCCGCCATCGTGGCCGGCGGTAGCGCTTTGTCCGAATGTCGAATGTTGACATTGACCCGGGCCAGTTCGGTGGCGAAGTCCGGATCGCAGACCACGGCGACCGGAGCCGCGTCCGCGAGTATCGCGGCGATGCGCGGCCCTGGCTGGACGGGATCCAGCGGAACGTACGCGGCGCCTGCCGCGACCACACCCGTCATCGCCGCCACGTAACCGAATCCCCGTGGCAACGCGATCGCCACGAGGTCACCGCGACGCACGCCCAACTCGGTCAGCCGTGTGGTGACGGACGCAGCGGCCGCCGCGAGTTGATCGCCGCTGTACGACGCGTCGCCGTCGATCACCACGCCTGCTGGATGTACCGTGAGCGTCGGTTCGGCAGTGCTTTGCGGTCCGCCATCGCCGAACGCTGACAGTTTCGCCTCGTCGTCGGCGGTGAGCATCGGCAGGTCGCCGACTGTCGTCGTCGCACCCGCGGCCATCGCGTCGAGCACCAGCACGAGCTGCGCCAGGTAACGCCGCATGGTCGGCTCGTCGAACAGGTCGGCGTCGTACCGGATGCGCAGCCGCAGCCCGGTCGGGGTCTGAGTGGCCATCAACGAGGCTTCGAGCGGAGACGAGTCGGTCCCGTCCGCCACCGGTTCCACGAGCACCCCCGGCAACGTCATGCTCGCCAGGGAATCGGTGTCCAGATCGACCGAGACCGGGGTGAGCGGCCGGGCCGACCCGGGATCGGGATTGATGTCCGCATACAGCGCGTCCAAGTCGACCGCGGTGTGCTCGCCTGCGCCGAGCACAGTGTCCCTTGTAGACCGTACGACGGTCCGCAGCTCCATGTCGTCGGTGAGACGGCAGCGCAACGGCAACAGGGAGACGAAGAAGCCCACAGTGTTGCGCGTCTCGGGCGGCCGTTGCCCGAACGTGGTGCCGACGACGAACTCGTCCTGGCCGCTGAACCGACGCAACACCACCTGCCACGCGGTGAACAAGGTTGCGAACAGTGTCGCTCCCTGAGCACTGCTCCACTTACGCAGTGCCGCGGTCTGCTCGGCATCGAGGCTCGTGGCGACCGACGCGCCGTTCGCGGCGAACGTACGGGTGCGTGGCCGGTCGGTGGGCAGGTGCAGCACTGGCGGTTCCCCGCTCAGATGGTCACGCCACCAGGCTTGATCCGCCGGGGTGTACAACGGTTGGGGTGCGTCGAGCGGGCTGCCCGCGGGCTCGTCGAAAACGGGCTCGCGGTGTTCGACCGCCGCCCGGTACAACTCCTGCAGGTCCGTCGCGATGATCTCGCCGGAATGCCCGTCGACGACGATGTGGTGCATGCCGAGAACCAGGAGGTGATCGTCGGCCGCAAGACAGACCAGTCGCGGCGCGAACAGCGGACCAGTCGCGAGGTCGTACGCTCTGGCGCTCTCCTGCCGCATCACGTCCCGTGGTCCGTCGCCCTCGGTCACGGTCATCGGGACGTCGACCCGATCGAGCACGACCTGGCGCAACGCCTGGTCCCGGTCACCTGGCCGGAACACCGTGCGCAGCCCAGGATGGCGATCGACCAAGCCACGCAACGCGGTCCACAGCGCGTCCTGATCGAGCCGCCCGCGCAGTCGAACGGCTTGGGCCTCGTTGTACGCGCTCGTCCCGATCAGCTGGCACGCCAACCAGATCCGGCGTTGCCCGGCCGTAGCCGGCCCGCTCACCGGCTCGGGCTCGGGCGAGTGGTAGCGGCGGCGGAGCCGGTCGAGCCGGTCCAGTCCGGCGGACACCTGGGCGGCGGGCATGCCGAAATCGACGAGAGCACCGATCTCGTCCACGCCCGCGTCCCGCAAGGCGTCCACCACCGCGACGCAACTGTCCGGCGAGCCGATCAAGGCGCGCTGGTCGCAGTAACGATCGTAGCCCCGGCGCAGCAACACTTCCAGGTCCTCGGGGCGGGCGGCGGCGAGATCGTCGGCGGCGTTGCCGACGGCCACGGCCGCCGAACGCAGCATCATCGACGAACGCATGTAGCCGACCATCGGCTCCAGCGCGTCGGCACGGGCCTTCGCGTGGTCGTCGGCCAGATAAGTGTGCACCAACACCACGACTCGGCCGGCGGCCGGGTCCAGTCCGTTGTGGACACGGGCTTGCCGGTAGCGCTTGATGTTCTCGGCGAGCTCCTCGATCGTCTGGCTCATCAGGTTCGTGACGATACCGAGGTCGTGCTTTGCCGCCTGCTCGTAGGATTCGGGCCGGCCGGTGGTCGCGAGGAACATCGGCGGCCGGTCCTGAACGGGCCGCGGGTGGACGCGGACGTCGACGTCACGGCCGGAGCCGGAGCGGCGGCGTACGGTCTCGCCGCGCCACAGCCGTCGCACGTCCGCGAGGTTCTCGAACGAGATGTCCTTGCGCCGGTCGAACCGGTCCGGGTGTAGCACGAAGTCGTCCGCGTGCCAGCCGGTGCCGAAACCGAGGCCGACCCGCCCGCCGGACAGATTGTCCACCATGGACCATTCCTCGGCGATCCGGATGGGATCGTGCAGGGGCAGCACGACCGACCCGGCGTTGAGACGGATCCGGTTGGTCTGGCCGGCGAGCGTCGCCGCGAGCACGGCCGGATTCGGGAACAGGCCACCGAACGTGTTGAAGTGCCGCTCGGGCAACCACACCCCGTGGAAGCCACGCTCGTCGGCGAACCGCGCGCTGTCCAGGATCTGCTGGTACTTGTCCCCTTCGGAACGCTCCACTTCGGCCGAGTCGCCGAAGAAGTACAGGCTGAAATCCGGAGCCTGCTTCGCTTTCGGCCGCGTGGCGGGGAAGTATCCGGCGCCGCGAAGCTCCCGCAGGGAGTCGCTCACAGCGTCGATCACGTAGTCCACGTCGGCGTCGGTGTGCGCGGTCGACAGGTAGCAGCTGCGCCATTCCCAGACGTAGACACCGCGCAGCATCAGGTGGTGGTACAGCAACTCCATGTCCGCGCGGTGGGTGAACCGGAACATGGAGCCGAAGTGGTCCAGCCGCAGCGGGTATTCCTCGTCCTGGAAGAAGGTGTTGAGGTGGTCCGCCATCCGGTCGGTGCTCGCGTTGAGCCGTTCCTGTAGACCAGTGCCTTCCTGACGCAAATGGGTCAGCACCGCGCGAGCGGCGGCCATCGACACTGGGTGCTGGATGTACGTGCCGCCGTAGAACGTCGTTTCGCGCGGCGGAACGCTGTCGTCGCCGTACTGCCAGAACCCGCCGTCGATGCCGTCCATGATGTCGGCGCGACCCGCGATGGCACCGATCGGGAATCCACCACCCAACGCCTTGCCGTACGTGACAAGGTCGGGAGTGACGCCGTAGTAGTGCTGGGCGCCGCGTTGGTGTGCGCGCAGGCCGGTCAGCATCTCGTCGAACAACAGGACGATGCCGCGCCTGCTCGTCAGTTCACGTAGTGAACGCACGAACTCGACCGGCCGCAGCGACGGATTGCGTGACTGGACGGGTTCGACGAGCACGGCCGCGATCGTGTCCGCCAACTCGTCGATCACCTGGAGGCTGTGGTCGCTGCCGTACTCCAGGACGATCACCTCGGCCACGGCACTGTCCGGAATACCCGCGGACACCGGAACCGTCCGGTCCCCGCTGGACCGGCCGAGCACGGAGTCGATGTGCCCGTGGTACGCGCCGCGGAACATGACGATCCGATCGCGTCCAGTGGCGGCCCTGGCGAGCCTGATCGCGCCCGAATTGGCCTCGGTCCCGGAGTTGGCGAAGGCGACCCGCTCCATCCCGGTCATCTCCCCGAGCAGAACCGCGGCCTCCCCCGTGTCGACGCCACGCGGACCAAGCCGCAACCCATGCGCGAGATGGTCACGCACAGCCTCGGTGACGAACTCAGGCTCATGGCCGAACAGCAACGCGCCGAACCCCATGGTGATGTCGACATACCTGTTCCCATCGACATCCTCCAGTGTGCTCCCCCGAGCCTCCCGAGCCGAAATGGGATAAAGCATCTCCTTGGTAGCCCGCCGAAACCCCACCACAGCCCGGCTGTCGGCCAACACCCGGCGATACCGCTGAGCGATCTCCTTGGACCCCCGCGTCCTGGCCACAAGCCGCCGCGCCAAGTCCTCAGCGTGCGCCACCGGCGTGTGTCGCGTTCCCGGACGGAGTGTCGCGCTTTCCGGGACAACGAGATTCCCCTTGCCAGCGACGAGCGGCGGGCCGGCCATCGGTGGTGGCGGGTCAACGACCGGTTCCGGGCGTGTCTCCGCTGGGCGGGCGCCTCTCAGGTCAGCGATCAACTGGCCGACCAGGCGTGGCGTGGTGGCGTCGTCCAGCAGGTCGCGCATGGAGATCTCGACTTCGAACTCGGTTTCCAGGTCGCGCAGCATGCTCACCAGGGTCAACGAGTCGGCGCCGAGGTCGACGAAGGCGCGGTCGGCGTCCACTTCGTCCGGACGGTAGCCCAGATGGTGCGCGGTCAGGTCCACCACCCGGTCGAGTACGGCCTGTTCCGGCATTCCCGCCTCCTTGAGGTCCCGCCGAGCGGGCGGCCCGATCCAGTGGGTCGTCCGTTGGAAGGGGTAGCCGGGCAACGGAATCCGTCCGCCGCCACACCCTTCGAGCAGCACGTTCCAGTTGATGTCGACGCCGCCGCGGTACAGTCGCGCGACGTCGGCCCACAGCGCGTCCAGTCCCGCGTCGCGCGGCCCGATCCGCAGCGGTGTGTGATCACCAACAACGGTCGACCGTGGAGAATCCTTATGCTGGATGGCCAGGCGCATGCCCTCGGCCAGCGTGACCGCGCCCGTCACGTGCATCGCGGCGTACTCGCCGGCGCCATGGCCGACCACCGAGGCAGGAGAGACGCCCAGACTCCGCCACAGCCGGGCCTGCGCCACCTGCAGGGCGAACAACGCGGGTGACACCAGATTCGCCGGCAGGACAGTGAGATCCGTCCGGTCCAGCAACGGGCCCATCAACTGTCCACAACCGACGGTCTCGCGGTAGAGACCGTCGCATTCGGTCAGCACGTCCCGTACTTCGGCGAACCGGCCGTGCAGGGCGAGCGCGGCACCCGACCGCAGGCCCTCCTGATCGGCGAGCACAAACGTCACCGGAGACCCGGCCTGATGGTCGATGGGTGCCCGGTCGAGCGACTCCGCCAGGGCGAGCGCAGTCGACCCGAGTGCGACGAGCCGGTGCGCGAAGTGGCGACGGCCGACCATCGCCGTGGTCACCACGTCCGCGAGGTCAAGGTCTGGGTGCGCCAGCAGGTGGTCACGGAACGCGGTAGCCAGTTGCCTGAGCGCCAACGGGTCCCGCGCGGACAGCGGCAGCAGGGACGGCGCAGGCAAGCCGAGCGAGGAGTCACGAGACACCGGAGCCTGCTCGACGATGACATGGGCGTTGGTGCCGCCCATCCCCACCGAGTTCACGCTCGCCCGCCGAGGACCCTCGGGCCGCCAGTCGGCCGCCTCGGTGGCGATCGTGAACGGACTCTCCGCCAACGCCAACGCCGGGTTGGGCGTGCGGAAGTTCGCCAACGGCGGGATGACTCCGTGCCGCAGCACCAGGACAGCCTTGATCAGTCCGGCCATTCCGGCGCACGTGTCCAGGTGGCCGAGCGCGGGTTTGGCCGAGCCGAGCGAACAGAAGCCGACCCGCTCGGTGTGCCGCCGGAACGCCGCCGTCAACGCCTCGAACTCGATCGGATCGCCCTTGAACGTGCCGGTGCCGTGCGCCTCCACGTAACCGATTGACTCGACGGGCACTGCGGCAGCGGCGATCGCGCTCAGCACCGCGTCCCGTTGCCCGGTGACTGTGGGCGCCGCGAAAGTCCGCTTGTCCGCGCCGTCGTTGGTCAGCCCAGAGCCGAGGACGACCGCGTGGATGGTGTCGCCGTCAGCGCGTGCCCGGTCCAGCCGCTTGAGCACCACGGCAGCCACCCCGTTGCCGCCGACCGTGCCGTCCGCGTCCGCGTCGAACGCCCGGACCGAGCCGCGACGGGAGATGATCGACCCTTTCACGTGCCGTTGTCCGGTCACCTGCGGCAGGTGCAGGGCCGCCGATCCGGCGACCGCGATGTCGGCGTCCCCAAACAGCAATGCCTGAGCGGCCAGGTGAACCGCGACGAGTGAACTGGAACACGCGGTGGCCACGTTGACCGCCGGACCGGTCAGGCCGAGGCGGAAGGCCGCGCGGGTGGCGGTGAAGTCGGCCCGGGTGCCCAGCTGGACCTGCTGGGTGGCGGCCCAGTCACCGGCCCACTCCGCTGGGTCGAGATTGTTCGCGAGGTACGTGTGCATCGCGTACGTGCCGTATCCGGCGCTGGCGTAGACCCCGATCCGGTTCCCCTCGGACTGCGTCGGGTAGCCCGCGTCCTCCAACGCGTGGTAGCAGCATTCCAGGAACAGGCGCTGCTGCGGATCGGTGACCGCCGCCTCACGGTTGCTCATCCCGAAGAAGTCGGCGTCGAACAGGTCGATGCCGTCGAGCAGGCCGCTCGCCCCGGCGAAGTCCGGCGCCCGGTACTCCTCCGGTGGGATGCCCGCGGCCGCGAGCTCGTCCTCGGTGAACCGGCGGACGTGCGTCACGCCGTCGCGGATGTCCTGCCAGAACCGCTCGGGGGTGTCAGCTCCCGGGAACCTGAACGCCATTCCGATGATCGCGATGGCCCGATCCGACACGCCGATCCCCTCCCCTCGTCCAGATCAGGAATGCCAGCACCACCAGTCCGATCGGAATGACGACGCCATGGGAGATCGCGACCACCGGGAACGGCGGCAGGTGCTCCAGCAGGACCGCGTTGATGATCATGCCGAGGCCGAAACCGAAGTTCTCCCCCACCGCGGACAGCCCGAAGAGACGGTCGCGCACGGTTCCGTCAAAAGCTTGCAGGTAGGTCGTGTACGACAGTTCAGTGAATCCGTCCGCGCACCCGGCGACCAACGCGATCACCGCGGTGACAGCCATGGGAAATCCGGCGAACGTCAGGATAAAGGCGCTCGACATCATGATCGTGCCGAATGTGAAGGCGCGCGCACCGAACTGCCGCCGGGACAACCGCATCGCCACCTGGGCCACAATGGTGCCCAACGCCCACGACGCCAAGGCGATGCTGGCGAACAGGCTTGGCCGCGCTTGATCCCATGCCGCGGAATACACCGGCAACGCCACATTGTGCGAGGACGAACCGAATCCGTCGAGCGCCCGGAGGCACAGCATGATGATCAGCGTGGATCCGAGTCGCAGCAACCAGGCGCCTCGCTTCGACGGCGTTCCCACCGCGCCTGCCGGTTCGTCTTTCCTTGCGGGCACACGCAACCAGGCCACGGCGACCGCGCAGACACCGAACGTCGCCGCGTCCACCAGAAATGCCGCGTTGAACCCCAATGTGGAGACGACAATCCCGGCCGACGCGAATCCACCTACCATCGCCACCGACCGGCAGGTGATCACCAGTGAGTTCGCCGAACTCGTCCGTGCCGGCCCGACCAGGTCGGGAATCGTGCTCCGCAAGGCGACCAGGAACAATGTCGTGCCACACCCGTTCGCGGCGGCGACGGCGAACAACACCGCCGTGTGCGGCCACAGCACCAAAAGCACGAGAAGCGCGCCCTGGGCCACGTTGGCCCACAGCATCACCTGCTTGTGCGTGAATCGGCCGACCATGGCCGGGGCCACCACACCGGCGGCGACGCCGGACAACAGCCGCACGACCATGAACAGGCCGAGATCGAACGCGTTCCCAGTGGTCTGGTAAACCAACAGGTTCAGGGCGACCAGGTTGAGGTAACTGCCGTACGACGAAACGGCGTAGGCTCCCGCCACTACCCGAAACCGGTCGGCGACCACAGTTTCACCCCCTGGCCGCCCAACGTACACGGGCCGGCACACACAGTGGCAGGGCGAACTTTCCCACAGTTCCGGGAATCTTTCCTGACCGACCCGGGACGCCGCCCCTAAGCCGTTCGTGTCACCAGAAACGTCGTGTCAATAGAAACGTGGCCTGGAAATCGCCGGGTGTGCGGCCGAACTCCTTGGCGAACGCGGCGACGAACGCGGACGGGTTGGCGTAGCCGACGCGATGCGCCACCTGGTTCACCGGATGGAACGCCAGCAGCGCGCGGGCGGCCCGCAGTCGCGCCAGGGTCCGCCACCGCGAGTACGACATGCCGAACTCGCGCTCGAAGTCCCGTTGCAACGTCTTCACGCTGGTGTGCAGCCGGCCGGCCCACTGGTCCAACATGGTCCGGTCGCTGGGGTCGCGGGTCAGCGCGCGGGCGATGGTCATCGCGAACCCCGCACCGGCCGCGTGATGGTCGACGAACCCGGCGCCGGACACAGCGACACCGTTCATGATCCGCGTGCGGGCGGCCAGCGCCTCCGGCTCGGCCACTCCGTCCCGCGCGATGGACTCCAGCAGCCTGGCCGCGGCCGGCGCGATCGACACCGCACCGGCTTTCAGGTCCCGCAGTGCGGGCGGCACTTCCCGCAGGCACACCCGGTAGACCGTGCGCGCGCCCGCCGCGGCGACCTCGTGCGTGACGGCCCGTCGTGCCCAGAACGCCTCGCGGCCGGCGACGAACCCGCCGACGGTCGCCAGCACACCGTCCGGGGACCAGTACAACTGGTGCAGGAAGTCCTCCCGGCTCTCGCCGAAGTCGATCCGGCCGTCGCAGCGGTACACCAGGACCAGGATCCCGCCGTGGGTGCCGAGGCCGTAGCCGTACTCCTCGCACACCACCGGGTCCGGCCCAAGGTGGCCTGTGGTCCGCATCAGGTGACCTCTCATCGACATCCAACAAGGCATGGCAAGGCTAACCTAAGTCTGTGTCGGGCCCTTGCTCGGCCCTTTGACCTGGAGGAACACGCTCAATGCCGGTTAGCCATCCGCCGCGCCTGGCCGTTCTGGCCGTCGCGCTCGTCCTGGCGTCGGGATGCGCCGCCAACGCCGACAACGCCACGTCCGGTGGTGCCACCCGCGTGGTGAACGCCGACAACGGCGCCATCACCGTCCCGGCCGATCCGAAACGCGTGATCGCCACCGGCTACGCGGTGCCCGTGCTCATCGAGTCCGGTGCCGCGCTCGTCGGCATCTCCTCGTGGAAACGCGGCCTGGCGATGATGAGCCCCGAGCACCGCGCGACGTACGACGGGATGGCCAAGGTCGCCGGCGAACTCGCCAAGGAGACCAACTACGAGGCCATCGCGTCGGCCAAACCGGACCTGATCGTCATCGGCGTGCCCAAGCCGGTGCTCGCGGACATCGACATGAAGCGCCTGCAGTCCATCGCGCCGGTCGTCGCGATCGGACCGAACGCGCCCTTCGAATGGCGCGAACAGTCCCGTCGGCAGGCGGACGCCGCCGGCCGCGCGCAGGACTTCGACCGGGCGAAGGCGGCGTACGACAAGAAAGCCGCGGACCTCGCAGCCAAGTACACGAACGCGTTGCGGGACTTGAAGTTCGGGCATGTCGGCGGGTACGGCGACGCGTCCGCGGGCAACTTCCAGCGCGAGTTCGCCGGGTCGTGGGGCACGAACGTGGCCGGCGACGTCGGCGTGAAGTACTACGGCGAGGTCAAGAAGAAGGGCCCGGGTTCGGAGAGCGTGTCCGAGTACTCCTCGATCGAGGAGCTGCCGGCGAGCCTCGGCCAGGCCGACGCGATCACGTACACCCTGGACCCGGACGGCACCCCCGGCGCGTCGGTGAAACACGTCCTCGAATCTCCACTGTGGACGAACCTGCCCGCGGTCAAGGCCGGCCGGGTGTTCCCGATCCGCTACACCCAGGCGTCCACGTACGCCTCCGCGATGTCCACCTTGGACTCGCTCGACCAGGCCCTCGCGCCGCTGCTGACCCGATGACCAGGACCCTGCACCCCGACTTCGCCGACCGGGTCGCGCGGCACCAGCG
This sequence comes from Actinocrispum wychmicini, assembly GCF_004345645.1. GTDB lineage: Bacteria > Actinomycetota > Actinomycetes > Mycobacteriales > Pseudonocardiaceae > Kibdelosporangium > Kibdelosporangium wychmicini. The sequence continues at coordinate 287,246 of NZ_SLWS01000003.1, read as the reverse complement.
GACCGGCACCGGCGCGGTCCGGATCGCCTACCCGATCGGCGTGCGGTCGGTGCCGATCGTGGCCCGCGAGGTGCTGAACCCGTTGATGCTGCGGCTCACCCTCGGCGGCCCGGACGTCGCCGGGTTCCACTCCTACCAGGCCGACGACCACGTCAAGATCGTCTTCCCGGACCAGGACGGCACCTGGCGCCGGCCGGTGCCCAACGACCGCCAGCAGCTCGACTGGCCACACCCGTTCCCACGGACCCGCGAGTACACGGTCCGCCGGTACGCCTACCAGAGCCTCATCCTCGATGTCGTCCTGCACGAAGGCGGGATCGCGGCGGAGTGGGCGCGGACCGCCGAAGTCGGCGAGGAGGTGACGGTCGCCGGACCGCCAGGTGGGAAGGCGTTCCCGTACACCCATCAGCACTACGTGCTCGCCGTGGATTCCACGGGCCTTCCGGCGGCGGCGCGCTGGCTGGAGGACGCGCCGGCCGGTCCTTCGGTCCACCTCGTGGTCGAGACGGATGACGCGGTCGAGCACGACTATCCGTTGCCATCACGCGACGGCGTCGAGATCATCCGGTTGGTGCGTGACGGCACGCGGTCCGCATTGGCGAAGACAGTGTCCGAACTGGACTTGCCGGCGGACACATTCCTGTTCGCGGCGGGCGAGGCGGCCGACATCAAGCCGTTGCGGTCGTGGCCGCAGGACCTGGCGTCGATCACCGGTTACTGGAAACGCGGAGTCGTCGGGCTTGAACGCGAGTAGAGGCGCGATGCTCGCGGGGTGCGTCGTGCTCGTCGCCGTCGCCGCCGTGGTCAGTATGGGATTCGGCGCGCAGGCCATTTCACCGAACGTGGTATGGCGAACACTGGTTTCACCCCGAATGGACGATGCCGATCTGATCGTTCGCACCGTACGGATGCCGCGGATGATCCTGGCGGTCGCGGTCGGTGCGGCGCTTGCCGCGGGCGGCGCGCTGTTGCAGACGATGACCCGCAACCATCTCGCCGAACCGGGGATTCTGGGCGTGACGTCGGGCGCCGGGTTCGCCATCACAGTGGGCACGGTGCTCGGGTCGGCCGGATCCCAGTACGCGCAACTGGTGTTGGCCGTCGTGGGCGCGGGTGCCGCCGCCGCGCTCGTGTACGCGGTCGGAAGGAACTCACCGCTGCGGCTGTTGCTGGCCGGCGTCGCGCTCACTGCGGTCCTCACCGGGATCTCGCTGGGCTTCCGGCTGACGTTCCCGGACGCGTTCGACCGGTTCCGGTTCTGGTCGGGCGGTTCGCTCGCCGGACGGGAACAGGTCCCGCTGACCGTGCCACTCGTGGTGATCGCCGTCGCGCTCGTCGGTGCCGCGGCCGTGACCCGACAACTGTCCACGCTCACCCTCGGCGACGACGTCGCACGCGCGCTCGGTGTCCACGTGGCACGGGCACGGTTCGCCGTGCTGGTCTTGGTGACCGTGTCCGCCGGTGCGGCGACCGCGGTGGCCGGGCCGATCGTGTTCGTCGGGCTGATCGTGCCGCACCTGGCGCGCCGCCTGGCCGGCTCGTCGATTCCGTGGCTGATGGCGTTCAGCATCGCCCTCGGCCCGCTTCTGGTGCTGGTGTCCGATGTCCTGTCGCGAGTGCTGTTGCCGACCGGCGAGGTGCCGGTGTCCATCGTGACCGCGGTGCTCGGCGGGCCGGTGCTGATCTGGGTGGTACGCCGACGAGGGGCGGCCCCGCTGTGATCGTGTTACGCAGCGGCCCGGTCTCGGTCCGGTTCGAGCACCGGACGTTGTACGCGACCGTGGCGCTGGGCCTGCTCGCGGCGGCGCTCGTGCTCGTGGGTCTCTGCCAGGGGGCCACGTGGTTGTCGCCGGCCGAGGTGGTCGACAGCTTGGTGGGCCGAGGTGATTCGGTCCGCATCGTCGTGACGTGGCGGCTGCCGCGAGTCGTCGCGGCGCTCGCGTTCGGCGCCGCCCTGGCCCTGGCCGGGGCCGTGATCCAGCACGTGGCCCGTAACCCGCTCGGCAGCCCAGACGTACTCGGCGTCGACGCGGGCGCCTACACAGGTGCGTTGCTCGTGCTCACCAGCACCGGAGCGACCTCGTGGCTGCTCACAACCGCGGCCTTGGCCGGCGCCGTCCTCACCGCCGCGGCGGTCTACTTGCTGTCGCTGCGGGGCGGTCTGGACCGGGTCCGGCTTGTGGTCATCGGGATCGCCGTCAACGCCATCCTCACCGCGGTCAACAACTGGATCGTGCTGCGCGCGGACCACGACGTGGCCATCGCCGCGACCGGCTGGAGCGTCGGATCACTCAACGGCCTCGGCTGGGATGACCTGAGCCTGCCATTGATCATCGTCGCCCTGTTGTTGACGACCTTCACCGTACTGTCCCGAACGCTCAACCAGGCCACCATCGGCGACGAACTAGCCGTCGCCACCGGTGTCCGCCTCGGCCAGGTACGACTCACCGCCATGCTCGCGGCCGTCGCCTGCACCGCCACAGTCACCGCCGTCACCGGGCCGATCGTCTTCATCGCGCTCGCCGCCCCACAGATCGGCCGCCGAATCTTCAGGTCGCCGACTGTGGGCCTGCTACCCGCGGCACTGACCGGTGCCGTGCTCCTCCTCGCCGCCGATCTCCTCGCCCAAGTCCTGCTCGCCCCGGTCGCGCTGCCGGTCGGCGTCGTGACCGCCGCGATCGGCGGCTGTTACCTGCTGTGGTTGCTCAGCAAGGAAATGCGGAAGGTATAGCACGGCGAACCGAGCCAACGCGCGAAAAGCACGTCGTCTGGCCGAGGCCAGACGACGTGCTGCCCTCCCCTCGTACTACCGCTTCCTGCTGTTTCCGTCCAGCACCGCGGGTGCTGTGCCGACGAAGGTCGTCGCGGCCTTCGGGCCGAGCATCGCCACGTCGATCATGCAGCCGTCCAGCCACTCGTCCAGGACACGGTTCTGGACACAGGTCTCCTTCGCCCGCGCGCGGATCTCCGTGGGAAGGTCCGCGGAGAAGAACGGCACCTTCGGGTTCCCCTGTTCGGCCACCCGCCCGCACGGCGTCAACAGCGAGTCGGACGACTTGACCCGCCAACTGTTCCCGAAGCGGTTGTACAGGTCATCGAACGACATGGGCAGCGGGAACACAGTTCCGTCACGCGCCTCGATCAGCGCCGGGTCGTCGTTGTGGCTGCCGATCAGGCCGCGCACGTCCTCGGGCCAGTCATCGATCCCCACCAACACATCCATGTAACCACTGTGCGGCGTGATCCGGACAGTGTGGTAACTGGAGTCAGTGACGTAGTAGTCGCCGCCGACCAGGCTGATGCCCACTCCGGACGGCAGCGTCACGGACCGGCCGTCCGGGAGCTGGAAGGGCTTGCCGTCCACCACGAGTACGGACCCAGCGCACACGACCACCCTGGTGTCGCGCATCCTCGTGCCGACCGCCTGGTTCACCGACGTGTTCGGCCACGACGGCGCCCCGGAGACCTGACGCTCCTGCACCTCGAAGTCCGGCCCCGATTCGGCCAACTGGAAGTCGCCCGTCGCCTGGAAGTCGTACGTCGTGCCGGCGACCGTACCCACATGGACGTCCCCGACGGCGGTCGCCGCGTTGCAGGGAAAGAGCGTGGGAACGGAGACGTGGTCCTCGTTGAAGACGAGAGACGGCGCGGGGCCGGTCATCGGGGGCGCACTGTTGGGAAAGTTGAGGTTGTTCGTCTCCCCGGCGAAGCCGAACTCGTTGCACAGCGGCTTCAGCGGAATCGGGTACCCGTTGATGATCTGCACCCGCGGCCTGAGCCGGGCGCCGGCGTTGAACTCCGCCTTCCCGCCGCCGCCGGAGTTGCCGCCGTTGCCGAACACGTTGAACTCCGCGTCGAGCCACTTCCCGCCGGGGACACCGAGACCGAGAGCGTCGTTCCCGGTCAGCGAGTACGAGAACATGCCCACGCTCAGGGTGACCCGGTCACCCGCCCCGTCCGCGCGGCCGGACAGCTTGAGGTTGGCCAGGTTCGTGATCGGCTGGGCAGGCACGGGGAGCGCACCGAGCGGGTCGTTCCTCCAGCAGTAGATATCGGTGTCGGCGGTGAAGCTGAACGGGGTCCACCCGGGCGGGCACGGCGCGTTGTACTTGATCAGCCAGTACTGGATGAACACGCTTCCGGCGGCGCCGTCGTTGGCGAAGACGAACTGTTGCCAGCCCCGGCAGTCCGAGCTCGGCGAGCCGGCGCAGCGCGCGGTGAAGAAGTAGTTGGTGTTGAGCTGCAACGAGTAGGCGTTGGCGATCGACGGTCCGGCGTTCCCGATCTGCCCGCTTTCACTCGTCACGCCGACGACGAAGTCGAACGAGCCGATCGAGTTCCTGATCGGGACGCCACCCGGCCTCTCCCGGGCCGAAACGTCGTTGCCGTTGCCGATCTGCAGCCCCAGTGGGGGCGGCCCGTGCTTGGGTACCTGTGGGACGTTGGGCGCGGGCGCGCACGCGGCTGACCGCCACGCCACCCTCGGGTAGTCGGCGGTGAAACACCCCTTCGACGGCTGGTCGGCCTGAGCCATCCGCAGTTGCCAGTCCTGCTGGCTCGGGAGGTTCCACGCGGTGAACGACACGCCGGTCGCGGCCACCACCGCCACGCCCGCGAACGCCACCGTACTGAGCAGCCTGCGGGTCTTTCTCCTTGTCGGGCTGAACAAACTCACACCGTGCTCCCCTCGGGAACGCCTGACGAACCCGGTCAGGACAGCAAGGAGCTGTTGTGAACCGGTTGTGGCCGCCGAGGACGGCGGCGGGCGGCGGCGCGGTCGGCCAGTCAGTCTGAAACTTCCTCGGCGAGCATTCGGTGTTTGCCGGCCAGGATGTGCTCTTCCATCAGCTTGGCCGCCTCGTCGGAGTCGCCTGCCCTGAGGTGGTCGAGGATCTGGCGGTGCTGCTCGTTGGATGTGTGGCGGGCGGTGGGGGGTTCCAGGCCGTGCCGGCGGAACAGGTGGAGTTCCTTGGAGATGTTGTCGTAGAGGTCAGTGAGTCGGGGGTTGCCGGCCAACGCCACGATCGCCCGGTGCAGGTCGACGTTCAGGGGGTAGTAGTCGTCCATGCTGCCGGCCGATTCCAGTTGGTCGATTCGGGCGCGTAGGTGGTCGGCGTCGGCGGTGGTGACCCGGGTCGCGGCGAGGCGGCCGGCGAGGCCGAAGAGGCTGGCGCGGATGTCGTAGAGCTGGGCGGCCTCCGCCATGGAGATCTCCCGCACAAACATGCCGCGGTTGGCGCGGAACTCCACCAAGCGGCTTCGTTCGAGGTGCCGGCACGCTTCCCGGACCGGGCCGCGGCTGACGCCCAGGCGCATGGCAAGTGCCGACTCGTTGATCCGGTCGCCGCCCTTGAGCGCGCCGGTGATGATCATCTGTTCCAGCTCTTCGACGATCAGGTGCGGTAGGGACGTGGCCTGGCGTTCGGCCACCCGGCGTTGCAGCGCGGTCATCGGCTCCGAGTTGTCCGGCACTGCGGTCCCCCTGAAACGGAACGAGATTGTCAACTGTTGACAACTTACCATCGGCCGCCCCGACGAGGACGGCGCACTATAGACGCCGCTCAGCAGCGATTGCAAATCGTTGACAGTTGACAATCGAGAGCCCAGACTCTGCGACACGTCGAACGCGGACCCCCAAAGGAGCGGGATGAGGATCAAGGACATTCGAGCCAGCGTGCACACCACGTCCATCGACGTGCCCCTGCTGACCGGGAAAGTGGCCGGTTACGGCCGCGAGGAGCAGCGCGAGTTCGTGTTCTGCGAGGTCGAGACCGAGGACGGGCTGACCGGGACGGCACTGACCGGGCACTTCCTGGCCAGGTCGGTGGTCACGGCGCTGCAACGGCACTTCCTGCCCGTGGTGACCGACATGGACGCCCGCGAAGTTGAGGCGATCCACGAGCGGGTGTGGCGCAGGATCAACCCGCGCGCGATGACCGGGGTGGTGTCGAGCGCGTTGTCGTTGCTGGACATCGCGTTGTGGGACATCAACGGCAAGCACTCACAACGATCCGTGGCGAGTCTCCTCGGCGGCGCCCGGACCGAGCTGCCGACGTACGTGACCTTCGGTTTCCCCCAGTACGACCGGGAAACCCTGGCCGCGGCCGCCCGGTTGCAGCTCGACCAGGGCTTCCGGGCGCTCAAGCTGGTGGTCGGCGTGGACCCCGGCGGCTGGCGGGAGGACGCGGCGCGGATCCGGGTGGTCCGCGAGACTGTCGGCGACGACGTCGACATCATGATCGACGCCAACTACCTGTTCACCCCGACCGAGGCGAAGCAGCTCTGCCGTGCCATCGAGGACTGCGACATCACCTGGTTCGAGGAACCGTTGCACCAGAACGACGCCAGGGCCATGGCGGACCTGCGGGCGCACACCCGGATCCCGCTGGCCGCCGGCCAGATGGAAGGCCACCGCTGGCGGATCCGGGAGCTGGTCGAGCGCCAGGCGATCGACATCCTGCAGCCGAACGCGTGCTACTGCGGCGGTTTCACCGAGGCCCGCAAGGCCGCGCACCTGGCCCAGATCTACAACCTGCCCATCGCGCACGGCGGCGGCTGGCCGCTGTTCAACATGCACACCCTGGCCGGCCTGATGAACGGCTGGATCCTGGAGTGGCACCTGGGCATGGTCCAGGTCGGCGAGCTGCTGTTCCCGGACGCGCCGAAGCCGGTCAACGGCCGGATCGCCATCCCGGATCGTCCCGGCCTCGGCCTCACGGTCGACCGCGACGCCCTGCAAGCCACCCTCGTCCCCGAACACTGACGGCCCGCCCCGGTCAACGTCGATCGAAACGCGGTGAAACCCATGAGCACCACCACTTCCGCCCCACCCTTACCCCGCTGGCGGCGCCTCGCCGCCAACACCGGGATCCAGGTCCTCGCCGCGGCCGTCGCGGCGGCCGTGTTCGGCGTGCTCCTGCCGGGCACCGCGGCCGATCTCAAGCCGCTGGCCGACGGGTTCATCAACCTGATCCGGCTGGTCATCCCGCCGATCGTGTTCCTGGTCGTGGTCACCGGGATCGTGTCGGTCGGCGCGCTGAAGTCGGTCGGCCGGATCGCCCTGAAGGCCATCGTCTACTTCGAGATCATCACCACCATCGGCACCCTGCTGGGGTTGCTGGCGATCAACTTGTTCCGCCCCGGCAGCGGGGTGGCACCGCCGGCGGGCGCGTCCGGCGACATCGGCACGTACGTCAAGGGCGCCTCCGAACAGTCGGTCAGTGACTTTCTCCTGGGGCTCATCCCGGACAACGTGGTGAACAGCTTCGCCACCGGCAACATCATCCAGGTGCTGGTGTTCGCCGTCCTGTTCGCGATCGCCCTGCTCAGCCTGCCCAAGCAGGTGTCCGACCCGGTCCAGCGGGCGTTCGGGAAGCTGACCGAGGTGTTCTTCCGGATCGTCGGCCTGGTCTCCCGGCTCGCGCCGATCGGCGTGTTCGGGGCGGTCGCGTACACGGTCGGCAAGTTCGGCCCGGAAACGCTGACCGCGCTGATGAAGTACGTCGGCCTGGCGTTCGTGACGCTGCTCATCTTCGTGTCGCTGGTGTTGGGCACTGTCACACGGGTCTGCGGGGTCTCGCTGACGCGGCTGATCCGGGCACTGCGCAAGGAGTTGTACATCGTGCTCGGCACGTCGTCCTCCGAAGCGGTGATGCCACAGGTGATGGGGCGCCTGGAGGAGTTCGGGTGCAAGCGGGACGTGGTCGGGCTCGTCGTGCCCGCCGGCTACTCGTTCAACCTGGACGGGGTGGCGGTCATCGTGCCGATGTCCGCGGTGTTCATCGCCCAGGTGTACGGCGTGGAACTGGATTTCGGCCAACAGGTCACGCTGTTCCTGGTGTTCCTGGTGCTGTCCAAGGGAACCGCCGGGGTCACCGGGTCCGCGTTCGTGACGCTGGCCAACCTGGTGGCCGCGGTCCACTTCATCCCGGTCGCCGGCCTCGCGCTCGTCCTGTCCATCGAGCGCTTCCTTTCCCTCATCCGGGCCGTCACCAACGTGCTGGGCAACGCGGTCGCGGTGATCGCCGTGTCGCGGACGGAACCGGGTGGCGTCGACCCGGAGAAACTCGCCGAAACCATCGGCCGACAACGAACGGCCGTCAAGCAACCAGAGAGGACATGACTGTGCCGAAGATCGTCGCGATCCATGAGGGCACGGTGCCGATCAGCTCGTCGATCAGCAACGCCTTCATCAGCTTCCGGGACATGGACTGTTCGGTTGTCGCCGTGGTGAGCGACGTGATCCGCGACGGCGAGCCGGTGGTCGGCTACGGGTTCAACTCCAACGGCCGCTACAGCGTCGGCGAGATCCTGCGGCGGCGGATCATCCCGCGCCTGCTTCAGGCCGATCCGTCCGAACTGTCCACCGAAGACTATTCTACTGTGGACCCGGCGCGGGCCTGGGACGTGATGATGCGCAACGAGAAGCCCGGCGGCCACGGCGAACGGTCCGTCGCGGTCGGGGTGATCGACATGGCGTTGTTCGACCTGGCAGCGAAACTCGCCGGGCAACCGCTGTACCGCTGGCTCGCCGACAACCACGGCGTCGGCGAGCCGGACTCGGACGTCTTCGTCTACGCGGCGGGCGGCTACTACGCGCCCGGCAAGGGATTGCGCGAGCTGCAGGACGAGATCAGGGGCTTCCTCGGCCTGGGCTACCGGATCGTGAAGATCAAGATCGGCGGTGCCGACCTCGCCGAGGACCTCAAGCGGATCGAGGCGGTCCTGGAGGTGCTGGGCGGGGACGGCTCCCGACTCGCCGTCGACGCCAACGGCCGCTTCGACCTGCGCACCGCCCTGCGCTACGGCGAGGCACTGGAGCCGTACGGCCTGTTCTGGTACGAGGAACCCGGCGACCCGCTGGACTACGCGGCGCACGCCGTCCTCGCCGAGGAGTACTCCGGCACCCTCGCCACGGGCGAGAACCTGTTCTCCCGCACCGATGCCCGCAATCTCCTGCGCTACGCGGGGATGCGCCCGGACCGTGACATCATCCAGATCGACCCGGTGCTGAGCTACGGGCTGGTCGAGTACCTGCGCGTGCTCGACCTGCTCCGGCAGCAGGGCTGGTCGACGCGCCGCTGCGTCCCCCATGGCGGGCACCAGTTCTCGCTGCACATCGCGGCGGCGTTGCGACTTGGCGGCAACGAGTCGTACCCCGGTGAGTTCCAACCCACAGGGGGATTCGCCGATTCGGCTGTCGTGCGCGACAGCCGGGTCGGCCTCACCGAGTCCCCCGGCATCGGCTTCGAGGACAAGGCGAAGCTGTTCGAGGTGTTCCGCCGGTTGCACACCTAAAGGGCGATTCCCGACGTTGGTAGTGCGACCAACGTCCGATGACGGCGCCGTTCGCGGTGGTTAGCGTCGACTCGCGCAGAACCACTCAGGAGGGGTTGCCATGCGTAGAGTCAGATTACTGTCCCTCGTCGCCTCGGCGTTGTTGTTGTCCGGCGGTGTGTTCGCCGTCGCGGACGCGGCACCGGCGGCTCCGGCCGACCAGCCGCTGGCCGTGTCGGATCCTGGTCGGGCAGGCCGGATCGCGACGCTGACGGCCGCGCTCGACCGGATCAAGACGGCCATCGCCGCCGGACACCCGCAGTGGGGCGCGATGGACCTGCGGGACATCTTCGCGTACCAGGTCGATCACCTGTGGACCCAGGGCGTCGACGGCTTCGGCACGTCGGTCGCGGTGATGGAGGGCTGGGACCTCGCCGGCATCCAGGACACCATCAACCAGCTGGACGACACGGTCGGCCTGCCGCACACCACGGTGCAGACGATCTACCCGAACGGGCCGCTGCCGCCGCAGTGCCCGCCCGGAATGGTCGCATTGCACGGTTACGGGTCGTGTGACGCGTGGGGCGGCGAGCTGCGGCTGGACGTGGAGGCCGTGCACCTGATGGCGCCGTACGCCAAGATCGTCATCTCGGCCACCCCGTCGGACTCCGAGGTCGTCGGGGACACGTCCAGCGAGGTCGCGATGCCCGAGATCGTCAAGGGCCTGGAGTACATCAGCGCGCACAAGCTGGCCAACACCATCTCGATCAGCGACGGCAGCAGCGAAACCGACTACAGCCACGGCGCGGCGGAGATCCACGCGCAGGACCCCGGCATCCTGGCCGCGGCCGCGGCCGGCATCCCGGTCGCGGTGTCCACCGGCGACTGCGGCGTCACCCAGAACCTGTCCACCGCCACCGCGCAGTGCCAGGCGCCGACACCGGGGCCAGCCATCGCGACCTGGGATGACAATCCGTTCACCATCGCGCTCGGCGGCAGCCGGCCGCAGTACACCGCGCCGTGTCCGCCATGCGCGAACCCCTTCCCGCTCGACCCGATCGAAGGCGCCGGACTGTCCCAGATCTACCAGCGTCCGTCCTACCAGGACGGTGTCCGGTCGATCACCGGGAGCCGGATGCGGTCGATCCCGGACATCACCATGAACAGCCGGCACGGAACGTCCCAGTCCGCGCCGATGTTCGCCGCCGTCCTCGCCATGGCCACCCAGCTGCACGGCCGAAACCTGGGTCCCGTCAACGAGATCCTCTACCAGGACCTGGCCCGCGACCCCGGCCGCTCCGGCATCGTGGACGTGACCACGGGCAACAACAACTTCCGCGACATCCCCGGCTACTCGGCCGGCCCAGGCTTCGACGTCGCCTCCGGCTGGGGCACAGTGGACGCCTCCCGGTTCGTCCCCGCCATCGCCAAAGCCGCCCGGCACAACAGAATGGCCGACGAGGCCGCGGACCAACTCGCCGATCTACGCGACACCCTGTCGCTGACGCCGTCGACGCGGGTCACCCCGACCTCGCTGCTCAGCATCACGTCCAGCGGCTTCCTGCCCGGCCACCCGGTCAAGATCTCGATCGACGGCACCGTGCTCACCACAATCACCGCGGACACATCGGGCAACATCGCCTACGGCTTCACCCCGGCGAGCAAGACCATCGGCGCCGGCCAGCACACCGTGAGCATCGACAGCATGCTGCTCACCCAGTCGAAGAGGTTCACCGTCACGCAGTAGACGGGGCCGGCTTGGACTCCTCGCACTAGGCCGGGGAGTCCAAGTCCACAATGGCCTTGTCCACTTCGGTCCGAACATTCGCCGCCTCGACGTGGTGCCTGAAGGCCTTCAGGACAGCGAGCACGGCGTCTTTCTGGTCTTTGCCGTACTTCGCCAGCTCTTTCAGCGCGTGTATCCCGGCGATCTGACAGTAGGCCTTGTCCGAGCCCAGTTGCTCGACAGCCGAGGCGCGCAGGGTCTCACTTTGGTCGCGCGCCTTCTGCCACAGCATGATCTCGTTGGTCTGCTGCCGCCTCGCGCCCAGGTTGAGCACGAGCGCGCCGCCAAGCGCGATGATGACGGCGCCGCCGGTCTTGATGGCGTTCAGTTGATTCTGAGCGCGGCTCGCGTCCGTCTCACCGAGTCCATAGGCGAAGAGGAACACGACCGCGAAGACCGCCCCCAGTGCCAAAACCGCGAAGAAGTACAGCCGTATCGCACGTGGGCTGAGGACGATCGGCAGATCCGGGACCCCAGGAGTCTGGTTGCCCTGGTCATTGCTGCGCTGTCCCATGTGGCTCACTCCTCTGGTCGCGCGTTGGTGCCTCCTACGTCGTCGTGCGGTCGCGCCCGTTATCGCGTCCATTGTGGATATTTGGTAACACCGCTTCGAGCGCCACGGGGCGCCAATGGATCTCCTCTTGACGCAACCATCTGGTTGCCATAGTGTTGCAATCAATCGGTTGCTACTTACTGGAGGACGACATGGCGTTTCCCGACCGGATCGAGCGGACCGTCGACGTGGCCCACCCCCCGAAGAAGGTGTGGGCGGCGTTGACCACGGCCGAGGGGCTGGGCACGTGGTTCGGCAACCAGGCGACGATCGACCTGCGGCCTGGTGGGGCCGCCCAGATGACGTGGACGAACGGGCAACGGGCCGACATGCGGATCGAGCGGGTCGAGGAACCCTCGATCTTCGGGTTCACCTGGGCTATCTACGGCCTGCCCGAGGACGATCCGCGCCGCACCTATGTCGAGTTCACGCTCGAACCCGTCGGGTCGGGCACCCGGTTGACCGTGGTCGAGTCCGGCTTTGCCCAGCTGCCGGGCGACGCGCACGACAAGGCGTTCAGCGGCAACGTCGACGGGTGGAAGAACGAGTTGGGCGAACTGGTCGACTACCTCGATGCCGCCTGAGTCCGAGGCGATCGCCGAACAGGTTTTCGGCGCCCTGGCCGACCCGACCCGGCGCGGCATCCTGGCCGCGCTGGCCGCGGGCGGCCCCGCCACGGCCACTGACCTGGCCAAACGGCTCCCGATCAGCCGGCAGGCGATCGCGAAACACCTGGCCCTGCTGGCCGAGGCCGGCCTGGTGACGGCCGAGCCCGGCGAGCGGCGCCGGGTTCGGTACCGGCTGCACTCGGCCCCGATGCAGGTGGCCCAGCAGTTCCTGGCGGCGCTGGCCCGCAACTGGGACGGCCCGCTCAACAACCTGAAGGACCATCTCAACCGGACGTTGGAGGAACACCATGACTGACTACACCACCAAGTTCACTGTGGAGAAGCACCCCAGCGACGTCTTCCGCGCCGTCACGAACGTGCGCGGCTGGTGGTCCGAGGAGATCGACGGCCCGACCGACCAGGTCGGCGGCCGGTTCGAGTACCACTACCAGGACGTGCACCGGTGCGAGATCGAGGTCACCGCCGCCGTTCCCGGCCGGCTGGTCACCTGGCTGGTGCACGACAACTACTTCGACTTCATCACCGACCAGACCGAGTGGACGGGCACCACGGTCCGGTTCGACATCCTGGCGAAGGGCGACCAGACCGAGGTCCGCTTCACCCATCAGGGCCTGGTGCCCGCGTACGAGTGCTTCGACGTGTGCAGCAACGCGTGGGGCTTCTTCGTCAACACCAGCCTGCGCGACCTGATCACCACCGGCGAGGGCCAGCCCAACAAACGTGACCAGCAGAACGTCCTCGCCGAGCAGGCGTCCTTCGGCGCGTGACCCAGAAAGGCGGACACCACCATGAAAACTCCCCCGATCGTCACCGCCGAGGAGTGGGAAGCGGCCCGGCAACAGCTGCTTGTGAAAGAGAAGGAGGTCACGCGCGCCCGGGACAGGCTCGCCGCGGAGCGCCGCCGGATGCCATGGCTCGCCGTGGAGAAGGAATACGGTTTCGAGGGACCTGACGGCAAAGCGAGCCTGCTGGACCTGTTCGCCGGCCGCCGTCAGCTGATCGTGTACCGGGCGTTCCTTGAGCCCGGTGTGCACGGCTGGCCCGACCACGCGTGCATCGGCTGTTCGCTGGTGGCTGACCAGGTCGCCGACGTCGCCCATCTGAACGCCCGGGACACCACCCTCGTTTTCGCGTCCCGGGCGCCGCAGCCGGACATCGCCCGCGTGAAGGCGCGGATGGGGTGGACGATGCCGTGGTACACGATGACCGACGGGTTCGACGCCGACTTCGGTGTGGACGAGTGGCACGGCACGAACGCGTTCTTCCGCGAGGGCGACCGCGTGTTCCGGACGTACTTCATCAACAACCGCGGCGACGAGGCGATGGGCGGCACCTGGAGCTACCTGGACCTCACCGCGCTCGGCCGCCAAGAGCAGTGGGAGGACTCCCCCGAAGGCCACCCGCAGAGCAAGCCGTACGAATGGTGGAACTGGCACGACGAGTACCCGGCGCGGTAGCTGAGAGGGGTGCTGGTCGACTGGGGGTCAGCACCCCGAACTCACGCGAGTGGTTCGGCGTGGTAGGTGATCCGGATGACGCCGTCGGCGTGGCGTTCCGCGGTGGCGTTGACGCCGAAGACATCCCGCAGCACGGCCGAAGTCAGCACGTCGAGCACCGGGCCCGCGGCGGTGATTCGTCCACTGTGGAGGACCACGAGATGGTCGCAGCAGCGGGCGGCGAGGTCAAGGTCGTGCAGCACGGCCAGAGTGGTGATACCGGTTCGCCGGATCAGGTCCAGCAGCTCGAAGCGCGCACGGATATCCAGGTGGTTGGTGGGTTCGTCGAGAACGAGCAGCCGGGGTTGCTGGGCGAGTGCGCGGGCGAGCAGCACACGTTGACGCTCGCCACCTGACAATGACGCGTACGCGCGGCTAGCGTGAGCGTGCATTCCCGTTTGTTTCAGAGCTTCCTGGATCGCATCACGGTCCTGTGTGGACTCTCGGTCGAGCAGGCCGTGATGGGGAGTCCGACCCAGCGCGACCACCTCGGTGACGGTGAGCCCGGCCGGTGTATGTCCACTTTGGAGCACGGCGGCGGTGCGACGGGCAGCGCCGCGGGTGGACAACGTCCAGATGTCGTCGCCGCCGACCAGCACACTTCCCGAGTCGGGCCGGAGCGATCGGTAGACGGTCCGCAGCAGCGTGGTCTTGCCGCTGCCGTTCGGGCCGACCAGGCCGACCACGTCACCGGAGCGGACCTCGAGGCTCGCGTCCCGCAGGATCGTGGCGTCGCCGAAGCTGACGCCGACCGACGTGATGTCCAGTCTCATGGCCCGGCCGCCACGGACTTGTTGCGGCGCATCAGCCAGAGCAGGAACGGCGCGCCGAACGCGGCGGTGAAGATGCCGATCGGCAGCTCGTTGGGGCTGTCGACGGTCCGGGACAGCAGGTCCACCAGGACCAGGTAGCCGGCGCCGACCAACGCCGACAGCGGCAGCACCCGCCGGTGGTCCACGCCGAAGGCCAGCCGGACCACATGCGGGATCAGCAGGCCGACGAAGCTGACGCCGCCGGCCACCCCGCTCACGGTCCCGGTGAGCAGCGCGGCGACCGTGAGCAGGCCGATTCGCAGCTTGCGTACGTCGACACCGAGGGCGGTGGCGGTCTCGTCGCCGGTGACCATCGCGTTGAGCCTGCGTCCGGTGAGCAACAACGCGCACGTCGACACCAGGATCACCGCGGCGACCAGGCCGAGTTGGTCCCACTGCGCCCCGGCGACGCTGCCGAGCAGCCAGAACATCACCCGGCGCAGGTCGCTGGGGCTGGCCTTGAGCTGGAGGTAGCTGGTCACCGCCAGGAACACGTACCCGACCGCGACACCCGACAACACCAGCCGGGTGGGCGCCAGCCGGCCCTGCTGCTGGCCGAGCGCGAACACCAGCCCCCCGGCGATCATCGCCCCGGCGAACGCCGCGAACGACACGCTCACCCCGCCGACCGCGCCGGCACCGACCGTGATCACGACCACCGCGCCGACCGACGCACCGGGAACGAGACCGAGCACGTACGGCTCGGCCAGCGGATTGTCCACCAACGCCTGCAACAACACGCCGGCCACGGCCAAGCCCGCGCCACACAGCGCGGCAAGCAACACCCGGGGCACCCGGAAGTCCCACACGATCTGGTCGAAGACCAGGTCACCGCCGGGTTCCCGGCCGGTGAGGTGCGAGATCACGATCCGCCAGGTGTCGCCGAGCGGCACGGACACCGACCCGATGCCGACCGCGACGAGCATGAGGACGACCAAACCCACCACGGTGACGCCGACGCAGATGGCCAGCGGAACAGCGTGCAGCGGCGCCGTCCGCTGATGGCGTTGGCGCAGCATGTCAGAAGGCGTCCGGATGGACGAGGGCGGCGATCTTCTCGACCGCGACCTGGTTGACCGGCCCGAGGTAGATGGAGTCCGACAGGACCAGCGACCGGTTGTCCTTCGCCGCCTGCCACTGCGGGAACTGCTGGAACAGCTTCTTGACCGTCGCCTGCGGATCCGGGTTCTGGTAGTTGACCACGACGAGCGCGTCCACCTGCGCGGCCGCGGCCTGTTCTTTGCTGATCGTGGCGAACGTTTCCTTGGTGGCGTCGGCGAAGGCGTTGACCGCGCCGGCTTTCACGAGCACGTCGTTCCAGATGCCGTTGCCGGCCACCGAACTGAGGTCCTCGGCGCCCATCCCGGGGAAGACGATCATCACCTTCTTGACCGGTTTGTCCTTCACCTTCCCGGCGGTGGCCGCGATCTTGGCGGTCGAGTCGGCGATCGCCTTCTCGGCGCGGTCGGCGACGTCGAAGATCTTGCCGAAGTCCCGCAGCAGCGTGTAGCTGTCGTCGATCTTCGGTGTGCTCGCGGTGCCGCACCCGGTGGCCGCGTACGAGTTCGCGCCGGCCTTGAGCAGTTCGTCCCGGGTGGCGAAGCCGGAGTCGGCGGAGAATCCGCCGTCGTAGGTGGAGACCACGAAGTCCGGGCGGAGGCCGAGCATCGCCTCCCGCGGGATGTCCTGCATGTTGTTCAGGGTGATCCCGGCGGTGGGCAGGGCCTTGATGGCCGCCGCCCGGCCGTCCACATCGGACGTGCCGTAGTTCTGGGCGTTGGCGACGATCCGGTCGCCCAGGCCGAGTTCCAGCAACGAGGACACCTCCGCCACCGACCCGCCGTTCATCAGCACGACCCGGCTGGGGGCCTTGGTGAACGTGTAGTTCTTGCCGCAGTTGGTGAACGTCAGCGGGTAGCTGGTCTTGCCCTCACCGGCGGACTTCACCGCGGTCGGCGGCGGGGCGGCGGGCGCGGCCGAACCACACGCCGTGGTGGCCAGGGCGAGCGCGGCCAGGGCCGGCAGGACGAACCACCGACTGGGCATCATGACTCCATCAACTGATCGGGTGCGTTGTTCAGACAGTCGCGCCGTCGGGGCGGTTAGTTCCTGTGATCTTTCTCGGTCGAGCCAGGTACCAGCAGAGCACGCTGGTGACGGCGGCGGTGCCGGCGAGCACCAATGTCGCCGCGGTGAAGGCGGCACTGTGGTGACTGGGGTCGATGGCCGCGTCACCGGGCGTACCGCCGAGGACTGTGCGGTACAGCACGCCAATCATGGCGAAGCCGAAGGCCAGGCCGAACTGCACCACAGTGGACGCGATGCCGGACGCCGCGCCGGCCTCGTCCGGGGTGACCCGGCCGAGGACCACGCCGACGAGCGGCGCGACCACCAGCCCCTGGCCCAGCCCGATCAGCCCGATCAGCACCGCGAGCGGCGCCTGTGACATTCCCGCCGCGGTGGCCATGACCAGCAGGCACACGGCGATGAGGCCGGTACCGGCGACCGGGACGCGCGTCCCGTACCGGCCGAGCCGCCCGGTGAGCGCGGAGCCCGCGGCGAAGCCGATCCCGAGCGGGGTGAACATCAGGCCGGCCGCCATGGGATCGAGGCCGAGGCCGGTCTGTAGGTGGTACGTGAACACCAGGAACAGCCCGGCGTTGCCGGCGAAGAACGCGGCGAGTGTGGCCATGCTGAGTGGAAAGCCAGGCGTCGCAAGGACATGCGGCGGATACAACGGGTCCGCGTTCCGGCGTTGCTGGCTGGCCAGCACCACGATCAGCAGAACTCCGACCAGGGCGCTGACCCACACCCACACCGACCAGCCGGCGCGTGGCCCGAAGATCAGCGGTACGAGCAGCGCGGGTATACTGAATGCGGTCAACAGGGCGCCGACGGTATCCAATCTGACGGTGGTCTCGGACCGGCTCTCGCCGATGGTGAACCGGCCGAGCGCGAGAATGGCCACGCCGATCGGGACGTTGAGCAGGAACACCGAACGCCACCCCAGCCCGGCGACGTCGAGGTCCACCAGGATGCCGCCGCCCGCGATCCCGGCGATCACGCCGAGGCCGAGCGCCACACCGTACGCTCCAAGCGCGCGGGCACGTTGGGCGTCGTCATGGAACATGGTCCGGACGATGGCCAGTTCCTGCGGGATCAGCGCCGCCGCGGCGGCGCCCTGCCCGAACCGGAACGCGATCAGCAGGTCGGCGTTGGGCGCCAGTCCGCAGCACAGGGACGCGATCGTGAACACGGTCACGCCGGCCAGGAACACCCGTCGGCGGCCGAACCGGTCGCCGAGCCGGCCGCCGGTGACCAGCCCGGCGGCGCACGCGAACACGTACGCGGCGCCGACGAGTTGGATCTGGTCGAACCCGGCCGGCAGGTCCCGCTGGATCGTGGGGCTGGCGACGTTCACGATGAACCCGTCGACCTGGCCCATGAAGGTCGCGGCGAGCACCACGGCCAACCCGGTCCAGTCCCTGGCCGTGGCGGTGGTCGTGGTCATCGGCCCTCCGGTGTCGGAAAGAATCCACAGTGGACGAAATGGTCGACGTACCGGCCGATGGTCTCCGCGTCCACGACCGGCGCGTCGGCCTGGTCGTGGACGGGTCCCGGCTCGTCCGGCCCCAGGTGGGCGGTGACCAGGCTGAGCCGGGGGTCGTCGTGCTCCGCGAGCCGCCGGGACCACTCGTCGGCGGGCAGTTCGACCAATGTGTGACCGCGCCGCCGGAGCACGTCGAGAACCGTGGCCACGCGAACTGGCCGCGGGCTGGTGAGGTGGAAGATCTTCCCCACGGAGTCGGCCTGGGTGATGGCCAGGGCGACGTAGTCGACGGGCACCAGGTCCACGGTCCGCTCCCCCACAGCCGGCGCGGCACCCAGCACAAGCATGGCGCGGACCAGGTTCCAGAAACTGTCGTCGGTCCCGCCGACCCCGCTGGTCGAATGCCCGGCGATCCGGCTGGGCCGGTGGACAGTCACTGGCACGCCCCGTTCACCGGCGGCTTGGACCAGCCGGTCGGCCACCCACTTTGTTGCCACGTAACCGTTGTCCAGCTGCGTGAAGTCGCTTGTGGACACATAGTGCACGGGTTTGAGTCGGATGGTGGTGGCCAGGCGGAGGATCTCCCGGGTGCCTTGGACGTTGGCCGGGCGGAGCCGCGCGTACGGTTCGAGATGGTTCACGCGGGCGCCGTTGTGGTAGATCACGTCGATGTCCTCGGCCAGTTCGGCGAACCGTTTGGCGCCGACACCCAGGTCAGGCTCGGCGAGGTCGCCGGCCACCGCGACCACGGCCCGCAGGTGGTACCGCTTGAGGGTGTCGCGAAGTCGGTCGGCGGCTTGGGCGTCGTCGGTCGCCCGGACCAGGCAGGTGATCTCGGCATCAGTGTGGTCGAGCAGTGCTTGGAGCAAGAACGCCCCGAGGAACCCGGTGGCGCCGGTGAGCAGAATCCGCCGCGGCTCAACCTCGACGGGCAGGCACCCATCCGTCGTGATTCCGGCGTCCAGTTCGGACTCCGCGTCGAAATCGACCACCGGCGCGGGCTCCGGCTCAGCGTGCAACCGGGCGACGAGCATAGCAACGGTCGGAGCGTCGAAAACCACCCGAATACCCAGCCGTATCCCGAAGGTGGTGCGGATCTGCGCGAGCAACCGGGCAACAAGCAACGAGTGGCCACCGAGCATGAAGAAGTCATCGTCAATGCCGACCTCAGGAAGCCCAAGCACATCGGCGAACATCGCGCACAATTCACGTTCGACCCGACTGCGCGGCTTCCGCCCGGAAACGTGCGTGCCCAACTCGGGCTCCGGCAATGCAGCCCGGTCAAGTTTGCCACTGGTGTTGACCGGAAGCCGATCCAGAATGACGTACACAGGAGGAACCATGTGGTCCGGCAACCGCTCGGCGAGAAACCGCCGCAGCACAGCCGGCTCCGGTCGGCCACCGGCCGGAACGACATAGGCGACAAGGCGATCACCCCTGCCAGCTACCGCGGCCTGCCCGGCACCGCCGGCGCGGCCCAGCTCAGCCACCAGCCCGGCACCATCAGCGCGGCCCAGCTCAGCCACCAGCCCGGCACCATCAGCACGGTCCAGCTCAGCCGCCAACCCGGCACCCCCGGCACGGCCCAGCGCAATCGCCAGCCCGGCACCATCAGCGCGGCCCAGCGCAGCCGCCTGCTCAGCCACCGCCGCCGATCCGGCCACCGCCGGCTGCTCGGCCGCCGACCCGCGTGCGATCACCGCTGCCTGGGCGATGTCCGGGTGCTCGGTCAACGCCTTCTCTATTTCCCCCGGCTCTATTCGGAAGCCGCGGATCTTGACCTGGTTGTCGGCTCGGCCGAGGAATTCGATCGTGCCGTCCGGCCGCCATCGGGCCAGGTCGCCGGTTCGGTACATTCGGGTGTCCGCCGGGCCGAACGGGTCGGGCAGGAAACGTTGCCCAGTCAACTCCGGGCGGTTGTGATAACCGCGACCCAACGGGGTGCCGGCCACATACAGTTCGCCGACCGCGCCGGGCGGTAACAGCCGGCGCGAGCCGTCAAGAACGTAGGCGCGGCTGTTGGCGATCGGCCTGCCGATGATTGGAGTTTCACTGTCGGCCAGCCCGCACCAGAGGGTGTCGACCGTGCATTCCGTAGGACCGTACAGATTGTATACCGTCAGATTGGATGCCATGCGGAGGGCGGTCCACAGGGTGGCGCTGGCCGCTTCGCCACCGAGGGCGATCACGGCAGGGCCGTGTCGTTCGCGGTCGAGCAGACCGGCGGCCACCAGCTCCTCGGCGTAGGTGGGGGTGATGTCCAGGAAGTCGATGTGCTGATCGTCTACGTAATACAGTAGGCGGGCGGGTTCACGGCGGATGTCGTCGCCGACGAAGTGCAGTTCGTGGCCGGCGAGCAGCCACAGCAGGCCCTCCCAGGACGTGTCGAACGACAGTGAGGCGGTCAGTGCGGCTTTGCACCGGCGCTCGCGCGGGATGAGGTGTTCCCCGTGATGACGGAACAGGTTGACCATGGCGGCGTGTTCGAGCACCGCGCCCTTCGGCGTCCCGGTTGAGCCTGACGTGTAGATCAGGCACAGCGCGCTGTTCGGGGTCAGCGGGGCGATCCGATCCGCGTCGGTCAGGTCGTGTACTGGCTCCTGGGCGATCGCCGGGTCGTCGAGCGTCGTGATCGTGAGTACGGGTTCGGCGTCATCGAGCAGAAACGCCACGCGGGCGGGCGGATAGTCCGGGTCGACCGGCACATACGCGGCGCCTGCCTTCAGTACGGCCAGCAGCGCGATGATCGCTTCGGACGTACGCGGCAACATCAGGGCGACGCGGCGATCCGGGCCCGCGCCGCGTTTGACCAGGTAACGGGCCAACTGGTTCGCTTGGGCGTTGAGTTCAGCGAACGACAACGTCGCGTCTTCGGCCACCAAGGCGGTTTCGTGCGGAGTCAGCGCGACCTGCGCCTCCAGCAACTCCGGCACGGTAGCCGGAGTGACTGGCCGGGCGGTCGCGTTCCACTCCCCCAACACCCGGTCCCGTTCCTCCGGCAACAACAACGCCGCTTCACCGACAGGGCGAGCAGGGTGCGCGGCCAACTCAGTGAGGAACGCCCGAAACCGTCTCAAATGGACGGACAGCTCGTCACGGGAGTAGGCGGCGGGGTTGGCGTCGAACGTCAGGTGCATGCCGGTGCCGTCAGCGCGGTCGTAGACGTTGACCACCATGTCCTCCACCAGCCCCGCCGACACGTTGCGCACCACAGCCGGAAGGCCGGCGAAACGCAGTCCGTAGTCGAACGGCATGATGTTCACGGACGGCCCGAACAGCTTGCGGTCGCTGGCGACCAGCTTGAGATCGCGGCGCAGCTGCTCGTAACGGTAACGGTGATGGCGCCGCCCAGCGCGGATCTCGGAGGCCACCTGGCCGGTCAGGTCAGCGAGGCTCGCGCCAGGTGAGACCGCAAGCCAAACCGGGACAACGTTGAGGACCATGCACGGCACGCGCAACGCAACGGAACCCATCCGGGACATCACCGGCAGCGCGATGTTCACCTGCTCAGCCCCGGTCATCCGATGCAGGTACGCGGCGAACGCGGCGGTGAGCGTGTCGGTCCAGACCCCTTTCACCTCCCGGCCGACTGTCGACAGTATATCCACTACGGACTTATCGAGAACGTCCTCACACCGCACCACGGTCCGGGACAACGCGCCTGATCGCCCGGCCAACGTGACCGGCTCGGGACGGTCCTCCGCGTACGCCATCCAATAGGAGCGGTCTTGTTGGTAACGCGAGGATTCCTGGTAGGCAAGGTCTTCGTCGACCACCGACCGGAGCGTGCCGAATCCGCTCTCGGCCGGCTCCCGACCCTCGATGTCGGCGCTGTAGAGCTCGGCCACCCGACGAGCGACCAGACCGAGACCGTATCCATCCAACGCGATGTGGTGCACGCGGTGATACCAGAGGAACCGGTCCCGTCCGAGCCGGAACACCGCGTGCCCGAACACCGGGTCACGCGTGAAGTCCACCGGGCGGGCCAGGTCCTCGGCCATCCACGCACGTGCCGCCGCCAGTGGTGAAGCGTGTCCGGACAGGTCGGCCACGTGGACCGACCAGTCCGGTCCTGCACCCAGCCACTGGGCCGGTTCTTCGTCCTCCGTGAAGCGGACGTTCACCGCCTCCGTTTCCCCGACCGCGCGGCGGATCGCGGCCACGAGGACGTCCACCCGCACCGGCCCGAGGATCTCCACGTACTCGGCCGTGTTGAACGCGGGACTGTCCGGGTCGAGCGTCTGGCCGGTCCAGATCCCCCGCTGGGCAGCGGACAACGGCACCCGCTCACCCATCGGATAACCGCCCGGACAGCAGCTGCCACCACGCGAGCACGGTCGGGCGCTCGGCCAGCTCGATGAACGTGATCTCCACCCCGGTCAGGCGCCAGCGTTCCACCAGGCTCAGGATCCGCACCGAGTCCAGGCCCTCGCCAAGCAGGTCGGCCGAGTCGTCCACATCGGACGGCTCCAGGTACAGCAGCTCGGCCACGTCGGCCCGCACCCGGTCCAGCGTCAACGGTTCGCTCACGGTGTCCTCCTAGTTGACCTGACGGTCGCGGTCGCGCCAGAACCGGTCACGCAGCTCCCGGCGCAGGATCTTCCCGCTGGGGTTGCGCGGCACGTGCTCGAGGAACTCGAACCTGGCCGGGATCTTGAACGCGGCCAGGTGATCCCGCAGGAACACCATCAGGTCCCGTCGCCCCGTCTGCTGGTCCGGCCGCAGAGCGACGAACGCGCACACGGCCTCGCCGAACCGGTCGTCCGGGATGCCGATCACCGCCGCCTCGGCGACCGCGGGATGTTTGGTCAGCGCGTTCTCGATCTCGGTCGGGTAGATCTTCTCCCCGGCGACGATGATCATGTCCTTGAGCCGGTCGCTGATGTACACGTAACCGTCGTCGTCCAGATATCCCGCGTCGCCGGTGTGGATCCAGCCGTCCACCAGGGTCTGCGCGGTGGCCGTGGCGTTTCCCCAGTACTCCAGCATCCGCGCCGGGCTGTGCAGGCACACCTCGCCGACCTGGCCGGCCGGCAGTTCGGCACCCGCGTTGTCGATGATCTTGACCTGGACCCCGGGATAGGGCCGGCCGGCGGCCCGCAACCGTGGACTGCCCGGCGTGTGGTCGTCGGGCGGCAGGCACACGGCCGTGTTGCCGGTCTCGGTCAGGCCGTAGATCTGGGCGAACCGCGCGCCGCACACGTCGATCGCCTCTTTCAGCAACGTCTCCGCGATCGGGGAGCCGCCGTAGACGATCTTGCGGACGGTCGCGAAGTCCGCCGGCCCGACACCAGGTTCGGCCAGCAGCAGCCGAAGCATCGACGGTACGACACACACCGTGGTGACGCCGAGCTCACGGATCAGCCCGACCGCCGCCGTGCTGTCGAAACGCGGCATGGCCACGTTCGTGATGCCGGCGTTGAACCCCTGCATCGCCCACCAGATCCCGCCGACGTGGAACCCGGGGATGCCGATCAGGCTGCGGTCGCCGGCCCGCCAGTCGATCCAGTCCAGCCCGGCGCCGGCCAGACCGTCGCGGATGGCGAAGAAACTCCGATGGGCCAGGACGACACCCTTGGGCAGGCCGGTGGTGCCGCTGGTGTAGAGCTGTACGATCGGATCGTCCGGACCGGTGTCCGGCGCCAACTTGACGTCCGGCTGGTCGGCCTTCCAGTCCGCGTAGTGCTTATCCAATTCGACGATGGTGCCAAGCTTCGGTAGGTCGGCACGGATCTTCTCGGCGACGTCGAGCAGGGCATGCTCGACGAACAGCAACTCGGTGCCCGAGTCGCGCAGGATGTGATCCACTTCGCCGGCCGTGAGCCGCCAGTTGACCGGCACCAACACAGTGGCACTTTTGGCGGCACCGAAGAGGATTTCGTAGTAGTGCTCGGATTCCTTGCCGAGATACGCCACCCGCGCGCCCGGACGCAACCCGGCCGCGACGATCGCGTGGGCCACCCGGGTGCTCTCCCGGTCCAGTTCGGCGTACGTCAGCGACCGGCCGGAGCAGACGATCGCGGGAGTGTCGGGCTGCTTCGCGGCGTGGAACTCCACCACCGCGGCGACGGTCCGCAGGTTCGGGTAGTACAGCACAGGCGATCCCTCTTTCATGAGCCGATGATCGCGACGGTGACCTCGCCGTCGGACCGGCCGCGGCGGTCGTCCCAGAAACGGAACGCGGTGTCCAGTGCGACCAGCGGCGGGCTGCTGGGGGTGAGCCGGCGTTGACTGATGTTAGTGAGCGTGAACTCACCTTGGAACGCACGCGGGTCGACCGGCCACTGGAACCGGCTGACCAGCCTCGTGATCAGGATGTCCGGCAGCCGGCGACGCCAGTACTCGGCCATCGTCCAGGTCGAGACCACCGGCGCCATCTTCTCCCGTACGGCCATGGCGACGACGTAGTACAGCATCTGGTTGTACGCGATGTTCACCTCCACCGCGTTCAGGTGTCCGGTGTCCTCGATGTAGCACGACTCGCCGATGGCCAGCTCGGCCGTACCCGACACCTGACCATCCACAAGGGACACAGCCATGGTCTTCAGGTAACGGCAGTGCGGCTTGTAGCATTCCAGCACTTGGCCGAGCAGGTCGAAGTCAGTGGCGTAACTGACCGTCACGCGGCGGCCTCGTCGTCGTAGACCGTGACACGGTAGGACACCGCGGGTTCCGTCGTCGCGGTGTGCAGTGCGCGGTGCACCAGGCTGCGGTTGTCCCAGACCAGCAGGTCGCCCTTCTCGAACGTCTGCAGGTGGATGTGCTCGTGTTCGAACCCCTTGTCCAGCTGTCCGGTCGCCGCCAGCAACTCCCGCAGCAACTCGGGCTGTTCCCGGCCGTCACTGTCCTTGATGGACAACGTGAAGCCCTCGCTGAGGTACAGCACAGTCTCGTCGGTGAACCGGTGCCGGTGGGCGGTGGGGAACGACACCGGCGGCGTGCGCTCGTCGACCTCGTCCAGCACCTCGGAGATCGGCCGGTACACGTCGGTCGGCCGGATTTTGAAATAGCGGCGAACACTGTGCCACGCAACGGTGTCCTGCACCGCTGCCTTAAGTTCGTCGCTCAACGCCTCGTAGGCCGCGCACAGGTTGATGAAGAACGTGCCCCGGTTCTTCGTCGGGACGACCTGCGGGTAAATGAGTGTGAGGTCGAACGGTCGCGGCATGAACTGGTAGTCCGAGTGCCAGAACTTCCCGGTCTTCGGCACCCCGACCTGTTTCCCGTCCTGCTCGACGTTGGACGAGACGAAGACCTCCTTCACCTCCGGGTGGTGGTAGATCGGCTCGTAGTACGTCTCCGGCGTGCCCAACCGGCTGCCCAGCGCCAGAAAGGCCTTCGGGTCTAAGTCCTGATCTTTGAGAACGGCGATCTTATCGGTGTACACCGCGTGCTTCAGGGCCGCGATATCGGCGGCCGACGCGGTGGCCGCGTCGAAACCGTCGACGACGACGCCGAACTTGCCTGTGGTCTGCGGAGTGATGTTCACGGGTTGACCCCCTGTTTCTGTTTCGCGGACACAACGAAATCGACCAGATCCTGGATGGTGACGATCAGCGGCAGCGCCTCGTCCGGTATCGCCACACCGAACTCCCGTTCGACCTTGTCCAACAGGTCCATCGTGCTCATCGAGTCGACGCCGAGTTCGTCGAAACTCGCCGCGCCCGAAACCTGCCCGGACACGCCGTCGACTCCGCGAACGAATTCGACGACCACCGCACGTACCCGTTCTTCGGCCAATGCGCATTCCTTTCCTAGTCCGGTAAAGCGGGCCAGATGAGGGCGGCGGAGCCCCAAGTGATCCCGCCGCCGAACGCCGTGAGCAGCACCTTGTCGCCCGGCCGGAGCACGCCGGTCGCGTCTGTCAGGGCGAGCGGAATCGAGGCGGCGACGGTGTTGCCGACCTGGTCGATGTTGACGAACACCCGCTCGGGCGCGATCCCCACCTGGTCCCCGACGGCGTGCAGGATCCGCTGGTTGGCCTGGTGCCCGACAAACCAGTCCACGTCCTGCGCCCGCCACCCCACCTGCCGCAGCACATCCTGGGCCGACGCGGCCATCCGGCGTACAGCGTGCCGGTACACCGCCTTGCCCTGCATGGAGAACCAGTGGTCGTCGGGCACCTGCCCGGCTGTCAGCGGGTGTTTGGAGCCGCCTGCGCGGACCGTGATCAGGTCGACGAAGTCCCCGTCGCTGCCCAAGTCGAACGCCAGCAACGCGCCCAACTCACCGGCATCACCACGACGCAGCACCACCGCGCCGGCACCGTCCCCGAACACCGCCGCCGCACCACGATCGGCCGGGTCGAGAATCGTGGAGAACGTGTCCGCGCCGATCAACAACACCCGTTCGGCCAACCCAGCAGCGATGAACCCGGCCACCGCGGCCAACCCGTACACAAAGCCCGTACACACCGCGCCCAAGTCGAACGCGGCCACATGGTCCAGTCCAAGCCCGCGTGCGACAGCCGGCGCGGTCGCCGGACACGGGTGATCCGGCGTGGTTGTGGCCAACACCACCAGATCCACCGAGTCCACGCCAGCGTTCTTCAACGCCGCGGCGCCCGCCTGGACCGCGAGATCCCCCGTGGACTCCCCCGTCCGCACCACGTGCCGCTGCCGAATGCCGGTACGTGACCGAATCCACTCATCCGAAGTGTCGAACCGCCCGGCCAGGTCGGCGTTCGTCACCACCGAACTCGGAACGTACCCCCCAACCCCACACAGGACACTGACTCTGTCGATCATGCAGTGCATGACGATGTGGTCGGCCACAGCACCCAAAGAGTTCCCACCAACTTGCGGACCATGTCCGCGGCAACGCCTCCTCGCGCCGCGGGCTTGACCGACTCGGGGTCCTCAGCTCGTTGGATACAGGGGGTGAAAAGATTGTCGCTCGGTGTGAAAAGATTTTCGCTCGCCGCTCGGGCAGGCCGCCAAGAGGGAGCCCCTTCGTTGGGTGTTGCTGGTTGGTTGGGTTGTGTGGCGTGGTGCCTCCCTCCCGTATGGCCTGCCCAAGGGAATCATATCCGCCACGTGATGTCCGGCTTGCGTTTCGGTCCGCATGGCTCCCGCTTGTTGTTGATTTCCGTAGGCGGACCGGATGGTTTTCGTGGGTTCGGACACCACGTGCCAGATATGATTGGCTTCGCCCAGGCCATACGGGAGGGAGTCACCACTTCAGCCGGGTTATGCTGCGCGAGCACGCGCCTTTCCCGCTTGTTCGCCGACAGTGAAATACCGCATACGTCACGTCATTCATTCGGTAGAATTGTTGTATGAGTACCGCAGCGCCGCTATGGCAGATCAGTGATAGTGAGCTGGTCGATGCCCATTCTGCTGTGGTACGACACCGCCGGCAACTCTATGCCGAGGAGCTCCGTCTGTTGGCTGAGATGGACAGTCGCGGGACTGCTACCAAACTCGGCTATTCCAATACCCCTGCGTTGTTGATGCACACCGTGCGGTTCAGTCGCACTGAGGCTCGACACCGGCTCGCTCACGCCACGGACCTGCATGCGGTGACGACTCCGACGGGGTCGGTGGTCGAGCCGGTGTTGCCGCAGACCGCCGAAGCACTCGCACAGGGTGA
This sequence comes from Actinocrispum wychmicini, assembly GCF_004345645.1. Classification (GTDB taxonomy): domain Bacteria; phylum Actinomycetota; class Actinomycetes; order Mycobacteriales; family Pseudonocardiaceae; genus Kibdelosporangium; species Kibdelosporangium wychmicini. The sequence goes on along the minus strand of NZ_SLWS01000003.1, from coordinate 259,553 downwards.
CGTCGGCCCCGAGCAGGTCGATGTCATTCGCAAGACGCTGGCGGGTCTGCCGGATCTGGATGCCGAGCAGCGGGCCACGGCTGAGCGGGTGATGCTCACCCGTGCCGCTGAGGATGACCCGAGGGCGTTGACCCGGTTCGGTGAGCGGGTGCGCGACATTGTCGACCCGGACGGGCCACCACCACCCGACGATGAGCCTTCGCGGCCGGCGCGGATGTTGCGGCGGCAGGTCCGGCGGGACGGAACAATGGAGTTCAAAGGCCACCTCGACCTCGAATCCGCCCAGTTGTTCGAGAATCTGCTCAAGCCGTTCGAGAAACCGTACCCAGAGGGTAACGACACTCGTGGGTATGCCGAGCGGGCCGGGGATGCGTTCGCGGATGTGTTGCGGATGGCGGCCAACTGTCCGGACCTGCCCGCCCAGAACGGCGCGCGGACCGAGGTCGCGGTGACTATCGGGTGGGAGGGGTTGCAGCGGTCGCTGGAGGAGGTGGTGTTGTCGGGCGACCGGCGAATGACCGCCCGCGAAGCCCGCAGGATGGCATGCGACGCGCACATTCTGCCCGCAGTGTTGGGCGGTGACTCGCAACCGCTGGATGTGGCAGTCCCCGCCTACGCCACACCAGCTCACATCCGGCGCGGACTGTATTTGCGGGATCGAGGATGTGCGTTTCCCGCGTGTGAACGACCGGGCAGTGTATGCGATTCTCACCACGTGGTTCATTGGGCGGATGGAGGGCCGACAAAGCTGGATAATTTGGCGTTGTTGTGTCCGGGGCATCATCGGCTAGTGCACCATAGTGACTGGTCGATTGAAATGGTTGACGGGAGACCGTGGTTTGTTCCGCCGGTTTATGTGGATGCGTCTCGAACACCGAGACGTAACGAACTGCATGCACCGCTTCCTCACGCGGCCTAAACCCATGGGCGGTGGGAGAAAGCGCGTGCTCGCGCAACATAACCCGGCCGAAGTGGTGACTCCCTCCCGTATGGCCTGGGCGAAGCCAATCATATCTGGCACGTGGTGTCCGAACCCACGAAAACCATCCGGTCCGCCTACGGAAATCAACAACAAGCGGGAGCCATGCGGACCGAAACGCAAGCCGGACATCACGTGGCGGATATGATTCCCTTGGGCAGGCCATACGGGAGGGAGGCACCACGCCACACAACCCAACCAACCAGCAACACCCAACGAAGGGGCTCCCTCTTGGCGGCCTGCCCGAGCGGCGAGCGAACAATCTTCAGCCCAAAATCAAAGAGCTGCCCCGACCGGGTTGACGTCCCTCAACACCGGACTTCGGAGAAGAGAGGTACTGAACCATGTAGTTGCCGCTGCCTGTGCCGTCGTGGCGGTTGCCACCCGCGCACCAACTTCGGCTCTGGTTGGGGCCATAGAACAAGCCTTGGCACTTTCGGCACCAATTCCATTGGTCCTGCTCGTTGGGATTGAGGACACCCACGTCGTGGAACACGTGGTAGTTACCGCTGCCACCGAGGTCATGCCGACCGAAGCCGGGGCACAGGCCGGTGACGACGGCGGCGTAGGAGAGACTTTGACATCTGCGGCACCATCGCCAGCCGGGCTGCATGTCGGAACGAGGCGGATCTTCGGAATACCAAAGATAGTAGTCGCCGCTGCCGGTGGAGTCATGTGCGTTGCCAAATGGACAGAAGCCGAACGTACCACTGCCCCCAAAGAAGTGGCCTTGGCACTTGCGGCACCACCGCCAGTTGGTCTGTGGGATCAGGTCCTTGATCTCGACACCCGCGGATGCCGCTGGTGCCGTGTTCAGCAGGCCGGATCCGACCCCGGCCACACCGATACCGGCGAGTAAACCGGTGCGTAGCGCTTGCCTTCGGTTGATCGACGAATTGCGGACAGCACCATTCAACGATTCTGCCGTCATCTTCTGAGCTCCCAGAGTGGTCCAGCGCCGCACCGAATTGTGCAACGCAAGGTGCTTTCCAAGAGCCCGTCCCGAATCCCTACCCCGGCAGCCATCTACCTTTCAGTACACAGACGTGGTTCGTCAATACTCCACACGATGGAACCGCCGTGAATGAATCAACTGTCACCCGTCGGCGACGGTTCCCTGGATGGTGACCGGGGTCTTCGGCGCGCCGTCCTCCGGGCCCATGGATGGATTGATGCCGCCCGCGACGATCTTGCTGATGACGGCCAGCCCCGCTGTGTCGACCGTGCCGAACACGGAGTAGTTCGGTGGGATCGTCGAGTCGCCGTAGACCAGGAAGAACTGGCTGCCGTTGGTGTCGGGGCCGGCGTTGGCCATCGCGACTGTGGCGGTGGGGTAGATCACACCGCCGGCCGCGCCCGGCGTGAGGCCGGTGGGCAGTTCGTCCTTGAACTTGTAGCCGGGGCCGCCGGCCCCGGTGCCGGTCGGGTCGCCGCACTGCAGCACTTTGAGGCTCTGAGCCGCGGTCAACCGGTGACACTGCGTTCCGTCGAAGTACTTCTTCCCGGCCAGGAACAGTATGTTCTGCACGGTGCATGGGGCTTTGCCCCGGTCCAGGACCAAGGGGATGTCGCCTTGGTTCGTCTTCAGCGTCACCCGCACGGTCCCGCTGGGCTGGGGCGGTGTGGCGGCAGGCAGACCCACCTCCCGGGCCGCCTTTCCCGCACGCCTGTACCCGCACGGACCTCCCCCGGCGGAGGGCTGACTGCTGGCGGTCTTGGGTGGGGCCGCGCCCGCCAGGGCTGTCCCGGGCACGGACGAGGTGGGGTGCAGGGCCGGCACCAGGGTCCAGACCAGGACACCCACCAGGATCACCGCCGCGACGCCGAAGCCGACGATCAGCTCGGTTCTGCGGCCCCGGGGCGGTGGATACGTCACAAGCCGGGAACGTATCACTCCTTAGCGGTCACAGTGTTCCGCAATGTCCCGATGCCGGAGATCTCGACCTCGACGATGTCGCCCGGCACGATCGGCCCGACCCCGGCCGGGCTGCCGGTGAGCAGGACGTCACCGGCCTGCAGGGTGAACCAGCGAGTGGCGTACGCGACCAGCTCACGGACCCCGAAGACCATCTCCGAGGTGGGCGCCTGCTGCACGACCAGGTCCTCCAGCCGGGTGGTGATCGTCAGCTCCTGTGGGTCGCCGACGTCGGTCTCGATCCACGGCCCGAGCGGGCAGAACGTGTCCGCGCTCTTCGCCCGCGCCCATTGGCCGTCGGCCCGCCAGTCGGCCGCCGTGACGTCGTTCGCGCACGTGTAGCCCAGAATGACGTCCTCCACCTGGTCCGGAGGCACGGCACGGGCGGTCCGACCGATGACCACCGCCAGCTCCCCCTCGTATTCCAGACGGCGGAGCTCCGACGGCCGCAGCACAGCGGTGTCCGGGCCGGTGACGGCGTTGGGAGCCTTGAGGAACAACATCGGCCGCTCCGGGCGCGTCAGCCCCTTCTCAGCGAGCTGGCCCACATAGTTACTGCCCGCGCACACGATCATCCGAGGCGAGCACGGAGCGAGCAGGGTGACCGAGTCCAGCCGGCCGACCACGGCCCCGGGCGACAGGTCCGGCGCGGCCGAATGGACCACGTCACCGACAAGGACACCGCGACGCGCGCCGTCACGAGTCGCATACCGGACGATACGCATCACGCCTCCAAGGCTTCGCGGACCAACTCCACCGGGTGCCAGGCGTTGCGGCCAACGCCGTGGAAGATCTGCTGACGGCAGGACACTCCGGTCGCCGCGACCACGGTGTCCTCCGGTTCCGCCTCAAGCGTGGGGAACAACCGGTCCCGGCCCACGGTCATGGAGACGTCGTAGTGTTCCGACTCGAAGCCAAACGAGCCCGCCATGCCGCAGCAGCCCGCGTCGATCTCCACGACCTCGACCCCAGGAATCCGGCGCAGCAACGCCATTGTGGCCGCCGTGCCGACCTCGGCCTTCTGGTGGCAGTGGCCGTGATACACCACGCGTCGGCCGGCGAGCCACGAGTCGGCCCGCAACCGCAGCCGGCCGGCGTCGATCGCCTCGGTGAGCATCTCCTCCACCTGACGGACTCTCGAAGCGACCTCACGCACGGCCGGATTGTCCGGCAGTAAAGCGACATGCTCGTCCCGCAACGTGAACAGGCAGGACGGCTCGCACCCCACGATCGGCGAGTCCTGCGCGGCCAACGCGGTGACCAACGCCGTGGCCTTGGCTTTGGCGTCGTCAAGCAGGCCCTTGGACAGGCTCGACCGGCCACAACAACCGGCGCTGAGCAGTTCCACCTGCCAGCCGGCGCGTTCCAGCAGCTCGATCGCGGCCTGGCCGATGTGCGGTTCGGTGTACGTGGTGAAGGAGTCCGCCAGCCACCGCACCGTGCCGAGGCCGGCTGGGGTCGCGGCGCGGTGGCGGCGGAACCAGCGCACCAGGTTGCGCCGGTGGAACGTGGGCAGCGGCCGGGCCTCGGCGATCCCCACGGTACGGTCGATCAGCTTACGCAGCAGGCGACTCCGGCCGGGCACATTGGACAGTGGCGCGGTCGCCGAGCCCAGCCGGTTGAGCCGCCGGATCGCGCCGAAGAGACGCGAGCGCAGCGGCACGCCGTGGATCTCATGGTGGTGCGAGAGTGTCTCGGCCTTGAGCGAAGCCATGTCCACGCTCATCGGGCATTCGCTCTTGCACGCCTTGCACATCAAGCAGAGATCGAGGACCTCGTGCAACCGCTCGTTCCCGAGCGCGGCGTGCGGGTCCTCTTCGGACAGTGCCTTCACCAAAGCGTTGGCACGGCCACGGGTCGAGTGCTCCTCCTGCCGGGTCGCGATGTAGGACGGGCACATCACGCCGGCCGTCGACTTGCGACACAGGCCGATGTTCATGCACCGGTCCGCGGCGCCCCGCATGCCGCCGACAACCTCGAACTGCAACATGGTCCTGATCGGCCGGGCGGGCGGCAAACTGTCGCGGTCGCGCAGGTTCTCCGTCATCGAAGGAGCGTTGACGATCTTGCCCGGGTTCATCACGTTCGCCGGGTCGAACAGCAGCTTCACCTCGCACATCGCGTGGTACAGCTCCTCGCCGAAGATCTCCCGGTTGAACTCGCTGCGCGCCAGGCCGTCGCCGTGCTCGCTGGAGTTCACGCCGCCGTACTCTCGAACCAGGTCCTTGATCGCTTCGGCGACCGTCCGCATCTTGACGACCTCGTCGGGTTTTGTCAGGTCCACGAACGGCCGGATGTGCAGGCATCCCACCGAACAGTGGCCGTAGAAGCCGGCTTCCAGACCGTGCGCGTCGAGAATGTCCTTGAACCGCCTGGTGTACTCGGCCAGATGCACCGGGTCCACAGCAGTGTCCTCGACGAACGCCAACGGGCGACGCGTGCCCTCCCCCGCCGCCATCAGCAGGCCCAGACTCGACTTACGCACCTTCAGCAACGCTGCCTGATCGGCCGGGGTCACCGCGCGCAGCGTGTGGTAGCCGTGCCCGGCGCGCCGCCAGACCTCGTCGAGCAGGTCGAGTTTGGCGACAAGCGCGGCTTCGTCGTCCCCGCTGAACGAGACGAACAGCAACGCCTCCGGGTCGCCGACCAGGATGGAGCCCAGGTTGGCGTACTCGATCTTCTTACGGGACAGGTCCAGGATCGTCCGGTCCATCAGCTCGACCTGGTTCGGATCGCAGCGCAACGCGTCCTCGGTGGCGGAGATGGCGGCGTGCGTGGTCTCGAAATGGCCGACCGCGTATACAGTATGCTCTGGCTTTGGTACAAGGTCGACCAGCGCGTGCGTGACCACCACCAGCGTCCCCTCCGCGCCGACCACGAACTTCGCCAGGTCGAACGGATTCGATGGGCCGAAGTCGACCAGGCGGTCCAACCGGTAGCCGCAGGCGCGGCGCCAGAACGCCGGCATGCCCGCGTCGATCGCCTTCTCGTGCGCCACGACCAGGTCCGGCAGCTCCCGGTAGATCCTGCCTTCCAGGGTCGGCGCGGCGGCCCGGCGAACCCGTTCCGACTCGTCGACCGGTTCCAGGCGGGCCCGCGAGCCGTCCGACAGCACGACGTCCAGCGCCCGCACGTGATCGATGGTCATCCCGAACGTGAGCGACCCGCTGCCGGCCGAGTTGTTGCCGATCATCCCGCCGATCGTGGCCCGGTTGCTGGTGGACGTGTCCGGGCCGAACATCAGCTCGTGCGCCGCGGCCGCCTGGTTGAGCTGGTCCTGCACGACCCCGACCTCGACCAGTGCCGTGCGGGCCTCGGGGTCGATCGAGACGATCCGATGCATGTGCCGGGAGAAGTCGAGGACGATGCCCGCCCCGACGGTCTGCCCGGCCAGGCTCGTTCCGGCGCCGCGGGGCGTGACGGGCACACCGAGTTCGGCCGCGATCTTCACCGCGGCGGCGACGTCCTCGGCGTGCCGTGGATACACCACACCGAGCGGGGTGATCGAGTACATACTGGCGTCACGGGCGAAGAGGTGCCGGCTGTAGTCGTCGAAAGCCACCTCGCCGGCCAGCACGGCACGCAGTTTGTGCGCAAGGTGATCAGCTGTGGTCTGTCCGGTCGAGGTGACTGTCATCGGTGTCCTTTTCAGTCCTTGACGGCCGGAACGGGTTCGGCCTTGACGGGCTCGGCGTTCGCCGCCGCACGCAGTTTCTTGCGTAGCGGCAGGACAAGCAGTGCGGCCAGGGCGAACACCAGTCCGAAGAACGCTTGCGTGAGCGCGTATCCGCCGCCGCTGAGGTCGGTGAGCCAGCCGCCGACGTACGGTCCGATGAAACTGCCCAGGTTGCCGACGCCGTTGATCAAACCCATTCCCGCGCCGGCGGCGGCCAACGGCACGAGTTTCGTGACAGTCGCCCAGAACGGTCCGTACCAAGCGATCGACGCGGCCGTGCCGAGGATCAACGCCCCGAGGACGAGCCACTTCTGCGACGGAGATATGAGACTCGCGCCGCTAAGGATCAGAGCTCCGGCGACGAGGACCGCGACCATATGGGCGACGTGTCCGCCCCGCCGGTCCGCAGACCGTCCAATGAGGATGATGGCGATGCCTGCGGCGATCTGCGGCAGGATCGCGACGAACCCGACTTGCATGTCGGTGTGGAACGCCTTCTTGAGCACGCTCGGCAGCCACAGGGTGAGGCCGAGCAGACCCATCTGCGTCAACGTGTACGTGAGGGCGAAGTGCCACACGATCCCGCTGGAGAACGCGGCCTTGAACGTGCCGCGGTGTTTGAGCGGTTCGCCTTCCTCCAGCCGGGAGCGCTCGATGAAGTTCCGCTCGTTCACCGACAGCCAGCCGGCCTTGGCCGGGGTGTCGCGCATGACCACCAGCCAGGCGATAAGGCCCACGACCAGCGGGCCGCCGCCCTGGATGATGAACATCCACCGCCAGTCGGCGAACGTGAGGATCAGGCCGGAGAACGGCGCCGCGAGGATGGCCGCGATCGGCGTGTACAGCTTGAAGATCGCGTACGCGCGGCTGCGCTCGGCGAACGGGAACCAGCACCGGATGGTGGCCATCAGCGCGGGTTGCACGCCGCCTTCGGCCACGCCGAGCAGGAACCGGGCGAGGATGAGTTCGCCGAACGTGTTGACGAACCCGGACGCCATCGCGGCGATGCTCCACAGCACCATCAGGATCGCGATCCAGCGTTTCGCGCTCCAGCGTTCGGCCATGTACCCGCCGGGGATCTGCAGCAGCAGGTATCCCCAGAAGAAGATGCCGCTGGCCAGCCCCTGCTGCGCCCCGCTCAGGCCCATGTCGGTCTTCAGGTGGGGCAACGCGAAGCTGATGTTCGTGCGGTCGATATAGCAGATGACGTAGATGAAGACGATGACCGGGAGAATGTAGGTCCATCGCTTCATCTCGGCTAACCGTCTGGTCTTGGGCGTGCGCTCGGTCACCGACCTACCTCCTTGTAGGTGTCCCCCGTTGGACGTGGAGATCGCCGGTTTCAGCCAGCGCGCAGTACTTCCAGGGCGGCCGGTAGGCCCGCCTGGTCGACGGCCACCCCGGCCAGTTCGAGTCCCATTTGGACACCGGCGAGGGTGCCCGCCAGCGTCAGGTCGTTGAGGTCACCGAGGTGGCCGATCCGGAACACCCGTCCGGTCAGCCTGCCCAACCCGGCGCCCAGCGACATGTCGAACCGTTCGAGGATGATGCTGCGGATCTTGTCCGCGTCGTGCTCCTCCCCCAGCAGCACGGCGGTGAGGACCGGGGAGTGCTCGCGGTCGTCGGCGCACAGGATCTCCAGGCCCCATCCGCGGACCGCGGCCCTGGTCGCCTCGGCGTGCCGGATGTGTCGCGCGAAGACGTTGGCCAGCCCTTCCTCGTCGAGCATCCGCAGCGCCTCGCCGAGGCCGTACAGCAGGTTGGTCGCCGGCGTGTACGGATAGTTGCCGCTCTCGTTGGCCTCCAGGATCGGCGTCCAGTCCCAGTAGGACTTGACCAGCCGGGCCTTTTCGGCCGCGCGCAACGCTTTCGCGCTGACCGCGTTGAAGCCGAGGCCCGGCGGCAGCATCAGGCCTTTCTGTGAGCAGCCGACCGTGACGTCGACACCCCACTCGTCGTGCCGGTAGTCGATCGACCCGAGGGACGAGATCGTGTCGACGAACAGCAGCGCCGGATGGCCGGCCGCGTCGATGGCCGCCCGGATCTCGGGCACCCGGCTGGTGACCCCGGTCGACGTCTCGTTGTGCACGACCATCACCGCGGCGATGCCGTGTTCCTTGTCGGCGGCCAGCCGTTCGGCCACCGCCGCCGGGTCGACGCCCCGCCGCCAGTCCCCGGGGACGAACTCGACGGCCAGCCCGAGCCGGTCCGCCATGTCCCGCCACAGGGTGGCGAAGTGGCCGGTCTCGAAGGCCAGCACCTTCTCGCCGGGCGACAGGGTGTTCACCAGCGCCGCCTCCCAGGCCCCGGTGCCGGACGACGGGTAGATGACGACGGGCCCGTTCGTGCCGAACACCGGCTTCACCCGCCGCAGCAGGTCAAGGGTCAGTTCGGCGAACTGCGGCCCACGGTGGTCGATGGTGGGTTGGGCGATGGCCCGCAGCACCCGGTCGGGGACGTTCGTCGGCCCCGGGATCTGCAGGAAATGCCGTCCACTGTGCGTGGTCAATGCTCCTGTTTCCATTCTGTGCCGTGAGATGGAACAATGTGCCGTGAAAAGGTCCGCAGATGGTAGGTACGCACTTCGGAGGAGTCAAGGCATGCAGAACGTCCTGAACACGCTGCGCGTGCTGGAGGAGGTCGCGGCCCGCCAGCCGGTCGGCGTCGGCGAACTGGCCCGCGAACTGGAGATGCCCAAGAGTTCGGTGCAACGCGCCCTGGTCACGTTGAACGAGGCCGGCTGGATCCGGCCGGCCGCCGGCGAGGTCACCCGATGGGTGATGACCACCAAAGCGTTATCCGTCGGCGGCCGCGCCGGCGGTGATCTCGGCCTGCGCGACGCGGCCGTGCCGATCATGGAGGAGCTGCGCCGGCGGACCGAGGAGACGATCCACCTGACGATCCCCGAGGACGACAAGATGGTGCTGATCGAACGGCTGGAAACGGCCAAACCGGTCCGGATCAGCATGGCGCTCGGGCACGCGCTCCCCATGCACGCGTCCGCGAACGGCAAAGCGGTCCTGGCGCACAGCACACCGGAGGTCGTCCGCCGGCTGTTCGCCCAGGAGCTGCCGCGCTACACCGACTCGACGATCACCGACCCGGACGAGCTGCGCGCCGAGCTCGCCAAGGTCCGTGACCGGGGATTCGCCGTCAACCACGGCGAATGGCGAACCGACGTCGGCTCGGTCGCCGCGGCCGTGCTCAACGGGGAGGAGCAGCCGATCGCCAGCCTGAGCGTGAACATCCCGCTCACTCGTCTCACCACGGACTCCGAGGCCGCGTTCGGCGCCGCGGTGCACGAGGCGGCCGGCAAGATCAGCGCCCGGCTGCCCGTGCGGTGACCGTCACCAGGAGACGGGCAGCGCCGTGACGCCACGGACAAGCCGATCTGCCCGCCACCGCACCTCGCCGACCAGCCGCAGGCCGGGCATCTCGGCGAGCAGTCCTTCCAGTGCCACCTGGAGTTCCAGCCTGGCCAAGGGGGCGCCGAGACAGTGGTGCACGCCGTGGCCGAACGCGGTGTGCGGGTTGTGTTCGCGGGCCAGGTCCACTGTGTCCGGATCCGGGAACACCGCGCGATCCCGGTTGGCCGCGTGCATCTGCGCCATCACCGCTTCGCCCGCGCGGACCAGTTGCCCGCCCAGCTGGACGTCCTCCCTGGCGACGCGGGCGAACTCGGCGCTCGCCGCCATCGGCACGTACCGCAGCAGTTCCTCCACCGCGGTCGGCACCAGCTCGGGCCGGTCGAGCAGTTGCCGCCAGCCGGCCCGGTCGTTGTCCAGGAGGACCCAGACGAAGTTGCCGATCTGGTTGGCGGTGGTCTCGTGCCCGGCGATCAACAGTGTCACCCCGAGCCGGACCAGTTCGTCCTCGGACAGCCGGTCCCCTTCGTCGCGCGCGGCGACCAGGTCGGAGAGCAGGTCCCCGGTCGGCTTGGCCCGGCGCAGCTCGACCAGCCCGGTCAGGTACCGGTTGAGATGCCCGCGGGCGGCGACGATCTGCTCCCGGCTCAGCGCGCCTTCCCCTGTGCCCAGGGCGAGGGTCTGTTCCGTCCACGACCGGAAGTCCGCCCGGTCGGCCTCGTCGACCCCGAGCATCTCCGAGATCACGATCATCGGCAGCGGCCAGGCCAACCCGGCGGCCAGATCCGCGGGCGCCTTCATCTCGCCAAGCAGGGCGCCGACGATCGCGCGCACGCGCGGACGCAGTTCTTCGACCCTGCGTGCCGTGAACGCCTTGGCCACCAACCGCCGCAACCGCGTGTGATCCGGTGGGTCCATGGAGAGGATCATGTGCGGGTCCTCGATCAGCGGCCGGGCTCGCGGCGTGTCCTCCCGGCCAGCGGCCAACGCCCGAGAGAACCGCGGATCCCCCAGGACCGTGCGCACGTCGTCATACCGGGTGGCCAGCCACGCCTCACCACCCCACGGCATCTGGACACGGCACAGTCCCGCCTCGGCGCGCAACGCCGCATAACGAGGATGCGGGACCAGGCTCTCCGCCGGCCCGAACGGGTACACCTCAGCGTTGGTCTCCATCCACCCCATAGTGGCGGAAGATGGAGATCATGTGACCAGTTCCCGTCGAAAGGACGACTTCATGACGATTTCGTACGAGGCACGTGATCGCAAGGCGTACATCACGCTCAACCGGCCGGAACGGCTGAACGCCATCTCCCTGGAGATGCCACGCGAGTTGGCGGCGGCGGTCGAGCGGGCCAACGACGATCCCGAGGTGCACGTGATCGTGCTCCAGGGCGCCGGCCGGGCGTTCTGTTCCGGGTACGACCTGAAGATCAGTGCCGAGGACGGGGTCGGCACGCAGGGGCAGGTGTGGGATCCGATCAAGGACTACCGGCTGGTGAAGTCGTTCACCGACCACTACATGTCGCTGTGGCGGTCGCTGAAGCCGACCATCGCGAAGGTGCACGGGTTCGCCGTTGCGGGCGGCAGCGACATCGCGTTGTGCTGCGACATGGTGGTGATGGCCGAGGACGCCAGGATCGGGTACATGCCGGCGCGGGTGTGGGGGTGCCCGACCACGGCGATGTGGGTGTACCGGTTGGGTGCCGAACGGGCCAAGCGGATGCTGTTCACCGGCGACACCATCGACGGCAAGCAGGCCGCCGAGTGGGGTCTGGTCGTTGAAGCGGTGCCGCCCGGTGAGCTGGACAGCGCGGTCGAGGCGTTGGCCGACCGGATCGCCGGGGTCCCGCTGAACCAGCTCGCCATGCAGAAGCTGATGATCAACCAGGCGTACGACAACATGGGCCTGCACGGCACCCAGATCCTGGGGACCCTGTTCGACGGGATCGCCAGGCACTCACCCGAAGGCCGGTGGTTTCAACAGTTCGCCGCGGAGCACGGTTTCCACGAAGCCGTGCAGTGGCGGGACTCCGGCCGCTGGATCCCGGACGACCTCACGTAGGCGCCAAGGCGCGGTGGCCGGCCAGGCGGCTCGGCGTGGACGTGGGGCGTTGTTTCGTCACGAACTCGTGGCGGGCCTGGGCGAAGCCGTTGCGGTCGTCGTGGATGTCCCGGCTCATCTCCGCCAGTTCCTCGAACCCGTACGCGTCAAGCGGTTTCCGGTCCGCGTCGACTGCGAACCGGCTTTGCTTGGCCCGTAGCCACTGCATGTTGGCCGCGTATGGGACGAGTTGCTCCACGTACGCCGACAACGCGGTACGGAACCCGACGGGATCCCTGGGTAGCACCGCGTCGGCGAGACCGAGCGCTGCCGCTTCCCCTGAGCCGAGTGGCAGGCACTCCTCGGTCAGGCGTTCGGCGACCGCCGGGCCGACCCGCCGCGGCAGCACGTACGTCCAGTACTCCGAGCCGGACAGGCCCATGGTCCGGTAGTGCGGGTTCAGCACCACGCCGTCGCGAACGAGGACGTGGTCGGCGCCGAGGGCCAGCATCACCCCGCCGGCGCCCGCGTTGCCCCAGAGCGCCGCGACCACTACTTGTTGGACGCAGCCCAGGATTTCCGCGCACACCTCGTTCATCGCCACGATGTTGTGCCACGCCTCGTGCGCGGGACGGGGTGCGGCCTCGATGACGTTGAGGTGGATGCCGTTGGAGAACACCTCGCCGCCCTGGATCACCAGCGCCCGGGTGTCCTGGCCGGCGGCGTGCCGGACGGCGGCGGCCAGGCGCCGGCAGTGGTCGGTGGACATGGCGCCGTTGTAGAAGTCGAAACTCAGCCAGCCGATGTGGCCGTCCTGCCGGTACGTGATCTCCGGGTAGGTGCGCACGGTGGTGCCCGCGTTGCCCGGACCAACCAGTTCGGGCACACCCCCCACGTGCTCGGCAAGTGCCAACGTGGCCGGTAGTTTGATCGACCCGGCCCGCTTGACGTGGCCGATCCACAGCGCGCCGCGGCCGGTGCGGACCAGCAGCGCGCCATGGCGTTTGGCGACGATGGTGCCGGGCTCGCCGGGGTACGAGTCCGCGAAGTGGGCGTCGTAGACGTGCACCGGGACGCCGGCCAGTTCGGCGCGGACACCGGGCGAGCCGTCCGCCGCGCGGATCCGCCGCAGCACGTTCGCCGCGTCGTCGGACCAGCTGAACGCGCGGTCGGACTGGCGCATGGTCGGCATCAGCCGGCCCCAGACTTCCGGGCGGCCGTAGTCGAGCGGTTCCGGCTCGAACGCGGGATCCACTGCCTTCGCGGCCACTTCGAGGGCGAGTTCCACGGCGGCGTCCGCGACCGGTCCGGCGTAGAGCTCGCTCTTGCGCGGCACGTCTGCCGGAACGGTGAAGGTCCGGGATCCCCAGATCGGTCCCGCGTCCAGTTCGGCCACGGCCTGCAGGGCGGTGACACCCCACAGCCGCGCCGATCCGGTGATCGCCCAGTCCAATGAGGATGGTCCACGGTCGCCGGGCGGCCCGGGGTGGATGATGATCGTCCGCCGCTCCTGCCAGATCTCGTCGGGGACGCGTTCGCGCAGGAACGGACAGATGATCAGCTCCGGGTCGGCCTTCGCCACCGCGTCGCCCATCGGGGTCACCGACAGCTCCACGGTCACGTCATGCCCGGCGGCCCGCAACGCGAGCCAGACCCGCTGGGTGAGCCCGTTGAAGCCGGAGGCCAGCAGCAGGATCCTCATCGCGCCACCTTCAGGGCGTCCACACGGGACTGAGTGGTGAACAAGGCCCACAGCAGCACGGCGATCACCAGGCCGCCCAGCAGGAACACCGGGAACACCAGCCCGAAGACCTCAGTCCCTTGTGGAGTCGCGCGGCCCGGGTCCATCCGCATGTTCATCGCCGCCATGCCCGTATAATGCATACCGGTGACCGCGACGCCCATTACGAAACCGGCCAGGACCGTGGCCCCGACACCGCGGACGACGATGGTGAACCACAGCGCGGCCGTGCCGGCGACGATGGCGATGACGACGGACAGCAGGACGAGATCGGAGTCGTAGGTGACCTCGCCCTGCATCCGCATCGCGGACATGCCGAGGTAGTGCATGGCCGCGACGCCGACGCCGGTGAAGATCCCGCCGACCGTCAGCCGCCACACCCGGAACCTGCCCCACGTCGCCACGAACAGGCCGAGCCCGACCACGGCCACGGCCGCCACCGCGGACAGTGCCGTGATCGGCGTCGAGTAGCGGATCCGCATACTGGATACAGAAAACCCGAGCATGGCGATGAAATGCATAAGCCAGATGCCGATGCCGCCGATGGCGAACGCGCCCAGCAGGGTCCACAGCGCCTTGGTTCGCGGCGCCCTCGTCGCGCGGGCCCGCGCCATGCAGGACAGGCCCAGCAACGACCCCACCACGGACGTGGTGTACGCCAGCACGAGCGTCCAGTAGCCCATGGTGAAGTGGTGCATCTCATGGATGGGGTTCATGGCCTCACGACTCCCGATGTGGCGGTGTTTCTGTTGTGGCGCTTACGAAGCGCGTGCGTGACGAGTTCGATCAGCATGGTCCGGGTGGACTCGCGGCGACGGGCGTCGCAGGCGGTCACCGGCACGTCGGCGGGCAGCTGCAGGGCATCACGCACCTGGTCGGTGGTGTGGCTGGCGATGCCGTTGAAGCAGTTGACACCGACCATGAACGGCAGGCCGCGGTCCTCGAAGTAGTCCACCGCGGCGAACCCGTCGGCCAGCCGCCGGGTGTCCACCAGGACGACCGCGCCGATCGCGCCCACCACGATGTCGTCCCACATGAACCAGAACCTGTTCTGGCCCGGCGTGCCGAACAGATACAGGACCAGCGAGTCGTCGATGGTGACCCGGCCGAAGTCCATCGCCACCGTGGTGGTCTTCTTGTCCCGCACGTGGTCCAGCCGGTCCACCTCGGCGCCGGTGTCGGTGAGCACGGCCTCGGTGGTGAGCGGCTCGATCTCGGACAACGACCCGACGAACGTGGTCTTGCCGGCGCCGAACCCGCCGGCGATCACGATCTTCGTGGCGGTGCGGGCCACCCCGGTCTCATAGTCGCCGTAGACCACTGAGGACCCTTTCCATCACTTCGACGCCGGGCACGCCGGCACCGGCGGCCGGCTGGTTCACCGCGAGCAGGCCGAGGTCGACCATGTCGGACAACAGCACCCGGGCCACACTCAACGGCAGCCCAAGCAACGCGGCGACCTCTGCGGTGGACTGCGGCGACTGGCACAGCGCGGCGACCGCGCGGTACTCCGAGACGTCCAGCTGCCAGCCCGGATCAATGGTCTGGAGCAGCGTTTCCACCGCGAGCGAATGGTTGGACCGCGTCCGGCCGCGGGTCCACGCGTACGGCCGCACACTCCGGGAGACGTCACCCATCGGCCACCCCCGGGATGAGCATCCGGCCGGCCCGCTCGACGAACCCGGCGGTCGCCTCGACGGCGGAGCCGACGTCCGCGTCCGGCGTGGCGAACACGCCCAACGACAGGCCGTCGCTGATCGTCATGAGCAGCAACCGGCCGTCGGCCATGTCGACGAGCGTCTGGGTGACCGGTCCGCCGTGGAAGAACCGGGCGGCGCCCTGCGCGACACTCTGCAGCACGCCGACGATGGCGGCCGCCTGGTCCGCCGTGTCGTGCGACAACGGGTCCGAGAAACCCAGGAGCAGGCCGTCCTCGGCGACCACCACGGCGTGCGCGACCCCCGGCGTGGTCTCGACGAACGACGTGATCAGGCGGTTGATCTCGGCCTCCCAGGAATCGGTGAACGGGGTCATCGCGCGTCCTCGCTCGGCTCGAACGCGCCCCGTGCGCGCCGCAGGCCCTCCTGGTAGCGGGCCAGAGTCTCGTGCATCGCCGTGGCGTCCCGTGTGGACGGTGGTGGCGATCCGTTGGCGTGCTCCCGGACCGCGCGGCCAGGTGGGAGTTGCGCGCCCCGACGTCGCCGGGGCAGGCCGGCTTCGGTCAGACCGTCCGGCTCCGGGCTGGCTGTTCCCTCCGCCTGCCGCCACAGGTCGTCCAGGGACGACTGCCACTCGTCGGACACCGGACTGTCCGGGTCCGCCGCCCGGAACCAGGCCGGCGCCAACTCGTCGTAGATCAGCGCCGGTTCCAGCGGAACGGGCGGCGCCACAGGCAGCGGCGGGGGTGGTGGCGGTGGGATCGTCTCGACGAGGTTGACGGCCGGACGCGGCAGGTTCACGGCCGGCGGCAGTCCAACCGGGACACCGTTACGGTGCAACGAGAGCGACTGCGCGGGCACCAGCACCTGTGCTGTGGTGCCCTTGATGCCGCCGGCGTTGTCCACCAGCCGGACCGTGACGCCGTGCCGGGCGGCGAGGCGGCTCACCACGAACAGCCCCAGCCGCCGGGACACCGCGGCGTCCACTTCGGGCGGCTCGGCCAGCCGCTGGTTCATCCCGGTCACGTCGGCCACGCCGATGCCCTCGTCGACGACCTCCACGATCAGCTCGTCCGACGGGGTCAGCCGGGCGTCCAGGACCACTTCGGACCCGGGCGGGGAGAACACGGTCGCGTTGTCCAGCAGTTCCGCCAACAGGTGCACGAGGTCCTGCGCGACCGTGCCCTGCACGGCGACCGGCGGCACCTGCCGGATGACGACTCGCTGGTACTGCTCCACCTCGGACACGGCCGCGCGCAGCACCTCGGCCACGCCGACCGGCCCGCTCGACCCCCGCCCCAGCCCGACACCCGCCAGGATCAGCAGGTTCTCGCTGTTGCGGCGCATCCGGGTGGCCAGGTGGTCCAGCCGGAACAGCCGGTCCATCGCGGCCGGCTCCTGCTCGCCGTCCTCCATCTGGTCGATCAGCGTCAGCTGCTGCTCCACCAGGTTCTGGGTGCGCCGGGACAGGTTGACGAAGATGTCGTTGACGTTGGTCCGCAGCAACGCCTGTTTGGTGGCCAGCTCGACGGCCGCGCTGTGCACGGCGTCGAACGCGCGGGCCGTGTCTCCGATCTCCTCCTGGGACCGCACCGGCACCGGTGCCACCGAGACGGCCGCGCTCGCGCCGCCCTCCTCGATTCGCTGGATCGCTTCAGGCAGCTCGGTCCCGGCCACCTCCAGCGCCCGCCTGCGGAGTATCCACAACGGACGAAGCAGCAGGCTGGCCAGGTACAGGGTGACCGCGAAGGCCGCGAGCAGGGCGCCGATCACCATCGCCGCGTCGGTCAGCGAGCTGGTCTTGGCCTCGTCGCCGAGCCGTTGCGCCGCTTGGTGTTGGGCGTCGAGCAGGTCCGACTCGTACCGGATCATGCGTTCGGCGACCGCCTGGGACACCTGGTCCCAGTCGGCCGGATCGATCCCGAAACCGTCCGGGCTGCTCAGGGCGGTGGTCATCAGTTGGGTGCGCAACACGGTGTCCGATCCGTCCACCACGTCGCTGTAGAGCTTGCGCTGTTCGGCTGTTGCCGTGGCGGCGAAGTCGGCCAACGAGCCCTGTTCCCGCGCCTGCGCCAACCGGACCGCGTCGGCGCCGTCGGCCGCCAGCCGGGCTTTCCCGGTGGCGCCCAGCAGCACCGACTGCTCCACTTTGACCTGTTCGATCACCCGCCCGACGGCCGACAACGCGGCGCTGGTGCGTTGCACGGACGTGTCGTCGGTGGCCTGGGCCACGGTGCCGGTCAACGGCAGCAGCACGCTGATCACGTCCGTGTAGGCGGCCTGCAGTGACCGCTCACCCACGGCCGGGCTGTCCGCGCGGCTCCGGATCGCGGGCAGGCCGGCCAGCCGGTGCGCGGCTTCTTCGGCCCGGCCCCGGTTGCCCTCGTCCTGCGCGCCGAGGGTGGCCAGGCCGGTCCGGACGTCCGGCAGTGCCTGGTCCACCGCGGCCTGCTGGGCGAGCAGCTCGGCCCGGCCGGTCGTCCGGCCACTCGCGACATACCTGGTCGCCAGGTCGCGCTCGCGTTGCAGCTGGTGGGTCAGCGCGGTGCTCGCCGCCACCAGGTCGTTGCGGTCCTGTAGGACACCGGCCTGGGCGGCGCGGTCGAGCTCCGCGCTGACCCGCGAGGTGCCCAATGCGATCGCGACCAGCGCGGGCATGATGAGCACCACGGCGAGCTTGCCGCGGACCGGCCAGTCCCGCGGCCGCCATCGTCTCGGTCGTACATTCGACTCACGCTCCATCGAACCTCCCGGGAAAGCAGCCGGAAACGGCTGCTCATTCGGGCGACACGGCGCCCGGGAACAGCATGAGGAAGCCAGCAGGTAGGCTAGCCCTTGAAAGGGCAACACGCCCAAAGCTGTGAGTCGGAGCACCGGGAATTGGTCTGAACAATCTCAGGTCCTGGGACTTTCTGACGGAATTTTGACGACCATCAGGACCCGTTGTTCGTGAAATTCGTCTATCACGATGTTACCGATGGGTAAAGCGCAGGTGGACTATTAGGCCACTACGCTGGCGATTGCGTTCACGACGGCATCGCGACCGCCTGGCCTCCGGCTTCCGTCATCGGAATTACCGATGGCCGACCACCGCGGTATGCATCCGATGCACATTCCCCGGATGCAAGCGCAGAACCACCCACGCGGACCGGGCGGATCGGCGCGACAAAAAAGTGACAGCTCTGAACAGGTTCCTCGTCGAGCCATCGATCCCCCGGTAAGCACAGCCCGCAACCCTGGCAGACAGGACTTCCGCGGCGATCGGACAGACTCACGTACGTTATCAAGTGCGTGCGCGAACTTGTCACCGAAATCGATTGCAGCCGGCGTACGTTGAGAATGCTCTATCCGGTTCAGGTGAACCTTCTCACCGCCGAAAAACGGCCATTAACCGGTCCTTAACCCTGCGTGATCTTGCGCTGGACCACTGGCGCCCTAGCCTGTGCGAGCGGGCACAGCCGAGTCTTCGAGCCCGAACCCAGGAAGGTTTTGAATCCATGTCCGAACGCCACTTGTTCGCGGGTCGCCGCACGCCTGCCGGGCGGGGGCGGCTCGCCGTGGGGCTGACCGCGGCCTCTGTCGCCGCCACGATCGGCGGGATGGTCCTCGGGACCGCGCCGATCAGCGCCGCCGCCCCGACCGCGCCGCCGGCCCCCGCGAACCGCCCGTCCAAACAGGACGCCTCGTTCCAGGCGATCTGCTCGTTCAGCCACCGCAACAACGACGACCCGATCGTCTTCCTGGACGAGCCCGGCAAGTCGCACACCCACGACTTCTACGGAAACTCCACAACGGACGCGTTCTCGTCGATCAGGAGCCTGCGCCGCACCAGCCAGACGACGTGCAACATCCCGTTCGACAAGTCCGCCTACTGGGTCGCGAACCTGCGCCGAAACGGCCGGCCGCTGACCGCCGACCGGCTGGTCGCCACGTACCAGGCGAGGTTCAAGAAGCGCGTCGAGCCGTTCCCGCCGGGTCTGCAGATGGTGTCCGGCAACGCGAACGCGATGGCCGAGCAGTCGCTGTCCACTGTGGAGTGGACGTGCAACGACGACCTGAGTCACGCCTCCGCCAGCGTGATCCCGTCCTGCCCCAACCCGAACAAGCCGCTGACGCTCACCGTGTGGTTCCCCGACTGCTGGAACGGCCGCGACCTGGACAGCGCGGACCACACCAGCCACATGGCGTTCAGCTCGCGCGGGAGGTGTCCGGCCAGCCACCCGGTGGGCGTGCCCGGACTGAAGGAAACGGTGTTCTGGCCGGAGGTGACGTCCAGCAAGGGCCTGACCCTGTCGGCGATGAACAGCACGCTGACCGGGCACGCGGACTTCATGAACGGGTGGGACCAGTTCGGCCACGGCGTGTTCGTGCGGACGTTCCTTGACCTGTTCAACAGCGACAACCTCATCGGCAGCGTGCTGAACCGGCCACTGCGCGACGTCATCGGCGTCACCGCCGGCCCGGCCAACCGCCCCGAGCCGACCGAGGACGACCGGCGGCCGATGCCGAACATGCCCGGGATGGCCGGGATGCCCGCGGCGCCCCAGCAGCCGGCGAAGCCGCGGTCCGCGCTCGACTCCTTGTGGGCGTCCCTGTTCGGTGACCGGTGACGGGAGTCCCAGTGACCTTGCGAGTCGCCGTGATCGGAGCCGGGATCGCGGGCATCTCCGCCGCCTACCGGTTGCGCGCCGACGCGGACGTCACGTTGTTCGAGTCGGCCGACCGGGCCGGTGGGCACGCGCACACCGTCGAGGTCGACCGGAACGGGAATACATTCGGACTGGATACCGCGTTCATTGTATACAATGAACCGCATTACCCGTCGATCGCGGGGTTCTTCGCCGAGCTGGGGGTGTCGACCAAGGCCCACCCGGGCCGGTTCAGCTTCTTCGACGCCGACACCAGCCGGGCGTACGTGTCCGAGGACTTCGACCTGTCCGAGGACGAGGTGGTGGCGCGGTACCCGGCCGAGTTCGTGCGGCTGTGGCGGGAGGCGGCCCGGTTCCACCGGGACTCGCCCAGGGACTTCATGCGCGGCCGGACCGAGGTGCCGCTCGCGGAGTACCTGGACCGCAACGGGTACAGCGAAAGCTTCCGGTACGGGTTCATCGTGCTCATCGCGACCGCCGCCTGGTCGGTGCCGGCCGAGCGGATCTGGCAGATGCCAGCCAGCACGGTGATCGCGTTCTTCTTCGCGCACGGCGTCGAAGGGCTCGGTGGCCGGACTGTGCCGTGGCGGACCGTGGCCGGCGGGAGCGTCACGTATGTGCGGGCCGCATTGGACAGTTTGCGCGCGGCGAACGGCGAAGTCCGGCTGGGCACCGAGGTGCTTGGAGTGCGGGCGGAACCCGACGCGGTGGCGGTCCGGACTGTCCACAGTGTCGAGCGGTTCGACCACGTTGTGCTTGCCACACATGCGGATGAGGCGTTGCGCCTGCTGGACCGGCCGACACCCCGGCAACGGATGCTGGAGGCGATCGCGTACCACCCGACGCGGGCCGTGCTGCACACCGACCCCGCGGTGATGCCTGCCAACACGGCCGACTGGCGCAGCTGGAACTACGGCCGGACGCGGCACCGTGACGAGTACGCGTCCTGGGTGGTCTACTATCTCAACCACCTCCAGGACTTCCGGTGTGACACCGACTTCTTCGTCACCCTGGACTGTCCACTTCGGATTCGCGAGGATCGGGTCATCGCCGACATCCGCTACCGGCACCCGGTGTTCACCGCCGAGGTCCGCCGCCTGCAGCGGGAGATCCACACCGTCAACGAGGACTCGCGTGTCAAGTTCGCCGGCTCGTACTTCCACGCCAGGAAGCTCGGGCCGGACATCGTCGGCTCGCACGAGTCGGCGTTCGACTCCGGCCGCGCCGCCGCGGAGTCCCTCCTGCGCGACTTAGGGCGTGTCTGATGGATCTGACACGCCCTAGCCGCCCACCGATTGGAGACCCGATGACCGAGCAGGTCACCCGTACAGCCACCCCGCTGACCGTCGGCGAGGTCCAGGAGTGGCTGGTCGGCAAGATCGCCCACCGGCTCGCGGCCGAGCCGCACGAGGTCGACGTGCACCAGTACTTCGACGAGTTCGACCTGGACTCCACCGAGGCACTGGTGCTCGCCGGGGAGCTGGAGAACTGGCTCGGCTTCGAGCTGGAGACCACGGCACTCTGGTACCACCCGACGATCGCCGACCTGTCCGCGTGGATCGTCTCCGTGCAGGAGCGGGCCAATGCCGGCTGACGTCGTGGTGATGGTGCACCCGGGGGCGCTGCCGGCGACAAGCTACGCGGGCCTCGCCGAGGCGCTCGACGCCGAGTTGCTCGTGATCGACCTGGAGCGGATTCCGGCCTACCGCGAGATGATGCTCTGCGACGGCGGCCAGGACGTGTCGGTGGCGCGTCTGGCGAGGTACGTCGTCGACCGGCTCGTGCCAGCGCGGTCCTGGCTGATGGCCGGGTGGTCGTTGGGCGGTGTGGTGGCGTACGCGGCCACGGCGTCGCTCCCTGATCACCAGCTACCACGGCATCTGGTGGTGCTCGACAGCATCGCGCCGGTGCCCGAACACCGTCGCGACGCCAGCGACTTCACACCTGAGGTGCTGCTCACCTGGTTCGCCGGGTATCTGGCCGCCAAACGCGGTGGACGGCTTGAGCTGCCGGCGGGCGTCCTGCGCGGGCGGGACATCGGCACCGGGCTCGAAGTGGTGCTGCGGGAGGCGATCCGGGTCGGTCTGGTGTGGCCGGACGTGTCCGTCGCGGGGCTGCGCAAGGTGTTCGACGTGTACCTCGCCGGGCTGTTCCGCAACGTCGACCTGACCGCCGCGTACCAGGCCGAGCCGGCACGGGTGCCGATGACGCTGGTCCGGCCGCAAGCCGGGCTGCTGACCACCCCGGGCGCGCTCGGCTGGCAGCGGCTGGCCAGCACCCTGTCGGTGACGCGTTGTCCCGGCGACCACTACTCGATGTTGCGCGAGTCGTCCGTGATCGCCGGCGTGATCCGCGACCGGCTGGCGCTCGCCTGTTCCTCGTAGGGGGAGACATGGAGACTCCGATCGCGATCGTCGGGCTCGGGGCGTTGTACCCGAAGGCCGGCGACCTGCGCGAGTTCTGGGACAACGTCGTCCAGGCCCGCGACTGCATCGAGGACGTGCCGGCGACCCACTGGTCCATTGAGGACCACTACGACCCGGACCCTTCGGCGCCGGACAAGACGTACTGCAAACGCGGCGGGTTCATCCCGACCGTGCGGTTCGACCCGATGGAGTTCGGCCTGCCGCCGAACACCCTCGAGGTCACCGACGTGCTGCAGCTGCTGAGTCTGGTGGTGGCCAAACAGGTCCTCGCCGACGCGGGCGCGCCCGGCTCGTCGTGGTACGACCCGTCCCGGACCGGCGTGGTGCTCGGGGTCACCGGCGCGAACTCGCTGACCCAGCCGCTGGCGACCCGGTTGCAGACCCCGGTGCTGAAACGGGTCCTCCGCGCGTGCCGGCTCAGCGAGGCCGACACGAAAGAGATCGCGGACAAGTTCGTCAAGGCGTTCGCGCCGTGGGAGGAGAACTCGTTCCCCGGCATGCTGGGCAACGTGGTGGCCGGCCGGATCGCCAACCGGTTCGACCTCGGCGGCACCAACTGCACGGTGGACGCCGCCTGTGCCAGTTCGCTGGCCGCGGTGCGGATGGCAGCGGCGGAACTGGCCAGCGGCCGGGCCGACCTGATGATCACCGGCGGCTGCGACGCGGAGAACACGATCCTGATGTACCTGTGTTTCTCCAAGACGCCCGCGTTCTCCCGGAACGGCACGATCCGGCCGTTCGACGAGTCCGGCGACGGGACCCTGATCGGCGAGGGCATCGGCATGCTGGCGTTGAAGCGGCTGGCCGACGCCGAACGGGACGGTGACCGGATCTACGCGGTGCTGCGCGGCATCGGCAGCTCCAGCGACGGCCGGTTCAAGAGCATCTACGCCCCGCGCAAAGAAGGCCAGGAAGTGGCACTGCGCCGGGCGTACGAGGACGCCGGGTTCGGCCCCGACCAGGTCGGCCTGGTGGAATGCCACGGCACGGGCACCGCGGTCGGCGACCTGACCGAGCTGACCGCGTTGCGTGCGGCGTTCGCCGCCGCGACCGACGACACCCAGTTCGCCGCGGTGGGCAGCGTGAAGTCCCAGATCGGGCACACCAAGGCCGCCGCGGGCGCGGCCGGGATGATCAAGCTGGCCCTGGCGTTGCACCAGAAGGTCCTGCCGCCGACGATCAACGTGGACCGCCCACGCGCAGCGATGGACTTCCCGACCTCGCCGTTCTACGTCAACACCGCGACCCGTCCCTGGATCGCCGACCCCGACCGGCCGGTCCGCCGCGCCGCGCTGTCGTCCTTCGGCTTCGGCGGCACCAACTTCCACTGTGTCCTCGAAGAACACGGCGGCCTCGAAGAACACGGCGGCGAGGTGACCGTGCTGCATCCGGTCGCCCAGGTGCACGTCTGGCACGCGCCCACTCCCGGTGAGCTGGTTTCCCGCCTGGAGTCGGACCCATCGGACTCGCCGATTCCCGCCGACCACGCCCGCCTGGCCGTGGTCGCCGTCGACGAGGCGGAACTAGCCCGGTTGCGAACCGAGGCAGCCCAACGCCTG
Source organism: Actinocrispum wychmicini (assembly GCF_004345645.1). Classification (GTDB taxonomy): domain Bacteria; phylum Actinomycetota; class Actinomycetes; order Mycobacteriales; family Pseudonocardiaceae; genus Kibdelosporangium; species Kibdelosporangium wychmicini. The sequence continues at coordinate 235,541 of NZ_SLWS01000003.1, read as the reverse complement.
CGCTCCTCGCCCGACTCGTTCGAATTCCCCGGCGCCTACTACCGCCGTCGAGCCCAGGTCGGGCCGGTCGTCGCCATGTTCGCCGGCCAAGGCAGCCAGTACGTCGGCATGGGCGCACATGCCGCGATGGCGATCCCCCCAATCCGCGCCGCCTTCGACCTGGCATCCACCGCCTTCTCATTGGGGCGTGTGGTGTTCCCTCCGCCGGCCTTCGACGCCGCCACCCGGGACGCTCAGGAGGACGCACTTCGCCGCACCGACTACGCCCAGCCCGCGGTGGGCGCGCTCGCGCTTGGCCAGTACCGCTATCTCGCCGGGTCCGGCTTTGTGGCCGAGGGCGCGATCGGGCACAGCTTCGGCGAGCTGACGGCGTTGTGCGCGGCGGGCAGTGTCACCGAAAGCGAGTTCGTGCGGCTGGCGTGGGCTCGAGGTCGGGCGATGAACCGCACTGATCCGACCGCCGACCCAGGCACGATGGCCGCAGTCAGTGCCGGCGTCGACTGGGTGAGGTCCATGCTCGCCGGGCACGCGGATGTCGTGGTGTGCAACATCAACGCCCCGGACCAGGTGGTGGTCGGCGGCGGCACCGAAGCCGTACGGGCCTTCGTCGACGACTGCCGGACCGCCGGTGTGGGTGCCAAGGAGATCCCGGTGGCGGCGGCGTTCCACACGCGTTATGTCGCGCATGCCGGGCAACTCCTCCGCGACGCTCTATCCACGATGGATATAGCTAAGCCGCGTTTCCCGGTGTACCCCAACGTGATCGACGCGTCGTACGGCGAGGACGTGGCCGCGAACCGGGACCTGCTGGTCAGGCAGCTCCACGAACCCGTCCACTTCTCGACCCGGATCGAGCAGATGTACGCCGACGGGTTCCGGATCTTCGTGGAGTTCGGCCCCAAAGCCGTGCTCGCCGGCCTGACCCGGCGGATCCTGGCCGACCGCCCGGACGTGGCGGTGCTGGCTGCCGACGCCGGCCCGGGACGGGACAGCGACCGGGCCATGAAACAGGTGGCCGCCCGGCTGGTCGTGCTGGGCCTGCCACTCAGCCGGCTCAACCGCTTCACCGCGGAGCGGCCGAAGCCCGAACCAAGTAAGGGAATGAGGGTTCCGTTGAACGGGGTGAACCACGTGTCCGAACAGCGCCGCCGTGACTTCGAAGAAGCTCTGCGCGTGAACAACCACACTGACCACATACCGGTGGCTCCCCCCGTGCGGGCTTCGGCGCCGGTTGTTCCCTCGGTCGCGGCCGAACATCTGGCGATGCACCGCGAGTACCTGGCCAACCAGCTGCGGATCGCCGAACGCCTCAGCGCGGTACTCGCCACCGAAGCCCAGCAGGGACCGCGCGAACCCGTCCTGGCCGGCATCAACGCCGTGGTACAGCACAGCGTCGCCATCGGCCAGAGTCACATTCACGCCAGCGAGGTCCTCCGCAGCGTCGCCCAGCTCGAAGCGGGTGCGCCGACGCCCCAACCAGCCGTCGACTATCCCCCGCCAGTGATCACCAGTTGGCACACCGAGGTCGAGCCCATCGTCGTCACGCACGAACCTGTCGTGATCGAACCGCGGGGCAATGTCCGGGACGCCGTGCTCCAGGTGGTGTCCGAGAAGACCGGGTATCCGACCGACATGCTGGACCCGAGCATGGATGTCGAGGCCGACCTGGGCATCGACTCGATCAAACGGGTCGAGATCATGGGTGTGCTGGGCGAGTTGTTCCCAGGGTCGGCGAGCGCGGGGCCGGAGCGGCTGGCCGAGCTGCGGACTTTGGACGACATCGTGGCCTTCCTCGGCGAGCCGGTGGAGGTGGCCGTCGGCCCAAAAGTGTGATCGGGCGGCACTGCGTCGGGCTGAGCCGGCTGCCGGCGGTGGACCGGATCGACCGGGTCCACCGGGCGTCGCCGGTGGCGTTGCTCGCGGGTGACCCGGGCCCGTTGGCGCAGGCGGTCACCGCGGCGCTTGAGGCCGCCGGTTGGGCTGTCCGCCGGGATCTGGACGGTGTGCGGGAGTTGGATCTCGCGTTGTGGATCGCCCCTTCGGCCCCGGACAGTGTCGCCGCGGCCAGCATGAGCCTCGCCGACGCGTTGCTGACCGCGAGGGACACCCAGGCCTTGCTCGAACAAGCCGGACGAGCCGCGTTCGTCACGGTAACCCGGCTGGATATATCCGAGGTGGATATATTGGAACGGGCCGTGCTCGGTGGAGTGTCCGGATTGGTCAAGACGTTGGCGATCGAGGCGCCGAGCATCTATTGCCGTTCCCTGGATCTGGCGCCACAGCTGGCCGAGCGCCAGTGCGCCGAGCTGGTGCTGGCCGAGCTGGCCGACAGCCAGGCGGACTTGGCGCACGTCGGGTACGACGCCGACGGAACACGTTGGACGGCGACGCTCAACGAAGGTCCACTATGGACGACGGGTCCCGAGGTCGCCGAACCGGGACCGGACGACCTGCTCGTGGTCACGGGCGGCGGCCGTGGCGTCACGGCCGCGTGCGCGATCGGACTGGCCGAACGCTACAAGTGCGGCCTGCTCCTGATAGGCCGCTCGCGGTTGAGAGAGCAGCCGGCGTGGGCTTGGGACGTTCCCGACGACGGCCTCAAGGCGGCGATCGTCACGCATCTGCGAGCCTCGGGCAACCCGACACCCCGGGATGTCGAACGGACGTACCGCGACCTGGTCGCCTCACGGGAGATTTCCCAGACGCTGTCCCGGATCCGCGAGATCGGCGGCCGGGCCGAATACCTTTCAGTCGACATCGCCGACGCGCCCGCCGTGGCGGAAGCGCTTGCCGGGTACCGGATCACCGGCTTGGTACACGGCGCCGGGGTGCTGGCCGACCAGGTGATCGCCGGCAAACGCGCCGAGGACGTGCTCCGGGTGCTGACCCCGAAACTCGCCGGCCTGGCTGCGGTGTTGGCGGCGCTCGACGGCCGAACCCTCCGGCACGTGGTGCTGTTCTCCTCGGTCGCCGGGTTCTTCGGCAACCGCGGGCAGGCCGACTACGCGATGGCCAACGAGGCGCTCAACCGGATGGCCGGTGTCCTCAAGCGACAGTACCCGGACAGCTCGGTGACCGCGATCAACTGGGGTGCGTGGGCGGGCGGCATGGTCACTCCGGAGCTGGCGCGGATGTTCACCGAACGCGGGGTCACGCTGATCCCGTTGGCGGAAGGCGTGCGGCACTTCGTCGACCAGTTCCGGCCGGAACGGTCACGGGACGTGGTGACCGTGGTCGGGCCACCCCTGTCGACCCGGACCGTGCGGTCCAGCGGAAGTCTGGTGCTGCACCGCGACATCAGCCGGATCGCCGGGCATCCGGTCATCGCCGACCACGCGATCGGCGGGCTGCCTGTGCTGCCCGCGACGGTCGCGATCGGCGCCGTTCTCAACGCTGTCAGCAGGATCCGGCCTGACCTGCGTACGCTCACCGACTTCGCTGTCCTTAAAGGACTAACTGGTTCGCCGGGCGACTTGCGGATGCGGATCGTCGAGCGCAGCACGCCGGGTTCCGTCGGCGTGCTGGTGCTCGACGAGTCCGACCGGCCCCGCTACCAGGCGGTGATGTCCGACACCGCGCTGCCGCCGACTCCCGTGCTGGCCAACCTCCCGGAGCCGACCCAGGAGGTGACCGCGTACGAGGACGGAACGCTTTTCCACGGTCCCAAGTTGCGCGGCATCCAGCGAATGACCGATGACCGGACGGTGTTCGCATGCTCTCTGGCCGACGCCGACCTGGCCGACGGCGCGTACGCCGTCGACACGTACAACCCGGTGCTCGCCGACCTGCTCCTACAGGCGGCGTTGGTGTGGGTCCGCCACCACCGTGGCGTGGCCAGCCTGCCCGTCGCGGTCGGTGGCGTGGAGTGTCACGCGGTGCTGCCGGACAACGAGGAGTTCTTCGTCGTCGTGGAGCAGACCGGCTCGGTCGAGTCACGGGAGATGTGCACGGTGACCGCGTGCTCACGAGGCGGCCGGGTGCTGTTGCGGTTCCGGGATGTGGACCTGGTGTGCAGCGAGGCGTTGGCGGACAAGTTCGCGGTGGGGGCGTGATGGAACTCGCGATCGTCGGCATGGCCTGCCTGCTGCCTGGCGCGGAAAGCCCGGAGGAGTTCTGGGACGCGCTGCGGTCCGGACGGGACCTGCGCACCGAAGGCGGCCGGGAGGTTTTCGGCACCGACGCGTCCGTCCCGGGCGGTTGGGGCGACGAACGCCACCGGATCACGGCCACCCGCGGCGGCTTCGTGCCCGACACCGGGCCGGAGAAGGTGATCCGCTGGCCGTTGCGGGTGGCCAGGCAGGCCCTGGCCGACGCGGGAATCCCGGCCGACGTCCTTGGCCGAACCGGGCTCATCCTCGGCAACTACGCGTTCCCCACGGAGGAGTCGACGAACCTGGCCCTCCCGCTGATCCACCGGGCTGTGACGGAGGGCGTGCGAGGCCTCGCGGTCCCCCCGGTCGAAGATCGCGATTACCGAGGGTTGCGGCCGTTCGGGCTGCCTGTGGAGGTGGTCGGCGACACGCTCGGCCTTGGCGGGCCACGGATCGCGCTCGACGCGGCCTGCTCGTCCATGCTCTACGCGCTCGCCCTGGCCCGCGACTACCTGGCCGCCGGCATGGCGGACGTGGTACTCGCCGGGGCGGTGTGCGCCCCGGACCCGGTGTTGATCCACCTGTCGTTCTCCAACCTGCATGCCTTTCCCCGCAACGGCGTCAGCCAGCCGTTCGACACCGACTCCACAGGCATCGTCACTGGTCAGGGCGCGGGTGTGTTCGTGGTCAAGCGGCTGGCCGACGCGATCCGGGACGAGGACCGCATCCACGCCGTCGTCGAGTCGATCGGGCTGAGCAACGACGGCGCCCGAGGCCACATGCTCACCCCGGACGTCGACGGACAGCTCGACGCGTACCGGCACGCCTATGCCGGCATCGACAAGTCCACCGTGGACTACATCGAGTGCCACGCGACCGGAACCCCGATCGGCGACAGCACCGAGCTACGCGGCGTCGAGGCGTTCTTCGGCCAACCACCCGCCCTGGGCTCGGTGAAGGGGAACGTCGGGCACCTGCTGACCGTCGCCGGCTTCACGAGCATGCTCAAAGTCATCCTGGCCATGCGGGCCGGCGTGCTGCCGCCGACCCTGGGCGTCAGCGAACCGCTGGCCGAGCAGGTCGTCCGCACCGAGCGCCCGTGGACCGGAACGCGCCGGGCCGGGGTGTCGGCCTTCGGCTTCGGTGGGACCAACGCGCACGTGGTCATCGCCGACAAGCCAGCGAGAGTCCCCCAGGACGACGACCCGGTCCGGCCGCCGCGACTGGCCGTGGTCGGCATCGGCGTCCGGCTGGGCGATGTCCGTACCCTGCCTGACCTGGCACGAGTCGTCCGGACCGGGGAACCCGTGCTCCGGCCGCGACCGGACGACCGGTGGTTCGGCGCGGACAAGCTCGACCCACCAGCGGCCCGGCTCGGGCCGGCGGGATACATTGATCACGCCGAGGTCGACTTGGCGGCCTACCACATCCCACCGGCCGACCTCGGTCAGTTCAACCCCCAGCACGCCGTGCTGTTCGAAGCCGCCGAGGCGGCGCTGACTGACGCGGCGCTCCCCCGGCGGTCGCGTGTCGCGGTCGTGGTCGCCATGGAGATGGAGCCCCGGACGCACACCCACCGGGCCCGCTTCGACATCGGCGCGCACCTCCGTACCGAGGTGACGTTGCCTCCAGAGGCGATGGACCGGCTGGAGGCGGCAGTGCGGGACGCCGTGCACGAGCCGTTGGGCGCCAACGAAGTGCTGTCGTACATCGGCAACATCATGGCCAGCCGGGTCTCGGCGTCCCGCGACTTCACCGGCCCGTCGTTCACCGTGTCCTCCAGTGCCCGCGCGCTTGAGGTCGCCGGTCTCCTGCTGATGGACCCCAGCATCGAGGCGGTCGTCGTCGGCGCCGTCGACCTAGCGTGTGGCGTGGAGAACGTCCTCGCCAGGACCTCCTCGACGCCTCCAGGCGACGGCGCGACTGTGCTCGTCGTGACCCGGCCAGGCGAAACCGGATATGCCACGATCGACGCCATCCGCATCGGCGGTGACCCGTTCGCCGACACCGGAATCAGCCCGGACCAGGTCGATTACCTTGAGGTGGACCACCCCGCCGCGCTCGCCGAGGCGTACCAGACCGGCGGCGACGAGCTGACCTGCGCGGTGGGCAGCCTGACCCCGCTCGTCGGCGACACCCAGCAGTGCGCGTTGCTGGCGTCGGTGGCCAAGGTCGCGCTGTGCCTGCACCAGGCGCAACTGCCGCCCACTCCGGAGTCCTTCGCCATGGATCCGACCGGTACACCCTGGTGCCGGCTGGAAGCGCCACAGCCCTGGCTGCGCCGCGGCCCCAAGCGGATCGCGGCCGTCGGCTCGGCCGGCGTCCACCTGATCATGTCGTCCGCCGCCCCGGCCCAACGGCTCGGCTATAGCGGTCCGTTCATCATCCCCCTGTCCGCCGACACCGGACGCGAGCTGGCCGAGGCCGCCGCCCGGTGCCTGGCCGACGTGGACGCCGGCAAGGTCCCGCACACACCATCCGGTCGGTACACAGCGGTGGTGGTCGCCACGGACACAGCCCGCCTACGGCAGGAACTGCTTGCCGCGCAACGGGATCTGCGAGCCGTGATCGACCAGGGCGGTGAATGGACCACGCCGTCCGGCAGCTACTGCACGGCTCGGCCGATCGGACCGGACGGCCGGGTCGCGTTCGTCTACCCGGGCGCGTTCACCACGTATCCCGGCGCCGGCCGGGACGTCTTCGGACTGTTCCCGCAGCTGCTGGCCGACTTCGAGGACGAGAGCGAAGGCCGGTTCGACCACGCCCGGCTGTTCCCGCGGGCACGTGCCGGCGTCGACCGCAGGGCCATGCTCCGGCACGAGGCGGACCTGCAGGAGGACATCCCAGTGATGCTCGCCGCCGGCACCAACATCGCCGTGCTGCACACCAGGATGCTCCGGGACGTGCTCGGCCTGCGCCCGGACGGCGGGTTCGGCTACAGCCTCGGCGAAAGCAGCATGTTGTTCGCGCTCGGCGTCTGGGATCCCGCCCATCGGGACGACGGCGCGCTGGCCGCGAGCCCGCTGTTCCAGGACCAGCTTCGTGGCCCCAAGCACCTGGTGCGCCGGACCTGGCGGCTGCCCGACGACACCCCGGACAGCGAGGTCTGGTCCACCCACGTGGTGCTGGCCGCGGTCGACGACGTCCGGGCCGCGATCGACGGACTGGACCGCGTGTTCGTGACCCATGTGAACACGCCGGGTGAGGTCGTGCTCGCCGGTGATCCCGTGCAGTGCCGGGACGTGATCGCCCGGTTGGGGTGCCGGGCCGCCAAGGCGCCGGCCAACCACGTCATGCACTGCCCGATCGTCGACCCGGAGCTGGACGCCCTGGCCGAGCTGAACGACTACCCGCTGGGCACCCCGGCCGAAGGCCTGGAGCTGTTGTCCGCGTACGACTACAGCGAGGTCGGCCCGATCGACCGGTCGGTGATCGCCGAGCGGATCGCGTACACGCTGTGCAGCACGGTCGACTTCAGCCGATTGGTCCGTACCGCGCACCAACGCGGGTTCCGGTACTTCGTGGAGGTCGGCCCCGGCGCGACCTGCACCCGCTGGGTCACCGAGACACTCGCCGGCGCGGAGCACCTCGCGGTGTCCGTGGATCGGCGCGGCGCTGCGGGCGCGACCGTGCTGGCGCAGGCGTTGGCCCGGCTGATCAGCCACGGCCTCAAGATCGACCTCGGCCGGCTGTTCGGGCCGGCGGCCCCTGAGGCACCCGCGCGCCGCACCCACACGGTTCGGTGCGGCGGCGAGGCGATCGTGGACCGGGTCCGACGGGCTGCCCAAGCGATCGAGCCCCAGGAAGTCGTCACCGTCGAGCGAGAACCCGCGTTGCGCACGATGGCCGGAACGATCGCCCAGGCGCACCGGGCGGTGCTGCGAGCACACACCGCTGTGCAGGAGCGCGCTCTGGACGCCCTATACTCCACAAAGGACGATGTGGTCTGGGGTCCGGACGACCTGCTCGAGTTCGCCAGCGGCAAGGTCGCGAACGTCTTCGGGCCGCGGTTCGCCGAGGCCGACAGCTACCCTACCCGGGTACGGCTCCCAGAACCACCGTACCTGTTCGTCAGCCGCGTCGTCGACATACAGGGAACGACCGGCACCTTCGAACCGGCGTCCATCATCACTGAATACGATATCCCGAACGATGCATGGTATACAGTAGACGGTCTGACGCCGTGCGCGGTGACCATCGAGGCCGGCCAGTGCGACCTGCTGCTGATCAGCTACCTCGGCATCGACTTCCGCACCCGGGGCGAACGGCGCTACCGACTCCTGGACAGCCGGCTGGTCTTCCACGGCGGCCTGCCGCGCGCCGGCCAGACCCTGCGGTACGAGATCGCCATCAACCGGTTCGTGTGGAACGGCGACAGCCTGCTGTTCTTCTTCGGCTACCGCTGTTACGCCGACGGGCAGCTGATCCTGGAACTGCTCGACGCGTGCGCCGGCTTCTTCTCCCCTGACGAACTGGACGACTCCCGTGGCGTGGTGGCGACCGCCGCCGATCATCGCCGTCGGGCCGCGTTCAAGAAGACCTGGTTCAAACCGCTCGCCCGGACCGACCGCACCGAACTGTCCACATCGGACTTGGCGAAGCTGGCCGCTGGCCGGCCGGGTGACGTGTTCGGCCCGGAATGGGACCAGCGCGCGGACGCCGCCAACCGGTCGCTGCGGCTGCCCGGCGAGATGCTGCGGATGGTCGACAGTATCCCGCGCATTGACCGGCTCGGCGGACCGTGCGGCCTGGGCGCGCTGACCGCGATCAAGCAACTGGACCCGGACGGCTGGTACTTCCGTTGCCATTTCCCGGGCGATCCGGTGCTGGCCGGTTCGCTGGTCGCCGAAGGCGGCGTCCAACTCCTCCAAGTGTATGCCGTATACCTTGGGATGCACCTGGTGCTGCCAGACGCGGAGTTCCAGTCCGTCCCCGGGCTGCGCACCGAGGTCAAGGTCCGCGGCCAGATCACGCCCGCCACCGAGAAGATCCGGTACGAAGCCGAGATCACCGGTCTGACCCTGCTGCCGCGCCCAACCGTCGTCGCCGACATCACGGTCTACGACGGCGACAAGCCGATCATCAGCATGCGGGACTTCGGCATCCAGGTCCGGGAGAAGCCAGGCACCCCGTACCGGCCGGGCCCGGGTGGCGTGCCGGAGTTCCTCGGCCGCCGCAACCACCGCGGCGAGCCAGCGTTCATCAACGAGTTGCATCTCGCGCACGCCGCCAAAGGCGACCTCGGCGTCGCCATGGGCCCGGAGTTCGACGTCTACGGACAGCGCCGCGCGCCGCACATCCCGAACGGCGACTTCCAGTTCGTGGACCGGATCATGAGCCTGGACGGCATCCGCGGCCGGCTCACCCCGGGCGCGGTGATGCACACCGAGTACGACTCGCCGCCGGAAGCCTGGTACTACGCGACCAACGCGGCCATGCCCAACTGCGTGTACATGGAAACGTCCCTGCAGGCGGCGATCCTGCTCGGCTACTACCTCGGCGCGACCCTGGCCAGCCCGACCGAGGAGTACAGCATCCGCAACCTGGACGGCCAGGCCACCCTCGTCAAGGATGTCGATCTCAAGGGCCGGACGATCCGGCAGCGGTCGACGCTGTTGTCCAGCCAGGCCGTCCCCGGGGCCACCCTGCAACGGTTCTCCTACGAGCTGTCCTGCGACGACGAGGTCTTCTACGTCGGTGAGTCGCTGTTCGGGTACTTCACCGCCGACGCCCTCGCCAACCAGGTCGGGCTCGACGCCGGCAAGTCCGTTCCCCCTTGGCGCCCGGTCGACGAGGTGGTCGTCGACGGCGGCAAGTACGGCAAGGGTTATGTGTACGGTCGCCGCCAGATCGACCCGACCGACTGGTATTTCGACTGCCATTTCCACCGAGACCCGGTGATGCCCGGCTCCCTCGGCGTCGAAGCCGTCCTGGAAGCCTTGCGGCGCTACGTGACCGACACCGGACTGGCCGGCGACTCGCCCACCTTCGCCCTGCCGGTGGGGGTGGCGATGAGCTGGAAGTACCGCGGCCAGATCCTGCGGACCGACCCGGAGATGGCGTTCGAGCTGCACGTCAAGGACATCCGGCACGAACCCGACCGGCTGCTGGTGATCGCCGACGCCAACGTCTGGCGAGGCTCCCTGCGCATCTACGAACTTACCGACCTCGCCGTGGAGGCGCGATGACCCGGACCACCGCGGCCGCCGTCCGCACTGATGTCGACGGGATCCGGCACGTTCTCGGTCGATTGGAGCTGCCGTGTTACGTCGTCGAAACCGGCGGCGGAGTCGGGCTGGCCACCGAACAACCCAGTGGCGCCAGGGTGATCGCCGCCGTCGGGCCGTTGCCGCCGGGCCGGTTGGGGTCGGCCGCCTTCCGGGCTAGACACCGCGTCGGGCACGCCTATCTCGGTGGCGCCATGGCCGCGGGCATCGCGTCCGAGGAGATGGTGGCCGCGCTCGCCCGGAACGGATTCCTGGGCAGTTTCGGGGCCGCCGGCCTGCTGCCCGAGCGGGTGGACCGGGCGCTGCGGCGGTTCGCCGCGGAGATCCCGGGGACGCCGTTCGCGGCCAACCTGATCCACAGCCCCAGCGAACAGGCGTTGGAGCGGTCCGCGGTCGAGCTGTACCTGCGGCACGGGGTGCGATGCGTTGAGGCGTCGGCGTTCCTCGACCTCACCCCGAACGTGGTGCGGTACCGGGTCGCCGGGTTGAGCCGGGCCGGCGACGGGTCGGTGACCGCGGCCAACCGGATCATCGCCAAGGTGTCCCGGCCGGAGGTGGCCGCCAAGTTCCTCCGTCCGGCGCCAGAATCCGTCGTGGCCGGGCTGTTGGCCGACGGGCTGATCACCGCCGAACAGGCAGCGCTGGCCCGTGGGGTGCCGATGGCCGACGACATCACGGTAGAGGCCGATTCCGGCGGCCACACCGACCGCCGCCCGCTGGTCGCGTTGTTTCCCACGATCGCCCGACTGCGTGACACCGTACAACGAGAACTGCGTTACCCCACACCGGTCGGGCTCGGTGCGGCAGGCGGAATCGGCACGCCCCAGGCCGCTGCGGCCGCGTTCGCTCTCGGCGCGGACTACGTGGTCACCGGCTCGGTGAATCAGTCCTGCGTGGAGGCTGGGACTTCGGACGCGGTCCGTCAGTTGCTCTGCGCCGCCGGCATCGCGGACTGCGAGATGGCACCGGCCGCGGACATGTTCGAGCTCGGCGTCGACCTCCAGGTGCTCAAGAAGGGGACGTTGTTTCCGATGCGCGCCAAGCAGTTGTACGAGCTGTACCGGCGTCACGACGGCTTGGACGCGTTGCCCGCCGCGGACCGGGACAAGCTGGAACGGCAGGTGCTGCGCCATCCGATCGAGCACGTGTGGGCGCAGGTCGTCGAGTACTTCGACCGCAGGGACCCGGACCAGGTCCGCCGGGCCGCGACCGACCCCAAACGCCGGATGGCTCTGGTGTTCCGGTGGTATCTCGGCATGTCGTCGCGGTGGGCGACCAGCGGTGAGACCGACCGCGCCGGTGACTACCAGATCTGGTGCGGCCCGGCGATGGGCAGTTTCAACGAGTGGGCACGCGGGACGTACCTGGCCGCGCCGGAGAACCGACGGGTCGCCGAAGTCGCGACGCATCTGATGCGGGGAGCCGCCTTCGTCACCCGGGTGCAGCAACTCGCACTCGCCGGGGTACGTCTTCCGGCCGCCTGCCGGGACTACCAGCCGGTGCCGTCGACCGACGGGAGCAGGCGATGAGCCGGACACTCTCGCCCATCACCTGGAGCGGTCCGTACCGCGACGCCGTGGACCTGGACCGGGCGCTCGGCGATCCCCGGGATCCGGTCAGCAACTTCGGGTTCGCGTCGATGGTGGAACGGGACGAGGCGGAGACGTATCCCGGCGCGTTGGCGGCCAAGGCCGACCCCATGCTGCGAACGGCTTTCCTGCCCGGGGGCCGGACCGCGGACGATACGATGATGATCGTCCGGGCGATCGGCCGGCGGGACGTCACGGTGATGCCGGCGACGATGTTCAGCATCACGGCGGCCACCTGTGTGCTGTTGTCTGGGTCCGAACCGCAGCGGGACCGGGTCCGGCGGCTGCTGGCCGACGGCTCGTCTATCGGCTTCGCCCTGTCCGAGTCGGAGCACGGCAGCGACCTGCTGGCCAACCAGTGCGTCGCTGAACCGTTGGACGGCGGCGGTTTCCGGCTGCGCGGCGAGAAGTGGCTGGTCGGCTCCGGCGGTCGGTGCGCGGCGCTGCTGCTGGTGGCCCGCACCGGCGGCCGGGGGCCGTCGGCGTTCTCGTGTTTCCTGCTCGACGGCCGGCCACTGCGGTCCGCGCGGGTGGCGGCGCCACAGCGCACGATCGGTATGCGAGGCATCGACTTCGCCGGGTTCCGGTTCGACGGCACCCGGATCCCACAGTCCACTTTGGTCGGCACAGTGGGTCGCGGGTTGGAGACGGCGATGAAGGCGATGCAGGTGGTCCGGGTCACCGGGACGGCCGCCAACCTGGCGTGCGCGGACACCGCGTTGCGGCTGGCGCTCGACTTCGCCACCGAGCACGTGGTCGGCGGCCGGACGTTGGTGGACCATCCGCAGACCCAAGCCGATCTTGGCACCGCGTTCACCGCCTTGCTCGCCGGTGACGCGGTCGCGCTTTCGGCCGCTCGTGCCCTGCATACTTTGCCTGGTGCGCAAAGCCTCTGGTCGAGCGTGACGAAGAAGGTGCTGGCCGACCTCTCCGACGAGGTGCTTGACCGCTGCGGTGACGTGCTGGGCACCCGTTCGGTCCTGCGGGACGGCCGGTTCGCGGCGTTCGACGTCATCCGGCGCGACAACCGCGTTGTCCGCCACATCGACACCGGTCCGACCGCGAACACCCGGTTGGTCGCCATGCAACTGGGTCAGATCGTCACTGCCCGGCTCGGCCTGGCCGGTGCGGATCTCGCGCCGACCTTCGCCCTGGACGCGGATCTCCCGCCACTGCGACTGTCCGAACTGGAACTGTCCACTCGCGGACGGGACGAAGTGACCGCCGCGTTGCCGTCGATCACCGCGTTCGCCAAGGCCGCGCTGGACGGCGACGAGCACGCGATCAGGGCGAGCAAGGCGATGTCGTCGGTCCAGGCGGCATTGGCGATGCTGCGTGAGGACGCGCTCGGATCCTTGGGACGGCGTGGCTCGGAAGCGGCCGTCGAGCTGGTCGAGTTCGCCGAACGGTTCTGCTACCTGCACGCGGCGGCCAGGTGTGTGCACCTGTGGTGGTTCAACCGGCACCTGCCGTTGGCCGGCCTGCCGCCCGGCACCGCGTCCTGGCTGTGGCCGGTGCTGGAACTGCTGCTCGACCGCGCCCACCAGCGTCACCGACGGCTGACTCGGGCCGCGCTGCCGGCGACCGTGGCGCTGGCCCGCCGGTTGCACGGCAGCGGACGGCTGTTCTCCTTGGTGCCGTTGCCGATGGCCGAGTCCAGTTCATCCACTGTGGAGGGACTCGCGGCATGGCCGGCGTGACCGAACTGGCCGCTCTGGTCGGCAGCCTGGAGCGGCATCTCGGTGACCCGTTCGACGATCTGCCGCTGTCCTTCGCCTCGGCACGTGCACACGACGAACGGGAGACGTACCCGCACCTGCCGTTGGCGTATCTGCACGCCTGGTCGGCCCAGGACTACGCGGTCCCGGTGAGTGCCGGCGGCCGCGCGGTCGACGTGCAGGACAGCCTGGCCCTGGTGACCCAGGTAGCCAGGCGGGACGCGGCGGTGGCGATGGCGATGTGCACCACAAGCCTGTCGTACATGCCGATCTGGGTCGCGGGCACCGACGACCAGCGGCGGCACTACGGGCAGCGGGTGATGGCCGGCGCGAAAATGTGTTGGGGGCTCACCGAGAGCGCGCACGGCAGCGACGTGCTCGCCAACGCGATGAGCGCCCGTAAAGCCGACGGCGGTTACCTGGTCAGCGGCGAGAAGTGGCTGATCGGCAACGGCACCTTGGCCGACCATCTCGTGCTTTTCGTGCGTACGGCGGAGCGCGGCGGTCCTGGCGGGTTCTCGATCCTGGTCGTGGACCGGCACACCGTGCCCGCGCACCAAATCCGGCCGCTGCCCAAGCAACGCCTGCACGGGGTGCGTGGCGTGGACACCAGCGGCTTCCGGCTCACGGACGTGTACGTGCCCTCCTCCGCGCTGGTCGGCGCCGAGGGGCGCGGCCTGGAGATCACCCTGAAGAGTTCGCATTCGATCCGGGTCATGGTCACGGCACTGGCACAGGGATGCGCGGACACGGCGTTGCGGCTGACGACGGATTTCGCCGTGACGCGGACCGTGTTCGGCCAGCGGGTGATCGACCTGCCGGTGTCCCGTCGGGCGCTTGTCGGCTGCTTCGCCGACTTGTTGATCGCTGACGTGGTCGGCACGTGCGCCGCGCGCAGCCTCCAAGTCGTACCCGAGCAGAGCAGCGTGTTCTCGGCGGTCGCCAAGCACTTCGTTCCGTCCACATTGGAGCGAACGGTCACCGAACTGGCCGCGGTGTTGGGCGCCAGGTACTACCTGCGTGACCACCCGCGGTACGGAGTGTTCCAGAAGCTCAAGCGGGACTTGCCGATCACCGGCTTCGCCGACGGGAACAGCCTGGTGAACCTGAAGAACATCGCACTGCAACTCGACACGTTGCTCGGCGCCCGGGACACGCCACCGACGGACCGGGCGAGGGTGGTGTTCGATTGGGACGCGGATCTGCCGGAGTACCGGCCGTGGGCGGCCGAACCGTTTCATCGTGGCGGTGATGACGTGCTGCTTTCCCTTGGCACTTCACTGGAGTCACTGCGTGAGCGCGCTGTGACGGCCGGCGGGCCCGAGGCCGACCGGCTCGTGCGATGCGTCCGGCTCGGTGAGCTGTTCATTGGCCAATTGGCCAGGGTGATGGCCGAACTGTCCAGTCTGCCCCGACGGTCGGCCCGCGAGTACGGGCAGTCAGCCGAACTGTTCGATCTGGCCGGCCAGTACACAGTGCTGCACGCCGCCGCGGCCTGCCTGGGCCATGCCGTCCATTCCGCGGGCTGGCTCGAAGGAACTCCCCTGGCCGGCGCGTTGCCGACACTGCTGTGCCTGGAGCGGTTGTGGCACCGGTTCGAGCCGCACAGGCGGTTCACCACCTCCTCAGACGTGGAGGCGGGGGCAGACGTCCTGCATACACTGCACGCGACGGGAAAGTCGTTCGGCTACCGCCAGTTCTCGCTTGCCAAGGAGGTGGGAACGTGAGAAGTGTGGCCAGGCGAGTCGCACCCGGCTGGACGATCCTGGCCGCATCCGTGCCGATGTTCATGGTGTCGTTGAACAATCTGGTCGTGACCAACGCGCTGCCCGCGATCCGCAAGGACTTCGGCACCGACGTCACGGACCTGCAGTGGGTGGTCAACGGGTACGTGCTGGCGTTCGCGAGCCTGCTGCTGACCGGCGCGGCATTGGGCGACCGGTACGGCCGGCGGCAGGTGTTCCTGATCGGTGTCGCGCTGTTCACCGTCGGGTCGGTGGCGTGTGCGTTGTCCGACTCGATCCCGGCGTTGATCACCGCGCGCGTGGTGCAGGGTGTCGGCGCCGCCGCAGTCCAACCGTTGTCGCTGACGTTGCTCGCCGCGGCGGTTCCGGAGCAGAAGCGCAGTGCCGCGCTCGGCTTGTGGGGCGGAGTCAACGGCCTGGGTGTGGCGCTCGGGCCGGTGGTCGGCGGCGCGGTGACCGAGGGCCTGGCGTGGCAGTGGATCTTCTGGATCAACGTGCCGGTCGCGGCGGTCGCGCTGCCGCTGGCGCGGTGGGCGCTACGGGAGAGCAAGGGCCGCGACCGTGGCCTGGACCTGCTCGGGATGGTTCTGGTGACCGCGGCCGTGACGCTGGCGGTCTGGGCGATCGTGGAGGCCGGCGAGAACGGGTGGAACGACTCGCTGATCGTCACCGCGTTGGCCGGCGCGGGCGTGCTGCTGACGTTGTTCGTCCTGTGGGAACGACGGGCGCCCCATCCGCTGCTGCCCCTGCGGTTCTACCGGATCCGGGCGTTCGTCGCGAGCAATGTGCTGTCGTTGTCGATGTTCTTCGGTGTGTTCGGCTCGATTTTCTTTCTCGCCCAGTACCTTCAGGGGCCGTTGCGGTACGCGCCGTTCGCCGCCGGCTTACGGACGCTGCCATGGACCGCGATGCCGATGATCTTCGCGCCGCTGGCCGGCTTGTTCACCGACCGGCTCGGCGGCGGCCGGCTGATGACAGTGGGCCTTGCCCTGCAAGGCATCGGGCTGGCCTGGATCGCGGCCCTGGTCACGCCGACGGTGAGCTACTCGGAGCTGGTGCCCGCGCTGGTCGTCGCCGGCGTCGGGATGGGTCTGGTGATCGGTCCGACCTCGGCGGTCGTGCTGGGCTCGGTGCAACCGTACGAACATGGCAAAGCCTCCGGCGCGAACAACACCGTCCGCGAAGTGGGCGGGGCACTGGGTGTGGCCGTGCTCACGACCGTGTTCACCACCAAGGCCGCGGAGGTGCCGATCCGCTCACGCGCCGACTTCACCCTTTCGTTCCTGCACGGGATGGTGCCGGCGATCTGGGTCGGTGTGGCCGTGGTCGGCGTTGGTGTCTTGGCCGGCCTGTTCATCCCGTTCCGGCAGGGCTACGACCTGCGGACAACGCCAATCCGCCTGGTGGTGCCGAAAGAAGAGTACGTAGGTCGGCATCGCCGCGCCGAGACCGCGTACGAACACACGACCGCCATTCCAAGACTCGACGCACGACCCATGCCGCCGCCGGCGAGGTATCGGCGACCGGTCCACAGTGATCAGTGAACCCCGATCTCCAGCAGGAACGGGATGATCGCACCGATGAAGTGCTCGTTGCGATCGCCAGCCACCATGTGTCCGGCGTTCGCCACTTCGACGCCCCGCGCCAGGGGAACCTTGGCACAGAACTCCTCGGCGACGTCTTCGCGCACCACGTCGCTGATTCCGCCGCGGACGAGCAGGATCGGCACGTCGGCGTGGCGTGCGGCGTCGAGGAGCCGGTCCGCCATGCCGGGCGGGTCCAGCCGGCCTTCGAGGCTGTCCAGCATTCGCGGATCCCAGTGCCAGACCCACCGGTCGCCGCGCCGCCGCAGGTTGTTCCGGAGGCCCTCAGGGTCGTCCGGGCGGGCACGATGCGTCAGGTAGGCGGACACCGCCGCGGCCGCTTCGTCGACGCTGGCGAATCCCTCCGGCCGGCCACGCATGAACTCGACAATCCGGCGAGCCCCCCGCGGATCCGGTCGATGGGCGACGTCGACAAGCACCAGAGCCCGAATCGACGCCATGGGTTCCTCCCCGGCGGCGAGCAACGAACTCACCCCGCCCAGCGACGCACCGACCAACACCGGCCGCCCGCCGACCTCGGCGACGAGCTCCCGAACGTCCCAGGCGAACAGTTCGAGGTCGTAGTCACCGTCGGCCGACCATCCACTGTTGCCGTGCCCCCGTAGGTCCACGGAGATGACCCGCCACCCCAATGTGGCCAGCCGGGGGCCGGTCCGCCGCCAAGCGTGCCGCGTCTGACCACCCCCGTGCAGCAGGATGAGAGGCGGCGAGGACGGCTGACCCCACACGTCCGCCACCAGTCGGATCCCGCCGCGACCCACAAAGCTCCACGCGCAGGCTGTCATGTCGCACCTCGAATCCGCAGCGGCGCCAACAGTTCATCGCGGTGCGGATCCGCGGCCGCCGCGGCCAGTACGACATCCAACGCGAACAGGCAACGCTTGAGAAACCGATCGTCGTCGATCAGTCCGGCCACCCACTGATGCAACGCCCCCACACAGGACGTGCCGACAACGGAAACCAACGCGTCCGGGTCAACGTCGTCCCTTAGGACGCCCTGGGTCC
Source organism: Actinocrispum wychmicini (assembly GCF_004345645.1). Taxonomy (GTDB): domain Bacteria; phylum Actinomycetota; class Actinomycetes; order Mycobacteriales; family Pseudonocardiaceae; genus Kibdelosporangium; species Kibdelosporangium wychmicini. The sequence goes on along the minus strand of NZ_SLWS01000003.1, from coordinate 217,562 downwards.
GTGCCTCCGCTATCGCCCGCCGAAGCTGGACGAGCGGACTGCGGCGAAACACCAGGCCGCTTTCCTCCCACCCACGCACCATCCGACGCGACACAACCGGATCGTCCACGAAAAGCCCGACCGTCAACCTGACCACCGCACGCGCGTCGAAGTCCCCCGACACCGCCAGCCGGCGCTCGAGGTCGTCCATGAACCCGGCAGCGAGCGCCTCCCAGATCTTGTCCCGCGGCCCGATCAGGTTGTACACAGTGGCCGGAGCGACCTCCGCCCGCTCGGCGATCCGCTCGGTACTGAGCACCGAGTCCGGACTGTCCCGCAGCAGCTCGCGCGCCGCGTCGAGGATCCGAGTCCGCCGCTGAGCCTTGTGCCGCTCCCGCAACCCCCCGTCAATCATCCACACACCCCTTGGTTAGAGACTACTCTAAATTTAGAGGATTCTCTAAACTTGGTCAAGTGCTGATCAGGCCGGTACGCGCCGCTCCTGGCGGATCGAGACGCTGTGAACGAGCAAGGCGAGCAGGAACGCCGCAGCAGCACCGAACACCTTGCTGAGCACGGTGCCCCCGAGGTACATCGACACGGAGTAGTTCACAAACGTGTCGCCACGGACGGTTCGAACGTGGACCTCCCTGTACTGCACAGCACACACCCACGCGGCCAGCCAACAGATCCACCAGGCGTACGCGATCAGCGGAAACGCCCTCGCCTTCCCGGGCGGCCGGTCGACCGCGCCGACATCCAGGATGATCTGCAACGGGAACCACAGGTTCACCCCCGGGCAGAACCACCCACCGATGGCCCACCCTGGACTCCGACGTTGCCGGCCAAGACCTTCGACATTGCGCCTGGCCCGATACGTCCACACCAGCATCGTGACCATCGACGCAACGGTCGACAACACCGTCAGAACACTCATGCCCAGGTCGGGGGTCAGTATCCCGAACAACAGGCCCACTCCGGCGCAACACAGCAGCACCACCACGGCGGTGCCCAGATCCAGAACGGACCGAACCGGACCGACAACCGGCGGAGGTAGCGGCGGGGCTGGTGGCGGGGCTGGTGGCGGGGTTGGTGGCACCGCCACCACTTGCGGAGACCAACGCGCCAGAACCACCGAACAACTCGGGCACCGCGACACATCCTCGGATATCGGCTCACCACACTGCCAGCACGCCACCATCGGCCCTCCCCAGCCACGCGCCATGCGAATGAACCCAACCTATGCCCTACCACCTCTTGAAACGATTCAGTACGACCGTGCCGACTGGCCCCCAACGAAACCAGGCGCGTGCCCGCGCAACGCACTGGCGCCAACGACTACCTGATCTCAACCTCGCCCTGAACGTGCACAGGAACAGCACTGGCGACAAGAGCCCGAAGCCGTTGCCTGTCCGCACTGTCCACACCGGACAGACGGACCAACACCCGGGGCCGCGGTCCGGAGAAGTCCTCGACGATCTCCGGCTCGGTCCCGGTGTCGGCCCGGACCAGGGCGGCCAGGCCGCGTTTGGTGCCCCACCAACGGGAGATCTCGTGGGCGGCGGCGACCAGCCGGCGTCGTTGGTCGAGCGACGGCGGTCGGTCGGAGTAGGCGCCGACGATGGTGGCCAGCCAGTCGACGATCCCGGCCGGCGCGGTGTGCGCGTCCAAGTGGGTGTCGAGGTTGTCGACCAGGTCGAACAGAGGCGCCAACATGGCGTCGATCGCGGCGACCACGGAGACGACCGCGGGGTCGTCGCGGAGGTCCGTGGGGAGTTCGGTGGCGACGGACACCATCAGTCCCGCACCCGGATCTGGTGTTCGATGCCGAACAGCAAGGCGTACCGGTCGACCGCGATCCGCGAGGTGGCATCGAAGCGTTCCCGGGTCATCGCGTTCGCCGGGAACAGCAGGACGTTGTCGACGTACTCCACACCGGGTACCTGATCGAGGATGGCGTGGACGTCACCGATGCCGACCGGCCGCCCGAACGGCCAGCCAGTCCCGTCACGGCCGCCCGCCAACGGGTCGAAGTACCGGTACAAAGCGGCCAACGCCAACCGGTTGACCTCACCGCGATCGGCCAGCGGCCGCGAGATCACCTCGCACACCACAGTGAATCCCTGGTACGACACGGGCTCGACAATCACCCTGGTACCAAGGACTCGGCGTTCGTCCAGAAAGGACGCTATGCGGTCCACTGTGTCCTGGACGATCACCAGTTGGTCGAAGGCGATCCGGCCGGACTCCTCCCGGGCGACGCTGGGCACCAGCAACACCCGAATGCCTCCGTCTTCCTGGACAGCACAGTGCACCCGCGCGAGTTCGGGTGCGGCTTCCCGACTCAACTGTTCGAAATCCTGCGCGGTCACCGCCCGATCACGGGCCTTGAAGTCGTGGGGCGCACGGACACGCACCTGGTCCTCGGACTCCCCGTCGTAGCCACCGATCCCGGGTTCCCGGTTCTCGATCCGGTGCGGTGGCATGCCGAAGAGCTCTGTCCGCAATACACTCAACGCGCCGACAGGGACATTCCCCTCCGCGCCACCACCGGTCCAGTAGTGGCGAACACGAACGAGCGCGTCCGCAGGTGGGCAGGCGCCGTACATCCGGGCTGTGCCGTCAGGTTCACGGATCATCGGGCCGAACATCACGTGACCGGACACGGCGTCGACCACGACGTGGCGGTCGAAAGGGCCGCTGTGGGCGAACGTCGGCACCACCCGCCACGGCTGCCAGCCGTCCTCGTCCACCTCGATGACAGGCGGCTCGTGGTTCATGGCCACCGGCCGGTGCCGGAGGACGAACCGCTGTCCGGGAGTCCCCTCGGACACACCCAGCGGCTCGTCCTCCACCAGCCGGCCGTGCACCGCGTCGGTCGTCCCGCCGACGGTCGCCGCGGTGATCGACTTGATCTTCGGTGAGATGGTGAAGGTCGCCAGGCCAGGCTCCGGCTCGACCAGCCGGCACCGCAACCAGGCGGCTCGGCGCCCGACGACAGTCGACGTCACGTGACCGGCGGGCAGATCCAGCACGATCACGCCGCCGAAGTCGAGGCCGCCCGTGTCGTCCCGATCGACCCCGCACCGCGACCAGTCGTCCCCGGTCCACGCCTCCCACACCAGAGGCGGATCATTGGGGTCGCCGCCCACACCGCCGGTCTCCACACAGACAAAAGCCAACGAGACGAGACAGCCGGGCGCCGGCGCGGAAAGCCCCAGCAGAAGCTGACTTCCCGCCGTGACCGACGGTGGGAAGGCCCCGAATCCCTGCTCGCCGAACAGCACGGCGGTCATGTCGCTCGGACCTGGAGCGGACGCCCAGCGGACCGCGCACGCGACCAGTTCCACCGGGACCAGTTCGAGCCGCCGCACGGTCGTGAACACGACGTTCGAGGACTCGTCGGACACCTCGACACCCCTGGGTATCACAACGGTGTCACGCAACGGTTCCGTGAGCCGGAAGGTCACCGGGGCGGTGGCCGCCGTGGGCGGGCGTCGCTGGATGCCGACCAGGTCCAGCAACGACCGGTGCAGCCGGCCGGGCAGCTGGTTGACCCGGTGGATGAGTTGGTCCACCACCATCGCCGTGGCCTGCAGTACCGCCTGCCGCGCACGTTCCGACAACGGTCCGGCCGCGGCCCAGGCGCGTTGGTCGGCCAGCCGCCGCGCCTGGTCGAGCAGGTCCTGGAAGCGCCGGCTGTCAAGGAGTGGATCGGTCATCGCGTCCTTCCGGGAGTCGGCGGCGTACCAGCATCGCAGCCGGTCCGCCGGCCATGCCATCCTGGTCGGCGTGGACGACGATGGAGCGATCGAGGTCCGGGTCGAGCCGGCCAGTTCGGTGTACGACCCGAACGACGCGGGGTGGCGCAAGCAGGCCGGCGGATTGAGCACGTCGTTGGCCGCGGCCAACATCGGCCCGGTCACCAAGGCGGGCACGGCGGCCGAGGGCAGCAAGGGCACGCTGGACACGTTGATCATCGCGTTGGGCAGTTCGGGCGCGATCACGGCCGCGGTGGAGATCTTCCGGAGCTGGCTGGGCCGGGACAGGTCGCGTCGGCTGACCCTGACCATCGAGGCCGGCGACGGGGAACCGACCAGGATCAGCCTGGACGGCACCAGCACCAGCGACAAGGCCATGGAAACGGTGCTGCTCGCGGCGTTGGAGCAGACCCGCGGCAATGGGTGACCGCGTCCACAAAGCCCTGCTCATCGCGAACTGGGACTTTCCGCGCGACCCCGGCCAGCTGCCCGCGCTGAACGGCCCGCGCGCGGACGTCCGGCACCTCCAGGAGGTGCTGACCAGTCAACGAACCGGGCTCTACCACCCGGACCACGTCCAGGTCCTGTCGAACCGGACGCGCGGCGGGATGCTGCGCCGGATCGAGGACTTCTTCCTGGACGCGACCCGCGACGACCAGCTGCTGCTGTACTACAGCGGGCACGGCAAGCTCAGCCTGTTCGACGAACTCTTCCTGTGCGCCAAGGACACCCGGGTGGACCGGCTGGTGTCCACCGCGGTCAGCACGAGCGCGGTCAGCACGGTCGTGGACGCCTCCCCCGCGGCCGCCAAGATCCTGATCCTGGACTGCTGCTACGCCGGCAGCTTCAAAGGCAGCGCCGGCCCCGGCAAGCTCGCCGGCGAAGGACGGTTCGTGCTGACCGCGTCCCGAGGAGCCGAGCTGGCGCCCGACGCGGACGCGGCCGACACCACCAGCCCGTTCACCAGGTTCCTCGTCGAAGCCCTGGACGCCAAGGCCGAAGACAGTGACGGCGACGGCTATCTGTCGGTCGACGACGTGTACACCTACGTCGCCGACCGGATGCGCGAAGAACGGCTTTCCCGACCGCAGCGCAGTTTCGCCGCCGCGGTCGACGTCATCGCGCTCGCCAGGACACCGGCCGGCGCGCGTCCCCTCCCTCCGGTCGCGATCAACCCGCCGAAGCGCGCGGTCCCGCTCCTGTCCCCCGCCGACGCGAGGGAAGAGGTGCAGCGAGGACGCGAAGCTGAACGGAACGGACAGCTACGCGCGGCACGTGAGGCGTACGAACGGGCAGCGCGTGGCAATGCCGGTGACTGGAGCGTGCTGGCAGCCGACCTGCTGGGCCCTCTCCTTGAGGCGGGCGACGACATTCCGGGCGCGACAGCCGCCTACCAACAGGTCGCCGCGTCCGGCCATCCGGACTGGGCGCCCCGAGCCGCGGTGCGCGTCGCCCATCATCTGGAGGCGAAGGGCCGCGAGGCCGCGTGCCGGCTTGCGATCGCCTCTGGTCACCCGGAATGGGCACCGGCCGCCGCCAGCCTCCTCGCCGACGACCTCACCGCACAGGGCAACACCCGGGCGGCACGAGAACTGTACGACCAAGCGATCCACAGTGGACATTCCGAGTGGGCGGCGCGCGCCCTCGTCATGGTGGGCACGCTGCTGGCCGGCGAAGGCGAAGTCGCGGCGGCCAAGGCCGCGTACCGAAGGGCCGTCCTGTCCGGCAACGACCGGTGGGCCGGCGAGGCAGCCGCCCGCCTCAACGACATAGCTATGTGAACCGATCGGTCCAGTTTCAACCCATATCAGAGCGCCACCGCGCCGAACAGGCTGATCCAGCGCTGTCCTATACTTGACCGATCAGTCAAGATCGGAGGCTTTCATGATCACACCCGGCGAAGTCGTGCTGATCACGGGCGGCGGCTCGGGGATCGGCCGCGCCACCGCCCAGGCGTTCGCCAGCGCCGGCGCGACCGTCGTCGTGGCCGGCCGGAACCCCGACGCGCTGGCGGGCACCGTGGACCTGGTCCGCCAGGCCGGTGGGACCGCGGACGCGATCACCGCCGACGTGACCAGCGAAGAGGACACCGCTCGGATGGTGGCCACGACCGTGGAGCGGCACGGCGGCCTGCACATCGCGGTCAACAACGCGGGTGTCGCCGCCGCCGCGCCGGTCGCCGACATGGATCTCGACACGTGGACCCGGGTGCTCGACACCAACCTCACCGGCACCTGGTTGTCGATGAAGCACGAGATCGGCCACATGCGGCGGCACGGTGGCGGTGTCATCGTCAACATCGCCTCGAACCTCGGCGCGCACCGGCGGCTGCCCGGGTTCAGCGCGTACATCGCCGCCAAAGCCGGTGTCAGCGCGCTGACCCGGACGGCCGCGCGGGAGCACATCGCGGACGGCATCCGCATCAACGCCGTCAGCCCAGGCTCCTCGGACACCCCGATGTCCCTGCGGCCAGGTGAAACCGAAGAGGATCGGGCCGAACGCCTGCGCGTCGCGGTGCCCATCGGCCGGGTGGCCACTGTGGACGAGATCGCGAACGCGGTGGTGTGGATCGCCGGTGACCAGGCGGGCTACCTCGTCGGACACGACCTGGTCGTGGACGGCGGTGTCACGGCGTGACCGTCACTTGACGGGCTTGGCGCGGACGTGCATTCGCTCCCCCTGCTTGCCGAACAGGCTGAGGACCTCGACCGGTCGCCCGTCGGCGCTGTTGAACCAGTGCGGTGTCCGGGTGTCGAACTCGGCGGCCTCGCCGGGGCCGAGCACCAGGTCGTGCTGGCCGAGGATGAGCCGTAGCCTGCCGTCGAGGATGTACAGCCACTCGTAGCCCTCGTGGACACGGAGATCCGGCTCGGTGCGACGGTCGTGAATGACCATCTTGTACGCCTGCAGCGGCCCCGGTCCACGGCTCAGCGGGATCACCGACCCGTGCGGCGTCCTGCGGGGCTTCAGTTGGACCCGCGGGTCGCCCACCTCAGGGGCGCCGACCAGGTCGTCCAGCGGTACCCGGTACGCGGCGGCCAGCGGCAGCAGCAGTTCCAGGCTGGGCCGGCGCTGGCCGGACTCCAGTCGGGACAGGGTGCTCTTGGAGATGCCGGTCGCCTCGGCCAACGCGGCCAGGGTGAAGCCACGTTGCACACGCAGCCGTCGCAGCCGCGGCGCGACCTCGTCCAGGACCTCTTGGTACGGCGGTGGGTCGTCCATCGGTCCAGTTCACCTCAGTTGTCCCGGAATCGGCAACAAAAGTTGCCAGAACCGCCGCCCCCACCGCACCCTGCGGCCATGAGCCACACAGCGCACTCGCACCCGGACACCATCGACTGGGAGGCCATGGCCACCCACCTGGAGAACAACGGCGAGCTGCAGCTCCCGGTCCTCCGGCGCACCGCGGCCCGCCTCAAGGAGCTGCTCGGCGCGGAGAAACAGGTCCGGCGCGTGCTCGATGTCGGCAGCGGACCCGGGGTGATGACCTGCGTGCTCGCCGAGGCTTTCCCAGGCGCCGAGACCGTGGCCGTGGACGGCACACCCGCGTTGCTGGACCGCGCCCGGACACGGGCCGGACGGCTCGGCGTCGGCGACCGGGTGACTGTCCACCACACCGAACTGCCCGAGGGACTGACCGGCCTCGGCACCGCGGATGTCATCTGGAGCAGCCGGGTCGTGCACCACCTCGGCGATCAACAGGCGGCCCTGGCCGGCCTCGCCGACCTGTTGACCCCTGGCGGAATGCTCGCCGTGGCCGAAGGCGGCCTGCCGATGCGGTTCCTCCCGCGTGACATCGGCATCGGCGTACCCGGCCTGCAAGCCAGGCTCGACGCCGAGGAGGCGCGGTGGTTCCAGACCATGCGGTCGGAACTGCCCAACAGCACGTCCGTGATCGAGGACTGGCCCGCGATGTTCACCCGCGCCGGACTCAAGGACGTCGGCACGTTCACGTACCTCCTCGATCTGCGGGCCCCACTGGGCGACACGGCCCGCTCGTTCCTGCACGACCACCTGACCCGGATGCGGACCGGCCTGAACGAGTCCCTGGACGCGGCCGACCTCGCCACGCTCGACGTGCTGATCGACCCGGACGCACCCGAGGGGATCCTGCGGCGGCCGGACGCGTTCCTGCTCTCCGCCACGACGGTCTTCACGGGGACCCGCTGACCGCTACCAGAAACAGTACAGCGACGACTTGACAATACAGCGAGTGCTGTATCAAACTGAACGCATGACGGAGACCGAGACCCACCTGGACGCGCTGGTCCGCCTGGGCAAGGCGCTGTCCGACCGGACCAGGTGCCGACTGCTCCTGGCGTTGCTGCCCGGCCCGGCGTACCCGGCCGAACTGGCCGAGACGTTGGGCACCACCAGGCAGAACGTGTCCAACCACCTGCTGTGCCTGCGCGAGTGCGGGATCGTGACCGTCACGCACGAAGGCCGGCGCGCCCGTTACGCGCTGCGCGACGAGCGGATCCAGCACGCCATCACCGACATCGCCGGGCTGACGTTGACCGTCAGTCACGGGCACGAGCCGTCATGACCAGGGAGATTCAGCGCCGCCGGCTGGCGCTGGTGCTGTGCATCTCGGCCGGCGTCATCGCGATCGAGGTGGTCGGCGGCCTGTGGACCGGGTCGCTGGCGTTGCTGGCCGACGCCGGCCACCTGGCGGTCGACTCGCTCGGCGTGCTGATGGCGTTGATCGCGGTCGTGCTGGCCGGGCGGCCGGCGACCAGCAGGTACACCTTCGGCTGGCAACGCGCGGAGATGCTGGCCGCCACCATCAACGGCGTCCTGGTGTTCGGCATCGGCATCACCATCCTGGTCAAGGCGGCCCAGCGGTTCGTCGAACCGCCGGAGGTCGCGTCCGGCGGGATGCTGGTCGTCGCCCTGATCGCCAGCGCCGGCATGACCACGTCCGTGTTCCTGCTACGCGGCGCGAAAGGACAGTCACTCAACGTACGCGCCGCGTTCCTTGAGGTCCTCAGCGACGCGCTGGCCGCCATCACCACCGCGGTGGCGTCCCTGGTGATCATGTTCACCGGGTTCCAACGGGCCGACGCCATCGCGTCCGCGCTCATCGGGCTGGCCATCCTGCCGAGGGCGTGGGTGCTGCTCCGCGAAGCGGTCAACGTGCTGCTGGAGGCCGTGCCGAAAGGCCTTGACCTGGCCGAGGTCCGGCGCGCGCTGACGACCGAACCCGGCGTACGGGACGTGCACGACCTGCACGTGTGGACCATCACCTCAGGCACCCCGGTGATGACCGCGCACGTGGTGGCCGGCGCGGACGACGGCCTGCTCGACCGGCTGACCACGGCCGTAGCCGACCGGTTCGGCATCGCCCACGCGTCATTCCACATCGAATCGGGCCGGCGCCCCGCCTGCCCGCAGCACCAGTGAAGGGAACCAACTGTGAACGACATCCTCTGCCCAACTGACGGCGACCGGATGACCACCTTTCGGCGCAGCGGCGTGCCCCTGCAGGTCTGCCCGACGTGCGAGGCGACCCTGCTCCCCGCCGGTGGTCTCGACCAGATCCTGGCCAGCGAGCGGCAGACCGGACCGCCCGCGTACCAGCAGCCGCAGCAGTACCCCGACTACCAGCGCCCCGGCAAACACGGCGGACGCCGCGGCGGCTGGGGCGGCATGTTCGGTGGCGGCGGCCACCACTGACCGTGATGCGGGCCCGTTCACCGTGAACGGGCCTTCATCGCGGTCAAACGACCATTGCGCTACCTTGTGGTACTTGTGAGCCGGTCACGAACGAGCGACGACGAGATCACCCGATGGGCGTTCGCCGCCCGGCGCGGTGACCGTGCCGCGCTGGAGCGGTTCGTCCGCGCGACCCAGCACGACGTCTGGCGCTACGCCGCCCACCTCGCCGACACCCAACTGGCCGACGACCTCACCCAGGAGACGTACCTCAGGGCACTGAGCAGCCTGGTCAGGTTCGAAGGCCGGTCGTCCGCCCGGACCTGGCTGCTGTCGATCGCCCGCCGGGTGGTGGTCGACCACATCCGCGCCAAGCAGGCCCGGCCGCGCCGCGCGGACGTCGCCGACTGGCAGGCGGCCGCGGAGCAGGCCCAGCCCAGCCCCACGCGGTTCGAGGAAGGCGTCGTCATCGGCGAACTGATCCGCGCGTTGGACGACGACCGGCGGGAGGCGTTCGTGCTCACCCAGGCCCTGGGCCTGTCGTACGCGGAGGCGGCGGAGATCTGTGACTGTCCGGTGGGGACGATCCGGTCCCGGGTGGCTCGGGCCCGCGACGACCTGATCAGCTCGATGCACGAGACCGACCGGCCGCGTGGCCGCCGGTCCGCGATCTGAGCCGACCCAACCGGAGGCTGTTGCCGACCACGGCGAAGCTGGAGAACGCCATGGCCGCGCCCGCGATCATGGGGTTGAGCAGGCCGGCCGCCGCGATGGGCAGGACGGCCAGGTTGTAGCCGAACGCCCAGCACAGGTTGGCGCGGATCGTGGTGAAGATGCGCCGGGACAGCCGGACCGCGTCCACGGCCGCGAGCAGGTCACCACGGACGAGGGAGATGTCGCCCGCTTCGATCGCCGCGTCCGTGCCCGTACCCATCGACAGGCCGAGATCCGATGTGGCGAGCGCGGCGGCGTCGTTGACCCCGTCCCCGACCATGGCGACGACGTGCCCGTCCCGCTGAAGCCGTTCGATCGCCGCGACCTTGCCCGCCGGGTCGACACCCGCGATGACGTCGTCGATGCCGAGTTCGTTCGCGACCGCACGCGCGACGGTCTCGTTGTCGCCGGTCAGCAACACCGGTCGCAACTTCAGCGCGCGCAGGTCACGGACTGCCTGCGCCGACGAAGGCCGTAGCGTGTCCGAGACGACGATCACCGCGCGGGCGACGCCGTCCCATGCGACGAGAACCGTGGTACGGCCGGTGAGTTCAGCGGCTTCCTTCGCGTTACCAAGGTCTTCGGGCACCGTGACGCCGTGTCGGACGAGCAACTCCGTCCGCCCGACCAGGACCGTGTGTCCGTCGACGACTCCCCGCACACCGCATCCGTGGATCGAGTGAAAGCCTTGTACCGTGGGGAGTTCGCCGAGCCGGCGGACCGCGGTGGTGGCGATCGCCGCGCCGATCGGGTGGTCGGACGCCTCCTCCACACTCCCGGCCAGCCGCAGCACGTCCTCCTCGGCCGCCTCGGTGTGCACCGACGTGACGGTCATCCGACCGGTGGTGACCGTGCCTGTCTTGTCGAGCACGATCGTGTCCACCTTGCGCGCGGACTCCAGCACCTCGGGGCCTTTGACCAGGACACCCAGCTGCGCGCCCCGACCGGTCCCGACGAGCAGGGCGGTCGGCGTGGCCAGGCCGACCGCGCACGGGCACGCGATGATCAACACCGCCACGGCGGCGGTGACCGCCTCGGCCGGATCGGGACTGTATCCGAGCCAGAATCCGAACGTCCCCACCGCGAGCGTGATGACGACCGGCACGAACACCGCTGCGACCTTGTCGGCGAGCCGTTGCGCCGCCGCCTTGCCGGTCTGGGCGCGTTCGACCACCTTGGTCATCCGCGCCAACTGCGTGTCGGCGCCGACCCGGGTGGCACGCACCACCAACCGGCCGCTCACGTTCACGGTCGCGCCAATCACCTCAGTGCCCGGCGACACCTCCACGGGAACGGTCTCACCGGTCACCGTGCTCAGGTCGACGGCCGAACCGCCGTCCACCACCACGCCGTCGGTCGCGACCCGTTCCCCTGGACGCACGACAAAACGGTCGCCCACGCGCAGTTCTTCAATGGGGGCACGGTGTTCGCGTCCGTCGCGCAGGATGGCCACGTCCTTCGAACCGAGTTCGAGCAACGCCCGCAACGCGGCGCCGGCCTGCCTGCGCGCCCGGCCTTCCATGTACCGGCCACATAGGATGAACAACGTCACGCCAGCGGCCACTTCGAGGTAGATCTCGCCGCTGTCGCCGAACACCAACCCGCCGACCGACCAGAGGAACGCGGCGGTGACACCGACCGACACGAGCGTGTCCATGGTCGCGGTGCCGTGCCGCAGATTGCGCCACGCCGCACGGTGGAACGGCCACGCTCCCCACACCGCGACCGGGGCGGCGAGCACCAGCGACAGCCACTGCCAGTACGGGAAATGCCAGGCGTGCACCATCCCGAGCGCGATGACCGGGACAGCCAGCACGGCGGCCACGATCACCCGCCGGCGCAACGGATCCGGCTCGGCGGCAGGCTTCTCCGCGGCGGGCGGGCGAGGCAGTTCCGCGGTGTAGCCGGCGGCCTCGATCACCCGGATGACGTCCTCGGGCGACAGTCGCTCGGGCCCGCGCACGTCGGCCTTTGCCGTGGCGTAGTTGACCGTCGCCCGGACACCGTCGAGTTTGTTCAGCTTGCGTTCGACCCGGGCCGCGCACGCGGCGCACGTCATCCCGCCGACGACCAGTTCGAGCGCCTGTTCCGGCTGTACCGACGTCATCAGTGTCCACCTGGGTGCTGCCGGCCGGTGGTGGCGGGGCGCGGGTTCGTCGGTGTGTTCGCGGGCGCGAACGCGTTGCCGAACATCCAGCTCACCACGAACACGAACGCCAGTACCGCCCCGAACAGCAGCAGCCGTCCTCTGGTGGTGTCCTCGAAGCGCGTGCTCACCTGGGAAACCTCCCGATCGGCGACTTCGTTCGAGACAGATGGTCGGCCGGTGGCGGCGATCGGTTCCCGCGATCTTCGTCACCCGAGCGCCCGGAACTTCCGCGGGTTTCCGGCCGACTGATTGTATGGAGGTGGGCTCGTGGGCATGGCTGAAATCGGGTGGATGTTGACCCACCGGCCACTCCTCCGCGCCCGCGAACGCGGATCTGATGGGGACGGTGAGAACTCGGCAACATCTCGAAAGGCAGTCATCGATGTCTGTGCGCGCCCGCTGGACGGTGACCGCCGTCCTGGTACTCGCGGGCGTGGCCGGTTGCGGGACGGCGTCATCGCAGCCGTCCGCCGGTTCGGTCACGGTCAAGGACTGTCAGGGCAAGGACATCACGTTCGCGGCCGTCCCGGCGCGGGCGGTCACGATCGACGGGTGGGCCGCGCAGGTGATGGCCCGGCTCGGACTGGCCGACCGGATCGTGGGCACCGGCTTCGCCGGACCGGTCAGGGCCGAGCAGGAGCCGTTCCGCGGGCAGTTGGCGACCGTGCCCGTGATCACGGACAAGATACCCAGCACCGAAAGCGTGGCGGCGCTCGCACCGGACGTGGTGTTGACCGGGTTTCCCGACTTCGGCGGCCCGCCTGGCACGCCGACCGAGGCGGACCTGGCGGCCATGAAGGCGCCCGGCGTCGCCGCGTGCGTCAACACGAAGGCCGGGCCGATGACCGACCTGTCCGCGATGTACGACTACCTGGCCAGGGTCGGCCGGGTCTTCCAGGTCGCCGACCGTGCCGACCAGGTCATCCGGGAGCTGAAGGCCCGCGAGGACACGGTACGGGCGAAGGCGGGCCCGCGGACGCGAGTGTTGGCGCTGGCCGACAACCCGGTGGTCGGGCAACCGGTGAAGGCGCTCGGCGGCGCGACCCCGGTGAACGCGTTGATCCACCTCGCCGGCGGGGTCAACGTGTTCGACGAGGTGCCGTCGATGCACGCCGACGTGTCCCCGGAAAAGATCGCGGCACTCGACCCGCAGGTGATCTGGGTGGTGACCGACCTCAGCTTCGCCAAGGCCACCGGCCGGGAGTTGGTCGACCAGATCTCCGCGAACCCGCTGCTGGCTACGACCAGCGCGGTCCGCGACAGGCGGATCCTGTCGACCTCGCAGTACGTCGTCGGCTTCCCCACGCCGTTGACCATCGACGGACTGGAACAGATCGCCGCCGGGTTGCGCGGATGAGGACCGCGTTGGGGGTGGCTCTCGTCGTCTCGGTCCTGGTGGCGATCGGGATCGGACCGGTCGGCGTGCCCGTGGGCGAGGTGGTCCGGATCATCGTGGACCGGCTGGGCGGAGGCGGCGGGCACGGCCCGACCGACCTGATCGTCTGGCGGTTGCGGGTGCCCCGGGTGCTGATGGCGGCGGTCGTCGGCGCCGGGCTCGCCGTGGCCGGTGCCGTGGTGCAGACGGTCGTGCGGAACCCGGTCGCGGATCCGCATCTGCTCGGGTTGTCGTCGGGCGCGTCCGTCGGCGCGGTGATCGTGCTGACGAGCGGTTCGGCTCTGTTGGGCGTCGTCACGCTGCCGTTGGCGGCCTTCGCGGGAGCCACGCTGGCGATGGTCGTCGTCCTGGCGATGGCGCAACAGCGAGGACGGTTGCAGCCGCTGCGATTGGTGTTGGTCGGCGTGGCGTGCGCGTACCTGTTCAGCGGCATCACGTCGTTCATGCTGGCACGGACGAACGACACCGCGGCGCAGCAGCAGATCATCTTCTGGCTGCTCGGCGGACTGTCCGGCACCCAGTGGGAGTCCTTGCCGATTCCGGCGCTCGTCCTCGTAGCCGCGATCGTCGTGCTGTTGGCGACCGCGCGGCGGATGAACGTGCTCGTTCTGGGCGACGACGCCTCCGCCGCACTGGGTGTCGACGCGGTCCGGCTGCGGTGGCGGCTGCTGATCCTGACCACTTTGCTCACCGGGACCGTGGTCGCGGTGTCCGGTGGGATCGGGTTCGTGGGACTGATCACCGGACACCTGGCGCGGATGCTGGTCGGCGCCGACCATCGCCGGATGTTGCCGGTCACCGCGGTGCTCGGCGCGTGCTTCCTAGTCTGGGCGGACGTGCTGGCCAGGATCGTGATCGCACCGGCCGAGCTGCCGGTCGGCGTGGTCACCGCCTTCCTTGGCGTACCGATGTTCCTGCTGGTGATGCGGCGGGCCGGACACCGGTTGGAGCCGGTGTCGTGAGCCTGCGGATGGAGAACGTGAGCGTCTCGATGGGCGGCCGGCGGGTGCTGCACGACGTGTCCGTGGACGTCCTAACAGGACAGTTCGTGGCCCTGGTCGGCCCGAACGGCAGCGGGAAATCGACCTTGCTGCGCGCGATCTACCGGGCGAAACGGCCCGATCACGGACGGGTCCTGGTCGACGGCGACGACGTGTGGCGCTCGGACGCCCGCGCCGCCGCCCGCCGCACCGGGGTTCTGTTGCAGGAACAGCATTCCGGGTTCGAGTTCACCGTCGCCGAGACGGTCGCCCAGGGCCGGACCCCGCACCTGGGCAGGTTCGACCGGCTCGGCTCGACCGACCACGAGATCGTCCACGACATCTGCGAGCGGACCGGCCTGGGTCCGCTCGCCGACCGGCGGCTGGGCGAACTGTCCGGCGGGGAACGCCAACGCGTGCTGCTCGCCCGTGCCCTGGCGCAGCAGCCGCGGCTGCTGGTGCTCGACGAGCCCACCAACCACCTGGACATCCGCCACCAGCTGGAGTTCCTGGAACTGGTCCGCGGCCTGGACATCACGGTCGTCGCCGCACTGCACGGGCTCGACTTGGCCGCCACGTACGCCGACGTCGCGGTCGTGCTGCGGGACGGGCGGGTGGTGGCCGCCGGAGCACCCACCGAGACCCTCACCGACGAGCTGCTCAGCGCCGTCTTCGACGTCGAGTGCACAGTGGACACTCTGGCCGGGCGGCCCCGATTCTCGTTCCGGCCGAGGCGGTAGCGATGTCCGAACATGTCATCGCGGTGCTGGCGCTGGACGGCGTGGTGGGCTTCGACCTGTCCATCCCGTGCCAGGTCTTCGGCACCGCCAAACTCGCCGACGGCAGCCACCCGTACCTGGTCCGGGTCTGCGGCCCACGGCCCGCCGTCAGCGCCACCGCCGGCGGCATCAGCTACTACGAGATCCTTGTGCCGTATGACCTTTCCGTCGCGGCCGAGGCGGACACCGTGATCGTGCCCGGTCTCGACGTGACGTCCCAGGTGCCGCCCGAGGTTCTCGACCTGCTGCGCGGCAGCCAGGCCAGGATCGTCTCGATCTGCACCGGCGCCCGCGTCCTGGCCGAGGCCGGGCTGCTCGCCGGCAAGCGGGCGACCACGCACTGGCGGGCCGCGCCGGAACTGGCCCGCCGGCACCCGGATGTCCTCGTGGACGCCAAGGCGCTGTTCACCGGCGACGGCCGGATCTACACGTCCGCGGGGGTGGCCGCCGGGCTGGACCTGTGCCTGCATCTGATCGGTCGCGACCACGGCGCCGCGGCCGCGGCGACCGCCGCGAGCATGGTGGTCATGGCCCCCACCCGCGAAGGCGGCCAGGCCCAGTTCATCGCCGACGCCCAGCCACCCGACGACAGCGGTTCGCTGGCCGAGACCCTCACCTGGATCCAGGCCAACGCGGGCGAACCGCTGACCGTGGCCGACATCGCCCGGCACGCCGCGCTGAGCGTCCGTACCCTGACCCGCCGGTTCCGGGAGCGCCTGGGCACCAGCCCGCAGAACTGGCTGCTGCAGCAACGCCTGCACCTGGCCCGAAAACTGTTGGAGACCACGGACCTGCCGATCCCGCAGATCGCCGAACGCGCCGGCTACGGCTCGGCGAACGCGTTACGCGCGCACTTCGCCCGGGACCTGGCCACCAGTCCGCAGCGGTACCGACACGGCTTCCAGCACCAGGGCTGATCGCGGATCTCGCTCTGGCCCCCTTGGTTGGATAGTCTCTGACGTCCGGTTTGTCTGCCAGCCCACCAGGAGTGAGGCCATGGCTCGCATTCTCGTCGCCACGACACCGAGCGACGGGCACGTCAACCCTGTCCTGCCGATAGTCGGCGAACTGTCCCGCCGGGGACACGAAATCCGCTGGTACACCGGCGCACACTTCCGACGGAAGGTCGAGGGCGCCGGTGCCGAGTACCTGCCGATGCGCGAGGCGTACGACTTCGGCGGAAAGAACCGACACCAAGCGTTTCCGCACCTCGACGGGCTGCGGGGCGTCACGATGTTCCGGGAGGTGATCGACGCGGTCTTCGTCCAGACCGCGCCGGCGCAACACCGTGACCTGGTCCGGATCCTGGCGGACTTCCCCGCGGACGTGCTGATGGCCGACGAGATGTGTTTCGGCGCTGGGCTGACGCACGAGATCACCGGCTGCCGGCACGCCATGGTCGCGACCTCGATCTACATGTTCGGGAGCAGGGACACCGCCCCGGTCGGGCTCGGGCTGCGGCCGTCCGCGTCGCCCGCCGGCCGGCTGCGCAACCGGCTGCTCGCCTTCGGCGTCGAGCACTTTGTGCTGCGCGGGCTGTGGCGACGAGTCGACGGAATGCGTGCGGGGCTTGGTCTTCGGCCACGTGTGCCGCACGCGCCCGGCAATGTGGCCGCGCAGCCCGATGTCTACTTGCTCGGCACTGTGCCCTCGTTCGAGTACCCGCGCTCCGACCTGTTCCGCGCCACGCATTTCGTCGGCCCGCTGGCACCGGCTCGTACCAGCGACTTCACCCCGCCGCCGTGGTGGGATGAGCTGCGTACCGACCGACCGGTGGTGCACGTGACGCAGGGGACGGTGTCCAACGATGAGCCATCACTGCTCGAACCGACAGTGCGCGGGCTCGCCGACGAGGACGTGCTCGTGGTCGCGACCACCGGCGAAACCGAACTGGCGTCGCCGCCCGCGAACGTCCGGCAAGCGGCGTTCGTGCCCCACGCCGAACTGCTGCCGCATGTCGACGTGATGATCACCAACGGGGGCTACGGCGGGGTGCAGGCGGCGCTCGCGCACGGCATCCCGCTGGTGGTCGGGGGCGAGACCGAGGAGAAACCCGAAGTGGCCGCGCACGTGGCATGGTCAGGTGCCGGCATCGACCTGCGGACCGCGACCCCATCGCCGGCACGATTACGCGCGGCGGTACGCGAGGTGCTGCGCGACCCGAGTTATCGGACACACGCGCGCCGGATTCAGGCGGAATGCGCCGAAGCCGGCGGTCCGCGACGCGCCGCCGAACTCGTTGAGGAGGTCGCGCAAGGGAACCCGCGCTAGCTATTGCCGACCCAGGCGGCCCACCACGCCCGCAAGCGCCTGGCCGGGACCGCACACCCCACATCGTCACGCGCAACGGATCCTCGTCGGCGATGACGTCGACAAGCTCGTCGGCCAGCTGCTCGATGGTCGTCATGACACCTCTGGCCCAAAACTACCTGACCAGCCGGGCCGGGCATGCTTGACTTCCGGGCATGCTGCCCTGGGAAGCCGAACTCGCCGGCCGGTTGGACCGGCACACCTTCGACTCCGTGCTGTTGCGGGACAACCACCTCGGCGATCCGCACCTGCGGCCGTTGTGGGTGTACGTCCCGCCCGGATACGACGACACGACCACCCGCTACCCCACCGTCTACGTGATCCAGGGCTACACCGGGCACTTGTCGATGTGGGCCAACCGCACCCCGTTCCGCCAGCCGTTCCCGGAGACCGCGGACACCGTGTTCGCCAACGGCACACCCGGCTGTGTCGTGGTCTACGTTGACGCGTGGACCAAGTACGGCGGCTCCCAGTTCGTCGACTCGCCCGGCACCGGGCGCTATCACTCCTACCTGTGCGACGAGATCGTGCCGTGGGTGGACGCCCACTACCGCACCATCGCCGACCGCGAGTCCCGCGCCATCATGGGAAAGTCCTCCGGCGGCTTCGGCTCGATGATCACCCCGATGCTCCGCCCGGACCTCTTCGGCGCCCTCGCCACCCACTCCGGCGACACCCTCTACGAACTGTCCTACCTCCCCGACTTCGGCAAAGCCGCCCGCGCCCTGCGGAACTACGACCACGACATCACCCAGTTCTGGCGCGACTTCCAGGCACGGCCCGCGTTCACCAAACCCGGCGACGACGTCCTGGTGGAGCTGCTCGCCCTGGCGGCGTGTTTCTCCGCCCGCGACGACGGCACCCCAGAACTGCCGTTCGACCAGGTAACCGGCGCGCCCCAACCGGAACAGTGGCAGCGCTGGCTGAACTGGGACCCGGTGCGCATGGTCGCGGACCACACAGAAGCCGTCAGGTCACTGCGCGCGGTGTGGATCGACGCCGGCACCCACGACGAGTGGTTCCTTGATCTCGGCGCCGAAGCGTTCCGCGCCGAACTGGCCACAGCCGGTGTCCCGGCCGACCGCGTCCACTTCGAACTGTTCGACGCCGGCCACTTCGCCATCGACTACCGCTACCCACTGTCCCTGGCGTGGCTCGCCGAACGCCTCGCCCGCTGAGTCACCCTCCTCTTCGGACCACCGCAGTTGACTTCAAGCGCACTTGAAGTCGCATCATCGCGACCATGAGCCACGACCCGACGGACTCGCTTGTCCGACTCCTCGACACCGCCGACACGTTGCCCGGCGCGGCCGAACTGCGCGCCCACTCCTACGACCTGCTCGGCCTCGCGCCTGGGCAGGCCGTCGTGGACGTTGGCTGCGGGGCGGGGCGGGCGGTCGAGGAACTCGCTGAGCAAGGGGTGTGCCCGATCGGGGTTGATGTCGACGAGCGGATGGTGGCGGTGGCCCGGGAGCGGTGGCCGGGGCGGGACTTTCGCCTCGCCGGTGCCGACGCCCTGCCGCTGGCCGACGGCGAAGTCGTGGGGTACCGGGCCGACAAGGTGTTCCACCAGTTGGCCGATCCTGAGGTGGCGTTGGTGGAGGCGCGGCGCGTGCTGGCGCGGGGTGGGCGGATCGTGCTTGTCGGACAGGACTGGGACGGTTTCCTCATCGATGCCGACGACCCGGAGTTGACCCGGCTCATCGTGCACGCCCGCGCCGACACCGTACCCAACCCACGGGTTGCCCGCCGTTACCGCAACCTCCTGCTGGACAACGGTTTCACCGACGTGACGGTCGAGGTGCGCACGGGCGTCATCACTGACGCGGCGATGCTCCCGATGGTCACCGGCCTGGTGGAGACCGCACACCGGAGCCGCGCGATCAGCCGCGAACAGGCCGACATCTGGACGGCGGACCAGGCCGAACGTGCCCGGACGGACCGTTTCCTGGTGGCGACGCCGCTGTTCGTCGCCGCGGCCACCGTTCAGTGACCCACGAAGAAGTGCCACCCCACCCACCACCAGGCCGCCACGAGCGCGATCCGGGTGGTCCGCCGGCGCATCACCACGGCCAGCACGCTGGTGAGCGGCGGGATCCGGCGGGGTGCGACGTGACTGGCCACCGCGAGCGCGACGGCCGCGAGGACGATGAGCCCGAAGCCGAGTTCGGTGACGACCCGGGCGGTCATGACCGCCTCGCCGCGGCGGCCGCCCGTAACATCGCCAAGCCCGCGGCCAGCCAGCCCATGAAGGCCAGTGCCTGCACGATCCGGTTGGACAACATCGGCTCGATCAGGTCGCTCATGGTCGGGTGGGTGAGCGACAACCCACCCGCGCCCTGCTCGTAGATGAACGAGATCAGCTCCCACAGGCACCAGCTGAGCCCGACCGCCGACCACACCCACGCCCGGCGCGGCACCGGACCGCCCTGGGGCAGGGACGGGTCCCGTAACTCGGCGACCAGCACCAACAGGCCGATCGCGCAGATCACCACGGCGACCGGCAGGCTGTCCCGCCCGAACGCCAACACCAGCAGGCCCAGCGCGATCACCGCGAACCCAGGCACTCGCATCGGCTGCGCCGGCATTGTGGCGTCGTCCGTTCCCCGTAGCTCGGCCAGTACGAGCAGCAGCGTGACCACCACGAAGATGACCGCGTCGGTCGGCGCGCCACGGATCCAGTGGGCCAACGCGGCCAACGGCAGCGCCACCACCGGCAGGTCGACGGTCAGCCTGCCGTTCCAGCGTCCAGGGAAGCCGAAAACCATGCGCCGCTCCTTCACGTCAGGTCCGTACCGGTCCTAACAGGAGAAGCATGCGCCACGCCAATGGATTCCCGATACGGTCACATGACCACGACGAGCCGCCGCCCGCGCAGGTCAGTCCGCTGCCACGCGGCCTCGATGTCCCGCAACGGCGCCTTCGCCAGCTCGAACGTGAGCTCGCCGGACCGCGTCCACGCCAGAACCTGCTCGTACGACGCGCGCATGGTGTCCGCGTCGAGTCCCTTGGCCGCGCCGCAGATCTCAATGCCCGAGGTGCGCAGGCTCGCCGCGGCGAGCGCGATCGAGGGCCCGGCCGACTCGCCGATCTGGATCACCCTGGTCGGCTTCGGGAACGCGAAACTGTCCGGGATCAGCGAGCGCAGCAGGATCTCGGTGGGCCGGCCCCACAGGAAGTCCACGACCACGTCGTATCCGTCCCCTTTGGCTTCGGTGAACGCTTTCGCCAGCGCGTCGTCGTCGACCGCGGTGTTGATGACCGTGTCCGCGCCGACTTCCCGCAACTGGGTGTCGTCGCGTCCGGTCGCGACGATCCGGCCGGCACCCAGCAGCCGCGCCGCTTTCACGGCGAGCCGCCCGGCGACCCCGGTGGCGCCCTGGACCAACACTGTCTCGCCGGGAACGAAACCCGCGGCGGTGCGAACGGACATCCCGTTGATGGCCGTCCCCAGCACGGTCACCACCGCGGGGTCGATGTCGGTCGGGACCGGGATGTACGCGTCGGCGGACACCACGGTCTTCTCAGCGAGCGCGCCGTAGGGATGCCGGGGCCGGCCGAACCCGACGAGCGTCCCGTCGGGGAGCTCGCCGACGCCGTCGAACGCCGGGATCACCGGTAACCGGTCGACGAACTCCTTGCTCGCGTAGTGGGTGCCGGCCGCGATCATCTTGTCCACGTTCTCCACCGCGACCGCCCGCACGTCGATCACCACCTCGCCCGCGCCGGCCACCGGGTCCGGGAAGTCCTCGTACCGGGGAACGCCGCCGACCTCGTGCAACACCGCTGCTTTCATCTGACCCCACCCAGTCTCTCTAACACCGTTAGAGAGACTCTACCACTGATAGAGTGCCGCCCCGGAGGTATGCAGAACAGTGACGTTGGATCGACAGCGGATCGTCACCGAGGCCGTGGCGCTGCTGGACGCCGAAGGACTCGACGGGGTGACCCTGCGCAAGCTGGCCGCGCGGCTCGGCGTGCAGGCGCCCACCCTCTACTGGCACGTCCCCAACAAGGCCGCCCTGGTCACCGCGGTCGCCGAGGTGATCATCGAGCGGGAGTTCCCCGAACTCACCCGGCCTCACCCGGACGAACGCTGGCAGGACTGGTTGGCGGGCATCGCCGAACGGCTGCGCCGCGCGCTGCTCGCCCACCCGGACGGCGCCAGGGTGATCTCGGCCGCCCAGCTGTCGCTCAACCTGGCGGCGATCTCCGAACTGGCGATGAGCACGTTGGTGGCCCGCGGGATTCCCTTGCGGCAGGCCAGGGTCATCGTGCTGACCGTGCAGCGGTTCACCGTCGGCTACGTCCTGGAGGAGCAGGCGCCGCGGCCGGACACGGTGGGGCTGAAGGACTTCGACATGGCCGCGTTCAGCGAACGGCACCCCACCGTGGTCGCCGCCATCACCGAGTACTTCGAACCCGGCCGGACCGTGGACGACCTGTTCACCGAGTGCCTGGCGACGGTCATCGAAGGCGCCACTGTGACGTCCCACGGCCACCATGGGTGACGAAAGGGCCATTGCTCGCGGAATTGGACCGGTGCACTGAGCTGACCGCCGCGGAAATTGTTCGACCACGACATTTCCGTGCTACTGTGATCCCGATTTCCTGAGTCGCCTTTGGCTGTCGACCGGTCTCTTTTCGGGGAGTGACAGTGGACCGTTTCTGTGATGCCGGCGTCCTGGTCGAATTTCTCGGTGACTGGACCACCGCGCACGGACCGCTTTATCGCAGGCTCGCCGGCGCGCTCGCCGGCGGCATCACCGCCGGGGACCTGCCGGCGGGCGAGCGGCTGCCGTCCGAGCGGGATCTGGCGAAGATGCTCACGGTCAGCCGCGCCACCGTGGTCGCCGCGTACGACGAGCTGCGCGGCGGCGGCCTGGTGGACAGCGTGCGCGGCAGCGGCACGAGGGTGTCCGCGGCGGTGCGGCCGCGCAGGTCCGGGGCGGATGGCCGGGTGCCCGGCGGTCGGGCAACGTCGATCTACCAGCGACTGGTGGACGGACCAGGGAAGATCATCTCGCTGGCGCTCGCGGTCGAACCGGCAGCGCCCGAGCTGCGGGACGCCGTCTGGGCGCTGGCCCGGGAGGACCTGCCCGAGCTGACGGCGGACGCGGGCTGTCACCCGACCGGCCTGCCCGCGCTGCGCCAGGCCGTCTGCGACCACTTCGACGGGCAGCTGGTGCCGACCGTGCCGGACCAGGTCCTGATCACCAACGGCGTGCAGCAGGCGGTGGGGCTGGCCGCCCAGATGTACCTGAAGCCGGGCAGCACGGTCGTGGTGGAGTCGCCGAGCTGGCCGGGCTGCCTGGACGTGTTCCGCGCGGCCGGCGCCAAACTGGTGAGCGTGCCGGTGGACGAGGACGGCGTCCGGCCGGACGCCCTGGCCAAGGCCTTCGCCGAGCACAATCCGGCGCTCGCGTACGTGATGCCGACGTACCACAACCCCACCGGGGTGCTGATGTCCGCGAGCCGCCGCCAACGGGTCGCCCAGATCGCCGCGAAGTACCGCGTGCCGTTACTGGAGGACAACGCCTACACCGGCTTCACCGGGTACTCCGGCGCGGAGACGCCGCCGCCGATCGGGGCGTACGCGCCGCGGGACGCCGAGATCCTGTCGGTCGGGTCGCTCGCCAAGACAGTGTGGGCCGGGCTGCGGATCGGCTGGGTGCGCGCGCCCGAACCGGTGATCGACCGGCTCGCGCGCTACAAAGTACGCGCCGACCTGGGCAACGCCGTTCTCGACCAGGCGCTGGCGGCCCGGCTGCTGCCGAAGATCACCGACATCGCCGCGGGCCGGCGGGAGACGTTGGCGCGCCGCCTCGGCCACCTGGCGGGCCTGCTGGCCATGCACCTGCCGAACTGGCGCTGGCGAACCCCGGAAGGCGGCTCGGCCCTGTGGGTCGAACTGCCCGAGGTGGACGCCCAGATCTTCGCCCAAGTGGCCCTGCGGCACGGGGTGGAGGTGGTGCCCGGCTCAGCGACCGACCCGAACGGCCACCACGACAACCACATCCGGATCCCCTTCACCCTGTCAGAAGCGGACATCGCCGAGCTGGTCAACCGGCTGGCGATGGCCTGGGCAGAGCTGGGGTGATCGCCAGACGCTGACAGTGTCAGCATCCGACGGTGACACTGTCAGATAACCGGGCAGCCGACCGACCGGCGACCTCGTTGACACTGTCAGTTGAGCTGACCGCCCGAGGACGACGCGAACTTGCTCAGCGCGATCCGGTTGGGCATGCCGGTCTTGAAGATCAGGCTCGACACGTGTTTCTCCACCGTCCGCAACGACAGGTGCAGCCGGTCGGCGATCTCGCGGTTGCCCAGCCGCTCCGCCAGCAGCCGCAACACCTCGTACTCGCGCACTGTCACCCCGGCCGACCGCAGTGGCGGCGGGACGCTCTCGATCCCGGTGCGGCGCTGGGCGACCCGGTTGCCGGTCCGCCGCAGCAACGCCCGGCAGGCGCCCGCCACCGCCTGGAAACCGGCGTTGTGGAAGTACTCCTCCGCGGTCCGCAGCCACTCCACCGGTTCGCCCCAGCCGTCGGCCAGGGCCGCCTCGCCGACCAGGCGTAGGCCCAGGTGGCGGCCCAGTTCGTACGGCGAACCGAGCCGCAGTGCCTCGGTGACGGCTTCCGTCGCCTCCGCTGTTTTCCCGTCGCGGCCGGCCAGGACCGCGCGGGCGAACTGGGCGAACTGCCGGTCCCACCGCAGCCGGGCCGCCGGGGCCGAGGTGACCGACTCGTAGGTCGCCCAGTCCATGTCGCCGGCCAGGGTGCGCAGCAGCAGGTTCAGCCCGTACTGGCCGGCCAGGTGGAACGTGGTCGGGCTGGTCTCCTCGGCGCTGAGCGTGACCGCCAGTTCCGTCGCGGCGGCGTCGCGGTCCTCCTCGATCAACGCGCAGAACGCCCGGCCCAGCCCGTGCACCCGGGGCACGTACTGGGCCTGGTCGCCGGACCAGCCGCGGAGTTCGGTGACCGCCTGTTCCATCTCGCGGCGACGGCCGCGGTGTCCGTTCAGCACGGCCCGCAGGACCAGCATGTGCTGCGTGGTCTCCAGGAGTTTCAGCCTGGTCGTGTCGGCGAGCACCTGGTCGATCAGGGTTTCGGCGGCGCCGAAGTCGCCGCGCAGGATCAGCTGCAGCCCGATGTTGACCTCGGACTGGTACCGCGCGGTCACCGCGCCGATGTTCGTCGCCTGCTGCCTGGCCTGCTCCAGTCGGTCGACGGTGCCCTCGCGCAGGGCGTCGTCCAGGCCGAGCCGGACCAGGGCGTGGATCTCCCAGATGGGCAGGCTGTACTCGACGGCGATGGCGCGGCTGCGTTCCAGGCACGCGGTCGCCTCGTCCGGGTCACGCGACCGGGTCAACGCGCCGAGCAACTGCCAGGCCTGACAGGCCACGATCGGCAACGGCACCTGCTCGGCGACGGTCGCGGCCCGGCGGGCCATCGCCTCCGCCTTCCGCAGCTGCCCCCGTCCCGGCACGTCCAGCTCCAGGTGGGCGGCCACGACGTCGAGCGGGGCGATGTCCTCGGCGGCGGCGTCCGGGCCGAGCAGCACCCGGGCGGCCTCCACCTGGCTGAGGCCGTCGGCGGTGCGCCCAGCGAGGTTCGCCACCCAGGCCAGCCTCGCGTGTAGCTGCGCGCGTCTTCGGCGGTCGAGTCGGGCACCGACCTCGTCGAGCATCGTCACCGCGGCCAACGCCCGGTCCACCAGGCCCGCTTCGGCCAACGCGTACAGGCGCGCCTCCAACGCGTCCGCGCGCGCCGGCACGTCGTGCACGAGCAGATCCCACGCCTTGTCCAGCAGGGTGACCGCGGAGTGCGCGGCGCCATGGGCGAGCGCGCGCCGACCGGCCTCGGCGAACAGCCGCCCGGCAACCGTCGGATATCCGGCGTCCAACCGTAACGAGGCGCTGACCTGGCACCATTCGCCGGGCAGCCCCGGGTACACGGCCTCCACGGCGTCCGCGACCTGTTGCGCGATGCCGGCCCGGTCGGCCGGGGTGACCAGGGTCAACAACGCGTCCACGATCAGCGAGTGCTGGAAGCAGTACCAGTCCGGGGTCTGGTCGTCCGGGGTGACCAGCTGGGCCATCAGGTCGCCGTGCATGTGGCTGAGCAGGTCGCTGTACTCCAGGCCGGAGGCCGCCTGCACCACGGCGAGCGGGAACCGCCGGCCGAGGACGGCGGCGACCGACAGCACCTGTCGGGCCTGGGGTCC
Organism: Actinocrispum wychmicini; assembly: GCF_004345645.1. Classification (GTDB taxonomy): domain Bacteria; phylum Actinomycetota; class Actinomycetes; order Mycobacteriales; family Pseudonocardiaceae; genus Kibdelosporangium; species Kibdelosporangium wychmicini. The sequence goes on along the minus strand of NZ_SLWS01000003.1, from coordinate 191,610 downwards.
CAGCATGTCCACCCGCCGGGCCACGCCACGGACGAACGTGGTCGGCAGGTTGGTCCGCAGCTGCTCGGTCACCCGCCAGCGGCCGCCGTGCTCGTGCACCAGCAGCCGGCTGTCGATCATGCCGGTGAGCATCTCCTTGACCAGGAACGGGTTTCCGGCGCTGCCCGCCCAGAGCAGGTCGGCGGCCGGCTCCGGCACCTCGCGCGGCTGCGTGCCCAGGCACGACCCGGCCATCCGCCGCAGGTCGTCGCGGTTGAGCCGGCCGAGGTCGATCACCACGCCGGCGCCGCGCTGCGCGGCCGAGTGGGCCATCTCCAGCGCCGGGCACGGCTCGTCGCGGATCATGCCGACCAGCAGCACCGGTTGCCGGTCCATGTTGTCGATCATGTACTCGACCACGGCCAATGTCTCGGCGTCGGCGTCCTGCATGTCGTCGAGGGTCATCAGGCAGCCACGGCCCTGGCCGGCCAACGCGGTCAGCCGCAGCACGGCCTCGGCGAGGATCACCAGCGACCCACCATCGTTGGCACCGCCCTGTCCGCCGCCCGCCACCTCGCCCCAGTCGGGGATCAGCCGGGCCAGCACCGGGCGGTACGGGCCCAGCGCGGCGACGTCGACCGGATCACCGGCCCGCAGCAACGACAGCAGCGCCTCGGTCAACGACCGGTACGGGACCATCGGCCCGATCGCGCTTCCCCGGCCCCGCAACAACCGCATGTCCGCGGCGAAGCCCAGGTCAGCGGCAGCGGCCGCGAGCCTCGACTTGCCGATTCCGCTTTCCCCGATGATGAACACAGCCCCGCCACGGCCACCACGCGCCGCAGTGAGAGCTTCCTGCAGCGTGTGAAGCTCGTCGTCGCGACCAACAATGACCGACGATCGGTGCCCCAACACGAAGTCGGACCGTACCTAGGTATCACTTGCCTGGTCTATCCGCCAACAGCGTCGAGCGCGGTCCACTTCGCGAAGTGGACCGCGCTCGGGCGACGCTTGGTCAGGTCGGGTTGATGGTGATGCAGCAGGTCGTTCCACCGGGCCAGATGCCGGTCACCCCGGCCATGTCACCGACGGCGAGCGCGACCCCGGCGAGGGCGGCGACCCGCAGGCCGAACGTGACCGCGGGCAGGAACCTCATGTAGCCGACCGGGTCGCGGTCGGTCGCCTCGTCGGATAACTCCTCCGACGACACTTCCTGCATCGGCAAGTCGGTCTCGGCAAGCGGTTCGGGGGACGTCGAGCTCATGGTCACTGTTCCTTCATGTTTCTCGGGGTTTGTGGTTCTCCGCCGGGTACCCGGGCCGCACCAGCAGCACGGAGGGCACCCGGTCGCTGAAGCCCAGCCGCAGCAGCCCGTAGCCGATCCCGGCGAGACCGTTGAGCAGTCCGGGCGACGACACCGCGCCCGGGGTTCCGCAGGTGGGTCCGTACCGGTCGATCGCGTCAAGGACCAGGCCGGCACGTCGTCGAGCCGCCGCCGCGATCACGCTCGCGGACGGCATCTGGGCGGACAGCACGGTCAATGCCTCGGCGATGCCCAGCTCACCGTGGCACAAGCTCAGATCACGCAGCACCGGCCGGTCGGCGAGCAACCGCGCGGCGCGGACGATGTGGTCGGGTTCGGGGTCGACGGCCGCCCGGGCGACGGCCAGCCCGGCAAGCCCGGAGCACCACCCATGGCCGGCGGGCTCGAACGGAGTGGCCCGCTCCACCGCCGCCCGCGCGGCATCGGGCTCAGCGGCGCCGGCGAGGGCCCAGGCGGTTCCGGCGGCGCCGAAGGCGAAGCCGGCGTCGTCCGGGAGGTCCATGTCCACCAGCCGGTCCGCGCACGACCTGGCCAGTCCGGCGACCCTGCTCTCCCCCAGTTCAGCCGCGACGGCGGTGAGCGCCGCCAGGCAGCCGGCGCTGCCGTTGGCCCAGTCGGCGGGGCCGTGCGGGTCGGCGATGGCGGCGTGCTCCGCCGCGACCAGCGCCCACTTCCTGATCTCGGTATCGTCGAGCAGAGTGGCGAGACGGGCCAGGGCGTACGCGATGCCGCCGAAGCCGTTCAACGCGCCGGAACCGATCAGCCGCAGCAGGTCCGGCCGCCCGGCGGCCATCTCCAGCACCTGCGGGACCGCGTCGACCGCGCGCCGGGCCAACTCGCCGTACCGGTGGATGCCGCTCAGGTCAGCGAGGTGCGCCAGGAACAGGGCGACCCCCAGGTAGCCGTTGGCCAGGCCGGCGCCCATCGGCAGGACCAGCCACTGCCGGTTGTCCACGTACTCCAGGCCGAGCCAGTTCACCCGGCCGCCGTCGGTCAGGCCCTTGGCCACGATCAGGTCGGCGATCGCGCACGACGCCGCGAGCAGCCGTTCCGGGTTTGCCGCCGCGCCGGTCATCGGTTCCGCGACCCGTTCCACGCCGCGGTGCCCGTCCGCCGGCAGGCGGGTGGCCAGGGTGGCCGAGATGATCCACTCCTGGTGGTGCAGGTCCACCTCGCTCATGGCGGCCAGCTTCGCCAGCGCCTGCCCCAGGCCGGACGCGGTCAGCAGGCCGGGCAGCGACTCGCCGGTCGAGGTACGCACGTCACGGCTGTCCGGTCGGGTCGTGAACAGCGGGACGTTCCCGGTCCACATGTCGGCCAGCTCGTGCGGGGACAGGCGCCACCGCAACGGGCACGCGGCCGAGTCGGTCCACAGCACGTCCAGGGCCCGGTCCCGGTCGGCCGCGTCCCGCAGCAGGTCCGGATGCGTGGTCTCGTCGAGCAGGACGGCGTATCCGCTGGTCGGGCGGGCGATCAGGCGCACGTCCAGGTCGGCGGCGGCCTGGATCAGGCCGGTGAACTCGGCCGGGTGCCGCAGGATCGCGTCGTAGCCCACCCGGAAGCCGTCCAGGAACGCCGCTTCGTGCTCGCCGGGGTCCAGGTCGCGCCCGCCCAGCCGGGGCCGGTTGTGGCCGCCGCCGAACTCACCGGGCCGCCGGGTGATCCGCATCCGGTCGGTGCCCGCGAACTCCCAGTCGAGCACGCCGTACGGACTCGCGCCGCGATCGCCGCCAAGCCCGGAAACGTCGGCGGTGCCGTGCGAGCCGACGATCATCATCGGCAGCAGCGCGGTCCGTTGCACCGAGTGGCCGAGCATCGCCGACGCGGCGTCCGGGGGCGCCTCGGTCAGCTCGAAGTCGGGGTGGAACAGGGTCTCCACGTCCACCAACACCGGCGTGTCCCCGGCCGCCACCAGGTTCTCGTGGTGCATGTCGCCGGCGTGCAGGATGTGCAGCAGGGCGAGCAACGCCCCCTGCCTGCGGTAGAACCGGTCGGCCGCAGCCAGGTCCTGGACCGGCGCGGCCTGGACGAACTCAAGCCAGCCGTACCCGGGCCGGGCCAGCGTGGTGACCGTGCGCAGGCCGAGGTCGGGCACCCGGCGGTTCAGCCAGTCGACCATCTCGGCCAGCCAGACGTGCGTCCCGACGTCCCGCGGCCGGTAGACCACCCGCCGGCCGGACTCGAACACCACGATCGCCACCGACCGGCCGCTGCCGTGCCGGTCGCCCCGGGCGGCCTCGATCGACACCATCCGGCCGGGATCGACACCGTCGAACAACGTCGTGACGATCGCGGCGCGGTCGGCCGCGAACCGGGTGAGCAGCTCGGCGTGCGCGGCCACGTCCTGCCCGGCGGCCTGGCCGAGCAGCCGGGCGAGCACCGGGTACGCGGTGAACAGCGCGACCAGGTTCGTCGGTTCGGCCAGGCGGCGGACGAAGAACGCGAAGCGCTCCTTACCGTCCGCGCCGACCAGCTGGCCGGCCGCGCGCTGGGCGTTGAGCTCGGCCACGAACGTCCGGACAGCCAGGCTGACCAGCCGCTTGCGCAGGCCCGCGGCGAACGTGTCGAGCACGGCGGGAACGTCGACGTGGGCGAGGCCCTCGCCCTGCCTGGCCAGCTGGTCCTGGGCAGCGTCGACCAGCGGGCGCAGCGGGATCGCGAAGGCCTCGCGCCAGTCGGCCGGCACCGGCAGGCCGGCGGCGGGCGGCTGGGCGGCCCGTACCGCGGAGTCGACGGTGTCCGCCCACTCCGGCCGGGCTGTCCGGGCCGCGAGGCGCTCGGCGGGCTCGGCGAGCAGGGCGGCCAACAGGTCCTCGGTCAGCCCGGTGCCGGCGAGGCGCTCGGCGAACCGGTCGGCGCCGGCCGGCCCGTAGCCGGCGCGCCAGCGGGCCACCTGCCGGTGCGCGGGGTGGTCGGTCCGCGGTTGGACCAGGCGACCGGTCCCCACCAGCCGTTCGGACAGCGCGAGGCCCTTGGCCCACCAGCCGATGTCCAGCCCCTGACCAGGGCTCGCGCTTGCCGAATGTCCGGTCACAGTCCGCACGGTTTCACGTGCGTCAACCGCCGGTCATGGGTGGAAACCACGTACATTCCGCCGGTTCCCCCACGCCACGCGGTCACGCTTGGACGGCCCGAAACGTGCACTTCACGGCAGCCCGGCCAGGAACGGCGACCCTCCGGCACCGACCGATGACAGTCGGTTCCGACCGTCTGGGGTGTACGACCGCTCTCCGTGGCGGTTCCCGCAGGCCGGCGGCCCGCTGATCGAAATTGGGTGCACCCCACCCATGCGCCGGCCCGGCCGCACTGCGAGTCTCACCATTGTTTTCACGGCAGTGGCCTTTTATCCGGGGGTCAGCAGTGCGATTACCAACAAGATTTGTCGAACGCGTCCGAAGCCACCCCGACGACACCGCATTGGTGTGGCGACACACCGAAATCAGTTACGCGCAATTGCACGGACTGGCGTGTGCCGCACAAGCGCGACTGGACGAAATGGGGCTCGCCCCAGGCACACCGGTGGCCGTGCGCGCCGTCAAGTCGCCCGACACCATCGCGCTGATCCTGGCGTTGCTGGCCGACGGCCGGCCCTTGCTCCTGCCGCCCGTCGACCTGGCCGCCGAGACCCTGACGGCGCTGCTCGACGCCGCCGGGTGCCGGACGGTGCTGTCCCCTGAGCCCGGACCAGTCGGCGCCCGGTCCGCTCTGCGCGTCACCGCCGGCCCGGACGCGGTCGGCTTCATGCTCACCACGTCCGGCTCGACCGGCGTGCCCAAGGTCGTGCCGCTCACCGCGGGCGCCGTCGACAGGTTCGTCGACTGGGCCGCGGACCGGTTCGCCATTGGTCCACATCGGACGGTGCTGAACTACGCGCCGCTGAACTTCGACCTGTGCCTGCTGGACATCTGGACGACCCTCGCGGTCGGCGGCCGGGTGGTCCTCGTCGAGCCCGAACACGCGACCAGAGCCTCCTACCTGCACGATCTGCTGGAACGACACCACGTGCACGTCGTGCAGGCAGTGCCGATGCTGTACGCCCTTCTGCTCCAGCACGGCAGCACCCTGCCCGAGGTCACGCACGCGATCTCCACCGGCGACGCGCTGACCGCACGTGGTCTGGCTGGCTTGCCCACGTTGTTCCCGAACGCCCAGCTGCACAACCTGTACGGCTGCACTGAGACCAACGACAGCTTCCTGCACGAGATCGACCCCGTGCGCGACTGTGTCCCGTTGCCGATCGGCCGGCCGATCGACGGCGTCCACGCGGTGCTGGTGGACCCGTCCGGCGAGGTGCTCACCGGACCTGGTGTGGGCGAGCTGCATGTCAACACGCCGTTCCAGACCTCCGGCTACACCGACGCCGCGCTGGCCGCGGCCGCGTTCGGGCCGCACCCGACCGGGGCGGACAACCGCCGCTACTTCCGGTCCGGCGACCTGGTCCGCCGGCACCAGGACGGGTCGATGTCCCTGGAGGGCCGCGCGGACTTCCACGTGAAGATCCGTGGCGTCCGGGTGAACACCCAGGTGGTCGAACGCACCCTGCTCGAACTCGACGACGTGACGGGGGCGGTCGTGTTCGCCGTGCCCGACCCGGTCGCCGGCAACGCGCTGCACGCGGTGATCCACCGCCGCGCCCCTGAATCCCTGCACTCCTTGGCCGTGCGCGCGCACTGTGCGGAGCGCCTCCCCCTGCCGGCCGTGCCGACCGCCATCCGGCTGACGGACGAGCCACTCCCGACGACCTCGACCGGCAAACCCGATCGAGCCCGGATCAAGCGCACCTACATCGAGGGACAGAGATGACTCACAGCCAGACGATCAAGCGGTTCGTGCTCGACGAGTTCCTCCCGGACGTCGGCGAGCAGGACCTCACCGACGACTACGACCTGGTCACCGGCGGCGTGATCGACAGCCTCGGGCTGCTCAAGCTGATCGCCTGGATCGAGGAGCGGTTCGAGCTGCCGGTCGACGACGTGGAGCTCGACCCGGAGAGCTTCCGCACGATCGACGCGATCGACACCTTCATCAGCGGGCTCGCGCCCGCCACGACTGGATGACGGACATGGACGACCTACTCGCCGCCCTCGCCAACCGGGACAGCCCGGTGGACCGCGAGAGCTGGCACACGTTCTTCAACCGCCTGGTGTCCCGCAAGCTGCACCGGGGCGAGGCGGCGGCCGTCCTCACTTCGTTGTCCACCGCGATGCCCGACCACGACACCCTCGGTGCCCTGCTGGACTGTCTCGACGAACGGCGTCCGGCGCCAGCGGTCGGGTTCGCGGGCGCGGTGAACATCGTGGGCACCGGCGGCGGGCCACGGACGTTCAACGTGTCCACGGCGGCCGCGGTCGTCGCGGCCGCGATGGGCGCCCGGGTGGTCAAGACCGGATCCCGGCGGTACACCAGCCGGTACGGTTCGCTGGACCTGCTCGACCGGCTCGGTGTCCGGCTCACCACATCCTACGAGGAGACCGCGGAGGCGCTCGACCGGTTCGGGGTGGCCTTCGCCGGGCTGTTCGTCTACCCCGCCGAGATCGCCTTGCTGGCCAAGGAAATCCTGCCGTTGGACCTGCGCACGGTCGGCCGGTTCGTGAACTCGGTCGGGCCGTTCCTCGCCGCCATGCCCGTCTCGCAGCAGCTCACCGGGGTGGCCAACCCGGCCGTGCTACCCGGCCTGCGCTACCTTGCCGGCCGGCTGCCCGACCGACAGGTGTGGCTGTGCCACAACCACTTGGGAGTCGACGAGCTGGTCGGCTTCGCGGACAACCTGATCCTGTGCGGCGAGGATGAGCAGAGGCTGCCGGCCGACACGTACACGCGGCCCGGCGGCGCACTCACCGACCTCGCGTCCACCGGGTGCGACCCGGTGGAGCAGTTCCTCGACGTACTCACCGGACAGGCCAGCGCCACCGCTGTGGACGCGGTCTGCCTCAACGCCGCCGCCCTCGCAGTCCTCAATGGACTGTACGGCGACATCGCGTCGGCGGTGCTCGCGGCCGAGGACACCGTTCACAACGGCGCGGCCGTCGACCTGGTCCACCGGATGCGCACGGCCCGTGCCACGAACCTGTTGGCAGCCGGCCATGTCTGACTTCTTCGCCGCCCGTCCGGACGGTGAGCCCGGCCTCGCGGTGTTCCTCAACGCCGGCGACCCGTCCCTGGACATGCTGCCCGAGCTGGTCGCCATGCTCGACGAGTCCCGAGTGGACTGCCTGGAGCTGGCGGTGCCGTTCCCGCACTCGTTCACCGACGGACCGGTCGTCCGCCGATCCGCCCGCCGGGCGTTGGCGAACGGCGTCGGCTTCGCCGACGTGTTGGCGTGCCTGGACCGGCTGGCGACCCCACGGCACCTTCGAATCGCCCTGCTGGCCGACTGGAGTCACACCGTCCGTCCACTAGGGATGGACTGCTTCCTCGCCAGGGTACGGGATTCGGCGGCCGACGGGTTGCTGACGCACGGGTTGCCGGCAAGGGCCCGGGTGGGCTACTACCAGGCCGCCCATCAGGCGGGGATCCCGGTCGTGTCAACCTGCTACCCGAGTTCCGATCCGGCCACCCGCGTCGAGTCGGCGCGCAACGCCACGGCGTACCTGTATCTGGTGGCGCACTACGGCCGCAGCGGGACTCCGTCGGCCGACGGGTTCCGGCTCGTCCGCCCGGCACTGCGGGAGTTGCGGGCGGACACGTCCGCACCGATCGCGGTCGGCTTCGGCGTCCGCGGCCGGGCCGAGATCGAGGCCCTCCGGGACGTGGGCGCGGATGCCGCGATCGTCGGCAGCGCCGCCGTCGCCCGGGTGGAACGGGCCGCCGCCGAGTGCCGGGACGTGGTCGCCGACCTCGCCCGGTTCGTCGCCGACCTGCGCAGTGAAACCACAGCAACGAAAGGGGTTGCCCGCCAATGATCGTCCGCAGACTTTCCGACGTGCCCACAGTGGACTGGGGCAACGGCCTGAGCCGCCGGTTCCTGGTCCAGTCCGACGGCATGGGCTACACCGTCACCGACACCACCGTCCGGGCCGGCACCAAGTCCCGGCTGGAGTACCGCCGCCATCTCGAAGCGTGCTACTGCATCGAGGGCAGCGGCGAGGTCGTCGACATGAACGGCCAGTCGCATCCACTGGAGCCAGGGGTGCTCTACGCCCTGGACGAGCACGACGCGCACTTTCTCATCGCCGCACCGCACGAGGACATGCGTCTGGTGTGCGTGTTCACCCCGGCGTTGCAGGGAAACGAGACGCACAAGCTCGACTCCGCCGAGTTCTCGCACTACTGACCGAGAGGTACACGGTGATCGTGTGGAACGAGGAGCAGCGCGAGCTGCTCGCCGGGCTCGCCTCCTGGTGTGAGGCGCTGAGCGCGGAGCACATCGAGCGGGACGCCGACGCGGCTTTTCCGTGGGACAAATGGAAGCTGGTGCAGGAGTGCGGAATCCTGCGCCTGCCGTTCGACGAGGCGTGGGGCGGGCTCGGCCAGAACCTCCCGACCACCATGTACCTCCTCGAAGGTCTCGGCCGTGGCTGCCGGGACGGTGGACTGAACTTCGCGGTGTCCACGCATCTGGTGAGCGTCGGAATTCCGTTGCAGCGCTATGGATCGGCTGCGCTCAAAGAGAAGTACATGCCGGCGATCTGCTCGGGCGACCCGGTCGGGGCGCACGCGATCACCGAGCCGGACAGCGGTTCGGACGCGCTGCGGATGCGGACGTTCGCCCGGCGGGACGGCGACGAGTACGTGCTCGACGGCAGCAAGACGTTCGTCAGCAACGGTCCCGTCGCCGGACTGTTCGTCGTCTACGCCCGCACGCATCCTGACGGCGGCGCGCTGGGGACGACGGCGTTCCTGGTGGAGCGGGACACCCCGGGGTTCTCGACCGGCCAGCCGATCGCCAAGATGGGACTGCGCACGTCGCCGTTGTGCGAGCTGTACTTCGACGGCTGCCGGGTGCCCGCGACGAACGTGATCGGCCGGCCCGGCGGCGGGTTCCTGGTGCTGGACCACGTGATGAAGTGGGAGATCCTCTGCTCGTTCGCGATCAACCTCGGCGAGATGCAGCACCGGCTGCAACAGTGCGTCGACTACGCCAAGGGCCGTGTCCAGTTCGGCCGGACGATCGGGAACTACCAGGCGGTGTCGCACAAGATCGCGGACATGAAGGTCGGCCTGGAGACCACCCGGAAGTGGCTGTACGACACGGCTCTGAAGCTGACCGCGGGCGAGAACGTCACGGTCGACCTGGCCATCACCAAGCTGGTGGCCAGCGAGGAGAACCTGGCGTCCGCACTGGCCGCGGTGCAGATCCACGGCGGCAACGGGTACATGGCCGAGTACGGGGTGGAGAAGGACCTGCGCAACGCGGTCGCCGGAACCATCTACTCGGGCACGTCGGAGATCCAACGCAACCGGGTGTCCGCGATGCTCGGCCTGGGAGGTGGGTCATGAACGAGCTGGCTGAGACAGAGTTCCTGGATCACCAGTCGGTAGAGGTCTCCGACTTCGTGGCACGGGTGACCGGCGGCATGATCTCCGCGACAGAGAAGGCAGTCGCGCTGTATCGTGCCGTGCGGGACGGCGTGCACTATGAGGTGTACGGCGCCGACCTGTCCCGGACCGGGGTGCGCGCCAGCAGTGTGCTGCGCCGCGGTTCAGGTATGTGCGTGCACAAGTCGGTGCTCTACGCGGCGGCTCTGCGCGCGGTCGGGGTGCCGAGCCGGTTGGTGCTCACCGACGTCCGCAACCACCTTGCGTCGGACCGGCTCCGCGACCTCATCGGTGGCGACGTGTTCCGCTTCCACTGTCTCGTTTCGGCCTATGTGGACGGACAGTGGGTGAAGGCCACGCCGGTGTTCAACCGGACGCTGTGCCGGCTGTACCGGATCGCCACCCTGGAGTTCGACGGTACGCAGGACAGCCTGCACCACCCGTTCGACCTGCGCGGCCGGCGGCACATGGAGTTCCTGCACACCCACGGCGAGTTCGCCGACCTGCCCTACGACCTTCTGCTGAGCGGCCTGCGGGCCGCCCACCCGCGGATCTTCGCGACCGCCGACACCTTCACCACCGGCTCGCTCGTCGCCGACGCCCCCGAATTGGAGCACACGTCATGACCGACCAGATCAAGTATGTCCTTGGCGAGAAGGACATCCCGCGTACCTGGTACAACCTCGCGGCCGACCTGCCCGGCGGCGCTCCCATGCTGCACCCGGGCACGGGCGCCGAGATCACCGTGGACGACCTGCTCGGCATCATGCCCGAGACGCTGGCGCGGCAGGAACTCTCGCGCGAGGCCGAGATCGAGATCCCCGAACCCGTACGCCAGATCTACGCGCAGTTCCGCCCGGCACCGCTGTTCCGCGCCCGCCGGCTGGAGCGGGCGCTGGGCACGCCGGCACGGATCTACTACAAGTACGAAGGTGGCAGCCCGGCCGGCAGCCACAAGCCGAACACCGCGATCGCCCAGGCGTACTACAACAAGCAGGCCGGGGTCACGCGGCTGGCCACGGAGACCGGCGCCGGGCAGTGGGGTTCGTCGCTCGCGCTGGCCGGGGCGTTGTTCGAGATGGACGTCTCGGTGTTCATGGTGAAGGTCAGCTACCACCAGAAGCCGTACCGCCGGATGCTGATGGCGACGTACGGCGCGCGGTGCGTGCCGAGCCCGAGCACCGAGACCGCGGCGGGCCGGGCGATCCTCGCCGAGGACCCGGACTGCCCTGGCAGCCTGGGGATCGCCACGTCCGAGGCGCTGGAAGTGGCCGGCGGCAACTCGGACGTCAACTACGCGGGCGGCAGCGTGCTCAATCACGTGCTGCTGCACCAGAGTGTGATCGGCCAGGAGGCGATCGCACAGTTCGCGCTCGCCGACGACTACCCGGACATCGTGATCGGCGCGACCGGCGGCGGCAGCAACTTCGGTGGGCTGGCGTTCCCGTTCCTCGGCGCGCAGCTGCGCGGTGGCAGCACTGTCAGGGTGATCGCGGCCGAGCCCTCGTCCTGCCCGACGATGACGCAGGGCACCCTGTCGTACGACTTCGGCGACACGGCCGGGCTCACACCGTTGATCAAGATGCACACGCTGGGTCATTCCTTTGTGCCGCCGCCTGTGCACGCCGGCGGTCTGCGGTACCACGGGATGGCGCCCCTGGTGAGCGAGGCACTCGACCGGGACCTGATCGAGGCTACCGCCGTGAAGCAGCTGAGCTGCTTCGCTTCCGGGATCACGTTCGCGCGGGCCGAAGGCATCGTGCCGGCGCCGGAGTCCACGCACGCCATCGACGTCGCCATCCGCGAAGCATTGCGCTGCCGTGACGAGGGCGTTGCCCGGACTATCCTCTTCGGACTGTCCGGGCATGGGCACTTCGACTTGGGCGCGTACGAGGCGTACCTGTCCGGATCGCTGCGGGACGAGGAGTTCGACCCGGCCGCGCTGGAGAGTTCGCTGGCCAAGTTGCCTGGTTTCGTGAGCGTCTAGGTTCTGTCATGCGTGTCAAGGTGTGTGGTGCCACCCAGGTGGCCGACGTCGAACTGCTCGCCGCCGCGGGCGCGGACTTCGTGGGACTCTGGCATGGCGTCCCGCGAGGTCACGCCGAGCTGAGCGGCTCGGCGTTGGCCCGGCTCGCCGACGCGGCCCGCACCACCGGACCGCGGCCGATCCTGGTCACCCTGTCGTCCGATCTGGACACATTGGGTGAAGCGCTTGCGCGGTCCGGCATCCGGTGGGTTCAGCTGCACGGCTACCAGCAACCAGCGATGGTGCGCCGACTGAAGGCGGCGCATCCGGCGGTGACCGTGGTGAAGGTGCTGCACATGCGCGGTGGCGAGTGTGTCGAGCGGGCGCTCATCCCGTCCTACGAACGGGCCGGGGTGGACGTCTTCCTGCTCGACGCGCTCGCCGCCGACGGCCGGATCGGCAGCACCGCGCTGACCATCGAACCGGCCGCGGCGGCGGCGATCGCCGACCGGGTGAGCCGTCCGGTGATGCTCGCCGGCGGACTCACCGCGGACAACTCCGCGCGTTACCGATCGTTAACCGGTCATCCCCGGTTCTACGGCATCGACGTCGACTCCGGGTCCCGGGACGCCGACGGGCGCATCGACGCCCGGCAAGTGGCGCTGATCAGAGACAAATGGACGGTGGTGGAGCACGCATGACCCGGTTCGTTCAGGCGATCCTGGCCGCCGACATCCCGGTGATCGCCGAGATCAAACCCCGTACCGGCGACGGCGACGACCTGCTCGCCGGTCGGGCGCCCGCCGAGCTCGCGGCGATGTACGCGGAAGCGGGCGCCGCGTGCCTGTCCGTGGTGACCGGACCGTGGTTCGGCGGCCGGCTGGACATGCTCCGCGCTGTGACGTTCCACACCGACCTTCCCGTGCTGCAGAAGGACTTCATCACCCGGGAAAGCCAGCTCGTCACCGCCGCGGAACTGGGTGTGGCGGCCGTGTTGATGACCGCGCGGCTGCTCACAACGGGGTCGCTACGCCGGTTGGCGGAGCGTGCGCTGTCGGTGGGGATCACGCCGTTCGTGGAAGTCGCGACCGAGGCCGAGATCGCGGCCGTGCCGCATCCACAACACTGCGTGATCGCGGTGAACAACAAGGACATCCAGCAGCGTGAACGGAACTCCGGAGACCTCGATCGCAGCACCCGCCTCCTGCCGGCGGTGCTGGCGACCGAGACCGCGTGCCCGGTCAGTGCGAGCGGCATCGACACGCCTGCGCAGGCGGCACACCTGCTCGCGACCGGGTACGCGGGTCTGCTCGTCGGCACCGCGTTGCTGCGCGCGCCGAGTCCGCGGGACTGGTTCGACTCCCTCGCCCAACTGCTGGCACCCACCCCCACGAACGGAATGGGCCGATGACTGCTCATCCAGGCCTGTCGGTCCGTGCCGCGGTCAACTGGGTGCGTCGACACGCCCCGGACCAATGGCATGAGCCCACGGCCGCGTTGCCGTGTGACGATGTCGCCGCGGATTTCGCCTCGCGTTACGCGGGCATCCCGGCCAACTCGCTCACCCGTACCGAGCCTGTCGTGTGCTACCGCGTTGACGGCCGGTCCATGCCGGTTCTGCTCGGGTTGTACGGTTCCGCGGAGCGCGTGCGGACGTGGCTGCCGGGCCTGCCGCTGCGCACCGATCGGGCAGCGGTCGACGCGCTGGTCGCGGACGCGACGCCGCCGGTGGTCGTGACGGATCCCTCGTGTCGCCAACGCTCGTACGCGCGGGTGGATCTCACCAAGCTGCCCGCGTTGCGCGCCACACCCCGTGACGCCGGGCCATACCTGACGATGGGTGTGGTCATGGCGGGCGAGTCCTTGTCGGTGCACCGGATGCTGGTGCTCGGCCGGGACCGGCTGGCGATCTGGATGGTGCCAGGGCGCGCGCTGCGTCGGATGCACGAGGCCGCGGTGCTGACCGGGCGGCGTCTGCCGGTGTCGGTCAACATCGGCGCGCCGCCCGCCGCGGTCGTGGCTTCGGCGTTGAGTACGACAGTCCTCCCGGTGGGGAAGCTGGCGCTCGCCGGGGCGATGGCAGGTGGCCCGGTCGCGCTGGCCAACGGGGTGAGCCAGCCGGTTTCGGTGCTCGCCGAGTCCGAGATCGTCCTTGAGGGGTTCCTGGACGGGTCGGTCACGGACGAGTCGTTGGACGGCCCGCCGGACGTCTCGTTGCCGGAGTTTCTGGGCTACGACGGCGCCGCGCGCGCCGACCTGCCCGTACTCACAGTCACCGCCGTGACCACGCGCCGGTCCCCACGGTTCCAGGCGGTGATCGGGCCGGGCCGGGAACAGTCGGTGATCCTGGGGATGGCCGGCGCGTTGTCGGTGGCACTCACCACCGACACCCCGGAGTGGCGGCTGATCGCGGACCTGCACTACTCCCCTGCCGGCGGCGGGATGCTGCTGCTGGTGGTCGCGGTCCGTAAGGACTCCGCGGCGGACGACGCCCGGCTGGGCGGGATCGCACGGCGGATCTTCGACTGGCACGGCTTCGTCAAGCTGATCGTGTTCACCGACACCGACGTGGACATCACGTCCGCCGAGGACGTGCTGTGGGCGGTCACCACCAGGGCGAACCTCGGCACGGACTGCGGCACGTTCGCCGGGTTCCGGCCGTTGGGCATGGACCCGTCGCACGGCCCGGACTGGGCCGGCGAGCGCGGATCCGACGGCGGCAACGGGCGTACTTACGTCGACGCCACTGTCCCGTACGCGCTGCGGGACCAGGTCGTGCGCAGCTTCCGGGGCCGGTCATGAGACTCGTGGTGGCCATCACCGGCGCGACCGGCGCGACGCTCGGCGTGCGGATCCTGCGCGCGCTGCGGGACCTGGACGTGGAGACACACCTGGTGATGAGCCGGTGGGGCCGGGCAACCCTGGAGCTGGAGACCGGACTGACCGCGGCTGACGTGTACGAGCTGGCCTCACATGTGCACGGCCACAGCGACCAGGCGGCGGCGATCTCCAGCGGCTCGTTCCGTACCGACGGGATGATCGTGGCGCCGTGCAGCATGAAGACAGTGGCCGCGATCCGGACGGGCTACGGCGAAGGTCTCATCCCGCGCGCGGCGGACGTAACACTGAAGGAACGCCGACGGCTCGTGCTGGTGCCGCGTGAACTGCCGTTCTCCGAGATCCACCTGGAGAACATGTTGGCGCTGGCCAGAATGGGCGTGGTGATCGCGGCGCCGGTGCCGGCGTTCTACACCAAGCCGGCCACGGTCGACGACATCGTGGACCACGTGTGCGCGCGCGTGCTCGACCAGTTCGGGCTGGCCATGCCCGAAACCGTCCGCTGGCCGGACTGCCGACCCCGTAAGGAGCGACCATGACCGCCGCGGAACAGATCGCACCGGACACCTTCCGTTCGGCGCTCACGCACATCCCCACAGGCGTCATGGTGGTCACCACCCAATCCCCCACCGGCCACCAAGCAAGGACCGCCAACAGCTTCACATCCGTGTCACTACAACCACCCCTGGTCTCGATATGCTTCAGCGACAAGTCACCGTTCACAGTCGCGCTGTGCTCATCAGGCCTCTGGGGAGTGTCCGTACTCGCCGCGGACCAACAGGACCTGTCCGTCCACTTCGCCCACCGAATGTCCACAAAAGACCTGGGCGGAGTACCCCACACCATCGGCCCAGCCACCGGAGCGGCCCTGCTCACCAACTGCGTAGCCACCCTGGAGTGCCGCTCAGTGGCCACCCAACCAGCAGGCGACCACACCCTCGTGATCGGCGAAGTCCTAGCCCTGAGAACAAGCCGAGACAGCACACCCCTCGTCTTCTACCGAGGCGGCTACCACACCGTCACCTGACAAGTCAGTCCACAAAGGAGAAACAATGAGCACCAACCCGTTCGAGAACCCCGACGGCTCCTACCTCGTCCTGGTGAACGACGAAGGCCAACACTCCCTCTGGCCCTCCTTCGCCCCCATCCCGAACGGCTGGCACCCAGTGTTCGGCGAACAAACCCGCCAGTCCTGCCTCGACTACATCGAACAGAACTGGGTGGACATGCGGCCCACCAGCCTGATCAAGGCCATGGACCGCGTCTCGTCCTAACGGACAGACAATCCGCAACGGACAATGGCGCTCCGACCCGAACGGTCAGGGCGCCATTTTCTGGTGTCAAAGTGTCTGGTGTCAAAAGATTGCCGCTCGCCGCTATGGCAGGCCGCCAAGAGGGAGCCCTTGTCCTTAGTGCTGCTGGTTGGTTGGGTTGTGTGGCGTGGTGACTCCCTCCCGTATCCCCCTCTGTCAGGATCACGTGAGACCACTGTTGGTTGTTTGTAGTTCTGAGTGGGGTGAGTCTGGATGATGGGTGATCATGACGTTCAGTAGTGCTGATTTCGGGACTGGGGTGGACCGGCCACGACGACGGGTGTTCTCGCTGGAGTACAAGCTGGCGATTCTGGAGGAGTATTACCGGTTGACCGAGTCGGGCGCGAAGGTGGCGTTGCTGCGCCGGGAAGGCATCGCCGTCGGCGGCTTGGTCGGCGGGCTGCTGTACTGGGTGCTCGTGACGATGCTGGTGTAGCAGCCGCGCACCACCCGCGAACCGTTCAAAACGGACAGTTGAACGTCCATGGCCTCGTATCACGCGCCGGCCACCGGAAGGATGTGGGTGTCCACAACGTACTTGAGCGCTTGACCAGCGTCGGGGCTCCGGTCTGATCTGGTTCGGGAAGACCGAGCAGTTCGTGAACAACCTCTTGGATGTCTGAGCCTTCTTTCGACCAGATACACCCGCCACCGTAGGCTTCGTCAAGCACGCGGGCCGCGCTGACGTTGGTTCGGTCAAAGACAAAGATGGCGTCGGTGTATTGGTGACGGCTGAAGCTGCCGGCGATCCCTTCCAACGGACCGCCTTCATCTTGGATGGGACGGAAGATCCAACCAGCTTCCCGTACAGCAACCAGGTCTTGCAGTTCGGGATAGAGGCGTATCGCGTCGTCGTTCGTGATGGGCAGGTTCATGAGTCCACCACCTCGTTGGGCACGAGGAGCATGAGCCGGTCTCGGATGAACGCCGCAGACTGCTCTGGAGGCTGGCGGCTGCAGTCGACTTGGAGGACGCAGAAGCCCGCCGCATCAAGTGTTTCAGTCGCCTGCCTGTAGTACTCGACTTCCTTGTGGCTGCTGTCTGGAGCGAACTGAAAGCGAGTGTGTCGCCCCCGTTCCCTCAGCCGGTCGGCGACAACGTCAGGATCCGCTTCGAGGATGACCACGAGGTCTGGTCGCTCGGCGTCCTCGTTGAGTTGCCACAAGAAGACCGGATCTACGCCGTCGAACCGCTGGACCACCAGCCCCGAGGCGATGTACCGGTCAGTGATGACGATATGGCCGGTCTTGAGATGTGGAATGATTTCCGTCTCGATGTGGTGGTAACGGTCCGCCGCGTAGAGACAAGCAAGCGAGTGACCGGTTACCGTCTCGGTCAACTCGGATGCAAGCTTGCCGATAGGACCTGACGACGGTTCGGCTGTCACGTGTACATGCTCGCCTTGGGCGACGAGGATCTGAGCCAGATGTCGAACGATGGTGGTCTTTCCCGCGCCGCTCGGTCCATCGACGCTAACGAACAGGTTGCGTCCATGGCTAGAAGAGCCCTTGCTGGTCATCTCCGCCTCCCTCGCGTGAAGGGCCGGCGCGCAGTTCTTCGAGCGTCCGTCGGCCTGCGAGATGGACAAAGAGCCGGGCTGTGACGATCGCGTCATAAGCCGCCCGATGCGGTTGAGCCTCACGCTCCAGTCCCTTGTCGAGACTGAACTCCTCGACAAGCGCGCCGAGCTTGTGGGTCGTCCTGTCCGGTAGCAGGCGCCGCGCGAGCTTGAGTGTGTCGAACACCTCGGGGCACTCCCAGTCGCCGAGCTTGCGCTGAAGAACGCCGACATCGATATGCGCGTTGTGAGCGATGAGAGCCGAGGCGTCCAGTGCCTTCAGTACGTCGGCCTCGATATGCGCGAAGACTGGTGCGCCTGCCACCTGCTCGTTGCTGATGCCATGGATCTTCCTGGCGAAGGGGGTGATCGGCAGGTCGGGTCGGACCAGCCAGGTCTTCGGATCGCCGATGATCCCGTCGACAATCGGCACTGCGGCCAGTTCGACCAGGTCGGGTGGTTGGTGGCCGTTGCCCTCGACATCGACCACGACGTAGCTCAGCGAGGTCCAGTGCGTCATGTCTGCCTTGCCTTCCATCCGATGTCAGCGCGACCGTGCCGGTCCGCGTGGTGCGGGTGGTCTGCGTCGTGAACCTGGAAGCCCAGCGTGTGCTGCAAGTAGTAGCGCGGTTGCTCAGCTTCCAAGCCAGACACGGTGGCCGCCCGCTGGGAGATATCTACGACCTGGAGGCTGCCGGCGTCGGGCAACACGCTGGCGACATCGTGTATGTCTTGAGCGGTTGGCGTCCGATGCGCGTTGGCACAGAGTTCCTGCTGACTCAGGGGGCAGATGTCGCAGAGTTCGTGGATGCCGAAGTGCCCGTTGTAGTCGGGAAGACCATGCACGTAGGACACAGCGCACGACGTCTTCCGAAACAAGGCAGCCGAGTTGGAGAACGCTTCGAGCACGCGCTGTTCTAGTTCCCTTGGCATGATCTTGCGGCGCGCGGTGGCCTCGTAGGGTTCGGGGATCCCGGTGGCCTTGTAGTACTCAGCGATCTGGTCGCGGTAGAACAACCCGGTGAAGACAGTGGCGTCAGCATGGTTGCTCAGCTCGCGTGCGGCGGCCAAGTGCTCATCGGTGTCGTTAAGTCCGGGGACCAGGGGACGCCAGTAGAGCACCGTCCGATACCTCCGCGGGGTGGGTGCGCTCATGAGCTTCAACGAGTCGGCCGCGACGTGCGATGGGTAGGGCTCAATCTGCTCGTTGTCGATTCCGGAGTACGTGAACAGCAAGGTCAGCTTGAGGTTGTGCAGTCGGTTGAGCCGGCCGATGTCGTCGGGCTTGAGCTGGTGGCGCGTGATGACCAGGACGTGATTGGTCAGTTCACGCTCGTCCAGGTCTTCGAGCACGGCGTAGGTGTGCGGGCGGACCTTGGGCAGGAAGGGCTCGGTCGCGCGATTGAAGAGCTGGATCGGTGTGATGTGCGGTTGGAAGTAATGGTGGTTGACCAGTTCTTCGACAGCTTGGGCGTCAGACATGAGCGCAACGGGCTGGTTCGCGTCCCACAAGCCGTAGGTGTGGCGGATGCAGTAGGCACAGCCGAGCGAGCACCCCTGGATGTGATTGAGGCTCAGGCCGCTCTTGCGGTACTCGACCACTTCCTGAGCACGCTTGGGCAGGCGGTGGATCTGGTCATTGCTGAGCAGTGGCACGGACGTGATCACGTAGCTCTTCTCCAAGGTCAGCCGGGAGGTTGCTCATGGAGAGTAGGCAGGCGTCATGGGTCTCGATAGAAAATTTCTCAGTATTGCTCGCAATTCTTGAAGTAGTCCTGGAGCGGCGCAATCAGTCGGAATCTTCGGCTACCTGCTGAGAAAGATCGTCGACCGCGCGAGTGATGATGGCACGTGCAGACCGGCCATAGCTGGCGACAGCAGCCAATGAGTCAAAGACTGTGCCGTAGAGAGCCGTCTCTTGTGGCTGGGCGAGGTTGAGTTCGGCCGAGAAGGTTTCAACCATCACGCGTTCCTCGTCGAGCAACCAGAAGCCGTGAGCCGGCGCTACGACGTAAGCGGTCTCGAACCCGACGATGCCGAGCTTCACATTGGGAAGTGCTGCCATCGAGATCAGTCGATCGAGTTGGCCGAGCATGATCTCAGGCGGGCAGAGCCGGTAGCGCAATGCGGCTTCGGTGAGCACGAAGTGAAAGCGCTTCTCGGGCCGGTACAGGATGTCCTGACGTTGGACACGAGCGCGAACAGCCTCGTTGATGTCGTTGGGGATCTTGAAGACCGTGATGCTTTGGGCGAAGCGGTGACGAGCGTACTGCGCCGTCTGCAGAAGGCCGGGTATGTAGGTGGACTCGAAGACACGGAAGAGTCGGGTCTTGGCGTTGATCTCGGCGATCTCCGACTGGTGCGGCTTCAGCCCTCCGCGAAGCTGTCGCTGCCATTCCGCGTGCTGGATTTCGAGGGTGTGTAGTGACGCCAGCAGATCAGGAGCCTCGGCCTCGCGCTTCGTGGCCGTCGTCCATGCTCGGATGTCGGCGTCGCTCGGCGTTTGCTTGGCGTGTTCGATCTTGGATACCTTCGAGGGCCGCCACGACAACGACTCCGCGAGTTCCTTGCCGGACATCCCAGCGTCGGTACGAAGCTCGCGGAGTCGGTTGCCCAGCGCGATGCGCGCCTCGTGAACGTTCGACGCGCCAGACGCCCTAGTTTGCGGCAAAGTCATCCCGTCTCACTGCCTTGTGCCAGGCAGCGTCACGCCAGTAGTTGTGATCCACAACGGACTCAGCGTCTTCGATGACCTCGCCACCCAAGAAGGTTTCGTCTTCGTCGAAGAGCATCCGCACCAGCGTTCGCGAGTCGAACAGCCAGTAGTCATAGTCGGGCAGGTCGGCCGCGCTGTCACGGGTGAGATAGCGGATGTCCTCTCCCGCAGCGTTGGTGTACGTCGAGCAGTAGATTCCGAAGCGGCTGTAGTCGGTAAGAGGAACCGACACGATCCTGACCCGGCTGAAGCGGCGGCCTTCGCCGCTCGCCTGCTTGATCATGGACAGCCAGTTCCGAAACCAGCTCATGTCAACATCGTCGCCAGCTACGAACTGACGCAGGGCAACTGCCTCGTTCGCGGATTTGTACTGGTCTCTTGTCTCCAAGCGGAAGGCGGTGTGCTCGAAGGTACGGAAGAGCTGGCCGAACTCAGGACCGGGTTCGATGATCCGAGTCAGTTCCCCTCCTCCATGTACCGGCGGGCGTACATCTTGAGGACATCCTCGGGGATCTCAACCAAGGTCTCGTGCTGGGGGACAGGGCCAACGTCGGCGAGCGCCTGCGAGTCAGTCACTTTCCAGCCTTGTGCGATGTACGTGACACGGTCGGTCCGGTCGGTCGCGAACAGCGTAGGTGATTGGCCCTCTTGAGAGTCAGGGTCCTTGCCGAGGAAATGAGCGCGCATGATCGTCTCCTTGCGGGCAATTTTACTGACATTGCTCACCCATCTTGACGTGCGCCGCCCCGTGCGTCAAACGGCCGCGCCCGCGGGTTGCTCCAAGCAACGACGTCAGCCAACGCTGTAGTGGAACGGTCGTGGCGGACGCCGGGCAGACCCCTCCATGGTCGACGGCGTGGGCGACTGTAGGCGCTCAGCACTCCCAATGAAAGGTACCTAGGAACAGCCTCCGGCGCGAGAACATCGCGCGGTGCGCCCCCTACCTTTCCTTGACCTGCGGAAATGACCCCTGCAAGTCAGGTCCTCAAGTGCGAACTTGACTAGGCCATACGGGAGGGAGGCACCACGCCACACAACCCAAACAACCAGCAACACTAAGGACAAGGGCTCCCTCTTGGCGGCCTGCCATAGCGGCGAGCGACAATCTTTACCAGCCCAAAAGCAATAACCAAACGCCAACCAAAGCGACAGCACCCAACCATAGTCAAATCAAAGACCTACCCGTTGTGAACAGGCAACACCGGAACACCAACAGGAGAGAAACCAAAGACCTGCCCATAAAAAGACAACTCAGCCTCAGCCACCCGAGCCACGTTCTCCGCACGACGAAAACCGTGCCCTTCGCCCTCGAAAACTAAGTGAGCGTACGGGGCCCCAGCGGCGGCGAGGCGGGCTATGTAGCGAGCGGAGTCCGAGGCGGGACAGATCTTGTCCTCGGCTCCTTGAAGGACCAGGACGGGGGTGGTCACATTGTCCACATAAGTCATGGGAGAACGTTCACTGTAGCGATCCTTGTGCTCAGGCAGAGCGCCTATCAACCGTTCCATGTACCTGGATTCGAAGTCGTGGGTTTGTTCGCTCCAACTTTCGAGGTCGAGCAGAGGGCAGGTCATGGTGGCGCATCGGTATACGTTTGTCCGTACTATGGACAAGGCGCCGGTCCAGCCGCCGGCGCTGTGGCCGCGGACGGCGAGTCGGGCCCGATCGGCGATTCCTTGGTCAGCCAGGGCGGATGCCACTGCGGCGCAGTCGTCGACGTCGACCACTCCCCATTGTTCGTCGAGCAGTTCACGGAAGGCGCGGCCGTAGCCGGCCGAGCCGCCGTGGTTCACCGCGACGATCCCGATGCCTCTGCTGGCCAGGTAGCCGAAGACGCGGACCAGCACCGGCGTGAACTGCGCTGTCGGCCCGCCGTGCACGTGTACCACGTACGGAGGCAGTTCTCCGTCCGGCGCGACGAAATCCGGATTTGTCGGCGGGTACACGACAGCCGGGATCTCGCGGCCGTCCGGGCCGGTGAACACTTGCTCGTACCCGACCGGCAGGTACGCCACGGGCAGATCTCCAGCTGGCGACAAGCGGCGCAGGGTGCTCGCGGGATCGCGAACGTCCAGCTGCACCACACCCCAGTTCTCGGTCGGTCCGGCAGCGGTACAGGCAAGCATGCCGTCCGCGGCTGTCAGACTCGGCCCCCACACCGGCAGATCAACGTCGACATCCGTGACCGTACGGGTGTTCTCGTCCAGCACCGCCAACCGGCCCGCGCGCAGCACCGCGTACCGGCCGTTGCCAAGCGAAGTGAACCAACGCCAGCCGAGTGCCCACAGTGGACCGCCCAGCTCCTCCTGACATGGCGCGAGGTTGGTGGTCGTGCCGTCCAGGCTCACCCGGTGCAGGTTCCACCAGCCGTCCGGGTCCGTCATGGCGAGCAGCGCCGCCGGTCCGTCCCACTCGAACTGGCACACCGACTCACGCGGCCCACCGGCCATCACTCGGTGCGGACCGAACGTCCCGTCCGGCTGGATCGGCGCCACGCACAGTTCGGTGCCGTCCCACGGCATCCGCGGGTGGTCCCAACCGATCCAGGCCGCATGAGTACCGTCCGGGCTCGGCTTGGGCGCCGTCATGAAATGGTGGGTCGCGCCGAGCACACGCGTTCCGGAGCCGTCCAGCGGCACGGCGACGAGGTGACGTTCGATGTCCGTGGGGCGATCGCCGATGACCGTTTCGCGTACACACCACACTTCGGCGCCGACACCGGCGGTGAGGTCGGAGTAGCGCCAACCGTGTTCACACTCGGGAACGTCGGTGATCGGTAACGGCTCGCCACCGATGTGAACTGTGTACACACGTTGGTCGGTCCAGTGTGTGAACACGATTTGATCGCCCACCGGCGCCCACGGCCGGCCGCCGTACTCGTGTACGCGGTTACGCACGTTCCAGTCGCCCGGCAGGACGTCCTGCACCTCGCCGTCGACCAGCCGGAACAGGCTGACCCGGCCACCTTCCTCAGGCCGGGACCTGGTCCACCACACGTGCCCGCCGTGCAGCTCCACCCAGTCCGGCGCACCGACCACACCGGCAACGTCGGCCGCGCTGATCGGCGATGTCCACGTGCCGTAAGGCGCGACCTTCATGCCGTCGCCCTCCGCAACTCGTCCAGGTACGGCAGGCCGGCGAGCACCGCGTCGGTGTCCCCGACGAAGTCGATCAGACAGGCCACCTCGTCCACACCAACATCAGCGAGCCGTTCGACGACCGCCTTCCCATCGTCGACCGTGCCGAACAGGCCGCCGGTGTCGAAGTACTTGTCGAACGAACGCGCCACCAGGAAGTCCACGTCGTCGGGGCTCAGGTTGTCCGGATCGACACCGGGCAGGATGTCACCGGATGCCTTCAGGATCAGACCGATCGAGCTGCGCAGGTAGTCGCTGAACGGTTCCCGCACGCGCTCCCGGACCTCGGCGCGGTCAGCCCCGAGCAACGTGTGCAGCATCAGCACCACGTGCCCCCGGCCGCCCTGATGCTCGGCGTGGGTCTGCCGGTACGCGGCGATCTTGTCGCGCAGGTCGTCCAGGTCCTGGCCGAGCAGGTGAGTCAACACGCCCGCACCCATCCGGCCGGCGCCGCGGAACGTCTCCACGTTCCCCGAGCTGGTCAACCACACGGGCAACTCGGCCTGCACGGGCGACGGGAAGATCCGCACGTCCACCATGGTCCCGGTGCCGTCGGGGAGCTTCGTGCTCTCGCCTCGCCACAGGGCACGCACAGTGTCGACCGTCTCGATGAGCACATCCCGGCGGGCGACGTAGTTCTCCGGCCGGATCGCGAAGTCGACCGCGTGCCACCCCGACGCGAACGACAGGCCGACCCGCCCACCGGAGATGTTGTCCACAACGGACCATTCCTCGGCGATCCGCACCGGCGGGTGCAGCGGGGCGACGACACTGCCCGCCCGGATCCCCACCCGACTGGTCATCTCGGCCAGGGCGGCACCGACGACCGCGGGATTCGGGTACGAACCGCCGAACGGATGGAAATGCCGTTCCGGTGTCCAGACCGCGGTGAAGTCGTGGGTATCGGCGAACTTGGCGCCTTCGAGCAGGACGCGGTACCGGTCGGTGCCGGTCTCACTGTCGTTGGCGAAGTAGAAGAGACTGAAATCCATTGTGGACGCTCCGGGCTATGTGGACTTCGCGGGGGCTGGCGAGGGCGGTGAGGCAAAGGTGGAGGCCGGGTCATGGGCCGAGGCGGGGACGGCAGCCTGGGCGACCGCCGACACAGCAGACGCGGCTGGAGTGTCATCAGCTGTGGGCTGCGGGGTTGGGTCCGTGGGCTTTGTGCGGCTGTGGGTGCCGAGGACTGCGATCGCGCCGATGACCAGCACTGCGACCGGCAGGGTGTAGGTCCATCGGATGGCGTCGGCCAGTCCTTCGTGCAGGACCAGGTTGGCCAGGGTTTGGGTGGCCGGTTCGGTGGTGAGGTGTTGGGTTTGCAGGTCGCCGGTTGAGGCGGTGGCGAAGCCGGCGATGAACCGGTCTCGGAGGTCTGGTGGCAGGGCGTTGGCGTGGTTGGTCGCCGCGCGGGTCAGGGCGGGGGCGAGGCGGGCCTGCAGCAGGGCGCCGACTGACGCGCTGCCGATCAGGCTGCCGGCGAGGCGGGCCATGTTGAAGCAGCCGGAGGCGACGCCCGTCATGGACTTGGGCACGCTGCCCATGGCCATCGCGACGGGTGGGGAGAACGTCACTCCCATGCCGATTCCGACGGTCAGCAGGCCGGGCAGCATGTCGTACCAGGTCGATCCGATCTGTTCGGCGGACGCGAGCAGGACCAGACCCGCCGCGAGCACGAGCATGCCGACGAACAGCACGTACTTGCCGCCGTACTTGTCTGTGAGCCGGCCGGAGAACGGGGAGACGAGCACGGACACCGCCGGCGCGGTGGCGACAGTGATACCGGCCACCGCAACTGCCATGCCGATGGACATCTGAAGGTTCAGCAACGTCAGGAACAGCATGCTGCTGACCGCCAGCGCCAAACCGCACGTCGCGCCGAGCGTGAGCACGAAGTTCCTGTTGCGCAGCACGGAGAACGGAAGCAACGGCTCACGGTCCTGACGGCCACGTTCAAGGGCGACCAAAGCGACCAAAGCGCAGACACCCGCGACGATCACCATGGGCGCGGTCACCGGGCCCCACAACGGGCCCCAGTGGTGCGACTCGCCCTCAAGCAGGCCGTAGACCAGCAGGAACAACCCGAGCGACAGCAACACCGACCCGGCGATGTCCAGCCGGGGGCGACGGCCGAAGTTCACGTTCGGCACCACGACCGCCGCGTACACCATCGCGATCGCGCCGATGAACACGTTGATCAGGAACACCCACCGCCAGCCGAAGGCGGCCACTGTCAAGCCGCCCAGGGTGGGGCCGGCCGCCACCGAGATCCCGGCGACCGAGCCCCACACGCCGAACGCGGTTCCCCGTCGCTCGGGCGGGAAGATGTGCGTGATGATGGCCATGGACTGTGGACCGAACAGGGCGGCGCTGCATCCCTGCACGACCCTGGACGCGACGAACATCTCGGCGGACTGCGCGAAGGCGCAAGCGATCGACGACAGCACGAACAGTGACACGCCGATCATGAACATTCGTTTCTGGCCGAACAGGTCGCCCAACCGGCCGGCGGTGACCACGAGCGCGGCGTAGCCCAGCAGGTAGCCGTTGCCCACCCACAGGATCTGGTCGACCCGGGCGCCCAGGTCGTGGATCAACGACGGCACCGCCACGTTGGTGATGGTCGAGTCCATGAGCCCGAGGGCGCTGCCGGTGAGCAGCGCCGACAGCACGACCCACGGGCTGTACGTCCTTTTCATTCATCCTCCGAGAGGGTGGCGGCGAGCACGGGACCGATCTCGCCGAGCGGGCCGGGCTGAAGCATGCGGCCGTGGGTCGAATCGACCTGGTGGCACCGAACCATGCCGTCCACGTAGGACTGCCAGGAGTCCGGGCTGAGTCCGCTGTTGGCGGCGAAGTGGAGCATGTCGCCCTTGAACACCTCAGGGACGAACCGCGTCATCATCGCGGTGTTCTCGGCATACACCCGGGCCATCGCGGCCAGTACGTCCTCGCCGAGACCTGCGACCGGGCTCTTCGCCGCGGCCAGCAGTTCCATGGCGTCCACAGTGGTCAATGCGGGCGCGCCGGGTTCGATGCCGAGCGACGCCAACATCGAAGCCAGCGCCTGCTCAGGAGAAAGGTCGATCTGTCGCCCGCCGACCGGGTACGAGTCCACCAGGGTCAGCGTGGCCACCTCATCGCCTTCCCGTTGCAGCAGCGTGGCCATCGCGTGCGCCACAACGCCACCGAAAGACCAGCCCAGCAGGTGGTACGGCCCGGAGGCCTGGACGTTCCGCAGTTCAGCCACATAGCGCGCGGCCATGTCCTCCACGGAAGCCGGGTGGTCGTCCGGAGCGCTGAGACCGGGTGCCTGCAGGACGTGCACAGGCCGATCGCTCACGTATCGCAACAGTCCAGAGTAGACCCAACCGGTGCCGGCCGCCGGATGCACACAGAACAGTGGAGCCCGCTCACCGGCCGCGCGGACCGACATCAGCACATCCAGATCACCGGACCTGGCCACGCCCAAGCTCGCCGCAAGAGTGGCCGCGGTAGGCGTGTCGAACAGAGCACGGATGGACAGTTCGACACCGAGAGTCTCGCGAACCTTGTTGACCACGCGCATGATCAGCAGCGAATGGCCGCCGAGTTCGAAGAAGTCGTCGTCCACACCGACCGGCACGCCGAGCACCTCTGCCAGGATCTGACACAGGACGTCCTCATGAACACTGGTCGGCCCGCGACCCGTGCCGGTACCGACCTCCGGCGCGGGCAAGGCGTTTCGGTTCAATTTTCCGTTCGGGGTCAACGGGAACTCGTCGAGTGCCATCACCAACGAAGGCACCATGAACTCCGGCAACACCGTCCGCAGCCCTTCGCGGATCGCGGTGATGTCCACGTCCGCAGGCGTCACGTAACCGACCAAGCGGTCTTCGCGAACCAGCACGGCCGCGCCGGACACGCCTGGCTGCCGGGCCAGCACGGCCTCAACCTCTTCCAACTCGACCCGGAAGCCCCGGATCTTCACCTGGAAGTCGGCCCGCCCCACGAACACCAGCTGGCCGTCGGAGTTCCACCGGACCACGTCACCGGTCCGGTACATCCGCTCTCCCCCGCCGGCGAACGGGTCGGCCACAAACCGGGTCGCGGTCAGTGACGCCCGACCCCAGTAGCCCCGGGCCAGCTGCACACCTGAGATGTACAGCTCACCCAACACACCCGGCGGCACCGGCCGCAGGCCGGAGTCCAGGACGTAGGCGCCTGTGTTCCACACTGGACGTCCAATAGGGACAGGGCCGCCGGTGGCGGTGATCGGCGTGTACGTCACATCGACGGACGCCTCGGTGGGGCCGTAAAGGTTGTGCAGTTCGGCGTCGAGGATGCCCAGGAACTGGTCTGCCAGTTCGCGGGGCAGCGCTTCGCCACTGCAGATCACCCGGCGCAGGCTGGTGCACTCGGCCGCGGTGGGTTCGGCCAGGAACACCCGAAGCATCGACGGCACGAAGTGCAGGGTGGTGATCTGCGAGGACTGGATCAGCTGAGCCAGGTACCGCGGGTCCTTGTGGCCGTCCGGCTTGGCCATCACCAGGGTCGCGCCCTGGATCAACGGCCAGAAGAACTCCCACACCGACACGTCGAACCCGGACGGGGTCTTCTGCAACACCCGATCTTTGGTCGTCAGCTGGTACTCGTGTTGCATCCACAGTAGACGGTTCACGATCCCGCGGTGTGGCACGACCGCGCCTTTCGGGCGGCCCGTGGACCCGGACGTGTAGATCATGTACGCCGGATTCGCGGGGTCGACGTCCACCTCCGGCGCGGTCGCCGGCCCGTCGTCGGTGATCGACGACGGGGTGAGCAACAGGGTGGGCGCGGCGTCGGCGAGCATGAACTCGATCCGGTCGGCCGGGTAGTCCGGGTCGATCGGCACGTACGCACCACCGGCCTTGAGCACCGCCAGCAACGCCACGACCAGCTCCGCCGAACGTGGGATCGCGACCGCGACCCTGTGCTCGGGCGCGACTCCGGCGGCGATCAGCGAGTGTGCCAACCGGTTCGCCCGCTCGTGCAACTCCTTGTACGTCAACGACTCCGAGTCAACGACCAGAGCGGTTCGGTCCGCGTGCCGAACGGCTGCTGTCTCCAGCAACTCCGTCAGCGTGCCGTCGAACTCAAGGTCGTGGGCAGTGGCGTTGATGGCGTCGAGACGGTCGCGGTCCGCTGGGTCGATCACGGAGATCTGGTCCACCGGCGTGTCGGGGTCGGCCACAGCGGCCTCGACCAACCGGGTGAAGCCGCTGACCACACGAGCCATGGTCGACGAGTCGAACAGGTCCGGGTTGTAGGTGAGCACGCCTTCCAGACCGGCCGCCGACTCGGCCATCGCCAGCAGCATGTCGAACTTCACGCCGTGCACGTCGACGTCGACCTCGCTGACGTCGAGCCCCGGCAGGGTCCAGACGGCGGGCGCGTTGTTCTGCAACACCAGCATGACCTGGAACAGCGGGTGCCGGGCCTGGGACCGCTCCGGGTTGACCAGCTCGACCAGGCGCTCGAACGGCATGTCCTGGTTGGCGTACGCGGCCAGGTCGACGCCGCGGACCCGGCCGACCAGGTCGCGGAAGCTCGGCGAGCCGGACACGTCCGTGCGCAGCACCAATGTGTTGAGGAAACAGCCGACCAGGTCGTCCAGCGAGCCGTCGGTCCGGCCGGCGATCGGCGTGCCGATCGGGATGTCCTGCCCGGCACCGAACCGCGACAACAGCGCGACCAATGCGGACTGCAACACCATGAACAGGGTCGCGTTACATTCCTTGGCCACTTCCAGGAGTCGCGTGTGGACTGATGGACTGAACGTCAACTCCAACGAGTCCGCGCGATAGGAAGGAGTCGCCGGCCGTGGCCGGTCCACGGGCAACGTGATCTCGGCCGGCAGGCCGGCCAACGCGTCCGTCCAGAACGCCACCTGCGCACCCAGAACGCTGCCTGAGTCCTCTTCGGACCCCAACACGCGCTGCTGCCACATGGTGTAGTCGGCGTACTGCACCGGCAACGGAACCCACCCGGGCGCTTCACCGGCACAACGAGCCGCGTACGCCGTCGACAGGTCCGCGACGAACGGCCGCAGCGACCAACCGTCGCTCGCGATGTGATGCAGCACGACCAGCAACACGTGCTCGTCCGGTGCCTCCGTGAACACCCACGCCCGCATGGGCAGATCGGTGCACAGGTCGAACCTGGTTCGGGCCGCTTCAAGCAGCGCGTCGGACGTGTCGACCCACTGGATGTCGACCGTGCCGGCGGTCACCAGCTGGGTGGGTTCCCCGTCGATCACCGGGAACACCGTTCGTAGCACCTCATGCCGGTCCACGACGTCCCGTACGGCCCAAGCCAACGCGTCACGATCCACCGGACCGCGCAGCCGCACCGCGAATGGCACGTTGTACACCGCTTCGCCGTCCTCGAACCGGTTCAGGAACCACAACCGGCGCTGCGCGAACGACAACGGCACGACCTCAGGGCGTTCCACCCGGACCACACCGGCCCGAGCGCCACCGCCGCCGCTGACCGCGTCGACGATCCCGCCGACGGTCGGGGAATCGAACAGGACCCGGATGGGCAGTTCGACACCGAGGGTGCCGCGGATCTTGTTGACGACCCGCGTGATCAGCAGCGAGTGGCCGCCGAGTTCGAAGAAGTTGTCGTCCACCCCGACGCTCGGCAGACCCAGCACCTCGGCGAAGATCTGGCACAGGATCGCCTCCTGCGGGGTGGCCGGCGCTCGCGAAGAGACCACCGCCAGGTCGGGCACCGGCAGTGCCGCCCGGTCCACCTTGCCGTTGGGGGTCAAGGGAAACTCATCCATCACCACCAACGCGGTCGGCACCATGTACTCGGGCAGGCTGATCGCCGCGAAGTCACGCAGCTCACGTGAGTCCACTTCGGACGCAGTCACGTGGGCGACCAGCCGAGCGCTCTCACCGGTGCCGTGCACGGTCACGTACGCCTGGCGGACAAGGGGGTGACTGGCCAGGACGGCTTCGATCTCACCGAGCTCGATCCGGAAGCCCCGGACCTTCACCTGGAAGTCCGCGCGGCCGGCGAACACCAGCTCGCCGTCCCGGTTCCAGCGGACCAGGTCGCCGGTGCGGTACATCCGCTCGCCCGCCCCGCCGAACGGGCACGCCACGAATCGCTCGGCCGTCAGCCCCAGGCGGTTGGCGTACCCACGCCCCAACTGGTCGCCCGCGACGTAGAGCTCACCGACGACACCCGGCGGGACCAGGCGCAACTGGTCGTCCAGGACGTACGCCCGGGTGTTGGCCCCGGGACCGCCCAACGCCACCGTCGGGCCTTCGGCACCGGTGACGTCCGACTTCACGGCCACCGCGATGGTCGTCTCGGTCGGCCCGTAGACGTTGGTCAACGACCCGGCGAAGACCCTGCCGAACCCTTCGGCCAGGTCGCCGGGCAGTGCCTCGCCGCCGACCAGCAGGTGCCGCAGGCTGTCGCACCGAGCCGCACCCGGCTCCGCCAGCATCACCCGAAGCAAGGACGGCACGAAGAAGGCGGCGGTCACCCTCTGCCGGTCGATGAGGTCGGCGAGGTACCCAGGATCCCGATGCCCGCCCTGCCGCGACGTCACGATGCCGGCGCCCGTGATCAACGGCCAGAACAGTTCCCACACCGAAGCGTCGAACGCGATGGTCGTCTTCAACAGCATCCGGTCGCCGCGGCTGAGCGCGTACTTGCCCTGCATCCAGTCCAGGTTGGCGATCAGGGCCCGGTGCGGGATGCCGACCCCCTTGGGGCGGCCGGTCGATCCGGACGTGTAGATGACATACGCGAGGTTCGCCGGTGTCAGCGGGCACATACGATCGGCGTCAGTGATCGGTTCGCTTGACTGCGCCTGGACCAACGCCATCACGTCCGGGTCGTCGATGTTGAGAGCATCGATCGAGATGTCCGAAGTAGACAGAATGAGCGCGGGTGCCGCGTCGGCCAGGATGCCCTGGACACGCGCGGTGGGGTGGCCGGGGTCGACCGGCACGTACACACCGCCGGCGACAGTCACCGCCATCGCCGCCACAACCAGCTCGGCCGAGTGATGCATCGCGACCGCGACCGGGGTGTCTGGTCCGACACCGCGGCTGATCAGCAGCCGTGCCAACCTGTTCGCCCGTTCGGCAAGCTCCGCGTACGTCAACGAGTCCGAATCGGACACCACTGCTCGCGTGTTCGGGGTCTTCGCCGCCTGGGCGGTGAACAACTCTGGGAACGTCACTGACGGGTAGGAGTGGGCGGTGTCGTTGATGGCCGCCAACCAGTGTCGGTCGTGGGAGCTGATGACGTCGATGTGGTCGAGCGGCCGGTCGGGGTCGGCGACCGCGGCGGCCAGCAGCTGGGTGTACGCGTCGACGATCCGCTGGACGGTCGTGCTGTCGAACAAGTCGGGGTTGTAGGTGATCTCCCCGGTCAGGCCGTCGTGGGTCTCCGCCAACGCCAGGGCCAGGTCGAACTTGGCGGTGTCGACGCCGACGCCGACCTCGCCGACGTCCAGTCCGGGCAGCTCCCACACGGCCGGTTCGTTGTTGTGCAGCACGAACATGACCTGGAACAGCGGGTGCCGGGCCGGCGAGCGGTCCGGGTTGACCAGCTCGACGAGACGTTCGAACGGCATGTCCTGGTGGGCGAACGCGGCCAGATCGACCCCGCGCACCCGGGTGACCAGGTCCCGCAGGCTCGGCGAACCGGACACATCGGTCCGCAGCACCAACGTGTTGAGGAAGCAGCCGACCAGGTCGTGCAGGGCGCTGTCGGTCCGGCCGGCGACGGGGGTGCCGATGGGGATGTCCTGCCCGGCGCCGAACCGGGAGAGCAGCGCGGCCAGGCCGGACTGCAACACCATGAACAGGGTCGCGTGACATCCGCGTGCCACATCGAGGAGTCCTGTATGGATGGTCGGGTCCAGGTTCACCGGCAGGGATGCCGCACGGTACGTCGGTGTCACGGGCCTAGGCCGGTCGGTAGGCAACGTGATCTCCGCCGGCAGGTCCGCCAACGCGTCCGTCCAGAACGCCGTCTGCGCGCTGAGCACGCTGTCCGGGTCGGCTTCGGAGCCCAGGACTTGCCGCTGCCACAACGTGTAGTCGACGTACTGCACCGGCAACGCCTGCCACCCTGGCGCCTCGCCGCCGCGTCGAGCCGCGTACGCGGTCGACAGGTCGCGGACGAACGGCGCCCAGGACCAGCCGTCACCGGCGATGTGATGCAGCACGACCAGCAGCACGTGCACGTCAGGTGCCTCGGTGAACACCCACACCCGCATCGGCACGTCCACCCGCAGGTCGAACCCGGCCCGGACGGCATCGGCCACGGTCATCTCCGGGGTGTCCACCCACCGCACGTCGACCGTGTCGTCGGTCACCACCTGGGTGGGTTCGCCGTCGACCACCGGGAACACGGTCCGCAGCACCTCGTGCCGCTGAGCCACGTCACGCACAGCCTGGGTGAGCGCGGGGGAATCCAACTCACCGCGCAGGCGAACGGCGAACGGCATGTTGTATACAGCCTCGGCGCCCTCGAACCGGTTCAGGAACCACAGCCGGTGCTGCGCGAACGACAAGGGCACGACCTCGGGACGTTGCACCCGCGCCACACCGGCCCGAGCGGTGCCGACACCACTCAGCAAGCCCGCGACCCCGCTGACGGTCGGGGCGTCGAAAAGAGCGCGAATGGACAGTTCGGCGCTCAAAACCTCACGAATCCGGTTGATCAGCCGCATGATCAGCAGCGAATGGCCGCCCAGCTCGAAGAAGTTGTCGTCCACCCCGACCCCGGACACGCCGAGGACCTCGGCGAAGATCTCACACAGGATCTCCTCCTGCGGGGTCGCGGGTGCCCGGCCCGTGCCAGCCGTGCCCTCCGGGGCGGGCAAGGCGGTCCGGTCGAGTTTTCCGTTCGGGGACAACGGGAACTCGTCCAACGCGATGAGGATCGACGGCACCATATAGTCCGGCAACACGGCACGCAGCCCTTCGCGAACACCGACGACGTCCGCGGGGGTCACGTAACCAATCAGCCGGTCCTCGTCCACCAGCACAGCCGCGCCGGTCACACCGGGTTGAGCGGCCAGAGCGGCCTCGACCTCTTCCAGTTCGATCCGGAACCCACGGACCTTGACCTGGAAGTCGGCGCGTCCCACGAACACCAGCCGGCCGTCGGCGTCCCACCGGACCACGTCACCGGTCCGGTACATCCGCTCTCCCGCACCGGCGAACGGGTCAGCCACAAACCGCGACGCGGTCAGTCCTGGCCGGTCCCAATACCCGCGGGCGACGCCGGGGCCGGAGACGTACAGCTCACCCGGCACGCCCGGCGGCACCCGACGCAGGCTGCCGTCGAGCACGTACACACCGGTGGTCCCGATCGGGCGGCCGATCGGCAGGACGTCATCGTCGACCGTGTCACCAGGCTGGACGCGGAACTCCGTGCAGCTAACCGTGATCTCGCTCGGCCCGTACGAGTTGATCACGGTCACGTCGGGATGTCCGCGCCGCCACTCGGCCACCGCTGGGCCGCGCAACTGCTCGCCACCGAGGACCAGTTCGCCAGTGGGCACGTCCCCTGAAGCAGGCATCATCGCCAGATGGCTGGGTGTCGCCTTCAGCAGCGACACCGGGCCGACCGGCTCGTCGAGGGTGCCGACCCGCACCTGTCCACCGACCGTCAACGGCACCCACAAGGACGTGACCGTCAGGTCGAACGACACGGACGTGTGCAGCAGCGACGCACCGGTCGCGGATGGGTACGCGTCCCGCGCCCAGGCCAGGTAGTCGGCCAGGCCGCGATGCTCGACCACGACACCCTTGGGCCGGCCCGACGACCCGGACGTGTATATCGTGTACACCGGGTTCGCGGGCTCGATGGTCACCTGCGGCGCTGTCACCGGCCCATCGGCGTCGGCCGCGGTCAGGACCAAAGTGGGGGCGGCGTCGGCGAGCATGTACTCGATGCGGTCGGCCGGGTAGTCGGGGTCAATCGGCACGTACGCGCCGCCGGCCTTCACGACGGCGAGCAAGGCGACAACCAGGTCCACCGAGCGGGGAATGGCGACAGCGACCCGCTGCTCCGGACCGACACCAGCGGCGATCAGCTTGTGCGCCAACCTGTTCGCCCGTGTTTCCAATTCCGCGTACGTCAACGACTCGGTGGCTGAGGACACGGCGACCGCGTCCGGCGTCTTGGCGGCCTGGGCGCTGATCAACGCAGGCAGGCTGACGAAGTCGAAAGCCTCGCGAGGGGTGGGGAGAGCCCGCACCTCCCGTTCGGTGAGCAGGTCCAGGGACCCGATCCGGCGCTGCGGGTCGGTGACGAGCAGCTCGAACACCGCCGCGAGCCGTTCGCCGATCGCCACGGCTTCGGACTGTTCGTACACGTCCGGCCGGTAGTTCAGCCGCAACGCCAGCCGGTCGCCGGGGATCGCGGCGAGGCCGAGCGGATAGTGGATGGCGTCGTGGCTGTCCATTCCGGTGATCCGCAGCCCGCCGACCCGGTCCGCCCAGTCGCCCGGGTAGTTCTCCAATACGGTCATCGTGTCGAACAGCTCCCGCACGCCCACCAGGCGTTGCAGTTCGACCAGGCCGACGCTGACGTTGTCGGTCAGCCGGGCCAGTTGGTCGCTCAGACCGGCGAGCATGTCCGCGCACGACCGCGCCGGATCCAGGTCGACGCGGACAGGCAGGGTGTTGATGAGCAGGCCGACAATGGTCTCCACGCCGTCGATCTCGGCTGGCCGGCCGGACACGGTGATGCCGAACAGCACGTCGTCGCGTCCCGTGAGGTAGCCGATCAGGATCGCCCACGCACCCTGGACGACGGTGTTCAACGTCAGCCCCTGGCCACGGGCCAACGCCCGGACCCGGTCGCTGATCTCCTCGGTGAGTTCGACCGTCACGTTCTCGGACTTCACTCCGGACTGGCCTACAGCGCGGGGCGCGACCAGGGTCGGCTCCACGACACCGTCAAGGACCTCGCGCCAGCCCCTAAGCGCGGCCTCACGGTCCTGTGTGGACAGCCACCTGAGATAGTCGCGATAGGACGTTACGGGTGACAGATCCGCGTCGGTGCCGCGGTAGTAGTCGAACAGGTCCGCCAGCAGCAGGGGCAACGACCAGCCGTCCATCAGGATGTGATGGGCCGTGATGGCGATCCGGTGGTGTTCGTCGCCCAGCTTGACGATCGTGCACCGCAGCAAAGGCGGGGCCGTGACGTCGAACCGGCGGTCCCGGTCGGCCGCCAACACGTCGTCCGACTCCTCCGGCCGGTCGCTAAGGTCGACCACGTCCACCGGCGGCTCGACCTCACCGAGGACGAACTGAACGGGCCGGTCCAGCCCTTGCGAGAAGAATCCGGCGCGCAGGTTGGCGTACCGCCGCAGCACGGCGGCGACCGCACCGCGGAAGGCGGGCACGTCCAGAACCCCGTCCACGTTCAGCACGAGTTGCGTGGTGTAGACGTCGTCCTCAAAGGACGCGTGGAAAAGGAACCCTTCCTGCAGCGGGGTCAGCGGCCAGACGTCGACGATGCCCGGACGGGCCGACTCCAGCGAGTCGATCTGTTGCTGTGTCAAGGAAACCAGGCCGAAGTCGGACGGCGTGTGGCTGCCGGAAGCACCGTCAACGTGCCGCGTCAAAGCGGACAGCGCGTCGAACCACAGCTCGGACAGTTCACGGACATCGGGCTCGTCCAGCAGCGCGCTCGGCCACGACCAGCTCACCACGAGCCGGGGGCCGTCGGCGTGGTCCTCGGTGTACGCGTTGACTTCGAGGGTGTGCGCGAACGGCATACCATGGTCTTCGTCGCCGCCGATCTGACCGGCCGTGTCGTCGCTGATCGGGAACCGGCCGAGGTAGTTGAACTCGATCTGCGGCGCCCGAGCGGCGGCGAGCGTCAACGCGGTCTGCGGGTTGAGGTACCGCAGCATCCCGTAGCCCATGCCCTTGTCCGGCACGGACCGCAGCTTTTCCTTGGTGCGCTTGACGATCTCACCGAGCGAGGGGCCCGCGGCCCACACGTCCGCCCAGTCGACGTCACCGAGGTCGACGGCGACCGGGTGAACGGTCGTGAACCAGCCGACCGTGCGGGCCAGGTCGACACCGTCGATGACGTCTTCGCGGCCGTGTCCTTCCAGGTCGATGAGCACCTTGCGGACGTCCGCGACACCCCGGCGCCTGCGCCACGCGGCCACGGCGATGCCGAGCGCGGTGACCAGGACGTCGTCGACGCCGCCGTGGAACGCCGCCGGGACCGTGGTGAGGATCGGCTGCGTGCGTTCGGGCGGCAGGCTCGCGGTGATGGTCCGCCCGGTGCTGACCAGGTCCCGTTTCGGGTCCAGATTCTCCTTGCCCAGCAACGAGTCCGGTGTGTCCAGCACGTCCAGCCAGTGCGGCAGTTCGGCGACCCGGTCCGGCGAGTTCGCGACTGTCTGGAGACCCTGCGCCCAACTCCGCAGCGACGTGCCGACCGGATCCAGCGCCGGCGTGCGACCGGCGACGACATCGTCCATTGCGGACTCCAGGTCGGCGGCGATGATCCGCAGTGAGACGCCGTCCACGACCAGGTGGTGCACCCCGACCAGCAGCCGGTCGTCGGACCAGACCGCCTTCAGCATGACCCCGGCGTCCGGATCGAAGCGGAGGTCGCCGACCAGGCCGGCGGCGCTGACCTCGCCCACCGGCAACACGTCGAGCCGCCACACACCGGCGGTCCTGGTCAGCTTGGCGCGCAACGCGTCATGGTGGTCGATCAGAGCTTGCAGGGCGGCCGTGATCCCGTCCAGGTCGATCGACGGCGGTGTACTCACCGTGACGGACTGGTAGAAGCCCTCGATCGGGCCGCCACGCGACCGCAGCCAGTGCATGATCGGCGTCAACGGCACCTCACCTGCGTCCGAAGTGGACACAGTCGGGGTGGAGCTCGACACGGTCACCACGGAAGCCAGCTGCGCGACCGTCTTGCGGTCGAACAACTCCCGGACTGTGAACCGTAGCCCGGCCCGACGGGCCTTGCTCACCAGCTGCAACGAGACGATGCTGTCGCCGCCGAGGTCGAAGAACCCATCGTCGATGCCCACCCGCGCCAGGCCGAGGACCTCGGCGAACAGGTCGCACAGGATGGTCTCGACCGGGGTACGCGGGCCACGCCCGGAGACCTCGGCGGTCGCCGCTGGCAGCGCGTCACGGTCAAGCTTTCCGTTGGCGGACAAGGGAAGTTCGTCAAGCACGGCGATCGCTGACGGAACCATGTAGTCCGGCAGTTCGGCGGCCAACCGCGCGCGCATCGCCTTCAGTTCGGGCTGCGCGCCGGGCGCGGGCACCACGTACCCGACCAGCCGCCGCTCCCCCGGCCGGTCCTCCCGGACGATCACCGCGGTCTGCGCGACCTCCGGGAGCCGGGCCAGCGCGGCCTCGATCTCGCCCAGTTCGATCCGGAAGCCCCGGACCTTCACCTGGTGGTCGGCGCGGCCGACGAACTCCAGGTTGCCGTCCATCCGCCACTTGACCAGGTCACCCGTGCGGTACATGCGGGTGCCGCGCGGTCCGTACGGACTCGCGACGAACCGTTCCCCGGTCAGCGACGGGCGGTTGAGGTAGCCACGCGCCAGGCCGTTGCCGGCGAGGTACAGCTCACCGGGCACACCCTCGGGGACCGGCTGCAACCGGGCGTCGAGCACATAGGCGTTGACGTCCTGGATCGGGTGGCCCATCGGCGGGGCCTGGTCCGGTCCGGCCGGGTCACTCATCGTGGCGACCACAGTGGACTCAGTGGGACCGTACACGTGCAGCAGCCGTCGGCCGGGTGTCCACTTGCGAGCCTGCTCCAGGGACAGTGCCTCGCCACCGACTACCAAGCCGCGCAACGAAGGCAGATCGGTGGTCGGCAGCGAGGAGAGCATCGTGGCCACCAGGTCGGTGTGGGTGACCGCGTTGTGCTCGATCAGCGAGGCGAGGTCTTCGCCCGCCATGTGGTGCCGCGGCCCGGGGATCACCAGGGCGGCACCGGAAAGCAGGGTCATCGCGATGTCGGCCATGGACACGTCGAAGCTGATCGACACGGCCAGCAGGAACCGGCTGTGCTCGTCCAGGCGGAGCCCGTCGATGTGGGCGCCCGCGACCCCGGCGACGCCACGGTGGGTCACGGCGACACCCTTGGGCCGGCCGGTCGAACCGGACGTGTAGATCACATACGCGGTGTTGTCGACCGACAGGGGCGAGGTCCGGTCGGCGTCGGTCGGGTTCGTCGACAGGACCGCGGTGAGCTGCGCCGCAAGGGCGTCGACCAGCACCATCTCGGCGCTCGACTCGGGTAGATCGGCGGCGATCGCGGACGTCGTCACCAGGAGCATCGGCTTGGCGTCCTCGATCATGAACCGGATCCGCTCGGCCGGGTAGTTGGCGTCCACCGGCAGGTACGCAGCGCCCGTCTTGAGGACCGCGAGCCAGACCACGATCATTTCGAGCGACCTCGGCATGGCCAGCGCGACCACACATTCCGGGCCGGCGCCACGCGCGATCAGCACGCGGGCCAACCGGTTCGCCGCGCTGTTGAGCTCGGCGTACGTCAGCTCCTGACCTTCGAACGACACCGCAGTCGCGTCAGGTGTCTTCGCCACCTGGGCCTGCACCAGGTCCGGCAGTGGCGCGGGATCTGCGCTGGTCGGCGAACTGTTCCAGTCGACGAGCACCCGGGACCGCTCGTCCGGGCTCAGCACGTCCAGGTCGGTGATCGGCTTGTCCGGCTCGGCGATCGCCAGTTCCAGGACGCGCAGCACGCAGTCGGCCAGCCGCTGCGCGGTGTCCCGGTCGAACAGGTCGCTGCTGTACTCCAGCTTGCCCTCGATGCCGCCGC
Organism: Actinocrispum wychmicini; assembly: GCF_004345645.1. GTDB lineage: Bacteria > Actinomycetota > Actinomycetes > Mycobacteriales > Pseudonocardiaceae > Kibdelosporangium > Kibdelosporangium wychmicini. The sequence goes on along the minus strand of NZ_SLWS01000003.1, from coordinate 152,452 downwards.
TGCCGCGTTTCTCCACCAGGTCGAGCGCGAGGTCGAAACGGGCGATGCCGGTCGGCACGACGGACAGGTCGGCGCACATGCCGGGCACGTCCCAGTGCCATTCAGGTTCCTCCTGGAACGCCAGCATCACCTGGAACAGCGGGTGCCTGGCCAACGACCGGGCCGGGGCGAGCCGACTCACCAGCCGCTCGAACGGCAGGTCCGGGTGGGCGAACGCGCCTAGGGCAGCACCGCGGACCCTGGCCAGCAGGTCGGCGAACGTCGGGTCGCCGGCGGTGTCCGTGCGCAGCACCAGGGTGTTGACGAAGAACCCGACGACGTCGTCGAGCGCGTCCTGGGTGCGGGTGCCGACCGGGCTGCCGATCGGGATGTCCGTGCCGCCGCCGAACCTGGTGAGCACGGTGGCCAGGGCGGCGTGCATCGCCATGAACACGGTCGCCCCGTGAGCCCGTGCGACCTCGGCGATCCGGCGGTGCTGCTCGGCGGAGATCCGCAGCTCGACCGCGTCACCCCGGTAGCTCGCCTCCATCGGCCGGGGCCGGTCGGTCGGCAGGTCCAACCCTTCCGGCAGGCCGGCGAGCGCGTCCGACCAGTAGTCGAGCTGCCCGGCCATCAGGTCGTCCACGACATTCTGGTGCCACAGCGCGAAGTCCGGATACTGCACCGGCAACGTCGACCACTGCGGCTCCCGGCCGGCACGCCGGGATGTGTATGCAGTAGACAGGTCGCGGGTGAGTGGCGAGGTGGACGGTCCGTCCGCGCCGATGTGGTGCAACACCAACAACAACACGTGTTCCTGGGGTGCGACGGCGAACAATGTCGCCCGGAACGGCGGCTCGACGGCCAGGTCGAAGCCACGGCTCGCGGCCAGCGTCAGCTCGGCGTCCAGGTCGTCCCGGTGGACGACCCGCACGGCGAACGCGGTGGGTGCGTCGTCGAGAATGCGCTGGGTCGGGGCGCCGTCCAGCTCCGGGTATACAGTACGCAGACTCTCGTGCCTGGCCATCAGATCGTCGACCGCGGCCGCCAACGCGTCCCGGTCGACCGGTCCGTGCAGCTTCAGGGCCAGCGGGATGTTGTACATCGCCGGCACGTCCTCGAAGCGGTTGAGGAACCACAGCCTGCGCTGGCCGTCGGTGAGCGGCAGCTCGGCCGGGCGAGCGACGGCGCCGAGTTCGACCCGGTCGGACCGGGTGTCGCCGATCGCCTCGACCAACTGCGCCACGGTCGGCGACTCGAACAGCCGCTGGATCCGCAACTCGGTGCCGAACACCGCCCGCACCCGGCTGACCAGCCGGATCGCCAGCAGCGAATGCCCGCCACGGGCGAAGAAGTCGTCGTGGACGCCGACGCTCGGCACCCCCAGCACTTCGGCGAACAGCTCGCACAGGACCTGTTCACGCAACGAACGCGGGCCGCGCGTAGTGGCGTCGTGACCGGCGGCATACAGGTCGTCCGGGGCCACCGACTCTGGCTTGGGCAACGCCTTGCGGTCGAGCTTTCCGTTGGGAGTCAACGGGAAACGTTCGAGCGACACGATCGCCGACGGCACCATGTACTCCGGCAGCACGCTGGCGATGGCTTTGCGCACGTCACCGAGGTCCGGCCGGCCGTGCGCGCCGACGAGGTACGCGACCAGGCGAAGGTCACCGGGGTTGTCCTCGCGGGCCAGCACTGTGGCCTGGGTGACCTCGGGATGTGCGACGCAGGCCGCCTCGATCTCGCCGAGTTCCACCCGGTAGCCGCGGATCTTGACCTGGTGGTCGACCCGGCCGATGAAGTCGAGCGTGCCGTCCGAGCCCCACCGGGCCACGTCGCCGGTCCGGTACATCCGGGCGCCTTCGCGGGCGAACGGGTTGGCCACGAACCGTTGCGCGGTCAGCTCGGCCCGGTTGTGGTAGCCGCGTGCGATCCCGTCGCCCGCGATGTACAGCTCGCCCGGCACTCCGGGCGGCACCAGCCGCAACGCCGCGTCCAGGAGATAAACCTGGGTGTTCCAGATCGGCCGGCCGATGGTCGGCGCTGTTCTGTCCACAGTGGACATCGTGGACCAGATCGTGGTCTCGGTCGGCCCGTACAGGTTGGTCACCTCGGACCCGACGTCGTACATCGCGCGGGCCAGCGCGGCCGGGAGCGCTTCGCCGCCGACCAGCATCCGGATGCCGCGGATCTCGTCCGGGTGACTCGACGTGAGCGCCTGCCACAGTGAGGGGGTCGCCTGCATGATCGTGGCACCGGTCCGCACAGCGAGCGCGGACAGCAGCGCGGGGTCACGCACGGTCTCGCGGTCGGCGACCACCACGGTAGCGCCGCTGATCAACGGCAGATACATCTCAAGCGCCGCGATGTCGAACGCGATCGTGGTCACCGCGAGGAGACGGTCACCGGGCTCCAGTGCGAACCGTTCGGCCATCGACAGCTGGAAGTTGACCAGGGCGTCCCGTGGGATGACGACGCCCTTGGGCCGTCCGGTCGAGCCGGAGGTGTAGATCACATACGCCGCACTGTCCTGTTCGGGGACGATCCCCAGGTCGTGCTCTGGGTAGCCGGTCAGGTCGGGCAGTTCGCGCAGAGTCAGCGCGGGGGCGGCGTCGTCGAGCATGTACGCCACCCGGTCGGCCGGGTAGTCCGGGTCGATCGGCAGGTACGCCGCACCGCACTTCAGCACGGCCAGCAACGCGGTCACCAACTGCACGCCCGGCGGCAGCATCAACGCCACGAACCGTTCCGGACCAGCGCCCTGCTTGACCAGGTAGTGCGCCAAGCGGTTCGCGGCGGCGTTCAACTGGGCGTACGTCAGGGTTTCGTCGCCGGCGATCAACGCTGTCGCGTCCGGATCGGCGGCGACACGTTCGGCGAACAGGAGGGTCACGTCGGTCGCCGGGACGTCGCGGGCGGTGTCGTTGAACGTCACCAGGACCTGCTCGCGTTCGGCCGCGGACAGCGTTTCGACCTCGCTGATCGGCTGGTCGAGCGACGTGACCATGGCGTCGAGCACGCGCAGCAGCCGGTCGGCCATGGCGCGGGCGGTGCGTTCGTCGAACAGGCCGGTGCTGTATTCGACGACGCCGGTCATTGGCGGCCCAGCCTGCTCGTCAAAGTAGAACGACAGGTCGAACTTGGCCACGTCCAGGTTGTCCAGCGCGGCCGCCACCGCAAGGCCCGGGATGTCCACTGTGGACTTCGGCACGTTCTGCAGCACCAGCATGGTCTGGAACAGCGGGTGCCGGCTCAGCGAGCGCTGCGGGTTGAGGATCTCCACCAGCCGCTCGAACGGCAGGTCGGCGTGCGCGAACGCGGCCAGGTCGGTGTCCCGGACCCGGCGCAGCAGCTCGGCGAACGTCGGGTCGCCGGCCGTGTCGGTCCGCAACACCAGGTCGTTGACGAAGAAGCCCACCAGGTCGTCGAGCTGCTCGTCGGCCCGACCGGCGACGGCGGTGCCGATCGGGATGTCGGTCCCCGCGCCCAGCCTGGTCAGCAGCGCCGCCAGCGCGGTGTGCAGCACCATGAACAGGCTGGTCTGGTTCTGCTGGGCGACCCGCAGCAGGCCCTGGTGCAGCTCGGCGTCGACGGTGAACGGGACCGTCCGGCCGTGGTAGCTCGCTTTCGGCGGGCGCGGCCGGTCGGCCGGCAGCGAGATCTCGTCTGGCAGTCCGGCGAGCGCGGTCCGCCAGAACTCCAACTGGCCGGCGGCCAGCGTCGCTGGATCGTCGTCCGCGCCAAGAACATCGTGCTGCCACAACGCGTAGTCGGCGTACTGCACGGGCAGCGGCCGCCAGTTCGGCGCCTTTCCGCCGTGGCGGGCGGCGTAGGCCTCGCTCAGGTCGCGGGTCAGCGGCGCCATCGACCAGCCGTCGGCCGCGATGTGGTGGAACACCAGCAGCAGAACGTGTTCCCGGTCGGCCAACGTGTACAGCGTAGCCCGCAACGGCAGGTCGACGGCCAGGTCGAACCCACCCGCGGCCTCCGCCGCCATCAACTCGCGCAGACCGCCAGAACTGGCACTAGCGGTCGCCAGTTCGATCGTGGCGTCGGGCAGAACGACCTGGCACGCGGTGCCGTCCACGTGGGGGAAGACGGTCCGCAGGCTCTCGTGCCGCGCGACCACATCACCCAACGCCGCACGCAATGCCTTGACGTTCAACTCGCCGGACAGCTTGAGCTGCAACGAGATGTTGTACGTCGCGCTCGGCCCCTCCAGCTGGTTGAGGAACCAGAGCCGGCGCTGGCCGGCGGACAGCGGCAGCGGGGTCGGCCGGGTCATCGGCTGGAGCCGGGCTCGTGCCTCGGCGGCCCCGTCCAGCCGTTCGGCCAGCGCCGCGACCGTACGCGCCTCGAACAACATGCCCACGGTCATCTCGACCCCGAGCGCAGCCCTGATCCGGCTGGCGGCCCGCATCGCGAGCAGCGAATGCCCGCCGAGCAACAGGAAGTCGTCGTCGATGCCGACCCGCGGCAGGCCGAGCACCTCGGCGAACACGTCACAGAGAGCCTGCTCGCGGTGGTCGCGCGCGGCTCGGCCGGTGCCCGTCACCTGGGGCGCGGGCAACGCCCGCCGGTCGACTTTTCCGTTCGCTGTCAACGGAAACGCGGGCAGCACGACCAAAGCGGCCGGCAGCATGAAGCCCGGCAGCTCCAGCTTCTCGCGTACCTCGGCCAGCTCCGGGGACGCGCCGTCCGCCGGCACGACGTACGCCACCAGGCGGCGGTCGCCCGGCTGGTCCTCCCTGGCGATCACGACGGCCTGCGCGACCTCGGGCAGCGCGGCGACCGCGGCCTGCACCTCGCCGAGTTCGATCCGGTACCCGCGGATCTTCACCTGTTCGTCGGCCCGACCGACGAACTCAATGTCGCCGTGCGCGTCGACCCGCACCAGGTCACCGCTGCGGTACATGCGTGCGCCGACGTCGAACGGGTCCGCGACGAACCGTTCCGCGGTCAGCGCCGCGCGGTTGAGGTACCCACGCGCCAGGCCCGCGCCCGCGATGTACAGCTCACCCTCGGACGCCGGCTCCAGCGAGTCGTCCAGCACGTACGTGCGCATGCCGTCAAGGGCCCGGCCGATCGGCACGGACTCGCCTACCTGCTGGTCGACAGCGTGCGAGGTCGCGAACGTGGTGGTCTCGGTCGGTCCGTACCCGTTCACGACCGTGGTTCCCGGGCAGTGCTCCAACACCCGGCGGACGGCGGCGGCTGGCAGCACGTCGCCGCCGGCCCAGACCTGGTCGACGTCGTGCAGGCAACCGGGGTTCTCTTGGGCCAGCAAGGAGAACAGGCCCGCGGTGAGCCAGACCCTGGTGACCTCGCCGGTGGTGATCACCTCGGCGAGCGAGTCGAGCGTGAGGTCGCCGGCCGGGGCGAGCACCAGCTGCCCGCCGGTCAGCAGCGTGACCCAGATCTCGAAGGTGGAGGCGTCGAACGACTGCGGCGAGTGCACCAGCGTCCTGGCCGGCGTTTCCGTGCGGAACCGCTGGTCAGCGGCCAGGGCGACGACGTCCGCGTCGGTGGCCATGACGCCTTTCGGCGTTCCCATGGACCCGGACGTGTACATCACGTACGCCAGCCGATCCGGCAGGCCGGGCACGTCCGGGTCGGTCGCCGGCTGCCCAGCGAGCTCCACGTCGTCCAGGCACACGACCGGGATCTCGCTTGGCTGCACGAGGTCGGTCAGCCATACCGTGGGCTTGGCGTCGGCCAGCATGAAGTCCCTGCGGGACAACGGATAGCTTGGATCCAACGGCAGGTACGCGGCGCCCGCCTTGGTGATGGCGAGCAACGCGACCACCACGTCCACACCGCGCGGCAGCGTCACCGCGACCACCGACTCGGTGCCCACACCCCGGTCGATCAGCAGGTGTGCCAGCCGGTTCGCCCGCTCGTTCAGGTCCCGATAGGACACTGAGACGTCGCCGGACACGACGGCCGTCCGGTCCGGCGTCCGCTGGGCCCGCTGGCTGAACAACGCCGGCAAGGTCATCGTGCCGGTGCGGTCGAAGTCGGTCATGTCACGCCCCGCTAGGTCAGGTCACTGTGGTCAACACGAGGAATCGTGCGCCCCGGCGGTCCACGGCCACCCGTGCCATTCCGGCCCGAAGTGGCCCGGAACGCGGAATGGACCGGTTGGCCGGCCGGAATTGGCTATGGACTCCGGCGCCGCTGATCAGCAGTGTTCCTCGGCGTCCCCCATGCTCACGGATTGAGGAAGGTGCCATGTCGCGCAGAAGAGCAGCCGTGGCGGTGACCGGAGCGCTGGTGGCGGTCATGGCCTCCGGTGTGATCGGGCCACCCGCTTCGGCGTCCCCCAACGCCACGCCGGCCGGCCCGGCCCTCGCCCGGGAACTCGCCCACCAGGTGAGTCCCGGCCGGATCAACGACCACCTGGAGGCGTTCCAACGGATCTCGAACCGCAACGGCGGCGACCGCGAGCCGGGCACCGAGGGCTACCGCCAGTCGGTGGACTACGCGGCCCGGAAGCTCGACCGGGCCGGCTACACCGTCACCCGGCAGGACTTCCAGTTCAACTGGTTCCAGACGCTGGCGGAGAAGCTGACCGCGGCCGGTGCCAACGTCCCCGTCATCGTGATGGACTACGGTCCGTCCACACCGGTCGGTGGCGTCACCGCGCCGCTGGTCGTCGTACCGTCCACAGGGGACGCCACACCCGGCTGCGAAGCCAGTGACTACGCCAACATCGCGGCCGCCGGGAAGATCGTCCTCGTCGAGCGCGGCGCTTGCTCGTTCATCGTCAAGCAGCAGACGGCCGCGGCCGCCGGCGCGATCGCCACGCTCATCTACAACAACGTTGACGGTCCGCTGAACGGTTCGCTGAACGACCCGTCGAACGGCCGGGTGCCGACCGGTGGGCTCAGCCGAGCCGACGGGCTGGCGTTGACCGCACAGGCGGGCACCACGATCTCGCTGGAACTCCGTTCCCTGCAACAGGTTCGGACCAGCGCCAACCTGATCGCGCAGACCAGGACCGGGCGCGAGGACAACGTGGTCACGATCGGCGGGCACCTTGACAGCATCGGCGGGGCCGGGATCAGCGACAACGCCACCGGTGCCGCGGCGATGCTGGAAACCGCGCTGCGGCTGGGCTCCCGGCCACGGGTGACCAACGCGGTACGGTTCATCTTCTTCAGCGCGCAGGAATTCAGTTTCGCCGGAGCCACCGCGTACCTGAACTCCCTCGGCGCCGACGGCCAGCACAAGATCGGGTTGTACCTGAACGTCGAGATGCTCGGCTCACCGAACGCCGGCTACTTCGTCCTGCACGGACTGAAGCCCGCCGGTTCGGACAAGATCGAGCAGGCGTTCGTCGACTACTTCACCGCGACCCGGGTGCAGTCCGAGACCGCGCCGATGTCCTCGCGCTGGGACTACAACGCGTTCGCCAACGCCGGCATCCCGACCGGTGGCCTGTTCACCGGCGCCGACTCGGTGAAGACCCAGGCGCAGGTGGACAAGTGGGGTGGCACCGCCGGACAGCCGTTCGACGTCTGCTACCAACTGGCCTGCGACAACCTGCGCAACGTCGACCGGGTGGCGCTGAACCGCAACGCCCGCGCCCTGGCGTGGGTCATCGGCTCCTACGCGACGAGCACCCAAAGCGTTAACGGACGTTAACCCTTTCGCGCGACCATCAAATCGCGCACGATCGCCTGGTCCACGCGGTGCTGGAAGCCGAGGTACGCCTCGGTTTCCAGCACCTGCAGGCCGTTGTCCCGCAGGATCTCGGCGATCGCGTCCCGACCGCCGACGTATGTGTTCCACGACAGGCCAAGCGCGCCCCCGGGACGGATCAACTGCGTCCACACCGGCACAGCGCTTTCCAACAGCGCCAACGGGCTCCGAGACAGGCCGGACTCACGTGTCGAGCCGTGCTGCACCCCGTACGGTGTGTCGGTCACGACGATGTCGAAAGTCTCCCGGCCGAAGATCTCCTTGGCACGCAAGGTATCGGCGTGGACGTAGTCGATGGTCCGGACCTCGCCGGCCTTGTACTCCTCCTTGGTCGCCCCGAAGCTGATCTCCAGCCTCTTGCCCAGGTTCTCCCGGTTGCGCCGCATCGGCACGGTCTGCGCGGTGTGTTTGAGCCGCTTGTTCTTCAACCAGGTCCGGATGAAGGTGGAGTACGCTTCGAAGTCCTTGCCGTCGAGGTCCACACCGTAACTGTCGAAACCGTACATCGTGGCCTGGTTCAAGGTTGTTCCCCGGCCGCACATCGGGTCGAGCACCCGCAGCGGCCGGCGCAGGAAGTCCTTGGGACTGTCGGTGGACACCGCGGTCACGTTCAGCAGCAGCTTGGTGAACTGCTCGTTGGTCTTGCCGGAGTACTTCAGGATGGTCAGCAGGTCGCTGGAGAACCGGTCCAACGGGTTGAGCCGCAACGGTTTCAACAGCTCGCCCTGCATCTCGAACAGAGCGTACACCGAGGACAGGTTGGACAGCGCCGCGATGTCCTCATCGGACAGGTCGTCGGCCCGCATCCGCAGGTACGGTACTCCGCCGAGGGTGATCTCGGTCAGGTCGTGCACCTGGCCGTCCAGGAGCGTCCCAGCGAACACCTGGATCTCGCCGCGCATCATCTGCTGGGCGGTGTCGGTGTAGACCCGGTTCGTGGACGGCGAGATCAGGACGGCGTACTCCGGCATGTATACATCGTACACACGGGTCATGACGGGATGGCGGCCAGCTCGGCCGGCACCGCACCGGGATGCACGACCCGCAGCCGCTGAGTGGCTCTGGTCATGGCCACGTACAGGTCGCTGTGGCCCCGTGGTCCGGTGGCGAGGATGGCCGCCGGGTCGACGATCAGCACCACGTCGAACTCCAACCCCTTGGCCTGAGCGGGCGTGAGCAGGACGACCTTCTCGGTCAAGTCCGGCGGCACGGCGACCGACAGCGCGGCGGCAAGCGGACCGATGTGCGTTCCGGGAGCGATGACGGCCAGTTGACCGGCCACATGTGCCGCGGCGAACTCGGCAGCGGCTCGGCACAAGTCGGCCGCCCACGTCCGCCGAGGCGTTTCACCGGCGGAGCGAACCGACCGGGGCGGCGTGAGTCCGGGATGACGGGCGGCGAGGAGGTCGGCCGTGGCGGCCATGATCTCCGTGGGTGTGCGGTAGTTCACCGTGAGTTGGGCCAGCCGGTGATCGCCGACGCGGTCCCACGACGAAGCGCCCGCCGCACTGCCGGTCTGGGCGAGATCGCCGACCACGGTCATGGACCGGGTGGGGCATCGCCGGGCCACCATCCGCCAGTCCATTTCGGACAGTTCCTGCGCCTCGTCGACGACCACGTGGCCGAAAGTCGCCCGACCGTCGGCCGAACCGACGATGGCCGCGGCCTCGTCGAGCAACGGAACGTCCGCGACGCTCCACCCGTCCGTGCCGACCAGGTCGGCCACCACCTCCTCGGCGGTCAGCGGCGGCCACAACGCGTCGAGTGCCACCTCGACGCCCGGCTCGGCGAGCAGCGCTGTCCTCAGGTCTGCCCGATCGGTCTCGGCCAACAGGTCTCTCGGGCCGATGTCGTCGACGACCACCCCGGCGGCGGCCAGCATCCGCAGGTCGGCGTCGCCGAGCGAGCCGTCCGGGCTGCCGCCGTCGATCGCCTCGCCGGTCTCGGTGAGCACGATCGCCTCCGTCCGGTCGATCATCAGCTGGGCAAGCGCGTCCACGATGTGACTGTGGAACACCAACCTGGCCTGGTTGTGCGGCAGCCCGGTCACCCTGGCCGCCCGCACAGCCCGGCGGCAGCTGTCCGGATCCAGCGCCAGCACCTGCTGTTCGAACTCGATCTCCACCGGTTCGTCCGGGATCCGGACCCGGGCCCGTACCGTGTCCGCCAACCACCCGGCCATGTCGGCCCGGCCCTTGCGTTCGGCGATCTCCGGCGGATCGACCCGGCTGACTCGCACGCCCGGACACAGGTCGGCGATGGTCGCGGTCACCACACTGTGTTCCCCCAGACCAGGCAGCACCTGGCCGATGTAGTCGAGGAACACCTGACTGGGCCCGACGACCAGAACACCGCGGGTACGCAGGTGCGGGTGCGTGTACAACAGGTAAGCGGCGCGGTGCAACGCGACCGCTGTCTTGCCTGTGCCGGGACCGCCCTGCACCACGAGCACGCCTTGGTACGAGTCCCGGATGATCCGGTCCTGCTCGACCTGCAAGGTCGTCACGATGTCCCGCATCCGCCCGGTTCGCTCCGCGGTCACCGCCGCCAGCAGGGCCGCCTCCCCCACCAGGCCGTCGCCCGTGCCGTCCAGGTCGAGCAGTTCGTCGTTCAGCGCGACGACCATCCGGCCCCGGGTGGTGATCCGCCGACGCCGGCGGACACCGTCCGCGGCGGCCGCGGTCGCCGTGTAGAACGGCCGGGCCGCCGGTGCCCGCCAGTCCAGCAACAACGGCTCGTCCGCACCGTCATGGAACAGTCCCAACCGGCCGATGTGGACACGCCGACCATCGGCCATGTCCAGGCGCCCGAAGTACAGACCCGGTTGCATCGCGTCCAAACGGGACACTTCGGCCCGCCAGACGGCGGCCGTGTCCGGGCCGCCGCCGGCCATACGTGCCACCGCCTCGGCACGCATGGCGTCCACACGGCTGTAGAGGGCTGTCAGGTACTCCTGCTCGGTGTCGATCTCGGCCACGCCGCTGTGCTCCCCCGCGAAATCGATGGTCACGGCCACCGAGCGTGCCTGGCGACTTCGCCAAAGAACAGTCTTGACCTTTCCGGCCGCCTCAGCCGCCCAGCGTGACCGACGCCAGATGATCCTGCAGTCGGGCATGGCGGAACTGGTAGACGGCGCCGGCCTGGCGCAGCACTCCGCGCCGGTGGGCGTCCTCGAGGAAGGCGATCATCACCCAGGGTTGCTTGTTGGTCAACGAGAACCAGACGCGAGCGACCAGCACCCACCGTCCCCACGCCGTCATCCCGAGGCCCACCACCACGCCGGCGACCAACCCGACCGCCGGCCCCGTGGCCAGACTCGCCGCCTGTCCGGTCATCACCTCGAACGCGACCCCGAACGCCGCACCGAACACCAGCCCGATCGCCACCGACTGGACAACCGCGTTGGTGCGGCTGCTCTTGAGCAGGTCAGCGGGACTGATGGCGGTCCTGATGTCGACCGCCACCGCGAGGCCGCCGATCAGCCCGACCATCGGGCCCGCGATCAGCCCGCCCGCGATTCCCCCGGTGATCGCCGTGCCGAGTTCGGCCGAGGGCCCGCCGGCGAGGTCGAACGCCACGCCGAACGTGACCCCGACAAGCGGGCCGACGGCGAGGCCGACGAGCACCCGGCGGGTGATCTCCGGCAGCCGGCCACGCACCCGGAACTTGATCGACTGCGGCTCGGGCTCCTTGGTGACCAACGCCCCGAACAGCACGCCCACCGCGAGCGAGAACACGATGCCCGCGGCGACCCTGACCCCGAAGCCGATGGCCAGCACACCCGTCAGCCGGGACGCCGCGCCACCCAGGAACGTGAACGTGACACCGACCAGCAGCCCTGGGACGAGCCCGTAGCTGAGGCCGTACATCAGGCCGGCCACCAGCCCGAAGGTGAGCAGGAACTCCAGGCCCATGGTGAAGAGCATCCCGGTGAGACTCGCCGCCAGGGCGCCCACCGCGGCGAAGGCGGCCAAGGTGACCACCCGTGGCACGGTCCGGCCCAACTGCCACCACAACAGATCCCTGGTCCCCAGCCGGTTCAGCTGCCGCGCCAGCTGGTGCAGCCACTGGTGGGCCAGGTCCGGGTCCCAGCGCCGGTACCGGCGGCGGTCCCGGTCGAGCGGCGGGTGGCGGTAGACAGCGGGGACGAACGCGTTGAGCAGGTGGGCCTCCACCGCGTCCGCCGTGCCGAACCGGCCGGTGTCCAGGAGCTCCACCGGATCGTGCTCGCGGGTGTCGCTGTAGATCGCCCGCGCGAGGCCGACCATCAGCGGCGTGCTGAGCACCTTCTTGAGGTCCCCGGCGCTGTCCAGCCGGGCCAGGACCGGATCCCAGATCGGGGTGGTCTCGCCGTCGCGGAGTGCCGTCCTGGTCGTGGTTCTGGGCAGATACGCCGTCAGGTCCCGCAGGGTGAGCTCGTCGAGCTCGATGCCGGCGGCGTTGGTGAGGACGTCCGTGGCGGTGATCGCGGCTTCGAACTCGGCCGTCCGGCTGGTCAGCACGAGCGGCGTGGTGAGCGTGTTCAACGACCTCAGCGCGGCGCCGTGCAGGCCGTCGGCGATCTCGTCGAACCCGTCCAGGACGGGCAGTATCCGGCCGTCCCGCACCAGCGCGGCGGCCAGCGTGATGTTGTCCGGCCCCCGCGCGGCGAGGCCGGGATGGTCGCGGCTGAGCTGGTCGGCGAGCCAGTCGCGCATCGAGACCTCGGCCGGGTTCCACGAGCCGAGGCTGAAGATGACCGGCACCAGGTCGGTGTCCGGACTCGCCAGCAGTTTGAGCACCAGCCGCATGACCAGAATGGTCTTGCCCGACCCGGCGCGACCCAGGACGACCAGCCGCCGAACCTCGCGGAGCATGTCGGCGACCTGGTCAAGGTCGCCTTCCGCGAACGGGTCGGCGAGCGTGGTGGCCGAGGCGCGGGCGACGTTGGCCCAGTGGTCGGTGAGTTCCGCGGGCGCGGTGTGCCAGCGCACCGGCAGCGGGAACGGGTCGTGGATCCGCCGCAGCGCCTCCTCGTGTTCCCACTGGCGCCGGACCGCGTCGGCGAGTTGTCCGGCGGCGGCGTCGAGGCTCGCCTCGCCCGCGTCACCGGCGATGAACCGGCGGACCGGCCGGACGACGGACCGGGCTTTCGAGATCACGTTTCCCGCGACGACCTCCTGCCCACGGCCGGCCGCGGCCCGTTCGCGCGCGGCGGCCAGGAATTCGTCGTGCCGCCACTGCGTCCGGTAGAAGTCGATCTCAGCGAGCGCGTCCGAATACCGGCCCAACGTCAACAGAGTGTTGATGAGCAGTTGGCAGGCGTTCTGCCGCTCGCCGTCCAGCCGGACCCGGAGGTTGGCCATTCCGTCACTGGCCGAAACCCCGGTCAGCGGATGTCCTTGGCACTGTCGCATCGCCTGCCGAAGTTCGGTCAGCGCGGCGCGGAACTCCTTCTTGGTGAACGCGATCTTGCCGGCTTGGAAATGGTTCCTGAACCTGTGGTAGTCGACCGCTTCCTCGGTCAGGTCCAATTGGAGGGCGCTGTTCTTGCTTCGCGGCAGCCTCGCGGCGGCACCGAAGACATCCGCCAAGGATCTGCGCAATTCGGTGACGTGCCGGTAGAACGTGTCGGCATTGCACGGTTTGTCCCAGACCAGCGTGATGAGCCGCTCGGTGGTGATCGGCTGACCCAGGTGAAGCAGGAGAACCGCGAGAATGGCCCGGCCGGTGGGCGATATCGCGACCGACAAGCCCGCGTCGTCCCGTCCTTCGACCTGCCCGAAGACCCGGAATTCCATGCGCGCACCCGTTATCCCGACAGCCGGTCTGAAAACTCACCTAACCACACCCGGCCGTCCCATTCGAGTGAACCGCCTACATCCGTTCGAGTGATGCAGTCGATCTTCCAGTCGATCGTCCAGCTGATCTTCCACCCGTGCACCGCAGATTCACCGCCACACATGGTCGTGATCGGAAAAGGTGGCGAGCGATGGCGGAACAATGGGTGCGTGGACCGGTCGGGATGGGCTCGGACGCGACGGTTACCCGCAGCGGTCTTCGCAATGTGCTGGTGCTGGTGCCGCACCTGGTCGCGGGTACGAGACTGCTGGACCTGCTGCGGTTGTTCGAGGGTGACAAGCGCGTACAGGTGGTCTTCACCGTTCCGTCGACCTTGGCCACCTGGCGGGGCGCGGCGGAACTGGTCGTCGCGCAAGGCGGCGTTCTGCTGCCGTGGCATCAGGCCACCCAGACCGGGTTCGACCTGGTTCTGGCGGCCGGCAGCCTGGGCGTTTTCGACGTCCGCGGACCTGTGCTGTACGTGCCCCACGGCGGCGGGTTCGCGCAGTACCGGTTCCGGCCGCGGCGATCCGGACACGTTCAGCCGGTGGCCGGCCTGGACCGGCAGTTCCTGATGCGCGACGGCGCGGTCCGGCCGGCGGCGATCGTCCTGACCCACGAGTGGGAGCGGGCGGTGCTGCGCGAGTGGTGTCCGGAAGCCGTCGACCGCGCCGTTGTCGCCGGTGACATCGCCCTCGACCGGCTCGTCGCCAGTGTGCCTTTCCGCGACAGCTACCGCGCCGCCCTCGGCGTGTCCGCCGGCCAGCGAACCGTGGTCGTCAGCTCGACGTGGACCTCACAGTCGGCGTTCGGCCGGCATCCGGACCTGTTCGAGCGGTTGATGGCGGAGCTGCCGTCGGCGGACTACCGGGTCGTCGCGTTGCTGCACCCGAACATCTGGTGCAACCACGGAGCCTGGCAGGTACGGGCGTGGCTGGCCGACAGTGTGCGGGCCGGACTGGTGCTGGTGCCGCCCGAGGACGGCTGGCGGGCCGCGCTCGTCGCGGCCGACCTGGTCATCGGTGACTACGGTTCGGTCACCCAGTACGCGGCGGCCATCCACCGGCCGGTGCTCCTCGCGGCCACACCGGACGACGACTACCTGCCCGGCAGTCCGGCCGCGGCGGTCAGGCGGACCGCACCGGGGTTCCGGCTGGACCGTCCGCTACTCCCCCAGGTGCGCGACGCCGTCGACCACACCCGACGCTCGGGGATCGCCGACCTGTTGACATCCGAGCCCGGCCGGGCCGGACGCATCCTGCGCCGCACCATGTACCGGCTGCTCGGCCTGTCCGAACCGGCCCGCGAAGTGCACACCGCGGCCGTGTCACTGCCTCACCCGGTGGCCTGGTAGGCGGCCAGCCTGGCGCGGAGCCGGTCGACCTCCGGCCCGCCGGTGTACTCGGCCAGGTCCAGGGCCTGCCGGAAGTACCCGCGGGCGGCGCCGTCACCGAGCTGGTCGCTGACATCGCCCAGGGCCGCGAGAACCTGCGCGTGGTAAACGTCCGAACCGGACAGTGCCATGATCGGCAACGCGGCCCGCAGGTGGGTCAGCGCGACGTCCAGCCGGCCCATCCGGGTGTACACGGCCGCGAGATGTCGCAGCGTCTCCGCCTCACCTGGTGAGTCAGCCAGTTCCACGAACAGATCCCGCGCGTCCGCCAAGTGCTCGACGGCTTCGTCGTACCGGCCGACGTCGGTCAGGGTCATCCCGATCCGGCGCAGCCGCAACGCCACGCCGCGGCGGATGCCCAGCGCCCGTTCGATGGCCAGGGACCGTCGGAAGTACTCGATCGCCTTGTCCGGCTGGCCCTGCCCGTTGGCCGCCATGCCCAACTGCTCCAACGCGGCCGACTCGTTGCGGTGGTGACCGCCTGCCTGGGCGCGGCGCACGGCGAGTTCGGTCTCGTAGGTCGCCTCGTCGAACCGTCGCAGCTCCAGATAGCCGCGGCCCAGCTGGTACCGCAGGCGGGATTCGGCGGCGTGGTCGGCACATCGCACCGCGGCGGCGACGCCGACCTCGTGGGACCAGATCCAGTCGCCGTAGTGCTTTCGGTACAGGAACAACTCCCACAACGCCTCGCACATCTGCCAGGTCCACTCGTGCCAGCCGTTGCCGGCCGCGAGCCGAACGGCCGCGAGGAGGTTGGCGCGTTCGAGCTCCAGCCAGGCCATCGCCTCCTTCGCGCCGCCGAAGGCCGGCGGGCGCTGGTACGCCTCCTGGTAGCCGGAACCGATGTGCCACCGTAACGGGATCACGACGACGTTCGCCGACATCGCGGTGCGCAGATACCAGTCCAGCATCCGCCGGGCGGCCTGCTCCCGCGCCGGTGCCGAGTCGCCGCGATCACCCTGGGATCGGGCGTGCAGCCGGATCAGGTCGTGGAACTTGAACCGGTCCGCTCCCACGTCGAGCAGCATGTTCATGTCCACCAGCACGGAAAGCAGGTCCTTGGCCTCCTCCGGTGTGGTGTCCACGGCCGCCGCGGCGACCCCGGTACCGAACTCGGCGCCCGGATGGAGCGCGAGCATCCGGTACAGCGCGGCCGGTTGCTCGGGCAGCTCCCGGTAGGACAGGTCGAAGGTCGCTTCGACGGAGACGTCGCCGTTGACCGCCAGCCTCGCCAGCCGCCGCCGTTGGTCGGCGAGGTCGTCGACGGCGAGCGCGATCGAGCGCCTCGGCTGGACCACCAGCCGGGCGGCGGCCACGCACACCGCGATCGGCATGCCACCGCACATTTCGACCAGGGCACGTGCGGCGTCCGGCTCGTTCGCCACCCGGGATCCACCGACGGACCGCGTCAACAGCTCGATCGCGGCCGGCTCCCCCAACGGTTCGAGGACAATCAGGCGCGCGCCTTGCGTGACCAGACCGCCAAGCCGTCTGCGGCTGGTCACCACGGTCACGCTGGCCGAGGACGCCGGCAGCAACGGCCGGACCTGCGCGGCGGACGCGGCATCGTCGAGAAGCACGCCCAGTGCCTTGCCGGCGGTGAGCGACCGGAACAGCTTCGCCTGCTCCGGCACGTCCGCCGGGATCCGTTCGGACGCGATCCCCAGCGCACGGAGGAAACCGCACAGCACAGATCCCGCGGCGACCGGTCCGCCCGGTGTGAACGCGTCCAGGTCGGCCTGCAGGACACCGTCCGGGAACAGCTGCGACCTGCTGTGCAGCCACTGCGACGCCAGGGCGGTCTTGCCCACCCCACCCGGTCCGGTGATCACGATCAGCGCCCGCTGCCGGCCACCCTCGGTCGCCAGACGGTCCAGTTCGGCGAGGTCACCGGCCCGATCCGTGAATTGGGTAGGCGCCGGCAACAATTGCCACGGCAACGGGACACCCTCGTCATCGCCCACATTTTCGGCGCTCGACGAACCACGCTCCCGCGACGACACCAGCACGACAGCCAATGACTCAAGGGCCCGATCGGCGTGCCGGCGCACGGTCTTCATGGCGCACTTGATGTGACGCGCCAGTGATTCCCGACGTTCGGTCAGCGTCGGATAACTGTGTTCGGCGACAAGATTGAAGTCGACCGACATGAAAAGACGCTCATGGTCGCCCAACTCTTCGACGGCGTCGCGCAGCGCCGTGACCAGAAGAACGACATCCGAGGCGTCGCCATGGTCCGATGTTCCCGCGCCCAGAAGATGCCTCCGCACCGGCCCGGAAAGCTCCAGCACAACAGCGGGGTGGCCAAGACCGAGCCGTTGTCGCATCCGTTTCAGTTCGAAAGCGACCTGCTCAACGGACGGCGGTGGGTCGGTCGTCACGTATTCACTGTATGCCCGGCGGGCCACCCGGTGACCACTAATTGGGCAAGTACCTGGCCTGGTTTCCGCATCGCGCGGTGGGCACGCTGGAGGTGATCGAGCAGGTTCGTCGCGATGCGACAGTGGATGAGGCGATGACCGCAGTTCTGGAGTGGGTCCGTGACGCGTTGGCGCTCGCCGTGACGCTCACCCTCGCACTCCTGATCATCTGGCCCGGAAAGCGCCGGACCACACCGTCCAGGATGGTCCGGCTCGCCGCCGTGGCCGTCGCGGTCGCGGTGCTGTGCCTGGCGTTGATCCCGGACGCCGGCGTGAACCTCGGCCAGTGGATCGTCAGCCTGTTGTACCCGAACTGAGCAAGGAGCGAAGATGTCCGTACCGGGCAACGGCTTCCGCCTGTCACCGACGGGCAGCTGACCATGGCTCAGGGCGACAGTGACACGCGGAATGTGATGAGCGGCGCCGTGCGCGGCGGTGTTGTACAGGCCCACCACATCGGACACGTCACGGTGACGGGTCCGGCCGCCTCCAGTGCGGGCGGGCAAGCGGCGCGCAGGTGGCCGCGGCGGTTCGGGGTGGTGCCACCGCTCGCCCACTGCTTCCAAAGTCGCGCCGAGACTGAGTTGCTGCCCGATGCCGGGCGGGGTGACATGGCGGCAGGTGACCCGACATGTGCGGTGGTCTTCGGTCTGGGCGGCGTCGGCAAGACACAGCTCGCTGCCGCGTACGCGGAACGGATGTGGACCGAGCAGGCGGTCGACTTGCTGGTGTGGGTCGCGGCTGATTCCCGCGCGGCGATCGCGTCGGCCTACGTCGACGTCGCCGCGGAACTCACCGGGACCTGGTCACCGGACGCCGATCAGGGGGCAGAGCGGTTTCTGGTCTGGCTGGCCGAAAGCACGGTGCGGTGGTTGATCGTGCTGGACGACGTGCAGGCCCCGACCGACCTCGACCGGTTCTGGCCGCCCCGGACCGCCTCAGGCCGAGTCCTGGTGACTACCCGCCGCCGGGATGCCGCGCTCGCCGGGCACGGCCGTCGTCTCGTCGACGTCGGGGTGTTCACCTCAGCGGAGTCCGCCGCGTACCTCGCCGCGAAACTCGACACCGCGCCCGGAACCCGTGCAGCGGACTTGTTGGCCGACGACCTGGGGCATCTGCCGTTGGCGCTGGCCCAAGCCGCTGCCTACATCGTGGATGAGGACATCGGTTTCGGCGAGTACCGGGCCCGCCTGGCCGACCAGCGTCACGCGTTGGCCGACCTCGTCCCTGAACCAGACGCGCTGCCCGACAGCCACCGCGCGACGATGGCGGCGACCTGGTCACTGTCGATTCACCGGGCCGACTCGCTGCGTCCTGCCGGGATGGCTCGGCCGATCCTGGAGTTGGCCAGCCTGATGGACCCCAACGGTGTTCCGGTCGGCGTGTTCACCTCGAAAGCGGTCGCGTCCAGTCTGGGCACGGTGGACGATCCCGCCGGCGTCGAGCAGATCCGCAGCGCGTTGCAGTGCCTGCACCGGTTGAGCCTGGCGACCGTCGACATGACCAGCCCGCATTCGGCGGTTCGCGTCCACGCGTTGGTGCAACGGGCGACTCGGGAGAAGCTCGCCGACCATCGCCTGCAGTCGCTCAGCCACCTCGCCGCGGACGCGTTGCTGGAAGTGTGGCCGGCGTTCGAACAAGACACGACTTTGGTTCAAGCGCTCCGCGCGAACACTGACACTGTCCACCGCCACGCTGGCGATCGACTGTGGACTCCCGAGTTGCACCAGGTGCTCTGCCGCGTCGCCGCGAGCTATCGCGCCAGCAGGTTGACCACCACCGCCATCGATCGTTTCCAGCACCTACACGACGTTGCCGAGCAACGGTTTGGACCGGGCCATCCCAGGGCTTTGTGTGCTCGCCGCGACCTGATCGACGTGCACAGCGCGACCGCGGAGTTCAACGCGGCCGTGCTCGCCCTGGAACATCTGCTCGCCGACGCGACCCAGGCCCTCGGCCCTGATCATGCCGAAACACTGGCCACCCGCCACCTGCTTGCCTTCCGGCGCGGTGTCGGCGGTGACCTACCAGGCGCGATAGCCGGTTTCACCGCCTTGCTCAGCGACAACCTCCGGCTGTTCGGACCCGACCATCCGGAGACCATGGTGTCCCGCAGCCACCTGGCCTGGTGCCGAGGTGAGGCCGGTGACATGGCAGGCGCTGTCGCCGCGTTCGAACAGTTGCTCGCCGATCGACTCCGCGTCCTGGGGCCGCACCACGAAAGCACGCTCACAACTCGCGGACTGCTGGCTCGCGCTCGCGGTACGGCCGGCGACCCAGCCGCGGCCGTGTCCGGACTCCAGGAACTGCTCGACGACGTACAGCGGTTGGTTGGTCCGTACCACCCTGGGGCCTTCGCGGTCCGGATCCATCTCGCCAGCTGGCTGGGCCGAGCCGGTGATCCGGCGGCGGCCGTGGCCGAGCTCGAACAACTCCTCCACGACCAGCGCGGATCACTGGGACCTGAGCATTCGGACACCTTGTCCACCCGATGTGACCTCGCCCGCTGGCGGATCGAAGCCGGCGATCTGGCGGCCGTGACCGAGCTCGAACAGCTTCTTGACGAGCAGTGCGGTTCGCAGGGATCCGAACACCCCGACACGCGACATACGCGCGTCACGTTGGCCGAAGCGCGGCAGCGCGCCAACGGCGAACTGGGTGCTGGGGACACTCCCGAGCCTGGTGGACCTACCGGGGTTCATGGAGCCCAAATGCAAACACACCGGTACTGAACGCGCCTCCGTCCGCTGTCGACTAACGGGTGACCAGGATCCGGCGGAGCACAGTCGGCGTTTGCCCGAGGTGGTCACGGACCGTGCGCGTCAGGTGGGCCTGGTCGGCGAAGCCCAGGTCGGCGGCCAGGGAGGCCAGGCTGGGTTCGCCGGCTTCCAGGCGGTCGAGGGCTCGGGCCACCCGGACCCGGTTGCGGTACCGGGTCAGTGACACGCCGAGGACTCGCGGGAAAGCGCGGCTCAGCCGGTAGGGCGAGACGCCGAGCTGGGTGGCCAGCGAGCTGAGCCGGCGGGCCGCTGGGTGATCGGCGGCGATCGCCGCCCGGGCGTGGTCGACCAGCGCGTCGTCGGACCGGGACGGCCGCCTGCCCGGCAGCGCGGACCGGGCCGCGGTCTGGCCGAGCATGCTCGCCATCATGTCGAGCAGCTCTTCGGTACAGGCGTATCCGGGGTCCGCGGTGGCCGCGAGCATCCGTCGGTGGGCGAGTTCGATCCGGGCGGTCGTGTAGGCGTGCGGACGGGTGATCGGCACGTCACCGGCCATCGAATGCCACAGCTGTGGCGTCAACGTGACGACCGTGCACACTTCGCCAGACGCTGGATGCGCGTACTCCTCATACGCGCCAGGCACTCCCAGGTACGCGACCGTTCTGTCCATATCGGACACCGCACCGCCCCGGCGCACCCGGAACATGCCCTTGCGCACCAGCACCACCTGGTAGCTGTCCTGGTAGTCGCCGAACCAGCCGGTGTGGTCGTCCAGGCAGCTGAACTCGCTGACCCGGAAGGAGCGGTCGACGGCCACGTCGGCCCAGCATCGGAGGTGCATGCGCCATGCTAACCCCGGGATGCGCAAAGTTCTTCAAGACCGTGGGGCGGCCGGACGGGCAGCCTTTCGGCCATGAGAAGAACCAAGGAATACGCCGCCCTCGCGGCCGCGGTGGGTGCCGCGTTCGTCATCCCGGCGACGTCGTCGACGGCCGTCGAGGACCACTCGTCGCACGACATCGCCGTGGTGGCCGCGTTGGACACCCAGTACCAGGCCGCGGTGAAGCGCAACGACGCGGCGACCATGGACCGCATCCTCGCCGACGACTTCGTCCTGGTGACCGGCAAGGGCGCCGTCGTCACCAAGCAGGACCTGCTGAGGGACGCGCGTGCCAAAACGTGCGTCTACGAACACCAGGAAGAGGTCGCGGGCACCCAGACAGTCCGCCAATACGGCCCCAGCACGGCGATCGTCACGGCCCAGCTCTGGGAGAAGGGCACGTGCGCCGACGGCACGTCGTTCGACTCCCACCTGTGGTTCAGCGACACCTACGTGAAGTCGTACGGCCACTGGCGGTACGTCTTCGGCCAGGCGTCCCGCGCGCTGTAGCGGGATCCTGCCCGGCCGGCGTGGGAGGCGCCGGCCGGGCCAGGGGACCCGCCTAACGGGACGAGCCGAGCGCGGCCAACTCCGACCGCCAGTACGCGGGCAGGGCGTTCCACGGGTTGGGCAGGGCGGTGTCGGTGACGAACACGTAACCGGCGTTGCGCTGCCTGGACTTCTTGATCACGTCCCGCATCTGGCTGGCGCAGGACGTGCCGAACACCAGGTGCCAGAACCGTTTCGCGGGATAGGCACGGACCCAGTCACTGGGCGACCAGGTCACGTACGTGTCGTAGGTCCCTTCGAAGTCCACCAGGACGTCCGAGACCTTGGTATAGCACTCGTCGGTGTTGGTGCCGGGGTTGAGCACGACCAGCGCGTTCGGCCTGATCGACTTCACGTAGTCGTGCAGCGCCTGATAATAGCCGAGCTTGTCACAGGTGTTCGCGGCCTGGTCCAGGAAGATCCCGTCGGTGCCGTACCAGATGAAGGCGTTGGCGATGTCGGCGAGGACCGTGTCCACGGGCCGGTTCGTGTAACTTGTGTCTACATAGGACAGCAAGCGGACGCCGGACGAGCGGGTGCGGTCCACCACCCGCTTGACCTCCGGCAACAGCACCGGGCCAGGGCCGGACGCCTGAATTCCGACGATGGCCAGACTCGCGTTGGGTGCTTCGTTCGCGAGTCGTCGCCACAGGCCAGGTCCGGTGCCCTCGGTGCCCCAATACGCGGGTATACCAAGGCGTTGCGAGTTGTTTCCACAGGCCGCCGCGTCCGCCTGGCTCGTCACGACCACCACACAGACGGCCGCTCCGATTCCGACGGCACGCAGCCAGCGTAAAGGAGTTCTCATGCGCGTCGCCCTTTTCTTTGTCGAGCAACGGTTCACCGGCCGAGTCTACGAGTCGCCCGGCACATCCAAACCCTTCTGACGAGGTAGGCCGACCGGGTGAACCGGCCGATTCGCCAAGCGACGGAATATAACGCGGGACACGGAAACGACGACGAACTGTTGAGGGACAAACACCAACAGCGAGGAGTCGGTCGTGACAGGTGCTTCACCGAGACAGTCGAAGATCGGTGTGATCGGCATGGGCTACGTCGGTCTCACCCTGACGGCGGCCATGGCGCGCCGGGGATTCGAAGTGCACGGCGTCGACACCCAGCCCGCGGTGGTCGACTCGTTGTCCCAGGGCCGCCCGCACATCTTCGAGCCGGGCGTGGACGAGGCGTTCCGGGAACTGACCGGTGAGCGGATCTTCATCGGGTCCGAGCTGCCGGACGCCGGCGTGGACGTGGCCATCATCTGCGTCTCCACGCCGGTGGACGAACTCCGCCACGAGCCCTACCTGGAGAATCTCGCCGCGGCCGCGGAACACGTCAGCAAACGGTGCACTCCGGACACCTTGGTCGTGGTGCGCAGCACGGTCCCGGTCGGCGCCACTCGCGCGGTTGTCCTGCCGCGCCTGCTGGCCGCGTGGAGCTGCGCCCGGCTGGTCATGGCTCCGGAACGGACCATTCAGGGCCAGGCCCTGCGGGAACTGGTCGAACTGCCGCAGGTGGTCGGCGGGTTGAACGCGGAAAGCCTCCGGCTGGGTGTCGAACTGTTCTCCGACCTGGCCGCCCAGGTCGTCCCCGTGTCCACCTTGGAAACCGCCGAACTGGTGAAACTCACCAACAACTGCCACACCGACGTGATCTACTCGTTCGGCAACGAGGTGGCGCGGATCACCGAACGGCTCGGGCTTGACCCGCTCGAGGTGATCCGGGCGACCAATGTGGACTATCCGCGGCCGGACATCGCCAAGCCCGGGTATGTCGGCGGCGGCTGCCTGTCCAAGGACCCGTATATCCTTCTTTCCGTCGCCGACCAGGTCGGATACGTGCCGCCGCTGATCAGCGCCGCCCGCGCTGTCAACGAGGAGACGCCGGTGCACGTCGCTCGCCGAATGGTCGACCTGATCACCGACCCGGCGGACAAGACGCTGCTGGTGCTCGGCTGGGCGTACAAGGGCTGGCCGCCCACCGACGACATGCGGGGCACGCCGATCGCCGCGATGATGCCCGTGTTCACCGCCGCCGGACTGCGGGTGCTCGGCCATGACCCGCTGGTCAGCGCGGACGTGATCCGGCAGTACGGCGGCGATCCGGTCGACCTGGCGGACGGGTTCGCCCGCGCGGACGCGGTTCTCGTGATCACGGACCATCCGGAATACCGTGACCTGCCTGTCGACACCCTGCTCACCGGCTCGAACGTGCGCCTGGTGTACGACTCGTGGCGGATCCTGGACGCGGCCTCGATCACCGCGCACGGCGCCCAGTACGCCGGCCTGGGCTACGAGCCCGAGGTGGCCGAATGAGGGCGTTGATCCTGGGCGGCGCCGGCTTCATCGGGCTGCACCTGGCCCGCGGCCTGCTCGCCCGCGGCCACGAAGTGACCATTGTGGACGACTTCTCGCGCGGCCGGAACGACCCCGAGCTGGCCCGGCTGGACGTGCCCGTGATGTCCGCGGACCTGACTGATCCCGCTTCCATGAAAGACATCCCGCACGGCTGGGACCAAGTCTACATGCTGGCCGCGGTGGTCGGCGTCCGCAACGTCGAACGCGACCCGGCGCGGGTGATCCGCGTCAACACCCTCGCGCTGCTCAACACGCTGGACTGGCTGCGTCCGGACGAGAAGCTGTTCTTCGCCTCCACCAGCGAGACCTACTCCGGCGGGGTCACCGCGGGCGTCGTGCAGGTGCCCACGCCGGAACACGTTCCCTTGCTCATCGAGGACATCACCGCCCCCAGGTTCGCCTACGCGGTCAGCAAGACGCTCGGCGAGGCCGCGGTCGTGCACACCGCCCGCGCCAAGGGATTCCCGTTCGTCATCGGGCGTTTCCACAACGTCTACGGGCCGCGGATGGGCTCCGACCACGTCATCCCCGAGCTGTCCTTGCGCGCGATCGCCCAGGAGAACCCGTTCCGGGTGTACGGGACCGACCAGTACCGCGCGTTCTGCCACGTCGACGACGCGGTTGAGGCGATGACCGCGCTGATGGGCACGGAACGCGCCAACGGCGAGATCGTCCACATCGGTAACGACCTCGCCGAGACCAACATCGGCGACCTCGCCGCGCTGGTGCTCGACATCGCCGGACACACCCCGGTGCTCGACGAGGTGCCGGCGCCGCCCGGCTCGGTGAAACGGCGGTGCCCGGACCTGGCCAAGCTGCGGGAACTCACCGGCTTCGAACCCGCGGTGTCCCTTTCCGACGGTGTCCGCCAGACCTTCACCTGGTACCGCGACAACAGCCACTGACCAGGCAAGGATGGTTCCCGGGCGGCTGCCCGGGAACCATCCTTGTCAGCCCCAGATCTCGCGGACCGAGTCAGCGAGACCGTATTTCGGGTGCCAGCCCAGCGTCCGTTCGATCCTGGTCAGGTCGGCCGCTATCCACGTCACCGCACCGGACCGGGCGGGGGCCGGATCGGCCTCCCGGACCTGCCCGGTGAAGCCAGCCACGTCGGCCAGCATCGCTACCGTGTCCCGGGTAGCCACCGCGACGCCACTGCCGACGTTCAGCACCGGCGGCGGTTGCTCCGCCGACAACGCGGCCGCCGAGATCGCCGTGGCCACGTCGCGCACGTCGACGAAGTCCCGGTACGCTCCGAGCGGCCCCAACTGAATGTGTTCCACGCCGCCGGCCATGGCCGCGCGGATGCTCGCCGCGGCCCGACCGAGGACCGTGCCGGCGGCGATGCCGGCACCGATCGGGTTGAACACCCGCAGCACCACCGCGTCCAGTCCACTGTCCACCGCGGACTGGACGAGCATGGTGCCGGCGAGTTTCGTCACGCCGTACGCGGCGACCGGCCGGGCCGGGGAGTCCTCGGTGACGGCGGCACCGGTCGGCACCACGCCGTACTCGCCGGCCGATCCGAGCGTGACCAACCGCGCCTTCGGTGTCACGTCCCTGATCGCGTCGAGCAGGTTAGCGGTCGCTAACACGTTGGCGCTCACCAGTTCGGCGGTGGTTCCGTCGAGCCGACCAGTGCAGTTGACGACGACGTCCGGCCGCTGTGCTCGCAGCACCGCGGCCAGCCTGTCCGGGTCGCCGCCGATCAGGTCGTGCCGGGCCCAGCCGGGTTCGTCCGGCGCGCTCCGGCCGACCTGGATCACCACGGCCACCCGCGGGTCGCCGTTCAGCGCGTTCCCGACCTCACGGCCGAGGAACCCCGACGCGCCGAACAGCAGCACCCGCGCTGATGCCATTTCACGTGTCATTTCGCCTTGTCATTTCAGCGCCTGGGCCGGCAACAGCACCGACCGCCTCGCCTCGAAGCTCCGGTTGGCCTCGTCGTAGTCGTCCGGGCGGCCGATGTCCAGCCAGTAGCCGCCGAACTCGAAGGCCGCCGGTTTCTCGCCGCGGGACAACAGGTCGAGCACGAGGTCGTCGAGTCCGAACGGGACGTTCTTCGGGTAGGGCGCGAGCGTCTTGCGGGACATCGCGTACACGCCCATGCTCACGCCGTAGGAGAGGGTCGGCTTCTCGACGAACCGGACGATCCGGCCCTGGTCGGTCTCCAGCGTGCCGAAGTCGATCTTCACCTTGCGCTGGTAGGTGGCGATGGTCAAGGGCGCCTCGCACGTGATGTGGTGGTCGAGCAGCGAGACGTAGTTCAGGTCGGTGAGCACGTCACCGTTCATCACCAGGAAGTGGTCGGGGAGCTGGTCCAGAAAGGTGAGCAAGGGACCGATGGTGGACAGCGGGCTTTCCTCCTCCGAGTAGTCCACCGTGAGGTCCCAGCGCGACCCGTCGCCCACGAAGGCGCGGATCAGCGAGCTGAGGTGGCCGATCGCCAGGGTGACCCGGGTGAAGCCGTAGGTGTGCAACTGCTGCAGGATGATGTCGAGAATCGCGTACTCTTCCCCGATCGGCACAAGGGGCTTGGGTAACGCCGTTGTGTAGGGGCGCAGTCGCACCCCCCGGCCCCCTGCGAGTATCACCGCGTGCATCGTTGGAGTCCTCCCTACTTGTAGTGCCTGATCTGCCGGACGCTCGTGCGCAGCGCCGTCAACATGAGAACCACCAGTGCGATACTGCTCATCAGGAAGATCGGGACGTGGCCGTACGGCGCTAGGTCCTGGGCCAGCACCTCGGCCGACACGATGTTGGCCACGAGCACGCCCGCGACCGTCCACAGGAGCCATCGCATCTCGCCCTGCCTGGCAAGCACGAAACCGAGGAAGAACGCGCCACCGAGCACGAGGTGCCCGTCGATCAGCAGCGCGCCCCGCGAGGTCAGCACACCGAACCACGCGAGCGGCACCAGCAACGCCAGCCCGATGCCGACGAGGAACAGCAGGCACACCATGAGCTCCCGCAACAGGATGCGCCAGACCTCGCCACGGAACTGGGCCGGCAGCCGGCTGCGCCGCACCAGCCTGCCAGCCTGGGTGAAGAACCGGTGCGCGCTCGATTCGACCACGCCCATGCCCAGCACGAGCGGTGTCACGCCGATCGCGAGATCCAGGTTGCTCGTGACGTACCGAGAATCGGTGTACAGCAGGAAAGCCGCGCACAGTGCCGCATATCCCATGTACGGCAACGCGCCCAGCGTGAGCGCGCGCGCCGCGGGTCGCCGCCCGCTGTCGGTCTGCTTGCCACCGAAGCTCGCCCGCCAGGCGAGCGCGATCGCCAACCCGGTCGACACCGTGCCGCACAACAATACCGGACCGAGCAACGCGTCGTTGTACCGGGACACCAGATGCACCAGTCCGGCCAAACAGGCCGGGATCATCGCCGCGGTGAGCCAGAACTCCTTACGGTAGAAGACAAGGACACCGGACGCCGCCTGAAAGCCAGTCTGGGCCAGTACGAACAGTACCAGTGATAGGCCGGCACCGTCGTCCAACGCGATCAGAATCGCCCCGACCAGGCCCAGTCCCATCGCGACCAGGCCGAACAACCGGAGTGTCCGGCCGGCGTGGCCGGCCAGCCCCAAGCCGAGCAGCCGGTACGCCACCCAGCTCGTCCCCGCGCCCCACACCCAGCCCAGCGCGGTGGCGAACACCATGCCACGCACCATGACCGGTCCGCTCAACGCCATGAACACCGCCGGATACACCGCGCTGGGCAACATGTACAGCAGCCCGTGACACACCTCGTGCGGCGATCTCCGCACAGTTTCCCGGATCTCGACCGCCCGCGTCACGACCGTCGCCGACAGGCGCCGGAACACCTCGTGCGCCAGGGCGAACACGTCGTCCATTCCGTACTGGTCGGCCGCCGCCTGGTCGGTGACGCCCTGGCTTTCCAGCATCGCGGCCACCTGCAGGTCGTCCACCGGCGTCGGCAGGACAGCCGCCACCCTGGTCACGAGCGCGGGGAGGTCCCCGGTCATCGGAGCGCCAACTCGGTGTAGATCGCCCGGTAGCCGTCGTTCCACCGCTGTAACGTGAAGTTCTCCAGCACCCGCTGGCGCGCTGCCTGCCCCATCGAGCGCCGCAGCCCGGCGTCGGTGAGAAGCTTCACGCAGGCGCGTGCGACCGCATCATGGTCACGCGGCGGCACAACGAATCCGCCATCGCCCACAGCCTCGGCAACGCCGCCCACGTTCGTGCACACCTGCGGCCGTCCGGTGGACATCGACTCCACGACAGTGAACGGAAATCCCTCGGACACGCTCGTCAACGCCACGAGATGACCGGCGTGGTAGGCGTCGACCTGGCTGGGCACGCGCCCTTCGAACGCCGCCGCGTCGGTCAGCCCCAACTCGTTCAGCAGTGCCAGACAGCTGGCGTAGTACCCCTCGTTGACCAGTGTCACCGGCCCGAACATCCGCAGCCGGGCGTTCGGCACCTCGCGCCGGACGATCTGGAACGCCCGGATCAGCGTGTGCAGGTCCTTCAACGGGTCGATCCGGCCGACGAACACGATCGTCGGGTGGTCCGGTTCGCCGCGCGCCTCCGGGAAGTCCGCGGGATCGATGCCGTTGTACATGGTCCGCATCCGCGCCTCGTCGGCGCCGTTGCGCAACTGCCATCTGCGGTTGTAGCTGGAATGCGGCGCGAGCAGGTCACAGGCGCGGTACGCGGCGCCGGCGAGCGCGCGGTGGAAACTCAGCAGCATCAACCGGACCGGGTGCGTGGTCGACTCGTCCACCATGCCCAGATACCGCTCACGCAGGTAGACGCCGTGCTCGGACATCAGCATCGGCGTGCCGTACGCCCATTTGGCGGTCAGCCCGATCAGCGCGCTCAGGCCGTTCATGGCCAGGTGGTGCACGTCGGCCTCGATGGGTGGATGGTCCAGCGGCCGGAGCATGTGTTCGATCAGGTCCGCCGCGGTCACCGCGTCGTGCAGGGTGAAGCTGTCCCCATAGGCCTCGGTCGCGATCTCGACCAACCGGCTGACCCCTTTGTTGGAGACCAGTGCCGTACCCACGCATCCCTCGTCGAACATCCGCCGCAGCGCCACGAGCAGCGCGTCCGGACTGTCCTCTGTGTACGGAATGAACGAACGCAATAACGCTTCGTGCACGTCGGTGAACCGTCTGCCGCGCCGGGATCTCCTGCGTGGCTCCCGCCCCCAGAGCGGGATGTTGACGACCTCGTTGAGGTTGTCCGGCACCGGCCACGTCCCCGTCTCCAACCCGTCGACGGTCAGCGCGGCCGCGGTGAACCGGTAGTCCGGCATGCCGTGCACCAACTGGTCGCACCACAGGCTGACACCGCCGGGGTGGTACGGGTACGCGCCCTCGGAGACCAGGACGATCCGCAGTGGACGGTCGGCCGGCAGCCGCGTCGCCGCGCTGACCGGACGTAGTTCCCGGATGTTCATGAGCGGGGGCTCGCCATCACGACGACCTCGTTGCCTTTCGCCAGGCCGAGTTGGGACACGGTGTCCGAGCCGTAGATCTCGCTCGAGTCCGGCGTCCACTGCTCCTGCGGATCGGCCGGCCGGCTCTGGATCCCGGTCAGGAACAGGGAACCGTCGTCGGCCGGGGTGTAGCTGACCGCGTTGGTCGCCCGGTTCCAGATCGCGTCGTTCCGCGCCGCCAACAGCGCGAAGTGCTGCGTCCGGGCCTGCACGTAGTGGGCCAGCGTGACCCAGTCGGTGTTCTCCAGCGGTACGGCGTAGTACGACGAGTATTTGTCCACTGTGGCCTTGATCCAGTCGAAGGTCAGGCTCCGGCCGGGCGCGTACTCGTGCAGGTTGCCCTGGTGCAGGGTGTGCGCGTACGAGGACCCGACCATCAGCTGCCGCAGCGCGACGTCCGACTCGGCGTCGATCACCGCGGGGTAGTCCAGGTCGTGGTTGGCGTGGTCGGACGCGGTGCCGTTGCGGCCGTACTCGGCGTTGTACAGAGTGGTCTCCTCGGCCGGTGTGGTGGCCTCGAACGCGATGTTGGTCGGCCAGTCCGGGACCACGAACAGGCCGGGTCGCAGCGGATGGTCGATACCGCAGTTGAAGCAGCCCGGCCGGTGGCTGGCGAACGACATGTTGCCTTCCACGTACCGCACGCCCATGTCGTACGCGGCGTCCAGCAGGGCCTTGTTGGAGGCGGCCAGTCCGTGGTCGGTCGGCGCGGCCAGCGAGGTCGGATCCGGGTTGTACACCCCCAGCCCGGAGTACTCGGGGGTCTTGAGCACGACCTTCGGCACCGGCAGGCCACCGGTCGCGGCCACGTCCAGGTTCCGCTTGATCTCGCCCAGGCTCACGTCGTAGGACGTGGTGTTCATCTGCGGGTGCGTCGCGGTGTGGTTGATCCACCGGAACTGGTCCACCAGGCACTTCGTGTAGCTGCTGAGCGGGTCGGACGTGCCCGCGTCGGAGCATCGGTCCGGTGCCGTCACGTCGAACCTGCTGCCGTTGAACGGCATGTTGAGGGTGAAGGCCTTGGCGAGCGGGTACTTCTCCCGCAGGTCACGCTGTTGGGCCGCGATCGACGCGGCCTCCTGGCCGCTGATCCGGAACACCTCCTTGCTGCCGTCGGGCAGCTGCCGGAGCGTGACGTTGAACCAGTCGTCCACGTCCACGTTGAACCAGTGCCTTTGCTCGCCGATCAGCACCCCTTTGGTCGCCCACCGCACCAGCCCGTAGCCGAGCAGCAGGGTGGACACCGCGTCCGGGCCGGTGGAGAACGTGAGCGCGATCCGTTCCCGGCCGTCCAGCGACGGGCTCAGCACACCCACCACGTTGCCCTGGTAGGTCAGGATCGGTTCGGCCGGACAGAACTTCGTGAGCGTGCCCTGGTACAGGTACGACTGGGTGAGCGGGATCCGGGCGTGCGGGTCGAGATAGTCGAACACCTCCGAAGTGGTCTGGTCCAGCAGGGCCGGTGTGGTGCCGACCGGGCCCTCACCGTGCGACCGCAGGCAGTAGTCCTCCGGCGTCGCGCCGGGGAACGCGTTCAGCGTCACCTGCCGGACGTGATACGCGCGCTCGTAGTCCCACAGGACGTGCCATTGCGCGTCGTCGAACATGCTGGTGTAGTTGCCGCTCGCGTCCGCGTGCAGCAGGGCGTTGTTGGTCAGCAGCACGGCGTCGTAACGGCCGACACCGTCCGCCCGGACCAGCTTGTCCGTGGTCAGCTTGTCCTTCCCGGCCAGCAGCACGTCGTACGGCGAGCCGATCTCGTCCAGCACCGACTTCCACGTGGCCAGGCCGAAGTCGTCGGTGTCGGTGGCGATCACGAGCTGCCGCAACGCGACCAGGTCCCCCGGCCGGGCCTGTCCGGCCGGCGCGCTCGCCAGCCGGACAGGAACCCGCTGCTTGGCCGGCAGCGGCGGCTCGACGAGCGCCGCGCCGGCCGAGGCCCCGCCGGATTGACCGGGGCCCGCCGGGCTCAACACGGTGATCGTCACGACGGCCACCGCGAGCACCAGCAGCAGGGGCAGTTGCAGCCTCCGGACCAGTGTCATGAGCGAGGCGTCGCCAAGGCCACGAGCGGGATCAACGGAAGGGTGGTGAACTGCGTGATGTTGTCCGTGCCGTACCGGTCAGTGCTGGCCAGCAGGCTGGTCGCGCCCGTGATGAACAGCGATCCGGCCGTGGACGGGATGTAGGTGACAAGGTTGAGCGTCTTGTCCCACACCGCGTCCTGGTTGTGCGACAGCTCGGCGAAGTGCGCTGTGCGCGCCTGCACGTAGTGCGCCAAGGTCAGCCAGTCCGGGTTGCGCAGCGGCACCTGGAACTTGTCGCTGTACTTGGACACGACCGCCTGGATCCAGTCGAACGCCAGGCTGTGGCCGGGCGAGTACTGGTGCAGGTTGCCCTGGTGCATGGTGTGCGTGTAGACCGACCCGTCCATCACGTGCTGCAGCCCGATGTTCGACTCGTCGTCGACGAACTCGGGGTAGCTCAGGTTGTGGTCCCAGAACGGGAACACGCCGCCCGGCCCGTAGATCCGGTTGTAGAACAGGGTCTCCTCGGCCGGCGCGGTGGTCTGGTAGCCGACGTTGGTCGGCCAGTCCGGCACGATCATCAGGTTGGGCTTGAGCGGATGGTAGATGCCGCAGTTGAAGCAGCTCGGCCGGTGGCTGGTGAACGACATGTTGCCGTGCAGGAACTGCACGCCGCTGTCGCTCGCCGCGTTCAGCATGGCCTGGTTCGACCCGGCCAGCCCGAAGTCGGTCGGCGGGTCGGTGTCCGGCGCGTTCGGGTTCGGGTTGTACACGCCCAGCCCGGAGTACGCCGGCGTCTTGAGCACCTGGGTCGGGACGTTCAGCCCGATCTGGCGGCCCACTTTGAGGTTGTTGTTGATCTCGGCGAAGTTCTGCGCGTACGGGGTGGCGTTCAGCTCAGGATGCGAGAAGGTGTGGTTGATCCACCGGAAGTTGTTCTTCATGCACTCCGAGAAGCTGGTCAGCGGGTCCGGGGTGTTGATCGCGCTGCACTTGTTCGGCGCCGTGGTGTCGATGTCCTCGCCGTTGTACGGCAGGTTCAGTGTGAAGCCGCCGGCGACCGGGAACTGGTCCCGCAACTGCGCCTGCTGGGCGTTCACCGCGGCGACCTCGGGTCCGGACAGCCGGAAGCCGGGGTCCTGTTCGAGGTGGCCGTCCGGGAAGAGGTGGTCACTCGAGTTGAACCAGTCGTCCACGTCGACGTTGATCCAGTGTCGCTGCTCGCCGACCAGCACACCCCGGGTCGCCCAGCGCACCAGGCCGTAGCCGAGCAGGTCGGTCTGCATCAGGAACTGGTTGGAGGAGAACGTCAGCGCGGCCCGTTCCCGGCCGTCGGTGGACGTGCTGGTCACGCCGAGCACCTTGTTGCCGAGGGTCAGCAACGGCTGGGCGGCGCAGCCGGCGGCGACCGTCGACTGGTAGACGTACGAGAACGAGATCGGGATCTGCGCACCCGGCCGCAGGTAGTCGAAGAACTGGTTGCCGGCGGAGGTCATGCTCGCCTGTACGGCGTTGCCGACACCGCCCTCGGTGCCTGGCCGCAGGCAGTAGTCCTCGGGGAACGTGCCCCATGAGGTGTACAGGGACACCTGGCGGACCTTGAAGCTGGCCTCGTACGACCACAACGTCTGCCATTCGGCCGCGCTCAGCCCGCTGACGTAGTTGCCGGTCGTGTCCTGGAACAGCAGCCCGTTGTCGGTGAGCAGGATCGCGTTGTACCTGCCTGCCCCGTCGCCCCGGACGAGGTTCGCCGCGGTTAGCGGCTGTGTCCTGGCCAGCAGCACGTCGTACGGCGTGCCGATCCGGTCGAGCACGGCCTTCCAGGTGGGCAGGCCGAAGTCGTTGTTGTCGAGCGCGATCACCAGCGGCCGGAGCGCCACCCTGGTGGTGAGCCCCGCCGCGTCGTCCTGAGGTGCTGCCTTCGGGCTCGCGTTCAGACCCGACTGGACCGGGCCGTTGACCGGGTGGAGCTGGGGTGGCGTCGGCGGCGTCGGCGGCGCCACCTCGGCCCGGACGAACTGGTGTCTGGGGTTCTGACCGACCGCTGCCGAGGCTTGTGGCACGGCGCCGACGGTCCCGACCGCGAGGGCCAGCAGCACGAACGCGGCCCGTTTCCTGATCCGTGACGGCGATTTCATTGTTCCGTTTATCCCCTTGAACTGCTCGGTGGATCTCCTCGTTCGGGGGCATGGCACTATTCCGCGGCTGCCGGGGTGCCGGCATCACGGTTTTGTACAGGTCAATCAACTCGCGCGGCCGGGTGGCCACGGAGTCGCCGGTTTATTCTTTTCGATCATCGAATTCGGTGTGGGTTGTCCAGTCCACTGGTTCGCACTGGGACGTGGGACTGTTACACACCCTACGTGATTTTTTTCGGGGAATCTCGAACGGAGTAGCATTTCGACGGGATACGAACGAAGGGTCGACAGGCGGCTATTCTTCAGCCCGCCAACAAGCGAAATACTGTATGTCATTCCACATATCAGACACTTTGTACATCGCCGCCGTTTCCCACATCGTGGTTTCAGGTAAACACAACCCGTGGGTAACTTTTATTTCTCCTGACTGACGCCCAAGACCATGTTCCGCAGTGTCGGGCGGATACGGTCGGCCAGTTCGGCGTCCACGAATTCCGCCTCCACCAGCAAACCCTCCATGGTCACCGCGAACGCGCGGGCGAGCTCGGCCGGTTCGAGCGAGCCGGGACGCGTGCCGCCGAACGACGCCAGGACCGCCTCGGGCAGGTCGTCCACACCCCTGCCCTGCACCGCGGGCACGCCATGACGCAGGCACGCGAGCGACAGCACCTGGTCGCGCATGCCGCTGACCATGTACTCGGCCTGCCACCCGGCCACGCGCGATGCTCGACCGGGCGTGCAACGCGTACAGCCAGCCCATGCCGATCAGCCGCGCGGCTGCAGGCGGGCTGACACGTTCGCGCTCGGCGGCGCTGCCGAACAGCAGCTGGAACGTCGGCCCGGTCGCCCCGAAGTCCGCCGCCGGCCAGTGTCCTGAACCGGAAGTACGTTGCCAGTATTCGGCGGATCCAGGTTTCCGCTGGGCGTGCCGGCCGAAGGGCTTGTACCGGGTTGTACCAGTGCCTTCGGCCGGTGCGTCCAGCGGGAAGCTGGGCCGTCGAGACTGGTGACGTACTTCCGGTTCAGGACACTACAACGCGATGTCCACTTGCAACGTGCTCCGCAGCAGGAACACCCTGAACAATGTCCCGCTCAGCGGCATATCCAGGTGTGCCACCACATCGTGGCGCCGCATGTGTTCGGTCCAGTCTGTGATCACTTGTCCGGTATCCGCGGCGGGATCCAGTGACAACGCCAGGTCGATATCGGACCAGGCGTCCTCCTGCCCCACCGCGGCCGATCCGGTCAGCGCGGCCGCGACAATCCTAGGGTCGTCCTTCGCGGCCGTGACCAGCTCGTTCCGGAGATTTTCCCGCTCATTCGGAGTGAACACATGTCCATTTTGCTAGTTTCCGAAGTGGATCTCCAGATGCGCGGCGCCGTTTCGAGTGGTCACCTGGACCTCGGTGCCTCTTTGCGTTGTCACCGCCTGGTAGGAGACCGCCCGGCCGTCGAGCCGAACACTCCGCACTGTGGAGTTCGGCGGGAGCACCGAACCGATGACGAGTGTTCCGCCGAAAGAACAGGTCTGGACGTCGGTGCGCAACGTGTTCCCGTTTCGGGTCGCGGTGACGTCCACCGAGCCGTCGCCGACGCGGACCTGTCGGACACTGACGGTCCGCTGGCCGGCTGGCACCTGCGGGATCACCGACAGCGAGCCGTTGCCCAGGTCCGGGGCGATGCCGAGCTGCTGGTGCACCACCGGCCAGAGGATGCCGTACGTTCCCCACGCCTGCAGTGCCATCGACCGGTCGTAGAACGGGCGGTCGATGTTCGCCTTGAAGTCCGGGGAGGGCGCGACCTCGGGCATCGCGCCGGGTGTCTCCCACACCGTCGGGTCGAGTTGGATCCGCGCGTTCCCCGTGGTGTAACGGCGTTGCTGTGGCCGGCCGAAGTTGCCTTCGGCAACCGCCATCACCGCCGTGTTCAGCGAGTACGTCACCCGTTCACTGGGCACAGTGGACACAAGCGGGTCGCAGGACGGGCCGGGGTTGCCGGCCGGCGCGCTGGTCGGGCCGGTTCCGGTGTGGAACGTGCCGAACTCGCCGTTGTAGCAATCCCGTTCGCGTTGAGCAAGCGCTTGGTTGCCCTTGTCGATGCCCGCGATCGGCCCCGCCTCCATCGGGGTCACACCGGTCCAGTGCCGTTGGAACACCGGTGTGTTGTCGTTCGCCGGGTTGGCCGGGTCGTCGATGGACTCGGCGTAGCCGACACCCTGCGGGACCCACCATTGGGCGTCGAACCGGCGCTGCAGGTCATCGGCGCGTCCCTTGGCCCACTGGGCGGTCGCGGTGTCGTGCTTGCTGTTCGCCAGGTCCGCCAGGTCACGCAGGCCGCGGATGAGGTAGACGGCGCTGTCGAGCTTCTCCTCGCCCATGCCCTGCCGTTCGACGTTGCCCAGCCCCTCGGGCCAGCCGTCGCCGTCCTTGTCCAAAGTGCCCGTGATGTACTTCAGGTTGCGGACGGTGAAGTCGTACATCTCGTCCCGGAAAGCGTTGTCACCGGTCCATCGCCACGCCAACGCGACCGCGCTCGGGAACTTGGCTGTCTCGTCGGTGTTGCCGGGCTGGCTGTTCGCTCCGAAGTAGACGTCCCCTGTGGACACGACCTCGTGCACGACCTTGCCACTGCGGTCGTTCAACCGCTCACTGACGTCACGCAGGGCACGCAGGTGGTCGCGGACGATGTCGAACTGACCGGCGGCCACCGCCGCGTACGCGGAATACTCGCCGTCAGTGGCGAAAAGCCAAGGGTAGTCCGGGAATCCCGCGGCGAGCCAACGCATCCGCGGCACGGTCCCGACCGGCGGCGGGTAGGCCTTGCCCTCGTCCACGTTCCGGACCTGGACATCCGTGGCCTCCTGCACGGAATCCAGGAGGTTCTGCTTGCTCCACTCGACACTGCGTTGCAACAGCCGGTCACCCGGCAGGTCCACCACGGTGTTCGGCGTTCGGTGAGCGGCCACTGTCCTGTCCAACCTGCCCACTGGATCCCGCAGAGCCTGGCTGAAGGCAGCGCGCGCTTCGTCCGTTCCCTTGTCCGAGCCGGCGACCGCGAACCAGATCGTGGTGGCCCGGCCAGCGGCCAGACGCAAGTCGTATTCGAGTCGTCCACCGGTCCCCTTGCCGAACGCCGAGTCGTCACACCTCGGCGGCGCGGCGCCGTCAGCGGGGCAGATCACCGCAGGGTCCTGCGGACCACGGTGCCCAGCGCCGAGCGCTTGCGCCACCGGCCGTTGCGACGACCCGACCACCGCGGTGGCCGCGTTGTCCCGGAAGACCAAGGCGCCATCAGTGTCCGCGCCGGTGTCAGGCCCGTTCGTGCCGGCACCAGGTGTCGTCCAGCCCCACGGGTAGGCCGGCATCAACTCCGAGTGCGCGTCCATGGCCAGCCGCAGGTCTCGGCCACGATCGGCCCGTACCGTGAGGCCGATGACTGTGGCGCGGGTGCCCGACGGCACGTACTCGACGCGGTCCACCGACAACCCACCACCGCGGTACTCGAACCGCTGGTAGCCCTGCCCGCGGGCGTAACGCGTCGCCGGAATGTCCTTGCCGAGCCACGATCCGTCCGCGGCGAACCAGACACCGTCCAACAACTTGACCGGGGCCGACCAGAAACCGCCCATCTCGCCCCGAATGTGCCAACCAGTCGCCGGGTAGAGGCCCGTCTCATCGCTCATGGCGTACGCGCGATCCCCGGACACCAACGCCCGCCGGTCACCCAACCGGGACGTCTCCGATAACTCCGTGGACGCCGAGGCCCCGGACAGTTCCGCGGCCTCTTCCGCCGACGCGGAGGTCACCGGCACCATCGCGACCACCATCGCCACCACCACGAGGACCTTCACCCGACACCTCCGGCACGTCATTTGACCGGTCAAATGCGGGGTAACAGTGACGCACACCACACGCCCTGTCAACCCCCTGCCGCCGGGCGGGGGTGTCAATCACGGCAGCCATGACCACCCAGCACCCCAGCCGCC
This sequence comes from Actinocrispum wychmicini, assembly GCF_004345645.1. Taxonomy (GTDB): domain Bacteria; phylum Actinomycetota; class Actinomycetes; order Mycobacteriales; family Pseudonocardiaceae; genus Kibdelosporangium; species Kibdelosporangium wychmicini. Next base: position 115,011 of record NZ_SLWS01000003.1, on the reverse strand, counting down.
CCCTAGCCCCGTCGGCACCGGACGGCGTCGGCGTCGTCCACTGAGGACGCGCATCCGGTGGGTTGCCACCCGGTCGGACACACCCTCTTTATTGGTCTAGTCCAAAGCGGGGTGGCTGGCGCATACTGTCGCCACTGGCCCAAGGTCATCCCTGCTGAAGGACACGCCCATGAAGGCATTATCGTTGGGTATCAGAGGAAAGTCCGGTTTGGTGGCGATCGGTGCGTTGATCGTCGCCGGCGTTTCCGTACCCACCACCACCGCCGAGGCCGCCACCGCGCTGCCGACCGCGGTCTTCACCAAGTCATCCGACTGGGGAACCGGATTCTCCGGCAGCTTCACCGTCACCAACTCGATGTCCGTTCCGCTCACCTCGTGGACGGTCGTGTTCACGTTGCCGGCCACGGAGAAGGTCACCAGTCTGTGGAACGCGCAGCTGACCACCAACGGCAACACGTACACCGCGAAGAACCTGTCGTGGAACGCGCCGCTGGCGCCCGGCGCGACCGCCGACTTCGCGTTCAACGCCAGCAACAGCGGCACCTTCCAGGCGCCGTCGGCGTGCACGTTGAACGGGAATCCCTGTGACGGCAGCGCCGACACGACACCGCCGAGCACGCCGACCGGCCTGACCGTGCTGAGCACGACGGCCAACAGCGTCTCGATGAACTGGACCGCGGCCACGGACAACCTCATTGTGTCCGGGTACAACGTGTTCCAGGGCACCACGAAGGTGGCCAGCACACCGGGCACGGTCACCACTGTCAGCGGGCTCAGCCCGTCGACGACGTACACGTTCAGTGTCCAAGCGGTCGACCAGTCCGGGAACACGTCCGCGAAGAGCACCTCGGTGACCGCGACCACCCAGGCCGGCGGCGGATCCAACCACCTGCCTGGCATCGCCGCGCCGTTCGTGGACCTCGGTGCGTTCCCGACGCCGAACCTGACCCAGATCGCCGAGACCACCGGCCTGCGGGCGTTCACGCTCGGCTTCATCGTGAACGGCACGACCAGTTGCCAGGCCACCTGGTTCAACGCGTTCACCATGAGCCAGGGCTTCGCGCGGGACGACATCAACTCGCTGCGCGCGCTCGGCGCCGACGTCAAACCGTCGTTCGGCGGCGAGGCCGGAACCGAACTGGCGCAGTCGTGCACGGACGTCAACACGCTGACCGCGCAGTACCAGTCGGTGATCGACGCCTACAGCCTGACCCAGATCGACTTCGACATCGAGGGGTCCGCGGTGGCCGACCCGCCGTCCATCGACCGCCGGTCGCAGGCCATGGCGAACCTCCAGGCGGCGGCGAAGGCCAAGGGCAAGTCCCTGGCCATCACGCTCACCCTGCCGGTGCTGCCGTCCGGTCTGACCACTCAGGGTGTGAGCGTGGTGCGGTCCGCGGTCAGCCACGGCGTCGCGGTCAGCACGGTCAACGTGATGGCGATGGACTTCGGTGACATCGAGGCGCCGAACCCGAGCGGCCGGATGGGCATGTTCGCGATCCAGTCCGGGCAGAGCACCCACAACCAGATCGCGCCGCTGCTGCCCGGCAAGACCGACGCGCAGATCTGGAACATGATCGGGATCACGCCGATGCTCGGCCAGAACGACAACGCCTCCGAGGTGTTCACCCAGAGCGACATGCGCCAGCTGCTCACGTTCGCCGGTCAGCAGCACATCGGCGAACTGGCCTTCTGGGACGTGACCCGCGACGGCAACGCCTGCACCGGCTCCCTGTCCAAGTGCACGAACATCTCGCAGACCCCGTTCGAGTTCAGCAAGATCATCGCCCCCTTCACCGGCTGACCCGGGAAGCCGCGCTGGTCAGGCCGTGAGCGCTGCCCGTTCGTCCAGCGAAAGGGCGGTGTCCACGGCCGCCAGCGCGGTGGTGAGCTGGTCCGTTGTCCGTGGGGCGATGATCGCGCCCGCCACACCGGGGTCCGTCAGTACCCAGGCCAAGGCGATGGTGTCGATTCGCGTGCCGCGTGCGGCCGCCACCACGTCGAGACGATCGACGACTTGGGCGAGCGTCTCAGGTGGGACTGTGGAGTACCAGTCCGGCCGTAGCGCCCGGCGGGTGCCGGCGGGGACACCGGACCGATACTTGCCCGTGAGCAGGCCTCCGGCCAAGGGGCTGTACGCGGTGAAGCCGATTCCGCGGCGGGCGCAGACGTCGAACCCGTCGTCGGAGCGGTCGACCAGGTTGTAGGCGTTCTGCAGGTTCACAGGTGTCCCCCCGGCCTGGGCGAGTTGGGACCCGGTGAAGTTGCTCATGCCGTAGTGGCGGATCTTGCCCGCCTGGATCAGCGAGTCGAACGCGCCGACGGTCTCCTCGATCGGGGTGTCCGGGTCGAACACGTGTGTCAGGTACAGGTCAACGCGGTCGGTGTTGAGTCGCCGCAGGCTAGCGTCGATCTGGTGACGGATGTGCGCGGCCGACAGGCCACCGTCGTGCGGGCTGATCCGGTTGCCGACCTTGGTCGTCACGAGCACGTCGTCGCGGACACCCCGGCTGGTCAGCCACTGCCCCAGCCATTCCTCCGACCGGCCGCCGCCGTACGAGTTGGCCGTGTCGTACATGGTGATCCCGGCGGCGAAGGCGGCGTCCAGCAGGGTGTACGCCGAGGGCTCGTCGTCGCCCTTGCCGAACAGGTCGGGCGCCGAGCCCATCCCGCCGAAGTTGCCGCACCCCATCACGAGTACGGAGATGTCCAGGTCGCTGCGGCCGAGCCGGTGGTAGCGCACCCCCCGATCCTGGCCGAGATCGCCGCCGTTGCCCACCTGCCCGCCTTTTCGAACCTTGTGTGCGGCGTCCGGATCGCGGTTAGCCTCGACGATCACGTAGAGGGGGCCAGTGACCGAGACCGGTGCGATGCTCGTCGCCGTTTGCTGCGCGATCGCGGGAGCGGCGAGCTTCGGGCTGGCCGGCGTGGCCCAGCAACGTGCCGCGAAGGAGGTCCGCACTGGGAGGACCTTGCATCCCGGGTTGCTGCTTAGGTTGGTCCGCAAGCCGATGTGGCTGGTCGGGCTGGTGAGTTTGGGGGTGGGGTTCGTGTCGCAGGCGATCGCGCTGGCGTTCGGGCCGCTCGCCCTCGTCCAGCCACTCGGTGTGACCAGCGCGTTGTTCGGCGCCGGGTTCGCCGCGTGGATGACACGGCGGCGGGTGGACCGGACCGTCGCGCTGGGAGCGTTCGCGTGTGTCGGCGGGTTGTCGGTGTTCCTGCTGGTCGCCCAGCCGTCCGGCCAGGTCACCGAGTTCGACGTCCGGGACGCCGCGCCGCTTGCGCTGGTGTTCGGCCCCGTGGTGGTGGCCGCCGTACTGGCCGCGACCAGGTTCACCGGGGAGGTCCGGGCGCTGGCGCTGGCACTGGCGGCCGGTGTCTGTTACGGCGTCACAGCCGGGTTGCTCAAGGCCGTGGCGGTCCAGATCCGCTTCGGCGGCGTCGGCGAACCGTTCCAGCACTGGGCTCTGCTCGTGGCCTGCGTGACCGGTCCACCGGGCTTCCTGCTCAGCCAGAACGCGTTCCAGCAGGGCAGGCAGGTCGCGGTGGCGCTGGCCGTGATCACCACGGTGGATCCCCTGGTGGCGGTCGTCGTCGGGGTGGGTTGGCTGGGTGAGACCGTGGCGGCCACGCCGGCCGCGCTGATCGGCGAGGCCTTCGGGGCGGTGGCCGTGGTCGTCGGCGTCGCGGTTCTGACCCGCCGCGGAAACGTCGTTACAGGAGGGGGACGAGGATGAATCGAGCGAGGATCGCCGGGGTCGCGGCGTACCTGCCGGAACGGCTGATGACCAGCCAGGCGGTGGAGGAAGAGATCCGTCGGAACAGCGCGGGTTTCGTGCCCCGCGCGGGCATCGTCGAAGCGATGACCGGGATACGCACACGGCACATCGCCGAGGACTCGGTGCAGGCGTCCGACCTGGCGGTGGCCGCGTCGGTGAAGCTGTTGGCGGACGCGGGAGTCGCCGCAGCGGAACTGGACTTGGTGCTGTTCGCGTCGGCGTCGCAGGACATGGCCGAGCCGGCGACCGCGCACATGGTGTGCGCCAAGCTCGGCGCCCGCTGCCCCGCGTTCGACGTGAAGAACGCCTGCAACAGTGTTCTCAATGGACTTGAAGTGGCCGAGGCGCTGATCGCCACGGGTGGGTACGAGCGGGTGCTCGTCGCCACCGGCGAGACGCCGTCCCGCGCGATCCGTTGGCAGGTCAGGAATTTCGCCCAGTTCGCCGAGTCGTTCCCCGGGTACACGCTGTCCGACGCCGGTGCCGCGATCCTCCTCGAACGCGCCGACGGCGGCGGGATCTTCCACCGCTCCTTCGTCGCGGACTCCGCCCAGTGGCAGGTGGGCACGCTGCCGGGCGGCGGGTCGGCGCATCCCCGCGACCCCGAGTACACGTACTTCAAACTGAACGGACCGGCGCTGCGCAAGGCGTTCGAGGCGCTCGGCCGGGCGCCGCTGGACGCCGCACTGGCCGGCGCGGGCCTCGGCTGGCACGACTTCGCCGTGATCTGTGTCCACCAGGTGGCCATGCCGTACCTCCGGACGCTCGTCGACGGCGCCGGACTGCCGGCCGACCGGGTCGTGGTGACCCTGCCCGACCACGGCAACCTGGCGTCGGCCACGCTCCCGTTCCAGCTGTCCACGGCGTTGCAGCAGGGGCGGGCGGAGCCGGGCGACCGGGTGGCGTTGATCGGCCTGGCCGGCGGGGTCAGCCTCGGCGTGATGTTCGTGGAGCTGTGATGGAACTGTGGGTCGTCATTCCGGCGTACAACGAGGAGAACAGCATCGCCGCCACGCTCGGCGCACTGGAGTCCCAGCGCGACAAGGACTTCAGCGTGGTCGTGGTGGACAACGCCAGCACTGACCGGACCGCCGCGATCGCCAAGGACTTCGGCGTGGAGGTGATCCGGGAGGACCACAAAGGCACCGGAGCCGCGGCCGACACCGGAATACGGTATGCGATCGACCATGGCGCCACGCATCTCGCCCGCACCGACGCCGACTGCCTGCCGGACCCCGATTGGATCGGCGCGATCAGGCGGGGTTTCGCGGACGGTCTGCGGCTCATCGGCGGCCGGCTGCGGCCCCGGACCGACGAGTTCCGGTTGCGCTGGTGGGAACGGACACTGCTGCCGTCGGTCGTCGAGTCGGCCGCCGTGTTCGGCCGGTTCCGCCCCGGCAACCGGGATCCGGGGTACCTGGGGCCGTACATGATGTGCCCTGGCTGCAATCTTGCCATCACGGCCGAGCTTTACCTGGCCAGTGGCGGATTCCCGCGGACCGCGATCGAGGAGGTCCATGAGGACCGCGCGTTGGTCAATCGGGTTCGGCGCGTGACCAACGCGTACGGGCGGCGCGACGATGTGCTCGTGTTGGGTTCCGTACGTCGACTTCGCGCGTACGGCCTCGTCCGCACGCTCGCCTGGTACGCCGACCATCGGGCGCGGCCGGACGTGGTGGACGTCCGATGAGCCGCCACGAACGGCTGCTGTACCTGGCCGCGCATCCGCTCGCCTACCCGTTCCTGCGGCTCGTGGCCCACGCCGGGCCCGTCGTGCGCGTGCCTCGGCTCGGTGTGGTGGTCAACGACGCCACGCTGGCCCACCAGGTGCTGCGCGACACGTCCGCGTTCCGCAAGACCGGACCCGGTTCCTCTGGCGCGCTGTGGTCGCCGGTGGTGGGTTCGGCGGCCTTGCTCAACATGGAGGACGCCGACCACAAAGTGATGCGGCGCAAGCTTTCCGGCTTGTTCACGGCCGGTTACGTCGACGACCTGTGCGACCGCGTGCTCGTCGGGCCGCTGGCTGTGTTGGCGGACCGGCTGGCGTCCGGACGTCCGGTGGATCTGGTCGACACGACCCGGATCTGCGCCGGGGCGGTGATCTGCGCGCTGGTCGGCATCGACGCGGACGAAGCCACGTGCCGCCGGATGTTCGCCCATGGCGAGGAGATCACGGCCATGGTCCGACTGTCCACAAAGGAGCTGTCGCCGACTCAGGTTCGGACGGCGAAACGGGTGCTCGGCGAGATCACGAGTCCCGCGGCCGTCACGTACGAGTCGGGCGACGAGAAGACAGTCATGGGCCGGATGCGGGAGTTGGGGCTGTCCAAGGACGAGGCGTTGGGCACGGCGGCGGCGTTGTTCCTCACCGGGACCGAGACGGTGGCGACCCTCGTCCCTCGGCTGATCGCGCTGCTGTGCGACAGCGGCGTCCAGGGTCGACTCGCGGACGAGCCCGATCTGCTCGACCGCTGTATCGAGGAAGCGCTGCGGGTGACCACCCCGAGCCCGGCGATGCTGCGCAGTGTGGCGGAGCCGGCGCGGATCGGGCGGATGAAGGTGCGCCCTGGCGAGCGGGTCCTGATCGCCACCCACAACTGCGCTCGCGCGCACGGCCATGACTTCGATCCGGACCGGGTGCCGCCGCCGGAGCTGAACCGGCTGTGGTTCGGATCCGGAACACACTTCTGCATCGGCTACCCGTTGGCCATGGCCGAGATCCGGGCGCTGGCGCGGACAGTGACACGGTTCGCTCCGCTGCGGGTCGTCCGCCGCCGCTACAGCACGGGCGTGCTCATCCCGACATACCGAGTGCTTGAGGTGGCCCGTGCCTGACCTGCTGCGGACCGTACTCGACCACGGCGAACAAACACCGCACGCCGTCGCCCTGATCGACGCACACGGGCGGCAGATCAGCTACGGCACGCTCACCCAGCGCGTCAAGGCGACTGCGGGTGGTTTGCGTGCCAACGGATTCATGCCGGGCGACAGCCTGCTGTTCTCCATCCGCCCGGGGCTGGACGCGCTTGTGCTGGCGCTCGCGACGGTCGCCGCCGGCGGGACCATCGTCTTCATCGACCCTGGTGTGGGCACGGAACTGTTCTCCGCACGTGCGGAGTTGGCGGGTGCGCGATGGTCGGCGGCGGAGTCGTTGCTTTACGCCGCAGGCGGTCTGCGTCCGGCCCGTGCCTACGTACGCCGCCGTGGGCTGCTGCTGCCTGACTTGTCCGCGCTACCCGTTCGACACATCTACAGCGGGCGATGGCTGCCGGGAGTGCCGCGTGGGGCAAGGCCGTTGCGCAAGATCGTGGGTCCGAGCCTCCCCGACGAACCGGATCCGGATGCGCCCGCTGTGGTGATCTTCACGTCCGGCACCACCGCACGCCCACGCGCTGTCGTACACACGCTGCGCAGCCTGTCCGCTGGGCTGGGCATGCTGCGCCAACGATGTGCCCTGGAGCCGGGCGACATCGTGCACACCGACCAACTGATGCTGGGCCTGCCCGCGCTGGCCGGCGGCGCTTGTTGGTCCCTGCCAGGCACTCCCCTGGATCCGGCCCGGTTCGTGGACCAGATGAGACAACGGCACGTGACACACGCGTTCCTGGTGCCCGGCGACGCGGCCCGGGTGTTGGACGTGACGCCGAAGTGGCCGGATCTTCGCGGGGTCCTGCTTGGTGCGGCGCCGGTGGTGCCCGCGTTGCTACGCCGGATCCAGGCCGCCGCGCCCGGCGCCGAGGTCCTGTCGATCTACGGGATGACCGAGGCGGCACCGCTGGCTTTCGCGACCGCCGAGGAGAAACTGGCCCATCCGGGTCCCGGTGACCTGCTCGGCACACCGCCCGACGGTGTCCGGATCACCGTGGTCGACGACGAACTGGTCGTCCAGGCACCGCACGTCTGCCCGCACTACCTGGGTGAACCATCGTTAACCAAGTTGCACACCGGTGACCTCGGCCGGATCGACGACGGACGTGTGATCATGCTCGGCCGCCGCAAGGACATGCTGATCCGCGGCGAGCACAACATCTATCCCGGCCTGTACGAGCCCATGGTCACGGCGATCCCGGGCGTCCGCGAAGCCCTGCTCGTCGGCATTCCCGACGAGCAGACCGGCGACGAGGAGGTCGTCCTGGCCGTGGTGCTCGAACCGGACGCGTCGCTGTCCCCGGTCAAGCGACGATTGCCTGAGGTGATCCCGCCGAGCGCCTTTCCCGACCGGGTCGTCGCCATCGCCGAGGTGCCGCGCAGCGGACGGAGCCGTAAACCGGACCGGGAGGCGTTGCGATGCGCCTTGCGGTGACCGGGGCGTCCGGGTTCGTGGGCGGCGCGGTGTGCCGGGCCGCCACCGAGGCCGGCTGGACCGTGCACGCGTTCGGTCGACGCGCCGAGGTGGCCGGCGAACACGTCGGTGGCGCGCCCTATCAAAGCTGGGACATCGCCCGAGGCCCCCTGCCGCGTCCGCCCACAGTGGACGCTGTCGTGCATTGCGCGGGCAGTGTCACCGACTGGGCGCCCCGGCGCGAGCAATGGGCGGCGAACGTGGACGGCACCCGGCACATGCTTGAGACGTTCGCCGATGTCCGTGTGGTGCATGTAAGTACAGCGAGTGTGTACGACCCGTATCGCCCGACGGTCGCCGCCGTCGAGAACCAGGCTCCTGTCCAGCGCTACGTGAACACCTACGGGGAAAGCAAAGCCGCGGCGGAACGCCTGGTGTCGCACCACCCCGACGCGGTCATCCTTCGCCCGCACGCGATCTACGGCCCCGGCGACACCACATTGTTGCCGCGTGTGTTGCAGGCGATACGTGGGCGGCGGCTGATCGCGGTCGGCGACGGCACCCAGCGGATCAGCCTGACGTCCGTCGCGAACCTGACTCAGGCGTGCCTGCTGGCGGCTGGTGCGGATGCCACAGGGATCTTCAATGTCACCGACGCGGAACCTGTATTACTTGCCGACGCGCTGACCACGATTCTCGCCGAGCGGGCGATCCCCGCGCGGGTCAAGTTCGTTCCGCTGCCGGTCGCGTGGCCCGTGGCATGGCTGGCGGAGAAGTTCGCGCGTCGAAACGCACCTCCGCGCCTCACCAGGTACGCCGTGTCGCATCTCGCCTACGAACGCACGCTGGACATCACCGCCGCGCGGACCGTGCTCGGTTACGAGCCGCTGCCGACCAGTTTCGCCGGCGCTAGCCGATGGTGACGCGCAGTTCGGCGTAGGAGGGGATGAGCACTCCCTTGGCCGGGCGGCGGGACACGATCTGGATCGGGCCGTTGCCGAGCATCGCGTCCAGGAAGTGCCGGATCTCGGCACGCGCCAAGGCGGCGCCGAGGCAGAGGTGACGTCCGGCGCCGAACCAGAGTTGCCGGATCTCCGGAATGTAGGTCGGGCCGGTGATGTCGAAGCGGCCGATCCGGTTGTTCGCGACGTGCGTGAGCAGCAGGACGCGGTCGCCGGCGCGCATCCGCGTCCGGCCGACCGTGATGTCACGGCTCACGCTCCGGCCGATGACAGGCGCGGGCGTCGTCACGCGCAGCCCCTCGCTGATCACCCCGTACATCAACTGGGATTCGCCGCGCAGCAGGTGTTGTTGGCCGGTGTCGTGAAGCAACGCGAGAATGCGTGTCATCGCGGTGGCCGCGGTTTCCGTACCCGCGACCATGAGCAACGCCGCCAGCCCTGAGGTTTCCTCCAACGACAGGCCGAGCTCGCGGCAGCGGCCGAGCAGAGTGTCCGCGGACGCCTCGGCATACGCCTGGGGCACGTTCTTCGTCAGTCCCGCGATGATGGCCTTGGCTCGCGCGATCACGTCCGGCGGGAGTTCCGTGGACGCGGCGCTGCCCAACGCGAGCCTGGCCAGCTTCTCCCCCGTACCGAACACCTCGCGGTACCGCTCGTCGTCCGCTGGCAGGTCCAGGCCCAGCATGTCCGCCATCATCCGGCCCACCAACACCCGGGTCAGGTCGGCCACGTCCACGACACCGCCCGCCCGCAGCCGTTCCACCGCCGGTTCGAGCGCCGGTGTGAACACGCGCCGCACCAACGGCCGCGCTGTGGCGTCCGTGAACAGGTCACGGGCACGGGCGCGTAGGTCGGCGTGGCCGGGGCCGTCGAAGATGCGGTACACGTAGTCGCCGAGTACCTGTGCCCAGAGATGCCCGACACCGCCTTCGCCGAGCAGCGTGAAGTGCTTGGGGTCGTTGAGAACGCGCCGCGCGACCACCGGGTCCGTCACCAGCCAGCCCAGTTTCGGCGCCCGCCACACCGGACCGCCCAACGCGGCCGTACGCAGCAAAGCGAACAGTGCCGGCCGGCTGGCCCAGAGCAGCCGCGTCTCGTGCCATTCAGCGCGCATTCCTGATTGTCCCACGGGACAACGGGTCCGCGCCTCACGAGATCCTGATGCGGACCCGTCGGTTCTGCCGGCCCTTGTTCTCCACTTTGGTCACCTGGATCCGGCCGATCTGCGCGGTGGAGGCCACGTGGGTGCCGCCGTCGGCCTGCACGTCCAGGCCGACGATGTCGACCACCCGCAGTTCGGGGCCGTCCGGCGGGGACACGCCCATGGTCTTCACCAGTTCCGGGGTGGCCAGTGCCTCCTCCCGGGGCAGGAACCGGACGTCGATCCGGCGGTCCGCCTCGATCTCCTTGTTGACCGCGTCCTGGACGGTCTGTTTGAAGTTCGGCGGCAGGTCCGGCAGGTTGAAGTCCATCCTGGCCTCGCCCGGTTCCATGTTCCCGCCGGTGACCAGGGCGCCGAAGTCCCGGAACACCGTTCCGCACAACACGTGCAGGCCGGAGTGGGTGCGCATCAGGCTGGTGCGGCGGTCGTCGTCCAACGCGCCCTGCACGGGCGCGCCGACCGGGGGCACCGGGTCGCCGGGAGCCGGCAGCAGGACCAGGTCGTCGCCTTTCCGGGTGCCCACGATCCGGGTCCGCACTCCTTGCCACAGCAGTACGCCGTGGTCCGGCGGCTGGCCGCCGCCGCCCGGGTAGAACGCGGACCGGTCCAGCACGATCCCCGACTCCGGATCAGCCGGATCGGACCACACCACCACGCACTCCCACTCGCGAACGGTGGGATCCGCCCAGTCCAGCCGATATGTCCGGCCGTGATGCCCAATGCCCATGGTTCACCCTAGAACGAACCGCTGGTGTAGCTCCCCGATACCGGCCACCCACGTGTCCAGGGTTTCGCCGGCCCGCAGGAACCGCTGGGGCTTACGGCCCGACCCCACTCCCGCCGGGGTGCCGGTGAAGATCACGTCGCCCGCGTAGAGCGTGACCGTGCGGGACAGCGCCGCGACGATCCGGGGCACCGGGAAGATCAGGTCGCTGGTCCGGCTCCGCTGGACCTGGACGCCGTCGATGGCGCAGCCGAGTTCCAGGTCGTCCGGGTCGGCGAACTCGTCCGGCGTGACCAGCCAGGGGCCTTGCGGCGCGAACCCCGGGTGTGACTTGGCCAGGCCGAACTGCGGGGCGGGGCCGCGCATCTGGGCGACCCGCTCGGACAGGTCCTGGCCGACGGTCAGGCCGGCGACGTGCGCCCACGCGTCCGCCTCCGCGATGTCATGGCCGTCGCGGCCGATCACGGCCACCAGCTCGACCTCCCAGTCGACGTTCCCCTCGGGGAGCGTGACCACGCTGTCCGGGCCGCTGAAGCTGGAGACGTACTTGGTGAACACGGGCGGCAGCGACGTCGGCGCCTCGAAGCCGGACTCGGTCGCGTGCGCGTGGTAGTTCAAGCCGACCGCGAACACCTGTCGGGGCTGCGGCGACGGCGCGCCGAGCGCGGACCGGTCGATCGGCACGCTGCCGGACGAGTCCACCGACGTGGCCCAGGCGACCACATCCGCCCAAGCGCGGTAGACGGACGGCAGGTCGGGGCCGAACCGTCCGGCCGACGCGGTGGCGATGTCCACGGCACGGTCCTCGTCCACGACGAGAACCGCCCGGTTGTCCAGGTTGGCGATGCGCACGACCTCAGTCCCTTCCCACAGTGACCCCTCTCCCCGAGCATAGACATTCGAAAGTTGGCCTGACAATCGCATCTTGGTACTGTCTTCGTATGTCACAGACCCGGGCTGATGCCGTCTACCAGCGGCTACGCTCGGACATCCTCGGTGGCCGGCTCGTGCCCGGCCAACGGCTCAAGTTCCCCGAACTGTCCGAGCACTACCAGACCAGCGTCGGCGCGGCCCGGGAGGCGTTGACCCGGCTGGTGGCCGACGGGTTCGTGCGGGGACAGGCCCATCAGGGGTTCTCGGTGACGCCGCTGTCGTACCAGGCGCTCGCCGAACTGACCCAGGCGCGGGTGGAGATCGAGTCCCTGGTGCTGCGGCTGTCGGTGCTGGACGGCGACATGGTGTGGGAGGCCCAGGCGGTGGCCGCCCACCACATGCTGGAACGCATCCCGTTCTGCCCGGTCGACGACGACAGCCATCCCACGGACGAGTGGGCCGCGGCGCACGCCGCGTTCCATCACGCACTGCTCGCGGGCTGCCAAAACCAACGGCTGCTCACGTTGGCGAAGTCGCTGCGGGCGGAGGCCGAGCTGTATGTGCGGTGGTCGGTTCAGTGCGGTCCGACGCGCGATGTCGTCGGCGAGCACCGGGCGCTGTTGGCCGCCGTGGTCACCCGCGACGCCGACCTGGCCGCCGAACTGATCCGCGACCACATCGCGCACACCGCACAACTCCTGATCCGCGACGCCCAGCGGAGTGATCGCTAGGCAGCGAACCGTTTGTCGAGCAGCCGGTCGGGGACGACGCGGGCCAGCACGGCCGCGGCGGTCATGTCGATTCCGACGTGGTAGCGCGTTTTCGGCCGGCCGTCGGTGAGCGCGCGGACAACGACTTTCGCGAAGTCCGCCGGCTGGGTCTTGCTCTGCTTCGCCTCTTGCTCACTGGTGGTGAGGAAACGCAGGAACGAGTCGCGGTACAGCTCGGTCGTCTCCGGGCGGCCGTGCGCGAGGATCTCGTGCGCCATGGTGGTCAGCTTGTCCCAGATCGGGGACACGATCACGCCAGGCTGGACCACTGAGACGCTGACGCCGAACGGCTTCAGCTCACGTCGGAGCGCGTCGCTCATGCCTTCCTTGGCGAACTGCGCGGCCGCGTACGCGCCGAGGAACGGCACGGCGATCCGCCCGAGCCCGGACGTCACGTTCACGATCCGCCCACGGCCGGCCCGCAGCAGCGGGAGGAACGCCTGGATCACCGCGAGCTGGCCGACCACGTTGGTGTCCAGCTGGAGCCGGAGCTGGTCGGGCGACACGCATTCAAGCGGCCCCGGGATGCTGATCCCGGCGTTGTTGACCAGCCCCCACAGCGGTTCCGGACCGACCTCCGCGACGGCCTGCCGGATCTGGTCGGGCTTGGTGACGTCCATGATGACCGGACGCACCCGGCCGTGCGCCGACTCCGCGACGAGTTTCTCGCCGTCCTCGGCCTTCCGCACGCTCGCGAACACCTGGAACCCGACGCGTTCCAGTTCCAACGCGCCCGCCCACCCCAACCCGGACGACGCGCCGGTGAACACCACGGACCGACCGTCCGCGGATATGGACTTCTTGGCCACAGTCGCTCCCTCAGCTGGCGGGGTGTTCGAGAACCTGTTCCGCGTGTGCCGTGTCGCAGTACTCGACGACCTCGGCGAGCATGCCGTCGGCGACCCGGAAGACGTAGCAGTACGACTGGTTGTACTCGTCGCCGCGCTTGGTCCTGGCGTGTGACCTGGACTGGACGACGACGTGGTCACCGTCGGCGAGGACCTGGTCCACCTCGCTGTGGTACTCGGCGAACTGGCCGAGCAGCGGCGCCAGCAGCTTGTGCACCACGTCGGCCTTGGACTCGTACGTCCCGGCCCATGAGCAGCTGCCCGGCACCGTCCAGCGGATGTCGTCGGCCATGGCCATGGTGAACGCGTGCCCGTTCCCCTTGGCCATCTGCTCGAAGATGTCCTGAACGAGCTTCTTGTTCTCCTCGGCACCCATGCGAAGAACTGTAAGGATCACCCGGTCTCGCGCCAGCCACACAGTTGGTCGGCCGGCTCTGGCACAGTGGTGGCGTGACCTTCAGCCATCTGTCTCATCTGGACTGTGCCCGATGCGGCCGGCGCCACGACGCCGACACGGTCAACAACCTGTGCGAATGCGGGTCTCCGCTGCTGGCCCGCTACGACCTCGCCGCGGCGGGGAAAGCGGTCCGACCGGCGGACATCGCCGGCCGGCCGCCGACTTTGTGGCGGTATCACGAAGTGCTGCCGGTCCGCGAGGAAGGCCGGGTGGTGTCCCTCGGCGAGGGCATGACCCCGTTGCTGCCGTTGGCCGCGCTTGGTCAGGAAATGGGAGTTCCCGGCCTGCTGATGAAGGACGACGGGCTCATTCCCACCGGCTCGTTCAAGGCCCGGGGCGCGGCTGTCGGCGTGTCCCGCGCCGCTGAGCTCGGGGTCACCGGTTTCGCCATGCCCAGCAACGGAAACGCGGCCGCGGCCTGGGCGATGTACGGCGCACGGGCCGGTCTTCGCAGCGTGGTCGCGATGCCCGAGGACGCGCCCACGATCACCCGCGCCGAGTGCGCCGCCGCCGGTGCCGACCTGTTCCTGGTGCGCGGGCACATCGGCGACGCCGGCCGGATGATCGCGGACCTGATCGGCCGGTCCGGCGGGGCCTTGATGGACGCGTCCACGCTCAAGGAGCCCTACCGGATCGAGGGCAAGAAGACGATGGCGTACGAGATCGTCGAGCAGCTCGGCTGGCGGTGCCCGGACGTGATCGTCTACCCGACCGGCGGCGGGGTCGGGCTGATCGGCATCCACAAGGCGCTCGCCGAGATGCGCCAGTTGGGCTGGATCACCGGGCCGCAGCCGCGTCTGGTCGCCGTGCAGGCCACCGGCTGTGCTCCTGTCGTCCAGGCTTTCCGTGCTGGAGCGCGGGAAGCCGAGCCGTGGCCGCAGCCTCGCACGGTCGCGTTCGGCCTCACTGTGCCCAAACCACTGGGCGACTTCCTCATTCTGGACGCCCTCTACGACACCAACGGCACAGCCGTGGCCGTGGACGACGCGGACACGCTCGCCGAACAACTCCGCTGCGCCCAATTGGAAGGTGCTTTCATTTGCCCCGAAGGCGCCGCCGCTCTCGCCGCCGTTCGCGTGCTGCGCAAGGAGGGCTGGGTCGGCGAACAGGATCAGGTGGTTGTTCTCAATACCGGCGCGGGTGTCAAGTACCCCGAAACGGTCACTGTCACCGTACCCACGTTCGATCCAGGGGACTCCTTGCCGACCCGATGATCCAGACAGGTCCGCGGCCGGTAATCGATCACGTCTTTCCGGCGGAGCAACGGTTTCCCGCTCACCCATCGCTAGTCTGGGCGGGAAGTTTCGGTCGCTACGGGTTTCCTTGGGGGTCGGCGTGCGGGCGTTCTTTGTCACCTCTCCCGGTGCTGGGCAGGTCTTTCCGTCCATCTCACTCGCACACGCGCTGGTCGCGGCGGGTCATCAGGTCCGGTACGCGCTGGGCGGCGACCTGACGGCCGTGACCAAGGCCGGGCTGGTCGCCGTGGACGCCGCGCCGGACGTGGACTTCCAGGCGATCTTCCACCGGGCCTCGCAGACGAAGCCGATGACGTTCGGCGGCGGCCGGATCGGCTCGATCTTCCAGTTGTTCGGCGACATCTCCAGCGTCATGGTCGACCGTGCGCTCGCCGCCGCGCTGGACTGGCGCCCGGACATCGTGCTGCACACGCCGATGCAGGGCGCCGGGCAGTTGGTGGCGGCCGCGCTCGGCCTGCCGGCGGTGCAGATCCCGCTGGGACCGGCGATCAAACTGCCGCCGATGACCGGCGACCCGGTCCGCGAACTCCTGGCCGAGCACTACGAGCGGCACGGCGTGCGCGGCTTTCCCCGCCAGCGGGTGCGGATCAGTGTGACCCCGCCGAGTTTCACCCACCAGGACCCGAAAGCCTGGCTGATGCGGTACGTGCCGTACAACGCCGGCGGCGTCCTGCCGGAGTGGCTCACCGCCACCCCGAGCCGGCCGCGGATCGTGGTCTGCCTCGGCACGGTCTCCCCGATCTACCGTGGCCTGGCACCCATTTTCCCGGTCGTCGAGGCAGCCACGAAGATCGACGCGGAGTTCGTGATCACCCTCGCCGGCGGCGACCGCACGGCATTGGGCGACCTGCCGGACAACGTGCGCACGGTCGACTACGTGCCGCTGCACGCCCTGCTCGAAGGCGCGCACGGGCTCATCCACCACGGCGGCGCCGGCACCACGATGACGTCCCTCGTCGCCGGTGTGCCGCAGTGCGTGCTCCCGCAGGGCGCGGACAACCCGTTCAACAGCCAGGCGGTCGTGTTGCGCGGTGTCGGCATCTGCCCTGAGACGTTGGACACGGCGTCGATCGAGCAACTCGTCGACGACGAGCAGTTGCTCAAGGCGGCCGACGAGGTCCGCGCCGAGATCGCCACCCTGCCCAGCCCGGCGAAGCTGGTCGAACAACTGGAAACCCTGGTCTGACCACCGGTTTGTTGACGTCCCGCGGACCCACGTGCTATTAATCCACCAAGTGGTTGGTGAATTAAAGGAGCCCGGATGTCCGCTGCCCGACGAGGCCGCCCGCCGGCCGGCCCGGAACGCCGGGACGCGCTGGTCAGCGCTGCGTACGAACGCCTGGCCGAAGCCGGGTTCGAGGGCCTGCGGCTGCGGGACGTGGCCGCGGCGGCCGGCATCGACCACTCGACCATCCACCACCACTTCGCCACCAAGCAGGACCTGGTGGTGGCGGTCGTGGACCACACCACCCGGCAGTTCTGGTCGACCACGCCGCCGGACGGCGGCCCGGCCGACCGCCTGCGCCGGCACCTGGCCACGCTCGGCCGGAAGATCGCCGAGCAGCCCGAACTGCACGTGGTGTTGCGCGAACTGGACCTGCGCGCCCGGCGCGACCCCGAGCTGCGGACGATCATCGCCGCCCGCGAGGAGGGCTGGCGCGACTCGCTCCGCACGCTCCTGGCCGCCGCGGCCGAGGCAGGCGCGCTGGTCACCGGCGTCACCCCGGACACCGGGGCCGAGCTGATCATCGCCACGGTCAAGGGCGCGAGCCTGACCCCGGACCGCGCACTGAACGTCCTCGAACTGCTCGAACGGCTGCTGATCCGTGCCTGACCTGGAGGAACACGTCATGTCCACACTGCGCGTCATCATCGTGGGCGGCGGCATCGGCGGCCTGTGCCTGGCGCAGGGTCTGCACGCGGCCGGCATCGATGTCGCCGTCTACGAACGCGACGCGACGCCGGACGCGCGGCTGCAGGGATATCGGCTCAACATCGAGCCGGTGGGCAGCCGGGCGTTGCACGACTGCCTCCCGCCGCACCTGTGGGAGATCCTGGTGGCCACCGCCGGTGATCCGGGGCGCGGCATGGGCGTGTGCACCGAACGGCTGCAACTGTTGATGCGCGAGGACGATCAGTCCGCCGAACGCGGCCCGGCCGAACGCACCCACGCGGTCAGCCGAATCACGTTGCGCCGGTTGTTGCTCGACGGCCTGGACGACATCGTGCACTTCGGCAAGGAGTTCAAGAGCTATCGGCCCAATGCGGACGGCACAGTGACCGCGTTGTTCGCGGACGGCACGTCGGCTACTGGGGATCTGCTGGTCGGCGCGGACGGCGCACGATCACGGGTGCGGCGCCAACTGCTCCCGCACGCCACCGAGCGCAGCGCGCCCGGGGTCGGGATCGGCGGCAAGATGCCGCTCGGCGACGCAACCGCGTGGCTGCCCGAGGAGGTGACCGTCGCCAAGAACATGATCCTGCCGCAGCGGGACTTCCTGTTCACCGCGGTGTTCCGCCAGCGTGAGAGCGGCATGGACGACGACTACGTGATGTGGGCCTACGTCGCCCATCAGCGCGCTTTGCCCGCGGGCACGTCCGGCAAGCGCGGCCAGGAGCTGCTCGACGTGATCGCTCCCCGGGTCCGCGACTGGCATCCGGACCTGCGCCGGCTGATCGCCGACACCCCGGCGGACACCGTGGAGCAGTTCGACTTCGCCGCCGCGGCGCCGGTGAAACCGTGGTCCACCGGCAACGTGACCCTGCTGGGCGACGCGATCCACTTCATGCCGCCGGTCGGCGGGCTCGGTGGCAACGCCGCCTTGTACGACGCGAACGCGCTGCGCCACGCCCTGGTGAACCGGGGTGGGAAAGACCTGCTCCAAGCCGTCGCCGAGTACGAGCGCGCGATGCTCAAGCACGGTTTCGGCGCGGTCCGTGCGGCGACGATGTACCTGCGTCTGGCCATCCTGCGCAGTCGCACGGTCCGAGCAGTCGCGCGGACGTTCTTCCGCGTGTGTGGCAGGGTCGCGCCACTGCGCCGGGCCGTGTTCGCTGACTAAGTGTTGTGAAATCATTGCCGTGTGGTCCCCAACGAAAACTGGTTGTTCGACCGCTACACCGAACTCTCGTCGCGGAGTAGCCGTGTGCTCACCGCGCTGGACTTCGGCTGCGGCGCCGGACGTGTCATCAGCCACTCGCTCAACGAGGGCATCGGGGACTTCTGGGGAGCCGACACCTATTACGGCGACGGCGAGATAACCGCGCGCGACGAGCACGAGACCATTCCGCCCGCCACCCGGGAGCGGATCAGGCTGCTGGAGCCCGGCAGGCCGCTGCCGTACGACGACGACAGCTTCGATTTCGTCTGTTCCAACCAGGTCTTCGAGCATGTCGACGACCTGGCGGGCACCATCGACGAACTGGCCAGGGTGACCCGGCCGGGCGGTGTGCACCTGCACCTGTTCCCCACCCTGGAACTCCTGCGGGAGGCCCATCTCGGCGTTCCGCTGATCCACCGGCTGCCGGTGGAACGACGGGAGGCGTGGGCGAAGCTGTTCTATCCCCACGCGTACTACGCCGACACGACGTCCAGTTTCGACGACTGGTGGAAGGCGATGGGGCCATTCCTCGCGGAACGGACTTTCTACCGGCCACGGGCGGAATACGACACGGCGTTCGCGCGACGGTTCCAGGTGACCCACGTGGAGCAGTCGAAGCTGGCGTTCCATCTCGGCCAGTCCCGGCTGCGCCCGCTGCGTGCCCTGGCGCACACCGTACCGACGACCGTGGAGTTGCTGCGCGTCGGCACAGCCGTGCACCTGCGGCTCCCGATTACCGCGTGACGATCACTGTCCCTTGGGCGAACGCGCACAACTGCAGCCCGTCATCGTCCACTGTGTACACTTCGCACCGGCACGTGGCCCGGGAACGGCTTGCCTGCACGACGTTCGCCTCGGCGCGGAGCAGTGCTCCGGTTCCGGGTCGGACATAGTCGATGCTGAACCCGGCCGTGAGTACCGACGGCCCCAACACCGACCCGGCCGCGAAGGTCAACGTGTTGTCGGCGGCGTACGCGAGCACCCCGCCGTGCAGGTAGCCGTTCTGTTGCTTCAGCTCGTCCCGGATGTCCAGTTCCAGCACAGCCACACCGTCGCCGAAGGCCACCAGCCGGGCGCCGAGCAGGGCACTGAACGGCTGGCTGGCGAGCCCCTTCCGGGCGAAGTCCAAGTCCACCCCAGTCTCCTCACTTCACTACTGAAGTGAGGATGACGGCACGTGACCGACCTGTCAAGATTCGGCGCATGCCCGACGAGCGCCTGTTCTTCCTGCTCCAGCGCGCCGCCCACCAGCTGCGTGTCAGCGCCGACCGGCGGTGCGTGGCGGCGGCCGGCATCACCACCGCCCAGCTCGGCGCCCTGTTCGTCGTGCACG
Source organism: Actinocrispum wychmicini (assembly GCF_004345645.1). GTDB lineage: Bacteria > Actinomycetota > Actinomycetes > Mycobacteriales > Pseudonocardiaceae > Kibdelosporangium > Kibdelosporangium wychmicini. Next base: position 95,464 of record NZ_SLWS01000003.1, on the reverse strand, counting down.
ACCAGCCTGGCGTGACCCAGCAGGAACTCGCCGCCGAGCTGGGCCAGCGGGAGTCGGCGATCACCGCGATGGTGGCCCGCCTGATCGACGCCGGCCTGGTCACCAGGCGCCCGCACGCCCGCCAGTACCGGGCGATGGCGTTGCACCTCTCCCCCGCCGGCACCCGCGCGCTGACCCGCGTGCGGCCGGAGATGGCCGAGTTCAACGCCGAACTGCTGGCCGCGCTCGGCGCCGACGGCTTCGACCAGGCCGTGGCAGTGTTGGGCCGGCTCGCCGAATGGCAGTCGTGACCGACAGACGGAGGATCTGTGTACTACATGCTGCTGATCTACAACTGCGACCGCCCGGAGCCCGGTGACCCGAGGTTCGAGGACGCGGTGGTCCAGGTGAACGCGTTCGTGGACGAGTGCCGGCGTCGCGGCGCGCTGGTCGGCGGCCACCCGCTGCTCAAGGAGAGCACGGCGAAAAGCGTGCGGGTGCGTGACGAGCAGACGCTGGTCACCGACGGCCCGTTCACCGAAACCCACGAGCACCTGGGCGGGTACTACATCCTCGACTGTCCCACCATGGACGACGCGCTGGAGCTGGCCGCGCTCTGCCCGATGGCGGCCGTCGGGCACATCGAGGTACGACCGGTCGCCGTGGTGCCCGAGGTCAACAACTTCCCGGTCTGACGGTCACCGCAGACCGGCCAGGAGCTTCTCCACGGCGGTGCGGAGCTGGCTGGGTTCGGGGCACAGCGCCAGTGCGGAGCGCAGCGCCGGTTCGGCCAGGTCTGGCCGGCCGTCCTTGGTGAGGACGTCGGCCTGCAGGATGTTCATCCGGACGGCGAGGACCACAGCGCCTGCCTGGTGGAAGGCGGTGGACGCGCGGGCCGCGTGCTGGACGGCCTCCGGGCCGCGGCCCTGGATGGCCAGGATCGTCGCGGCCGCCCGGCCCAGGTATCCCCACGTCATCGCGGTCGCGTCGGGCATCGCACGGATCCCGTGCTCGGCGATACTCAGCGTGGCCAGCGCCCCGTTCGAGTCGCCCGCCCACTGCAGGCACATGGCCTGCATGCAGCGGCAGTACCCGGCGGCCGCCTGGTCGTTGATCTTCACCTGGAGGTCCGCCGCCTCACCGAACCTGGGCGCGGCCTCGGCGTCCCGGTCCAGTTCGCTGAGGATCTCGGCGCACGTGGTCAACGCGCGGGCCGCCATCGGCAGGTTGCCGGCCGCCCGTGCGTTCTCGATCAGCTCGTCGTAGTGGTCGACCGCGGCCTCGGCCTCGCCGAGCTGGTAGGAGCTGTCCGCCAGGATGAACCGGCAGACATCCGCCATCGTCGGCTCGTCCAGCTCGCCCCGCACGTTCTGCAGCCACACCGCGCCCGTGGTCGCCGCGGTGACGGCCTCGTCGAACCGGCCGGCGGCATGGCACGCGACGGACAAGTGGTACCACTGCTCCGGATAGTCGTCCTCGGTGGCCGCGAACTCGGCCACGGACTCGGTCAGGTCGGCGATCGCGTCGGCGGGCCGGTCCTCCGCGAGCAGCCCACGACCGCGTTCGTAGCGCAGGTACGCCACGACGCGTGGATGCGTGTTGGGCGGCAGGTTGGCCAACTGATTCCGCACGATTCCGGCGAAGGCGGCTTCGTCGCACGCGGATTTGAGCACGTCGAAACTGTCGAGCGTCTTGGCGAACGACCCGGCCGCCATCAGCACGTCCTTCGCCATGGTGGCCAACGGGATCGCGCGGGCCGCGTCCTCGTACTCCGCGTACCGCCAGCTGGCCTCCATGGTCGCGATCACGCCGATCGCCAACGGGTCACGGGCCGTCGCGGCGAACTGGGCCGCGCGTTCGATCGCCGGGAAACACGCGGATTTGCCCAACGTCACCAGCACCTGCGCCAGCCGCAGCTCGCCGTACGCGATCCCCCACGCGTCGCCGGTCTTGTGTAGCTCCGCGACCACCCAGTTGGTCAGCTCCAGCGCTTCCTTGCCCCGCTCGTACTCCGCCAGCCAACGACCCAGCCACGCCAGGCACAGCAGGTATCGCCGGTGGTCACCGGCGTTGCGGTGCTGGTCCGCCGCCCACCGCAGAGCGGGCTCCGCGGCTTCGTCCCAGTTGACGACAGCGCGCATCTCAGCGACCCGCGCGGCCAGATGCGGCGGTGTGGCCACTGAATCCAGGTATTCGACGGCGAGGTCGCCCTCGTACGCGCGCAAGTGCCACTCCGCGCGCTCGACAGCCTGCTCAGGTTGAAGGCCGGCCGGGACGTTCCGCCTGCGCCTGCGGCTGGTCGGGGTCAGCGGCACGAAGTCCGCGACCGGCTGGAGGGTGAGCTTGCGCCTGATCCGGTCGCCCTGCGCGGTGGTGCCGTTGCGGTGGTCGAACCGGGTGGCCAGGTCCAGCGCGATCGCGGACATGTCGTCCCGCAGCTTGGCGGCGGGCACCGCGGGTTCCTCGCCGCACACGCACCCCACCATCTCGCCGCCGCGGCCAACCGCCACCAACCGTCCCAAAAGGACAGCGGCGGACGTGGCGAACTCCATCTTCCCGTTCGGCCGGTTCAACGTAGGGAAGCCGTGCAGCCGTCGTTTCAGCTCACGCAGCCCGGCGTCCTCGTTGCCGGTCAACGCACAGAACTCGATCCGCATCCCGCTGTACTCGTACCGGTAGACGCCGTACTCCATCGAGCGTCCCGACCGTCGGTACGCCGACGCCGCGTCCGCGTACGCGCCCGCTTTCGCCAGTGGCACAAGCATCAGGCACTGGATCGGCACCGGCGGCTCGTCGAAACCGATCTGCCCGGCGAGGACGGGCGCGGCGATCTCTCGGGCCTTGGCCAGCGACGTCTCGTCACCGCGCAGCACCAGCCGTTCCACTTCGGGTTCGAAATCCCACACCGACCGGGGATTCGCGCCACCCGCGGCGATCCACGCCTGGTAGCAGCGTTCCTCCTCGGCCCAGTCGCAGGCCAGCTGCGCCACCCAACGGCGGGCGGCGTGCACGTCGACCAGGCTGTGCCCGCCGGCCCGGAACCGGCGTTCCATGTCCTCGAACGCGCCGTAGATCTGGGCCAGCGTGACGTCCGGGAACTCGGCCATCGACTGCGCGATACTGGTGTACCAGTTGCGCAGCGACCAGTCCTCCTCCGGGCCGAACTGCCACGGCCGCTGGTCGTACTCGGCCAGGCACCGCGCGAACAGGGGAAAAGCCTTGTGCCACTGGCGATCGACACTGTACGCGCTGGCCAGGCCCCGGCGGGCGGCGAAGGCCAGTCGCGGGAAGCCGCCGGCGTCGGCGTGCCGGACGACGTCCTCCATGATGGCCTGCTGGGCCTCGCCGTGGTCCATCTCGTCGGCCTGCTCCAGGGCCGTCCACAGCTCGGGTTCGGACCTGCTCATCGCATCGCCCAGTCCAGCAGGCCCACAAAGGACTGGTTGAGCAGCGCGCTGTCCTGTTGCCGCAACGGATGGTGGCCGTGCAGCAACGCCTGCCCGTACAGCGCCTGGACGGCCAGGCCGGCCAGGTTCGAGTCGGGCAGCTCGACCATCCGGCGGACGACCGGGCTGCGCAGGTTCAGCACGAGCTGCGGCCGGGCCGGCGCTCCTTCGTCCATTGTGGACAGCACGTCGGACCACAGCCCGGTCGACGCCGCTCGGGCCGACCGCATCTCCTCGGCCTGGATGGCCTGCCTGCCCACCAGGTACAGCGCCGGCAGCGACGCCGGCTCGAACGCCCGTGGCAGCACCGCGCAGTGCAACGGCTCCAGCACCGTCGCGGCGGCCGAGAGCAGCGGTCGCAGCCGCATCTGCGTCTGCGGGTCCGGTTCCTCGAAGTGGGTGGCGAGCTCGCTCGGGTCGAGCCGGCGCACCTGGATCGCCGGATCCAACCCGGGCAGGCTCTTCATGATCTCGATGTCGTACGTGTAGCCGCCGTTCACCAGGCCGATGCCTTGGGCGTTCGCGACCGCGGCGAGCTCGCGGAACTCGTCGCCGGTCGCCGTGTAGCGGATCACCGGGTGCCGGCGGCGGAAGTCGGCCAGGGTCAGCGGACCCCAGTTCGTCTCCATCGGCCACCACTGGTCGACGATCTTCAGCATCTCCAGGTCGTGCCGGGCCAACGCCTTCACGCCAAGGTGGTGCACGGCAAGAAACCGGTGCAGGCGCTGCGGGTCCGTGCTGGCGAGGCGCACGAGCCAGTCGCGGATCTGTACGCCGATCGCGGCCCGGGTGTCGGCGAGCAGGTCGTCCTCGTACAGCTCCTCCCGGCTCGCGGTCGGCCGCAACTCGGCCGTGTCCACCACGCACCGGACGAAGAACGCCCATTCCGGCAGCAACTTCTCGACGTCGTCGGCCAGCAACATCCGCCGCAGGTAGACGCGGTGCCCGCCGCGCACCGCGGGGTTGGCCGACATCGGCATGACGAACGCCATCCCGGACAGGCCCGCCTCCGGGACGTTCAGGTCGATCACGTCGAACGGCGTGAACCCGAACAACTGTTGGCAGTATGCGGAGAGGGCCTCCGCACGCGCCGCGGGGTTGGCGTGCCGCGCGCGCCACGGCAGGGCGCCTTCGGTCACTGGTCGGCCCGCGACCGTGACGTCGATCGGCAGCAGGCTGCCGAACCTGGTGGCGAGGTCGGTGACGGTGGCCGTGGTCAACCAGTCCGCCATGCCACGCCGCGCGACGAGCGTGACCGTTGTCCCCGGCTCCGTCCGTTCGGTGTCAGCGGCGGCGACCGTGTACCGGCCGTCCGCGAACCCGGTCCACGCCACGGTCGCGCCGCCGCGCGCCGACCTTGTCAGGACATGCACCTCGTCGGCGACGAGGTAGCACGACAGCAAGCCGATACCGAACTGGCCGAGGAACTCGTGTCGCGCGAACCCCAGGTCGTCCCGCTTGGAGCTGCGCCCGATGGTCGCCAGCAGCTCGTGCACCTCCGGCTCGGTCAACCCGATGCCCGTGTCGTGCACCCGCAGAGTGCCTTCGCCAGGTTCGATCGCCACCGCGCCAGGCGCGCCCGGGTCGACAAGGCGCCGCGCGGTGATCGCGTCGACCGCGTTCTGCATGAGTTCCCGCAGGTAGACGCGGGGACTCGCGTACAGGTGATGACTCAGCAGGTCGACCACGCCACGCAGGTCGACCTGGAATGTCCGTTCCATTGAAGCCCTTCCCCAGGAGTGATCCACATCGTAGACAACGCGACGGGCACAGGGGACTGTTGTAGCAGAACGATCCGATCAAGCACCTCATGTGGGCCGGGCCACGTCCGTTGAGAGAATTGCCGATCATTGTGATCGACAATGACGGCGGCGAATTTCCGACGCACAGTGGCGGCATTGCGCAGAGTTCCCGATGACGGCGCCGACCAGCCGGGAAAGCCCGGACTCGGCTCCGCGAAGGCGACCGCCTGATCATTTATCCGAGTGGTCACGGGCGGGGTTGACTATCTGCACCGACACCCGTATCCGTTGTGCGGGAAAAAGGGCGCCGAACAGCACTCGAGATCGCGGCACGGCCCACCGAACCGGGGTTCGCCGTGCCGGATCTCGACGGGTGGCTATCGGATCGCGAAACCGGCCGTCATCGCGTCGACCTGGGCCTGGTAGGCGCCGGGTTCGACGTCAGGACGGGCCGTGCCGTCGACGTCGCCCGGGGTCACGGCCAGGACCGAGGTCGGGAACGACACCTGCGCGGTCCGGGACTCGCCTGGGTTGAGCGTGACCCGGGTGAAGGCCGCGAGCCGTTGCGGTGGCACAAGGACGTCGCTGACCGGTTGGTGTACGTAGACGGGAACGACCTGGGTACCGGCACGGGTGCCTGTGTTGGTGACGGTCACGCTGACCGTGACGGTTCGGCGGACTGGGTTGGTGACGGTGAGGTTGGTGGTGGTGAAGGTGGTGTAGCTGAGGCCGAAACCAAAGGGGTACAACGGGTTGTAGTTGTGTCCGGCTCCGCCGGCGGTGTCCGGGAGCTGGTCGAGGACCTTGGGTTGGTCACCGAGAGGTGAGGGGCAGGTGCCGCAGAAGTCGGCGCCCGGGGTGTCCGCCTCGGAGGGCCAGCTCACCGGCAGCCGTCCGCTCGGGTTCACCTTGCCGAACAGGACGTCGGCCACGGCTGTACCCGCTTCGGTGCTTCCCTGGTACGCCATCAGGAGGCCTGGCGCGGTGCGGGCGGGGCCGAGGCCGAGGGGGCGGCCGGCGACCACCACGACGACGACCGGTTTGCCCGTGGCCTGCAACGCGCTGATCAGGGCCTTCTGGTCGGCGGGCAGTGCGGGGGCCGGGTTGTCGCCAAGACCTTCCGCGTACGCCTTCTCCCCCACCGCGACCACGATCGCGTCCGCGTCACGCGCCGCGGCCACCGCAGACGCCTGGTCGGGCGCGTAGGTCGTTGCGGAATCGGCCGCCTGCAAGCCTTTCAGTACCGTTGTGCCTGGCGGGATCTGGTCGGCGGGCCCCACGCAGCACACGTGGCCGGCGCCGAACACGCCCTGCCAGCTGACACTCCAGCCGCCGAGCTGGTTGGTCATCGAGTCCGCGCTGGGTCCGGTGACCACCAGTTTCGCGCCCGGCTTCAGCGGCAGCACGTTGTTCTCGTTGCGTAACAAGGTAATGGATTCCTGGGCCGCCGTCAGCGCGGCGTCCCGGCCGGCGGTCACGGTCGCGTCCGCCTTGCCCGCGTCGACGTACGGATGGTCGAACAGGCCCAGTTGGAACTTCAGCCGCAGGATGCGCCGTACCGACTGGTCGATCCGGTCGACCGACACCAGACCCCGCTGGACGTCCTGGGCGAGCCCGGTGTTCCAACCGACGAAGTCCGACGGCGTCATGGACATGTCGACCCCGGCGTTCACGGCTTTCGCGATGGCACCGGCGAAGTCGGCGGCCACATGATAGTTGGCCGCCAGCGCCGGCACGTCGCCGTAGTCACTGATGACGACGCCCTGGAAGCCCAGCCGTTCCCGCAGCTCGGTGGTGAGCAGGAAATGGGACGCGGTGGCCGGGATGTTGTTGACCGAGCCGGAATCCGCCATCACCGCGGCGGCGTGCGCGTCGATGGCGCCCGCGTAGGACGGGAGGAACACGTCCTGCAGGTACCGGATCGGCAGCTGGGCTTCGACCCGGTCATGGCCGTTGATCGACTCGGAGTACCCGGCGAAATGCTTGACGGTCGCGGCCGCCTGACCCGTTGCCTGCAGGCCGGTGACGAACTCGCCACCCATCGCCGCGCTCAGCGCGGGCTGCTCCGACCACGTCTCGTACGCGCGGCCCCACCGGTTGTCCCGGTAGAGGTCCTGGACCGGCGCGAAGTCCCACGTCCACCCGGTGGCCGCCAGCGACCGGCTGGTCGCCGCGCCCGCGATCCTTGCCACCGTGGGATCCCACGTCGCGCCCATCCCGATGGACTGCGGGAACAACGGCGCCTCAAACGGATGGCCGAAGCCGTGCACCGCGTCGACCCCGAAGATCACCGGGATGTGCAGCCGGGTGTGGTCGATCGCGTAGTGCTGGATCGTGTTGTACCACTCGGCCCAGCCGTGGCCGGTGTTGCTCACCGGGTTGTCCGTGCCACCCGCCAGGATCGACCCGGTGAAGTTCCTGACCAGGACGTTCTCCAGACAGCTCGGTTGGAGCGGATCCTTGTTGCCGCCCGTGTTGCGGCACATGCCGTCGGCCGGGTCAGCGGTGTCCCGCAGCGAACCCGTGACGATCTGGTCCATCTGGCCGATCTTCTCCGCCAACGTCATCCGGCGCAGCAGGTCCGCCACCCGGAACGACACCGGCGCGTTCGGGTTGAGGTAGTCACCCTGCGGCGCCGCGACCGCCCCGGACGGCGCGACCACGACAGCGCCAGCAAGGCATAAACCAGCACCGGACAATCTGAGGGTTCTGGACAATCCACGCATTCTCATGACATCCGTCCATCGGATTCGAGTGTCCACAGTGATCGGTGTCGAGCGAGGTTGGGAGCGCTCCCACAATCGTCCACGATAACCCGGGGAAAGGGACTGGTCACGCTTCGAGCAACTGCTCGGTGACGACGTCGGTCAGCCAGTCGTGGTAACGCTGTCTCGTCCACTCGCGGTGCCGGCGCAGGAGTTGGTGGACGTGTGGTGAGGCCAGGGCGTAGAGGATATCGGCGGCGGACTGGGCGGTGAGGCCGGCACGGAGGGCGTGCATGCCGTGCAGCGTTTCGGTGAGGGTCAGCCAGAGTTGTTGCGTGGCTTGGGAACCGGCATCGGCTGCGGCTCGCATGTCCGGGTCGGCGTCGGCGGCTTGGACCGTGACCATGATCAGGTCGCCGGCTCGTTCGAACAGGGCGACCGTATAGCCGATGGTCTGGTTGATCACCGTGTGGGGGTCAGGTTGGTCGAGGGCTGCCTGGATCTCCGATCGGTCGGCTACCGCGACCGGTTCCTCGTCGCCCACGGTGGCCACGTCCAGGGCGTGCTGGAACAGGTCCGCTTTGCCGGGGAAAGCGGCGTAGACGGTCCGCTCGCCGACGCCTGCGGCGCGGGCGATGTCGCGGATCGTGGTGGCCACGTAGCCGCGCTCGACGAACAGCTCGGCTGCCGCGGTGCGGATACGGGCCTTGGTCTGGGCGGCGGACTGCGCGCGCTGGGCTGACTGGTAGCGCCTCGCGCGGTCCGGGTCGGGTGTCTTGACGTCGGCGGCCACGGGGGTCATCCTACATCTTGGCAGCAGTACTGCTGCAGTGAATTCGAGGTGAGGGTCATGGCAACGCGTGAGCTGGCCGGGATACATCACGTCAAGATCCCGGTGACCGATCTGGCGCGGACGGCGCAGTGGTACCGGCAGGTGTTCGGACTGTGCCCGACGATGGAGTTCCGCGAGGCGGACGGCGTCGTCAGAGGGTTCGTCGGCGAGATCCCGGGACTGGCGCCGACACAGGTGGCGTTCCGGGTCAACGACGTGGCGGCGGCGGGCAGCCGTGGGTTCGACCCGGTCAGCTTCGCCGTGAAGAGCCGCGACGACCTGGAGACCTGGGTGGAGCATCTGGACAGCCTCGGCATCGAGCACTCACCCGTCATCGAGGCGTCCGTCGGCTGGCTGCTGGTCTTCGACGACCCGGACGGGGTGACCCTGCATCTGTACACCTGGGCGGAACACGGCATCGACCAGGCGGACAAGCCCGGCTACGGCCAAGCGATCACCGACCCCGACCGGTGGCAGCCGATATAGTCGCGGGACATGACCACCTGGACTGCGTGTGTCGGCGGACAATGGGTCGAGCCCGCTCAGGGCGAGTGGTTCGAGGTGCTGGAACCCGCCACCGGTGGGAAGATCGCGGACGTCTTGGCGGCCGACGAGGCACTCGTCGACCAGGCGGTCACGGACTCCCGCCAAGCCTATGCCGAGTGGCGCCGCCGAACGCCGCGCGAGCGTGGCGCCCTGCTGCGCAAGGTCGCGGACGTCATCCGGGCGCACGCGGACGAGTTGGCCGAACTGGAAGCGAGAGAGGTCGGCAAGCCGCGGCGGGACGCGCTCCGGTTCGACGTCTCGTTCAGCTCCGCCGGGTTCGACTACTACGGCGGCCTGGCCGACACCCTGCACGGCGACCTGCTGGACCAGGGGCCGATCGAGGCCCGCGTGACGTACGAGCCGTACGGTGTGGTGGCCGCGATCCTCCCGTTCAACTGGCCGCCCATCCATTTCGCCAAGAAGTGCGCGCCCGCGTTGGCGGCCGGCAACACCGTGGTAGTCAAGCCGGGTGACCAGGCGCCGCTGACTGTGCTGCGGCTGGTGGAGTTGGCCAACGAGGTGCTGCCGCCGGGTGTGGTGAACGCCGTGGCCGGGCTGCCGGCGGGCGCGTTCCTGGCCGGGCACCCGACCGTCGAGCGGATCACGTTCACCGGCGCGACCGCGACCGGACAGCAGGTCCTGGCGAGCGCGGCCAGGAATCTGACGTACGCCACGGTCGAACTCGGCGGGAAGAACGCGTTGCTCGTGCTCGACGACGCCGACATGGATGTCGCGATCGACGTCGCCATCGAGGGCACGTTCTACAACCAGGGCGAGGCGTGCACGTCGACGTCGCGCATCCTCGTTCATCGCTCCCGGCACGCCGAGTTCGTCGAACGGTTCACGCGGGCGACGAGCGAACTCGTGGTCGGTGACGGGCTCGACGCGGCCACCGACATCGGCCCCATGGTCGACGCCAAGCAGCAGGCCAAGGTCCTCGCGTACATCGACGCCGGGGTCGACGAGGGCGCCAAGATCGCGTTCCAGGGCACGACTCCTTTGGACGACCGGCTGAAGGGTGGCTTCTGGGTGCCGCCGACCGTCCTGGTCGACGTCGAACCGTGGATGCGGGTGGCGCAGGAGGAGATCTTCGGGCCGGTCGCGTCGATCATGGTGTTCTCCAGCGACGACGAGGCCGTCGAGATCGCCAACGGCACCGCGTACGGCCTGACCGCCGCGTTGGTCACGACCGACCACTTCCGGGCGTCCCGGCTCGCCGAACTCCTGGCGGCCGGGATGATCTTCGTCAACAACTACATGCGCCGGTCGTTCCTGGGTTCGCCGTTCGGCGGGGTCAAGGGCAGCGGGTTCGGCCGCGAGAACTCCGCAGAGACGCTGCACGAGTTCGTCCGCGCCAAGAACGTCCGGTTCCCGTCCGGCCGGGCGCCGATCCCGACCTGGCCACCGCGCTGAATGGATCCATTCGACCCCCTCTGGCCTAGAATAGGCCTCACGAGTGGGGTGAATGGATCCATTGGAGGCTCGATGCCCATCCCGGGGCTGACCCGAACGGACCACTTCGGCATCACCGTGCCGGACCTCGCCCAGGCCAGGGCGTTCTTCGAGGACGTGCTGGGCTGCGAGTACATGTACACGCTCGGCCCGTACCAGCACGACGGGACCTGGATGAGCGAGCACCTCGGCGTGCACGACCGCGCGGTCATGCGGCGGCTGCACTTCTTCCGGCTCGGCGGCCAGGCCATCTTCGAGGTGTTCGAGTACGCCGCGCCGGACCAGCGGACGGAGCCGCCGCGCAACAGCGACGTCGGCGGCCACCACCTGGCCTTCTACGTCGAGGACATGGACGCGGCGGTCGCCGACCTGCGCCGCCGGGGCCTGCGGGTACTGGGCGAGCCGACCGCCAGCAAAGGACCGAGCGAGGGCCAGCGCTGGGTGTATTTCCTGGCGCCGTGGGGAATGCAGTGCGAGCTGGTGTCCTATCCGAACGGCAAGGCGTTCGACCACCACCCGGACGCCTTCCGGTGAGCGATGTCGCCAGCCAGCGGATCGCCGCGGAGCTCCGAACCCGGATCCTGACCGGCCGACTCGCCCCGGGCACCCGGATCATCCAGGACGAGCTGGCCGAGGAACTGCGCACCAGCAGGCTCCCGGTCCGTGAGGCCCTGCGGATCGTGGCCGCGCAGGGCCTGATCACCCTGCGCGCCAACCAAGGCGCCTGGGTGACCACAATGGACATACGGGAGTGCGCCCTGACGTACCGGATGCGCGAACGCCTCGAACCGCTGCTGCTCACCGAGTCGGCACCACACCTGACCGACAACGACATCGCCGAACTCACCGAGATCCAGGACCGCATCGAACAAGCCACCGACGTGGAGGAGTTCCTCGCGCTGGACCGGAAACTGCACTGGACGGTCTACCGCCGCCACGACGCCGAGGAACTCGCCGCGATCGTCGCCCGCCTGTGGGACACCACCCAGCACTACCGCCGCGCGTTCACCCAACTCGCCGGCGAACAGCGGAACTGGGTGATCCGCGCCGAACACCGGCTGCTGATCGAGGCGTTGCGCGACCGCGACCACGGGTCCGCCGAACGCGTCCTCGAACTGCACATCCGCCGAACCCGGGTGGAACTCGCGCGACATCCCGAGGTCTTCAGCTGAGGCCGAGCCTGGCGGCGAGCGCTTCGAGCACCGCCACCTGCTGGTCCGGCGGAACCGGGGTATCGAGGTTCAACGAGATGTGCAACTCGCCGGCGCCGTCGGCCGGCCCGGTCACGGTCGGCGAGCACCACGCCTCGTCAGCCAGGCAGGCCGTCAGATGACACCCCGAAGGTCCGTCGCAACGCTTCACCCTCCATGCGGTAGAAGACCTTGGACGAGTCGCGCGGCAGGCCGAGCGTCTCATAGAATTCTCGTGCGCCAGCGTTGTCTTCGTCAGTCATCCATTCCACCCGACTGCAGTTGTGCTGCAAGGCCGCCTCGAACAGGCTGTGCATCAGAAGGCGGCCGACGCCGCACCGCCAGTGAGTTCTTGACACGTACAGCTCTTTGAGGAACAGCGAACGGGTCAAGTCAGCTGCCGGCCACAGAAAGGAATACGAGGCCAAGCCAACCAACTGGTTCTCATCCCACGCCAGCAGCAACTGCGCCGCCGGAACCGCGCCGAACAACGCCTCCCGAACCTGACGCACCCGTTGTTCCAATGGAGCGAACTCAGTAACGCCGTAAAAGGCGTCCGTCTCCTCCAACAGCACGGCGATGGTCTCGATGTGCTCGATCTTGGCAGGCGTCACGAGAACCACCGGCGTCACTCCTTCGGGTCGGCGTCGGTCAAGAGGTCATGTAGCTCACGAACCGCGGCCAAGTTCTGATCCTGCACCGGCAAGGCTTCCACGATCTGACGTGCTCGCAGACCGATGATCCCGCGGCGTTGCGGATCAGTGAGACTCAACAGGGTGCGTGCGGCATGCGCGACCGCAGTTGTGGTGTCACCGTTCTTCGCCAGGCACATGGCCCGGTCAAGCTGGGTGAACGCTTCGTCCATGAAGTCGCCTGATGCGACCAGCTCCAGCGCCCGATCCTGCGCCTGCCATGTGGCCCGGGTGTCGCCGAGGTGCGTCGGGCACGAAGCGTGAAGCCACTCGGCACGCTGCGAGGTGGGACGGACCGGCTGAAGATCTCGTCGTGGAGGATGTCAAGAACAGGTCCCCGGCACCGACCCATCATCGAACGGCGCCGACGGGGCGCACGGACGAGGAGACGAAGTCATGAAGTTCCTGCTGGTCATGCACATGAATCCGGCGATCTGGGACGCGCTGACCGAGGACGAGCGCCAAGAGGTGATGAACGGCCACGGCGGGTTCATCGACACCGTCCGCAAGTCCGGCGAACTGCTCGGGACGACCGCGTTGGCCGACCCCACGAGCAGTGCCGTCGTGCGGGTCCGCGATGGCGTGCCGGCGGTGACCGACGGGCCGTACCTTGAGGCCAAGGAGTATCTCGGCGGCTACTACCTGGTGGAGTGCGCAAGCCGGGACCGTGCGCTCGAGCTGGCCGCGCTGATCCCGGACGCCCATGTGGACGGTCTGGGCATCGAGGTGCGACCGGTGGTGTTCGCCGGGGGTGCCGAGTCCGGGGAACCGGTGTGAAGTTCCTCCTGAACGTGTACACCGACCAAGCGGACCCGGTCGTGTGGGAGTCCGGTGAGTTGGTCGACGCCCAGATGGTCGCGGACGCGTCGACCAGCGCGGTGGTCCGGGTGCGCGATGGCGTGACCACTGTGGCTGACGGGCCGTATCGGGAGTCCGCGGTTCAGGTCGTCGCGTACTACCTGGTCGACTGTGAGGACCGGGAACGTGCCTGTGAGCTGGCCGCGACCATGCCGGCCGCCCGGTACGACGCGGTTGAGGTGCGGCCGGTGATGGTCGCCGCGGGATGGGAGATGTGACGTGGCCGAGGATCTCGGTGACCTGCTGCGTGAGTTGGCGCCGCAGGTCCTCGGCACCTTGCTGCGCAAGTACCACGACTTCGGCACGTGTGAGGACGCGCTGCAGGAGGCGTTGATCGCGGCCGCCACCCAGTGGCCGGTCGAGGGTGTCCCGGACAGCCCGCGCGGCTGGCTGGTCACCGTCGCGTCCCGGCGGCTCGTCGACCAGGTTCGCAGCGAGCAGGCCCGGCGCCGGCGCGAGGCGTCGGTCGCCGGTCTGGAGCCGCAGGTCGAGCCGGTCACGCCGGACCGCGACGACACCTTGGCGTTGTTGTTCATGTGCTGCCATCCCGCGTTGAGCGCGGCGTCGCAGGTCGCGCTCACGCTCCGGGCTGTCGGTGGTCTCACCACGGCTGAGGTCGCCAACGCCTTCCTGGTGCCCGAGGCCACGATGGGGCCGCGGATCAGCCGTGCCAAGCAACGGATCCGTACCGCCGGCGCGACCTTCAGCATGCCCGAGGGCACCGAGTTCACCGAACGGCTCGGCGCTGTCCTGCACGTGCTCTACCTGATCTTCAACGAGGGCTACACCGCGACGTCCGGCCCGGACCTGCACCGCTCTGATCTCGCCGCTGAGGCCGTCCGTCTCACCCGCGCGCTGCACCGGTCGCTGCCGGACGACGGCGAGGTGGCCGGCCTGCTCGCGTTGATGCTGCTGACCGACGCCCGACGCGCCGCGCGGACCGACGCCGACGGCGGCCTGGTGCCGTTGGACGAGCAGGACCGGACCCGGTGGGACGCCACCATGATCGAAGAAGGCGCCCAGCTGGTCACCAACGCGATGCTGCGCTCACCGCTCGGTCCGTACCAGTTGCAGGCGGCGATCGCGTCGCTGCACGTCCAGGCGTCGCACGCGGAAGACACCGACTGGCACCAGATCCGGTTCCTGTACCGGGTGCTCTGCCGGATCGCGCCGAACCCGATGGCCACTCTGAACCACGCGATCGCGGTGGCCAAGACCGACGGTCCGGACGCCGGTCTGTCAATGCTCGGTGAACTGGAGAAGGACGACCGGATGGCCCGGCACCACCGGCTCGCGGCGGTCCGCGCCCACCTGTTGGAACTCGCCGGGGACGACGCGGGCGCGCGGGAGAACTACCTGGTCGCGGCCCGGATCACCACGAGTCTGCCCGAGCAGCGCTACCTCCGCGCCCGCGCCGACCGGCTCACGCCGTCACCAGGGTGACGGCGGTGGGGGCGGCACGACCGGCGGCCGGTCGTCACACGTGATCGTGTTGGGCAGCAACCAAGGCGCCAGCCAGCCGGTGTTCCCGCCGAGGTCGGTGAGGGAGAACTCGGACCCCGCCGGGGTGAAGTGGAACGAGCCGCAGTTGTTCGCCGGGACCGCGCCGACGTTGCGGGCCACCACGTTCTCGAACGACGCGGACCCGGCCGACCGGGCGCTCAGCACCGACGTCCCCGTGCCGTCGACCTTGATGTCCCGGAAGTGGACGCCGCTGATCGAGTACAGGTCCTTCACCGGGAAGTCGCTGACCAGCATCAGGGCGTTGTAGGTGCTGTCCAGGAACCGGTCGCCGACCACCTCGATGTCCGCGTCGATGGACTTCTCCAGCGCGTAGATCCACAGCGCGCCCAGGCCGATCTTCCAGTTCAGCTCGTAGCCGCCGGCGCGGACCGTGGTGTTGTCGGTGATCCACACGTGCCCGGTGAACGGCTCGGCGCCGAACCGGGACCCGAGTTGCAGCCCGCTGCCCTCGCGGATCGGGTCGGCCACGAGGTTGCCGGACACCGTGTTGTCATTGCCGCCGTAGAGCGCGATCCCGTTCGCCAGCACCGGTGTCTGGACGGTGTTGTGGTCGAACGTGTTGCCGGCGTCCTGCGTCTTGTCCGACCACATGGCCAGGCCGTCGTCGCCGGTGTTGCGGATGAAGTTGTTCGACACCAAGGAGTTGGTGACACCGGTGTGGAAGTTGACGCCGTCGGCGATCTGGTCGGCGATGACGTTGCCGGTGATCCGGAGGCGGGTCATCGGCCCGTCGAGCCACATGCCGACCTTGGTGTGGTGCACGTACAGGCCGTCGACGGTCGAGTCGCTCAACGCGCCGCCGATGCCGTTGACCTGGTCGTCGTCCACGCGTTCGCGGACGTCACCCTCGATGGCGAACCCGGACAGGTGCACGTTCCGGCTGCCGCCGTCGGCGACGTACCTGCCGTAGAACCCGACTCCGTGGCCCTTGACCACTGTGTACCAACTGCCGGCGCCTTCGACGGTCACGTCGTCCACGATGACGTGCCGGTCGACCCGGAACGTGCCGGGCGGGACGAACACCTTCAGCCGGGTCAGCCGGGCGACTGCGATCGCCGCGTCGAACGCGTCCGCCGACGCACGCCGGCCAGCCGGGTCCGCGCCGAACCACTGCACGTTCAACGCGCCGGGCGCGAAGTGCGGCCGGTCCACCAGTTGGGAGTCGAGCAGGTCAATGACTGTCCACTCAGGACGATTGTGCGCGGTCAGCCGGACCTTGTCGCCGGCCCGGTAGGTGCGGTCGAGCATGAGCCGTTGCTCGTCGTAGAAATGGCTGGGGCGGAACGGTTTCGGGAACACCGGGGCCGGCGTGGTGGCCGACGGCACGCAGGAACACTCGGTGGTCCACCAGTCCGGGTGCAGGAGGTCCGCGTTCGGGTCGTTGGTGAACGGGTACTGGTTGTAGAGCCACGAGAACTGGGACGTCAGCGTCAAGGCGGCCTGGCGCCGGCCGTTCACCCGCACGTCCAGGGGTGCGGTGATGCCGCCGCCAGTAGGTGCGTCCGGGATGCTGTACCGCACGGTGATCGCGTTGGCCGCGCTCGGCAACGTGAACTCCACCCACTGTCCGGGCGCCAGCCGGACGGCCCGGCGCCCGGACGCCTCACTCGCGAGGGTGTACGCGGTCCGGTCCGGGCCGATGACGACGCCGTCGGTCGTCGCGTTCTCCGCCTCCTGCTCGGCGAACCCGACGGCCGCGCCGCGTCCCGCCACCAGCGCGGGATCCAACGCGGCCCTCGTCACCACCGGCCCGGCCGTGGCGAACGCCGATCCGGTCAGCACACCCAGACCGGTCGCCGTCGCCACCGCGAGCGCGACCCACCTTGCGGACATGTCGTTCCTCTCGGGCCGGAGTGAGGCGACCATAGGCCGCCGTCCAGAACCCGACAAGGTGTTGTGTCGCAGAATCGACCGTTTGCACTAAGTTTTCATGTTTCTGTCGAAGTGTTGCTCACCTAGCCGAGCCTAGCCAATTGATGGGATGAACTGCGGGATCCGGCGGGCGGGTGCGGCCCGTTCGAACGCGGCGCCGAACGCCAGTACCTTGGCGTCGGACCACTGACCGGCGAAGAACGACAGCCCGATCGGCAGCGGGCCGGCGAACCCGGCGGGCACCGAGATGTTCGGGTAGCCGGCCACGGCGGCGGGTGTCGACGAGCCGAGGACGAACGCATCGCCCTTCGCGTAGTCGGTCTTCCACGCCGGGCTGTTCGTCGGCGACACGATCGCGTCCAGGTGGAACTTGGCCAGCGTGTCGTCGATCGAGTGCTTGGCGCTGGACGTGGCGGTCTCACGGGCCTTCAGGTACCCCGGGTCGGTCGGCGGCGGGGCGGCCTCGGCCTGCTCGAACAGCTCCTGGCCGAACTTGGACAGCTCGACCGGGTCCGCCTTGTTGAAGGCGATCAGGTCCTTGAGGGTGTTCGGCCGGCCCGGGCGGTTCGCCAGGTACGTGTTCAGGTCCCGGCGGAACTCGGTGAGCAGCGCGGGCAGCTCGTTCTGGTTCACCGCGTCCTGGAACGGCAGGTCCACATCGACCACGGTCGCGCCCTTGGACTTCAACGTCGCCACCGCGTCGTTCACCACCCGGTCGACGTCCGCGTCGGCCCCGGCCTGGCGCCACACGCCGATCCTGGCGCCGCGCAGGGCGTCCGGCCGCAACAGCGCCGCGTAGTCCTGCGGCTGGTCGCGGGGAATCCGCAACGTCGCCGGGTCGGAGCGGTCGCGTCCCTGCAGGACGGACAGGGTGATCGCGGCGTCCACGACGTGCCGCGTCATCGGGCCGGGGGTGTCCTGTTCGGCCGAGATCGGCACCACACCGGTCCGGCTGACCAGGCCAAGCGTCGGCTTGTGCCCGACGATGTCGTTCTGCCCGGACGGGCACACGATCGACCCGTCGGTCTCGGTGCCGATCGCCACCTGGGCCAGGGTGGCCGCGATCGCCGCGCCCGACCCGGACGACGAGCCGCACGGGTTGCGGTCCAGCACGTACGGGTTGTTCGTCTGTCCGCCCACACCGGACCAACCGGACGTCGAGCGGGTCGAGCGGAAGTTCGCCCATTCCGACAGGTTCGTCTTGCCGAGGATCACCGCGCCGCCGCGCTCCAGCCGGGTGACCAGGGTGGCGTCGTTCGTCGGCGGGGTCGCGGCCAGCGCCCGGGACCCGGCGGTGGCCGGCATCCGGTGGGTGTCGACGTTGTCCTTGAGCAGCACCGGAATCCCGTCGAGCTGGCCGAGCGTCCGGCCGTGCCGCCTGCGGGCGTCACTGGCCGCGGCGTCGGCGAGCGCCCGCGAGTTCAGCGCGATCACCGAATGGATCTTGCCGTCCACCCTGGCGATCCTGGCCAGGTACGCGGCGGTCAGCCGGACCGACGAGAGCCGGCCCTGGTCCATCCGGTGCTGTAGTTCGGGAATAGTGGCCGAGTCCAGGTCGAAACCTAACACGGCGTCATTGTCCGCCCACGCCGGCAACGGCGAAGCGACGAAGGCGGCCACGGCGAGGAGCACAACAGGCAAACGCATCCGTGACATGAGGGCATGCGACTCTCCAGCGGTGATCGAATCAACCCTCGTTCGTAGGGTTGCGTGGGCGGCACGGTCAGAACGTCGTGGTCATCCCGCCGTCGACGGCGATGGTCTGGCCGGTCACGAAGGACGCGGTGTCGCCGGCCAGGAACACCACGACACCGGCGATCTCCTCGGGCCGACCCCAGCGGCCGAGCGCGGTCCGCGACCGCAGCCAGTCCGTCCACTGTGGATCGTTCGCGAACTGGGCGTTCACCTCGGTCGCGAACGTGCCCGGCGCCACCGAGTTGACGGTGATCCGCCGCCGGCCGAGGTCGGCGGCCAAAGCCCGGGTCAGACCGTCCAGGCCGGCCTTGACCGTGGCGTACGCGACGTCCCCCGGCCGGCCGAGCTGGCCGGAGACCGACGAGACGTTGATGATCCTGCCGGGCGCCCCGCGCTCGACCAGGTCGGCGGCGACGGTCCGGCTCAGCGCGTACGCGGACGTGACGTGGATCTGGAGCATCCGGGCCAGGTCCGCCGGTGTCAGCTCGGCCATCCCGCGCCGGTCCCGTTGACCGACGTTGTTCACCAGCACGTCGATCCGACCCACCGCGGCCACGGCCGCCCGCGCCGCGGCCAGGTCGGTGACGTCGAACACGGCCATGTCCGCGTCCAGGCCCTCGTCGCGCAGCCGCGCGGTCGCGTTCGCCAGCGTGGTGGCGTCCCTTCCGTTGAGCACCACGTGCGCGCCCGCACGCCCCAGGCCGCGGGCCATCTCCAGGCCCAGGCCCCGGACCGAGCCGGTGACCAGGGCCGTTCGCCCGGCGAGTGAGAAGTCCATGCCCGCTCCCACTGAAACAGTCGTTTCAGTTAGGGTAGCCCATGCCCTCGCCACGGCGGACTGAACTGCTCGACGCCTGCTACCGGTACGTGCTGGAGCACGGGCTGATCGGACTGTCGTTGCGGCCGCTGGCCGCCGCCGCCGGATCCAGCCCCCGAGTGCTGCTGTACCTGTTCGGCAGCAAGGACGGCCTGGTCCGCGAACTGCTCGCGCGGGCGCGACGGGACCAGGTCCGGATGGTGACGGCGGTCCTCGACCCGAACACCGCCCCCGTCAGCGGGTTCCAGGTGCTTGTCGAACGACTCTGGATGTGGTTGTCCGCGCCCGAGCAACGGCCGACGGTCCGGCTGACCTACGAGGCGTTCCTGCTGTCGTTGAGCAGCGATCCCGGCCCCTGGGCGGGGTTCGCCGGCGACGCCGTGCGCGACTGGCTGGATCTGCTGGTCCAGGCCCAGCCGGGAACGCCGTTGCCCGAGGCGGAGGCCAACGCCACCCGAGCACTGGCCCTGATCCGCGGTCTACTGCTGGACCTGCTCGCCTGTGAGCAGCCCGACCGGGTCCGCGGCGCGGTCCAGGCCGGCTGGTAGGGCCTGATCTCGTTGCGTAGCAACGAGATCAGGCCCAGGGGTGAAACGAGTCAGCCGATCAGGCCGGCCAGTGCCGCGCTCTTGAACGAGCCCCAGCCGGTGGTCTGGTCGTAGCCGGTGGCGGCGGTGAAGCCGGTGACACCGTTGAAGCTGTTGTTCCCGGTGGTGATGTCGTGGAAGCCAGTGGTGTACGTCGAACCGTTGCCGATGCTGTAGAAGGTCGGGTTCAGGTTGCCCAGCTTGCCGCCGTGCCGGGCGTTCTGCAGCGTGGCGAACCCCGCCCACAGCGGCGCCGCGCCGGACGTGCCGCCCACGGTGACGAACTGGCCGGCGGAGAAGATCCGGTAGCCGGAGGACGGGCTGGCGTCGGCCGACACGTCCGGCACCTTGCGCCTGGTGGTGCTCTGCGCGGACTGGTAGGACGGCGCGTTGAAGATCGTCGAGATGCCGCCGCCGGTGGATCCGCCCGAGCTGCCGTCGTTCCAGGTGGACTCGGACTGGTACGCGTTGGCCGAGGTCACGTTCAGCCTGGTGCCGCCGACCGCGGTCACGTTCGGGCTGGACGCCGGGAAGTCCACGGTCCTGGCGAGGCTGCCGGTCTGCCGTGCGCAGTCGGTCGTGCCGTCGTCGCCGGCCGCCACGAAGTAGGAAATGCCTTCGGCGGCACCGGTTGCGAGCGCGTTGTTCACGCTCCTGGCCTGGCTGGCGCCCTCGGCCGGCTCACACGAGCCCCAGGACACCGACATGACGCTCACTCGTGCCTCGGACGCGATCTGTTGGTACATCGCGAGTTCGCCCGCGCTGGAGTTGGGCGCCTCGTAGACGAAGTCGTTGGCGGCCGCGGCGAGCGCGTGCACGACCTCGACGTCCAGTTCGACCTCGATCTGGCCGCCACCCGGGTTCAAGTCGAAGTTGGCGCCGCTCACCGACACCGTGGTCACCGAACCCGCCGACAGGCCGTTCGTGCTGTCGTACTGGGTGATGTTCGACTTCTGGTAGCCGTCGAACTCGACGAAGCCGACGTTCACGCCACTGCCCGTGCCCTGCGCGGCGGTGACGCCGTACGCGGACTTCAGGATCACCGGAGTGACAGCCTTGACCACCCTCGGGTCGGCCGTGTTCTTCACCGCGTAGTGCTTGCGGACGGCATGATTGTCCAAACCGACGACATTGGCGACCACGGCCGACACAGCGGCGGGCAGGGCGGGCACGCTGTCGTTGGCGTAGAAGTCACGGCCGTTGGCGTTGTCGTGATAGCGCCCGATCCGGGTGTGGAAGGCGGATTGTGCCTGTCCGGTGGACAGGGCGAACGTGATCGCCTGACGGTTGCCGGAAACCTCGATGCCGGTGGCACCGCTCTGCTTGAGGAACGACATCGCGGTATCCACGTCGGCCTGGGTCGGTCCGAACGCCTCGCTGAACTGATTCGGCGTGAGGAAGTGCCGGTATTGCGGCGACGCCGGGTTCTGAACGTCGGCGAGGAACCTTTCCAAAGCGCCCTCGTTGTGCAATTTCAGCGACAGCGCGGCGGTGATCGGCTGGTCCGCCCCGGCGTCACCGGTACGGCTGCTGTCCACCAGCGGGGCCGCGTTGTCGGCGAGCGCGACCAACGGCTCGGCCGACGCTTGAGCGGGAACTGTACCGATAATGAGTGTTATCGCCGACAGTGGCGCGATGGCCGCGGCGAACCTGCGCAAGCGCATGGGATTTCCTCTCAGCAGGGATACAGGCACGGCGACGACGCGCGGATGCCTGTCCACGCAGCATAAGAAGGCACGTTCGCACCCGGAACCTACTTTTGTCGGGGGTTGCCTTCATCCCACTTTTCGGTCGCGACAAGGTCGTCGTGTGATAGCGCCGTGTTATAGCGACCGCGCATATTCGGGCAGAATTCCAGATTGCCCGAATCATCCCGGACATCCCCGTTCACACCGCTGTCACAAAGCCGTCATATCGCCATATGTCGATGTCGCTACGGATGACCTAACGACCGCGGAGCCGGGTGAAGTAGTCTTGGCCGGCCTTGATGGCCGCGGTGATCTGCTGGACGCTCATGCAGTCCAGCAGGTTCGGCTCCATCAGCACGGCGGGCGACAACTTGTTCTGCAGCAACAGCTTGGTCAGCACGACGAACACGACAGTCCTGATGTTCCCGTCGGAGAACACGTGGATCTGGTCGAGATCCTGGCAGCACCGCGCGATCGCGGTGATCCGCTGGTCCGAGTTCGCCGGTGGCACGCCGAGCGACGCGATGTCGTGTTCGTACGCGGCCAGGATGTCCTCGACATAGCCGGACGCCGTGAACGGGTCCACGGGTGCGATGACCACCTGCTTGTTCTCGACAGTAGGCCCGGCCATCATCGCCGGGTCGCTGTCCATCCTCTTGCCCACCGGATTGCCGCGGCGGTGTCTCGGCGGATCGCTTGCCCGCGCGGCGAACTTGGCCTTGAGTTCGTCGTACCCTTCCTGACTCCACGTCTGGCCGGGCCGGACGCCGAACCGCACGGTGCCACCGGACGTGCTGCCCCGATATCCCTTGCTCATCAGCACGCCACGGGTGTTGTACACGTTGTCGACGCAGAGATCGTGCAAGTGCTCGTAGTACCGGCAGGTCAACGGGCGGTCGACGTCGGCGAGCATCGCCGTCAGGGCACCCAGCATGGCGACCAGGTAGCCGTGCTCGTTCTCGAACCGGTACTTCACCTGGGTCAGTTTCGTCGTGCCCGGCGGCGCGAGGTGCTTGTTGCCGTCCATCACCAGCTTCCACGACTCGCGTTCGGGGAACCCGCGGTATTCGGGATGGCGGCGCATCTGATCGGCCAGCTTTGTCTCGGCGTTGGCGATCGCGGCCTCGTCGACGCCTTCGCCACGTTTCCTCGGCGCCGGGACGGACTCCGGCTCGGTGCCGCGCAGAGCATCCAGCTTCAGCTTGAACCCCAGGGCTTTCGTGTTCCGCAGCCGGGATCCCATTGACAGCGCGTTCCTCGGCGACTCACCTTCGGCACTCGTCATGACTCGTCGGGACCGTTGATCGACGCGTGATCGATCTGGTTGACCATGTCCGGCACCGGGAACAACGTCTCGAACCGGCTGACCGCGGCCGCGTCCCCGCTCTCGGCGAGCTTCAACGCCAGCCGCACCCGGTCGACTTCCGCCTGCTTGCGGTCGTTCTCGATCCGACGCTCCCGCACCGCCTCGTCCTGCAGGCCGTTCGAGTACTCGTCGAGCGCGGTGCCCAGGCCGAGGAACGAGTCGACGACGATTCCGTCGGTGCGCATGACGTTCTGGTCGGCGGCGACGATCACCCCCGGCACGGAGACCGCGGCCGAGTTCGGCGCGACCCGGTAGTACGAGCGGTAGCCGGGGTTGACCCGCATGCTGCCCGTCACCGCCGAATTCGGCACGGGTTCGACGAACTTGGTCGCCTGCGCGCCGGTGTGGTCGGTGATCGCGGACACCGCGGCCAGCACCTGGGCGCGGACCGACTCACGCTTCTCCTTCGTCACGAACGTCCCCAGCAACTGGTCTAGCTGGTGCAGCGGCACCTCGGTGCGCGACTCGGCGTACCCGTTGAAGAACGCCACCCGCAGGTCGACCAGGTGCAGCAGGGTGACGAACTCCTGGTTCATCTGCCGGAAGACGAAGTTGAGCGTCCGGGACAGGTTGATGTTCTCCAGCTCCCGTTCGACCGCCAGCTCCTCGCGTTCCTCCCGGACCATGTCCAGGCTGGTGTCGATCTGCACGTCCCGCCGGGACGAGGCGCGGGCGGCGTTCTGCGACACCGCGTTGGACAGGTTCTTGGCGAACTCGGCACGGGACGTGTTCATCGCGCCCGCGACGCCACCTTCGACCCGCACGCTGGCCGATCCCCAGCCCCAGGTCGCCCGCCCTTCGGCCTGAGCCTCGGCGTGGTACTCCAGGCTGCGGCTGGTAGCGTCCTGGTTGCTCTGCTCGGCCAGCACGGTCCGTTCGAACTCGCTCTCCGTCTCGGTGGTCACCGAGTCCAGAATGGACGATGTCTCCTTCATCGTCACCGTGCTGCGTTTGTACGTCCTCACCCGGATCGTGGTCTTCTCGCCGGGCAGCAGGGAGAACGTCTTGATCGTCCGCCCGGCTCCATAACGCGCGGGGAACGACGACAGCCGGTAGTACTCGACGAGCAGCAGCGAAGGTGTGCGGCGCACCGGCGTCGGGAGGAACTTGTACGACAGCTTCCCACCGGTGTCGCGGTAGACAACCAACCGGTTGCCGGCCTTCGTCAGGGTGACCACGGTGTCCTCGGACAGGTTCTGCAGCGCCGTTTTCACCGCCTGCATCCCATGGGCGTCCCGACCGACGCGGACACCAGGAAACGCGGCCGGGTTCAGGTATCCGGTGGTCTTGGCCGTCCGGAACGCGTCAAGGACCTTGGCGTCCTCGGTCACCCGCTGTGGCTTCTGGTCGCCGTAGAGGAGGCTGTCCTCGGCATAGCCGATCGCCGCGTCGCCGTCGACCAGCAGGTCGTTCAGATTTCGGGCGGCCGGCCGGATCGGCGTCGTGGTCCCTCTCACCGGCTCCTCCTCGGCGGGCTTGGCGGCGAACACGTCGGCGGGGAAGTCCAGCTCGACGATCTGCTTTCCCCGGTAGGACGTGGGTTCCGGCACGTCGTAGCTCAGCACGACCGGCGCGCCGCCAGGATCCAGCGCCACCAACGGCTGCACGGGCGATGCAGTGGGCATCGGGATCCGCTGCGACGATATGGTGACCTTGATCCGCCTGCGGTCCAACACCTTCGACACGTCGTCCTGGAATCGCAGCGGCACAACGGTGTTCGGCTGGCCGCTGTCCTGGTAGTTGACGTGCAGGTCCAGCCCATTGCCGGGGAACGACCGCAACGACAGCGGTGAGGAGTCCGTCGTACGGGCGACGCCCACGGCCATCCCGGAGACCTCGAAGTCGGCGTGGTCACGCAGCCCGGCAAGGAAAAAGCGGCTGTCGCCGGCCGGTGCGGTCACCGAATACGCGAGCGTGCCCGGCGGCAGCGCGGGATCGGCGTCGATCACGTAGCTGATGAACAGGGATTCGTCAGACGCCACAGCCATTTCGGCCTCCCAGGGCACCGCCCGCCATCGGCAATGGCCTGACGGTGCCCGTCGCCATCCCACCTGTCCACAAGGGTGCCGCCGGTTCACCCGGACGGCCCCCAGTGGCTTGGTCTGTTCCGGCGACGGGGCTTGTCCCGCCCCGCCGCCACCGGGTAGGGACTCAGAGACCAGGGGTGAGCGGGATCTTGGTGAGTCCCTTGCCGCCGGTGCTCTTGTTGGAGGCGCCGACCTTGTTCGGGTTTGCCGAGCAGGAACTCTGGTCGGTGACGTTGATGCCGTAGCCGTTGGCGTTGGTGACCGTCAGCGTGTTCTTGCTGAAGATGTTGCCGCAGCCGTTGCCGGTGTAGACGTTGTGCACCTGGAACGTGTCCAGGAAGGCGTTCTTGGCCGTGTTGCCGGTGATGGTGTAGTTGTTGCCCTTCGCGTCGATCACCGAGTCACCGGAGTTCTGGTTCTTCTCGCCGGTGCCGTCGAATATGTTGCCGGCGATCAGGCCGTCGTGGGTGCCTTCCTTGATGTCCACCCCCTCGGCCGCCACGCCCGGACCGATCTTGTTGTCCAGCACCTGGACGAAGTTCCCGGCGTCCGGGCCGCCGCCGGTGCCGAAGCACTCCCAGTTGCTGTTGGCGGATCCGATGTAGACACCCTCGCCGAAGCCAGGCTGTTCCAAGCCGGTGTTGTAGACGGTGGAGTTCTTGATCACCCCGAAGGCACTGCTCTTACGGAAATGCACGCCTTCGTAGCCGACGTCGTGGACAGTCACGCCGTCAACGGTGACGTGCTGGGAGCTGTCCAGCACGATCCCCTTCTTGGCCTTCGTCACCGTGAACCCCTTGAGGTTCCAGTAGTTCGCGCCCTGCAGCCACAGGCCGTAGCCGGTCTGGCCGGAGGGGCAGTCGGTGTCGCCGGGGTTGAAGAGGGGGTCGCTCAGCACCGCGGACGGGCCGCCGGTGAGCGTGATCGGGGCGGATGCCGTGCCTGGTCGCGTCGCCACGAACTGGCCGGCATAGTTTCCGTTGGCCAGGTTGATGGTGTCGCCGGGATTGACGGCCGCGAGGGCCGCCTTGAGCTGCGCCGCGGTGCTGACCTGGTAGGTCGTCGAGGCGTGGGCGGTGTGCGCGGAGATGAAGATCAGCCCCATCGCGCAGGCATAGACGGCTGCATGCCTGAGCCTGGTCATGGTCGGTTCCTTCCCATGAGTACGGAATCCGGTTTGGCGGCTCAGGCGGCGGTCGTTCACGAGTATGAACAGATGACACACTTGTGAACGCTGCTTTATCGTATCCCTTTCAGCGACACCAGCCAAGATGTGCGTGTGAACAACGGAACGATCGCTGTCGGACCACTGCTCGCCGTCGTCCTGGTCTTGCTGGCGGGTGCGGGCGCGGTGGTCGTCTGGCTCGGCAAGATCGGCACGTGGCATGCCGTCCTGACCGCGAGCGCGCGGGCCGCGATCCAGCTGACGGTCGTGTCGCTGGTCATCACCGCCGTGCTGCGGTCGGGTGGGCTGACGGTCCTGTTCGTCGCGGTGATGTTCGGCATCGCCGGCCTCACGTCCGGCCGTCGGCTCGGCCGGTGGACACACGCGCGGTGGGCCGGCACCGCGATCGGTGCCGGCGTCGCGCCAGTGCTGGCGATGCTCGTCGGCTCCGGGCTGGTCCCAGTGACTCCGGTCGCGATCGTTCCGATTGCTGGAATACTCATCGGCGGCGCGATGACGGCGACCACATTGGCCGGTCGCCGCGCCCTGGACGAACTGCGTGCCCGCCGCGGCGAATACGAGGCCGCGTTGGCACTGGGCCTGCTCCCCCGCGACGCCGCCTTGCTGATCTGCCGTCCGTCAGCAGGTAGCGCGCTGGTGCCCGCGTTGGATCAGACACGCACCGTCGGGCTGGTGACGTTGCCGGGCGCGTTCGTGGGCGTCCTGCTTGGCGGGGCGTCACCGCTCCAAGCCGGCGCCACCCAGCTCGTGGTGCTCATCTCGTTGCTCGTGGTCGAAGCGGTCGCGGTGGTCGTCGTGGTGGAACTCGTTGCACGTGAAAGAATCCCCGTGGTGTACAGCTCCTCGTAGGACGTGATGGTCTCGTCCAGGCTGTGCCGCGAGACGATCTCGTGGCCCGCTTTGCCCATGTCGGCACGCAGTGACGGGTCCGCCGCGAGCGTGGCGACGGCGGCGGCGAGTCCGTTCACATCGCCAGGTGGGTACAGGAAACCGCTGACGCCACCGCGTACGAGGTGAGGTAGTGCCATGGCGTCGGCCGCGACGACGGGCAGGCTCGCGGCCATGGCCTCCATGGTGGCGATGCTTTGCAGCTCCGCCGTTCCGGGCATGCAGAACACGTCAGCCGCGCGGTACGCGCTCACCAGGTCCTCGTCGCTGACGAATCCGTGGAAGTGGACGCGGTCTTCGACGTGCAGCGTCTTGGCCAGCCGGGACAGTTCTTCCCGGCAGGAACCGTCACCGACGATCTCGGCGCGCGCCGACGGCAGGAACGGCAACGCCCGAAGCAGGTCGCCGACGTTCTTCTCCTTGTCGAGCCGCCCCACGAACAGAACCGTGACCCGATCTCCGTTCGGAGTGCGTTCGGTCGCGTAGTGGGTAAGGTCGACACCGCACGAGATGGCCAGTGCCCGCTGGTGCAGCCCTTGCGCGGTGAGCAACTCGACGGCTCTAGGGGTCGGGGTGGTCACTGTGGTGGCGTTCCGGAAGACCCGGACCAGGTCTCGCCACGCCCAACGCGAGAGACGATCCCGCGCCCACCGCGGCAGGGGTGCGAAGCCGAGCAGGTTCTCGGGCATGAAGTGGTTGGTGGCGATCACAGGCAGATCGCCGGACGCCGCGAGGACCGACCGGCCGACAGAGAAATGGGACTGCACGTGCACAACGTCCGGGCGTAGTCGTTGAATCAGCGGGGCCACCGCGCGGGCCGCGTGTCGTGGAGTGGTGACACGGAAAGTCGGATGGAACGGGGTGCGCCACGCCTTGAGCCGGTGGACCGTCACCGCGCCCACTTTTTCGGTGTGTTGTCGGCCGGAGTACGACGGGCAGACGACGTGCACGTCATGGCCGTGGGCGGCGAGTCCGTTCGCCAGGCGGCCGGCGAAATGCGCGGCGCCGTTGATGTCGGGCGGGAACGTGTCCGCGGCCATCAGGATGCGGAGCCGGGCGTCGGTCATGGGAAAGTCCTCCAGGGGAACGAATGTCCGGGCCAGGGCGAGCACGCCCGAACCGGCTGTCACTGCGAGTGCCACGAGCGCCACGTACGCGAGCGGGGTGAGCCGTGCGGCTTCGCCGTAACACCACAGGCCGATGACCACAGCGGTGAGCGGATCGACCACAGTGGTCACCGCGATGACGGTCGCCGCCTGTCCCGCTGCGTATGCCTGGTGTACGGCCCAGCCGCCGGCGACGATGAGCGCGACGGACTCGGCCGCCCACCCCAGTCCGGTCAGGACCTGGTGGTGGGTGAAGATGTCCAGCGACGCGACCCTGATCAACGCCGAACCGGTGCCGAACAGGACCGCCGCGGCCGCCGCCGAACCGAGACATCGCCGGCGTCCCAGAACGAAGATCAAGGCGGCCACGACGACGAAGGGCTGCACCAACTCGGGTCGGGGCACGCCGGCCGCTCCCGCGCCGCTCAGCGCGGCCACTCCGACGAACCCGGCCACGCCCAGAACCACGGCGAGCAACGAGAACCCGGCCTTCACCCGCCGGCCGAGGACGACCGTCAGCACCAGGCTCAGAACGCCAATAGGTTGGACCACGACCAGTGGTGCCAACGACAGCGCGGTCGCGTGGAGGCCGCTGCCGGTGATCCCCAACGCCGTGCCCGCGAGCCACCGCGGCGAACGCATCGCCCGCCACAGGGTCCGTAAGCTGAGCCGTCCCTCGTTCTGCGCCCGTACCGCGCCGTGCTGAAGCGTCACCGACCCGGCGAAGCAGCACGCGGCCACGACAGCGCACATGATGGCGAGCAAGATCATCGTACTGCCCTGCTTACGGTCGTCGCGAGAACAACGAGAAACGCCAGTTCCACGCCCAACGCCCCGCGTTCGAGCAGTCCTTGCGGAAGCCAAGGGACAACTTGGGAAACGCCGAACGCCCCGGCCGTGGCACCACCCAGGTAGGCGAACCAACGCGCCCTGGCGGCCACCACAGTCCACAGTGGATGACTGCCGAGCCTGCGGGCGAGACTCAGACAGGCCAACGGCATGCTGGTGAGGAACAACGCACCACCGAACCTGTGCACCTCGCCGGCCCAAGTAGTCTCCGTCGAACTGGGATTGCCGGGGAACACCGCGCAGATCGTCAGTCCGGTGCACCACAACCCGAACCACACCCTGGGCGCCGCCGCCCGCGGCAGCCCGGCCCGCACCATGGCCGCCCCGATCGCGACCCCACCCAAAACCAACAACCCCACCGCCACTGCGAACAACCACGCCCCGGATCCGTGCAGGGCGTAGTCACTGACCGGATCCGTGAGCGGGTCCACCTGCCGGCCGAGCGCGATCGTGAGTGCGCCGACCACCGCGAAAGCCCCCACGGCGGTGGCCACAGCCAGCTTGGCCAGGGTCGCCGCGTGGGGATGAACCTGAGATGTGGTCACACGTCAACAGTGGGCGCGTTCGATGAGAGATTGATGAGGATGTTCGAGGGTTTGGCTAAGAGACCGCTGTCGCCACGCTGTCCACGGGAAGGGTTATCGTCACCAACGCGCCGCCTGATCCGGCCCGGGTCGCGCGCACGGTTCCGCCGTGCTGTTCGACAATCTGTTCCACTATGGACAGTCCGAGGCCCGAGCCGGGCAGGGATCGGGCGGTGTCGGCCCGGTAGAAACGCTTGAAGACGTGTGGCAGGTCGCGGTCCGCTATCCCTGGGCCTTCGTCGGCGATCGCGATGCTCGCCGCTTCGTCGTCCACTTTCATGGTCACCTGGACCGCGCTGGTGGGTGGACTCCATTTGGCCGCGTTGTCAAGGACGTTCAGGACCGCTCGTTCCAGCGAGGCCGGTTCTCCGCTCAGGTTGGCTCGTTGGGTGGTGACCTCGAAACGGACATGGGGGGCTCTGGGGCCGACCCGTTCCACCGCCGAGGCGACCACCGCGGCCAGGTCCACCTCCTCCCGAGCCGGTGGCTGGCCGCCTTCCTCGCCGGCCAGGACGATCAGTTCGTCGATCAGGGTGCTCAGCTCGACCACCTGGACACCCAGGTCGGCCAGCAGCCGGTCGGTCGACCGGAGCTGTCTGGACGGGTCCTTGCCGGCGTGGATCAACAGCTCCACGTTGTTGCGCAGGCTGGTCATCGGTGTTCTCAGCTCGTGGCCGGCGTCCTGGACCAGACGTTTCTGGGCCGCCCGCGAGGCGGCCAACGCGGTCAGCATCGAGTTGAACGCCTCGGCCAAGCGGGCAGTCTCACCGCGGCCGGCCACGTCGATCCGGGCGGTCAGGTCCTGCGTACGCGCCACCCGTTCGGCCGCCGAGGTCAGGGCGTCCACCGGGCGCAGGCCGGCCACTGCCAGCCTGCGCCCGGCGAAGGCGGCGAACGCGACACCGGCCACGCCGACAAGCACGTGCAGCAGCCCGATGTCGAACAGGGTGTGCTCGATCCCCTCGGCGTCCCTGGCGACCTGGGCGGCGCCGCCGTCCGCCCGGTGCACTGTCCACACGCGATAACGGTCGTGCGCCACCATCAGGGTCTCGGGGGCGTCCACCGACCGTCCATCCGCGACAGACCGGGCCAGTGCCGTCACCGGCAGGGCTCGTCGTTCCGCCGCCGCCAGCGACGGGTTGCCGTTCGGGTCGACGAACTGGACGAGTAGGTCCGTCCGCCGGTCGTCCGCGGTCCGCAGGGTGCTCAGTGCCTCGTCCGGTGAGTCGGTACTCGCCGCGAGTTGGGCGTAGGAATGGACTTGTGCGTCGAACTGCTGGTACAGCTTGGCGCGCACGATCAGGTACGAGCCGAGGGCGACCCCGACCACGGCGAGCGCGACCGTGCCGAACGCCAGCACGGTGACCCTGGCACGCACCGACAGTCCACGCAGCCACCTGGTCACAGGGGTTCGTCCCGCAACACATACCCGACCCCACGCACGGTCTGCACCAGCCGGGGCTCGCCGGCCGCCTCAAGCTTGCGCCGCAGGTAACCCACGTACACGTCGAGCCCGTTGGACGCCGACCCGAAGTCGTACCCCCACACCAGGTCGAACAGCACCTCACGGGTCAGCACCATCCTGGGGTGCCGCAGGAACGTCTCCAGGATCGTGAACTCGGTCCTGGTCAGCCGGACCCGGCGCTCGCCCCGCCGCACCTCCCGGGTCACCGGGTCCATGGCGAGGTCGGCGAACCTCAACTGGGGCTCACCGGGCCGCGCCGGCGAGACCCGGTGCCCGGCGCGCCGCAGCAGGGCGCGGACCCTGGCCAGCAACTCCTGCAACGCGAACGGTTTCACCAGGTAGTCGTCCGCGCCCGCCTCCAGCCCGGCGACCCGGTCGCTCACGTCACCGCGGGCGGTGAGCATCAGGACGGGCACGTAGTTGCCCTCGGCCCGCAGCGCCCGGCAGCTGGCCAGGCCGTCCAGGACGGGCATCATCATGTCCAGGATGACCCCGTCCGGCCGCTGCGACCGGATCAGGTCGAGCGCCCGCGCCCCGTCGGGAGCGACGGACACAGTGTATCCCTCGAACTCCAGCGTCCTGGACAGCGAATCACGGACGGCCGCCTCGTCATCGACGACAACGATGTGCACGTCACCGAGGGTAGGAGCGCGAAGGCAAACAGACGGCAAGAAACGTTCGGGGTAGGTTACCCGGCGCGCGCCGTGGACAGTGCGTGCACCAGGAAACTCGCCACCTCGCCCGGGGTCGTGCCCCGGCCGAAGACCCGGTCCACGCCCAGTTCGGCGGACATCAACGGGTCGAACCGGGGTCCGCCGGCCACCAGCAACGGCCGCCGGTCCCCCATCGCCTCCCGGAACGCCGCCGACATCTCCTGGGTGTTGTGGATGTGCGCGTCGCGCTGCGTCACCACCTGGGACACGAGCACCGCGTCCGCTTTCTCGGTGCGGGCGCGTTTCACCAGGTCGGGCACGGTCACCTGGGCGCCGAGGTTGATCACTTTCAGTTCCCGGTAGTACTCCAGGCCCTTCTCGCCGGCGAAGCCCTTGATGTTCAGGATCGCGTCGATCCCGACCGTGTGCGCGTCCGTGCCGATACAGCCGCCGACCACGACCAGCTTGCGGCGCAACGTCTTCTTGACCACCGAGTTCACTTCGGACGGGGACAGCAACGGGTACTCGCGTTCCACCACCCGGACTTCGTCCAGGTCGACGATGTGCTTCACCGAGCCGTAGACCACGAAGAACGTGAAGTCCGGGCCGATCGGCTTCGAATGCACGACCATCGCCGGGTCCATGCCCATCTTGTTCGCCAGCTGGAGCGCGGCGCCGTCGGCGCGCGGGCCGTGCGGCACCGGCAGCGTGAACGACGTCTGGATCATCCCGTCGCCGGTGGTGTCGCCGTAGGGACGGACGTGTCGCTTGGTCATCCCGCCTCCAGCTTCAGTTGCGCCGGGTTGACGTACCCGTCCGCTTTCTCGATCACGCCGTCCGCGCCCTTGCCGCCGTCCGGCGGGCGCTTCATCAGGCCGAACGTGCCGTCCGCGATCGCGGTCAACAGACCGTCGTCGACAATCCGTTCCAGCAGGTCCACCGCCTCGCCGAGGACCTGGTGGGCACGCTTGACGATGAAGCCGTCCGGTGCCGGCCGGAAGTCCTCGCGCAGGCTCCCGGCGGCGTTCAGGACGTACCGGACGTTGGCCAGTGCCAGGTCCCGGTCGGCCAGGAACGGCGTGACCACCGCCTCGGTCATCATCCCGACCAGCAGGATCGACTGTCCGGTGAGGACACCCGCGAGGTTGAAGAACCCGTCCAGCAGGTGGCCGTGGAAGACGTCGCCGGTCATGTGCTTGGTCGGCGGCATCCACTTCAGCGGGGCGTCCGGGAACAGTTCCCTGGCCAGCAGGGCGTGCGCCAGCTCAAGCCGGAACGAGTCGGGCAGGTCCGGGTTGATCTCGAAGGCGTGCCCGAGGCCCAGCAACGAGTCGGGCAGTCCGGCCTCGTGCGCGAAATGCTCGTTCAACAGCTGCGACACCGTGACGGTGTGGGCGGCGTCGACGGCGTCCGCGGTGGTCAGGTAGTTGTCCTCGCCGGTGTTGATGATGATCCCGGCCCTGGCGTGCACCTGCCGGGAGAACCGCTGGTCGACGAACGTCCGGATCGGGTTGATGTCCCGGAACAGAATGCCGTACATGGAGTCGTTGAGCATCATGTCCAGCCGCTGCAACCCGCCCAGCACCGCGATCTCCGGCATGCAGAGACCCGAGGCGTAGTTCGTCAGCCGGACGTACCGACCGACCTCTTTGGACACGTCGTCCAGGGCCGCCCGCATGATCCGGAAGTTCTCCTGGGTGGCGTACGTACCCGCGAAACCGTGGTGGGTCGCCCCCTCCGGCACGTAGTCCAAAAGAGACTGCCCGGTGGACCGGATCACGGCGATGATGTCCGCGCCCGCGCGGGCGGCGTTGCCGGCCTGGACGACGTCCTCGTCGATGTCGCCGGTCGCGACGATCAGGTAGATCCACGGGCGCTGCGGCGGATCCCCGAGCTTCGCGATCAGCTTGTCGCGCTGTGCCCGGTTCCGGTCGATCGTCCGGATGCCTTTGGCCACCGCCGTTTTCGCCGCCTTGGCCGCGCTGGTGGCGGCCCGCCCGGTCGGCACCCGGTACTGGACCTGGCCGGCCGCGGTCGCCTCGGCCAGTTCGGTCAGGGACGCGAAGTCGCCTTCTTTCAACGCGTGGAACGCGGGCAGCACGACCCCGTGCTCCAGACCGCAGTGTTCCCGCACGGTGTCGATGACACGGTTCACCCAGGGCACGTCGCCCGCGCGATGCGCGGTGTCGGCGCCGGTGATGCCGGCGAGGCGAAGCGTCGCGCGCTCGACGGCCACCGTGGTGTGTGCCCTGGCGAGGGCGACCACAGGCGCACCCGCCTGAGTCGCGAGGTGCCGAGCCTTGGCCACAACGCCGGGGTCGAGGTCCAGCAGTCCACCCATCAGTTCATCCCTTGTCGTATATCGTGTTGCCCCGCAGTACAGTCCGCAGGCAGCGCGGCAGGTCCCCGTCCAGCGCCGGCAGTCCCGGCACCCGCGAGCGCGGGTCTGTCGACCACCGCTGCACTCGCGCGTCACTGCCGGCCACTACCAACTCGTCCGTCTCCCAGATCGCGTAGGTCGCCGGCGCGCCCGGTACGAGCGTGCCCGTCAGCCCGTCGTCCACCCCCGCAGCACGCCACCCACTGCGGGTGTGCGCGGTGAAAGCGGCTCGCGGCGACACCCCGAAACCGTTGGTGCGATGGTGAACCGCGGCTCGGACGGACCGCCAGGGGTCGACCGGTGTGACGGGCGCGTCCGAGCCGAAGGCCAGGACGACACCGTGCCGGGCCAGGACCGAGAACGGGTTCAAGGACGTGCCGCGCTCGCCCAGTCGCTGGACGTACATGCCGTCCGGGCCGCCCCACGCCTCGTCGAACCGCGGCTGCATCGAGGCGATCACACCCCAGGACGCGAGCCGTTCGGCCTGCTCCTCGTCCACCATCTCCACGTGTTCCAGGCGGTGCCGCGCGGCCGCGAGCGCCGGGCCAGCAATTTCCGCAGCCTTGGCGAACCCGTCCACGACGCTCGCGACGGCCGCGTCCCCGATGACGTGGAAGCCGGCCTGCAGCCCGGCCTGGGTGCATTCGACGACGTGGTCGGCGATGTCGCCGGCGTCCAGGTAGCGAGCGCCGCAGTTGGTCGGGTCGTCCGCGTACGGTTCGCGCAGCGACGCGGTCCGGGAACCGATGGCGCCGTCCACGAACAAGTCCCCCGCCAACCCCCGCACACCCAGGTCCTTGGCCAGCTGGAACGCGCCGGGTTCGCCCCAGTACCCGACGACGTCCGGCAAGTCGTCCCGCCGGCCCAGGCCGAGGACGTCGGCGAGGTCCTCCCGGCCGGAGATCTCCGGCCCGGCGCACTCGTGCACGGCCGCCACCCCTTGGGACGCCGCGTGCTCCAGGAACGCCAGCGCGGCGGCCTTCCGTTGGTCACCGGACAGTTCGCGGAGTGCGACGCGCCGGACGCGGTGATGCGAGTCGCGCGACAACGGCCCCGCCGGATCCCAGCCGTCGACGTCCCGGGCCGCCGGCACCCTGTCCACAATGGACGACGACACCAGCGCCGAGTGCACGTCGATCCGGGACACGTACACCGCCCGTCCGCCAGCGGCCGCGTCGATCTCGGCCCGCGTCGGCGGACGCCGTTCCGGCCAGCGGGTCTCGTCCCACCCGTGCCCCCACACCAACGCGCCCTCAGCGGTCCGAACCGCTTCCAGGCACTCGGCGAGCGAAGCGCATTCGGTGAGGTCAAGGCCGGTCAGCAGCAGGCCCGCCGCGGTGACGTGAACGTGCGGATCGACGAACGCGGGCGCCACGAAGGCCCCGTCCAGCCGGACGATCTCGGCGTCGCCGTACAGGGCTTTCGCCGGTCCGTCCTGGCCGACCCAGACCACCACGCCATCGTCGACGGCCATCGCGGTGGCGTCCGGCGCGGACGGCGAATGGACGCGGCCACCCAGCAGCAAGGTGCTCATGTCCGTGCAGTCTGCCGTTCACGTGCCTCGAACAGCTCGCGGACCCCGGGTTCGGTGCGGATCAGGTCCAACGCATAGGCCGCGTGACCAGGCACGTAGCCGTTGCCGATGATCATCTCGACGTCCGCGGCCAGCCCTTCCGCGCCCAACGCGGCGGCCTGGAACGACGTGGCCATCGAGAAGAACACGATCGTGCCGCCGTCGGCCGTGGCCAGCACGGCGCCGTGCTCACAGCCAGGCACGTCCACGCACACGACCGTCACGTTCACCTGGCCGCCGACGGCCTTCGACACAGCGACCGGATCGCGGGCGTCGGCGATCACGATCTCGTCCGCCAGCCCGGCGTCCCGCAGCGCCTGGGCTTCGGACTCCGTCGGGACAAGCGCGACGAGCCGGCTCGCGCCCGCCCGGCGCGCCGCCGCCAACGACAATGACCCGGACTTCCCGCCACCGCCGATGACCAGCACCGACGGCGTTCCGTCGCGCCGGACCACGCGGTCGGTCAACGCTGGCGCGCCGCAGACGTCCAGGACGGACAGGGCCAGGTGGTCGGGGATGTCGTCGGGCAGCACGGCCGCGATCGACCGGCCGAACAGCACCGCCGTGCCCGCGCAGGGAACCTGTTCGCCGGCGCCGTCCCAGTCCGCGAGACCGTCGGTGATCCGCAACGGGGTCAAGGTCAGTGACACCAGCGTGGCGATTCGATCACCGGGAGTGAGTCCGAGCGAGGATTCCTGGCCGACTTCGCGGACCGTGCCGAGCAGCATGCCGCCGGATCCGGTGACCGGATTGTGCATCTTCCCGCGCTCTTCGATGATCTTCACAACGGCGTCACGGATCGCCGGCCCCGTCCCGTGTGCCTCTCTGAGCTGGCGAAACGACGCCGCGTCCAGGTTGAGCCGCTCGACGTCGACGATCACCTCGTCGGGCCGAAGGGTCGGGTCGGCGTCGAGCCGGTCCGCCTGTTGCGGCAGCACTCCCACCGGGGCGACAACCCTGTGCAACCCGTACGCCGACATTCCGCGCCCCTCTCCCTCTTGCCGTAAGATTTACGTTGTATCGTCCCTCTGGCAGCATATCTTTACGCAACGCTGACCGCGAGGAGAAGAGATGACTGTGATCCAGGACGTCGCGGAAGCCGTCCGGGAGACTGGCGAGCAGCCGTACTCGTATGTCCGGCGCGAGCTGGTCGAGCCCGACTGGCGCCGCTTCCCCGGCTGGCGGGACGTGACCGACGCCCAGTGGCGGGACGCCCAGTGGCAGCGCGTGCACTGCCTGCGCAACATCAAGCAGCTCCGCGCGTGCGTCGGCGACCTGCTGGAAGAGCACTTCTACGAAGACCTCGCGGCCGACCAGGAACGTCTGGCGACCATGTCGATGCTGCTGCCACCGCAGATGCTGAACACCATGGCGCCCACGGCCGGCGACGACCCCGCGAAGTTCACCGAGGCGTTCCTCGCCGACCCGATCCGCCGGTACATGCTGCCGGTCCGCAGCGACCGCGACCCGCGCTGGCCGAACCACCCGTACTCGTCCCGGGACTCCTTGCACGAAGCCGAAATGTGGGTCGTCGAGGGGTTGACCCACCGGTACCCCACCAAGGTACTGGCCGAGCTGCTCTCCACATGCCCGCAGTACTGCGGCCACTGCACCCGGATGGACCTGGTCGGCAACTCGACCGCCCTGGTGGACAAGCACAAGCTCGCGCTGAAGCCGGTCGACCGGCAGGACCAGATGATCGACTACCTGAAGCGGACACCGGGTGTGCGGGACGTGGTCGTCTCCGGCGGTGACGTGGCGAACGTGCCGTGGCACCAGCTCGAGTCGTTCCTGATGCGGCTGCTGGACATCGACACGGTCCGGGACATCCGGCTGGCCACCAAGGCCCTGGCCGGCCTGCCGCAGCACTGGATCCAGCCCCGGGTGGTCGAGGGCCTTGAGCGGGTGGCACGGACAGCGCACCGCCGTGGCGTGAACCTGGCGATCCACACGCACGTGAACCACGTCCAGTCCGTGACCCCGCTCGTGGCCGAGGCCGCGCGCACCGCGCTGGACGTCGGCGTCCGTGACGTGCGCAACCAGGGCGTGCTGATGCGCGGTGTCAACGCGACCCCCGCGGACCTGCTGGACCTTTGCTTCGCGCTGCAAGGGGAAGCGAACATCCTGCCGTACTACTTCTACATGTGCGACATGATCCCGAACGCGGAACACTGGCGGGTCGCGGTGTGGGAAGCCCAGGAACTCCAGCACGCCATCATGGGCTACCTGCCCGGCTACGCCACCCCGCGGATCGTGTGCGACGTGCCGTACGTCGGCAAGCGGTGGGTCCACCAGCTGAGCGAGTACGACCGCGACCGGGGGATCTCGTACTGGACCAAGAACTACCGGACCGGCATCGAGCTGACGGACCCCGAGGCGCTGGAGCGCAGGTACCCGTACTACGACCCGATCGGCAGCCTCCCCGACACCGGCCAGCAGTGGTGGTCCGCCCAGGGGTGACGCCAGGGTCTGTATCGAGGTCCCCGTCCGCGATACAGACCCTAGGTCGAGTACCGGGTCAGGCTTTCGGTGAGACGCGTCCGGTTCGCCGGCACGGGAGCGGTCGCCGGCTGGGATCCTGGCCCGGTGAGGGCGTCGGCCACGAACCGGGCGACCACCTCGGGGGGCGGCACGCACTCGCCGCCGAGGCGGGCGACCGACACCGGCGTCTCCCCCGGGTCGGTTTCCACCAACAGCGCCCAGCCGGTGCGCTCGCTCCACACCAGCATCAGGTCCTTGCCGGGCCGGCGCGACCAGCGGCGCGTCAGGGCGAGGTACGCGGTGGCTGTGTCACTGACCTCGAAACTGGTGCCCTCAGCCGGGACGCCGACCGCGTGGGCCACCGCGCTGAGGTAGCCGGCCAAACCTCGGGACAACGCGTGCACGCCGTCGTCGACCGACCACGGCTCCACTCCTCCATTGTGGACAATGGCAGTCCGCGGCAACCGGTCTTGCTCCGACGTCATTCCTCGGTGTCCGTTCGTTGTTCGCTCGTGGCACCCGCACCATGGTCACGGATACGGGCACCACGACCCGCAGGTGTCGCGGCTGCGAGAACCAGGACGCTCGAACATCCCCGTGCGTGGGCGCCAACGGCTTCGTCCCTGTGGGACATTCAGCCGAGGCAGCTCGACGACCGATACGGCCAGTGGGTGATGGTTCTCGCGAGCGTCCGACACCGGCGTGCCGAACCACCTGCCTCCGGCGGTCCGACAGATCAGCTGGCCGAGGGGTCGCCGGCCCCAACACCGACAGGTCGTTACCTCGACGCGACCGACTGTACCGCAGATCACCACGGATGACAGGGGCAATCGGGTGGCGTACGCTCGCCTGGTGCCTGACGTGCCGGATGGTCG
Source organism: Actinocrispum wychmicini (assembly GCF_004345645.1). Taxonomy (GTDB): domain Bacteria; phylum Actinomycetota; class Actinomycetes; order Mycobacteriales; family Pseudonocardiaceae; genus Kibdelosporangium; species Kibdelosporangium wychmicini. The sequence continues at coordinate 56,406 of NZ_SLWS01000003.1, read as the reverse complement.
GACAATCGGCCCCGACCACGACCGGCCGGCTCACCGCCCACGAGGAAACCCGCCGTCACCTGCGGAACCTGCGCCACAACGCGGTGACCGGCGTGACGACGTGGGCCATGCCGTAGGGTCGGTGCCGTCGACCCGCGTCGCGCCAACCCGAAGACCGCCCGCCATGGTGTCCTTTGTGGACGAGCCGGCGGCGGCGTCTCAAGCCGAGGGAGTTCGATGACCGCCCCACGTTCCACCTCCGACACCGGCAGGCAGCGGCTCGCCGAGGCTCGGGCCACCAAGCTGCGCGACGAGAAACTCCAACGTGGACAGGCCGCGCACACGGTCGACTGCCACGCCACCGACCCGCAGGACCGGGCCGAGCTGATGGCGATGCTCGGCCTGGACACCCCCACCGCGGCCGAGGCACGGGGCACCCACCTCGGCCGGATCAACTGAGGGGGGAACTCTCGCCGCCCGAGCTGCGTTGGGGCGATAGGCGCTTATGCCTCCAGCTCGCGGAAGCATGGCTTTCTCCGAGAAGAACCGATTCATCAGCGGGCTGATCGTCCACCAACAGGTCCGCTGCGGCTGTCACACGGCGGACCAGAAAGCATGTGCTCAGCTATGACTCACAGTGACGTCTCAGTCGCGGAAAAGTCCTCATCGCGTACTGATTTCGCCCGGCTGGCCAAGGAGATCAAGCACGCCGGCCTGCTCGACCGGCGCCGCGGCTACTACGCCGCCCGGATCGGAGTGAACGCCCTGCTGCTGGCAGCCGGTGTGGTGGCCTTCGTGATGCTCGGCGCCTCGTGGTGGCAACTGCTGAACGCGGCGTTCCTCGCGGTGGTGTTCACCCAGTTCGCGTTCATCGGCCACGACGCCGGACACGGCCAGATCTTCCGTACCCGCAAGACGAACGACCTGGTCGGGTACGTGCACGGCGGCTTCACCGGGATCAGCTACGAATGGTGGGTGGCCAAGCACAACCTGCACCACGCGCACCCCAACCACGAGGACCACGACCCGGACATCGACATCGCGGCGCTGGCGTTCAGCCGTAGCCAGTCCGGCGAGAAGCGGGGCGTCTACCGGTGGGTCGCGAAGTACCAGGCGTTCCTGTTCTTCCCCCTGCTGCTGGTCGAGGCGACGATGCTGCGGATCGCCAGCTTCCACGCCGTGCTGAACCGTGGCGTCAAACGGCCGCTGTTGGAAGCCGCGTTGCTGACCATCCCGTTCGGCGGCCTTCTCGCCGCGTTGTTCATCGTCCTGTCACCTGGCCAGGCGGTGCTGTTCATCGTCGTCAACCAGGGCCTGATGGGGATCTACCTCGGCTGCTCGTTCGCCCCCAACCACAAGGGCATGCCGATCCTCAGCCGGGAGGAGGAGCTGGACCACCTGCGCAGGCAGGTACTCACGTCCCGGAACATCTCCGGCGGGCGGTGGGTGGACGGGTTACTCGGCGGCCTGAACTACCAGATCGAACACCACCTGTTCCCGCACATGCCCCGGCCCAACCTGCGCCGGGCCCAGCCCCTCGTCCGGGATTTCTGCGCGCGACACGGCATCTCCTACAGCCAGGCCAGCCTGATCGCCTCGTACACCATCGTGCTGCGGCACCTGCACGACGCGGGCGCGCCGCTGCGCCGCCGAGTCCGGCCGCAGCCCGCCAGCTGAGCCGCGACCCGTCCGTCCAGAAAGGACACATCATCAGTACCGGCCACGAACTGTTCAGCCACCCTTACGAAGACCAGCCGGTCGAGCAGGACAGTCCGCCCGCCGACCGCGTGGCCCCGCGGGAGACACTGTTCCGCGAACCGGGCGAGCCCAGCGACGCGCCCGACCCGGAAGCGGAGCCGGACAACCGGTAAGCAGCCGCAGTGCCCACTTCGGACGACCGGTCCGGATGTCGACGATTTCCGTTCCCGAACGGGCGGCCGAGTACACTGTCCGCACCTTGGGCATGTCGAGTGCCGGCGTTCGAGCCGCCACCACCTTCGGAGCAGCAACACACCCGGCGGGCACATCCGGCCGGAGGCGGGAGCGTCGGGATGACCTTGGACTGGCTCGGTGCCGGCTCGGCGCCGTACCGACCGCCACCCGACCCCCGGTTGCGGATCAAGCCGACCACAGGCGTGCGCGGCCAGGTCGACGGCGCGTGGTGGCCGCGCTCGGCCGACCCGGCAGCGGAGTTCCCAGGCCTGGTCATGGCGTTGAGCTCGTGGATCGGCCCGGTCAACCGGCTGGCGTGCCACTTCGGCGCGTGGCACCCAGTCGTTCCCGAGATCGTGACCAACGGCTGGGCGGTGTCCCTGGAGGACTGCCCCACACTGCCGCCGGACACCGTCATGGCGATCAGCGCGGACGACCGCCGGATGACCGTGCTCGTAGTCCCGGTCGGCACGCGCGGCGGTGTCGCCCGTGCCGTGATGTACGCGGCCGCCGCCCGCGACACAGTGGCGACCGCGGCGGAAATCCTTACCAGCAACGGCGTGCCCGGATCCATCGCGGCGAACGGACCGGAATGAAAACGACCACTGTGGACAGTCGAGGACCCGCCAAGGCCATCGCGTTCACCGCGGGTGTCGTCGCGGGCCTCGCCCTCGCGTGGGTGACCCGCGCCGGTTCCCCGCGGTGGGTCAGCTATCCCCGACCCGGTGGCTCACCGACAACGCCTGGTTCAGGTCCTGCCAGAGGTCCTCGACGTCCTCAAGGCCGATCGAGATACGGATCAGCCGGTCGCTGATCCCGCTGTCCGCCCGTGAGTCCGCGCCCATCACCCGGTGGGTGAGGGCCGCCGGGATCTGGATCAGGCTGTCGACGCTGCCCAGGCTGACCGCCGGGGTGAGCAGGCGGACCGCGCTGATGACCTGGTGCGGGTCGCCGTGGATCTCCACGGACACCAGTGGGCCGCCCGGGTAGTGGACTTTCGCCACCGCCGGGTGGGTGGCCAGGCGGGCGGCGAGGGTGGCGGCGGTCGCCGACGCGGCTCGGACCCGAATGGGCAATGTGGACAGTCCACGCAGCAACAGGTAGCCCGCCAAGGGGTGGAGGACCGCGCCGGTCGCGAAGCGGATCTGGCGCAGCACGCGGGCGTACGGTTCGTCGCACGCGATCACGCCGGCGAGGACGTCGCCGTGTCCGCCGAGGAACTTTGTGGCGCTGTGCATGACGATCCTGGCGCCCGACTCCACTGGGCGTTGCCGGATCGGGGTGGCGAACGTGTTGTCCACCAACAAAGGCACGTCTCCGCAGGCGGCCGCGATCGCGCCCAGGTCGTGTTCCTCCAGGGTGGGATTGGCCGGTGACTCGACGATCACCAGGCCGGTGTCGTTGCGTAGCGCGGATTCCACTTTGTCCGCGGTCGCCCACGTGACGGTGGTGCCGAGCAGACCCGTTTCCAGGACGTGGTCGGTGGTTCCGTACAACGGCCGGACGCCGACGACGTGTGGGCGGCCGGCGGTGACCGCGGCGAGGAGACACGCGGACAACGCCGCCATGCCGCTGGCGAAGGCGACGGCGGCCGCGCAGCCTTCGAGTTCGGCCAGCGCGGCCTCGAAACGGGCGACCGTGGGGTTGCCCACCCGGCCGTAGACCTGCGAACCGGACAACGCTTCCCCGGCGGCGGCGAGATCCAGGCGTGCGGTCTCGCCGTGGCTGTCGCGAGACGGGTAGGTCGTCGACAGGTCGATCGGAACCGCGTGCAGCCCCAGGTCAACGAGGTCGTCGCGGCCGGCGTGCACTGCGCGGGTGCTCAGCTTCATACCAAGGAGTGTGTAAGAACAACGGTTGCATGCCGAAAAGTCCGAACAAAATTCGGTCATTGGCGGTCATGACATCAGTTGATTCGGTCCGATCGACCGTACGCCGAGCATCCCCAGTACAGGATCCGGACCGCCCCTACGACGGGTACGGCAGCAGCGGGCCGCCGCGCCACGACCCGAAGATCAGGTGGGTCTGCACCCGGCCGACCTCCGGACGGGTGGTGAACTCGTCGAGCACCAGCCGCTGCAAGTCCCTGGTACTGCCACAACTGACGTGCACGATGAAGTCGTCCACGCCCGTCACGTGATGGACAGCGCGGGTTTCCGGCAGCGCCAACACATGCGCGACGAACGGGTCCACCACTCCCCGGGAGTGCGGCTGCACCTGGACCGCCAGCAACGCGTCCACGGTCCGGCCCATCGACGCCGCGTCCACTTCGGCCAAGTAGCCGGTGATCACCCCCGCCCGACGCAGCCGCGCCACCCGGTCGAGACACGTCGACGGGGCGACGCCGACGGCCGCGGCCAGATCCTTGTTGGCGATCCGCCCGTCGCTCTGCAGGATCCGCAGGATCGCCACGTCGACCGAGTCGAAGGCCACGTCGTCACGCATCGCCCGAACCTACCGGACGGCCTTGACCTCCGAGGTAATCGACTGGCCGCGCCCGAACCGACATCCTTGAGTCATGAGCGACTACCGGAACACAGCACAGCGGTACATCGACACCTGGAACGAGACCGACCCGGCCAAGCGCCGGCTGCTGGTAACCGAACTGTTCACAGTGGACACCACGTACACCGACCCGCTGGCCCAACGGGCCGGAACCGACGACGTCGACCAGATGATCGCGGGCGTGCAGGAACAGTTCGCCGGCCTGGTCTTCACCCTCGGCGAAGTGGACGGACACCACGACCTCGCCCGCTTCACCTGGTACCTCGGCGCTCCCGGCGCCGACGAGCCACTGGTCGAGGGCTTCGACGTGCTCGTGCTCGCCGACAACAAGATCAAGCACGTGCACGGCTTCCTGAACAAGGTCCCCGCCTAGGGCCTAACCGGCCGACTGGTGCGCCAGTAGGACCAGGACCAGCCCGACCGCGGCGGGCAGGGCCTGGACGAAGAGGATGCGCCTGGACGCGGTGAACGCGCCGTACAGACCGGCGATGATCACGCAGATCAGGAAGAACACGGCGAACTCGTAGCCGTTCGTCCCGCCGGCGATCAGTGCCCACACCAGGCCGGCGGCCAGGAAACCGTTGTACAGTCCCTGGTTGGCCGCCAGCACCACGGTCTTCTCGGCCAGGTCCTGGTCGATGCCGAAGGCCCGGCGGGTCCTCGGCGTGGTCCACAGGAACATCTCCAGCACGAGGATGTACGCGTGGATCGCGGCCACCAAACCGATCACGATGTTCGCGGCTACCTGCACGCTCCGCCTCCCATTGCCCAACGGAGACAGGTCTCCGTATCGCGGCCTAACCGGGGAACATCCCCGATTCGGCGTGAATCATACGGGAGACATCCCCGGGAACCGGCCGCGCCGGCCTAACTTTCGAGCCAGCCGTGGGCGTGGGCCAGTTTCGCGATCCGTTGGCGGACCTGGACGATCTGCGCGGCCGTCAGGGTCGGCGCCGCTTCGAGCAGGGCCTCGGTCAGCTCCTGCATCAGCTCGCGCGGGGACAGGACGTCGCACATCACTTCGTCGTCCGCGCCCCCGGCGGGCCCGGCCGACCGGGTCGGGCCGCGTTCCAGCACCCGCACCCCGGTCGCCTTCAGGCCGCGGTCGCCCTCGACCACGTCGAACTCGACCGTGGTGCCCGGGGTGAACAGGAACTTCTCGTCCCGCAGATCGTTCGCGTGCATGAAGACGTCCTCGCCGCCGTCGTCGGGCGCGATGAACCCGTAGCCGCGGACGTCGTCGAACCTCAATACCTTGCCGGAGACCAAACCCAACACCTCATCCACCACCAAAAGAGACTTCCCCATCAGGCTCGCAGCCGGTGGTCGAGCGCCGTGTGCCGCCGCCCGGTGCTCGCCGTACGGACCGCCTGGCCGATGGCCTTGGCGGAGCCGACCAGCACCACCACCTTCTTGGCCCTGGTGACCGCAGTATAGAGCAGGTTCCGTTGGAGCATCATCCAGGCACTCGTGGTGATCGGAATGACCACGCACGGGTATTCGCTGCCCTGTGACCGGTGGATGGTCACCGCGTAGGCGTGGGTGAGCTCGTCGAGTTCGCCGAACTCGTAGCTGACGTCCTCGTCCTCGTCGGTACGCATGAGGAGTTTCTGCTCCTCCACGTCCAGACCGGTGACCACGCCGAGGGTGCCGTTGAAGACGCCGTTCGCGCCCTTCTCGTAGTTGTTGCGGATCTGGGTGACCTTGTCGCCGACCCGGAACACCCGACCGCCGAACCGCCGCTCCGGCAGGTTCGGCCGGGACGGTGTCAACGCCTCCTGCAGCAGCGTGTTCAACGCGCCCGCGCCGGCCGGGCCGCGGTGGGTCGGGACGAGGACCTGCACGTCCCGCCGCGGGTCCAGGCCGAACTTCCGGGGAATCCGGTTCGCCACGATGTCCACGGTCAGCGCGGCCGTCTCCTCGATGTCGTCCACCGAGAACAGGAAGAAGTCGGTGAGGCCGCGCGTCAGCGGGTGTTCGCCCGCGTTGATCCGGTGGGCGTTGGTGACCACACCGGACTCCTGGGCCTGGCGGAAGATCTGGGTCAGCCGGACGTGCGGGATCGGGGTGTCCTTGGCGAGCAGGTCCCGCAGCACCTCGCCGGCGCCGACCGACGGCAGCTGGTCGACGTCCCCGACCAGCAGCAGGTGCGTCCCCGGGGCGAGCGCCTTGACCAGCTTGTTCGCCAGCAGCAGGTCCACCATGGACGCCTCGTCGACGACCACCAGGTCGGCCTCCAGCGGCCGGTCCTTGTCATAGGCGGCGTCGCCGCCCGGCTTCAGTTCGAGCAGCCGGTGGACGGTGCTGGCCTCGTGCCCGGTCAGCTCGCTGAGCCGCTTCGCCGCCCGCCCGGTCGGCGCGGCCAACACCACCCTGGCCCGCTTGGCCGCGGCCAGCTCCACAATGGACCGTACGGTGAAGCTCTTGCCGCAGCCGGGACCGCCGGTGAGCACGGCGACCTTGCTGGTCAACGCCAGCCGCACGGCCTGCTCCTGCTCGGGCGCGAGGTCGGACCCGGTGCGCTGACGCAGCCAGGCCAACGCCTTCGTCCAGTCCACGTTCCCGAAGGCGGCCAGCCGGTCCGGCCCGGCGGCCAGCAGCGTCCGCAACTGGTTGGCCAGGGAGATCTCGGCCCGGTGGAACGGCACGAGGTAGATCGCGACCTCGTCGTCGATCACCTCGCGGACGACACCTTCCTCGTCGATCAGCTCGGCCAGGCAGTCGATCACCGCCCCGGTGTCCACCTGGAGGATCTTCACCCCCTCGGCGATCAGCCGCTGTTCGGGCAGGTAGCAGTGGCCGTCCCCGGTGGACTCGGACAGGGTGAACTGCAGGCCCGCTTTGATCCGCTGTGGACTGTCATGCGGGATGCCGACCGCCTTGGCGATGGTGTCCGCGGTCCGGAACCCGATCCCCCACACGTCCGACGCCAGCCGGTACGGCTCGGTGCGAACCACGTCGATGGACTTGTCGCCGTACTGCTTGTAGATCCGCACCGCGAGCGAGGTGGACACGCCGACCCCCTGCAGGAAGACCATCACCTCCTTGATGGCCTTCTGTTCCTCCCACGCCTCGGCGATCAGCTTCGTGCGTTTCGGCCCGAGTTTCGGCACCTCGACCAGCCGTTCCGGCTGCTGTTCGATAACGTCGAGCGCGGCCACCCCGAAATGTTCGACAATGCGGTCGGCCAGCCGCGGCCCGATCCCCTTGATCAGCCCGGACCCCAGATACCGCCGAATTCCCTGCACGGTCGCGGGCAGCACAGTGGTGTAGTCGTCGACGTGGAACTGCTTGCCGTATTGCGGATGCGAACCCCACCGGCCGCGCATCCGAATGGACTCCCCCGGCTGCGCGCCGAGCAACGCGCCGACGACGGTGACCAGCTCCCCGCTCCGGCCGGTGTCGACGCGGGCGACGGTATACCCGGTGTCCTCGTTGGCGTACGTGATCCGTTCCAGCACAGCCTCAAGGACCGCGCCCCGAAACGGCTCCTGGGTGGCCACAGATGAAGCAATATCACACAGCGGGTGTCAATCAGTCACACAGTCGGCCGTGCTTCCGGAATGCAAATCACCGCGATCCGAGTAATGTGACTGGGCGTGACGACACCGGCTGAGGCACCCGCGCGCGGTTTCTTCGGGCATCCCCGGGGACTGGCGAACCTGTTCGGCACCGAGATGTGGGAGCGGTTCTCCTACTACGGGATGCAGGCCATCCTCGCGTACTACCTCTACTACAGCGTCACCGACGGCGGCCTCGGCATGTCCAAGGCCAGCGCCGCCGGGCTGGTTGGGGCGTACGGCGGGCTGGCGTACCTGGCGGGCGTCGGCGGCGCGTGGGTGGCGGACCGGTTGCTCGGGCCGGAGCGCACGGTGTTCTTCGGCGGCGTGTTCATCATGTGCGGGCACATCGTGCTGGCCGTCATCCCCGGGCTGACCGGGGTCGCGGTCGGGCTGGTGCTGGTGATCATCGGGACCGGCGGGCTGAAGTCGAACGTCGCCGCGCTGGTCGGCACGCTGTACGCGGACGGTGACGAGCGCCGGGACGCCGGGTTCTCCTTGTTCTACATGGGGGTGAACCTGGGCGCGATGTTCGGCCCGATCATCACCGGCTGGCTGCAGACCGACGTGAGCTTCCACGTCGGGTTCGGCGCGGCGGCGGTGGGTATGGCGGCCGGGCTCACGCAGTACGTGCTTGGCCGGCGCAACCTCGGCGCGCATGCCCGGGTGGTGCCCAACCCGCTGGACGCGCCGGCCCGGATCCGGGCGGGCGCGATCGTCGCGGTCGGCGTCGCCGTCGTGGCCGTCCTGCTGGTCACCGGGGTGATCACCACGGACAACCTGGCGAAGGTGGTGACCTGGGTGGTGGTCTCGGCGGCCCTCGCCCTGTTCGCGGTCATCCTGACCAGCCGCAAGATCACCCCGGTCGAACGCAGCCGGGTGTTCGCGTTCGTCCCGCTGTTCATCGCGAGCTTCGGATTCTGGTCGCTGTTCCAGCAGCAGTTCACGGTCCTGCCGATCTACGCCGACAGCCGGGTCGGCCTGGACGCCCTCGGGTTCCACATCCCGCCGGCCGTCTTCAACTCGGTCGAGCCCGCGTTCGTGATCATCCTCGCCCCGGTGTTCGCGTACCTGTGGACCAGGCTGGGCGACCGCCAGCCGAGCACCCCGGTGAAGTTCTCGCTGGGTGTCGCCGGGATGGGCGTGGCGTTCCTGCTGATGGTCGCGATCAGCGCCACCGGCTCCGGCGCGACCGTCAACCCACTGCTGTTGGCCCTGGTGCTGGTCGTGTTCGCGCTGGCCGAGATGTGCCTGTCGCCGGTCGGGCTGTCGGTGAGCACGAAACTCGCGCCCAAGGTCTTCGAGTCGCAGATGGTGGCACTGTTCTATCTGTCGATCGCGGCGGGCTCGTCGCTCGCCGGCGAACTGGCCGGCCTCTACAACGCGGACAACGAGCCCGCGTACTTCGGCATCCTCGGCGGCGCCGCCATCGTGCTCGGCCTGATCCTGTTCGCGTTCACGCCGCCGCTGCGCCGGCTCATGCAGGGAGTCAGGTGACCACCAACGGGACTACTCCTCCGCGACATACCGCGTCACCCACAGCATGTCCCGTTGCTCGACCTCGTCCGTCCGCGCGCACGCCGCCAGCCGCGACAGGACCTGGTCGGTGTCGACGTCCTTGCCGATCAGGACCAGCTGGGTGGCCGGCCGGGTGCCGCGCGGCCACGGCGACCGGTGGAACCGCAGGTAGTTCCCGACGGTCTGCAGGCCGAACCGGTCCTCGTGGCCGGGGACTCCAAAGTGGACGAAGCCCTTCATCCGGTAGAGCCCGGCCGGCCGGTTGTCCAGGAACTCCATCAGCCGCACCGGATGCATCGGATCGTCCGACGTGAACGACACCGTTTCGTACCGCGCGTGCGCGTGGTCAGTGTGGTCGGCCAGGTCGTCGAAGGACAGTTGACGAGCCACCGGCAGGTTTGGACCGACCTCGAACAGCAGCGACGGGTCAAGCGCGCCGTGCGTCGTGGACACGACCGGTGCCTCGCCGTTGAACGTCCTGATGGTCCGGATCAGCTCGGCCGTGCTGTCCACCCGGTCGGTTTTGTTCAGCACCACCAGGTCCGCGAGCTTCAGCTGCCGCGCCAGGTCCGGGTGGTCGGCCGCGGTCGCGGCGAACCCGGCCGCGTCCACCACGGTCACCAGACCGCCGTACCGCACGTTCGGCACCTCGCTGGCCAGCAGCAGCCGAACCATCGCCTGTGGATCGGCCAGGCCACTGGCCTCGATCACGATCACGTCCATCCGCAGCGCCGGCTCGGCCAGCCTGGCCAGCATGCCGTCGACGTCAGAGGTGTCCGCCGCGCAGCACAGGCAGCCGTTGCCCAACGAGATCATCGAGTCGACCCGGCCGGCGACGGTCATCGCGTCCACGTCGATGCTGCCGAAGTCGTTGACGATCACGCCGATCCGGGTGCCGCGCGCGGCGGTGAGCAGGTGGTTCAGCAACGTGGTCTTGCCGGCGCCGAGGAAGCCGGTGACCAGAACGACCGGGATCACGCCTCGAACCTACCGGAGCCGATGCCGCACCTCGATGCGCTCCGGGCCCGGCGTGGCTGTAACGTCCTGTCACGAAACGCCATGGGTAAGAGGAGATCAGGTTCATGACCGTCGACATCATGCTGCCCGCGTACGGGGACGGCAGGCTGCTGCGCGAGACGGTCGAGAGCGTCCTGGCGCAGCGGGACCCGGACTGGCGGCTGACCGTCATCGACGACGGCGTCGACCAGGGTCTCGGCGGTGACCTCGAACAGTGGCTCGCCGGCCACGACGACCCGCGGGTCACGTACCTGGCCAACCCGGTGCGGCTCGGCATCAACCGGAACTTCCAGCGGTGCGTGGACACCGCCCGCGAGGACCTGGTCACCCTGCTCGGCTCGGACGACCGGCTGCTGCCGCACTTCGTCGGCCGGGTGCACGAGTGGGCCAAGGAGTTCCCCGAGGCCGCGTTCGTGCACACCAACGCGACCGTCATCGACGAGGACGGCAACCCCGCCCTGCCGCTGGCCGACCGGGTCAAGCGGATGACCATGCCCCGGGTCCGCGGCCAGCGGGTGATCGGCGGCGAGGACCTCGCCGTCTCGTTGCTGCGCGGCAACTGGATGTACTTCCCGAGCGTGGTGTTCCGCCGCGACGTGATCCAGCAGCACGGTTTCCGTGAGGGCTTCGACATCGTCCAGGACCTCGACCTCTACCTGCGGATACTGCTCGACGGCGGGCGGGCGGTGCTGCTGGAGCGGCCCTGTATCGAGTACCGCAGGCACGCGGCGAGCGTGTCGTCGGCGCAGGCCGGTGACGGCACCCGGTTCGACGAGGAGCGCGCGTACTTCAACGAGATGGCCGACATGATGAGCCGGGCCGGCTGGCCCCGCGCGGCCCGCTCGGCCCGGTTGCACTGGACGTCCCGGGTGCATTCGCTGGTCACGATTCCCGGACTGCTGGCGGCCGGCAACCGGCGCGCGGCCGCGACCATGCTGAAGACGACCTTCAGCTACAAGTGAGAACGGACCACGACATGGCAGCGCCGATCGAGCCGATCGAACTGTCCATCGTCATGCCGTGTCTCAACGAGGCGGAGACGCTGGCGACCTGCATCGGGAAGGCGCAGGGCTACCTGGAACGGTCCGGGGTGGTCGGCGAGGTCGTGATCGCGGACAACGGCAGCACCGACGGGTCCCAGGACATCGCCAGGGAACTGGGCGCGCGGGTCGTCGACGTCGAGGCCAAGGGGTACGGCAACGCGTTGATGGGCGGTATTCGCGCGGCGCACGGCACGTACGTGATCATGGGCGACGCGGACGACAGCTACGACTTCGCCAACCTGGACCCGTTCGTCGCCGCCCTGCGTGACGGCGCGGAACTGGTGATGGGCAACCGGTTCAAGGGCGGGATCGAGCCGGGCGCGATGCCCCCGCTGCACAAGTACCTGGGCAACCCGGTGCTGTCGTTCATCGGCAAGCTGTTCTTCAAGGCTCCCGTCGGCGACTTCCACTGTGGACTGCGCGGGTTCCGCCGCGAGGCCATCCTGCGGATCGGCCTGCACACCTCCGGCATGGAGTTCGCCAGCGAGATCGTGGTCAAGTCCTGCCTGTCCGGACTGCGCATCGCCGAGGTACCCACCACCCTGAAGAAGGACGGCCGCAGCCGGCCACCGCACCTGCGCAGCTGGCGCGACGGCTGGCGGCACCTGCGGTTCCTGCTCATCTACAGCCCCCGCTGGCTGTTCCTCTACCCCGGCCTCGCCGGCCTGGTTCTCGGCCTGGCCGCCACCCTGGCCCTGCTTGTCGGCCCGATCGCGATCGGTGGCGTCGGGTTCGACGTCGCCACCATGCTCTACACCGCCGGCATCGCGGTCGTCGGTTACCAGGCCGTGCTGTTCTCCGTGATGGTGAAGCTCTTCGCCGCGCGGGAAGGGCTGCTGCCGATGAGTGCGCGGTACCGGCAGCTGATCGAACGGTTCTCGATCGAACGCGGGCTCATCCTGGGGCTGCTGATCTTCGTCGCCGGTGTCGTGGTCGCGCTGCTGCAGCTGCTGCGCTGGGGTGACACCGGGTTCGGCGCGCTGGACACCGCGCGGAACATCCGCACCGCCATCCCCGCGGTCCTCGGCCTGGTCCTAGGCTTCCAGACGATCATGTTCAGCATGTTCGTCGGCGTGCTGAGCATCCCCACCACCGACGGCCGCACCCTCGAAGACGCGGTCAAAGCCAAGCCCGAGGACACGGACCAGCTGATCAACTGAGGCAGGCAGCCGTCGCGGGGGTCCCCATGTCAGACCGAACCGGGCGGCATGGAGAGCCCAGAAATGAGCAGGTCAACCGCCTCATCGAACAAAGCGGTCAGGGAGCCCACGCCGCCGAGTGCGTACCACCGCTTCATCGCCGTCCGGAACGCGGCGCCCACCGCGTGGTAGATCAGTTCCGGGTAGAGGTCGGTCGCCGGATCGAGGTTCGTCCGCGCGGCGATCGCCTCCACCGCCATCCGCTCGGTCTCCGCGCGGGCGGTGAACATCTTGACCAGCATGGCCGGATCCCGCTCGATGATCGAGATCCGGATCAGCCACTCCGCGGCGGCCCGGTCGACCTGCTCCGCCTCCGACCGCATCGCCATGGCGAACGCCCGGGCCGGGGCCACGTCCGGGGGCGCCGCGGCGAAGCTGTCGATGATCTGCTGGGTCCGGCGGATCGGGTCCGGGTCCGGCCGCAGCACAGCGTCCTCTTTGGACGGAAAGTAGTTGAAGAAGGTCCGGGTGGACACGCCGGCCCGGACCGCGATGTCCTCCACGGTGACGTTCTCGAAACCCCGTTCCACCGACAGCTTGATGGCCGCGTCGGCCAGGGCCTGGCGGGTCTCGATCTTCTTGCGCGCGCGCAGTCCGAGCGGTCGCTCCCCCTGGTCGGGCATGCCGCCAGGCTATCGACCTTTTTTCACGGCCGGCAAACTTGCACCAAGGTCACTGTTGGTCGCGGCGGACGATGAGCCGCTCGCTCAACACCGCGTTCAGGCCGTAGAGCGTGGCCCGCAGGTCGTCCACCTGGGCGTTCGGCGTGGCGAGGTGGGCACCGAGCCGGCGCACCTGCTTCTCGATCTCACCGGTGCGCTGCATCGGCACCACGTGGTCGGAGATCAGGTGGTAGGCCTTCAGCACCGACCGCTCGGCCTGCGGGGTCATCCCCGACGACAGGTCGTCCGCTGCCTTGCGGACCGCGAGCCGCACCGGCCGCAGGTGGTCGTGGTCGACCTCCATCAGCCGGTCCACCGGCCGCGCCCGGCGCAGCGCGCGCAACGCCAAGCCCATGACCAGCACGTCCACCGCGCTCCGGCCGAGGACGGCGAGGATCGGCACCACCCAGCCCATCGCCGCGAGGCTCATCAACCCGAGCACCACGGCGAGCCCACCCGTGGTCGTCAGCGCGGCGATCAGCCGTGACCTGCGGGCGGTCCACACCGCGTCGGCCAGCCGGGCCACCCGTCCGTCGGCGATGATCACGTCCGCGACGCACGTGCCGCGGCCGCTCAACGCGACGCCCACGTCCGCAGCGCCCACCGCGGGGTCGTCGCCGACCATCATGGTGAACCCGCGCCTGCGCTCCTCGCGGACACGTTCCACCTTGTCCGCCGTGCCGCAGCCGGTCCACAGCTCGTCCACACCCAGCACGACACCCACGTCTTCAGGGTCGTTGACGCTGCCCCTGGTCACCAGCACCAGCCGCCGGATCCCGACCGACCGGAGCCGGCGCAACGAGTCCGCGGCCTCCGGCCGCACCTCGTCCCGCACGAGCAGCGCGCCGGCCGCCTGACCGTCCACAATGACCCACGCGGGGCCCGCGTTGTCCAACGCGGCACGGGCCGCCGCGACCCGGACCCAGTCCGCGCCGCCGTCCGGCGGGGTGTCGGTGACCACAACCTTCCTGGTCCGCCAGCTGTCCCGGACGCCGGCCGCCTTGGCCGCCCGGACCACCGCGCCGGACAACGGGTCGGGCCGGAACTGCCGCACCGACGCGGCGAGCGCGAGCACGTCGTCGGTCAGCCAGCCGGGCGCGGCGACGACCTCGGTCACCGACAACGTCCCCAAGGTCACCACACCCGCACTGTCCACCACGCCGACCCGCACCCGCCCCAGCCGGGAGAGGACATCGGCGTCGCCGACCACCACGCCCTGGCGCGACGCCCGGTTCGTGCCGGCGGCCAGCGCCAGCGGGGCGGCCAGCAGAACCGGGCCCGGCGCAGCCACCGCGAGCAACGCGAACGCGGCCAGCGCTTGGTGCGTGACCAGCCACAACACCCCCGCGGCCAGCAGGGCGAGCGCGAGGTACAGCAATGCTGCCCGGTCGGCCCGACGGTCGACGCCGACCCGCTCGGTGACCGCGCGACGGGCCAGCCTCGCCATCGCCGCCCAGGTCCCTTCGGTCTCCGGCACGGTCGCCACCAGCTCGAACGGCTCGCCCGCGTTGATCACGCCACTGCGCACCGCCTCACCGCGCGCCCGCAGCACGGGAATGGGATCACCGGACAGCGGCGCCTCGTCGATCACCGCGTCGGCCAGCAGCCGGCCGTCGACCGGCACGATGTCACCGGTCCCGACGCGGACCCGGTCGCCGGTCCTGATCCCGAGATCCGGTGAACTGCCTGCCAGAACAGTGAGATCGCGGCGGGCGCGGCGCCACACGAACGCCTCCAGCCACCGGCCGAGGCACGCGAGCATCCCGACCGCGGTGCCGACTTCATGCTGGCGCAACACGAGCGCGGCGATCACCACCGGGACGGCGAGCAGCGCGCCGCCGACCTTCCGGCCGGCCAGATCCGCCGCGGTCCACACGGCGAGCGGCGCCAGCCCGGCCACGGCCGCGACCGTCCACAGTAGACCGCTGTCGGACATGCCGAGCAACGTCACCAGCACCGCGAGCAGCGCGAGCAGAACGGCGATGACCAGCGCGGGCACGGCGAGCAGTCGCATTGTCTGCCCGACGCGGTCCGGCTGCACGTCCCGTTCGTCGGCCATGGCGCGGTCCTGACCGGTGATCATGCCGGAACTCCCAGCGGTAGCAAGACTTTCTCTCACCACAGAAGTACTCGCTCCGCCAGTGGTGCGCAACACGTGGAGTGATCTTTTTAGACCAATTTCGCGTTCGACCGACCACCGGGCGCCCGGCCGGCACTGTCCACAAGGGTCACAACGGCCGCCAGGGCGGGCGTGGCGCCGGTGTCCGGCGTCCGGTTCAGGGGACCGGCCCCTGAACCGGCCCCCGGGCAGGGGGCCTCGCCAGCTGGCCGGTCGCGCTCCGCACGCTGGCCGCTGACCAGGTGCTTCCACCGCGCGGAGAGCCCGGTCACAGTCAAAGAACGACTTGGTCACCGGCCACCTCGGTAGGCTCACGGGGTGAGCGCGACACCGCAACTGCTGGCCATCAGCGACCTGCACGTGGGGCACGAGGAGAACCGGCCGATCGTCGAGGGCCTGCGGCCGAACCATCCGGGCGACTGGCTGATCGTCGGCGGCGACGTGGCCGAGACCGCCGCCGACATCGAGTGGGCGTTGACCCTGCTCGCGTCCAGGTTCGACCAGGTCGTCTGGGTGCCGGGCAACCACGAGCTGTGGACCACGCCGAGAGACACGCTGAAGCTGCGCGGCGTCGAACGCTACGAGCACCTCGTCCAGATGTGCCGGCGGCTGGGCGTGCTCACCCCCGAGGACCCGTTCGCGGTGTGGTCGGGCGAGGGCGGTCCGGTGCGGATCGCGCCGCTGTTCACGCTGTACGACTACACGTTCCGGATCCCCGGCGTGAACTCCAAGGAGGAGTCGCTGGCAGCCGCGTACGAGGCGGGGATCGTCTGCACCGACGAGCACATGCTGCACCCGGACCCGTACCCGTCGATCGACGCCTGGTGCCACGCCCGGATCGCGGCGACCGAGCGCCGGCTCGCCGAGTGCGACCCGGCCGTGCCACTGGTGATGGTCAACCACTGGCCGCTGGTCCGCCAGCCCACGCTGGTGCTGCGCTACCCGGTGTTCGCGCAGTGGTGCGGCACGGTGTTGACGGCCGACTGGCACGTGCGCTTCAACACGGCGGTCTCGGTGTACGGGCACCTGCACATCCCCAGGCCGACCGTGTACGACGGGGTGCCGTTCGAGGAGGTGTCGCTCGGCTATCCACGGGAGTGGAAGCCGCGCGGGCTGCCCGAGCCGCTGCTGCGTCCGGTCTTGCGCAGAGTGCGGGTGGCGCCGTGATCGAGAAGCTGATGCCGGCCGGTGTGGCCAGCCGGGACACCACCGAGGACGTGCCCGAGTCGACCATGTTCCCCGAGGAGGCGGAACGGGTCGCCAAGGCCGTGACCAAACGCCGCCGGGAGTTCGCGACCGTCCGCGACTGTGCCCGGCAGGCCCTCGCCGAACTGGGGGTCGCGCCGGTGGCCCTGCTCAACGGCGAACGCGGCGCACCGCAGTGGCCGGCCGGCGTCGTCGGCAGCATGACGCACTGCGCGGGCTACCGCGCCGCCGTGGTGGCACTGACGTCGGTGATCCACACCGTGGGCATCGACGCCGAACCGCACGGCCCGCTCCCCGAGGGTGTGCAGGGCATGATCGCGCGGGACGAGGAAAAGGTCATGCTGTCCGCCCTGGCCGGCGTGGACCCGGGCATCCACTGGGACCGGATGCTGTTCTGCGCGAAAGAAGCCGTCTACAAGGCCTGGTATCCGCTCACCCACAAGTGGCTGGGCTTCGAGGAGGCGTCGATCACACTCGACCCGGCCGGGACGTTCCACGCCCGGCTGCTGGTTCCCGGCCCGATGGTGGCCGGCACCCAGGTGGACGCGTTCGACGGCCGCTGGATCGTGGGTGACGGCCTGGTGATCACCGCCATCGCCATCCCGGTGGCGAACTGATCGGGGATGCGCGCCCGCAGGCGCGCTGCTATGGTGTCGTCATGGGCACTTTGGGCAACTGATTCCCTCCACGCCTGGCGCGTCGTCGCCGCGTGCGTGTTGAGCCGTATTGCCGTACCCACATTCATTTTTTCGGGAGGTTCCCATGCGTGAAAACCCGCTGAAGAAGAACACCGAGGACGCTGATTCCGTCCCTCAGGAGCTGTCGTTCATGCGGCCGATCGAGCCGCGTGACCCGGCCGACGAGGAGCCGAAACCGAGCCGCGCCGAGCGTCGGGCGGCGAAGTCCCAGGTCCGCAACCGGTCGGGGAAAGCACAGAACAACGTCCGCAACCAGTCGGTGCCGAACCACCGCAACTTCGCCAACCGGCGCAGCGGCTGAAATCCCGCACCAGCTCCACCAGCAAGCCGCCCCGCGAACCAAAGGTTCGCGGGGCGGCTTGCTGTTTGTTCAGCGAATACCGACTACGACTACGCCGCCTCGAAGTATCCGGCGACGTCGACGATGATGTGGACGGTGCCGTTACTGTTGGCGAAGTAGGTGGAGGGACCGAACTCCGGATCGTTCGCCACCACGCCGATGAAGTTGTTGGCCACAATCTCCCCCGGCGCGATGTTCAGGTTCGACACGTTCGGCAGGCTCTGGTCGGGCGGCGGCCAGGCCACGACGTACTGACCCGTGGACGCGCTGATACCGGTCATGTTGCCCACGTAGCCCTTGGGCGCCGGCGCGTTCCACCACAGCACGGTGATCGACTGCTCGTCAAGCGGCCGCCCGTTGTCGCGGGTGTCCATGACGCGCTCCGGAATGGCCGGAACGAACGCGAGGCCGCGGCCCGTGCTGTCGTAGGCGCCCTGCAGGTCCGCGATCAGGTCCACGCGACCGCTGTCGTTGTACAGCCGGACCTTGCGGTTGCTGCCCACCTGGACCGTGACCAGGTTCGGCACGATCTGGCCCGGACCGATGTTCAGGTTCGACGCGAGGGGACGTGTCGAGCCGTCCGGATACGCGGTGACGAACGTGGGCACGCTCGCACCGATACCAGTCAGGTTGAACGTCACCGCCGTGGTCGACGGGTCGAGCCAGGTCAGGTCGATGACCGCCTCACCGTGCGCCCCGACCCCACCCGAGCGGCGGGTGTCCAGCACCCGGCCCGGCGTCACCGGGACGAACTTCGCCGCGTTGGTGCTGGTGTAGTAGCCCGCGAGGTCCGCGATCACCTGGGTGGTCCCGGCCTCGTTGTACACGATCACCTTGCGGTCCGGGCTCAGCGCCACCGTCGCGGAGTTCGGCCTGGTGTCACCGGGCGCGAGGTTGAGGCTGGACACCCCGGGCCGCTTCACGTTGGCCGGGAAGACCGTCACGAAGGTGTACGCCGACGGTCCGGTCCCGGTCAGGTTCAGCACCACGGCCGTCGCGTCGGCAGGCACCTTGCTCGACAGATCCAACGTCACCTGGCCGGCCGGACCGATCGGGCCCTGCGCCCCACCGGGAACACCGGTGCCGTTCCGGGTGTCGAGCACCCGCACCGGCGAGAGCGGGATGAAGCTCGACGGCGTACCCGCCGCCTTCTCGCTGAGCCCAGCCGCGACGGACACCGGCGCCTGCCCGATCAGCTTGCGACCGGAGTTGTCCGGCGTGGCCTGCGCGGTGCCGACGCCCGCGACCAGCACAGCCACCATCCCGGCGGCCAGGATCGCAGATCTTCGATTGTTCACTCAATATTCCTTTCCCAGGTCGTTGACACACAGCGTCACTCAACCGAGGCCCCGGGATTCCGGCGCACCACCGCGAGCGTCCACTTCGGACACTCCGGAACACGTGGCTGTGTCGACGAAAAGTCGGCCCCTCATCCCCAGACCGGGACCACCGTGCTCAACCGTGCTGCCCCAGCGCGGGCACGACGGGCAAGGGAACGAACAAGCCCCCCGCCACGACCAGCCCCCGCTGCCATGGTCGGCACAATCACCCCGCGACTCAGCGTGGTGGACAAATCGATGCCCCACACCTTCCCCGAGTCTCACCCCCGATTAACTGACCGCCGCAGTGTATCGGGAATCCGCACGGCTGAAAAGGCCGCCCACTGTGACAATGACCGCCAGTTTTGTGGGCAACCTGTGTGGAAGAAGTGTTTTGCCGGTGACGGGCCGGGCATCCGCCGTTCAACTGCCGTCGGCCTCAGTTGAACGACGGCCGGCCGCCGAACCGGCAACTCATCGATGGCGAACGCCAATTTCCGGCCACATGGACTGTTCCCGCGGCACCAACTGCCGTTCACGCCGCCGCGCGAGCGTCGGACTCGCGGTGCACCGGCGATTGGCGCGCCGGGGCTCGTCCGCGCCGCATTCCCGGCGTATTTCGGGAAGTGTTTTCGGCAGCGCCGCCACCGGAAAGTGGACCGACGGTCCAGTTCACCGGTCGTTCCGGCTGTCCACTGTGTCCGTCCACAGTGGCCTTTGGCGGGCTGTCGATCACCGCCCGACGATTCGGACACCTGAGCGTCTGGCAATTGGTCCGGACCAGGCCGTAGCATTCGCGGATGACGGACGAGACACCGGATCCCCCGCCCCCGGTCCGCCGCCGGCCCGTGCCGTGGGTGTCGGCCCTGGTGGGGCTGGCCGGGCTGGCTGTGGGAGCGCTCGCCGTCGGGGCCGCGTGGCTGGTCAGCGGCCCGGACGCGGTGGACAGGCGGCCGGTCCGGCCACCGCAGCGGATCGGCCAGTATGTCCCGATCGCCCCGGGCACGAGCGGCTCGTCCGGCCTCCCGGAGGCCCTGTCCCAGATCAAGGCACGCAACGAGCACAGCTCCCAGCTGCTGTCGGAGTCACACCGTGGCGCGGGCGCGCTGGTGGACCTGTACGTCGACCAGGACATCCGACAGCAGCTCACAGTGATGATCTACCGTGCGCCGTCGCCGCACCCGCTGTACGCGCCCTACGAAGACGCCGCCTCCCAAGGGCTGGCCAAGTCGTCGCAGACCGTCGAGGAGTTCGGCCAGGTGTCGTGCGTGGTGCACAACGACCCCACGCCGGCCGGCCAGACGCCGGAGCCGGAGTCCGCTCACGCGGTCACGTGCTCCCGCACCAACGCCACGCTGACCGTGGAGATCACGCCGAACGGCACCGCGACGGACGTCCCGTCGATGGTCGCCGCCCTCGTCGACGAGGCTTGGAGCTCGGTGATCTAGACCGTCACCGCCCGCGCGATCACCGCCTCAGTGTCCACACCGGACGGAAGGGTGCCGAAGGCGCCGCCGTGGTCGCCGAACCGCGATCCGCAGAAACCGTCCGCCACCGCCGTCGGGCCGTACCGGACGAGCAGGGAACCCTGCAGTGCCAACGCCATCGACTCGACCAGCCGGCGCGCCCGGAACTGGATGTCGTCCAGGTCGGACAGGTCCTTGCGCAGGCGCGCGACCGCGTCGTCCAGCCGGGAGTCCGCGCCGGCGGCCTGCTCGACCTCGGTGAAGTAGGCGTCGACCGACTCCGGCTGGCGGGCCATCGCGCGCAGGGTGTCCAGCGCGGCGACGTTCCCGGAGCCCTCCCAGATCGACTGCAGCGGGGCCTCCCGGTACAGCCGCGGCATGCCGGACTCCTCCACGTAACCGTTGCCGCCCAAGCACTCCAGCGCCTCAGCCGCGTGCATCGGCGCCCGCTTGCACACCCAGTACTTGCTCACCGCGAGCCCGAGCCGCCGGAACGTCTCCTCGCCGCGGTCGGACGCGCCGGCGAGCCGCATCGCCACCGTGGTCGCCGCCTCCGCCTCGATCACCAGGTCGGCCAGGACGTTGCGCATCAACGGCTGGTCCAGCAGCCGCGCGCCGAACGCCGTTCGATGGGTGGTGTGGTGGACCGCCTGCACGGCGCCGTAACGCATCCCGGCGGCGCTGCCGAGCACGCAGTCGAGACGGGTGTTGTTGACCATCTGGATGATCGTGCGCACGCCTGCGCCCTCGGCGCCGAGCGGCCAGCCGACGGCCTGCTCGTACTCGATCTCGGCGGACGCGTTGGACTTGTTGCCCAGCTTGTTCTTCAGGCGCTGCAGGCGGATCGGGTTGCGTGTCCCGTCCGGCAGCACGCGCGGCACGAGGAAGCACGACAGGCCGCCCGGCGCCTGCGCCAGCGTGAGGAACATGTCCGACATCGGCGCGGACGTGAACCACTTGTGCCCGACCAGGCGGTACGTGCCGTCGCCGGCCGGGGTCGCGGTCGTGGTGTTCGCGCGGACGTCCGAGCCGCCCTGCTTCTCCGTCATGGACATGCCCGCGATCAGGCCGCTCTTGGTCGACGGCACGCGTAGGCCGTAGTCGTACGTCGTCGAGCTCAGCAGCGGCTCGTACTCGGCCGCCAGTGCCGGGTTGGCGCGCAGTGCCGGGATGGCCGCGTAGGTCATGGAGATCGGGCAGGTGTGGCCGGCGTCGACCTGACCCCACACGTACATCTTGGCCGCGCGGGCGACATGCGCGCCGGGACGTGCCGACGCCCATGGCGCGGCGTGCAGGCCGTGCCGCACGGCGACCGTCATCAGGTCGTGCCAGTACGGGTGGAACTCGACCTCGTCGATTCGGTTGCCGTACCTGTCGTGCGTGTGCAGGACGGGCGGGTTCTCGTTGACCACCCGACCCCATTCCTGGGCGCGCTCGCCGCCCGCGAGCCGGCCGAGATCGCGCAGCTCGGGCTCGGCCCATTCGGCGTCGTACCGCCGCAGCCCGGCCAGCAGGGCGGGGTCGTCGGCGACGTCATGGCCCACAAGGGGCGGGACCTGGTTGGCGACCTCATGAGTCGGCATTGGGACCTCCCAGCGCACGCAAGGTGAACGCGATGATTGACGGCATCAAGTCGACAGTGTCGGAACTGGCAGCGCCATCGGCCAAGGGTCCGACGAGGATCTCGCCGAGCGCGCCGATGAGCGCGGCCGCGGTGATCTCCGGGTTCTGCGGCGGTATCACGCCCGCGGCGACCGCGGCGGCGATCTGGGCCGCGGCGATGTCCCGGAAGGCCCGCCGGAACACCAGGCGTTCGGCTTCGACAGGCAGGTCGACGGGTTCCGCGAGCAGCGCGTAGGCCAGGCGTGGTGACTTGAGGGCGCGCGATGAGAACGTCTCCACCACGGCGACGACCCGTTGGAGCACGTCGCCCGGCTCCGCGGCGGCGCGGGCGACCGCCTCCACCTCGTGGCCCACGACGATCCGGAACAACTCCACGACCAGCTCGGCCTTGCCCGGGAAGTGCCGGTAGACGCTGCCCGTGGCGATGCCGGCCCGAGCCGCGACCGCGGCCATGGAGCAGCCCGCGTAGCCCTGTTCGGACAGCAGATCCACGGCGGCGTCGAGGATCGCGGCGCGTTGGGTGTCCATCCGCGCCTGCACCCGGGCGGTCCGTCGGTACGGCACGTAAGAAGTGAACCAGTGATTCACCGCTTCACGCAAGCCGCGGTCGTAGGCTGCGACCATGACGTACGACGTCGAGGCGGTCCGTGCCCATTTCCCCGCTCTCGCCGAAGGCGCCGCGCACTTCGACGGCCCCGGCGGCACCCAGGTGCCGGACGTGGTCGCGGACGCCGTCGCGGAGACCCTGCGGGCGGCCGTGTCGAACCGCGGCGCGACCACCAAGTCGGAGGTGCGCGCCGAACGGATCGTGGCCGACGCCCGCCAGGCCGCCGCGGACCTGCTCGGCGCGCAGCCGGCCGGGATCATCTACGGCCGCAGCATGACCCAACTGACCTACGACATGGCCCGGACGCTGGCCAAACAATGGCAGCCGGGCGACGAGGTGATCGTCACCAAGCTCGACCACGACGCCAACATCCGGCCGTGGGTGCACGCCGCCGAGACGCGCGGCGCGGTCGTGCGGTGGGCCGAGTTCGACCGGGCGACCGGCGAGTTACCGGTGGCCGCCATCACCGACCTGTTACACACCCGGACCCGGGTCGTCGCGGTGACCGGGGCGTCGAACCTGCTGGGCACCAAGCCGTCCATCGCGCGGATCGCCCCACTCGTGCATCAGGCTGGAGCGTTGCTGTATGTGGACGGTGTGCACCTCACGCCGCACGCGTGGGTGGACATGGAGGCGATGGGCGCCGACTTCTACGCGTGCTCGCCGTACAAGTTCCTCGGCCCGCACCTGGGCCTGGTCGCCGCCCGGCCGACACTGCTGGAGACGTTACGACCGGACAAGCTGATGCCCGCGACCAACACGGTCCCGGAACGGTTCGAGTACGGCACCCTCCCCTACGAGCTGCTGGCCGGGACGACGGCCGCGATCGACTTCCTCGCCTCCCTGGTGCCCGGCACGGGGTCGCGGCGGGCCCGGCTGGCGCGGTCGATGCAGGCGCTGGAGGTGCACGAGCGGGCGATGCTGTCCCGGATGGAGTACGGCCTCGACGGCGTCCAGTTCTACGGCGTGCCGCATCGGGACCGCACGCCGACAACCTTGTTCTCGGTGCCCGGGTGTCCGCCCGCGGAGGCGTACCGACAGCTGGCCGACCGTGGCGTGAACGCCCCCGCCGGCACGTTCTACGCCCTGGAATGCGCCCGCTGGATGGGGATCGGGGACGCGGGCGCGATCCGCGCCGGCATCGCGCCGTACACCGACGAGTCCGATGTGGACCGTCTGGTGGCCGCCGTGCACGCTCTGGGCGAACACCGCTGAGAGCGAACACGGGCCCGATCGCGGCCGCGCCCGGCTAGCGTCGGGATCATGACTCAGACGACGCTCAGCGACTCGGTGTTCGAGCGGCTGCTGGCCGAACGGATCGTCTTCCTCGGCTCCGAAGTGGACGACGACGTGGCCAACCGGATCACCGGCCAGCTGCTGCTCCTGGCCGCGGAGAACCCGACCAAGGACATCACGTTCTACATCAACTCGCCGGGCGGCTCGGTCACCGCCGGCCTGGCGATCTACGACACCATGCAGCTGATCGAGCCGGACGTGGCCACCTGGGCGCTCGGGTTCGCCGCCTCGATGGGCCAGTTCCTGCTCACCGCCGGCGCCCCCGGCAAGCGCTACGCCCTGCCGAACGCCAACATCCTGATGCACCAGCCGCACGGCGGCGTCGGCGGCACGTCCGCGGACATCGCGATCCGCGCGGAGGCGCTCGGCCGGATGAAGCGCCGGATGGCCGAGATCACCGCCGAGCAGACCGGCCAGCCGCTGGAGCGGATCATCTCGGACGGTGACCGGGACAAGTGGTTCACCGCGGAAGAGGCCCGCGACTACGGGTTCGTCGACCACGTCGTCAACTCCAACCGCGTGGTGGCACTCTGACCAAGTGCTGCACCACGTCGAGATCTGGGTCCCGGACCTGAACCGTGCCGTCGCCACGTGGGGATGGCTGCTCGAAGAGCTCGGCTACCAACCGTTCCAGCGGTGGAGCGACGGGCACAGCTGGGGGTTGGGCCCGACCTATCTGGTGTTCGAGCAGTCCCCCGCGCTCACCGGCGGCCACGACCGGCTACGGGCCGGGCTGAACCACCTGGCGTTCCGGGTGCCGGACCAGGCCACCGTGGACAACCTGGCGGCGAACGCCCAGGACCACGGCTGGACGCTGATGTTCCCGGACCGGCACCCACACGCGGGCGGTGAGCAGCACTACGCCGCGTACCTGGAGAACGACGACGGATTCGAAATCGAACTGGTCGCCGATGCGCCTACCTGACTGGGTTATCGGCGCGGCGTTATGCGGACAACCCAAACATACTCAATGCGGGGGTGCCGCCGCAATACGGGGTAGCGAGAGCGAACAGCGGCGGTCAGTTCAGCGGGCAAGAACAGGCGCTAGTTCCTGCAGAAGATAAGCGCTGCACCAACGACTCTCAGTATCTTTGGGACTGGTCGCCTCGTGTGCCAACTTGCCAGCCAGAAGTTGGGGGTTAGGGGCAGTCGATGGGTCCTTGGCAATTCGAATAGACGTATCCCAGTCAAGCTGACAGGTCCGGCTGATGATCGAGGCCAGACACAGTGTCCGCACTTTTTCGTCCTTCCGAAGGGCTTCAACCACAAGCTCGGCGTTAGCCCTGCCGGACAATTTGGCAACAATGCTCAACGCGTTCGTGCGGATTGTTGACGTCTTACCGTCAATCATCCATCGACGAAGATGCGCTGTCGCCTTGGGGCCGACTCGCGCCGCAAGGCCAATGTCAGACCAATGTGCAGACGCACCTGTCGCCAACGGACTGACATCTCCCTCGTCGAGTGCGCGTGCGGCGGATTCTATGTCACGCTGACCTTTGAGCACTGCCAATCGAGGGTGCTTGATCTCTTTCCGCAACGGGGACACCTTCTCCGTTCACCTCGCGACCTGTGATGACAAGGGTACTTGGGGAGGCAACCCCGACAGAACGTAGACCCTGGGTGCTCTACACACAGCGGGAACATCGTGGCCGACCTGCCCGAGACAAGATTCAGGAAATTGGTGCCCGGAAACTGGACGACGCCAGGCACGCCGCCGAACTGTGGTTCGCCCTGGGAAAGTTCTGCGGAGGTGCCAGTTGAGTCGCACGCGTCCACTCAGGTTACGTCCGAATTTGGAGCAGATGGGCTGCGCTGTGGTCCATACCCGGTACTCAGGTGGATTCGGGATTGACACGTCCCGCCTCGGGGGATTCATTGGGCTGACCACCGATTGGAGGCAGCCATGGCCATCCGGGGTCTGAACCATGCCGTCCTGTGGGTCCGGGACGCCCAGCACAGCACCGATTTCTACGTGAACGTCCTGGGTTTCCGGGTCGTGCACAGCATGCCGAAGGCGGCGTTCCTGCAGGCCGCCACCTCCCGCAACGACCACGATCTGGGCCTGTTCACGGTCGGTGACGAGGCCGCGGACAGCCTCGCCGGCACCGGGGCGGTCGGCCTCTACCACCTGGCGTGGGAGGTCACGACCCTCGCCGACCTGCGGGAATGTGCGAAACGGCTGACCGAGGCCGACGCGCTCGTGGGTTCCCGCGACCATGGCACGACCAAGGCGCTGTACGCCAAGGACCCGGACGGGTTGGAGTTCGAGATCTGCTGGCTCGTCCCGCAGGACCTGGTCGACGACGAGATGCGGGCATACAACGGCGAACTGGACATCGAGGCCGAGATCACCCGGTACGGCGAGGACACGCCCGGGGCGTACGCCCGCATCTGAGTTCCAAGTGGTTCAGACCAACCTCTTGACTTTGAATTGGTCTAGTCCAACCCTTGAGGCAGGAACTCACAACGGAGGCGGAAATGCGACGACGCACCCTGCCCGCCGCCGCTGGTTTGGCCATGGCCGTGATCGCCGCCTCGGCGGCCACGGTCATGGCGACCGCGAGCGAGCCCCCTGCCCTGGCCGCGACCACCCTGACCGACAACTGGTACGCCTCGGCCCCGTACCTGATGCCCGTGAGCAACAACCCGCCCGACCCGACCGTGGTGATGTCCGCGACCGGGCAGAAGGCGTTCCAGCTGGCGTTCATCCTGGCGCCGAACGGCGGCGGGTGCAGCCCGACCTGGGACGGCACCAACCCGGTCTCGTCCGACACCGCGGTCGCCGGCGTGATCGGCCGGATCCGCGCGGCCGGCGGGGACGTTTCGGTGTCCGTCGGCGGCTACGGCGGCACCAAGCTGGGCCAGACCTGCGGCACCGCCGCCGCGACCGCGGCCGCCTACCAGCAGGTGGTCACCAAGTACGGCCTGCGGGCGATCGACTTCGACCTGGAGGAACCCGAGTACGAGAACTCCGCGGCCATCGCCAACGAGCTCGGCGCGGCGAAGACCTTGCAGACCAACAACCCCGGCCTGTTCGTCTCGGTGACCCTGCCCGGCACCGGCGCGGGCACCGGCTGGTTCGGCACCCAACTGCTGGACCAGGCCCGCGGCCTGGGCTTCAACCCGAACAACTTCTCGATCATGCCGTTCGACGGCGGGTTCGGCGGCGGCTCCGCGCAGGTGTCCGCCCTGGAGGGCTTCCACGGCCTGCTGATGACGCACCTCAACTGGGACAGCGACACCGCCTACCGGCACGAGGGCTTCTCCGGCATGAACGGCAAGTCGGACGCCGGCGAGATGTTCCAGCCCGGCGACTTCCAGGCCGTCTACGACTACGCCACCAGCCACCACCTCGGCCGGTTCACGTTCTGGTCGGTCAACCGCGACCGGCCCTGCGTTGGCACCACCGACAACGGCGTGTGCAGCAACACCACCCAGAACGCGTGGGACTTCACCAAGTTCAGCACCCGCTGGGCGAACGCGAGCCCGACCAGCCTGCCGCCGCCCACCACCAAGCCGCCTGGCCCGTGCAGCCCGCCCGAATGGGTGGCCGGGAACGTCTACACCGGCGGCGCCCAGGTGACGCACAACAAGCACACCTGGACCGCCAAGTGGTGGACCCAGAACGAGGAACCAGGCAAAGCAGGCGTGTGGGCCGACAACGGCCCATGCTGACCGGGGTGCTCCGGGCCGCCGCCAGCGGCCCGGAGCTTTTTCATGTCCACTGTCGAGTCCCGTCCTTCTCAGTCGTCCTTGGGATGTCCGTACGACCAAGGAGAGACAGATGCTCGACGCTTATCGCCGCGCCCAGGACGGGTTCGACGCGGTGCTCGACCAGATCCCGGCGGGTGCCTGGGACAAACAGTCCGAATGCGAACTGTGGACCGTGCGGGACGTGGTCGGCCACGTCGTGTGGGGCCAGGACCTGGTCCGGCACTGGGCCACCGGCGAACCCTTCACGTCCACCGAAGGCGCCCCGGGCGTGCCGCACCCCGCCCCCGTGGCCGGTCCCGACCCGGTAATCCGGTGGCGCGCAGCCAGGGCGGCCGCCGACGCGACGCTCACCCCCGAATCCATCACCAGGACCCGGGAGACCGGCATACTCGGCACGATCCCACTCACCGGCTTCCTGCCCGCCCTGGTGGCCGACTTCCTCGCCCACTCATGGGACATCGGCAACGCCTGCGGCCTGGACGTCCGCCTCGCCCCCGACCTACTGCCCGATTCGCACGAGTGGGTCAGCGCCAACGTCATCCACCGCTCACCGACCGGCATCGGCCCCGAGCTGACCCCGCCCGACGACGCCGACGAGCAGACCCGCTGGCTCGCGTTCGTCGGCCGTAAGGCCTGGTAGTCACGGCTGTGGCGGCTTGACGAGGCCTGACTGGTAGGCGAAGACGACCAGTTGGGCACGGTCGCGGGCGTTGACCTTCACCATCGCGCGGGAGACGTGGGTGCGGGCGGTGGCTGTGCTGATCACGAGTTTTTCGGCGATGTCGGTGTTGGTCAGGCCTTGGGCGGCGAGGGCGGTCACTTCGCGTTCGCGGTCGGTCAGGTCGCCCAGCAGGGCTGTGTGTTCGGGGGTTCGGTGGGGGGTGGAGGTGAATTCCGCGATCAGGCGGCGGGTGACGCTGGGTGAGAGGAGGGCTTCGCCGGCGGCGACGATCGCCACGGCGCGGCGCAGATCGTCCGGTTCGACGTCTTTGAGCAGGAAGCCGCTGGCGCCCGCGCGCAGGGCGGCGAACACGTACTCGTCCACTTCGAACGTGGTCAGGACGACCACCCGGACGCCCGTGAGGTGGGGGCGCCCGCAGATCCGTTTGGTGGCTTCGATCCCGTCCAGGACCGGCATGCGGATGTCCATCAGCACCACGTCCGGTCGGGCCTGCTCGGCGAGTTCGACCGCGGCCTGGCCGTCGGCGGCCTCGCCGACCACTTCGATGCCCGCGCTGTTCTCCAGCAGTGACCGGAACCCCGCGCGCACGAGAGCCTGGTCGTCCGCGAGCGCGACCCGGATGGTCATCGTGGCTCCCCCAAAGTCAGGTTGGCCCGCACGACGAAGCCATGATCGGGGGCAGGGCCGGCTTCGAACGTGCCGCCGGTCGCGCGGGCGCGTTCCCGCATCCCGATCATGCCGTGGCCGTCGGCGCCGCCGTCCGGCGGTCCCTGGCCGTTGTCGGTGACCTCCACCAGCAGGGAGTCCGGGTAGTACCGCAGTCGTACCGTGGCTTGGGTGGCGTTGGCGTGCCTGATCACGTTGGTCAACGCCTCCTGGACGATCCGGTACGCCGCCAGTTCCACCCCGATCGGGATGTCCACCGGGTCGCCCTCGTCGACCAGCGAGACCTGGATGCCGGCGCCGGTGGCCTGGTCGACGAGTTGGGCCACCTGGTCGAGCCGGGGCTGCGGCGCGGGCTGGTCGGTGGTCGCGCTGTCCCGCAGCACCCGCAGGGTGCTGCGCAGCTCCGCCATGGCGTCCTTCGCCGCGACCCGGATGTTGGTCAACGCCGAACGGGTCTGAGCCGGTCGGGTGTCCATCGCGTCCAAGCCGGCCGCGGCCTGCACGCTGATCAGGGTGATCGTGTGGGCCAGGACGTCGTGCAGCTCGCGGGCGATGGTGAGCCGTTCGGCCACTACGCGCCGGTCCGACTCCTGGGTGATCCGGCGTAGTTTCTCCTCCGACGCGAGGCTCCAGGCCCGTTTCGCGTCGGCCGCGGTGAGCATCGCGGCCAGGGAGATCGTCACACCGCTGATCGCGGCGAAGTTGACGCCGTCCGGTGGGTGCGGCGGTAGCAGCGAGATGAGCGGCACGGCGAACGCGACCGCCACGCCGACCCCCAGTGCCCGGTGGCTACGGGAGTTGCCGACGAGCGTGTAGCACACCAGGTACATCGGCGCGGCGACCGCGAGCCCCGGGTAGCCCAGCAGGTGATACGTCAGGCACACAGCCAGCACACCCAGGGCGACCCACAGGGGCCAACGCTTACGCAGCGGCAGCAGCGCGCCGCCGACGGCGGCGAGCGCGACCGCACCGGCCAGGGGCGGCAGCGACCGGCTCGAGTCCCTGCACTCGACGACCACGCCGATCAGACCGACCGCCGCGACCACCAGGACCACCGAGATGTCCGGCAGGTGCCGCCGCATGGCTTGTCCTCCTCACACCACTTCCACCATCGCCATCATGGCCATGTCCTCATGTTCCAGGTTGTGGCAGTGCAGCACATATCGGCCCCGGTAGCCGGTGAACCGCACGATCACCTCGGCGAGTTCCGCCGGCCGCAGGTCGACGGTGTCCTTCCAGCCCGCGTCGGTCGGGCCGGGCGCCTTGCCGTTGCGCGACAGCACCTGGAACTGCGCCAGGTGCATGTGCACGGGATGGTGCAGGTCGGTGACGAACCGCCAGATCTCCCAGTCGCCGAGCCGGGGCCGGGCGATCGCCCTGGTCGGGTCGAACTCCTCGCCGTTGATGCCCCACACCTTGGTCTTCTTCTGGAACGTGAAGTCGCGGACGACCGTGGCCTCGGCCCGGTCGATCCTCGGCACGTCGGCGAGCCGCTCCGGGATCCGGCTGGTGTCCGGCGCCGGCCCGGTGACCCGGAACCGCATGACGTTGGCGGTGCCTTCGGTGCCGAGCTGGTTGGTGAGCGTGACCTCCTGGCCGGCGCGCAGCCCCGAGAAGTCGACGACCACGTCGAACCGTTCGGCCGGCGCGACGTCCAGCGTGGTGTGCGTGACCGGCCGGTCCAGCAGGCCGCCGTCCGATCCTATTTGGACTATTGGCAGCCCGAGCGAAAGCCGGTAACGGCGGGCGTTGGAGGCGTTCAGGATCCGCAGCCGGTACCGGACTGCGGCCACGTCCATCACCGGCCACGGAGCCCCGTTGACCAGGATGACGTCACCCAGCACACCGTTCATGTACGTCTCGGTGACACCGGGCATCATCCCGTCGGCGGCCGGATACCGCAACGAACCGTCCTGGGTGAACGACCGGTCCGCGATCATCAGCGGGACGTCCCGGTCGCCGCCGGGCAGCGGCAGCGCGGCCTCCTCCCGGTCACGGACGATGTGGAAACCGGCCAGACCGTTCCACACCGCCGGACCGGTGAACCCCATCCGGTGGTCGTGGTACCAGAGCGTGGCGGCCCGCTGGTCCATCGGGTATTCGTAGTCCCGGTGCCCGGTGGTGGTCACCGCGAGCGGGTCGCCCGGCATACCCGGCATGTCGCCCATGTCGTGGTAGCCCGGCGGGTACA
Organism: Actinocrispum wychmicini; assembly: GCF_004345645.1. Classification (GTDB taxonomy): domain Bacteria; phylum Actinomycetota; class Actinomycetes; order Mycobacteriales; family Pseudonocardiaceae; genus Kibdelosporangium; species Kibdelosporangium wychmicini. The sequence goes on along the minus strand of NZ_SLWS01000003.1, from coordinate 25,064 downwards.
CCAGGTCCGTCGGGAAGCCGTCGCTGGCCGCCGGGACGTGCCCGCCGTGCAGGTGGTTCACGGTCGGGACCGGCAGCGTGTTGATCCGACGGACCACCGTGGGCCGGCCCGAGTACGACACCAGGGTCGGCCCCGGGAACGTGCCGCCGGGGCCCCACACCTCGGTGCGGGTGCCGGGGATGATCTCCTGGTGGGCGACCTGGTCGGTGATCTCGTAGTAGTCCGCGCCCGGGTGGTCGGGATGCCGGCCGGGAGCGAGCACCGCCGGCACCGGCAGCGGCACCCGGAACGGTTCGGGCGGCTTGAGCAGGCTCGGCAGCAGTGTGCCTGTCTCCTCCGTGCTGCTCAGGGCGGGAACGCTGAAACCCACCGCGGTGGCGGCCACGACACCGCCGGTGACGCCGAGCATCTGCCTGCGGGTGAGGCGGCTCATCGGCGCCACGCCCAGATCGTGAGCACGGTCGACAGCGCGATGATCGCGACACCCAACGGGATGTGCAGGCCGAGAATCCGTTCGAACCCCAGCATGATCTGCAGCGCGATGACCCCGCTCAGCAGGACCGTCAACACGACCAGCGTCCCGGTGGCCTGCTTCGTCCGCCACGCGACGATCGAGACGACAACGAGCGCGAACGACAGGATCGCCACACCACTGACGCCGTTACTCCGGTGCATGAGGAGACTGCCGTAGGCACCGGACAGGAACCGCCCGGCAAGCACCGCCTGCAGATACGCGTCGATGGTCAGCACAGAGACGAGCGCACGGAACGTCAACCACACCCATCGGCGGGAGGACGTCCGAGGCTCCGTCGTTGTCAGCATGGCCGCAAGCGTGCCGGGGAACGCCCTGCGCACGCGTCGGCTCAGGACCGGCCGTGCGATACGCAAACCCTCGTACTCATAGGTAGCCGATCTACGCTAATCAGCGTAGGCGCCGGAACCGCTCGGCCAACTGCGGGTCGTTCTCCCACCACAGGCCCGGCTTGGCCACGACCCGCTCCTGCTCGTCCAGCTCACGGTCGATTTGCTCGGCCTTGCGCTCGTCGTCCCGCCGCCAGCGCACCACGAGCGCCCCGACGAACATCAGCCCGGCCAGGTCGCCGCCGATCCACAGCACACCGGCGCCGATGATCTGGTCCAGCCGGATGTCGGGGCCCCACGTGCGCGCCTGGTAGTAGCCGGACGCGATCAGCGGACCCAGCCAGACCACCAGACCGAGCGCGCCGTCCGCGATCACCTCGGTCAGGCTGATCCACAACGACACCAGGTAGGAGTCCGACCGAGGCGTCGGGTCGACCCCCAAACGCGTCCAGAAGTACACAAACCCGGCGCCGACAAGTCCCACATGGACCAAATCGTCGACGAATCCGTTGCGCAGAGACGCTTCGTACAGCGGCGTGAAGTACAACACGAACGTCGGCGCGACCAGGACGACCGTCACGACAAGCGGGAACGTCAACACACGCGCGGTCACCGAACGCCCAGCTTTCCTGAGCCTGTCCGCGGTTCGCTCCGGGACGGTGGCCAGCAGCAACGTCAGCGGCGCGCCCATCACCAGCAACAACGGTGTGATCATCAACAACACGACCGTCTGGACCGCGCGCACCCAGAACAACGAGTCGGCGTAAACGCCCACAAAGGACACAGTGACCATCAGGACCGTTGCCAGCCCCGCACAGAAGTACACCGTCCGCGACCGCCGCCACTCCCCTGTCCGCCGCGCCGCCCACACGTATCCGAAGCCGAGCAACGCGACGACCAGCAGCACAGGCACATCGAGCGTCCACGACAAGAACATCCGCTCGATCGTCAACGGCTGCAAGGTCATGGCCCGACCGTACTCGCCCCCCTAGCGACACCCGAGTCAAGGTATGCGCCCATTTTTCCGTTGTGTCCGTTGACGTTCGACTGTTCACGCCATATTCAACGACTACTGACTGGTTCCGCCGGTGGTGTCCTCGCAGCATTCTGTGGCGAGTCGTGAACAACTCACGGAATCGGAGGCTGGTATGCGAATGGTAAAGACCGCTTGGGTTTTAGCGTCGACCGTTACGTTCGCGGTCTGTGTCGCGCCCTCGGCGTCGGCCGCGCGGACGTGCACAATCGTGAACGGCACAGCGGATTCCGCGTGCACCCCGGGGGCCTTCAACCCGGACGTCAGCCAGGACACCATCGACACCACCATCTGCGTGTCCGGGTGGACGGCCACAGTCCGACCGCCGTCCAGTTACACCACCGCCCTGAAGAACCAGCAGAAGGGCGAATACGGCGAAGCCGACATCCCCAACACGGCACTCGAAGAGGACCATCTGGTCCCGTTGGAACTCGGCGGCGCGCCACGCGATCCGAACAACCTGTGGCCCGAGCCGCGCACCAGCGCCGGCAGCACAGATCCCGGCCAAGCCGCCGAAGACAAGGACAAGGAAGAGAACTCGCTGAAACGACAGGTCTGCGCCGGCACGATCAGCCTGGCCGGCGCCCGACAGCGGATGCTCGCCGACTGGACCCACTGAGACACGCCACGGGGTTGTGCGGGGCCCCTGCCCGCACAACCTCAGGCGTCCTTGCCGCCGGCGATTCGTTCGGCCAACTCTTCCAGCGTGCTGTGGTCACCTTTGTCGACGAACGCGGCGAACAGGGCCAGCGCGGCCTGGCCGAGCAGGCCGTGGCGGGTCTCGTCGTCGCGGAACGTGTGGTCCGGTTCGTTGGCCGTTCGCAAGGCCAGGCCTTCGTTCAGGGCCACCAGGATCGTTGCCAGGTCGTCGGTGGTCAGGCCGGGTCGCAGGGTGAGGCCCCGGGCCGCGAAGACCTCGTCGCAGAGCGACTTCCAGGCGTGGGTGATGTCGTGGTAGACCGTGGTCATCGCCTCGGCCACGGCTTGGTCCTGGGCGGCGAGCGTCATCGCCAGGAACCGGAAGCGCAACGGGATCGACTGGGCGGCGAGCAGCATGTCCCGGTAGGCGACCTCGTGCACCACGGCCGCGAAGTCGCCGTCGGACAGCGCCACAGTCGCCTGGCGGACCAGTGTGTTCACCGGGCCGGACTGGCGCATCCGCAGCATGAACCGGGCGAGGTCGGACAGGTACCCGGAGAACGGGTCCCACCGGTCCCGGAACGACCCGACCGTGCCCCTGATCGGGAGTTCCCTTCGCCCGTTGGCCAGTTCGGCGATCACGTTCTCCCGGCGCAGGGTCTCGAACGGACGCGTCAACTGGCCGTCGGTGTCCGCTGCCCGCAGCTCACGCTCCACGAGCCGGACCCCCGCCTCGAGGTACGCGCGGGTGAGCGGATGGTTCACGAAGCGCTTGGTCGCCTCCGCCCTGCTTCGTTGGACGTTCCGGACGACCCCGCTGAGATCGTCTTCGTCGAGCACGGCGGCCTCCATCCGGCGAGTTGTCCGCCATTCTATGGACAATTCCGGCGGCGGGGCCGCTCCTCCGGCGCGGAGGTCCACGACGGAGGTCCACGCCCGTCGGACAACCAGCGCCGTCCGTGGCGTACCAAGGACAGCATGCAAATCAACTGTTCGGCTGGTCTCCTGGCCAAGGCGGCGGTGTTGCTCGTCCTGATCGGGATGGTGTTGGGAATGCTGATCACCCAGTGATCGACTGCCGTTGTGCCTATGCTGACCGTTATGTGTCGCAACATCACCACACTTCGCGGGCTTGAACCGGTCGCCACGGCCGAGGAGGTCGAGGCGGCGGCCCGGCAGTACGTCCGCAAGGTCAGCGGCGTCCAGTCGGTGACCGACAGCACCCGGGACGCCTTCGAAGCCGCTGTCGCCGAGGTCACCGCGACGACCACGCGCCTCTTGGCCGCGTTGCCGCCGCGCCGCCAGCCGCCCACTACCGTGCCGCCGCTGCGGCGCCCGGAGGTGCAGGCCCGGCTGGCCGCCAAGGCCAAGTCGAGCTAAAGCGCGCCTAGCCTCCGACTACGCCGGCGCCGACTGGCTGACCTCGTATTCGCCTTGGTCCGACCGCACGGTGATCCGGACCTTCCTCGGCTCGCCGTTGACCCGCAGGGTGCAGGTGAACACGGTGCCCACTTTGACCACTTGGTTCCTCGGGCAGGTGACGTTGGTGGGGGTCTCCCCGTACTGGTCCCGCAGGATCTGCCTGACGCCCTGTTCTACGGCCTTCTCGTCGAACACCCGCTGAGTTGACGGGGTGGAGGCCGGGAGTGGAATGCCGGGCTCGGACGTCGTGCAGGCCGCAGTCGCCATCGTGACCAACGCCGGCACCGCGAACAGAGTCCCCCGTCGATGCATGACGGGGGACTCTAGCACCGCGTTACTGAACCTTGGTGACGAACTCGTCGGTGTAGGTCTTGGTCAGGTCGACGGTGTCCTTCTTGCCTTTCACGTTCGGCGAGAACTGGCTGAGCACCTCAAGGACGTTCTTGGCGCCGTCGGCCTTCATCCTGCCGTCGGTGTTGAACATGCCCTTGCTGTCGTTGATCGACTTGACGTACAGGGCCTGGTTGCCGCCCGCGAAGTCCGGCGGCATCTTGGCCGCGATGTCCGCGGCCGAATGGGTGTTGATGTAACCGAGGGTCTTGACCAGGGCGTTGGCCAGCTTCTGCACGACTTCCTTGTGCTGCTGGACGAACGCGCAGTCCATGTACAACGCGCTCGCCGGGTACAGGCCGCCGAGCGCCGCCCGGGTGCCCTGTTCGGTGCGCATGTCCAGCATGACCTTGGCCTTGCCGGAGTCGACCAGCTGGGCGATCGTGGGATCGGTGGTCATGCCGGCGTCGATGCCGCCGTTGTCGATCGCGGCGATGAACGTCTGGCCCGCGCCGGCCTTCACCCCGGTGTACTCGCTGGTGGCCACGCCGTTCTTGGTGGCCAGGTATTGGGTGAGGAAGTCGGTGGACGAGCCGGGGCTGGTGAAGCCGAGCTTGCGGCCCTTGAAGTCGGTCGGGCTCTTGACGCTGTCCGCGTTCCTGGTGGCCACCACCTCGGCCTCGCCGGGCACGTCGGCCATCTGCACGACGCTGGTGATGCACTTGCCCTTGGTCTGCAGGTCGATCGTGTGGTCGTAGAACCCGACGACGCCGTTGACGTCACCGGAGATCAGCGAGTTCTCGGCGGTCGCGCCGGCCGGCTCGGTGAGGATCTGGACGTTGAGGCCTTGATCCTTGAAGTACCCGAGCTGCTCGGTGAGCTTGGCCGGCAGGTAGATCACCTTCTCCACGCCGCCGACCATGATCTTGACGTCGGTCGTCCCGTCGGCGTTGGGCGCCGCCGCGGTGGTGCCGTCCTGTGAACGGCAGGCCGTGAGGCCGAGCGCCAACGCGGCGACGGCGATGATGGCACGGGTTTTCACGGTCTCTCCCTAGATCTGGAGTCCTGTGGTGATGGATGGCGGGCGCCACTTCAGCAACCTGTTCTCGGCGACGGTCAGCAGCCATTCGGCGAGCAGGGCGATCACGGTGATCACGATCATCCCGGCGTAGATGCCGGCGCTGTCGAACGTGCCCTGCGAGTGGTTGATCAGCAGGCCGAGGCCCTTGTCGGCGCCGGTGAACTCGCCGACGACCGCGCCGATCAGGGCGAACCCGAACGCGGTGTGCAGCGACGCGAGGATCCACGAGGTCGCGCTGGGCACCACGATCGTGGTCAGCACGTGCAGGCGGCCCGCGCCGAGGATCCGGGCGTTGTTGATGAGGTTGCGGTCGACTTCGCGGGCGCCCTGGAACGCGTTGAAGAACACGGCGAAGAACACCAGGACGAACGCGGTCGCGATCTTCGACGACATGCCCAGGCCGAACCAGATCACGAACAGCGCCGCCAGGACGATCCGCGGCACGGCGTTCGCGGCCTTGATGAAGGGCGCGCAGATGTCGGCCAGCAGGCGGCTGCGGCCCAACAGGATGCCGAGCACCACGCCGGCGAGCGCGCCGAGCAGGAACCCGGCGACCGCCTCCTGCAGCGTGTACCCGATCTGTTCCCAGATGGATCCCTGGCTGGTGCCGCCGGTGAACCAGTCGACGAGCTTGTGCCAGACCGCACTGGGTTTGGAGTAGAAGAACGGGTCGATCAGGTACGTGGCCGTCAGTTCCCAACTGGCGAGCCAGAGGACGACCAACGCGACCCGGATCGTCCAGATCATGCCGCGGCGCCGCCGGAACGCGGACTTCACCGTGCGCCCTTCGGTTTTCGGCTCGACGTTGTCCAAAGTAGACGCTTCCAGGGTGTCACGCGACACGGTTGGCCTGCTCCTCTCGGGCCTTCTCGACCTCTTCCCGCAACGAGTCCCAGATCTCCCGGTAGATCTCCAGGAACTCCCGGGTGAGGCGGACCTGCTCGACTTTGCGGGGCCGCTCCAGCGGCACGTCGAACGTCGCCTTGACCGTGGCCGGGCTGCTGGTCATGACCACCACGCGGTCGGCCAACGCGACGGACTCCTCCAGGTCGTGTGTGACGAACACGACCGCGGCGCCCGTCCCGGACCACAGCCGCAGCAACTCGTCCTGCATCAACGCCCGGGTCTGCACGTCCAACGCGCTGAACGGCTCGTCCATCAGCAGGATCGACGGCTCGTTCACCAGCGTCTGGGCGAGCGCGACCCGCTTGCGCATCCCGCCGGACAACTGGTGCGGGTAATAGCCCTCAAACCCGCCGAGTCCGACCCGGCGCACCCATTCCCGGGCCTGCTCCCGGGCTTTCCCTTTCGGTGTGCCTCGATACCGCGGACCGGCGGCGACGTTGTCCAGCACCGACCGCCACGGCAGCACGGCGTCGTTCTGGAACATGTAGCCCACTCCGGCCGGAATGCCGCGAACCGGTGCGCCGTTGACGAGCACTTCACCCGCCGACGCCGGTTCCAGGCCGGAGACCAGGGACAACGTGGTCGACTTGCCGCACCCGGTCGGGCCGACGACCGCGACGAACTCGCCGTGCCGCAGCGTGAGCGTGAGGTCACGGACCGCGGTGTGCGTCCCGCCCGTGCCGGTCGGGAAGCGTTTCGTCGCCCCCCGCAGTTCGACCAGCGGAGAATCCATCGCCCAACTCCGTTGTCGTAGATTGTGTTGGGCGTGAACGGTAAGTGCGCGCTGGCGGGTCGCGAGGCTTTGCCGCGTTGTTCGCGCAACGAATGTTCTCCGCGTTCTGCGCGTTTTGCTCGCGGGTTTGGGCAATGCCGGCGTCGGCACGTACGGTCAGCGCATGGCGAGGGCGAAGATGCCGTTCTTACGCCAGGTGCTGGTCCTGCAGATCGGCCTGCTGGCCCTGGTACTGGTGGTCGGCGCGGTGATGGCGGTCTGGACGGAGTCGAGCGAGCTCAGCGACCAGTTCGAGCAACGCGCCCTGGACATGGCCAGGGTGGTGGCGTCGAACGTCGCCCTCGGTGACGCGGTGGCCGCCGACGACCAGCGACTGGTCCAGGCCACGGCGGAGAGCGCCCGGCTCGCCACCGGCGCCCTGTTCGTGGTGGTGACGGACGAGAAGGGCATCCGCCTGGCGCACCCGAACCCGGACCAGATCGGCCAGCCGGTGAGTACGGACCCGAGCGCGGCGCTGGCCGGCAAGGAGGTCACCAACATCGAACGCGGGACGCTCGGCCTGTCCGCCCGGGGGAAGGTGCCGCTGCGCGACCACTCGGGCACGATCGTCGGCGAGGTGAGCCTCGGGATCAGCGCCACCGAGATCGACGCGGCGCGACAGAGCCAACTCGGCACGGTCGGGCTGTTCAGCGGCGGGGCGCTGCTGCTGGGCGTGGGTGGCGCGCTGCTGTTGATCCGATTATTGAAGCGGCGGACGCTGGGGTTGGAGCCGCACGAGCTGGCCGAGTTGATGCAGGAGCATCAGGCCGTGCTGCACGGCATCGGGGAGGGGGTGTTGGCGGTGGACGCGTCGGGCCGGATCTCGGTGTGCAACACGGAGAGCAGGCGGCTGTTGCGGTTGGACGCGCCACCTGGGACGCATGTGTCCGAACTGGACCTGCCGCCCCGGCTGCGGGCCACGCTCGAAGCCGGTGAGCGGGTGGACAACCTGGTGACCGTGGCCGGCGACCGGGTACTGGTGGCGAACTACCGTGAGGTCCGGAAAGGCGACTTCGACCTCGGTGGGGTGTTGACCCTGCGGGACCGTACCGACCTGGAAACCCTGACGCGGGAACTCGACTCGACCCGTGAGCTGACAGACGCGTTGCGGGCGCAACGGCACGAGTTCGCCAACCGGATGCACACGTTGTCCGGGCTCGTGCGGACCCAGCACTACGCCGAAGCCGCCGAGTACCTGCGGGCAATGTCCGCGGGGGCGATCACCCTGATCGGGTCGGACATGATCGACGACCCGTACCTGCAGGCGTTCCTGGCCGCGAAGGCGGCGACCGCGGCCGGACTGGGCGTCCGGCTGAAGATCGGCGAGAACAGCTGGGTTCCGTCCAAAGTGGTCGCACCGGTCGAGGTGACGACCGTGGTCGGCAACCTGGTGGACAACGCGCTGCAGGCGGCCCGGCGCGGGCCCGGCCGGCCGGCCGTGGTGGAGGTCGACCTGGTGGCCGACGGCACCACGCTGCACGTGGCCGTGACCGACTCGGGTGCCGGGGTGCCCGCGGACCTGGCGGACTCCGTCTTCACCGACGGCGTGTCCACAAAGGACGAACCGGGGCATGGGCTCGGGCTCGCGTTGACCTTGCAGGCGGCGCGCAGCCTCGGCGGGGACGTCCGGCTGGCGAATCCCGGCGGGACCGGCGGCGGCGCGTTGTTCGTCGCGCAGTTGCCGCAAGCGCTCGAACCGACGCTGGAGGACGTGCGGTGACGATTCGGGTGCTGATCGTCGAGGACGACATTCGGGTGGCCATGGTGCACGCGGACTTCGTCCGGCGGGTCTCCGGGTTCACGGTCGTCGGGGTCGCGCACACGGCCGCGAACGCCCGCCAGAAGGTCGCCGAGTTGTCGCCGGACCTGGTGCTGCTGGACAACTACCTGCCGGGCGAGTCCGGGCTGCTGTTCCTGCGGGACACCACTGTGGATGTGATCATGCTGACCGCGGTGTCCGACGTGCCCACCGTGCGGGCCGCGTTCGCCGCGGGTGCGTTGAACTACCTGGTGAAGCCGTTCGACGCGGAGGACCTGGCCGAGCGGTTGAACGCGTACTCGCGTTACCACGCCCAACTGTCGTCGAGCGACCGGACGGCCACCCAGGCCGACATCGACCGGGCGGTTCGGCTGCTGCACGAACGGGACCGCCGCGAGACGCCCAAGGGACGGTCGGCGGCGACCGCCCGGGTCGTCGCCAACGGGCTACGGGACCACGGACGGCCGGCGTCGGCCGCGGAGATCGCCGCACTGCTGGGCATCGCCCGCGCCACCGCCCAGCGATACCTGACCGCGCTCGCGCAGGACGGCCAGGTCACCATGACTTTGCGTTATGGCACAACAGGTCGTCCTGAGCACGAGTACCAGTGGATCGAGCCGTAGTCTCGGGTCCCGCACGGCGAGCGCGTAGGACGTACGCGTCCAGCGCGAGTGGGCGGACATCGACGAGCTCGAACCCCGCTTCAGCCAGCAAAGCACGGTAGTGAGCCTGGGTGCGTTCCTTGCCGCCGGTGTTGCACATCATGTGCACGTCCCAGGGAACAGCCAGGGAATCGGGATCCGGCGACTCCGGGAGCAGACGTTCGATCACGAGCAACTCCGCGTGCTGAGGCATGTTCGCCGCACACGTGGACAGGATCGTGCGGCACTGCGCGTCGTCCCAGTCGTGCAGCACGCGGGACAGCAGGTAGACGTCGCCGGTGCCGGGAACCGACTCGGTGAAGTCACCGGACACCAGGGTGCACCGGTCAGTCACGGGCGCGAGGGTCGACTCGGCCACGGCCAGGGCGTGCGGACGGTCCATCAGGACACCTCGCAGGCCCGGGTTGGCGGCCAGGATCCGGTACAGGAGTTCACCGTTCCCGCCCGCCACGTCGACGACCGTGCGTGCGGTGGAGAAATCGACGACCTGGGTGACACTGGTGAACATGGCGTTGCTCGCGGCCATGGACTGGTGGAACACCTCGGCGAGGCCAGGATCGGCGGCCATGTGGACGAAGTGGTGGGCGCCGAAGACCTTCGCGTACGACTCCTCGCCGGTGCGGACCGCCTCGGTCAACCCGGCGAACGACTGGTAGAACGGGCCGCCGTACATCAACGCGAGCGGTCGCATCGAGCCGTCGACGTCCGATCGCAGCAGCGATCCCAGTTCCGTCAGGGTGTGCCGGTCCCCCGCGGTGCGGACGATGCCGAGCACGGTGAGGTAACGCAGCAGCCTGGCCAGGCTGTCCGGGTCGGCGCCGGTGGCCGCGGCCAGGCCGGCCAGGTCGGCAACCGTGCCGAGGTGGTCGGGCAGGCGCAGTTGGGCGGCGGCCGTGATGGCCTGGGTGGCCCACGCCCCGGTCATCAGCCGCAGCAGTTCGGTCCCCGGCCCGGACTGGCGTTGGTGGGTGGTGAGCAGATGCGGGAAAAGGCCCGCACTGATCAACTCCAGCCGGCGGAACGCCGGGTCGGGGTGGTCGGGGTCCCGGAAGTACAGGACGGTGGAGTTCTCGTGGTGGTTGTAGCCACCACCGTCCGGGCGCATCAGGCCGGCGACCGACGCGCGCAACCCGCCCAACAGGACGGGATCCGCCCGCGGCACGGCCAACGCGACGTGGTTCTCCCGGTTGTGTGCGCGTTCGTCCTCGGCGATGTACGCCAACTCCGGCGTCGTGGCCAGGGCGAAGATCTCCACCTGGCACAGCCGACCGGTGCGGTCGGTGACCCGGGCGCGCAGGATGTCGACCTTCAGGTCCACGACGGGCACGGCATATCTGGTGCTGAGCCGGTCGCGGACGACCACGCTGGGCGTCGTGGTGACCACGTCGACGCCATGCCGGGCCAGGACCTCGGCCAGTCCGTCGAGGATGTCGGGGAAGATGAGCAGCGCGACGTGGACCAGGGTCACATGCCGGGCCATGGCCGCGCGGTTCTCTTCACTCAGCGACGGAATCGCCGCCGCGATGACCGAGTCGGTGTCATGGGCACGGACGAGTTCCCTGGCCGAGATGAGGCGAGCGAGGTCAGCATCGGCAACAACAGGCATACGGGTGATGGTCATGGTGGCTTTCGCTGGTCAGATGCCGACGTAGTGTTCGGCGAACAGGTGCTGGTGGGCGCGCGAGTCGCGCAGGCTACGCAACCGGGCACGGCGCAGTCCGAGCTGATAGCCCTGGTCCGGCCCGGCCGGACCGTGCAGCAGGTCGATCATCCAGTGGGAGAACTCCTGTGCCCGCCAGATGCGGGGCAGGCAGGTGCGCGAATACGCGGCCAGCGCGCTGTCGTCGCCGTGGTTGATCGCGGCGGCGAGGGCGCCCGCCAGCACCTCGGCCTGCATGATCGCCAGATTGGCGCCTTTGGCCGCGGACGGGCTGATCACGCTGGCGGCGTCGCCGACAAGGAACAGCCGGGCATGGTGGATGGGGTCGACCACTTCCGAGCGGAGACGCACGACGCGCCGTTCGGTGATCCGGCCGCGGCGGAGCGGTCCGAACACCTCGGTCCGCATGCGGGTGTTCAGTTCGGCCCAGATCCGTTCGTCGGTCCAGGCCACGGCGTCGTCACCGGGCGGAACCTGCAGGTAGTAGCGGGTCACTTCGGGGCCGCGGGCCATGTGGCCGGCGAATCCGTTGTCGTGGATCGCGTACGTGACCGCCGACATGCTCTGCGGCGCCTCGGCGAGGACAGCCAGCCAGGCGGTACCGTGGTCGCGGGCGTGGCGGCGAACCGAGCACGCCGGGATGGCAGTGCGGGTGACGCCGTTGCCGCCGTCGCAGCCGGCAAGGAACCGGGCCGTGGCCTGGCCGGCACCGTTCGCGTCGCGGTAGGCGACAGCGCCCGTGTGCGGGTCGACATCGGTGACGGTGACCCCGAACCGCAGGTCGCCGCCGCGGTCGAGATACTCGGCGACGAGGTCCGTCACGAGGTCCTGTTGTGGGTAGACGGTGTGCGGCTCGCCTGGGCCGAGCGTGCCGTAGTCGAGTTCGAACTCACCGTCCGCGTAACGGAACGCGCATGTCCCATGTGGACGTCCATTGTGGAGCATACCGGCGCCGAGGCCATGCTCGGTCAGGATCCGGGCGCTGTTCGGGCCGAGGAACCCGGCCCTGGCCCTGGCCTGGACGCGCGCCCGGTCGGCACGCTCCACGATCAGGGTGTCGACCCCCTCGGCGAGTAACAGGTTGCCCAGGACGAGCCCGGCCGGACCGGCGCCCACGATGAGCACGGCCGTGTCGTCGACCACGCTTGTCTCCCTCTCCAACGTACGACTTTTCCGAGACGCGCTGACGCGTGGGCGACACTGCACAGCATCGACCGCCGTCCGGACCGACAACACGCCGGACGCACGGAAATCGATCACTCCATCGTGTCTACGGCGTGCGGTCGCCGGCGTCGTACTTCGGCACGCGCACGGTGGCTTTGCCTACGGCACAACAGATCGGCCCCAGCACGAGTACCGGTGAACGAGCCGTAGGTCAGGCGTCACTGACCACCTTCACCCCGAACGATGATCGACAACATCCTCGGCGAGGAGTTTCCAGGCGGGTGTGGCTGCGGACTCCTGTCGGCGGGGCATGAGATGCTCTGCGCGTGACCACCTGGACCGATGTCATCAACTACGTCCGTACCCGGTATGAGGTCTTGGAAGAGGCCGACGGCTGGCTGCGGTTCCGGCTCGACGCGGACGGCGACCGGACCCAGCAGGTCTCGGTGCACCACGTGGTGGACGCCGCCGCGGGCGGCGCCTGGCTGGAGATCTCGTCCCCGGTCGGCTGGGCCGACAAGATCGAGCTGGGTCGTTTCCTCGAACTGGCGGGAACGTGCCTGGTCGGCGGCGCGGCCGTGGTGGACGGCGTGGCCCTGCTGAAGCACGCGGTGCCGTTGACGGACAAGAGCGTGATCACGGAGTTCACCAGGGCGTTGGAGATGGTGGTCGCCCAGGCCGACACGTTCGAGGGTGAGCTCACCGACGCCGACCACTTCTGATCCGTGACACGGTGACTACGGTGGGCGACGGGTACCGTTTGTAAGAGTTGTGTACGGGGACCTGCGAATGATTGCGGGCGTGCCCATGACGTCACGACACTCGGTTCATGGCTGTGATCGGGGACCGGGCCGCGGCGCGGCGGCTGTTCGAACGGTTCGGGTTCGGACCGCGTCCTGGCGAGCTGGACTCCGGCCGGACGGTGGACGCGTTCCTGTCCGCCGCCGACGACCCGGGCGCCCCACCGCCGCCCACGCTCGGCCCGGAACCCAAACCCGGCAAGGACAAGGCCGCCAAACAGCAGGAGGCCCAGCAGGTCCGCACGGACCAGCAGGCGATCACGCTGTGGTGGCTGGACCGGATGGTCGCCACGAACAGTCCGCTGGTGGAGCGGATGACCTGGTTCTGGCACGGGCATTTCGCCACCAGTGCGCAGAAGGTCAAGAGTGCCAGGATGATGCTGGCGCAGAACCAGACCCAGCGGCAGCACGCCCTGGGCGACTTCGGGGTGCTGGCCAACGCGATGGTCGTGGATCCGGCGATGCTGGTGTGGCTGGACGGCCAGAAGAACACCGCGAAGGCCGCGAACGAGAACCTCGGCCGTGAGCTGATGGAGCTGTTCACGCTCGGTGTCGGCAACTACACGGAGGACGATGTCCGGGCGGCGGCCCGCGCGCTCACCGGCTGGAAGATCGACCGGGACACCCTGGCCGTCACGCTCGTCCCCAAGCAACACGACAACAAGGACAAAACAGTCATCGGCCACACCGGCCCGCTGGACGCGCACTCCCTGGTCGACGTGCTGGTCACCAGTCCCGCGTCACCGAAGTTCGTCGCGCGGCGGCTGTGGCAGCGGCTAGTCAGCGGCACTCCCCCAGCCGACGACGTCCTCGCCCGGCTCACCGGCGCGTACGGCCCGAACCGTGACATCCGGGCGCTGCTGAGGGCGTTGGCCGCCGAGCCGGCCTTCCGCGACGACGGGAGCACGATCGTCAAACAACCGGTCGAATGGGCGGTCGGGGTGATGCGGGCGTTCAAGATCCGGCCGGCCACGCTGCCCGCCGACGAACAGACCAAACTGCTGGCCGGGCTGCGCGGAATGGGCCAAGTTCCGTTCCTGCCGCCGAGTGTCGGCGGCTGGCCGGCCGGCGGCGCGTGGCTGACCACCGCGGCCGGTCTGGCCCGGCTGCAGCTGGCCCGGCTGCTCACCCCGCACGCCGACCTGGCCGCGCTGTCCGGCGACCCGGTGACCGCGATCGGGACCCTGCTGGGGGTCGGCGCGTGGAGCGACCGGACCCGGGCGGCCCTGACCCCACTCGCCCACCAGCCGGCGCAGCTGGCGTCCGTCGCCGTGTGCGCGCCCGAGTACGTGATCAGCTAGGAGTCTCAAGTGGACGGTCTGAAGTCGGTGACCCGCCGTCGGTTCCTCACCTGGACCGGGGTGACCGCGGCCGGCGCGCTGGCCGTCGGCGCGACCCAGGTCAACTGGTCCGACCTGCTGGCCGCGGCCCAGCACGACCCGCTGCCACCCGGCGCGGGTGTGCTGGTCGTCGTCACGCTGTACGGCGGCAACGACGGCCTGAACACGGTGGTCCCCGCGGCGGACCGGGCCTACCAGGACGCCCGGCCGGACCTGGCGTACAAACCGGAGGAGGTGCTCGACCTCGGCGAGGGGCTCGGGCTGAACCCGGGCCTGAAGGGCATGCGGAAACTGTGGGACACCAAGAACCTCGCCATCGTGCGCGGGGTCGGCTACCCGCAACCGGACCACAGTCACTTCCGGTCGATGGCCATCTGGCAGACCGCGTCGCCGCAGTCGCCCGGCCGGACCGGCTGGCTGGGCCGGTGGCTCGACGTGACCGGCGACGACCCGCTGCGGGCCCTGTCGGTCGAGCCGGTGCTGCCGCCACTGTTGGCCGGGGAACGGGCCGCGGGCGCGTGCCTGCCGCCGTCCGGCCTGCAGATCCCCAAGGGCGCGCTCGGCCAGTCCTTCCTCGCGCTGGGCAAACCGCAGGCAGGCGAAGGCACGGACTACGCGCGCGCCGCGAAGTCCATCACCGACCTGTCCGAGGCGGCCAAGACGTTCGGTGACGCGCACGCCAAGCAACAGAAAGGCGCCAGCGCACTGGGCACCCAACTGGACCTGGTCGCCGGTCTGATCGAGACAGGCGTGCCGACCAGGGCGTACTCGGTGTCCCTCGGCGGCTTCGACACCCACGCCGACGAACGCGGCACCCAGCAACGCCTTTTGTCCTCATTGGACAGTGCGCTGACCGCGTTCGTCGAGCGGATGGGCAAGTCCGACCGCGGCAAGGACGTGGTCGTGCTGGTCTACTCCGAGTTCGGCCGGCGCGTCCAGGCCAACGCCAGCGACGGCACCGACCACGGCACCGCCGGCCCCGCGTTCGTCCTCGGCCCCCGGGTCAACGGCGGCTTCCACGGCCAGCAACCCAGCCTGACCGACCTGGACAAGGGCGACCTCAAGGAGACCACGGACTTCCGGGACATCTACGCCACCCTGATCGACCGCGTCCTCGGCACCGACCCAGGCCCGATCCTCGGCGACCACCCCGGCCGGCTGGACGCCCTGCTCCCCTGACCGGAAACCCAACGGATGGCGGCACTCATCCTGCCCGAAAGAGCCTAGCCTCCGATGGTTCTGCTCATCGGCACGCGAGGGAGTCCCCAATGAATGGGCAGGGACGGTTAGTAACGGTCATCGCGGCTTTGACCGTGATGACCACGACAATTCTGACATCGTCGACAGCGAACGCCACTTCGGACCGTCTCGTACCGCCATCGCCCGCGCGGTACGCGGCCACGCACCACCACGGCCTTTCGATCGTGGAAGAGGACCACGACGCCGGCGAGATCGCCGACCGCGCCGAGGAATTCGCCAACCAGCGAATCGCCCCCGGCACGTCGGTACCGGCCGCGGCGGTCAGCACCGCGCTGGCCGACGGCGCCAGACTGCCGGTGGCGGGCGGCCAGTGGCAGGAAGTGACCGGCCAGCCGTACCAGTCCGAGCCGGCGGGCTACACCGACCCCGTCGAGTCCAACGCCGGCGCCGGCTGGGGCCTGGTGGCCGGTCGAATCACCGCGCTCGCCCCGGACAGCCGGGTGATCTACGCCGGCACGGCCGACGGCGGTGTGTGGCGGACATTCGACAACGGCGGCCACTGGTGGCCGGCGTGGGGCGGGCTGGGCAGCCAGTCCGTCGGCGCGGTGCTCGTCGACCGGGCGCACCGCGTCTGGGTCGGCACCGGCGAGGCCAACACCAGCTCGGATTCCTACGCGGGCCAAGGGGTGTACGTCTCGGACACGTTCGGCACGTTCTACCGCAAGGTCGGCGGCGACGAGATCGACGGCTCGCAGATCTTCCGACTCACCCGAGCCGGCGACGGCACGATCTTCGCGGCCACCACGCACGGCCTGTGGCGGCACTCGCCGAGCACCTATGGTCCGTGGCAGCAGGTGTTCGCGCCCGACCCGAACCCCACCCGTTCGCCGTACCGCACGAACTTCACCACGGACGTCCAGGTCCGCGGTCAGACCGTGCTCACCACCATCGGCTGGCGTGGCGGGACCGCGCCGGATGACCTGTCGTACAACGGTTTGTACGTGTCGAACGCAGGCGGCGCGCCTGGGTCGTTCAGCCTGGTGCACCCGACCGGCGACCTGAACGCCGGCGACATCGGCCGCACCACGCTCTCCTGGACCGGCGACGGCAAGCAGCTCTGGGCCATCGTGCAGTCACCGACGCTGCAGGCCAGTGGCGGGGACACCGTGCTGCAGGGCGTCTTCGTCTCGGCCAACGGCGACCCGGCCGGGCCGTGGCGGAAGGTCGGGGACTCCGACTCACTGGACCACTCCGGGTCGGCGTTGCTGTACCAGGACGGCTTCCACGTCGGCGTCCAGGCCTGGTACAACCAGGCGATCACGGTCGATCCGGCGAACCCGAACCACGTGTACGTCTCGTTGGAGGAGGTCTTCGAGACCACCGACGGCGGCCGGACGTTCCAGGCCGCCGGCCCGTACTGGAACCTCCGGCTGCCCTGCAACCCGAACTGTCCCCAGACGACCCACCCGGACCAGCACGCGCTGGCGGTCGTGAACGGGCACGTCTGGATCGGCAGCGACGGCGGCGTCTGGCACCGCCCCTTGGGCCACCAGGGGTACGGCGACTGGACGAACACCAACGCCACCCTGCACAACCTGCAGTACTACGGCGCCGGAACCGGCAGTCTGCCCGGCGGCCGGACCGCCTACTGGGGCGGCCTGCAGGACAACGGCACGTCGGTGCTGCTCGGTCGGAACGCGTCCACCATGATCCAGCCGGCCGGCGGCGACGGCGGCCAGGTGCTCGTGGATCCGCGCAACGGCAACAACTCCGTCGGCGAATACGTGAACCTGGCGATGTACGTGACCACCGACGGCGGCCACACGTTCCGCACGATCAGCCCGGTCTGCGGCGGCAACCCGGACGACCCGGGCACGATGCCAGGGTGCGACCCGACCGCGCGGTTCATCGCCCCCTTCACCGCGGACGTGACCGACCCGAACCACTGGGTCGCCGGTGGCGAGTTCGTGTGGGACGACCACGCGGCGTGGACCACCCGCTGCCACTCGGACGGCTGTGACTGGAAGAACGTGCACGACCTGGGCAAGGGGTCCAACGGCGCACCGCGCCTGGCGACCGCGCTCACGGTGAACGGGTCGACCACGTACGCCGGGTGGGTGGCCGGTGGCGGCAACCCGGGTCCGGCGTTCGCCAGTGGCATCGACACGAACTACGGTGGGACGTGGCACACGGTGACCGCGCCGAACCTGCCGCAGCGGTTCCTCGCGTCGCTCCGTGTGGACCCGCACGACGCCGGCCATGTGTACGCTGTATACAGCGGTTACTCCCGGCACTGGATCCCCGGTGGCGGCGTGGGCCACGTGTTCGAGTCCCGCGACGGCGGCGCGCACTGGACCGACATCTCCGGCAACCTGCCCGACACGCCAGGGGATGACCTGGTGTTCACGCACGGCAAGCTCGTGCTGGCCACCGACACCGGGATGTTCGTGGCGGACGCGGACCACGCGGCCAGGTGGTCCCGGTTGGGCGTCGGCCTGCCGGGCAGCGTCGTCAACGGCCTTGCCCTGTCCCCCAACGGAAACGCGGTCGTCGCGGCCACCCACGGCCGTGGCCTCTGGCAACTGTCCGTGCGGTGACACCGCGCTGCCTGGCGGCATCGGCCGCCAGGCAGCGTTCCACCCAGTGGATCACCCCTCCCCGCCAGGCCGTCTCTTGCCAGAATGGGGGTGCCGCCCGTGGATGTGGAGGGATCGCTGTGCCGCTGCCGTCGGAACCGCTGCGCAAGCTGGGCTTCCTCACCATCGGGCTGTTCGACGCGGACGATCCGCGGCGCGGCCACGAGTCGACGCTGAACGTCATCCAGCTCGGTGAGGAACTCGGCTTCGACAGTGCGTGGGTGCGGCACCGGCACCTGCAGTACGGCATCTCGTCGCCGGTCGCCGTGCTGGCCGCGGCCAGCCAGCGCACCAGCCGGATCCACCTGGGCACCGCGGTCATCCCGCTGGGCTGGGAGAACCCGCTGCGGCTGGCCGAGGACCTGGCCACGGTCGACGTACTCTCGGGCGGGCGGCTCAACCCGGGCATCAGTGTCGGCCCGCCCATCCACTACGACCAGGTCAAACACGCCCTGTACCCGGACACCGCCGACGTCGAGGACTTCAGCTACGCCCGAGTGGAACGGCTGCTGAGCCACATCCGCGGCGAACCGGTCACCACGTACAGCGGCACCGAGGGCTTCGAGGTGTTCTCCGACCGCGTCCAGCCGCACGCCCGAGGGCTGGGCCAACGCGTCTGGTACGGCGGTGGCAGCGTCCGGTCGGCGAAATGGGCCGGCGAACACGGGATGAACTTCCTGAGCAGCAACGTGGTGCAGGCCGAGGACACGCTGGACTTCGCCGAAATCCAGCGCGTCCAGATCCAGACGTTCCGCGCACACCACCCCGACGGCGACAAGGCCCGCGTCTCCCAAGGACTCGTGGTCATCCCGACCGACACGGCCACCGCGGAGCAGCGCGCGAAGTACGAGGAGTTCGTGCTCAGACGCACGCCACGCACCTCCGAGACGCACGGGCCGCGCCGGCTGCTGTTCGCCCGTGACCTCGTCGGCACGTCCGACCAGATCGCCGAACAGCTGTACGCCCACGCCGGCTTCCAACTGGTCGACGAGGTCGCGTTCGCCCTGCCGTTCACCTTCGACCACGAGGACTACGTGCAGATCCTCACCGACATCGCGACCAAGCTCGGCCCGGCCCTCGGCTGGCGCGCTACTTCAGACCACCCATGATGTCCGTCTCGGTGATCCCCGGGCCCTGACCCTCGCGGATGAACCACTCGGTGCCGAACGCCACCTGGAACACGTCGTCCGGCATGGCCAGGAAGAACGACTCCTCGTCGATCTGGCTGGCGTGCGCCCGCATCGCCTTGCGCTTGTGGTCCGCGAACGCCGACACGTCCACGGCCGCCGTGAGCATCGCCTCCGGCTTACCGAAGTGTGGGTCCTCGGTGATCTCCGGCGGGGCGTCGCCGGCCATCACCAGGTCACGGTTCACCGCGTGCTGGTAGACCCGCTGGGTGCCCGCGATCTCGCCGGCGCGCTTGCCCACGTGGTGCACTTTGATGTGGTCCGGGTGGCCGTACGTGCCGTAGTCGTCATAGATGGTGAGGACGTCCGCGTCCTCGTCGGTCAGGATCGCCGCCAGCCGCTGGGCGGCTTCCTCCACGTCCGCGGTCCAGAACGATCCGGGCAGGTCGTTGGTTGGGTCACCCATCATGCCGGAGTCGACGTACCCCAGGAACTCGACCCGGGACGCGCCCAGGATCTCGGCCGCCGCGTTGGTTTCCTTCACTCTGCGCTCCCACAGCTCTTCGCCTTCGTCGAGCGTGCCGTGCAGCTCGCCGTGTTCGCCGCGGGTGGCCACGACGAGCACGACCCGGTGGCCGTCTTCGTAGGCCTTGCGCATCACGCCGCCGCACGCGATGCACTCGTCGTCGGGGTGGGCGTGGAACGTCACCAAGGTAGCCATGGGTCCGGACCCTACCGGGACGGTACGACACAATGGACGCCGTGCGTGTGTTGCTGAACGTGATCTGGCTGGTACTCAGCGGATTCTGGATGGCCGTCGGCTATCTGCTCGCCGGCTTCCTCTGCTGTCTGCTGATCATCACCATCCCGTTCGGGCTGGCGTCGTTCCGGATCGCCAACTACGCGTTCTGGCCGTTCGGCCGGACCATCGTGCCGCGCGCGGACGCCGGCCTGGCGTCGCTGATCGGCAACATCCTGTGGATCGTCGTGGCCGGGTGGTGGCTGGCGGTCATGCACGTGGTCACCGGTATCCTGCTGTGCCTGACGGTCATCGGGATCCCGTTGGGGGTGGCCAACTTCAAGATGGTCCCGGTCTCGCTGGTGCCGCTGGGCTCCCGGATCGTGTACACCGACTGAGTCACTGAAACGCGGCGAGCGCGGCGGCCGCGGCCTGGGCGATCAGCTTGTCGTCGGTCTTCGCGTCCTTCGCCTTCTTGTCGGACAGGATCGCGAGCAGGATAGGCGCCCGTTGCGGCGGCCAGACCAGGGCGATGTCGTTGCGGGTCCCGTAGCCGCCGGTGCCGGTCTTGTCACCGACCTGCCAGCCCGCGGGCACACCCGCCCGGATCACCGTGCCACCGGTCTGGTTGGCCCGCATGAGATCGACGAGGATGGTTCGTTTGTCCTCGGGCAACGCGTTTCCGAGGGTGAACGCGCGCATGGTGGCTGTCATCGCGCGTGGCGTGCTGGTGTCGCGGATGTCGCCGGGCGCTGTGTCGTTGAGCGCGGGTTCGATCCGGTCGACGTGGGTCGTGGTGTCGCCGGTCGCCCGTACCGCTGCGGCCAGGCCGTTGGGTCCGCCGAGTTCACGGAACAGCAGGTTGTCCGCGGTGTTGTCGCTGTAACGGATGGCGGCGTCCATCGCGGCGCGCAGCGTCATCCCGGTGGCGACCTGTTTTTCCGAGACGGGCGAGTTGGCGACGAGGTCGTTCTGGCTGTACTTGACCGTGCGCTCAAGGTCGCCGATGGGGATGCGTTGCAGCACGGCTCCGGCGGTGAACACCTTGTGGGTGGAGGCGTAGGCGAACCGCTCGTCGGCACGGAACGCGACCTCACGTCCGTTCGCCGTGTCTACAGCATACACACCGAGTCGGGCGTCGAAGTCCCGTTCGAGCCGGCCGAAGTCCGGCTGCTTCGGGGGCGTCGACACGACTGGGGTGGATGCCGGTGGCTGGGCAGGCGTGGCCGTACTGCAGCTGACGAGCGACAGGACGGTCAGAGCGGCGAGCACGGCTCGACGGGACACGGGATTCCTTTCGGCGCTGATCATCATCCGCAGTCTCGTCGAGTCGTTCCATGCTGTCCAAGACGGAAATGAACAATTCCATGCTGAATCGGCATAAGATGTGGTCGTGGACCTGATCAGCGGCAGCAGGGCGTTCGTGAGCGTCAGCGAGACCGGGAGTTTCACCGCGGGCGCCGCGCTCGCCCGTATCCCCCAACCCGTCGCCAGCCGCCGCATCGCCGCGCTGGAACGGCACCTCGGCGAGCGGCTGTTCGACCGCTCGACCCGCCGGGCGCAGCTCACCCCGTTCGGGCGCGACATGCTGCCGTCGGCCAAGCGCCTCGTCCACCTCGCCGACGCCATGGAACACGACGCGAAGCGCGCCAAGCTGCGGCCGCTGCGGCTCGCGGTGCCGGACACGTGCACCACTCGCGGCCTCGCCGAACTCGACGCCGAGGCGCGGGCGCTCGACGTGTTCCTGGAGTTCCGGGCCGCCGGGCCAGGTGAACGAGCCGAACTCGTGCGCACCCGCGAAGTCCGGGCCGCGATCACCGCGGTCCCCGCGTCCGAGGGTGTTTGGACCGTCCCGCTCGGCCTGGCGGGCGGGATCACGCCGCCGTCGGACGTGATCCACCTGGAGACCCTGCGGGCCGGCCGGTCGAGCCGCCCGCCGCGCCGGGTCTGGATCCAGCCCGAGGACGACGTCCCGCACATCCGCGACCAGGTGATCCAGCTCCGCGACTCGGTGGGGCTGCGGCCCGCGCAGGTCACCGTGGCCGACTCGTTGACCGCCGCGGCCGCCAGCGTGTACGGGTCGGCGGACCTGTTGCTGTGCTCGGCGGAGCAGGCCCGGGAGCTCGGCCTGGAATGGCGGTCGGTCGGGGGGATCCGGCTCGCGCGCGGCTTCGACGTCGCGGCCGGGCTGGGCGACGACGCCCAACGTCTCCGCACGCGCCTGTGTACGGCGATCGGCCGCTGCCTGGGCGTCCGGTGAACGGGCTGCTCGCCCGACTGCGGGACGACCTGGACAACGGCGGCCTGCGCGGCTCGTTTCTGGTCCGCGACCTGCGCACCGGGACGGAAGTCGGGATCGACCCCGACCTGGAGTTCCCGAGCGCGTCGCTGGTCAAGGTCCCGTTGACGGCCGCGACCTTGGAGCGGATCCGACGCGGCGAGTTGGACGGGTCCACACAGATCGAGGTACGGCCTGGGAGGATCGACACACCGGGGCCGACTGGGCTGGCCCGGTTCCGGCATCCCGCGCGCGTGGCCGTCGACGACCTGCTGTACCTCGCCGTGGCGATCAGTGACGAGGTCGCGGCCGACACCCTGTTCGAGCTCACCCCGCCCGCCCAGGTCACCAGGATGACGCGCGACTGGGGCCTGTCCGGGATCACCGCCCGGCACCCAGTCGGTGAACTCAGCGACACCCCGGCCGAACACATCGACGTCCGCCTCGCCCACACCCTGGCCATCAACGCCGCCACGGCCGGCCAAGGCCATCCGGTGCGGCAACTCGACATCAGCCAGTTCAGGCTCGGCGCGCGCGTTCGTCGACCTGCTCCAGGCGCTCTGGACGCCGTCCACAATAGACGAATCAGTGTCCGCCCGGGTGCGCGAACTGATGGGCCTCAACCTGATCCGGTGGCGACTTGGCCCCGAGTTCAGCTCCGACGCCACCAGGTGGTCGTCCAAGACCGGGACGCTGCTCAACCTCCGGCACGAGGTCGGCGTGGTCGAACACGCCGACGGCCAGCGGTTCGCGGTCGCCGCGCTCACCGAGTCCCGCGTGCCGGCCGCCGTCCAGCCCGAGGCCGAGATCCTGATGGGCCGGGTCGCCCGGACACTGCGTGACCACCTGCGCGGTCAAGCCTAGTCCGCCTGGTCGAAGTCGCCGTCGGCGGAGAACACGAACACGCGCACCGCGTACCCGGTGTTCGGGTGCACCTGCGACAGGTACGCCGACACCGGGCTGCCGACAATCTGCTCGATGGCGTCCAGGAAGTCCTGTTTGGTCGCCTCGTGCAGGGCGTCGTGGTGCCGGATCACGGCGTCCAAGTGACCCCGTTCGCTCAGCACCGCGTCGGCCACGGTGAGACTGTCCACCGACAGCACCACGAGGCTGATCGGATCGTCGTCGCTGACCGAGACCTTGACGTTCCGCGGGCCGCGACCGTAGAACGCCCGCTCAAGACTTGTGATCTTTTCGGCGACGGCGTTGCGCTGTGCCCTGGTTATCCGCACCTGGCCACCATATATTGGGGGTTCGGGCTGTGCCGTGGTTTGCGCGCCGAACACGGCGGGTGTGGCGGCGGCACGGACTCGAGCGAGATACAACCCACGCTGGCCTGGAGCGACGGAGTCCCGGCGGACCAGGACACCGCGGGTTCTAAGCGGAAGGGCTTGTCTCGTGGATGAACATTCAGTGCTGCCCGTGCGGCACCTCAGACGCCTTGTCGACGACATCGCGAAATCCCCCGAAATCTGGCTGTCCGCGGTCCGGTTCGACCTGGACCACCGCTACTGCCTGCGGTTACGCCGAGATGATCAGCACGAGGTGTGGCTGATCTGCTGGGACATCGGCCAAGACACCCTCCTGCACGACCACGGCGGCAGCGTCGGCGCCTTCGCCATCGCCCGCGGCGCCCTCATGGAGGACTTCGGCACGATCAACTCGGCCACGCTGCGCACCCGCCGACATCCAACCGGCACAGCTGTCGGTTTCGGCGCCGACTACCTGCACAACCTGGTGAACGTGGGAATGGACCCGACAATCTCGATCCACGCCTACTCACCACCCCTGCGGGTGATGAACTTCTACTGCTGGCTGCCCACCGGAACGCATCACCTACGCGCGATCGAATGCGACACCCCGGAACCCGACACGACGCTGCTTGAAGCCCAAGCGGCGACCTTGCACCAGCCGTGAACGAGGTATCACGACTGCTCGAGCAGGCCAGAGCCCAAATCGCCCGCTACAGCCCCGCCCAGGCAGCCAACGCCCTACGCCACGGCGCCACCCTCATCGACCTGCGGCCCACCGAGTACCGCTGGCGGTTCGGCGAGATCCCAGGCGCCGTCCCAGTCTCCCGACACGTGCTGGAATGGCGCCTGGACGTAACAAGCCCCTGGCACATCAAGGAGCTACAACCCGACAACCAAGACCAGGAAATCATCCTGATCTGCCACGAAGGCTACACATCCAGCCTAGCGGCCCACCAAATGACACTCCAGTTAGGACTCACCCAAGTCCGAGACGTAGTCGGCGGCTTCATCGCCTGGCGAGAAGCCGGCTACCCAATCCTGTCCCGACTGGACGGAACCTAACCCGAGCGCGCCAAGCACAAACCGAGCACAAACCGAGCGCGAGCGGAGTGCAAACCGAGCGCGGGCTGAGTGCAGGTGGAGTGTAAGCCGAGCGCGGGTGCGGGTGCGGGTGCGGGTGCGGGTGGAGCGTGGGCCGGGTGCGGGTGGAGTGCCGGCCCGGGCCGGCCCGACGGAGTGCGCGCCCGGCGCGCTAGCCATGGATGTGGCTCCGGCGCGTTAGCGCCTGGGTGCGGCCTGGCGCGCAGGCGCATGGATGTGGCCTGGCGCGCCAGCGCATCGCTTGGGTGTGGCGCGCCTAGCGCATGGGTGTGGCCTGGCGCGCTAGCGCATGGGTGTGGCT
>NZ_SLWS01000002.1 GCF_004345645.1 Actinocrispum wychmicini | reverse complement strand
GTTACGCATCCACTGTACGGTTCTGAGACAGCACGCCTCCGGTGTGTGTGTTTCATGGTGTTACGGTGGTTTTAGCGGAGAGGTGACGCCCGGTCCCATTCCGAACCCGGAAGCTAAGCTTTCCAGCGCCGATGGTACTGCACTCGGTAGGGTGTGGGAGAGTAGGACACCGCCGTAGCTTCGTTGGAAGGGCCCCGCTGAGTACTCGCGGGGCCCTTTTCCGTTTGCGCACCTTCCTATCGTTGAGTCATGGAAGCCCGCGTCCACGAGACCGTCGAGACCTACAAGGAGCTGGTCGGACCGCTGCTGGCCGCCGACCCGATCCGGCACACGATCATGCTTACCGCGGTCGACCGGGCCGGCGAAGACGCGCTCATGATCACGCTGCACGACAACGGAAGCTTCGCCGGCGCGGTGATTCAGGTGCCGCCGTATCCGCTGCTCACCAGCGCCCTTCCGCTTGAAGCCACCGAACTGGTCGCCGAGACGATTCAACTGGTCCGGCCGGAACTCACCGGTGCCACCGGTCCGCTCGCATCCGTTGAGCCTTTTGTGCGAGCCTGGACGGAACGGACCGGCACAACCGCTGAACTGAGATTCGGCTCCCGGCTTTTCGAACTGGACGAACTGAAACCACCCATTGTCCGAGGTGACGGGCGGGTGGGCACCGAAGCGGATCTGGACTTGCTGATCGACTGGCGTCAGCGGTTCATGGCCGAAGCAGTCCCCGGAGCCCCTGGGGAACCTGCCGAGGCCGCGGCCAGGAAGTCCCTGGAGCTGGGGGCCGTCAACGTCATCTGGGAAGTCGACGGCGAGCCGGTGGCGTTCGCCGGCGCCCGAGGCCCGTTCGAGGGCATGGTCCGCGTTTCGCCCGTCTACACACCGCCGGAGCACCGCGGCCACGGCTACGCCTCGGCGGCGACCGCGGCGGCCTCCCGGTGGGCGCTCGACCAAGGAGCGGACCACGTGCTGCTCTTCACCGACCTCGGAAACC
Organism: Actinocrispum wychmicini; assembly: GCF_004345645.1. Classification (GTDB taxonomy): domain Bacteria; phylum Actinomycetota; class Actinomycetes; order Mycobacteriales; family Pseudonocardiaceae; genus Kibdelosporangium; species Kibdelosporangium wychmicini. Next base: position 1,332,250 of record NZ_SLWS01000002.1, on the reverse strand, counting down.
CGGTGACCAACCGGATCTACCCGAGGATCGGCTACCGGCCGCTGATGGACTCGGCGGAATACATGTTCAAGTAGAAGGATTACCGTGTCAGGTATGACGCCCCGCCTGCTCGTGGTCCAGCCGGACGACACCGATCCACCAGCCAGCCTCGGCACATGGCTCACCGACGCGGGAGCGCGACTCGACGTTGTCCGCCCCGCTGCTGAGCCGCTGCCGGAGCTCGCCGGCTACCAGGGTGTTGTGTGCCTGGGCGGCGAGATGGGCGCGATGGACGACCTGAAACACCCGTGGCTCAGGGACGTTCGCCAGCTGCTCGCCAGCGCGGTCGGCAACCGCGTGCCGACACTCGGTGTGTGCCTGGGAGGCCAACTGTTGGCGGCGGCGACTGGCGGGCGGGTCGTGGTCGGTGACGCCGGGCCCGAGGTCGGTCCGGCGATGGTCGCGAAACGGGATGTCGCGTGGATCGACCCGTTGTTCGGCGAGCAGCCCATGGTTCTCGACGTGATGCACTTCCATGTGGACACCATCGACCGGCTGCCACCCGGGGCCGAGCTGATGGCTTCGTCGCACAAGTACCCGAACCAGGCGTTCCGGATCAACGGCTGCGGCTACGGCCTCCAGTTCCACATCGAGACCACCACCGAGATCGTCCTGGACTGGGCCCGGACGGCCCCGGAGGTCGCTGTCCTGGCGCGTCCCGGGGAGCTGGACAAGGACCGCCTGGACACGGCGCACGAGGACATCGCCGAGACCTGGCGGCCGTTCGCCGCCCGGTTCGTCCGGTTGGCCGCGGGGGAGCTGGCCATGGCGGACCAGGCCCGAACCACCCTGCCCCTGGTCTGAGGCCCGGAACGGTGGCCATGCGTCGCTTTGCCGGCTGGGGTGTTCGCGTGTTGTGGCGTAGGTTCGTGATCGATGGCTGATCGCGTTCGTCCCGTCCTGTCCACCGCCCGGTTCGGGCTCACGGACGACCGTGCTGACGTCGAGCTTCGCGCCGCCGGATGGTGGAACGACGGCGGCCCGGTGAGAGGTGTCGAGCCGATGCTGACCGCCTTCTCCCGAAGCCCGGACCCCGATCTCGCGCTGCGCGGGATCGACCGGCTGCGTGAGTCCGTCGGACGGTCGTGGGACACGCTCGACCTCGCCCTCCGGGATGACGTCACGCTGCGCGGACGCCTGATCGCCGTGCTCGGCGCGTCCACCGCGCTGTCCGATTTCCTCGTGGCCAACCCGGACGAATGGCACGATCTGCACGACACCGAGCCACCGGATCTGCTCGCCGCGGTCGACGGACTGACCGGGCCCGAAGCGGTACGGGCCCTCAGGCAGGCGTATCGGGCGCGGTTGATGGAGATCGCCGCCGACGACCTGGGCCACCTTGTCGAGCCGACGCTGTACGCGCCGGCCTTCGAAGACGTCACCGCGCGGCTGACAGACCTGGCTGAGGAGGCACTGCGGGCGGCGTTGGTGGTCGCGCATGCCGAGATCGACGGGCGGGACGCGCAGCTCGCGGTGATCGCGATGGGCAAGTGCGGCGGCCGGGAACTGAACTACGTCAGCGACGTCGACGTCGTGTTCGTCGGTGAGGGCAACCTGGACATCGCCACCCGGTTGGCCAGCCGGATGATGACCGTGGCCGGCTCGGCCTGCTTCGAGGTCGACGCGGCTTTGCGCCCCGAAGGCAAGGCCGGCGCGCTCGTGCGGACCTTGGACGGGCACGCCGCGTACTACAAGCGGTGGGCGCGGACCTGGGAGTTCCAGGCCCTGCTCAAGGCCCGTCCGGTCGCCGGCGACGTCGAGCTGGGCGAGCGGTACCTGGACGTCGTGCGGCCGATGGTGTGGACGGCCGCCGACCGGGACGGGTTCGTGGCCGACGTGCAGCAGATGCGCCGCCGGGTCGAGGACCACGTGCCCGCCGACCTGGTCAACCGTGAGCTGAAGCTGGGCCGGGGCGGGCTGCGGGACGTCGAGTTCGCCGTGCAGCTGCTGCAGTTGGTGCACGGCCGAAGCGACGAACGGCTGCGGCTGGGTTCCACCACGTCAGCTCTGACAGCGTTGGGCGCCGGCGGTTACGTCGGCAGGGCGGACGCGGCCGCGTTGGGTGAGTCGTACCGGTTCCTGCGTACGTTGGAACACCGTCTGCAGCTGCAGAAGCTGCGTCGCACCCATCTGTTTCCGGACGAGAGCAACCTAGGCGACCTGCGTTGGCTCGCGCGCGCGGCCGGCGTACGGCCCGATGGCGGCCGCGCGGAGGAACAGGTGTTGCTGTCGGAGTTTCGGCGGCACTCCAACCGCGTTCGACGGTTGCACGAGAAGCTGTTCTACCGGCCGTTGCTGGACGCCGTCGCGAAAGTACCGACGGAAGCGTTGCGCCTGACCACAGTGGAAGCCGCGGCGAGGCTCGGCGCGCTGGGGTTCACCAGCCCGGAAGGCGCTTTGCACCACATCCAGGCCCTCACGTCAGGGGTGTCGCGGCGGGCCGCCATCCAGGGCGCGTTGCTGCCCGTGATCCTGGATCTCCTTGCGCACACGCCTGATCCGGACGGCGGCCTGCTGTCGTACCGGAAGATGTCCGAGGCGCTCGCGACGACACCGTGGTATCTGCGGCTGTTGCGGGACGAAGGCGCGGTCGTGGAACGGCTCGCGCAGTTGCTCGGCCTGTCGAAGCTCGTCCCGGACATGCTGGCGCGGGCGCCTGAGGTGCTGCGGCTCCTCGCGCACACCGATGAACTCGCTGGCCGTGACCCAGCCGAAGTCGCCACATCACTGCGCAATGCCGTAGGCCGCCATCGGGATCTCATCGGCGCGGTGACCGCGGCACGGTCGTTGAGACGGCACGAGCTTGCGCGCGTGGCGTGCGCGGACCTCCTGGGGCTCATGGAGACGACTGCGGTGTGCAACGCGTTGTCGAGCGTGTGGGTCGCCGTGCTGCAGTCCGCTTTGGCCGCCGCTGAACGGGAGAAGTCCGTGGAGGCAGGCGGTTGGCCCAAGGCGAACATCGCGATCATCGGCATGGGTCGGCTCGGCGGTCACGAACTGGGCTACGGCTCCGACGCGGACGTCATGTTCGTGTGCGAGCCCGTTCCTGGCGTCAGCGACGACGAAGCCGTCAAGTTCGCGTCGGCGGTCGCCGAGGCGATGCGTCGGCAACTCGGTGCGCCCAGCCAGGATCCAGCGCTCGAAGTGGACGTCGACCTGCGGCCGCAAGGCAGGCAGGGGCCGCTCGTGCGCACGCTCGACTCGTACGTCGCCTACTACCGGCGGTGGGGCGAGATCTGGGAGGCGCAGGCTTTGCTGCGGGCCGACTTCGTCGCCGGCGACGACCGGCTGGGCGCGCGTTTTCTCGAGTCGGTCAACGAGATCCGTTATCCGGCAGGAGGTTTGGACGCGACCGCTGTCCGGGAGATCCGCCGGATCAAGGCGCGGGTGGAGACCGAACGGTTGCCGCGCGGGGCCGACCCGACGACCCACACGAAGCTCGGGCGTGGCGGCCTGGCGGACATCGAATGGACCGTGCAGTTGCTGCAGATGCAGCACGCGTATGAAGAGCCTTCGCTGCGTACCACCCGGACACTCGACGGGCTGGTGGCCGCGGTGGACGTGGGCTTGATCACCGCCGAGGACGCCGAGGAACTCCGGTCGGCCTGGGTGCTGGCCACGAGTGTGCGCAACGCGGCCACTTTGGTGCGTGGCAAGCCGACTGACCAAGTGCCGACGTCCGGACGTGAACTTGCCGCGGTGGCGAACGCGCTCGGCTACCCGCGGGACGCCGACCCCGGCGAGTTCCTGGACAGCTACCGGCGGACCACCCGGCGAACAAGGGCCGTTGTGGAACGAATCTTCTACGCCTAGGTTTCGCAAGTGCCGCGTATCCAGAGCCTCCGGACCGCGAGCGGGGTGTTCGCCACCTCGCTCGCCGTTCTGCTGTTCCGGTTCCTGGTGCCCAAGCCCGTGGGCATCGCGGACAACGGCGACGGCTGGCGGCTGTTGTGCCGGCTGGGCGTCAACGATCCGGCCCGCCTGACCGAGAGGTTCGTCCAGTTCGACTACCCGGCCGCACCGCCGTGCTCCAGCCTGTACGTCACCAGCCAGCTGTGGCTGGACCGGGCCGCGCAGTGGCTGGGCCGGCTGTTCGGTCTCGACTCCGCGGTCGACCTGGTCGTCCTGGGTGTCCTGTGTTGTGTGCTGGCGGCTCTGGGGATCGCGTTGACGGTCCTCGGCCTCAGGTTGACGACGCGCTGGCAGGTCGTCGCGACTGTCCTGTTGCTACTCGTCGTCGCCGATTCGGCGTTCTTCGGGTACTTCGCCTCCGTGCTGAGCGAAGGCGCGGCGTTCATCGGCATTCTCATGCTTGTCGGCGGCCTGTTGATGATGCAGCGCTGGCGGTACTTCGGCGCGGCCGTCACGGTCGTCGGCGCGCTGATCGCCATCAACGCGAAAGCCCAGACCTTGGTCATCCTGCCGTTGCTGATCCTGGCGATGCTGTTGTCGCACTGGGCGAAGCGATGGGTGCTGCCGGTGGCCGTGATCGTCACCGTGAGCGCCGGCACCGTGTTGACACAGGTCGGTGGTGCGTCCGCGGGGAGCGAATACCGCGAGGCGAACGCGTACCACGCGATCTTCGACAGCATCCTGGACGGCAGCGGCGACACCCGCGCCGACCTCGCGGATCTCGGGCTGCCGGCGTCGTTCGAGCGATATGTCGGCACCAACTTCTGGGCCTCGAACTCCGCCCAGTACGACCCGGAATACCAGCGGTACCGGGACAAGATCGTCACCACGAACCTGATCAGGTACTACGTCCAGCATCCCGGCCGGACGTTGGCGATCCTGCAGCGCGGCGCCCAGGACCAGCTCACCGCACGCCCGGCCAACCTCGGCAGCTTCGCCGCGAACGCCGGCGAACCACCGGGAGCACGGGAGTACCGGGTACCGGTGATCTCCGGGCTCGCCGGCCTGGTGGCTCCGCTGGGGCTGTTCCTACTCGTGCCGTTGTGGGGTCTGACCGCGTGGGGCGGGGTGCGATTGTGGCGTCGTCGCAGAGAGATCGCGGTTGCCGTGTTCCTGTTGCTGGGAACGGCTGCCAGCCAGTTCCTGATCGCCGCGCTCGGCGAAGGCATCGAAGGTGTCAAGCACCAGACGATCGCGTTGTTCTGCGGCGTGTTGGCCGCGCTGGTCCAAACGCCATCACTCGTCCGCAACCCGGACAGCCGGCCGTCCCGCACGGCCGGTGTCGGGATCACGGCGTCGCCCAAGGCGTACAGACGAACTACCCGTTCTCGGCGATCGAAACAGCCCGCTCCCGGGTGAAGTCGCCCTCCAGTCGCAGCGTGGTCGTCCCCACCTGCCAGATCAGGGTCTTCGCCGACATCCGCGCGGTCCCGGTCCGGGTGTAGCCGCGGGGATCGTCGTAGATCACCTCGTGCGGGCCGTTCACCCAGTAGCCGTCGACCCCGTTCACCTTGATCCGCTCCAGCTGGTCCGCGGTGACGAACTTCGCCATGACCATGCTGATCCCGCCGTTGAACTCGTCCACCCTGGCGTTGTCGTACAGCAGGGAGACCGAGGTCTCGGTGACGTGCACCTCGTTCGGCTGGCCAAGGGCCTTCGGCACGATGACCGGGAACTTCCCGCGCGCTTCGTCCAGGGGCACGACGCGTTCGCCGGGCGCCAGCGTGGGGGTAGCGGTGGTAGTCGGCGCTGGGGTGATCGGGGGTGGCGGATCGGACCGGAACTCGATCCCGGCGAACCGCAGCAGATGCGAGACACCGGCGCGTACGTCCGGTGACACCGCGAGGGCGAGGGCGAACGCGAGAAGAAGGGCGAGCACAGTCGTGAGCACCGGCCGTAGCTTCCATGTACGGCGTTCCCTGACGCTGAGCCGTGCGGTGACCGACGCCGTGACGTCGGGCGTGTCCGGTACGTCGATGTGCGTGCCGAGGTCGCGGAGGGCGGCTTCGAGCTGGTCGTCAGTCATCAGCCACCCCCTCCAGCATCGGGCGGAGCCGTTTCAGCGCCCGGGACAGCCGCGACTTGACCGTGCCGCGGGCCATGCCAAGCGTTTGCGCGGTCTCTGCCTCGGTCATGTCCAGCAGGTACCGGCAGGTGACCACGAGCCGGTCCTTCTCCGGCAGTGTCTTCACCGCGTCGAGCAACGCGGTGCGGGTGGCGTCCACCAGGGCCACTGACGCCGGGTCCCGGTGGTCGACGGTGTCCGTCATGGTCGCCAGGCGCAGCTCGTAGGTCCCCCGCCTGCGCTGTGACCTGTGCAGGTTCCGTGTCTCGTTGGCGACTATCTGCAACAGCCACGGCCGGAACCCGGAGCCGTCCCGGAACGACCCGAGCCCGCGGAAGCCCTTCACGAACGCGTCCTGCACCACGTCCTTGGCGTCGTCGCCGGCGCCGAGAAGGTACGCGGTCCGGTGCGCGGCCGTGCTGTACCGGGCGACCAGGACGGCGTACGCGTCAAGGTCGCCGGCACGTGCCCGGCGCACGGCCTCGTCGTCTTCCGTTTGCGGCTCCTCGCCTCAGGTGCTTACTCTTGCTACACCGGCCGAGGCCCAATGGTTCCGCGCAGGGCCCGCGGCGTCATGTGGTTGCCCTGGGGTGATAAGTTGCACATAAGTCGCATCTTTACCATCTTGCGCACCGGACCTGTGTAGACGTAGGGGATATGCGCGTTTTCACGTGGACTGCCACCATCCTGGTGACAGCCTGGTATCTGCGTATCGGCTACCGGATCGACCTGGAGGTCTACCGGTTGGGCGTGCAGGCCTGGCTGGACGGTGGCGACCTCTACGGAACGCTCCCGAAAACCCAGGTGGGAATCCCGCTGCCGTTCATCTATCCGCCGATTTCCGCGGTGCTGATGGCCCCGATGACGGTGATTCCGTTCGCGCTGGCGAACGTCCTGTTGATCGTGGCCACGGTCGCGCTGACCGCGCTCACCTTGGCGGTGGTGCTCAGCTCCCTCGGCAAGTCGCTGAAGTGGATGGCCCTGCTGCCCTTGGCGCTGCTGATCGAGCCGATCCGGTCCACCCTGGACTACGGCCAGATCAACGTGATCCTGATGGCCATGGTGGCCGCCGACTGTCTGGTCAGGAAACCCCACTGGCCCAGGGGAGTCCTGGTCGGCCTGGCCGCGGCGATCAAGCTCACCCCGGCCGCCTTCATCCTGTTCTTCCTGCTCCGCCGCGACTTTCGGGCGTCGGTCACCACGGTTCTGTCGTTCCTGGCGGCCACCGCGGTCGGTTTCCTGCTGACCTGGAACACATCGATCAAGTTCTGGACCTTCGCGGTCTTCCACACCAACGAGAAAGTCGGAACCGACTACCTGGCGAACCAGTCGATCCACGGCGTCCTGGCCCGGCTCGGCCTGGGCACCGGGGTGTGGCTCGCCCTGGCGGTCGCGGTGCTGACCTGCACGGTGATGGCCATGCGCCGAGTGGAGCCGACGCTGGCGTTCAGCCTGAACGCGGTGGCGATGTTGTTGCTGTCGCCGATTTCCTGGTCGCATCACTGGGTTTGGTGTGTGCCGCTGCTGCTGGCCCTCGCCGGCAACGGTTATCGCGTGTTGGCGGCGACCGGCGCGGTGGTCTTCGTGCTGGCCCCGCACTGGTGGTTCCCGGTCCAACCCTGGACGGGCTGGCAGAACCTGATCGGGGACGCCTTCTTCCTGTACGCCGTCGCGGTCGTCGGCCTCGTCGCCTACAAGGAAGTGGGCCGCCGCCTGGCACCCCTGCCGGACATGCTCACCCCCGCAAGACAACTGGCGTGAATCGGCACAGACCGTAGGATCGCCAGGCGGGGGGCGATAAATGGTCGACGACCACGGGTCCGTGTTCAGCATCGGGGCCTTTGAGCTGGACGACCGGCTGCGGCTGTTCAACTTCGCGGCGGCGGACAAGCGCGTCGACTACCTGTGGGTGTTGCGGGCGTTCGAGCACGCCCGCGCGAACTACGTGGTCCTGTTGCACGCCAGTGAGGTCGCGGCGAACCTGACCGAACTGACGGCCGAGCATCCGGAAATGCCGTCCGTCAGTGGTGAGCTCACGCCGTTGCTCGACCAGCTCCACGGCTGGCACGTGCTGGAACGCAGCTACGACGGCGCCCGCGCGGCGACCTTGTCCGAATATCGCAACCGGCACTACGTCTACCAGTTCTCCCAGGCGGGCTACGGGAAGTCGGCCAAGCCGGGCGCGCCTGCCCGGGTGGAACGCAACGACGCGGGCCGCCGTCGGCTGCGGGAGCGCCAGCTCGCCGAACGCCAGGCCATGACCGCCGCCGCCGCCGAGTCGTTGGCCGCCGGTGTGGACGGGCGCGTACTGGACGACACCGAGACCGACTTGCTGCTCGGCCTGCTGGACCTGGCGTTGGCCGCCCGGGTCGCGGTGTCGGGCGCGGTCGGCGGCAGCGGATCCGCGTACGGTGTACGGCTGACCTTGCGCCCGCACCCGGTGTCCACCGTGGTGCGCACTGTTCGGGAAATCCTGCACCTGGATCGTCTGGCGCTGGTGGTGACGCCGCGGTGATCGAGATCCCGACCTTCGAACTCGCCTCGTACCAGCGGGCCGTCCGGACCGTGCTGGCCCACCCGGTGATCACCGAGACCTATCCGGACCCCGACAGCCTGCCCCTGGTCCGTCGGTGGGCCACTGAGCTGCGCTCGGACCTCGCTGACGCCTTCGGCTACCGGCTGGAGCTGTCCCCGTCGACCGCGCGGCTGCTGCGCGTGATGGACGGTCTCGACCCGACCCAGCCGGCCCGCACCCAGACCGACCGCCCGTTCGACCGGCGGCGCTATGCCTACCTGGCGCTGACCCTGGCCGCGTTGGGCCGCTCCGGCACCCAGATCGCGTTGTCCGAGCTGGCCGACGCGGTCGCGGCCGACGCGACCAGGGGGCCTGTCCACCGAGCGGGCCAGTGACCGGGCCGCGTTCGTGGACGCCGTGGCGTGGCTGGCGGCGCGCGGCGCGTTGCGGCTGGCTGACGGCAGCGCACGCCGCTGGGCCGACGACCCGAACTCCGGGGAGGCGCTGTACGACATCGACCGTGACGTCGTGCACGCCGTGTACCGGCCCACCAGGGTTCTGCAGCACCTGCGGAGCGTGACGTCGCTGCTGGCGCGGTGGACGGCGGCGAGCCGGGACACCCGACGGCGGGAGGCGGGCCACCGGGCCCGACGTGCCCTGGTGGAGCGGCCGGTGGCGTACTACTCGGAGCTCGAGGATGACGCCGCCAACATCCTGCGCGGGCCGCATGCGGTCGCCGACATCGAACGGCTCACCGGCCTACCCTCCGAGCGGCGCGCGGAAGGCGTCGCGTTGCTGGACACCTCGGGCGCGTTCTCGGACGTGCGATTCCCTGGGACGGGCACGGTGGCCCAGGCGGCGTTGCTGCTCATCGGGGAGATCGCGGACCGGATCGACGACCTGGACGCGTCGCCGCTGGCCAGGATGGCGATGCCGACCCGTGACGGACCTATCTGTACACAGTGGACGATTTCGGCCGGTTCGCGCCGGTGTCGTCAACCTGTGGGACTACCGGGACGAGGAGTTCGTCTTCGCCGACGGCCGGCTGGTGTTGCGCGGCCCGAACGGCTCGGGCAAGACCAAGGCCCTGGAGGTGTTGTTCCCGTTCGTCCTGGACGGCCGGATCGAGCCGCGCCGGCTCAACCCGTTCGCGGGCGAGGACCGCACGATGAAGTCGAACCTGCTGTACCGCAAGCAGGAGACCGCGCACGCCTACGTGTGGCTGGAGTTCGGGCACAGCTCGGGCGAGGCCGTGACAGTCGGCGTCGGGCTGCGGGCCCAGCGGCACAACGACAAGGTCACCCGGTGGTACTTCGTCGTCGACGGCCGGGTCGGCGTGGATTTCTCGCTGCTCGGCCTGGACGACCGCCCGCTGACCCGCAAGCAGCTCGTGGCGCAGTGACCCCAAAGGGCTTTCCCGGACCCTGTCGGACGGGTTGCGGCCGTTGGACGACGAGCTGATCACCGAGGCGGCCCGGTCGTTCGACGACATGGAAGCGGTGCAGCGCACCCTGGAAGGTCTGGTGCGGGCCGACAACGCGGCGTCCGCGTTCCTCGCCAGCTACACCACTTACCTGCGTACGCACGCGAGAGCCGCGGCTGATGTGGTGGCTCGACGCCGATCCGACGTCGAGCAGGCCCGCGTCGGGCTCGCCGAAGTGCTGTCCACTCGTGCGGCGGCGATCGCGGCCCAGGACTCGGCGGCCGCGGCGGTGACCGAAACCGAAGCGGCACTGGGGAAACTTCGCGCCGCCCTGGAGTCCCATCAGGACAGTCCGGCCTATCGGCAGCACAAGGGCGATCTGGAACGGCTCTCCGACCTGGTCGGTAAGCTGGCGGTGGCCGCGCGGCAGCAGCGCGAGGCGGCGAACCGGGCGGCAATGACTGCGGCGCAACGGGAAACCGAGCTGCGTAACGCGCGGGAGCGGCTCGCGTCCGCGCGTCACGCGATCACCCGAGCCGCTGCGGTCGTCGCCGAGGACGCCGAGGACGCGGGCATCGTGTGGAGCGCGGCTGACGCCGAACCTGACATCGCGTTCGGTGACCGGGTGAGTGCGCGGGTCACGGGCCGCGCCGAGGACGTTCAAATGGTCCGCGCCGCAATGGAGAATCTGCGTCGCGCGAACGACGAGCGAACCCGGTGCGACGAGGCGCTCGGTGATGCCGAACAGGGCGTCCTCGCCGCCGAGGCCACTGAGCGGGACGCTGCCGAGCACCTGACCTGTGCCCGCGCCGACACGCGGGAAGCGTTGGCGGGTTGGGACTCACGGCATGCGCGGACATTGGCCGACCTTGGCGTCGTGGCGTGCCTTGAGTCGTTGGTCACCGTGTTGGACCTGGTCGGCGAGCCCGACGCGGCTACGCTCGAGTCGACGTTCGACGGCCTCACCAGTGCGGGCGTCCAGGCCAACCAGGCCGAGCTGCATCGCCTGTCCGTGAAGCTGGACAAGGCGCGTGCGGACCTCGATTCGCTGCGCCAGCAACGTGACCGGATCGCTAGGGAACACGACGATGCGCCCGAGCCGTTCGGTGCGCGTACCGCGTCGCGTGCGGACCGCGCAGGTGCGCCGCTGTGGCGTCTGGTCCGTTTCGCGGACGGGTTGCCCGCCGAGCGAGCCGCCGCGGTGGAAGCCGCGCTGGCCGCTGCGAACGTGTTGGACGCGTGGGTCGACGTGGATGACGACGCGACGAAAACCGCTGTCGCCACTGGACGTTCCGACGGCTACCTGATGCCCCTCACCGAGGCCCGGCGGCCGTCTGGGCCGACCCTGGCCGACGTCTTGGTGCCCGAGTCCGGCGCCGGTGTCGACACCGGGCGGGTGCGCGCGATTCTCGCGTCGATCGCCATGGTTGAGGACGTGCCCACCGGCGGTGGTGCGCCGGCCGTTTCCCTCGGCGGCGCTTTCGCCCAGGGCGTACAGGTAGGCGCGCACACCAAGGCTGACGCGGAATTCGTGGGCGTGACGGCACGTCGGCGTCGTCGGGAACTGCGGCTGGCCGAGCTCGACGACCAGATCGCCGAGGGCGTTCTGGTCGCTGACGAGTTGGCCGGCGCGATCGGGCGGATCGAGGCACTGCTCGGTGATCTGGCCGCGGCGCGTGGCGAGCTGCCCAAGACTGGCCCGATCGCGGTAGCGGTGCGCAAGCAGACTGAAGCGGTGGGCGAGTTGCGGGCGCACCGGGCGACCAGAGACGCCGCGAGCGGCAAGCTGGACCGTGCCGTCGCCGAAGCCGGTGACCGGCAACGGCGGCTGACCCGGACCGCGGCCGACCATCGCGTCTCACCGGACACAGTGGACAGTGTGGCCGCCGCCGTCGACCGGTTCAGCCGTTCGGCGGTCGCGCTCACCACCGCCCGCGGCGTGGAAAAGGACTGTGTGGAGGCCGTCGCAGGCGCCGAGCGACGACTGGTCGACGCAAGGACAGAGGCCGCTGAACTCGCCGAGAAGGCGACCGGCGCCGAACAAGTCCACGCCGAGCAGGAAGAGGGACTGGCCACGCTGCGCGCGTCGGTGGGCGATGACGTCGAGAAGGTGTTGCGGGACATCGAGTCGGTCAAGGAGCGTATCGTCGCCACCGACGCGGAACTGCGCAGGCGGCGAGGCACCAAGAGCGCTGCGGACACCGCGGCCGGCGAGGCCAGAAGCGCGGTCACCGGCGCACACACGGCACTGGGCAGCGCGATCGCTGAGGCACAGGCCGACGCCGGCCGGCTCGCGCCGTACGCGCACAGGGAGATCCTGGACCTGCTGCGCGTGCCGGCCGGCCCAGCGTGGCCGACCGCGGCCGAGGACTGGCCACCTCCAGCGGAGCTGGTCGAGGAAGCGGAGCGGCGCATCCTCGAAGACGCGTTGCTCGGTCGGCTGGCGCAGCAGATCCACGACCGGACCATCGACGCCCGGGACCTGATCGGCCGGATGAGCACGGAGATGCGGACCCGGCGGATGTCCTCAGGCGTGACCGTCGGAGTGCACTGGGAACTCGCGGACAACCTCGACGAAGGGCAGCGGGACGTCTGCCGGCTGCTGGACCGCGACGCTTCCCGGCTCGGCCCGGAAGACCTGGCGCACATGCGAGCGCATTTCGCGAGCAAGATCAAAACCGCACGCGCGCAGCACCAGGACAAGTCGTACGCCGATCTGCTCGCCGACGTACTGGACTACCGGCGTTGGCGGACGTTCGCGTTCACGCTGGTCGGGGGTGACGGCAGCGAGGAACGGCTGACCCAGGCCCGGCACAGCACCCTGTCCGGCGGGGAACAGTCCGTGTCGCTGCACCTGCCGCTGTTCGCCGCCGCGCACGTGACGCTGTTCTCCGCGTACCCGCATTGCCCACGGTTGCTGGCGCTGGACGAGGCGTTCGCGGGAGTGGACGACACTGGCCGCCGCGAGCTGCTCGGGCTGACCGCCCAGTTCGACCTGGACCTGTTCATGACCGGCTACGACCTGTGGGCGACGTACGACACGGTACCGGCGTGCGCCCACTACGACCTGTCGCACTCCGCCGTCGAGCACACCGTCAGCGCGTTGCTGTTGGTGTGGGACGGCAAGGAGATCCTCGCCGACGGCACCGACGACCTGGCCGCCGCTCTCGGCTCGCCCGGCACCCGCCGTCGCCCGATCAGTGACGGTCAGCAGGCGTTGTCCGCCGAGGACGACGAATGAGCGATTTGCTTGGTGACCCGGGCTGGCAGCGGCTGTTGGCGGCCGCGCGGCGGAAGCTGGAACGGGACTCGGGTCAGCTCATCGGAGGCGTCAGCCTGCGGGACCCGACGGACGCCGAGCGCCGTGTCGTCATCGGCATCACCGGCCGGCACCGGCCCGCAGATGTCCGAACTTTACGGATCGACCTGGCTGAGCTTGATCAAGCGCTGCATGACTTGTGCGGAGCGGGCCTGCACACGGTGTTGGGGCCGTTGCGGTACCGAGCGGTCGAGCGAGCCACCGAGGCGGAAGCCTCGAGCGACGCGCTGACCCAGGCGAGCGCACACTGCCCACGACACCGAACCGAGCCCTGGTTCGTTGCCTGGCTGGACGGTGTGGCCACGGACGGCACACTCACCCGGCTGGTGCGTCGCGGCGAAGCCGAAGAACTCTCCAGGGCCGCCCAGATCCTGGACCGCCTGCCCGCCGACAACGTGCCGCTGCCAGTCCTGGCCGAACAAACCACCGGCAACACGAAAGCGCTCGCCGGCACCCCACTGGCCACATTGGTCCTGCGCGCGTTGGCATTGCGCGACGGCGCCGACACCCCAGCGCGTGTCCACTGGGAGACAGCCGGTGTGATCGTCGACGACCTGGCCAGCCAAGTCCTGGTCCTCAACGTCCGACCGGCCGGAGATCACGCGGTGGCCACCTGGCTCCGCGACGCCGCCGACACCGGCATCCCCTTCCGACTGACCCTGCACCAACTCAACCTCGCACCCATTGTCCCCACCGGCCAAGACATCTACGTCTGCGAGAACCCAGCGGTACTACGCGCAGCCGCATCCCAACTCGGTGCCGCCACCACCACCCTGATCTGCACCGAAGGCCAACCCTCCGCCGCCTGCCACACACTGCTCACGGCATTTCGCGGCCGACTCCACTGGCGCGGCGACTTCGACTGGACCGGCCTGCGCACCACTGCCACGGCAATCACCCGCCACCAAGCCATTCCCTGGCGAATGACCTGCACCGACTACCTCACGGCGCTGGAAACCGGCGACTCGGAACCCCTGAAAGGCCCACCGGCCACCAGCCCATGGGAACCGAACCTCGCCGACCACATGGCCCGCCACGGCCGAGCCATCATGGAAGAACGTCTCATCCCGCTGCTGCTCAACGACCTCAGCGGCGCGTAACCGGGATGCACGACGGCCCGCCAGCCGAAGGCTGACGGGCCGTACTTTCTTGATCCAGGCAAGCGGTTCACACGTCGTAGTAGAGGGCGAACTCGTACGGGTGCGGACGCAGGCGCAGCGGGTCGATTTCCTGCTCACGCTTGAAGGCGACCCAGGTCTCGATCACGTCCGGGGTGAAGACGCCGCCTTCGAGCAGGAACTCGTGGTCGGCCTCCAGGGTGTCGAGGACGGTGCCGAGGTCGGCCGGGACCTGCTTGACGTTCTTGGCCTCCTCGGGCGGCAGCTCGTAGAGGTCCTTGTCGATCGGGGCCGGGGGTTCGATCTTGTTCTTGATGCCGTCAAGGCCAGCCATCACCATGGCGGAGAAGGCCAGGTAGGGGTTGCCGGAGGAGTCGGGGCACCGGAACTCGATGCGCTTGGCCTTCGGGTTGTTGCCGGTGACCGGGATGCGGACGCAGGCGGAGCGGTTGCGCTGCGAGTACACCAGGCTGACCGGGGCCTCGAAGCCGGGGACCAGGCGGTGGTAGGAGTTGACCGTCGGGTTGGTGAACGCCAGCAGGCTGGGGGCGTGGTGCAGGATGCCGCCGATGTAGTGGCGGGCCGCGTCCGAGAGGCCCGCGTAGCCGGACTCGTCGTGGAACAGCGGGTCGCCGTCCTTCCAGAGCGACTGGTGGCAGTGCATGCCCGACCCGTTGTCGCCGTAGAGGGGCTTCGGCATGAAGGTTGCCGTCTTGCCGGCCGCCCAGGCCGTGTTCTTCACGATGTACTTGAACAGCTGCAGGTCGTCCGCGGCGTGCAGCAGGGTGTTGAACTTGTAGTTGATCTCCGCCTGGCCGGCCGTGCCGACCTCGTGGTGGGCGCGCTCGACGGTGAAACCGGAGCCGATCAGGTTCAGGGAGATCTGGTCGCGCAGGTCGGCGAAGTGGTCGACCGGCGGCACCGGGAAGTAGCCGCCCTTGAACTTCGTCTTGTACCCGCGGTTGCCGCCTTCCTCGTCGGCGCCGGTGTTCCACCAGCCTTCGACCGAGTCGATCTCGTGGAAGGAGCCGTTCTCCGCGTTGTCGAACCGGACCGAGTCGAAGATGTAGAACTCGGCCTCCGGGCCGAAGTAGGCCGTGTCGGCGATGCCGGACTCGGTGATGTACTGCTCGGCCTTGCGGGCGATGTTGCGGGGGTCCCGGCTGTAGGCCTCACGGGTGAACGGGTCGTGCACGAAGAAGTTCAGGATGAGGGTCTTCTCCACCCGGAACGGGTCGATCCGCGCCGTGTACGGGTCGGGCAGCAGCAGCATGTCCGACTCGTGGATCGACTGGAAGCCGCGCACCGAAGACCCGTCGAAGGCCAGCCCGTCCTCGAACGCCGAGCTGTCGAACGACTCGGCGGGGACGGTGAAGTGCTGCATGATGCCCGGCAGGTCACAGAACCGGACGTCGACGAAGCGGACCTGTTCGTCGGAGATGAAGCGCAAGACCTCGTCGGGACTGTTGAACACGCTCGTAGGCTCCTTAAAAGTGATGTTGGCGCCGACGGGCGCGCCAATTCCGCTGTGCGTAGTGAAGCTAGGAGCGGGGTGTTGCCCGACCGTCACCCGGGTGTTGCGCCGATGTTAACTACCCTGCTCATGAGGGAATTGTCGACCACCGGACGTGGACCCGAGCCCCCGTTCTACTCTTTAGGGGTGACAAGGTGGACCGGATCGTGGTTGTCCGGGCACCGCTCCGCGCTCGAACCGGGCGCGGACGCCGGCGACCAACCAGCGCAGCGTTACCCGGGCGAACGCCTGGGGCTCCCGGAGAGCGGGCCCGGCTCGGTGTCTGGGACGGGGGTGCGCGCGCTCGCCCTGTTGGTGGACGCGGTGCTCTCCGGGCTGGTCGCGGGCCTGTTCACGGCCCCTGAACTGCCCCAGAACTGGAGCCTAGCGGCTTGGTTCGCGATCACCGTTGTCGCGGTCGCCTTCTTCGGGTTCACCCCCGGCATGGCGGCCTGCGGCATCCGGGTGGCGCGGCTCGGCGACAATCCCATGGTCGGCCCGCTGCGTGCGGTGCCGCGAACCCTGCTGGTCGCGCTCATCATCCCGGCGGCGATCTGGGACGCCGACCGCCGGGGTCTGCACGACAAGCTTTTCGGCACGGTCGTCGTCCGCACCCGTTGAGCCGGATCGCGGTCGCGACCGCTGCCGGCCTTGGCGCTCTCGGCCTGGTCAGCGGCATCACGGCCGCGGTGATCACCGAGGCCGCCGACTCGTGGGGCTACTCCGCGTACGAGCCGATGCCGCTGGACGTGGAAGTGGCGATCTTCTACGCCGCGATGGGCATGCTTGTCACCTGGCGCAAACCGAGGAATCTCGTCGGTTGGGCACTGCTGTCGATCGCCGCGTGGGACGGCGTGGTCGCCGTGATGACGGCCCTGGTCGGGGCGTTCGACTCGGCCGACAATCCGGTCGTCCAGGTCCTCATGCCCATCCAGACCGGCGGATGGGCGCCGCCCATCTGGGCGATCGCGACCCTGCTGCCGCTGATCTACCCGGACGGCCGGCTGCCCAGCCGGCACCTGTGGTGGGCGGTCGGGTTCACCGCGCTCGGAATTGTGCTCTACGTCGCCGGACTCACCCTTTCGGTGGGTTATTTCGGCGGGAAGTACACGGTGATGAATCCGGCGGCGGTGCCCGGTTGGCAGGATTTCGCCCAGTTCTGTCAGAACGCCGGCGAATGGATCTTGCTGATCGCGTCCGGCGTGGCTCTGGTCACGTTGGCCGTTCGGTGGCGACTGGCCACCGGGGTACAGGCCAGACGGCTGTCCTTGCTGTTCTGGGCATTGCTGTTCGGCGCGGTGCAGGCGGGCGTGCGCCGGGTCGTGCCGATGCCGTCGTTGGCGCAGCACATTCTGGAGGTCGCCGCGGCCGCCTTGGTGCCGATGGCGGTCGCCGTCGCGGTCACCCGGGACCGGCTGTACGACCTGGACCTGGCCGTTCGCCGGGCCGTGGTCTCGGTCGCCGTCGTGGCCAGCCTGCTCGCCTGCTACCTCGGCCTGTACGCCGTGATCGGGGTCGTCCGGCCGGTGAGCACGGTGTTCGAGGCCGGGCTCGCGGGTGCCGCGATCTTCCCGGTGGCGTTGCTACTGACCCGGTGGGTGAGGCAGGTCGCGTGGGGGCGTCGGGTCGACATCGTGGAGGCTGTGACCGGCCTGGGCCAACGAATGCGTGACCGGCTCTCGATACCGGAGGTGCCGGCGGCGGTGTGCGAGGAGATCGTCAGCGCGCTGCGGCTCCGATTCGCCCGACTGGAGCTGGAAACCGCCGACGGCGTAAGGACTTTGGCCGAGGTTCGACGATGCGAGGCGCAAGGCGAACCCGTCACGTTCGAACTGTGGCACCGCGGCACGGTTGTGGGGCGGCTAGTGGTTGCGCCACCGGAGGGACGTGAGCATCTCGACGAGATGACCGTACAGGCGTTGGCCTCGTTGGCCGACCAGGTGGCGCCTGTGGTCGCGGCTCTTCGGTTGGACGAAGAACTCCTGCGCAGCCGGGAACAGTTGGTCACAGCACGCGAGGAAGAGCGATTACGACTGTCACGGGACCTGCACGACGATGTCGGGCCGACCTTGGCGGGGATTCGGCTGCAGCTCGACGCGGTCCGGGCCAAGCTGCCTGACGACGCGCCGGCGCTCGACCTGATGGACAGGGCGGTGGTCGCGATCCAGGACGCGCTGGGGATCGTCCGTCGGGTCGCCTACCGGCTCCGACCGCCCGAGCTGGACACCCTCGGCCTGGTCGGGGCGCTGCGCGAACTCTCGGTGTTCCTGTCCGGGCCGACCCTGAAGGTCGAAACCGACCTGCCGGTGGACGTTTCCGCGCTGTCCAAGTCGGTCGAGGTCGCGGCGTACCGGATCGTCGCCGAGGCGTTGACGAACGTGGTCAAGCACGCGCAGGCGACGTCGGCGTGGGTCAGCCTGGTCATCGACGACCGCGGTGTGGTCGTCGAGGTCCGTGACGACGGCGTCGGCTTCCCGTCGGACGCCGGCAGCCGCGGTATGGGCCTGCGTTTCATGGCGCAACGGGCCCAGGAGATCTCCGGTGAGTTCTCCTGCCGCACGACGTCGACCGGGTCGCTTGTCCGCGCGATCCTGCCGCTGTCCCGTTAGCCCTCGTCAGCGACGACGCATGGTGCGCTGGATGTTGCGCATCTTGGCACCCTGCGGCAACGGGCCCTTCGGCATCGCCGCACCCCTGCTGGCCAGCGCCGACAGCCGCTTCTCCAGTGCGTCGACCTGCTTGGGGCCCAGGTTGCGGGGCAGCTTCATCATCTTCGCCTGCAACTTGGACAGCTGGACCTGGTTCTCCTCGTTGCCGATGGTGATGTCGTAGATCGGGGTGTCGCCGACGACCCGCGCGATGCGCTTCTTCTCCTGCGCGAGCAGGGCCTTCACCCGGTGCGGCGCGCCTTCGGCGACCAGGATCACGCCGGGGCGGCCGAGGACCCGGTGCACGGCGTCGAGCTGGGTCGTGGCGGCGACCGTCGGCGTGACGCGCCAGCCGCCCCGCCGGATGTTCTCCAGCGCCCACGCGGCGGCTCCCGGTTGGCCGTCGGCCTTGGCGTAGACGTTCTTCTGTACCCGGCGGCCGAACACGATCACCGCGCCGAGCACGCCGAACATGATCCCGACCGGCAGCGCCATCCACTGGATGTCGAAGATCAGGCCCAGCAGGAACACGGCCCCGGCCACCACCACAAGGACGCCGGCCATCCATGGGATCAGCCACGGATCGTCCTTGCGCTGCATCTTGAACGCCTGCCAGATCTGGCTGCGCTTCGCCTTCGACGCGGCCTTCTTCTCGGCCTTGGCCGCGGCCGTCGCTTCCTTGTCCTGCTTACCCGCCATGACCACCAGGATACGGCCGACCCAATCCGTGCGAACGGTCCGTTCGTGCGGACACACCCCGCGATGTCGTTGACGGCGACCACGACCTCTCTGTCAGGATGCAGAACATGAGCACAGAAGCGGAAAAGGGCCTCCTCGACGGCCTCGACCCGGAACAGCGCGCGGCCGTCCAGGCACCGCGCGGCCCGGTCTGCGTGCTCGCCGGTGCCGGCACGGGGAAGACCAGGACGATCACCCACCGGATCGCCTACCTCGTGCACACCGGGCATGTGTCCGCGGGGCAGGTCCTCGCGGTGACGTTCACCAACCGTGCGGCCGGCGAGATGCGCACCCGGCTGCGTGCGTTGGGCATCCCCGGCGCACAGGCCAGGACGTTCCACAGCGCGGCACTGCGCCAGCTGCGCTACTTCTGGCCACGCGTGGTCGGCGGCCCGCCATGGGATCTGGTCGAAGGCAAGCTCCGGCTGGTCGGCCAGGCGGCCCACCGCGTCGGCGCGCCGACCGAGGTGGAGATCCTGCGCGATCTCGCCAGCGAGATCGAGTGGGCGAAGGCCTCGCTCGTCGCCCCGGACAGCTACCCCGACGCCGTCCAGCGTCGCCGCCGGGAACCGCCTGTCCCGGCCGCCCAGGTGGTCCAGGTGTACCAGGCGTACGAGGCGCTCAAGAACAAGGCGAAGCTGCTCGACTTCGAGGACCTCCTGCTGCACACCGCCGCGGTGCTGGACGACCATGCCCAGGTCGCTGAGGAGTTCCGCGAGCGGTACCGCTGTTTCGTGGTCGACGAGTACCAGGACGTCACACCGCTGCAGCAGCGCGTGCTGAACGGCTGGCTCGGCGCCCGGGACGACCTGACCGTGGTCGGGGACGCGAACCAGACGATCTACTCCTTCGCGGGCGCGTCGCCCCGCCCGCTGCTGGAGTTCACCAGACGGTTCCCGGAGGCGGCCGTGGTCCGGCTGGAGCGGGACTACCGCTCCACCCCCCAGGTGGTCGACCTGGCCAACCAGGTGATCTCCGCGGCCCGGGACCGGCCGGCCGGGTCCCGCTTGAAACTCGTCGGCCAGCGTCCGGTCGGCCCGCCGCCCCGGTTCGCCGAGTTCGACGACGAGCCCACCGAGGCCGCGGCCGTCGTCCGCCGGATCCAGGACCTGGTGGACGCCGGGACACCGTTGAGCGAGGTCGCGGTGCTCTACCGGGTTAACGCCCAGTCGGAGACATACGAGCAGGCGCTGACCGAGGTGGGAATCCCGTACCTGGTCCGCGGCGGCGAGCGGTTCTTCGAACGCCAGGAGGTGCGTCAGGCCATGGTCGTCCTGCGCGCCGCCAGCGGTGACGCGGTCTCCGGCGACCTGCCCGAGATCGTCCGCAAGACCCTGGAACGGGTCGGTCTCACCGCCGAACCACCCACCGGCGGCTCGGCCAGGGAGCGCTGGGAGTCACTGCTCGCACTGGTCGAACTGGCCGAGGAACTGGTGGCGTCGGTCCCGGACGCCGACCTGGCCAAGCTCGTCACCGAGCTGGAAGTGCGCGCGCAAGCCCAGCATCCCCCGACGGTCGAAGGCGTCACACTGGCCTCGCTGCACTCCGCCAAGGGCCTGGAATGGGACGCGGTCTTCCTGATCGGCCTGGTGGACGGCACCCTCCCGATCCAGTTCGCCGACGGCGACGAAGCCGCCGTGGAGGAGGAACGCCGCCTTCTCTACGTCGGTGTCACGCGGGCCCGCGAGCACCTCTGGATGTCGTGGGCGCTGTCCCGGGCACCAGGCGGCCGTCGACACCGTCGACGCAGCCGGTTCCTCTACAGCCTGATCCCGGACGACCACCCCACCGCAAGGGTGGTCCGAGCCGAGGCCGGAACGAAAACCGCCACCGCCAGGCTGCGATGCCGGGTCTGCGCCGCCCAACTGGTCGGCACCGTGTCGATCAAACTCGGCCGCTGTTCGGACTGCCCGTCGGACGTGGACCAAGCCCTCCTGGACCGCCTCCGCGAATGGCGCACCACCAGAGCCCGCGAACTGAAAGTGCCGCCCTACGTGGTGTTCACCGACGCCACCCTGATGGCCATCGCCGAACAACGCCCCACCAACCCAGGTGGCCTGGTGGCCATCTCCGGCATCGGCGCATCCAAACTGGACCGGTTCGGCACCGACGTACTAGCCCTGGTCCAGGAAGAAGCCACCAAGAACAACTAACCCATCCACCCACCCACCCATCACCTCGCCTCCAACCCCTCACCTCCCGCCAGCCCGACTCCCACCCGCCACACGGACCGAAAGACCCAAGCAACCGTACGAGGCCCGCCGCCCCCACAGCAGTACCGATCAACCTCAGCCGGAACCCCGGACCCGCCACCACCGGCCAGACCAGTCCGATCACGACGCCAGCCCGCATCACAGCTGGTCAAGACATGAAAGCCACGCCCAAGCAACTCCGCATGCCGAAGAAGAGGCCGCGCCCTGCTCGGCATCCATTCGGAAAGCCCGACGGCTTCGAGTTCCTCCCTCGGCATTCACGTCGGAAGTCCAGTGGCACCGAGGTTGCCCGCCGCAGGGCCACCCCAGCTCATCGAAGGCAGGCGCCGCCGACCAGCTGCGACTTTCGTCTGCTCCGGAGGTCCGGTGGCCTTGGGGACGCTTGCGGCTGCGTGGTCATCCTGCTGGTCGGGCCGGCGTCGTCGGCCTGCTTCGGTTCTTTCCTGGCCGTCTGTTTCGGAGGTCTGGTGGGGCCGAGGGTTGCCCGCCGGGTTATCCCGTTCACCGAGGTGGTCGCCGCCGGCCTGCTTCGGCTCGTCCCTGGCCGTCTGCCTCGGGAGTCTGGTGGCGCCGAGGTTGCCTGCCGGGGCACCCCGCTCACCGAGGTGGGTGTCGCCAACCAGCTTCGGGTTCTTCCCTCGCCGTCGGCTTCGGGGTCCGGTGGCGTTGAGGTCGCTGCGGGCGCCGGGTCATCTCGCCGCTCGTCGAGGTGGGCGTCGTCGGCCAGCCTCGATTCCCCTCGCCAGCTGCTTGGTGCTTTTCTCGTGCCTGTCCTCGCAGCCCCGGCTCCAAAGATGCGACTGCGCGACGCAAGTCCGCTGCTCAAGCGCGTGATCCGGGCGGACTACCCAGCACCTGGGCCCTGGCGAGTCTGGGGCGCGACGAACACCAGGAAGTCACTGACGATCATCGATCGCGACATGCCAGTGCTGGTCGATCAGGCCAGCCTGCTGGTCATCGCGACAAGGGCCATCTGTCCCGCCTCCTCGATGCCACCGGTGGCTGGGCGGGTGCTCTGTGTCCGGCGCTGACCGGGGCGTCCCACTGTGGGGCCAGTTCAGGCCGGGTTGGCTTGGCGGAAGGCGTCGATGTCGGCGCGGAGGTCGGCGTCCGGGTCTGTGACTGTGTCGATGATCCGGTTGAGCGTCGCCCGCTGGCTGGGGTTCGTCGACCAGTAGGTCGGTGGCACCTTGAGGACTGCCACGAGGACGTCGCCTGGGTGGTAGTCGCCTTCCAGGAGGGGGTCTTCGTCGAGCTCGGCCAGCGCGCGCGGGACCAGGATTTCCAGGCCGACCTGCTGGGAGATCATCACCCTCAGGTCTTCGGGTTCGAGGGTGCGCACCGGCTTGCGGCGGAGTTGGTGGACCGTTTCCATCAGCTTTGTCGCGCCGGGTGGGGGACTGCCCCAGACGTTGTCTTCGATTTGTTCGACCGAGAGGTCGTCGTTCTGGACCTGGCTGTCCGGCATCGTGGGTGGCACCTCCGTGGTCGGTGACGGCAATCGTAGGATCCGGGCCGGTCAGTTCCGGGGAACGTACTGCTCGGAGTGGTCGAGCAGGCGGCTCGCTTCGGACAGCTCCTCTTGCGCGGTGGCGCGGTCGGCGTCGGACAGTCGTGAGTCGCCGAGTTGGCGCTTGAGCTGGTTGATGCGGTTGACCAGGCCTCGTTGGGCGTTGCGCACCTCGTCGACGTGGTCCCAGGGGGTGCCGTCCGGCTTCCGGGCGACGACCTCACCGTTCAGTTCGCGTTTGGCCGCGTCCAGGTCCCGCTCGGTGAGGTGCTCCTTCATCCGGTCCGTCTTCGTGCCGGACTTGCCTGCGGGCTCGGTCGGCTCTTCTCCGCCGTGTCACCTGTGGACTTGAGCTGACTGCGAGCACTGTTCAGCTTCTGCCGGGCGGCTTCCCGCTTCGCCTCGCCCGGATCGTTGAACGGGATGTCGGGCGCGGTTGTCGGTGTGCCGTTCGCGGTCTTGTCGGCCGCGTCCTGCTTGGCCTGCGCGACCGCGTGGTCGTGCGCCGCCTTCGCGTTCGCTGTTTCCGTCTGGCCGTCATTCCACAGTGTGATCGCGTCGCCGGCCTGCCCTTGCGCCCACTGCAACGTGGAGGCGTACGAGTCCAACGCGTTCGCGGCACCGTGGAAACAGTCACCGGCGTCGAGCCACTTCTTCGGTTCGCCGTGGAAGCGGCCGCGGAACTGGTCGCCGGCCTGACCCTGCCAGCCGTCCTGGGTGTCGATCCTGGACAGGCCGGCACCCGCCTCGTGCAGGGCGTCTCCGTAGGACCGCATCGCGTACATCGTGCTGGTGACCGAGCCGACGTCACCGGGCACAAGTTCCTTCGGGTTCTGTGTCTCGCCGAGTTCCGCCATCACTGCGCCGCCGGGTCCGGACCGGTCGACTGCTGCAGGATGCCCTGCATGTTCGCGTGCGCCGTACGTTCCACGTGGGTGTACGCGTTCACGCTCATGTTCAGCCGGTCGGCCACCTCCTGGCCGTCCTTGGCGAGATGCTCGACCCCGATCTGCCACCGTTCACAGAAGTCCGACACGGTCCCGCCCAGTTTGTCGTGGCCGAAGGCGGACTTGTCCGCGTCGATGTCGCTGACCTTCTTGGTGGCGAGCGTGTTGAGCGTGTCGGTGACTCCCTCGGCCGCCTGCTGCAAGGCGGCCAGGTCCACGCTGAATCCTTCCGGCATCGGATGCCTCACCCTCCCCATGCCCAGTGGTGCGCACTTGGACGGACACTTGAACGCGAGGGTTCCGTGGTACTCGCTGTGACCGGTCGGCGACGGCCTTTGCCCTGGTTGACGGCTTGCGTCGCCCGATCGGGCGGTTGTGTGACCGGGGTCACCATATTCTCCGGAAAACTGGTTGCGGTGCCCCCTGCACCACCAATAGCCTGCAATAGCCGGGCCGAGAAGGTCCGCTGGGAAGATCAGAACGGTTCTAGTCTCCGCGGAGACGACGGTCGAGATGGGGGGTGTCACGGACATGAAGCTCTACACAATCCGCTGTGACGCTCCAAGCCTCCCGTTGTCCGCGAGCGGCTTCACCATGGGCGCCTTCGGGCGTGTCGTTGAAGAGCCGACTCTGGTTCGTCGTTTGCGAGGTGGCGCCATTGTCGCGCCCAAGCAGATGTGGATCCAGGGGACCAGTGTGCACACGGGCCGGCCCGTCAACGTCGATTTCCCGTACATTTCTGTCCGCGCAGGAGCGCAGGGCCTGACCTAAGGTCAGGAACCTCAAGGCTCACAAGGGCCGCGGACCGGAAACGGATCCGCGGCCCTTATGTTTTGTTGCCCCACAACGAAAAGAACAGCACCACAACCTGACAGGAGCTCGAAAGAGATGTCTCCGATCACTGTCCCTCGGACGCCCGAGGACAGATCGACCTTCAGTCCCATCGACCTTGCGGAGGCAGGCATGACTGGTCTGCTCGACGCGGCCCCGCTGGCAGGGCTCGACCTGCCGTGCCGGTCGGCCACCAACCCGGACCTGTGGTTCGCCGAGGCACCGGCGGACCTGGAGCGGGCGAAGCAACTGTGCGGGACCTGCCCGGTCCGCGCGGAGTGCCTCGCCGGCGCCGTCGCACGGCACGAGCCGTGGGGCGTCTGGGGTGGCGAGATCTTCGAGCGCGGTGTGGTCATCGCGCGCAAGCGGCCCCGTGGCCGTCCGCGCAAGGACCAGACCGTCCCGGCGACCGCACAGGGGGCGGCGGCATGACCGCGCGCGCCATACACACACGGAACTCATTGGGAGTCAGCACCATGTTGCTTTATGAAGATCTGGCACGAGCGCGAATGCTCGAGGCGGAGCAGGCAGCGAGCAAGCTGCGTCTGGTCCGCCGTCTGACCGCCGCGAAGCGGTGGAACCGGGTGTCCAAGTGGGCCGCGAAGCGCGCCGCCCGGGCATCCTCGCTGTAAAGCGAACCCAATTCGGACGGGGTGCTCGTCGAGTAGTGGACGGGCACCCCGTCCGGTTATGAACAGTGGTCCCGACCGGACGTTCGTTGGGCATACTCGGCAGATCCAGCCTGATCATCTCTGGTGTGCCGACCGACGCCCTCGTACCGAGTTCCACCCGGGCCTTCGGCCGTGCCGGGCAGTCGCGACCTTCGGCGACTTCCGGCCGCGACCATTAGGTTTGTCGCCATGGGCACGCATACGCATGATGACTACGACTGGGTGTCGAAGATCGCCTACATGCGGCGCGGTGCCGCCATCCACACCGCATGGCAGCGTGACATCGCCGACCGTCTCGTCGGCATGCTCAGACCCGGCGCGACCGTGATCGACGTCGGATCAGGCGCGGGTGGCATGGCCGCCCAGTTCGCGTTGGCCCTGGGCGCCCAAAGCGGCGGGCACGTCGTCCTCGTCGACGCCGTCCCCGAACTCCTCACTGCCGCGGGTGAGCTTGTCCGCGCCACCTCGGACGGCAAGATCAACGTCACCACCGTCCTTGCCGATGCCGCCGGCACCACCCTCGCCGAACTGGTTCCCGCAGCTGATTTGGTGTGGGCCTCCTTCGTTGTGCACCATCTGCGTGACCAGCAGGAAGGCATCACCAACCTGACGCGCGTGGTTGCTCCCGGCGGCTGGCTCGCCCTGACCGAGGGTGGCCTGGGCACCCAGTGCGTCCCCTGGGACCTGGGCGTCGGAGCCCCCGGCCTGATCGATCGAATTCAGGCCGCCCGAAAGCAGTGGTTCGCTCAGATGCGCGCGGACATCCCGGGTTCCACGCGCCTCACAGTGGGCTGGACCAAAGCGCTGTCCAACGCGGGCCTCTCAGACATCACCTCCTTCACGTCCGTGGTCGACTACCCGCCGCCGGTCACCGACGACGTGCGGGCAGCCATCGTCGACTGGTTCACCCACATCACCAGCGTGGCCATGGACCACCTGGCCACCGACGACCAACAAGCGGTCAACCGCCTCCTGGACCCAGCGGACACCGCATACATCGGCTCCCGCGACGACGTCTTCTACCTGGCCGCGGACACGGTCAACCTCGGTCGCCGCCCCTGACCGCCGAGACGGTTCGACGATCGGCGGACATGAGGAACGGCATGAAGGTCGGTCGCTGGTGCTCGCTGCTGCGGGAGGCGCCGTGGGTGCGGCCGGTAGGGATGAGGAGGTCCTAGCCGTCGGCGGCGACGGACTCCAAGATGCGGGGTTCGGGTAAGTGAGTGAGTGACGCCGTGGCAGAGGGGTGGGGTGCAGGGTCCGGGTAAATGGGTGGCGCTGCGGCGGAGGGGTGAGGGTGTGGGGTTTGGGTGAGTGGCGACGCCATGGCGGAGGGCGAGGAAGGGCGCGGGGGTTCGGATGAGTGGGTGATGCCGAGACGGGTTGAAGACGCGGGGTACGGGTAGGTGGCTGGTGCCGAGACCGGGGTGAAGGCGCGGGGTTCGGGTAAAGCGGGCGGTGCCGAGACGGAGGTAGAGACGCGGGGTACGGGTGGGTGGTGCTGAGACGGGGGTGAAGGCGCGGGGTTCGGGTAAGGCGGGCGGTGCTGAGACGGGGTGAAGACGCGAGGTGCGATTGAGTGTGTAGCGCCGAGGCGGAGGGGCGAGGACGAGGTTGCAGGCGGTGATGGCCGCCCGCCCGGCCGGCCACCGAGGTGCTCAGGCCAGCCGAGGGAGCGAAGGGGAAGTCCATAGTGAGGTGCTCGGCCCAGAGGCCGACCCACGCGGGAGTGTTCCAGCAAGCTGTCGGCGACTGAGTCCAGGAGGAAGGGGCCAGGTGAGTGGGTGATTCCGACGCGGAGGGGCGAGGGTTCGGGGTTCGGGTGAATGGGTGATGCCGAGGCGGAGGGTGGTGGTGGGTGTCTATCTCCAGCGGGTCGTGGCGGTAGGTGTCCACCTCCAGCGGGTCGTGGTTGTCGTCCATGCTCGTTGCCGAGCGCTTGGTCAGGTCTGCGTGGGTTCGGCGCAGCGGCGGACGACGAGGAGAACAGGCGGGTCTCGCTGGTGCGGCGGCGGGATGGGAGCCAGGCTCTCTGGTAGATCTCCGGTGGTGTCGTGGCATTCGATGAGTTGCCACGCGGTGGTGCCAGTCGGGGAGTCGCCGAAGAAGACGCGCGGTCCAGGTGGGAGGTCCCTGGTGGTGCCATGGGACTCGTCAAGTCGCTGTGCGGCGGTGTCGGTCGGGGAGTTGCCGGGGTGGGCGTGGGGTCCAGGTGGGAGATCCTCGGTTGCGTCGCGGAACTCGATGAATCACCACGTGGCGGTTTCGGCCGGGGAGTCACCGAGGAGGACGCGGGTTTCAAGGGCGAGTGGGGGCGTTGGGGCTGCTGTGGGCGTGGCTCGACGCAGATGAACGCGGTGCCGGGCAGCTCGTTCACCCGTGCGGGGTGGAGGAACTCCTGGCTGAGCGCGTGTTCGCCTTTGGCGCTGGGGTGTGGGGTGAATGTGTGTGGGCTCGTTGGTTGTGAGGGTGCTCTATGTTCTCCGGGGTGAGTGAAGTCTTGTGCTCCCGGTGTGGGCGGGACCGGGGTTTGGCCGCGCCGGTGGAGGCATTGGCGTGGGTTTCCGAGCGCCAGGGTGATCGGACGACGTGGCTCTGCCCGGCATGTGCGCGCGCTCATGTTCGGGACATCGAGGGGAAGCTGCCGGAAGCGTATTGGTGACGTCATCGGACCGTTCCGGACGTCAGGACCGCTCGGACCGGTGGGCGGGGACGTTGGGTGGCGCGGAGGAACGCGCTCGCCAGGTCCTCGGAGACCGCGACTGGGTTGCCGCGCAGGTGGGGGAGCGGTGTTCTGAGCGTGACGATTCCCTCCTTCGCGAAGGTGGACTGGCGGATGGCGGTTC
The DNA here is from genome assembly GCF_004345645.1 of Actinocrispum wychmicini. Lineage (GTDB taxonomy): Bacteria > Actinomycetota > Actinomycetes > Mycobacteriales > Pseudonocardiaceae > Kibdelosporangium > Kibdelosporangium wychmicini. The sequence continues at coordinate 1,303,942 of NZ_SLWS01000002.1, read as the reverse complement.
TGGCGTCCCGCTGGTGGCCGAAGTCCCAGGCCAGGCCCACGTCGTCCCACCAGGCGTCGGCTGTGCCGAGTAGTTGGTCCGCCCGGTCGTAGACACGGACGTGCCAGGTGGGCGGTGGGATCGGGGTTTGCCTGGTGATTCGCCGAGCCCAGCCTTCGTGCACGGTGTTGGTCAGCAATGGGGCCAGCGGCTCCTCCAGTAGTGGGCGGAGTGCCGCCGTTCCGCGTTGCGAGCCCGCGTTGATCTCCGTTCGGATCTGCTCCGCCGATCGCAGGCCGGCTTCGATGGGGGCGAGCAGGAAGGCCCGTTGCTTCTCCGCGTCGCCGCTCGTGCGGGCCGCGTCGACGGCCGCGCGGCTGGATGGAGCGAAGGGCAGGCCGTCGATGATCTCCGGCCTGGGCGGCCGGCTGGTCCGTTCGATCCGCACGAAGTCGCGTGTGGACAGTCGTCGTCTGATCGGCACGAGCACGTGCACTTCTTCGTTGCCGGACACGGCAAGGCCGTGCTCGTGCAGCGCTTCGACACCGGTGATCACTGCCTCCGCGCCGGCGTAGAGGACTGCCGCGCGCAGCCGCTGCCGACGGGTGGGTGGGCTGTTCGCGAGCAGCAAAACGCCTGGTAGGAGCAGTTGCCACGGGCCTGAGGGACGACATCGGGTGGCCAGGGCGTGCTGCGAGACGCCGGCCGCGAGCAGGTCGCGGCGGCGGGCCACATCGTCCTGGAGCAGGAGGGGCGGGGGGAGGAGGTCCCGGGTTATCGGTTCGATCATGCTTCGACTGTGCCAAGGATGGGCACGGTGGGGCCAGAGGGCTTGTCAGCCTGTGGATAACTCGGCTGTGCGAGTGGTATTCAGGCGGCGAAACCCGGTTGCCAGCGTTCCACGATCTCCTTGGCCGGGAGTTCCGCGTCCAGTTGACAGAGAATGCCCGTCGAGCCGGCCAGCACCCGCTGGATCAACAGGTACTGCGGTGGCAGGTTCAGCGACCGGCCGGTCCGGAAGTCCTGCCCGCCCAGGTCGCCGACGCGCTCCGCCTGCTTCTGCATCCACCGCCTGGTGAAGTGGAACTTCTCGGACAGCAACGGTTCCACGAACGGCGCCAGGTAGGCCCGCACGTGTTCGGCGGGTACTTTGGCGCCCGGCGGGACGAAACCCTCCGCGCGGAGGGTCTCGAACAGCTTCTCGGAATCGCCTTCCATGGCGAACCGCATCAGTCGGCCCAACGGCGCGGGTAACCCGTCCGGCAGCTTGGCCACCCCGCCGAAGTCGATGACGCACATCCGGCCGTCGGCCACCAGCATGAAGTTCCCCGGGTGCGGGTCCGCGTGCAGCATGCCCGCGCGGGCAGGGGCCGAGTAGTGGAACTCGGCCAGCAGGTACCCGACGCGGTCGCGCAGCTCCTTCTCGCCGTCCCGGATGATCGAGGCCAGCGGCATGCCGTCGACCCACTCGCTGACCAGGACCTTCGGCGCGCTCGCGATGATCTTGGGCACCAGGAAGTGCTCGTCGCCGTCGAACGCCGCCGCGACCGTCCGCTGGTTGTCGGCCTCGTGGCGGTAGTCCAACTCCTCCGACATCCGCGCGGTCAGCTCGGCCAGCAGCGGCTTGATCTCCGTGCCCGGCACGAGCATCTGGAACAGCCGGCTGAACCGGGACAGCTGCCGCAGGTCGGACAGCAACGCCTCGTCCGCGCCCGGGTACTGCACCTTGACCGCCACCTCGCGGCCGTCGTGCCAAATGGCCCGATGCACCTGACCGATCGACGCGGACGCGGCGGGCTCGTCGGAGAACTCCCGGAACCTGGACCGCCATGACCGGCCCAGCTGTTCGGCGAGCATCCGGTGGGCGGCCCGTGTGCTCATCGGCGGCGCCGCGGTCTGCAGCTTCGTCAGCGCCTCCCGGTAGGGGGCCGCCATCTCGTCCGGCACCGCCGCCTCGAAGACGGACAGTGCCTGGCCGAACTTCATCGCGCCGCCCTTGAGCTGGCCGAGCACCGCGAACAGCTGTTCCGCCGTCTTGGCGGACATCTGCGCGTTCACCTCGGCCGCGTCCTGGCCGACAAGTCGTTTCCCCCAGCCACCGACCACACGCCCGGCCACCCCGAGCGGGAGGCTGGCCAGCCGTGCCGTCCTGGCGACGGTCTTGCGCGGCATCTCGGTCACTTCCTGATTCTCCCGTGTCCAGTGCCCGTTTCGCAGCCTTTTCCTGGTTCTACGGCTGTCGCGCGCCACACGTGCACGCTGGATGGGGTGGCCAGTCGCGGTGGTGGATCCGGCCGTGGAACGGGTCCAGTTCGATCGTGGTGTTCCACGTCGGCGGCAGTCGATCACCGTTCGGCAACCAGGCCAGGGCCTGCAGGACCTGCTCGGCGGCCAGCGCGGCGGTCACGTGCGCGCTGGTCAGGTCGGCCGGCTGGATCCGGCCGACGAGCTGGGCCGCGACCGTCGGCCACTTGGGGTCGATATCCGCCCGGTGCAGGTCGGCGCAGCCGAGGCAGCTGCTGCGGCCGGGAACGACGAACGGCCCGACGATGCCCAGGCCTTCACGGACCCGTGCGGCCAGATGGGGGACCGAACCGGCCAGCAGCTGGGCGACCACCTCGGGCGCTGGCACCGCGGAGTCGGTCAGCACGACCAGGTTCGGCTTGATCACCCGGCGTACATCGCCGTGCCGTTGCAACGCCCGGCGGGCCGCGACCCGCCTCGGTGTGCCGAGGTCGGCGTCGAGATAGCCGCAGCCGATGTCCTCCGGGGCGACGTGTCCTTCGGCGCTCACCTCGACCGCGCCGATGCCGGCGGCCACCAACAGGCTGCCGACCGCGACTCCGATCCGGCCGGATCCGTGCACCAGCACGGACGCGGCACGGCGCGAACCGGCCAACTGGCCCGGAATGCCGCCGGTGCGCAGTGCCCACGTCATGGCGTCGGCTGTCAGTCGGCAGGGTGCGCCGGATTCCGTCGCGTCCTCGACCATCCCGATCTCGAACAGCTCGCGCAGCAGCGAGATCAACGCCGGCCGGTCGGCCTCCGGGGTTCGCTCGAGCAGCTGCCGGGTGTGCGCGTGCCCGTCCAGCTGGCGAACACTCTCCGCGATCGTCTTGGTTACTCCTTCGATCACCACGGCGTGTCGCGGATCAAGACCGAGCTGGATCTCGTGGTCGCCGCGGCGCAGCACGGGCAGCCCCGCGAGCAACCTCAGTCGGCGGGGCAGCATGCTCTCACTATGTGACATACCTTAAGGCTCGCAAGGGATGCGTGACATGCCAAACGGTTGTCCACAGGGGCCTGTGGGTGAAGGTCACCCTCCTGGCGAGTCCCGGATTGTCGGTGGTTGGTCGTACGGTTGTCGGGTGGCCGAACCACTCGTCGAAGTACGTCGCAGCAAGCGGCGTACTCGGACAGTCACCGCGTACCGGGAGGGGGACACCCTTGTCGTCCTGCTCCCTGCTCGGATGACCAAGAAAGAAGAAGCGCATTGGGTTGCCGAGATGCAACGCCGCCTGCTGCGCAGCGAGTCCAAGCGCCGGTCTCCGGCCAGGACGTCGGACAGCGCGCTGCTCGCCAGGTGTGCGGAGCTGTCGGAGCGACATCTGGACGGCGTGGCCGTCCCGTTGAGCGTGCGTTGGGTGCCACCCATGCGCACGCGTTGGGCATCCTGCACGCCCGTCGACCGGACGATCCGGATCAGCGAGCGCTTGCGGGCAGTGCCGCCGTGGGTGTTGGACTACGTGCTGGTGCACGAGTTGGCGCACCTGCTGGTACCAGGTCATGACCAGGAGTTCTGGGAGCTGGTACAACGCTATCCGCGCACCGAGCGGGCCATCGGGTACCTCGAAGGTCTGGCGTCGGCGGCGGGCTCAGGGCCGATGGACGACTGAGAAGGGGAACGGGGGCACTGGTGCTCGGGGCGGGCCATCTTGCCGGATGGCCCGCCCTGGTTCGTGTGGTGCGCCGGCAGCGCACGGGGGCGCTGAGTCGGCGAGGGTGGGGAATCTGGTCGGGTCGGCTCGGCGCACGGGGTGACGGGCGGTGACAGGGTGTCAGGTAGAGAGATGGGTGCTCGGTGGCGAGGCGGTGATCGGGTGGCGGTGAGGTGGCGCCCCGGCAGCGACAAGGTGCCCAGCGGTAACGAGTATCAGGTGGCGAGGTGGCACCCAGTGGTGATGGGTGCCGGGTGGTGATGGGTGCCGGGCGGCGATGGGTGCCGGGCGGCGATGGGTGCCGGGTGGCGATGGGGCGCCCCGTGGCGAGGGCGCCTGGCGGGGACGGGGTACCCCGTGGCGGGGTGACGCCCGGCGGCGAGGTGGCTGTCGGGCAGCAGGCCGAGGGGTCACCCCGCCGGCGGCGTCACTCGTCCTCGTCGCGCTCGGCTTCTTCGGTGCGCTTGAGCTCGGCGATCGGGTCCTCGGTCGCGCCGGCGGCCAGCCGGTCGGCGAACTCCATCGGGTCGTCCAGGTCCTCGGCGGTGGGCACCAGGTCGGGGTGCGCCCAGATGCCGTCCCGGACGTCGGTTCCGTGCTTGTCGCCGACCAGACGCCACAGGGCGGAGGCCGCTCGCAGCCGGCGTGGCCGCAGTTCCAGCCCGACCAGGGTGGCGAACGTCTGCTCGGCCGGGCCACCTGAGGCGCGCCGGCGGCGGAGCGTCTCACGCAGGGCGTCCGCACCCGGCAGCCGGTCGGCCACCGCGTCCGCGACCACCACGTCCACCCAGCCTTCGACCAGCGCGAGCAAGGTCTCCAACCGGGCCAGCGCGACCTCCTGCTCCGGTGTGGTCTGCGGCTCGAACATGCCGGACTGCATGACCTGCTCGATCGACTGTGGGTTGGCCGGGTCGACCTGGGCGGTCAGTTGTTCGAGTGCGGACGTGTCGACCGTGATGCCGCGGGCGAACTCCTCGACCGTCGCCAGCAGGCGCTGCCGTAGCCACGGAACGTGAGCGAACAGGCGTTGGTGCGCGGCCTCGCGCGCGGCGAGGAAGACGAGGACCTCGCTGGCGGGCCGCTCCAGGCCCTCGCTGAACTTCGAGATGTTCACCGGCAGCAGGGCGCCGACCGCCTCCGGGCCGAGCGGCAGCCCGATATCGGTCGATGTGAGAACTTCGGCGCCGAGCTGTGCGAGAGCGTTACCCAACTGAGACCCGAACGCCATGCCGCCCATCTGGCCGACCATGGACAGCAGCGGGCCAGCCGCCTCCTTGGCCTCGCTCGGCAGTGCGTCCACCCACGCGCCGGACATCCGGCGGGCCACCGGGTCGCACAGCCGCTGCCAGGTCGGCAGGGTCTTCTCCACCCAGTCCTTGGCCGTCCACGACCTGGTCGACGTGGCGCCGGCCGGCAGGATCGTCACCGCGTCCAGCCACAGCTCGGCCAGCCGGGCGGCGTCGGCGACCGCCTCAGGCGACTCGGCGCCGGCCGGCTCGGTCTCGGCCAGTCGCTGCATCGCGATCTGCTTGGCCAGGTCGTAGTTGACCGGCCCGGTCGAGTTCCCGGCCTGGCTGAGCATCTGGCCGAGTTGGCTGAGCATCTCCCCGAGCTGGCCGAACGGATTCTCCTGACCTCCGCCCGGCGTGTTCTTCTTGGCGGGATCGTTCTTGTCGCCGTCGTTGGGCTCCGGCAAGTTGAAGCCGAAGGGGAGGTCGTTCATACCTCCACGGTACGCGGCGTGGCCTGGTCGTAGGCTGTGGCCTCGTGAGTACTCCCAGCGAACAGGCCCCAGCTCGGGACGAGCGCTGGCAGCTGAGCCGCCGCGGGTGGACGGTGCTGCTGAGCATTCTGATCGTGATCGTGCTGGCGATCCTTGGCGCGCTCGTGCCCGTCCCGTTCGTGGCGCTCGGCCCCGGACCGACGTACGACACGCTCAGCGAGGTCAACGGCACCGAGATCGTCCAGGTGGAGGGCACCAAGACGTACCCGACCACCGGGCAGCTGCGGATGACGACCGTTTCGCTGAAGCGTGACGTCACGCTGTTCGGCGCGTTCGGCCTGTGGGTCAGCGGCCGCTACGCGCTCGCGCCGCGCGAGGAGTACATCAAGCCGGGCCAGACCGAGGACGACGTCCAGAAGCAGAACGTCCAGCTGTTCCAGGACTCGCAGAGCGACGCCGAGGTCGCCGCGCTGCGCTACCTCGGCAACCCGGTCAAGGTGATCGTCAACCAGGTCACCCAGGGCGCGCCCGCGGACCAGGTGATCAAGCCGGGCGACAAGCTGATCACGGTCAACGGGCACGACGTCCACCAGCAGGACGACGTGGTGAACTCGGTCAGGGACACCCGGCCCGGCCAGGTCATCCAGGTCGTGCTGGAACGCGGCGGCGCCCGGCAGACCCTGTCGCTGACCCTGGGCAAGGCGACCGACCGCGACCAGGGGTTCATGGGGATCAGCGCGGTCGACCGCGCGGACGTGCCGTTCAAGACCACGATCCACCTGCAGGACGTCGGCGGACCCTCGGCCGGGCTGATCTTCTCGCTGGCCATCGTGGACCGGCTGACCGGCGACGACCTGGCCGGCGGCCGGCCGATCGCCGGCACCGGCGAGATCGACCCCAGGGGCAACGTCGGGCAGATCGGCGGGATCCCGTTCAAGCTGGTCGCCGCGGCCGAGGACGGCGCCAAGGTGTTCCTCGTGCCGAAGGACAACTGCGCGGAGGCGATGGGCAACCCGCCGGCCGGCCTGCAGCTGGTCAAGGTGGACACCCTGGCCGGGGCCGTGCAGGCACTCAAGGACCTCAAGGCGGGCAAGCCGGTCCCCGGTTGCTGACGGCGCTCAGTCGAAGGTGGCGCTGAGGGCCGCCGTCAGGTTCGACGCCAGGTCCGGGCCGGTCAGCAGGTCCTCGTGGTCGCGCAACCGCATCACGCACGCGCGGTCGCCGGTTCTCAGCACCGCGGCCACCAGGCGGGCCTCCTGGCGCTCCGGATGGTCAATGGCCAACTGGCGCAGCCTGGTCTCGTCGTGTTCGTCGGCCAGTTCCGCCTCGGCCGCCGGCGGCAGCACCACTATCTCCTGCACCAGCGCGCAGCCGTGCACCGCGGGCGGCCACATGATCTCCGCGAGGGCTTTGCTGAGATCACCCTCAGGAAGCTCGTCCTGCGCGATCGGCGTCAGTGCCGCGCCCGGGTCCAGCTGGCCGGCCAGGTCGGGCTGGGCCGCCAGCAGATCGGCCGTGGGGACCAGGGCGAACAGCTGGGGCGGCTGGTCCCAGCCGGCCGCGCCGACGAAGCTCTCGACCTCCTTGGCCAGCGACGGGAGATCGACGGAACGCTCGGTGCTCGACACGGCGCCCATGCTCCCATCCGGGCGCCCCGAGTCGGGAACCGGAACACCGTCCGTAGAGTTGGACATCTGGGATGGCTGTCGAGCGGGCGGCTGTCCGCCCGAATGAAGATCGCTACACCAGGAGCGTGTCCAGTGGCCTCTCGGCCCTCGATCGGCTTGCCGAAGTTGTCTCGCCGCAGCCGCATCCTGCTGATCATCGCGGCGGTGATCGTCCTCGTCCTCCTTGTCGGCTCCCGGTTGCTCGACACGTACGTCGACTGGCTGTGGTTCGGCGAGGTGGGGTTCCGCTCGGTGTTCACCACCCAGGTCCTCACCAGGATCGGGTTGTTCTTCGCCATCGCGGTCTTCGTCGGCGGGCTGCTCGCGATCAGCCTGACCATCGCGTACCGGACACGGCCCGTGTTCGTGCCGGTGTCCGGCACTGAGGACCCGCTCGCCCGCTACCGCTCGACCATCGTCCAGCGGCTCCGGCTGTTCGGCATCGGCCTGCCCGTCATCGTCGGCGTCATCGCCGGGTGGAGCGGCCAGGGCGACTGGCAGAAGATCCAGCTGCTGATCCACTCCGTCCCGTTCGGGCAGACCGACCCGCAGTTCAACCTCGACATCGGGTTCTACGCGTTCAAGCTGCCGTTCTACGAATGGCTGATCGGCTGGTTCTACGTCGCGCTCGTGATCGCCTTCATCGGCGCCGTCGTGACGCACTACCTGTTCGGCGGCATCCGCCTCGCTGGCCGGGGCGGCCAGCTGTCCGGCCCGGCCCGGGTGCACCTGTCCACTGTCGCCGGACTGTTCATCCTGGTCTACGGGATCGACCTGTTCTTCGACCGGTACACGCTGCTCTGGTCCGGCCGCAACGACCTGTTCACCGGTGCCTCGTACACCGACCTCAAAGCGGTCATGCCGGCCAAGCTCATCCTGATGTCCATCGCGATCTTCTGTGCGATCGCGTTCTTCGTCGGTGCGTTCCTGCGCAACCTGCAGCTGCCGGCGATCGCGTTGGTGCTGCTCGTCCTTTCCGGGCTCCTCGTCGGCGCCGCCTGGCCGGCCGTGCTCGACCAGTTCTCGGTCAAGCCGAACGCCAACGAGAAAGAGGCCACGTCGATCGAACGGAACCTCAACGGTACGAAACAGGCGTTCGGGCTGACCGACGACAAGATCTCAGTGGACGAGTACCACAACAACGCGACCGCAGGCGCCGACCAGCAGATCCGCAACGACACCGGCACGATCCCGAACGTCCGGCTGCTCGACCCGAGCATCGTGTCGACCACGTTCAACCAGAAGGAGGCCCGCGCCAACTTCTACGGCTTCCCGGACAAGCTGGACATCGACCGGTACATAGTGGACGGCAAGGAGCAGGAGTACATCGTCTCCGCCCGCGAGGTGAAGTCGTCCGGCCTGACCGACAGCCAGAACACGTGGATCAACAAGTACATGGTCTACACGCACGGCAACGGGTTCGTCGCCGCGCAGGCCAACAAGATCGACCGCGCGCCGTCGACCGATCCCACCAACAGCACCCAGGGCGGCTACCCGATCTTCTCGGTGAGCGACCTCAACGCCATCAACTCCAAGCAGCACATGGACATCCCGGTCACCGAGCCGCGGGTCTACTACGGCGAACTGGGGACCGAGTACGCGATCGTCGGCGGCACAGGGGGACAGGCGCCTGGCGAGTACGACACCCCGACCGACCGGAGCTACCTGTACAAGGGCACAGGCGGCGTGTCGATCGACAGCTGGTTCAACCGGTTGGTGTTCGCCGCGTACTACGGCGAGCGCAACATCCTGTTCAACAGCGGCATCAGCGACGGCTCGAAGATCATGTACAACCGGAACCCGCGGGACCGGGTCGCCAAAGCCGCGCCGTGGCTGACCCTGGACACCGACCCGTACCCGGCCGTGGTCAAGGGCCGGATCCTGTGGATCGTCGACGGATACACCACTCTGGACAACTACCCGTACGCCCAGTCCACCTCGTTCGGCCAGGTGACCAACGACTCGCTGACCGGCGTGGCCCGCCAGCAGCAGGACCGCAAGATCGGGTACATCCGCAACTCCGTGAAGGCGACTGTCGACGCGTTCGACGGCACCGTGACGTTGTACGGCATCGACGAAAACGACCCGGTTCTCAAGGCGTGGTCGAGCGTGTTCCCCGGGACGGTCCAGCCCAAGAGCGCGGTCTCGCCGGAACTGAGCGCGCACTTCCGGTACCCGGAGGACCTGTTCAAGGTGCAGCGTGAGCTGCTCGCCAAGTACCACGTGAAGACGCCGCAGGAGTTCTTCTCCGCGCAGACCTTCTGGGACGTGCCGGCCGACCCCACCAGGGAAGGCGGACTCGACCCGAGCGGCAACGCGGCCAAGCAGCCGCCGTACTACGTACTGGCCAAGGCGCCCGGCCAGAGCCAGCCGACGTTCCAGGTCATCAGCGCGCTGAACTCGTTGAAACAGCAGTTCCTGGCGTCGTGGATCTCCGTGTCGTCCGACCCGGGCACATACGGACACTTCACCGTGCTCCGACTACCCACCGAGGGCGACACCATCCCCGGACCCATCCAGGTGCAGAACCAGTTCCGCATCACGGACGCGTTCGCAAAGGACAGAACCCTGTTCCAGAACCCTGGAACCGACATCCAGTACGGCAACCTGCTGACCCTCCCGGTCGGCGGCGGACTGGTGTACATCGAGCCGATCTACCTGAAACAGAAGGACATCAACGCCTTCCCGCAGTTGGCCCGGATCCTGGTGTCCTACAAGGGCAAGGTCGGCTTCGCGCCCACCCTGGACGCCGCGCTCGACCAGGTCTTCGGGCCGGGCAGCGGCCAGAACACCACAAAGCCGGGCGACAACAACGGCACAACGGACACCGGGACGTCGACCGCGGCACCGCCGCCGGCGCAGCAGAACTCCGGCAACACGCCCGAGCTGAACGCGGCCATCGCGGACATCAGCGCGGCCATCGCCAAGCTGCACACCGCGCAACAGGGCGGCAGCCTCGGTGACATCGGCAAGGCGCTCGAAGACCTCGACGCCGCGACCAAGCGGTTCGACGCGGCGAAAGCCGCGGCACCTCCACCCTCCTCCGCCCCGCCACCCTCGTCGCAGAGCGGCCCGCCGCCGTCGCCGACACCGGGGCAAGGAGGCGGCTGACCAGCGAAAACGGGAAATCCGTTCAACCGATTTGCTCCACCCCGCAACCACCAGGTAAAGTAATAGACACACAACGCGGGGTGGAGCAGCTCGGTAGCTCGCTGGGCTCATAACCCAGAGGTCGTAGGTTCAAATCCTATCCCCGCTACGCGGATGGGCGGACCCTGGTCGGTGTTGAGACACCTTCCCGGGTCCGCTTCGCTTCATTTTGGGGGGCCGAGCCCCCCAAACCCCCCACGTGCGCCTTCGGCGCCTCGCTAACCGCTTGGGGTATTAAAAGACTCCGCTTCTCCTTTCCTTTTGGGTTAGGGGGTTAGGAGGGCGTTTAGGATTTCTTGGGGGGCGGTTTTGGGGTGGCCGGCTTTGAAGGGGGGTTGGGGGTCGTATTCTATTAGTAGTTGGATTTTTTGGGCTAGGGTTTCTCCGGCTGTTTTTGCTGTCAGGGTTAGGGCCATGTCTATTCCGGCAGAGACTCCGGCCGCGGTGACGTACTTGTCGTCGAAGACCACTCGTTCCGATGTGGGGATCGCGCCGTAGGTGGCCAGTTGGTCCAGGCGGTGCCAGTGGGTCGTGGCTTTTCGGTCTTTCAGCAGGCCGGTGGCCGCCAGGATCAACGAGCCTGTGCAGACCGTGGTTGTCCAGGTCGAGGTGCTGTCGACCGCTCGGATCCACTCGTGCGTCGGGCTGTCTTCCATCAGGGCCTGCTGGCCGGGGCCGCCGGGAATCACCAGGATGTCGGCTTCAGGGACTTCGTCGAAGGTCGCGTCGGCCGAAATGGCCAAGCGGTCGGTGTGTGCACGGACCGGGCCTTTTCGCTCGCCGACAAAGACCAGGTCGGCGTTGGGCAGCCAGCTGAGGACCTCGTACGGGCCGACCGCGTCCAGGGCGGTGAACCGGTCGAAGATGAGGATCGCTATTTTCATCTTTCCTCCCTTGTCGCACTGTCAGAATCGGCGGCGGTACTCCGCCGGGGACACACCGAGCACCCTGACGAATGCCCGGCGCATCGACTCCGGAGTGCCGTAACCGCAGGTTTTGGCGATCTTCGTGATACCGGCCTCCGTGTCCTCCAGTTGCCGCCGGGCCGCCTCCAGGCGGACGCGGTCCACATAGCGGCCCGGCGTCATTCCGGTCTCCGCGGTGAAAACCCGGGCGAACTGGCGCGGCGACAGGTTCGCCCGAGCCGCGAGTGCCTCGACCGACAACTTCGCCGACGGATGCTCGGAGATCCACTGCTGAACCTCCCGCAGCGGACGGCGTTCCGCGGCCTGCGCGGTCAGCTGCGCGCTGAACTGGGTCTGGTTGCCCGGCCGGCGGAGATACATCACCAGATGGCGGGCGATGAGCAGGGCCACATCCCGGCCGAGATCCTCCTCCACCAACGCCAACGCCAGATCAATGCCGCTGGTGACACCCGCCGATGTCGCCACGTTGCCGTCCCTGACGAAGATCGGCTCGGGATCGACCTCGACGTCCGGGAACATCTTCGCCAGCATGTCGCACACGGACCAGTGCGTAGTGGCCCGGCGGCCGTCGAGCAGCCCCGCCTCGGCCAACAGGAACGCTCCACTGCAGACCGAAACGATCCGGACGGCCAGCGGAGCGTTCACCCGCAGCCAGTCGACCAGCTTCGGAAGCGGAGCATGGGTGCCCGTGCCGCCGGGCACGACGATCGTGTGCGCCTCCGACACCGCCGCGAGATCGATGTCCGGAACGATAGTGAGGCCGCTGTGGCTGCGGACCGGCCCGCCGCCCACAGACGCCGTCACCACCGAGTAGTAGTCGTTGCCGACATGCCGGGTCGCGCCCGCGAAGACCTCCAGCGGGCCGGTCAGATCAAGCGTCTGGAACCCGTCGAAAACGGGCATCAGCACCAGCTTCGGCATGCCTCCATGGTCACGCCGACACCCAGTGACCGCAATGCCACGGACCCCACCTTTCCTGCCAAGGCACCCCCCGCGAAAACCCCGTGACCGACCATGTAGAGTTCAAAACACAACGCGGGGTGGAGCAGCTCGGTAGCTCGCTGGGCTCATAACCCAGAGGTCGCAGGTTCAAATCCTGTCCCCGCTACGCGGATGGGCGGACCCTGGTCGGTGCTTTGGCACCTTCCCGGGTCCGCTTCGCTTCATTTTGGGGGGCCGAGCCCCCCAAACCCCCCACGTGCGCCTACGGCGCCTCGCTTCGCGCTCGGCTTGCTACACCCGCGTACGCCTGCCGCGCTGCGCTTGGCTTGCTACAAACCTGCGTGCGCCTGCGGCGCTTTGGTTCGCGCTCGGCTTCCTCAAACCCCAGGTCGCCTACGGCGCGCTGCTTCAGTCAATGCCCACTTGGCGCCTCGCTTGCTACAGCTCCCCTACGGGCGCCTTTGGCGCCTCGCTCGGCTTGCTCACAAAGACCTCCTTCCTCGTTCCTCCTTCCTTTCGTCTCTCCTCTGTCCTTCCTCTCCTGTGTCCTCGTGCCCTCTCACCTCTTGGTCCTCCTTCTTCCCCCTCGTCCTCCCGTCTTCCTCTTCCCGCCTTCTTCGTGCCTTCTTCTTCCCGACCCTTCTTCTCCGCTCCCTCCGTCCTGCACCTCCCTTCTTCCTCCTCGGACTTGTCTGTCCTCTCGGCCCTCCTGCCTCCTCTCGCTTCTTCTGTGCGTGTCGCCTGTGCGTGCTCTCCTGTCTCTTTGGTCCTTCTCTTCGCGTCTCTGTCGGGCCTCTGGCTTTTTCTGGTTTTTTTGGGGGTTGGGGGTTTGGGGTGGTGGGGTGGGGTGGACTGGACCAGTTGGGTCTATTTTGGACTGGGGGTGGGTTTGTTTGCGTTACTGATCGCCACTGGGTGTAGTCGTTGTTGGCCGCTGGTCGATGATCTGCCGCCGGACGGCGCGGGAGCGTGTTCGGTTCGTGGCGGAGCTGGCACACTGGGCACATGGAGCTCGTGCCCCCTTCACCGGAGATGGAGGCTCTGCTTTCCCGGCAGGAGGCGGAGTATGAGCGGCTCGTTCGGGCGTGCTCGTTGCCGTTACTGGGCATGGCCGAGCCCGCGCCACAGCCGCGCTTACTCGGTGAGGCGGAGATCCATGACGGCGTCGTGGAAAGTGTCGGACTGGCTTACGGCGACCTGATGCGTCCGAGTGGGCCATTGGTCCAGGTGCACACGGCGCGGTGGCGCGACAGTCGGCCCACACCGCCGGACCTCCGCTGGTTCCTGGAGAACCTGCTGGACAGCATGGACGATGCCGGACCGGTGGGTGGCGACCCGGTACCGGCCCATGTGGTCGTGAACGGGACGCCCCGGCCCGCGTCGCTGCTGCGGACCCGACGAAAGATGTGGGCCGCGCGGTGCTGGCACCGGGATTCGGACATCATCGTGGTCGCCCGCGAGTGGGAGTTGGCCGCTACCCACCTGGTGGCCGTCCCAAACCTCGAATCGTTCCTGCGGGGCCGCCGGGAGTACCTAAGGGACCTGCGCGCCAACCCGCCGACAATGCCCATCATGGAGCGACCGTTCGATGTCGCCACCGCGCACCGGTCCCTGATCGACGTGACGCTCGCCCGCAGTGCCCAACTGGAGGCGGCGGCGCGGGAAGGGCGTCCGCCGCGGCTCCGGGCCAATGGTCGTAAGCAGGGCGAACTCTGGGAAGCCGCCGTACGGGCGCAGATGCACCTGGCCGATCAGTCCAGACAGGACGCTAATGAGGCCGTGACCATTCTGGTGAACCAGTTGGGCCGTTTGCAGGAGAAAGCCAGTTGGTTCGCCAACCGACGACTCCGCGACGCGGCGGTCACCGAGACTCTCCTGTACTGGACCGGGATGCGGACCGAACTGCTCTCCCGGCCCGCGCAGGAGAGCTGGCGGACCGTCTGGGCGTCCCAACGCACCTGGACGCCCGACCCGTTCGCACACCAGGAAAGAAGTTCTCTGCCGCACGATGACTCGTTGCGACGCTGGCACGCGGAGCTGATGACCGGGCAGGACGAATGGCTCCGTGCCTGGTCGGAGTGGGTACGGCAGAAGGGGTACTGAGCCAATCGGGTGTAGTTGCGACATCCGGGTGACGAGTAGCCACAGTGGACACTTTGCCTGCCCATTGTGGACAGCGAGCGAAATTCATGGCACGGTGGTTACGTGTCTGAACTGAACGCAACAGCCGCGGCTCTGCTCGGCTTGCTCCATGACGGCCCGAAGACGGGTGGCCAGCTGGTCGCGGTGGCCCGTGAGCGCTTTGGCGCGTTCTTCAGCGTCACGCGCAGCCAGGTCTACCGCGAGCTTCCCGCACTGGCGGACTCCGGACTCGTCCGGCTCGGCAAGCAGGGTCCGCGGTCCAGCCAGCAGTACCTGATCACGGCGGCCGGCAAGAAGGCATTCAAGACGTGGCTTGCCTCAGAGCCTGGTCCAGACCACCTGCGCAGCCCGCTGATCCTCCGCCTGGTGCACGCCAGCAACTTGACCGCCAAGCAGCGCGTGGCGCTGGTGGACTCCGCCCGCACGGCGTACAACGCCGAGCTGGAGGAGGCCCGCAACGCGGTCAAGAACACCGACGACAACTACGCGAAGGCGATCGGCGAGTTCGCGGTGGCCCGGGCCAGGGCCGCTCTGAAACTGCTCGACGCCGTCCCGAAAGACTGAAACCCACCGCCGGTCGGTTGTGTTTCGACCGACCGGCAACACACCGGCGCACGGTCTGACGTAACCTTCTTGGCCGTGAACCCGGACGTCGCAGCTGACCTGAACGATCTCTCCGCCACGTTGCACAGCATCGAGGCGGTGACAGATCTCGATGCGCTGCGCGCTCAGGTGGCCGAGCTGGAGCAGCAGGCCGCGAGCCCCACCCTGTGGGACGACCCCGAGCAGGGCCAGCGGGTGACCAGCCAGCTGTCGCACAAGCAGGCTGAGCTGCGTCGCCTCGCTGAGCTGCGGCAACGCCTCGACGACCTGCCGGTGCTCTACGAGCTCGCCGAGGACGAGGGCGACGAGGGCAGCCTGGCCGAGGCGGACTCCGAGCGCGCCCGGCTGCGGTCCGAAGTCGCCATCCTCGAGGTGCGGACCCTGTTGTCCGGTGAGTACGACGAGCGTGACGCCCTGGTCACCATCCGTTCCGAAGCAGGTGGTGTGGACGCCGCCGACTTCGCCGAGATGCTCCTGCGGATGTACATGCGGTGGGCGGAGCGGCACGGGTACTCCACCGAGGTCTTCGACACGTCCTATGCGGAGGAAGCGGGCATCAAGTCGGCCACGTTCAAGGTCGCCGCGCCCTACGCGTACGGCACGCTGTCCGTTGAGCAAGGTACGCACCGACTTGTCCGGATTTCCCCGTTCGACAACCAGGGCCGCCGGCAGACGTCGTTCGCCGGCGTCGAAGTCGTGCCGGTCGTGGAACAGTCCGATCACGTCGAGATCGACGAGAAGGAACTGCGGATCGACGTGTACCGCTCGTCGGGACCCGGCGGCCAGGGTGTGAACACGACCGACTCCGCGGTACGCATCACGCACATACCGACCGGCATCGTGGTCTCCTGCCAGAACGAACGGTCCCAGCTGCAGAACAAGGCGTCGGCAATGGTCGTCCTGCAGGCCAAACTGCTCGAGCGGCAACGCCAGGAGGAGCAGGCCAGGATGGACGAGCTCAAGGGCGACGGCGGCTCCAGCTGGGGAAACCAGATGCGATCGTACGTTCTGCACCCGTACCAGATGGTCAAGGACCTGCGGACCGAGCACGAGGTGGGCAACCCCACAGCGGTCCTGGACGGCGACATCGACGGTTTCCTGGAAGCCGGAATTCGGTGGCGAAGGACCAACTGAACGTGTTAGCGAGGGTTAGGCAACAGCCCGATAACGGTCGTGGGTAGACTCGCCGACCGTGATCCGGCTTGAGCAAGTTTCCAAGATCTACAAGACGTCGGCGCGCCCCGCGCTCGACGACGTCACGGTGGACATGGACAGGGGGGAGTTCGTCTTCCTGATCGGCCCGTCCGGGTCCGGGAAGTCGACCTTCCTCCGGCTGTTGCTGCGCGAGGAAGTGCCCTCCAAGGGCAAGCTCTACGTCAACAACTTCGACATCACCAGGATGGCCCGGCGCAGGGTCCCCCGTCTGCGGCAGTCCATCGGCTGTGTGTTCCAGGACTTCCGGCTGCTGGTCAACAAGACCGTGGCGGAGAACGTGGCGTTCGCCCTCGAGGTGATCGGCAAGCCCCCGCACACCATCAAGAAGGTGGTGCCCGAGGTGCTCGAGCTGGTCGGCCTGGACGGCAAGGCCGGCCGGATGCCGCACGAGCTGTCCGGTGGCGAGCAGCAGCGTGTGGCCATCGCGCGCGCGTTCGTGAACCGGCCGTTGGTGCTGCTCGCCGACGAGCCGACCGGAAACCTGGACCCCGACACCAGCCAGGACATCATGCTGCTGCTTGAGCGGATCAACCGCACAGGCACGACCGTGCTGATGGCCACGCACGACCATTCCATCGTGGACTCGATGCGCCGCCGCGTGGTCGAGTTGGCCTTCGGCCGGGTCATCCGTGACGACGCCAGAGGCGTGTACGGCGTCGGCCGATAGCCCCAACCCCCGAACCGAGGAACCCCACCCCGATGCGTTTCAGTTTCGTGTTGACCGAGGTCTTCAACGGCCTTCGGCGCAACGTCACGATGACCGTCGCGATGATCCTGACCACCGCGATCTCGCTGGGCCTGCTGGGGGGCGGCCTGCTCGTCGTCCGCATGATCGACCACATGCGGGACAACTTCGGCGACAAGGTGGAGGTGAACGTCTACCTCGTCAAGACGGTCTGGGGAGACACGACCTGCACCCAGCAGCCGTGCGCCGGCCTGCGCAGCGCCTTGGAGGGCGACCCGGCCGTCTCCGGGGTCACGTACGAGAACCAGGACGAGGCGTACGACCGGTTCAAGAAGATCTTCGCCGGTCAGCCGGAGTTGCTGCAGCTGACCCGCAAGGAGTCGCTGCCGACGAACTTCCACGTGCGGCTGAAGGAGCAGGACCGGGCGTCGGTCATCGTGCAGACCTTCACCGGCAAACCCGGGGTCGACCGGGTCGAGGACCAGGGGGTGTTCCTGGAACGCTTCTTCGGTGTCCTCAACGGAATCCAGGCGGCCACGTTCGTGGTCGCGGCGATCCAGGCGATCGCGGCCATCCTGCTGATGACCAACACCATCCAAGTCTCCGCCTTCACGAGGCGGACGGAAGTCGGCATCATGCGCCTGGTGGGCGCGACGCGGTGGTATACCCAGCTTCCGTTCCTACTGGAAGCCGTGGTGGCCGGGCTGGTCGGTGCCATCCTGGCGATCGCCGGCCTGATCGGCAGCAAGCTGTTGTTCATCGACAAAGTGCTGGCCGAACCCATCCAGGCCGGGATCATCCCGGGGGTGAGCACCGTGGACATCGTGGCGATCTCGCCGTGGATGCTGCTGGTCGCGATCCTCGTCGCCGTGGTCACCGGGTACAGCACGCTGCGGCTCTACGTCCGAACATAACCGCTGGCCACGTGCCGTAAGGTTTTGCCATGGCGAAAGAACGTGGTCAGAAAGTGATCGCGTCGAACCGCAAGGCGCGGCACGACTACGAGATCCTGGACACCTATGAGGCCGGGATCGTGCTGGTCGGTACCGAGGTGAAGAGCCTGCGGCTCGGGCGTGCGTCGCTGGTGGACTCGTTCGCGACAGTCGACGACGGCGAGGTGTGGCTGCGTGGGCTGCATGTGGCCGAGTACGAGATGGGCACGTGGACCAACCACGAGCCGCGTCGGCGCCGCAAGCTGCTGCTGCACCGCAACGAGATCCTCAAGCTGATCGGCAAGACCAAGGAGAGCGGCCTGAGCCTGGTGCCGTTGTCGATGTACTTCAAGGACGGCAAGGTCAAGGTTGAGCTGGCGTTGGCCAAGGGCAAGAAGTCGTACGACAAGCGGCAGTCGCTGGCCAAGCGGGACGCGGAACGGGAGATCACCCGGGCTGCCGGGCGTGCCCGCAAGCGCGGGGGCGGTTGGTGAACGACGAGGAACTGCCGGCGTGGGTCGCCGGGCTGGGCTTGCCCGGCCTGGTCGACCTGCACGTGCACTTCCTGCCGGAGTCGGTGCTGCGCAAGATCTGGGCGTACTTCGACAAGGCCCGCGAGAACTACGGCTTCGACTGGCCGATCCGCTACCGGTTCGATGAGGACGAACGTGTCCGGCTGCTGCGCGGGTTCGGGGTCATCGGCTTCGCGCCGTTGGTATACCCGCACAAACCGGGCATGGCGGAATGGCTCAACCAGTGGGTCGCCGAGTTCGCCGCGCGCACCCCGGGCGCCGTTGCGACCGCGACCCTGTTCCCCGAGCCCGAAGTCGAGCAGTACCTGGCGAAAGCCCTGGACGACGGCGCCCGCTGCGTGAAGGCGCACGTCCAGATCGGTGCGTACGACCCGCGGTCGCTCGAACTGGACCCGGCGTGGGGACTGCTGGCCGAGGCCGGCGTGCCCGTGGTGATCCACTGTGGACACGGTCCGTTACGGGGCAGGTTCACCGGTCTGGACGTCTTCGACGAGGTCCTGCGACGACACCCAAGGCTCACCGCGGTGCTCGCGCACGCCGGGATGCCCGACTACGACCTGGCATTCGACCTGATGGAGCAGTATCCGAACGTCCATTTGGACACGACGATGGTCGGTGTCGACTTCGGTCAGCCGCTGCCCGGCACCTTCGTGTCCCGGCTGGCGGTCCATGCCGACCGGATCGCTTTGGGCACCGACTTCCCGAACATCCCGTACGAATACGCCCACCAGATCGCCGCGATCGCCGGCTGGGCGGAGGCGAACGACCAGCTTGGCGCCGGATTCCTGCGCGCCGTGCTGCACGACACCCCCGCCCGGCTGCTCCGCCTGGTGCCATGACCGGGCAGGTCCGCCGAGAACCGATCACCCTGTCCAGGCCTAGGCCTGACGGACGACGCTGATCTCAGGTAGCCGGTAGCGGGCCGCCGCGAGTCCACCGAGGACGACCGCGGCCCACGTCGCCGCACCCGAGGACACCAGCGAGCCGCCTGGGGTGAAGCCGGTGGCCGCGATGCCCAGCGTCCCGGCCGCGACCAGGACCGTGCCCAGCATGACCTGCGGCATCGGCGGCCGCAGCGTCAGTGGGTCCGGAGCGTTCGCCTCGAACCTGCCGAACAGCCGCAACAGGCCGAACAACACCCCGGCACACGACCCGATCCACAACGGCAACACGGCGAACCAGGCCAGGCTGCCCGGGGTGGGTGTGCTGTAGCCGAACCCGATCGTCCACACGCCGGCGACCGCGACCATCGCGGACATGTGCCACAAGTACAGGCTCATCGACCGGGCACCCACCCACGTGAGCACCTTCGCGGCCCGCGGCCGGGCCACGAGGGACCGGATGACCGGGCGGGCCAGCAGGACCAGGCCGATCTGGCCGACCCCGAGCGCGATCAGGCACGTCGTCGGCGGGCCCGCGTTGGACACCGGCGCACCCGGCATGCCGACCATGCTCAGCGGATACGGTCCAAACGCGACCATCAGCGCGGTAACACCGAAGCCCCCGACAGCCAGCGTGGCCGCGCCACGCGTCGACACCGGCCTGCCCGCCGCGTAGTGGAAGCCGAGCTGGTGCACAGCCAGCCAGACGAACAGCGCATTGAGATACCCCGCCATCCCGAAACCTTCGAACCTCACCAGATCGATGAGGACCGAGACACCGACCAACACCATGAAGACGCTCAGACCGTGCTTTTTGTGAGCTCGGAGCATCAACGGAGTCAAAAGAATCGCGGCGAGGTAGACGGCCATGAACCACAGCAGCTGGCCGACGACCGCGGCACCGACGTTCAACGGCTGCACGGGCACGCCCAAAGTCATCAACAGCCGGGGCAACAGCAGCCAGACGGCGATCAACGGCAGCAACGGGATCGCCAACCGGTGCAGGCGCGAGGACAACCAGTCGCGGTCCGAGCCGCCGCGCGCCCGGTGCGTCCGCAGTGACAGCAGGTTGGCCGCGCCGCCCGCGAAGAACACCAACGGCATCACCTGGCCGACCCACGTCAGCACCCACCAACCCGGTGTGGCGTAGGCGTTTCCGGTGGTCAGCTCGGTGCCGGTCCAGCCGAGCACCGGCACCAGCCAGTGTTGGAACACCACCAGCATGATCGCCAGAACCCTGACCACGTCGAGGAAAGGATCACGTTTGGACACCGCCGCTGCCCCCATCGATCGGAAATCTCGTTGTCTACCAAGAGTTTTCCGGTCGAGAGTGCCGAGAACACTGGTGGCTGCGCCCGTTTCGGGTGGGGGCTGTCCCTACCTATCGACGTTCCAGATACGCCAGCACGGCCCGCACCCTGCGGTGTTCCTCCTGGCTGGGCTCCAGGCCGAGCTTGGCGAAGATGTTCCCCACGTGCTTCTCCACCGCGCCGTCGGACACGGTCAGGCTGCGCGCGATGGCGGTGTTGGACAGGCCCTGCGCCATCAGCCCGAGCACCTCGCGCTCGCGCGGCGTCAGCGCGTCGATCGGGTTGCGTCTGCCACGTGCCATGAGCTGCGAGATCACCTCCTGGTCGAAGACCGTCCCGCCGCGGGCGACCCGCCGGACGGCGTCGACGAACTCGGCGACGTCGGCCACCCGCTCCTTGAGCAGGTAGCCGACGCCGCCAGCGCCCGCCGAGACCAACTCGACGGCGTAGCGCTCCTCCACGTACTGCGACAACACCAGGACCGGCAGGTCCGGGGTGAGCTCACGCGCCCGCAACGCGGCTCGCAGGCCCTCGTCGGTGAACGTCGGCGGCATCCGGACGTCCACAATGGCCAGATCCGGCCGGTGCTCGGCGATCACGCCGAGCAGGCTCTCACCGTCCTCGACGGCCGCCACGGTCTCGATGCCCTCGTCGGCCAGCAGCCGCTGGATGCCGGCGCGGAGCAGAACGGAATCCTCGGCGATCACCACTCGCACGGCAGGTCCGCACGGATCACTGTGGGCCCGCCAGGCGGGCTGTCAACGGTCAGCACGCCGTCAATGGTGGCAGCCCGGTCGGCCAGCCCGGCCAGCCCACCCCCACGCCTGGTGTGCGCGCCACCCTGACCGTTGTCGGTGATCTCCACGATCACGTGGTCACGTTCCCGCCGGACGTCCACCGCGGCCCGGGTCGCGTTCGAGTACTTGGCGACGTTCGTCAACGCCTCGGCCACCGTGAAGTACGCCGTGCTCTCCACGGCCGCGGGCGGACGCTGGTCCGTCGACAGCGACTGCTCGACCGTGACGTCGACCGGCACCGGCGCCTTCGCCGCCAGCGACGACAACGCGGCATCCAGGCCACGGTCGCCCAACACGGCCGGATAGATGCCTCGGGCAAGGTCCCGCAACTCGGCGACGGCGAGCTTGGCGTCCGCGTGCGCCTCGTCGATCAGGGCCTTCGCAGCCTCCGGATCCAGATCCATCCGGTTCTTCGCCCGGCCCAGGCTCATCGCCACGGCCACCAGCCGCTGCTGGGCGCCGTCATGCAGGTCCCGCTCGATCCGCCGGCGCTCCGCCTCGGCCGCGTCCACCCCACGCGCCCGGCTCGCCTGCAGATGCGCGGCCTCGGCCCGCAACAGCATCGCCTTGCTCGGCCCGAGCAGCGCGACCGCCATCTTCCCGCGCATCTTCGCCACCCAGCGGCTCGACACAAACGCCAGACACAGCACCAGCAGACCCGCCGCGGCCGGGATCAGCGTGTCCTCGAACGAGTGGATCACGTAGAACGGATGCCGGGGGCCGCCGAACATCATGTCGGTGTTGACCCACTGGGACCACAGCGGCAGCGTGCTGAACCCGAGGCCGACCGACCACAGCACCACGAACACGATGAACGAGACCATCGAGATCGGGAACGTCACCGCCAGGTACAGCAAGTCACGCCAAGTAGCCGGATCGGTGAACAGGCGCCTGAACCAGCCGACATTCTTCTCCGGAAAGCGGTACGGCTGCGAGATGTAGTAACCGAGCGTGGCGTACACGAACCGTCGCTCGAACCGTGCGTACAGCCGCCACCACAGGATGGTGGCCGCCATCAACGGGATACCCACCCACACCACCGCGGTCCCCACGCTGGCGAAGAAGAACGCGACAGACGTCGGGAACCAGAACACGTCCACCAGGAAGCTGACCAGCAGGTAGACGTTCGCCCCCAAGGACCGCGGCTGATGCTCGCGGCCATCCACCTGCTCCACCTCGGTCGTCATAGGCCCAAGCATCCCTCCTGACGCCGGCCCACGCGATGGAGTAAGCCGGTCCACCCACGGTAGGGCCAACCCCACCCCATAACCGGAATGAACCACCCGGCGCGACGCGTTATGCTTAGCGGAACAACAGCAACACACCCAGGGGGGTGAACGGTTTCGACTCTGGACGTTGAGTCAAGGGAAGCGTGCAGGTGCAGGCGAGAGACCACCTCAAGCGTCATCGCAAACCAATAAGCGCCAAGACCTCGAGTCAGCGCGAGTTCGCCCTCGCTGCCTGAGCAGCGACGGTGACTCTGTCAGCCCGGGAGTGCCTCCGGCCCGGTTTGCTGGCATCAGCTAGGAGGCTTACCGCCGGGTCCGGTCGCGGGGCCCGGTTGGGAAGCTCACAGCGACTGGGCTCGTCACGTCGGCAGGTTCACATGACCGACGGAGCCAAGTAGAGGCAGAGTGAACTGCGCACGGAGAAGCCTTGGCAAGGCGGCAGAGGACCCGGGTTCGATTCCCGGCACCTCCACTCGGGACGACCCTGCTCGCTTGCTTCGCAAGCTCGCCGGGTCGTTCCGCATATTTTTGGGGGGCCGAGCCCCCCAAAACCCCCCACGTGCCGCCTTCGGCGGCCTTGCTTTCCAGCGGGCTCCGCCCAAACTCCAACTGCGGCCTTCGGCCGGCTGGCTCACCGGCGTGGTGGCGGGTTTCAGTGGGTGCGGTCGTAGGTTAGGGCTAGTTCGCCCAGGGGTCCGGTTTCTTGGTGGGTGAGGGTCCATTTTGTGGGTGGGAGGCCGTCTTTGAAGAGGTGGTGGCCGGCTCCGGTGATTTCTGGGGTGACCATCAGGTAGAGGCGGTCGATCAGGTCGGCTGCGAGTAGGGGTTTGATGATGCTGGCGCTGCTGTTCACCAGGATGTCGCCGGTGCCGGTGGCTTTGAGGTCGGTGATGACGTCCGTGGTGGGGGCGTTGGCTATCCGGGTTCGCTCCCAGGGGGAGTCGGTCAGGGTGGTTGAGAGGACTACTTTTTCGGTGTCGACCAGCCATTTCGCGTATCCGCGGTCGCGGGGGTCGGCGTTTTCGTCGGTGGCGATGGTGGGCCAGAAGCCCAGGAATCCTTGGGCGTTGAGACGGCCGAGGACGGCTGTTGTGGCGTTCTGCCAGATGCGGGTGAGGTGGTCTCGCGCGACCTCTGTGGTCGCGTACGGGACGATCGCGCCCAGATCGGTGGGGCCGCCGGGGCCGTTGTAGCGTCCGTAGAGGGTGAGGGTGATGTTCGCGGTCACCTTGCGGCTGGTCATGACTTTGCTTCCTGTTCTGTGCTGCGGATGGTTTCGGCGAGGTTGTCGAGCACTTGGCCCCAGCCGGTGTCGATCCCGGCGATGGCGGGGACTGCCTCGACGGTCGTTTCGGTGATGCGCAGGGTCATTCGCAGCTGGGTGCCGCCTTCGACTTCGGTGAGGGACAGGTCGTAGTGGCCGGTGAACGAGACCGCGCCGGCTGTGTCCAGCACTGACAGGTCGAACACGAGGCGCTCAGGTTGCGTCGCGGCGTGTACGGATCCTTCGGAGTGGTATCGCCCTTCGGCGTCGCGGTACTCCAGAACGGCACGTCCGCCCACTCGCGGTTCGAGGACGCAGTCGATAACCGTCATCGACGGCGGGACCCACCAGGACGTCAGCAGGCCCGGGTCGACCCAGTGTCGCCAGACGACGTCCACGGGCGCGGCCAGCGCACGCTCGAAAGAGAACGTCCGCCCGTCCGCCCATCGTTCTCGGTCCGCGACCGCGTGGTTCGCGTCGATGGCGGCGAGGTAGCGCGTGATGACGTCACGCTCACCTTCGTTCGCCTCGATGGTCTCGACCAGTTCACGCAGCCGGATGGTCAGAGCCGCCAGCGGGGCCGCCTCGACCGCGTAGACACGACGTTGCCCCAGTGGGAAGACGGTGACGACGCCGGCGCGGGCCAGGGTCTGGAGGTGCTTGGTGGTCTGTGGTTGGCGTAACCCGGTCAGTTCGGCCAGCTCACCGACAGACCGGGGACGCTCAGCGAGCAGCTCCACGATGCGCCACCTCGCGGCGTCGCCGAGTGCTGATGCGATCTGGTCCATGGACCAAGCATTCACCAAGTGGAATATTCATGTCAAGGAATATCTTGGGTCACCAGGTCGGTCGGGTGGAGACGCCGCCGTCGACAGTGAGGTTGTGGCCGGTGATCCAGGCGGCGAGAGGCGAAGCGAGGAACAGGCAGGCATTGGCGACGTCGGTGGGTGTGCCGAGGCGGCCCAGTGGCGCGGCCTGTTGCCAACGGCGCACTCCGTCAGGCCAGTCCGTGGCCAGCCCAGGGCGATCGATGAGACCCGGGGACACTGTGTTGACGCGGATACCGCGCGGGCCGTACTCGAGCGCGGCGGCGCGCGCGTGCATGACGAGAGCGGCTTTGGCGGTGCTGTAGTGCGCATGGCCTGGCGCTGGCTGGGTCGCTTCGATCGAGGCTATGTGCACGATGCAGCCGCCACGGTCGGCCATGGCGCGGGCGGCTGCTTGGGTGCAGGAGAACGCGCTGGTCAGGTTAGTGTCGATCATGGTGCGCCAGCTGGTGACGGGCATGTCCGGCAATGCCTCGACCGGTTGGATCCCGGCGTTGTTGACCAAGGTGTCCAGCCTGCCCGCCCACCCGGTCGCCGCGTCCACGAGCCTGTGGCAGGCGTTGTCGTTGGACAGGTCGGCCTGCAGGGCGGTGGCCGTGCCTCCGGCCGCTTCGATGAGCTCGACGAGCGCGGTGGCCGCGTCGCGGTCGCGGCGGTAGTGAACGGCGACGGCGCTGCCGGCCTCGGCGAAGCGCCGCGCGATCACCTGGCCGATGCCGCCACTGGCCCCGGTGACAAGAACGGTAGTGCCGGTGAGGTCAAGCATCTGACTCCTCAGGACGAACGTGCCAGGGCATTCTCTGCCCACGTCGTTGAATCGGCAGTGGCAGGACAGTTCAAGCCGCGGCCGTCAGTGAACAGGCGTGAACGTCGTCAGTGCCCGCCGCAACTGGTCGGGTTCCATGTCCAGCGCGCCGTGGTAAGGCTGGCGGATCAAGAGCAGGGCGAACACCGCCATCGCGATCAGCGCGGCCTCCGCCGTGAGGGGAATGAGCGGTGCGACGGCGTGTGGCAGTCCAACGAGCAGAGCGTGGGATATCAGCGCCAACGCGGCGACGATCACAGCGACAACCAGGCCCCACGGGAGGCCCATGGCGGCGTCGCGGAGCCGGGCCAGCCTTGTGTCGAGCACGTTGTCGAGGTACTTGAGCGCTTGCGTGCGGGCCACCTGGACGGTCGCGTCGGTGGGCTGGATCGTCAGCAGCTTCTGGGAAAGATGGTCCGATCGCACGTCGGCGTCGTGGTCGGTCCCGCCCGTCTCCAGTCGTGGCCACTCGTTGTCGATGAGCAGGCGCGTGTGTTCTCGGACCTCTGCGCGTAGTTCGTCGCCGTGCGGCAGAGCACCGACGGTCATGTGCAGCTTGACGAGCGCCGCGCGCTCGTCTTGTGCGTGGATCTTGGCGTTGTTGTACGACTGCCAGGCCAGGATCACCGAGAACACGAGTGACGCCAGGAACAGCACGTTGAACAGGGCTCCCGCCTGAGATGTCGTTTGGTCCTGCCACCCTTTCCGTCGCTCGCCCAGACGAGTTCGGCGAAGCCGGCCGGCGACGGTCGCGGTCAGCAGACTCGCCACGATCCCGGTCAAGATGCCCCAGGCGACGAACACCGCCATCGGAAACTCCTATCGTTGTGCCGGCAGCCGGTCGAGAAAAGACTGTGTGTTGCTCGTTCCCGAAACTGTGACGGCCGGGGAGCTGACCACCCCCAATCGTTGCGTAGGCTATGCACATTGCACAGCTTCCACTGCGCCGTGTTCCTTGGGAAATTGGGAGCCGGGCACGATACTTCGGCCAGGTCACTCGACCGATGCCGGCGACTGATACCGGTTCCGGCTGACCGCCACTCTGTCGGGCGAGTGTTCGCACTGATTCCGTTCTCGCGGACGGTAACGGGCGCGTGCGGTGACTTGGATTGCAGCCGAAAGTTTGGCGTGTCGAATTCCGTTCATGCCATCGAAGGAAACTTTGCTCACCGAACTCACGCGGTCATCCGATAAGGTCAACATCCCCGGATGGCGTTCGGCACGTCGGGCCGCCTGTGTACTGTCTCCCGTTCCGTAGGCTGGGCAGAGTGACAGCCGATGCGTGGGAATGGGATCCCTTACTGTATTCCGGCAGCGCCGCCTACTACCCGAGAGGCCGCCTCGCCTACCCCGAGTCCCTGGCCGAAGCCCTGGCCGTCGAACTGGGCCTGGACGGCACCGGGCGCCTGCTCGACGTCGGCTGCGGTCCCGGTTCGCTGACCCTGCCGTTGGCCGGTCTGGTCGAACAGGCGGTCGGGCTGGACGCCGACCAGGGCATGATCGACGAAGCCGGCCGGCTCGCCGCGGCCGCGGGGATCGCGAACACCCGATGGCTGCGGATGCGCGCCGAGGACCTGCCCGCCGGGCTCGGCACCTTCAGGCTGGTCACCTTCGCCCAGTCGTTCCACTGGATGGATCGGTCCCAGGTCGCCGCGGCCGTGCGCGGGATGCTGGACGCCAACGGAGCCTGCGCACACGTGCACGCGACGACACACCAAGGAATCGAGGGCGATACAGCGCTGCCGCACCCCAGGCCACCTCACGCGGCGATCGCCGAACTGGTGCGCGAGTACCTCGGCCCGGTGCGACGCGCGGGCCGGAGCGTCCTGCCGCGTGGCACGGTCTCAGGCGAGAGCGAGATCTACCGGGCTGCGGGATTCACCGGGCCACGGCGAATCGAGATACCGGGCCAGGTCGTCACTCGCCTGACCGACGAGATCGTCGCGGCGACCTTCTCCTTGTCCAGTTCGACACCACACCTGTTCGGCGACCGCCGAACCGAGTTCGAAGCCGACCTGCGGCGGATCCTGCTCGACACCAGTCCGAGTGGACTGTTCAGCGAGCAGATGCGGGAGATCGCCGTCGACATCTGGCGGCCCTGACGGCCGGTCAGCCCGGTTTCCTCGCTTCGAACAGGGTGCGGCTGCTGTGCGCCACGAACGGGCCTTCGGCGGTGATCTGCTCGTGCAACTCCTTGAGGCGGTGCAGGTACTTCGCCACCGTGAAGTCCGGCACCATCCAGATCACCTTGCGCAGGAAGTGAACGACCGCGCCGATGTCGTAGAACTCCATCCGCAGCCGCTCGGTGTGCAGGTCGACGATCTCGAGTCCGGCTTCTTGTGCCTGCGCTCGTTCGGTGTCCGGGTCGCGGCCTTGTCTGTGCTGGGGACCCAGGAAGTACTCGACGACTTCGAAGGCGCTTGCCGGGCCGACGTGTTGGGCGAAGTACGTGCCACCGGGTCGCAGAACGCGTGCGACCTCGTCGAAGTATGGCTTGACTGGGTGCCTGCTGACCACAAGGTCGAAAGCGTTGTCGGCGAACGGGAAGGGCGGCTCCTCAGGGGCCGCGACAACGACCGTCCCCAACGGATGCAGCAGTGCCGTCGCCTTGACCACGTTCGGCGGCCAGGCTTCGGTCGCTACGCACAGCGGTGGCCGCCTGGGCACGCCAGCGAGCACTTCGCCGCCGCCGGTCTGGACGTCCAGGGCCGCGGTCGCCTTCGCCATCCGTTCGCCCATCGACCGCTGGTATCCCCAGGACGGTCGCGCCTCGGTGGCCCGACCGTCGAACCAGGAGAAGTCCCAGCCCTCGGTGGGCGCCGCGTCGGCCTCGGCGACGAGCTCCTCGAACGAGCGCGGTGCGGTCATGCCGGGCCGACGCTGTCCAGGATCACCTGACCGAGCTCCTTGGGCCTGGTGAACTGCGGCCAGTGCCCCGTCGGCAGGTCGACATGCGTGACGTCCCGGATCTTCGTGAGCTCCCGGACCGCCGAATGCCACGGGTGATCCGGCTGCATCCATCCCTGGATGGTCTCGCTCGACACCTCGCACGCGATGACCGTGACGGGCACGTCATAGCGCCGCTCGTCGGAAAGCTCCTGTTGGTCGCTCGCAACGCGCACCGGCGACGGGATCGCGCGTTCGCGGAACGCGGCACGCAAGTCTTCGGTGAGGTCCACCAAGTCTTCTGGCTCGAAGACCGACCAGTCCGGCAGCGGGATCTCCCCGTTCGCGACCGGCAGCTCGTCGTTGATGACTCCGCCGTGGCCCAACGGCCAGCTGTCCACATAGACCACTCGGGCGACCCGGTCGGGCCGCTTGTCCACCGCGGCATGGGCGATCGCGCCGCCGCCGGAGTGCCCGACCAGCACGACCTGGCCGGCGAGGGAGTCGATCACATCGACGACCGCGTCCACGTGGTCCCGCAGGGTGATCCCTGATCTGTCGGCGTCTTTCGACGCCATGCCAGGCAGGGTCAGCGCGTGCGTCCGGTGTCCCGCGCTCGCCAGGACGGGAGCCACCTTGTCCCATGTGGAGCCGTTGAGCCACAGGCCGGGGATCAGGATGATGTCCATGGCCGCAGGCTAGAGCATGCCACCGACAACGCCGTCCGAGTTGGGGTGTGGCCGTGGACCTGGCCCCCGGAGTTCGTGCCACTCGGCGAGCAGGGCGGGCATCCGCTCGGCCAGGAAGTCGTAGAAGGCGGCGCCTTCCTGGATCATCGCCCGCCGCCCGGTGGCGCCGTCGGCGAGCAACGCCAACGCGTCGCGGGCGATGGTGGCCTGTTCCCGGTACGTCGTGCCGGCCATGCCGGTCGGGTCGAGCGCCTGCGGGTCGAGCGTGACGTGATCCATCCGCTGGCCCACCGAGCGGGCCCGGCGCACCGCGCGGTAGCCGGTGAGCAGGGTGACGGCGCCGGTGATGGCGCTGCGGCTGGCGAAGAGGGCCTCGCTCAGCTCGGCGATGCTCTGCTCCGGCGGCTGGCAGATCAACAGGTACCCGAGTACCCGGCCGGCCACGGGCGGGTAGCCGTACTCGCGGGCGTAGAAGTCGGCCACCCGGTCCAGGAACGCGAACTCGTCGGCGGTGGGCATGGCCGAAGTCTGACACGGACGACACGGATGACACAAATAAGTGTCATCCGTGTCGCTCACTCTGAGTGAAAGTGGAGCGGTGTTCCGGTGTCAGTCAGGATGCGGGAACGAGTGGTGTTCGTGAGCGACGACCCAACGGCCGTGCTCCTTGCGCAGGCCGAGGGTGAGGCGGAGGGGTTCGCCGAGCTGGTCCGGGAGCCCGCAGCGCAGCAGGGCGTGCGCGAAGGCCACGTCGTCGCCCGCCGTGATCTCCAGGGTGTCGACTTCGAACACCGCGCCCCTGGCCTGCCATTCGAAGAATGACGGCCAGGTCTCGCGGTACGCGTCGATGCCTCGCGGCCGGGCCGGCGGGACGTCGAACATCACGATGTCGTCGGTGTGGTCGGCGAGGACGCCGGGCAGGTCGCCGGCGTGCACCGCGGCCGTCCAGCGCTCGACGAGGGAACGGATCCGGTCTTCGTCAGTGGTCATACGACAAGAACCCGGCGGGTCGCCGGAACTCATCGCGAATGTCAGCCGTCCGCCCAGATCACGTCGACCGCGGCGCGGACCTTTTGTCCCTCCTGCGGCTGGGCCGCCACGTATTTGGTGAGGAACTCGATGACGTCCTCGGCGGGCGACTTGAACGCGTCGAGCGGGCGGTCCTTGATTCTCGGCCGGAAATTCGGGTCGGTCAGTATGCGGTCCAGATCGCCGCTGACCAGATTCGCTCCTTTCTCGATGCGCTGGCGTTGCAGCGCGGTCAACGGAGTGTCCGGTTTGTTGAGGACCCGGCGCAGTGTCGACTGGGGTATGTCGCCCTGTAGCGCCACATCCTTCAACTGCATGCCTTGTTCCACGTACGCTTCCTTGACCAGCCTGCTCATCCGCAGACGATCCTCTATCCGCTCATTGGCGCTCACGAGCGCACATTAAACGCAACTCACCGCGATCGTCAAAGGAGAACACCCGATGGTGTGAACTCTCGGCTTGTTGTGGGCGCTTGCAAGCGCTACTTTCTTTTCATGGTGCGGAACCGGCTTACTTTGCCGTTCAGCGGCGCGCGTCTGCGTGAATGGCGGGAACGGGCGGGGTTGACCCAGCAGGACCTCGCTGGAAAATGCGGCCTGTCGCGATTCCAGATCTCCCGATGGGAGACCGGCGAGGCCAAACCCGCCGTCCGCGCGCTGGAACCGTTGGTCCGCGGCCTGGGAACGGCACTCGGGCGAGACGGTTTCACGCTGGACGACCTGCTCGACGCGCCGGCGAATGGCCGCCTGGTCGACGGTACCGGATCTTAGTCGAAGAAAACCGTTGTCGCGGTTCGTCCGGACTCTCCTTGAGCGATAACACCGCCCGCCATTTCCGAAATTCCGGAATCTCGATTTCCGGACTCGCGGCGCCGCGATTCGGCCGATGGGCGGTGTTGACACTCCAGAGTCGGCTGCTTACGTTCAGTTGATGGCGTCTGGTCAGTCCGTGCCCGGGGCGTTGGCGGAGTTACTGGCAGTGGGGCCGTTCCACGTGGCGTTGCGGGCGGCGATCAGCTCGAGCGGGCTGGCGCTCGACCGGATCCGGTACCGGCTGCGGCTGCGGGACGTGACCATCAGCGTGCCCACCCTGAGCAACTGGCAGTCCGGGCGGCGAAGACCGGAACGACCGGAATCCCTGCGCGCGCTGGCCGAACTGGAACACGTGCTTGAGCTGCCGCCGGCGGCGCTGTTGTCCTTACTGGGGCCGCCACGACCGCGCGGGCGGGCCGCGCATCCCAAGGGGCCCAACGCGATCGTCACCACCTGGGGGACCGGTGTCGAACCGTTGCTCGCCGGCATCGACACCGCGTCCGACGGCCGGCTCACCAGGCTGAGCCAGCACGACCGGGTCGTGGTCGACCGGTCCGGCCGGGTGGCCGAGGTGGCGAGCCGGCTGATCCTGCGCGCCAGCCACGACGGCGCCGACCGGTGGATTCTCGTGTGGGACGCGGGCCACGCCGAGCGGATTCCGGAGGTCGTCGCCGGGCAGCACTGCCGGCCGCGGCTGCTGAACGTCGACCCGGACACCCGGATGATGGTCGGCGAACTCGCCTTCGACGCCCCGCTCGCCCGCGGCGACACGATCATCCTGGAGTACCGGATCGTCTACCCCGCCCAGCCGCGCACCGACAGCGACACGTACTTCCGGCGGTTCCACCGGCCGACCCGGGACTACGTGCTGGAGGCCATGTTCGACCGGTCCGCGCCGCCGCGCCGCTGCCACCGGCTGGACGGGCCGGCGCTGGTGCCGAGCCCGGCCGCGTCGGTGCACCTCGTCGAGTTCAACGTGACGGGGACCGTGGGGATCCGCTGGAATATGTAGCGTGGACAACGTTCTGGCACCCATGCAGGGCACGGTCGTACTGGTCTCGGTCGGCCCCGGCGACCAGGTCAAAGCCGGCCAACAGGTGGTCGTGCTCGAGTCGATGAAGATGGAGCACGTCGTCGCGGCGCCGCGGGCCGGGCACGTGACGTCGGTGTCCGTGGCGGTGGGGGACACCGTCGGACAGGACCAGCCGTTGCTCGTGATCGCGCCAGGGGAGGCCGATCACGCCGAGGAGCACGTTCCGACGGCCGACGGCGACGAGACCCGGGCCGACCTCGCCGAGGTCCTGGCGCGGCGGGCGGCCGGGCTGGACGTGAACCGGCCGGACGCGGTCGCCCGGCGGCGGCGCGAGGGCCGGCGGACGGCTCGGCAGAATGTCGAAGACCTCTGCGACCCCGGGACGTTCGTCGAGTACGGCGCTCTTGTCGTCGCCGCCCAACGACAACGCCGGTCGTTCGAGGAGCTCGTGACGAAGACACCGGCCGACGGGCTGGTGGCCGGGATTGGTGCGGTCAACGGCGTGCAGTGCGTGGTGCTGGCGTATGACGCGACCGTGCTCGCCGGCACGCAGGGGGTGTACAACCATGCCAAGAAGGACCGGATGTTCGAGATCGCGGCCCGCCGGCGGCTTCCGGTGGTGCTCTTCGCCGAAGGCGGCGGCGGGCGGCCCGGGGACACTGACGTGCCCACGGTCGCCGCCCTGGACGCGGCCGCGTTCTCTTTGTTCGCACGGCTTTCCGGACTGGTGCCGCTGGTCGGGATCGTCGCCGGCCGGTGTTTCGCCGGCAACGCGGCCTTGTTGGGCTGCTGTGACGTGATCATCGCGACCGCGGACGCGAACATCGGGATGGGCGGCCCGGCGATGATCGAGGGCGGCGGTCTCGGCGTCGTCACCCCGGAGGAGATCGGGCCGATGGACGTCCAGGTACCCAACGGCGTCGTGGACATCCCGGTCGCCGACGAGGCCGAGGCCGTCCGGGTCGCCAAGCGGTACCTGTCCTACTTCGGCGCGGTGCTGTCATGGTCCACAGTGGACCAGACCGTCCTGCGGAACGCGGTGCCGGCGAACCGGGTCCGTGCGTACGACGTCCGAGCCGTGATCGATGTCTTGGCGGACAAGGACTCGGTGCTGGAGTTGCGGTCGGGGTTCGGCGGCGGGATCATCACCGCCCTCGTCCGGGTCGAGGGCCGGCCGGTGGGAGTCATCGCGAACAACCCCGGCCACCTCGGCGGCGCGATCGACCGGGACGCTGCGGACAAGGCCGCCCGGTTCATGGGCCTGTGCGACGGACACGGCCTGCCCATCGTCTCGCTGTGCGACACGCCCGGGTTCATGGTCGGCCCGGAGTCCGAGCGGACCGCGACCGTGCGGCACTTCAGCCGGATGTTCGTGACCGGCGCCAACCTGAGCGTGCCGATCTGCGCGATCGTGCTGCGCAAGGCGTACGGGCTGGGCGCCATGGCGATGTTCGGCGGCGGCGCCAAGGTTCCGCTGGCCACGGTCGCGTGGCCGACCGCGGAGTTCGGCGCGATGGGCCTGGAGGGCGCGGTCAAGCTCGGCTTCCGGCGGGAACTGGCGGCGATCGAGGATCCCGTGCGGCGCGAGGAGACCCTGGCGGAGATGGTCCAGTTGGCGTACGAGCACGGCAAGGCGTTGAACGTCGCGTCGGTGTTCGAGATCGACGACGTCATCGACCCGGTCGACACCCGCCGCTGGATCACCGCCGCGCTACCGGAGGTCGTCCGCCCGGGTGACCGACCCAACATCGACACGTGGTGAAAAGTGATATCACTTTGCTAAGCTGGTGATATGAGTACCACTGACCTGCCCGAACCTCAGGTTCGGGAACACGGCACCCTGGAACGGCCCGGCCTGCCGTTCCTGATCGGCGGCGCCATCGGCTTGCTGGCCGCGGCGGGTGTGCTGATCGGCGCCATCTTCATCACCAAGGACGGCAGCACGGCCGGCGGCGTGTCGCTCATCGTCCTCAGCGGCCTCGTCCTGCTGGGGCTCATCGTGTTGCTCGCGGGGCTGACCATCGTCGCGCCCGGCTATGCGCGCGTGCTGCAGTTCCTCGGCCGTTACGTCGGCACCGTGCGTACGTCCGGGCTGCGCTGGGTGAACCCGTTCACCACCAGAACCGTGGTGTCCACCCGGATCCGCAACCACGAGACATCCGTGCTCAAGGTGAACGACGCCGAAGGCAACCCGATCGAGATCGCCGCGGTGATCGTGTGGCAGGTGCAGGACACCGCGCGGGCGAGTTTCGAGGTGGACGACTTCGTGCAGTTCGTGAGCATCCAGACCGAGACCGCGATCCGGCACATCGCCAACGCGTACCCCTACGACTCGCACGGCGATGGGTCGCTTTCGTTGCGCGACAACGCTGACGAGATCACCGAGAAGCTCGCCACCGAGGTCGGCGTCCGGGTCGAACGGGCCGGCGTGCGGGTGATCGAGTCGCGCCTGACGCACCTGGCGTACTCACCGGAGATCGCGCAGGCGATGCTCCGGCGCCAGCAGGCCGGGGCGGTGGTCGCGGCGCGCCAGCTGGTCGTCGAAGGGGCCGTGGGCATGGTCGAGATGGCGCTGGACAAGCTGACCGAGAACGACATCGTCGAGCTGGACGAGGAGCGGAAGGCCGCGATGGTGAGCAACCTGCTCGTCGTGCTCTGCGGCGACCGGGACACCCAGCCCGTCATCAACGCGGGCTCACTCTACACGTGAGGTTTCTTTGTGGCCGAACGTAAGAGCGTCCTGTTGCGACTTGACCCCGCGGTCCACGACGCGTTGGCCCGGTGGGCGAACGACGAGCTGCGAAGCACCAACGCGCAGATCGAGTTCCTACTTCGCCGGGCACTGTCGGAGGCCGGCCGGATGCCCGAGCAAACGGCTCGAATTCGGCCACGCGGACGGCCACGCAAGGACGACGCTACTGACAGCAACACGTGATCCGGTCGGTTTGCGCCGACCGGGCGGGAGTCTGACGTTCCGTAACCTTGCCGAAATCGGTATACCAGCAGTTCGACACCTGTTGGAACCCTGCGTGACCAGGTATTTTCCACCGTTTGCGATTCGAATCCGTGCTCCGTTTTTGGGACAGTGGAGTCGGGAGGTGGTGCGCTGTGTCACTGTCATCAAGCGATCGTGCGCACGTCCGCGCACTGTTGCAACCAGGAGAAGAGATCAGCTACCTGTTTCCGGCGTCGATGGTCGGCGGGCCGTACAGCTCGTCGCATTTCCTCGTCGCGGTGACGGACACGTCGATCACTGTGCTGGACACCGGGCTGGGTGGCCGCACGAGGCCGAACGCGGTGTGGCGCCGGTACCCCCGGCACACCAAGCTCGGGCCGGTCGACCTGTCGGTCATCCCCGAATTCCAGTTGGGTGGCCGAGTGTACGAGGTCGATGAGGAGTACGTAGCGGAGATCAACGCGGCGGACGCCGAATGGTCGGCGGACGCCATGCCCCCGGACCCACTGCCGCACCTGTGAGTACATTAGGGCGACGTGGACGACGAATCCGTGCCCGGTGAACTGGTCGACGACCTCATGGTCGAAGCGGACTCGGACGCGCCTGGTCCTGTTCGCAGGCAATGGGTGCGGCGGTTGCGCGCGTTCTGGCACGCGGCCATCCGGTGGCCGATGTGGCCGGTGACGGTCATTGTCGTGGCCGCGGTGGTCGGCGTGCTGATCTACGCGGCGGTCGTGCTCATCGCCGGGTTCTTCTCGGGGATTGTGGAGTAACGGGCCAGTCGTGTTTCGGGTACCGGCCGCGCAGCTCGGCCCGGACAAGCGGGTATCCGTTGGTCCAGAACGACTCCAGGTCGTCGGTGACGGCGGCCGGCCGGCCGGCGGGCGACAGCAGGTGCAGCAGGACCTTGACCCGGCCGTCCGCGACGGTCGGCGCCTGCGTCCAGCCGAAGACGTCCTGCAGCCGCACGGCCAGGACCGGGCGCTCACCGGAGTAGTCGACGGCGACCTTCCGCCCGGATGGGACCTCGATCCGCTCCGGGGCCAACTCGTCCAGCCTGGCCGCCTCGGGCCAGGGGAGTAGCGCCCGCAGCGCCTCGGTGACGGTCACCTTGGCGAGGTCGGCCGTGGTCCGGACCCGGCTCAGGTCCACGAAGGACATCAGGGCCCCGTCGTCCGGCGCCGGCCAGGGTGCGCCGAGCGTCCGATGCAGCAGACGCATCCGGGCGCGCAGTGTCCGCGCGGCCGGGGTCCAGGTGAGGACGTCCGGTCCGGCGGCTCGCAGCGCCTGGCTGACCGCGTCCGGATCCGGGTTCGTCAGCGGGTGTTCGGCGAGCGTGATGGCGCCGAGCCTGGTCACGCGGCGGGCCCTGAGTTCGCCGTCCCAGGTCACCTCGTCCACTGTGGACGGCTTGGTGACGGCGGTGGCCAGCGCGAGGTCGGCGGCCGCGGCCAGTCTGATCTTCCCGTGCGCCGCCCCGGGTTGACGGTCCGCGACCGCCACCGCGAGCCATTCCTGGTCGCCCAGGCCGGTTCCCGGTGGCAGTTCCACCGCTGTCCCGCTCGCCATCAGGTAAACGGGTGAGCCAGGCGTTCTTCGGCGGGCGACTCGTTCGGGGTAGGCGAGGGCGACGACGAGCGCGGAGTCCGGTGCTTTCGGTTCGCCGTGCACGAGCTTGGCCAGGCGCTGCGCTTCGCGTTTCCACCGTGGGGACTCTTCGCGCAGCGCTTTGTCGAGATCGACGGCGTCGGTCAACGTGTCGTTGTCGAGCAACGCCACGACGTTCGCGGCGTTCCGCGGTCCGACCCGTTCGGCGCCGTCCAGCAGGGCGCGGGCGAGCCGGGGATGCAGGCCG
The DNA here is from genome assembly GCF_004345645.1 of Actinocrispum wychmicini. Classification (GTDB taxonomy): domain Bacteria; phylum Actinomycetota; class Actinomycetes; order Mycobacteriales; family Pseudonocardiaceae; genus Kibdelosporangium; species Kibdelosporangium wychmicini. The sequence continues at coordinate 1,267,134 of NZ_SLWS01000002.1, read as the reverse complement.
AGTTCGGCCATCCGCCGGCCGCGATCGGTGGGCCGGCCGTCGGTCAATGCGCCCAACGCATGCAGCACGGACTGGCCGACCTGGAGCGCGCCCTCGGGCGGCGGGTCCCACCACGTCAGGTTGGCGGTGCCCCAGCACGCCAGTTCCAGGGCGAGCCGGGTCAGGTCGGCCACCCGGATCTCCGGCTCGGGATACCGCGGCAGGGTCGCGTGCTCGTGCTCCGGCCAGCACCGGAACACCCGGCCAGGTCCTTCACGTCCGGCGCGGCCAGCGCGTTGGTCCGCGACCGCGGCGGAGACCCGGACCGTGGCCAGTCCGGGCAGGCCACGGCGATGGTCGACTCGCGGCACACGGGCAAGTCCGGAGTCGACGACAGCTCGGACACCAGGGACGGTCAGGCTCGACTCGGCGATCGCCGTGGCCAGGATGACGCGCCGGTCCGCGCTCCTTCGCAGGGCGGCGTCCTGGTGCTCCGACGACAACCGGCCGTGGAGTGTGACGACATTCACTCCGTCCAACATGGACCGGACGCGACCGATCTCCGCCGCGCCGGGCAGGAACACCAGCACGTCACCGTCTGTTTCGGACAGTGCCGTGCGGGTCGCCCTGGCCACGCAGGCTTCGACTCGTTCGTTGCGGACCGGTGCGAGGTACGTGGTCTCGGTCGGGAACGTCCTGGCTTCGACCTTGAGGACCGGGGCGCCGAGCAGCTCCTGAAGCCGGTCCGTGGCGACGGTCGCGGACGTGGCCAGCAGGCGCAGGTCCGGCCGCAGCCCGGCTTTCGCGTCGGTCAGCAATGCCAGCAGCAGGTCCGCGTCCAGGTGTCGCTCATGGCACTCGTCCAGCACCACGGTGTCCACACCGGACAGCTCGGGATCGTGCTGCAGGCGGCGGACCAGCAGGCCGGACGTGACCACCTCGATCCGGGTGTCCGTCAACGTCCGGCGCTCGCCACGGATCGCGTAACCCACCGTGCGGCCGACGGGTTCACCCAGCAGGAACGCCATCCGCGCGGCCGCGGCACGGGCAGCCAACCGGCGCGGTTCAGCCACCACCACCCGGCCGCCCAACGCCAGCGGCACGAGCGTGGTCTTGCCCGTGCCCGGCGGGGCGACGAGAATCGCGGCGCCGTGATCTGCCAACATCCTGGTCAGCTCCGGGATGGCGGCGTGGATCGGCAGGTTCACCCGGTCGGGGGGCGTCGATTCGGTCACAGTGGGAACTCTTCGCGGGGTCGTTCGTGCTCAGGCTGTGCTCAGTTTGCCCGAGTACTCTGCGGAGCGTGGTTCGACCGTCTCCCCGCTTGCTCGACGGAGTGGGCACAGTGGCGCGGCTCGGCCTCGCGGCCGTGTGGTTCGTGTCAGGTGCGATCAAGGCGAGTGACCTGAACCAGACGTACATCGCGGTGCACGCGTACGACGTGCTGCCGAACGGTGTGGTCAGCGTCGTCGCGTCGGTCGTGCCGTTCCTTGAGCTCGCCCTGGGTCTGTTCCTGGTGCTGGGCATCGGGACGCGGCTCGTGGCACTGCTGTCCGCGGTGGTGCTCCTCGCGTTCATCGCCGCGATCGCGCAGGCATGGGCCAGGGGGCTGGCCATCGACTGTGGCTGCTTCGGCGGCGGTGGTCAGGTCGCGCCAGGTCAAACGGACTACCTGCAGGAGATAGCCAGGGACGTGGGGTTCCTGGTCCTCGCGGGATGGCTCGTGGTTCGGCCGCGCAGCCTGCTGTCCATGGACGGTTGGTTGTTCGGCGGCGGCCGGGCCGTAGCTGGAGAGGAATGAAAGTAAGTGGGTCAAGCGCAGCGCAACGCCGGCAAGCGACGGCAGGAACTCGCGGCGAAACGCGCGATGGTGGCGGCACGCCAGGCCAAGAGCGCCCGGAACAAGATGCTCGCCGGGATCGTGGTGGTCGTCGTGGTCGCCGCGGCCGTGATCGTGGGTGTCATCGTCACCAACAACCAGAAGAACAAGACGGCCGACGTGGCCATCGCGGCGAAGACGGTCAAGATGCCCGGGGATCTCCCGGTGCAGCGTGACGGCGGCACCGTGCTGGTCGGCAAGGACACCGCCAAGGTCACCCTGGACGTCTACGAGGACTTCCTCTGCCCGATCTGCGGCAACTTCGAGTCCGCGTACGGCACGCAGATGCAGCAGCAGGTCAACGACGGCAACCTGCGCGTGCGCTATCACATCGTGAACCTGCTCAACGACCGCTCCGACCCACCCGGCTACTCCACCGACGCGGCCAACGCGGCCCTGTGCGTGGCCGACCGCGGCAGCAACTTCGTGAACTTCCACGCCAGCCTGTACAGCGCGCAGCCAGAGGAAGGCGCGCGTGGGTACGACAAAGGCCAGTTGACGAAGCTCGGCCAGGACGTGGGCGTGACATCGCCGTCGTTCGCGTCGTGCGTGTCCAACGGGACGTACGACAAAGCTGTGTCGGACGAGTACCAGAAAGCACGCACAACGCCGTACCTGCAGCAGGAGTACCAGGGCCAGAAGAGCTTCGGCACCCCGACCCTGGCGGTCGGCCAGACCGTGGTCGACTGGCAGGACCCGAACTGGCTGACCAAGCTGATCTCACAGCCCCAGTAGCGGCGGCTCACCCTCGGTCCACCGCGCCAGGCGGCGCGCCTTGCCGACCTCGGTCCTCGGCACGCTGCCTGGCGTGAGCACTCTCACGTCGCACGTGATGCCCAACCGTTCCCGGAGGGCCGTGACCAGGTCGTTTGTCAGCTGCTCGGGATCGACTGCCGCGCTGAACGGCTCGGTGGCGACCCGCAGTTCGCTGCGCGCGGGGTTCCGGCGGTCCTCGACGACCAGGTAGTGCGGGCTGACCCGTTCGTCGGCGAGCAGCACGGCCTCGATCTCGGTGGGGAACACGTTGACCCCGCGGATCACCAGCATGTCGTCCGTGCGTCCCTTGAGCTTGGACATCCGTTTCAGGGTCCGTTTGGCGCCCGGAACCGGGTCGGCCAGCGCGGCCACATCGCCTGTCCGGTAGCGGATCAACGGCATGCCGGTCTTGGTGAGCGTGGTGAAGACGAGCTCACCGGGCGTGCCGTCCGGCACCGGGTTGCCCTCGGCGTCCACGGCTTCTACCAGGAAGTGGTCCTCGGCGACGTTCAACATTCCCTGCGAGTCCAGCGACTCACACGCGACTCCAGGACCGATGATCTCGGACAGCCCATAGATGTCCAAAGCCTTGAGCCCCAACAGGTTCTCGATCTGAGCCCGCATCTCCTCGGTCCACGGCTCGGCCCCGAACACCCCCACCTTGAGCGACGTGCCAGCCCCCTTGAGCGCCTCACCGAGGTGGATCGCGTACGACGGGGTGCACGTGAGAACGTCCGGCCTGAGGTCCTGGATGAGCCTGATCTGCCTGTCGGTCATCCCCCCGGAAACCGGAACAACGGTGGCCCCCAACCACATCCCCCCGTGATGAACCCCAAGCCCACCGGTGAACAACCCATAGCCGTATCCATTGTGGATAGTGGAGCCCCTCGTTGCCCCGGCCCCACCCAACGCCCGCGCCATGACCCGCGCCCAAATCTCGATGTCCTGGCGTGTGTACGGAATGAGAGTGGGCCGCCCCCCAGTCCCCGAAGACCCATGGACACAGACAACGTCCTCCTCGGCAACCGCCCGCAACCCAAACGGATAGCAATCCCAAATATCAGCCTTACTGATCATCGGCACCCCGACGAGATTCTCCAGCGACACATCACCCCCACCGGTGACCCCAGCCGCCAGCAACCGCTCAGCCTGCGGATTCCCGGTGGCCAACACCCGATCCACCAACCCCGCCAGCAGCCGCCCCTGCTCCACCCGCCGTACCTCGGGCAAAGCCCCCTCAGCCCCCGGCTCAACCAACCCAACAACCCCATCATCGCTGTTCACGGCACCTGGTCTAGCACGCAACGCCCCAGTAGGCGACCCCCGGTTTTAATCCACGTGACATCCTCAGGTACGGTAGTAAGGCGCTTGAGAGAGCGCGGCGGGGCTGTAGCGCAGTTGGTAGCGCACCACACTGGCAGTGTGGGGGTCAGGGGTTCGAATCCCCTCAGCTCCACATCCGTTGAATATCGTCAAATCGGCCCTTGACCTGGGTGAACAGGATCGGGGGTCGATCTTGTTTTTCGGTCCCAAGTGGACAGTGCGTCGCTGATCTGGAGCAAATCTGGAGCAGCATGATCAACACCGTCAAATAGGGTCATCGGTCTGCTCCAGGGATTTTCGGCTGTATGAGGGTGACGCGGGGTACTTCACGTCGGCCGCTGTCGGTGTTGTGGTCCCGATCGGGCTTACGGGACCGGCGGGACGGGGTGCTCGTCGCGTAGGCGACGTTGGTGCCCTTGTTCGATGGTTGCAGCCGACAGCCGATGGGTGCTGCCGATTGCCAACGCGCCATCGCGGATAGCCAGGGTTCACTGAGCGCGGAGAATAAGAGGTTTGCGCTGAGGGTTCCGGCAACGTGCGGCCCAACCGCATCCCGCTGGTGTGGCGGCGTGATGCGGGTTGGCCAATTCCTCGATGCTCGTGTGGTCAGGCAGCACGCCGCGATGCTCTTCCCCGGGGACAGGGCTGCTCAACGACGATGATCGTCAACGGGTCTTCTGACCATCGGTCGGGTCGAAGGTGACGTTAGTGCGCGTTAGTGTCCTTGGAGCGACTCGCACGGGATGCACACGAATTCGCGATCCGCTCACTATGACGGGCTGACCTGGGCCCATGGTGCGTTTTTGGCTGGGAAGCCGCTGGTCATTGAGGCCAGGATGCCGCTAGTGATGGACTGGCGGAAGCCGGTGAGTGGGTCATGATCACTTGGGTTCGCTGCTCCCGAGTCGGCGGGCATCTGGGTGTCGACGACACCACCGTGCTCACCAAACTCTGCGAACGCGGCGTCCCCACCCGCGATACCCACGGACGACCACGATTGTGAACCGATCAGTTCATATCTCGGATCGGTCCCCACGTGGCGGGCGGGACTAACCGGATGCCGCTTGCTTGGCGACGCCGGTGGTGTTGTATCGGAAGCGCGCCATTTCGACGGTCACGTCGTATTGATTGGCGATCTGCTCGATCGAGGCTTGGCGCCGCGCAGCGCTCAGAAGTAGAGGTCGGGGCAGGAGGAGTGTTCCCCCGAAGGCGGTGGCCTCTTCCTCTTCGTCCGGCTTGCAGGTCCGGAACGGCATCCCGTCGACTTCGCGGATCTCGGACAGATCGTGCTTGAGCATGACGTGTGCGAGTTCGTGTGCGATGTCGCTGTTCTGGCGGCCAGTGTTGCGCAACGGGCTGACCACGATGATCTTGCGCTGCTCGATCTCGAAGGTGGCTGCGGAAAAAGCGAACGCCTGGAGGCGCTCCAGATCTTCAAGCTCTGCAACGTCTACAAGCTCACCCGCGTCAACGATCGAGACGCTGAGGTGCTTGGCGAGGTCTCGCGGGTCAAGGCGATCGTGCGAGGCGAGACCCAGCTCCTTCCGGACCCTTGCCGCCTCTCGTTCGGCTTCAGCCTTGAACCCGCGGCGTAGCGTCACAGTTCCCCGCCGGCCACGCGAGCTGCCAACTTTTCGTGCATCTCACCGAGGAGCGAGTTGAGGCGATGGGGAACGCCGGGACGAAGCACAGATGCGGCGCGCAGGTGGCACGCCACTACCTGCTGCTGCGCCGGCGCCTTGGCAAGTACGTCGTACATGTTGCGGAGGACGTCCGCGATCTTCGAGGCGGCGTCCGGCGCCAACCGCGGGTCGGCGGCGAGGTGTGCGATCGCCTCGTCGATCGGGGCGACCTGGCGTTCGGTAACGGGCGCAAAGAACTGCCCCGGGGAGACGCCGAGCCATGCGCACAGGAGGGTGAACGAAGTGAGGTCGGGCTGAGCGCCAGCTTCGACGCGGGTGAAGGTACTGAAGCTGACACCCGCCTCGGCTGCGGCTTGGCGCAGGGACAACTTCCCGCGGCGCTCGCGGAGCATCTCGCCCAGCCGGGTGAGATCGAGCCCCTCCACGCTCGCAGAAGTGTCGGAGGCGCCTGTCACGTTGTCCATGTCGGGTATGCCGACGCTGCGCGGTTCCGTTCCATGAAGGTGAGCTTAGCGCGGAACTGCCGTCCTGGTGACACAACGTGGCGTGTCTTGATGAGCTTGGTGACGCTTTGCTGATACAGTCATAGCAAAGCCCCAGCAGGGGCTCTGACGCAGGGAGGGGCCATGAGTCCCGGCAACAATCCTGGTCACGGCGAGCACGCCGTGACGATCTTCGTCAACACCCGCGAGTTCCAGTGGGACAAGAGGGAGATCTCCTACGAGGAGGTCTACAACTTGGCGTTCCCGAACGAGCCGCTCAACGACGGAGACGTCGCGCGTGTCGAGTACTCGCGTGGGCACAACGGCGGTGGGGCTGGCTCGCTCCAGCCCGGCGGCACCGTCAAGGTCAAGGAAAACATGGTCTTCGATGTCTACGTCACCGTTCGATCGTGATCCGTCGACTCGTCGACTGCTCGACGAGGACTACTGCCTCTCGTTCGAGGGCAACCACCTGATCGTCGAGCGAGTCCCGTACGTCACCGCCGCCAAGGCGGTGGCGTATGGGCGGCTCGCATTGCCGGTCGTGTTCAGCGGCGACATCGTCCAGGACGGCTCGGGCGACCACAGGATCTGGTTCATCGGCGAGCAGCCCTGCGATCAGCACGGGCAGCCGATCCCAGGTCCGTCACCCGACAGTCACGCCATTACCCCGGAACTCAGCGCGAACTTCATGATCTCCAGCAAGCCGAAGAACGCCAGCGCCTACGCCAACACCTACGCCAACACCTACGACAAGATCACCTCGTACGTGCGGATCCTGAGCCATCCCGCAAAGGCACTCGACCCGACCGTGACGGCGACGCCGGGTGCTGGCTGGACTGAGGTTCCAGACGACCTGCCGCTCGTGTACCCCGACACCGGCACCGCTCGCGCGGGTCTCGCTGAGATGAACGCGAAGTTCCGAGGCCACCGCATCGGCATCATCGGCCTGGGCGGCACCGGCAGTTTCATCCTCGACCAGGTGTCCAAAACCTGGGTCGACACCATCGAGTTGTTTGACGGCGATGTGTTCGACAACCACAACGCCTACCGCGCTCCAGGCGCTGCCGACATCGAGCACCTCAAGCTGCGTCCGAACAAGGCCGAACACTTCGCCCGTGTCTACTCCCACATGCACACTGGTATCACCGCGCATCCGGCCTTCATCACCGCCGACAACCTTGAACTCCTCAGCAACTGCACCTTCGTTTTCATGGCCGCCGCCGATGCGAACGACAAGACCGCGATCCTCGCTTGGCTGCGCCAGCGGGGCATCCCCGCGATCGAAGTCGGCATGGGCATCCGAGACGAAGGCGGGCGCCTCTCCGGGCTCTTGGCCGTCGTGAACCACTTCCCCGGTATGTCAGACGGCGCGATTGCCACTGCGACTGGTAGGCCCGACGAGTACGACCGCAACATTCAGACCGCCGACCTCAACTGCCTCAACGCAATACTCGCGGTCATCAACTGGAAAAAGTACCTCACGTACTACGCCGAGCTCAAGCCGGTCGATGAAACCGTATACAAGATCTTCACCGGAACCATCCGCAACGGAAATGGGGATGAAGAGGAGGATGCAGCTTGAGGGAGACGCAGATCGTCCCCGAGTTCGTGATGTCGTTTCCCGCAGAACTGGAGCCAGGCCACCTCTACGTATCAGCCCGGTTCTCCACCGCCGCACACCTGTGTGCCTGCGGTTGTGGTCGCGAGGTCATCACGCCCCTCTCACCGGCTCAGTGGGTGCTCACGTTCGACGGCACGGTCACGATAAGGCCATCGATCGGGAACTGGGCGTTGCCGTGCCAGTCTCACTACGTCATCGATCACGGCAAGATCAAGTGGGCGCGCAACTTCACCCGTGACGAGATCCAGCTCAACCGCGAGTCAGATCACCGCATGCTCGATGTCACCCCTGCATCCCAGGGCCCTTGGTGGTATCGCCTATTGCGGCGTCTGACCAGTCGCTGACCCCAGCCGTGGCTGGGGCTACGAACAAATTGACCAAAGTGGGCTACGCCTGGCGTAGCCGTAGCCGTAGCGGATAGCGGTCGCCAGTTCGGCCGATTGTCATGTCCGCCTCCCGTCCTACGTTCACCCCAGGAACCTCTGGCGTGCACCGAATCTGTCGGACGCCGTGGGCGCCGAACTGCGCGAGTATCAACTGGATCGACTGGGCGAGCAACTGGTCTTATCCGTGAAGCACATTACGACAAGAAATCAACTTGTGAAAGTACCACTACAGGCGCATCACACAGTTCTGTCCACACACGACAGAAGTACCCAGGAGACAGTCATGGCCTGGATCGAGCAGACTGTCAAACACTCGTGGCGCGTTCGCTACCTACGCGACGAAGGTACCTACGGATCGCAATCCGGCTTCCACACTAGGAAAGCCGCCGAAGACTACGCCCACGACATGGACACCGACCGGCGCCGCGGTACCTGGATCGATCCCGCCGGAGCCAAGAGACCACTCGCGACTGGGCCACACTAGGGAGAACAACCGGGAGTACCTCCGTAATCAGATCCTCCGCCTGAGGTACCGCCGCCCTCGGCGACATCACCAGGCGCGGTCTGGCGTCGAGGTCGACGTCGTAGATGAGCGACGAGCGGAACCGGTTCGTTTTTCGCTGGAGTTGGGTGACCCGACCGACATGCTCGGCTGGTACGTGCTGAGGAGCCACAGTGGAGGGTTGGGGTCATCGGGGCCGCTCGTGAAACTGCTGGTTTGCCTCCTCCATGCTGAGGTGGTACTCAAACGCTGAGCCGTCGGGCCAAGTGAGAATTCGTTTGCGGGGATTGTGTTGCAGGGCGTGCGGTTGCGTGGCGTGCCAGAGGATGACGGGTGGTGTGTTGTCCTTGGGGTCGTACAAGAGGGGGGTGTCGATGATGGCGAGGTGTGATTCCGAGTAGACCAGCCATGGGTTCTTGGCCGGCCTTGCCGCGTCGAGGAGGTCGAGCGCCTGGGCGTTCGCCGGCCCGGTCACGTGGCCTTCCCTGGCGAACAGGTTCGCCGCGCCGCCACCCAGGACACTCAGGACGACGTTGATCGGGACACCGACCGCGCCGCGCAGGACGTTCCAGAAGAACCGGCGGACCAGTCGTTCGCCTGTGATGGTGCCGTCCTTGCGCCTGCCGGGTATGTCGAACGCGGGCGCGACCTCGCCCAGATGGGCCACGACCATCGGCTGACGCCAGTGGCCCTCGGCGAATGCGCGGACACGTTGCCGGAGTTCAGGTTTCGGCATCACGAGCGATCAGGCCCCCTTAGATGTCGAGGTTCTTGCGGGTGTCTGCCGCGCTCTGCCCGCCGCCGATGTCGCTCTTGTCGATCGGGCCGCCGTCGTGGACGTCTTCGTAGGCTTCCTTGCCCACGCCTTTCGCGGCGCCGATGCCGGCCTTGATGCCCGCGCCGGTCGCCAGGGGACCGACTCCGGCCGCGGTGCCGAACGCGGTCGTGGCCACCCTGCGGCTGGGGACGAAGGTCGTCCGCTCAGCCACCTTGCCGATGACGGGGATGCTTCGATCGCCCGCCTTGACAACCTTGCCCAGCCGGAACTTCGCCGTGATCCGCTCGATCGTCCCGGACATCTTTCCCAGAAACTCCATGAACTTCTCCAGCAGCCTGCCGAACACGCCGAGGTGCCTGGTGACCTTGGCGAACACACTGGCCGCCTTGGCGATCGACGCGGTCATGGCCGCCGCGACCGACCCGCCCAAGGTGATCACCGACGAGGCCAGCGCCGGCAGCCAGATGGTGATCAACCAGGACACCAGTTCGGTGACGATGGCCTTGATCACCTCCTCGATGACGACCATCACCATCGACCACATCCGGAGTGTCTCGGCGACCGAGCCCGCGCTGGAGGCCACCCCGCGGACCCCGGCCGAGAAGTCTCCCAGTGCCTCGCGGGCCGCCTCTCCTGCTTGGTCCTGCCAGTCTTTCAGGGCGGTGTCACCGGTCTTCTCGAAGTCGTCGGCGAGTGCGACGAAGCCTTGCGCGATCGACACGAAGTTCTCCGAGGCGTGCCCGATGGCCGGACCGTCTCCGGTGACCTGGTGCAGCGCGTCCTGCAGCGGGTGGACCAGTTCGAGCAGCATGTTCAACCCATGGCTGACCAGCCACCCGATCGGGTCCAGGGCGAACATCGTCACGTCCGCCGCCGCGCTGCCCACGAACTTCGCCCCGTCCGCGGCCAACTGGCCGGCCGCCGTGGCCAGGTCGCCGACGTTGTCGGCGTTGAACGCTTCCTGTGCGTGGGCGGCGATCGACTTGCCGGTGTTCCACACCTTGCCCACGACCGGCGTGGCCTGCGCCGCACGGTCGGCGTTCGCGGCGAAGCCCTCGTCGTACCGGGTGACGTTCAGTCTGTCGGCGATGCTCTTCTTCGGTTCGGTCATCCCTGTCCCCTTCAGCGCGGACCGTCGATCGTGGCTTCGTGCTGGCCGAACGTGATCACCTTGTCGTCTTCGGCGCCCTGGTAGATGGCGGCGCTCTCGGAGATCTTCGATGTCAGTGTGTCCACACCCTGCTTCATCTCGTCCAAGAGCGATCGCAACTCAGTCAGCCGGTCGGTGTAGGACTTCTTGGCCCACACGCCTATCAGGCCCCACGCCTCGTTGGTCACATCGGCCTGGTCGATGGCACCGCCGAACTTGTCCGCCTCGGTCTCGTAGTAGCCGAGTTGTCGCGCGTAGGCCGTCAGCGCCGCCACGTCGACCTTGATCCCGTCGTTGGGGCTGCTCATCGGTGTCGCCCTCCTATCGCCACGGGTGGCGGTAGATCGTGTCCTGGCTGAAGTCGTCGTCATCCGACCGGGCCGAGCGGTCCGGTTTGCTGTGTGACGGCAGCTCGTCGACGGCGGTTCCCAGCGCCTCGACCTGGGCTTGGCGAACCTGATCCGCGGTGTTCAGGCCGAACCCGGCGCCCACCGCTTCGTCCACGATGTCGGCCTGACGGCGGACAGCCTCGGCGACCGCCTCCCGCAGCGTGGCCATGATCGTGGCGGCCAGCGCCGGGGCCGGCTGGCGGACGGCGTCCGGCGTGAGCTGGATGTCCGTCACCGCGCCACCGGCACCCGCGACAACCCGCACCGTGCGATCCGACGAGGTCGCCACGACCTCCAGTCGTGCCACCTGGTCCTGCATCTCACCGACGCCGCTGAACCTCAGCTCCGCATCTTGGATCTTGGACTGAAACTTCGCGAACTCAGCGGCAAGCCGCTCCACGTCAGCAGACATACCCACCCCTCGATTCCATGACGTTCTGCCCGAAAGCATGCCGGACACTCCACTTTCGCATGCGACGGAACATGCTCACCACGCTGGCTCCTCGCCGACGAATGCAGTCACTGCACCAGCTCCCTGTACGCGGCCCGAAGTCGGTCCCGCAACACAACTTTGGTAGCCGGGACGATCGACAGATAGCCGCCGCTGATGACCACGAGCACGCGCCCAGCGGGATAGTCCTGGAACTGGACCGCCGGGCTGCGCCGATAACGGCCATAGGCGTCGCGGACCCCCACGTACAGCTCGCCCTGACAAACCACCTGCTGCCGCCTCAGCATCGCCATAGTGCGCGAGTCACGCGCTGCGGATGATGCGTCGGCGAAGGAGTCGCGGGCCTCCTCGGCGAGACCGTTGACAGGTACATTGACCGCCTCGATCGGCGCTGGTGGGGCGTCGGGAATCTGCCGCAGCAACGTTTCCGGCCCAGACGCGGCCCGGACGCTGGTCAACGTGACAGTCTCCCCGGCCCGGTAGGCGATCACCGTCTCATCACCGCGTGCAGCCACCACCACACCGTCCTGGTAGTCCTCGCCCAGCACGACCGCCAAGTACTCGACGCTGGGGCGGGCCAGCACATGCAACGTGTCCACCGTGTCACCATCCAGCCGGCCCGACCGGCGGGCCAGGCCGACCTTGGTGAACTCCTGCCACGCCGCCTCCGCGGCGTGCTGGTCAGCTGTGGGGTCGTTCCAGGTCGGGTCTGGTTGCAACACAATGGGTAACTCACCCACCCGGTGGATGCGCAGCATGTCTGCCAGGGCGCCCACAGTGATCGTCACCGGCCGTGACAACACCCGCCCTCCCCTTTGGAGCATGTCCTTTGTGGCCGGTCAGTGCTCGCGGCGGTGACGGCCCGCTTCTTGGGCCAGGCGCCGCTCCCGGTCGATCGCGGTTTCGCCGATCACCGGAGGAACGGTCCTCTCGTCCGTGCCGAACCGCTCCTCGCCGTCCTCGGCCAAGCCGTACCGGCGCTTGTGCTCAGCGTCCTCACCGTCCTTGGCGCCACGGCCACCCGCCACCGGACCAGTGGCAGAGGACGTCGGACGCCCGGTCGCACCGCTGCGTTTCGAGGCTATCGCCTCCTCTTCGGCAGCCACCCCCGGTGCGGCACCGCCACGGGCACCAGCGCGCGGGTTCTCCTCGTCCACCGGCAAGCCGCCGCCCACACGTGCACCCGACCCCGGCTGCCCCGCCACCGAACCGCCAGCACGCGAACGCGGCCCTCCAACGGTCGGCTCTCCCGGCATCCCCAGACCACCGCCGCTGCGCGGACCCGAACCACCACGCAGGCCTGCGCCCTCGCCCGGCTGCAGCGAGCCAGACCCAGGCCGTAAGCCACCCGATCCCGGTGCACCCGTCGACGGCGGCACGTTCCGCCCCGGCCCGCCTCCACCCACGGGCAGGCCACCGACCGGAATGATCGGGTTCACCGGCCCACGACCGACTGGGCCGACCGGGCCCGAATCTGCGGGCGGTCCCACCGGAATCGGTGGTGACACGGTAGGCGGTGGCGCCACCGGGCCAGCACCCGACCTGCTGGTCAGGCCGGACGAACCACCAGCGGCGGGCCCGCCGGACCCCGCCACGCCCGCCGCGGACCCGACCCGACCTGTCGAGTCCTGGGTCAACCCTGGTGGGGACCCGAGCGTAGGTCGCGTATCCGATCCCGACTGGCCTGATACGTGCGGCCCTGTGCCGGCGCCCTGTGGCCCGGAAATGGGCGTGGTAGGCGGCGGCACTACTGACACCGGCGCACCGGACGTGCTGAGCGCGTTCAAGGTCGGCACGTTGGTGGTGTTGTACTGACTGGCCGCAACATACCGGCTGTAGGCATCCACATTGGACTGTTGTGCGGCGTGGCGTTGCTCAATCTGATTCAGGATCGTTTGCGGGTTCCCACCGGACAGTACGCTGATGACGTCGGTCATTGATGGTGCTGGCGGTACGGGCTGCACCTGGGACGCCGCTGTGTGGAACGAGTCGACCTGGTGGCTGACGATGTCTTGGCCGGTGCCGAGTTGTTGGTGGCTGTTGAGGGCGTTCTCCGCCAACGGTGCCAGCCCTTGGGATGCGGCCTCCGCGCCGTCGCCTTTCCAACCCGACTGGATGGTGTCGATCATCTGCTGTGTCGCCAGCGCTCGATCTTGGTACTTGGCGGCCACTTGCTGTGCGATCTGTGCCGCCGCCATCAGGTGCTGCGTGCCCGTGGCGTGGGTGTGGAAGTTGTCGAAGATCGCTTGAGCGTCCATCACGAACTCCCCAAATTCTTGAGCACGTACGACGCCGCTTGTCGTGCCAGCTCACACGACTGCCCAGCATTCGACGGGTTCACAAACTGTGAGAAGAAGTACAGGTGATCGTTTACCGCGACATTCAGCGCGCAAACACCTTGAGGCCGCTCGTCTTTGATCGAATCTCCGAACGCGGCTGGGTAGCCATCCACCGTGACCGGCTGCCAGTACGCAATCGTGGACGCCTTGGCGTACAGGTCCGACAGGCCGCTAGTATTCGCGGTCACCCAGCTAATCCCAATGGTGCCACCAGATTCGCCGGTCCATCCGCAATCCGAACCGGTCGCGTCCGTAGTGGCCTTGGTCAGCGGCTTGGTGATGCGCAGCGACGTGACGTCGTCCGGCGTCAACGCTGAGCAGGGGTTGGCAACCATCTTCGACGCATCCAACGGCTTCGTCACCTTGGGCGCCGGGCTGGGGCTGCCGCTGCTCGTGGGGCCGTCCTGCGTCACCGTACTGGTCGTGGTCTGACCCGTTGGTGACGCTTGCGCTTGGCCTGGCGTCGGGGACGAGCAACCTGCCAGCAACGCCGTCGCGCTGATCGCGAGCACGGCGCCCCACGCCATGCGCTTCATTCCGGGAGTCCTTGGGCCAGTCGCTGCCATTGTTGCTCGGTCAAGTGCTCATTGGCCATGTACTGGTTCTTGGCCATGACGAGCTTGCTCTGCCAGTCTGTCACGTAGGCGATATCGGCGTTGACCACGTCAATGGTGCTACTGAACATGTCCCGCACCGCGTTGGCCAGTGCCACGCTTGCGTCGTCTGGTGCGGGCTCACGCACGATATCCTTGGCACGCTGGGCTGACCGGAGATCAGCCGTGAGGTCGGCGATCTGCTCGTGGCAATGCGTGAGTTGATGTTCTACCTCTTTAGGAGTGAACTGAAACCCCGCTCCGGTCGCGGCCTGGGTAGCAGCCTCTGCGCGTTGACGCCTGACGACAACGCGGTTGGAGTCGACGCCGTCGCTACCAGGGTCGTAAGGATTGTTGGCTTGAGCGGTGGCGCGCGCCTGCGCCGCTTCGGCATTGATCTCGTCGATCTTGTGGGGATCAGGGGGTCTCGGCGTGCTCCCGATTGGTGCCGGGGTCGTCCCGCTGCTACTGCTGGGCGCCGCGCCCTCCGCCATCCTTGTGACCTCCCCAAGTCGGCGTGTCGGTGCATACCGTAGCGCTTTGGCTTCAGTGCGTGTCACCGGTTCGAGGCAACAGGTGAACAAAGCGTTCCAGGCGATGGCTCGAATTCACTCGGCCGGCGGAACCGCTTCAGGCAACGGCGCTGGTCGCGCCGCAACTGCGTCGACCAATGGATAATCAGATCGCCACTGTTACTCGCCAGTTGGACCGGTGAGGATGCCGGCGAGTATGTGGGCAACGTTCCATGCCGCTGGCAGGGGTGAGTCAGCGGGGGTGATCCATGACAGGGTTTCGTGGCCGGGATGGCGGGTGGGCGGCAGGTCGATGCCCCAGTCAGAGGTGCGGCCGTGGTGATGGCCGGAATAGGCGTAGCCGATGTCGTAGTCGACGAACATGTCCAGGATGTCGCCGCGCGCGTCATTGCTGGGCTGGACAAGCAGGGCCCACCGGTCAGGTGGTCCCGGAATGTTGATCACCGGAAGGGGAATGCTCCGCGCCTGGAGGCGAGCCAGGGCGAGTTCGCCCATCGCGCGCGGCACGGTGAAGGCTTCCACGGGCGCGCCTGGTGTGATCCATACCGTCGTGTCCAGGGCATAGACCCGCCAACCCAACCGGGTTCGGTAGCCGGCCGCCGCCCTCTCGTACACGGTGCCGGCCGACTGCGACGGGAGATGTTCGGTGGTGCGGCCGGAGTACTCGTCACGACCGTTGTCATGCGGATGGCTCGTCATTGGTAAGACACCAGACCGAACTTGGCCCTCGTCTTGTCCCACTGGCACGTGGCGAGGTGAGCGGTGTTGTCATCGTTGACCGCAGCGTCGGTGGAGCGGCGGCTGATCGGGGAGACCGCGCTGGTGTACAGCTTCGAGTCCATCGATATTCGTCGACCGCCGTCGACGGTGGTGGCTCGCCACCAGTAGAGCGGGTCGTCCGGGAACATGCGCTCGATCCGCGTGTCCGTCCCGTTATCCACACGTGGGGTGGCCAGCGAGCCGCTCAACGGACAACGGTTGCCCGGGAACAGCTCATCGAGCCACCCGACCTGCTTGCCGCGCAGCACAAGCAGGTCACCGCGTGCTCGGACGGTGTGCACGATCAGCCGAGGACTGAGCTCATCAGCACGAATTGGGCTCGCGGCCATATCAGCCACAAAGATTTCCCTTTCTCGCAGCAGTTCTGCGTTCACAAGACCTCCACAGTGTACTCACAGGGCGACGTTCCTAATCGAGGCCATGAGCAGGCGACCGGGTCCGTAGTACGCCACCCCGCAGGGTTCGTCGGTGCGAGTCGAGACGGCTGCGAGATTTTCGGGACCCCGGCCGTCGGCAGTCAACTACGAACTGGGCGACAACGTTGACCCGGTGCTGGTGGTACGGACCGCACAGTTCGACTGCGGTGGCGAAACTGGTGCAGGCTGTTGGCCGGGGCCGAGGTGGTGCGTTCGTCGTGGCTGATCGGCAGCGAACAGCGGGGCCTGCCTGCATCCGCAGCGGCATGTTCTTCCTGTGCCCGGTCGGGATCGTGGTGATACGCCGCACTTCCGCGATGCTGCGCGCGCGGACTGCGCCACCTCGATCGATACGAAACGCTTCTGTGATTAGGGTCTGGTTACTCATGAGGTGGCGATCTCTCGGGCGCGGGCGGAATCCGCGCTGACCTCGGTCAGTCGCTTCATGAGATAGCTGCGGGAATCGCGAGGACTCATGGCGGACTTGGCTAGTTGACGGAAGGTGCGGCGGAGGTTGGAGACTGGCAGGCGGTCTTGGGTGAAACGACAGCCGATCGGGTCCCGCGTATACACGAGATCTGGCTCGCTGCCGTCTGGAAAGGACAGAAGGGTGAACGATCCGTCCATCCCGGCATGGAATTGCCGATGGGAGACGACCTGGATCGTGATGTTGTCCTGTTCGGATCTTCGGAGCAGGTGCGTGAGTTGGTCGCGGCTGAGCGGCGCGTCCAGTACTGGTTGGTAGATGAGGGCGTCAAGCCGCACGGGGTGTTCGTCGAGCAAGCGGCACCGGTGTTGGAGGGCCTGGAGTTCGGCGCCGATTCGGGTGGTGCTGGGTGGGTACGCCGCTGTGGTGAGCCGGGTGGTGAGGTAGTCGTCGGTCTGGAGGAGTGCTGGCAGGTGGAGAGTCTGGACGTCGCGGATCCTGGAAGCCTCGTGTTCCATGCTGAGGTAGGTCTCATCGTTGCGGCGCAGACCGTTCCACCAGTGACGTGCAGCGGCTTTCTGCCGGATGACTTCGTATTCATGGTATTCACTGACGGGGACGTTGTAGATGTCCAGGAGTGCCCGCAGGGTGAGGATGTCGGGGAGTTGGCCGAGTTCGATGCGGCTTACTTTCTGCGGTCGGATGCCGATCTGGTGCCCGGCCTCGTCTTGGGTCATCCCGTTGCGGTTGCGGAGGGTGGTCAGGGCGCGGCTGAGGAGTCGGGTGTGGTAGCCGGGTGGTCGGTTGCGTGCCATGGTGGTGCCTAGACCGCGCGGAGGGTGGGTGTTGCTGGGGTGGAGTCGGTGAAGTGAGGTGAGGTTGCGCGCAGCTTCGTCGCGATGGTGTCGATTGTCGCGAGCAGGGTGGCGAAATCGCTTTCGGGGATGTCGAGGTTGATGCGCGTCCGTTGCCCGCGAGTCGGTCGAGGGTGAGCAGGGCGTCTCGCACAGCTCCGCGGAGGCGCCCGGCTTCCAGCGGGGTCAATGCCCACGGCCCGAGCGAGGATGCCGTGAGCGTGACACCACTAGCGGTCAGGCGGATTCTCAGACGTGCTCGCCTGCCGTGCCCGTCGCGGCAGCGCACCGTCCACAAAGTCGGGATCGCGTTGCCATCCCAACTTGGCCATCAGGTGGATCAGGGGTGTTGCGCGCTGGTGCTTTCCCATCGCCAGTCACCTCCCACGTCTGATCGGGGCCGACCCGTACGACCCGGGGCGAGGGGTGCCGGATGCGCAGCCGGTGACGGCGACATCCTGTGGCGGTCGGGGCAGAGGGCCATGTGCGCTCTGCCCACGCCGACGAAGCGGTCCGTTCGCTACGGTGCTGGTTGCCACGGTCTCTTCGCCTTTCAGGTGGTCATCGGCGGACAACAGCTAGACAACCGTTCCCCGCAGCGTGGGTCACCGACCGGACGACCAACGCTTGTCCGACCTCCCTAGATCGCTGTTGACCTGCACAGATGCGCCGCGCGCGGTGCATTTGTTGCACCGGGTTCAACAGGGCCTCGAACGCCATGCCTTGATCCGATGCCATCGACACGTCACGCTGGGTGGTGACCGGCGATCGGAAGGCGACATGGGGCGACCAGGCAAGCCAGGGGACAAGGCTGCGCGCGATGAGCTGCGGGCGGTGATGCTCACTCGAGGCAGTTCAGTCGAGGAGATTGCCGAGGAGTTCCGGGCTCGCTGGCAGTTCACGTCGCTCGCCGCCTATCGATACGCGGCCGACCTGACCCAGATGCAGGCGGCGTCCCGCTACAACGAGGTCATGGGTGACGATGGGGCCAGGGTCGACGCCAGCCTGATCTCCAAGCTGGAACAGTGGCCGGCTGCGCGCGGCGCGAAGGCACCGACGGCGTACAACCTCGCGGTATTGGCGGTGGTCTACGGGACGGCTCCTCATCGTCTGATCAGTCGTACGGACATTGACAAGCTCCCCCGCCGTGACCAAGTCGTGCTGAGGGCCACCCAGGCATCACCAGCTGTCAGCGACGCCCCGGCGGACGAGGCGATGGTGGTGCCGCGTACCGGTGCTGTGGTTGCCCGCCCGGCTCGCCGGTCGCTCCTCAGCGAAACTGACGAGCGCAGATGTCAAACGCGACCTGCTGAGCGTGTGGCCGCCCTACTTGGTTTCACGGGTGAGCACAACCTCGATCGTCTCGTGCTGGCTGTCGCCGACGAGTCTCGAGATTTCGCGGTGTGGACGGAATCCAGCGAGTTGGGCCGAACGACCATGGACATTTATCGCAGCCAGCTCAGTGAATTGAGTGGTCTCTTCCTACATCAGCCGGCCGCCGTGTTGTTCCCACGACTCGTCCGGTTGCGCTCCACGCTGCTGGCGCACCTCTACGAACATCAGCCGCTGCGTCGGTCGCGCGCCCTGTACGCGCTCACCGGCATGGCATGTGTCGTGCTCGCCCACGCCTCCCATGTCCTGGGCCACCGATCCTCCGGGGTCACGCACGCCCAGCTCGCGCAGCTGTGCGCCCAGGAGGCCGATCACGTTGAACTCCATGCCTGGGCGCTCGGCACCCAGGCACTGCTTGCCGAAGCCGCGAATCGTCCCAAGGATGCGTTGCGCCATCTCCGTGCTGCGGGCGAGGAGTTGGCGCGCTCGCGAGTACCTGGTACAGCCGCCGTGCGCCTGGCCAGCTACGAGGCTAGGCTCGCCGCGCGCGTTGGGCAACACGAGCAGGCGCGTGCTGCGCTGGCCGCCGCTGAACACACCCGCGAGCAGGTAGGGGGCAACGGCGAGATAGCTGAGCTCGACGACATCGGCGGCATTCTGTCCTTTCCCGACGCCAAACAGGAATTCTTCTCCGCCGAAGCCAACCTGCTACTCGGGCAACACGAGAGTGCCGAGCAGAACGCTCTCGCGGCGATCGCTAGTTACACAGACGGCCCGCCGGAACAGAGTTCGTACGGTGACGTCGCGCTCGCCCGGCTGGATGTCGCTGCCGCACGACTCGCGACCAACGACCTCGACGGTATGCGTGACGCGCTCCAGCCAGTGCTCACGCTGCCGGCTGATCTCCGCATCGAACCCCTTCGCGGTCCGATGTCGACGCTTGCGTCCACATTGGCCCATCACCGTTATCGCGGCTCGCACCTGGCTGACAATGTGCGGGCAGCTATCGAAAGCTACGACCTCGTGCCGCGAGAGATCTCCGGTTCGTGAACGGCAAGGACAATCCCACCAAGAACGGCGAAGAAACCGCACAGGTGCGACACGCTCTTCTACGTGCCTGCGGAGTCGCCGGTCTCGACCCCAGAGGCGCTCGGCTGGTCCACCACTACGCGAACGCGGTCTACGTGCTGCCCGCTCATAACGCTGTCGTTCGCCTCTTATACGGCCCGCAGGGCGTGCGACTCGCAACAACGAGCCTCCGGATCACGCGCTGGCTCTTCATCGACCACGACTTCCCCGCGACCGCCCCGATTCCAGCAACCGAGCCGATCACCGTGGACGAGACGACAACTGCAACCTTCTGGACCTACTACCCGCAGCCCGACCGCGATCGCAAGCCAACGTCCGCGCACCTGGGCGCACTTGTCCGGCGTCTGCACGACCTTCCGCGGCCACCGGTGACGCTGCCCCGATGGAACCCACTGCGATCACTGGAAACCGCTGTACGCGCATCTTCCGTTCTAGACGCGATCAGTTCCGAGGAACAGCGCTGGTTGCTCGACCACATCACCACGATCCGCGGCGAACTGAAGGGCTTCGACTGGCCTCTCGGCTGGGGACTCATCCATGGCGACGCCTGGGCCGGCAACGTGCTCTGGAACACCGTTGCAGGTTCTAACGCCACCGTCTTGGGGGACTGGGACTCCGTCTGCTGGGGTCCCCGCGAGATCGACCTGGTCCCGTCCTTCCACGCGACCCGCCGTTACGGGCGTGGACCCAGCTGGGCGCGGGAATTTGTCCAAGCGTACGGCTATGACTTATCCAGCTGGTCCGGCTTCCCCACGCTGCTGGCAATGAGAGATCTTGTCCAACTCTCCGGACCATTGCGTCGCGCACCCCAGGAACCCGCGTTGGCACGAGCCCTTCGAGAACGCCTTGACGGGATCAGGAGCGGCAGCGCCGCCACTTGGGCTGAGTTCTGAGTCGTTACGACGCGAAGGTATGTCGAGGTCAGGTTGGCGTCAGGGTTGTTGTGGTGAGCAACGCTCCGAGCAACAGGAACGGTCCCATCGGCAGCAGCGAGTTCCGTGGCCGTCGCCGTGCCACCCTGAGGATCATCCATGCGAGGGCCGCGGTGAACCATGCCAGGAACGTGGCCGAGATGACGGTCGACCAGCCCGACCAGCCTAGGGCCAGCCCTAGCAGGCCACCCAACTTCACGTCTCCTGCACCGAGCCCGCCACCGGACACCAATGCCAGGACCAGATACAAGGCCGCGACGACGGCCAGGCCGGTGAACGCCCGCACAAGGTCTGGTCCCCGTGAGTACAGAACGGCTGAAGTTGCCAACAATCCGCTGACGAGTGCGACGCCGGAATAGATCAAGACGCTGGGCAGCCGTTGTTCAGCAATATCGATCAGACCCAGTGCTACTCCAACAGCCGCGAGAACGCTGTACGGCAACAGGTCAAACTGATGATTGAAGCGCCAGGCGAGGCTACCGAAAGCGAGCGCTGTCAAGAGCGGTGCAACGAGTCTTATCATCAGCAGGTTGGATGAAGCTGAGACGAGTAGCCGTGGGTAGACGAACGTCAAGGCTGCACCCACGAGGAACCCGACGCCGCCCCACGCGCGGCCACGACACCGACGGACATCAGCCGGCGTCGCTCTCGGCGACGTGGCGTAGTCGGTGCGCTGCCATGTCACTCCTCAAGACGGCCGCTGGTCGCACCCCAGTGTTATCTGACGGGTCCACGAGAGATAACGGTGTTCGCCCGAAAGAGTGAACATTCCTCGGTCGGCGCATTCCGACTTCAAAGTCAGTCACTGGCACGCTTTGCAATCGGTAAGGATCACTGTGTAGACGTGGTGTAGGTCACTTTGACGTTAGACGAACTTCTCTGCGAGGGCGGGAGCGGGGGCTGTGATAGCCAGCAAGGTCGTGATCGGTGGGAAACGTAGGGCAGCGGCGGTTCTCGTTGCCGGAGTTGCGTTGATGGCTGTTCCAGCCTGCGGTTCCGGCACGACGAGCAACCCTCCATCCGGGACGGTGCAGCCGACTGTGCAGGCGCCAACCTCGGTTGCCTCGACCACCGCCTTGTCCGTTGTGGACAGGGCCAAGCAGGATGCCCTGGCGTCGTACCGCGGCATGTGGCAGGACTTCGTCTCCGCCGGGACGACATCGGACTGGCAGTCCCCGAAGCTGGGCGAGCACGCGACTGGGATCGCATTGACGAACCTGACGCACGGGCTGCGCACGGATAGCGACAGCGGCTTGGTGACTAAAGGCCAGCCGATCTTGAATCCTACCGTGAGCTCGGTCGATCCCTCCGACAATCCGAGCAAGATCGTTGTCTCCGATTGTGGTGACTCGTCACAGTGGCTGAAGTATCGGGCGGACAATGGACAGCTCGCCGATACTCCCGGTGGCCGCCGGTTGATCAATGCCATCGTTGAGAGGCAGGTCGACGGTGTGTGGCGAGTCTCCGACTTTGGCGTGCACGACCTGGGGACGTGTTGACCGTGCGACGTTTGGCGATCGTTCCGGCGAGCATCGCGATCTGCGTGCTTGGCGGTACCACAACCGCCTTGGCCGATGGCTGGGGTATTACAAGCTGCAGTCAAGTTCCATCCCCCGCCTGCGACATCAACGTCGGCTCAGGTCATGGCGGCGGTTCATCGTTGGGCGGTCATCAAGCCCCTGGGTCTTCCGGAGGTGGGGATAACTCGGATTGGGATCCGTTTGCCTGTAAGACAGTGCCTGTGGACAACCCGCCACCGCCACCCTCCGGCCAATCGGCGAGTGCAGGCGGATGGTTCTTCGTCCTGTGCTCGGCTGACGGGAAGAACGGTTACGGACCGGTGTGGATCCCCGCAGGCGAGAACCCCGTGCCTGTCTTGTCACCAGCTCAGGTCGCTGAGTTGGCGCGTAAGCGGTTGCGGTTGCCGACTCCGGCGATCGCGGCGAATCCGGTTGGCGTTCAATTGGTGAACCTGCCGACGTGGTTGTGGTTGTCGAGCGGGTGGGGCCCTGTGTCGGCGACGGCCTCCGTGCCGGGCGTGTCAGTGACAGCCACCGCGACGCCGGCGTCGGTGTCGTGGTCGATGGGCGACGGCAGCACGGTGACGTGTACCGGTGCGGGCACGCCGTTCCGGACCGGTAGCGACCCGAAGGCGTCGTCGCCGGACTGCGGCCACACCTACCGCACCTCGTCCGCACGACAGGCAGAGCAAGTTTTCCCGGTTGCCGCGACGGTGCACTGGACAGTCACCTGGGCGGGCGCGGGCCAAGGCGGAACGTTCCCGGACCTGACTACCACCGGCAACGCGGTCTTCCGTGTCGCCGAGTCTCAGGCTCTCAACAACGGCGGCGGCTGAGCCACCTCCTTCATAACAACACAAACACCTGACTCGTCTGTCTGCTCGCTACCGAATCGTGGCGACGCGGCGCACTACCCCCATGTCTGGAGGAGGTACCGGCGTGACCATCAACATCGCGACTCAGCCGGACACGGACCGACCCGCGAGGTCGGCCAGCGATCCGTGGGTCGCGGACGGCAAGAAGCCCGCCTCGCGGCTGCGCGGTACGAAACGGCGGCGCAGCCTCCCGCACTTGCTGCTGGGTGTTCTGTTGGTGGTGGCGTGTGCCGCGGCGTTCCTGGTGGTGTCGCTGAACTCTGGGAACCGGGAAACGGTCTTGGCGTTGGCGCGGCCGGTGGCGGTTGGGCAGGTACTGGCCGCGCAGGATCTCAAGGAAGCCTCCGTCGCTGTCGACCCTGGAGTGTCTGTTGTGGACGCGAGCCAGGCGGCCGGTGTGCTGGGGAGGACGATGTCGGAGAGCTTGCCCGCCGGTGCGCTGCTGACCCTTGACGCGGTGAGCGGGGTTGGTGTCCCTGAGGCGGGGCAGGCGATTGCGGCGTTGTCGTTGAAGGCGGGCCAGTTCCCGGTGGAGGTGTCGCCGGGCAGTCACGTGTTGGTGGTGTTCGTGCCCGGCCTGTCGGGCGCCGTCCTCGCGACCCCGCCGACGCCGGATTCCACTGCGGTGTGGCCGGCGGTCGTGACCAGCGTGACCAATCCTGCCAACCAGCAGGTCACGGTGGTGTCGGTACAGCTGAGCCAGGCCGCCGCCCGCCAGATCGCCGCCGTTCCCGCAGGGCAGTTGTCGATCGTGATGCTCCCGGGTGGTGGTCAGTGATGTTGGTGGCGGTGCTGTCGGTGAAAGGGTCGCCGGGGGCGACCACGTTCTCGGTCGCGTTGGCCGTCGACCGCCCGCGCGCTGTTGGTGGAGGCCGACCCGTCCGGCGGGGACATCGTGACACGGTTCTCACTGCAATCGGCGCCAGGGCTGGTGAGCTTGGCGGTAGCCGCCCGGCGCAGCGATGACCCGGCGTTGCTGTGGCGGCACACGCAAGAGCTGCCGGGCGGGCTGCCGGCGGTGGCCGCGCCCCCGGACGCCGACCGCGCGCGGGCGGCGCTGTCCGCGCTGGCCGACCCGGCCACCGGGGCAGGTGTCCTGCGGGCAGCCGCGAACGCGCCGGAGGCCGCGGTGATTGTGGACTGCGGCCGGATCGACGCCGGGTCTGCGGCGATGCCGATCGTGCGCTCGGCCGACGCGATGGTGTTGCTGACCCGTGCGCACGCGGACGACCTCGCGCACCTGGCCCGTCGGCTGCCGGCGATTGGCCGGTGGACCGCGCATCCGGCGATGTTGCTGGTCGGCGACGGGTACTCCACCGCGGAGGTAGCCCGCGAGCACGGTGTGCTACCGCTGGGCCGTGTTCCCGACGATCCACACGGTGCGGCCGTGTTATGCGGGCGGCCCAGCACGCTGCGATGGCGCCGTGGCGGACCGGCGCATTCGGCGTTGGGGCAGATCGCGCACAAGGTCGCGAACGTGCTCATCGCCGAACAAGCGCAGGCTCCCGTGGTGCCGCGCCAGGTACCAGCCAACAACCAGCCGATGCCGGTGCTGCGCGCGGTGCCCGGTGTGCCCGCCAACCCGGTCTCGACCAACGGCTTGCGCTTCGCAACACCCCGACCGCCGACTGCGGAAAACGGCTCACGTGGAGGGTACGAGTGATGACCCATCCACCGCCGGAGTCGTTGCGCCCGAACCACCAGCATGGACATCCGCCCGGCTGGCAACCGACGGCCGTGCCCGGTCACCCCAGCTGGGCGCAGCCGATCCCGCTGCCGACACCGGGAGGCGTGGAGCCGGTGACTGCCACCGAGACGGTCGGGCGGCTGCGCCAGCACCTGCGCGACACCCTTGGTACCGAGCTGCCGTTGCGGGTGGATGCCCAGCAGCGCCGCACCGGTGCCCCGGTCGCCCGGGAGGCCCGTCGCGAGCTCGCGCGGGCGATCCTGGACGAGGCGGTCGCCGCGCATAGCGAGAACGAGCTGATGGACAACCGGTCCCTGGTCGGCCGGGAGGTCGAACTACGGGTGATCGCCGAGGTGATCAACGAGTTGTTCGGTATGGCCGGCCTGCAGCCGTTGTTGGACGACCCGACAGTGGAGACGATCAACGCCAACCGCTATGACCGGGTGTTCGTGCAGTACGCCGACGGCCGCCGGGCCCGGGTCGCGCCGATCGCCTCGTCGAACGAGGAGTTGACCGACCTGATTCGGTTGCTGGCGGCCCGTACGTCCAGCCAGGAACGCCGCTTCGACTACGGCTCCCCGGCGGTCAACCTCCAGCTGCCCGGCGGGGAGAGGTTGTTCGCGGTGATGGGTTTGACTGCGGGTGGGGTGAGCGCGCTGTCGATCCGCCGGCACGGCTACCTCACCGTCACGCTGCCCGAGCTGCGCGCTCGCGGCACCATCGATCCCGGCCTAGAGCAGTTCCTGCGCGCGCTGGTGCGAGCGCGCAAGAACGTGCTGATCACTGGTGGCACCTTGCGGGTTCGACGGGATTGGCGACGTTCGACCTGCATCAGACTGTGATGATCATGACGGGTTGATCGAGGAAGTCGTGGTCAAGCACGATGCGACGGGTCTGGTCGACGGTGATGGAAACGGTCGCGGTGAGGCCGCGGAGCGCGGCGTCGACAGGGACCTGGACGTTTACGGAGTCGATCCGGTGATCGCGGGTCAGCGTGAAGGGCTGAACTCGTACGGCTGGCAGGTCTCGTAGGGAGACTGTCACGTCGAGCTGGCGGATGTCGGCCGCGACGAAGTCGATGCTGGTGGCGTTGAAGCTCAACGGATGCTGGGTGGACTGCACGGTCAGCGTGTGCAGTTCGACGTAACGGAACAGGTCTGCGGGTGCCAGTGGCGGCGTGATGTCAAGACAGCGCCGCAGTACCGGAGTGGACATGATGGTCCCGCCGTTGGGCTTGTCGACCCGGGTGGTCTGGTGTGTCGCCAGGCGGATGTCGAGCGGTGACTGACCGAACTCGGTGGTGGGTCCGACGTCGGCCACCGCGGTCAGCCTGAGGTCCAGCGGTCCGAGATTAGCGACGACCAGGCTGGTGAAGTCCTCGTCGCCGGACACGGTGATGTCGTCGGTGCCTACGGTGGTGTTGAGGTTGAGCACCGCGTCGGTGGTGACCGGTGCCGGGTAGCGGTCGTCGAGCCGGACCGCGACCTGTCCGGCCAGCGGTGCGGTCCTGGCGGCCAGCTCGTGCAGGAACACGTTGACGTCGGTGATCGCGGGTGTGGTGTCCCGGTCGGCGATGGTCGCGGTGAGGAGCAGCGTCTGGGGTTCCGTGCCGTCGATGACCGCGGCGTCGGCCGGCGACAGCCCGGTCAGGTCGGGCGGGTGCCGTGGATCAAGGCCGGCGGGCAGGGCGAGCCGGAGGGTGCGGTTCTTGGCTTCGGGTATCGCGGCGACGTCCGCGGACAGCCGCACAAGGTCAATAGGGTCGACGGCTGGCGCGAGCGTGAAAGCGAACTTGAACCGGCATCCGGAGAGCGTGCCCGGCGAGTCGTCGACGACCGCCTCGCATCGCGCGCTGGTTCCAGCGCTGGAGCGGACAATTCCGTACGCCGCCGGAACAGCCACGACCGTGCCGCTGACCTGTCCGAAGAACAGGTGCCGAAGCGACGGATACTTCTGGGAGACCTGCCCGAGTGACGTGAGTTCCCGGTATTCGGACCGTTGTCGGGCGAAGTCCTTGAGGTCGTTGGTGTCGATGATGACCCGGGTGATGCCGTCCGCGGTGATGGTGTAACGCGAACGGTAGGTGTCTGTGCTGAAGGTGGCACCGATGGGGATCGTTGTCTGAACTCCCTCGGTCACCCACTTGTAGTCCGCACCATCGGCTTGCTTCTCCCAGTCGGCGCGCGGTGTCACGGCCGTGTACGCTGTATACAAGGTGACTGTGGCGACGCCGCGTTGGAGCAGGTTGTCATAAGCGACGACGACGTCCGGACCGGTCAACGACACCGTGACGGTTACACTCGACTGATCGACCTGCTCAGCGACTGCCAGCGCGTTCAGCGTCTCGTCGGAGCCATCCGCCGCGCGGCGAACCAGATCCAGTGTGACGGAGGTGAAGTAGGTCGCTATCGGCTGGAAGGCGATCTCGGGATTGTCCGCCCGGGCGGCGGTGACGTCGTCCGGATCGTTGATCCGCAAAGCGAACGTCACCGTGGCCTCGTTGAAGGGATCGCCCGCTGCGTCCACACCGGACTGCTTCGCGTCGAAGGCGAAGCTCGGGTTCTCCGTCGGCAGGGCGAAGTCCGGCAGATACCACTGGACGACGGGATTGGTGGCGTCGTTGAAGATGTTGCCGACCCGCGTGGTCATGTCGGGCAGGTTGGGTGCCTGGCTGTCGGCTTCGCCGACCAGCTGCACCAACTGGTTGGCGAAGCCGTCGAGCCGGGTGCTGAACTCGTTCACCATGAGTCACCCAGCCGTGTCGTGAATGTACTGGTTGATCACATCCACCTTGTCGGGAGGCGGTTTGGGCAACGCCACGGGCAGCGGGCTGAGGTACTTGATCCGTCCTTTGGGGACCGGAACCGTGACCGGTTGCTCCGTGCTGTAGGTCACCGGGTCGTCGGTGAAGTTCGGCCCGGACACGTCCACCGAGATCGTCAGGCTGATCGAGTCCACGTCGAAGTACTTGTCCGAGAACACCTCCCAGAGCGCGTTGGTGAGATTGGCTCTGGTGACGACCACCGGCGGGTACGTGTCGGTGCCGATCGTCGGGGTGATCGTCACGGTGATGTTCGACTTCGGCAGGTCGCGGATCTTGAACCGGACGAAGACATAACCGACCTGCGCCACGGTCAGCACCGGGACGTGGTCCGTGGTCGCCGGCTCCACCAGTTCCGCCACCACCATGCCGCCGCCGGGCGCGGCGACCGCGCTGGACAGGTTCACCCGCGGGTCGTCTCCGTCGTAGACGAGCCGGCGGCGCAGCATGACCTGGTCCTTCGGCCAGCCGTCCAGGTCGTCGTCCAGCCGCAGCCAGGACATGCTGACGATGTCCTTGGGATTGTCCGCGGTCCAGATCGCCGGTTGCATCGCCGCCTTGGGATCCTTGCTGGTCAAGGTGTAGTGGAAGCCCTGGCCGAGGACGCGCAGGTTCGGCTTGCCGTCCGCCTGCGGGTCGTTGTAGTCCGGATAGCCCGCTTCGAGTTGGACGGACACGATCGGATCGCGCAGCTCGGTGCCGTCGGGGAGCTTCTCGCTGAAGTTCACCGCACAGGTGGCCGCGACCTGCACTTTCTGGAAGTACTGCCCGATATCGACGATGGCGAGATACTTGCCGAGGTTCGCCTTGACGGCCGGTTCGAGGTCGTTGAGGTCACCTGATACCGCCTGGTCGACGGATATGGTCTCGTTGAGGATGATTGTCTGGTCGTATTTGATGCCGCGCCGCTGATGATCGGCCTTCAGCGACACCGACGCGCCGCCGAACACGCTGGACCACCAACCCCGGTCCGCTGTGGCCTGTGAGTCGGTCTTGCCCGGATCCCAGTCGAAAATCTCCGCCTTCACGACTTCCATGGCGGCTTTGCGCATGTCCTCGACCTTCTGCTCAACCCAGTCCTTGAGCTTCGGGTCCAGCGCGGTGCCGTTCTCCTCGATCTCGGTGGTGATATCGCCGTTGGTGAGACATTCACTCCAGGCGTAGCTCGCGGAAATGGAGTCGAACCACCCGAACCCGGCTTCGCCGGCCGCGGAGAAGGAGTCGTAGACCTTGTCCACGTCGACGTGCACGGTCGCGGTGATCCCGTTGACGTAGAACATCTCCTTGAGGTTGTTGGTGACGACGAACGGTGACACTCCCTTGGTCAGGCTGCCCGCGATCGCACCAGCCGCGAACTGGTTGCACGTCACGAGGAACGAGCAGTAGCCGTGCTGCTCGATGCTGCCTTTCCCAGTGGACTGGGCGCTGATGTACATGGGTGTCCTGGTGCCGTCGGTGGCTTTGATCAGGTCGGGCACCGCGATGGTCACCGAGCTCTCCGCGACCGGCACCAGCCCCAGCCGCGGCTCGGGCGCACCGGGCTCGTAGTTGAAATAGGTGGCGATCCGCTCGGCCGCCGACGTGTGGTCGCCGGACTTCAGCTTCTCCACCGCGTGCGCCAGCACGCTGTCCGGGATGGCGAACGTGGTGGTGAACGAGCAGAATCCGCCGCCAGATTCGGCCGCGCCGTCGACCGTCTCCACCGAGCCCATCCCCAAGGTGGTCTCGCCAGTGGCCAGACCCTTGAAGACGGTCATCCCGAAGTCGAAGTCCGCCGGCGAGGTCTCCTTCTTCGCAAGATAGACACGCTGCGGCTGAAAATAGTACTGCGTCGGCAGACCGGCCGCTTTGAGTTGTGGATTGTGCGCGTCGGGATAGATCTGCAGGGTGTACTGCCTGCCGGTGTCGTCGTTCGCGACGACCTCGACGAAATCGGGCCCGAACAACGGGCCGACGCCCGCGACAAAATCGTCAGCCATGGCATTCACGCCAATACGCAAGCGTGTGCCATGGTCACGAAGGCCCCGAGCGCGAACGACGCGGCGATCACGACCAGACCCAACGCCACCTCGGCCCCGGCCTCGGCGAGCAGGGCCACCGACGATTCGGTGATGATCACCTTCGCGATCAGGCCGGCCAGGGTCCCGCCTGCGGCGAGACCGATCGCCGCGGCGCCGCCCACGACCCGTTTCACCCGCGGATCCAGGCGATCCCACCAGTCGACCAGCGCCTCACAGAACGCCATGGCCTTGTCCGTCGCGTCATTGAATGCCTTCCCGGCGATATCGCGGACAACTTGCCCCACCTCGGTGCCGCGGGCCTCAATGCACGCCGCGAAACTCTCCCACGTAGTGGCCATTCGTCACCCCTCCATCACTCATGCGTTCGCTTCGTCGGGATTGGCTTCCAATGCCGCGGTATAGCTGTCGCGCGCCACCCCGATCACGGTGCTCAGCGGCAACTCGGCAGTCGCGGCGATCGTCAGTAACTGCCCACCCGGGACGTCGACACTCTGACCGTCCTCGTCCAGCAGCGTGGACATGTCCACGCCGCTTTCCGCGACGGCGTCAAGGGTCGATACGTCGGCCTGGTCGAGGTCGGCCAGATAGTCCTCGACCGCCCCGATCTGCTGAACCACCTCGCTGGAATCACCGACCGAATCACCGTCGACATCCACGCCGAGCTCATTCGTCAACGCCGCGGCGTAATCTTCTCTGAATCCCATGCCCCAGGGTCGACGTGACCCAGGTCACTGTTACGGCCGTACGTTGTAACGATTTGGTCCACACGGCAGAGCACGGCACGAGTTCGGCGGAGCTTTCGAGGGCCTGGCACGGCCGTTGGGCCGTCGATGCCCAGTCCGTTGAGGAACAGGGCGATTGACGGTATGCCATATGGTCCCAGTTCGGGCCGTGGGCGAGGTTGAGCGCGTCTCACATCCCGTTGATCAGTCGGCGCGCCTGATTCGGAAACTCTGCCTAGGATCACTACCGCTTACCAGTGACGGTCCGGTGCGCGGCCGTTGTGGCGTATTCCGGAACTCTCTGGAATCGGTGGTTCAAGCCTGGGTGCGGTGAGAACCCGGATCGATTGCTGCGGAGGGATGGCCTGTGGTGCCGGTTGTGTGGTCGAGCACGGTGAGGTCGGCAGGATCGGACTGGTCAGGCAGGGCCACCCACGCGATCTCATGGATCTCCTTCACGTGTACCTCGACAGGTCGGAACATGTCTGGGTCGATGACTGCGGAGTGCCGAACGACATCGTCGAACACTCTCTGGGACACGATCAACGCGACGACACCGGATGAGCGACACAGGGCTTGTTTGACCGGTGGTGCGTCCAGCAGGCGGAAGGTGGTGGTGACCGCGGTTGAGGTGGCGCCGTGGTTGTCGAAGGCGATTTCCCCGGTGTGCACGGCCATCCTCAGTCGAAACCGTTGGCGGTCGTGACTGGTGTTGTTGTGGGCGCGGACCGCACGGGCCAACGCCTGGGGGGCGATGTCGACCAGCGATTCTTTGGGAACATCGGGTGGCACCAGGAGAAACACCGCGTCGCCGCGGTCTTCGACGCGACAGTGGTCCCACAGGACTCCGGCGGCGCACAGCGCCTGTTCGACAACTGTGTACAGGCCGGCGCGGGTGCCGAGTTGATGGGGGAGGGTCCGTGCTGGGTCGCCGAAGTCTTCGATGTCGACAGCGATGATCGTGCGATGGACCGCCGGCCCGGCTTTCTCCCGTCCGGCCTGTGCGGGCCGATGCTCCCGTGTGGACCGTTGGGTCGGCGAGAAGCGCCTCCAGAATGCGCGGCTCGCGCAGACCGTACCGCCGCCCACGACCAGCCCGCCGCCGATCGCGGCGGCCGGTCCGAGAGTGGGCGCGAGCAGCCAGGCCAGCCCAACAACCACACCGACGATGACTACGAGGATGACCGCGAGACACAGCAGGATACGGGATACCGCCTTGGATCCACTGGTCATCAGCGTGATCGCGTTAGCCGTGTAGTCCTTGTTGGTCAGGGTGCGGTGAAGCAGTTCCAGGACGGTGGCCGGGGCATTCTGATCCACCGGCGTGGGGGCGTGACCGGGCTGGTATGCGGGGGGTTGACGGGTCGTGGTGACTCGTGTCCTGACTAGCAGTAGCAGGACGACGGCGGCTGCTGCGCCGATGATCCACCACGTCATGACGACGCTCCCTTGTGGGCTAGTGCGTCTGCAGACCGTCGTATGTCGAGCCGGTCCAGCGCACTCCGTAGGCCAGGCCAGGGACGAGCTCCTGGAACCGGATGTGGATCTCCCCGGAGGAATCCACCTGGACGGGCTCGCGGACGGCGAGCGGGTCCTCGATGTCGCGTTGGAACGCGTGCGCGAGCCGCCACACGCCGGTGGGCAGGTGGTCCAGGTCGAAGCGGACCCGCAAAGTGAACTGGCCGCAGCGGTGACGAGGTACGCAGACGTAGTGCGGCAGCATGGGCTTGTTGTCCCGTAGGCGGAACCGCAGGCAGATCTGGTGCGACTCCCCGCGCTGCAAAGGTTTCGGCAGTACGAGTCGAAAGCCGTACCGCTCGCCGGATTCCATCACGACCGTGGCCAGCCGGCCGCCGTGGAAGATGTCGATATCCAGGTCGTTGGTTCGCGCGGTGCCGGTGCGCGGGTCCGCGGTGAGTGTGAACGCGAAGTCGACGTGATCGAGGTTGTCCTCGTCGGCCACGATCCTGCGGGTCTCGAAAACCTCCGGCGTTGGCAGGTCCAATGCTAGGGATGTGTTCAGCTCTTCGGTGTGCCAACTGGCGGTTGGCTCCCGAATCGGGGTGTTAGGTTGGACCGGTACGGCGCTGGCAACTTCGGCGAGTCGCTCGATGGCGTCGTCAATCCGCCGGCGTGTGGCGCGTTCGTCGCGATCGAGGTGTGCGCAGGCTAGGCGCACGCGGTCCTGGTAGTACGGCAGCCGGCCGTCCTCGGCCACGCCGAACGCGATCAGGGCGACCACCCGCAGGTCGTGTGGCAGCTCCTCGGCCCAGCGCAGTAGCGACTGGGCGACCTTGCGTCGAACGTCCGGCGCCCGGTCTTCGCCAGACGACCCGGTCAGGGCACGCAGGGCCGGGCCGATCCGGTCGCCGATCGCGCTCGCCAGGATGCCCCGCCCTCTGCGCAGCACCTTCAGTTCTTCGACGAGTTGCGACACGGGAACGCTCACCGCGAAAGCAATCTGGTCACCGGGTGGGCGGCGGTGGTCCAGCTGGTGCGCAGCGGACGTAGGCCGTGATGCGGCCGACCGGGCACACATGGTCGACCGCGATGCTTGGGTTGGCGAATGCGAGTAGCGGCCGGCGTGCGCCGGTCGTGGGAGGCGTGACCATAGGAAGGTCTCCTGTACAGCGGCCCAGATGGGATATTTGTGTGTCGCGACGCTCTCGCCCGTTGCAGCAGCCGAGAGCGCGGTGGTACACGGCGATTGTCGCGTATGCCGCCGGCGAGAGGAAGGGGCAAGACGTGCCATCCAGGGCGCGGTCCTTCACGACTGGCTACCGCGTGCTGCTGGCAATCAGTCAATGAGCAGAGCGGTCGCCCGCTGCAACGGGCGACCGCTTGATCCGAGCACCCATCTGGGCAACAGACAGTGCCTCGGTGCGAGACTGCCGAGCGACGGCCTCGCGATGTTGAGTGTCGTTCTTCCCGGATCTCGGCTACAAGACCAACAATTGGTCAATAACTGGACACCGGCGAACTCCTCGGCCGTGGTCAGCCACACCTCGGCGGGTCGGGCTGCCGCCAGCAGATCAAGGAAGCCGCTCGACTGAGTCCCGAGGTCGGAGGCGCCCGGACTCGCTACGCATCCGGTGATCACGTCCGGTCGGCCTCACCGGGAGTACACGACAGTTGATGCCACGAGGTCACCGCTGTCCTGCCCCTGCCCAAGCGGTCGTCGGCTGGACGCCCTGGGTAGGAGATGCCGACACAGCCCCGCGTCCGCAGGGACAACTCGATCAGATCACCCAGCCCTTGCTGCGACAGGGGAACAGTCCCGTGTGTGTGGGGACAACACTTCCTGACCTGCCCTCTTGCTGCGCGTCCCAGCGCCGCAGCCAGTCCAGTCGATCTGCGGTCGCACCCTCGGGTTCATGCAGACCTCCGCTCAAGGTGGTGTGGTGCACGATGATCGCTCGAACGCCACTGGGTGTCGACCAGGTCCGCCATGCTGCCGATCGTCCGGCGCCGGCGCCGTTCGGGTGGTGGTGCGGTGAAGTCGCTGATCCGCTCGGGAACTCTTAGTTGGTCTGTCTGGATCGGACCCAGTCGGTCAATGAAATGGTGAAGACGCCGCCACACCATTGTGTGGGGAAGCTGCAATCTCCGGAGGTGACTGCTGTGGTCCCGTCCGGGGTGACCTGAAGGTATTGGAGGCTGGTGGTGGCCGCGGCCGGGGGGATGGCCAGGTATTGCTGGCTGGTGGAGTCGAATATCACCAAACTGTTGGTGCGGTCGCCGGACCATTGGTGGAAGCTGAGGAATCGTCCTGTCCGATCGGCGGAGTAAGCATCCTGTTGCACGGTACAGGAGTAGGGGTACAACACTGTGGGTGTCGCTCCGGGGGTGGTGCTGGTTTTCGCCGGTTGGGGGCTGTCGCGGCAGTAGTCGGTCAGGACCGTGTAGTAGACCCATTTCCTGTCGCCGCTCAGCGCGAACTTGCTGCCCTTGGATTCCCCCCAAGCGGGCGGGTCTGCCCGGTGGCGGCGTCCAGGACAACCAGCCGGCCGGGCCACTCGGCGGGCGAGCCTGTCAGTTGGTAGAACACGTAGGTGGTCGCGTCCTCGGATACAGCGACCCTGTGGGCCGGCGGAACTGATGCAGACGCGAACGAGGTTCTCGCCAAGCGCAATGTCGACGCAGGCCAGATTTGTCCATTATGGATGGATAAAATGTGTTCCTCATGCATCAGCGGAAACGCGCTATGCGCGCCGGTGGTGACCTATGCACGGGACGGCAGATGCCTGGATTTGCGGACGGTCAGCGACTGAACTGGCATCGTCCGGCTGGTTGACCCGTCTACGTCCGAACGGGGAGTCGTCACATGTCGTCGTCCACCGCAGCCAAACTCATGCTTGCCCGCTTACGTGACCACGGTGTGCGGCACGTATTCGGAATCGTCGGCAGGGAGGCGTCGGCGATCTTGTTCGACGAGATCGATGGCATCGACTTCGTGCTGACCCGGCACGAGTTCACCGCGGGTGTCATGGCCGATGTGCTGTCCAGGTTGACCAATCGTCCGCAGGCTTGCTTCGCGACGCTCGGGCCCGGCGCGACCAACCTGTCCACGGGCGTTGCCACATCCAGGCTGGACCGAAGTGCGGTCATCGCGCTCGCCGCTCAGTCGGAGTCGTACGACTACTTCCCAAACGACACCCATCAGTGCGTTGACACCGTCGCTGTCATGGCGCCACTGACCAAGTTCTCCGCGCAGTTGGCGCGTCCCGAAGACATTGTCGATCTGGTCGACTCGGCGGTGCTGGCGTCGAGCGTCGAACCGCTCGGTCCGAGTTTTCTCAGCCTGCCGGTGGATCTCCTGGGTGCCGAGTGTGCGCAGCCGGTCACACCGATTGTTCCGTCCTCGCGTGTGCGCGGTGTGGTGGACTCGAACTGGAAAGCCGAGTTGGAGCTGGTCGTCTCCTCGCTGGAACGGGCAGCGCACCCCGTGCTGGTCGTGGGCAGCGCCACGATCCGAGCCGAAGCGGTGGAAGCCCTTCGCGCCTTCGTCGAGCGACTCCACATTCCGGTGATCACCACCTATACGGCCAAAGGCGTGCTGCCTTCCCGCCATCCGCTGAACTATGGCGCGGTGAGTGGATACATGGACGGCATCCTCGGGTTTCCCGCGCTGGACAGCCTGTTCGGGCCTGCCGACCTTGTCATCACGCTCGGGTACGACTACGCGGAGGACCTGCGCCCGTCGATGTGGTCGAGGGGTGTGCCCAAGACCGTCGTGCGCGTCTCCGCGACCCACAACCCGATTCCCCGCGTGTTCCGGCCCGACCTCGATGTTGTCGTCGACCCGGCCAGCTTCCTGGCCGGCCTGGAGTCGCGCACTGCCGGGTTGGCGCCACGGCAACCGCACGACATCACCGAACTGCGGCAGCGGATCGCCGAGTTCCTCGCCGATCCCGAGGACTACTCGGACGGCATGCGAGTGCACCAGGTCATCGACACGATGAACTCGGTGCTGAAAGGCGGCACGTTCGTCAGCGACATCGGCTACTTCCGTCACTACGGGGTGCTGTTCGCCAAGGCTGACCAGCCGTACGGCTTCCTCACCTCCGCCGGCTGCTCCAGCTTCGGCTATGGCTTGCCTGCGGCGATGGCGGCGCAGTTGGCGCGTCCCAACGAGCCGGTGTTCCTCATCGCGGGCGACGGCGGGTTCCATTCCAACAGCGCTGACCTGGAGACAGTCGCGCGGCTGAACCTGCCGATCGTGATGGTTGTGGTCAACAACAGCCGTAACGGCCTGATCGAACTCTACCAGAACTTGGGTCACGGCCGGTCACACAACCCCGCGGTCGGCTTCACCAACGTGGATTTTGTCCAGCTGGCCAATGCGAACGGCGTCGAGGGGGTGCGGGCCGAAGACCGTACTGGGCTCGCTTCGGCCCTGCGCAAGGGACTTGAGCTGCGCCGGCCGTTCCTCGTCGAGGTGCCGATCACCTACGAGTTCTCGGCGAGCGGCTTCGGCGCGCTCGACATCTGACCGGCTCCGACCACAGCACAAGGAGAAGAGTCGAATGGGGCGCCCCCAGATCACGGGGTTTTCGATCCGCGTCGGCGGCTCCGCGCCGGACCTCCCCCGGCTCAGCATGGTAGCGGGCCAGCTGACCCCCGTGTCCACTTCAGATGGTGGAGTCACCTGGAGCGGGTGGGCAGTGACCGACGGTTCAGCGCCAACGATCGCTGGCGACGGGGTGGGTGTGCTGCTCGCGGGCGAGCTTTACCACACAGCTGCACTGCGCACGGCCATCGGATCGGCTGCGGACGGGGTGAGGACCGGCGCTGAGCTGCTGCTCGCCTGCTGGCTGCGCTACGGCACCCCCGGGTTGCGGCTCCTGGACGGCCGGTTCGCCGCAGTGGTCGTCGAAGGTGGCACTGTCGTCGCGACCACCGACCACGCTGGCACCGTGCCGCTGTACCTGCGCTGGGGGACCGACGCGATCGAGCTCGCGACGGAGGCCAAGGCACTGGTGGGTGGATGTCACGGCGGCTTGCCGGTACCCGGCACGCAGCTGGCGCCCGGTTTGCCGCGCGTGCGCCGCATCCAGGCAGGCACGGCCGTGACCATGGTGCCGGAAACCGGCTTCGCGACCGCGATACGCACGTGGCGGCCACCGATGCATCGGATCGTCCTGCCGGAGGACGTGGCGATCGCCAGGGTCACCGCCGTACTCGACGAGGCCGTTCGGTCCCGAGTGGATGGTCGTCGGGCGACAGTGGTGCTCTCCGGGGGGATCGACTCCAGTTCCGTCGCGGCGCTGGCGCACGGCGTCGGCGCGCTCGCCGAGTCGGTCTCGCTCGGCACCGATGCCGGTGACGAGTTCCCGGCGGCGCGAATCGTGGCCACGCATCTCGGCACGCGGCACGCGGAGTTCCGCATCGGCGCCGAGGATCTCGTCCGACAGCTGCCGTGGGCGGTCGCGGCCGCCGAGATCGTCGATCCGGACGTGCTGGAGTACCTGCTACCGCTGGTGGTGCTGTACCGGGCGTTGCCGGGCGACGGCCGGCACATCCTCACCGGCTACGGCGCCGATATCCCGCTCGGCGGCATGCACCGCGGCGCACGGCGCCTCGACTCGTTGGATGAGGTGATCGCGGTCGACATGAGCACGTTCGAAGGGCTCAACGAACTGTCGCCAGTACTCGCCGGTGTCGCAGGACACTGGACTACTCATCCGTTCTGGGATCGGGCTGTGCTCGACCTGCTCACCATGCTCGAACCCGGTCTCAAACGCAGGCACGGCCGCGACAAGTGGGTGCTGCGGGAAGCGATGCGCGGACTGTTGCCGGAAACCACCGTGCACCGGCCGAAGCTGGGTATCCACGAAGGTTCCGGCGCCTCCAGCGTGTGGACGTCGATGTTGCTCGGAGCGGGTGTGGCGGCGGTCGACGTGCCGGCCGTCAAGCGATCCGTGGCGATCGCTTTGCATGAACGCGTTGTCGGGCGGGCGGAAGCGCCCGAGGACGTCTCGTTCGAGGAAGTACTCCGTGAGGTAGTCGCCAACTGAACCGTGAAGGTGGTCCGATGACAGCACCCTTGGCCGACTATTCGCAGTTCGCGGGCAAGCGGCTGGCGCTCGTCGAGAACATGTTGCACCACCCGTTCTCCCTCGGGCTGCGCCAGGCCCAGGAGCATGGGTTGGAGGTGTGGCTGCTGATCGGAGACCGCAACTGGTACACCCACGGCCGCGACTGGGACGCCCATCCGATCTCCACTGTGGACAGAGTGTTCGATGTGGACACCACCGATCTGCGAGCGGTACTCGACGTGGTGACCGACGAGTCCGGCAGACCTCTTGTCGACGGGTTGGCGTCCTACTCGGACTACCACACCGCGCTCGCGGCCAACGCGGCCAAGCGGCTCGGGTTGCCCGGACCCGATCCCTCGGCGGTGGAAGCCGCCAACTTCAAGGATCGCCTGCGGGTGGCGCTCGGCGATGAGCCGTTCAACATCCCGCACGTCCTGGTGACCGGGCACGAACAGCTGCCAGCCGCGGCCGCCCGGCTGGGTTTCCCGATGATCGCGAAACCGCCCGCTGAGGCGATCAGTTTCGGGGTACGCCGGGTGGATGACATGGCCCAGCTGGCCGACGCGTGGGAGGAGCTGTCCGAGGTACGGCGCAGCCTGCGCGGCCAGCCGAGAGCCGGTCACGTGTTGCTGGAGCAGTACGTCGAGGGTGTCGAGGTTAGCGTCGAAACGATGACCGTGGACGGTCACACGCACTTCTACGGGGTGACGTCGAAGGATCTGTTCGGTGACCCGGCATATGTCGAATGTGGACACACGTTCCCAGTCCCGCTGGCGGACGACGAGCGCGAGCGGTTGTACCACGCGGTGGGCCGGACTCTTGAGCTGATCGGCTACCGACACGGACCGTGTCATACCGAGGTGCGTCGAACCGAGACCGGATGGCGGATCATCGAGGCGAACCCGAGGACGCCATCGAGCTGTATGACCATGCTCGTCACCGATGTCACCGGGCGCAGCCCGATACTCGACGGGTGGCTGCTCGCGCTCGGCGAGAAGCCGACGATCGAGCCGGTGATCCACTCCGGTGGTGCCGCTGTGCGGATGCTCTACCCCAAACAGCGGGGTGTGCTGAAACGCATCGATGGCATCGCGGAAGCGCGGGCGGTACTCGGTGTTGAGATGCTCCTGCACGTCGAACCCGGCGACCCCTTGTTGCAGCGGATGGACAACTCCTCCTGCGTGGGGTTCACCTACTGCAAGGGCTCGGATCGTGTTGCCGCGCAGGAGTCCGTAGACAAGGCCGCTGCTTGCCTTGATTTCGTCGTCGAGGACGCGGTCCAGTCATGAACGGTTCAATGGAACCCCAGCGGGTGCTCGCCACCAGCTCCCCGCGCTACGCCCAGGTGGCCACCTTCATGCGGCTGCCGTTGGTAGCCAACCCGACCGGGCAGGATGTGGTCGTCCTGGGTGCCCCGTACGACGGCGGCGCCAGCTACCGACCGGGCGCCCGGCTGGCCCCCCGTGCCATCCGGCACGAGTCGTGTCTCATTCACGGCACCGGCATCGACCGGGGCCCGAACGTCTTCGATGTGATCGACGTTGTCGACGCGGGGGACATCGACCTGAGTCCGTTCGACATGGAGCTGGCGATCGAGACGGCGACCGCTGCGCTGACCGAACTGCTGCGCGCCAACGACGCATTCCTCATGTTCGGTGGCGATCATTCCCTGTCACTGCCAGGGATGCGGGCCGCGCACGCGAAGCACGGGCCTCTCGCCGTGCTGCACCTTGATGCGCACAGCGACACGTTTCCGCCGGTGTACGGGGGACTGCACCACCATGGAACCCCGTTCCGCTGGGGACTTGAGGACGGCCTGATCCACGGACCCAGCATGATCCAGGTGGGCATCCGTGGCCACAATCCCAGTCCAGACTCGCTGGAGTACCCGCGTGGGCGGGGCGTGACTGTGGTGACCGCATGGCAGTGCGCGGGCGAGTCGGCTGTGCGGCGGATCGCCCAGCAGATCCGTGAGGTGGTCGGCAACCGGCCGCTGTATGTGTCTGTGGACATCGACGTCGCTGATCCCGCGTTCGCGCCGGGCACCGGAACACCTGCCCCTGGTGGTCTCGCCTCGCGCGAGGTGCTCGCGTTGCTCGACGGGATCGGCGAGCTGAACCCGGTCGCTTTCGACGTGGTGGAGGTGTGCCCGCCGTTTGACTCCGGTGGCATCACCGCGCTGCTCGCCGCCGAGATAGGCGCTGAACTGCTCTACCAATACAGCCGGGCACACCGCCGCGACCTGGCTGATACCGCTGAGCCGAAAGGGAAAGCCGTGACCACGACCTTCGAGTCCCCGGTGATCGACTTCACGCCGCACCACCGGTTGCTTGACGAGCTGCGAGCAACCCTGCCGCAGGTGCCCAGGCAGGACCTTCCAGCGTACTTCGCGTCCGCCAAGACGGCCGCCGAGCGCCTCCCGGCTGATATCCGCGAGCGGTTGCTGTCGTTCCGCGACAACGGAAATGTCGCCGGCTACCTGCTGCTGCGGGGGCTGCCGGTCGAGGTCGAGCTGCCGCCGACGCCGACGAGCACCCCGGCGCCGGAGGACCGGCCGCTGATCGCCGCGGAGGCGTGGCTGGCCATCGTCGGCTGCTTGCTCGGGCTGCCGACCGGATACCGGGAACTGCGGGTGGGGACCGTTTATCACGACGTGTACCCGTCGCCCAACGCGCACTACCTGTCATCCGAGACCTCGGAGACGCTGCTCGAGTTCCACACCGAGATGGCATACCACCAGCATCAGCCCCAGTACGTGATGCTCGCCTGCTCGCGAGCCGACCACGAGCACAAGGCGGCCACTCTGGTCGCGTCGGTGCGCAGGGCCTTGCCGCTGGTGGACGCGACGTCCAGAGCGAGCCTGCTGGCCAAGCCGATGCCGTGCTTCCTGGACGTGGCCTTCCGGGGCGACGATCCAGAGGAGAAGCGTGGTCCGGCGGCCAACGTGCAGGTGTTCGACGGCGACCCGGGCGACCCGACGCTGGGCTACGACCGGGAGCTGCTCTCACCCGACAGCGCGGAGGCCAGGACGGCCTTGGACGCGCTGACCAAGGCACT
Organism: Actinocrispum wychmicini; assembly: GCF_004345645.1. Lineage (GTDB taxonomy): Bacteria > Actinomycetota > Actinomycetes > Mycobacteriales > Pseudonocardiaceae > Kibdelosporangium > Kibdelosporangium wychmicini. Next base: position 1,226,256 of record NZ_SLWS01000002.1, on the reverse strand, counting down.
GGACGATGTAACCGAGTCGATCAAGCTCATCCCCGGGGATCTGGTGATCATCGACAACTACCGCACCACGCACGCGCGCACACCGTTCACCCCGCGTTGGGACGGCAAGGACCGCTGGCTGCACCGGATGTACATCCGCGTGCCCGCGCGCATGCAGGGGACCGGCGAGCCAGGCGACGTAGTGTCGTTCATCCCTCGGTGACTTCTCCGAGCGAGGTGCTCGCCCGTCCGAGGGACTCGACTTGACTCGGACGTGCGCAATGCAAGAACATTCGCGAGAAAGCATAATCATGCGCAGAGGGGCATCGATGGTCGAGCACATCCCCTTGGGGTTCCAGGTGCACACCAGCGCCGCGCGGCTGATCGACGACGACCGGGACGACCTGACGGTCATCGTTTCGGAGAGGCCCGCCGTCCTCAGCGCCATGTTCACGCAGTCGCGGTTCGCCGGTCCCAGCGTGGTACTGAGCCGAGACACGACTCGCGACTCCTCCGCGCGTGGCGTGGTGGTGCTTGCCCGCAACGCCAACGTGGCCACCGGCAAACAGGGCTTCGACAACGCGGTCGACGTTCGGCGGCAGGTCGCGAACGCGGTAGGCGCCGCTGAGGACGAGCTGTTGATCGCCTCCACCGGAGTGATTGGCGTGCAGTACCCGATGCCCGAGATCAGGGCGGCGCTCGACCGGCTCCGATGGCCGTTCGGCGGCACCGACTTCGGCGCGGCGGCGCGCGCGATCATGACCACGGACACCCGGCCGAAGATGATCAGTCTCCGCTGCGGGAACGCGTCACTCGTCGGCATCGCCAAGGGTATTGGCATGCTTGAGCCCGACATGGCGACGCTGCTCACCTTCTTCTGCACGGACGCGCAGGTGGCGGCAAGCGAACTGGATCGGGTGTTCCGGGCGGTGATGGCGCGGACCTTCAACGCGGTAAGCATCGACACCGACACCTCGACCAGTGACACGGCTGCCATTTTCGCCAACGGCCTCGCCGGACCCGTTGCCATGGATGAGTTCGAGCGGGTGCTGCACGAGGCTGCGCTGTACCTGGTCCGCGAGATCGCCAGCGACGGTGAGGGCGCCTCGAAGCTCATCGAGGTGCACGTCACCGGTGCCCGCGACGACGAGCAGGCCAAGCGAGTCGGGAAGGCGGTGGTGAACTCACCGCTGGTGAAGACCGCAGTGCACGGAAGCGATCCGAACTGGGGCCGGGTCGCGATGGCTGTTGGCAAGTGCCAGGGCGATCACGACATCGACCAGGACCGGGTGCGGATCGGCTTCGGCGATCTCGAGGTGTATCCGAACACACCGGACGACGACGCGGTGGCTGCGCTGGTGCGTCACCTCAGCGGAGACACTGTGCGGATCAACATCGGGCTGGGCATCGCGCATGGCCGGTTCACCGTCTACGGCTGTGACCTGACTGAGGGGTACGTGCGGCTCAACTCGGATTACACAACCTGAGCCGGAGATGTGACGTGGCGAGCGACAATGGGATAACTGGTCCGAGATGGGCATAACGTGCCGAGGTGATGCGGCTACAGCTCAATCGGCGTCAGATGCGTGGGTTCGATTACCTCGGAGCCTGGACTGACCGTGGCCACTGTCCTTCGGAACCATGCCATGGCCTCCTTGTCGATTACCGACGTGCCCAGCGGGTATGCCATCTCGTCATGGTGATTGGGCAGGACGAACCTGGGGCCGTCCAATGCTTCGAGGGTGCGCTCGAGATATCGGTGCGTCGTTGGGCACGGAGGGAGCGCGATGATCGCCACGTCCGGACGTAGCCCGGCGAGCTCGCGCTCGACGCAGTTTCCGGTACCAAGGACAAGTATGTTCAGTCCTGCCGCGGACAGCTGATAGGCGAGCGTGCCGCCCTCGACGAGTTCGCCGATCGTGCGCGGAGTCCTCGGCCGGGCAGTGAGCGTGCCAGGCGCGATGTACCGGTGCTTGTCATTGAGGCTGTGCAGACTACGCACGACGCGGACCTGGTAGTCGCCGAAGTCGAGGTACTCCCCGCCGGAGGTCTGGATCATCGACTCCTCGGGAACTCCCATCGCGCTGAGCAGATGCGCGTGGCTCTCCGTACCGACCACCTGTGCCTTGGGGAACTTGCCGGCCAGGTAAGGCACGTCACCGATGTGATCGAAATGGCCGTGTGTCACCAGCAGGAGATCCATGGCGGGGATGTGCTCGTCGAGCAGGGCGTGGTCGGCCGTGATCGGTGTCGCCATGTCGAACAGGCCGTCGGAGTCGGTCGACTGGAAGCGGGTCAGCCACGGGTCGACCAGCACCACGTGGTGGTCGAAGGCGAATTCCCAGCCCGCTGTGTCGAACCACCGCAAGGTTACACCGGCCGGCCGATGTCGGGTGACGTCGCCTGCCGGCATGACGACGCCCGAGGCGGTCAGCAGTGAACCACGAATAAGTTACTTGCGACTGACGGCACCAGCTGTCATGATCATTTAACCTCGTCACTCATTGAGCGTTTCCCGCAGTGATCACCGGCGGGTGATATTGCCACAGGTCATGATGGTTTCGGAGTTCAGGAGGCTGGGGTCGTGTCGATGTAACCCGATGGTGTGAATCATGTAAATGGCGGCCGTCATATGTTGATCAGACCAGTTGGACCGAAGGTCCGGGTGTGTTTGGGCTGGCTCCGCCGCAGATTGCATGCTAATTTCGAAAGCGCTATTCGGAAGTACAAAGAATCATTGAGCGCGACGGTTGACCTTTGACGACATGATCTCAGCCGCACCTGCGCTGCTTCTGAATGTGCCTCGGGGCGAGGGGGATCTTTGATGCGCGACAGCGCTGACCGGCTGGTGCCTGATGAATATGACAGAGTGCGGATTGATCAGCTTATTCCCGCGTCGGCTGACGTAGATCTTTTACGGGCGTTGGCCGAGACCGGCGACATTCCCAGGGTCGCGAAGGTGCTGCGAATGAGCCAGCCCGCCGTCCGTCGGCAACTGATTCGGTTGGAACGCCGCACCGCCGTTCAGTTGACTGATGCCGTCGACGAGCACATGCGTCTCACCGAGGCCGGGCAGACGCTGTTGTCGGCCGGTCTGCGATTCCAGGCCGCCCTGATGGACGCTGTGCGCGTCGTGGACGGGGTGAGCCGGCCGCATCCGCACCGCCAGTCCGTTGTGCGGATGGCCACGATGGGCCGAGACTGGGACGAGTTCGTTGACGACATGGCGGTCCTCTTGCGGGACGTGCTGTTCCACGTCGTGAGTGCGACGCCCGCCGACGGATCAGACCTGTTCGAGCGCCATTGCGTGGATGTCGTGTACGGCTGGCAGTCGCCGAGGCGCGGCGGCCGGCTTGGCCGCAACAACACGGTGTACGACGTGCTCAGTGAGCCGTTGTGGGTCTCGCTGCCGGCTGACCACCGGTATGCGGGGCACCGCGAGGTCCCGCTCGCGGATCTCAGTGAGGACAGGTGGATCGTCCGAGCCGACGAGAACTCCCGGCGGCTGCTGGAGGAGGTGTGCATGTCGTATGACTTCGCTCCAACGATCGGTCACGTGGTGAGGTCCTTCTCCTCGGCGCGAAGCCTGCTGGGACACGGCGAGGGGATAGCGCTCGTGTCACCGCTGACCGCGTTGCCCGCAGCCGGTTCGAGATTCGTGGTCCGGCCGCTTCGTGAGTCCCCGATGCGCACTCACCGGCTGGTCGTGGATCCGGCTGTGGTCTCGGCCCGGCTGGCCGCCGTGCTGTGCGATCAGCTCAGGGAGAGTTACCGCCGCAAGGCGGTACGCCGTAATCCCAGCCTTCTGTCCACTGTGGAGTTTTGGGACGAGCCCGACCGTCAGGCGCTGACGGCGGTCGGGACCTCGGCGGCCACGTTGACGTCCTGGGTCGCCGAGCGAGTGCCGTCCGACCGGTGCCTTGAGCCGGAGGATCTGCGGCTGCTGCACGTGATCGACACCACTGGCAGCATCAACCGCGCCGCGCCGATGCTGATGATCACTCAACCGGCGCTCACCAGAAAGGTGAGCCGGTTGGAACGCCGGCTGGGAGTGACGCTGCTGCGTCGAGGACACCGGGGTACGGCGCTGACCCCGCAGGCCAGGCGGATCCTTGTCGTGGCGGCTGAGGCTGAAGCCGAGTTCAGGGCCTCGCTCCGGAAAATGGGAGCTCACACCCGGCTGCGTCCCGCCATACGCTCGGCTGTGGCCGTGGCTCCTGTTCCGCCCGGCTGACGTACCAGTCAGGCAACCGCGGCGGTCAGCCCAGCTGTGCGGCCCAGGCCGCACGGATGGCGGGCAGGTTCCGCCGGTGCAGCAACGTCATGCTCACGCCGACCATGAGCACCGCGCCGAAAAGTGTCCACCACACCGCGGACGCGGACAGGGCCAGCAACACGGTCACGAACAGTGGCGCGATGCCAAGCGCGATACCGGTGAGCGTCTGGCTGAACGCCTGGTACGCACCACGTTCGGCCTCCGGGGCCACGTGCACCAGCAGCACCATCAGCACCTGTGAAGCGGTTGTCTCGCCGACCGTGTAGATGATCATCCCGACCAGGAACACCACCACTTGGGTAGCGCCCGGCGGCCCGGCCGCTACCGCGAGAGCAAAGAACAGCGCTCCGTGCAAGGCAGCGCCCAGCCCAAGGACCGGCAGTGGGCTGTAGCGCTGCACGACCTTGCTGACCGGCAGCTGCAGCACGACCAGCAGCACGATGTTGATCGCGAGCGTGGCGCCGACCATCCAGGCGGGCCAGCCGAGGTTGTCGATGAGATACACAGGCAGCGCCGCCTCGGTGGCGACCAGAGCGGTGAACATGACGAAGTGCGTCGACGCCAGCCGAACGTAGATGCGGTGCCGCCACGGCCTGGTCGGGTCGCCAGCAGCCCGCACGGGGCGACGGGATCCCACCGGCAGTGGCAGGTAGCACAGGGCCGCGACCAGGTAGCAGGCCGCGGCGGCGAGCCCGAGTACGGAATAGGTCGCCGGCCCGCCGACCAATGCGACGCCGGCGACCACTGCCCCGAGTCCGACACCTGCGTTGAACACGATTCTGGTCAGCGCCAACCACTGCGCGGACTGCCCTCTGGGTGCGGCCGACGCGGCGAGTACCTGCGAGGCCACCTGATCCGCCCGAAAACAAATCGCGAGAAGCATGGCAAGCGCGACGAACAGCACCGCACCGTGGCCGACGACGAAGCCGACGAACGCGCCGGCGCGACCGAGTGAGGCGGCGATCAGCATCGGCCGTGAACCGTACCGGTCGACCAGTCGTCCTATGTAGACAACAGCGGGCAGGGTGACCAGGATCGACGCCGTGAGACCGACCCCGACCGTGGTCAGCGGGATCCCGAGAACCTCGCGGAAGAACAGGAGTTGGTACGGGTAGTAGATGCCCGTGCCTACCGCGTTGGCGAACCCCGCGGTGCCGAACCAGGCGACACCTTGGCCACTCGGCAGGTTTCGCGTGAATCGCCGCCGCACGGGGACGTCCTCGTTCACCATTGGCACGCGGTCGGATCAGGCTCCCCGTGGTGCGAGGTGGCGTTCGCCATAGTGGATCGATCCCGATCAGTAGCCCGGCAGTGACGTTCGCAGGGTAAGCCGTGCCGTGGGCTCCCGAGTAGGTTATGCCGCGTCTGCCAGGGAGAATCGGCATACCGCACGGGGTTATGCGTTCTGTCGCGCAACCATGCCGACCCCACGTCGCGCGGGTACGCGACTTCGAAGCGAACCTACGCTTCGCTCTGATGGGTATCGACGACAGTGGTGCCGAATCCGACTGGGGGATCTCGTTGACCAGCGACACCGCCACGCCCACCGGAACCGTCCTCGACACCTTCGAACGTGCGGTGGACATGCCTGCCGGAGTCTGGGACGCACTCCTGACTGCGGACGACTTCTATCTGTCCTCGCCGTGGTTGGCGGTCGTTGAGGCGACCGCGCGGGTGCCCATGCGGTACGTCATCGCGCGCCGTGCGGAAGCGGCCACCGCGGCGCTGGCAACCGCGTTGCTCGGCACCGACGCGCCGTGGACGCTGGGTCGGCCTGACACATTGTTGGACCACAGTGTCGCGGAGGAACTGGCCGGTGCTGCGGCGCTGCGCGCCACGCTGCCCGACGACCTCGCGGGTGCGCTGCTGCCGAGCCTGGTATGCGGTGGCCGGCACCTCGGCCGCACCCGCATCGGACTGTCCGCCGCCGCGAATCGTGCGGACCTTGGCACCATGGTCGAGGAGGCCGAGCGCATCGCCGAGTCGCGGTCAGCGCGCTCGATCTCCTATCTGTACCTCGACGGACGCGATCACCTGTTGCGCGAGTTGCTGGCTGCCCAGGGATATCTCTCACACGTCTCGGCCGGCTATTGTTGGCTTCCCCTGCCAGCCGGTGGATTCGACGGTTATCTGAAGGTGCTCTCCGCGCACCGCCGGCGCCGAGTGCTGGCCGAGCGACGCCGCCTGCTTCTCGAGGGTGTCGACGTGCGGATCGAGCCGTTCACCCCCGCGGTGATCGCCCGGATGGCCGAGCTGGAAACCCGGCTGTTCGCCAAGTACGGCATGAGCTCGTGGCGGGTCGAGCAGTCCGAGGAGTTCCTCCACCAGGTCCACGACCTGCTCGGGAGCCGAGCCGTCGTGTCGATCGCCCGCGCGGGCGGCGAGATCCGTGGATTCGGCCTGTTGCTGCGGTTCGGCGACCAGTGGTTCGCGCACCGCACCGGATTCGACTATGGCTTCCAGCGCAAGCTGCCGTTGTACAACGAGGTTCTGTACCACCACCCGGTCGAGGTCGCCGAAAGCATGGGAATCGTGGCGATTCACTACGGCATCGGCAGCACCGAGGCGAAACTGCTGCGCGGCTGCAAGTCGGTCCCACAGTATTCATACATACGCGTACTGGAAAGGTAGCCGAGCAGATGACCGTCGCGGAGCACAGCAAGGGTGAGCCGGATCTGGCGAGTCCCCCTCCCACGGGGCAGGACGCCGCGTTGCGTGGGATCTACAACCCGACCGACGAGACAGGCGGGACGCTTCGACTGGTCCGCACCGACGACTTCGACTCGCTCGACCCTGGCAACACCTACTACGCCTACACCTGGAACTTTCTGCGGCTCATCGGCCGCACCCTGGTCACCTTCGACACCGCGCCGGGCAAGGCGGGTCAGCGGCTGGTGGCCGACCTGGCCGAGTCGCTCGGTGAAGGGTCCGACGGCGGTCGGACGTGGACCTACCGGTTACGTCCCGGCCTCAAGTTCGAGGACGGCTCGCCGGTCATCTCGGCCGACGTCAAGTACGCGATCGCGCGCAGCGGGTACGGCACCGACGTCCTCGGCGCCGGCCCCACATACTTCCGGCAGCTGCTCGGCACCGACTACCTCGGGCCGTGGCGCCAACCGGACGTGGATGGACCGGTCACGATCGAGACTCCGGACGAGCGCACTCTGGTCTTCCGGCTGAGGTATCCCTTCGCCGGCATGGACCTGCTCGCCACGATGCCGGTCACCTGCCCGGTGCCCGCACGCGCCGACACCGGAGCCGACTACCGGCTGCGACCGGTCGCGACCGGTCCGTACCGGGTTCGCAGCTACGAGCGGGGCCGACGTCTCATGCTGGAGCCCAATCCGCACTGGGATCAGGCAACCGACCCGGTTCGCATGCGACGAGCCGAGCGCGTCGAGGTGATCCTCGGCGTGGACCCGCACGAGGTCGACCGGATGATCCTCGACTCCGACGCGCACATCGACCTGGCCGGGTTCGGCGTGCAACCCGCGGCCCAGGAGCGGATTCTGGCCGATCCGGCGGCGATCGCGAACACCGACAACCCGCTGACCGGGTTCACCTGGATCTACTGCCTGTCCAGTCGGATCCCGCCGTTCGACAACGTCCACTGTAGACGAGCAGTGCAGTACGCCACTGACAAGGCGGCGATGCGGGCGGCATACGGCGGCGCCACCGGCGGGGACATCGCCACGACCATACTTCCGCCGACGATCGACGGTTACGAGCACTTCGACCGGTATCCGGTGGGCACTGGCGCAACCGGCGACCTCGATGCCGCCCGCGCTGAGCTGGCGGCGGCCTGCCGGCCGGCCGGGTTCCGCACCCGGATCGCCGCCCGACGTGACCGGCTCAAGGAGTACCGTGCCGCCGAGGCGCTGTCCGCCGGGCTCGCCCGTGTCGGCATCGAGGCCCAGGTGCTGGGCTTCCCGTCCGGCGACTATTTCGACCGCTACGGCGGATCGCCGCAATTCTTGCGGGACAATGGAATTGGTGTCATCATGTTTGGCTGGGGCGCGGACTTTCCGGACGGATACGGCTTCCTGCAACAGATAGTCGATGGGCGGGCTATCAAAGACCGCGGCAACCAGAACATGGGCGAGCTCGACGACCCGGAGATCAACCAGCTCATCGACCGGGGCGCTGCCTGCCCCGATCCGGCCGAGCGGGCCGGGATCTGGCAGCGGATCGACCGCATGACCATGGACCACGCGGTGATCGTGCCGTACCTGTACCCCCGGTCGTTGCTGTACCGCAACCCCGACACCACCAACGTCTATGTCACCGGTGCCTACGGCATGTACGACTACGTGGGAATGGGTGCCCGGTGATCCACCGATCTGAGCCATGCGGATGAGGATCCGCACGAGCGCCGGGTGGAACGCGGGAGTCGGGGCGGTGGTGAACCCCTCGGGGACGCGTGGCGGCACGCTACGCCTGGCTTCCTCCGCCGACCTCGACTCGCTCGATCCGGCGCGCACCTACTACGTGTGGGTATGGTTGTTGCAGCGCATGCTCAACCGCACGCTGATGGCCTATCCCACGGATCCTGGCCCTGCCGGGCTGTCCCCGGTCCCGGATCTCGCCGAGGCGCCCGGTGAGATCGGCGACAACGGTCGCATGTGGACCTACCGGCTTCGGCCGGGGGTGCGCTACGACGACGGCACGCCAGTGACTGCCGCCGACATTCGTTACGCGGTGCAACGGGTTTTCGCTCAGGATCTGCTCGCGGGCGGGCCGACCCACCTGATCCCGCTGCTGGCAGATCCGGCCAGGCCCTATCCGGGCCCGTACCTCGATCCAGACGGGCTGGCCTCGGTGCGGACGCCGGACGCCCGAACGATCGTGTTTCACCTGCGGACTCCGTTCGCCGACTTCGACCATCTGATGACCCAGCCGTGCGTGGCCCCGGTGCCGAGAGCAGCGGACACCGGCGCCCGTTATGGCGAGAACCCGCGTTGCAGTGGGCCATACCGGATCGCCGAGTATCGGCCGGGTGCGCGGCTGCGGTTGACGCGCAACCCGCACTGGGACTCGGCGACCGATCCGGTGCGGCCCGCGTTGCCGGACGAGGTCGACCTGACCATGGGCATGGGCGTGGACGAACTCGACGACCGGGTGCTGGCCGGGGAGTTCGACATCAATGCCGAGGGGCGCGGCATCCAGCACACGGCACAGCGGCGGATCCTGGCCGATCCGGTGTTGCGCTCGAATGCCGACAACCCGGCGACCGGCTTCCTGCAGTACGTCGCGATCCAGCCGCAGGTGCGGCCGTTCGGTGATGTGCGCGTCCGGCGGGCCGTGCAGTATGCCGCAGACAAGATCCTGCTGCAGGAGGCTCGCGGCGGACCGGTCACCGGCGGGGACATCGCGACCACACCGTTCCCGCCTCGGCTGTCCGCCCACCAGAATCTGGATCGCTACCCGTCCGGCAGTGACCTGCGGGGCGACCTGGACGCTGCTCGGGCCGAACTGGTGGCCGCCGGTCTCGGTGCCGGCTTCGACGCGGTCGTCGGCACGCAGCGCGGCAAGTTCCATCTGGTGGCCGAGGCGCTGGCCGAGTCGGTGGCCCGGATCGGGATCCGGCTGTCCATAGTGGACCTTCCGGTCGCCGGCTACTTCACGGTTGGGCTCGGCCTGCCCGCGACGGTCCGGCACCGCTCACTCGGCCTCGCCGTCACCGACTGGGGTGCTGATTTCCCCACGGCCTACGGCTTCCTGGCGCCGCTCGTCGATGGCCGCCACATCAAGCCGCATGGCGGCAACTGGAATCTCGCTGAGATCGACGACCCTGGGATCAACGGGCTGATCGACCGTACGCTGTACACGACCGACCAGCACGAGCGGGACGTGCTGTGGCGCGAGGTGGAACGACGGGTGATGGACTTGGCGGTGATCCTTCCGCTCGTGCACGACAAGACCTTGCACTATCGGAACCCCTGGGTGAGCAACGCGTTTGTGCATCCCGCCTTCGGCCTCTATGACGTGCAGGCCATGGGTGTGCTGGACAGCAGTCGGTCGCCGCTACCAGAGCAGACCCCGGCCGAACATCTCGGAAACCGTCAGCCCGCCAAGGACGAAGTACGTGAACGGGGCTAGCAGGACGACCACTGTCGCTGCCCAGAACCCCAATGCGCGCCAGCCCCTCAATCCTGACCGGCGCCGCACTGAGCGATTGACCAGTATGGCCACGATCGTGAGTGGGATACCGGCGACGAGGATGACGAGCAGGGGAACGTCAGCCTCGCCGTCACGGAAGGGGGAGGACACAGTGCCCCACAGCTTGGCCCGAAGGTAGTACGAGAATGTCACGGCTGTCAGCAGTGGGAAGGAGGCCAGGTAGCCGATCGCCAGGTTGGCCACAGCCCAGATCAGGGCGGTGCGGCCAAGGCGAGGCATGGTCACTGTGTCCTGCGGCACGGATCGCCCTCCCTGAACAGGGTACTAACGCCGGCTGGCGTTGTAGGTCTCGAAGATCTGGTACACGCCTTCCAGCTCGGCACCATAGTGATCGGCGTCGGCGCCGGTTCCGTTATAGCGGGCGAAGATCTTGCGTAGCTCGCTGACATCGTAGTTCAACCGCAGCCCCGGCACCCCGACCTGGGCGGCACCCTCGAACAGGACCAGCGGAACCGAGCTTACGTTGAAGTTGCCGTCGTCGTGCAGCGAGTTCCAGACGTTGTAGACCACATGCCAGTCCTCTGCGTTGTACGGGGTGCCCGAGATCAGGCCCTGGCCCATCGCCCAGTTGCGGGCCCGGATCGCGGTCGCGGCGAAGATCTGCGCGATCCCGGTGCTGCTGTCCTCGCGTACGACCAACGGCGGCGTCGGCGGTGGCCCGAGCGGGAACTTCTCCCATGCCTCGTAGGAGATCTTGTAGGCGTACCAGGAGATGACCAACCCGTCGGCCACGTTGTCCAACGGTGTCTCCTTCCAGTACTCCCAGAAGACCTCAGACTGGATCAGGGCCTTGCGAACCCCGTACGAGCGGCTCAGGTTCGTGATCAGCTCGTCGTAGGCGACCACGACATCAAGCGCCTCGTCCACCGAGTGCTTGAGGCCGGTCTTGTTCGACGTGACGGTTTCGCTGTAGGCGTTGAGATCATGGGACACCTGCGGCCTGAGGCTGGCGTCGAAGTACGTGTCCAGCCGCTCGGCGGGTGTTGGCCGTGGGATGACCCGGGACACGCCGCCGTCACGGCCGGAGTAGACGTTGTTGTCGATCTCGATGGCGCCGGCGCCCGATCCGATGGTGATCGTGGCGATCTGGTCGAACGCCCAGTTCCTCGGCATCGAGAAGCCGAGGTTCCCGCTGAAGCCGGTCGACATGTCCGAGACGAAACTGGTTACCGTGAGCCCTTCGTTGAACAGCCGGGTGCACACGTTGCGCGCTCCGTACACGCCGATCCGGTACGGGTTGCCGTAGTTGTCCATGGCCCTGCGCAACCCTGGAAGTGCGGGATGATGTTGTCGCTGATGTCGGTGTCCAACGCGTCGAAGTCGACCGCGAAGTAGATCGTGGTGCCGCGTTCGAACCCGTAGCCGCTGGCCGCGTTCAACGCCAGGCTGGCATCCCGGGCGCCCTGCTGCTCGGTGAAGTAGCCGGCGCTGCCGCCGAACGTCTGGTAGATCGGGAACACCCGCATGCCCGCGCCAAGGATAGTGGCCAGTTCCCCCGGCTTGATCTGCTTGTCCAGGCTACTGTCTGGTACGTTGGACAGGTAGCGCCCGGCTACCCGGTACCCTGCGGAGAACAGGGCGGTGGCCCTGGCCGCGGTGACCTCGGTGACGCAGTCGAACGCGGCCCCGCGCCGTTCGGGGTCGCCGTTGCTGACCAGCAGCGAGCACCAGGTCTGGTAGTCGCCGGTGCCGTTCACCGGCAATGCCAGGAACTGCTGGAAGTTGCGCACTTGATCGCTGACGGTCTGGGAGAACGTCCCGTCGAACGAGATCTCGTACAGATTGAAGATCATGCCCGCTTGGAACAGGTGCACGAAGATCGACCCGCCAGTGTCCGAAGTGGAGACAGTCAACTTCGGTTTGGCGGCCAGCGCGGCCCGGGTCGCCGGTCCGAACGTCCCGTTGGCGCCGGGTATGGCGAGTTCCATCTGCAATGACCGGATGAGCGCCTTGGAGACGTCGCGCGACGAGTGCCCGTCGGTCGGGATGATGAAGAACCACGACTCGGAGTAGAAGCTGTTGTTCATCCACTGCTGCACGGAGCGGACCGTGGTCGACCCGTTCTCGACCACGACATAGGCGTCCATCGTGAGCAGCGCTTTGAACTCCTTGGGGGACAACGTCCTGCGCGAGTCGGTGAACCCCATGTTGCGGCGCATCTCGGCCACCGAGTCTCCGGTGGCGTCGCCGTAGATGGCGCTGAGCTGGTCGCCCCAGTAGCCCTTGCAGTACAGCCCGCACTGCAGGATCCGGATGACCTTCTCCGGTTTGCCCGGTCCGATGTCGCCGAACTTGCTGGTGAGCAACGACATGGTGGTCGGCCCGAAGGTGTCCGACAGCTGGCTGCCGCTGAGGCCGAGTTCGATCTGCAGCGCACGGGTCAGTGCGAACATCGTCGGCCAGCCGGTATGGCCGTCCTCCGGCGCCGGCACGAACCCGGGCACTGCGCCATAAACCGTGTTCACCCACTGCTGGGCGTGCCACACCCAGATGTCCATCTGTGGCGCCAAGAATCCCTGGCCGACGAAGTTCGCCGTGAACTGGTGGGCTTCCCCGCGGATCTGTTCGAGCTCGGGCTTGGTCGGCGGCACGCCTGCCGCGGAGTCCGGCGGAGCAGCGAGCAGGTTCACGTCGGCCGCGGCCGGGGTGCCGATGACGGTGGAGATCCCTGCCGCGCCCGCGGTTGCGCCCAGGAACTTGAGCACCTTTCGTCGCGGCAGGTTCTCGTCGGGCAGGGTCGTCATCACTGGTCTCCTTCGCCGGACCGATCCTCGATGTGGACTGCCGGGAAAGGCGTGCAGCACACCGCGATGTGCGGTGCGGTGACCTGGATTCGGACGAGAGCCCGTTCCTTCCCCACCAGACTAAGGACATTTTCGCGGCGGTGGTGGGCAGCCGGCTATGCGCGATGGCCGCTGAGGTATGCGAATGCCGAGTCCAACCATGGCACGAGTGCTCACCGCGACCGAACGCGAGAACTTCCCGGAACAGCCTTAAGTTGGCGTGCTGAGCGTGGCCGGCGACGACGACTGGCTGCCGCTCACGGTGCCTGTCTGGTACGCCGACCAACCCAGCGGGAACATCACCTTCTTCACCGGCACGCAGGGCCGGACCGCACGCAAGACCGGGCTGCTGGAACGCACCGGCAAAGCTCAGCTTCTGCGTGCAGCAGGCAGAGTTCCCGTACGTACCTCGACCCGAGGCTTGACCTCGTTGAAAGCCAACGATATCAAGCCTCGGGCGCCGGTCAGCTGATCACGCCGGCCAGAGCCGACCCCTTCTGGACCAGTTGACGTTGGTTTCCCACCGCTTCGTCGCGGTGGGGTCATGCTGACCGGTTGTGGGCTGGTAGCGCGGGGTTGGTTGTCGCGTGGGCGTTGTGCCATCGGCGTTCCAGGCATCGCATGAGGCGTCGTTGGACTTCCGGGGCGACGTGGCCGTCGGTCTCGGCGATGCGGTTGTCGAGGCGACGGGCTTGGGCGGTCTCGGGGATGCCGTCGGCGATCATCCAGGCTTTGTGGCTGTGTCGTTGTCCGTGGAAGGTCAACCCGGGCCGGACGGGGTAGGTGCGTACCGGTGGATCGGCCTTGTGCGTGCCGCGAGGTCGTCGGTATTTGTGTCGGACCGCGGTGAGCAGGATCCGTTTGCGTAGAAGCGCGAGGCCAGCCCGGCCGAACATCTGTCGCTTGATCATCTTGATGTGGTTGACACACCGGCCCCGGCGAACAGCCCGGGGCCGGTGAGCGTCGCTAGTCCCAGTAGGCGTCTCTGCCGAAATCACTGGGCCGAGCGGACATGAAGACCTGCGAACCGCGGCCGTCGTCGGTCACGTACCAGCCACTGCGGCGCAGCCAGATCAGGTTACCGCTCACATTGAAGCGCTGGTTGGCGTTGCCCTTGCAGTTCCAGATGACGGGGCTGTCCTCGCGGCTGTCTGGCGAGTCCATGCACAGGTTCAGGTTGTAGGAGGGGTGGAAGTACCATCCGCCCTCCGACGCCCGCTCCATACACCAGTACTGGTTGGCACCCCCGTTCCAGTCCCAGGTGATGACTTTGGTGCCCTTGCCGCCGCCCCCACTGGCGTCGAGGTAGTAGCCGGAACCCCTGTTCTGGTATCTGTTCTTCTGCTCGCACTTGTTCGACGTCTCCGCTGTGCGGTCGGTTGTCGCGGCCGTAGCCGGGAGTGTCCCGGCGGCTACAAGTAGCCCGGCCAGTGCCAGAATCGTTGTGAGGCGTTTCACGGATCCTCCTTTGTTACGTCGCGCTATCGCGGTAATGCGGGGTTAATGCCGCGACTAGGACGGCGTGCTGTTCTGATCATTAGGAGCAGTCGGGTAACTCTGAGGCTGGTCATGGTGATGACCTCGCGGCTGGGGTGGGTTTGGTCGGCGAGGTCGCATTTCAGCGCGGCGTAGGCGGCGGGTGGTCGGTGACGAGTAGCCGTAGTGCGCGCTGCGGCCGCACAGTCAGATGGTTCAGTTGTGGGTGGTCGGCAGGTATTTCCCGCAGTATCCGCCCCAGCCGTTGTTGTGGCCGGTGTCTTGCCAGGTGTCCAGGAGTATGGTGCCGGTCACAGGGCCGACGAATCCGTCGGGTCGCCCATTCACGTTGTCCTGTTGGAACAGGCGGACCGCGTCCGATGTTTTTGGTCCGAACAAACTGTCCTCTGCCCCGGCATGGTAGCCGAGGACGTTCAGCATGTGTTGCACGCACCACACACCGTGCCCATGGTTGATACAGCCGTAACAATCACCGAGAACGCCGACATGGGTATTGGCCTCGGCCGGGCCAGATGTGCCCAAGTTCAGCGCCGCGGCCATGCCGACCGCCGCCAGGAGTGTGCCAACTCGTCTCACGATCTCATTTCCCTTCAATGGCTGGGGATTTCGCTTCCTGAATTTGCGCCATGACTCAGTAGCCCGTAGTGCAGTCGATATTGCCGCCGTTTTCATAGTCGCATGCCCAGGACTCACGCTGATATGGCCTGGATTCCCGCCGGTGATCCGGGCCCGCGGGGCACGGCAGGAGTGGCTGTAACGCAATTCGATGTTGGTGACGCCAGCCGCGCCGCCGAGGCGCTTGACACGCTGAACAACGTCGCGATGGTCACAGCCAAAGAGGTCGCTACATGGCGACTGCCTTTCTCGCAGGTCACTCCACTTCCCTGTTTGGTCTAAATATTTTGACCGCAACCGCGCGCATTTATGGGTCAGGCTCGGCGAATTACTGTTGTCGAATCGAGGGCACTAGGCCCATTCTGTAGGCGTAGACGACTGCTTGAGTTCGACTTCTCACTCCGATTTTCGTCATGGCGCGGTACAGGTGCGTCTTGACCGTCGCCTCGGCGAGTGTGAGTCGATTGGCGATGTCACCGTTGGACAGACCTCGTGCGACCAACCGGAGTACCTCTCGTTCTCGGTTGGTGACCGCTGCCAGGTCCGCGCTGGGCGCTGGCGCCGCGTCCATGTCCCGCGTGAACGCTCGGATCAGCCGACGGGCGATGCCCGGGGTAAACGGCAGGTCGCCTGCTGCCACCGCCTCGATGGCCGCGAACAGTCGCTCGGCCGGGAGGGTCTTGAGCAGGACACCGCTGGCGCCCGCACCCAGCGCGGCTCGCACGTACTCGTCGTGGTCGAAGGTGGTCAGGATGAGCACGCGTGGAGGTGTCTCGGTCGCCGCGGAGAGGATCTTGCTGGTGGCGGTGACGCCGTCCATGCCGGGCATCCGGATGTCTATCAGGATCACGTCGGGTCGTTCGGCAGTCGCGGTGGCGACGGCTTGGGTTCCGGTCGATGCCTCGATGACCTCGTAGCCTGCCGGTGCTTGGCGCAGCAGGGCCGTGAGGCCGGAACGGAGAAGGTCATGCTCGTCCACGATGAGCACCTTGGTCATGGTCTGTTCACCCCCTCGGCAAGGTATCCAGGAATGCTGGTCCGAACCTGTTCCCACGATGCTCGGCCGATCTGGTGAAGCCCTTGGGCAAATCTTGTATCCGCTGGGCGCGAGCGTCGTAGGTTGCTCCTCGGGGAGGGTGAATGCCTGCCGAGTTCAAGGTTCTTGGCACTTTTGAGGTCTGTGTCGATGGCCGATTGGTTGACCTCGGTCAGGTGCGTCAACGGTCCGTGCTGGTGGTACTGGCGATCGACGCCGAGCGTGTGGTGACGGTCGAGCAACTCGTCGATCGAGTCTGGGGTGAGCGGCCGCCGGCGAGTGCCCGAAGCACCCTGTACAGCTATCTCAGCCGGCTGCGTCGAGTGCTGGCCGGTTGTGGGCACGCGGGCATCGTCCGCCGGGCGGGCGGTTACGTCCTGACGGGTGACCCGCTGGCTGTCGACCTGCACCGGTACCGCCACCTGGTGACCCAAGCGCGAGCGGCCCAGAACGACGCCCAGGCGCTGTCGCTGTACGAGCAGGCCCGGGCACTATGGCGCGGGGAGGCGTTCGCCGGCATCGACACCTTCTGGATCAACCGCGTGCGCGACGCCCCTGGTTGCTCACAGGCTGGCCGCCGAACTCCATCGCACTGATGTCGCGATGCGCTGTGGTCGGCTCGCCGATCTGCTGCCTGACCTGTCCGCCAGCACGGTGCGGTATCCGTTGGATGAGCGCATTGCGGGTCAGTTCATGCTCGCGCTGTATCTCAGTGGCCGCCGGTCCGACGCATTGCGGCACTACCAGCACACCCGGGAACAACTCGTCGAGAAGTTGGGCGCCGAGCCGGGGCCGGACCTGCGGCGGCTGCATCAAGGGATCCTGACCACAGACCCGGTGCCGGCCACGCTTGGGTCTGTCCGAACTCCAGTACCTCGCCAGCTTCCAATACCACCACGGCTGTTCGCGGGCCGGACACGCGAGCTCGCCATCCTCACCGACGCATTGGACAGCCAGGCCGAGCACGGCGCGGCGGTCGTGATCTCCGCGATCGGCGGGACTGGTGGAATCGGCAAGACCTGGCTGGCGTTGCAGTGGGCACACCAGAACGTTGACCGGTTTCCCGACGGGCAGCTGTTCGTGAACCTGCGCGGCTTCGACCCGTCAGGGGAACGAACCTCTCCAGAGACGGTGCTGCGTGGTTTTCTCAGCGCGCTCGGCGTCGACCCGACCGCGATCCCGACGGATCTGAATGCCCAGGAAGGGCTGTTCCGCAGCCTGATGGCCAGCCGACAGATGCTGGTCCTGCTCGACAACGCCGCTGACCCGGCCCAGGTGACGCCACTGCTGCCAGGCGGCCGGAGCATGGTGCTGGTCACCAGCCGCGACCGGCTAACCAGCATGATCACAGCCCAGGGTGCTCGTGCCGTGCCCGTGGACGTCCTCACCGAACCGGAAGCCCGCGCGTTGCTGGCCGCCCGGTTCGGCCACCAACAGCTGGCCGCGGAAGCCGGTGCGATCGCCGAACTGCTGGTCTACTGCGCCGGTCTGCCGCTTGCGTTGAGCATTGTCGCCGGCCGCGCCGAAGCGCATCCGGACTTTCCCCTGGCCATCCTCGCGGCGAACTCCGTGACGCCACCACGCGGCTGGCCGCGCTGGACGACGGGGTCCCGGCCGCCAGCTTGCCGGCGGTGCTGTCCTGGTCCTATGACGCCCTTTCCGCCGAGCAGGCGGAGGTGTTCGGGTTGCTCGGACGCGCGCCCGGCCCGGACATCGGGCTGCCAGCCGCCGCAGCTCCCACTGCTCTGTCCACCACACGCACCGCGACCGTATTGCGGGCGCTGGAGCGGCTTCGCTGCTCCAGCAGCCCGTCCCAGGCCGGTGGCGGATGCGCGATCTGGTCCGTCTCTACGCCTCCGGCCACGTCCTCGGCGACCGCCCCGAGTACTACCAGGACACGGCGCTGCGGCGATTGGCGGACTTCTACCTGCATACCGCGTTCGCCGCTGAACGGGTGCTGGACCCGCATCGCCTGTCGATTGCGATCGGGACCCCCGTTTCCGGCGACGCTCCGCGGTCTCCAGCCGATGGGGCGGCTGCGTTGGCGTGGCTCGCTGCGGAGTACGCCTGCCTGCTGGCAGTCCAGCAACTGGCTACCGAACGGGGCTGGCACGACGTGGTGCTGCACATGGCTCGTCTCGGATTTGGCGTCGCGTGCGCTCGGTCAGGTCATCCCGGCGCCGCGGTCGGGCACCTGCGGCGGGCCGTGAGCCTGGCCCGGCGGATCGGGGACCACCGGCGACTGGCAGTCGCCCACTCCGTCCTCACCTGGCCGTGGGGACAACTAGCAAGGCTTGCGCACGCCGAGCGCAGCAGGAACTTGTTCCACACCCTGGGCGATCCCGTATGGGAAGGCCGCTCCGCCAACACGGTCGCGTGGTACGCGTCCCAACTCGGGCGCCACGACCAGGCTCGCGTCGCCGGTGAGGCGGCACTGGCGCTGTCCCGTCGTAGCGATGACCCTCTCGGTCAGGCGGACATCCTGGACACGCTGGGCACGATCGCCCACCGAGCCAGCCAGCACACCCAGGCGCTCGCCATCTATCGCGACCTGGACAACGTCGACGCCGAAGCCGAAGTCCTGACCAACCTCGGCCAGACGTACACGGCCGTGGACGCCCACCGACAAGCCCGTGCCGCATGGCAGAACGCGCTGGAGCTGTACGAGGCCCAACACCGCACTTCCGACGCCGAACAAGTCCGGAAACTGTTGGCCACCGAGCCCACCGCCAGAGGATCGTGACTACCACGTCTGGTGGATCTCAGAATACAAAAACCGTACTACGTGCCTCAACCTCCTATGGGACGACTGAAACAGGCCCAACCCGTAAGGTCCGATGGCGTCATACTTGGGTCCGAGGAGCATCTATGCGACGAAATCAAAAGTCTGGTCACTTATTGGTACTCCGGATTTCCTTGGCCATCGTCCCGCTGCTGTTCCTGGCGTTCCTTGCTGGTATTGCACCGACCGCGTCTGCCGCACCGGCGGCGGTGAACCTCAACAGCGCGCAATGCCCGACGCTCATCACGCAGGGTGAAACAGACGGCTGCGTCGTCGAACTACAGCGCCTGCTCAACCAACATGGCGCCCACGTCGTGCTTGACGGCATTTTCGGACCCGCGACATTCGCCGCAGTACAATCGTTCCAATCCGGCGCGAGCGTGACCGCTGACGGCATTGTAGGGTCAATTACCAAGAACGCGCTCTACGACGGTACCGGACACTCGGCGCCACCGGTCGACCTGCGGTCTCCGTCCTGCCCGAACCTCATCAAACAGGGCGAGATCGACGGATGCGTGGTCACCTTGCAGAGCCTGCTCAACGGCCAGGGACAAAGCCTGGCTGTCGACGGCGATTTCGGACCGGCGACACTAGCCGCCGTCGAATCTTTCCAGTCACACGCGCACCTGGCGGTCGACGGTGTGGTCGGCCCGGACACCCAAAACGCCCTCTACTCCGGTGTCGGCGGACCCGGCGCGCCCAGCCCGATCAACCTGACGTCACCGGCCTGCCCGACGCTCATCGAGCAGGGTGAACGCGACGGCTGCGTCACCGAGCTGCAAAGCCTGCTCAACCAGCACGGCGCCGGCCTGAGCCTCGACGGGATCTTCGGACCGGCGACGCTGGCCGCGGTGAAGGCTTTCCAGGCCGACAACGCGCCACCTGCCGACGGCATCGTCGGGCCCAACACCAAGTACGCCCTCTACGGCGGGACCATCGTCCAGGTCGGCTGCGTCCTCATCGAGGGAATGACCTCATGCGCGAGGGGAGACGAGGTCGGGCCGCGCGTGGCCCAGTACGCGCACTGGCTCTACGATGCCCCAACCTCAGCCGGTCAGGCAGCCGACCAGAAGCGTGTTCTGGGCAGCCGATTCGGTACGTTGGGCGGCATTCCCTACGTGTGGGGAGGTGGCCACCGCTCGGCACCGGGTCCGTCCCACGGAACCTGTGAGGGGTATACCGGTGACATTCACCCCTGCCCCGCCACCAGCACCGTCGGGTTCGACTGCTCCGGCTTCGTGCGGTGGATGTACAGCATCGCCGGCGACATTGACATCGCGCCGGGCGGAGGCGGCACCAACCAGGAGATCGACAGCACCTACCTGCACGCCATAAGCAGACAGGCCCTCCGACCCGGCGACCTCATCTTCTGGACAAACCACAGGGAACGCACCAGCCACGTGGCCATCTTCATGGGGAACCAGTACGTCGTGTCACAGGACAACTCGCATGATCCACTCAGTCCCTATTCGCCACCGCGGACGGGAACCGGAGACGCGCTCATCGAGGCATGGTTCACCGGCAGCAACGTTGGCTATGTGCTTCCCCTCGTAGCGTGGAGACCTGAACCAAGAGAGATGATCAGGTCGTGGGAGAGACAAGACGCCGGTTTGACCCGGAGTTTCGGGCGGGTGCGGTGCGCATCGTGGCCGAGACCGGCAAGTCGGTCGCGCAGGTCGCGCGGGAGTTGGGGATCAGCGCGTACACGCTGCACAACTGGGTACGGGCCGACCGACGTCAGGCCGAGGCCGGGCAGGCCGGGGATGGGTCGGTGAGCGAGTCCGAGCGCGAGGAGTTGGCCCGGTTGCGGGCCGAACAAGCGCGGTGGGCCAAAGAGAAAGCCGAGTTGGAGATGGAGCGTGATGTCCTCAAGCGCTCCGTGGTCCTGTGGGTGAAGGACGCGATGAACCAGTGATCGTGGCGGAGTTCATCGCGTCCCAGAGGACTCAGTACGGCATCCCGCACGCGATCGCCTGCCGGGCCCTGGAGGTCTCGCAATCCTGGTTCTACAAGTGGATCAACCGCATACCCACCGCCCGTGACCTACGGCGGGAGCGGCTGGATGTGCAGATCAGAAGGCTGTTCACCGCCTCGGGCGGCACCTACGGCAGCCCGCGGATCACTCGTGACCTGCGCGAGGCCGGCTGGAGGATCTCAGAAAACACCGTTGCGGCGCGGATGGCCGAGCTCGGTCTGGCCGGTCGACCGCCGAAGCGTAGGCGGTCGCTGACCCGGCAGGGTAACGACCGGTGGCCCGGGATCTGGTCCGGCGGAGTTTCACCGCCGTGGCACCGGATGTGTTGTGGTGCGGGGATGTCACGCAGATCGACACCGGTGAGGGATCGCTCTACCTCGCGACGACCGAGGATCTGTTCTCGCGTCGGATGCTGGGGTACGCGATGTCCGCGCACCACGATGCTGCGTTGGTGGTGGCCTCGTTGCGGATGGCCGCCGCGACACGGGGTGGTGACGTGGACGGGGTCATTTTTCACTCGGATCGCGGGTCGGAATACACCGCTGCGGCGACTGCTGCGGTGTGTCGGGCGCTGGGTGTGGTGCAGTCGATGGGCCGAGTTGGGTCCGCATTGGACAACGCCGCGGCCGAGGCGTTCAACTCGACACTGAAGGTCGAGTTCGTGCACCGGCAGCACTTCTCTACACGAGCTGAGGCGCGGATCAAGGTCGCGACCTGGATCGCGGATTTCTATAACACCACCCGCCGGCACAGCGCCAACGATGGACTGGCCCCGATCCCGTTCGAGCATCAGATGGCATACGCACGAGCAGCATCAGCGGCGCAGGTCAGGACCGAAGTGGCATAAGACCGTGTCCACGATTCCAGGGGATTGACACATAGCCCAATCACATAGCCATAACGACAGTGGCCACCGGCAGCAACGACAGCCAGACCGTTGCTGACGTGAGGAGATTCCGGACTGACACCGCGCTGAGTACGGCAACATGGCTTCGGCCAACCCAAGGCACATGGACAGCAGGGAAACCTGGCTGCCGGACAGCCACCACAACGCGCCGTCGAGTCATCCGTCGACCGCTGCTACTCGCTCGGTCATTGACAACTCCACAGCGAGCATTCATCTCTTCCTCCCCACTCCTGCGGCGACGACTGCCACAGCATCGACAACGCGGCGAGACAACAGGGACCATCCCCGCTCGCGCGGGGACGACCAGCTCGCGCGGGTCGCGCTGGCGTTGCTGGTGGGACCATCCCCGCTCGCGCGGGGACGACCGGGACGCTGCTGGTCATTGCTGGTCCTCCCCGGGACCATCCCCGCTCGCGCGGGGACGACACTTCTTGACATGCAGGTTCGCTGAATGTAACAGTGTTTCACATTCGGTTTGGGATGGTGGGGCGGTCGGGTGTGGGTGGGTTATGTGGGTTTGTGTGGGTGCGAGGGTGAGGAGGCCGCAGCCGTAGGATTTGGCGCGGCCGATGCCGTTGAGGATGGCGTGGGTGAAGGTGCGGGGGTTGGTGACGACGAGGTGGCCGTCGAAGCGGACGGGTTCGATGGTGATGTTGTGGTTTTGTTTCTTGCCGCGGAGGGTGGGGGCGGGGGCGGGGGCGACGTCCGGTCCGCCGGTGCGGCTGGTGGGGATGACGAAGCCGTGTTGTTCTCCTTTGTTGATGAGCCATTCGATTTGTTTGGCGGGCAGGCGGTGAGGGACGCGTTTGCGGTGTTCGGGGTTGTCGTCGGTGCGGATGCAGCGGGTGGGGTTGGCCAGTAGCCGGAAGGCGTAGCGGCGGCCGGCGGTGATGGAGTCCAGGACGGGTTGCAGTGGGCGGACTTCGGCGGGTTTGAGCAGGTGGCCTTCGGGGAGTTGGTCCCAGGTGGGTTGGGTGTGGCTTTGGATGTATTGCAGGAATGCGTCGTGGGTGGGGTCGATGCGCCAGAGGACGCCGTTGGTGTGCCGGTAGGTGGCGCGGTCGGGGCTGTCGGGGTAGGCGGACATGATGGTGCGGTGCATGTCGTGGATGTTGGCGGTGTCGCGGCGAAATGCGCGGGAGTGGGGGTTGATGGTGAGCTTGGTCAGATACACAGGCTCTCTCCCGTGGTGATCATGGTGTCGGTGAGGGGTACGTCGCTGACGAGGACGGTGCGTGGTGCGAAGCGTCGCTGGCCGGGGGTGAAGGTGATGGGGTGGTCGTAGCGTGCTTCGGCGCCCACGGTGTTGGGTGGGCATTCCACGACTGTCCGCAGGCCGGGGCGTTGGGTGTCGCGGTGGGCTGTTGCCCGTAGGTAGGGTGATGGTTCGAGCCAGCCGTGTTCGGTGAGGACGGTCTCCGCCGAGGCGCGGATCGGGGCGGCGTCTGGTGGCAGGAGTGGCCGGGCGGGGACGAAGGCTTTGCGGCCGAAGGACAGTCGCCAGTGTGGCTGCCGTACCGCGCCGGCGACGCTGGTCAGCAGTTGCTGCCGGCCTTCGAGGACGACGAGGAAGAGGGCGTCGGCCAGGTAGTAGCGTTCGCTGACGACGGTGCGGTGTCCGGTTCCTTGGGTGGTAGGGACGTTCTGGGTGGTGTGGTAGTCGCGTTCCAGGATGCCTTCGCGGTCGACGCGAATGGCCAGGCGGAGTTGTGCGAGCTCGGCGATGGCGTTGTTGTTGTCGCGGTCGATTCCGAGTGCTGCGGCGAGCAGACCGACGACACCGGATTTCGTGGGCTCGAGGCTGGTGTCGCGGATGACGCCGCGTGATCTGGTTCCCCAGGACTGCATTGGCGCGTCGAAGCACAAGGCTAGCGACATCGGCTGTTCGTCGGTCATGGACTGGTCACGCCTCGGCGCTGGACAGCACGGCGGAGGCGAACTCGTCGACACTCCGGACGATCCGGACACCATCATGCTCGGGCAGGTCCCCGGAGACGGATGCGGCTGTGGCGGTATGGATCTGGGAGGTGCCGTAGAAGCCGGTCAGTTTGGTGAAGTGGTCCATGAGCCGCCGGGTGGAGCCGGCCATGAGGTCGTTGTCGATGACGGGTTTGAGGAACGCGTTGGCGAGGTTCCACGCTCCGCGTTCGCGGACCACGCCGAGCAGGGTGTCGGGCATGGTCCGCGCGGCCATCGAGTTCTGTTTCCCGCCGGGGACCGCGTTGATGAACGCGTGCAGCCACGCTTTCGTGGTGCGCTGGACGAGGTCGGTGTCGCCGGGCAGGTTGTGGGCCAGTTGGGTGGTGTCGACGTTGGCGTACCGGTAGTAGCAGGCGGTGTTGAAGTCGATGGTGCCGATCATGTCGGCGCCGGACTCGTCGTGGGGTTTGAGGTCGTCGACGGCCGTGTAGAAGTCGAACTCGGTGACGACGACGTGGGTGGAGACGGCGTGGGCCACTTGGGACGCGGCGTCGACGTTGAGGTCTTTGTTGTCGGCGATCATCCGCCCGAACAGGGCGATGTCGGCGGCTCGGCTGGCGTCGAGGATGCGCCGGGCGTCGGCCTGCCGCGTCTTGTCCACTTTGACCTTGGCTTGTTGGGCATTGGTCTTGGCGGCGGCGAACGCTGTCAAGGTGTCCCAGTCACGCTGGCAATAGCCGGTCAAGTGGCCGACGGCTTCGCCACTGACATACAGCAGGTATTGGGTCAAGCCCTTGGCGGCGTCCAGGCCGAACCCGAGCTGCTGCAGCGCCGCGGTCGCCACGACCCGGGCTTGGTCGCGGTCACGCCCTTCGCGGACCAACGAGTCGACCACGTTGTCGAGGAGGCGTTTGGTGCGAACACCCACCTCGGACGTGTCCAATCCATACTGCTGGAACAGCATCCGTGCCGAGCGTTTGAGGCTCTGGCTGGAGATCCGGCCGCGCAGGTGGCCGCCGAACGTGGCGGTTTTGGGTTGGCCGGTGTCGTCGCGGTTGAGGTTGCTCACCGGGAACGACTGGAGCAGATGCAACTCGATGATCACGCGGTGTTCTCCGGGGGTTCGGTAGTCGATGGCTCGCCGGTGTCCTCGGACACGGGCATGTGGAACTCGCGCGCCCACTTCAGTCGCACCTTGCTGGCTCGGTCCCCGCGGTAGTCCCTGCCCAGGACGACCACGAGGTCGTCCAGCAACTGACCATAGTGGACAGGGATGTCGTGGGCGGACAGCAGCCGAATGGCCTGCCGCAGGTGGTAGGGGAGAGTGTGCCGATCCTTGGCCAGCAGTTGGGTGAACCGCCGGCCGACCGAGGAATTGTTGACCAGCTTCTTGCTCAGCTTGCCCATCGACGCACCGAGCGAACGAGGACCCTTGGTGGCCCGCCACACCAGCGGGTGCAGAGCGAACAGGCCACCGACCAACAACCAGGTCTCTTGCTCGGCGTCGTCATCGGGCGGGTTCTGTTGGAACACGATCTCGTATCCCTGCAACTGCCTGCCCTCGACGAAACTGTTACGCAAGCACGCCAACGTCCGACGCGCCTCGGACACGCGCTTCGGATGGAACGACCGAAGCCCTGCGTCGAGGCCGTGCAGGTACTTGATGTACTCCGCTCGCCGGGACACGACCGGATCACTCACCGGTGTCCTCCCCTCGTGTGGTGTAGATGGCGATGTCCGACTGGAACTTCAGTGCGGCGATGGCCATACGTTTGTGGAACTGTCCGAGATGCTTGCCCAGGACGAGTAGTTTGCTGGCCTCAGCGGGTGATCCCGCGACCCACCGGTCGGCGACCGACTTGGCGATGGCTGTTACGTCACGAATCCACTTGTGGGCGGTCGGCGCTTCGGACGTGAGGTTGATCAGGGCCTCACCCAGCCGCACCAGGAAAGCGTTGAATGGGCGGGACAGGCGGGGCCAGTAGGGAAGGTCGATGTCGGAGGCCGGGGTGGCGCGTAGCTCACGACGGTAGTTGGCCTGCAGCGCGCGCAAGGCCGACCCGGCTTCGTCGGCCAGGGTGATCGCGCCTCCGATGAGCGCACCGACGCTCTCGTCACGAGCACGCAGAAGAGCGACCGGTGCGGGGACCTCTTCTTCCATCCACGCCTCGACCACGGACGCCTTGGAGTCGAGCTGTTGCCCGAACACGCGCAGGGTGTAGACGGTGCCCGGCGGGATGCGGCCACGGTTGGCCAGGTCCGCGATCTGGTCCAGAGCAGGCGGCCGCTGCCGGTTCCTGTCCTCTGTCCAGAGGTCTGTCATGAGCAGTTCCACGCTGTGGCGCCAGATTCCCCGCACGGGATGCAGCCTGACGGGAAGCATCGGCGCGTCCCGTTTGATGGTGCCTTTCCCGTCACGGGGTCGCCGGAACGCCACCATCTTTTCCTCATCGGGAAGGTACGCGTTCAGTCGCGTCCCGGGCGTGACGACAACCCCACTCACGGCCTTCTGGTCGTTGACCGACAGCAGAATTCTGCGGGACGGCCAGGTCAGCAGATCCGTCCATCCCCGTGCCGTCCGCGGGGCGCTGGGAAGCGGCGACGGACCAGACGGATCCTCCCACTCGGGCCGGTCGCCGGGGGTGGTCATCCGTGGCTTCTCGTAGTCCGGCTCGTACACCACCATGTTGAGCAGCAACGTCTCCTTGAGATTGGCTCCCTCGACCACCACGACGCCCAACAGGTTGCACGGCGCGCGTTCGGACGACTTGTCCTTCTCATACGGGGTTTTCATCCCGCCGGGGTCGAACGCCTGGGTGGTCACCAGCCACCGTGCCGCCTCCGCTGCGGACAGCACGATCTGGTCCGTGGAGGTGGTGTGGTCGAACAGCGTCACGTTGTTGCCGACCGCCCGGTAGGGCACCAGCTTTCCCGGACTGGCCGGTGGGAGCGACCCGAGCTCAACGCACTGCAGGAACGGGCGACGCGGATGGAACAAGTCGAAACGGTCCGCGAAATCGTCCATATAGGTGCGCAGACGATCGCGGGGAAATTCTTTCGCCGACCACAAGTCTGTCCACGCCTGTTCACTGGCCGGACCGTAGACCCGGTGTGCGAGGGCGAGGACGAGACGGTACAGGGCCGCGGTCATGGTAGGCGCTTCCGCAGCGATACGCCGGAACAGGTGCGCCTCCAGGATGAGGCGTTCCAGGCTGACGGTGCTCGCTTGCCCCTCCAGGTCGACAACCGGGATCCACGGCTCCTGCCGCAAGTCGAATGACAGATGCTGATCCGCGCGCGGTTGTGCCACGGGCTCGTCTGGTTCGAGCACCAAGCTGCCCCGATAGCACAAGACGTGACCAGCCACAGTACAGTGGCCGTCGGTGAGAACCAGGGCCTTGTAACCTCGTAGCCACGGGGAACCTTGAAACAGCACGGGTGTCGGCGAGTCGATGACCGCCTGGAGTACGTCAGCGGGAAGGTCGCTCGGGCTGTCCAGTTGGACTACCGCGTCCCGCAACGCCGCCACAGTAGCCGAGTCCACGGGCTCGGAGGCGGTCAACACCACCGAAACGTCACCACCCACGGGGATGACCCCGTCGTGCTCGGCGGCACGCAACAGAACGACCTCGACCGACTGCTCGACAAGGGCATCCTCGGAGACGCTCATGATCGGTAACGTTTCTCCCGCGCTCGGCGTGGATCTTTGCTGTGCTTGGTCAATTCACTGAGATGACTGACCGCATGAGGAAGAGGAAGATACATCAACCGAGCGTTACGGTCGGACACTTCCTGGGCGCGTCGCAACTTTTCTTCCGCCACCCGCCACGCCTCTTCCCACCCTGCCGGACACGCGACAGCGTCCGCGGGCCCGTACACGGCGTCGACCAGAGCGGGCACCTCGCCCGGAAGCGACACCTCCTTGCGATCCCGCAGAAGCGCCCACGTGCGCAGCAACATCATCGGCGCATACACCCTGTCGACATACTGCGGGAACCGAGGCCCAGCGTCGGTGTCCACCACGCCGGCGATCGCCAACGCGGCCTCTCCCCGAGACGCGTCACGGCGATGCCGGTGCAGCCGCCCGGCGCGCTGGATCACCCAATCCATCGGGGCCAGATCCGTGAGCAGAGCGTCGAAATCAAGATCAAGACCTTGCTCCAGCACCTGGGTGCTGACCACGATCGCCCGCGGCCTGGTCCCGCCTGTGCCGAACGCCGTACGAAGTTCACCTTCGATCCTGCGTCGCTCACCGGCGGCCGTGCGCCCGGTGATCAAGAACAGTTGGGGTCGCACAGCTTCGGGCAGAGCGTTGATCTCCTTCTCCAGGGCGGCGTGTGTGGCGACGGCCCTACGCACCAGGTTGTGCATGATGGCCGCACAGCCACCCCCTTCCACCCGTGCGAACGCCCACTCGGTGATCTCCTCGTCCGCTTTCCGCACCATTGTGACGGGGCGACTGGAGTTGAGTGTCGAAAGCTTCGCCGGTACCACGTCGGGTGTGCCTGTTGTGGCGACCGTGACCCGCGGGTACGCCGTCGACGGGGGCAGCGCGGGCGCTTCCCGTGGCAAGCAACGAAGAACACCGGACTGCCACGCCGCGACCAGATCCCGGCGACGGCCGGCGGGCAACGTGGCAGACAAGAGCACCACCGACACCCCCAGCCGCCCCAACCAAGCCAGCAGCCGATCCAGCAACACCGACATATATGCCTGATATGCGTGGATTTCGTCGATCACGATCACCTTGTTGGTCATCGCGGTCAGCCGCACGAACACATGCCCGGACCGGATCACCGCCTTCAAAACCTGGTCGACCGTGCCCACACCCATCGTCGCCAACAGATTCTTCTTACGCGTGAACCATTCCTGCGCGGCGACATCCGAATCACCCGGGTCGTCCACACCGACATGGGTCGGCGTGGCAGCCCGCTCCTCCAGATACTCCTTGGCGTTGGAGTGGATCAGCTGCACCGGAAGATCATCGCCGTGCTCGTTGAGCAACTGCTCCAGTTCCCGCAACATCTGGTTGCTGGTGGCCTGGGTGGGCATGGCCACGTACACCCCGCTGAGGCCCCCGTTGCGCACGAGCGCGGCCGCGGCCTGCAACGCGGCCTTGGACTTGCCCTCACCCGTCGGCGCCTCGACCATCACCAAGGTGGGCTCCCTGCGGCCGGCCACCGCTTGCTCGACCGCCGTTTGCACCGGGAACGGCGGCTCCGCTGAAGGAAACAAGCCCGCGAAGCTGTCGGACGCCGGCTCCCAGGAACGTAGCTTGAGCCGGCTCACCGCGGCTGCGGCGCGCATCCGCGCCACCTCTGGGTAATAGGCCAGGTCGGGGGCGTCGGCGAACTCGAAGCTGCTGACGTCCGAGGCGATCCAATCGCTGATCGTCGTCAACGCGGCCAGCCCCACAGCGGCACTGACGCTTACATGCACGTCCCGCCACGCAAGCGTGCTCGGGTCCGGCAGACCACGCAGCCGGACCACGTCACCAACCAGGCCGTCACGCCACCCCTGCCACGTTGCCCGACCGTGGTTGTTGATCTCCCGCCGAGCCTGCCGCACCGCCGAACCGTCCGGAAAATGACCGTGATGGCCACCCAACGCCGCGGCCAGGAACTCGGCCGTGTCAAACGGGACATCCCACGACAGCAACAAGTCCTGCACGTGCATCGCAGTCACCAAGCCATGCGGAGTGTCCACCCGCCGCCCCAGACCACTCTGTTTCCGTACCGCCTGCAGGTCCGTCGCGGCAGGCGTACCGAACCGGTCCCTCGCGAGATCGACTTTCAGTGCCTGAAACCCCGGCGTGTACTTCCCCAGATCATGCAGGCCACACAGAGTGGCGATCCACTCCTTCGGACTGCCGAGCGGCTCGAAACCGGCACACAACTCGGCTCGGCAACGCGGCCCAAGGACAAGATCCACCAGCCGCTCCGCCACGGCCGCCGTATCCAGAACATGACAGACCAGCGGATGGACCCGCTCCCCAGACGCCTTGCCCCACGCAGCGAACGCTGGCGGCACGTGAGTAGCGGTCATCGGACGTTACGCCGGAGCATGTCGACGGCCTTCCAGAAGACCGTTCCGCTGATCACGACTGCCGCCGACACAGGCACCAAGGGCCCTCCCAGGCCCGCCGCGATCTGCTTGACCACCACCCAGGTAGGCACAGCGGCGAACGCCGCAGCCACGCCAGCGATCACTCCGATGACCAATGTACGAAGCGTCCACGGCCGATCATCATCGCTCACGCCTGACGACGTCGGAGGCTCGTTTACAATCATGACCACTTCCTTCTGTTGGAGACAGCCGGGAAGAGAAGAGTGCCTCTCGGTAGCAGCCGGGAGGCACTCGCTTTATCTCTTGAACCTTCTTGCCTGTTCAAGGCGATTCTGAGGTCCGGTCAGCCCCGCGTACGCGGGGACGGAGCTATCCCTCGCTTCCATAAGGGACCAACCCAGTGGCAGCTGGGACCCGCGAGGATTGTCGTCCTGTCAATGGCTCCATGCCACGAGACACTACACTCCCGCTCAAGGCCGAGTGTGATAGGGCATGCCTAGCTTTCATAAGTTCGAACCTGTCGGCAGGCCCTTCGCGGCTTCTATGGTCTGGGACTTCCGCTGAGCAGTAGCTGACGCAGCCCAGTGTGGGAGATGACGCTCGGAGACGGTCAGCACGCTGCACTAGGCGGGCCTATCCCCGCCTACTCGAGGAACAACGGCTCCGGGTCATGATCGGCCAACCGCTGAGTGGCCCATCCCCGCATACGCCGGAAACAAACGCGGAATACCCGCACTTCATGCGCTACGGCCAAGGACCATCACCGCCCACACGGGGACGACACTGCCAAACGCGGCACCGACTGGTAGATCAACGGACCATCCCCGCCTGTACGGGGACGACGGCCCGGACCAGGCCCTCGCCGAGGGTGGCGCGAGCAGCACTCCCGCGTACGCGGGGACAACTTTCCGTCGACCTTGACCAGGACGTCGGGGTCGGGACCATCCCCGCGTACAGCGGGGACAACGGCACGCACGACGTGTCCCGCCTGATGAACCTGGGACCATCCCCGCGTACGCGGGGACAACGCCCACAGACGATCACCGAGAGCGTGCGGCCGGGGGACCATCCCCGCGTACGCGGGGACAACGCGAGCGCGGAGCGCCTGTCCTTGAGGACCCAGGGACCATCCCCGCGTACGCGGGGACAACCAGATCGCCCGGCTGGTCGCCCTGGGCCTGAAGGGACCATCCCCGCGTACGCGGGGACAACGGTGTCGTCGACTACCTCGGCCAGGGCATCACCGGACCATCCCCGCGTACGCGGGGACAACACTTGATGACCAGCCAGTATGTCATCGGCAACCTTGTTTTACATTCACTGCGTCGGCTTACGCCCGGCGGACGGTGCAGCAAGCGCACCCTCGTGGGTTCTGACTCTAAGCTGTCGGCGGTCACGTGTATCGATTTGACCATGGCTTCATGGTTCCGTTGTATTGCCGTCATGACAGACGGTGCAGTCGTTGCGGATGCGGTTGCCGACGGCAATGACCTGGTGATCGGCGACAACGACCCGGAACTCGCCCGTACTAGGGCGATATGTCTGGTTCATGCTGAACATGGGTGGAGCAATCTGGAGCAGGGGTCGGTGTTGGGCGTACACTCTACGGCAGTGAACTGCACTCTATCGCATAGGTTGCAACATGTTTGACGTGGCGATACTGTAGAGTTACAGGTGAGAGGCACTGTCCGAATTGGACTGGCAGTGTGGGGGTCAGGGGTTCGAATCCCCTCAGCTCCACAACCGTTGAATGTTATGTATTCGACCTCTGACCTGAGTAGGCAGGATCGGAGGTCGACCTTGTTTCTCGGTCCCAAGTGGACAGTGCGTCGCTGGTCTGGAGCAAATCTGGAGCAGCATGATCAACACCGCGAAATAGGGTCATCGGTCTGCTCCAGGGTTCCCGCCAGTATGGGCGTGACGTGGTACTTCGCGTCGGCCGCTGTCCGCGTGATGGTCCCATTCGGTGTATCGGGTCCGGCGGGATGGGATGCTCGTCGCGTCGGCGATGTGGGGCCGGTGTTCGATGGTTGCGGCCGATAGTCGATGGATGGGGTTGCTGCCGGGCGGCCATGCCGTCATTGCGGCGGCGAGGTTGGTTGGCCGGCGGCTGACTGCGGGGTATGTCCTCGCCCGCGTCGGCGACAATGGAGCGAACGCGATGCCCAAGGCGAGGACGCTACTTCTTTCGTTTGCTGCTGGCGTGAGCGGTGTCGAACGCCTCAATGACGTTGCCGGGAATTCGGCCGCGGTCGGATAGCTCGTACCCGTTCTGGCGGGCCCAGTCGCGGATGGCTTTGGTCTGTTCCCGGCTGGCGGTGGGTGTGGCCCCCTTGGCTGGTGAGGCGCCTCGCTTCAAGCGGCCACCGACCCGCCGGCTGGCGTTGACGTAGTCGTCGAGTTGGTTGCGTAGCCTGGCGGCGTTGGTAGCCGTGAGGTCAATCTCGTAGTCGGCGCCGTCCAGGCCGAAGCTGACGGTGGTGATGTCCTCAGCGGCGGTGCCGTCCAGATCGTCAACGAGTTGGACGGTGACTTTCTGAGCCATAGCGTTGTGCTCCATTCGCAAATCGACAGGCTGATCGGGGGTGTTCCCGGCCCCGGAGAGGCCGAGGCTGCCGACGGAATCATACGGTCGATACGCGCAGGAAGATCGACTTGACGAGGCTCCGGCGTGGCGACAGCCGTGCGGTCAATCCCGGCCAACCTCGGATAATGTGGCGTTTGAGTCTGCGGCGTGGGCTTTCGAGGCCGACATCGTCAAAACTCCGTGCGGCCCACGGCGACCGAATCAACACCCCCTCAGGCACGGTGCTCGGGCTCCTGCGTCTTTCAGGGGATGCGGCACCGGCTACCGCCATGTACCTGGGCAAGGAAATCACTGGTTCACGTGGGTAAGCGGTAGGAGTCCCCGAAGGCCCACCAAGACAGCCGAGCCCGGCACGCCCAATACCGCCAATGGCGGCTGTGTCGCGTACGAGGATGACGATCAAGAGCGTCGCCGTTGGCCGGGAGCTGCCCAGTCGCCGAGAATCCAGCTGGCAAACACAGTCCGAATCGGTGCGGCTGCCACCGGCGGTGGGCTGCCGTCCGGGTATCTACTCGCACGTCAATCGGATGATGGTCGACACGATGCAGTCGCGATGGGAACAGTTTGGGAACGGATCCGGGTTGACCTCTACCCAGACGCGAATGTGGTCAAGATCGCCTCCTCCCCGAGTTCTCCCCAGAGGGAACGGCCCGTCGACGATGCTCGTCAATTGACACATCTGACCAGCGGAAACATGCTAGTGGGCGGTAGTGGGATTGAACCAGTGACATCTACCGTGTCAACTAAGATCAACAAAGTCTCTCACCAGCGGAAACATAACTCTAGCAGGTCGGATAGGTCTGTTGAGAGCCGTTGGATGCGGTTCAGCGCTGTTGGATGCATCTATTGTCGGCTCCCAATTTGCTCTCACGTTCTGCTTCCATCGAGTTCATGCAATCGCCGCAGTTCGATCGACATCGACCGCCTGGCGACCCGCCGACACGACCATCTCGACGAAAGTTGTGTACGAGTACCGACATGCCGCTTGAGCTGCGTGGACGAGGTTCTCGGCACGCGCACCGTGCGGCAGGAAGATCGGACGTGCTGCTGCGACTGGCTTACCTCGGCGTGACCGACACCTTCGCCCTGCTCCGACTGCTCCCCATGAGCGACCGAGAAAGGACGCTGAGATCCCGGCATTGCGGCACCAGATCGGAGTTCTGCAACGCCAACTCGGCGACATGAGTCCGCGATTCGCCCCGGCGGACCGCGTGTGGCTCGCCGCACTCCTGCACCGACTACCACGCCAGACTTTTGCGCAGACTCCATCTGCTGGTGCGCCCGGACACTGAGCTGATCTCAGCAACTATTGGCGCCTGGGTAAGCCATCCAAACCGGACAACGTCACAGATGGGCGTGGGGCCCCCTGGTAGAAGAGTTCTCACCACAAGATCCATCTGCCCAGAGGACTCCACGTGATTGCCTATCGTGCCATGCTCGACGTTTGCCGACCAGGCTCCGGATCTGCACGAAGCCCTGCAACGAGCCCAAGCCGAGGGCTTGGCCTACGTGATCCTGGACGGGAAGATCTTCTCCGCTGACCGCTGTGGCGAGAAGACCATCAACGTCAAAGGCACTCAGATCGACCTCTGGTATTCCGGGAAAGCCCACGAGCACGGCGGTAACGTGCAAGGACTGTCCGCACCGAGCGGGTTCCCGTTGTGGGCGGCCGATGTCGAGCCTGGCTCCGTGCACGATCTGACCGTCGCCCGCGACCGTGTGCTCGGCGCTTTGTACTACGCTGCCTGGGAGAACGCGGATTCGCCGTCCTGACCGGACGCTGGCGCACGCTGCACCACATCACCGCCAGCCCCAGCAAAATCGGCGTCATCGTCAAAGCCGCACTCGAGCTCACTTGACAGAGCCCAAGCCATACGCGCCGGCCTGCGAAATGCACTTCCGCAGGCCGGCACGGGTTTGTTCGAGCCGTTGAGCCCAGTTCAGAGTTGACAGCCGCCGTTCACGACTGCTGGGTGCGGAGTATTTCGACTGCCTCGGGGATGCCCATGAAGGGCAGCCGTACGGCGGCCATGTCGTCGGTCCACTGCTCGGCCAGGTCGTAACGCTCCTTGGGGGTGGTCTCCAGCAGTTTGCGTCCTGGGAACACCTCGTAGTCACGCAGGACCTCTCGGTGGGCCTGTATGCCCTCCTGGAACAATTCCTCGCGGTGGAGTACCACCTCCTCGACCGGCAGTTCGTCCCAGAGCCTGCGGCCACGCTTGACCAGTTCGACCAACCGCGGTCGGTAGTCGGGATTGCGCTCCAGGTGCTCCCGGACGATGGAGCTACCCACGGACAGGTGCCGAATCTCGTCGATTGACGCGCCACGGGCGATTTCGGCCGCGGCTGGATCGAGAAGCACCCACTTGCGTTCGCTCAGTTCGGCGGCCGGGGCGAGCACACCTTCGATGACAATGGTGAACACCGCCACCGCGCCGATGAAATCGTTCTCGTCGCGCACGATGGACGTGGCGAACTCCGCGATCGGGTTGAGGATCCGCTCGGTGTAGTCCGCGCCTTGCTCGGTGATGAATTCGAGCAGACCTTCCGCCGGCACGCCCAGTTCGACAAGGTGATTGCGGAAGATCATGGCGTGTCGGGCCTCGTCGACCACCTGGGTGGTGAAGAATTCCAGTTCGGGCACGGCCGGAGCGCCGATCACATAGTGGGACAGGACCCGCACCGCCCGCGTTTCGGACAGCGAACGATGGCCGAGTTCCAGGATCAACGCGTCGCGCAGTGGACCCGGCTCGCGCATGTAGTCCGGGGTGACCGTGGCATGTCCCAGTTTCGACCGACCCCGCAGGGTGCCTTGGGCGACCGCCGAGAGCCAGTAGGCGAGATCGCACTGCTCCGCGGTCAGGACCAGGGTCTGCGCGCCGTCCAACAGGTTCGGCGCCCGGTCCCAGTCGGCCTCGATCGGTACCTCGCTGGTCGTCATGACACCTCATTCAGGGGAGACGGATCGGTCGGATCGGCAAGCACCGCGCGTCGCATCTGCCTGTCGAAACTCAGCATCGGCACGCCCGCGCCATGGCTGCCGTCGAGTACCTCGGCGAGCAGCAGATCGTGGTCGCCGACCTGCTGCCAGCCCAACATTCGGCAGCCGAGATGGGCCAAACAGCCATCGAGCAGTGGAGCGCCGCTGGCGCGGTCGACGGTCCAGCCGAGACCGCTGAACTGCCGGTCACCACGAGGACGGTAGGGATCGGCGAACCGGCGAGCCACGTCTTCCTGGCCGGCGGCCAGCACGTTGACGGCGAACCGGCCGGCCGACCGGAGCATGCCGGCCAGGGTCGAGGACGGGCGTAGGCACACGCCCACGACCAGCGGAACCCGCGACACCGCGACCACCGCACTGGCCGTGGTCCCGTGCCGGAGGCCGGCCAGATCGACCGTCAACACGGTGACACCCGAGGCGATGTGGCGCACGGCCTGCCGTGCCACGTCGGACGGCTGTCGGGACGACTCGGGTGCCAGTTTCGTATCGGGGCTGGTCATGTCGTCGTTCCGACGACGGCGGTCGGCGCCATCTCATCGATCGGAGCCGGGGCCAGGCCGGCCGCCGCGGCCCTCTTCTCGAGCAGGCTGGACACCCGGGCAACCTGTGGATTGGCCACCGGCTCGAAAGGCAGGCCGAAGGGCTTGTAGAAGTTCCCGAAGACACCCCGATCGCCGAAGACGTGGAAGGCGATCGCGAGCAGCGCCCACTCCGGGCGTACCAGCCACGCCCACAGCGCCGCGACCACCCCACAGGTGATCAGGCTGTGCATGGTGTTGTAGAGGACGTAATAGACCTTGGGGATCCGACCGTTCTTGCTGCGCCGGAAGGCGATCGCTCCCGGAATGTAGCCGATCAGATCGATGTACAGGAACAGGCCGATGGCCGGCCCCCAGCGGATCGCATTGAAGTGCCAGATGATCAGGCCGATCGTCAGTGCGAAGGCCACTACGTACTCGACGCGGTGCAGGGTGAAGGTAACTCGCGATTCGATCGGATTCTTGATATCCATAGTGAGGTGCCCTTCCGTCTGATCCCAGAAGTTGGTCAGGACAACCGCAACCGCTCTCCGGCGAAGTACCGCGCCAGTCCCACGGCCGCGCTCGCTCGTGACGGCGGGTGGAAGGCCAGCGCGTGCACGGCCGAGGCAAGGTACGCGACGTCCGGGGACCCGATGAATGCCATTCCACCGAGGAGTTCGACGGCCTGGTGTACGACCTCGGCGAGGAGGTCCTGCGTCGCATAGCGGGCGACCAGCACCGAGGCGACAGCCTCGTCGCCGTCCAGTCCGGCTTCCATGCCCCGAGCCACTCCCTCGACCAGGCCGACCGCCGCCTCCAACCGAACCGCCAGCGCGGCGCGGGCGGACGGCTCACCCCGGCCGCCTTCGATGACGCGCTCGACCAGGGTCGCCGCCGCGCCGATGTAGGTGGAGGTCGCGAGCAACTCGAACCAGGTGAAACCGGCGGTCTGGAGGTCATCGAGGGCGTGCTGGTCCTTGGGGGTGCTCCGGATCGCCAGTTCGTCGGGAACCGCTACGTTCGCCAGCTGGACCTCGTGGCTCTGGGCGCCGGCGAGCACCGGCGTCGACCAGAAGGGGCGGACGGTGATCCCAGGCGAGTCGGCGGGGATCAGCAGCAGTGCCAACCCGACGCGCCCGTCCGGCTCGGTGATCTGGGCGCTCGCGGTCAGGATATCCATCGACCTGGCAAGGGAGCAGGGCTTCTTCGTGCCGTTCACGAGATATCCGTCGGTGGTCGGCTGGGCCACGACGGACGGTGTGAGAATGTTCTGGTCGGTTCGCCCCTCCGCCCAACCAGAGGCCATGAGCAGGCCGTCACCGGCCACGGAGGAGAGCATCCGGGTCTGGGCCGGGGTCAGCCGGTCGGCGAAACCGGCCAGCCGGAACAGCATGGCCACCGTGAAATGGTGCATGGTGGCGGCAACTCCGAGAGACGGGGAGACGGACGCCACCGCGCGCTGTGCCCGGGCAGCGTCCAACGGCCCGGCGGCTTGACCGCCGAACTCGGCCGGCGCGAGCAGACCAGCACCGGCATGCCGGCGATAGATCTCCACCACGGGACTCTCGGGCGCCTCGCGTTGCGCGAGCGCGACTTTCTCCAGTTCGTCCAGCAAACCAGGGTGGAAACGTTCGCATACCTCGCGAGCCACTGCCAAGGAACGCATCCGATATTCTCCTCGTGCCATGAATGAACGTTGTCGCGGCCATTCGTTTGACCATCTTTGCATTGCCGACCTGACCCCCTACTGACCGCCGACTGATGACGGACTGACCTCGCCCAACCCACTCTTGATTTCGAGGCGGACTCGTGGGATAACTTCAAAAATGACCTCAGCCATGACCGCGGAGAATGCCGCAATCGAGGCAATCCGGTGTTATACGCACGCCGACAATCCCAGCGGATATTTCGCGTTCAATATGGGAAACAGCTTCTTCCAGTTACCGGACGAAGCCGGCGTGATCATCTACCGGACGGTCGGTCGCTATCTGGTGCAGTTCGGCGGGCCCTTCGCGCCGCCGGCCGCGTGTGCGCGGCTGCTCGCCGGCTTCGTCGATTTCGCGGCCGATCAACGGCGTCGAATCGTGGCCGTACAGCTTCAGTCCGGCGACGTCTCGCCATACTTGCGACTCGGCTTCTCCGTGAATCAGATGGGCGCGTCCTACGCGGTGGAGTTGGCATCGTTCACATTGCAGGGCACCCGGTTCATGCGACTGCGGAACAAGATATCCCGCGCGCTGCGGTCGGGCCTGGAGATTCACGAGGCCGCGTACGCCGACTGGGTATCCGCCATCGCCGAGGTCGACAAGCTCTGGCTGAATTCCAAGGGCGAAACGGTCAAACCGTTGGAGTTCCTGGTCGGCCAGCTCGGCGGCCCCTACCAGTCACTGCGCCGTCTCTTCGTCGCGGAGCGGGACGGCGAACTGATCGGTTACATCTCGTACGCACCTGTCTTCGGATCTCGGCATGGTTGGATGCACGACCTCAGCCGACGTATTCCGGAGGCACCGCCCGGCGTCATGGAAGCGGTCAACAAGGCCGCGATCGACACGTTCATGGCCGAGGGTGTGCCGTGGCTTCATTTCGGATTCACGCCATTTACCTCGTTGCACGCTCCGGCATTTCCGGGGTCGAGCCCCGGGTTTCATTGGTTGATGAAGTATTTGTGGGAGCGGGGCGCGGATATCTATCCGGCGCAGACGCAGTACGACTACAAGGAGAAATGGGCACCGAACGCGGTGTTGCCGGAGTACGTGGCGTTCCAGGGCGGTCAGGCGAGCCTACCGGCCCTGGTGCATGTCTTCCGTGCCTGCAACGCGGTATGACGTCCAGTCGAGAGGAGCCGACGTATGACACACCCCACCGAGCACGATGAGCGGATCACGGTGCAGGGGTTGCGAGTGGTCGAGTTGTTCACCGCATGTCTGGCCGACCCCGACGACCTGTCGGCCGGCGAAGCCGCCGACCGCGCACTGGCGCAACTCGACGCCCTGCTTCGCGATGAGCCCACCGCGCACTGAACCCGCATGACCCGTCGCGTCATCCGTCCTGGCGTGGGTTCGCTCCCCACGCTGGGGCCGCTGGCTGCGAGCTGACAGACCCTGGTCCCACCGCGCCGCGATCAGCGGCGTGTGTTCCTCCCACAGCGACAGGGCGCCCTGCTTGCCCCTCACAGCACCTGCCTGGTCGAAGTGTCGAGCAGGCGGGTGCGGTCAAATCGGCAGGTGTGCGCTGAGGTTGCCGCCGGCCAGCGAACCGCTTCGCAGCGCGGGATCATGGGTGAGGATCGCCCGTTCCAGGGCACGGAGCGCCGGCGACGGATCGATGCCGAGTGTCTCCATCAGATGGCCGCGGAATCGTCGGTAGACGTTCAGCGCGTCGATCTGGCGTTCGGCCAGGTAGAGCGCGCGCATGAGCAAAATGCAGAA
Source organism: Actinocrispum wychmicini (assembly GCF_004345645.1). Classification (GTDB taxonomy): domain Bacteria; phylum Actinomycetota; class Actinomycetes; order Mycobacteriales; family Pseudonocardiaceae; genus Kibdelosporangium; species Kibdelosporangium wychmicini. Next base: position 1,186,703 of record NZ_SLWS01000002.1, on the reverse strand, counting down.
CTGTTCATGGCTCGGATGCCGCAGATGCGCCATCGTGAGTTCGGGCAGAATCCTGACGTGTCCGCCGGAGTCGAGTTCCAGTTCGTACAGCAGCGCCAACGCCGCGTTCCGGGCCTCCAGGAAACCGATGCCCGCGTCCTGGCAGAGCCGGCCACCGGTAAGGCCGCCGAACACCGGGCCCCGCCACTGCTCGAGTGCGTCCCGCAGGTCCTGGATGTCGGCACGTAGATCCCGAGAACGCGAGTCACCGCTCCGTACGCGTAATCGAATCATTTCGACGGTGTCCGCGAACGACAGGGCGTCGAGTTCCAACCGGTCGATGGCGAGACAGTAGCCGGAGATGCTGGTCCGCACCCGCGATTCGGAGCGTTCCGGCTCGACGCTGGCGAGGTTCCGGCGTAATCGGCTGATCTGCGCCTGTAAGGCGTTCCCGACCTTGGCTGGTGGTGTCATACCCCACAGCTCGAGGATGAGTTCCTCAACCGGGACAACCGCATTCGTCGAGACCAGCAATGTGGCGAGCAAAGTCTGTTGCATCGCTCCACGTGGCCGAAGCACACCTGTCTTCGATCTCGCTTCGACAGTTCCTAGGATCGAAAAGAACATGTCTCCCCTTGGGCGAGTGCGTGCACGCCGGACGATCACGCTATCGAAGATGGCGATAGCCTGATCGTGACGTTGCGCAGGGTGATCAACGCGGACCGGCCGGAATGTGTGCCGAGCACACGGGCATCGGCGGACCCCGTGATCTGCCGCCGGCCGACCGGGTACGGTAGCCAGCAAATAGGTGACGGCATCAATTACAACGTTTCGAAAATATCGCACCCCCTCATAAGTGTCAGCGCGGATAAGAAGTGGTCCAGTCCGCCACTCTCACAGTAGCGCACAACGCGCGACTTTGTCATGACCGACCGTCGACCATCGTTGACGACTGTCATTGTGAACGGGTTTAACCCCGATTGGCATCGTTGACCGTTATGTCACAACGTTTTTGCCCATCCGGTGTCACCGTGCCAACGACGACCCCATGAGCGAGGCGGACGCGCGAAATGCCGTGGGCCGGCTGCACAGCCACCTCGGCGATCTCGACCAAGGCTGTGCGCACTGTTCCACGGCATATTCGCGCTGCTCAGACGTTTCCACGACCGCGACGATGAAGCCAGGACCCTGGACAGCCTCGGTTACATCGCCTTAGTGGCCGCGCAATTAGGTGATCGTCACGGGCGATGTACTGGTCGGGTGTTCCATCGGTACAGGGTCCAGCTTTCTCGCCTTTGTGGGCGCTCTGCCCGCGCAGGCCATGGCTGGCGAGTTCGTCGCGGGTCTTGCGTGGCGCTGGCCAGTACCCGACCCAGCGGGATGCCGTGGCCCGCCACGATCAGCGAGCGTTTCATGCCCTGCTTGCGGCGATCGACCAGGGACGAGCCGGCGACCTGTCCTGTTGGGCAACAGACATGAAAGTGGACTGAGCACCGGCAAATGTTTGTCCGGCGATGAGGTCAGGCCGGGACTAACGGGCTGCGTCCAGCGGCGAAGACGTGGCCCCCCTCTTTGGTGAAGAAGGACGTGCGGGCTTCGTAGGACTGGCCGGGCGTCGTGGGCACCGACGGGGTCACCTGGGAAGGGACCGTCGTGCCCGGCACCATGGAGCAGACCATTTGGGCCGCATCGCACAGGGTGATCCAGGTCAACAGGCCGGAGGCACCAGCAGGGACGATGTCGATCTCACTGACCTGTTCGTTGCTGATCGACACACAGACCGCCCCGACGGGCGAAGGGAGGCCGACACCGCCGAAGGCGAGGACCGTTGCACAGTCGGTAGATGCGGCCGGCGAGGCGCTCGCGGAAACGGCGGCCGACGTGCACAGGCCGGCCGCGGCCGTGCGGCGGTCACGATGCTATGGGCAACGAGCCCCATGAGTCCTCCTCCTAGGATCACGTCTTGCATTACCTGGCCAGCATGCCCGGCTCCGCGTTAGCGTTTCCTTAGTGGCGTGTGAATGGCCTGGTTATGACCGTGGTGCCAGCCACGCCCAGCACCGTCCGGCGGGCTGGCCGCGGGACCCGGTGCGCGTTGCATTCTCCTTAGAAGACTGCGCAATTTGGTGATCTTCAGGGGCGGCGTGTTGGTCGGGTGTTCCCTCGGTAGAGGGTCTGGGCGTTGCGGATCATGCCAAGTACGGTGATGATCTCGTAAAACGAAAGCAAAGTCAGTTGATCTTGTCGCGTGGCGGGGTGGATGCTGTTTTCCTTGGTGGGTAATTAGATGCGGCCTTTGGATGGGAGGATCTGAGTTCTCATGCTCTGAACTGGTGGTGTTGCTGGGTAAGGTCGCGGATCCACGCAAGCGGCGGGGGATTCGGCATCACATCGCCACGGTGCTGGCGGTGTTGGCAGGGGCGAAGAACTATCGGGAGGCCGGAGACCGGGCCGCCGACCTGCCGCAGGAGTTGTTGGTGCTGGTCGGGGTGCGACGGCGGGTCTTGTCGGGACGGTGTGTGGCGCCGAGCGCGGACACGATCCGCCGGGTGGTCGAGTCGGTGGACGCCGAGGCCGCACCCAGCGCGACAACGCGCGGCACCTGATGTCCGACAAGCACGCGGACTACGTGCTTGCCGTCAAGGGGAACCAACCGACCCTGTTGGCCCAGGTCCAAGCCGTGCCGCCGCCCGCGGCCCCGGGGTCGCAGGACTATGTGGACGAGGAGCGCGGCCACGGGCGGATCACCCGCCGGGCCATGTGGGTGACGGTGGCCGCATACGGCGTGACCAGCCTGAACACCGACCGAGCGTCCGCAAGGGACATTGGTGGCCTGGTGCGGGGTCAGTGGGGCATCGAGAACAGAATCCACTGGGTCCGTGACGTTGTCTTCGCTGAGGACCGCCAGTACGCCTATACCGGTAACGGTGCTCACGCCATGGCTATGCTCCGCAATCTGGCCATCGGCCTGATCCTCCTGGCCGCGTGATCTGCTCGGGCAGCGGACCGAGTTGGTGAGCGTGTCCAAGGTGGAGGCTGACAGTGGTGAGTCGTGCTGGTTGGCGCTGGCCGGTACCCGACCCAGCGGGATATCGAATCAGCATCGCGGATGGCCGACGACGAGCCGACCGAGGCCGGCGCGATCACGGAATCCGGATGCTGATCGAAAGCCACGTCGTCGGCGAACGGAACCTACCGGAGGTGGCGCCGCGCGCGTTTCGGCGCGGTCATTCGGTGGCCGGCCGCGGTTTCGGCAGCCACTGCGCCAGTACGGCCAGGAGCAGGACCGGGACGGCCAGAACGGCCAGACTGATCTGGAACGCGGTGGCGAAGCCGGCGTGTCCGGTCGAGCCGATCAGGTTGAAGAACACGACGCCGACGATGGCCACGCCCAGGGCGTTGCCACCTTCCTCGGCGGTCGACAGCACGCCGGCCACGGCCGCCGCGTGATCCGGGTGGACGCCGGCCAGCACCAACGGTGTCATCGGCATCAAGACCAGGCCCATGCCCCAACCGGCGATGAACATGCCGAGGAGCGCCCAGGAGATCGGCCCGGTGGTGCCGATCACGGCGACTGCCGCGATGATCAGGCCGTAGCCCGCCGCGATGAGCACGCCGCCGAGGGCCAGGACCTGGCGACCCATGCGCTGCGCGAACCAGTCCGCCACCACGCAGGCGATGAGGTAGCCGAGGCCGACGGCACCGAAGACGGATCCGGCGGCCATAGCCGACAGGCCGTGCCCTTCCTGCAGATACAGGGCGAGGACCAGGAAGAAGGAGGCCATCGAACAGAAATAGAGCAGGTTCATCAGCACGCCGACGCTGAACGCGCGTTCGCGGAACAGCGACAGCGAAATCAGCGGGGCGCGGCCACCGCGCTCGCGTCGGGACTGTTGGAACAGAAATCCGGCCAACAACGGAACCGAGGCGATCAGGAGTGCCCAGGACCACACCGGCCAGCCCGCCTGCCGGCCCTCGATCAGCGGCAGCACCACAGCGACGAGACCGGCGGAGACCAGCAGGGTACCGAACAGATCCAGGCCGGCAGTGCCACCACCACGTGATTCGGGCACGACCCTGCGCATCGCGGCCAGCGCGACGAGTCCAATGGGGACGTTGATCAGGAAGATGGAACGCCAGCCGAGACCGGCGATGTCGAGGTCGGTGAGGGCACCGCCGATGAGTTGGCCGAACGTGCCGCCGAAGCCGATGGCCAGCGCGAAAGCGGTGAACGCGCGCACCCGCTGGGCACCGGTGAACGTGATGTTCAGGATGGCCAGGATCTGCGGGGACATCAGGGCGGCGGCGACGCCCTGCGCGATGCGGGCGGCGATCAGTACCCCCGGGTTGGGGGCGAAGCCGCAGGTGGCGGAGGCCAGTGTGAACAACACCATGCCGGTGATGAGCATCCGGCGGCGGCCGTACAGGTCGCCGAGGCGTCCGCCGGTGATCATGACGGCGGCGTACGCGAGTCCGAACCCGGCGACGATGAACTGGATGTCGGCCGAGGTGGCGTGCAGTTCGGTCTGGGTTGCCGGGATGGCGACGTTGACGATGAAGAAGTCCAACGTGATCATGAACATACCCGCGAGGGCGACGAGCAGGGTGCTCCACGCGAACCGCTCCGGCGGTTGCCCGGTGAGGTCCCCGTCGGGTTGACCCGCGACGGTGGTTCCGGTGGTCATGGTGGTTCTCCTGGGTTCGGTCCTGGCCGCATCCGAGGATGGCGGGTACGAACGATCGCCTGTAGTCGGTCAGCGGTACCGGCGCTGCGGGAAATCGTGGATCAGTATTGGTTCCCGATGCTGATGCGCGGCTGACGTGACGAACGGCGAGGACGTTGTTGTCCTCGCCGTCGAGTTCCCACTCCGGCACGTAAGTCAGTCCTCGATCAGCCAGGCGTCAGCGCGGGGCTGCTTGTATCAGGTCATGAGCATTGCTCGGCAACTCCGGAGGGAGTCCCGGACAGAGCGTCGTGACACGTTGGAGGAACTGATCGTGGCACATATGCGCGAGGTACTCCAGATGGGTGACGACGAAGAACTGTTCGTCGACCGCAGCTACTTCGATCTCGGTTTCACCTCGCTGAAACTCACCGACGTTCGGGAGTACCTGCAGAAATTGCTCGACGTGCGCATTGACGCGACCGTCCTTTTCAACGAGCCGACCGTCGAGCATCTGGTCGAGCATCTGGCCGACGTGCTCTCGGACGCCACACACGATCGGGAGGTAACCGATGCCGCGTGAACGTGAGCCGATCGCCATCGTCGGCATCGGGGTGCGGGCGCCCGGTGGCAGTGAGTCGCCGGAGGAGTTCGCGGACTTCCTGTTGGCCGGCCGATCCGGTATCCGGCCGATTCCGGAGGATCGCTGGGACGTCGAGGCGTTCCAGGCCAAGAACAAGGACGAGAAGGGCAAGATCACAGCGCACGCCGTCGGTTTCCTGGATCGCATCGACGAATTCGACGCGCCGTTCTTCAACATATCGCCGAAAGAGGCGCAGTTCGTCGATCCGCAGCAGCGCATGGTGCTGGAGACGGCGTGGCAGGCACTGGAGCACGCGGGTATCGACCCGACCGTGTTGCGGCGCAGCAACGGCGGCGTCTACATCGGCGCGAGCTCGTTCGACTACGCGCTGGCCCTGGACGATCTGGCCTACGCCGACATGGACGGCCTGATGGCCTCCGGCATCCCCATGTTCCCGATCTCCGGGCGGTTGTCCTACTTCCTCGGCCTGCGCGGACCGAGCGTCAACGTGGACACCGCGTGCTCGTCGTCGTTGAGCGCGCTGCACTTCGCGGTCGAGGGGCTGCGCTCCGGCGAGTGCGACATCGCACTCTGCGGCGGGGTCAACGCACTGCACGACCCCAGGATCATGGTGATGTTCTCGAACGGCCAGATGCTGGCAGAAGACGGTCGCTGCAAGACGTTCGACGAATCCGCCGACGGCTACTCGCGGGCGGAAGGCTGCGGGATCGTGGTGCTGAAGAAGCTGTCCGACGCCCAACGCGACGGCGACACCGTGTACGCGATCGTGCGGGGCACGGCGATCGGACAGGACGGCGACAGCGCCGGTCTGACGGTGCCCAACGGGCCGGCCCAGGAGCTGGTGTTCCACGCCGCGCTGGAGGCGGCCGGGCTCAAGCCCGGCGACATCCAGTACGTCGAGGCGCACGGTACCGGCACGCCGCTGGGCGACCCGATCGAGTTCGGCGCCATCGGCAACGTGTTCGCCGAATCGCACACCCGCGAGGAGCCGTTGCTGGTCGCCTCGGTCAAGACCAACATCGGTCACATGGAGCCGGCGGCTGGAATCATCGGCGTCATCAAGACCGTGTTGCAACTGCAGGCGCGCACGATCTACCCGCACCTGAACCTGGAAACGCCGTCCCGACGCATTCCATGGAGTTCCTATCCGCTGACGGTGCCGACCGAACCGCGACCGTGGGACGCGCCGGTCCGGCGGGCCTTGGTCAACGCCTTCGGTTTCGCCGGCACGATCGCCGCCACGGTCCTGGAACAGGCACCGGAAACCGACACGGAGGAGTCCGCCCCGCCGACCGAGCCCGGCACCACCGTGTTCACCCTGTCCGGGAAGAACTCCGCGGGACTGCGCCGGCAGGCCCAGCGTTACCAGGAATTCCTCGACAAGAACCCGGACATCGACGTCGCGGACCTGTGCCACTCGATCCAGACCACCCGCGCCCACCTGCCCCATCGGCTGGCCGGTGTCGTACGCGACCAGGCCGACATCGGCAAGCTGCTGGCTTCGGCGACGGCCGAGGGTGCCACCTCCAGCGGCTCCTCGATCCGCAAGATCGCGTTCCTGTTCGGCGGCCAGGGCAGCCAGTACCCGGGGATGGGAGCCGCGCTCTACCAGCGTTATCCGGTGTTTCGTGCGCAGGTCGACGCGTGTGCGGAGTTGTTCGAGCCGTACCTGGACACTTCGGTGCGGGCGGTGATGTTCGGTGCGGCCGCCGATCCCGCCCTGCTCGACCGGACCGACTACACCCAGCCGGCGTTGTTCACGCTGGAATTCGCCCTGGCCAAGCTGTGGATGTCCTGGGGTGTGCGGCCCAACGTGCTCCTCGGTCACAGCATCGGCGAGGTCACCGCGGCCGCGATCGGCGGTGTGCTCGACCTTCCCGACGCCGTTCGGCTGGTGGCGACCAGGGGGCGCCTGATGCAGTCGGTCCGAGCCAAGGGCGGCATGCTCGCGGTGACCGCGACGAAGGACGTGCTGGCCAGGGAGCTGGCGGATTTCCCCGGTCTCGCCCTTGCCGCGGTGAACTCGCCGGAGCAGTGCGTGGCCTCCGGCGATATGGACCAACTCGACGCGCTCGCCGAACGGCTGCGGCAGTCGGGTGTGGCCGTGGACCGGCTGACCGTGTCGCACGCCTTCCACTCCGAACACATGGCCGAGGTGTTCGAGGAGTTCCGGGCGGCGATCTCGGACATCACCTTCCGGCCCCCGACGATTCCGATCGTGTCCAACGTGACCGGCGCGGTGGCCCGCTTCGCCGAGATCGGCACGCCGGACTACTGGGTGCGGCACATCGGTGCGCCGGTGCTGTTCATGGCCGGTGTTCGCGCGATCGAACGCCGCGGCCGGCACGCCTTCGTCGAAGTCGGTCCGTCCGCCGCGTTGACCGCCATGGCGCGACGCAGCGCGGAGGTGGGGGAGCATCACTGGGTGCCCAGCCTGCGTCGCCGCGACCCGGGCGGCGACACCACACTGCGCGGCCTGGCCGAGCTGTACGTCGCCGGTGTGGGCGTCCAGTGGCCACAGCTGCATGAGGGGCTGCGGCGGCGGCGGATCGCGCTGCCGACCTACGCCTTCGAACGCAAGCGCTACTGGTTGCCGGTTACCAAACGCCGGTCGATGGTGGCAACGGCGACCGACCATCCGCTGCTCGGCCGGGAACAGGACGGCGACGGTGAGGTGCGCGAGTTCGCCGCGGACTATTCGGCCCAGGACTCCGAGTTCCTGGTCGGCCACGTGCTCGACGGCCAATGGGTACTTCCCTGCTCGGCCTACCTCGAACTGCTGTTCGCGCTGCAGGACCGACTCTTCGGGGAAACCCGGCTGACCATCGCCGATCTCGCGGTGCGGCACCCGCTGCAACTGGACGCTGACGGTGTCACGACGATGCACACCCAGGCCCGGACCCGGCCCGACGGTGTCGATGTCGAACTGACCGACGGCGAGCAGGTGCTGGCCACCGCGTCGCTGGGCGACGCCGACGGCGCCGGAGTGAACCCACGGTTGCGCACGCTGGCCCGGTCGCCGGGACCGGTGCTCGACGTGATCACCGCCGAGGACCTGTACACCGACTTCGAGTCGGTGGGCCGCGCGTACGGTCAGCGGTACCGGTTGCTGGACTCGGTCACCAGCCATGCGGACGGCGTGATCACCGCGGAACTGGCCAATCGCGTCGCCGGCGTGGCCGAACATCTCCCGGTCGAAGTGTTGGACGGCGTCCTGCAGGCGGTTGTCGCGCTGGACCAGGACGGCCCGGACCTGCGACCGACGAAGTTCGCCGAGGTACGACTGCTCCGTAAGCCGCGCGGCGGCAGACTGCGCGTGGTGGCCGCAGTCGAGGTCACCGGACCGGACACGCGCCGCGCCGACGTGCTGCTGCTGGACGGGGAAGCGCCGATCGCCGAACTGCTCGGCGTCTGTTTCGCCCGGCCCGGCGCACCGGAGCGGCGACCCGCCTTCCTGCACCGGCAGTCCTGGCTCCGCCACCGCGCGACGCCCGGACCGGACCGCCCCCGACATGTGCTGGTCATCGGCGGCGATCGCGACCGGGTCGCCGAGTCGGTCGACGACGCGAACATCCGGATCAGCACGCTGGCCGACGAAGCCGAACTCGCCACGTCCCTGGCCGACGCGAACGTCACCGACGTCTGCTGGTTCTGGCGGTCCGGCGACGAACCGGACTCGGCATCCCGGTTCGCCGCCGAATGGGAGGACAACTACCGTCGTCTGCTCACGGTGGTTCCGACGGTCGCGTCGATCCTCTCGGACACCCCTCGGCTCTGGCTGGTCACCCGACGAGCGCAGTGGCTGCCGGGGGACCGGCCCGGCACCGGCGAAACACTCGGCGCCAGCAGCCTGTGGGGCTTCGGTCGTACGTTGCTGACCGAATATCCCAAGCTGCGCGTCACGCTGGTCGACCTCCCCGGCGACGGCGACCTCGCCGGCCTTGTCGACGAGTGGCGTGCCGCGGACGCTGGCGAATTCCAGATCGCCCACCGCGACGGCCGGCGCTACGTGCGGCGCCTGCTGCCCGGCGCCGCGACGCCGGCCTGGCCGGGCGACTACGCGGTGTCCGTCTCGGCCGAGACCGGCCGGCCCCGGCTGACCGCCGATACCGAGACCGCCGACACCGAGCCCGGACCGGGCGAGCTACGCATCCGGGTGCGGGGGGCCGCGCTGGACAGCGACAATCTCACCCCAGCCGGGTCAGTCATCGGCGGATGCTGTGCCGGCACGGTGATCGCGGTCGGCACCGGCACCGAGTTCTCCGTCGGCGACGACGTGCTGGCCTACGGCCGCGGCACTCTGCGCGGCACCATCACCATCCCCGCCGACACGGCGTTTCCCGCGCCGGCCGGGGTGCCGCTCGACGCCGCCACCGCCCGACTGTCCGCGGGCCCCACACCGAACTCGGCATCGACCAACGGCGCGCGGGCGGCCTCGATTCTCTACCGGGGCCAACTGCCGGCCGTGCCGTTCACGGCGTACTCGCTGGACGAGCTCGACGAGGCGCTGGCCGCCGTCCGGGACGGCGACACGGGCCAGGTCGTGGTGACCCTGCCCGCCGAACCCTCGGCCGGGCAGATCCCGCCCGCCGTGGCCCCGGTCCGACCCGACCGCGTCTACCTGGTCACCGGTGGCCTTGGCGGACTCGGCCTGGTCACCGCCGAGCACCTCGTCGAGCGGGGCGCCCGGCACCTGATGCTCGCCAGCCGCAGCGGCACACCGAGGTCGGCCGACGTCGACCGAATCGCCGCACTGCGGGCCCGTGCGGACGTCACGCTGGCTCGGGCCGATGTCGGCGCCGCCGAGGACATCGCCGCGGTGTTCGCCGACATCCGTCGCGGCGGGGTGCCGCTCGGTGGCATCGTGCACGCCGCGGGTATCGGTTCGGCCTCGCTGATCGCGGCGATGAGCTGGACCGACATCGAGGCCCAACTGCGCGCCCAAGCCCAGGGCGGCTGGCTGCTCCACGAGGCCAGCCTCGGTCACCCGGACCTCGACTTCTTCGTCGTCTACTCCTCGATCGCCCCGTTGATCGGCGGGGCCACCCAGGCGCACTACGCGGCCGCGTTCGCCTTCCTCGACGGACTCGTGGCCTGGCGGGCACGACAGGGTCTACCCGCGCTCTCCGTCAACTGGGGCGCCTGGGCACGGGTGGGCCTTTCGGCGCGGCTGGATGTCAGTCTGGCCAAGCAGATGGTGCGCTCCGGCATCCTGTTCTTCTCGCCGTCCCGCGCGTTGCGTACCCTGGACGCGTTGCTGGCCAACGGATCGGTCCAAGTCGCGGTTGGACAGTGGGACTGGGCCAGTCACGTCGGTGGCAGCGTACTCGACGATGCCCTCTACACCGGGCTGGTCGAGGACACCGATGCCGGCGAGGCCAGTCTGGACGTCGCGGCGCTGGTGGGCCTCGCCCGCCCCGAGCTGATCAAGGCGATCGAGACGGTTGTGCTCACCGGAGTCGCCGCAGCTCTGCGCGCCGACGACGGTGTCGACCTGGATGACGAATTCCTCACGCTCGGGCTGGACTCGCTCATGGCGCTGGAGCTGCGCACCGGCCTGGAAACCGCGTTCAAGGTGCCATTGCCGGCATCGCTGACCTTCGACAACCCATCACCGCGCCGGGTCGTGGAATTCCTCGAAGCGCAACTCGCGCCGGCCGGACCGCAGGGCTGACCCAACCGACAACGACCCGGAGGTGATCATGCTGGACGATCCGTCGTGGACGCTGATGGCGGCGTGCGCCGCCCACGCACGGTCCCGACCCACGCATCCGGCGGTAGTCTGCGAGGACCGTAGTGTCGACTACGCCTGGATACACCGCACTAGCAATCGGGCCGCGCACGCCCTGCTGACCGACGGCGTGCGCCGCGGCGACCGGGTGGCCTACCTCGGTCTGGAATCCGAGTACTACTTCACGCTCTTCCTGGCCTGCGCCAAGGTCGGTGCGGTGATGGTGCCGATCAACTGGCGGCTCACCGCCCGCGAAGTGGCGCATATCCTGCGCGACTCCGGCGCGGTCGAGCTGTTCGTCGAGACGCGTTTCCAGGAAACGGCCGAGGTCCTCGCGCCGGAGCTGCCGGCGCTGCACCACACGGTGCGAACGGACCGGGCGGGCGATCCCGACCCCGGCGCCGGCCTGTTCGACTGGTGGCGGGATCACCCCGAGGACGACCTCGATCCCGGCACCGGCCCGGGCGACGCGGTGGTCCAGATCTACACCAGCGGCACCACCGGCCTGCCCAAGGGCGCGGTCATCTCGCACCGCGCGTTCTTCACCCTGCCCGCCGCCATGCGGGCCGCGGGTAAGGAGTGGATCGACTGGCGTCCCGAGGACGTCAGCCTCATCTCGCTGCCCGGACTGGGGACGGCCGGTATCGGCTGGTTCTTCCTCGGGTTCGGCCACGGACTCACCAACGTGGTGATGCGGATGTTCCTCGCCCAGGAAGCCGTGCGGCTCATCCGGGAAAAGCGGGTGACCACGACCTTCATCGCACCGTCGATGTTGCACCTGATCCTGGACGAGCCCGACGCGAGTCCTGCGGCGTTCACCTCGATGCGCAAGATCGTCTACGGCGGTGCCCCGATGCCTGCCAACCTGATGCTGCGCTGCCTCGAGATGTTCGACTGCGAGTTCGCCCAGATCTACGCCAGCACGGAGTGCGGTGCCGCCGCGGTGTGCCTGCCACCGGAGGATCACCGGCCCGGCCCGCTGCTGCGGTCGGCCGGACGGGCCTGCCCCGGCAACGAGTTGAAGATCGTCGACGGCACCGGCCGCACGGTGCCACCCGGCGTGATCGGCCAGGTCTGCGTGCGGACGCCGGCGGTGATGTTGGGCTACTGGAACCTGCCGGAGGCCAACCGCAGGACCCTCGTCGACGGCTGGCTGCACATGGGCGACAACGGATACGTCGACGAGCAGGGTTACCTGTTCGTCGGGGATCGCATCAACGACACGATCATCGTCGCCGGGCAGAACGTCTATCCGGCCGAGATCGAGCTGCAACTGGCCGAACATCCCTCGGTCCGCGACGTGGCCGTGGTCGGTGTGCCCGACGAGAAGTGGGGCGAACTGGTCCACTGCTGTGTCGTCGCGTTACCCGGTACCACGCCGAGCCCTCGCGAACTCACGTTGTTCCTGCGTGGTCGCCTGGCCGACTACAAGATCCCGTCCACATACCACTTCGTACCCACACTCGACCGCAACCCGGCCGGGAAGGTTCTGCGCCGGACCATCCGGGAACGGCTATTGGCACAACAGCAACTTCAGGGAGTTTTGAGCAATGACTAGCGCGATTGTCGAGAAGGTATCGGCGGCCGGTCAATGGTTCCACCCGGCCGAGGCCAACCCGGATGCCCGCGTGCGGCTGCTGATGTTCCCGCACGCCGGCAGCGGCGCCATCATCTACCGCGACTGGTCCGACCTGCTGCCCGACTTCGTCAGCGGCCAGGCGGTCACCCTGCCCGGCCGGCAGGAGCGCCGCGACGAGGCCGCCTACACCGAGTGGGACGCGCTGGTCGACGGCTTGTACGAAGCCGTCCTGGCCGAGTTGGACGAGCGGCCCTTCGCGTTCTTCGGACACTGCCTCGGCGCGCAGCTGGCCTACCAGCTGTCGGTGCGGATGGCGGACGAACACCTGCCGACGCCGTTGTTGATGGGAATGTCCGGCTGGGCGCCGAAGGGTTTCTACACTCCGTCCGAGGCGGACCTCAACATGCCCGAGGACGAGGTGGTCGGCTGGATCAAGCGACTGGGCTCCTTCCCGGCCGAGATCTACGACAACCCGGAGATGCTCGCGATGGTCCTACCCGCGCTGCGCGCCGATCTCTCCGTGTCCTCCCAGCGGGTGGACCACGACTCGCTCGTGCCGTGCCCGATGATCTCCTATGGTGGCATGAGCGATCCGCTGCGGGAGGAGCCGGACGCGTTCGAGTCCTGGGTACCCCGCAGCCCGCAGTACCTCGGACATCGTGAGTACCCCGGCGGTCACTTCTTCATTGACCGGTACGCCGCCGCCGTGACGCAGGACTTCTGCGACAACCTCTACCGATTGGAGGAGAAGGCGCGCGCGTGAACCGCATGCGAACGGCGCCCGGTCTCGGAGACCGGGCGCCGTTCCCATGCGCGGAAAGCCGAATACCGGGGTCTCCGCGTGTGCGGAGACCCCGGGGTTGGCGGCACCTGGCCGGCCCGTCAGTAATAGGCGGAGAGGGCAGGATTCGAACCTGCGTGGGCTACTGGAGCCCTGCCGAGCCCGAAGGCCGGCCCCGTTAGGCCGCTGCGGAACCTCTCCTCGCCGGCGACGGCTCCGGTTTTCCGTCTCCATCGCCCGCTGTACTAATGATGACAGACCGTGCTGATCGCGGACTGACATCGTGCTGACCCGGCCTGACGGTTTCCTGGGGCGGTGCCCGCGGTCATTGTCAGTTCCGAGTCAGTACCGTCGTGGCAGTGTGGGCCTACGACGGTGTTGCGCTTGGACGGAGGAATTGAACGATGTCATCGACCCAGGTCCAGGAAGTTTCGGAAGGGTTGCGCACCAAAGGTTATGCACTGGTGTCGGCCGACCGGCTCGACATCGACCCTGAGCTTCGGCGATACGAGGCCGAACTGGCCCAGGAATGGGAGCGACTGGAGACCGACCGATACCTCAAGGACGGTGGCAGGTTCCGGGAGCGGCGTTACGATCGTTTTGTGTTCCGGCCGAGCACCGGCGAGTCGCGGCTGCGCGCACACGTCCCGTACTACCAGTCGGACGACGCCAACGAATACGCCGGCGGAATTCAACGTGAAGTCGCGCCGCTCGCCGATTCGACGCTCGCCAATCCGCTGTTGCAGGCGCTCATCCCGTTCGACTTCGCGAGGTTCCCGGTCGCGCCCGAACTGCTCGCCGACACCTGGGACGTCCAGTGTCATCAGTTCCGCATCATCGGACTTCCCGGCGAACTCGGCGACCCCACCCCGGAGGGGCCCCATCGCGACGAGGTCGACTTCGGCGCCATCCACCTGATGCACCGAGGGAACGCGCAGGGTGGCGAGTCCCAGGTCTACACCGCCGACAAGGAGCTCGTCGCCGAGTTTCGCCTCGAGTCCCGAATGGACACGATGTACTGGGCCGACGAGAAGATACTCCACGCGGTGCGCCCGATCACCGCGATCGACCGCGACCAGGCGGCCATCCGTGACGTGCTGATCCTGGGTTACCGGCACGCGCCGGAACTCGCCGGCGAACTCGGTTCCTGAGCCGGCGAGGGGCCAACATCGGACAGACGCGCGGGGCAGTCGTCCCGCGCGTCTGTCCGATGTTGGCCGGGATTCACCGGACCAGACAGGCATCCTGGTGGGCGTCACGTGCCCGCCCCAACCGATCATCGAGAATTCGGGCCGAGGAATTGATTCGCCACATCGAGCCCCGGGTGATCCCCCGGCGCATGGCCGGTGAACCGGCGGACGGAATCACCACGTTGTGGAACCAACCGGCGGCGTGCTGCGAGTCGATGGTGATGTGCAGCCGATGGTAGGTGATGCCGACCTTCGGCAGCCCCAGCCGTTCCCACGCGTGCACGACGTTCTTGAACCTGTCCGGTGCCAGCCATTCGGTCATGCCCAGGTAGCCGACCGCCTCGGGGTAGAGGTGACGATACCGGCACAGCAGGACCGCCAGGTTGCCGCCGAGCAGGTCGCTCGCCGTCAACTCGTCCTCCATTTCCTCCGGGGAGATGTCGAAGACCTCGTAGATCTTGTTGAACAGGTAGGTGTGCACCTGCTCGGGGTCACCGTTACCCATCTCGTCCCAGAAGTTGCCGGCGATCTCCATCTTGCTGGCACCGGCCGTGCCGATCTGCATCATCGCCAGGAAGTCGTCGAACCGGCCGTCCACCAGTGACTCCTGGATGACGTACTTGCGCAGGTCGGCTTCCTGGGCTTCGTCCCTGATGAACTCGGCGTAGTAGGGGTGCTTGAATGCGCGGTGCTCACGGACCTGGTCCTTGAGCCAGGACAGAAACGCCTTGGGCTCGCTGGGCGTCGAGTCCAACATGCCCGGTGTGATCATCAGGTCCTCGGCGGTGGTGGTGGCTGTCTCCAGCATCCGAGTGATTTCGTGCAGCAGCACCGACCCCTCCGCGCTCTCGCCGTCGGGAATGCGCATCACGGTCTGATAGATCCGGGCCAGCAGCAACTGCTGGGAGTATTGAGCGGCCGATCCGGCACCGGCCCGCACCGCCTCCTGGTTCAGCGACGCCACCTGGCCGACAATACGGTCCCGCTGATCGCCGAGTTTACGGTCGAGGTCGACGGCCGGCATAGTGAGCCACGACGAGATCTCAGCCGCCGTTTCGGCGAAATCGGCTGTGGCAATGGACGAAGGGACAAGCCTGTCCATCTTGGACATGAGTTCTCCAGTTCTTCGAGACTTCTTGGCAAGGACCCGAACGTGGCCGTCCTATCTGAACACGCCGAAGAACGCACGATTCCGACGAGGGCCCTCGTCGGCATCGTGGCACCGGGGCGCTGATGGGCCTCTGACGGGCGGCTGAGCTTTACCCGGATAAGTCCGAGCGCGACGGCTCACCGGTCAGTCGCAGATCAGCGATTCGGGATTACGGTTGACCCATGATCTATGACGACTGGACCTCATTGGATCTGGCCTACGCCCATGCAACCGATTACCTGCACGGACTGCGGAAGCGGCCGGTCGGTGCCACGGCGGGCACCGAGGAACTGGTCAAGCTGCTCGGCGGCCCGATGCCGGCCGAACCGATATCGGGGACGGCGACTATCGAACTGTTGGAACAGGTCGTCGCCGAGGGCGGTATCCCGACAGCGTCGGGGCCGCGCTACTTCGGGTACGTGACCGGCGGCACGCTTCCGGTGGCCATCGCGGCGGACTGGCTGGTGTCCGCCTGGGACCAAACAGCCAGCCTGTACAACCTCTCGCCGGCCATCGCGGTCGCCGAGCACGTCGCCGCACAGTGGATCCTGGAACTGCTGGGCCTACCCGAGCACGCCTCGGTGGGCTTCCCGACCGGCTGCACCATGGCGCACCTGACCGCGCTTGCCGCGGCTCGCCACAAGCTGCTGGCCGAGCTCGACTGGGACGTCGAACGCGACGGTCTACCCGGCGCACCGCGCATCACCATCATCGGCGGCGCCCTGCGGCACATCACCATCGACTTCGCCACCCGCTATCTCGGCTTCGGTTCCGGTAACACCAAAGTCGTCGCCGTCGACGACGAGGGCCGCATGCGCCCGGACGCGCTGCGCCAGGTCCTGGCGGAATGCGAGGGCCCGGCCATCGTCTGCGCTCAGATCGGTGACGTGAACTCGGGCGCCATCGATCCGGTCGGCGAGATCTGTGACATCGCGCACGAGTACGGCGCGTGGGTGCACATCGACGGCGCTTTCGGCCTGTGGGCCGCGGCGTCACCCGCGCTGCGCCATCTGGTGTCGGGCGTCGAGCGGGCCGACTCCTGGGCCTGCGACGCGCACAAGTGGCTCAACGTGCCGTATGACTGCGGCATCGTGGTGGTGGCTCATCCGGAGGCACACCGGGCCGCCATGCTCAACGAGCGTCCCGGCTACCTGCCGGCCCGGACCCCGGGCGAGCGCGACGCCATCGAGTGGGTTCCGGACTTCTCGCGTCGCGCCAGGTCCCTCCCGATCTGGGCCGTGCTGCGCACCCTCGGCGCCAAGGGGGTGGCCGAACTGGTTGAGCGCTGCTGTGCGAATACCCGTCGGTTCGCCGAGGGCCTGCTGCGCATTCCCGACGCCGAACTGTTGAACGAGGTGGTGTTGAACCAGGTGATGGTCCGGTTCGGCGACGATGACGAGCTGACCCGAGCGGTCATCGACCGTCTCCAGCACAGCGGATGCTGCTGGTTCGGTGGGACCGTGTGGTACGGCCGGGCGGCGATGCGGGTGTCCACTGTGAACTGGCAGACCACGGAGGAGGACGTCGATGTGGCACTGGCTGCGATCCGCGCGGCCGTGGCCGATGTCTATGCGTCCGACGGTGTGGAACTCGTCGATCATCCGAATCGAAACGAGGCACTCCACTCGTGACCACCACTATGCTGGCGGGCCGGCTCGACCTGGTCACGCGCGACTTCGCGATCGAAGAGGTGCCGATTCCCGAACCCGGACCGGGTGAAGTGCTGGTCGAGGTCCGCGCTTCTGGCGTCTGCCTGTCCGACGTGCACCTGATTGACGGCACACTGCGACCGGTCATCCGGAACAACCCCATCACCCTCGGCCACGAGGTCGCCGGCGTCGTGCACACGCTGGGCAGTGAGATCCCGCCGGGCATCACCGTTGGCCAGCGAGTGCTGTTGCAGGCACTCCAGACCTGTGGCGCCTGCGAGAACTGCGGGGTGCGCAGGTTCCCCTGCCAGCAGCCGATGACCAGGGGCGTGCACTTCGACGGGGGCTGGGCCGAGTACGCCATCGCCCGCGTCGACACTGTCGTGCCGATCCCGGACGATCTCCCGTTCGACCAGGCCGCGATCATTCCGGACGCCGTGTCGACGCCGTACGCCGCGATCACCACAACCGCACAGGTACGGCCAGCGCAGTCGGTCGGAGCGTGGGGTGTCGGTGGCCTTGGCGCGCATGGCGTGCAACTGCTGCGGATGATCGGCGCGGCCCCGATCATCGCGTTCGACCCCTTGACCGCTGCCCGCGAGCGGGCACTGGCCTTCGGAGCGGACGTCGCACTGGATCCGACCGCACCGAACTTCCTCGACGAGGTACGGCGGATGACCAACGGGCGCGGACTCGACCACACCTTCGACTTCGCCGGAGTGCCAGCCGTACGCCAACAAGCGCAGGCCGCACTCGCCGCCTACGGTTCGCTGACCCTGGTCGGACTGACGCGGGAGCCGCTCACCATCACCGACAGCGCCGTGCCGTTCAGCACCCGCCACCAGCGCCTGCTCGGCCACTACGGCTCACTCCCTCAGCACGTGGACGAACTGGTCACGCTGGTCGAACATCACCGGCTCGACCTGACCAAGTCGATCAGCGGGCACATTCCCCTGGCCAAGGCCGCGGACGCGATGCAGCAGCTGGCGGACAAGGTGAACGACCCGATCCGGCTCATCCTCACCCCATGACCCGTGTGCTCACCGAAACAGAAGCGTGCCGACCTGGACCTGGCCGTGACCCTCGATCCGACAACCCGTTGCTGCGCTACAACCGCGCGTTCGTGCTGCGGGCCCGTGGCCAATGGAACGCTGCACGGGCCGACCTGGACACCGCGGCGCTGCTGGCGCCGGACGACGAAGACGTGCTGGCCGCCCGAAAGGACCGCTTGGCCAAGGTGACAACGTGAGCACCACGCCGTCCACCAGGGCGCTGCGGGACACCCTGGGCCGCTACGCCACCGATGTCACGGTGATCACCACGGTCCACCGCCGAGACCCGATCGCCATGACGATCAACTCGTTCACGTCGGTCTCGCTGGACCCGGCACTCATCCTGTGGTGCATACACCGTTCCTCCCGGAGAGGACCTGCCGTGACCGCGGCCCGGCGGGTCGGTCGATCTTGGCCTGTGTGATCGCTTCGCGGTGACGAATGTGGGCTGTCGTCGCGCTGGACTCGATCCGCCGGAGCACTCGATAGGTCTACACGACACGGTCGTCGGCGAGCAACGCCTTCCATGTGCGCGGTCGCGATCTGCGCATCGCCTCGCGCACGAATCGTTCGGCCGCATCGTCGTCGTCCACTGTGTACGGGAGAACGTGTGGTGCGGTGGTTGTCGGCGCCGTGACCGGTGTGGACGGTGAAGTGGCAGTGGCTGGCGTAGACGGCAGGGAGAAAGGCGGTGCTGGTGCGGGCGCGGCATCGCGCCGTCCGGCCGTCACCGGTGTCCCTCTGGAAACGCTGTGGTCAGGAACCGTACCCAGATGCTGCGAGCCATCACGGGCACTGCGGGTCGGCCGTGGCGCGACCGGCAACGCGTCATGCCGTCCCGCTTCCGGCTCAGGACATATGGGTCCGCAGGTGAGAATTCCACCGCACGCAAGGCCTTTCCTGTGTTGGCAATGGCGATTGCCTTGTCCGGCACGAGTTTGTGAGAGCGCAGCGCGGGTCGCGGTGTGGATCGCTGTGTCCGAGCCAATGCATCGGAGGCGACAGCCTATTGTCGCGACTGGTTCCGCTATGGGCGGGTCGGTGCCGGCAGACGACGATGTCAGCCTCCCACGAGACGGACATCAGGCAGCTCCCTGCCAGCAGGTGTGCTCAACAGTTCGCGGACTCGGGTCAGCGGCGTGGTCATCGATATCCACAAGAGCCTGTAACGCGTGAGTGAACTTGGCGCCGAGCTGCGGATGTCGCACCTGAGCGCCACAATGCCCTGCCCAGCAGGACTCGAACGTCGGTGTGGTGCTGGGCTGTGATGCCAGGTAGTTGTCGAGCGCGTCACTGGTGCGGGTCAGGTAGTCAATGGCGGTGTCGGGTCGGTTGGCTCGCAGCTTCAACTGGCCCAGATGTCGGAGATCCTCTGCGGCTTCTCGGTGACGGTGGTGGTTCAGATGCACGGACAGCCGTTCTTCGGCGCAATCCATCGCGCAGTGTCGCCGGTCATGGGCCAGAAAGGTTGTGGCGAGCGCGTTCAGCGCGTTGACGTGCTGGTCAGGATCATCCAGCTGACGCCAGATGGCCAGTTCGTGCATTCCATCCATCTCCGCGATGTGATAGTCGCCTCGGGCGCGGTAGAACTCGGCTGTGTGTTGGAACACCGTGGCCAGCGTCGGGGATTGCGGTAGGGCCGGAAGCAGGTGAAGGCCACACGCGCGTAAGGCTTACACCAGGACGCGTCGGCGTCGGCCGGCACCATGGCCCATGCCGTGGCGAGAAACGACGCGGCGGTCGACGGATCGTCGTGTGCGATCAACTGCTGGGCTGTGGAGAGTGTTTGCTGCTGGCGCTGGGAGGGTGTTGGTGTTGTTGGATCTTGTCGCACGGTCCAGTCCGGGGCGTGTGAATTCGGCGAGGGGTTCACGGGCGGGTTGGCTCACCGGGCGGGCCGGGATCGGGGATGACCCAGCGGTGTGGGCGAGGTGGGCGTCCCACACTTTGTTGATCTCGCCGGTCCGGGCGAGGTGCTCGTAGGCGTGGTGGACGGCTTCGACCGGTACGTGGAGACCGCGGGCGAGACGTTCCTCGACGGGTAGTTCGTGTGTCCATTCTCCTTGGTGGAGACGGGTGGTGAGGAGAGCGGCGAGATCGGGCAGGGATGGTTGGGGTGGGTGCTGTGGCGTCCACTGCGTGAGGGTGCAGCCGGGGCGTCCTCGTTGGTGGGTGGTGCGGGTCAACCAGCCGGCGGCGACCAGGATGTCGGCGGACTGCCCGATGACGTCGGGCCCGATGACGGGGTACTCGTGGCTGAGGGTGTCCACGCTTGGCAACGCCGGCGGGCGTTCGCGGGTAGATGTTGTCCGATGCTGTTGTCGAACTCGACGGATGAGGTCACCGGCGACCCATGCGGTGATCGCCGGCCCGGAGTGTGTGGTCGTCCGCGAGGACGATCCGGCCGAGCTTGTCGGCGTTCGGCTTGGCGCGGGCGATGTCTCCCGCGTGTTCCAGGTTCCGGTACGCCTGTCGCGCGGTCGTCACCCGGCAGGCGCATTCAGCCGCCAACGCGGTCACCGGGGGCAGGCGACCATCGGCCCGCGTTGCTGCCAGATCCCGTCCCGCACGTGGGACATCACGCTGGGCACGGTGGCGTCGTGGGCCGGTGTGTTTGCCGGCTGTCACTGGTATTGGCGGCCGTTCGCCGGTGGGCGGCGGACCAGGACGCGGTGCACGATCCCCCAGCTTTCGGCGAGCCTCAAGGCGTTGATGGCGGTGGTGGGCGAGGTGTCGAGGACCCGCGCGAGTTGGTCGACGGTGGGCGGGAAGGTGACTGCGGTCCAGGTGCCGTCCCGCACGCGGGCCTTGATAGTTTGGGCTTTCTGGTAGAGGAGCGGGCGTCGTTGTTCGTCGGATACCCGGGGTAGTGGCCCGACGGGCAGGTAGCGGCGATGTGTCGTCCACGTGGTGGCGACCGGCACGTACTGGAAGACACCGTCGTGGACCAGCGCACGGTAGGCGAGAGTCAGGGTCGCCTTGCTGACCTTGAGCCCGGCCCGCATAGTGTCCATGTCGGGCATGTTGTCGACCGTCAAGGTGCCCGCCTGGACCGCCTCGGTCAGCAGCGTCATGACCTGGCGTACGCACGGGGTGATGTCCTCGGGGTGTGGTGCAGCGCAGCCGAGGCGCGTGGATGTCAGCGCCGACCGCTACGCCGAGGGCAGCAAACCCTGACCACGCCCGTGATCTGCTTGGGGTGTTGCGGGTGCGGGCCGTGCTCGGGTTGCCGTGCCGGTCCCGGACGGTTCCTGGTGGGCGCATCTGGCCAGCCAAGCGACCCCGCTCACCTGGTAGGCCAGAGAAGACTCCCGAACGGGCGAACAACGTGAATGTGGTTGCGTCCCGGCGGCGAATCCTGTTGGGGCGCAACCACATCGGCCATGCTGCGGGGGGTTCAGTTCGGGGGCGCGGCGGCAGCCGCCTGCTCTGCCGGAGCGAGCGCGAGACGCCTCGGCTTGTCCTGGGTCTTCACCGCGACACCGTCCTCGAGCAGCTTGTCCAGCGCGTTGCTCACCGCTCCCGACGATTTCCCGCCCAGGGTCTTGGCGATCGTGGTGGGACCGAACTCCTGACCGGGTGGTCGCGCAGGTGGTCCTCGACCATCCCGCGCAGCGCACCGGGTACCAGCCGGTCCGACTTGCCGTCCTTGCCGTCGCCGCTGGCCGTCTGCATGGCGTTGTTGGGCGGGGCACCGTCAGCGGATGTGGCCGCCTCGGTGCTGGCGGGTGCGGCGTCTGCCGGTTCGGTCTTCTCGGGTACGGCGTCGACGGCCGCGTCGGTGGCGTCGACCTTGGCGATCGCCCACACGTCGGCGGCGCGCCGTCCGCCTTCGGCGATTCCGGGGGTGCGGGTGACGCTGCCGTCGTCCGCCCAGTGGGCGAGGATTTTCTGCGCGGTCGACCTCCCGATACGTGCTGTTCCTGCCAGGAAGGGGGCGGTGTTGTGGGGGTGGGCGTGCAACGCTGCCCACAGCTTGTCTTCGGTGTCGGTGCGAACCGCTGTGGTGGTTGGCTGGTCGGGTACCGGCCGCAGGGCACGGGCGGTGCCGGTCGTCGCGGTGGTGCGGGTTGTGCGGGTACGGGTCTTGCTGGGCATGACGTTTCCCTCGATTCGCATGTGGTGATCGGTGGGTGGTCATGCCCCGGCCGGGGCGGGTGTGGCCCCCGGTGCGCTGCCGGTGTGTTCGGGCTACACGACTATGGACGCTTCCTTCGGTCGGTGAAGTCAAGCATCGTCGGCACAATATGACTGTCTCGTGTAGATGGTTGCGGTGATCACCATCGGTAGTTGACGCTCGTGATGCTCCGTTGTGCCACCAAACTCGGGAATGAGTCGCGGTCACACGGTTGATTGACCCACAGAAGGTGCAGGCTTCGTCTCCGTCACTGTTAGTCTGCTCGAAGAGTCTTCTCGGGCGGCGCGCCACGCGGACGCAGCCAGCACGATGAAACGTGGTCGGGAAGAACAGCTAGCTTCTGGTGTGGTTGTGGTTGTGGTGTCCAGTCTGGTTGAGGCGGTTCATGCCATAAAGCGGCATCGTCGCGTGGCGTGCCTACCCTCTCGCCGCACACGACGCGGGTCTCCGGACAACAACAGTGCCGGTTGCGAGTCATCGGTCAACTCCCCGCATGATCAGTTCGACATCTCTTGTACGTCACGGTTTGCGGTAGCGCCCGTTCTCCGTGATGGAACCGGCACATCCCATGAACGTTCCTACGGTGGGCGTCAAGCAACGTCGACGATCGCGTCCCGGTTCATCACCCGCTGAACGCTCGCCGGTGTCGACCTCTGCGGCAACGATTCTCCCGCCGCCAGTGTCGCTCTTCAGTCTTACGGAGGATGCGCCTCCACATGCGCTTACCGCTCTTACCACTCTTACGGCGGGCCTTGAACGCGCGAGCGGCGTAGAACCCATCCGCGTTCCACGGGTCGTCGACGCCGTGGATGCCTCGATTACGGTTGCTGGCCAGCACCACTGTCACCTCGCAGGGTCTCAGACATACAGTCTTGGTTGGATCACACAACCATGGACGCTTCCCTCGGTATGCGAAGTCAAGCGGATCCAGGAAAAACAAGACCGCCGTCTCGTGTAGAGAGTGGTTGCGCAGAGGTGGGAATCGTTGCGCCACACGGGTCTACTTCGCCACCGTCATGGACACCGACATTGACAACTCCGCGACGGCGAAGCGTCCATATAGGTCGATCACGTGAAACCTGAAGGAGGGTAACCGATGTGACGCCAACCCGCGTACGCTGCAGCGGGTGTCCGTGCCCGCTGTTCGCGCCATCGTGCGACCGTGCACAAACGACCCGACCTGGGAACCGGATCCTGGAACGCAAGTTCTCATGGCGAACGGCACCTACAAGCCAATCGAGAAACTGCAACCCGGCGACATGGTCCTCGCGACCGACCCGGAAACTGGCAGAACCGAACCCGAGCTCGTCATCACCCCGCTGGTCGGTGACGGTCTCAAAAACCTGGTCCAACTCACCATCGACATAGACGGCCCAACCGGCAACCAACCGGCACCCTCACCGCCACCGACAACTATCCCTTCTGGTCTCCCGAACTCCACAAATGGGCGACCGCAGGCGAACTCAAGATCGGTAGCCTCCTACAAACCGCAGCCGCACCAAGGTCCAAGTCACCGAAATCCGCAAATGGGCCGCCTACGAACGTGTCCACAACCTTAACGTCGACGTGTTGCACACGTACTACGTTGTCGCAAACGGCATGCCAATTCTTGTCCACAACGCGGATCCGCGGTGTGGAGGGGCCAACGTTGCTGGCGGGAATATGGAGATGGCGACGGTGGGCAGATGGATGTGTCCGGCCGAGTATGAGAAGATGGTTGCCACTGGATGTGTACAAGGAGGCGAGGGTGGGGTGTCACGAGTCGCGTTTCCGTCGGATCCGACCGCTCATAGAGCTGCCCCCAAGGGTGACATGTATGTCGAATTTGATGTTCCGGCGGGCACTTTGATGCCGGGTGGCACAGACGCCTGGAGATCAATCCATGGGCCGAACAGCCCTGGTGGTCGTCTCAATGCAAATAAAGGTCTTCCGTTGCCGGAGCTTCCTGAGGGTACGCAAACGTCCGGATCGTAATAGAGTGATTCCAATGGAAATGATTATGTTGGATTCGCTGGAAGCCTGGTTTGCTCAAAATGGCCAATTTATGGCAGACCAAGGACTTTCCGTAGAGCTTGGTAGGTCGTCGTCTAGTCAGAGTAGTAACCGCTCTGTCAGGGTGGACATCGATTCAGAAGATCGAGTAGGTCAGATCATTCTGTGGGAAACGGGTGAGATTGAGATAACACTAGGATCCGTTGGTTCTGACGACATGATTTTGGATGTTGGTGAAATTAGGTCGCTCGACGAACTCTGGGGATGGTTACGTAAACTGCTGACTTGGAATGGGGTAGATCGGTTGTGGCCTGCGTAGGTAGTACTCGCAGAATTTGTCGGCCAAGTCGGTAGAATTCGAGCGATGCAGATGGAGGTCGGAGGAGCGTCCGAGGTAGCCGGTGGTGACTTTTTTCAGTCGGCGCGGGTGACACTCGCCGCTGATGATGCGGAATCAAGCACGGCGCCTGTGTAACTTGGCCGACGCGTTCCGCGCCGTTGACGACTATAGATAATGGGACGAGCCATGGCGGATGATTTCGGTGTAGATCTTCACCTCGGCGGGGACATGCCTGGCTCGGCATACGCCTGATCTGCTCGGTTGGTGCGGTCAGGTTCGTCTGTTGAGGTGGTGATCAGCTCGCGATTGGCGGTGCGTGCGGTGTCGAGTTCCTGATCGCGTTCCGCGACTTTGCCGTGTAGTTCGACGACCTGCTGTTCCAGCTCGGTGATTCGGCGTTGGAGCTGGTCGATGTCGGCCGGGGCGCCCAGCCCGACTCCCGCCACGTCTGCTCGCCGACCGTCATTCCGGCCGCCGCGCGCTGGTGGCTTTCAGCGACCGCCAGCTGTGCTGCGGAGACTCGGTGAAGACCACTGGCTGCTTCGATCCTTCGCGCGCCCAGTACTCACTGGGGAGGGTTCCGCGGCCCGCGTGTTCACCCGCTTGGCCGTTGCCTCGCCGGGTTCTGTCGGCCACGGTGGGGATTCTGCGCGGCGGCCAGGCCATCGCGGACCCCGCCACCGCGGCAAACTGGTCACCGTCGTCATCGAGGACACCCACCTACGGGTCCTGCACGGCGAGGAAGAGATCGCCGTCCGCCCCCGCCGCAACCTCAAACCCATCACCCGACTTCACGTCACAGGAGTTGGAGTCAACCCGAGAACACGTCAAGCGTCTCCCGACGACAAAACGTCAAGCAAGTCCTGAGACCACACAGTGACATCGGGTGCCCGGCGCGACCATACACGGCGCTACCTCGTCCACGCCGTCCATGGACTCCATGCGGAATTCCGGGGTTGTCCGCGTATCGGCAGTTCCCTTGTTCCTTGTGGCAGAGCAGCCTTACGGTCGGGATACAACACCGAATCGGCTGACTAGGGGCGTCAACAGTGGACAGTCAGAGCACCGGGCCAAGTTCAGGGAAAGCCAGACGGCGCGTGCTGTGCATGATGCTCGGTCCCGCATTGACGGTAGGATTCGCGGCCGGCTGGGCAGCGGATCCGGTAAGCGGTGCCGCACTTTCAGCGACTGTCGTCTCAGCGACGGCGGCCGTCATCAACCTTTGCTGTCATCAACCTTTGCCGTACGTCTTGTGGGCCGAAGGGCCAGGATCCATGACCCTGTTGTGCGGCAACCAGTTTCTGTCAGGCCGTTCTTGTCGCTGGTCCGGACGGTCTATCTGCGTCGGCACTGATCGCGTGTTCGTGGACTACCCGCTGCTGTCAACCTGAGGCCGTTCCCTCAAAGCCACGGTGGACTCCAGAGTCGCAAGATGCGGATTCGCTTACCAGCCGACAGACAAGTCTCGTGGACAAAGTCAACGGCCACGTCGTGTGCCGATGGATGTCGGCGACTTGATCAACGAACATGAGTCTGCAGCAGATTGATGTGCAGGCCCACGCCGTGAGGCGAACTTCTGGAACCCATTAGGTGGTTGGTTGCATGCCACTCTCTGTCGATGCGCGGAGGCCGAATGGGTGATGTTTTCCAGGAAAGCGGTGGTCGACGGTTTATCCCCAGTGGAGTGTCGGCGTGTAGCGCTACTCTTGTTCAGTTCAGGACTCACGGGGAGGGCTTCGCCGTGGCTGGTGCGTCACTGTCGACAGTAGGTGTGTCCGAGCATATCGACACCCGTTGTTTCTGTATTTGGGCAGGCCACGGCATTGCATCTGCCAGGGACGCCAGGGCGGCCGTGGTGGGTCGTCCGATCAGGATGGTCGGATGGAGGGCGGACTCGTCGGGGTTGGTGCGTGCGCTGCTGGGTCTGGCTGAGTGGCGGCGGAGTTCGTGCCATCTGAAACGACTCGGGCGCCGTCCGAGGTGGGGGCGGTCGCCGCCGAGGTGAAGTTGTCCTTAGATGTGTTCGTTTGTGGTGGTCCGGCAGGTCGCTGCGCCCTGCTCTGTATTGGACAGGCTGTGCGGGATCGGGACTGCCGGTTCGGCCATCTGGTCAAGGAGCGGCGTTCAAGTTATATGTTCGTAGTCTCGGGAGCGAGGTGCGGCAGGTGTCGTCAGACGATGTGGGATCGGTTGCGTGGCCGGTGCTGTTTCGCGGACCGGAGCGGGTGGGCTGGAGGTTCAGCGATCGCACAGCGCAGAGGCAGGCGTTTGGTGAGAAACGACCGGTTTGGGACGGTGAGCCGATGCGGCCGGCGGGCACTGTGGTGCCGGCCGCGTTGTTGCCGTTGGCGTGTGGGTTTCTCGGCGGGGTCACGCCACAGGTGCTCGACGACAGCGACTCGCTTCATCGCCAACTGGAGCGGGTTCAGTTGGACGCGCGTGGTCGGAGTGACGATGCGCGGCTGATCTCGCGGGTCACGTTCGCTCTCATTCTTGTGGGCGGTGTTTTGTGGTGGTTGGTGGCGTCGGTGTATGCCTGGTTTCACCATGGATCGGCATCGTCGTTCTGGATAACGATGCTATGGGCAGCGGGTCTGGCGGTTCTTACCGCTGTCGTGGTCGGGAAAGCGTGGCTCGGCCTCGTGCGTTGGCTCACGAGTGTGGTGAGCAGCTCGTGGCGGCTGTCCTACCAACGCCATGAGCAACAAGCGAGGGAATGGGACGCCAGACGCGAACAGTTCGAGAACAACGAGACATCGCGACTGGCCAGTATCTCGGACTGGATCACGGCACGCCTGCCACGCAGCGTGACTCGGGTGAGTGTGGTCGGCGACAACACCTATGGGTGCGAGGCGCTGCTGACTGTGATGTGCGCGTCGATTCTTGCGAGTGGTGGATCCACGACCGTACTGGATCTGACCGGCGACATCGTGGTGGGCGAGTTGGTTGAGGGAGCGAGGGAAGCCGGTTACAGAGTGGCCTTCCGATTGCTTCCCACCGAGTTGGCGGACGTGGACCTGCTGGCAGGGATGGCGGACAAGCAGGTGGTCCAGCTTCTGGTCGAGGCACGACACGGTGGCCAGGAGAAGGCGGACCTCGGTGTACGTGGGGTGGACGAAGGGCTATTGACCACGACCATCGCGGTGCTCTCGCCGGGTGGGTTGTCGATGGGGCGTATCGCGGCGGCCCTGCGGGTGGCGATGCACGCGCGGGCGCGGGACACCGACGAGACGTTGCTGTCGCTCGCCGAGCGCTCGGCGCTGCGGAGGGCGTTCTCGGACGAATACCGCCGCCAGGTCTTGGCCAACCTCCGGGACCTGGAGGCGATGGCCAATCCCTTGTCTGCAATGGGCACCGGTGACGTCAGCCCGTTGGAGGGACAGTTGCGGGTGCTGTCGATGTCCAGTGAGTGGACCAGCGCCAAGACCGACTTTCTCAGCGACTTGTTGGTCGGTTGGGCAGCTCAGCAGGTGATCGACAATCCTCTCGCGGTGCCCACCCTTGTGGTCACGGCGGCAGATCGCCTGGCCGCCCGGCACTTGGACCGCCTGTCGGACCTGTGCGAGCGCCGTGGCGTGCGTCTGGTGGCGATGTTCCGGAAGTTCGAGGAGACGACCGCCAGGATGACCGGCCGCGGCGAGATTGCCTTCATGCGCCTGAACGACCCACAGCAAGCCACACGAGCGGCGGACTACATCGGCCGCGAGTACAAGTTCACGGTATCCCAGACATGCACCACCGTTGGCGGGCAGGACACCCACTCAATCGCCAACAACGTGAGCTATACCGACAGTTCCGGCGAGACCCGCGGCCGGGGTACCAATCACTCCCGCACCCGGGGTGACAACAGCGGTGCCTCGTGGAACTCCAAGGTGCCCAAGACCTCGAACACGTCGCGCACCAAGGGATGGAGTGAATCGGACACGCGGTCGTGGAATCGGACACGTAGCTGGGGAACCACGGTCTCGGACGCGACAACCAAGAGTTGGTCGGATTCCGAGACCCGGCAGCGGGTGCATGAACACCGTGTCGACCCCGAGGTGATCAAGAACCTGCCGGACTACGCGATGCTGCTGGTGGAGTCGACCAGTGACGGCAGCCCGAAGAGCATACGGCTGGTGGAGTTGAACCCGGAAATCGCAATGCTGGACGCCGATCCCGCCGGAAGACGCGACGCGATCAAGGCCACCGAGATGTGGTCACCAGGGTGAACACCCCGACGACGAGTGGACCCGCCAGCGCGAATGGGGCACCAGTGACCCCTGGCGCTGACGGCGTCCCGTCGGGTTCAGCAGCGGGGATGAACCCGTTTGGTCGGCTGAATGCCATGGAGTGCCTGTGCCAGGTCGAGGAGGTGTACAAACCGCCGACACACGGTGCCGCACCCGGGTCGCATGCGGCGCGTCTTGATCTAGGCCACGCGCGGTATGCCTCCATCGTCGCGGCCTACCATCAGCGTCTCGCGAGTGGCGAACCGCTTGTGGTCACCTGGTATCGGAAGGCGCTCGGCGCGCGGGTGACCGTCGCTGTGTCCACCAGTTCAGCCGGGCAAGACTATCCGGCAGCGCTGGTGTTTCCCCCTGGCGCACGTGGCCGACCGATCACGTCCAACGCCGTACGCGCCGACCTGGGCGCGATTGCCTGGTGGGTGCCCGTTGCCGGGGTCGTGGACGCACTGGTGCCCGGTCTACATCCGGACCTGGCACAGGGCGGAGCGGAACCCCTGGCAGGGTTGGAACAAAGTCTGCTGGCCGCCTGGCATGGGCCGTTCGCGTGGCTGTTGCTCGCCGATCCTGTACGGCCAGGAGACATGAGCCACGAAGCGGCATGGCTCGCCGATCAGGAAAGCACCGCGCGCGACCACGCTTCAAACCCCGAGGACTTGATCACGGCCGAACGCCTCGCTCGCCGCTACCGGGAAGTCAGCGCCGGCCACTCCACCGGACTGTGGCGGGTACGGCTGCTGGCAGGAGGTGTAGACGAGCCCTCGGCTGCTGCGGTGGCCGGGCTGCTCGTGGCCGGGCAAGACTTCCGTGGCACCCCTTACGCGCTCATCCCGCACAAACCGGTCCATGGGCTGGCCAACGCCGCCGACGCCATGGTTGAACAGGATGGCGTGACGCAGGTGCCGTTCCTGGCTGACCCGCATCTGCTGACCACCCTCGCGCAGATTCCGGCCACCGAGATACCGGGAATCCGGCTGGTCGAACGTTCCACCTTCGACGTCACTCCGGAACACACCACGGACACGGAAGACGTCCTGTTGGGACAGGTCCTCGATCATGACGGCCTCCCCGCAGGACCACTCCGTGTCGGCTTCGACACCCTCAACCGACACGCCTTCGTGTGTGGGGCAACTGGCTCGGGTAAATCCCAGACTGTCCGGGCCGTTCTCGAGCAGTTGGCACGATCGCCGCGCCCGGTCCCATGGCTGGTGATCGAACCGGCGAAAGCCGAGTACGCCGGCATGGCCCGACGCCTCCACGACATCAGTCCACCGGTGCTCGCTATCCGGCCCGGTGACCCGTCGAGCATTCCCGGATGCCTCAATCCACTGGAACCCGAACCAGGCTTCCCGCTACAAACCCACATCGACCTCGTGCGCGCCCTGTTCCTGGCGGCCTTCGACGCCTACGAGCCCTTTCCACAAGTGCTCAGCCACGCCCTCGACCGCGCCTACCGCGACCTTGGCTGGGACGCGGCCCTTGGCAAACCGAGAAAACCAGGCGTCACGCCGCGCTATCCGACGCTCGGTGAACTGCGCGACATCGCGCTCGATGTGGTCGAGAACATCGGCTACAGCCGAGAAATCACCGA
Source organism: Actinocrispum wychmicini (assembly GCF_004345645.1). Taxonomy (GTDB): domain Bacteria; phylum Actinomycetota; class Actinomycetes; order Mycobacteriales; family Pseudonocardiaceae; genus Kibdelosporangium; species Kibdelosporangium wychmicini. The sequence continues at coordinate 1,156,037 of NZ_SLWS01000002.1, read as the reverse complement.
CAACGTGCGCGGCTTCATCGACGTCCGCCTCGGCAGCCTCACCTTGGGCACTCCCGGACGGTTCTTCCACGGCGGCCACGCCCTCGACCTCGCCCAGCTGCTCAACCGCAACACCGTCCTCGAACTGGAGGACATCGGCAATGACCAGGATCAAGCATTCCTCATCGGCGCCGTCCTCATCCGCATCAACGAACACCTGCGCCAACGCCACCAGCAACGCAAGCACGACAGGAAGGACTCCTCGGTCTGGCACGGCCAGGGCAACAACACGGAGTACCTGCGCCACGTCACCGTGATCGAAGAAGCTCACCGCCTGCTCAAGAAAGTCGAGCCCGGCAGCCCAGCCGCACATGCGGTCGAACTGTTCGCGACGCTGCTCGCCGAAGTCCGCGCCTACGGCGAAGGGATCATCGTCGCCGAGCAGATCCCCACCAAGATCACCCCTGACGTGGTGAAAAACTCTGCCCTGAAGATCGTGCACCGCCTACCCGCCGCCGACGACCGCGACCTGGTGGGCGCCACCATGAATCTGACCGACGAGCAATCCCGCTATGTCGTCGCCCTCCCACCCGGACGAGCAGCCGTGTTCGCCGGCGGCATGGACCACCCCCTCCTCGCACAAGTGCCCTTGGGCCACGCGCGGGAATCCGATCACAATGTCGACCGCACACCCGGCATCCTCAAGCCCCGCAGTCCCGCCTGCCCCGCCACCTGCTCATCCCGTCCGTGTACACGAGAAGAAATCGGCCAGGCAGAACACCTCATCGACGACACCCCCCGGCTGATCCTGTGGATCGAACTCACGACCATCGCGCTCTTGACCGGTCAACCCAAACCCAACCCCGAGCGTCAATGGCTCGATCAACTGACAGCCGACAACGACCAACACACACTCGACTGCGCGATCGCCAAACTCATCCACGACGCTGTCGACACCCGCTACCCAGGACTCGTGTCGTATTTCCAGCCCGAAGACCTCGCTGGCCACCTTAGAACCCTGTGCCGCCACCTACTCGCCAACGAGCCCCTATCTGGCGACAGACCCGAGACGCATTGGCAAGCCGGCCAGTACAGATGGTTCGACGTCGTCACCGCCCTCGTTGAGGCCGACGATTCGCCCGACCCGCATCCCGACACCGAACACTGGCAGCGACGCGGACTCCGCCTCCCGGACGGCTCGTGCAGGCAACAACTCGAGGCCCTTAGCAGGCTCCCGGAACTCATACAGAACTCGCTGGCCACGTACCGCGGCCGGACGACGCCCACGTACTACGAGAAAGCTGCAGCTAAACTCGACCCGGACCCCGAGCCAGTTAGCTGCCTAACCCGCGCAATCGACTTTCTCAACCTTGACTGGGACTTCAAGGAACTGCTCTACCCCGATACAGCGAGCTCTGACGCCCCATGAGCGAAATTTCCGATGGCTCAACTACCACGCCCGTCGACAGCACCGCCAAGACCCCTCGGGGCGCTACAAGCCCGACAAGACGTTCCACAGGTGGAGGAGCTGACCTGACAACTCCCATCCCAGCCCAACAGATGACGCGGGTTGCGCGGCCGCGTGAGTCGGGTGGTAAGGGGGGCAGATCGGAGGTTGATACAGGTTCGGCCCCGCCTGTCGTGGGGCCAGTGCAGGTTGCGCAGAGGCGACGTGAGTCGGGTGGTAAGGGGGGCAGATCGGAGGTTGATACAGGTTCGGCCCCGCCTGTCGTGGGGCCAGTGCAGGTTGCGCTGAGACGGGGTGCTCGCCCCGCTATTGAAGAATCCGACTCTTCTAGCGAGGCTGCGGCGAGTACCGGTGACCAGCGCAGCGCAACACCTCGGGCAGACTCGATGCGCAACAAGAGACCTGACAAAATCCCGGCCGCCGCGTGGAATCGCATATGCGATGGCGTAGCGTTCAATGAAGTCCGGGAACCATATTACAAGGAGCGCGGGGGAGCTAACGAAGTCTACGTCGCGGACGCGAAAGGCCGGAGGTATAAAGTCGATTCATACATGCCCAATAAAGAAATCGTTTCTCGCAAGGAGACCCAATTCTCCGAAATCAAGGAGAGTACGGTGATGGGCTACCTTCAGGAACTTAGACGAAAGTACAACCCGAGTATGCGTATCTTGAGTACAGAGGGTAATCTGAAAAAGTTGCCAGATTACGTGGGTAAGAACTTGGCTGGCGTTCAAGTCCTTGAAATTCCGTCACAGAAGAATCGCGAAGTATTGGAAGTTTTCAAGAAGCGAGCACTTGATGACTTCCAAATTATGATTAGAGAAGCTAGGCTATAATAGCTGAGTGACTCTAATTCAAGGAAGAGGTGAACGTATGCATGTCTCCTACTGTCGCATATGGAATTACTGGACCAGTAATCCGATCGACCCGCTCTCGGTTTCGGATGCTCGCCGCCATGACGTTAGCGGCGAGTTGTACACAGCTGTTGTGGGTCCGCTTGAAGATCCTGATGCCATCGTTGAGGTTGTAAGGCCGGAACATATAGGGGTTCACTTTCTTGATGAGAAACGTCGAAAGTGGCAAACGTTTACGTTTTGGCTGGTTGATAAAAAGATGTTCTTGAAGTCCATTATTCGATGGCAGTACGGGGATGACAGCGCTCGGCTAATAAACGAATCGGAACTGATTGAGGAGATCACCTACAAAGTCGACGGCACGGTTCGTAGGGAGATAACGGACGAGAAGGCGCATGAGCGAACTGTTACTGACTATCGCGACGTTAACCTTGACATCAACTGGGAGCCTGTGCCGGAATTCGGCGACTGGGGGTCAATCACTCGGTTTGACCGGGATAAGCCGGCCCGGCAAGCCTAAACAGGATCTGTTGACCAGCTCCTCATCTCGGTCACTCGGTTTACCGGACGCTGCTACGGCAAAACGTCGGTTGAACTGTGTCCCTTGTGATGGGCCTCGGGGATTGTGGTCTGTACCCGTGGGGCCGTTTGGTGACCCGACCCACTTGGACGTTTGAGTGCGAGATCCCGGTGGCCATGTCCGACCAGCGGGTTGACGAGCCCGAGTCGCCGTGGCGCCACTTCGACGGCAAGCATCGGGCTCTACTCGCTTATGCCTGGCGAAGCAGAGTCACTCGCGAAACGCCTGGCTATGCTCTGTTCGCCGCGTTCTGCCGAGTCCAACTCCGACACTGTCGCCACCGCCTCGCTGACGTCGCTGGCTGCACGCGTCGACGTGCTGGTCGTCGATACCTGGCATGCCGCGCACGCAGCGACGAATGCTATCGACTCCGTTCGCCCACGTGACAAGCAGGTCTTCCCAAGCGGCCGGGGCGTGAGTGCTTTCCTGCAAGCGCTGGAACGGGTTGTAGCGACGTAGTGTCCCTACATGTTCGAACACAACGCCGGTGACGCCCTCGGTGTCCACAACGCACCTGCCGCGGCGGGAACGAGCGACAGCCCAGTTCGCGTTCACTAGACACTGGTGATGACGATATGTCCGATTCATACTGGACGTGTGTGGAGCAATCTGGAGCAGGGATGTGCGTTGGGCGTGCACGCTACGGTAGCGAACTGCACTCTATCGCAGTGGTTGCAACGTGTCTGACGTGGCGATACTCTGGAGTGCCAGGTCAGAGGCACTGTCCAAACTGGACTGGCAGTGTGGGGGTCAGGGGTTCGAATCCCCTCAGCTCCACAAACCCTTCAAAACCCATCTGGTCCATGCGGCAGCACGACGAAGCGATCCAGCACCTGGGCAAAGCGGTGGCCTTGGCGGACCGCCACCATGGCGACCGAGGCAGGGCTCGCGCCCTGCCTCGCCGACTACGACACCGCGCGCGACCACTGCCAGGCCGCGCTCGCGTTGCACCGGAACCACCGCAGTTCCGGCGGCATGACACACACTTTGGACAGCCTGGGATTCATCGAACACCAGACCGGCAACCACAGACGTGGCATCGGCCACTACCACGAAGCGCTGATCCTCTACCGCAACCTTGGTGCCGCCTACGAAGTGGCCGACACACTCGACCGGATGGGCCATTCACACGCCAGCCACCCTCGGCCACATCGACGAAGCCACGCGCGTACAACTGCAACTCAACGACGAGACCACGGAGCCCGAGCGCGACGACTAGTCGATCGACCGACATCACCCGCACCCGGCACTGGCACCGACAACGCCACCGACAACGGCCTGGTCGACCCACGCTTCCATCGGAAGCTGACAGGCGGCTACGCGTACTCACGGTTGGAGAAGTCGCCGAGCACCCGGATGGTCAAGTGAAGCCTGACTGGCTACGGCATCGACCTCAGCCACTGGAACCGCGTCACCGACTGGAACACCGTGCGCGGCAACAACATCAGAGGCGTCCGGAGTAACAGCCGACGGCACCGATATCAACAACCAACGCGAGGAAGTATCCCGAGTTCCAAGAACCCGGTGGCCGGGATGCTGATCATCCCGGCCACTTCGTTCACCTCACTGATCCGGCGCTAGCTCGCCTGCTTCCTTCGGCCGGCCAACACCACGCCGACCCCAAGCAACAGCAGCACCATGCTCAGCACCGTCAGGCCCGTCACGTTCGCCCCGGTCGAGGCCAACCCAGCCGAAGCCGGAACTACGGATCCCTGCGGCTGCGGAGCAGCGGGACTCGCCGGCTCACCGGGCACCGGTTGCTGGGTGTCCGGGAACGGGTCAGCCTTCTCCGGGCCGGGCACCAGGAGGATGTCTCCATTGTCGGAGCCCGATCCCGAGACGTAGAAGAACTGCCCGAACTCGTCGAAGAACTTCCACGGTCCGACCACGACCAGTTCGTACTGACCAGCAGGCAGACCGCTGAACGAGAACTTCCCGTCGGAGTCCGTCCGGGTCTTGGCCACCGGCAGGTGGGTGAAGCCGTCGAGCAGCACCACCTTGGTGTCCGGAATCGGGTTACCGGCCCTCGGGGACTCCGATCCGTCGCCCTTCAGCGTCTGGGTGAGTCGCCCCGAGCCGCTGCCGATCGCACCCGGAACCCTTGCCCGCGCCAAGACCACCGGATGCCCGGCCGCCGGATGCCCCTGGGCTCCGAAGCTACAGGCGGCGAACACCTCACCGGCGTCGCGGCTGCCCACGGGCACCTTTTCGGACACGTCGAAGATCCGGGTCGTCCCGGCCGGGACCGTTACCCCTTCGGCCGCCTTGTCCAGCGCGCCCCAGCCGGGACCACCGATCAGGCCGTTGGGCGCCTCGGATCCGCAGGTCGCCTTGACGCCGGTGAGATCTACCGTGCCCTTGTTCACCAGTGTGACTGTCAGGTGGGCGCTCTCCCCTTCCGCGTAGCTATCCTTGGTGAACACGAGTGTCGGCACCAACGAGTCGGACAGCGGCGGTATGGCCTTGATGAGCACACCGACGTGACCGGCCTTGTCGAGCTGGAAGCTGTCGAACCCGTTCCCGCTCTCGCCAAGCGGCACCCATCTGCCCGTCGGGTCCTCGAATCCGACGAAGTACTGCCCGGTGTTCAGCGCCGAGAACGCGAAGCTGCCGTCGGGTTTCGTGGCCTGATCGGTCGACTTGCGCGGTACACCGCCCGAGACGCGGATCAGGATCCCACCCAGGCCCTCGCCGTCATCGAACTTCCCGTTGCCGTTCGTGTCGGCGTAGATCCGGCCGGCGTAGTCACCGGTGGTGACCGTGACCGACGCTTCGATGTCGAAGACGTTGTTCGGCAAGTACCTGTCGTTGCCTTTCAGGAACGCCTGGCCCGACAAGGTGACGACGCCACTGTCCGGAGCCCGAACGGTTCCGGTGACATCGACGACCCTGGTCGCTCCCGCCGCGATGTGGCCTCCGCCGCCGAATGCGCCGAGATCGCCCAGGCTGGCCTCGTCCACCACGAGCGAGGTCGGGTCCGAGAAACTTTCGTGGAAGATCCGCACCTCGTCGGCGTCCGCCTCGCCGACATTGGCGACGGTCATCTTGACGTGGACCAGATCGCCGGACTCGTACGCCTGCTTGTCGAACTCTGCGGTCACCCGCAGGTTGGCCAGCTTGCCTTCCTGCCCATGCCGGGGTTCGACGAAGAGCTCCTGCACACGCGGCGGGGTGTCCGCCACGACGGAGAACACCACAAAGGAGTTCTGCCACTTCCACGGGTCGTCGATCCGCAACTCGTACGCGCCGGCCTGCAGGTTCTCAACAGCGAACCGACCGCTGCCGTCCGTGCGGGCCTCGCCGAGAATCACACCGGTGTCCTGGTCGGCGACCCTGACCGTCACCCCGGACCGCTCCTCACCGGGATCCACCTGGAAGTTGTGGTTCAAGTCCTCGGCCACCACACCGACGCCGGTCGCGTGAACGCCCAGCACGGTGGCCGTCGCGTTGCCGAAAACCCTTGCCTGGAGCGGGTAGTTGGCCGGCCCGAACGAGCACGCGACGGAGACGTACCCGTACCGTGGCGATGCGGCCGGCACCGCCTCGGTGACCTGGACGGTCTTGACCCCGTTCGCCGGAACCGTCACGCCCTGCGCCCCGGCAGCCAGATCACCCCATCCGGAGCCGGTTCCGACCAGCTCCGGCCCATCCTGCCGATGCGAGCACTGGGCGACGACGCCGGCAAGCGGGCGCGCGCTCGTATTGCGCAGGGTCACCGTGACCTTCGCGGTGTCTTCGGGGGCGTAGTTGGACTTGTCGAACTTCATGGTCACCCGCAGGGTATTGAACAGGCTGCGGATGGCCGTGATCGTGACGTTCGCGTACTTGCCGGAATCGTCAATCGTCAGACTGTCGAACCCGTTCCCGGAAAGGCCGGGGACAACCCACGGGAAGGACGCGGTGCGGTAGTCGACAAAGTAGTTCCCCACCGGCAGGTCGGGAAACTCGAACCGGCCCTGGGCATCGGTCGTCTTCGTCCGGGCTTCCTGCCCGTGGCCGGAGAGGGTGATCGTCACCCCGCCGAGTCCCTCGCCCGGATCGATCGTGCCGTTGTCGTCTATGTCAGCGACGATCGCACCACCGAAGACACCAGTCGCCTGGGTCAGCGGAACCTCGACGAAGGTGGCGTTGTCGGCCGGGTTGGCGTCGCCTGTGTCCGCGGTGACCTTGACAGAGAACGTCACCTTTCCGTTGTCAGTCTTGAGAACGCGACCAGTCAGCTCAGTCGTCCAGTCCGTGTTCGGTTCGACGCGGACACCGGGCTTCGTCCCCAGTGGACCCCAGGCGCTCCGGACATCCAGGTCGCCGCCGCCCGAGGCGCGAACCCCCTCCGCGGCGACAGAACCCGTGTTGTTGATGGTGACCCGCATGGTGGCCGAATCGCCGGCCTTGTAGGTCGGTTCGGTGAAAGCGGCCGAGACCTTGAGGTCGGCGAGGCCATCCCGCGCGGACGCCGGACCCGCCGAACCGCTCGACGGCGGCGCCGGGGCGGGGGCGGGGGCGCCGGACGGGTCCGCGGGTGGAGTCGTTGTCGTCGTCGGTTCCGGCTTGGTGCTCGAAGGCGGCGCTGGTGGGGCCGGATCGGCAGACGTCGGCGGAGGTGGGCTGGATTCCCCTGGTGGTGGGGTTTCCGAGGTTGGTGGTGGTTGGGTCGACTTGGTCGACGTGGTGGTCGGTGGCGCGGGTTCGGTGGTGGTTGGTTCGTCCGCGGCGGCGGTTCCTACGGCCAGGCTGCCGCTCAGGATGAGAGCCACGGAAAACGCACCGAGACGCGTGGCGAATCGGCGCATTGATCTTCCAGACAACGACACTCCCCAAATGCCAAGTCTGTGCTTACGGCACCCCGACGGGGCGTGAGAACCCCCATGCCGCCCAGACGTCCGGTTTGACCACAGGATGGTACCAGCGGCAACGCCCCGACGGAGTTGCGCGCCTCCTGCGCCAGCCAACCTGTGTACTCGGCAAGCTTTTCTGCTAGCTGCGCAGTGCGTCGACGGGCTCGATGGATGCCGCGCGCAGCGCGGGATAGACCCCGGCCAGCAGGCCGACGACAGCCCCGACCACCGGCGCGGGGATGACCGCAAGCGGGTCCAGTACCGCCGTCCATCGTTGGTACAGCGCGACAAGCACGACTGTCATCACGCCAAGGCTCGCCCCGACAAGCCCGCCGAGCGCACCCAGTACTGAGGACTCGGCGATGAACTGCGCGGCGATGTGCCGCCGCCGGGCGCCCAGTGAGCGGCGGATCCCGATCTCAGTTGTGCGCTCCATGACCGAGACCAGGGTGGTGTTGGCGATGCCGAGAGCGCCGACCACGAGAGCGAGGCCGGCGAGCAGCAGGAACAAGCTGTTGACGTCTTGGGTGACCGCGTCCCGGAGTGAGCGTGGGTCGGCGGGGGCGAGTGCTGTGAGGAGGTCGGGGTGATCCGGCCGGAGGGCGAGCGGTGCCTCGCGCGCGACCTGTTGGGCCGCGCCGAGCCGGGTCTGGATCAGCATCTTCGCCGGGTCTGCCGGTGGTGGTGGACCGTAGCGGCGCAGGGCGGTACTCGCCGGGATGATCACGGACAGACCCAGTCGGGGCAGGCGTTCGGCGTCCGCGATGATGCCGACCACGGTGTAGGCGGCGTCGCCGACGAACACCGCCGGGGCCGCGTCCAGACGACTGATACCCAGCCTGCCGGCGGCTCCCGCGCCGAGCAACGCGACTCTTTCCGCTCTTCGTTCGTGGAACTCGTCGAACAGCACCCCGGTCGACGTCGTCGTGCCGGCCGCGCGCAGCGCACCCGGTGACACCCCGAGTACCTCCAGCCGCTCACCGTCCCGAGTGGACACTCTGGGCCGGGCACTGACGGCGGTTCCCTCCGCGAGCGGCACTTTCCAGTACCGGCCGGCGGCGACCACCCCGTTGAGCCCGCCCACCCGGGAGTCAGCGTCCTCGGGGAAGTCGAGTCGCGGATCCACCCGTTGAGTCGCCGCGGTGTCTTCCACGGTCACCTGGGTCGCGCCGAGGAGGGTGAACCGCTTGTCGATCTGGCCCGCCGAGGTCGCGGTCAACCCGATGATGGCGACGAACGCCGCCGTGCCAAGGACGGTGCCGAGCATGGTAAGCACCGAACGGGCCGGCCGCTGGGTGATGCCGGCGACTGCCTCCGCGGCGAGGTCCCGCAACGCGAACCTAGCCATCGTCGCCGGCGATCTCGGCGAGCATGCCGTCCCTGATCATGACCTTCCGCCCGGCCCGCGTGGCGACGCTGTCGTCATGTGTGATCACCATGATCGTCAGGCCGTCGCGGTGCAGCCCGTCCACCAGGTCGAGCACGGTGCCCGCGGTCACCGTGTCGAGGTTGCCGGTGGGCTCGTCGCACAGCAGCAAAGTGGGTTCGTTGACCAACGCACGCGCCACCGCGACCCGCTGCTTCTCCCCGCCGGACAACGTCGTCGGCAGCGCGGTCAGCCGGTGTGACAGCCCAACCCGATCGAGGGCCTGGCGGGCCCGCGCCCGGCGGCCGGCTCGTGGTGTGCCGTTGTACAACATCGCCAACTCGACGTTCTCAGTGGCAGTGCGGTGCGGCAGAAGGTGGAACGCCTGGAACACAAAGCCGATCGCGCGGCCTCTCAGTGCCGCACGCTCGTTCTCGGACAGTCCGGCCACGTCGACGCCATCGAGGTGGTACGTGCCCCCGCTCGGCCGGTCGAGCAGTCCGAGCAGGTGTAACAGTGTCGACTTGCCGGAACCGGACGGCCCCACCACCGCCACGTACTCACCACGGCCGACCACGAGACTGGACGCCCGCAACGCGGACACCGGAGGCGGCCCGGGATAGGTCCGGCTGACGTCACGCAAGGCGATCGCCGGGCCGGTCAACTCCCGATCACCACCTTGTCACCGGCGGCGACACCGCCGCTCACCGGCGAGATCTCGACCAGCCCGTTGCCGGACACGCCGGCACGCACCTCCACCCGGCTCCGAACACCCTCCACCCCGACCTTGGTCACATAGGTCCGCCCGTCCGCGGCCGATGTGATCGCCGCCTGCGGGACGGCCAGGACCGGCCCCGAGGTCTGGGCGAACCGCAGCGTCAGCCGGACGTCCTGGCCGATCAGGGTGGGCGGCGGCGGCGAATCGGGCACGACCGTGACCGGCAGGTGCGAGGTGTCGGGCGGACTCTGGCCCGGTCCGGGTTGGCCGGTGGGCGCGGGTGCCTGGGGTTCCTGTTCGGCGATGCCGGTCACCTTCCCGGTGCCGTGCCAGCCGGCCGCCTCGGAGTCGATCTCCGCGGGCACGCCCTGCCGGACAAGCGACCGGTCCGCGGGATCGAGCCGACCGGTCACCTGGAGACTGCCGGCCGACACGGTGACCAGTGGAGCCTGGACGTCGGCGCCGAGCTTGCCGGTGAACTTGCCGATCCTGGCCGGGAACGAGGGCAGGAAGACCACTTCGGAACGGGGCACCATCGGTCCACTGTGGGCGTCCAGGTCGGCGAGGCGCGCGCGGGCCGCTCGCAGGTCCTCGGCGGCGTCGTCGATCTGATGGCCGCCCGCCGCCGCTTCGCGCAGGTCCCGGAGGTGCCGTTCGGCCTGGGTGACCGCGTCGCTGGCGGACTGCAGGGCGGACGCGTCCTCACCGCTCGAACCTCCCGTTGTCGGCACGTCGAAACCAAGCTTCTCGTAGTAGCCGCGCACCGCTTTCCTCGTGCCGGCACCGAACTGTCCGGCCTCGTCGCCTCCGCTGGAGAAACCGAGTTCGGCCAACGCCTGTTGCAGCATCCGCACATCGGCGCCGTGACTTCCCGGACGCAGGTCGCGGAACGCCGGCGTGTCACCGTGCAGGGCGACCAACGGCCGGCCGGACACCTCGGCGATCACTTCCCCGGCACGCACTTCGTCACCAGTCGACTTGCGTACGCCCGTGACCACGGGAGCCGCGGTGTTTGCCCCGGACGGGGCTGGTGTCACTTGAAACTCCTGTGCCGCGGTCACTGTGCCGCGCAACACAAGCGTGTCCCCAACCACCTGTTCCACCACGGTGGCGGTCAGCAGCGTCGGCGGGGGTGCCTGCTGCTCGGCCGCGAGCTGTGTCGGCGACTTGACGAACGTCGCCCCCACGAGCCCGCCGGCCGACAGCAGCACCGCGGCGGCCGCGACGCCGAGTACCACTTTCCTGCGGCGGCCCGCCGACTCGCCTTTCCGCTTGCGCCTATCGCCCAGCCAGAACATCCTCGGCCCGCTTGACTTGTTCGTCGGTGATCTTCTTCAGCTCGGCCAGTGTGGCGGCGCTGCGGTCGATCAGTTCCCGCTGGTACGCCACGATCGTGTTGACCCAGGTGGTCACCAGGCCCGTCTGTTCCTTGCACGAGATGTCGGCGAGCGCCGTGGCGATCTCCTCGGCGGACGGCTTGTCAGGCCACTTGGTGTTCATCGGTTCCTGCGGTGTGGAGTACCGGTAGCCCTTGCCCTTCATACAGGAACTCCACGCGTTCACCGCCGCTGTCACCTCGGGGTGTCGAGCGGCACGTTGGTTGGCTTCGTCCGCCAGTCGTCCCGGCAAGTCCAGATCGGCCCTGGCGCGGGTGTTGTCGTAGTCGTGGATGGTGAACAGCGCCTCGTTGCGGCAGCCAGCACGCTTGATCCGTCCCTGGCCGTCGGAGAGCGGGCCAGTCGCGGAGCCCTCAAGCGCGATCATGTAGTCCGGGCTCTCCGCGGGCCCGGTCTCCGCGGTAACACCTGGTGGCGTGTGAACCTTTCCCGACGAGTCCACCGAGACGACATGGGGATCGCGGTAGCCGTTCACCGCCGCCTGGGCTTTGTCGGTGATCCCGTAGTCGCCTTTCACCAGGGTCTTCTGCGCACCCGACGCGGGATCGACGACCTTGTAGTCGAACCCCTTGCCGCGCATGCACGTCTGGGTGAGCAGTTCGACAGCCCGGTCCAGGATGTCGTTCTGCGCGTTGGTGCCGCTGTACACGCTCAACGGCAGTTGGGCGACGCCGAGAACTGCCGGCGGTATTGGGCCGGTAGCGCCGCTGCTCACCGGCGGAACCGGAATATCCGACCCACCGGACACCTCCGCCGAACCACCGCCACCATTTCCGCAGGCGGCCAGCAGTACCGCCATCGCGCACACCACACCCGCTGTCAATGGACCGGCGCGTCTTGGCAAAGTCTGCCCCCTTGGGAAAGATCAGCGAATCTGTAGCGCCTGCGAGCGAGCATACTCGTGGCCGCGACCGGGCGCACCGGTCGCGGCCACCGACAAAAGTTGATCTATGCGGGCGTGCACGGTGCGTCGGGGAAGTTCCTCACATCGAAACTCCCGGACGAGATGCCGATGAACTCGGCCGAACTGTAGCCGAACCTGCCGGTGCGGCTGTTCGTGTGACGGAACCAGCCGGTATTTCCGTTGACCGGGGTTCCGTTGACCGCGAGGCACGTCGCGGTCAGCCGGTCACCGGGATTCCCCTGTCCTTTGGAAGTGCGGTTGGTGAATGGGCCGGTCCGGATATTCACCCCGGTGCCCGTGTAGTCGCCGCTTGCGGCGGCACCGGCGACCTCGGCGGTGCCGACCAGCAGGCCGGCGGCCATGGTCGAGGCCGCGAGGCCGGTGATGATTCGTCGTGGCAGATTCACGCAGGTTCCCCTTTCCTTGCGCGGAAACCGAGACGTCACAAAGCCTATTGACCGACGCTGAACCCCGCATCGTCCCTAGGGACAGTCAACGCGCAACCAGCCTGCCTGATAGCACAGGGACACCAGATGCGCCCGGTCGCGGGCGCGAAGCTTCCGGCGCAGGTTCGAGACATGTTGTTTCGCGGTTCGTTCGCTAATCCACAGACGTTCGCCGATCTGTGCGTTGGACAGGCCCGCGGCGACCAGCCGCACAACCTGGATCTCACGATCTGTCGGCATCAGCGCAGAACTGGTCGGCATTTCGTACCCCCCGTACGGTAACCAGGCCTGACCGGGGCCTCGCCATCCGGCAGCCAACGAAGGAGGTTAGCACAACGATCATGACAATCGCTGTCATCTTGTTGCCAGCAGGCCAATGGAAATGACGAGCGGCGTGGTCAAACCACTGATCGATCACTTGAACACCACCTGGTTGACCCGGCGTTAACCAGGTGGTGGATCAAGGTCTCCCCGCCTGGTCGAGTTTGTGCGGTCGGGGTGGTCCTGGAGACTCGTGCCGCGTCCATATCACGGAAGCCCTGCCCGACTCTCCCTCTCCGGACGACAGACGCTTTGAGTACGACGGACGCATCTACGGTGGTGCTGCTTTTCAGCAGTAGCTGGGGACCGCCACCGAGCAGTGTGGGGAGTTCCCATCGGGGCAGTGTTTGCCGCCCGATGTCCGCGGCCCGCTCCACCGGCAGCGGGCCGCCGTTCGCCAGTAACACGACCAAGCCCTTGCGGTGGCTGGACGTTGTCGCACGGTGCGCGTCACACGTGCGCCGTATTTGGCGTGCTGGTGACCTGTCCCATGGGCCCGTTTGGCGGCATGATCGCCCGCGTCGGGCCATGGGCGGACAGCACTGACCGTCTCAGCCCTGTGAATGGGTTGGGACATCTGCGGCATGGGGGAACTGCTGGGGCGGGCTGTCATGGCCTGGCGCTTGGTTGGAGGGGCGAGGGTTGGCTGATCAGACATCGCGATCCCACGACAACGTGCTGCGGGGGCTGGTCTCTGATTCCCCTCATCGGGCGCGGTGTGCCTCGTCCCCCAAACCACTCCGGCACCCGCAGTTCGCCACCGCGCGGACCCGGCTCGCGGTCGCTGTGCTGATGGTGGGCAGCGCCGGGCTGGTCGGCGTGGCCGTGTCCGGCCAGGCCGCCACTCCGCCCGGCCTTGACTTCATCCAGGTGGGGCACTGGGTGTTCCACGACGGGCTGCAGTCGGCGTTCCATGTGGACGGATCGACCAACCAGGTGGACGCCCAGGTCCCGGTGCCTGGCGTCGAGCGCGGCAGCCAGGTCGTCCAGGGCGACCGCGCCGGCTACGTGGTCGAGCGGTCCAGGATCACCGAGTTCGACAAGTCCACCCTGAGCGTGGACAACGCCAGCACACCCCCGGCCGTCGAACAGCCGGCCGTGCTGGAGGTCGCGGGCGGCCCGTACCTGGTGTACCGCAACGCCGGTCAGATCGTCCGGCTCGGTGACCCGGCCGCGACGGTCCCCGCTGGTGGCCCGCTGTCGACTCCGGTGGCCACCGGGGAGCATGGCCCTGACGGGGCCACCGTGTGGGTGCACCGGATCGACACCGGTTCGCTGTGTGACCTGCCCAAGGCGGCCATCCGGCTGGCTTGCCCCGCGCAGTTGCCCGAGGGGCACGCCGGGTCGTTGACCGTCGTGGACGACCGGCCGACGGTCGTGGACATCACGTCGAAGACGGTGCGTGTCATCGGCAAGGACGGGTTCGGCGAGTCCACCGCGATCGGCGTTGACCTGCCGGTGACGGCCCAGATCGCCACAGGCACCGTGGACGGCTGGTTGGCGGCTCTCGACCCGGAGCACAACCGGCTGCACCTGATCGACACCGCCGGGCTGGCCAACCGCCCTGCGGTGAAGCCGGTAGCGGTCGACCTGCCCAAGGACGGCAAGTTCGCCGCGCCGGTCGTGTCCGAGCGGACCATCGCGCTGGTCGACCAGACTCGCAACGAACTGCTCACCTACGACAGCAACGGGGCGCTCAAGAGCACCACGAAGGTGCCCGGCGAAGGCGGGGCGCCGAGGGCGTCCCGCGGCGAGGACGGCCGGATCTATGTGGACAGTGCGGACGGTTCTCACCTGTTGGTGGTCAACAGTGACAGCGGCGCGGTGGCCAACGTGTCCGTGGCACTTCCCATCACATCGTCGGCGTCGCCGGTCACCAGGAGCACTGCGCCCGCCTCATCTGCGTCGTTGGCGCCGGTTGCTGTCAAGCCAACCGCGCCGCCGTCCACCACGACGTTCACCACCACCGTCAGCGTGCCTCAGCCGTCCGGGCCGCCCGCCTTGCAACTCATCCCGTTGCTCAGCTACACCGCCGAGGGCGAGCACACCAGGGCCAAGTACTACACCACCACATCCCAGCGGCCGCCACCACAGCACGACCCTCCTTATCGCCAGACGGCGACACTCGGTCAGATCGCCACGCGCTCCTACCCGGGCACTCGCCTGCTCATCGCGTGCGAGGAGGACTGGGGCGCGGAGCGCACCACTGTGGACTCGGGGACCTGCCCGTCCGAGTTCACCAAGACCGCTGACCTTGGCTGGATCTTCTCCTCGCCGCCGGAGGCACACCCCAGTGCCCCGCTCTACCGGTGCGCCCACAAGTACTTTGGCGCCAGCTATGACACCCTGGAGTCCCGCTGTTCAGACGACGTCAAGTCCGAGCGACTGGGCTACGTGGTGACCGGGTGAGCCTGTTCGGCGGGTTGGCTGGTGTTGAGAGCGGTCAGTTGTTGGTGGACGCGGTCGGCATCTGCGGCGCGGTGTTGGGCCTGGTACAGATCCAGCGCTTGTCGCCAGGCGGCGCGGGCGTGCTCGCGCTGGTCGAGCGCGAGGTGTGAGTGGCCCAGCCCGTCGAGGATCTCGGCCTCGAAGACGGTGTGGCCGAGATCGCGGCACTGGGTGTGGGCCTGCTGGTAGTAGTCCAGGGCGTCAGCGTGTTGGCCGGTGTGGCGGGCGATGTAGCCCAGGCTGTCCAGGGTGGCCACGACGGCGAGGGGGAAGTGGTGGTGTTCGAGCAGGGCGAGCGCGGCCTCGCAGTGTTCGCGGGCCCGGTCGTGCTCGCCGCCCAGGGCCGCGCTCCAGCCCATCATGTTCAGCACGTCGCCTTCCCAGGCGGGTAGGTCCAGTGTCTGGAACAGGCGCAGGGCGGCGGCCTCGTGCCGCAGCGCCTGCCCATAGTCCCCTCGCTGGTCGCAGGCCCACGCGAGATACCGGTGGGCATGGCCTTGGCTGTGTGGGTCGTTGGCGTGCTGGGCCAGGGCCAAGGCGCGGTGCAGGTGGTCCTGTGCCTGGTCGTGCTGGCCGAGCAGGGCGTGGACCCGACCGAGGCCGCGGTGGGCAAGGCTTTGCGCGACGGGGTCGGCGAGGTGGTCGGCCGCGGCCAGGGCGGCCGACCACACGGCCAGAAAGTCGCGGCTGTGCCCCTGGTGCCACAGGAAGTCGTTGAGCGCCCAGGCCATCTGCCACACCTGGCGACGCCAGGTGCGTTCGGCGGCGAGTCGTTGCGTGGCAAGCAGGTTGCGGTGCTCGGCGTCGAACCACCTGATGGCCGCCGCGCGGTCAGACAGCGTTCGGGGGCGGCACCCGGGCGCTGGGAGGTCGGGTTGGATCGGTTGACGGTGTGGGTCGAGCAGTTGGCCGCCGGCGAACCCGGTGTGCAGGTAGAAGTCGGCCAGTCGGCGCAGCGCTGTGTCCCGCGCCCGCTCGGTCAGGGCGTGGTCGGTGGCGAAGAGCTTGACCAGGTCGTGCATCCGGTAGCGGCCGGGAACGTGCTGCTGGACAAGCGACACCCGCTCCAGCGCCAATAGGGCAGACCGCGTCCTGTGGTCGGGCAGGGCGGTGAGGCTGGCGGTGGCGGGCAGGCTGATGTCCGGCCCTGGGGCCAGGCCCAGCAACGCGAACACCTCGGCCTGCTCGCTGGTGAGCGCGTCATGAGTCCAGGACAGTGCGGCGCGGACGCTGGCGGTCGGGCCGCCAGTGTCCAGGGCGCCGAGGCGGCCGGCGGCGTCGCGTAGTTCGGCGGCCAGCGCGGCCACCGGGATGTCGGGGTGGAGTGCGGCGCGGGCGGCGACCACCGCCAGCGCGAGCGGCAGCCCGGCGCAGTAGGCCAGGAGTTCGTCGACCGCCTCGGGTTCGGCCGCCAGCCGCTGGCGGCTGAGACGGTGGGCCAGCAGCTCGCGGGCGTCGGCGTCATCGAAGACGTCCAGGGGCACCGGGCGAGCCCCGTGCGCGGCGATCAGGCCAGTGAGTCGGTCGCGGCTGGTCACCACCACGGTGCACGTCGATCCGCCGGGCAACAGTGGAGTGACGTGCTCGGTGTCGCGGGCGTTGTCCAACAGGATCAGCATCCGCTTGTCGGACACCAGGCTGCGGTACAACGCGACCTGAGCGTCCAGGGCGGTGGGGACACCGGCGGGGGCGACACCGAGGGCGTCGAGGAGTCCTCGCACCGCCTCCGCCGACGGCATCGACGTCCCACCGGGGGCGTAGCCGCGCAGGTCGACGAACAACTGCCCGTCCGGGAACCGGTCCAGGCTCTGGTAGGCCCACCGCAGCGCCAGCCAGGTCTTGCCGATGCCGCCCCGCCGCCGATCGCGGAGATCACCACCGTCGCCCCGGCCGTGGCCTGCTCATCCAGGGCAGCGGTCACAGCGGCCAGCTCGCGGTCGCGGCCCACGAACAGCGCCGGCGGCGCGGGCAGCTGCCGGGGCGCCGGCCTGGCCTGGCCGCCGACGGCGCCGACAGCGGCGGCCAGCAGCTCTTCCCGCTGCTCGTGCCCCAACCCCAGGGCGTCGGCCACCAGGCCCACCGTGCCCACCCGCGGATCCCCACCCTGGCTGGCCTCGAGCCTGCTGATGGTGCGCAGAGACACACCGGAGCGTTCGGCCAACTGTCGCTGGGTCATCCCCACCTCAAGTCGCCGCTGTCGCAGCAACGCGTCAAACCGGCTCGTCATCGCGCCCCCTCAACCCGAGTGCGGAAGTGTGCCACATGTCCACCGCGATGCGTTTCCGCTCAACACATGTCATGACAAGTCGTGGCCGTCAGCTGCGCGTCAGTGTCCATTGAGGATCTCCGCCACGCGTCATGGGCCGGCCGGGCTACTATCGCTCGAAATGGGGCAGGTTGACGTGCTCGCGATCTGGGGAGAGTTCATGGTGGGAGTGTCGGACGATGGTGCGCGGGATGGTCTGCGCAGGGTCACGCCGGTGCGCATTGGGGATGTGGTGTTCGGTCTCGGCAGTGTGCCGGTTATCGCGGGACCGTGCTCCGTTGAGACCGACTATGTCAAGCACGCGGTGGCGGCGGCTGAGGCGGGTGCGACGGTGCTGCGGGGGTGTGTGCACAAGCCTCGGTCGTGGCCGGACCGGTTTCAGGGTATTGGCGACGCCGGTCTGCCGCTGCTCGCCGAGGCACGGGCGGCCACAGGGCTGCCGATCATCTCGGAACCGTTGGGCGAGCAGGACGTCGAGCGACTCGTTCCCTATGTCCACGGGTTCCTCATCGGGACCCGTTCCATGTACAACAGCCGGCTTCTGCAGGCGGTCGGCCGAGCGGGGCTGCCCGTCATTCTCAAACGGGGCTTCTCGGCGACCTACGACGAATGGCTGGGTGCCGCGCACTACATCCGGGCTGAGGGGAACGAGCAGGTCATCCTCTGCGAACGGGGGATCAGGACGTTCAACACCGAGGTCCGCAACACGCTCGACATCTCGGCGATTCCCGTGATGCGGTCGCTGTGTGACCTCCCGATCATCGTCGACCCGAGCCACGCGGCCGGCAGGCGGGAGTGGGTGGCGCCGTTGGCCCTCGCGGCGGTCGCGGCCGGCGCGGACGGACTGATCATCGAGGCGCACCCGGACCCTGACGAGTCCTGGACCGACTCTCGGCAGGCGCTGCACCCACATGCCCTGAAGGCCATCATCACCTCGATCGATGGCTGGCCGTCCGGGTTCGGCGAGCAGGTACTGCAGTCGGCCGCCAGCGACGTCTGAGTCCGGGCGGGTCATCGGACGCCGGCGACTGCGAGGACCGGTGTCGTCGTTCGTGAACCGTGCGCCTCGGCCCACCGGGTCGCCGGTGTGACCAGCAGGCCGCCGGCGGCGAACAGGGCGGCCAGGACCAGCCAGCCGACCGGACCAAGGGCGATCGCGACCGAGATGACCAGCATCGGACCGAGGATGTCCTTGAGCGAGTCGCCGAGCGAGAACGCTCCCTGGTGGCTTCCGTGGGCCTCGCCTCGGGTCAGCCCGAAGGAAAGCCCCCAGCTTCCGGCCGACTGGAGGAGCTCTCCCACGGTGAGCACGACGGTCCCCGCGCCGAGAAGCCCGACGGCGGCCCAGGCCGGGAGGTTCGCGGCGGGGGCGAACAGGAGGCACGCGGTGGCGGTGGCGCCCGCCGACAAGGCGAGCGCCCGCGCCGCCCCCCGCACTGTGTTGGATCCGCGGCTCGCCCGCACTTGGAGCAGGACGGCCATCACGGTGTTGAGGAGGAACAGCCACGAGATCATCACGCGCGGGGCGGATGTGTGCTCACTGAGCCACAAGGGCAGGCCGATCAGCAGAACGGTCGCGTGGATGGACAGGAAGCCGTTGAGCAACCCGAGACTCAGGTACGGCCAGTCGCGCAGGACCGGCAGGACATCCTTGAGCGACCTCGTGGTGGCGGTGGCCAGGCCGGCGATACGGGGGAGCCGACTGGCGAACGCCGCGTAGATCGCGAAGGAGGCGGCGTTGCCGAGGATGACCGCGAGGTAGAGGCCTTTGCTGTCGGCCTGGAGGGCGGCACCGGCGAGCAGGGCGCCAACGGCCACTCCCAGGTTGAACACACTGCGCATGTAGGCCTGCGCACGAACTCGCGACTCGGCGGGCACGAGACCGGCGACCATGGCCGAGCGGGCGGTCCACGTGCCCCGTTCCGCCGCGCAGAACAGCATCACCACGACGACGAAACCCGTGAACGACTGAACGATCGCGAACGCGGCCATGAGAACCGACTGGATGAGGGCAAGGCCGACGGCGACGTCGCGAGCGCCCCACCGATCGGCCAGGTGTCCCAGCGGGACGGCGGCCAGGAAGCCGGCGACGCCCGCGATGGCCATTCCCAGACCGACCTCGGCCGCGCTCAGGCCGACGAAACGGGTGAAGAAGATGATTCCGGCCGTGGTGTAGAGACCCGTTCCGACCGAGTCCGCCAACGCCCCCGCGGCGAGGATCCGCTCGGTCCGGGACCTGGGTACCACTGTGGACAGTGACATTCGTTTTTCCCGTTCTGGTCAGGCGAAGAGCCGAGCGAAGGCAGAGTGCTTCAGCACCTCGACGCTGTCCGCGGCGTCGAGGATCGTGGATTCGGCTCGCGGCGCCACACTGGTCCACGGCACCGCGCCCGGGCCACGGATGTCGGATGATCTGAAGACGTGCAGCGGGCCGTGGTACGGCTCGGTGGTGTAGTGCTCCTGGGCGAACGCGGCCGTGGCCCACAGAAGTTGGTGCGGATAGAAGTCCTCGCGCCGCGCGTCTTCGTCGATCCAGCCGCGGAGCTTGAGGTCGGCCATGATCCGGGGAATGTGCGGGTCAAGATCGGCGACGCCGAAGTCCCGGCGCAGGCCGGCGAGGCGAAGCTCATAGATATCAGCGAGTTCCCATTCCGGCCGGGACACTGAGACCCCCGGACAGACGCCGTTGACGACGGCCAGAACGTCGACCTCTTCGCCGATCGCTGTCAGGCGACGTGCCATCTCGAACGCGATGTGCGATCCGGAGCACAGCCCGACCAACGTGTAGCGCCCACGTGGCTGTGCCGCGAGCAGTTCGCGAAGGTACCGGTCGGCCATCTCGGTCACCGACAGCAGCGGGCGTGCGTTGTCGTAGAGCCCAACGGCTTCAAAGCCGAGAACAGGCCGGCCGTTGCTCCACCGGTTCGTCGTCTCGCGGATGAAGCGGATGTTGCCCGACCCCCAATGCACGCAGAACACCGGCGAACCGCTTCCAGGCGAGACGGGAACCAGGCATTGCCCGCGTTGCGCGGAAGGCGTTCGTGCGTTCCACAGCGAATCGAAGTCGGATGTCAGCGTAGGGGCGAGAGTCGCGAGTCCGGTCACCGGTCGCGCTCCTTTCGGTCGCGAAGCCTGGTACGCAGCTCGGCGGTGGCGATGGTGTGCGGGTGGTCGTCGCCGAGCTTCTCCGCGCGCACCGGGAGGAGATCGTCGAGCACCACAAGGGCTTCGGCGACTGCACCGGTCTCCGCCAGCCAGAACGCGAGTTCGTGGCTGGTCGTCAGCGTTCGGGGATGGGTCACCCCCTGGGCTCGCTGCCTCAGCGGCAGCAGTTCGCGCAGCATGTCGGCGGCAGCCCGCGGATCCCCCGCTTGCCCGACCCATCGGGCGAGTTCGTGTCGGGTGGTCAGTGTGTGCGGGTGTTCGGCACCCAGCACCCGTTCGCGGATGGGCAGCAGCTCGCGCAGTGCCTCGGTGGCGGCTTCCGGATCGCCGGATTCCCCGATCCGGCGGGCGAGTTCGTGTCGGGTGGTCAGTGTGTGCGGGTGTTCGGCACCCAACACTCGTTCGCGGATGGGCAGCAGCTCACGCAGTGCCTCGGCGGCGATCCCGGGATCGCCCGCCTCACCGGTCCAGTACGCGGCCCGGTGCCGGGTGACGAGGGTCTCCGGATGTTCCGCGCCGAGCACCTTCTCGCGCAGGGGGAGCAGTTCCGCGGACATCTCGGCCGCCGACCTTGGATGGCCGGACTCACCCGTCCAGTACGTGAGCGTGTGCCATGTGTAGAGCGTCTTCGGGTGGTCGGTCCCCTGCACCCGCCGCCGGATGTCGAGCACCTTCCGGGTCTCGGCCGCCGCGGCCAACGGGTCGCCTGCCTCACCGATCCAATGGACGAGTTCCTCCCGGGCGTCGAGCGTTCCCAGGTGATCGTCGCCGAACTCGTGGACATAGGTGCGCAGCAGATCTTCGAGCAGTGCCACGGCTTGTCGTGGGTCACCGGCCTCGCCGATCTCCACCGCGCGGCTCTGTTCGGACTCCAGCGCTGCCAGCCTGTTCTGGTCAGGCCGCATGGCACAGTCCCCTGGCGAGGATCGAACTCTCGAGTTCGCCGGCGATGACGGCCAGGCCCTCGGTCTCCATGATCTGGTGGTGGTCTCCGTCGAGAACGTGCGTGGTCACGTGGTCGACGTACCCGCCCCAGCCAAGATCGTCGGGTTCGCCGATATGGCCGGAGGACCGGAAGAGCGTGAGATCGCCGCCGAGGTAACGAGGGATGTACGCGTCGGCGGCCGATCCGTTGATCTCGCACACTTCCGCGAACTTGCGCAGGCGGTCGAGGCTGAAGTTCGCCGGGAGAATCCCCTGGCCGGCGGCTTCGGCGCGAATCCGTCGCAACGCTTCGTCCCGGGCCAGCCCGATGAGGGGGGCGACGTCGAGGCCGATGCCCAGTGCCGAGTTGGCGAGCGCGTCGTAGGCCGTCGCGGCGGCGTCGGTCGGCGTGAACGAGGGGGTGACATCGACCATCACGATGTGAATCGGGTACCTGAACCGCGCACGGAGTTGCCGGGCCGTTTCGAAGGCGAGAGTTCCCCCGAGTGAGTAGCCCAGCAACACAATGGGCCCGTTCGGTGCGGTCGGCGCGATCTCCGCCGCGTAACGCGTGGCCATCTCGTTGATGGTCCTGTCGGGTTCATATCCTGGTGCGAGACCGACGGACTGGAGACCGTGCACGGGCAGCCGGTCGTCGAGCATGTCGACGAGGTCGGCATATCTCGCGATGCTTCCGCCCAGCGGATGGAAACAGTAGAGACTCGGATACTCGTCACCGTGGCCGGGCCGCAGCCGCACGAGTGCCCGGTTTTCCGTCGGCGTCGCACTTCCTCGCAGGATCAGCCCGAGAGCCCCGATGGTGAGGGGTTCACCGCCGGTGTCGGGACTGATGTCACAGCCGAATCGCCGCCGGACGAGCCGCCACATCGCGGCCGCCGACTCGTGGTCGCCGCCGACGGCAGAGAATTCGTCGTTCAGGCCGAAGCTCGCGTGTCCGAGCGTGTCGACCCAGATTCGGTGCAGTGTCCGCTCAACGCTGGTGAATCGCGTGGCTGAAGTCATGGTTTCCCCCTCGGATGGCCTTGTCCCGTAGTTCGGCGCCGCTGATCGGCCGGTCTGACGAGAACTGGAACTGGATGACGCGAAGCGCCTGGTCGATCGCGGTGATCATGTCTTCGGGGCGGTCCGCACAGCCGATGATCACGTCCAACTGGTGGGTGGTGACACCCGGCGGAAGAACTGTGCCGGGGGACACCAGTTGGCGGTACTTGGTGATGCCAGGCACGCGCCGCAGCTCTCGGACCCCGGTCACCGAGTCGAGCCGGCCGCCTTCAGCCGGCGCGAGGTTGTAGTACTGGAAGAACGTGCGCTCGCTCTGGAACAGGTCGCATCGCACGTCCTCGCCAAGAGCCAGCCGGGCGGCAGCCGCCACGAGGTCCGCGTGACCGGTCCGGGCGCACAGTTCGCTGATCCATCCGCCGAGCCGCCCGTTGACCTCGATGATCCGCGGGCCGTCCGCGGTCAGCTTGATCTCGGTGTGGACAATCCCGGTCCGCAGGTCGAGGGCGCCGATGGCGGCGCCGGCCAGCTCGAGCACGGCCTGCTGCTCGGCGACCGGCAGGCACGCGGGCCAGAACTGCCCGGTCTCGCGGAACGGCCGGATGAGCGGTGTCTTCCCGGTGACCGCGCAGTGCGATATCTCGCCTTGTGACACAAGGCTTTCCACGGACACGTAGTCCCCGTAGGGGGCGCATTCCCGGCCTTCCAGGAACTCCTCGAACACGAGGACCGGCCGTCGGACACCGGCGTGCCGTTCGGCGTCGAGCAGTTCACTGACCAGGTCAGGCAAACCGTTGGACGACACTACTTTGTGCGTGCTGCGGCTGCCCTCGCCGCGGAGCGGTTTGATGACGGCCGGCAGCCCGACCCGGGTCAGCGCCTCCCGCCACTGGTCGGGGTCGTCGAGCGGGAACGACCGCGTGCGGTCGACATGCCGTTCGGCGAGACGTTTCCGCTGCGCGGACTTGTCAGTGAGCAGCCTGACAACCTCGGGTGAATGGCCTGGGAGCCCAAGGTCCGACGCCAAGTGGGCGGTCAGGGGCAGCATCCGCTCGCTGAACGTGACAATCCCGTCCGGTGAGAACGTGCGGAGCCCCTCAAGGATGAGACGCGGGTCTTCGACGATCGGGACGACGGTGCCGAACTCGGCGAGCAGCGGTCGCACTGCTCGGGTGTGGGCCGTGTCGGGAGTCAGGAAGACCAGCTCACCGAGGTCGCGGAGGCCGGCGAAGATCTCCTGCGGACCTGCGGCGCCCTTGTCGTAGACGACGGCGATCGTGGTCATCGGGCGCTCCGCAGGGCGTGGCGGTCGAACTTGCCGTTGGCGGTCAGCGCCAGCCGCGCGCACGTGCGGATCTGGTGCGGCCGCATGTGTGCGGGGAGCTGAGCGCTCGCGTACCGCCGGATGTCGTGCTTTGTCAGGAGCGCGTCCGGTTCGAGGACTACGCGCGCTACCAGGACTTCGTGGCCCGCGGCGGTGGCCTCGACGTCGCACGCTGCCGCGCGAACACCGGCCAACCCGGCCAGCACCGCCTCGATCTCGCCGAGTTCTATCCGGAAACCACGCAGTTTGACCTGGGAGTCCTGGCGGCCGATGAAATACAGCTCGCCGTGCTCGTCGCGGACGGCCCAGTCCCCGCTGCGGTAGTAGAACTGGTCGGCTCCGTCGAGATCGTCCGACACGAATCGCTCAGCGGTCAGCGAAGCACGCCTCAGATAACCCTGAGTCACACCGTCACCGGCCACCCACATCTCGCCGGGCTGCCCATCGGTGACGGGCTGACCTCGCTCGTCACGCAACGAGACACGCAGATGAGGCAGGGGCACACCGATCGGCGTGCGGCCGGAGCGGGCGTCACGGCACAGTTGCGGCGTCAGAGGTCGATAGGTGACGTGCACGGTCGTCTCGGTGATGCCGTACATGTTGATCAGCTCCGCGGCGGGCGCGAAGCCGCGGTCGAACCAGTCGATGACGTCGCCCGGCCGGAGAGCCTCCCCGCCGAAGACGATGTAGCGCAGGTCGTCGAGCCGTTCGCCGGCCGGGAGGGCGCGGATCAGAGCGTTGAAGCTGGACGGTGTCTGGCTCAGGACAGTCACCCGCCGCCGGGACAGCAGTTGGGCGAACGCTTCCGGATCGACCGACACCTGTTTGGGAACCAGCACCGCGCTCGCGCCGGTGAGCAGCGCACCCCAGAGTTCCCAGACGCTGAAGTCGAAGCTGGCGGAGTGGAACACCGTCCACACGTCCTCGGGGCCGACGTCGAAGAGTTCGGCGCAGCCGCCGAAGAGCGCCATGACGTTCGCGTGGCTGACGGGACAACCCTTGGGCCGGCCCGTCGACCCGGACGTGTAGATCACGTAGGCGAGGTCGTCCACGGTGTCCTGTTCCTGGGCCTGGTCGCGTTCGACCACGGTGAACGGGCCGACCGTGGTCAGCACGGTCTCCCGCTCCTCAGCAGGGCCGTCGGTGACGATCAGGCGGGCCCGCGAGTCCTCGAGCAGGGACTCCCGGCGGGCGGCCGGATAGTCGGGATCGACCGGAAGGTACCCACAGCCCGCCCGGAGAATGCCCAGCATTCCGGCCGGGGTGAACCGGGTCCGCGACATTCGCAGGCCGATGACGCATTCACCTGGCATCGACAATGAGCGCAGAACCTGAGCGAGTTCGCCACTCAGGTCGTCGACCTCCCGGTAGGTGAGGGCGCCTTCCTCGTCGAGGAGAGCAGTCCGTTCGGGCCACTGCCGAGCGGATTCGCTGAACTGTTCGTGAAGTGTCTTGCAACGAAGATCGAACATCGGATCCGCCCTTTCCGGCTATCCCGCCGCAACCGCCGAAAGGGTTCGGACGGTCGGGTTGGTGAAGAAGTCCCCGATCTTCAGCGAGCAGCCGGCGGCCCGAAGCCGGTAGACGACATCGAGCGCCTGCACGCTGTCTCCGCCGAGCTCGAAGAAATCGTCGTCCGAGCTGATCGAATCGAGATCGAGAACGTCCTCCCAGATCTCGCCGACCAGTTTCTCAACGTCGGTGCTGGTCATGCTGCTGGTCCTCTCCAGTCGGTGAGCGGTGGTCGCACACTTCCCAGCCGGCCAGGACGCCGGCCGCGGATATCGCGCGAAGACATATCTGGACTGTGGTCGACTGAGCGTCGTGTGTGTTTGATGAATTGAGGAAAACCACGATGTCGGCATGATCCGGTCGCAACCGCACTCGTACATGTTCGAGCTGGTCAACCGGAAGTGCGTACTGCCAGATCACGTCAACAAGTGCCGCCTCGGCGACAAGTGCACATGCGCCCGGAGGCGAACGCAAGGTCACCCCGGCCATGTCCACGTCAGCCCCACTCAAACCCGTCAAGCGGAATCCACATTGTCGGCCCCTTCATTCGTGCCGGGAATCTGATATCCACGAGTGTGGCAGTGACCGTCAGCGATGTCAGCACTACGGAATTGGCAGGAGAGTGCCTGGCACCTTGGTGCCAGATGGGAGATTTCCCCACGTCGGGGACAACCTGGCCATAGGATGCCAGCGTGCTTGAATCACTGGGGTTGTCGGGCATGACTGAGTCGGTGTATCGCCTGATGCTGGCTCATCCGGACTGGGGAGTGACACACCTTGCCGCGCACATGGAAGTCGCGGAAGGCAGGGTTAGGGAGTGCCTGGACGAGCTGGCCGACCTGGCGCTCCTGCGGCCGTCATGGGACCGTCCGAACGGGCTGCGGCCGGTCAGTCCGCAGGTCGGGCTCGCCGCGCTGCTGGCTCGCGCCGAGTCGGAGGTCGCCGAGCGCCAGCGTCAGATCGAGACCACCAGGGCCGCCATCTCGGCCATCGCCGTGGAGCACCACGCCACCCACGACCGCGATCACGTCGTCCACTTGACCGGGCTGGACCAGGTCCGGGTCCGCCTTGAGGAGCTCGCCTGCACCGCCACGAGCGAATGCGCGTCGTTCACTCCGGGGGCCGCCCAACGACCCGACACCCATCAGGCGGGAAAGCCGGCCAACCAGGCCGCCCTCGAACGTGGTGTGTCCGTGCGGAGCGTGTACCAGGACAGCTTCCGCAACGACCCAGGCACCCTGGCCTACGTACGCTGGCTGACCGACCTCGGCGGCCTGACCCGGAGCGTCCCCACCCTGCCGATGATGATGGTGATCATCGACCGGTCAGTCGCCCTGCTTCCGGTGGATCCAACGGATTCCAGCCGCGGCGCGATCGAGGTGAGCGCGCCGGGCGTCGTCGCCGCGGTCTACTCGTTGTTCGAGCAGGTATGGGCTACCGCCACCCCCTTCGGCGCCCCCGAACCGGTGAACGACAGCGGCCTCAACCCGCAGGAGCTCCAGCTCCTCAAGATCCTGTCCGAGGGGCACACCGACGAGGTCGCGGGCAGGCGCCTCAACCTGTCGCTGCGCACCGTCCGCCGGATGATGTCCCAGATCATGGACCGCCTCGGCGCCCACAGCCGCTTCCAAGCCGGCGTCCACGCGGCCGCCAAGGGATGGCTTGGTACCACTCCCGAGCCATCCCGCCACTAGCTGGCTGGCCGCGGCGGGCATGGGGTTCCATGAGGTCATGATCGACCCCTTGTTCGCTGATCTCCTCCCACCGTTGGGCCAACGTGGTCGCGAGTGGATTCCGGTCACGGCCGGTGAGTCCCGTGCGGCGGTGTTCCGGCTCGACGACGGCAGCGTCTTCGCCAAGTGCGTGGCCGAGGACGGCATCGACGAACTGCGCGGCGAGCGCGACCGTGTCCAGTGGCTGGCCGACACGCCAGTCCCTGGTCCGTCCATAGTGGAATGGTCGTCGTCGCGTCGGGGCGCGTGCCTGGTGACCACGGCTGTACCCGGGCTTCCGGCGGACGAACTCTCGTCCAGCGCCCTGCTGCGGGCGTGGCCGTCGATAGTGCGCATGCTGCGCCGAATGCACGAGTTGCCAACGGCGGAGTGCCCGTTCGAACGCAGGGTGTCGTCCATGTTCCGCATCGCGGAGGACGTTGTGCGCCGCGACGCGGTGAATCCGGACTTCCTGAGCGCGGATCAGCGGGGCGTACCGAGCACCACCCTGCTTGAGCAACTGCGTGTGGAACTCGATGAGCGGCGCGCGCAGGAAGCCGACGACCTCGTCGTCTGCCATGGGGACGCCTGCCTGCCGAACTTCCTGATCGACACCGACACCCTGAGCTGCACCGGCCTCATCGACCTCGGACGCCTCGGCATCGCGGATCGGCACGCCGACCTGGCCCTGCTGCAAGCCAATGCACGGGAAACGTGGGTAGGCGACCACGAAGCCCGTGCCGACCGCGTTCTCGGCACGACGTATGGGGCTGACCGCATCGACAGCGAGCGGTCGCGGTTCTACCTCCACCTGGACCCGCTTACCTGGGCTTGACAGGGCGCGGCCGAGCCTCCATGGTTAGTTACATGAGTAACGAACCGACGAACCGCAGCACGCGGTGGTCGGCGTGAAGGACGACGGACGGCCGCTGTTCCTCCAGATCGCCGAGCAGATCGAGAACTCGATCGTCGACGGGAGCCTGGCCGCGGACACGCAGGTGCCCTCCACCAACGAGCTCGCGGCCTTCCACCGGATCAACCCGGCGACCGCGGCCAAGGGCATCAACCAGCTGGTCGCCGACGGGATCCTCTACAAGAGACGAGGCATCGGCATGTTCGTCGCCACGGATGCCCGCGCGCAGCTGCTGGAGCGGCGGCGCCGGGACTTCACGCGGCAGTTCGTCGCCCCGCTGATGGCGGAGGCGGGCAAGCTCGGCATGGACGCCGAGGAGATCAAGAAGCTGATCGACGTCTGGGAGCCGCAGCGATGAACGTGGTGCGCACTGTCGGGGTTAGCAAGCGCTACGGCCCGCTCGCCGCGCTCGACGGGGTGAGCGTGGAGCTCGCCGAGAACACGATCCACGGCCTGCTGGGCCGCAACGGCGCGGGCAAGACCACGTTGATGCGGATCCTCACCGGGCAGGGCTTCGAAACCGGCGGCACGGTGGAGGTTTTCGGGCAGCACCCGTACGAGAACGCCAGCGTGCTTTCACGGGTGTGTTTCATCAAGGAAAGCCAGCACTACCCGGAGAAGTTCCGGGTGAAGCACGCGCTGCGGGCCGCGGAGCTGCTCTACCCGAACTGGGACAGCGCGTACGCGGCGGCGTTGCTGGCGGACTTCGCCGTCCCGGCCGACCGGCTCCTCGGCAAGCTCTCGCGCGGGCAGCTGTCCGCGGTCGGGGTGATCATCGGGCTGGCTTCGCGGGCTCCGCTGACCCTGTTCGACGAGCCCTACCTCGGCCTCGACGCCGTCGCGCGGCAGCTGTTCTACGACCGGGTGCTCGCCGACTACACCGAGCACCCGCGCACGATCGTGCTCTCCACGCACCTGATCGACGAGGTCAGCGACCTGATCGAACACGTCGTCCTGCTCGACCGCGGCAAGGTGCTCATCGACGCCGACGCGGAGTCGCTGCGGAGCCAAGCCGTCGCGGTCACCGGGCCCGCCGACGCCGTCGAACGCTTCGCCGCCGGACACGAAGAGCTGCACCGTGAACGGATCGGCGGCTCCCTACGCGTCACCCTCACCGGCGCCCGGGACCGGTTCGAACCTGGGCTGGACTTCGAGCCGGTTTCGCTGCAGCAGTTGGTCGTCCGCACCACCCAACGCAACGGCGGGCCGGTCGCCGCAGGGAAGGAATCCCGATGACACGCGTGCTCGACATCGCGCGGATCCAGCTGGTCAACTGGCCGGCCCTGCTCGCGTACCCGCTGGCCCTGCTGGTCGTGATGCCCCTGCTGGGCCTGGGCATCGACGTCTCCAACGGCGAGACCGCCACCGCCGGCTCGCACGAGATCTACCTGCTGCCGACGTTGTGGGCCGTGGCCGCGGCCGCGCACCTGCAGACCATGACCCAGGTCTTTCCCTTCTCGCTCGGGCTCGGCGTGACGCGCCGCCGGTTCGCCGCGGCGACGGCGCTGGTCGTCACGGCGCAGGCGCTGTTCCTCGGGCTGGTGCTGGTGGCGCTCGGCGCTGTCGAGCGGGTGACCGGCGGGTGGGGCCGGGAGGCCCGCATCTTCGGGCTCGGCGCGCTGCGTGAGGACGACCCGGTCACGCAGTGGCTCGCCTACAGCGGGCCGATCGTCGCCGTGTCAGCGATCTGCGTGCTGGCCGGTGTGGTGTTCCAGCGCTGGCGGCAGACCGGGATCTACGTGTCGGTCTTCGGCAGCGCGGCGGTGCTGGCCGGGATCGGCGCGCTGGCGACCGCGCAGCGCTGGTGGCCCGCGATCGGGAACTTCCTCGGCCGCCAGCCTTCGCTCACGCTGTTCACCGCGTATCCGCTGGTGTTCGCGCTGGCGCTTGGCGGCGCGGCGTGGCTGGTGCTCCGGCGCGCGACGGCCTGACCCGGCATGTTACTGACTGGTAGCATATCGTCGGCGTATTGAAAACCACATACGTGCTGGCAACACCACGCTGCCTTGACTGGCGGCATGACCCACAGCGAACCAACGCGAACTGCGGCCCGCCGCACCCGGTCGCTGGCGTCCTGGTCCTCCTCGGCTGTCCCGACGATGGGCCTGACAATTTATGGATGTGGGTCGGACGAGGCTGTTTTGTTCCGCGAGATGGCGCCTCGCTTCGGCGTCATGCCAACTATCACGGCGGCCGCGGTATCCGGGGTCAATATCGAACTGGCTGTCGGGAATCGGTGTATCAGTGTCGGTCACAAAACTCGCATCACGAATGACACTCTTCGCGCGCTGAGCGAGGCAGGCGTCACGTATATCTCCACCAGAAGCATTGGGTACAACCACATCGATGTGGAGTACGCGGCGAGCGTCGGCATCTCCGTTGAGAATGTCGCGTATTCGCCGCACAGTGTGGCTGACTACACGCTGATGCTGATACTGATGGCCGTGCGGAACGCGAGATCCATTCTCAGCCGGGTGGATGCTCATGATTATCGGTTGGCTGACGTGCGCGGGAAAGAACTACGCGATCTCACCGTCGGGGTGATTGGAACAGGGCGCATCGGTGCGGCTGTCATCGACAGGCTGTGGGGGTTCGGCTGTCAGAAGTTGGCGTACGACATCCGTCCGAGGACCTCCGCCGACTACGTTCCTCTTGATGAACTGTTGCAGCAGAGCGACATCGTCACGCTGCACACGCCACTGAACGCGGACACCCACCATCTGCTGGATCGTCGACGTATCGAGCAGATGAAGCCCGGCGCGTTCGTCATCAACACCGGACGTGGTGCGCTTCTGGATACCGAGGCCCTTGTTTCGGCGTTGGAAAGCGGCAGGCTGGGCGGTGCGGCGCTGGATGTCCTCGAAGGCGAGGAAGGAATATTCTACGCCGACCGCGGAAACGCGCCCATCGAAAGCGAACAGTTGTCGCGGTTGCGGAAACTGCCGAATGTCATTATCAGTCCGCACACCGCCTACTACACGGACCACGCCCTGAGTGACACTGTCGAGAACTCTATTGTCAACTGTCGGAAATTTGAAAGCGGAAAGCGGCATTGGATATGAGAATCGGAATTATGTTCGGGGGCAGTTCCGAGGAACATCCCGTCTCCGTCAAGTCGGCGCAGGAGGTCGCCAAGCACCTCGACACCGACAAGTACGAACCGTTCTGGATCGGGATCACGAAGAGCGGTGCCTGGCTGCTGTGTGACGGCCCTGACGCGGACTGGGAAAACGGCGGTTGCCGTCCGGCCATCCTGTCACCGGACCGCGGCGTCCACGGATTGCTTGTCCTGAACCAGGGGCGGTACGAAACGATCAGTCTGGACCTCGTGTTGCCCGTTCTGCACGGCAAGCTCGGCGAGGACGGTGCGATTCAGGGCTTGTTGGAGCTCGCCGGCATCCCCTACGTCGGCTGCGATGTCCCAAGTTCGGCCCTCTGCATGGACAAGTCCCTTGCCTACGTCGTCGCCGGCAGCGCCGGCATCGCGACGCCGAATTTCTGGACCGTCCAGGCGAACGAGAACGTTGACCCGGACCGGCTCACCTATCCCGTCTTCGTCAAGCCGGCCCGTTCGGGGTCGTCGTTCGGCGTCAGCAAGGTGTCTCGCAAAGAAGAGCTGCTGAGTGCGGTGGAGACCGCGCGACAGTACGACTCGAAGGTGTTGATCGAGGAGGCTGTCGTCGGCAGCGAGGTCGGATGCGCGATCTTGGGGAACGACCTGGATCTGATCGCCGGCGAGGTGGATCAGATCGCACTGTCTCACGGTTTTTTCAGAATCCACCAGGAGAGTGCGCCGGAAAGCGGTTCCGAGAACTCGACAATAACTGTTCCCGCTAATATCTCGGCCGAGACGCGCTCGCTCGTCCAGGAGACGGCGAAGGCCATATATCGCGCTCTGGGCTGCCGGGGACTGGCGCGAGTGGACATGTTCCTGAAGGAGGACGGAACAGTGATGCTCAACGAGGTCAATACGTTGCCCGGCCTGACCTCGTACAGCCGTTACCCGAGAATGATGGCGGCCGCGGGGATGCCGCTCGCCGAAGTGATCGACCAGGTCGTATCGCTGGCATTGACCGGAAAAGTCCGATGAAGGACGATTTCGTCTTCGTGGACGAGCTGGTGCCCGGAATACGCTGGGACGCCAAGTACGCCACCTGGGACAACTTCACCGGCCGGCCGGTGGACGGATACGTGGCCAATCGAATTGTCGGCACCACAGCCTTGTGCGCGGCCCTGGACAGCGCGCAGGAAAAGGCCGCGTCCCTTGGCTTCGGCCTGCTGCTCTGGGACGGTTATCGCCCGCAACGCGCCGTAGATCGGTTTCTGCGCTGGTCACGACAGCCGGAGGACGGCCGGACGAAGCCGCGGCACTATCCGAACATCGACCGAGCCGAGATGTTCGACAAGGGTTATGTGGCCGCCAAGTCGGGCCACAGCCGCGGCAGTACCGTCGACTTGACGCTCTATCACCTGGCCACCGGTGACCTTGCTGCCATGGGCGGTGACCATGACTTGATGGACTCCATCTCACATCATGGCGCGCAAGGAGTCACGCACGTCGAAGCGAGAAACCGTCAGTATCTCTGTTCCGTCATGGAGTCCTGTGGTTTCAGCGCATACGACTGTGAATGGTGGCATTACACGCTGAAAGACGAGCCATATCCAGACAGCTATTTCGATTTTCCCATCACATAGTTGAGTCGAGAAGGCATGCAGATACGACTGGCACACACCACCGACGCCGCGGCCGTCAACGAGCTGCTTCACCAGCTGGGCTATCCCCAGGGCGGCACCGAGACAACAGCGACCCGAATCCAGACCTGGGGTGACGACCCCGCCAGCGCGGCCTACGTGGCCGAGGCCGGCGGCGACCTTCTCGGCCTGGTCGCGGTCCACGTCTGCCCGTTCTTCGAGCGCGCCGGCTCTTGGGGGCGGATCGTGGCTCTGGTCGTCGCGGAGCAAGCACGCGGCCAGGGCGTCGGCGGTCAGCTTGTCAAAGCGGCGGAAGTGTTCGCTACAGGTCGTGGCTGCGTACGTATGGAGGTCACCAGCGCGGACCGCCGCGAAGACGCGCACGAGTTCTACCGACGCCGTGGTTACATCGCCCAAACAGGAAGGTCATCCCGGTTCCTACGCGATCTCGACGACACCGACCGTTCCCACGCCGGCGGGACCGCGCGGCGACGGGGGCAGGCGTGACGGCACCGCGCGTCGTTGTCGCCGGCGGCCATTCGGCCGGGCACATCGAGCCCATGATGAACTTCGCCGACGCGCTGCGCCGGCTGGAGCCCATGGCTGAGATCACCGCCCTCGGCACCGTCCGCGGCCTGGACACCACGCTCATCCCGGCCCGCGGCTACCCGTTGGAACTCATCCCGCCGGTGCCGCTGCCGCGCAAACTGAACCGGGCCCTGCTGCAGACGCCGGGCAGGCTGCGTGACTCGGTGCGGGCGGCTGGGGCGGTGCTCGACCGCGTGCGGGCCGAGGTCGTGGTGGGCTTCGGCGGCTACGTGGCGATGCCGGCCTACCTCGCCGCCCGCCAGCAGGGCCTGCCGATCGTCGTCCACGAGGCGAACGCCCGGCCCGGAGTGGCCAATCGGGTGGCGGCCCGGATGACGACGCACGTGTTCACCGCCGCGCCGAGTGTCCGGCTGGCACACGCCACCGCCATCGGGATCCCGCTGCGGCCGGCGATCACCGGGCTCGACCGGCCCGCGCTGCGCCACGCCGCCCGGCAGCGGTTCGGCCTGCGACCCGACAGGCCGGTACTGATGGCCACCGGCGGTTCGCAGGGCGCCCGGACGATCAACACCGCGGTGGCCGGCGCGGCCCCGGCGTTGCGGGCGAACGGCGTGCAGGTGCTGCATATCACCGGGCCGCAACACGGGGTCGAGGTGCCGGACGGCGACCCGCCCTACGTCGTCGTCTCCTACGTCGACGAGATGCATTACGCCTACGCCGCGGCCGACTTCGTGATCTGCCGCTCAGGGGCGATGACGTGCGCCGAGCTGGCCGCTGTGGGCCTGCCGGCCGCGTACGTCCCGTTGCCGCAGCGCGGCGGTGAGCAGCGGCTGAACGCCGAGCCGGTCGTCGCGGCGGGCGGGGCACTGCTCGTCGACAACGCCGACCTCGACCCGGCCTGGATCGAGACCACGCTGATCCCGGTGCTCACCGATTCCCAGCGGATCGCGGCGATGTCGGCCAACACGTGGGCGGTCGGCGCACCTGACGCGGACGTCGTCCTGGCCCGGCACGTGCTCACCGCGGTCACCGAGCGACGTAGGTCCGCCTCATGAGCCATCCGCCCGTGTGGCAGGTAGGTCCACCGTGACGCGGAGGCCCCCATCGGCCCGGGGGGTGATGATGAGGGTTCCGTAGTGCGCTTGGGCGATGCTTTTGACGATTGCCAGGCCGAGGCCGACCCCCGCGTGGTCACTGTGGACGCGTTGGGTGCCACGCTGGAACGGCTCGACGATCGTGGAAACCACTTGTGGGCTGAGCTTCGGGCCGGTGTTCTCGACGGCGAGCACCACGGTCATCGGGTGGACGCTGGTGGTGACCCGCACGGTGCCCTGCTCGGGCAGGTTGTGGACGATCGCGTTGTGCAGGAGGTTCGTGGTCATCTGCAGCAGGAGCGCGTGGGAGCCGGTGGTGGGGGCGATGTCGCCGGTGGTCTCGACGGTGACACCACGTTTCTCGGCCAGCGGGAGAAGCGTTTCCGTGGCCTCTTCCGCGATCAGGGACAGGTCGACGTGGTCCCGGGTGAAGGACCGTTGGTTGGCGCGGCTGAGCAGGAGCAGTGCCTCGGTGAGGTCGATCGCTCGGGTGTTGACGAAGCGCAGGCGGTCGACGAGTGCGCCGATGTCGCGGTTCGGATCGTTGCGGGCCACGTCGAGAAGTGTCTGGGTGATCGCCAGTGGGGTACGCAGTTCGTGGGAGGCGTTGGCCGCGAATCTCCGCTGTTCGGCGTCGTGTGCTTCCAGCCGCGCGAGCATGGTGTCGAAGGCGTCGGCGAGTTCGCGGAACTCGTCTTCGCGGCCCTCCAACTGGATCCGGTGGGAGAGCGATCCGTTCGCGGCCATGCGGGTGGCGTTCGTGATGCGGGTCAGGGGCGCGAGCATGCTGCCGGCGAGGAACCATCCGCCCACGAGGCCGAAGATCAGCAGGAACACCATGACCAGGGCTGCCTTCGGGACGAAGGCTCGCTGCAGGTCGGCACGGTCAGGGATGATCATCGGACCGGGCGACCCGGGCGCGCCGCGCGGCGGGGCGGCGATCACCTCGGGGACGTAACGCAGCAGGAACACCCACACCACGGCGAGCAGCAAGGCACCCGCGAACACGATGGACCCGGCATAGCTGAGGGTGAGTTTGAGGCGAACGCTCAAACCAGGCGCCCTATCCACGGTCCCCACGCTCGTGTCCGGTGTCGATGCGGTAGCCGACACCGGCCACAGTGGCGATGATCCAGGGCTCGCCGAGTCGTTTGCGCAGTGCCGAGACCGTGATGCGCACAGCGTTGGTGAACGGGTCGGCGTTCTCATCCCACGCCCGTTCCAGGAGTTCCTCGGCGCTGATCACACCGCCTTCGGCGGCGACGAGGATTTCGAGCACGGCGAACTGCTTCCTGGTCAGCGCGACGTACCGGCCGTCCCGGTAGACCTCGCGACGGAACGGATCCAGCCGCAGTCCTGCGATCTCCCGCACCGGCGGCCGGCTGTGCGCCCGCCTGCGGTCGAGTGCCCTGAGCCTGAGCACGAGTTCCTGGAGGGCGAAGGGCTTGGTGAGGTAGTCGTCGGCGCCGAGTTCGAACCCGGTGGCCTTGTCGTCGAGACGGTCGGCGGCAGTGAGCATCAGGATCGGCATGCCGCTACCCGACGCGACGATGCTTTCCGCGACCTCGTCACCGGAGGGCCCGGGAATGTCGCGGTCGAGGACGGCGATGTCGTAGGCGTTGACGCTCAGCAGCTCCAGCGCGGTGTCGCCGTCACCGGCGATGTCGGCGGCGATCGCCTCCAGGCGCAGCCCGTCGCGGATGGCCTCGGCCATATAAGGCTCGTCCTCGACGATCAACACACGCATGCCCCGATGCTACGAGCCGGCCCATATCGTCGTCATATCGAGAACCGCATACGGGCCGGCAACACCACCCCGCCTTGATTGGACGCATGCCCTACAGCGAACCAGCACGCGCCCGATGGGCGGCGTCCTCGGCCGTCTGGCGCGACCATGGCGCTGTCCCTGATCCCGTGCCGGTCTTCGATGACGAGATTCCGGCTGTGGCCAACCTCGATCCCGATCTGCTCGATGCCCTACGCCGAGCCGCGACTGATGCCGCGGACGATGGGGTCGAGTTCTTGGTCAACGGTGGCTGGCGTTCCCCGGAGTACCAGGAACAACTGCTGCATGAGGCGGTCTCGAAACACGGCTCGGCAAAGGAAGCCGCCCGATGGGTGGCCACCCCCGACAAGTCTGCGCACGTGTCGGGCGACGCGGTCGACATTGGACCGTCCGATGCCAGGGCGTGGCTTTCCAAGCACGGCGCCGAGTACGGGCTGTGCCAGATCTACCGCAACGAACCCTGGCACTACGAACTGCGCCCCGAAGCCATCGAAGACGGCTGCCCGCCCATGTACGCCGACCCCTCACACGATCCAAGGATGCGGCAGTGACCGGGACGCTGGATCAACGCCGCCGGCAGGTGATCCACGTCAGCGGGGGCACGCACCTCGGCCGCTGACGTGGACACCGTCCTACTGGGCCGTTTCCGTCCAGGTGACCGGCAGTTCGTGGACGCCGTAGATGTTCATGTTGGTCCTGAGTTTCACCTCGTTGGCGGGGATGGCGAGTTCGAGGGTGGGGAAACGGCGCAGCAGGCCTTCGAAACCCGCGCGCATCTCGATCCGGGCCAGTTGCTGGCCGAGGCACTGGTGGATGCCGTGGCCGAAGGACAGGTGGCCGCGGGCGGTTCGGTGGATGTCCAGGGTGTCGGGGTTTTCGAAGCGTTGGGGGTCGTGGTTGGCGGCCAGCATCGAGAACATGACGGTCGATCCCTTGCCGATGATTTCGCCGCCGAGTTCGATGTCGTCCGTGGCGTAGCGAAAGAGGACGTCGACGACGGACAGGTAGCGCATGAGTTCCTCGACCGCGCCGGGCAGCAGATCTAGGTTGGCGCGCAGTTCGGCTAGCTGCTCGGGGTGCTCCAAGAGTGCGAAGGTGCCCAGCCCCAGCATGTTGGCGGTGGTCTCGTGGCCCGCGAGCAGCAGCAGGAAGCCGATGCCGGCCAGCTCCTCGATGGTGAGGTCGTCATGGCGGGCCAGGTCGGACAGCATGTCTTCGCCGGGGGCGGCGCGGTTGCGCGTGACCAGTTCGGCCAGGTACGTGGTTATCGCGTTGTACGCGGCCATCTTCTCGTCGAGCTGCACGTTCCTTTCCAAGAACTTGGCGGAGTTGACCTGGAAGGTCTCCCGGTCCGCGTAGGGGACACCGAGCAGTTCGCAGATCACCAGCGAGGGCACCGGCAGCGCGAACTCCTTGACCAGGTCGACCGGCGGGGTCAGGCGCGCCAGTTCGTCCAGTTGCCG
The DNA here is from genome assembly GCF_004345645.1 of Actinocrispum wychmicini. Taxonomy (GTDB): domain Bacteria; phylum Actinomycetota; class Actinomycetes; order Mycobacteriales; family Pseudonocardiaceae; genus Kibdelosporangium; species Kibdelosporangium wychmicini. The sequence goes on along the minus strand of NZ_SLWS01000002.1, from coordinate 1,118,301 downwards.
CTCGACGATGTCGACGATGTGCTCTTCTAGCTGCTTCATGCGTTTTACGGTGAAGGCGCCGGTGAGCATGCGCCGCAGCCGGGTGTGGTCCGGCGGGTCCATGGCGATGAACAGGCCCGGCACCTGCGGGGACGGTTCGGTGATGGCGGGCATGCCGGGGACGTCGTACGGCATGTGGAGGATGCCGATGTCCTTGCGGGAGCTGAACCGGGTGTCCGCCATGAGCTGGCGGACCGCTTCGTAGCCGGTGACCAGCCAGCCCTCGTGACCGTCGGGGAAGACCATGGGACTGACCGGGCGGGCGTCCCGCAGCCGGGTGATGTCGCGGGGCGGGTCGAACGGGCCGGCGTCGCGCTCCATGGGAAGGCCGTGCGGGATGGGAGCCGGTCGACTCATCGGATGTCCTCTCGTGGTGGTTGTTGTGGCCACCATCGCCGACGGGCCGGACACGCGCCTGACATGGCTCTGACACGGACCACGCCGGTTACCGCCCACAGGCGGGGGTGGGCGCTGGTCGACCAGGCTGTCGCCGGTGCCCGCGCAGGCCTCTGACCTGGTGCAACGTGTGTCAGGGGGTGTGTCAGGGGCGCGTCAGGACCGTGACAGGGACAGCCGCGATGGTGGTGGCATGAGAAATTCAGCGATCACGGTTTCCGGGCTGCGGAAGGCTTATGGGGACAAGATTGTGCTCGATGGCATCGACCTGGATGTTCAGGCGGGCACCGTTTTCTCCCTGCTCGGTCCGAACGGTGCGGGTAAGACGACAACGGTGAACGTGCTGACCACGTTGATGAAGGCCGACAGTGGCACAGTTCGGGTTGCCGGGCACGATATCGCGACCGACGCCAAGGCGATCCGGTCGGTGATCGGGGTCACCGGTCAGTTCGCGGCCGTGGACGAGCTGTTGACCGGCCAGGAGAACCTGCAGTTGATGGTGGATCTCCAGCGTGGTGGTTCAAGCGATGGCAAGCGGATTGCCAAGGAATTGCTGGCGCGGTTCGATCTGGTGGAGTCGGCGCAGAAACAGGCGTCGACCTATTCCGGCGGTATGCGCCGGAAGCTGGATCTGGCGATGACGCTGGTCGGCAACCCGCAGATCATTTTCCTGGACGAGCCGACGACCGGACTGGATCCGCGCAGCCGCCGCACGATGTGGGAGATCGTCCGCGGGTTGGTGGCCGACGGCGTCACCGTCTTCCTCACCACCCAGTACCTCGACGAAGCCGATCAGCTCGCCGACCGGATCGCCGTGCTCGACCAGGGCCGCCTGGTCGCCGAGGGCACGTCCAGCGAGCTCAAGCGCCAGGTCCCAGGCAGCCACGTGCGGTTTCGGTTCACCAGCATGACCGAACTCGAGGCGGCCGCGCGGGTCCTGCCCGGCTCCACCCGGGACGACGAGGCACTGACCTTGCGGGTGCCCAGCGACGGCGGCACGAAAGCGATGCGGGGTCTGCTGGACCGTCTCGACGAGTACTCGATCGACGCCGAGGAGTTCTCCGTGCACACGCCGGACCTCGACGACGTTTTCCTCGCCCTGACGGGCCACAGCACGGAGGTTGCGAAATGAGCGCCAAATCCCACTCGATGGTCATGTTGCGTCGCGATTTCAAACACATCGCCCGGAATCCGACCTCGGTGTTCAACGCGGTCCTGATGCCGATCGTGATCATGCTGATGTTCGTGTACATGATGGGTGACGCGTTCAACGTCGGTGTCGACTATATCGACTACGCGACGCCAGGGCTGATGTTGTTGGCCGTCTGCTACGGGCTCAGTGCCACCGCCACATCGGTGAATTCCGACATGCTGAAGGGCATCATCAACCGGTTCAAGGTGATGGACGTTTCCCGTGGCGCGGTGCTGACCGGTCACGTCATCGCCAGCCTGCTGACCAATGTGGTCGCCATCGCGGCGCTCATCGGGGTCGCTTTCCTGCTGGGATTCAGCCCGTCGGCGAGTTTCCTCGACTGGCTCGGCGTGGTCGGCATGGTCCTGCTGCTCGGTTTCGCCGCCGGCTGGCTCACGGTCGCCTTGGGACTGGCGGCGAAGTCCCCGGAAACCGCGGGTCTTGGCGCCGTGCCGCTGATCATGCTGCCGTTCTTCAGCAGCGCGATCGTGCCGGCCGAGAAGATGGGGCCGGGCCTGAAGCAGTTCGCGGAGTACCAGCCGTTCACGCCGATCATCGAGACCATGCGTGGGCTGCTCAACGGCACACCGTCCGCCGGCACCGCGATCGCGGCCATCGCCTGGTGCGTCGGGATCGCTGTCGTCGGGTACCTGTGGGCGCGGTCCACCTTCAAGAAGCGAGCGTGACCGCGACCAGGTCACGCCAGCTGGCCTTCGTCCCCTCCTGAGTCGCCTCGGTGAACCGCGTGTCACCGAGGCGACTTCGTGCCGCCTGCTCGATCCGGGCCACGTCCGGGTTGGACCGGTCCCGCAGTCCGCGCACGCCGGTGCTCGCCGCGAGCAGCCGCGCGGCCTGCTCGTACTGGTCGCGCCGCAGTGCCAGGTCCGCGATCCCGACGAGTACCTGCGCGATCAAGGGTGCGTACCCCGAGTCGGCCACTGCCTGGTAGGCGGCGGCGTGGTGCTCACGGGCCTCGTCGATATCGTCGGCGAAGTAGCTCAGCAGGTCGTGCGAAATCGTGCGGAGGTTCGCCGCCTTGTCGCCCAGCAGGGTCGTGGCGAGATCGAGTTGCCGGCGGACCTCCTCGGCGTCGCCCTGCCAGCGGCCGAGTTCCGCCTTCGACAGGGCCAGGTCCGCCAACGCCTCCTGCCAGGTGACCCGCTCGGCCTGCCGTTCCGCTTCGGCCATCGCGGCCTCGCTGGCGGCCTCGTCACCGAGCAGCCAGTACAGCTGAGCCTGTCGCGACCGCATCCGGATGACGTCGTCGACGGCACCGACCTCGGTCACCACCTCGATCGCCTGTTCGTAGTACTCGCAGGCACTGGCGAACTCGCCCCGCGTGGCGATCCGGTCCGCCAGCTCGGTCAGGGCGAACGAGATCCCGAACCGTTCGCCGAGTGCCCGGAACTCGGTGAGCGCCGTCTCGAAGTACGCGTCCGCGTCCCGCCCGGGGAGGCCGAGCATGACCCGAGCCTTGCCGGTGTGCAGCCGGGCAAGTGCGCGTACCCAGGGGTCTTCGTTGTCCAGCAACGGTTCCCACGCGTGCTGGAAAGCGTCCGATCCCTGCAGCATCCGTTCCAGCGGGGTGACCGCGGCCATCACCGGACTGGGGGACTGGCTGCGCTCGGCGATCCGGTACGCCTCGTGGATCCACTCCTCCACCTGCGCCTGGTCGCCGATCCGCCCGGCGCTGGCGAACGTCACGGCGAGCCCGTACACGGTGGCCCGGATGTCGTCGTCCACCTCGCCCGGGGTGTTGATGGCCGCCGTGATCAGCTCGGTGCCTTCGGCCCTGCGCCCGCTGAACCACCAGTACCAGCCGGCGCCCGCCCCGAGTCGCATCGCCGCCTGCGCATCGCCGGCCGCGAGCGCGCCACGCATCGCGGAACTGATGTTGTCGTGCTCGGCGTCAAGCAGGGCGAGCCATTTCATCTGATCGGCGCGGCGCAGCTCCGGGTCCGCCTCCTCGGCGAGTCCGGTGAAGTAGGCGAGATGTGCTTGGCGTGCCAGGTCCGACTCGCCGGCCTCGGTGAGCCGGTCCCTGGCGTACTCCTTGATCGTGCCGAGCATCCGGTAGCGCGGTGCGCTGTCACCCGCGGCGACGAGCAGCGACTTCTCGGTCAACGCGGTGAGCAACTCGAGCACGTGGTCCTGCTGGAGGGTGTCTTCGGCACAGACCCGCTCGGCCGCGTCCAGGCTCGCCCCGCCCGAGAACACCGAGAGCCTGCGCAGGACGATCCGTTCGGCGTCGGTCAGCAACTCCCAGCTCCAGTCGACCATCGCCCGCAGCGTTCGGTGCCGGGGCAACGCGGTCCGACTCCCGCCGGTCAGCAGGCGGAACCGGTCGTCCAGCCGGTTAGCGAGCTGGTCGATGGACATGGTCCGCAACCTGGCCGCGGCCAGTTCGATCGCCAGCGGCATCCCGTCCAGCGCCCGGCAGACGCGCACCATCGTCGCCAACGTGTCGGCGTCGACCTCGAGATCCTTGCGCACCGCGGCCGCACGGTCGCGCAGCAACCGGACGGCCGGCGAGGACTCGATCTCGCCGGGACCGGCGTGCCTGTCCGGCAAGGCCAACGGCACGACCTGCCACAGCGCCTCACCGGTGATGCCGAGTGGTTCCCGGCTCGTCGCCAGGATCCGCAGCCGCCGGCACTCGCCGAGCAGCCGGTGGGCGAACGCCGCCGCCGACTCGATCACGTGTTCACAGTTGTCCAGGATCAGCAGCGCGTCCCGCTCGCGGATCGCGGCGATGAGCCGGTCGGTCGGCTCCGCGTTCGCTGCCTCGCCGAGCAGAGCGTCCCGCAGGCCGAGCGCGGTGAGCGTCGCTTGTGGAACGTCGCCGTCGGCGCTGATGGCCGCCAGCTCCACCAGCCAGACCCCGTCCGGCAGGTCGCCGAGCAGCAGGCGCGCGGTTTCCGTGGCCAACCTGGTCTTCCCCGAGCCGCCCGGCCCGATCAGGGTGGTGAGCCGGTGTTCGGCGATGAGTTCGCGGACCGCGGCGATGTCGGCGTCCTTGCCGATGTAGCTGGTCAGCTCGGCCCGCAGGTTGGTCTTCCGGTTCTCCTCCCGGCCCAACTCGCCCCGCAGCAGCGCGACGTGCAACGCGGACAGCTCCGGTGAGGGGTCGACGCCCAGCGCGTCGGCCAGGGCTTCTCTTGTGCGCTGGTACACGAGCAGCGCCTCGGTGTCGCGTCCGGTCGCGGCGAGGGCGCTCATCAGCGCGGCGACAAGCCGTTCCCGTACCGGATGCGCGGCCACCAGGTCGGTCAGTTCGGTGACCAGCTCCGCACCGTGGCCGAGGCTGACCTCCGCGTCGTACCGGTCCTCCATGGCGGTCAGGCGGAGGGCCTCAAGCCGGGCGACCGCCGCGTCGAACGCCCCACTGTCCTGCAAACCGACGTCCTGCATCGCCGCACCGCGCCACAACGCGAGCGCCTCTCGCAGCAGCCGGATCCGCCGCGGATCCTCGTCGTTACGGGCCTGGCTGCCGAGGCGTTCGAACCGCACCGCGTCCACCGCGTCGGGTGCCACGGCCAGCCGGTATCCGTCCGGCTGCCCCTCGACCGCTCCTTCCGGCAGCACCTTCCGCAGTCGGGAAACCAAGCGTTGCAAGGCGTTCGCCGCGTCGGCGGGCGGGTACTCACCCCAGATCCAGTCGACGAGTGTCGCCTTCGGGACTACGCGACCTGGTCTGAGCGCGAGGGCGACCAACAGCCCGCGCAGCCGCGCGCCCGGCACGTCGGCTAGGGCGCCGTCGTCCGTCCGAACCTCGAATGGTCCCAGCATCGCGATCTGCACCCGCCTGATCCTGCCATGGACAGCAGGAGCCCACTGTGGGTCACCGGATGGCGACGGCGGTGATCATGTGGACGATGGCCGCCGCTGTGGCGCCGGCCACCATGCCCCATTCACGTCGGGAGACGCCGATGCCGGCGTCGGCCAGCTGCACCACGGCGGCCGCGATCAGAACGACCATGGTGGCGGGGCCTGGCGAGGTCGCCGGGAGGATCGCGGCGACCACGCCGAGAGGGACTGCCCTTATCGCGTACATCCACGCGTAGAACCGTTCCCCGCTCGTCGCCGTGGGGGAGCGGCTGAGTGTCGCCGGTCGGGCGACCGCCATCACGGCGAATCCGACACTGACCGCCGCGAAGACGGCGTTGACCACCAGCAGTGCGATCATTCGCGTCACTCTTTCAGGTCTCAACTGTTGACTAAGTTCACTATGAACTCAGGCTACAGTATCGACGTGGCACCCACCCCTGGCAACAGGCGACCTCTGTACGAGTCGCCGGCGTTCCGGCTCACCGTCCTCGGGATTCACCTGGCGAGCGACTTCGCCGAACACCTGCAGGCCGCTGGGCTGACGCCGAAACATGTCGGCATGCTCACGGTCATCGAGCAGGGACTGGCCAGGACCCAGGACGATGTGGCGCGGCTCATGCGCGTCAGCCCCAGCATGATCGTCCGGATCGCCGACCACCTGGAACAAAGCGATCTCATTGTCCGCCGCCGCGACCCGGAGAACCGGCGCAAGCACGTTCTTTCCCTTACCGCGCAAGGAAAGGCCGTACTCGGCAAGACCGCGGACTTCGCGGCCACCCTGGACGCGGCCCTGGCCGCCCGGCTGGGTCCCGACCTCGGTCAGGGGCTCGACCAAGCGCTCGCCGTTCTGATGGGACGGCTCACCGAAGGTCAGTGACCAGGCGGTTCAGCGGATTCCTGTTTCGGCGTACGGCGTGTGGTTGACGACGCGGTGGTAGGTGAACCGGCTGAGGTCGATGGTGCGGAACTCGCCGTACAGGACGAGTTCGCTGAGCGCGCGGCCGACGCCGGGGGCGTGCATCAAGCCGTGGCCGGAGAAGCCGCACGCGAGGTGGAGGTTGTCGACCGTACCCGGGTGGTTGCCGATGATCATGTTGCCGTCCAGCCGGTTCTGGTCGTAGAGACCGGCCGTGGTGGCCTTGAGCCGGAGCTGGTCGAGCGCGGGGATCCGGTGGGCGAGCGCCGGCCAGACGGCGCGGTCGAAGTGGCCGTGGTCGACGTCGAGGTCGAAACCGCCGGCGTGGTCGAAGTCGACGAGTCCGACCGACAGACCCCCGCCCTGGGGGCGGATGGCCAGCCCGTGCACGTCTTTGACGAACGGCAACCCGGACATGTCCGCGGGGGAGTGGACTTGGTGTTCCAGCCGGCGCATGGGTTCGACAGGGACTGGCATCCCCACACCCGCGGCGAGGTCCGGCGCCCAGCAGCCCGCGGCGTTGACGAACGCGTCGGCGGCGAGGCGGCCCCCGGAGACGAGGTCGGCCGTGCGGACCACGGTGCCTTGCATGGTCAGTCCGGCGACTCGATCCTTGACCAGGCGCGCGCCGAGTCGCTGGGCCGCGTTGAGCATGCCCTGGAGCATCGCCCACGGGTCGAGCCAGCCGTCGTCGGCGGAGAACACACCGCCGGCGAGATCGCGGACGTTGAGAACGGGGAAGCGTGTGGCCAACTCGCTGGGTTCGAGCCACTCGGCGCGTACGCCGTGGCGGATCTGCGTGTCCAGAGCGGTGGCAAGGCGGGGCGCGTCGCGTTCGGCGGCGATGAACAGGTACCCGTTGGGCCGCCACAGCAGCTCAGGCGCGTCCGGGCCGGCGAAGTCGGTCCAGTGCGCGATGACGTCGAGGGTGTACTGGGACAGCGCGATGTTCTCCGGCAACGAGAAGAGCTGGCGGATGCCGCCGGACGCGCGGGGCGTGGCGGCGAGCCGGTAGCCGGGGTCGGGTTCGACGACGGTTACGCGCAGGGTGGGCTCGGCCCGTAGCAGGTGGATCGCGGTGGCGCAGCCGATGATCCCGCCGCCCACGATGACGACGTCAGCGTTCATCGGGCTGCCGAGTCACCGCGCGGGTGTGCGCGAAGTGCGCGCGTACCGCGGCTTCGGCTGCGTCGGCGTCGCCACGGGCGACGGCGTCGGCGATGGCCTGGTGTTCGGCCAGCAAAGCCGTTGCCGTGCCCGGGGCCGGGTAGTGGTCGCGTTGCCGGACGTCGGCGAGCAGGTCCAGTTGCAGCCGGACCAGCCGTTCCAGCATGAAGTTCCCGGTGGCGGCGGCGACCGCGGTGTGGAACCGGACGTTCTCCGCCCACTCGCCGTCGGAACCTTCGCAGGCCGCGAGCACGGCTTGGCGCCCGTCGTCGGTGGCCCGCGTCGCGGCGAGCCGGGCCGTTTGGACTTCCAGCAGTTCCCGCGACTCCAGCACGTCGGCGATGACCGCCTCCTCGATGCGCAGGACCACGCCATCGGCCGGCAGTGTGGCGGCGATGTTGTCGGCTCGGACGTAACGGCCTCCGCCCGCACGGGAGTGCACGATGCCGCGCACCTCCAGGACCCGGAACGCCTCGCGCAGCACGTTGCGGCTCACTCCGAGCCGTTCGGCCAGGTCACGCTCGGGCGGCAGTTGGGCGCCGGGCGAGATCTCGCCGGTCGAGATCAGGCGCAGCACCTGCCGGACCACTGATTCGTAGCGGCGTTCGCTCGCGATCTTGCCGAAAACGTCGATCTGCATGAGTCACCTTGAGTTGGACTACTGGGTCACCCAATTGTAGGATCATGGACGTCGACAAGCAACGGAGGTTGCCGTGACCGATCCCGTACTTCCCCATGACCTGGTCGAGTTGAGTGCGGAGTTCTGGCGGTGGCGGGCGGCGACCGTGGCGGACACGCACGATGACGTCGTTCGCCTGGACCGACCACACGGCTGGCTACCGGACTGGTCCGCCAAGGCTGTCGCGGAGCGGCACGCGGCGCTCGACCGGTTCAGCCACCGGCTCAAAGAACTCCCGCCGCCTCGAACGACCGCGGAGGAGGTCGATCAGCGGTTGCTCGGCTGTGCGCTCGCCCGGGTCGGCTGGGAGTTGCGGTCGTTGCGTGCGTGGCAGGTCAGCCCGTACTTCTACGTTGAGCAGGCGCTGGGGCCGCTGTACACGTTCCTGCTGATCCGCCGTCCGTTCGACGACGACCGCGCCGGGCACGTGATCCGGCTGCTCGATTGCGTTCCGCGCACCCTCGCCCAGGCGCGGGCGAACCTGCCGGGTCACGCGGCCGGGCCGTTCACCCGGTACGCGGTGCGGATGCTCGGGTCCATCGAGGACCAGATGGCCGAGGTGATCGCCGGCCTGGCCGCGGTGTTGCCCACCGGGCACGTTCCGGCGTTCCGGGCTGCCGCGGCGGCGGCCACGCGGGCTCTGGTCGACTACCGGGGATGGCTTCGGACAACGCCGCCCACCGTGACCGAGACCACCGCCGTTGGGCCTGCGGCGTTCGCGTCCTTCCTGCACGGCGTCTCGTTGTGGCCGCATCCGGTCGAACAGTTACGCGTCATGGCCGCGCAGGAATGGCACCGGGCGGTCGCGACTGAGACGATCCTGCGCCATCGCTATCGGGATCTACCACCGGACGCGCTGTTTCCGAGCGCTGCCGCCGAAGTCGCCCAGCAGCATGGAGACGAGCTGGAGATGCGCCGCTTCTACCACGAACGGAACCTGCTCAGCCAGCCGGAAACCCTGCGGCACTACCGATTCGTCGAAATGCCGTCCTACCTCGCGCCCCTGGCTTGGCTGGGGGTGCCGCACGACCCCACCTCCCTCGCGAGGGCAGGCGAGGACGCGCTGCGTTACGTCCGCGAGCCGGCTCCCGACCTGCCGTACTTCGAACTGGCCAAGGCGACCGACCCGCGCACGTCGATCGTGCACGAAGGCGTGCACGCCCAACAGTTCGCTCTGTCCTGGCAGCACCCGGACCCGGTCCGCCGGCACCGCTTCGACTCGTTGCCCAGCGAGGGCATCGCCTTCTACAACGAGGAACTCATGCTGCTGTCCGGGTTGTTCGACGACCGGCCGCACAGTGCCCTGTTCCTCGTGAACTCGATGCGGCTGCGCGCCCTGCGAGCCGGGATCGACATCGACCTCGCCACCGGAGCCATCACCCTGGACCAGGCCGCGGACAAACTCGCCCGACTCGTGCCCCTCGACCAGTACACCGCCTGGGAGGACGCCGTCCTCTACGCCAGCAACCCCGGGGTCGGCCTGAGCTACCTGGCCGGTCGTGCCCAGATCCTCGACCTGTTCACCGCGTGCACCCAGCACCACGGCCCGGACTTCGACCTGCGTGCCTTCCACGACCGGCTCTGGCGTGCGGGAAACGTACCGTTGACGTTGCAGCGCCTGGAACTTCTCGGCCTACGCGACCATCTCGACAACGCCGACAAGCTCGGCGGTGGACCGTCAGCCCGGTGAGCCAGGACCGGTGAGCAGCTCGGCGATCAGGGTGGTGCCGGGTCCGGCGCGGCCGCCCGGTCCAGGGAGGACTGTCACCTGGTCGGCGTGGAGTTCGGCGCCGCAGTGGTCGCATGTGACGACCGGGGTGGTCTGATGACCGCAGGTCGCGTGCATCAGCAGCATGGGGGCGCCGTCGTCGGCCAGATGTTTGTCACCCCATGCGAGCAGGCTGAGGACCACGCCGTAGAAGTCCTTGCCGGACTCGGTGAGCTGATACTCGTGTCGCACGGGGTGGTGCTGATAGGGCTCCCGGACCACCAAACCCGCGTCCACCAGGCGATCCAGCCGCTCGGCCAGCACGTTCGTGGCCACGCCCAGGTCCCGGTACAACTGCTCGAACCGGTTCAGGCCAAGGAAAAGGTCCCGCAGCACCAGCAGCGCCCAGGGATCGGCGACCAGCCCAACGCTCCGGGCCACCGAACACGCCATCGTCGCGAAACGATCTCGTTTCACGATAGTGCGGCCGCTTCGTGTTGCCGCTGGACGGCGTCAGCCAGACGACTGGTGTCCTCCAGGACGTAGTCGTCGACCATCCGGCCCCAGCGCAGGGTGATCCACTGGACGGCTTCGTTGCGATAGGGAGTCCCGTCGGCCAGTGTCGCGACAATCGTGAGCCGGACCACGACGGTGGTACGCCACGGCCAGCCTCGGACCACCAGGTCGGTCAGGGTGATACGGAGTCCGGGGAAGAGCGCGAACAGGTCGCGGAACCATTGCTCGAACTCCGCCCGCCCGGTGAGATCCGCGGCCGGCGGGGCGTCGCCGACGAACCGGAAGTGCACATCAGGCGCGGCCATGGCGATGGCGGCGTGGTAGTCGCCCTGCCCGATCCGTGCCCACAGTTTGCGCACCTTGGCGCGCACGATCGCGTGGTACATGCCGGCCTCCGTCCCTTGCAACTAACAAGTGACCTCCACAGTAGAGAGGTGACTTGCTCGTTGCAAGGCACTGTGGATCGGCGACCTCGGCACGGCCCTAACGACCGGCGCGGTGCGCACGGCGCCAGAGGGCGGGCCAGCCGCCGTTTCCGAGCAGCGCCGCCGGGATGAGCAGGCCGTGCTCGGCGATGCGCTCCGCGAACAGTTGTACTGGTGCGCCGAGATCGGCCGCCGCTGTCAGTGCGTGCTGCCATGGTCCGTGCTCGTCGAACAGGTTGGTGGCGGGGAAGCCGGGTACCATTATCTTTCTTGCCGCGGTGAGCTGCACCACATTGTCCGTTGTGGACCTGGGTGCGCAGGTGGTCGCGATCGCCAGCGCGCACACCAGTTCGGGGGAGGGGCTGCGGGCCACAGATCGAGCCAACGCTTCACTGCCGGCCAGTTCACCCGTGGCCGCGCGGACCGCTCGTGCCACCGCGTCCATGGCGTAGGCCGGCGCGATTTCCGGCCGGCGCACGAGTGCGCGCAGCGTCCGCGGGAGGGCTGAGCCGTTGGTGAGCGTCGCGAGCCGGTCCTCTGGATCCAGCCTGCCCACTGCGGCGGCGAGCGGGCGAACGCGTGTCGCCTGCCACAGGACCAGCAGGTCGAGCCCGGCGTCCATGGCCGCATGAAGGAGTTCGACGTGCTTGGTCGGGCCGACGCGTTTGAGGGCGATCACCGCCGCGTCCGGGTCGAAATCGGCCGGCTGCCCAGGCCGTCCGAGACCACGCGCTAGCGCGGCGTAGGTGCGCTGCGCGGACACGGCTGGTGCCGACGCCAGTTCCCGCTCCACTGCCGAGACCAAGGCGACGATGAGATCGGCAGGCAAGCGCCCTGCTGCGGAACGGCGCGACGAGCCGCTCCGCGACCGTACAGGCGGTACGGGGAGCAGCGGCTCGGGTGCGGACGGTACGGGTGTCGTGAGTCCGTTCACCCACTGTTTGACGTGCTTTTCCAACGCTGGGGCGAGATTGTCGTTGAACCGCGCGCGCAGCTCGTGGATCAGCCAGCCGCCGGTGCGTCGCCGGATGTCGAGGTTGGCGACGATCCGGCCGGACGCCTTGTCGCGTAACGCCATCAGCACGCAGTGACCTCGGCGGGCCTGGTCGGCGTACCACGACTCGCCGATGCAGTTGCCCATGTAGCCGGACCATTCGGCCAGCTGCCGTGGATCGCGGCCCAGTTCCACGGACAGCGCGGTGCCCGGCACGACCTGAGTGTCCACAGCGGACACTTCGGGTGGGATCGGGAAGGCGCCGACACTGGCCTCGGCGATCACCGCGTCCGCGTTGACCCCGGCCACCAGTTCCGACCAACTGCCGCAACGGGGCGGCGGCGTCGCCCCGAACGCGACCAGCTGGGCCACCTCCGCGACGGCCAGCGGTACGGAGTCGGCAAGGGGCCGGTCCGGCGCCGGTGGGTCGTAGTCCAGGTCAGGCGCGGGCCGTGCGTGCCCCGCCGTGGCGGACTCGTTGCCGTAGAAGGGCGCCAGTGCGTCGGCGAGGTCGGCGAGCCAGAGCAGATCGTGCGGCGCTTCCACCGAGGCCGGATCCGCGGCGGGAACGGCGGCCAACCGTTGCGCAAGGGTCTGCGTCGGGCTGTCGGCGTGCGCGTCGGACAACGGCGGCTGCTCCCAACTGCCCGGCGCCCGCGAAAACCCCGCTGCGGCGCGCCACTGCCGTAGCTCGGCCGCCTGCCACGGCTTACAGGTGTCCCAGCAGTTGTGCAGCGGCTGATCAAGATAGCTGACGAATCTGGTCACCGCGTCGAAGACGACCACGCCGTAGTTGCGGGCCATGCCGACCCGTTCCCGCACGTGGATCTCGGTCCTCGGGGTGATCTCGTGCTCCGGCGGCAGTCGCTGAACCAGTTGGTGGACATAGCATCCTGGCCGCGCCGGATGGCTGTAGGCGCCCTCGGGCCGGCGTGCTGCCGCGGTCCGCTCGTTGTCGGTGAGGCAGGCGTCGGCCGCGACCAGTTCACTGTGGTGCTTCGCCGCGGCGGCCGCGAGACCGTCGTCCGAGAAGGTCCTGGCGAACCGCAACAACGCGGTCGCCGCGATGGCGTCGTGCAGGAGATCGCTGAGTTCCCGTGCCGTCCACCACGGCGGTGGCAGCCAGCGAGCCGCGGCGGCCAGCGTCGGGCGGCCGACCGCATGGGTCAGTTGCCGCAGGATCAACTCATCGAAGTGGTCACGGTGGCGGTCGCGGAGTTTGCCGATCCGATCGGCCCGGGTCTGCCCCGAAGGCAGGCGGTCCAGACGCCGTCGCTCGACCAGCCGCGCGCACACGTGATCCCACAGGCTGATGATCAGCGCCAGTCGCCGCGGTCGTTGACAGCTCTCCAGCACCCGCGACAGATGACCGGACAGTGTGGACGCCGCACCGCGGGGGAACGGGTCGATCCCGTCCGGGGCGCGCAGTGCGAGCAAGCGCTCCAACTGCTCCGGCCCGAGCAGGTCCGACGCCGCCGAGGCCAGTTGCAGCGCCGCCCAACGCTGCTCGGCGATCGCCGTGTTCGCGGCCGCGCCGACCCGCTTGGTCGCCGACGGCCCGAACAGCGCCACCAGGCTGCCGGTCCGATCGCCCAGCCGGTGTGCGCCATTGACGCCGAGGACCCGCAGCGCGGCGAGCACCGCGTCCCGCCGGTCACCGTGCGCGCCGGCCAGCCGTGCCGAGGTGAAGCCGCCGCCGAGATCGACGCCCGCCCCCGCGGCCGCTTCGGTCCCGTCGATCACCAGCAAGGTGAGCTGCCTGCTCGCCTCCTGCAGCACCGCGGGTTCCGCGTCGGCCGGGCCGACGGCGACGGCGGAACCAGGCGGGTGCGCGCCGACCCGGTCGTCGATCGGCCGGGGCATGGCTCTACCACCGGAGACGGGCAGCCAACACCGCAATCCAGTCCCGGTTGTCACGCCAAACGCCAGCTGTACGGACATCGCTCACCATCATTCCGTACCCGCGCCACCCGTTTTGGCATTTCACGGGGTTTTGCTGTAGCCGAGCGCCTCGACGATGCGTCCGTCGCGGATCTGCATGAGGTTGACGCCGGCCACCGAAGTGGACGACGCGTGGGCGTCGCCGAACACCTCGTTGACCTCGCCGTGCTTGAAGGTGACGTGCCACTTGATGACCGCGCGGTCGCCGAAGACGTACACGTCGTCCGGGGCGAAGCTGGTGTTCTCATCGGCGGCGAGGTCCTGCCAGAAGCCCAGGCAGGCGTCGAGCCCTTCGTACCGGGCGCCTTCGGGTGCGGGCTGTACCGACACCATCACGCAGTCGTCGGCGACCAGGCCGGTCAGCAGAGCGGGGTCGTGCCGCGTGAACGCGTCGTTGAACTGGGCGATGACCGCGGCGGTGGTGTTGTCGGACAACGGAATTCCTCCTGCGAGACGATGAACGTAGGAGTGATCCTGCGATGTGTGGGGAAGCCGGGCAATTCCCGCGAGGGAATGACGCCTGCGCCAGGTCGTCGATCGGGTCAGGAGTCTGGTACAAGATCTCCTGACCATCGGCATATCGGTGGGCAGCAAGGGGCTGACAAAGGGGGGAACAGTGTTCGTTCGGTGGATGTTGGTTGCGCTGATCGTCTTAACGGCATGTGGTGCGCCGGCACCAACGGATTCGAAGTCCGAGGCACCGCGTCCCGATCCGGTTATGGCGGACGGTTTGCGCAAGGTGCCGATGGCCAGCGGGTTCGGGTTGAGTTTCGTGCAACCGGAGACCGGATCGCAGATCCTGTGCCAGGCGTTGTCCACTGACCAGTGGCAGCGGCTGTTGGGCGCCGATGCCCGCCGGGTGCCGAACGTCGAGGGCACGGACAGCCGCTGCAAGATCACCGCCGGTCAACTGAGCATCGAGTTGTCGCTGTACCCCAGCCCTGACGTGTTCAGGGGCGTGGAGACCATCGCGGGCAGGCCCGCGGCGGTCCGCGAGGACAGCGGCGTGGCAATGGATGTCGCGATCGCCGACCGAGTCGCCCTCACGCTGGGCAGCGTTCAGTGGCCCGTCCTCACCTTGCGGACAACCGGTGATCTCGCCCTGGCCAGGAAGGTACTCGCCGACCTCGTGCCGGTGCTCGCCAAGCCGGGCGGTCCAGCCGTCAAGGCCGACACCGCCGGGCTGTTTCCGTTCGTCGCCACACCCTTCAGCCACGACGAGTTCCTGGACCTGCCAAAGCCCGTGCAGGCGTTGCAACTGTGCACCCTCGTCCAAGAGAAGTTCGGCGCTCAGGTGGTCAGCACGTCCGTCTTCGGCAATTGCGACTTCCGGTTGCCGGACGGCCGGTCACAGTCCATCGGAATGATGAGCGGGATGCCGATCGCCGCCGCCTACAACTCGCGGATCGCCGGCCGACCGGCCGCGGAACTCGGCGAGCCTGACCTCATCCGGCTTCGGGACGGAGTTCCGGTCGATCTGGCGGTCGGTGGGGGCAACCGGGACTTCGCCGAGAAACTCGTCCCGCTGCTTGTCTGAGTGCCAACTAATCACCTGTTGAACGCCGATGTCGCTGGGCTGGGTGGTTTGGGCGGGCGGCTGCGCACTCCCTGTGGGTTTGTCGGGTGATTCTCACCCAGTGGTGTCGTTGGGTTCGGGATGAGCGGTCACCCGGTTGAGAGGCCTTGTCACTGCTTTGGGTTCTCGGTCAAGGGAGTGGCGCTTGTCTCGGTTGCCGGGGTGATCACGGGATCGCAGCATTGCCGCACGGGTGGACTCGCTGCGCCCTCACTGGCTGTGACCTGCGCGGGTGAGGGCGAGGTGGTGTGGGAGGCGGCATGCTGGTGCGTCATGGTCGGCTCGGACGGGAACGGCTCCGCCGGTTGCGATCGGTGGTCGCCGTGGTGGTCGTGGTCCTCCTGCTGGGCGCTCCGGCCACAGCAACGGTGACCGAACCGGCCACCCCGACAGTGACGTCGACGCCAGACACCCCACAGGAGCACCCCTCGGCCACTGGCGGGCCGGCCACGAGCCTGCCGCCCGGAGCCGACGCCACGCCGGCCACCTCGGCCACTGGCCGGCCGCCACGGGCTACCGACACACCCACCACCTCGACCCCCAGCAGCTCGGCGGAGCCGACGGCGCCCGCCGCGTCGCCTGGGCCGCAGTCCCGGGGTGCGGGCACGGAGCGGCCGATCGGGCCGGTGCCGGTGTACTCCGGCCTCGCACACGGCGGCATCACCATGGCGGCCAACTCGGTGGTGCAGTGTGCCCCGGGGGTCTTCTGCGACGCCATGGCGAACAACGCGAACTCGGTGTCCTGGATCAAGGTCGACCCGGCCGCGCCGGGCAACACGGCGTCCACCGCGCGACTGAACCTCCCGGCCGGCGCCAAAGTGCTCAACGCGCGCCTGTACTGGCAGTTCAACCCAGTGGGCACCGGTGGCTTCCCGACCGGTTCCGGCGACGGCACCGTGGGCAACAAGGTCTCGGTGAAAGCGCCCGGGTCGACCACGTACACCAGCGTTACGGCCACCAGCTACGACTGGTTCGACGCCCTGGGTTCCGGCTTCCCGACGCTGTACGCGTACGGCGGCGCGGTGGACGTCACCAGCCTGGTGACCGCGGCGGGCGCCGGTGACTACACGGTCGCCGACATCCAGGCCTGCCAGGGACAGTCGGCCAACCGGTCGAGCAACCTCGGCTGCTGGGGCGGCTGGTCGCTCGTGGCGGCGTACGAACTGCCCAGCGAACCGTTGCGCTACCTGCAGGTCTGGGACGGCCTGCAGAAGGTGGCCGGCGGTGGTAGCCCGGCGAGCGCGGTCATCTCGTTGAGCGGCATCAAAGCCCCGGCGTCGCGCCAGCCCAACGTCGCCCTCGGCATCGTGGCGGGCGACGGCGACGCGAACATCACCGGCGACTACCTGGAGGTCGGCCAGGACGCCGCGTCGCTGCAACGGATCTCCGTGCCCGCGCCCGCGGGCGTGGTCACCAACAACGCTTTCAGCAGCCGGATCGACGAGGTGACCGCGACGGGTTCCGGGACGAACGTCACCACCCGCGACCCGAACCCGGTGAACAACGTCGGCTACGACTCCCGCACCATCGACATCACCGGCAAGGTCCCCGCGGGAGCCTCCCAGTTGCAGGTGAAGATCGGCACCACCGGTGACGCGCTCTACCCGCAGGTGGTGTGGCTAGTCACCGACGCGCTCGAACCGGACCTCCAGATCACCAAGGCCAACGACCCGCCTGGCAACACCAACGACGCCCCGCCCGGCTACGTCACCAAGGGCCAAGAGGTCGCGTACACGTTCGACGTCGCCAACAAGCACGCCGACGGCACCACCAACGACCTGGACACCGCGACCAACGTGGTGCTGACCGACACGTTGCCGGCCGGCGTGACGTACGTGGCGGGCTCGAATCCGGACTGCTCGGCGACCGGCCAGGTGGTGACCTGCCGGCTGCGTGACCTCGGGCCTGGCCAGTCCCAGCAGGTCGGCTTCAAGGTCAAGGTCGGCCCGGACGTGCCGGACGGCACCAAACTCGACAACACCGGCCAGCTCACCTTCCGCGGCAAGGACACCGGGCGCCCACAGGAGCGCACCTCCAACACCGTCCGCAACACGGTCACGTCGCCGAAGTACCAGCTGACCAAGTCGGTCGACCGCCCGGAGGCGGTGCCCGGCGACATCCTCACCTACACCGTCACGTTGCGGAACACCGGCTTCATCCCTGTGCCGGCCCTGACCGTGCGCGACACCCTCCCGCCGGGCACGAGCTACCTGTCCGCCACGCCGTCCAAGGGCACGGCAAGCGGCAGCGGCCCGATCGACTGGGCGGTGCCCGGGTTGGCGGTCGGCGAGACCGTGACGTTGACGGTCAAGGTCCGGGTTGAGGAGGCCGCGATCGGCAAGGACCTGGTGAACCGCGCCGCGGTGCCGATCGGCCCGCCGCCGGTGGTACCGCCGGACAACCGGTGCCCGGACGACCCGGCCGCGGCCTGCGTGACCACCAAGGTGCCTGCCCCGTCGTACACGGTGAAGAAAACCGCGGACAAGCAGTCCGCGAACCCAGGAGACACGGTCCGCTACACGGTCACCGTCACCAACACCGGGCGAGTCACCGCCGCCGGCCTCAAGATCGTCGACGACCTGACCGGGGTGCTGGACGACGCCGACTACCAGAACGACGCTTCGGCCACGACCGGCACGGTGTCCTACGCGACGCCGAAGGTGACCTGGGCGGGCTCACTCGCCGCTGGTGAGAAGGTCACGGTCACGTACTCGGTGAAGGTGAAGAAGCCGAACCCTGGCAACAACAAGCTGGTCAACGCGGTGTCTTCGGACAACCCGGGTGGGAACTGTCCGCCGGGCTCAACGGATCCCGATTGTTCGACCACGACTCCGGTGTCCGGGTTGGAGATCAAGAAGTCCGTCGACAAGTCTTCGGCTAATCCCGGTGACGTGGTGAAGTACACGGTGACGGTGAAGAACACCGGTCAGACTCCGTATTCCGGTGCGACGTTCACGGACGATTTGACGCAGGTTCTGGATGACGCGGACTATCAGAATGATGGCGCCGCAACGGTTGGTGCAGTGTCCTATGTGCCGCCAAAGCTGACGTGGACCGGGAACGTCGCGGTAGGTCAGACGGTCACCGTGACGTATTCGGTGAAGGTGAAGAACCCCAACCCCGGTGATCACAAGCTGATCAATGCGGTGTCTTCGGAGACGCCAGGTGGCGATTGTCCGCCTGGGTCGACGGATCCGGACTGCTCGACGACGACTCCGGTGTCTGGGCTGGAAATCAAGAAGGTAGCGGACAAGCCGTCTGCCAACCCGGGCGATGTCGTCAAGTACACGGTGACGGTGAAGAATACGGGTCAGACGCCGTATTCTGGCGCGACGTTCACTGACGATTTGACGCAGGTGTTGGATGACGCGGACTATCAGAATGATGGCGCCGCAACGGTGGGCTCGGTGTCGTACGCGGCGCCGAAGCTGACTTGGCGTGGGGATGTCCCTGTCGGGCAGACGGTGACGGTCACCTACAGCGTGAAGGTGAAGAAGCCGAACCCGGGCGACAACAAGCTGGTCAACGCGGTGTCTTCGGACACACCGGGCGGGAACTGTCCGCCAGGGTCGAAGGATCCGGCTTGTACGACCACAACTCCCGTGTCTGGTCTGGAGATCAAGAAGTCCGTCGACAAGTCTTCGGCCAATCCCGGTGACGTGGTGAAGTACACGGTGACTGTCCGGAACACCGGTCAGACGCCGTACTCTGGCGCGACGTTCACTGACGATTTGACGCAGGTTCTGGACGACGCGGACTACCAGAACGACGGTGCGGCGACGGCGGGCGCGGTCACGTACGCGGCGCCGAAGCTGACTTGGTCTGGGGATGTCGCTGTCGGCGGGACGGTGACAGTCACTTACAGCGTGAAGGTGAAGAATCCGAACCCTGGTGATCACAAGCTGATCAACGGGGTGTCTTCGGATACTCCGGGTGGCGATTGTCCGCCTGGTTCGACGGATCCTGATTGTTCGACGACGACTCCGGTGTCCGGCCTGGAAATCAAGAAGGTGGTGGACAAGGCGTCCGCCAACCCGGGTGATGTCGTGAAGTACACGGTGACCGTGAAGAACACTGGGCAGACGAAGCAGACCGGGGCCACCTTCACCGATGACCTGACCCAGGTTCTGGATGATGCGGACTATCAGAACGACGGCGCGGGGACAGCAGGTGTGGTCACGTACGCCGCGCCGAAACTGACGTGGGTCGGGGACATCCCTGTCGGCCAGACGGTCACGGTCACCTACAGCGTCAAGGTGAAGAACCCCAATCATGGTGACCACAAGCTGATCAACGCGATCTCCACGGACACACCGGGTGGCAACTGTCCGCCGGGGTCGACGGATCCGGATTGTTCGACGACGACTCCGGTGTCCGGACTGCTGATCAGGAAGGTCGCGGACAAGGAGTCGGCCGACCCGGGTGACGTGGTCAAGTACACGATCACAGTCAAGAACACCGGCCAGACCAGGCAGAACAGCGCTTCGTTCACCGACGATCTGACCCAGGTGCTGGACGACGCCGACTACCAGAACGACGCCGCGGCCACGACCGGCACGTTGTCCTACGCCGCGCCGAAGCTGAGCTGGAACGGTCCGCTTGGCATCGGGGAGCAGGCCACCGTCACGTACACGGTGAAGATCAAGAACCCCAACCCCGGCGACAAGAAGCTCACCAACGTCGTCACCTCCGACACCCCGGGCAACAACTGCCCGCCGGGGTCGACCGACCCGAACTGTACGACCACCCTGCCCAGCCGAGAACTGACCATCAAGAAGACCTCGGACAAGCAAAGCGCGAATCCGGGTGACGTGGTCACCTACACGGTCACCGTGACCAACACCGGAAAGATCGACCTCGTCGGCGCGGAAGCGGCGCGCGTCACCGACGACCTGACCGCCGTGCTCGACGACGCCGACTACCAGAACGACGCGAAAGCCTCGCCCGTCGCCGGCGGTTTCGTCTTCACCGCACCGAACCTGGTGTGGACCGGTGACCTTCTGGTGGGCCAGTCGACCACGCTGACCTACTCGGTCAAGGTCAAGAACCCGGTCACCGGCGACCACAAACTGCGCAACGGCGTCAGCTCCAACACCCCCGGCAACTGCCCGCCGGAATCGGACAACCCGGACTGTTCCACAACCACACCGGTGGCGGGACTGGAGATCAAGAAGACCGTTGACAAGTCCTCGGCCAACCCGGGTGATGTCGTCAAGTACACGGTGACGGTGAAGAACACCGGTCAGACCAAGCTGACGGGCGCGACGTTCACGGATGATCTGACGCAGGTCCTGGATGACGCGGACTACCAGAATGATGGCGCTGCA
The DNA here is from genome assembly GCF_004345645.1 of Actinocrispum wychmicini. GTDB lineage: Bacteria > Actinomycetota > Actinomycetes > Mycobacteriales > Pseudonocardiaceae > Kibdelosporangium > Kibdelosporangium wychmicini. Next base: position 1,097,597 of record NZ_SLWS01000002.1, on the reverse strand, counting down.
ACGGCCGGGGCTGTGTCCTATGTGGCGCCGAAGCTGACGTGGACAGGTGATGTCGCTGTCGGTGAGACGGTGACGGTTACCTATAGCGTGAAGGTGAAGAAGCCGAACCCGGGCGACAACAAGCTGGTGAATGCGGTGTCTTCGGAGACGCCGGGTGGGAACTGTCCGCCGGGGTCGAAGGACCCGGCTTGTACGACCACAACGCCGGTGTCCGGGATGGAGATCAAGAAGACGGTCGACAAGACGTCGGTGAATCCCGGTGACGTGGTGAAGTACACGGTGACCGTGCGGAACACCGGTCAGACTCCGTACTCTGGTGCGACGTTCACGGATGATTTGACGCAGGTGTTGGATGATGCGGACTATCAGAACGACGGTGTGGCGACGGCAGGCGCGGTCACGTATGCGGCGCCGAAGTTGACGTGGTCTGGTGATGTCGCTGTGGGCGGGACGGTGACGGTTACGTACAGCGTGAAGGTGAAGAACCCGAACCCTGGCGATCACAAGCTGATCAACGCCGTTTCCTCGAAGACTCCGGGCGGGGATTGTCCGCCGGGTTCAACGGATCCTGATTGTTCGACGACCACGCTGGTGTCCGGCCTGGAGATCAAGAAGGTCGTTGACAAGTCCTCGGCCAATCCGGGCGATGTCGTGAAGTACACGGTGACAGTCAAGAACACGGGCCAGACTCCATACTCTGGTGCGACGTTCACGGATGATTTGACGCAGGTTCTGGACGATGCCGACTATCAGAACGACGTTGCGGCGACGGCGGGTGTGGTCACGTATGTTGCGCCGAAACTGTCGTGGTCTGGGGATGTTGCTGTCGGCGGGACGGTGGCGGTTACATACAGCGTGAAGGTGAAGAACCCCAACCCTGGCGACAACCGGCTCAAGAACGCGGTGTCGTCGGAGACGCCGGGTGGCGATTGTCCGCCGGGTTCAACAGATCCTGATTGTTCGACGACCACTCCGGTGTCTGGTTTGGAAATCAAGAAGACCGTCGACAAGTCCTCCGCCAATCCAGGCGATGTCGTGAAGTACACGGTAACCGTGAAGAACACCGGTCAGACGCCGTATTCCGGTGCGACGTTCACGGATGATCTGACGCAGGTGTTGGATGATGCCGACTATCAGAACGACGGTGCTGCGACCGCAGGTGTGGTCACGTATGCGGCGCCGAAGCTGACCTGGACCGGGGATGTCGCGGTCGGCGGAACGGTGACGGTTACGTACAGCGTGAGGGTGAAGAAGCCGAACCCAGGTGACAACAAGCTGGTCAACGTGGTGTCTTCGGATACGCCGGGTGGGAACTGTCCGCCGGGGTCGAAGGACCCGGCTTGTACGACGACAACGCCGGTTTCGGGGTTGGAGATCAAGAAGACCGTCGACAAGTCTTCGGTGAACCCAGGCGATGTCGTGAAGTACACGGTGACCGTGCGGAACACCGGTCAGACTCCGTACTCTGGTGCGACGTTCACCGATGATCTGACCCGGGTCCTGGATGATGCGGACTATCAGAATGATGGTGCGGCGACGGCGGGTGTGATCACGTATGCGGCGCCGAAGCTGACGTGGTCTGGGGATGTGGCTGTCGGCGGGATGGTGACAGTCACCTACAGCGTGAAGGTGAAGAACCCCAACCCTGGTGATCACAAGCTGGTGAATGCGGTGTCGTCGGAGACGCCGGGCGGCGATTGTCCGCCGGGTTCAACGGATCCTGATTGTTCGACGACCACTCCGGTGTCCGGGCTGGAGATCAAGAAGACTGTCGACAAGTCTTCGGTGAATCCTGGTGACGTGGTGAAGTACACGGTGACGGTGAAGAATACGGGTCAGACTCCGTACTCTGGTGCGACGTTCACGGATGATCTGACGCAGGTGTTGGATGATGCGGACTATCAGAATGACGCGGCGGCGACGGCTGGTTCGGTCATGTACACGCCGCCGAAGCTGACCTGGACGGGCGACCTCGCGATCGGCCAGACGGTCACGGTCACGTACAGCGTGAAGGTGAAGAACCCCAACCCTGGCGACAACCGCCTCAAGAACGCGGTGTCGTCGGAGACGCCGGGTGGCGATTGTCCGCCAGGTTCAACAGATCCTGATTGTTCGACGACGACCCCGGTGTCAGGGTTGGAGATCAAGAAGACCGTCGACAAGGCGTCCGCCAATCCGGGCGATGTCGTGAAGTACACGGTGACGGTGAAGAACACGGGTCAGACTCCATACTCCGGTGCGACGTTCACGGATGATCTGACACAGGTGTTGGATGACGCGGACTATCAGAACGACGGTGCCGCAACGGCTGGTTCGATCACCTATGCCGCACCGAAGCTGACGTGGACCGGGGATGTCGCTGTCGGCGGGACGGTGACGGTCACCTACAGCGTGAAGGTGAAGAAGCCGAACTCAGGTGATCACAAGCTGGTGAATGCGGTGTCGTCGGAGACGCCGGGTGGGGATTGTCCGCCTGGGTCGACGGATCCGGATTGTTCGACGACGACTCCGGTGTCGGGGTTGGAGATCAAGAAGACCGTCGACAAGACGTCGGCCAACCCGGGTGATGTCGTGAAGTACACGGTGACGGTCAGGAACACCGGTCAGACCACACTGGACGGTGCCACCTTCACCGACGACCTGAGTGGCGTGCTCGACGACGCCACGTACAGCGGTGACGCGAAGGCCACAGTGGGCACGGTGACGTACGCCGAGCCCAAGCTCACCTGGAAGGGCGACCTCGGTCCTGGGGTGTCGGCCGTAGTCAACTACAGCGTGACCGTCAAGTCGCCGCCGACCGGTGATCGCAGGCTCCGCAACGTGGTCACGTCCGATACCCCGGGTGGGGATTGCCCGCCTGGGTCGACCGATCCCGACTGCGGTACGGACACGTCGGTGCCTCCGGACAATCCGCCGCCGCCGTTGCCGGTCCGGCCGCCGTCGCTGGCCGGCACGGGTTACCCGCTGATCACGCAGTCGCTGCTCGCCGGCGGGTTGCTGGTGCTCGGTGGGCTGCTGGTCTTCGCAGGTCGGAGGCCACGTCGACGTCGGTCCTGAGATATATCGGTTGTGGATATATCCAAGTTGGACCATACTGCCGCCATGAGTGACATCCGCGCGTGGTGGGCCCACCGGCAGGGGCTTGACGGCACGATGGCGAAGTGCGGGCCGGCGGACGTCCTCGCCGGCGCGGGGTGGGCGCGTTCGGTCGGTGGCGCCAACCCGTACCTCAGTCTCTGGGCACGTGCCGGCAGCACCCGCAGCGAGGTCGACGCGGCCATGGCCGACCTGGAGCTGTACGAACTGCCGGCGGCCCGCGGATGCACCTACGTCGTGCCACGCGCGCATTTCGCACTGGCCCTCCAGGTCGGCCGAAACGAGGCCGAGATCCAGACGCTGGGCAAGCTGGGCGTCACCCGTGCCGAGGTGGATTCGCTGTGCACCGCGGTGCTTGAGGTGGTCGGCGACGAGCCGATCGATCCCGCGCAGCTGAAGACCGTTCTGGGCGACAAAGTCCGCAACCTGGGCGACGAGGGCCGCCGCCGTGGCGCGACCACCACACTGCCGGCTGTGCTGGGATTCTTGCAGGGCAAGGGTCAACTGCGTCGAGTGCCGCGCAACGGTCGACTCGACCAGCAGCAGTACGGCTACGTTCGGTGGGACGCGCCGGACACCGGCCTGACCGACGAAGCGGCCAGGGCCGAGCTGGCCAGGCTGTACTTCCAGTGGACCGGCCCGGCCAGCGTGGCGCACTTCCGGTGGTTCAGCGGACTGTCCGCGGCGGCGGCCAAAGCCGCGGTCGCCGGGCTCGAACTGGTGGACGTCGGTGACGGGCTGCTGCCGGCGGACCTGGTGGACGAGTACCGCGATTTCCAGTCGCCCACGACGCCCACGTACCGACTGCTGGCCAACTTCGACGCGGTGGTGCTGCTGCGCCGCGACCACCAGGCGTTGATCGACGGCGAAGTGGTCCTGCCCGGCGGTGAACCAGTGACCGGTGCGACGTACCTCGCGGACCACCCGATCGTCGACAGAGGACGGATCGTCGGGCTCTGGCAGTACGATCCGGACACTGAAAAGGTTGTGTGGTGGGCGTTCGAACCGCCCGAGGACCTGGACGCCCTGCGCGCGGCCGTGACCGAGACCGAGACGTTCGTCCGTGACCACCTCGGTGACGTCCGCAGCGGTGGGCTCGACAGCCCCAAGTCCCGACAAGGACGGCTGGCGACACTCAGCTCGTGGAGGTCGTGACGGCCCGGCCGGGGTCGCCGGCCGGGCCATCAGTCGTTCACCGGTCTACTTGGCCGCCCCGCGACGCCGGCCGAACACGAACAGCACGCCGCCCAGCGCCAGCACGGCGACGCCGATCACGGTCGGCCAGAGCACCGACGCGCCCGTGTTGGCGAGCCCGTGCGTGTCCGACACGTTCGCGGCCGGCGAGACCGCGGGTGTGGTCGGGGTGTCGGTCGGCTGGTGCGAAGCCTTGCACGCCACTGTGACGGTTTGGGATTGGTCGATCTTGGTGTCCCCCTTGACGAAGACCCGCACGGTGTAGGTGCCGTCCGCGAACGGGACCTCGTCGTAGGGGATCCCGTAGTTCTGCTCGCCCTGCCCGGTGCTGAGCTGGGTCTCGGTCCGGTCAGCCTCGCCAGTGACCGTGATGGTGTAGTCCTGCTTCTCCGCCGTCCGCGCGAACGCCCTGATGGTGAGCAGGCCGCCCTTGCTCGCGTCGCACCGCTGGAACACCTGCAACGGCCCGGTGACCGGGCCCTGGATCTCACCGCAGCGGTCCAGTTCGGACTTCTCCGTCACGATCCCGTCGACGGGCTTGCCGTCCTTGACCAACTGGACCTGCGCCTTGTACGTGCCGCCGGGGATGTCCTTGAACTCCACCGGATCGCCGGCCTGCCCGGCCGCGACCGTCACATTCGAGGTCTTGAACTCCTTGTAGTCCTCGCCGCCCGCGTTCTTCAGCAGAGTCACCTTGTAGGTGAACGTGTTCGCGTCCGCCGCCTGCTGGGCGGCAGGAGAGGCCGGTGGCTGCGGATCGTGCCTGTCGGTGACCGTCACCCTGGCGTCGCCGATGCCGGGACCGGAGCCGGGCGCCTCCGGGATCAGACACCCGAAGTCGCGGTCCACAGTGGGCACATCCGGGTTGGTGTCCGCGGCCGCGCGCTTGGCGGCCTTGGCGGGTTTGTGTCCGTGCTTGAGCGGTGCGTGATCGCCGGGCTTGGCGGCGACCGCGACGCCGGACGCACCGACAACGGCGAACCCGACCAGACCGGCCAGTAGAACGTTACGCGCGGGCCGAGCGGCCGCGCGAATGAAGCTGCGCAAGGAATCTCCCCTGTCGACTGTCGACCAGATGTCCGAAAACGGAGTCGCCGACACTTTTCCGCCGGGTCACCGCCCGCAACAGGGGGCCAGCTCCTACTTAGTCCGGGAAACCATCCCGGGTCTGCCGTCAGGTGGTGGTGCGCCGGAAGGCCGTGCGGTAGTCCCGTGGACGTTGGCCGGTGTGTTTGGCGAAGAGGGCGGCGAAGGCGCTGGCGTCTCGGTAGCCGACCGCGGTGGTGATGCTGGCGACGGTTCGGTCTGTCGTCTCCAGGAGGTGGCGTGCCCGGCGGATGCGTGCGGACTGCAGGTAGTCGAGGGGGCTCTGGTTGGTTTCGTCCGCGAACCGTCGTAGCAGTGTGCGGGTGCTGACGTTGAAGGTGTCGGCCAGGGCCGCGAGGTTGTATCGGGCGGCGAGGTTCTGGTCGAGTTGGCGCATCACCCTGTGGGAGAATTCGTTGCCCGGCGGTGGAAGTAGTTGCGCGTCGACGTACGGGGTCTGGGACGATCGTGCGTCGTCGACGAGCGCGATCCGTGCGGTCGTGCGTGCCACGCGGGGGCCGCTGTGCCTGCGGATCAGGTCGAGGGCGAAGTCGTACATGGCGCTGAAGGCCGCGGTGGTTGTCACACCTTTGTCCGTGACGACCAGTTGTTCGGGGTGGACTTCGGTGTCGGGGCAGCGTCGGGCCAGTTCGTCCGCGAACAGCCAGGCGGTCGTGGCGCGGCGTTGGTGCAGAAGTCCGGCCTGGGCGAGGAGGAACGCGCCGACGCAGATCGAGACGACGGCGTTGCCGGTGGCCGCGTGGGCGCGGATCGCGGCGACTTCGGGGGCGAGGCGGGCGAGGGTCGCGTCCACATCGAGGCCAGGCACGAGTTCGAAGCCGGGCACGACCAGGACGTCAAGCTCGCGCAGCGCTGTCACGGCCAACGGCACACCGCCCGACGCGGTGACCCGCCGACGAGGTGAGACGACCGTCACCTGGTATCCGGCGCGATCCGGGCCAGCGATGTGGGTGGCCATCGTCACCAGGTCGGGGATGCCGAACACCTCGGACGCGAAACAGCCTGGATAGGCCAGGACACCGATCCGCAGTGCGCTCACGCTCACCCTCCCGTGTCGACAGGGCTCATTCCAGCACGGCGCCCGCCATCACCCTGGGGGCGAGCCCGCTTCGTGGATGGTCATAATGCTCACAGCCGAGGCACTGACCAGGCATGATGAGGGCGAGAGTGTGATCTAGCACTGCTAGAATATTTGTCAACGCTCTGGTAGCGTCGACATCGTTCCTAGCGGTGCTAGAACCCGGACCACTCCCACCACACCACGGAAACACAGTGAAAAAGATCTACTACGCAGCGCACATCTACATGATTCTCGGCCTGGTCGGCGGCCTTTACTACCGTGAGCTGACCAAACTGAACGACTTCACCGGCGACAGCCAGCTGGGGGTCGTGCACACCCACCTGCTCGCGCTCGGCATGCTGTTCTTCCTGATCGTCCTGGTCCTGGAGAAGGTGTTCACGCTCACCGCCGGCAAGCTGTTCTCCTGGTTCTTCTGGGTCTACAACGCGGGCCTCGCGCTGACCGTCGTGATGATGACGCTCCGTGGCTCCCTGACGGTCGTGGGCACCAAGCTCAGCTCCGGAGCGGACTCCGCGCTCAGCGGCATCTCCGGTCTTGGCCACATCGCGCTGACCCTGGGCCTGATCTTCTTCTTCATCAACCTCGGCAAGGTGCTCCCGGCCAGCCGCCGCGCCGGCGAGACCGCGGCGGCGAAGACGACCGAGTGACCAGGCCGGCATCGGTTGATCAGGTGGTGATCGGGCGGCGGGTTCGGCCTCGTTTGAATTCGAAGAACCCGTCGGTCTCCGACAGGAGCAGGATGCCGTCCCACAGCTTCCCGGCGGCCTCACCACGCGGCACCGGGCTGACGACCGGGCCGAAGAACGCGTTGACGGTGCCGTCCTGGCCGGGCAGGTGGATCGCCGGGACGCCGAGGTCCTCGGCGATCGGGTCCAGGGCGGCGCGGTTGCCGGCGAGCAGGTCCGCGTCCAGTTCAGTGCTGTCCGCCGCGTCCGCCAGCTCGGTGGGCAGGCCAACCTCAGCGAGCGCGGCCACCGACAGCTCCCGGTCGATGGGCGCCTTGGCGTGGTGGATGCGGGTGCCGATCGCGGTGTAGAGGTCGCGCAGCACGTCGTTGCCGTGTGCGCGTTCGGCGGCCAGCATCACCCTGGCCGGGCCCCAGCGCTGGTCCAGCCAGGTCCGGTACCAGTCGTCGACGTCCCGGCCGTCGTTGTGGATGGCGAGGCTGAACACGTGGAAGCGGGTGTGTACCGCACGTACCCGTTCCACCTCCAGCAGCCAGCGGGAACCGATCCACGCCCACGGGCACACCGGGTCGAACCACATGTCAACGGTTGTCACGGCAGTGACCCTAGGTGTCGAATTGGTCGGGGCGAAGGGCCAATTCCAGGTCAGTCAACCAGACCAATGGCCAGCGGCAATTGGGAAGAACAGGCCACCAACGGCCCTACGCGTCGGGTGCCCTGTTCGGGATGGTCGGGGTGGTTGTCCCTATTCCCTGCTGGAGGCAGCAACCATGGGAAGAACCCGCACCTTCACCACCCTGGCCGTTGGCTCCCTGCTGGCCGGCCTGATCACGGTCACCCCGGCGAGCGCGGCGCCGGTGCTGGCCGCGCCGGACATCTCGGTCGCCAACGTCCAGGCACACCAGGCCCGCCTGCAGACCATCGCCAACCAGAACGGCGGCAACCGGGCACACGGCCGGCCGGGCTTCCGTGCGTCCATCGACTTCGTCCAGGGCCAGCTCAACGCCGCCGGCTACACCACGAGGCTGGTGCAGTTCACCTCCAACGGCGCGACCGGCTGGGACCTGATCGCGGACTGGCCGGGCGGCGACGGCAACAACATCCTGATGTCCGGCAGCCACCTGGACAGCGTCAACGCCGGGCCCGGCATCAACGACAACGGCTCCGGATCCGCCGCGCTGCTGGAGATCGCGCTCACCGTGTCCCGGATGAACGTCCACCCGCAGCGGCACCTGCGGTTCGGCTGGTGGGGCGCTGAGGAACTGGGGCTGGTCGGCTCCACGTTCTACGTCAACAACCTGGCGCGCACCGAGCGGGCGAAGATCAAGGGATACCTGAACTTCGACATGCTCGGCTCGCCCAACCCGGGCTACTTCGTCTATGACAGCGCGGGTCAGCCGACCGGGTCCACCACCCTGCAGCACGCCCTGGAAGCGCACTTCACCGCCCTCGGCGTGCCCACCGAGCTGATCTCGGTCGGCGGGCGTTCGGACCACGCCGCGTTCGCGCGGGCCGGCATCCCCACCGGTGGCCTGTTCACCGGTGCCGAGGTGATCAAGACCGCGGCCCAGGCGCAGAAGTGGGGCGGCACAAGCGGTGTGGCGTTCGACCGCTGCTACCACCGCTCGTGTGACACGTCGACCAACGTCAACGTGACCGCGCTGGACCGGATGGTCGACGCCGTGGCCGACGCGATCTGGTCGCTGTCCGGCGTACCGGTGGCGGCACACTAGTATTGTCCACTGTGGACGTCGGTTGCCTCGGCAGCCGGCGTCCGCGGCAGCTGCCGATTTCCGTCGATCGTCTGGTGACAGCGGGATTGTCGCGGGCTAGCGTGCTGGTCAAGGGGTTCCCTGGCGAGGTGCGCTATGGTCGGTCCGCGTCGGTTACGGTCTCGTTTTGTCCGTGTGGTGGGAATTGTCGCTGTTGTGGTGTTCGCCGGCGGCATGTTGACGTCGGCGACGGCGCAGGTGATCGGGCCGGAGGAAGCGGATCACGACGCCGACAGCGGTCAGGTCGAGGAGGACGAGGACGACGGCGGTCCGCAGGCGCCGGTCGACTTCCTCAACGACCGGTTCACGTCGTTCCAGGACGTCACCGACGACCAGGTCGAGCAGGCCGTCGCGCAGGCCGCGACGTTCGGCGAGAACGGCAACACCTGGCGCCTGGTCGGGCCGTCCAACATCGGCGGGCGGGTGACCGGGCTCGTAGTCGATCCCAGGCGCCCCAACACGATCTACGTCGCGGCGTCCGGTGGTGGCGTGTGGCGCAGCACGGACGCCGCCGCCACGTTCCAACCCGCGTGGCCGTCCGGACAGACACAGACGCTCGGTTCCCTGGCGATGGGCCGGGACGGCACGTTGTGGGCGGGCACGGGTGAGGCCAACCCGTCCGGCGGCGGGCTGACGTACTTCGGAAACGGTGTGTACCGGTCGACCGACGGCGGCCGTTCCTGGGACAACTGGGGCCTGACCCGCAGCGGATCCATCGGCGCGATCCTGACCGACCCGGTCGACTCCAGGCGGGTGTACGTGGCCGCGACCGGCAACCTGTCCGGAACGGCCCGGCAGCGCGGCATCTACCGGCTGGCCGACAACGGCCGCGACTGGCGGCTTGTGCTGCCGACGCCGAACAACACGACCGGTGGCGTCGACCTGGCGATGGACCCCACCAACCACAACCGGATCTACGCCGTGCTGTGGGACCATCAGCGCAACAACGGCGCCCGCGTCTACGGCGGTGTCGGCTCCGGACTGTTCCGTTCGGACAACGCGGGCGAGACGTGGACACGGCTGGAGAACGTGATCGGCACGGCGCCGACCGACCAGGCCGGCACCGGATTGCGCAGCGACGCCAGCCTCGGCCGAATAGGCGTCGTCGTCGCGCCGAACGACCCGAACCGCGTCTACGTCGTGTCCGCCACGCAGTACGGCCCGGACAAGGGTTTCTATGTGTCCAACGACGGCGGGACCACGTTCACGCCGAGTGGGCACGCCGGCGGCAGCAGCGGCTACGCCTGGTGGTTCGGCCGGTTGTGGGTCGACCCGAAGGACGAGAACCACTTGTACGACGCGGACGTGAACCTCCGCGAATCCACCGACGGTGGCGTGACCTGGCACGTGTCGGCCGGTGTGCACGCCGACCAGCACGCGATGCAGTGGGACCCGAACCAGCCCGGCCGGATCTACCTCGGCAACGACGGCGGTGTCTACCATTCGGACACGAACGGCACGTCGACCAGTTGGGTGCACGCCACTTATGAGCCGTTCAACCAGTCGTACCACCTCGCGGTGGCGCGGGACGATCCCACCCGGCTGGCCACCGGCCTGCAGGACAACGGCAGCGTCCGGACCTGGACGGCCACCACGCCGCCGGGCGACCTCACCCAGTGGAACGCCTATGGCGGCGGAGACGGCCACGAGGTGCTGATCGATCCCACCAACCACAACACGTACTACGAGTGCTCCCAGGTCGGTTCGTGCCGGCGACACCAGGACATGGACGGCACGTCCATGACGATCAACCTCGGCGCCCGGCACTCCACCCGGACCACCACGGACGCGCCGATCGTGCTGGATCCCACCAACCCGGCCGTCGTGTACTTCGGCGGGAACGTGCTGGACCGCTCCACCGACTTCGGCAACAACTTCACCCAGATCAGTCCGCCCGGCGACTTCCTGACCGGTCCGGTGCCGCCGAAGGAGGACGACAAGGGACCGTTCTACGCCAACGAGTACGCGACCATCACGTGGATCGCGCCGGCGAAGACCGACCCGAACACGATCTACCTCGGCACGGACACCGGCCGGCTGTGGAGGACCAACGACCTGGGCGCGCACTGGACGGAGTTCACCGGCAAGGGATTGCCGACGCGGTGGGTCAATGCGATCGTGGTCGACCCCACCGACGCGCGGCACGTGTTCGTGGCGTTCTCCGGCTACCGCGAGGGCGATCTCGCCGCGAACATCTGGGAGACGGAGAACGGCGGGCGGTCGTGGGACAACATCAGCGGCCGGTTGCCGAACGGTCCGGTCGAGATGCTCACCTACGACCAGCCAAGGCGACGGCTCTACGCAGCCACTGACCTCGGCGTGTTCGTCAACCGCGACGGCCGGAGCTCCTGGCGGCGGGTCGGCCGGGGGCTGCCGAACACGTCCGTTCTGGACATCAAGATCACGGGCGACGGACGCACGCTGTACGCCGCTACTTTTGGTCGGAGCGTGTGGTCTGTGCGGATCGACGACTAGCTTGCCGCACCGCCCACACGACGGCGCCGAGCACGAAACCATAGACCGCCATCAGCCCATGCGCGTTGTCCTGCGCGAACCACATCACCAGACCCAGTACCACGACCCCGGCCGCGATCAGTCGCTCCTTCGTGACCCGCGTGCGCACCAGCAGCGGCACGGCGAGCGTCGCGGCGAGGAAGTACGTCACGCCTGAGCTGCCCGCGAAGTTCCGCGGCTCGGACGAGACGCTCGCGATCCCCAACAGGGAGTCGATGTGGTGGGGCAGCAGGATTCCGGCCAGGAACAGGGCGAGGGTGATGCTGCCGCCCCAGAACCACTCGGCGAGGGCGGCGACGATCGCGATGGTGGCGATGTTCCACGCGCTGCCGACGATCCCGCCGTTCTGCATGAACACCGAGGTGACCACTCGCCACCAGCCGGTCTTCGCGGGGTCGTTGTCCAGCGCGGCCATCGCCCCGGACCAGGTCAGCTGGAGCACCACCCCGATCACGACGAGGCCGGTCAGCGCGATCGCGACCCACGGGATCGGGCGCCGGGTGATGGTGTCCCGGCCGACGAGCGCGAGGCCACTGTTGACCATCACGACCATCAGCAGGGCCGTGGTCAGGTTGTACACGATCGCAGCCATTCCGAACCTCGTTTTAAACAGTGTTTGAATCCGTTGGGGGCGACTGTAGCCTGGATTCAAACGATGTTCAAAAATGCGATAGGATGGCGTGGTGAAGCTCACTCGGGACCGGATCGTCGACGCGAGCATGGCCGTCTTCGGGGAGGTCGGCTACCACGGGTTGTCCATGCGCCAGGTGGCCGACCGCCTCGACGTGCACGCTGGCAGCCTCTACTACCACGTGCGCGACAAGAACGCCCTGTTGCGCCTGATGGCCGACCGGGTCGCCCAACAGGCGTACGACGCGGGCGCTGAGGCATTGGCCGCGCTGCCTGTGGAGGCGACCTGGCAGGACAAGATTCATGCCCAGGCGGACGCACTGCGCAGCACCATCGCGAGCCACCCCGGCGGCGCGGTCCTGCTCGCCGGCAGCCCGCAGACGCTCAGCGCCGGCGCGCTGGGCTTGATGGAGCGGATGCTGAGCACGTTGGACGAGGCCGGTGTGCCCGTCGAGGATCGCGTCGTGGCCGCGGACACGCTGCTCAGCCACGTCACCGGGTTCGTGCTGCAGGAACAGACCGAGCCGGTCCCGTATGACGTGCGGCCCGACGATCTGACCGACCTCGCCGGCCGGTTCCCGCTGACCTTCGCCGAAGCCCCGGGCGGCGATCAGGACGACAAGTTCGCCAAGAGCGTGCGGCTGCTGTGCGCGGGCATCCGCACAACCATTTAGCCTCACGCCATGGAAGCTCGCGAGCGCAGGACCAAGTGGGGCGACCGGATCGCGCGGGAACGCGATATCCGCGAGTCCGCCTTGGCGTTGCTGGAGGCCAACGGCTACCAGGCGTTGAGCATGCGCGCGGTCGCCGAGGGCGCCCAGGTCAGCCTCGGCACGCTGTACACGTACTTCGCGTCGAAAGAGGAGCTCTACGCGACCTTGTACGCGCAGCGGCTCGGTCAGCTCGCCGAGGAGTTCGAGATCGCGTGCGCCGCGGTGACGTCCATTGAGGACGCGCTCGTCGCGATCGCCGAAACGTACTTCGAGGTGCACCGGGTCTTCGGGCGGGAACTGGACCTCTGGGCGGTCGACGGGCTGGCGGCCGGGATCTCCGACGAGGTCGTCGCCGAGTTGATGAAGTCCGCACTGCGAGTGCATGGCACGGCGGCCGCGGCCATGGCCCGGCTGGAGCCCGCGTTCGCTGTCATGTCCGAGGAGAAGCGGCTGGCCGCGGTCCAGCTCGTCTGGATCACCGTGATCGGCCTCGCCGAACACTTCCACGGGGCGCGGGCGTTTCTCTACCAGGGCAGCCAACGGAAGCTGATCGAGCAGGCCGCGGAGGTGCTCGTCGCCGGATTCCGCGCGGTTCTGCTGGAGCCGTTGGCAGTTCCGCCCCAGGACGGATCAGGGCACTGACCTACCTGGGCTGGCTGACAGCAGTCGCTGCGCCAGTTCGCGGCAGCGGTCCCCGAGTTCGGGCGGGTCGAGTACTTCGAAGTCGTGCCCCAGCAGGAGGACGCGCACGAGCACGGCATCGAGGTTGGCGGCGCCGCTGAGTATCTCGCAGAGTTCGCGTCCTCGCTCGCGTACGACGACCGCCGACGCCGAAATCTGCGCGCGGACCGTGTCGGCCGACGCGTGCACGAGGAAGCGCGCCTGGTGCGGGTAGACCCGGCTGGCCACACTCTCCTGCACGTACGTCGCCGCGTCCGGCGCCGCGCGTGGGCGGAAGCGCCAGGTTCGTGCGGACACAGCGGTCATCCGGTCGACGCGGAAGTTGCGCCAGTCGTCGCGATCGAGGTCGTAGGCGAGCAGGTACCAGCGCCGGTCGGAGGCGACGAGACGGTAGGGCTCGACTCGCCGCTGTCGCAACTGGCTGCTGGACGGGTAGTCGAAGCCGGCCTCGACCTCATCGCGGCAGGCTCTGGCCAGCGTCATGAGTGCCTCCGGGTTGACCGGCGTGCGGCCTCCGCTGAAGGACGCCACCGATCCGGACAGCGCGCGCACTTCGGGCCGCAGCCGGGTGGGCAGCACCCGGTCGAGCTTGGTCAACGCTCGCAGGGCGGCGTCGCCGGCACCGGCGACCGCGCCACCCGCGCCGGCGAGCAGCGAGACCGCGGTGGCGATCGCCTCCTCGTCGTCCAGCAGCAGGGGCGGCAGGTCCTGCCCCGCGCCGAGCTGGTAGCCGCCGCCGGTCCCTTGGCTGGCATGGACCGGGTAGCCGAGCGTGCGCAGCCGCTCGACGTCACGCCGGATCGTGCGCGGCGTGACCCTGAGCCGGTCGGCGAGCTCGGGGCCGGTCCACACCTGGCGCTGCTCCAGGAGTCCGAGCAGGGCGAGCACCCGCTCCGTCGTACCTCGCTCGGCACTGCCAGCCACCTCCATGTCGTCCACCTTGCCAGAGATAGCGGACCGATCCTGTCCGCTTGGGGTGTCAGGGTGGCGCCATGGACTTGGACGACCTCGACTGGAACCGGACGCTGCGCGAGCAGTGGGAGGATCACTGGAGCCTGCAGCTCCGAGCCCGGCTGGACGGCCTCACCGACGAGGAGTACTTCTGGTCGCCGGTGCCGGACGCCTGGAGCGTGCGGCCCCGCGGCAGCTCGACAGCGCCCGTGCAGGCAGGTGGTGGAGACTTCACGATCGAGTACGCCATCCCCGCGCCGGTCCCCGCGGCCTTCACCACGATCGCCTGGCGGCTTGGTCACGTCATCGTCGGCGTGCTCGCCGCCCGCAACGCCGCGCATTTCGGTGCACCGGCCGCGTCGTATGAGACCTGGGAGTACGCCGACAGCGCGGCCGCCGCGCTCGATCAGTTCGACACCCAGCTCGACATCTGGCTGGCCGGGGTACGCGGCCTCGGCCAAGCGGGGCTGCGGATCCCGATCGGCGAGAAGGAGCCGTACCCCGAACTGCCCATGGCCGGCTTGGTGCTGCACATCCACCGCGAGCTGATCCATCATCTGTCCGAGGTCTGCCTGCTGCGCGACCTCTACCTGCACACGAAGGCCGCTACGAACGGAGCAACCCGATGAGCCGCGAGATCCAGGTCACCTTCGACGCCCATGACCCGAAGGCGCTGTCGTCCTTCTGGCGCGAGGTACTGGGTTACGTCCACCCCAGCCCGCCCGGAGTCGACCTGCCCGAGGGCGCCGACCCGCTGGCCGCGTGGGACGAGTTCCTCGCGCGGATCGGCGTGCCGGCGGATCAGTGGAACACGAGGTCCGCCATTGAGGACCCGGACGGCCACGGCCCACGGGTGTTCTTCCAGCAGGTACCGGAGGACAAGGTCGCCAAGAACCGCGTCCACCTCGACATCCGCGCGGCTCCCGGACTGAAGGGAGACGAGCGGATGGCGGCGCTGGAGGCCGAGTGCGACCGGCTCGTCGCACTGGGCGCCAAGCGGGTCCGTCGCGGTGAGCCCGCGCCCCCGATGGACGCCGGCCTGATCGTGATGACCGACCCCGAGGGCAACGAGTTCTGCCTGGACTGACCCGTTTCATGCAGCGGCAAGGGGATTCGACCCGGATCGGATCCTCTTGCTCGGTCGAACGGTCATCGGCCTTGACGGCAGGTGACCGGACGCTCATCATCTCAATATGAACGCCGTTCAGAATGGCCTGGCAGGCATGCGGGTGCTCGTCACGGGCGCGGCCAGCGGGATCGGCCGGGCGACCGCACGCCGGCTCGCGGCCGGCGGCGCTCGGCTGTACCTCACCGACATCCGCCAGGACGCGCTCGACGCGGAGGCGTCGGAGATCCGCGCCAAGGGCGGCTGCGTCGTCCTCGCGGAAGCCGTGGACGTTTCGGACTACGCAGCCGTCGTCACGTTCGCCGACCACGTGCATCAGAGCACCGACGCGCTGGACGCCGTCATCAACGCCGCCGGCATCGCCACCTGGGGCACGGTTTCCGCGCTGAGCCACGACCAGTGGCAACGGGTCGTCGACGTCAACCTGATGGGGCCGATCCACGTGATCGAGTCGTTCGTGCCCAGGATGGTCGACGCGGGCCGGGGTGGGCACCTGGTCAACGTGTCGTCGGCGGCCGGACTGATCGGGCTTCCGTGGCACGCGGCGTACAGCGCGAGCAAGTTCGGGCTGCGTGGGGTTTCCGAAGTGCTCCGGTTCGACCTGGCGCGGCACCGGATCGCGGTCACTTTGGTGTGTCCGGGCGGGGTCGACACACCGCTGGCCGACAGCGTGACGGTCGCCGGAGTCGACCAGGACAGCGAAGCCCTGCACGCGCTGCGGGCCCGGTTCCGTCGGCATGCCGTCTCCGCGGACCACGCGGCCAAGGCGATCGTCTCCGGCATGCTCGCCAGGCGGTATCTGGTCTACACGTCCAACGACATCCGCCTGATCCACGCGGTCCAGCGCTATGTCCCGCCGCTGTACGCACTGATCATGCGGATGGCGAACCGGGCGGCGGACGTGGTCGCCGCCCGGGTGGCCGCGTCGTGAAGGCGCGGATCGCGCCGGGCACGTTCCGTCAGGTCGGTCCGGTGGCCTGGGTGATCGCGGTCGTCGGCGGCCGGCAGGCCCGAAGCGGCCCGCTGACACTGTTTCTGACCCTCGGCCGCAACCGCCCGTTGTTCCGCGGCTGGCTCCAGTTCGCCCGGAAGCTGATGCCCGGCGGGAAACTTCCGCGCCAGGACACCGAGTTGGTGATCCTGCGGGTCGCCCACGCGCGTCGATGCGGCTACGAACAACGCCACCACATCCGGCTGGGCAAACGAGCCGGCCTCACCGACGACGACATCGCCCGGATCGAGACGGACTCCGCCGACGGCTGGACACCCAGGCAACGCGCGATCCTCGCCGCGGTCGACCAACTGCTCGCCGACCACGACATCGACGACCCCACCTGGGCGCTCCTGCGTACCCACCTGGACGAGGAGGCCTGTATCGAGCTGTGCTTCCTGGTCGGTCACTACGAAATGCTCGCCACCACCATCACGGCACTCAGAGTGCAACCCGACCCACCGAAGCGGGACCGGCAGTTTATGGCCGGTCGGTGACCTGCTGTTTTCAGCGGTCCCTACAGCAATATCTGACGCACTGTGTCATCACTCGGTTAGGAGGTCACGTTGAACGGGCACACCCGCAGGACCGCGTTGAAGGCCACCGCTTTGATGGCCGTCGGCCTGGTCGCGACGGCGCAGTCGGCGAGCGCGGCCGGCGACGGCTTCGGGCTGCGTATCGTCGACCGGAACGAGAACGACCCCCGCATGTGGTACTACCGGTTCGCCACCGCCGAGATCGGCTGGAACCCGGGTGTCAACGTACTGCTGCCCGACGGCTACCACACCGGCGGACGCAGGTATCCCGTGCTGTACCTGTTCCACGGCGGCGGAACCGACCAGGACTTCATCTTCTTCGACCGGCTCGGCATCCGGGACTGGACCGCGGGCAAACCGATCATCGTCGTGATGCCGGACGGCGGCCACGCGGGCTGGTACAGCAACCCGGTCACCTCCAACGTCGGCCCCCGCAACTGGGAAAGCTTCCACATCAACCAGTTGCTGCCGTGGGTCGACGCGAACTTCCGCACCTACGCCGAATACGACGGCCGCGCGGTCTCCGGCTTCTCGATGGGCGGCTTCGGCGCCCTGAAGTACGCCGCCAAGTACTACGGCCACTTCGCCTCGGTGAGTGCCCACTCCGGCCCGGCCAGCCTCCGCCGCGACAGCGGCGCGGTGGTCCACTGGGCCAACGTGACCTCCGCCGTCGCGGACCTCGCCGGCGGCACCGTGTACGGCGTGCCATGGGACGAAGCGAGAGTCACCGCCGACAACCCGGTCCAACGCCTGGACAGCTACCGGAACAAGCGGATCTTCCTGGTCGCCGGCACCAGCCCGGACCCGGTCAACTGGTTCGACCAGATCAACGAGACCCACGTCCTGGCCGGCCAACGCGAGTTCCGCGGCCTGTTGGCCAACGCCGGCATCCCGCACGAGTGGCACGAGGAACCCGGCGGCCACATCGTCCGTGACTACATGGTCAAGCGAGACCTGGACGGCATGATCGCCCGTCTTCGCAAGGCATAACCCGCACCCTGCCCTCCCCCCTGCGCAGACCTGGGAGGTTCGTTCCGATGCGTTTCCGATCGTTGGTCGTTGGACTTGTGGTGATCGCGGGTGGGTTGACCGCGCCCGCGGTCGCCGATTCCGTGCGGGGTGGCCAGATCACCAGGAGTGAGGTGATCTGGCGGGCCCAGTACTGGGTGGACAACCAGCCGGGGCCCTACAACCAGGGTGGGTACTCGCCTGGGCCTGGTGGTGACTTCAGCTACCGTCGTGACTGTTCCGGGTACGTGTCGATGGCGTGGCATCTGGACGCCAACCCGTCGACGCAGGGCCTCCCCGGGTACTCGCACGAGATCTCGCGGGACGAACTGCGGCCCGGGGATGTTCTCAACTCGTTCTACGACCACGTCCTCCTCTTCCACGAGTGGGCGGACGACCACGGTGGATTCTCCTACTACTCCTTCGGTTCCACGCCGGTTCGGCACCTGCGCGCGAACATCAACGACGCCAATCTCGACGGCCACCCCAACGGCGACTTCAAGGCGTTGCGCTACAACAAGATCATCGAGGAGACCGCGGCTCCCAAGCCACACCCGTACGCGTCCGGCCGGGTGGTGTCGGGTCGGTCGGCGGATGGTCGGTTGGAGACGTTCGCGGCTGGTGCGGATGGTGTGTATCACTCGTGGCAGACTGCGGTGAACGGGGAGTGGTCCGCGTGGCGGTTTGAGGGTGGTCCGCGTAACGCTCAGTTGGGGATCGCGTCGAACGCGGACGGGCGGTTGGAGTTGTTCGCGTTGTCGGACAGCACGTTTGACCACATGTGGCAGACCGCGCCGAGTGGAATGTGGTCAGGGTGGGAGAATTTCGGTGGTGGTGGCTATCGGGTTGCGGTGGGCAATAACGCTGATGGTCGTATTGAGGTGTTGGCGTCGAATTCGAGTGGTGTGTTTCATCGGTGGCAGACGGCGTTGAGTGGTGGGTGGGGTAGTTGGGAGGGGACGTTCGGCGGCCCGGCCAACGCGCGGCTTGCGGTGGAGAATGCTCCGGATGGTCGGCTTGAGGTCTTCGCGTTGTCGGACAGTACGTTCCAGCATCTGTGGCAGACGGCGGTGAACGGTGGTTGGTCGTCGTGGGAGAACTTCGGCGGCGGCGGGCATGACCTGACTGTCAACCACAACACCGATGGGCGCCTGGAAGTGTTCGCTTCCGGTTCGGCCGGCGTGTTCCACAGGTGGCAGACCAGCCTGACCTCGTGGTCCGACTGGGTGGGGACGAACGGTCCGGTGAATGCCGAGGTGACGTCGGATCGCACAGTCGACGGCCGGGTCGAGGCGTTCGCCATCAACGGCAGCGCCGCGAGCCACATCTGGCAGACCGGTCCGAACGCGCCCTACTCGGACTGGGAGACGTTCGGCGGTGGCGGCACGGAAATCGTCGCCGGCCACAATGCCGACGGTCGCATCGAAGTGTTCGCGACCAGCGACGTGGGTGTTTTCCACAAGTGGCAGACCGGGTTCGCGACCTGGTCGGAATGGGGCTGGGTCGGCACTTCCGCCGGGCCCGCAATGAGCTGACTCTCCCACCGGAAAGTGACACGATGACAAGACATGGTTTGTTTCGCGCGCTCACAGCTCTCGCCGTCACGGCAGGAATTCTGACCCCGGCTGTCGCCAACGCCGAGCCGTCCGCGAATCCGGGCCACGACCCCAGGGTCGCCGGTTCCGTGCAGGGGTTGGCGATCTCGACCGCGCCATGCGACCCGGCCGGCCCGTCGGCCGCCGACGGCACCATGGCCGACGAACTCAACCCGCAGCTGCACAACAAGATGGCCGGCTACATGAACGCCTATCACGTGTCGTGCGCGCGGGCCATGGTCCAGGCGGTGAAGGCACGCGGGTTCAACCAGAAGGCCGCGGCGATCACGATCGCGGCGGCCATCGTCGAGAGCAGCCTCAACAACTACACCGAGGAAGTCGACTACGACTCGCTCGGCCTGTACCAGATGCGCAGGTCGCTCTGGTGCGCCTCGGACACGCAGGGGTGCCTCGACCCGGGGCGCGCGACCAACTGGTTCCTCGACACCATGCAACAGAACGTCCCTTCGTGGAACGACATGGCGATCGGCGAGGTGTGCTGGCGCGTGGAGAACCCGAGGGCGGATCTCCGGTACCTGTACGCGATCGAGGCCGACGACGCCGTGGTCATCGCCAACGCGTTGTGGTCTGGCACGAGCGGCGGCCCGAGGTATCCCTACGCTTCTGGTCGGGTGGTGTCGGGTCGGTCGGCGGATGGCCGGTTGGAGACGTTCGCGGCTGGCGCCGATGGTGTGTATCACTCGTGGCAGACGGCGGTGAACGGGCAGTGGTCCGCGTGGCGGCTGGAGGGTGGTCCGCGTAACGCGCAGTTGGGGATCGCGTCGAACGCGGATGGGCGGTTGGAGTTGTTCGCGTTGTCGGACAGCACGTTTGATCATATGTGGCAGACGGCACCGAGTGGAAATTGGTCGGGATGGGAGAACTTCGGCGGTGGTGGCTATCGGGTCGCGGTGGGCAACAACGCGGATGGTCGTATCGAGGTTCTCGCGTCGAATTCGAGTGGTGTTTTTCATCGGTGGCAGACGGCAGTGAATGGTGGTTGGGGCAATTGGGAAGGGACGTTCGGCGGCCCGGCCAACGCGCGGCTCGCGGTGGAGAACGCCCCGGATGGTCGGCTTGAGGTCTTTGCTTTGTCGGACAGTACGTTCCAGCATCTGTGGCAGACGGCGGTGAACGGTGGTTGGTCGTCGTGGGAGAACTTCGGCGGCGGCGGGCATGATGTGACCGCCGGCTTCAACCAGGACGGCCGGATCGAGGTGTTCGCGTCCGGGCCGAACGGTGTGTTCCACCGGTGGCAGACCAGCCCGACCTCGTGGTCCGACTGGACGGGCACCGGTGGGCCCGCCAACTCCGAGCTGGTCACCTCGCGGTCGGTCGACGGCCGGGTCGAAGTGTTCGCCATCAACAGCAGCACCGCGAGCCACGCCTGGCAGACGCGCCCGAACGCGGCGTACGCGGACTGGGAGACGTTCGGTGGCGGCGGCTCGGAGATCGGCGCGGGCAACAACGCCGACGGTCGCATCGAGGTGTTCGGGACGAGCAACGTCGGCGTGCATCACAAGTGGCAGACCGGGTTCGCCACCTGGTCGGAATGGGACTGGCTGAACGGCACCGGCCCGGGGATCGCCTAGCCATGCGCCGGATAGGTACACTGTGGACAGTTGCCGCCCTCCTGGGGGCGGCACTGCCCGCGGCGGCTGCGACCGGGGCAGGGCAGGTGGGGGCCACGCCGTTCGTCCAGATCTACGACCCAAGCGAACAAAGTCCGTGGTACATCAACGACCACACGTTCGTTCAGGACGCCCAAGGCACCTGGCACCTGTTCGGCATCACGCACACGGAACCCGCGGCGCCCGACGACGAGGACACTTTCGCCCACGCCACCGCGCCGAGCCTGAACGGGCCATGGACGAAACGCGCGCCCGCGCTGTCCGTCGACCCCGCCTACGGCGAAACCCACCTGTGGGCGCCGCACGTGATCAGGAACGGGTCGACGTACTACATGTTCTACGCGGGCGGCGGCGCAGACCCGGCCAGGCACGCGATCAACCTGGCCACGTCCACAGATCTGTATACGTGGACACGAAATCCAGGTGGGCCACTGTTCCGCGACGGCGCGGTCGCCCGCGACCCGTACGTGGTGCGCGTGGGCGACCAGTGGGTCATGTACTACACCGCGACCAGCGAGCCGAGCGGCGGGAACCACGTGGTGGCCGTGCGCACCAGCGTCGATCTGGTCCACTGGTCCGACCGGTCGGTCGCGTTCGCCGACCCGACGACCGGATCCGGTGGCGGCGACACCGAGTCGCCGTTCGTGGTGAACGTCGACGGGGCGTGGTACCTGTTCGTGGGGCCGCGCGGCGGGTATGTGGGCACCGACGTGTTCCGCAGCCCCGACCCGTTCCATTTCTCGGTCGACCAACTCGCCGGGCACGTGTTCAGTCATGCCGCCGAGGTGATCAACGCGGACGGCCGGTGGTGGATCAGCCACGCGGGCTGGGGCCAGCGCGGTGTCTGGCTGGCCGGTCTCGACTTCGGCAACGGCAGCCAGCAGTACGCGGTCGAGGCGAGTTCGGATCCGAGCGATCGCGTGGTGATCGTGTCCGGCTTCGACGGGCGGCAGGAGGTCTTCGCCGGTGGGCCGGACCAGGTGTGGGGGCGGTACCAGACCACGCGCAACGGGCAGTGGTCGGACTGGTTCCCGTTCGGTGGCCCGAAATCGGCGACCCTGTCGGCCGCGCGGGACGTCGATGGACGGCTCGAACTGTTCGCCTCCGGCGAAGGCCGGGTGGACCGCCGCGCCCAGTCGGCGCCGAACACCTGGGATGACTGGGCGAACTTCGGCACCGCGGCGCACGACATGACAGTGGCCCAGAACGCCGACGGCCGGCTGGAGATCTTCGCCAGTGGGTCGGTGGGCATCTTCCACCGTTGGCAGACCGCGCCGGGCGGAACGTGGGCCGAATGGGAGGCGTTCGGCGGGCCCGCCGACTCGGTGATCGCCACCGGCCGCGACGCGAACGGCCGGATCGAGGTGATGGCCGCCGCTGGTTCGACTGTGTACCGACGCAGACAGGCAGTGGCCAGTGGTGGCTGGGCCGGATTCGACCAGTTCGGCAGCGTGTCCGGCGTCAAGCACCTGGCACTCAACCGACGGCCGGACGGCGCACTCGAACTCGTCGCCGGCGGATCAGCGGGAACGTCCCGCCGGACCCAGTCCGGCCCGTCGGGCGAGTGGACCGGATGGACCGCGTTCGGCGGCCCGCCAAGCGCCCGGGTGCACATCGGACGCAACGCCGACGGGCGGATGGAAGTGTTCGCCGCGGGCGACTTCGTCACCCAACACCGCTGGGAGAACGGTTCCGGCTGGTCGGCGTGGGAGAACTTCGGCAGTGGGGCGTCCGGTTGGGGGTTCGGCACCAACGCCGACGGCCGGATCGAGATCGTCGCGGGCACCGGTTCGCTGGCCGGCCGCTACCAAGTGGCACCCAGCGGCGGCTGGTCCACCTGGACCCCGGTAGGTGGTCCGACAGTGGACTGATACCACAACCGTTCCACAACAGCCTCCCTGTGTCTTGCCCGTTGACCTGCCAAGACACAGGAGAGAGAACGGCTATGCGACTGTTCGGCAGCGCGGGGCGAAGTACGCGCGGATTGTTCGGGGCTGTGGTGTTCGCGGTCGTCACGGCGGTATCTGTGACTGGTGCCGTGTCCAGCGCGGCGCAAGTCCCAGTGAGCCAACGGGACTGGCAGAACCAGATCGCCCAGGTTCCGCAGCCGTCGAAGGGGTGCTTCACGGCCGACTATCCGAGGCTGGCGTGGCAAGCGGCTCCGTGCGCACCCGCGCCGGACATTCCGATGCCGCCATACAACGGGCCTCGGCCACTTGTCGTCGGGAACCGCAACGACATCTCGGCGCGCGTGCCGAGCGGCTTCATCTCCACGGCGATCGGATCGTTCGACGTCGCCGACGTGCTGAGTGAGAGCGGACCGATCGGCAACACCGGACCGTCCGAGCCCAACGCCTACACGTTGCAGATGAACACCAACTTCTTCACCAGCCCGGCGTGCGCGGGGTCGCCGAACCCGGAGTGCCGGGGCTGGGAGCAGTTCGTGTACGCGAACAAAGGCAGTTCCGGCCTCGTGTTCATCCAGTACTGGCTGACCCGGTACAACACCACGTGCCCGGCCGGATGGAACCAGTTCACGTTCAGCACGGGCACGAACGTCTACTGCTACCGCAACAACTCCAGTGGAGCGGCGCTCGTGCCGAGCCAGCCGATCACGAACCTGGCCGATCTCAGCCTGTCCGGCCAGGTCAGCGCGGCCGGCGACAGCGTGGTCCTGTTCGTCGGGACCACCGCGTACTCGAAGAGCGGGGACAACTTCGTCTCCGCCGCAGCCGGGTGGAACGAAGCCGAGTTCAACGTGTTCGGCTACGGCGGCAACACCGACGGCGGAGGCACCGCCAGCTTCAACGACGGTGCTTCTCTCCAGGTCCGGACGAGGACCATCTACGGCGGCACGGCAGCACCGCTCTGCGTGGCCCACGGCTTCACAGCGGAGAAGAACAACCTTGACTTCGGGACTCCGGCGCCGCCCGCGACGAGGCCGGGACCGGCCGTGATATTCGTCGAGGACACCGTCGGCGGAGCGACTTCGAACTGCGCGAGCGCCACCACCATCGGTGACGTCCACGCGCACACCGTCGCTGGCCTGGCGTACGACTTCCAGGCGACGGGCGACTTCGAACTGGCACAGGTCGGGTCCGACTTCGACGTCCAGGCACGGCACGTGTCCGGGGCGCCGACATGGCCGGACGCGTCGGTGAACCAGGCGATCGGCACCCGGATGGGCAGCACCAAGGTGACGGTGTGCGGCGGACCGAAACTCGTGGTGGACGGACGACCCGTCAAACTCCCTGACGGCAGGACGATCTCGTTGCCGTCCGGAGTGGACATCAACCTCGCCGACGGCGTGTACGTCGTGACCGATCAGACCGGCAACAGCGTCCGGGTGACCCAGCAACCCGAGTATCTCGACGTGTCGGTCGGCGTCGGCACGTGGCCGACCAGGGTCCGCGGTCTGCTCGGCAACCCCGACAACAACGTCAAGCTGCTTGAGTCGAGGGACGGAACCGTGTTCAGCGTGCCGTTGTCGTTCGAGGACCTCTATTCCCGTTACGGCGACAGTTGGCGGGTCGAACCGGGCGACTCGCTGCTGTCGCCCTGCGGGGAGCTGGCTGAGCAGGCGAACCCGAAGAAGCCGTTCTTCGCGGACGACCTGGAGCCGAGGCTCCGCGAGAAGGCGCGGGCGGTCTGCCTCGAGGCTGAGATCGACCAGGCCTGGCTCGATGACTGCACGCTCGACGTCGCCGTGCTCGGCACCAAGGCGGCCACCGCGTACGTCGGCAAGAGGCCACCGGTGATGAACGGCAACAAGTAGACACCAACCCGTAGGGGAGTCTCGGGACTCCTCTACGGGTTGACGGTGTCGAAGTAGAACGTGTCGGTGGCCTCGTCGAAGTAGAACCTGCCGCGGTACTTGCCGTGGGTGACGCTGGTGTCGTAGTCGGTGCTGGCCACCCACTTGGCGGTGCCGGGCAGGTGCGGGGTGATCTGCTCGGGCGGCTTGGTCAGGTTGTCCGGGAAGTTCGGCCAGCCGTAGAAGCCGGGGCCGACCAGGTCCGCGGGCCGGAAGGCCGCCCCGGGCCGGTCGAGGATCGTCCGGACGGCGCCATGCGGCAGCCGGGCCACGCCGACCACCCGCGTCTCCGGGTCCTGCTCCGGCAGCCGGGAACTTTCGGTCTCCCGCGGGTTGTAGCCGAGCCAGTGCGGGTCGGACAGATCGCCCACGGCGGCGAACCTGGTTCGCAGCGGCTCGACGTCGGTGCGGGTCTCGGGGCCGGCGTGCCGTTCGCTCGGACTGCTGAACGCGATCGTCAGACCGGCGGCGACCAGCGCCGCGGCCAGCAGCGCGGCGAGCGCTGTCCACAGCACTGGCTTGTTCCAAGTAGACGGTTGCAGATTCACGACGATCGTCCGTGGTTGGTATGGTCGGTAAGTGCCACGATAGGCCATCGGTGACCTCGGGAGGCACGATGGCTCTGGACGACCGGCTCCGTGACGACGCGAAAGAGCTCAGCTCGTACCTGGTCGACCTGCGACATCGGCTGCACCAGCACCCCGAGATCGGCCTGGATCTCCCGGTGACCCAACGGACTGTGCTGGCCGAGCTCGACGGTCTGGGGCTTGAGGTCAGCACGGGTGCGGAGGTGTCGTCGGTGACAGCCGTGCTGCGCGGCCGCGGATCTGGACCGGCGGTCCTGTTACGCGGCGACATGGACGCGTTGCCCGTCACCGAAGCCACTGGACTCGACTACGCCAGCCGCGTCGACGGCGCGATGCACGCCTGCGGGCACGACCTGCACACGGCGATGCTGGTCGGGGCGGCCAAGTTGCTCGCCGCGCAACGCGACGAGCTCCCTGGTGACGTGGTGTTCATGTTCCAGCCCGGTGAGGAGGGATGGGACGGCGCCAGGTACATGATCGAGGAAGGCGTGCTGGACGCCGCCGGTCGCCGTGTTTCCTCCGCCTACGGGATGCACGTGATGTCCGCCGTGGTTCGACGCGGGGTGTTCACCACACGTCCCGGCACGTTGATGGCCGGCAGCAACGCTCTCAACGTCGTCGTGCACGGCTCCGGCGGACACGGCTCGACCCCGCACCTCTCCCGCGACCCGATCACGGCCGCCGCGGAGATGGTGACCGCGCTCCAGACGTTGGTGACCCGCAGGTTCGACGTCTTCGACCCGATTGTGGTCACGGTGGGTACCTTCCACGCCGGCACCAAGCGCAACATCATTCCCGACGACGCCCGGTTCGAGGCGACTGTGCGGGCGTTCTCGCCGGAGGCCGAGGAACGGATCCGTGATGAGTGTGTGCGGTTGTGTGAGCGGATCGCGGAGGCGCACGGCGTCGAGGCGGAGGCCGAGTTCCTCGGCGAGTACCCGGTCACGGTCAACGACGCCCAGCACGCGGCGTTCGCGGCGGACGTCGTCGCCGAGGTGTTCGGCGACGACAGATACGAGCCCTTGAAGGATCCGGTGAGCGGCTCGGAGGACTTCTCGCGGGTCCTGGCCGCGGTGCCAGGCACCTATCTGTTCCTCGGCGCGCATTCCGGGGACGACCTGGACGGGCCGACGAACCACAGTCCCCGCGCGGTTTTCGACGACGCCGTGTTGTCCGACGGCGCTTTGCTGCACGCACAACTCGCTGTGCGGGCGTTGCGCCGGGACGCGGAGGAACAATGACCAAGCGACTTTGGCCCTACGTCACGGTGCTGGTGATCATCGCGGTCGCCCTGATGAGCACGGTGTTCCTGCCGTTCGTCAACACGTCGACACTGTGGTTCGGGCTGCCGTCGGTGGCGGTCTGGACGATCGTCTGGGTGCTGGCCATCGTGCCGACCCTCGCCGCACTGGAGTTCAGCGGGCGTTACGACGAGGAGGACGCGCGGCACGAGAACACCGAGGCGAAGCCATGACCGTGACATTGCTGGTGACGATCGCCGGAATCGTGCTGATCGCGGCGTTCGGGTTCGTCGGCCGCAAGCGCCCGGTCACCGACCTGGCCGAGTGGACCGTCGGCGGCCGCCGGTTCGGCGCGGTCACCATGTGGTTCCTGCAGGCGGGCGAAGTGTTCACCACCTTCACCTTCCTGGGCATGGCCGGGCTGGTGTTCGCCGGCGGGGTCGCGTCCTTCTACGCTCTGCCTTACGTTCCGCTCGCCTACATCGGCCTGTACTTCCTCGGCCCGATGATCTGGCGACGGGCCCGTGCGCGCGGCCACCTCACCCAGTCGGACTTCCTCGCCGACTTCTACGAGTCCCGCCCGCTCGGCGTGCTCGTCGCCATCTTCGGCGTGGTCTTCCTGCTGCCCTACCTGCAGTTGCAGATCACCGGGTTGGGGCTGGCCGTCCAGCTGGCGACCGGCAACACGACGTCCGGGAGCGTCAGCATCGTCATCGCGTTCGTCCTGACCGTCGCTTTCGTGCTGTGGTCCGGAATCCGCGGGGTGGCCAGCACGTCCTACTTCAAGGACGTGATCATGATCGTGGTGCTGTTCATCCTGGTGGTCGCGATCCCCGCGCATTTCACCGGCGGCATCGGTGCCACGTTCAAGCAGATCCTGGCCACCCGTCCGGACATACTGCGGATCCACGCCGGCACGTACGACAGCGTCTGGTTCTTCACCAGCATGGTCGCCTCGGCGATCGGCGTGCTGTTCATGACGCTGCCGCACCAATGGCCCGCGCTGATGTCCGCCGCGTCACCGCGGGCGCTGCGGCGCAACTACGTGTTCCTGCCGGCGTACTCGATCGCGCTCGCGCTGCCGATGATCATCGGGTTCACCGGCGTTCTCGTGCTTCCCGCGAAGACCACGAGCAACGGCGTGCTGCTGGCGTTGACCAACCAGGCGTTCCCCGCGTGGTTCGTCGGCATCGTCGTCGTCGCGACCGCGGCCACGGCGATGGTGCCCGCGGCCGGCCTGATCATCGCGATGTCGTCGGTGATCGCCCGCAACATCGCGCCCGTCCGGACCGAACGCGGCCAGTTCCGGGTCAACCAGGTGTCGGTGGTGGTCGTGACCGGCCTGGCGCTCACCCTCGGCCTGACCCGGCCGGACCTGCTCGCCAACCTGCTCCTGCTCACGTTCTCCGGGCTGGACCAGCTCATTCCCGCGATCGGGCTGGCCCTGCTGCCACGCCGGCTGGTCGGCACCTGGCCGGTGGTCGCCGGGCTGCTGGTCGGCGAGGCGATCGTGATCTGGCTGACGTTCGGCACTGTCTACTCCGGACACGTCAACGTCGGGATCGTCGCGCTGGCGCCCAACCTCGCCATCGTCGGCATCGGTGCTGTGCTTGAGCGCGTGCGTCGAAGCCGGGCAGTCGGGCCGGTCCCGGTCGCCCGATGACGTAAGTTGGCACCATGGCAGCAGATTTGGCTCTGGTACAGCGGTTGGCCGCCGCCGACCACGGACTGGCGATCGTGGCCACCACCCGCGCCGACGGTTCGGTGCACGCGTCACTGGTGAACGCGGGCGTATTGGACAACCCGGTCAGCGGCGCGCCGTCGGTGGCCCTCGTGGCCCGCGGTGGGGCGGCGAAACTGACGCACCTGCGCCGCGTCGGCCGCGCCACCGTCACGTTCCGGGCCGGGTGGGACTGGGTGTCGGTGGACGGCCCGGTAACCATCATCGGCCCGGACGACCCACACCCGGACTTCCCCGCCGACCGCGTGCCAGGACTGCTGCGGGACGTCTTCACCGCCGCCGGCGGCACCCACGAGGACTGGGCCGAGTACGACCGGGTGATGGCCGAGGAACGCCGTACCGCCGTCTTCATCGAGACCCAGCGTGTGATCAGCAACTGACTTCTGTCGGTTCTGATTCACCTCCCTCCAAACGCGTAAATTCATGGTCATGAGCACGCACATGCTGCGCGGAGGCAGCGGCCACCCTTGGTGTGCGTGCCGGCCTTCGCGGATCCGTCGGAGCGAACTGTCCGGACCTGCCCTGTACCAGTGGTTGCGGGCTTCGACCGTGCCGGAGACAGCGGACTACCTGCGGCGGCACAGTCTCGTCGAGCACGAGCTCGCCGTGGGCCACCACTGGCCGTGGATCCTTGACCCGGACCTGGTGGCGAGGATCATCAGCCGCTTCGTCCACGCTCGATAAGGCTTCCGCTGTCGGACGGGTATGGGCAGTCAACCTTTGACGCAATTATCCGATGTTTTCTGCCCGCCCCTCGAATCCACAAACGTACGCCGCCCCTCTGCCACTTCTGCGAGATGGATCAACGCCTCGCCCACCGTACGTGCTTCAGCTGGCAACAAGTGTAGTTGCGTGCGCCCAGCGGGCAGTCCGTCAATTGCAATCCGTGGTGATACTTCCCGCACATGTTGGTCCATGTACACCGCCAGTTCGGGAGGGAAGTAGTCCGACAATGTATGTGGTTCACTGTCAGACTTCACCGGATCTTCGGTAACCAGCATCACTTCCCACATAAGTCCGGTGGACATGTGAAGCCGTTCCGCGTCATCCACGGTGTCCTCATGTGCCCTGTCGCACCATGGTGGGCATGGACCCGCCAAGTAGTAGGGCAAGTCATCTTCGTCCGCCGAATCGGAGGTGTTGTCGATCTGTGCGGAGGCTGCGGTATAACTCATGGTGGAACTCCATATTGTATTTGGGTGGTCTCACTCCACGGTGAGACAATGGGCCTACTGTTGACGGTTGCCAGCGGAAAGAGCCAACCAGATACGCAACCACTCGGCGAAGCGTATCCAGGCCACGTCAGCGCAGCGGTAATCGTGTTCGTAGGCCGCGACGGACAGATCGGCCCATCGACAGGCGCGAAACAACGCCACGCGGCGTAGCTTGTCCCGGCCTATGGTTGCCAGGTCTTCTGCCGCTCGGACACGCACTTCCAGTGTTTCTGTCTCGTATGCGCGCTCGCGGTCTGGTTTGAATGTCGGTATAGGCATTGTGACCTCACCTGCGGCGGACGCGATCTTGACGACGCCACCGCCAAACGGCGACCCGTTTGCCGACACCGGTCTTGTTGAGAAGCCACCGGCATGCCACAGCCGTCCACGACAACACGGCGACCGCGAAGAAGGTCCAGAACACAGCGGTACTCACGGCTTGCCTCCTGGCCAGGGGTGTGCGAAGGCTCCAGGTGGGTGGCTTTGGTGCATGACGACTGCTCCCGCGTGAGTCCAGGGAATGAACGTTGGCGGCGCCTAGCCCGGACATGATGTCTCCGGAGCCGTTGCCTTGTGATCAGCTTCGTGGGGAAGCCGCCTGCTGGGAACGAAGCCATGTGGCAGGCGTGATGCAGCCATGTGGCACTACGCTGCGTAGGGTGTTCACAACCCGGGGGATCGGGGTGCGAGAGTGGCCATCGTGGAGCGATGGACTGGTGCAGAGGCAAGCGCCCTACGGCAGGCGCTGCGTCTCAGCGTGCGGGCGTTCGCCGAACAGGAGCTTGGCGTCAGCGTCCGGACTGTGAGCAACTGGGAGAGCCGTGGTGCGGACATCACCCCCGTCACTGAGATGCAGCGGGCACTGGATACCGCACTGGCTCGGGCCGATGATGACGTCCAGGCCCGGTTCAGCCGGATACTGGACGGTGGACCTGGACCGCAGGAGACCGGCACCCTTGCCACTGCCGCTGAATGGGAGGCCATGAGTCAGCTGAACCGTCGTGTCCTGCTCAAGTACGGCCTTGTGCCGCTGCTCGGGCCCCATGACGCTCACCCACAGGCCTTGACTTCGAGTGGAAGTCCTGGACCGGCACCGTTCACGCCTGCCGCGCCGCCGGCGGCCTCGTGGGCTCGTCCCATTTTCGACGCCGTGCTCAATCCCACTGACGTTGTGCGCCGAGTCGCGTCGAACGCAAGCGCTGGGTCGCGAACGGAGTCTGGCGACGTCGCCGTACTGCGCCAGTGGGCTGGTGCTGTGCTGACCGCACACCTCGCATCGGACTACGCAAAGCTGTCGACTGCGCTCCCGACGCTCGTCGGGTATGTCGAGGCGGCCAACATGCACGCCAACGCCACCGCAGCGACTGTCCAGCCCTTGCTGTCCGATGTCTACGCCGTCGCTGCATGGAGCCTGATCAAGGCGGACAATTCGCTTGGCGCCTGGATCGCGGCGCAGCGGGCGATCCAAGTCGCCGAACAAACTGACGACGTCCTGCGGGTGGCCGCTGCCACGCGCTGCATGTCAGAAGTCCACATGCGCGCTGGGAACTTTGCCGAAGCCACGCGCACCGCTTTCCTCGCAACGGTGCAGCTCGACACCGCACACCCAGCTGACCGGAAAACTGCTCTGTGCTTGCGTGGTGCAGCCCTGCTGAGCGCCGCCTCGGCGTCGGCTCGTCGCGGTGACAGCCGCGAGGCATACGCAGCACTCAAGGCCGCTGCCGTGTGTGCTGACGAGCTGGGCGAAGAACGCTCTGACCTTGGCAACGTATTCGGGCCGACGAACGTCGCCATCCACCAGGTCGCCGTTGCGGTGGAGCTTGGTGACCGCCAAGGAGCTCTGCGACGCATTCCGTCAGTCAAGCTCGACCGGATGCCCGCTGTGCTCACGGAGCGCCGGGCGCGCTTCCTGATCGATGTAGCGCGCAGCCAGCACGATGACCAAGCGGCTCTTGACGCCTTGCTCCAGGCCGAACGGATTGCGCCGCACGAACTGCGGGAGCACCGCTTGACCCATGAACTGCTACGCGACCTCATGTCGCGCGAACGGCGGTCGTCTGATGTCCGCGCGATCGCCGGACGCTGCGACCTGCTGAACTAGGAGACGTTCCACGTATGCCAGTCACCACACCCGACCGGCTTCCTGACGACGAACTGCGCGTCCTGCATTGGAACATCCACTCATGGCAGGACGAACACGGAACCTCCAATGTGGACGCGGTCGCGGCCGTGATCCAAGAGACGGACCCGCATGTCGTATCGCTTGTGGAAGTCGATGAGGCATGGGGAAGCCCGTCACGCCTGGGGGCCGTCGCCGGTCGCTGTGGCTACGCCAGCATCTTCGTCCCGGTGTTCGAGTACGGGCAGGAGCAGCCGACTGGAGGCTTCGGCAACGCCCTGCTGACCAAGGTGCCCATCTCAGCTGTGCGACAGCGCCAGCTCGTTTGGCCCTCGACCGTCTACGACGGCACCGAACCATCTGAACTCCGCGCCGTGGTATTCGCCAAGCTCGGGCCGCTGTGGGTCGGCAGTACGCATTTGCCGCGTAGTAGCGACGAAGCGCGGACCGAGGCGCTGGAGCGGCTCAAGACCGTGACCAGCGAGCTGGACGGCGATTGGCTGCTGTGTGGTGACTTCAACGCGCCAGCGTCGTCGTGGATCGACAGCGACGACGCCTTGCGGACTGTCGCGCCTGACCCGGCGCTGGCCACCTATCCGACGGAGGAGCCGGTGGAACTGATCGACTACTTTGTCGCTTCGTCGAATGTCTCACTGGACGCCAAGGTGTTGGACGTCAGGGGATCCGAT
Organism: Actinocrispum wychmicini; assembly: GCF_004345645.1. Classification (GTDB taxonomy): domain Bacteria; phylum Actinomycetota; class Actinomycetes; order Mycobacteriales; family Pseudonocardiaceae; genus Kibdelosporangium; species Kibdelosporangium wychmicini. Next base: position 1,064,880 of record NZ_SLWS01000002.1, on the reverse strand, counting down.
CACTTGGCGGTGTTGGCGGTGGCGCGGGTGTCGCGTGACATATCGAGAGGTTTCGTTTAGTAGCGTCCCGAACCCCATCGTGCCCGTGCACTACGTTCAGGACCATGGTCAATCCGCACATGCGCAGTGGTCACGGGCTGGTGTGTGTGCCGGCTTTCGCGGACAACGGGACGTCGTGGCGGGCTTTGTTCGAGGCCTTGGTCGGCGAGGGCTTCGAGGTGTTCGTGGTCGACCTGCCGGGGTTCGGGATGTCCGCGCCTGATCGTGACCGAGCGTCTATCGCGGGCGCGGCCGACCTGGTCGCACAGGTGGCTCAGCGGTGGGATGAGGTGTCCCTTGTGGGTCATTCGCTCGGTTCGGTCATCGCGGTGGAGGCCGCGTGGCTGCTTGGGTCGCGGTGCGCCGGGCTGGTCTCGATCGAGGGGAATCTGACTCCCGAGGACGCCTACTTTTCCGGACTGGCGGCGGAGTACGCCGACCCGTCGGAGTTCCAGAGTGCGCTGGCTGAGCGCGTGGATCGGCTGGTGGCGGCAGGGAGTGCGCCGTCCAGTTACGCGGACGCGGTCCGGGCGGCCGACGCCGTGAGCATGCACGCGCTCGGTTGTGACGCCCGGGAACAAGGTGCGGACGGGCGGTTCGGTGTGGCCTATCGCGGACTGTCGATACCAACCTTGTACCTGTGGTCGCCGGCTTCGACCGTGCCGGAAACGTCGGACTACCTGCGGCGGCACAGTGTCGTCGAGCACGAGTTCGCTGTGGGGCACCACTGGCCGTGGACTCGTGACCCGGGCTTGGTGGCGGGGATCATCAGTCGCTTCTTCCACGCTCGGTAGCGCCGGCGAAACGGGCTTTGTCGTCCAAACCGGACGCGTGGGCCGGGCTGGAGCTTCCTTGATCGATTCAATGCACTCGATTGCATACCCAATGGTGGCAGCTGCTCGTTTCTGATGTGGAATCTTGCACTGGGCGGCTGGCATCAGGGGTTTTGTTTGGTACATTGTGGTGCAATCGATTGCAAGGAGGCGGCATGAGTACGAGCAACCCGGACGTGGCCGGGCCGACGGTCGGCTGGATCGGCGCGGGGCGGATGGGGTTCGCCATGGCCGCCCGGCTCGCCGCGGCCGGCGGGCGGGTCACGGTGTGGAACCGGACCAGGGCCAAGGCTGAGCCGCTCGCCGAGGACGGCTGCACGATCGTGGACACGATCGCCGAGTTGCGCGGGCTGGACGTGGTGTTCACGATGGTGTCCACGCCGGCTGACCTGGAGCAGGTCCTGCTCGGCGAGGGAGGCCTGCTGGCCGACCCCGACGATGTCCCGGACGTGGTGGTCGACTGCTCGACGGTGTCCGCGGAGTCGTCGGCGACCGTGCGGGACGCCTGCGCACGGCGTGGGGTGTCCTTCGTCGCCGCGCCGGTGAGCGGCAACGCCAAGGTCGTCCGGGCCGGTGACCTCACCATCGTGGCGTCCGGGCCGGAGGAGACGTTCAACGCGGTCGCGCCGCTGCTGCGGGCCATCGCCAGGTCCGTCACGTACGTCGGATCCGGCGACCTCGCCCGGCTGGTGAAGATCTGCCACAACCTCTTCCTGGGGGTGGTCACCCAGTCGATGGCCGAGATCACCGTGCTGGCGGAGAAGGGCGGGGTGTCTCGCGCCGCGTTCCTGGAGTTCCTGAACAACAGCGTGTTGGGGTCGGTTTTCACGCGGTACAAGTCGCCCGCGTTCGTCAACCTGGACTTCACGCCGACCTTCACGCCGGTGTTGCTGCGCAAGGACTTCGACCTCGGGCTCGCCGCGGCGCGGGAACTGGACGTGCCGATGCCGGTGGCCGCCGCGACCGCGCAGCAGGTGCAGACCAGCGTGAACAGCGGCCGGGTGGAGGACGACTTCGCGATCCTGTTGGACGTGCAGGCGCGTAACTCGGCGTTGACGCTCAAGTCCGAAGAAGTCGCGGTCGACGACGGGCTCGGCGCGGCCGACGGGATGCGCTGAGCATGACCATCGCCGCTCCTGGACACATGGCGGTCGACTACGAGCAGCGCGTGGACTTCGACCGGCTGCGCGCGTACCGGACAAAGCGCGCGAAGGACGCGTTGGCGGCCAGCGAGTGCGGCGCGTTCCTGCTGTTCGACTTCTACAACATCCGCTACACCACGCAAACGTGGATCGGTGGCGCGCTCGGCGACAAGATGACCCGGTACGCGTTGCTCACCAGGGACGGCGAGCCGATGCTGTGGGACTTCGGATCGGCCGCGCGACATCACCGGCTGTACGCGCCGTGGCTTTCGCCGGAGAATTGCCACGCGGGCATGCTCGGGTTGCGCGGTGCGATCGCGCCTACGGCCGGACTGATGGAGTCGGCAGTGCGACAGATCAAGGGCCTGCTGGTCGACGCGGGGGTGGCGGACGCGCCGGTCGGCGTCGACATCGTCGAGCCGCCGATGCTGTTCGAGTTGCAGCGTCAGGGGTTGCGTGTGGTGGATGCGCAGCAGGCGATGCTGGACGCGCGCGAGATCAAGTCGCCGGACGAGATCACGCTGCTCTCCCAGGCCGCTGCCATGGTCGACGGCGTCTACCAGGACGTGCTGGAGGCGCTGAAACCGGGTATCCGGGAGAACGAGATCGTGGCGATGGTGAACAAGCGGCTCTACGAGATGGGGTCGGACCAGGTGGAGGCGGTGAACGCGGTGTCGGGGGAGCGGTGCAACCCGCATCCGCACAACTTCTCCGATCGGTTGATCCGGCCGGGCGACCAGGCGTTCTTCGACATCATCCACTCGTTCAACGGGTACCGCACCTGCTACTACCGGACGTTCGGGGTCGGCAGCGCCACAGCGAGCCAGCGGGACGCGTACACCAAGGCGCGCGAATGGATGGACGCCTCGATCGACGTGGTCCGGCCGGGGGTGGGCACCGACGAGGTGGCCGCGGTCTGGCCGAAGGCGCAGGAGTTCGGCTTCGAGAACGAGATGGCCGCGTTCGGCCTGCAGTTCGGCCACGGTCTCGGGCTCGGCCTGCACGAGCGTCCGATCATCTCGCGGCTCAACAGCATGGCCGAGCCGATCGAGCTCAAGGCCGGGATGGTGTTCGCGCTGGAGACGTACTGCCCGGCCGGCGACGGCTTCTCGGCCGCGCGGATCGAGGAAGAGGTCGTCGTCACTCCGGACGGCCCGCGGGTGCTCACGTTGTTCCCGGCACAGGAATTGGTTGTCGCCAACCCGTACTGAAAGGCGGACCACGGTGGACAGGACGATCACCGACCTCTACATCAACGGCAAGGCCGTGCCCGCCTCCGACGGCGGCCGGTTCGACGTGCTCGATCCCGCCACCGGCAAAGTGATCGCCTCGGTGGCGGACGGAACCGTCGCCGACGCGATCGCCGCGGTGGACGCTGCCGCAGCAGCAGCCGCGCAGTGGGCCGCGACGGCACCCCGTGAGCGGGCGGAGACGTTACGCAGGGCCTTCGTGTTGATGACCGAGCGCGCGGAGGATCTCGCTCGGCTGATCACGTTGGAGAACGGCAAGTCGCTGCGGGACGCGCGGGGTGAGATGGCGTACGCCGCTGAGTTCTTCCGTTGGTACGCCGAGGAAGCGGTCCGTTCCGCCGGGGTCGTGACCACCGCGCCTTCTGGCCAGAACCGGATTCTCGTGGTCCGCCAGCCGGTCGGTGTCTGTGTGCTGGTGACGCCGTGGAACTTCCCGGCGGCGATGGCCACTCGCAAGATCGGTCCGGCGCTCGCCGCAGGGTGCACGGTCGTGCTCAAACCCGCCAGTGACACGCCGCTGACCGCGTTGGCCCTGGCCGGGCTGCTCGCGGACGCGGGTGTCCCGGCCGGGGTGGTGAACGTGGTGCCGGCGCGGCGGTCCGGTGAGGTGGTGTCGACGATGCTGCACGACCCACGGGTGCGGAAGCTGTCGTTCACCGGCAGCACCGAGGTCGGCCGGGTGCTCCTGGGCGAGGCCGCGGACCAGGTCATCAACACGTCCATGGAGCTGGGCGGGAACGCGCCGTTCCTGGTGTTCGCGGACGCCGACCTGGACGCCGCCGTGGACGGCGCGATGATCGCCAAGATGCGGAACGCGGGGGAGGCGTGCACCGCGGCGAACCGGTTCTACGTCGAGACTTCGGTGGCGGCGGAGTTCAGTCGCCGGCTGGCCGAGCGGATGTCCGCGCTGCGACTGGGACCGGGTTCGGACGAGAACACCGAGGTCGGCCCGTTGGTCAACGAGGCAACTGTGTCCAAAGTGGACAGCCTGGTTCGGGAGGCGGTCGCCGCGGGTGCCACCGCGCTGGTGGGCGGCCGGCGGCCAAGCCAGGCGGGTTTCTACTACGAGCCCACGGTGTTGTGTGACGTCCGGCCCGGGTCGGCGATCCTGCACGAGGAGATCTTCGGCCCGGTGGCGCCGATCGTGACGTTCGACGACGAACGTGAGGCGATCGAACTGGCCAACGACACCGAGTACGGCCTTGTGTCCTATGTGTACACGGGTGACCTGGCGCGGGGGCTGCGGGTGAGCGAGGCGCTCGAAGCCGGCATGGTCGGCCTGAACCGCGGCCTGGTCAGCGACCCTGCGGCGCCGTTCGGCGGGGTGAAGCAGAGCGGGCTCGGCCGGGAGGGCGGGCACGAGGGAATGCTCGACTATCTCGAGTCGAAGTACATCGCCGTCCAGTGGTGAAGGGGTCATTCATGACGGACCACAACCGGCTCACGCCCGCGTCGGACTGGGTCGAGCTGGTCGCCACCGACGCGGACTGGGACGAGATCGCCCCCGACCTGCTGCGGACGATGCTCGGCCAGTTGGTGCTCATCCGTGGGTTCGAGCAGTACGTCCTGGAGCTGGCCGGGGCAGGGCTGGTGCACGGCCCGGCGCACTCCAGCATCGGGCAGGAGGGCGCCGCGGTCGGTTCGGTGCTCGCCCTCGCCGACGGTGACGTGATCAACGGTTCGCACCGCGGTCACCACCAGTTCCTGGCCAAGACGCTGGCCCATCTCGCGCCCAAGGGCCTGGACCCGACCGAGGAGCCGTCCGACGAGATCCGGCACCTGCTGCTCCGCACGTTGGCCGAGATCTGCGGGCTCGACCTCGGGTTCAGCCACGGCCGGGGCGGTTCCATGCACCTGCAGTGGAAAGCGGCGGGCGCGATGGGAACGAACGCCATCGTCGGCGGTGGCGTCCCCCAGGCCGCCGGGTTCGCGTGGGCGCACAAGCAGGCGGGCACCGACAGGGTATCCGTGACGTACTTCGGCGACGGCGCGGTGAACATCGGGTCCACATTGGAGACATTCAACCTGGCGTCGGCGTGGCGGCTGCCGGTCTGTTTCTTCATCGAGAACAACCAGTACGCGGTGTCCACGCACGTGGCGGAGGCGACGGGCGAGCCGCGACTGTCGGCTCGCGGGCTTGGGTTCAACATCCGGAGCTGGCGGGTCGACGGCATGGACTGCGTCGCGGTGTACCTGGCCATGCGGGAAGCCGTGGCGCACATGCGAAACGGCGGCGGGCCGACGATCGTCGAGGCGGACACGTACCGTTACTTCCACCAGAACGGTGGCTTCGCGGGCAGCGCCTTCGGCTACCGTTCGAAGGACGAGGAAAAGCACTGGCGGCAACGGGATCCGATCGACCAGCTGGCGGAACACCTGGTCCGCCGGGGTGTGCTGACCCGGCCCGAGATCGACGCCGCCGTGCAGCGGGCCGCGCGGACCATGGCTCTGGTCGGTGACGAACTGCTGGAGGACGTGCCGGACGGAAAGCGCCGGATCAAGCCCTCGTTGTGGCCGGATCCGTCCTTTGCGGACGTTGGCGTGCGCGGCGATCTGAGCGAGTTCGCCGGGGAGTCCTTTGTCGACCGCGACACGTACCCGGGAGAGCTCGCGGAGCAGACGTTCATCGACGCGGTCGCCGGGGTGATGGCGCGCCGGATGGAAACTGATGAGACCGTCGTGGTGATGGGCGAGGACGTACATCGGTTGAAGGGCGGGACAAACGGCGCCACACGGGGCCTGAAGGACCGGTTCCCCGACCGCGTGCTGGGCACCCCGATCAGCGAGAACGCGTTCGCCGGCCTGGGCGGCGGGATCGCGCTCGACGGCCGCTACAAGCCGGTCGTCGAGTTCATGTACGCGGACTTCATGTGGGTCGCCGCCGACCAGTTGTTCAACCAGATCGGCAAGGCACGGCACATGTTCGGCGGCACCGGGGCGGTGCCGTTCGTGCTGCGCAGCAAGGTCGCGATGGGCACCGGATACGGTTCGCAGCACTCGATGGACCCGGCCGGGATCTTCGCGACCGCGCCTGGCTGGCGGATCGTCGCGCCGAGCACCCCGTTCGACTACGTCGGCCTGATGAACAGCGCGCTGCGTTGTCAGGACCCGGTCGTGGTGCTGGAACACGTCGACCTGTACACCTCCCGCGGCGAAGGCCCGGTGGACAACCTGGACTACTGCCTGCCAGTGGGTAAGGCGGCGGTGCGGCGGACCGGGTCGGCCGTCACGGTCATCTCGTACCTCGCGATGGTCGACCTTGTGCTGCAAGCGGTCGGCGACGTGGACGCCGAGGTGATCGACCTGCGGTGGCTGGACCGGGCGAGCATCGACTGGGACACCATCGGCACCAGTATCCGCAAGACGAACAACGTGCTGATCGCGGAACAAGGCGCGCTGGGAACGTCGTACGGCGGCTGGCTCGCCGACGAGATCCAGCGGCGGTTCTTCGACTGGCTCGACCAACCAGTGCAGCGGGTCACCGGCCGCGAGTCGTCGCCGACCATCAGCAAAGTGCTCGAACGCGCGGCCATCGCCGGCGTCGACGAGGTCACCGCCAAGCTCACCGAGATGACAAGGTAGCGAACCATGGCGAAGCTGCTCCGGATGCCAGGAGTCTCCGCGGACGCCGCCACGGCGGTGCTCCAGGAATGGCTGGTACCCGACCACACCCCGTTCGCCGCCAGGGACGTCATCGCCGCGGTCGAGACGGACAAAGCGGCCGTGGAAGTGGAAGCGGACGAAGCCGGAACGATCCTCAAGAGACTCGTGGACGCCGGTGCCACAGTCGAGATCGGCGGCCCGATCGCCGTGCTGGGCGCGCCGGGTGAGGCGGTCGGCGACCTGACGGCGTTGCTGGCCGAACTCGGCGTGGCTTCCGTTGAGGCTCAACGGGTCTTCGCCAGTCCACTGGCCCGCCGGCTGGCCAAGGAAGCCGGGCTGGTGGTGGCGGAGCTCGCCGGCACCGGGCCAGGCGGACGAATCGTGCGGCGAGACGTGGAAGCCGCCATCGCCCAGGTCACCCCGGCCCCCGAACCGGCACGAGTCGAGCCACTGCTCGCACCACCGGTTGAGTCGGCGGTCGCCTCACCCGCGGTCGCGGAGCCAACATCTCCTTACATCGAGATCCCGCATTCCCGGATGCGCAAGGCCATCGCTTCCCGGCTCAGTGCGGTGCCGCCGCGTTACTTTCTGCGCGCCACCGTCCGCGTCGACAAGCTGTTGCGCCTCCGCGAGAAGCTCAACCGGGACAGTCCGATCCGTATCTCCGTCAACGACCTTGTGGTCAAGGCCGCTGCCTGTGCCCACACGCTCGTCCCGGAGATGAACGTGATCTGGACACCCGAGGCGATCAGGTCATACTCCTCTGTGGACATCTCGGTGGCCGTCGCCACCGAGACCGGGTTGGTCACGCCGGTGGTCACCGGGGTGGCGGGCCGGTCGATCACGGATGTCGCGTTGGCCACAAAGGACCTTGTCGAACGGGCCAGGGCCGGGCGGCTCAGGCAGGACGAGTTGACTGGCGGCACGTTGACCGTCAGCAACTTGGGGATGTTCGGGATCGAGGAGTTCTCCGCGGTCATCAACCCGCCGCAGGCCGCCATCCTCGCGGTCGGCGCCGGAAAGCGCGAACCCGTGGTGCACAAGGAAAAGCTTACGATCGCGACAGTAGCCCGGTGCACACTCACTGTGGACCACCGGCCCGTCGACGGGGCTGTAGCGGCGAGGTGGATGGCCGCTTTCGTGAGTGTCGTGGAGAGCCCGTTGCGGCTCCTGGCCTGATGGCCACGTCGAACGGGCTACGAGCAACCCCGCTGTTGGCGGGGTTGTCGCCGGAGGTGGTGGCGGAGTTCCTTGACCTGGCGGCGGATCGTGCGTTCGCCCGGGGTGAGGCGCTGTTCGCCGAAGGCGACAAGGGTGGCGGTGTCTTCGTGCTGCTGTCGGGCAAGGTGAAGATGACCAGGCCCGGTCCGGACGGCAAGGACGTCGTCCTGAACATGGCCGGACCGGGTGACCTGCTCGGTGAACTCGCGGTGTTCGACGGCGGCGCGCGGCAGGCCACGGCCACCGCGGTCCGGGACACCGCGGCCTGTTGGGTGTCGACGAGGGCGATGCTCGGGTGGCTCGCCCGGCACCCGTCGGCGTCGTTCCGGATGATGTGCCTGCTCGCCGAACGGATCCGGCTGGTGAACGACCGGCTTGAGGACGCGTCGGCCGCCAGTGACGTGGCCACCAGGGTCGCGCGGGCCCTGGTCGAACAGGGCAGCAGGTTCGGCTGGCGCACCCCGGACGGGCTGCGGCTCACCCTTGACCTCAGCCAGGACGAGCTGGCCCATCACGTCCGGGCCTCCCGCGAGCGGGTCAACCAGGTGCTCATGGAGTTCGCCCGCCGCGGCTGGATCCGGCGGGAATGCGACGAGTTCGTCGTCATCAACGCGCCCGCGCTCACCCAGCGGGCCCGCTACCGCCCGGAGACCGCGGCGAGACGACCGTCAGTGACCGCGCCACCCAGGTCACGGGTGGCGCGGGGCTGACATTCAGAGCAGCAGGCCGGAGGTGTCGACGGGCTTGGCCACCATGCCGTAGGTGAGCATCGCGTCGGCGGTTCGCTGCAGTTGGGTCTTGATCAGTGCCGCGTCCTTCGCCTCCACGTACTTGTTGATCACCGCCCGGTTCGCGATGTCCTGGTTGATCGTGGTGAACTTCGGCAACGCGGTCCGGACGATGTCCGGGCGGGCGTTGGCCCGCTCGGTCGCCTTGAGCAGGGCCCGCTGGAACGCGGCGAGCGCGGCCGGGTGCTGCTTGGCGAACTTGTCCGCCACCACGTACCCGCCGACCAGGTAGTTCGCCAGTTCACCGAAGGACGGGTCGAACACCGGCCGGGCGCCGAGCTTGTCGATCATCTGGGTGCGGAACGGGTCGCTGGTGCACGTCCCGGCGACCTCACCGCCGGCGAGCACGTTGGCGTGCTCCGGCGGCGCGACCGGCACGGCCGTGATCGCGTTCACCGGCAGCCCCTTCGCCTTCAGTGCGGCGCGGATGCCCAGCACGCACACCGTGGTCGGGGAGAGCACCGCGACTTTCTTGCCGGCCAGGTCGGTGATGTCCTTCGCGGTGGACGTCTTCGGCACGAGGACCTGCTGGGCGCCTTCGACCGCGGTGTCGGTGACCGCGACGAGCCGCACGCCGAGGCCCTTGCCGTGTACGTCGATCACGTTCACCACGTTGGCCCAGGCCATGTCCACCTGGCCGCCGACCACCGCCTCGATCGTGCTGCCGGACCCCAGGTCGACGTCGGCCTTGACGGTCAGCCCCTCCGCCGCGAAGTAGCCCTCGTCCATCGCGATGTGCAGCGGCACGTTGCTGACGTTGGCCGGGTTGCTGACGGTGATGGTCATACCGTCGTTCGCGGGTGCGGCAGTGCCGCACGCGGTGGTGAGGGCAAGTAGAACCGCGCCGATGGCGGCAACTCTGCCGGACATGTGGTTTCTCCTTTGTCAACAGTCGGCCATGGCGGCGGCCTGGATGTGCTTGGCGACGAGGCTGCGCTGGTCGACGAAGCCCGGCATCGACTTGGTGCTGATCTGGTCCCGTTCCGCCGGCAGGTCCACGGTCAGCTCGGTGAGGACGCCGCCGGGCGAGCGGCGCAGCACCACGACCCGGTCGGCCAGGTACACGGACTCGTCGATGTCGTGCGTGACGAACAGGATCGTCATGCCGAAGTCCCGGTGCACCCGCCTGGTCAGGTCCTCCAGGCCGGACCGGGTCTGCGCGTCCACCGACGCGAAGGGCTCGTCCATCAGCAGCACCTTCGGCCGGAACGCCAACGCCCGTGCGATGGCGACCCGCTGCTGCATGCCGCCGGACAGCTGCCACGGGTAGCGGTCGGCCTTGTCGGCGAGCCCGACGGCGGCCAGCGACCCGCTGACCCGCTCCCGGCGTTCGTCGCGGCTCAACCCCATGGCCCGCAACGGAAGTTCGACGTTACGGCCGACCCGCATCCACGGGTACAACGACCTGCTGTAGTCCTGGAACACCACGGCCAGTCCGTCGGGAACGCGACGCACCTCGGAACCCAGCACGCGCACTGTTCCCGAGGTCGGCCGGATCAAACCGGCGACGCACTTGAGCAGTGTGGTCTTCCCGCAGCCGGACGGGCCCACAATGGACAGCAGTTCGCCTTCCCCGACCGCGAACGAGACGTCCTGCAACGCGGTGTGTGAGCCGTACGTCTTCGTGAGGTCGTGGACCTCCAACGCGCTCATGGTCTTTCCTCCCGGTCCGGGGTCAGTTGTCGCGGTGCCAGGCGAGAACGCGCTTCTCGACCGCGAGGAAGAGCACGTTGAGCAGGTATCCGGTGACGCCGAGCATGACGACGGCGGCCCACATGTCGAGCACCAGGAACGTTCGCTGGGAAGTGATCAGGAAGTAGCCGAGCCCGTGCTCCGCGAGCAGCCACTCCGAAAGCACCATGAGGATCAGCGACAGCGACAACGTCACCCGCATGCCCGCCACGATCTTCGGCATCGCGGCCGGAACGATGACCCGCAGGAACTGCGTCCGTACAGGCAGGTGGAACGCCCGCGCCGCCTCACGGTACGTCGGGTCGACCGACCGCACGCCCTGCATGGTGTTCAGCAGCACCGGCCAGACGCATCCGAAGGCGATGAGCCCGACGCGCATGACGTCACTGGCGCCGAACACGATCAGGAACACCGGCACGATCGCGGGCTTCGGCAGCGAACGCAGGAAGTTCACCGGCGGGTCGAGATATCCGGCCGCGCGGGACCACTGTCCGGCCGCGAGGCCGATACCGACACCGACGACCGCGCCAGCGAACCAGCCGGCAAGCGCTCGCAGCATGCTCGGCACCACGTCGGCCCAGAAGTTCTCGGTGAGAAACGGTGTACTGAACCACAGCTGCCATGCCCGCTCGGCGATGTCCACGGGCGGTGGAAAGAACGGCGAGGCGGAGTTAACGGTCGCTAACTGCCATAGCGCCACCAAGACGACTACCGGCCCGAGGCGAAGCAGCCAGTTCACGACGCACCTCGGCGGTCCCAGGCGACCAAGCGTGCGGACGCCGCCGTGGTGAGCACGTTCAGCAGGTAGCCGAGCAACCCAGCCAGCACAACGGCGGCGAACACCGTGTCCGCGTTGAATCCCGCATAGCTGGCACGCAGGATGAAGTAGCCGATGCCGTCGCTCGTCCCCACGGCGATCTCGGCGGCGATCGCGACCGTCAGCCCGGTGGACAACGCCAGCCGTATCCCGGTCAACATCAACGGCAGCGCACTGGGCAGCACCACCCGGCGCCACATCATCAGCGTCGGCACGTGGAAGCTCCGTGCGGTCTCCACCGCGACCCGGTCGACACCCTGGACGCCGTACATGGTGTTGAACAGCAGCGGCCACAGCGTCACGAAGACCACGATGGTGATCTTCATTTCCAGGCCCTGGCCAAGGACGAGCACGATCAACGGGATGATCGCGATCCCGGGCACCGAGCGGAGCGCGTCGATGACCGGGGTGAACGCGGTGGCCACCGGACGGTACGAGCCGAGAACGATGCCCAGCGGCACGGCGATCACGGCCGCGATCAGCATGCCGAGGAGCAGGGCCGACAACGTGGCCCACACCTCGGTGAGGAACGCGGGGTCAACGAGCAGAGTGAGCGCCTTCGGCAGGATCACCGTGGCGGGCGGCAGCAACTGCGGGTCGATCAGCTCCAGCCGGGCGAAGCCCTCGAACACTAAAGTCAGCACCACAGCGCCGACCACACCCCGACGCACCGACGTGAACGCGTTCGCTGCGGCCTGTTCGCCCACTCGCCTCGCCGCGCCTCGCCGCGTGGTGGCGAGCGCGCTCATGTGACCGCCTTCCGGGTCGCGGTGACACCGAGCCCGGACAGCACGCCGACACCGACCGCCGCGATTCCCCACACAGGGGCGAAATCGAGGCCCAGCAACCTGTCCAGCGCGAACGAGCCCGGACCGGCCAGCCCTGTCCCGCACGTGGCGGCGAGCAGCACGAGCTCGTACTCGAAGCCGTTCTTGCGTCGGGCCAGGCCGTTGGGCAGGTGCAGCACCAGGATGTTGACGAACGTGCCGACCAGCGCGGCGACGCCCAGCGGGGTGAGGAAACCGGTGGCCAGGGACAGGCCGCCGGCTGTCTCGGTGAGCCCGGCGACCGCCGCCATCAGCCGGGGCGGACGGTAGCCCTGACGGCCGAAGAAGTCCGCGGCGCCGGCGATTCCCTCACCGCCCCACCAGCCGAACAGTTTCTCCGTGCCGTGATACGCCATGACGAGGCCGACCACGATCCGGATGACCAGTAACCCGGCGTCCATCGTCAGGTCCGTTCGGCGAACGAAGGCAGCACCTCGTCGATGAACAACCGCAATGACCGGTCGGCCGTTTCGGCGGACATGAAGCCGTAGTTGAACAGGAACGCCATGTGCTGAACGCCGGCGGCCTCGTACTCGCGGATCCGGTCCCGTACGGTCTCCGGATCGCCGATGATCATCGCGTGGTCCAGGAATTCTTCGGGGTTCTGCGGTGAAACGCCGACGACGCTGCGCATATGCTTGGCGTCCCGCAGTCCGGAGACCACGCCGAAGCTGCGGCGCTGGTGCTCGGCCATGAGCGTCAGCCGGTCACGGATGTCCCGCTCGGCCTGTTCGGTGGTCTCGGCGAGGTACACCTGCTTCTGCACCATGCTCCACTCGAGACGATCCGCCACGGTGGCCTCGTCGGCGCCGGAGTCCCGGAGGGACTGTTCGTACACGCGCCAACGGTCGGCGATCGCCGCGGGCTTCTCTCGAGCGGTGAACAGGTACCAGGCTCGGCGTCCTGTCCATTCGGCACCGGAGTCGCTTTGGGTCGCGCGGGCGAAAGGCGGGTGCGCGCGGTGGAAACCGGCGGGCATGATCCGGGTGTGCAACACGCCTTCCTCGAAGGTGGTGTGCCATTTCAAAGGCGGGTCCTCGGGGGTTTTCGCCAGTGCGGCTTCGAGGATTTCCAGGTTGTGGAACATCTCGGCGTGCCGTTCGCCGGGGTCGCGGCCCATGCCGGCGTACTCGACCGGTGAACCGCCCGCGGCGAAGCCGACGATCAGCTCACCGCGGGTAAGAACGTCGAGCAGGTTGCATTTCTGCGCCAGCCGCATCGGGTTGTGCAGTGGCGGCACCGCGACCGCGAGGGAGAACTTCGTGCCCCGCGGCGCCTGGCCGGCGAGGTGCGCGGCGAACATGAAATTGTCCCCGTAGGTGTTGTACCCGGAGAAATGGTGTTCGGTGAGCGCGATGCCGTGGAAACCGGCGCTGGTCGCCTCCAGTGCCTGGCGGGTCAGCGTTTCCACAATGGGCACGTCCTCGTGCGGACCGCGCGTCTGGGCGTTCAGGTAGATGGAGAATCGCATCCGGGGGACAACTCCTCGGGCAGAGCACGACATGTGACGGAAACACGATCGCAATTGCTGGCAAAGTGTGTGGTCCGCCACGCGCGGAGATCAAGGCCGCTGTGGAGTCGGTAACAGGTGCCGCCCCCAGTGGCCCGGATGCCGCACGATGGCCGAAACGACCGCAAGGAGGCGGTTGACTGTGCATATCGCCGGGCTACCGAAAGAGGCCGCGCGGGAACTCGTGGCGTCCGGGCGACCGATCCGGCTCGCACGCGGCGAAGTGGTCTTCCGACAGGGCGAGATCGGCGACTCGGCGTTCCTCGTGGTGCGTGGCAGAGTGCGCGTCGGGCGGCCGGCGGACGCGGGCAAGGAGAACATGCTGTCCCTGCTCGGCCCCGGTGACCTGCTCGGCGAGCTGACCCTGTTCGATCCCACGCCACGCAAGGCGACAGCGAAAGCGGTGACCGAGGCGGAACTGGTGGTGCTCACCGCCGAGGCGATGCGGCGCTGGCTGACGACCGACCCTGACGCGGCCTGGCACCTGCTCCGTTTCTTCGCCCGGCGAATGCGCCGCACCAACGACGCCGTGGAGAACCTGCTCTTCGCGGACGTCCCCCGGCGGGTCGCCAGGGCGGTGCTGGAACTGGCCGGGCGCTTCGGCACCCGGATCCCGGGCGGCGTTCGCGTCGAACATGGCCTCACACAAGGCGAGTTGGCCCACTACATCGGAGCGTCCCGGGAGAGCGTGAACCGCGCGCTGGCCGACTTGTCCCTTCGGGGAACGGTCCGGCTGGAGTCCCGTGGACTGGTGATCACCGACCTGGATCGGCTGCGTCGTAAAGCCCAGGGAAGCCCGCATAACGCCTGCGGTGGTACAGCAACGGTGCCGCTTGCGGATCGTGATCGCCGGCGATGATGAGACCGATGACGATCATGTGATCACCTCCGCTGACCGTGCGGTACTTCTCGCACGCGGCGTACGCGACGATGTTGCCCGTCAACACGGGAAGCCCACCAGCACCGGGCGTCCACTCCACTCCCGCGAACCGGTCGTCGGCGTCGCCCGCGAAGCGGGCCGACAGCCAGGCCGCGTCCGCGTCGAGCACGTTGACACAGAACGTTCCGTTGCGGCGGATCGCGGCCAACGTGCGTGATCCACTGTTAACGCACGTTAACAGCAAGGGTGGCTCGCAGGACAGCCCGCACACGGCACCCAACGTCATGCCCATCGGGTCGCCGTGGTCGTCGAGTGTGGTCAGGACGGTGACACCGGTCGGCAGCGAGCCTGCGATCGACCGGAATCGCGCCGGATCCACGCCGTTGGTCATCTGGCAAGTCTGTGCCGGCCGAAACCGACCCGCCTAGCGCGTGTGCAGAACAGCACAGGACATTGACCGTGGGCTGGCGCCGCCGTTCCATGGCGTTATGTCCTACACCGCCCAGGAAGAGTCGAACATGGCGTTGGTGCTTGCCTTGCGTGCGGCGCCGCACGCGGAACGTGGCCGGTTCATGCACCCGAACCTTCGTCACCACCGACGCGGCTTCGCCTTCCTCAACGACCTCGTGCCGAACGGCTACAATGGACAGTCCGTCAGCGACCGCGTGGACACCGTCGAGGACATCATCGCGAAGGACGATCGCGTATGGGCGGTCTGGACACTGCGCGGCCACCACACCGGGACACTGTTCGGAATCCCGGCCACCGGCCGATCACTGGAGGTCACCGAGATGGGGATCTGGCGGATCCAGGACGGTCTGGTCGCCGAAGCGTGGTTCTTCGGCGACGAACTGACACTGTTACGCCAACTCGGCCTGCCTGTCACCACCGACACCCTCGCCCCGCTACACCCTGACACTGCGGCACGGTAGTGGCAACTCGTCCGGATCTGTGCACCATTTGACCTTGAAAAGTCCGCCCCCTTACCACAACAATGGTAGTGAACTTCTACCCCGGGGGGCGCTTGATGAGGCTGCGGACGCAGGTCAGACACCGTTTTCGAAGCGGCATCGCGACGCTGGCAACCGTGGCGGTCGCGTTGTCGCTGTGCGTCGCACCGGCCAGTGCGTCCGTGGGCGGTGATCCCACCGGAAATGTGATCGGCACGGTCACCATTCCGCGCGACAAACAGCAGTTGAGCGTCACGATCTATGACGCCGTCGGCAGACAGCCGGTCCGAACGCTGATCGAGGGGATGCGGAAGACCAACCCGGACGAGGCCGAGGTCGTGCAGTTGCGCTGGGACGGTACCGATGACTACTGGCACACCGTTGCGGAAGGCAACTACACGTGGAAGGCGTTGACGAGCAACGTCGCCGCCGTTGAAGACGATTCGATCGCCCAGGGCAGTTCACCCTCATCCGGCAAAGGGGTGTTCTCCACCGGAGTCGGTGCGGTGGCCGCCGATCCGGCGGGAAACGTGTACGAGTCGTCCGACTGGGAGGAGTTCCACGGCGAACTCCGCAAGTGGACCGGTGACGGCAAGCGGGTCTGGGGCATGGCTCGCGCCGGTGGTGACATGGCAGTCGCGGCCGACAACGACTTCGTCTACGTGGCCGTGGACGGCGACGAAGTTCCACTCGGCGACGGAAACTCGGACCATTTCAAGTGCGGCCAGACCATGCTGATGCGGTACGAAGTGGCCAAGATGGAAGACGCGTACAGCAAAGTCCAGGACTGGACGAAGTGGACTGGGCCGGGTGTGGACGCGAGGGGGTACATCCTGGCGAACGCGAGTCGACCGGCGTCGGTGTACGGACTCGCTGTGGACGGTGAATACCTGTACTCGAGCGAACACAACGACGGGCAGGTGCGGAAGTACAAGAAGGACACTGGGGAGCTGGTGGGCTCGATACCGGTGGCCGCACCCAAGGGGATCGCGGTCGACCCCGCCACCCCAGGCGCGCTGTGGGTGGCCACCGGCGGTGACGTGGTCAAGTTCGACAAGGATGGCAACGAGGTCGCGAAGGTCACGAGCCTGACCAACCCATACGCGGTCGCTGTGGGCGGCCGTCACGGCGAACTGTATGTCGGGGACGCGGGCACCGGCAAGGTACACCGCTACAAGCTGACCGCCGACGGACCGGCGCAGGACGGGGAGTTCTTCGGCGCCGCCACACCCGGTCCGATCGCGGACGACAGGCTCCGCTGGCCGGACCAGCAGTACATGGCCGCCGCCGGGTGTCGAAACGTGAAGGACCTGCCCTTCCCCAACACGCCGTACCAGCAGGGCGCTTTGGCGAGTCTGGCCGTGTTGCCGAACGGCGACATGGTGGTGGCCGATCTCATGAACTCCAGGGTCATGACCTACAACGAGAACGGCGAAGTGCGTAAACCGCTGACGCGGCAGGCCCAGTTCACCCCCTTCCCGCAGGTGAATCTGGCCATGGATCCGAACATCGTGGCCAGCGGCGCGTTCGACTACACCGTTGTGCCGGTGGGGCCCGATGCCGGCCGGGCCTGGCAGCCGCGGGCCAACTGGCGACCCAACGGTCCGGCGAACGTCATCGACGCGGGGCGGACGAGCCAGCGGCGCACGCTGTCCAACGGGCGGACCTATATGTACTTCTTCGGCACCGGCAGCGCCCCGCGAAAAATGGAGGTCTCGGTCTACGAGTACTCGGAGACCGGCCACACCATGCGGCTGTCCACGACGGTCGGCCAGGACGTGCGGCTCGTCGGCGACCAGTTGATCTGGCGGTGGTTCTCCGGATTCGACAACAAGCATGTCGATGGTGTCATCACCGATGACGAACTGACGATGACCGATTCGGACGGCAGGGGCATCCCGAGTTTGGCCCCGGGCGCCTGGGTCGACGCGGACGGCAGCATCTGGTTCACCGTGCTCGGCGGGAAGACGTCCGACGGGAAACCCCTGGGCCCGTACACGCTCAAGGTGCCAGTGACCGGCTTCGCCGGCGACGATCCGAAGTACGACCTGCCCGCCGCTGTCGGCGCAGGGCCCACCATCGCCCCGGACACCGGTCCTGAGCAGTTCTTCCCGATCAACACCAAGATCGACGAGACCAAGGACGACAGGACCAAGGGTGACATCTACCGCACCGGGTGGACCAAGTCGGGGCCACAGCCGAACGGCACATTGTTCTGGATGGGCGGCAGTACGGTGGAGCGGCGTGACTCGCCGTCGGGCGAGCCCATCAGGATCGTCCCGCGATGCGGCCGTGCGGCGGCGGACACCGGTATACCGCGCTTGTGCGCCCCGGAGAACGGTGGGTCCGGTCTCTCCGCGGTCGCGCCGGACGGCGACTACTTCTACACCGCCACCAACGCCGTCGGTCATGCCTGGATCACCATGTACACCACGGACGGCCTGGTAGTGGCGACAATGGCCGCCGCGCACTACGGCACGGACGACGCGAGCGGGCACCAGTCCTTTGTGGATAGCGCGGATGGCCTCACTGCCTACACCCACCCGGGTGACCATCAACGCTACGTCCTCGCCGAGGACAGTTTCCTGAACCGGGCGTTGCGGTGGCATCTGGACAATATGGACAGTGTCCATCGCCTCAACGGCGGCTGTGCCAAGGGCTTCGGATGGAACGCCGGAGGTGCCACCATATCGACCGGCTGGGGTCAGTGCGGCTACGATCAGGCACGGGCGCTGATGGCGGAAGCACAACGGTTGTGGGGTCAAGGCGCCCGGACCGAAGCGGTCGAACGTGCCCTCGAAGCGGTCGCGATGGGACGGGAGATCGCCCAAGGCGACTCCTCGTTCCAGCCGACGTTGGCGGGCTGGCTCACGTTCGTGGTCAGCGGATACCTCGGCGAGATCGGCCGCCGCGACGAGGCGATCGCGTTGCTTGACGAAGGGCGCGGGCTCTATCAGGCGCTCGTCCACGGCGATCCGGCCAACAGCCAGTACCGTTGGGGGTTGGTCAACGCGCACATGTATCTCGCGCAGCAGTTCTGGGCCAAGGGCGACCACGACCAGGGCACGGCGAGAGCGCTTGACGCGGTCACGGTCCTGCGTCAGCTCGCTGCCGACGATCAGAGCTACGCCGTGAGCCTGGGCCAGTATCTCGTGGCGACGGCCAACTTCCTGACCCAGCAGGGCCGCGTCGACGAGGCCATCGCGTTGGGTGAGGAAGCGGTCGGGGTCTATCAGCGGCTCGGCCAGGACCCGCAACACCTGCATATGAAGGCGTGGGTCCTCAACCAGCTCGCCACGTACTACTGGGCCAAGGGCGACCACGGACAGGGAATCGCGAAGGCCCTCGACGCGATCGCCGTCGCCAGGCAACTTCCCCAGGCGAACCAGACCTATGCCGCGGCCCTCGGCCAATGGCTGCTGTGGCCGACCACCGGCTACCTGAAGGACAGCGGCCGACGGCCGGACGCGATCCCGCTGGCCAGAGAAGCGGTGGACATCTTCACCCGACTCAACGAAGCCGATTCAGCCCGCTACGGCCCCAGCCTGGCGGCAGCCAAACAGATACTCGCCGATCTGACAGCGGCCTAGGACGCCGAGGACCGCCACGAAGGCCATCACCACTGCGTACCCGGCTGTGAGCGAGATCTTCGTGGTCATCAGAGCCAGGCTTTGGTGGCGGTGTCGAACTTGCGCTCGGGGTGGGACGGGTCCGGCACTTCGCACTGGTTGGGCTCGCGGGTGGGATCCGATACCCAGCAGGTCAGGTCGGCGTCGTCGGTGCGCAGTTGCGCGGCCGCCGCCGGGTCGACGCAACGTACCCCTGGGAGGTATACCGTCTGGTCCAGTCGGACGGTCGCACACCACGCGTTCACGTACGTACGGTCCGGTCTGGGCAGGGCGCCGGGCACCTCGACGTCGAGGTAGATCACCGGCGCCCCAGGCAGATCCGCCTCGTTGAACCCGGCCTGGTCGGCGAGCCGGACGGCCAGCAGCGCGTCCTGCCTGCCCTGCTCGGCGGTTCGGGCATGGGACGCCTCGGCGATGCTGGGATGCTGCTGGCCGACGAACAGCGGCGCGATGCCCCACCCCATGCCGCGCAGGTCGGCGAGGTGCGACATCCAGCTGTCGTCGTCTAGGGACGGAGCCGGCGCGAGGTAGAACTCGGTCCAGATCAGGTTCGTGGTCCGGATCAGGCCGCTCATGACGTCGTTGCCTGGGTACTGCGGGCGTTCGGTGGACATGGGTGGACCTCACAGTCGAGTGGTGTGCGTCCGTGAGAGCGGGCGGCGGCGCCGGTGATACCGCGGATTCGCGCTGTATCAACCCGGCCGGTACGTCGTCCTCCAGTCATGCGACCGAGATGGAGAGTTGTTCGACGGGCCGTGCCGGCCCTGCTGCTGGCCGTCGTGCTCGCTGGCTGTGACGACGCTGTGGGCAGCCTGCCCGATCCCACCGGCAAGGTGCCCACGTCGTCGAGTGGCTGCTCGCGGGCGACCGGGAAGACGGGGCACTGGCTGCCGGCGTTCGACCGGGGCAGGCCGCACGAGGCCACGATCCTGGGCGAGAAGAACCCCTGCCTGCCGTTCAGCGACCTGATCGGCGAGGCCGACGACCTCATGCCGGACGTGGGCGAGGGCGCCGAGCCGAACGCGAGGTCGGTGGCCAAGGACTTCGCGCGCGGTTTGAAGAAACTGGCCGGCTACTACGTCAACGCGGCCGACGGGTTGCGGTGCCTGTACCAGGAGGACGAACTGGCCATCGGGATCTACCGGCACAGCGACCACGTGTCGTCCGTCGGCGTCGTCATCGCGGTCAACAAGGATCCGAGGAACGCCGCGAGGGCCGTGGCCTGCTACCTGTTCGGCAGGCAACAGACCCGGACGGCCACCCCGACGGCGACCGCGGCGCCGACCGGGTACCAGCTCGACCCGTGCGGCGACGCGGTCAGGGACAACGGCAAGGTGGTCGTCCTCCGGTTCGGCACGTCGAACTGGATGTGCGACGCGATCGCCCGAGCTGTCCCGAAAGCCTAGGCGGACCTGCGATGGTCGTCGTCAGCGAGCAGCGCCGCGATCGCGGCGCTGCGCCGCACCCGGGCCAGGCAGCGCTGCCGGGTCGGCCCGATCGCGCCGATCGGCATGCCCAGTTGCGAGCTGATGTCCGCGTAGGACCTCGGCGGGTCGGCGAACAGCATCGACAGCAGCACCCGGTCGCGGTCCGGCAGCCGGTCGAAGGCCCGGCGCACGGCGTCCCGCCGCTCGTCGACGAGCAGGGACACGTCCACCGCGGGCTCGACCCGGTCGACCACGTCGGACTGGCTGGGCACCTGGCGGCGCTTGTCCCGCAACAGCGCCAGGCACTCGCGGCCGGCGGTGGTCGCCAGCCAGCCCGGCAGTGCCTGCGGGTCGCGAATGGCGTTCACGTTGGTCACCAGCTGCAACCACACAGTGCCGCACACGTCCTCGGCGTCCGCGCCGTAAATCCGATAACGCCGGCACACGCCCACCACGAATGGGGTATAGCGTCGGAAGATCTCCTGCCACGCCGATTCCGCGCCTTGCGCGGCCCGGGTCAGCAGAGCGGTGGTCGATGGTTCGTTTCGCATTGTCGCCCCCCTGTTCGAGAACAATCGTCTTGTTTCACGATTTCGCCACGTCCTGCTCGGCGACCTTGCGGCGACCTTGCGGAGGGGGCAGGCTCGACAAGTCCGGCATTCAGGGCATGGCGAACAGGTGGAGCCCGCTGCATGGAGTTCCGACTGCTCGGGGAGGTCCAGCTGGCGGCCGGTGGTCGCCATCTCGACCTCGGTACCCCGAGACAGCAGGCTGTTCTGGCTGCTCTGGCGGTCGACGCCGGCCGGCCGGTGCCGATCGAGACGCTGGTCGACCGGGTGTGGAACGACGCGCCGCCGGTCGAGGCACGGAACGTTCTCTACTCGCATCTGAGCCGGATTCGTCAACTGCTGAACAACGCCGCCCAAGCCACTGGTATGACAGCGGGCATTGACCGCAGAAGCGCCGGATACGTTCTGGAAATCAATCCGGACCGAATAGATATGCACCGGTTCACGGCACTCGTCGAGCGCGGCAAAGACGCGCGAGTCGAAGACGACGAACGCGCTGCCGCGTTGTCCGAGGCATTACGGCTGTGGCGGGGCCCGCCGCTCGCCGGAATAAAGGGCGACTGGGGCGACCAGGTCCGGGACAGCTGGCACCGGCGCCGGCTGGAAGCGGTCGAGCTGTGGGGCGAGATCGAGCTGCGGACCGGCCGGTTCGACGCCGTCATCACCACTGTTCCCGACCTGGTCGACGAGTATCCGTTGGCCGAACAGCTGGAAGTGCTGGTGATCAAGGCGCTGCACGCGGCCGGCCGCGACGCCGAGGCCCTTGACCGGTTCGCCGTGGTCCGCCGTCGCCTCGCCGACGAACTCGGCGCGGACCCCGGCCCTGAACTGCGCGCCCTGCACGCCACGATCCTGCGCGGAGAGCCTCCGGTCAAGTCCGCAAAGGACAGTCCACTCTCGACTCCGGCGCAGCTGCCGCCGGACGTTCCGGGATTCGTCGGCCGGGCGAACGAACTGGGCCGGCTCGACGGCGTTCTGCGGGATGGCCCGCGGACGGTCCGGATCGTCACGGTCTCCGGGACCGCCGGGGTCGGCAAGACCGCGTTGGTCGTGCATTGGGCACACCGCGTCCGCCGCGAGTTCCCTGACGGCCAACTGTATTTGAACCTGCGCGGCTTCGACCCCGCCGGCTCGCCGGTGACCCCGGCCGAGGCGGTCCGCGGCCTGCTCGACAGTTTCGACGTGCCGCACCAACGTGTTCCGGCCGGTTTCGACGCCCAGGTCGGGCTCTGGCGGAGCGTGCTCGCCGACCGGCGGGTCCTGATCGTGCTGGACAACGCCCGCGACGCCGAGCAGGTCCGGCCGCTGCTGCCCGGCGCGCCCGGCTGCCTCGTGCTGGTGACCAGCCGCGACCTGCTCACCGGTCTGGTCGCCGCCGGCGCCCACCCGTTGCCCCTGGACCTGCTCGACTCCGCCGGGTCACGGGCTTTGCTCGCCGCCCGCGTCGGCGCGAACCGGGTGACGACCGAATCCGCCGCCGTGGACGACATCGTGGCCACGTGCGCCCGGCTGCCGCTGGCCCTGGCCGTGGTCGCCGCCCGCGCCGCCACCCATCCGCACTTCACGCTGACGGCGTTGGCCGGGCAGCTCAGCGCGGCCCGTGGCAGCCTGGACGAGTTCTCCAGCGCGGACCCGGCCACCGACCCACGCGCGGTGTTCTCGTGGTCGTATCTCCAGTTGACCGACGACGCCGCGCGGCTGTTCCGGCTGCTCGGCCTGCACGCCGGCCCGGACATCAGCACCCAGGCCGCCGCGAGCCTGGCCGGCCTGCCGGTCGCCAGAGCCCGCCGGCTGGTCGCGGAACTGGCGCGTGCCCACCTGATCGCGGAGTCCGCGCCGGGCCGGTTCACCTGCCACGACCTGCTTCGCGCCTACGCGGCGGAGGAAGCCGACCTGATCGAGTACGCGGCGGACCGGACCGCGGCGGTTCGACGCGTCCTCGCCCACTACATCCACAGCGCCAACAACGCGGACCGGCTGCTGGATCCCCGCCGCGAAGAACCACCGCCGCTCGTGGAGCTACCGCAGGATGTCACCCCAGAGCAGGTCGCCGACCGCGCTCAGGCGGAGGCGTGGTTCGCCGCCGAGCGTGCGGTGCTGCTCGGCGTCGTCCATCAGGGGCCTGAGTTCGACGCCGAGGTCTGGGAAGTCGTGTGGCTGGCCCGGCGTTTTCTGTTCCACCAGGGCCGGTTCCGCGACGAGAGCACTGCTCTCGCAGTTGCCTTGGCCGCCGCCCAACGACTGGGCGACCCGGTCAGACAGGCGTTCGCGCACTGCTATCTGGGCTGCATCGCGGTCTGGCTCGACCGGTATGACGAGGCTGCCGAAGGTTTCGACGCCGCCTTCGACCTGTACCGCGACGCGGCAGACCTGATCGGTCAGGCCTATGTGGAGCATTACCGGTCGTGGATGCTGGAACGACAGAACCGCATCGCCCAGGCGTCGACGCACGCCGAGCGAGCGTTGGAGCTGTTCCGGGCGGCCGGACACCGGGCCGGGCAGGCCAAGTGCCTGAACGCGGTCGGCTGGTTCCATGCCCTGCGGGGCGACCACGGCAAGGCCATCGACTACTGCGAGGAAGCCCTTACGCTGCAAACGGAACTCGGCGACCAGATCAACGCGGCCCAGACCTGGCACAGCCTCGGCTACTCGCACGAGCATCTCGGTCGGCACCAGCAAGCGGTCCGGTGCTACCAGACCGCCGTGAACCTGTTCCGTGAGAACAGCTACCGCCGCGGCGAGGCGATCGCGCTCACGTCCCTCGGTGAGACCCACCAGGTCATGGGCGACCTCGCCGCGGCCCGGCAAGCGTGGCAGGGTGCGCTTGACATCTACGACCAGCTGGGCAGTCCGGACGCCGAACAGCTACGGGCCAAGCTGGCGACCATCACACCGTAACCGAAAGGCACCACCATGGCTGACGACATAGCACGGGCGGAGATCTCCCGTCTCATGGCCACACTCGACCACGGGGAAGCGCTGGACATCTCCCAGAGAAAACTGTTGTGGGCGTTCCTCAACGCGGCCCGCTCGGTCGTGCAGGTCGTCGAACCGCCGGACGACTTCTCCTTCGTGGGTGAGTTCGGGGAGAGTTTCACGGCCGGTCCGGTTGACGCGGTCGAGTTCGCCGCGTCCCCTCGGCCGTCCGCGTTGATGATCATCAGGTGACAACGGTTCCAGGATGGATGGACGGGCCATGTGGCAGACCGCGTTGGTGTCGATGCCGTTCCGGCAGGCCGACCGCCCGTCCATCCAACTTGGACTGTTGAAGGCGATCGGTGAGGCGCGCGGCTTTCCGATCCGGACAGTGCACGCGAACCTGGACTTCGTGCGCAGGATCGGCATGGATCGGTACGCGGCCATCGCCGACCAACCACGCCCGCTGCTGGGCGACTGGTTGTTCGCAGTGGCGGCGTTCGGGCAGGACGCCCCCGAAGAGCGGCTGACCGACGACGAGGATCTGCTGCGGATCCGGGAGCAGGACGTGCCCGCGTACCTGGACGAGCTTGTCGAAGGGTTCCCGTGGCACGAGTTCCGGGTCGTCGGGTTCAGCTCGTCGTTCCAGCAGAACGTGGCGTCCTTCGCGTTGGCGCGTCGGCTGAAGGAACGGTACCCGGACTTGGTGACCGTGTTCGGCGGCGCGAACTTCGACGGTGAGATGGGCCTCGAACTGGTCCGGTCCATCGACTGCGTCGACTACGCCGTCATCGGTGAGGGGGACACGGCGTTTCCGGCGTTGCTGGAGGCGATCGAGGCGGGAACGGACCCTACATTGATTCCCGGTGTTTACAGCCGGGACGGCGGTACACCCCCGGCGCAACCACGCGACGGGCTCGACGATCTGCCGCCGCCGGACTACGACGAGTACTTCTCGCGCGCGGCCGAGTTGGGGTTGCCGACCAACGACGTCTGGTTGCCGTTCGAGTCGGCGCGCGGATGCTGGTGGGGCGCCAAGCACCACTGCACGTTCTGCGGGCTCAACGGCTCGACCATGCGGTTCCGCGCCAAGTCACCGTCCCGCGTGCTCGCGGAGTTCGCCACCCAGTCCCGACGGTACCGCACCTTCCGGTTCGAGGCCGTGGACAACATCCTCGACGTCAGGTACCTCACCGAGGTGTTCCCGGTGATCGCCACGGAACACCACGACTACCAGTTCTTCTACGAACTCAAAGCGAATCTGACCAGAGCACAGGTGCGAACCCTGGCGCGCGGCGGCGTCGTCCAGGTACAGCCGGGGATCGAGTCGCTCAGCTCGCACGTCCTTCGCCTGATGGACAAGGGTGTGCGAGCGGCCCAGAACGTCAACCTGTTGCGGTGGGCCAGATACTACGGAATCGGCGTCAGCTGGAACATCCTCTGGGGCTTCCCCGGCGAGACCGAGTACGACTACACAGCCCAGGCCGCGGCCGTGCCCCACCTCGTGCACCTGCAGCCGCCGGCCGGCGCCGACCGGGTGTGGCTGGAACGCTTCAGCCCGATGTTCAGCCAACCGGACAAGTTCCCCCTTGGCCCCCGACACCCCGACCGCAGCTACCGGATGATCTATCCGTCCACAGTAGACATATCCAGGGTCGCGTACTTCTACGACCACTCCCCGGACAACGCCCTGCCCGACAGCGTCTACGCCACGTTGGCCAAGGCTGTCGACGAGTGGGCGCACGCCTGGCAGGGCGCCACACCACCCAGCCTCACCTACCGAACCTCACCGGGCTACCTGGAGATCTACGACGCCCGCCACCCAGAACGAACCGGCACATACACCTTCCGCGACACCCTCGCCGACATCTACCTCGCCTGCGTCGACCGCCCCACCACCGCCCGCGCGGTGCACGGCAAACTCCAACTACGCCACCCGGTCGAAGCCGTCCAGGAAGCGTTCCACCAGTTCGCCGACCGCGGCCTGATGTTCCTCGACGGCGACCTCGCACTCTCCCTGGCGCTGCCGAGAACTCCGGGCCGGTAGTGGGGTTTTCGTTCGTGCGCTTCGTAGTATGGTTGCTGTGTGGACGACCGCTTCTCTGTGAGCTATGGCTCTGGCCGGGACCATGTCGCCGACGTCGCGCTGCCTCCTGGCGGGAACGGCAAAGCGCCGTTCGTGATCCTGTTGCACGGCGGGTTTTGGCGGGCTCAGTACGACCGCCAGTACCTGGTCAAGATGACGGACGCGCTCGTCGCGGACGGGTACGCGGTGGCCAATGTGGAGTATCGGCGGACCGGCGACGGCGGGGGATGGCCGGAGACGTTCGACGATGTGGCGTCCGCGCTGGACCAGCTGACGGACTTGATCGAGGAGCGGAGTCCGGGCCGCGTCGACTACGACAACGCGGCGTATGTCGGGCATTCGGCTGGTGGGCAGCTGGGATTGTGGGCCGCGCACCGCCCCGGCGCGCGGGTCGCCGGGGTGGTGGCGTTGGCGCCGGTCGCCGATCTGGCTGAGTCGCACCGGCTTGTGTTGGGTGAGGCCGCTGTCGCGGATCTGTTGGGTGGCGGGCCGGATGAGGTGCCGGACCGGTATGCCGCTGTCGACCCGGTTGCCCTTGGCGCGCCCAAGGTTCCTGTTGTCGTGGTGCACGGCGCAGAGGACGAGATGGTGCCGGCGGAGATCTCCCGCCGGTACCAGGCGACGGCCGGGTGCGCGCTGGTGGTGGTGCCGGAAGCGACCCATGTCGACGTCGTCAAGCCGGGATCGGTGGCGTGGCCGGCGGTTCGGGACGCGATCCGCCAGGTACTCGGCTAACTCGAGTGGAACATCCCGGCCACCAGGAAGGCCAGCTCAAGCGACTGCTGGGTGTTCAGCCGTGGGTCGCAGGCGGTCTCGTACCGTCCCGCGAGGTCCGCGTCGCCGATGTCCTGGGCACCGCCGAGGCATTCGGTGACGTCTTCGCCGGTCAGCTCCACGTGGATGCCGCCGGGGTGCGTGCCCAGACTTCTGTGCACCTCGAAGAAGCCCCGCACCTCGTCCACGATGTGGTCGAAGTGCCGGGTCTTGTAGCCGGTGGACGACGTGACTGTGTTGCCGTGCATGGGATCGCACTGCCAGATCACCTGATGTCCCGCGGCGGTCACCTTCTCGACGATCCCGGGCAGCACGTCCCGCACGCGGTCGCTGCCCATCCGGGAGATCAACGTCAGCCGGCCGGGAACCCCGTGCGGGTCCAGCCGTTCCACGTACTCCACGGCCTGATCGGCGGTGGTGGTGGGGCCGATCTTCACGCCGATCGGGTTGGCCACCATCTCGGCCAGCGCGATGTGCGCGCCGTCCAGTCGCCGGGTCCGTTCGCCGATCCAAAGGAAGTGCGCGGACAGGTCATATAAACGTGGCCCGTGGCGGGTGTCCAGCCGCAGCATCGACCGTTCGTAGTCCAGCAGCAGGGCTTCGTGGCTGGCGAAGATGGTGGTCTCGCCGATGCTCACGTCGTCCATCCCGCACGCGGACATGAACCGCAGCCCGCGGTCGATTTCCGCGGCCACCGCCTCGTAGCGTTCCCCGGCGGGGGAGTCGCGTACGAAGTCCTTGTTCCAGTTGTGCACCTCGTGCAGGTCCGCCATGCCAGACGACGTCAACGCCCGCACCAGGTTCATCGTGGCGCTCGCGTTGGCGTACGCCCGGATCATCCGCGTCGGGTCCGGGATGCGGGCTTCCGGCGTGGGGTCGAGCGAGTTCACGATGTCGCCCCGGTACGACGGCAGGCCGAGCGAGTCCGTGGGTGACGAACGCGGTTTGGCGTACTGGCCGGCGATCCGGCCCACCTTCACCACCGGGAGGCTGGCGCCATACGTGAGAACGACCGCCATCTGCAACAACGTCCGCACAGTGGACCGGACGTGCGGTTCGGTGTTGTCGGCGAACGTCTCCGCGCAGTCACCGCCCTGCACCACGAACGCGCGGCCGTGGGCGACTTCGGCCAGCTGCCGGCGCAACACGTCGACCTCGGCGGGCACGGTGATCGGTGGGGCGCACTCCAACTGCCGCCGTACCAAGGCGGTCCGCTCCGGGTCGGGCCAGGTCGGCTGCTGTTCGGCTGGTCGGGCGAGCGTCTCCCGGAGGCTTCTTCGCAGAACTGGTGGCAGTGACACCGCGCCGGGGGCCGGGTCGGCCGGCGGCGGCACCATCGCGTCGAGTGAATCGCCGGTCTGAGCGATGCTTTTCATAGCTACCTGATTCATCGGTCGACGTCCGGGAACGACGCCGTATTTCGGCGCGCGCCGGATGCGGTGGAATTCGATGGCAGGACCGCGGTCACGCGACCGCACGAACTCGGGAGCGCCTACCCCCTCCCCCAGGGCTCCGCTGGGCGATGCTACCCGAATATCACCCGAGAGAGCAGCCACTCAACCGATTGGTGGAGCAGGCCAATTGGCTGCCCACTACTTGCCAGGTGCATGGTTCGCAACCCATCGATTGATGGGTTGCGATCATCACGGGGGTCATGCCATGGTGTTGACCGAACTGGGGAGGACGAGTGTGCAATGAATCTCGCAACGCCGTCACAATTGATCTTGGGCATTGTTCGCTAAGCCTTCACCGGCCGTGGAGTTTTTTGTAATCCAGGTGACGGAAACATGCCTCAAATACCGTAGTGATCTTGCGCCGTCGAACACCTAGGGGAAGGGAAATCGGCCGCGAATCATGACCACTGAGACACGTTCACTTCCGAACGGCGTCGCGGGCTCGATCGTGCTCGCGACGGACTTGTCCACGCTGAGCAGGCCGGACCTGGAGAGACTGCGCGACAACAACCTGCACGCCATGCTCGCCGCGGCCGGTGCGAGCGACTCGGTCCGGCGGCGCTGGCCGGCGCTCGACCAGGTCACGGACGTCACCGACCTGGCCCGATTACCTGTGCTGGCGCCGCAGGACCTGGAGGCGGCCTGCCCGCCGAGGTCGGCCGAACTGCTCTTCGGCGACGGTGACGATGACGGGGGCCTGGTGATCCGGTCCAGCGGCACGTCCGGCCTGAACAAGGTCATGTACCACTCGTGGGAGTTCACCCGGCAGGTGAACCTGCTCGGCGCCCGCGGTGTTCGCGCCGCCGCGCCTGACCTGCCCCGCAAGGTCGCCAACTGTATGCATCCGGCCGAGCTCGGCGGCGCTTTCACGTTCGTGCACGACGTGCTGCGCCGCATCCGGGCGCTGGCCTTCCCGCTCGGCACGAAGCCGACGATCCCGCACGTTGCCGAACTGGTGGCCGAGCACGGCATAGACACAGTGGTCTCGTCACCCGCGTACGGCACCGATCTGATCGTCCGTGAACCCGGCCGCCACCTGCGGAATCTCCTCTATCTGGGCGAGCCGGTCGGGCCCGCGCGCCAAGAGCTGATCAAAGCGGTCGCGCCCGACGTGACGATCCGGTCGTTCGCGTACTCCACGACCGAGACGGGCCCGATTGGCTACCAGTGCCCCCACCTGGAACACGCCACCCACCACGTGCACGAGGACGCGGTCGTGGTGGAGATCGTGGACGAGACCACGGGCGAACCAGTGCCCGAGGGCAGTCCCGGAGCCGTGCTGGTGACGCCACTGTCCACGACCGGCATGGCGTTGTTCCGCTACTGGGTGGGCGACCGCGGCCGGTTGGGGCCGCCGGGCTGCGCGTGCGGCAGTTCGGCGCGGCTGCTCACGCTGCTCGGCCGGACCGGGCAGACACTCGTCGTCGACACCTGGAAAGTGTCCGCCGACCAGCTGATGGAACGGCTGACCGGGCTCGGTGTCACCGACCCGGCGGACTGCCAGTTCCAGGTGCTCTGGGATTTCCCGCACTACCAGGTGCGGTTGTTGCTGTCGCCGCGGACACCGGCCGGGCTGACCACGGCGATCGTCGCCGAGTCGCTGCACGAGGCCCACCACATCCACCAGGTGATCGCCGGCCCGCGCTGCGCCGGGTTCACGGTGGAACGGGTGGGCACCGAGATGTTCGCGCGGACCGAACGGGACAAGGTCCCGGTTCTCTACCAGAGGATGTGAGATGGTCGCTGACCGGTTGACGGAACTGCGCGAGGAGCTGGACGGGATAGACGGCCGGCTGCTCGACATAATCCGGCAGCGCATCGAGTGCTGCGTTCGGATAGCACACCACAAACGGGAACACAACGTTCCCATGATGCAGCCGCACCGGATCGGGATCGTGCAGAACCGAGCGGCCGAATATGGTTCGGTACATGGTATAGATCAGGATTTTCTTCGCCGCCTCTACACGGTGATCGTCGACGAGACGTGCCGGGTCGAGGACATTGTGATCGCCGATCCCACTGCCTGCTGATTTCTCGCCTCGTGGGGGGACTTCGAGGATGCGTACGCTTCTCATCGACAACTACGACTCATTCACGTTCAACCTGTACCAGTTTCTCGGGGAACTGGACGGACGGCCGCCAACGGTGGTCCGTAATGACGTGGACATCCGGGACATCAGGTTCGACGAGTTCGACAGCCTGGTGGTGTCACCCGGTCCGGGCCGTCCGGACCGGGACCGCGACTTCGGCCTGTGCGCCGCGGCCATCCGGGACAGCGGCCTGCCCACCCTCGGGGTCTGCCTTGGCCACCAGGGCATCAGCCACGTGTTCGGCGGGGTGGTGGAGCACGCGCCCGAGCCCATGCACGGCCGCGTCTCGTCCGTGATGCACACCGGTGTGGACGTGTTCAAAGGCCTTCCGCTGCCGCTGTCCGTGGTGCGGTACCACTCCCTTGCGTTGACGAAGGTGCCTGAGGACCTTGAGGTCATCGCGTGGGCCACGGACGGCGTGGTGATGGGTGTCCGGCACCGGACCAGACCGATCTGGGGCGTGCAGTTCCACCCGGAGTCGATCGGCACCGAGTACGGCCGGGAACTGCTCGCGAACTTCCGTGACCTCGCGCTGGCGCGCGGCGGCGACCGGACGCCAGCGGTGAGCCCGCCGGCGCCCGTGGAACAGATCAGGCTCAGGACACGGACGACGCTGCAGGTACACGTTCGCCAACTGCCCGCCCTGCCCGACCCCGAGGCGGTGCACCGGGAGCTGTTCGCCGGCTCGGCGCACAGCTTCTGGCTCGACAGCAGCTCGGTCGTTGACGGCCTGTCGCGGTTCTCGTTCCTCGGCGACGGCACCGGGCCGCTGGCCGAGTACGTCACCTACTCCGTTGCGGACCGCACGGTCAGCGTCTCCCGTGGCGATCGCACCGAACGCGTGCGGCAGCGCTTCTTCGACTTCCTCGACGAGCGGCTGCGTGAACGGACCGTGCCCGTGCCCGACGGGCTGCCGTTCGACTTCAACCTCGGCTATGTCGGTTATCTCGGCTACGAGTTGAAAGCCGAGACCACCGGCGACGACGTGCACAGGTCGGAGACGCCGGACGCGGCACTGCTGTTCGCCGACCGGATGGTGGTGCTCGACCACGTCGAGCGGGTGACGTATCTGTTGTCGCTCAGCGACAGCGACACCGAGCCGGCCACCGCCTGGCTGGCTGACACCGCGATCAGGCTGCTTTCGTTGCCGGAACAGGACTTGGCCGCGGACACCGACGTGCTGACCGTCGTGCCGGACCTGCCGGAGATCCGGCCGCGGCACGACAAGCCGGCGTACCTCGACCGGATCAACGAGTGCCTGGCGGAGATCCGGGACGGCGAGTCCTACGAGGTGTGTCTCACCAACATGGTCAGCGCGCCCGAACTCGCGGACCCGCTGTACACCTACACCCGGTTGCGCCGGGTCAGCCCGGTGCCGTACGGCGCGTTCCTGCACTTTCCGCACTTGTCGGTGCTGAGTTCGTCGCCGGAACGGTTCCTGTCGATCGGGGCGGACCGGGTGGCCGAGTCCAAGCCGATCAAGGGCACCCGGCCGCGCGGGACGACACCGCACGAGGACGAGCTGTTCCGGCAGGACCTGCGGGCGCACGAGAAGGACCGGGCCGAGAACCTGATGATCGTGGACCTGGTCCGCAACGACCTCAACGTGGTGTGCGAGGTCGGGTCTGTGCACGTGCCACTGCTGTTCGACGTGGAGACGTACGCGTCGGTGCACCAGTTGGTCTCCACGGTCCGCGGCACGCTCCGGCCGGCCGAGTCGGCGGTTTCCTGTGTCCGGGCGGCGTTTCCGGGCGGTTCGATGACCGGCGCGCCGAAGCGGCGAACGATGGAGATCATCGACCGGCTCGAAGAGGGCCCTCGGGGCGTGTACTCCGGGGCGCTCGGCTGGTTCTCGCTCGGCGGCGCGGCCGATCTCAGCATCGTCATCCGCACCATGGTGTCGGCCAACGGCCGGTGCACGTTCGGTGTGGGCGGCGCGATCGTGTCGCTGTCCGACCCCGAGGACGAGTACACCGAGACGGTCGTCAAGTCGCGCGCGATGTTGGCGGCGATGGCGGCGAGCATGACCGAGCAGGCCGAGTTGAGCCGATGAACGACACGGGACTCGATCGGTGCGTCGTCGTCGGAGGCGGCGCGGTGGGCGGCATGTTCGCCCGCCTGCTGCACCTGTCCGGCGCGCACGTCCTGGTCGTCGACACGATCGCCAGGCCGGACAACGGAATCCCGTTCCTGCAGGGCGACATCACCGACATCAACGGACCGCTGGCCGACCAGCTCGCCAGCGCGGACGTGGTGATCCTCGCGGTGCCGGAACGGGTCGCGCTCGTCGCGGTCAGGCCGCTGATCAAGGTGCTGACCGCCGGAACGTTGCTCGTCGACACGCTTTCGGTGAAGGCACGGATGATCGAGCTGGTCAGCGCGGCGGACGACCTTGAGGTGCTCAGCCTGAACCCGATGTTCGCGCCGTCGCTGGGCATCGAGGGCCGGCCGGTCGCGACCGTCACCGTCTATTCTGGACAACGGGGACAGCGGTTGCTGCGGCTCATCGAGAGCTGGGGCGGCAAGGTCGTGCACGTCCGCGACCACGACCGGCTCGCCGCCGCGTCCCAGGCGCTCACGCACACCGCCGTGCTCGCGTTCGGCCTCGCGCTCAGTCGGCTCGACGTGGACATCGCCGAGCTGGGCGCGGTCGCGCCACCGCCGCACGCGATGCTGCTCGGACTGCTGGCCCGGATCACGTCCGCCGAGCCGGAGGTCTACTGGGACGTCCAGGCCGGCAGCCAGGAGGCGGCCACGGCCCGCGCGGCACTGGCGGACGAGGTGCGGCGGTTCGCCGGGCGAGTGGACC
This sequence comes from Actinocrispum wychmicini, assembly GCF_004345645.1. Classification (GTDB taxonomy): domain Bacteria; phylum Actinomycetota; class Actinomycetes; order Mycobacteriales; family Pseudonocardiaceae; genus Kibdelosporangium; species Kibdelosporangium wychmicini. The sequence continues at coordinate 1,031,574 of NZ_SLWS01000002.1, read as the reverse complement.
GGTTCGCCGACTTCGCCGGTGTGCTGGCCGAATGCCGTGACCTCCTTGGCGAACACCGCGCGCACTACGCCGACGCCTGCGCGCGGGCTCTCACGGAGATGACCCGTCCGACCGAAGTGGGGGGAGACACGATGTCGTTGGCACAGCAGGAGCCGCATCCGACGAACTGGGTCGAGTCGCGGATCAGCAGGACGTCCGACTCGATGGACCGCGCCTTCGACGAAGGGCTGACCGGTCACGTCGTCACCGAGCGGCAGGGCAAGCAGGTCCGCCTGGAGGACGGCTCCACCGCGGTCGAGTTCGTCTCGTGTTCCTACATCGGCCTGGAAGAGCACCCGGATCTGGTGGCCGCCGCCGAGGCGGCGTTGCGGCGGTACGGCGCGCATCTTTCCTCCTCGCGCAACCGCATGCGGCCGGTGTACCTGGGCGAGCTGGAGGAGTTGCTGTCCGAAGTGTACGACCGGAACAAGGTCGTCGCGTTCACGTCGGTCGGCAACGTCCACTTGGGACTCCTGCCGTTGCTCGGCTCGGGGGCGCTGCCGAGCTACCCGGTGTCCGACAAGGGAGCCACGTTCGTCATCGACCGCACGGCACACGCCTCCATGCAGGTCATCCGCGGCATCCTGGAACAGATCGGCCCGGTTCACCGGTTCGACTCCGACGACAAACAGGCTCTCGCGGACATCCTCGCCGAAGCAGGCGCCGCCGGGCGGACGCCGATCGTGCTCGTCGACGGTGTCGGCTCGATGGGCGGGCTGATCGACGTGGTCGGCCTCCATGAGGCGGTCAAGCCGTACGGCGGCCACCTTTACGTCGACGACGCCCACGGGATCTCGATCGCCGGACGGCTGGGCGGCGGCTACGCCTTCGACGAGTTCGGCGACCACCTGCCGCCGAACGTGGTCATCGCCGGCTCGCTGTCCAAGGGGTTCGGCGGCTCGGGCGGCTTCGCGGTCGTGCCCAGCGACGACGACGTGCACGTACTGCGGAAGTTCGCGAACCCACTGGTGTTCGGCCACTCGATCATGGTCCCGATGCTCGCGGCCGACGTGGCCGCCGCCCGCCTGCACCTGTCCGGCGAGGTGGCCCGGCTGCAGGAACGCCTGTGGCACAACGCGAAAGTGTTCGACGATCTCACTGGCGGCCAGATGGTCAACGCCGGGTTGCGCTCGCCCGTGCGTGGGGCGCATTTCGCCACCGAAGAAGCCGGCTTCGCGGCGACGCGCCGGCTGAGGGCTGCGGGTGTGCTCGTGCTGCCCGCGTTCTTCCCGACCGTGGCCAAGGGCACCGGGCTGGTCCGGTTCGCCTTGTCCGCGCTGCACGAGCGTGAGCACTTGGAGACCGCGGCCGACGCTCTCGGGCTCGAACGTTCGCTCGTCACCAATCACTGATACCTCAAGAAGGGAATTCCCGTGTCACTCACTGAGTCGGACAAGCGGCCCTACGACGTCGTCGTGGTAGGCAACGGCGCGCTCGGTCTCTCGCTCGGCCTCACCCTTGCCAGGCGCAAGGTACGGGTCGCTGTGCTCGGCGAGCCGCACCGGCCGTGGGCCGCGTCGACGGCGGCGGGCGCGATGAACGGCTGCTTCGGCGAGGTCACCACCACCCTGGTGGCCAGCGACCACGGCCGGTACAAGCTGGACATGGACGTGCAGGCCCGGAAGATGTGGCCGGAGTGGTCCAAGCAGCTGGCCGACGAGACCGGCCAGCCGAACGTGCAGACCGCCGACGGCACGGTCGTCCACCTGAACACGGTCGGCAGCCCGGGGATCGACGAAGGCAACTACGCGGCCATCCGCACCCAGCTGGACAAGTACGAGGAGCCGTACGAGGACATCGATCCTGCGGACGTCGAGTGGATGGTCGCGCACGCCAGCCAGCGTTCGCTGAAGGCGTTCTTCATCCCGGGCGAGCACGCGGTCGACTCGCACCGGCTGCTCGACCAGCTGCAGCAGTCGTACCTGCTGGCGGGCGGGGTGCTGATCGCGGAGTCGGCGCTGCGGCTGGAGTACGCCGACGGCCAGATCCAGGGTGTGTCCCTCACCTCCGGGGAAACGGTGTCAGCCAAGGACGTGGTGCTCGCGGCCGGTGTCCGCTCGCAGGACCTGTTGGACACCGTCCCGGACATCGCCCGTCGGGTGCCGCGCCTGGTCAGCGGATACGGCGTGTCGGCGCTGATCGACACCGAGGACAACACCTCGCCGAAGAGCGTGATCCGGACGCCGAACCGCGCGTTCGCCTGCGGCCTGCACATCGTCCCGCGCGGCGACGGCAAGGTGTACGTGGGCGCGACGAACATCATCACGCCGGAACCGCAGGACACCCCGGTGCTGCGGGACGTGCAGTTCCTGCTGGACTGCGCGCACCGCCAGGTCCGGACCAACCTGTGGAACAGCGGCCTGAGCCGGCTGCAGGTCGGCAACCGGCCGGTGTCGCTGGACGCGTTCCCGCTGCTCGGCCAGACGGAGGGCCTGGCCGGCCTGTGGATGATGACCGGCACGTACCGCGACGGCCTGCACCTGTCGCCGCTGCTGGCCAAGGAGATGGCCGCGCGGATCCTGGGCGAGGAGCCGCAGCTCGAACTTGAGCGGTTCCGGCCGGTCCGGGCGCCGATCCAGCCGATGACCCGCGAGGAGGCGGTGGACCAGGCGGTCACGCACATGCTCGCCACCGGCTGGGAGTACAACTGGCAGGTGACGGTCGACTGGCCGGTCATCGTCGAGTACAACATGCGACCCTCGTACACCAAGTGGGCGGAGGACTTCGACCCGCAGTTCGTTCCGCCGCCCGAGCTCCTGGCCGCGTCCCGGATCCACCCGAGCCTGGTCAAGATGCTCCGCGACTACTACGAGGCCAGCCGCACCGGCGTGTGAGTTTCCCCCAGTAACAACGAAGAGAACGAGGTCTGGAGTGTCCACTCGGGAGGATCAGCCGGGGCTGCCCCGTCGCGAGTTGCTTCGCCGGGGCGGCAAGTTGGCCGCCGTGGGCGGCGCGGCGCGGCTCGGATCCGCGATCGCGCCTGGTGAAGCGGTCGCGGACAGCGCCGCGGACCGCGCGGTGGAAGACGCTGTGGCCGTCCATGAGGGATCGAGCATCCGCGCGGTGTCGTCGCCGGACGGGCAGATGATCGCGATGGACGCGCTCAACGCGATCTGGCTGGTCCCGCTCGACGGCGGGCCGGCCCGCCGGCTGACCGACGACGTGCAGGACGCCACCCAGCCGGACTGGTCGCCGGACGGGAAGAGCCTGGTGTTCCAGTCGTTCCGGGACGGCGTCTACAACCTGTGGCGGATCGGCGTGGACGGTTCGGCCCCGCGCCAGCTGACCCGGGGTCCCGGCTACGACCTGGAGCCCCGGGTCTCGCCGGACGGGAAACTCGTCGCGTACTCCTCCGACCAGGGGCAGAAGGACCGGATCTGCCTGGTGGACCCGGCCACCGGGCAGACCAGGGTGGCCGCCGAAGGGAACCACACGTTCACCATGCCGTCGTGGTCGCCGGACGGCACCAAGCTTGTGTACGTTGTAGACTACTCGGTGATCGAGGTCGTCGAGCTCGCGTCCGGCAACCGGCAGCAGCTGGTCACGGCGACGGGCGAGACGTCCCTGTACGGCCCGCAGTTCGCGCCGGACGGCAAGACGCTCGGCTACGTGCGGGTGACCGGCCCGACCGCCGAGCTGGTGGTCGGCGACAAGGTGGTGAGCGAGCACGAGGACGTGTCGCCGTTCGCGCCGGACTGGTTGTCCGACAAGGAGATCATGTACACCGCGGACGGCCGGATCCGCCGTCGGGTGCTCGGCGGCGAGGTCAAGGACGTCGCGTTCACCGCGGTCGTCCCGCTCGCCCGGCGGCGGTACCGTCGCCGGCCCACCGACTTCACCGCCCGGGGTCCGTTCGACGTCAAGGGGATCGCCGGCCCGGTGCTGTCCCCGGACGGCCGGCAGGTCGCGTTCCGGGCGCTGAACAGCTTGTGGCTGCTGCTGATCGGTGGCCGGCCGCGGAAGATCGTGGCGGATGGGTTCTTCAACACTGATCCCGACTGGGCTCCCGACGGTCGCTCGCTGGTGTACGTGAGCGACCGCGCGGGCACGGCGAACCTGTGGCGGTACGACCTGGCCACCGGGAAGTCCGACCGGCTCACCGACCTGCCCAACGCGCAGATCACCCCGCGCTTCTCCCCGGACGGCAAGAAGATCGCCTACCAGGACGAGAGCGGCGCGACCTGGGTGTTCGACCTTGCCGCCAACACGGCGAGCAAGGTCGTGGCCGCGATGTACCAGCCGGGCCGGCCGACCTGGTCGCCGGACGGCACCATGCTCGCCCTGGCCGCGATCCGGCCGTACTCCCGGCGGTCCCGCGCGGGACACAACCAGGTCCTCATCGTCGACCTGCGTACCAACGAGATCCGCTACCAGCCGGTGGCCACCGACCGGTCGATCGCCACCCGCGGCGACGACGGTCCGGTGTGGACAGTCGACGGCAGGTACCTGGTCTTCGCGATGGAGAGCCTGGTGTGGCGCGTTCCGGTGGACCGGACCGGGAAGATCACCGGGCCGCCCCGGCAGCTCACCGACGAGGTCAGCGACTCGGTCTCGGTCAGCGCCGACGGAAAGACCGTGCTGTACCTGTCGAACGGCGCCCTGCGCACGGTCGACATCGACGGCGGACACGGCTGTACCGTGCCCGTGAACCTGACCTGGCGGCCGGTGTCCTCGCCGGACCGGGTGGTGATCCGCGCCGGCGCCATCTGGGACGGCACGAGCGCCGAGTTGCGTCGCCACGTCGACCTGGTGGTCCAGGACGGCCGGATCGCCGCTGCCCTGCCCAGAGCCGGCAACATCGCCGGCCACGTGATCGACGCGTCCGGGCTGACGGTCATGCCCGGCCTGATCGACACGCACAACCACTGGCACCTGCGCGGCCGGCAGTGGGGTGACCGCAGCGGCCGGCTCTGGCTGGCGTACGGCGTCACCACCAGCCGCTCGCCGGGTGATCCCGCGTACCAGATGGTCGAGACCCGGGAGTCGCTCGCGGCCGGAGCCCGGGTGGGGCCGCGTTATCTGGGCACGGGTGAGGCACTGGACGGCACCCGCGCGTACTACAACTTCATGCGTCCGGTGTTCACGTTTGAGCAACTGCAACGTGAACTCGACCGCGCGCGGGGACTCGACTACGACCTCGTCAAGGCGTACATGCGGATGCCGGTGTCGTTCGAGCAGCACGTGGTGCGGTGGGCGCATGACCGTGGCATCCCTGTCACGTCCCACTATCTGTATCCGGCCGCGCACACCGGTCACGACGGCCAGGAACACACCGGCGGCGGCAACCGGCTCGGTTACTCGCGCACGTTGAGCTTCGCGGCGGGCAAGACCGCGTCCGACTCGGTCGCGATCCTCGCGGCGAGCGGGATGTGGATCTCCACCACCACGTTGTTCGCCAGCGAGATGTTCATCGGCGACCGGTCGCTGCTCGACGACGAACGCACCAAGGTGCTGTTCCCGGACTGGGAGTACCAGCGCCTGCTGCAGAAGGCGGCGGACGCCGACGGCGGGCCAGGGTCGGACATCAACCACGCCTACACCGTGGGCGATGTCGACATGTTGCTTCGCGTGCACCGCGCGGGCGGGCTGGTGGTGATCGGCACCGACGCCGCGCTGGACGACATCGGCATCAGCCTGCACCAGAACCTGCGGGCGATGGTGAAATACGGCTTCACCCCGCGCGAAGCCCTGGTCACCGCGACCGGCAACGCCGCCAAGTGCCTGGGGCTTGACGACCAGATAGGCTCGATAGCGGTCGGTAAACTCGCCGATCTTGCTTTTGTGGAAGGCAATCCCCTGCAGGACATCCACGCCGCCGCGGCGGTGCGGACGGTGATGGTGGGCGGGCGTCCCACGACCGTGCCCGAGCTGCTCGCACCGTTCCGCGCCGCCGCGGCTGCGACCACTACTGGCACCCGGCTGAACCCGGCTGCCCGCGCCGCTGGCACGGACGACTACTACTGGCACGAACCGGAATGGGCCCACAACGGATGTTGTCGGGCACGGTGAGGAGACTGCGTACATGCGCGCGTACGGCGCCCTGCTGAAGGTTCCCGGCGCCGCGGCTTTCGTCGTCGCCGGCTTCATCGGCCGGATCCCGATGTCGATGCGGACCCTCGGCTGCCTGCTGCTGGTCCAGGCCGTGTCCGGCTCGTACGCCCTGGCCGGCACGGTGGCCGGGACGTTCGGGCTCTGTAACGCGGTTTCGGCGCCGTTACTGGCCCGGCTGGCCGACCGGCGCGGCCAGCGGCCGGTGATCCTGTGGACGACCCTCGTGCACACCTGTGGTGTCGTGGCGGTCGTCCTCGTGGTGGTGTCCGGAGCGCCGGCGTGGACGTACTTCCCGGTGACGGTCGTGGCCGGGGCGTCCGCGCTGCCACTGGGATCCCTGGTACGGGCCAGGTGGAGCGCGGTGCTGGACGACGGGAAGCGGATGCCGACCGCGTACGCGTTGGAGGCGGTGCTCGACGATGTCGTGTACATCGTCGGCCCGCTGCTGGTGGTGTGGCTCGCCGTGGACGTCTTCCCCAGCGCTGGTCTGATCGGCGCGATCACGTTGACGGTCGCCGGCTCGATGGTGATGGCGATGCTGCGCCGGTCCGAACCGCCCGTGCACCCGACCGCGGGCCGTGTCCGGATCGGCGTGATCCGCCTGCGCGGCATGCCTTTGCTGACCTTGGGCTACCTGGCCACCGGCACCTTGCTCGGCGCGGCGGACGTCGGTGTGATCACGTTCGCCGGCCACCACGGCCAACCCGACCTGGCCGGCCTGTTGCTGGCGTTGATGATCGTCGGGAGCATGGTGGCCGGGTTCGCGTACGGCATGGTCGAGTGGGACGCGCCGCTGCCGCGCAAGCTCCTGGCCACCAACGTGTTGCTGTGCCTCACGATGGCGCCGCTGATGTTCGTCGACACGGTCGGCGCGATGGTCGGCTTCGTCATCCTCTCCGGGGTCGGGATCTCACCGGTGCTGATCACGGGCAGCTCACTGGTCGGCTCGATCGTGCCGCGGGAGTCGCTCGCGGAGGGCTTCGCCGTGATCGGCAGCGCGCTCACTTTGGGCATGTCCGCGGGCAACGCGGTCGCCGGTGCGCTGGCCGACCACAGTTCCAGCGCCGTGGTGTTCGGATTCACGGTGGGCTGCGGCGCGGTGGCCGCCCTCGCGACCATCACCGGCACCCGCTCGCTCACCCCTGAGCCCGACCCGGTTCCTGCCACCGCCGCGGAGTAGCCGTGTTCATAGTCAAGGAACCGATCCGGACCGAGCGGCTGCTGCTGCGCCCGTTCACCGAGGACGACCTGGAACCGCTGTACGCGATCCAGGGCCGTGAAGACGTCCACGAGTACCTGTACACGTCGCCACGGACCCGGGACGAGGTCCGGGAGCGGCTCGCCGAGCGGGTCACGTACACCAAGCTGGCCGCGGAAGGGGACATCCTCTTGTTGGCCGTCATGCTGGGCGACACCCTAATCGGCGACGTCCACCTCAGGTGGGTGAACGAGGAGCACAAACAGGGCGAGGTCGGGTACGTGCTGCACCCCGACCACCGCGGCAAGGGATACGCGGCCGAAGCAACCCGGCCGCTGATCGTCGTGGGCTTCGAAACACTTGGCCTGCACCGGATCGCCGCACACATGGACGGCCGCAACACCGCGTCCGCGCGGGTTGTGGAGAAGTTGGGGATGCGGCACGAGGCGCACCTCGTCGAGAACGAGTTCGTCAAGGGCGAATGGACCGACGAAGTGGTCTACGCCATGCTCGCCCGCGACTGGGTACAGCCGCATCCCCGGTGACCACTAGCTTCGGTGTGCGGTCGCGCCGGCGCCGTTGACCAGGACCTGCGCGCTGTTGTGGTACGTCACCTGGGCGTTGGCGCCGTTGACGATGATCCGGCTGGCCGCGTCGATCTCGACGTGGCTGCCGGCGCCGTTGACCAGGACGTTGGCGCACTGGCCGGTGAGGTGGACGGTGCTGCCGGCGCCGTTGATCGCCACATTGGCACCGGTGCAGCTGTAGGTTCCGCTGGCGTGGTCGTTGAAGATGGCCGGTGCCTTCGGGGCGTCACCTGCCGCTGACGTCGGGGCCGCGGTGTGCGTCGCTGTGGCGGGCGGTGCCGCCACGGTGGTTTCGGACTGAGTGGACGGGGGCGCCGTGGACGCCGCGGCGGGCACCGGGTTCAGGTGCCCGGCGCAGTCTCCTGTCGCCGTACCGTCCGGGCAGGTCGCGCCCGTCCACACCGGACCGTTCAGCTGGGCGTTGCCCAGGGTGGCGCCGCGCAGGTCGGCGTTGGTGAAGTCCGGGAAGTTCAGCGTGCTGCCGTCGAACACCGCGCCCATCAGGTTGGCGTGCGTGAAGATCACCTTGTTCAGAGTGGACGACGTGAAGCGCGCCCCGGCCAATTGGCTGTCCCGCAGGTTCACCTGGTTCATGGTCAGGTGGTCGAACACCGCGCACGACAGTTGCTGCGCGGACATGTCGGTCATGTTCATCGGTCCGCCGCTGGTCACCGCGCGGCCGGAACCGGGCTGACACGACGCGCCCACCGCGGCGGGGGCGACTTGCGGCGACGTCACCACCGGTGCCGCAGTGTTGGTTCCCGCGGTGGTGGTGCACCCTGTCACCAGGGATAACGCCACTAGTGCGCCGATTGCCGTCCGTGCCATCGATGTTGTCCTTTCCTCCACCCGATTTCGGAGGACAACCTGCCAACGCGGCGACCGCACACCAAGGGTCTACTCTGCCAATCCATGGACCGGGCCCGCCACGGAGCCGCCACCCACACGGTCGTGACCGTGTACCAGATCTTGCAGGAAGCGCTGCGCGGCGGCATAAGCCGAGGTGAACTGCGTGCGCTGACCGGGTTCTACCCGGACGAGCTGACCGACTTCGCCCAACGCCTGCCCGCCGCGCGGTTGTTCGAGGTGTGGGAGACGATCATGAGACGTGTCAACGATCCCGGTTTCCCGTTGCGCGTCGCCCGTAACGGCTTTACGGATGCCCGCAGCCCCGTGACCTACCTGGCTGCCGCCTGCGCCACCGTTCGGGACAGCATCATCACGGCCGCCGAGAGCACCACCGCCTGGACCACCGCGTACACCCTGATCGCCGTCGAACGGCCCGGCGGGATCAGCATCGTGCTTGACGGGCTCTCGCCGGACCGGCTCGGCACCCGGTGCGAGGCGGAGTTCCAGATCGCCGACTTCCTCACCGGATTCCACAGCGAGTTCGGCGAGGACTTCACCGCGCCGAGGGTCGCCTTCACCCACCCCGCGCCGTCCGACACCGCCGAGCACCGCGCGTACTTCGGCCCCGGCCTCGTCTTCGACGCCATGCACACCGAGATCCTCGTGCCCGCCGACATTCTCGACCTCCCGGTGAGCACCGCCCGGCCCGGCCTGGCCGACGCGCTCACCGATCACATCGCCGGCCTGCGGGCCACCCACGACGTGGCGCCCTCGTACGCCTTGCAGGTGCGGGAATGGCTGCTGCGACACTTCCTCAGCGGGAAACCGTCGACCGTCGCCACGGCGGCGAAAGCCCTCGCGGTCAGCGAACGCACCCTGCACCGCCGGCTCGCCGAGGAAGGGACGACGTTCCGGTCGGTGTGCGAGGCCACCCGTCGTCAGCTCGCGACGGACCTGGTCCGCAGCAGTCCCCGGGCGTTCAAGGAAATAGCGTCTCTGGTCGGATTCGCCGACCCACGGTCCTTCCACCGCGCGTACTTGCGTTGGACCGGAACGACTCCAGGCCGTGACCGGGTCTCCACGGCTACTCGGCAGTTCTGAGCCCGGTCAGGATGACGCGCAGGTTCCGGCGCCACTGGTCGGGCTTGGGGGTGAGGCCGATGGTGTGGTCCGCGGGGATCGCGGTGGCCAGCACGAACGGGACATCACGCCAGTCGACGTCACCACGGATCACACCGGTGTCCTGGGCCCGCCGGACGAGCTGGCGCATCGCGCGCCGCAGGCGGGTGATCCTCGGCTCCAGGTCCAGGTGGGCACCGGCACCGGACAACGCGTCGTGCAGGCCGCAGCTGGACGCCCGCAACCGGACGTAGTCCTCGGCGAAGTCGACGAACCCCTGCCAGGGGTCGGGGTCGTCGAGCGCCCGCCAGGCCCGGTCGGTCATCTCCTCGATGGTGTCGGTGAGGATCGCCGCCAGCAGCGCGTCCAGCGATGGAACCCGCCGGTAGAGCGTGCCCAGGCCCACGCCGGCGCGGTTCGCGACGTCCCGCGTGGTGGCGTCCAGCCCCTGTTCGTCGAGGACCTGCCGGGCCGCGGCGATCAACCGTTCGGCGTTGCGCCGCGCGTCGGCCCTGGGAGCGTTCCCGCTCTGCGTGAGCAGCGCGTCCACAGCGGAGTCCATACCCAGGAGTCTACTCAACCGGAACAAGGCGTTCCGCTTCTGGTACCGTGCGAGAAACGGAACAGATTGACCCGGTTACGGAGGTGTGGAATGACGGCCAGGCCGATCCGCGTCGGAATCCTGGGGGCGAACCCGGACCGCGGCTGGGCCGCACGCGCGCACGTCCCCGCGATCCAGGCGTTGCCTGAGTTCGAGCTGGCCGCGGTGGCGACCACGCGCGAGGACAGCGCGCAGGCCGCGCGTGAGCGGTTCGGCGCACGGCACGCGTTCACGGATGTCCACAGTCTGGTCCGGCATCCCGACGTCGACCTCGTGGTGGTCACCGTGCAGGTCGCCACGCACGTCGATCTGGTCACCGCGGCGCTCGACGCGGGCAAACACGTGTACTGCGAATGGCCACTGACAACAACGGCCGACGAAGCCGCCGAGTTGGTAGCCGCGGCACAGGGAGTCCGTACCGCCGTGGGTCTACAGGCGCGGTACGCCCCAGCCGTCGGTACAGCGCGGGCGATGATCGCCGACGGCCGCATCGGGACCGTACAGTCTGCGACGGTCTACAGCGCCCGTAGCAAAGGCAACGCGCTCGACGTTCCGGCATGGACCGCGTACACGTACGACCAGCGCGGGGCCGCCGGCCTGGTCGAAGTCCTCGGTGGGCACACGATCGACCTTGTCCGGCACATCCTCGGACCGATCCGCGAGCTGTCCGCGCGAACCGCAGTCCGCGTCACGGACCATCGGGTCGCGGAAACCGGCGAGCCGATCGACGTCACCGCGCCCGACCACTTCGTCGCCACCGCCGAGCTGGAAAGCGGAGCACTGGTCTCCATCCATCTGCACGACAGCGAAGCGGCCATGCCCAGGACACGCATCGAGATCGCCGGCACCGAAGGAAATCTCGCGCTGATGTCAGTGCCGGAAGCGGACCCGTGGGCGGACCAGCTCCAGATCGGCCGAATCCGTCTGCACGAATCCCGGCCAGGCACCCGGGAATGGCTCCCCGTCCAGCTGGCCGACGACAACGGACTCCCGATCAGCGCGGCCAATGTCGCCCGCCTGTACCAAAGCTTCGCGGCCGATCTGCGGGACGGAACAGCCGTCACTCCTGATTTCCAGGCCGCTCGCGAGGTGCACGAACTTCTGGCCACGGCAACACAGTTCTGTGGGACAATGGGGAGTCCGTGAAAGGCGGTCTGTTCCTGTCTCGATTGATCGGCTGAGGCTCTCGCCTCCTGGTCGGCCGTAGAGGTACAGACGCCTTCTTCGCCGTGCGAAGGAGATCGGCGTATGTACGCTGTCCAAGCCAAGCTGAGCAAGCGGGAACGGGAAGTGCTGCGAATGGTCGCGTCGGACAAGACCGACCGGGAGATCGGCCGCCTGCTGGGAATCCGGGAGCGAACCGTGCGCGCGCACGTCAGCCGGATCATTCTCAAGCTGGGTGTCACCTCGCGGGTGGGCGCGGCCGTGGTGTTCGTCGAATCGCGGACGCGCCGGCCTTGTCAATGCGGCGGTTCCAGCATGGCGGAACCGCCAATAGTGCCGCCCAGCGCCGACATGTCAGGCTTTACCAGGACCGAATGACCGGTCCGGGGGGTCGGCTCTGTGGTGGGGGGACAGAGCCGGCCCCGACTTCTTGAGCCATGATGGGGTGGTGGAGTCCACTCGTGTGGACCGCTGGTTGTGGGCGGTCCGGCTGACCAAGACCCGGTCGGACGCCGCGGCGGCGTGCCGGGGCGGGCATGTGCGCGTCAACGACCGGCCGGCCAAACCCGCGACCACGGTGTCACCCGGCGACGAGGTACGCGCCCGCGTCGGCCCGACCACCCGGATCGTGGAGGTGGTCCGGGTGATCGAGAAACGGGTCGGCGCGCCGGACGCGGCCACGTGTTTCATCGACCGGACACCCCCGCCACCACCGGTCGCGCTGCTGCCCGTCGCCCGCCGCGACCGGGGCGCCGGGCGCCCCACCAAACGCGAGCGCCGGGTCCTGGACAAATTCCGTCAGTCCTGATCAAGCTCCCGGGCCCGGTCGAGCAGGGCGCGGCGTTCGGACTCGACGTCGATGAGGTTGGCCGCCTGGCGGAACAAGGCAGCCGCGTGCACGGGGTTGCCGTTGCGCGCAGTCAGGTCGGCCTGGGCGGCGATGGCCAGCGGATATGAGTCGAGCGCGCCACCGGCCATGGCTTGGTCGAGCAGCGCGAGGCCGGCGACCGGGCCGTGCGCGTAGCCGTGCGCGACGGCCCGGTTCAGGGCGATCACCGGGGTGGGTTGGAGCCGGGCCAGGTCGTCGTACCAGCGGGCGATGGCCGGCCAGTCCGTGGCGGCGGCGTCCGGGGCCGTGGCGTGGCAGGCCGCGATCCGGGCTTGCAGCGAGTACGGACCGCCGCGCGCCTTGGCCAACACAGTAAGGCCCTCGGCGATGGCGCCGTGGTCCCAGCGGCTCCGGTCCTGCTTGTCGAGAACGAGCAGGTTGCCGTCGGCGTCCCGACGAGCGGCCCGTCGGGAGTGCTGCAGCAGGCACAACGCCAGCAGGCCGTACACCTCCGGTTCGGGCAGCAACTCCACGAGCAGCCGGGCCAGCCGGATGGCCTCGTCGGCGAACGCGGGCTCGCCGTCCGCGTCGTAGCCGCGGGTGAACAGCAGGTACAGCACGCCGAGCACGCCCGGCAGCCGTTCCTCCAACGCCGGGCCGCTGGGTACCGCGTACGGGATGCCGGCGTTGGTGATCTTGGTCTTCGCCCTGGTCAGCCGGCGGGTCATGGTCGACTCGCTGACCAGGAACGCCCGCGCGATGTCGCCGGTCGGCACGCCGCAGATGGTGCGCAGGGTCAACGCGACGCGTGCCTCCAACGCCAGCGCGGGGTGACAGCACGTGAAAATGAGCCGGAGCCGGTCGTCCACGACCTCCACCTCCTCCATCGGCTCGGGATCCGGGAGTGACGCCAGCTCCCGCAGCTTGCGGCGCTCGACGGACGCCCTGCGCAGGACGTCCGTCGCCCGGTTGCGGGCCACTGTCATCAGCCAGCCGCCGGGGTTGGCCGGTACGCCGTCGACCGGCCAACGCTCCACCGCGAGCGTCAACGCCTCCTGGGCGCAGTCCTCGGCCAGCGTCCAGTCACCGGTGATCCGGATCAGGGCGGCGACGATCCGGGCCCGGGAGTCCGCGACCGCCGCCGCGACGGCCGCGCTCGGGTCAGCCATTCCAACCGATCGGCCGCAGCTCCAGCCGCCCGTTGCGGGCCATCGGGTGGGCGCGGGCGACCTCGATGGCCTCGTCCAGGTCGACGCATTCGAGGATGTCGTAGCCGATGATCACCTCTTTGGTCTCGGCGAACGGGCCGTCGCTGAGCAGCAGTTCGCCGTGGCGCACACGCACAGTCGTGGCCTCGGACGTGGGATGGAGCGCGTCGCCGTCGAGCCGACGGCCCTTGGTGTCGTTCTCCGTCACCCAGACCTCGATGTCGGTGTTGGGGCTGGTGTCGGTGTCCGGCTCGCTGTCGCTGCAGACGAACATCATGTACTTCATGGTCGGGCTCCTTCGAGGTCGTTGGTCATCAGGATGACGAACGGCCCCCGCCCGTCCGGACAGCCCCGACGGAAAAGTTTTCGAGATGTCCGAGCGCCTCGTCGACTGATCCCGCCGGGTCGGTGATCGGGAACTGGACGGCCCGGATCACCCGGTCCGGGTCGACGACCAGGGTGAGCCGCTTGAGCCGGTCGGCTCCGCCGGCGCGGAACGTGGGCAGCCGGAGCGCGGCGGTGAGCGTGACGTCCTGGTCGGACAGCAGGGGGAACGGCAGGCCGGCGTGCTCGGCGAATGCCAGCAGCTGGTCCGGCCGCTGCGTGCTCAGGCCGTGCACGGCGGCGCCGAGCTGGGCGAACGCCGGGTACCGGGTCTTGTACGTGGTCGCTTCCAAGGTGCAGCCGGCCGCGCCGGGGATGTCGGTCCAGCCAGGCGGGAGCGGTGTGCCGCCCGGGGCGAACGCGCCGGGGAACGCGTACAGCACCGTCCACGACGTGGCCACCGGGTCGGTCGGGCCGTGGGTGGAGCCCAGGGTGAGGTCCGGGATCCGCTTGCCCACCAGGTCGTGGACCCGCCTGGCCTCCGCTGACGTCGGCGTGCTCGTGGCGGTCAGTGACCCGTCTCCGGCGACGTACCTCGTGCCCCAGTCCTGCAGCGCGATCAGCACGGGCAGCAGGCCGCGTCCGGCGTCGGTGAGGTGGTATTCCGAGCGCGGCGGGTGCTGCGAGTAGGTCACTTTCTCCAGGACGTCATGGTCCACCAGCGTCTTGAGGCGTTCGGCGAGGGTGCGGCGGCTGAGGCCGAGCTCGTGCTGGAGCGCGTCGAAGCGGGTGATGCCGCCGGCGACGTCCCGGACGATGAGCAGCGTCCACCAGTCGCCGACGACCGCGAGGGACTGGGCGATCGCGCAGTTCGCGTCGGCCAGCTCGGTGTACTTCATTGCCCGCTCCGCACCCCGTCACTATAGTGCGTTTAAATTATAAACTGACTGGGGAGAGTCCATGTTCTGGCGCTACTGGTCGGCCATGGCCATCAGCCGGACGGGCACAGCGGTCACCGCCGTGGCCATGCCGCTGGTCGCGGTGAGCACGTTGCACGCGTCCGCGTTCGAAGTCAGCCTGCTCACGGCCGCCACCTACCTCGCGTGGGCCGTGCTCAGCCTGCCCGCCGGGGTGATCGTGGCCCGGCTGCCGTTACGCACCACGCAGGTGGCCATGGATGTCGTACGGGCCGCGGTGATCGCGTCCATTCCGCTGGCCTGGTGGTTCGACCGGTTGACCATCGCCCACCTGGTCGTGGCCGCGTTGCTGGTCAGCCTCGCCAACGTCCTGTTCGACGTCGGCACGGCCACGTTCCTGCCCACGATCGTGGAACGCGAGGAACTCACCGCGCGCAACAGCCTGGTGTCCGCGACCGAGTCGACCACCCAACTGGGTGGGCCTAGTCTCGGTGGGGTCGTCGTCCAGGTCCTGGGCGCCGTGCCGACTCTCCTCGTGGACGCGGTGAGCTTCGTGGCGTCCGCGGTGCTGTTGAGAGGCCTGCCCGCCGGGGCGCCGGCGCCCATGGGGAAGCGGCCGGGCATGGCCGAGCAGATCCGAGCGGGCTGGCAGTTCGTCACCCGGCATCCAGTGATGCGACCGTGCATGTTCGGCGCCACGGCCGTCAACTTCGCGAACGGCGCCCTGATGGCGTTGATCCCGGTGTTCCTGGTGCGTGACCTGCTCGCGTCGCCCGCGCTCGTGGGTGTGCTGATCGCGGCGGACGGCGTCGGCAGCCTGCTCGGGGCGACGTTCGCACCACGGCTGATCGCCCGGATGGGGAGCGCGCGGGCAGTCATGGTGGCCACAGTCGGCGCGTCCGTGATGGTGTTGCTGATGCCGGTCGGCTCAGGCGCGTGGGGGATGGTCGCGTTCGCCGTCGCCAACATCGGTTTCGGCATCGGCGTCGTGGTTTTCAGCATCGCGGCCCGTACGCACCGACAGGTGGCCAGCCCGCCGGAACTGCTGTCCCGGGTGATGGCGACCGTGAAGTTCGTGTCGTGGGGCGCGATCCCGTTCGGCGCGCTGTTGGGCGGCGTGCTCGCCACCGTCATGGGCACCCGTGGCGCGCTGTGGGTCGCGTGTCTGTTGGTGCCCGTCGCGCCGACGGTGTTGTGGTTCAGCCCGGTGAGGCAGATCCGTGACTTGGCTGACTCACCGGGCCGAATATCGGTCAGATAATGCCGCGAGCGTGGAACGCGGCGGTCACAGTCGCCGCGTCTGTTGCCCCGAATAGCTTCTGCGCGGTGTTCACAGTGGCCCGCGCGGCCGCAGCCATCGAGGTGCTCGGGCTGTACGAGAACTGCGACTCCAGCACGAGCTTGACCGACTTGTCCCGGCCGAACGCACGGAAGATGTCGAACAGCGCGCGAGACCAGATCTGGCCGTCGTCGTGCACTTCACCGTCGCGGTCGGCGTACGTGAGGTTGGTGTCCGTGCGCCGGATGCAGTGCGGGGTCCCGGTCGTGTACGAAGTGGAGTCCCAGTCCATCAGGCACGCCCACGGGGTGGTCGCGCTGTCCGGCTGGACCACGGACGACATCTGCATCGCCCACCAGTCGCCGAAGCCCTCGCCGATCGAGCCGGCCTCGGTGCTCGACCCGAAGCCCGGCACCTGCGCGTCCTGGATGGCGTGGCCGTACTCGTGCCAGATCACCTCGGAGTCCTCGGCGTCGTCCACACCGCCGGTGCCGAACGTGATCTGGTCGACGCTCGGGTCGTAGAACGAGTTGTCGTCGGTCAGCCCGGTCGTCTTCAGCTTCTGCGCCTCGCTGTTGACGTTGGTGAAACCGAGGCTGTGGATGTACTTCTGCGTCTCGGTGACGCTGTAGTACGCCATCACCGGCTCGAAGAACTTGTTGTGCCGGGTGAAGTTGAACGTGTTCGTCGACGACTGCGGCTGCTGGCTGCTCGAGTTGGTGATCTTGGCGTACTTGCCGCTGAGGCGGCCGGAGCCGTCCAGGTCGGTCAGGGTCACCGACTTGTAGGCCGAGGCGGGCACGGCGGAGTCCGCGTCGTTCTGGTCGGTCAACGACTCGTTCTGCAGCGACGCCACCGGGTTCGGCGAGAACACCTTGCCGGTGCCGTTCACTTCCTTCACCATGTTCTCGCTCTTCAGCACCGCGCCCGAACCGGCGTCCACAATGGTCCGGACCGTGCCCTTGCCCGAGTCGCTCAACACGGTGTACACGAGCTTCGCTTGTGTACCAGGCAACACGGCGACGTCGTTGGCGTATGCCGGCGCGTGGGTCGACTCACCCGCGGACGCCTCGGCCTTGGCCGCCGGCACATTCGGCGTGGCGGACACCGTGAGACCCGAGACGGTCTGGCGGCCGTCGTCGACGGTCACCTGCCCGGTCGCTTTGTCGACGTGCTTGGCGTAGTAGCTGTCGAGCACCTTGTGCCCGGCGTACGTCTGCACGTACCAGTAGTGGGTGGCGAGCAGCGAATCGTGGACGGCCACGAGTTGCAGCCCCTCTTGGGCGGGGGCTGCCTGTGCTGTCGCCCCTAGCAGGGGTGCCATGAGCGTGACGGCTGCCGTCACCATGGCGAGGCGACGCATGGGCATGTTCGTCTCTCCTGGAGCCCGGGTCCGGCTCGGCCGCCGGACCGTGCGCTTTCCGACGCTAAACACGAAATGTTTCCGTCAGGAGGGCCGAATCGGGTAAGAATTTCCCTGTTGCCAGATTTCGATCACGATCGAGGGGGAGTTTTGCTGGAACTCGACTTGGCGGTCCCCACCCGGGATGGCACTGCGTTGCGTGGCGTGCACTACCGGCCTGTGGCGGCGAGCGCCCCGGTCGTGCTGACGTTGACTCCGTACGGCGCGGACGGTTTCCACAAGTACGCTCCGACCTTCGCGTCACGCGGGTTCCACTTCGTCAGCCTGGACGCGCGCGGACGCGGGGACTCCGACGGCGAATACATGCCGTTCCGGCATGACGGAGCCGACGGCCATGACGCAGTGGAATGGCTCGCGCGTCAGCCGTGGTGTAACGGCGACGTGGTCACGTTCGGCGGGTCGTACTGCGGCTTCGTCCAGTGGGCGATCGCGGCCACGCGGCCGCCGTCGCTGCGCGCCATCTCGCCGACCGCGTCGGTGTATCCAGGCGTGGACTTTCCCTTGTTCGGCAACTCCTCTTCGTACTACGTCCCGCGTTGGCTGGCCTATGTCAGCGGGCGCAGGTCGAACCAGCGGCTGTTCGAGGACGAGAAGTTCTGGCGGGGCGCGGTCCAGGAGCTGTTCGACCAGGAGAAGCCGTTCCGGGACTTCGACCTGGTGGCTGTGGGCCGTCGGTTCCCGGCGTTCCAGGAATGGCTCGACCACCCCGAGTTGGCCGACTACTGGGACAACTTCGCCCCGCGCGACTACCGGGACATCGACGTGCCGGTGCTCACCATCACCGGCCAGTACGACGACGACCAACCGGGCGCCCTGACGTACTACGACAAACACCTCGCCGCGTCAGCCAGCCGGCATGACCTGGTGATCGGCCCGTGGGATCACGGCGCCACCCGCTCGTCCGCCCGAGAGTTCGGCGGGTTGTCGTTCGCCGAGTCCAGCGTGGTCGACCTGACCGCGTTGCAGGCCGACTGGTACGACTGGGTGCTCGGCCGCGGCGAGCGCCCGGAGTTCCTGGCCGACAAGGTGGTCTACTTCCACAGGGGCGCCGACGAGTGGCGGTCGGCCGCGGAGTTTCCTCGTTCGTCCACCGACATCGACCTGAAGCCGAGCGACCGCACCGAACTGTTCCTCGACCCCCGGGTGGTGGCCGAGACCCCGGACGACGACGCGATGTTCGTCGCGGACACGTTGCCCGGCTTGGCTTTCCTCAGCGACCCGCTGCCGGTGACGGACATCACGGGTCGGCCAAGGGTACGTCTGACCCTGTCGTCGAAGCTGCCGGACTTCGACCTGCTCGGCCAGGTGTACCTGCTGCGCGGCACCGGCCCGGCGGTGCTGCTCGGCGAGGTCCCGTTCCTGGCGCGCTACCGGGAGTCGTTGCGCCGCGCCGAACCATGGCCGTCCGATGTGGACGTCCCGGTCGAGCTGGCCGCGTTCCCGTTCATCTCGCTGCGGACCGAGCCGGACGACCGGATCGCCGTGGTGGTCCGCCAGCCGCACCGGCTGTGGCAGGTGAACTACCAGACCGGTGGCGACCGGGCGGACGAGTCCCCACGGGACGCGGTCGCCGGCACGGTTCGGGTTGTCGGCGTACCGGAATTGGCGTTGCCGCGGTTCTAGTGGTTGCGACCGGAGGTTCGTTGGGGGTATTCGGCGGATCCAGGTTTCCGCTGGGCGTGCCGGACGAAGGGCTTGTACCGGGTTGTACCAGTGCCTTTGGCCGGTGCGGCCAGCGGGAAGCTGGGCCGTCGAGACCCCCGACGAACTTCCGGTCGTGACCACTAGTGTCAGATGTCCAGCTTGAGACCGGGCGCGCCGAACTCGGCCTCGATGATCTTGTCGAAGATCGGGAAGGCGGAGTCGTTGGCGACGTGGGCGGCGACGGTGTGCCTGCCGTCGGGAGTGCCCATGGCCAAGGTGTTGGTTCCCGCGCTCGCGCCGGCCACGCCGCGCAGCTGCTGGCCATCGGCCAGCGTCAGCTCGAAGACGCCCAGCCCGTAGCGGGTGTTGGCCAGCCAGTGGGCGCCCTTGGTGGACACGGTGCTCCACATCTCCCGGTGTTGGGCCTCCGGGAGCAGACTGCCGGTGATGATCGCGTCGACGAACACGATCAGCTCGTCCAGCGGCGCCACGACGTTGGCCGCCCCCCAACCCCACGACGTGTTGACCTCGGTGGTGTCCATGGGCGCGAGGTTCGGGTCCTCCAGCATGCTCGGCCAGTTGTCCGGTGTGACGTCCTCGGGACGGGCGCCTTCCTTGAGGAAGACCTTCGAGTACAGCCGGGGGTAGCGGCCCCGGTATCCGGTTTCCTCGCGGCCCCGAGCGAAGGTGTTCGGCAGGCCGAGCGGCTGGACGACCGCGCGGTCCACTTCGGACTCGAAGGTGTTGCCGGTGACCTTCTCGACGATCGCCGCGGCGAACGCGAAACCGCCGTTGGAGTACCAGAACCCCTCGCCCGGCTGGTGCACCGGTGGTTCCGAGATGGCGACCTTCAGCACGTCCTCGGCCGGCCACACGTCGAAGCGGTGCTTGGCGAACGCGGAGCGGATGTTGTAGCGGCGCTGTAGTTCCATGGCCATGCCGGTGGCGAAGAGGCCGCTGGTGTTGGACAGCAACTGCCGGATGGTGACCTTGGTGCCGTCATAGCCGTTCTCGGCCATCGCACCCGGCAGCCACTTCGCCACGGTGTCGTCGATGCTCAGCCGTCCCTCGGCTGCCAGGCGCAGCACGGTGGCGGCGGTGTACGCCTTGGAGGCGCTGGCGATGTGCAGTTGCTCGCCCGGCACCCGCCGGGCGCCGGTCGTGGCGTCGGCCGGCCCGGCTGAGCCGAACCACGTGCCGTTGTCGTCCTGGATCTGAACGGCGACGCTGGGGGCGCCCCCGCCCGTCACCGCCCAGTCCAGGACCTCGCGGACCTTCTCGCGGCCAGCGCTTTCGAAGCCTGTCATGTCGATTCCCTCCCAGATCGGTTGGTTCGACACAACGGTGCGCGTCGGCGATGACAGCCGTCTTATCCGGCGCTTACACCGGACCGGTCGGCGTATCAGGCCTGGTCGCGCAGGACGTTCAAGCGGGCGAGCGCGTCCGGCCGCGACAGCCGCGCGCCCGCCCGGTACGCCTGGTCGTAGTCGTGCTGCCCAAGCCGTCGGGCGAGCTCGACAGTCAACTCCCGCAGCTCCGGGTCGCCGTTGTCGAAGGCGCCGCGAATGGCCTCGCTCATGCCGAGCGCGGTCGCCGCACCGGACAGGTCGGCTTCCAGGAAAAGCAGCCGGGCCAGTTGCTGCGCGGCCGGAGCAGGTTCGCCACCTGCCATGGCCGCGGTGATCGCGGCGGGCAGCAGGGCGCGGGCTCGCGCGATGTCCGCGTTCGTCAGCAGGAACGCCATCCTGGTCGGTGCCAGCCAGTCGTCCTGGGCCGAAGTCCGGACCTGATCAGCCAGCTCCGCCAGCCGATCGAGGGCCCGTTCCGCCTGGTCGGAGTCGCCGCGGCGGCGGTGGAGCTCGGCCCACCCCCGCTGTACCTCGATCTCCATATACCACAGCCCACGGGCCCGCGTCAGCTGCTCGGCAGCGTCGACATCGCGGCTGGCACCGTCCAGGTCGCCGGCGCGCATCCGCACGGTGGCCAGCGCCAGCAGATACGACACCTCGTCCTGTGAGCCGGAGCCGGCGGCCAGCGCGAGGCCGCGTTTCACGGCCGTGATCGCCGCGTCGTGATCGCCCCGGACGGAATGGACCTCGGCCATGACCGCCAGCGCGACCGCCGTCCACAGTCGATCCCCGGTCTCGGTGAACTCGCGAGCCGCCCGCTCCCTGGCGGAAACCATGCCCGCCCAGTCGCCGCGATCCCCGGCGATGCGGC
Source organism: Actinocrispum wychmicini (assembly GCF_004345645.1). Classification (GTDB taxonomy): domain Bacteria; phylum Actinomycetota; class Actinomycetes; order Mycobacteriales; family Pseudonocardiaceae; genus Kibdelosporangium; species Kibdelosporangium wychmicini. The sequence continues at coordinate 1,010,122 of NZ_SLWS01000002.1, read as the reverse complement.
CCTCCAGCACCGACATGCAGGCGACGGCCCACGCGTCCGAACCGTTCCGCACACTGGCCATCTCGGCTTCGACCAGGTCGTCCAGACCCATCTGGTGCGCGATGGGCAGCGTCACCATGAGCAGCAGCGGATACCGCCGCAGCGCGCCGGTATCCGAACACTCGGCGATCAGGTCACGCACCCGCCGCGGATCGTTGGTCGGACCGTTGTCACCGATCAGGGCGTCGATCGCGGCGAAGGCGGCCCGGGCGTCACCAGGAAGCGAATCGCCCAACGTGAGCGCCTCGGCGACGAACGACTCCGTCCGGGCGTCGTAGCGCAGCGCGTACCAGTACCAGTGCAGCAGACCAAGCAGCTGTACCGCGGCAGCCGCGTTCCGGCTGTCGAGCGCCAGCCGCAGCGCGAACACCAGGTTGTCGTACTCGGCCGCGAGCACGATCAGCGACGAAGGCTGATCGTGGCTTCGCACCAGCGGCTCGTGCTCGGCGGCCAGCGCGGCGAAGTAGCGGGTGAACCGGTCGCGGACCGTCTCCCGCTCACCTGCCCGCGAAAGCTCATCGGTCATGAACGCACGAATGCTCTCCAGCATCCGGTAACCGTCCCCGCTCTGCTCCACGAGCGACTTGTCGACGAGTGAGCCGAGCACGTAGACGACGTCCCCGGGCACCAACAGGTGCCCGTCCGCGCAGACTGCCTCGATCGCGCCGACAGTGGTGGTGGCGGGAAAGATCGCCAGCCGCCGCGCCAGTGCCCGTTCCCGATCGGACAGCAGCTCCCAGCTCCACTCGATCACCGCACGCAGGGTGCGCTGCCGGGGCTGGGCCGCCCGGTTGCCCGTGGACAACAGGCGGAACCGGTCGTCAAGACGCTGGGCGACCTGGCCGATGCTCAGCGCCCGCAGGCGGGCCGCCGCCAGTTCCAGTGCGAGCGGCAGGCCGTCCAGCCGGCGCACCACCTCCACAGTGGGGCCGATCGTGGACTCGTCGAGGGTGAACCCGGGCTGGACGGTGACCGCGCGATCCAGGAACAGCCGTACCGCGGCCGACTCGGTCGCATCGATGATCTCCGGGCTCGCCGGCGGGACGTCAAGCGGGCCGAGCCGACACAGTGCCTCGCCGATGATCTCCAGTGACTCCCGGCTGGTGGCCAGGATGGTCAGCCGTGGCCGCGCCTCGAGCAGCAGCTGGGCGGCCCGCGCCACCTCGGCGACCACCTGTTCGCAGTTGTCCAGGATCAGCACGGCGTCGTCCCCGCCGAGCAGGCCGGCCACCCGGTCCAGCGGCTCGGCCGGGCCGGCGGTGGGTTGGCCGGCGCCCGCGCTGAGCGTCCCGAGGATCGCGGCGGCCACCCCTTGCGGACTCTCCACCCCGGCCAACGGGACCAGCCACAGTCGACCGGCGCCGTACGCCGGGTGGTGGGACGCCGCCTCCACGGCCAGCCGGGTCTTCCCGACGCCACCCGGACCGATCACGGTCACCATGCGGGCGGTCGCCATCAGCTCGGCCAGCAGCTTCAGCTCGTCGGCACGGCCGACGAACGACGTCAAGCGGGCCGGCAGCCGACCCGGCGCGGGCTCGGCCCGGACCACCGACCGGTCCAGTTCGCCGCGCAGCAGCGCCAGCTGGGTCCGTTGCAGCTCGGCGGAAGGGTCGACACCGAGCTCGTCAGCCAGCCTGTCCCGGACATCCGCGTAGGCGGCGAGCGCGTCCGACTGGCGGCCCGCCGCGGCAAGGGCCCGCATCCGCAACGCGGTCAAGCGTTCGCGTAGTGGATTGTCCGCGCACGCCACCTCCAGATCGGGCAGTACTTCGGTGTGCCGCCCCAGGTGCAGTTCCGCGTCAAAACGATCCTCTCGGGCCGCGGCCCGAAGCTCCTCCAGCCGCGCACCGGCCGACCCGGCATAGGGAGCCGCGAGCACATCTGCGAACGCGGTCCCGTGCCACAGCGCGAGCGCCTCCCCGAGCGTCGCCGCCGCCAGTTCGGGCTGACCCGCCACCAACTCACGCCTGCCCCGCGCGGCCAGCACCTCGAACCGGTGCGCGTCAAGGGAGTCGGCCGGGAGTACGAGCCGGTAACCCACGGGCAGCGACTCCACCACCCCGGCCGCCGGCAACGCCCGCCGCAGCCGATGCACCAGGGCGTGCAGCGTGTTCGTGGGCCCGGCTGGCGCTTCCGCTCCCCAGATGTCCTCGATCAACGCGTCGGAGGACACCGCCTGGCCCACGGACAGCGCCAGCCTGCCCAGCAACATGCGCAACCTGGCGCCCGCGACCTCGATCGGTTCGCCATCCTCGCCGACGATCCGCACCGGCCCCAGCACCTCTACGCGCATGCCCACAGGGCCTTCACCCATTGCCTATCGTCCGCGACACCACATCCGGAACGTTACGCGCTAGCCCTGGATCACCACATGTCGTGACAACTCCTGGTACGCCTCGTCGAACTGGGCCACGGCCGCGGCGCGCAGCTGGGCCGCGTTCTTCGGGTCGGCGAAGGACCGCTGGAGCAGCGCGATCCCATCGGCGACATCACCACCACTCGCCGCCAGCGGAGCGATGTCCCTGGGCTCGTACGTGTTCCTCTCCGGGTTGGCGATGCCCACACTGTCGAGCCTCAGCGTGGACTGCCCAGCGGCTTGCGCGGCGTCGGTGAACGACGTCAACGCGGCGTCGCGCAGCTTGCCCCGCCGCGCCGGGTCCTGGCTGAACTCCGCGTCACCCAACCCGACCAGGCCGGCCACCACGGACTGGTCGATCCTGCCGAGCGTGTCCGGGTCCACGGCCGGGTCCTCCCGGTAGTTCACCTTCAACCCACAGGGCAGACAGCCCCCCCGCTCCTCGTACGGCAGGTAAACCAGCTCGACCCGGCAGTGCAGCTCCCATCTGTGGTGCGGCCACGACCAGACCCACCAGCAGATCAACGTCTGCCCCCCGGCCGACGCCTCCCTGGTGGGAGCGACGAACGACGTCATCCCCAGCAGGCCGGCCAGCAGGAAGGCGATACCCCGTAACCACCACTTGTGTTTTCGCATGACGCTGTTGATACGGCCGGCCGGTTGCAGACCGGTTGTGCCGAGGCTGTCAGATCGGCAGTCCGTCCCGGATCCGGGTGACCGCGAGGCCGATCGCGGCGGACTGGACCGCCACCAGCCGGTCCAGCGGAACGAGGTCGCCCGGCGCGGTCGCCCGAACCTCGGCACACCACTCGTCGAACACCGGGGCGAACTCAGCCCGTTCGCGGGCGAACACAGGTGCGGCCTCGTCGGACAGCAGACGCAGGAGCATGCCGCCGACGCGCAACCGCAGCATGCTCGGAAACGCCAGTTGGTCAAGGAAGATCTCGGCGTTGGTGGCGGTCCGGTCGTCGGTAGCGGTCGCTTCCTTGGCTTGCGCCATCGCCAGGACGGTGGGCAGTCCTTCAGTGAGCGCCCGCTGGACGGGGCTGTGGCCGCTCAACTGGGAGGACACTCGGTCGAGGATGCCGGCGACCCGGTCGTGCACGTCCCGGTACGCGACGGCGGCGGCGAGTGCCACTTCACGTAAGGTCTGGTCGCCCGGGGTGGCGTCGGCCGAGCGTGGATCCGTCCACAGTGGAAGCTCGCAGACCAGGAACGCGGTGCCGTAGGGGGACGAGTAGTCGCGGGAACAGCCGCCGGGGAAGAACGACAGTGGGTCGGCGCCGGCGGCGGCCATGGTGTCGCACAACTGCTCGATGGTGGGCAGTTCGAAGACGCCCGGGTGCAGTGGGCGCGCGCCTGGTGCGTCGGGTTCCGAGAGGTGCGGCGGTATGTCCGCGTCGGCGAGCAGTTGGGTCAGCGCCGTGAAGTAGGTGGGGTCGCCGCCGGCGACGTAGAAGAACCCGCCACCGAAGTCGCCGTTGTGCAGCGACGCGATCAACGCGGGTTCGGTCCGGTCGATCAGGGTCATCAGGGCCTGGGTTTCCGGGATCGGCGAACCGAAGCCGGTGCCGCGCCAGGTCGCGGGGAACGTCCATTCCGGCTGTTCGTCGATCGGCGGACGGTACATGTGCCGGGCGACGTGCTCACGCGTGATCGGCCCGGCGTACCAGCCCTCGTTCAGCCGGGTGCCGTCCGGGTCGACGCACGGCACGAAGTGCCAGGTCGCCGCCATCCGCGCGAGCAGGTCGTCCTCGGCGCACAGCTGCCGCAGCAGGTGCTGGATGGTGAGCAGCCCGATCGGCTCGTTCGGGTGCGGGCCGCCGATCACGATCACGTGGTTCGGCCCGGACCCGACCCGGACGTCCTGGATCTGGTCGCCGCCCCGGGACCGGCCGATCGGCTCGACCGCCACCCGGTCCGGGTACCTCGCGGCCAGGTCGTCGACGAACGCGTGCATCTGGTCGACGCCGGGGAACCGGTCGACCCGCTCCACCGTGTCGTACAGCCGCTGAACCTCGTCCATCCGTGCCCTCCGTTTCCGTAATTTGATTACTACAATAATCAGATTATCATCAGTCCGGTGCGACGGACCGAGGCAAGACAGCGCAACCGGGAAGCCCTGATCGACGCCGCGTTGGCCGAGGTGGCGGCCCACGGCTACCGGGCGACCCGGCTGGAGGACCTGGCCGACCGCGCCGGGCTGACCACCGGTGCCGTCTACTCGATCTTCGGCAGCAAGCGCGAACTGCTGGCCGCCGCGATGGAACGCCTGGTGGCGGAGTTTGAGAACGCGGTGGCGCCCTTGGCGGACCCGGCGTTGTCACTGACCGAGGTCCTCCGCGGTTACGCCGCCGTCATGTACAGGGCCGCGGTCGACCCACGGGCCCGGGAGCGCTTCGCGTTCGAACTGGAAGCCGGGGCGGCCGCGGTGCGGGGACTCGAACTGGCGACCGGCACACCGTCCGCGAAGCTGACCGAACTGCTCACCGCCCGTCAGTTCGGCGATCGGCGAACCACCGCGGACCAGGCCAGTCGGCTCGCTCCGGCGGTCGCCGCCCTGGCCAGTGGGCTGGCCCAGCGTGCGGTTTTCGATCCGGGCAGCGTCGACGAGGACTACCTGGCCGACGCGGCCGAAGCCCTCGCCGGGCTGTTGGGATAATGGTCGCCGGGGCAGGCACCGGGGGTGTCTGACGTCGGTGAGTACGCCCGAGAGGAAGACAGTGGACACGCAGATCGAGACGCTCGAGTTCCAGGCCGAGGCACGCCAGCTGCTGCAGTTGATGGTCCATTCGATCTATTCGAACAAGGACATCTTCCTGCGCGAGTTGATCTCCAACTCGTCGGACGCGCTGGACAAGATCCGGCTTGAGGCGTTTCGCGACAAGGAGCTCCAGGTCGAAACGTCCGACCTGCGGATCGAACTCGAGGTCGACAAGGACCAGCGCACGCTGACGGTCCGGGACAACGGGATCGGGATGTCGCGCGCCGAGGTGGTCGACCTGATCGGCACGATCGCGAAATCCGGCACGGCCGAGCTGTTGCGGAAGCTCAAGGAGTCGAAGGAGTCGGACGCCGACCTGATCGGCCAGTTCGGTGTCGGTTTCTATTCGAGTTTCATGGTCGCGGACAAGGTGACGCTGCTGACCAAGCGGGCCGGCGAGACCGAGGCGACCCGCTGGGAGTCCGCCGGTGCGGGCACGTACACGGTCGAGACGGTCGAGGACGCGCCGCAGGGCACCTCGGTGACGTTGCACCTCAAGCCGGAGGACACCGAGGACCACCTGTACGACTACGCCGCCACCTGGAAGATCCGCGAGATCGTCCAGCGGTACTCGGACTTCATCACCTGGCCGGTGAAAATGCGGAAGGACGCCAAGGACACAGCAGGTGACGAAGAAGACGCGGAATGGGAGACCGTCAACTCCATGAAGGCGCTCTGGGCGCGTTCCAAGGACGAGGCGACCCAGGACGAGTTCAACCAGTTCTACAAGCACATCAGCCGCGACTGGACCGATCCGTTGGAGACGATCCAGATGCAGGCCGAGGGCACGTTCGAATACCAGGCGCTGCTGTTCCTGCCGGCACGGGCGCCGATGGACCTGTTCAGCCGGGACCGCAAACGCGGTGTCCAGCTGTACGTCAAGCGCGTGTTCATCATGGACGACTGCGAAGCGCTGATGCCGGAGTACTTGCGGTTCGTCAAGGGTGTCGTGGACGCGCAGGACCTGTCGCTGAACGTGTCCCGGGAGATTCTCCAGCAGGACCGCCAAATCCAGCTGATGCGCCGCCGGCTGGTCAAGAAGGTGCTGTCCACGGTGAAGTCGATGATGGCCGACGACACCGAGAAGTACCAGAAGTTCTGGGGCGAGTTCGGCGCCGCGGTCAAGGAGGGCCTGGTCGCCGACTTCGACAACAAGGACGCGATTCTCGAAATCGCCTCGTTCGCGTCGACCAACGACCCAGAGCAGACCACGACGCTCAAGGAGTACGTGGAGCGCCTGAAGGACGGCCAGGAGCACATCTACTACCTGACCGGCGCGTCCCGTTCGGCGATCGAGAACTCGCCGCACATGGAGGCGTTCCGGGCCAAGGGGTACGAGGTGCTGGTGCTGACTGATCCGATCGACGAGATGTGGGTCGAGTCGGTGACCGAGTTCGACGGCAAGAACTTCCAGTCCATCGCCAAGGGCCAGGTCGACCTGGACTCCGACGAGGAGAAGAAGGCCGCCGACGAGCAGCAGAAGGACTTCGCGGACCTGACCGCGTGGATGGCCGAGACGTTGGCGGACACCGTGAAGGAGGTCCGGCTGTCGTCCCGGCTGACCAACTCGCCCGCGTGCATCGTCGGCGACGCCCACGACATGACGCCGACGCTGGAGAAGATGTACCGCGCGATGGGCCAGGTACTGCCGCCCGTCAAACGGATCCTGGAGCTGAACCCGACCCACCCGTTGGTGACGGGACTGCGCAAGGCGCACGACGAGCGCAAGGAAGACGCCTCGTTGGCCGAGACCGCCGAACTGATCTACGGCATGGCGTTGCTGGCCGAGGGCGGCGAGCTGAAGGACCCGCCGCGGTTCACGCGCCTGCTGGCTGACCGTCTGGCGCACACGCTGTAGCGCGGGCCTTGAGATAACGCTGCTGCGGCAGGCTCATCGTGAGGCGGGCCGCGTGTTCGTAGGACGCGCGGGCCGCCTCGGTGTCCCCAGCCATTTCCAGCAGGTGTGCGCGGACGGAGTGCAGCCGGTGGTCCTTCGCGAGCGCTTTCTCAAGCGGCCCAAGGAGATCCAGCCCGGCTCGCGGGCCGTCGGCCATGGCGACGGCGACCGCGTGGTTCAGTGACACCACAGGGTTCGCGTGGATCTCCAGCAGGACCTCGTACAGGGCCTTGATCTGCGGCCAGTCGGTGTCGGCCGACGTGGATGCTTCGTCGTGGACCGCGGCGATGGCGGCTTGCAGCTGGTACGGGCCGGCGGAGCCGCGGGGGAGTGCCTCGCTGATCAGCGCGACACCTTCGGTGACGAACTCGGCGTTCCAGCGGCTGCGGTCCTGTTCGGCCATGGGGATCAGGCCGCCGTCGGGTCCGGTGCGGGCGGGCCGGCGGGCGTCGGTGAGCAGCATCAGCGCCAGCAGCCCGGTGGCCTCGGTGTCGTCGGGCAGCAGGCGGTGCACGATCCGGGTCAGCCGGATCGCCTCGGCGGCCAGATCGGCTCGATGCAGGTCCGGGCCGGCCGTGGTGGCGTATCCCTCGTTGAAGATCAGGTACAGCACGTGCAGGACCGCGCCGAGCCGTTCGTCGCGGTCCGCCGGCATGCCGAACGGGATGCCGCTGTCCTTGACGGACTGTTTGGCCCGGGTGATCCGCCGGACCATGGTCGCCTCGGGCACGAGGAACGCCCGCGCGATCTCGGCGGTGGTGAGGCCGCCGACCGCCCGGAGCGTCAACGCGATCTGGGACGCGGGCGACAGCGCCGGGTGGCAGCACATGAACAGCAGGATCAACGTGTCGTCGAAGTCGACGACCGGCCCGGTGGGGACCGGCCGTTGGTCCAGCTCACGGCGTTGCCTGGCCTGCTCGGACCGCAGCAGATCGGTGAGCCGGCGGGCGGCGACCGTGATCAGCCACGCCTTGGGACTGTCCGGGACACCGTCGCGTGGCCATTGCTGGCTGGCCGCGATCAGGGCCTCCTGGACGGCGTCCTCGGCCGTGTCGAAGTGGCCGTAGCGTCGGACGACCGCGCCGAGAACCTGCGGCGCCAGCTCGCGCAGCAGGCTCTCGATCGACGGCCCGCTCATTCCAGCGACTCGGCCATGTTCTCGGCGATAGGCCGGATGTCGACGTGCAAGTCGTGGGTGAACTGGGCGTCCGCCGGGTGTGGTGTCTCGGCGAGCTGGGCGGCGATCTCGGTGGCCCGGTCGAAGCTCGCGCACTCCACGATCGTGTAGCCGCCCAGGACCTCCTGGGTCTCGGCGTACGGGCCGTCGGTGACCACCGGCACACCGTCCTTGAGCGACACGCGCCGCGTGTGCACCGGCGCGGCCAGGCCACGGGCGTCCACGAACTCACCGGACTCGACCAGGGCGTTGTTCCACTTTCCCATGAACTCGCCCAGCGCGGCCGCGTCCTGCGGGGACCAGCCGGCCATCATGTCGACGTCCTGCTGGGTCAACGACAGCATGATCATGTACTTCACGATTCGTCTCCTTCCACCGGATGACTTCAGCAGAGACGTCGGAGTCGCGCCACCGGTCCGGACATCGCCCTTGACTCAGCGGCTGACTAATGGATAAATATAGCTACAACCATTAGTCAGGAGGAGCCGTGCAGGTCCACCACAGGTACGTGAAGATCCAGGGGCACCAGGTGTTCTATCGGGAGGCGGGGCCGGTCGACGCCCCCACGGTCGTGCTGTTGCACGGCTTCCCGACCAGCTCGCACATGTACCGGTTCCTCATCCCGCAGCTCGCCGACCGTTTCCACGTGGTCGCGCCGGACTACCTGGGCTACGGCGCCTCGGACAGTCCGTCGGTCGACGAGTTCGAGTACTCGTTCGCGTCGATGGCGTCGGTGATCAAGGACTTCCTGGTCGAGCTGAAGATCGACCGGTTCGCCCTGTACATCCAGGACTTCGGTGCGCCGATCGGGCTGCGGATCGCCACTGAGCACCCGGAGTGGGTGACCGCGATCGTCACCCAGAACGGCAACGCGTACTTCGAGGGGATCGGCGCGGACTACCAGCCCGTGCTCGCCGGTGAACCCACCGAGGAGCACCTGCGTGGGGCGATCAGCGCGGCGGCGACCAAAGGCCAGTACCTGGACGGCGAGCCGGACCCGTCGCTGGTCAGCCCGGACTCCTGGCTGCACGACCAGACGTTGCTGGACCGGCCGGGCAACGACCTGATCCAGTTCGCCATGCTGCGGGACTACAAGACCAATGTGGCCCGCTACCCGCAGTTCCACGAGTACTTCCGGACGAGCCAGGTGCCGCTGCTCGCGGTATGGGGCAACGGCGACCCGATCTTCGTCCCGGCCGGTGCGTCGGCGTTCCGCACCGACCTGCCCGACGCGCGGATCCACCTGATCGACGGCGGGCATTTCGCGCTGGAGGCCCATCTGGACGAGATCGTGGCGCTCATCCGCCCGTTCCTCAGCGATAGTCTTTGAGGTCGATGCTGGTGGCGAACTTGTCGGTCATCCTCAGCATCATCCGCAACATCCAACCGGTCTGGAACAGCAGGTTCCGGGCCCACATCCCGAACTTGGTGCGGGGTGCGAGGAACGGCCCGGCGCTGGCCTTGCGGTGGACCTTGGTGTAGGTGCGGAACGCGTCGTCGTACTGCTGGAACCCCACTCGGTGGTCGCCGTGCGCCGCGGCGAGCTCACCCGCGAGCACGTACGCGCCCACGAAAGCCAGCCCGGTGCCGAAACCGCCGAGCGTGTTCCCATACGCCGCATCGCCGAGCAGGACGACCCGGCCCTTGTGGTAGGTCTTCATGTTGACCCGGCTGAGCGAGTCCAGATAGAACTCGTCGGCGTGCGGGAGCTGCGCGATCACCTCGGGAACCCGCCACCCGGCGCCCTGGTACCGGTCGATGACGATCTTCTTCTGCTGCTCGGCGTCGTACCGGTCGAAGCTGAGCTGCTCGGCGGCGAAGACGAAGAACGAACCCGCTTTCGGGCCGGCCAACGCGAGCATCCGGCCGGGCTCGTTGTACATCATGGGGTCGGCCTGCAGGCCGGCGTCGCTCAGCGCGTAGTAGTAACCGAGGTAGTCGACGAACTCGGACTCCGGCCCGAACGCCAGGCGCCGGACGTTGGAGTGGATGCCGTCGGCGCCGACCACCAGGTCGAACGTGCGCGGCGCGCCTTCCTCGAACGTCACGTGCACCCCGGTGGCGGTCTCGGTGAGGGACGCGATCGAGTCGCCGAACACGTACTCGCAGTCGCCCACGGTCTTCTCGTACAGCAGTTGGGACAGGTGACCGCGACGGATCTCGATGTCGCCGCCGGTGAACTCGCCGGGGATGACCGTCAGCGGCTTGCCGTTCGTGTCGACGACCGTCTGGTCCATCCCGCCGGTCTGCCTGCTGATGACTTCGTCGAGGATGCCCATCCGTTCCAGCACGGTCCGGTGGACGGGGCCCTTGAAGTCCACGGCCTGCCCGCCACTCCGCAGCGTGGGGGCCTTTTCGACAACGGTGACTCGGGCGCCGTAGCGGTTGAGCCAGTAGGCCACGGAGGGGCCGGCGATGCTGGCGCCGGAGATCAGGACGGTCATGTTCTTCAGTGCTGTGTTCGTCATGTCCACAAGACTCCGCAGGGCTCTGACAATGCCCTGACGACCGGCTGACCACGGCCGTCAGCGAGATGGTTCGAATTCGAAGTACGCTGGCGGCATGAGGTGGTTCGACGCTCGTGAGCGGGCCGCGTGGGAAGGGTTCCTGACCGTCAGCGCCAAACTCAACCGGCGGATAGAGCAGCAGCTCAAGGCGGACGCCGGCCTGTCCCACCAGCAGTACGAGGTGCTCGCCCGGCTCTCTGGGGCGCCGGACGGCCAACTGCGGATGACCGACCTGGCCGACGCCGCCCTGACCTCCAAGAGCGGCCTCACCTACCAGGTCGCCCAGCTGGAAAAGGCCGGGTACGTGACGAGGAAAAGCTGCCCCTCGGACGACCGCGGCGTGGTCGCCACCCTCACCCCGGCCGGCTGGGCGAAGGTCAAGGCGACCGCGCCCGGACACGTCCGCCTGGTCCGTGACCTGTTCCGGGACGGCCTCACCGAGGAACAGTTCCACGGCCTCGCCGAAGGAATCGCCGCCCTGCTCGCGCGGCTGTCGACCGAGTAGCGATTCCTTTCGGGCCGCCGGTGGTCTACATGGTCATGGGTGACACGAGCAAGCAGTCGGAAGCGGTCAGGCGGCACTGGACGGTGGCGCGCCTGGCGTTGGTGCAGCCGGACGGCGACCATCCGGACAACGAGTCGTGGGGTGACCTGACCGCCGAACCGCGTGAGGTCGACTACCTTGAGATCACCGCGGGCGGCCTGCCCGCGATGTGGGCCGTGCCGAGGAACAGTGCCGCGGACCGGGTGCTGCTGTGCATGCACGGCGGCGGGTTCCTGGGCGGATCGATCTACTCACACCGCAAGTTGTTCGGCCATCTGGCCAAGGCGGTCGGGGCGCGGGCGTTGATCTTCGACTACAGCCTCGCCCCCGTGCACACCCACCCGACCCAGGTCGACGAGGCGACCACGGTCTACCGCTGGCTGCTCGAGCACGGAATCAGCGCCGACCACATCGTGTTCACCGGGGATTCCGCCGGCGGCGGGCTGTCGATCACCACGCAGTTGCGGGCCCGGGACCGTGGCCTGCCGCTGCCGGCGGCGGCGATGCCGTTCTCCCCGTGGGTGGACATGGAGGTCATCGGGGAGTCGTACACCACCAACCGGGACCGGGATCCCTACTTCTACCAGGAGTCCGTGCGCCAGTTCGCGGGCCTGTTCCTCGGCGAGAACGGCGATCCGCGCGAACCGTTCGCCAACCCGCTGTATGCCGACCTGTCCGGCCTCGGGCCGATCTACATCCAGGTGGGCGCGGACGAGACGCTGCTCGACGACGCCCACCGACTGGCCGAGCACGCCCGCACAGCTGGTGTCGACGTGCGGCTCGACGTGTTCCCGGGGATGCTGCACACATTCCAGATGGCCGCCGGCCGGGCACCGGAGGCCGACGACGCGATCCGCAGGATGGCCGAGTGGGCCCGGCCCAGGCTCGGCCTCGCGACCAGCACGGGGCGGCGATGACAGGCGACTTCACCACGCTCACCGAGCCGTTCCGGCGCGAGTTGCTCGCCCACTGCTACCGCCTGCTGGGGACGGTGGACGACGCCGAAGATCTCGTCCAGGAAACGTACCTGCGGGCATGGCGGTCCTATGAGCGGTTCGAGGGCCGCTCGTCGCTGCGGGTTTGGCTGTACCGCATCGCCACCAACGCCTGCCTGACGGCGCTTGAGGGGCGCGCTCGGCGCGCATTGCCGTCTGGCCTGGGCGGTCCAGCCGACGATCCCGACGCGTCACTGGAGCTGGCCGAGCCTGACCTGGCGTGGCTCCAACCGATTCCGGACCCAGCCACGATCGTCGCCACCCACGAGAGCCTCCGGCTCGCACTCATCGCGAGCCTGCAGTACCTGCCCCCACGGCAACGGGCCGTGCTCATCCTGCGGGAGGTGCTCTCTTTCCCGGCCGCCGAGGTCGCGACCATGCTCGGCACCACCACAGCGGCGGTGAAAAGCATGCTGCAACGAGCCCGCGCCCACCTCGACGAAGTGGCTCCCACCCAGGACAACGTCACCGAACCCACCGAACCAAGCGCCCAAGCCCTGCTCGACAAATACATCGCCGGCTTCCAGAACGCCGACACAGCAGCACTTGAACAAGCCCTCCGGGCCGACGCCGCGATCGAAATGGTCGGCACCCGCACCTGGTTCGCCGGCCGCGTCACCTGCCTGCGCTACCTCACGCACGTCATCGGATCCCCCGGAGACTGGCGAATGATCCCCACCGTCGCCAACGGACAACCAGCCGCAGCGGCCTACCACCTCGGCGCCGACGGAATCCACCGCGCGTTCGGCCTCGGCGTCCTCACCACCACTGACAACGGCATCACCCACATCCACGTCTTCGGCGGCGGCCCCGACCTGGTCACCAGGTTCGGACTCCCACCGGTGTCTCCAGGAGTTCGTCCAGGGTGAACGGGTACGCGGACCCTGCCGGGCGCTCCAGCACCTCGGCAAGTCCGCGAACCAACGGTCGCAGCGAGCGAGCACCAGGCTTGGCCTCCCCGGTCTCCCACCGAGAGATCTGAAATCTCGACAGGCCGCATCGTTCGGCCAGTTCCTGTTGGGTCAGTCCGGCTCGTTCCCGGCAGGAACGCAGCCGGTCACCACTGAACGGGAGCGTGAGTGACGTCCGGGCCATCAGCGCGCCACGGTTCCGTCGGCAGCGGATCCTGCTTCTGCGATCTCGTCGGCTTTTTCTTGTTCCAGGAGCGCGCACGCGAGCGCTTCGAAGTGCCGATTCGGGTCGCTGTCGGCCACACGACGGTACATACTCGCGCGCTGTTGAAAGAACTCTCGCTTTTCCTTGGGCGTCATCTGTTCCGGCGGCGTCATCGGTGTCACCGCGTTCGCCTGGTCAAGCGTCACGACGACCCGGCCCACACTGAGTCTTACTGTCCCTCGCATGTGTACTCCTTCCAGATAGCTGATGGTCGCTCCTGAAGAAGGAAATCGCAGCTCAGGGTGCGGATACACCCCGACGCGCCGTGATCTTGCGCCACCAGATATCCCTGTTCAATGGGGAGTTTCTGTGAAACGCTGGATGGCGTTACGGTTTTGCCCAGAGCGAGGAAGGAGCGTCGTATGCCAGTCGCAATACGCAGTCGACGGCAGGAACAGCGGCAGTTGTCGGCCGAGTTGCGTGCTCAGGGCAAGACCTGGGGGGAAGTCGCAAAAGTCTTTGCTGACCGATATCACGTCAACGCGCGAGTGGCGCTGCGCGTCGCGCATGACTGGAGTCAGCGGGACGTGGCTGACCGATGGAACAGTCGCTGGCCCGCGGATCCCAAGACCTTCAAGAACTTCTCCTACTGGGAACTATGGCCTGCGGCTACTGGACACGCTCCATCGCTCGACGTCCTCGGCAGACTTGCCGAGCTCTACGAGTGCAGCATCAGTGATCTGCTCCGCGACTGCGGCGACTTCCGAGGGCATGACTCGGCCTATCGAAGTATAGCCGAATTGGCCGGCCTTCCTGACGCGCTTGACTTCGGCCGGCCGGACGTGGAGATCGGAAAGTCGCCAACGTCTGGAATCTCTGAACTGTTTTCCCGGTTGGAATCAATTGATGTGCACGAACTTGCAAGTGTAGCAGCCATATGGGTGGACAAGCTTGGCAAGGGAGTAAGTCGAAGGTCATTGCTTCTTAAACTAAGCGCCGGACTGTCGCTCGCCGCAGCGTCTTCGGTTTCGGCAGAGGTCGAGCCATTTTCGACTACCCAAGATGGAGGCGGTGAGCGCGGGTCGTTTTCGGGAGTTTGGCACAGTCGGTACGACTATCCGAGTACGGGGCGGGCGCAAAGACTTTCTAGCGATCATTACCTCATCATGCGGCAGCAGGGCAATCGTCTGATTGGTCAGAGTCTGCCGCACAGTCAAGGTTCGAAGCTTCGCATCGAACTCGCCGTCGACGATTCGGTGGCAACAGGTACCTGGCGTGAACGGACGTCTCCGGCCGGATATTACAAAGGCGCAACATATCATGGTGTCATTCAGTTGATAATTGATCCAAGTGGTCGCCGGATGGGTGGAATGTGGCTCGGGTTCGGTCGTGAATTCATGATTAATAGCGGCGAGTGGACATTGATATGGCAAGAGGCGGCGGAAACTATGGGCACGCAGCGCACCTACCATCTCAAAGCGTGACCCTTGACCATGTCTGCTCATTGATTGAAGTCAAGCCACCGTGAAGATAGCCGTCCGCCTACTTCGGCCGCACGTTCTTGGTTCGACGTAACCCATGTCGCCTATCCGGTGATAATGGCAATCACTGTAGACCCGCTTGCAAAGTGTCCTCGATCGGCCAACGTGTAGATTCCATACATCATCTTGGCGACGTAGACCCAGTCAAGAGTTAGCCCGTGTAGCCGTTCAAAGGAGAAGATGAAGTCGTCAAGTTCTGGCTTTCGTCGCGCGAAGCCGCCAAAGTGAAACTCGGTATCGACGGACCAGTTATCGAGAACTCTTCCGATGGCGGTTCGCTGAAGTTGTGCGATGTCTTTCGCGAGGAAGTCGCCTTTCAAGGCGGCGAAGCCAAGCGCGTGTTGGTCGGGTCGGAGCCCGGCGGCGATTCCGGCAAGCGTGCCACCAGTGCCACAGGCACAGCAGATCACGGAGAAGTCGACGCCGATTTCTTCGGGAAGCTCGGCACAGCCACGTAAGGCAGTGCTGTTGCTCCCGCCTTCCGGGATCAGATAGAATTCGCCGAATCGTTGTTTCAGGGCCTCAAGTACGTGCGGGCTCGTCTTGCTTCGATATGTCGTTCGATTCATATATGTCAGGGACATGCCGTGGTCGGCAGCGTATGATAGTGATTCATTCAGTGGAAGATGCTCTTCACCTCGGATCACGCCAACGGTCTTGAATCCGAAGAAGTGACCGGCTGCTGCAGTCGCTCGAATGTGATTGGAGTACGCTCCTCCAAAGGTGAGCAATGTGGACGCCCCCTCGTCACGCGCTGCCGAGATGTTGTATTTGAGCTTTCGCCACTTGTTGCCCGGAATCTCCGGGCTGATCAGATCATCTCGTTTCAGGAATAGACGAATGCCATGGCTGGAGATCCGCTCGTCGTGCAGCTCCACGAGCGGCGACGGCAGACTCAGCCGGATTCCCTCCACAGTACGTCATCGTAATCGATCCATTTGCCGGAGTGCTTCACCGCGTGTCCGACCTAGCAGGTCGCCCAGTTGGAGTAAGTCGGTACACGAGCAGGACGAGTGACACGAGCCATGGCAGCGCCCGCACCTCGGCTGGCTGGGCAACGGTCCGAGCCACCGCACCCGGCCACGTCGGCCTGCTCCGCCACCCATTGATCGGATGGAGCTGGCGAACTGGGCGGTGATGATGACCGCGCTCCGGACTTTGGCCGCCCGCACGGTTCGCCACCTGCGTCGGCTCGCTTCTGGCGAACGGGCCGGTGTCAGCCCCGCCACGCAGCGGGTTCTGCAACACCTGTTCAGGTGTTCGCTCGGTGAGCTTCTTGCACCTTTCGGACACGAGGAACTCGTCTCGGCGCCGGCAGGTTCAGCACATCGCGGTGTTGCGCTGCTGGACGGCGATCCTGACAAGGCCAGGAAGGTGATCGATGTGGCTGCGGAGCGTGCTAAGAAGTTTGGTTTGGTAGCAAGTCGGAACGCCATGACCGACGAAACGATGGAACAGGTCCATGAAGACGTTCGAGAGCTCGCCCTGACGTATCCGCAGCGTCCGTTGCATGAGATATTGGGCCGATTGGCCGACACGCAGGACACCGTGTTCTCACTGCTGGAGCAGCGAAACCGTCCCACACATTCCCGGCAGCTCTACTACGCGGCAGACGCCCTGGCCTGGTTGCCGTCCGAGGTTGCGGCGGCTGAGGACTACGCAGGCCAGGCCGTAGCCGCCTACCGCGATCCGGCCAGTCCTGACTGGGCGTTCGGCGACCAGGCGGGATCGCATTCCGACCTGGCTGTCGCCCGAATCATGGCGGGTGAACTGGAAGGCGCGACGGAAGCGCTCTCCCCCGTGCTGGACCTTCCCCCGGCGCAGCGAAACAATGGCATCATACGAAGCGTCCACCATGTGCACACAGCGTTGACAAGGTCTGGACTCGCGTCGGATTCGCGTGAGCTGCAGGAGCACATTGAGGTGTTCAGTCGAGTTCCTGTCGCATCTCTTCCGCAGTAGAGTGTGGCTGTGTACCCGGTTCGCCTCAGTGGCCAGAAGGTCGCCCTTCGGGAGTGGCGCGATGACGATGTTGACGACGCGCTTCGCGTGTTCGGTGACGAACGCGTGACCCGATGGCTGAGTTTCGACAACAAGAGCAGAGACCAGGTCAGTCAGATGGTCTCCGACACCGTTCAACGAGCCGGCGAGGCGGAACGGAAGGAATACTACCTGGCTGTCACCAGCCGAGACACCGGCGGGCTCATCGGTTTCGCGAGATTGGGCCTCAGTGGTGTACAGGCCGCCGACCTGGGGTACGCAATCGCAGCTGACGAATGGGGAAAAGGGTACGCGAGCGATGCCACGCACAGCCTGATTGACTTCGGGTTCAGTGAGTTGGGGCTGCATCGGATCTCGGCTGCGATCGGGCCGGAAAACGTCGCGTCGATCGCGGTTGTTCGACGGCTGGGATTTGTCGAAGAGGGCCGGCTCCGTGACCATGTCCACACGAACGGGGCCTGGCGGGACAGCGTGCTTTACTCGCTGCTTGTGGATGAGTGGCGCAGGGGCTGAAAGTCAGATCACCGTGAAGGCGACCGTAATGGTTGACCTGGAGTGCGCACCAGGTCTTAGCGTGGGCGGCATGACAGTCACGTTGATCACCGGCGGTGGCAGCGGTATCGGGGCGGCCACCGCACGCAAGTTGCTTGATGGTGGCCATCGTGTGACTGTCACCGGGCGGGGAAAGCAGCGCCTTGACCAGTTCGCCGCGGAACTCGGCACGCCAGACCTGCTCACCCTTGTGGGAGACGCGGCCGACTGGGATGCGGTCAGCGCGGCCGTCGAGACCGCTGTCGAGCGGTTCGGACAGCTGGACGCGGTCGTCGCCAACGCCGGTTTCGCCACCTTCGACACCATCGCCGACGGTGACCCCGAAGCCTGGCGGGACATGGTGTTGACCAACGTGCTCGGGCCCGCCCTGCTCATCCGGGCCGCCCTGCCCGCGTTGAAGCGGACGCGCGGCCGGATCGTGCTGATCGGCAGCGTCGCCGGCGTGGTCTACAGCCCCGGCAACATCTACGGCGCCACCAAATGGGCGGTCACCGGTCTCGCCGAGAACACCCGGCGCATGGTCACCGACGACGGCGTGGGCGTCACGCTGGTCAACCCGGGAGCCACCGAGACCAACTTCTTCGACGCCGACGGCGGCCCACCCGACCGGGCGATGATGACCGCCGACCACATCGCCGACGCCATTGTCTGGGCGATCAGCCAACCCACTGGGGTCGACGTCAACACCCTGACTGTCCGCCCGATTCCTTCACCGCTGTGACGCCCGAAGTCAGGTTGCCGTGAAGACGACCGCGCGCCCTGCTTTGGCCGCGCGCTCGTAGAACCCTCGTACGTCGACGAAGTTCGACCAGGTGTACTCGAAGTCGGTGTCGTCCTGTGGGCCGAGGTAGTCGGGGTCGTCGATCGAGTCGAACCTGTCCCGCAGCCATGCCTTTTCGACGCGCTGCAACGCGTCGGCCACGTCCCGGACTTCGGCCGCGGTGACGTGGACGACGTAGTACTCGTCGTGCAGGTGCCGGCCGCCAAGAATGGCGTGCGACAGGGGATAGGCGCCGCCGTCGGGGTCGAGAGTCCCGTCGCCGAAGCAGCGGTGCAGGGCATCCCACGCTTTGTCGGTCTCCATCGACAGGTCGGGGTCGGCCCAGTTCTCTTCGATGTCCATGAGGAGTTCCTCGGCCGCATCGTCACCGCCGAGCAGGAGTCGCTCCTGATCGGCGGTGACGGCGAAGTGCACACCCAGCATGGCTGGGCATGCTACCCATCGTCAGCGGTGACCAGGAAGGTGAAGTCCTCGCGGGCCTTCGCGTCGATGGCCATGGGCAGGCGGATGCGGCCGGAATCGACCATGTCTCGCACGGTGGATCGGCTCAGGCCGAACCCGGTCGTGAGCAGCTTCTCGACTCGGATGGGTGCCGGGAGCTCGAATCTGACGAATACCTCGAGTGGCGCCGGATCGCTCTTGAGGTCGTAGAACGGCATGTCGGTTTCCAGCTCCCATGTGCCGCTCCAGTCAAGCTGGTATCCGGCCAGCGCCGCGTTCATGGCCAGATGTCGCACCATGGCCGGATCGTTGTTCTCGAACTTCAGCAGCCGCTCGTGCTCGAGTGCCTGCACGTGGACGCGTTCGTGGACGGGGATTTTCGACGTGCGGCCGCACAGCTCGCAGCGGATCAGCAGCCAGACGTCGAGGAGTTTGCCGCTCGCGTTCACCCGGAACTTGCCGGTCGGACGGTGCCGGGTGGACCGGCACGACGCGCATGCCTTGCCGATGGCGGGTAATCCGAGCTCTCGGACCACCCACAGGGCTTTCCGGTCGAAGTCAGCTCCGGACACACGGGTACTACGAAGATCGCTCATGGCGAATTCCAAGGTTTACGGGGAGGCGTCGCCTCCGGGATCAGTGGCGTACGGCCAGCGCCCGAAAACGGGCATGCCGGCTGGCGCGACGTCGCACATCACGTCGCGTGCAGGAAGCCACTTACCGACCCATGCGCGTCACAATGGGTCAACTACCGGGCCACGGGCAACATGTTTTCCAGGCTTGGCTGGCTTGGGCCGGTACGTCCCTGACGACGACAGGCTGGCCGTCGTCGAAGTCCTTGGACGGTAAGGATTCGACTGCACACGGTACGTAGCAGTTGGATTTTCCTTAGCAAAACTCCGAAAAACCGGCGTCACCGCGTCGTGAGTCGCGAGTCCCTTCGCTGTCACTCAGGGAGACTCGCGGGAGACGACATGGCCAAGATGGATCTCGACCAGGTTCTCAGCCAGACACGTCCGGTGATCGTCCGTTACTGCCGGGCGCGGATCGGCCGGCGGCGGCGGTCGTTCGGCATCGCCGACGCGGTCGCGACCAACATCCTCCAGGCGGTGCTGCGGGCGTTGCCTGTCAACCGCAAGCCCCTGCTTGCCCTGGTCTACGGGATCGCGGTGGCCATGGTCGACGAGGCGCTGGTCGACTCGACCGCCCGGATCGGCTCGGACGCGCTGGTGCCGTGGCTGCTGGAGGAGCTGCCGTGGGACCAGCGGGAGATCCTGGTGCTGCGGGTCGCGGTCGGGCTGACGGCCGAGCAGACCGCGGAGGCCATGGGCTACCCGGTCGCCGTCGTCCGGGTGACCCAGCACCGGGCGCTGTCGCGGATGAGAACGGCGACCCAGCCCCAGGCGGTGTGACGGCCGTCACATGTGCTGGTTTTGTCGATCCGACCCGGCGGTGTTCGACGCGTAGGCGAGCGCAACCACGAACCCGAAGGAGCACCGCAATGGGCCGGATCGTCAACACCACGTACATGACCCTCGACGGCGACATCACCAACATGCAGGACTGGCACTTCGACTACCTCGGGGACGAGTCCCTCGCCGCCGCGCAGGCGCAGCTGTACGGCAGCGACGCGCTGATCATGGGCCGCGCGACCTACGACGGGTTCTTCCCCGCCTGGTCCGCGCAGGCCGGGGACGAGTTCGCCGACCGGATGAACGGCATCCGCAAGTACGTCGTGTCGTCCACCCTCCAGGATCCCGAGTGGACGAACACGTCGGTGATCAACGGCGACGACGTCGTCGAGCAGATCCGCCGGATCAAGGCGGACACCGAGCGGGACATCCTGCAGTACGGGTTCGGCTCAGTCACCCGGCTGATGCTGGCCAACGGCCTGGTCGACGAGGTCCGGATCTGGCTGCACCCGGTGCTCAGCGGCAAGGCGGCACCGAGCGACCTGCTGTACCGCGACCTCCCGCAGACCAGGTTCACGCTGGGCGGGGTGGAGACCCACCGGACCGGGATGGTCATCCTGAGCTACTCGCCGGCCTGACCGTGGCCTGGCGGTACCGGTCCAGTGCGTCCACAGTGGACGGCGCACTGGACCGGTCCGGACGTGGTGGTCGCACCGGGTGACCTTCTCGTGAGATGCTGACCTCGGGAGAGAGGTCTGATGGCAGAGCAGGAACCGAAAGAGGACCGAAAGCGGCTGGCCTTACACAGAACCATAGTGGTCGTGGACGTCGAGGGTTTCGGGGCGCCGAACAGGAACAATCGACATCAGGTGGCCGTCCGGGACGGGCTCTACCGCGCCCTGGTAAGCGCTTTCGAAAAGGCCGACATCGAGTGGTCGAAATGCCGGCACGAGGACCGCGGCGACGGTGTGCTGATCCTCGCCCCGCCGGACCTGCCCAAGTCGTTGTTCGCCGAACTCCTGCCGGGCGCGCTGGTGGAGGCGTTGCGGGTGCACAACAGCCGGCACCCGGACGAAGAGCGGATCCGGTTGCGGATGGCGCTGAACGCGGGGGACGTCACCGAGGACGAGAACGGCGTGTCCGGCACCGCGGTCAACCTGACGTTCCGATTGGTGGAAGCCCCACAGCTCAAGACCGCGCTCGCGGATTCGAAGGGGCTGCTGGCGGTCATCTCGTCGTCGTATTTCTATGACGACGTGATGCGGCACAGCCCGCCGTGTGACCTCGCTTCTTTCCGTCAGGTCCATGCGGTCGTCAAGGAAACCGACACCTACGCGTGGATCTGCCGGCCGGACGATCCTTATCCGCCGATCCGACCAGCCGATGGGGTCCGGGATTTCGAACGCCGCTACCTGAATCTGGTGGCGGCTGAGAACGCCACGTTCGAGCTGTTCCAGGTGGGTCGCTCAGGCATGCCGGTCGGGTCGTCGTTCGACGAGTTCTACGTGATGCCGCCGATCACCCGCCGGTTGACCGCGGGCGAACAGGCCGAGCTGACCGGCACGGGCACCGACCCGGGCAACGCGATCGCGCAGGCGCGGCGGGTGTTGCTGCTGGGCGGCGCGGGGGCGGGGAAGACCACGTTCCTGCGGTGGCTGGCGCATGTCGCGGCCAGCACACATGACAGTGAAGGCCCGTGGCGGGGTGTGGTGCCGTTCTACGTGTCGCTGCGGTACTTCCCCGATCCGGTCATGCCGCAGCGGCCGGGGAACCTGCTGGCGGCGGTCGCGCCGACGCTGACCGGGGACAAGCTGTCCGACTGGGCGGACGAGCTGTTCACCAGTGGTCGCGCGATGTTGTTGGTGGATGGGTTGGACGAGCTGGTGGTCGACCGGCGCAACGAAGTGATGCGGTGGCTGGAGCGGTTCGTGCGGACGTACCCGGAGGCGCGGTACGTGGTGAGCACCCGGCCGTCGGCCGTGGACGACACCTGGTTCCTGGACCAGGCCGGCCGGGTCGGGCTGATCCGGTTCGAGCTGTTGTCGTTGTCCACCAGCGGGTTGGCCCGGGTGATCCAGTGTTGGTACGCGGCCGCGCGGGACCAGGAGGCCGACCAGGCGCAGCAGGAGTGGCTGGGCGAGTGCGAAAGCAGCCTGCGGGAGAACCTGGCCACCCGGCCGAACCTGCGGTCGCTGGTGGCCAGCCCGTTGCTGGCGGCGTTGCTGTGCGCGTTGTACCGGCAGAACAACCAGTACCTGCCGCGGACCCGCCGGGAACTCCTCGACCAGTCGCTGGATCTGTTGCTGGGGCGGTGGGACGACATCAAACTCAGCTCGTCCGACGGCCACCACAGCGTCGCGGTCGAGGAGGAGCTGCGGATGACCAAGGCCGAGCAGCTGATCCTGCTGGAGCGGTTCGCCGCGCCGATGGTCCGCGGCTCGGAGCTGATGGTCTCGCACACCGACGCGCAGCGCCGGCTCGAACGCGCCATGCACGGGCTGCGGTCGCACGGCCTGGAACCGGCGAAACTGTTACAGCACATGCTGGTGCGTACCGGGTTGTTGCGGGAGTACCCGGCCGAGCAGAAGGTCCAGTTCGTGCACCGGACGTTCCGGGACTACCTGGCCGCGGCCGACATGGTCAAGGCCGGTGAGCTGGAGACCCTGGTCGAGAACGCGCACAAGGACTCCTGGTACGAGGTGGTCTTCATGGCCGCCGCGCAGGCCCGTGAACGCGAGGTCGCCGACCTGCTGCAACGCCTGCTGCGGCGGGCTGTGTCGGAGAAGGACCAGAACGTCACCGACCGGCTGGTGCTGGTCGCCGCGGCCTGCCTGGGCTACGCCGACGTGGTCTACCCGGACCAGGTGCGCATCCAGGTGCAGAACGCCGCGCACGGCCTGATCCCGCCGGCCAGCTTCCACAACGCCGAGATGCTGGCCAAGGCCGGCCCGTTCGTGCTTGACCTGCTGCCCGGCCCGGACGAGCTGGGGCCGGAGAAGGACGCGCTGGCCGCGTTCGTCATCCGCACCCTGGCGATGATCGGCGGCGAGGAGGCGTGGGAGAAGATCCGCCCGTTCACCGCCATGCATCAGTCCACTGTGGTCGACGAGTTGCTGCGTGGCTGGCGGGAGTTCGACTTCGACGAGCAGTATGCCCGGTTCCTGCTGTCCCAAGTGGACTTCGGCGACCGGGTGCTGGAGGTCCGCCGCTGGGGCCTGCTGCCCCGGCTCAAGCACCTGACCTCGCTGACGGCGTTGAAACTGATCGGCAACCTGCCGCTCGCCGACACCCGTGCCGGGCTCTACCCGCTGGCGGACCTGGCCGACCTGCGCAGCCTGGACATCGTGGCCAACGAGACCATCCACCACCTGGCCCCGCTGATCCGCTGCCGCAACCTGCGCAGCCTGCGGGTGTCCGGCTTCAGCGCCCTGCAGGACGTGTCCGCGCTGGCCAAGTGCGCCGTCGACCGGCTCGCCCTGCACCCGATCGCGCGCACCACCAACCGCGCGCTCATCGACCTGGCCACCCTGGCCGGCGCCCGGCTCACCGCCCTGTCCATCCAGCACCCGCGGCTGGCCGCCGGCCTGCACCCGCTGCCGGACGACCTGCCCCTGGTCGAGCTGGAGATCACCAACCGGGCCGAGCAGCGTTCCCTGCTGGGCGTCGACCGCTGGCCCACGCTGGAGCAGGTCACCGCCAACGGCGTGCCCCGCGAACCCGAGGTGGAGGCCCTGGCCGAGCTGCCCCGGCTGCGGCACCTCGTGCTGCACGTCAACGAACCGGCTGTCGACCTGGAACGCCTGCGCCCGCTGGTGTGGTCGCTGGACGTGCTCGAACTTTACGGTGTAAAAAACGTCGACGCGGCCTTCGACGCGCTGGGTGAGGACGCCGAAGCCGAGCTACGGATCCATCCCTAGATGCCGGGGACAGCGCGCGGTCGGGTCGTAGCCGCTGGCCTGCCATCTACGTGCGCAGTCCTGGCACGTCTCCGACGTCGTGGCGATCGATCTCGGTGGTACGCGCCTGGTCCGGACCAGCAGCAGTACAAAGTGGACGATCGCCTTGACGGACATGGCAGAGCTCGATTCGTTGGGCACCCGACACCGCACATGGTAGTGGTACCCCCGAATCGGGCTCTGTCACGTCAGCTGGCGAAGATTCCGCTGGTGACGTTGACGAACGTGCCGGTGATGGAGCCGGCCCGGTCGGACGCGAGAAACGTCAGTGTTGACACCACGTCAGCCAGGCGCGGGGCGCGGCGGAGCATGGTCAGCTGGCTGATGATCCGTTCGAGGTCCTCTGGGCCCATACCGGTGGCGTCGCGGGTCGGGTTCGTCCCCGCGAACTCCGGCGCGAACGTGTCCGGCACCCCGGCCGTCCACACGCCGAGCACACGGACACCCTGCGGGCCGATCTCGGTGGCCAGGTTGCGGACGAACGTGTCGATCGCCGCGTCCGCCGGGCCGGTGCCGCCCATCATCGGGCTGCCTTGGGCGGACCCGCTGTCCAGCGCCAGGATCACGCCGGAGCCCTGCTCGACCATGTGCCGGCCGGCGGCCTGCGCGGTGATGAAGTTGCTGGTCAGGCCGGCTGTCACCGGGGCGATGAAGTCCGAAGTGGACATCTGGAGCAGCGGGATGCCCTGCACGTCGCCGCGGGACACCAGGTTCAGCGAGATGTCGACGCTGCCGCGGTCGGCCACCAGATCCGCCAGGTGGGCGTTGACCGCGTCCGCGTCGAGCGCGTCGACCACGGCCCACGCGCCGCCGATCTCCTTGGCCAGCGGTTCCAGGCGCTCCTGGGTCCGGCCGACCACGGTCACGTGCGCGCCTTCCGCCGCGAACGCCCGTGCCGCCGAGCTGCCGATCGCGCCCGCGCCGCCGTAGATCACCGCGTTCTTGTCCTTGAGCAGCATGTCCGTCTCCTTCGGTCTCGGTTGAGTGACATCAGCCTCGCTGGCCTGCGAGAACCGAACATCGGCCAGGTGGCCGATGCCTGGCACACTGCCTGGCTATGGTGACTGCCCTGTGCGTGGAAACGGACATTTCGGTGTTCGGCACGGCCGGTGAAGCCCTGGCCGCCGCCACGCAGCGCCGTACCACGAGCCGGGCGCGGATGGCCCTGCACACAGGTGACGCCGTGGAGCCGGTGCGGCGCAGGTGCCTGCGGCTGTGTGAGATCGCCAACGAGAGCCAGACGCTCATCTCCGCTCAGACCGCGGCCGAGTTGCACGACATCGAGCTGTTCGACCTGGGCATCCACCGGCTGCGTGACCTGGCGTCGGCCGCGCGGGTGTACTCGCTCGACGGTGACGCCGAGCCGCGGTCGCTGGACGCGGTGCCGAACAACCTGCCGGTGCAGGCCACGAGCTTTGTCGGCCGGCGCGCGGAGGCGGAAGCGATCCGGCGGCTGTTGCGGTCCGACGGGCTGGTCACGCTGACCGGGCCAGGGGGCGGCGGCAAGACCAGGCTGGCCGCGCAGGTGTCGGCCGACGACGCCCAGCGCTGGCCGGGCGGCGTGTGGTGGGTCGAGTTGGCGTCGGTGGTCGGCGAGGTCGCGGAGGCCGTGGCGAGCGCTGTGGGCGTGCTGGTGGAGCCGCGAGTGGGGGCGTTGCGGTCGCTCACGGCGGAGTTGCGTGAGCGGAAAGCGTTGGTGTGCCTGGACAACTGCGAGCACGTGCTGGACGCGGCGGCCGAGGTGGCGGCCGCGTTGACAACTGAGTGCCCCGAAGTGACCGTGCTGGCGACCAGCCGTGAGCCGCTCGGGATTCCTGGGGAAACGGTGTGGCTGGTGCCGACGCTCGCGAACGACGAGGCGGTCGCGTTGTTCCTGGAACGAGCCGAGGCGGTTCGTCCGGGTTTCGACGCGGACGCGTCCGTCGTGCGGACGATGTGCACGCGGCTGGACGGCATCCCGTTGGCCATCGAACTGGCCGCCGCGTGGCTGAGAACCCTGACGCCGCAACAGATCGAGGCCAGCCTGGACGACCGGTTCGCGCTGCTGGTCCGTGGCCCGCGTGGCGCGGCGGCCCGCCAGCAGACCCTGGCGGCGTCGGTGGACTGGAGTCACGAGCTGCTGGCCGAGGCCGACCGGGTGGTGTTGCGCCGGCTGTCCGTGTTCGCCGGGTCGTTCACGTTGGCCGCCGCGAACGCGGTGTGCGGGCACGACGTGCTGGCCGCGATCGGGCGCCTGGTGGACAAGTCGCTGGTGGCCGCGGAAGAAGCCCGGTTCCGGCTGTTGGAGACCATCCGGGAGTACGCGTCCGCCCGGCTGGCTGAGGCGGGCGAGGCCGACGACACCCGCGACCGGCACGTCACGTATTACCTGGACCTGGCCGAGGCCGCCGAGCCGGAACTCGGCCGGGACAGGGACCGGTGGCGGTCGATCGTCGAACCGGAGCGGGACAACGTCCGCGCGGCCCTGGACTGGGCGTTGGCCGCGGCGGACCCGACCCGTGGCCGCCGGCTGGCCGCGTCACTGGCGTGGCTGTGGAACATCAACGCGCGCGGCCACGAAGGCATGGCGTACCTGCGCCGCGCGATCGACCTGGCCCCGGATGACCGGACGTCGCTGCAGGTCCGGCTGCTCGTCGGGATCGCCGAGGTCGCGGACACGACGGCACCGCTGGAGACGTTCGCCCAGGACGGTGTGGACATCGCCACCGAGCTGGGCGACGAGCGGCTGCGCGCCCGCTGCCTGGGCCTGTTGGCGTTGGAACGGCTGGCCGCCGACTTCGACGAGTCCTGGGAGCTGTGCCTGCGGGCCGAACAGGGCGACGAGTACACGAGGGACAGCGCCCGGGTGCTGCGCGGGATCATCCTGGTTCTCCGTGACCGCTACGACGAGGCGTTGGCGCTGTTGGCGGAGGCGGTCGAAGGGCTGGTGCGCCGGGCCGACCGGGGGATCGCCGCGACCGCGTTCGAGTTCATGTCCTCGGCGGCGCTCTACACGGGCGAAATTGGCAAAGCCAAGGACTGGGCGGCGCGTGCGGTGGCCACGGCGGAACCGATGGGCGACTTCCACCGGGTCGGGATGGCCCGCAGCCAACTGGCCCTGGCGCACTGCTTCGCCGGTGAGATCGACGCGGGAATGCGCGTGATGGAGCCGTTTCTCCGGCTGGTGGCGGGGACTTCGGCGTTCGTGCCGGGCATGGCTCGCGCCATGGGCGAACTGCACTTCTGGCGGGGCGAGGTCGCCGAGGCGTTGACGTGGTACCAGGGGGACATGCGGCTGGGGGACATGTACATCACGGCCCTCAACGCGTCCGCGCTCGCCCGCGCTTTGCGCGTGAACGCGCGGACCGACGAGGCGCGGGACGTGCTGGAGCGCACGGTCGAGTTGGCGCGGCGCGGCGGAATGAACCGGATCGTCGCGGACGCGCTCGAACAGCAGGCGTTCCTGGCGTCGCCGGACCAGGCCGTCGAACTGCACCACCAGGCCTTGGCGATCCGTGTCGAACACGGCCTGCGCACGTTCTACGTGGACAGTCTGGACGCCCTCGCGCCGCTGATGGCCAAGCCGGACGATGCCACGCGGGTGCTCGCTGCCAGCACGCAAGCCCGTCGCGAAATGGGTTATCCGCGGCGGCCAGCCGATGCCGTCGACGCTGTCGACGGTCTCGTGATGTCCCTGGACGACGCGGTCGCGTTCGTGCGCCGGACCCGGGGCAGCCGTGGGCGGCCGACCAGCGGCTGGGACAGCCTCACCCCGACCGAGCTGGAGGTCGTCCGGCTCGCCGTGGCCGGCTTGAACAACCCGGAGATCGGCACACGCCTGTTCATGAGCCGGGGAACAGTCAAGACCCACCTGTCCCACGTGTACGCCAAGCTCGGCATCGCGAACCGGACCGAACTCGCCACTCTCGCCGCCGCCCGTTAGTCGTGACCGTCCGGCGTACTGTGGTGCGCAGGGGACAGGTAGGGGTGAGACAGTGGATGTTTCCGTCGCACACTCCGCGCTGGTGGCTTCGGTCGCCGCGGGTGTCCCCGTCCTGCTGTGGGGCAGCCCGGGGACGGGCAAGACGTCCGTCGTGCGGGCGTTGGGCGAGTCGTTCGGATGGCCGGTCGAGGTGGTGGTCGGGTCCATCCGGGAGCCGACCGACTTCGCCGGCTTACCCGTGGTCGTCGGCGGTGACGTGCGGCTGGCCGCGCCGGTGTGGGCGCGTCGGCTGGCGGACGCCGGCGAGGGACTGCTTTTCCTCGACGAACTCACCACCGCGCCGCCCGCGGTCCAGGCCGCGATGCTCCGGATCGTGCTGGAACGGGTCGTCGGCGATCTCGAACTGCCGCCCGGGGTCCGCGTGGTGGCCGCCGCCAACCCGCCCGAGCAGGCCGCCGACGGCTGGGATCTGGCGCCGCCACTGGCCAACCGGCTCGTGCACCTGGACTGGCCGGTGGACGCGAAGGCGGTCGCGAACGGCTTGGCGGTCGGGTTTCCCAAGCCGGAACCGCTGAACTACCAAGGACCGGATCCGGCGCGGCTGGTCACGTCGAGAGCGGCTGTGGCCGCGTTCCTGAAAGTGCGGCCGGCGCTCGTGCTGCAAGTCCCGACGGTCGCGGCCAAAGCCGGCAAGGGCTGGCCGAGCCCGCGCAGTTGGGAGACCGTCGCCGTGCTCCTGGCAACCTGCGACACCATCGGCGCCAACGAGGACGTCCGGGCCGCACTCGTGACCGGCGCGGTCGGCGAAGGGCCCGGCATCGAGTTCCTGTCCTGGCTGGCCCACGCCGACCTGCCGGACCCGGAGGCCGTGCTGGCCGACCCGGACTCGTTCCAGCTCCCGGAGCGCAGCGACCGCGCGTTCGCCGCGCTGACCGCGGTCGCGTCGGTGGCGATCACGCACGGGGACGCGGCATCGTGGACAGCGGCCTGGCGGGTGCTGGCGAAGGCCACCAAGGCGGCGCCGGACGTGGCGACGCTGGTGGCCCAGTCGTTGGCGGCGAACCGTCCGCGAGGCGCGGCACTTCCGCCGGAGGTGCTGCATCTGACGCCGATCCTCAAGGCGGCTGGACTGATGCCGGATGGAAGCTGAGATCCGCCAGAAATGGGCCGCCGCGCGGGTGTGGGCCGCGCGGCAAGCTCCGTATCTCGCGTCCGCGATGCTCGCGCTGGAGCCGGTCTTCGAGGACGAGGGCAAGTACGACCTGAGCGCGTTCCCCACCGACAAGGCATGGCACATCTACGTGGACCCGCGTGTGGTGGCCGAGACGGAGGTCCCGGCGATCGGGTTCTGGCTGCTGCACCAGGTCACGCACCTGCTGCGGCACCACGGCGACCGGTACCCGGGCGGGCACCCACGCAGGTGGAACGTGGCCGGCGACGCGGAGATCAACGACGACCTGCACACCGACGCGCTCACCGTGCCGGACCAGGCGATCACCCCGACGAAACTGAACCTGCCGGACGGGTGGATCGCCGAGCAGTACTGGGAGAAGCTCCCGGAACCACCCCAGTCGTCCGACTGCGGCACCGGCGCCGACGGCCAGTCGCGGCCATGGAACTGTGATCGGCCCGGGGTGTCCTCGATCAGCGCCAGACTCATCGCCCAGGACGTGGCCCGCCGGATCAAGGACCACCACCGGTCCCGGGGCGACATCCCGTCCGGCTGGCAACGTTGGGCCGACGAGGTGCTCGACCCCGTGGTCAACTGGCGACAGGTGCTGCGGTCCGCGGTACGGCGCGGAATCGCGGAGATCGCCGGCCGGGTCGACTTCACGTACCGCAGGCCGTCCCGTCGGCAACGGCCGGACGTGATCCTGCCGAGCCTGCGGCAGCCGCTGCCGACCGTCGCGGTGGTGATCGACACGTCGGGCAGCATGAGCGACGGCATGCTCGCCCAGATCCTCGGCGAAGTCGCCGGACTGCTCAACAGCCTCGGGGTCGCCCGCAACCGGCTGCACGTCGTCTGCTGTGACGCCAAAGCCTATGCGGCGCAACGAGTTCTGAACGCGCACGAGGTGAAGCTCCTGGGCGGCGGCGGCACCGACATGGGCGCGGGCATCAAGGCCGCGGCGGAGTTGCGGCCCAGACCCGATCTGATCCTGGTCCTCACCGACGGGCACACACCGTGGCCGAAGCCGCCGCGGGCCAAGGTCGTCGTGGGGCTGATGGACCCGGCCGGGACGGTCCCGAGCTGGGCGACATCCGTGCTGATCGACCCGGAGACAGTGGCGCGATGAGGCGTTTCAACGGCGACGACGACCCCGAAGAGCTCACCGCGTGGCTCGCGGCCGGGATCCGACGGGTGGACGCGATGAACTGGCGCCGCTGGAACTTCCAGCTCCGCGAAGCGCTTGAATGGCGCAAGGCAGGTGTCGCCGACGCACTGACGGCGGCGCAGTGGAGCGCGGCGACAGTCACCCCGCAGACCGTCGGTGACTGGACCGAAGCCGGCATCACAGCGAGCCAAGCGGTCCGCTGGCACGAGTTCGGCTACAACCTGGCGAAAGCCCGCGAAGCCACAAAACAGGGCCGTGGCCCCGAATCAGCGTTCCAGCAACGCCAACAGCTCTCCGCCACGATGAAGTACTCCCCCATCCAGGAGCGCTACCAGCACTTCCTGCAAAGCGGCGTGCCCGCGCACGTACTCGCCGGCTACCTGCAGTCGAACTGGACCGACGACGAAGCCCTGACCTGGGCCAAACTCGGCATCCAGCACAGCGACGCGAAGATCTGGATGCGCCTCGGCCTGACCCCACCGGAGACCAAAGACCTCGGCGAACCCATGGACGTCATCGAGCAGTGGTGGCGCACCGGCATCCCTTTCGACGAGGTAGCCGACTGGATAGGCGCGGGCCTGACCCCAACCGAAGCCGTGGAACAACGCGAATCCGGCATAACCCAAGAACAAGCCGCCGCCCTCCGCGCCTTACGCCGAGCTGGCGGCCTCGCCGACTAACCAACTGTGGCGACGAGGGTTTCCCACAAGTGGTCGAGTTCGCGTTGCGGGTCCTCGGTGAAGCCGGTGTGCGCGGGGGATGTCTGCAGCAGGGTGCTCTTCGGTGCGGTCAGCCAGCGGAACCGTTGGCCCAGCGTGGTTTCCGTGATCGGGGCGGTTGTTGAGCCGTCGCAGGCGCCGCACCACAGGCGGAGGCTGTCCCGCAGGAGGTCCATGTCGATCCTGGGATCCAGGGCGCGCAGGCGGTTCTCGTCGACGTGGGTCCGGCAGTGCAGGAACTTCTTGTCGGCGCAGTACAGCAGCACGCCGACGTTCATGGACTCGCCGCGTTCCTGCCTGGGGACCGCTCGGAGCAGGGCGTACTCAAACGCGTGCGGCACGTGCGGCCTCCAACGCCTCGATCCACCGCGGCGCGTTCGCCAGCCGCGACTCGAAGAACCTCGTGTACCGCGTCCGGTCCCCGTCGAGCCACTCGTCCGGGACCAGGGCGAGCACCTCGGCGAGCATGCCCGCCGGTACGTCGACGGACGTGGGGATCGGGCCGGCGGCCGGCAGCATGACGTGGTCTTTCGGATCGAACCGGTAGGTGTCCGCCGGCCGCCAGTCGGGGCCCCAGCCGTGGTGGAAGTACAGCGACGCGCCGTGGTCGATCAGCCACACGTCCTTGTGCCACAGCAGCAGGTTCGGGTTGCGCCAGCTCCGGTCCACGTTGAGCACGAGCGCGTCCAGCCACAGCAGGCGGGCGGCCAGGTCCGGGCCGGGGTCGCGGACCACCGGGTTGAAGTCGAACGCGCCGGGCAGGTAGTCGAGGCCCAGGTTGATCCCGCCGCTGTTGGCCAGCAGTTCCTGGACCTCCTGGTCGGGTTCGTTCCGAGCCAGGTCCGGGTCCAGGTCGACCAGCACGATCTCGGGGACGCGGAAGCCGAGCCGCCGGGCCAGCTCACCGACGATCACCTCGGCGGTCAACGCCTTGACACCCTGCCCGGCGCCCCGGAACTTCAGCACGTACATGCCCAGGTCGTCGGCTTCGATCAGGCCCGGCAGCGACCCGCCTTCACGCAGCGGCGTGACATAGCGGGTCGCCCGGACTGTCCGCAACGGTTGCACGGAACGCATCATTCCAGGATGCGCGGCAGGTCGAACGCGGCGATCACGGCGGCCGGGCCGAACGTGGTGATCTCCGCGATCCGGCCGTGCTCGACCCGCAGGACGTCGAACTTGAAGATCCGGAACAGGGTGTCGCCGGGTTGCCGCAGGTAGCTCGCGGCGGTCGGCATCCGGTTGGCCATCGTCGGCACCAGCCGCCAGTCGCCGTCCGGCTGGTCGACGAAGGCGCGCCGCAGCTTCGGCTCGATCTCCGCCAGGCCCTGCCAGCGGATCCCGTTCGGCGGCATGGTGATCCGCAGGTCCCGCGCGGCGATCGAGACCATCGCCGGCACGTCGAACCGCTCGTGGGCGTCGATGAACGCGGCGAGGACGCCCTGTTCCTCGTCGCTCAGTTCCGATGTGGACCATTCGGAACGGTTGGCCGGCAGTCTCTCCTGCATGGTCGCGCGGGCCCGTTGCACCGCGCTGTTCGCCGCGGCCACGCTGATCTCCAGCATGGCCGCAGTCTCCTTGGCCGACCAGCCGAGGACGTCCCGCGCCACGAACGCGGCCCGTTGCCTGGCGGGCAGGACCTGCATGGCCGCGACGAACGCCAGCTCGATCGTCTCCCGGCGGACCGCGACCGAGTCCGGCTCCTCGTCCCTGGGCAGCATCCGGTCCGGGAACGGTTGCAGCCACGGCACTTCGGTGAACGAGGTCAGCGTGGTCACCTGGCGGCCGTCCCGCCGGATCATGTCCAGGCACACGTTCGTCGCGATCCGGTACAGCCACGCCCGGAACGCTCCCTTTTCGAAGCCGTCCCACCCGCGCAACGCCCGGACGAACGTCTCCTGCACGGCGTCCTCGGCCTCGTGGAACGACGCGAGCATGCGATAGCAGTGCACGTGCAGCTCGCGCCGGTGCGGCTCGAGATCCGGGGCGGTCACTCCGCCGGGACCTCCTGGATCAGCCAGCCGTTGCCGTCCGGGTCGCTGAAGGACATGTACGTGCCGAACTTGATCCGCTCCGGGTGCGGCCCGGTCACCTCGGCGCCGCCGTCGCCGTGGTGGAACAGTTCGCTCACGTCGACACCGCGCTCGACCAGCTCGGCGCGGGCCGCCTCGATGTCGGACACGACCAGGTGCAACGCCTGCACCGAGCCGGCCGCCTCGGGCTTCGCCATCAGGGTGATCGAACAGGCCGAGCCGCGCGGGGTGAGCTGGACGATCCGGAACGACGGCCCGGAGCTGAAGTCCACGTCCACGGTGAACCCCATCTGGTCGGCGTAGAACTTCTTGGCGCGGTCCACGTCGGTCACGGGCATGATGACGAGTTCGAGCTTCCAGTCCACAGCTTGCTCCTCAGGAATCGGCCTGTCCGGGTTTCTACCAGGTACAACGACGGGCGGCCGGGAAACTCATCGGTGCCCCGATGACCGGTTTGCACGACACTCCGAAGATGCGAACATATGTTCGTGTCGGAGGCGACGATCTTGCACGCTGACCTGGACGCGTTCTACGCGTCGGTGGAGCAGCGCGACGACCCACAGCTGCGCGGGCGGCCGGTGATCGTGGGTGGCGGCGTCGTGCTCGCGGCCAGCTACGAGGCCAAGGCGTACGGGATCAAGACGGCGATGGGCGGCGCCCGAGCCCGGTATCTCTGTCCGCACGCGGTGGTCGTGCCGCCCAGGATGTCGGCGTACTCGGCGGCGAGCAAAGCCGTGTTCGAGGTGTTCCGGGACACGACACCCCTGGTGGAGGGCCTGTCAATCGACGAGGCGTTCCTGGACGTCGGCGGCCTGGCGAAGATCGCGGGAACGCCGGCCCAGATCGCGGCCCGCCTGCGCCAGGAGGTGCTTGACCGGGTCGGCCTGCCGATCACGGTCGGCGTGGCCCGCACCAAGTTCCTGGCCAAGGTGGCCAGCGGCGTGGCCAAACCGGACGGACTGCTGGTGGTGCCGCCCGACCGGGAGCTGGCCTTCCTGCACCCCCTCGAAGTGGAACGGCTGTGGGGAGTTGGCCGGGTCACCGCGGCCAAACTCCACTCGCACGGGATCGTGAAGGTCGGGGACGTCGCCGAACTGTCCGAGTCGATGCTCAAGTCCATCCTCGGCCGGCACCTGGGCCGGCACCTCTTCGGCCTGGCGCACAACCACGACCCCCGGCCGGTCCAGGTCGGGCGTCGCCGCAGGTCCGTGGGCGCCCAGCGGGCCCTCGGCCGGATGGCGGTCACTCCCGACGCGGTGGACGCGGTGGTGGTCGGCCTGGTCGACCGGGTCACCCACCGGATGCGGACAGCCAACCGGGTCGGCCGGACCGTGATGCTGCGGCTGAGGTTCGAGGACTTCACCCGGGCGTCCAGGTCGCACACCCTGGCCGAACCCACCGCTGTCACCGAGGAGATCCTCGGCGCCCTGCGGGGGCTGGTGGCCAAGGCGATGCCGTTGATCGACGAGCAGGGCCTGACCCTGGTCGGCATCGCGGTCGGCAACCTCGACGACGCCGACTCGGTGCAGATGATGCTGCCGTTCGACGAGATCATCCACAGCGCCCTGGACAAGGCCGTGGACTCGGTGCACGGCAAGTACGGGACGAAGGCGCTGACCCGGGCGGTGTTACTGGGGAAGGACCCCGGAATCGAGGTCCCCCTTCTGCCGGACGACTAGCCGGTGACGAGCGCGTAGGCGTTCGGTCCCTTCGCGGAGACCTTGGCGATTCGGGACAGGCTGGGGACGCGGGCGGCGGCCTGTGGGCAGTGGGTGCTGTCTGGGCAGTACGTGCCGTTGCCCAGCTGTCCGGAGTCGTTGTCGCCCCAGCTCCAGACGGTCCCGTCGGATCGCTGGGCGAGGCCGAAGTTGTAGATGGACGCGTTCCAGCCGAGCGTGCCGTAGCCGCCAGCGGCGATGGCGGTGACCGAGTTGAGGCCGCCGACCCGGGCCGGGGTGGCGGAGAAGCACTCGTCGCACCAGGACCCGGTGCCGAGGGCGCCGCCTTCGTTGTTGCCCCAGGCCCACACCGTGCCGTCGGCACCCAGCGCGAAGCCGGTGTACTCGCCTGCGGCGACCTGCCGGATGTTGCTCAGGCCGGCGACCCGGACCGGGGTGCTCGGCGACTCATTCGGGTTGCCGGTGCCCAGCGCGCCGTACAGGTTGGCGCCCCAGGCCCAGACCGTCCCGTCGCTCTTGACGGCGTACGCGGTCAGTCCGGCGGTGGCCAGACCGGTGACACCGGACAGGCCGGGGATCCGGGTCGGTGGGTAGTAGCAGGAGGACGGGTAGTCGCACGCGACTCCGGCGAGCCCGCCGGGCAGCCAGCCCCAACCCCACACGGTGCCGTCGGCGCGCAGGGCGAACGCGCGGAAGCTGTCCGCGGCGACGGCCACGACGTCGGTGAGGCCAGGTATTCGCACGGGTGTGACCGACCGTGGTCCGGATCTGCCGTGGCCCAGTTCACCTTGGCCGTCACTGCCCCACGCCCAGACCGTGCGGTCGGAACGCAGTGCGTAGTTGGTGAACGTGCCTGAGGTGACCGCCGTGGCGCCGAGGATGCCGAACACCTTTGCCGGGGTGGGCGACGGATCGCCGACCGGGGTACGGCCAAGTTCGCCCTGATAGTTGGAACCCCAGGTCCACACGGTCGAGTCGGAACGCAACGCGACCGCGCCCGAGGTGTCGATCACGCCGTCAGGCAGCGTGACCGCCACCGGAGCCGTGCTTCGGCCGCCGGTGACACCCGTGCCGAGTTGGCCGGCGTAGTTGGTTCCCCAGGAGCGAAGACCCGGGCGGCAGCTGTCGGCGATCCGGGTACTCGCGAAAGTGCCCTTGGCCAGGGCGAACGTCCAGTGTTTGACGAACACGTCGGCGAACGCGGACAACTGGGCGCGCAGGGCGGCGTCCACGACACGGCAGCCACGGGTGTCGATCTGGCCGGTGAACACCGGACCGAGGTCGCCGCTGACCCCGGCCCGTCCGCCGGCCAGGGAGATCTCCGCGGACAGCCCGGTGAACACCTCGAAGGACGCGTTGCCGGTCACCCCGACACTGCCGGTGCTGCCGAAGGAGTGCACGTCCTGGTTGACCCGCGGGCTGCGGTCGAACCCGAGGACCAGGCTGGGCTCCCAGCGGAAGTTGACCCCGACCTGCCCGGACGCGGTGAGGGTGATCACCGGTTTGACGGTCAGGTCGATCGGCGGGGTGGCGGCGATCGGGATCCGCGCCCGCAGCAGCGAGCCGCCGGAGAGCGTGCAGGTGAGCTGGCCGGTGAACCCGATGTTCAGGTCGAACACCGGATGCAGGTCGAGCAGGAAGTGGATGGACGGCTGCCAGATGTCGAGGTTGAACTGCACATGCATGCGGGTGAGGTCGGCGGCCAGCGTGATGGTCGGGCCGCCGCCGCTGCCCGTGCAGCTGAAGTTCGTCTTGGCCAGGTTCAGCTTGAACGGCGTGCCGGGGGTGGCGGCTCGCGCCGCGGGCTGGACGAGGGAGACGTCGTCGTCGGTCAGGTCGGTGTCGGCCGTCACCGCGTAGGTGGAGTAGACGTCGTCGAGCGGGGCGGAAGTGGTCGTGACCACAGTGGTGCCGTCCGACTGAGGCGCGACGGCGGTGACGTTGCCGAGCACGCCGTTGGGGGCGTTGCCGGTGGCGGGAACGGCCAGGTGGCCACCTACCGCGGGTACGTTCGTTCCCGCCGCGAGCACGGTTTGTTGCTGGCCGGTCGGGTCGCCCGTGACGCCGAGGACCTGGTCGGCGGCGGGTGTCCGAGTGGTGGTCTGCGGCACGACCGAGGTACGCCCGGCGCTGATGTCGGGCACGAAGTACCCGGCGAGGTCGGCGATCAGGTCGACGCTCCCCAGGTTGTTGTACAGATCGACGACCGTGCCGGTCCCGGTGGCCACCGCGGTGAGGTTCGGCGCGGTCTGGCCGGCCGCCGGGTTGAGCGTCGACGCCAAAGGCCGATCCGCGCCATGCGGCCAGGCCGTGACGTACGTGCCGACGGCGACGTCCGTAGCGGTGATGTTCAGCGCGGCCGCTGTGGCGTCAGGGGCGAGCGCGGCGGACAGGTCAAGCGACACCACACCGTCGCCAGGCACCGGTCCCGCCGGCACACCGGTGCCGTCGCGCGTGTCGAGCATTCGCCGTGGGGACATCGGCGTGAACGACGCACCGGACCCGGGATCGTAGAAACCGGCCAGGTCCGCCACCAGGTCGACGGTTCCACTGTCGTTGAACAATCGCAGCCGGCCGGCGGTCACCGCGACTGTCACGAGGTTCGGTGCGATCTGTCCTGTTGTCAGATTGAGGTTCGACGCCAGGGGACGCGATTGTCCAGCCGGCCATGCGGTGACGAATGTTGGTGCGGTGACGTCTGTTCCGGTCAGGTTCAGCACAACCGCGGTGGCTGTTGTGGGGACGCGTGCGGACAGGTCGAGTTCGATACTTCCTTGTGGTCCCAACGGACCTCGCCGCGCGCCCGTGCCATCTCGCGTGTCCAGAACACGAACCGGCGCCATCGCGGTGAACGAGTCGGGAGAATCAACTGAGTAGTAACCGTTGAGATCGGCCACCAGGTCGACGGTTCCGCTGTCGTTGAACAACGCCAGCCGGCCCGAAGTCACTGCCACGGTCACCAGGTTCGGGGCGATCTGTCCGGGCACGAGGTTGAGGTTCGACGCCCAGGGGCGGGGTTGCGCGGCAGGCCATGCGGTGACGAATGTTGGTGCGGTGACGTCTGTTCCGGTCAGGTTCAGGACGACTGCGGTGGCTGTTGTGGGGACGCGTGCGGACAGGTCGAGTTCGATACTTCCTTGTGGCCCCACGGGACCGCGTCGGGCTCCAGTGCCGTCTCGCGTATCCAGGACCCGAACCGGCGCCATCGGGGTGTACCGCGAGCCTGAACGGTAGGTGTAGTTCACGGATCCCGTGCTCACTGTGTCCGCGGTACGGACCGTCACGCCGACGGTCCCGGTGCCCGCTGGCGCCACCGCCGTGAGCGTGGTGTCCGACGCCACCGTGACCGCGGTGGCCGGGCGATCGCCGAACCGGACCTCCAGCACGTCGCCGAACCCGCTGCCCACGACGGTCACCATGGTGCCGCCGGTCGGTACGCCGGAAGCCGGCGTCACCGCCGACACAGCTGGCGTCGCCGAGACCGCCCGCGCCACTCCCACACTTACCGCGGGCACGCTCGCGACCAACGCGAGAACGCCGACGGTCGCGACCCTCCGCCACCAAGAACGCACGACCCACCCCTGTCCGCCGGCCACCATTTCCTTTCTTGGCAGTCGCCGAACAGCACGTCACCGCTACAACAACAATCCGAATGGAGCAATCCGAAGCGTCACTGGGAATACGCCATGTCGGAAAATCACTACTGAACGGGGAAGGTGACCCCGTATTCGCTCTCCGGCCGCGGGCCGAAGATTCTCCGGTCCGCTTCGGTGATCCTCAGGTCGTTGATGCTCGCCTCACGCCGGCGCATCAGGCCCTCGTCGCTGAACTCCCAGAGTTCGTTTCCGTAACTGCGGTACCACTGGCCGTCGCTGTCGTGGCATTCGTACTGGAACCGGACCGCTATCCGGTTTCCGCGGAAGCCCCATAGTTCCTTGCGCAGCGCGTAGTCCAGTTCGCGTTCCCATTTCTGGGTCAGGAACTCGACGATCTGGGGGCGGCCGGTGACGAACCTGTCCCTGTTCCGCCACACCGAGTCTTCCGTGTAGGCCAGGGCCACCCGGTGTGGGTCCCGGGTGTTCCAGGCGTCCTCCGCCGCTTGGACCTTCTTCTTCGCGCTGTCCTCGTCGAAGGGCGGGAGTGGCGGCCTTGGGGTCATGGTGAACGGCTCCTCGGGGAGAACGATGGTTCTCCCGTATGCTAGAGAACGAACGTTCTCA
Source organism: Actinocrispum wychmicini (assembly GCF_004345645.1). Classification (GTDB taxonomy): domain Bacteria; phylum Actinomycetota; class Actinomycetes; order Mycobacteriales; family Pseudonocardiaceae; genus Kibdelosporangium; species Kibdelosporangium wychmicini. The sequence continues at coordinate 971,134 of NZ_SLWS01000002.1, read as the reverse complement.
GCGCCAGTAGGGAGTTGCCCGTGAGTACGACCGCGGTTCTCGACGCCGCCGAGGCGCTGTTCTACCAGCGGGGGATCCAGGCGGTCGGCATGGACGACATCCGCACCGAGTCCGGAGTGTCCCTCAAGCGGCTGTACCAGTTGTTCCCGTCCAAGGAGGCACTGGTCGTCGGCTACCTGGAGCGGCGCGACGAGCGGTGGCGGCGGCGACTGGCGGAGTTCGTCGACGCACATCACGGACCCAAGATTCTCCTGGTGTTCGACTGGTTGTACGAGTGGTTCACGGAACCTGACTTCCGCGGGTGCGCGTTCATCAACTCGTTCGGCGAGATGGGCACCCGGTCGCCCGCCATCATGAGCGTCGTCAGGCACCACAAGAAGGCGCTCCGCGCCTATCTGGTCTCGCTGTGTCAGGACGTGCCGTTGGCTGAGCAGATCCTGTTGCTGATCGACGGGGCCATCACGATCGCCGCCATCACGGGTGACCCTGACGCCGCGTGGCGCGCGCGGGCTGCTGCGGTGGTGCTTGTTTCCGGCTAGTTTGGGCGCATGGCCAAGGATGCGGTGGAGTTGGAGGTCGGGCACCGGACCGTGCGGCTCTCCAGTCCGGACCGGGTGTACTTCGCCGCGCGCGGGGAGACCAAGCTGGACCTCGCCAACTACTACCTGGCAGTGGGTGACGGCATCGTCCGCGCGTTGCGCGACCGGCCGTGCATGATGCATCGCTTTCCGTCCGGTGTGGCCGGTGAGAAGGTCCACCAGAAACGGATCCCCGGCGGCGCCCCGCCGTGGCTGGAGACCGTCCGGGTGCACTTCCCCCGGTACAACAGGTACGCCGACGAACTGTGCGTGACCGAGGTGGCGAGCGTCGTCTGGGCCGTGCAGATGTCCACTGTGGAGTTCCATCCGTGGAACTCGCGGCGGGCCGACACCGAGAAGCCGGACGAGTGGCGGATCGACCTCGACCCGATGCCGGACTGCCCGTTCTCCCGGGTCCGTCGGGTCGCCCACGTGGCCCACGAGGTCCTGGACGAGCTGGGCGCGGTCGGCTGGCCGAAGACGTCCGGTGGCAACGGGCTGCACATCTACGTCCGCGTCAAGCCCGAGTGGGGTTTCGCCGACGTCCGCCGCGCGGCGCTGGCCTTCGCCAAGGAGGTGGAACGCCGGGCGCCCGACGACGTGACCACCACGTGGTGGCGCAAGGACCGCGACCCGGCCATGCTCTTCGTGGACTACAACCAGAACGCCCGCGACCACACCATCGCGAGCGCGTACTCCGTCCGCGGCAACCCGGAGGGCACGGTGTCCACGCCGATCCGCTGGGACGAGGTCGACGACGTCGACCCGCGGGACTTCACCATCGCGACCGTCCCCGCCCGGTTCGCCGAACTCGGCGACCTGCACGCCGGGATCGACGACGCGGTATACACATTGGACACACTGATCGAGTGGGCCGACCGGGACGGCCTGGACTCGGCCAACCCGGACGACGCCAAGTAGGTCCTCGACGACATCACCGGCCGGTTGGTGGGTGAAGAACGGACCGACGCCCGAAAGCACCAGCGTGGGGGATCGCACCCCAACCGTGTGTAATGCATGGGGCCCCTCCGCGCGATTCGGAGGATAGCTCCCCGGTGCGCGGGAGGAGGAGAACCAGCCGAGAGGATCCAGATGGTTGGCGTGGCCGTCATCGGAGCGGGCTACTGGGGCCCGAACCTGGTGCGCAACATCCAGGCGACTCCCCAGTTCCACCTGAAGACGCTCTGTGACCTTGACGTGGAACGGGCCAAGGCGGTGCTGGGCCGCTACAGCACGGTGCACGCGACCTCGTCCCTCGCCGAAACCCTGGCGGACCCGTTGGTCGAGGCGGTCGCCATCGCGACCCCGGCCGCCACCCACCTCGAAGTGGCCCTCGCGGCCCTCGAATCCGGCAAACACGTGCTGGTGGAGAAGCCCTTGGCGTCCTCATACGAGGACGGCCTGAAGCTGGTCACCGCCGCCGACGAACGCGGCCTCACCCTCATGCTGGACCACACCTTCTGCTACACCCCGGTGGTGCGCCGGTTACGCCAACTGGTCCAAGACGGTGAGCTGGGCGACATCCAGTACGTCGACTCCGTCCGGATCAACCTGGGGATCGTCCAGCCGGACATCGACGTGCTCTGGGACCTCGCGCCGCACGACCTGTCCATCCTGGACTCGATCCTGCCGAAGGACGTCACCCCGGTCGCCGTCGCCGCCCTCGGCACCGACCCGCACCAGCTCGGCCGCGCCTGTGTCGCGTACATCTCAGTGCGGCTGTCCAACGACGCCATCGCGCACGCGCACGTGAACTGGTTGTCGCCCACCAAGATCAGGAGCACCATCATCGGCGGCTCCCGCCGGACCGCGGTGTGGAACGACCTCGACCCCACCCAGCCGCTCGCCGTGTACGACCGCGGCGTCGACTGGTCGGACGACCCGGTGCAGCGCCAGGTGTCGTACCGCGTCGGCGACATGGTTGCGCCCGCGTTGCCGACAGGTGAAGCGTTGCGAGGCGTAATGGCGGAGTTCGCCGGTGCGATCACTGAGAAGCGTGTGCCGCTCACCGATGGCCGGTCGGGGCTGCGGGTGCTCGCGCAGCTCGAAGCCGCGTCGGCGAGCCTGGCCGCGGGCGGCGTGTTCGTGCCCGTGAACGGAGGAAGTGTCTGATGGAGTTGACCGACACCAGGATCCTGGTCACCGGGGGAGCCGGCACGATCGGTTCGCACGTGGTGGACCAGGCACTGGACGCGGGCGCGAGCCAGGTGGTCGTGGTGGACGACCTTTCCCGCGGCACGCTGGCCAACCTCTCGTCCGCCTTCGACCGCGCGCCGGACAAGGTCGAACTGGTCGAAGGCGACATCCGGGACGTCGCGCTGATGCACAAGCTCGCCGCCGGCAAGGACGTCGTGTTCCACCTCGCGGCCATCCGGATCACGCGGTGCGCCGCCGAGCCGCGGACCGCGTTGGAAGTCCTCGTCGACGGTACTTTCAACATCATCGAAGCCGCTGTGGAAGCCGGGGTTTCCAAGGTCGTCGCCTCCTCGTCGGCATCGGTTTACGGTCTGGCCGACACGTTCCCGACCCGTGAGGACCATCACCCGTACCACAACGACACGTTCTACGGCGCCGCGAAGGCCTTCAACGAAGGCATGTTGCGCAGCTTCAAGGCCATGCACGACCTGGACTACGTGGCGCTGCGGTACTTCAACGTGTACGGGCCGCGCATGGACGCGCACGGCAAGTACACCGAGGTGCTGATCCGGTGGATGGAACGGATCGAGGCCGGCGAGTCGCCGCTCGTCCTCGGCGACGGCGAACAGACCATGGACTTCGTGCACGTCGAGGACATCGCACGGGCCAACATCCTGGCGGCTCGGGCGGACGCGACCGACCGGGTCTACAACATCGCCACCGCCACCGAGACCTCGCTGCTGGAGCTCGCGGCGGCGCTGCAGAAGGTGATGGGATCCACTTCGGACCTTGAGTTCGGCCCGGCCCGGTCGGTGAACAGCGTCACGCGCCGGCTCGCGGACATCAGCGCGGCCGAACGTGACCTGGGCTGGCAGCCGACGATCGGCCTGGAGGACGGCCTGGCGTCCCTCGTCTCGTGGTGGCGGGCGCAGCGATGATCCCAGTCATTCGGCCGTGGCTCGGCGAAGAGGAAGCTGAAGCCGCGGCGGACGTGGTGCGGTCCGGCTGGGTCGCCCAGGGGCCGCGCGTGGCGTCGTTCGAAGCGGCATTCGCGGACGCGTTCGGCGCCGCGCACGGAGTCGCCGTGTCGTCGTGTACGACCGCGCTTCATTTGGCGTTGCACTTGTTGGGGATCGGCCCGGGTGACGAGGTCGTCGTGCCGTCGTTCTCGTTCATCGCGACCGCGAACGCGGCCCGTTACGTCGGTGCCACACCGGTTTTCGCCGACGTCGACCCGATGACCGGGAACCTGACGCCGGACACGATCTCCGCCGTGGTCACGCCTCGCACAGCCGCGGTCGTCGGCGTGCACCAGGGTGGCGTTCCGTTCGATGTGGACGCGCTCGAAGCCCTGTGTTCCCGGAAGGACTTGGCGCTGGTGCACGATTCCGCGTGCGCCGTGGGGTCGACGTACCGGGGTGTGCCGGTGAGCGCGGGTGCTTCGCTGGCAGCGTGGTCGTTCCATCCGCGCAAGCTCCTCACCACGGGCGAGGGCGGGATGCTGACGACGTCGAACGCCGACTGGGCCGCGCGGCTGCGGCGGCTGCGCGAGCACGGGATGAGCGTCTCCGCGGCCGACCGCCACGCGTCGGGCGGCGTAAAGCTGGAGGAGTACGAAGAGGTTGGGTTCAACTTCCGGATGACCGACATCCAGGCGGCGATCGGCCTGGTGCAGCTGGCGAAGCTGCCCGAGGTGATCGCGCGGCGGCGGGAGCTGGCCGACCGGTACCACAAGATGCTGGCCGAGATCGACGGCCTGCGGTGGGTGGCTGACCCGGAGTACGGGACCACGAACTACCAGTCGTTCTGGGTGGTGCTGCCGGACTCGTACGAGGGCACGGTCGTGGACGTGTTGGGCGCGTTGATGTCGCGTGGGGTTTCGGCGCGGCGCGGGATCATGGCGTCCCATCTCGAACCGGCCTACTCGTGGGTGGACCTGCCCGTCACCGAACGCCTGACCAAGCGCTCGCTCATCCTGCCGTTGTTCCACCAGATGACCGAGTCCGAACAGGACACCGTGGTCACCGAGCTCGCCGAGATCCTTCGGTGAACCCGCTGATCCTCGTCGGTGCCGGCGGCCTTGCCCGGGAGACCCTGGCCGCCGCCCGACTGTCCCGGGACGTGCTCGGGTTCGTCGACGACAATCCCGATCTACACGGCCGGATCATCGACGGCCTGCCTGTGCTGGGATCCACGGACGTGATCCACTCGCATCCGGACGCGCAGGTCGTCTTGTGCACGGCCAGCAGCCGGGACCGGACCAGCCGTCGTCGGATCGCCGCGCGACTGAGGCTGCCTGCAGAGCGCTACGCGACCGTGATCCACCCTTCCGCCAGCCTCGCGCCAGGCGTGACGATCGGGCACGGGTCGATCGTGCTCGCGTTCGTCGCGGTGACCGCGCCACAGGCGATCGGCGCGCACGTGGTGATCATGCCGCACGTGACGATCACGCACGACGACTCGATCGCTTCTTACGCCACGTTCGCCGCCCGCGTCGCGTTGGCCGGCGGGGTGACTGTGGGGGAGTGCGCGTATCTCGGCAGTGGCGCCCTGGTCCGTGAAGGACTGTCCATTGGGGACGATTCGCTGGTCGGGATGGGCGCTGTCGTGCTGGAGGACGTACCACCGAACGAGGTGTGGGCCGGTGTTCCGGCTCGCCCCATGACCGCTGACCTGAGGACCGCGCGATGATTCCGCCTGTTGATCTGACCATCCAGCACGAAGAGATCGCCGAGGAGGTCGCCGCCGGCTGGGGCGAGGTCCTGGCCAGGACCGCGTTCGTCGGCGGCCCACAGGTGGGCGCCTTCGAGGAGGCGTACGCGTCCTACAGCGGAGTCGCGCACTGCGTCGGTGTCGCCAACGGTACGGACGCGTTGGAACTGGCGTTGCGGGCTCTTGGTGTGGGGCACGGCGACGAGTGCGTGTTGCCGGCCAACTCGTTCATCGCGACGGCCGAGGCGGTCGCTCGTGCGGGCGCCACACCAGTATTGGTGGACTGCGATCCGGAGACTTTTCTCATTGACACCAAGGCCGCTGTCGCCGCGATCACCGAACGGACGAAGGCCATCCTGCCCGTGCACCTCTACGGCCAGATCGCGCCGGTCGAGGACCTGCTGGACCAGGGCGTGCCCGTTGTCGAGGACGCCGCCCAGTCGCAGGGCGCGACCCGGCACGGCAAGGTGTCCGGCTCGCTCGGCACCATCGCGGGCACCAGTTTCTACCCGGGCAAGAACCTTGGCGCCTATGGCGATGCCGGCGCGGTCACCACCGATGACGCCTCGCTCGCGACGAAGGTGCGGCTGCTGAGCCAGCACGGGTCGGTGACGAAGTACGTGCACAGTGCTCTTGGCTTCAACAGCCGCCTGGACACGCTGCAAGCCGTGGTGTTGAGCGCGAAGCTGCGGCGGCTGTCGGTGTGGAATGCCCAACGTGTTGCGGCTGCGGAGTATTACGAGACGCTGCTCGCAGACGTGCCTGGCGTGGTGGTGCCTCGGGTTCTGCCCGGCAACACGCACGTTTGGCACCTGTACGTGGTCCGCGTGCAGGACCGTGACCGCGTCCACGACTCGATGCGGGCGAACGGCGTCGGCGCGGCGATCCACTACCCCACGCCGATCCACCAGACCGCGCCGTTCGCGACCGCCGACTCGTTCCCGAACGCCGAGAAGCTGGCCGGTGAGATCCTGAGCCTGCCGATGTTCCCCGGTATCACCCGCGCCCAGCAGGAGCGGGTCGCCGAAGTCCTGGTGGGAGCCCTGGGATGACCTTCGTCCACCCGAACGCGCTCTGCGAGACCCAGGACGTCGGCGAAGGAACCCGAGTGTGGGCCTTCGCGCACGTGCTTCCTGGCGCCAAGATCGGCCGTGACTGCAACATCTGCGGCGGGGCTTTCGTCGAGAGCCAGGTGGTCCTCGGCGACAACGTGACCGTGAAGAACAACGTCCTGCTGTACAACGGCGTCACGTGCGAGGACAACGTCTTCCTCGGCCCGAACGTGGTGTTCACCAACGACATGCGTCCGCGTGCCCACCAGAAGCTGTCCGGCGGCGCCTTGTTGTCCACAATGGTCTGTGAAGGCGCGACGCTCGGCGCGGGCGTGGTCGTCGTCTGCGGGACCACCATCGGTCGCAACGCTTTCGTCGGCGCGGGCGCGGTGGTGACCCGGGACGTCCCGGCGCACGCGTTCATCGTCGGCAACCCGGGCGTGCGGAAAGGCTGGGTGTGCCGATGCGCGGCCCAGCTCGACGAGAACCTGACGTGCCCGTCCTGCGGCGCTCAGCACCGGCTGCTGTCACCCACAGAAGGCCTCACCGCGAGGTAGCCCGCCGTACCAGGCCGAACACCACCACAACGAGCGCACCGGCCGCCGCCCCCACCAGCAAAGATCCCCACTGCAACCCACTGGGCCGCACCGGGGCCGGCGGCGGTACGGGCGCGCTCACCGCGACCGCGGTCTTCGGCTTGCCCAGCAGGTTGTTGAGCAACTCCGTCAACGCCTTCGGGTTGGCCGCCTTGTGGACGACGCCGCGCTGGTCGAAATTGGGCGGCCCGTCGGTCCATTCACTGGTCTCGACCCACGGTCCGCCCTGCTCGTCCATGAACACATGGTCGGTCCGCCAGATCTGGACGTCGTGCACCAACCAGGTGATCGTGACGGTGGTGGACGGAGCGGCATGCAGATCAGGCCCCTCGGCCTTCACCGGATCCGGCCCCAAAGCCGCCATCAAAGCCGTGTAGTCGGTATCGGAGTTGTACAACGCAGCCGTCTTGGCGGTCGACGGGTCGACGACGATGACGCTGGTCGGCCCGCCGGCGAACGCGACGGGCGCACCCAGGAAGAAGACAGCACCGACAAGTGCCGCGAGACGTTTCCACATGGTGGCCCCCTGACGGTGGACAGGCACTGACACTGGGGGTACACCGCTCGCGGTTCGGAGGTTCCGGTCCAGGGTCAGGTCCTGCCGCCTCGCTGGGCCTGAACGCTGTTCAGGCCCAGCGAGAGCGCCGGGTCTCTAAGGTGTCAGGTGGGCGGCGGCGAAAGCCAGGAGGTCCGGCAGTGCCGCTTGGAGAGTGGTGTCGTGATCGGCGCCCGGGTAGAAGTGGAAGGTCACGTCGTTGCCTGCCGCGGTGAGGTTGTCCGCGGTGGTTTTGGAGGCCGGAGCGTAGACGACGGTGTCCGCGGTGCCCTGAGCGATGAAGATGGGGCCCGCGTACTCCTTGACCGGGATCTCGGCGTCCTCGTCGACGAGGTTCTGCACCAGGGCCCGCTCGTTGTCGTCGATGGCGAAGATGTCCGCGTTGGTCTTTCCGGCGAGCTGGGCGGCCAGGTCGTCGTAGCAGTAGGTGGCACGGGACTTGTCAAGCAGGTCCTTGCCCAGCGGTGTCAGCAGTTCGCTGGGGTGGACCGTGGTCGGGTGGGCCACCGCGAGGCCGGAGATGATCAGCAGGGCCTCGGGGATCGGTGGGGCGGCCGGGTCGTAGACGTGCGCGACTTCGGCCAGGGTGCGCCACTGTGACGGCATGCCTGTGGCGATCGTCCCGCGGAAGTCCAGCTCAGGCGCATAGGACTCGACGATCGAGCCGGTGAACATCGTGGCCTGGGCACCTTGCGACTGTCCCACCGCGAGCCACCGGCTGCCGAGACTCCTGTCGACGCGTGGGCTGGCGCGGACCAGGTCAATCACGCTGCGTGCTTCGGCCCCGCCGTTCTCGTAGGGGTGTTCCCCAGCTGTGCCAAGGCCTTCGTAGTCAGTGGCGACAACGGCGTACCCGGCGCCGAGCCATGCCTTCAGATAGTCGACGTCCCGCTGCGACCTCCCATTTGTCGACGGAGCACAGTTGTCCGCGATACCAACGGTTCCGTGCGCCCACGCGACCACCGGCCAGCCCCCGCGCGGGGTTCTGCCAGTGGGAACGAAGACTGCCCCGGACACCACCGAAGGCCGTCCCCTGACGTTGTGGGACGTGTACTGCACCCGGTACGCCCTTGCCGTGTTCGGCAGCCAGAGGTTCGCCGGCAACGGCTCGACCGACACCACGCGGCCCGGCGTGCCGGCAGCGGCCACACCGACGGGCAGTACGACACCCGCTACCACCAAACATAATGCGAGCAGGACTGATCTCAACTTGGTCATGGACATCCCCAGAGTCGTCATCCCCGGGAGGGGATCGACCGTGGCGGTGACGGACGTCACCGCTGAGGTTGATCATACACAAGTTGATCGTGGGGCTGCCCCTATCTGTGGCCGGTCCAGAGTTCGCGTTCGGTGGCGCGGGGGTCGTTCGTGGTGGCCGAGGCGGTGTTGAAGATCATCGTGGTTCTGGATTCGCGGGTGTAGGGCGACCAGCCCGGGTTTCCCGTTGTGGCGAAGGAGATCCAGGCTTGGTGCACGGTGTCCGCCAGGCGCTGGGGGAGGTCGGTGCCCAGGAGGGGGTGGAATCCCTTGTCGGCCAGGGTGTCGAAGACGAAGGGGAGTTCCGCGGCGTGGCAGGCACCGAGACGACCGTCGAATGTGGAGGGTCGCCAGGCGAACTCGTACACCCACGCGGGGTTCGCCGATTCGGCGAGCCGGATCGCTGGGATGCGGAAGAACCAGTCGGTCTGGATCGCGGAGAGCAGTTGGCCAGGGGAGGCGTTGGGGCGGCTGGCGCGGTACGCGGCGATTGTCCCCGCCGCGTTGACGCCGTAGCGGCCCACCGCGACGGTGAGGAGGTTCTCGTCGATCACGCCGAGCGCGCCGGTGGGCACCAGGTAGAGGTCGAACTCGTCGGTGTTGGTCCCCACCAGGATGTCCACCGTCGGATCGAGGTGCTCCATGGGCGGACCGGGAATGATCTGACCGTCGATGACCGGTTCGAACGGCACCATGTTCAGCGCGGCCTCGCCCCACACCGCGGGGTCCGGGTTCGCCGAGATGGCCGAACGAAGTTGTTGCCCGGCAAGGACAAGCTGCTCCATGGGCACTGTCGCCAGCGCAGCCCGAGTCGGCTCGACACCCAACCGTTCGGCCAGGTTTTCGGCGATCCTCCGAGCCCCTTGCACGCTCAGGGTGAGCTGCATCGCGCCGCTCTGCAGGATCGCGCGGTGGAACAGGCCGCGCGCACTGGGCATCGCGAGCAGCATGCCGATACTCATGGCCCCCGCGGACTCGCCGAACACCGTCACCTGGGCCGGGTCGCCGCCGAACGCCGCGATGTTGTCCTGGACCCACCGCAGGGCCGCGACCTGGTCCTGCAGGCCGAGGTTCGCGTGATCGCCGTCTCCGAGGTACAGGAACCCGTCCGTACCGAGCCGGTAGTTCACGCTGACCAGGACAACGCCGTCCCGAGCGAACGCCGACCCGTCGTACCCACCGACCGAGCTGGATCCGTTCGCGAACGCGCCGCCGTGGAGGAACACCATCACCGGGAGACCGGCCCCCGACGATGGTGCCCACACATTGAGGTTGAGGATGTCGTCACCGGGAATCTCGACTTCCGGGATGAACCGGTCGAGAGGAGCCGAGTAGGGAGCCTTCGGCGCGGTCGGCCCGAACTCCAGGGCGTCCCGCACCCCCTCCCATGGCTCGACTGGCCTGGGTGGCTGGAAGCGGTTGTGACCTACTACTGGTGGCGCTCCGTAAGGAATTCCCTTATATACGCACACCTTTTCGGCAGTGACTCCGCGAACCGTGCCGCTGGTGGTGACGACTAAGTCGCTCATTTGTTCTCGATGATCCTCGTCAGCAGTTGGGTGATCTCCTCCTGGCCGACAGCCATCTTGCCGAAGCCCTCCCGGATCTTGTCGAGCTGCAGGTCGACCGCCATGTCAGTCGCATCGAGCCGGATGCGTAGTAGATCGAAACGCCTCTCGACCCGCTCGAAGCCCGCATCCACTTTTTGCTCGACCTGGTCGAGCCGCTTGCCGTGCTCGCGGAGGAGCGTGTCGTGCTCGCGGAGGAGCGTGTCGTGCTCAAGCTGCGTCTTGCGAAGGGCGTTGAACACCTGCGTGTTCTGGGCCTGGGCCAACTTGAACTCCGAGGCATCCCGGTCCGCGCACTGCGCCAGGTGCAATGCCGCGGCAGTGTCCTTCTGCATAGCCGGAATCTCCTTTTCGAGAACGGTCACTCGCTTCTCCAACTCGTTGTTGTTTGCCATGGCTCGACTGTATCGGGGTGGCCGCGGTTCGGGCCAGCTGTCGAACACAAGTTCACCCGATCAAGGAGCTAGGAATCCCAGGTGGTATACGCGCCGCATGGGTTACGCTACAAGCGTTTTCATCGTGTCGCGCTGGGGAAGGAAACCGCATGTCGTACCCGGAACCGTTGTACCTCAAGGAGGAGGGTGAGGTCAGTGCCACGTACCGGCCCGGTGATCACTCTCCGGAGTTGGTGTACGCCAATGGAACGACCATCCACTACCTGGCGACCGGGGCGACGTCGGCGGGCGGCTTTGGCTTGTACCGCTACGAGATGACGAGTGCCAGAAGTGGACCCGCGCCGCATTTCCACCGCACGATCTCCGAGTCGTTCTACACGCTGACCGGGAGCATCAGGATTCACGACGGCGAGCGGTGGATCGATACCCAGGCCGGGGATTTCGTGCATGTTCCGGCCGGCGGCATTCACGGATTCCGGAACGAGTCCGACGCGCCGGCGTCGATGCTGATCCACTTCGCGCCGGGCGCGCCGCGGGAGGCGTACTTCGAGGATCTGGTGCACCTCGCCGAGAAGTCACAGCACGAGGTCGTCGAGTTCATGCGGTACCACGACACCTACTGGCTCTGAACGTCCACTGTGGACCAACTGGCCCGCGGAAGCGGGCCGGTTGGCCCGCGTGACCGGTCCCGGTCGAGCCGGTGTTCTTCGCCGATTGCCTGCCACACTTCGGCCGCCAGCGAATAGCATTGCGCTCGGCAGACTCCAGGCAACTCCAGAGAGCCGGTTGCGATGTGCACCCGTCGGCTGAGTGACGAGGGACAGCGGAAACTGATCGCGGCGGGGACCCCAAGGCGGTGGGCCCCGGGACAGATTCTGATCAGGGAGTACGACACCACCGACCATGTCGTACTGATCATCAGTGGCAAGGTGAAGATCTCCTCGGCCGCGTCGAGCGGCCGGCAGGTCATGCTGGCCCTGCGCGGGCCAGGGGACCTGCTCGGTGAGACGGCTGCGATCGACGGCGACGCCCGGTCGGCGACCGTCACCGCGCTCACCGATGTCGAAGCGGTCACGCTGACCGCCCCGGATTTTCTGCGTTTTCTGACCACGACCCCGTCGGTCGCGGTCGAACTGCTCAAAATTGTGTTGAGCCGGTTGCGGGAATCGACCCGCAGGCGTCTTGAGGGTGGCGCTTACGACGTGCCGACCCGGACCGCGCTGCTGCTCCTCGACTACGCCCTTGAGTACGGCGACGAGAACAACGGCACAATCACCGTGCGGATGCGCCAGGTGGATCTCGCCGACGCGGCGGGCGCGTCCCGTGAGGCGGTGGCCAAGGCGTTGCGAATATTTCGGGACGCCGGTGCGGTCCGGACGAACCGCGGCCGGTTCGAGGTTCTGCGAATGGACGTTCTGCGCCGATACGCTGAGGCCCTCACATAAAGGAGCCCCTCGTGAGCGTTCGGGTTACTCACGAGGGGCGAAATGCTGGGAAGTTACCTTTCTTTGTCGCTGATTGCCTCCCCTCGTCGACGCACTCTCGATGCACTCCTCCCGGGCTGTGGTCTCATGTGCCGAGACCCACCTTGACCAGCCAGAACGCTCCAGCGACCAGCAGCACGGAACTGACGTTGTGGACCAGGACGGCGATGATCACCAGGGTGGCCGCGGTGAGGAAGGCGACCGTGGTGATGGTGGACTGGTTGATCGTTCGCATCGCGTGTCCCGTCAACAGAGGGTCAGGCGACGACCCTCGCACTGTCCGGCCGGCCCGTCTGTGAAATCTGACGCACAACGCAAATGTCCAGTCATTGGCCAGTCCGTTCGGAAATGTCCAGTCCGCGGCCTGGAAAATGCGATGGTCGGTCCGGCATTCTGTGCACACGGTCCGAGGGACAGTGAGATTCGGCGGCCCACCGTGGCCTGACCGCGGCCGGACTCACGGTCGGCGGACCGGGCGAGGGGGTGGCCCGCCGGTTGGGCATTCGGCAGCCCACCCGGCGGGTTGGGGACACCCGTCAGGACCAGCGGATTCCGTATGCCAGACCAGGTGTGAGCTCGTGGAACCGGGTGTGGATCTCGCCGGCGCCGTCCAACTGGAGAGGTTCGTGGACGGCCAGCGGGTCCTCGATGTCGCGTTGGAACGCGTGCGCCAGGCGCCACACCTGGGCGGGCAGGCGGTCGAGGTCGAAGCGCACGCGCAGGTCGAACTCGACGCATCGGTGGCGCGGCACGCAAACGTAGTGCGGCGCCATCGGGCGGTCCCTGCGCATCCGGAACCGCATGCCGATCTGGTGTGACTCGTCGCGGTGCAGCGGTTGCGGCAGGATGAGCCGGAACCCGTACCGGTCGCCGGACTCCATCGTGACCCTGGCCAGCCGGCCGCCGTGGAAGATGTCGATCTCCAAGTCGTCGGTGCGGATCGTGCCGTTGCTCGGGTCCGAGGTGAGCGTGAAGGCCAGGTCGACGTGGTCGAGGTTGTCCCGTTCGGCCATGATCCGGCGGGTCTCGAACACCTCGGGGGTCGGCTGGTCCAGGGCCAGGGACGTGCGCAGCTCCTCGGTGTGCCAGCCGGCGCCGGTCTCGACGTTCGGCGCCGCGGCCTCGGTCGGCGCGGCGGCGGCCACCTCGGCGAGGCGCCCGATGCCCTCGTCGATCCGGCGCCGCGCGGTGCGTTCGTCCCGGTTGAGCCGCGCCGCGACCAGCCGGACCCGGTCCTTGTAGTACGGCAGCCGACCGTCCTCGGCCAGCGCGAACGCGATCAGGACGGCCAGCCGCAGGTCGTGCGGCAGGTCCTCGGCCCAGCGCAGCAGTGACCCGCCGACCTTGCGCCGGACGTCCGGCGGCCGGTCCTCGGCGGCGGTTCCGGTCACCGCGCGCAGGGCCGGGCCGATCCGGTCGGTGATGGCACTCGCCAGTATTCCCCGCCCTTTGCGCAGCCCCTTCAATTCGTCGACGAGTTGCTCAACGCGAACCCTCACCGAGCGCCTCCGTGTCGATATGCGTGGACCTGGCGAACGAGAACCGTAGTCGCCCGGCCGCTGGTACTCAACCGCGGCGCGCGGTGGGCGAGCCAGGTGTTTCCTGTTTCCCGATCCACTACGAAACCGGAAACCTCTTGTTGGTCATGGTCGCCAGGACGCATGATTTTTCTGCGTTGGTCATCCTCGAAAGGAAATGTGATGACGATCTACTGTTCGATCACATCCATACTCCGATTCGCGCTGTGGGCGGTAGTGGCCGGAATTGTGGCCGGCATCCTGCTGACCTATTCGGGGACGCCGGCGCCAACCGGCCCGGTCTCCACGGCCGGCTACGCGCACCAGGAAAGGGGGTGTACCGGCAATGCAGACACATGAACCGTACGGATTGCTGGCGTGGCTCATCTCGTTGATCGGCTGAGTGACGGTCCGACAGGTGTCCTGTGGCGCCCAGGGCACCAGGTTCGCGGACGAGGAGGCTCGAATGGCCGAGTTGGACGACGACGAGCGGAGCGTCTCCGCCACGTTTGACCTGTCCTGTCAGGAACTTCCCCCGGACCAGCGGCGGATGTTCGCCTTGCTCACGGTACACAGGGGACCCGACATCGACGTGTCCGGCGCGGCCGCGCTGGCCGGCACGGGAGTGCGGCAGGCCGAGCGGCTGCTCGACCGGCTGTGCAAGGCCCGTCTGATCGACCACGCGGGGCCGGGTCGTTACCGGCTCCTCGACCAGGTCCGCGTGTTCGCCGCCGAGCACGCCGTGCTGCCCTTGGCGGACCGGGAGGTGGCCGCGGGTCGGCTGCTGGACCACGTGCTGGGGATGGCCGAGGCCGCGGACGTCCTGCTGAGCCCGCATCGGTACCGGCCGGACTTCGGCCTTCCCCCGGCGACCAGCGGTTTCGCCGGTCTGGCCGAAGCCAAGGCGTGGCTGGCGGTGGAGTTGCCGAACTTGGTGGCGCTGTGCCGGACCGCGCTTGTGTACGGTGTATACAACCGGTGCTGGCAGCTCGCGTACACCCTTGGGGGGTATTTCTACCTGGCCAGACTGTGGGATCCGTGGATCGAGACGCACACCATGGCGATCGCGGCCGCCCGCAACCTCGGCGACCAGCGGGCCGAGGCGATGACGTTGAACAACATGGGCGTCGCGTACGTCGACCGTGGCGAGAGGGACCAGGCTGCCGCGTGTTACCAACGGGCGCTCGGGCTGTTCCGCGTGGTCGGCGACGAGCACGGCCTGAGCAACTGCCTGGTCAACCTGGCGTGGGTCCGGCACTACCAGGGCAACCACGCTGTGGCGCTACGTGACATGTGGCGGGCGGTGGAGTTCTACCGGCACGCCGCCTCGGCCGGGAACGCGGCGATCACGTTACGGGGCATCGCCCTGATGCAGGTGGACATGGGTGCGGTGACCTATGCCATCCGGCACGCGGCGGACTCGCTCGCGGCGTTTCGCCGCCTGGGCATGACACTGGACGCGGTGCTGGCGTTGAACATCCTGGGGCACGCGTACTTCAAGGTCGGCAACCACACCCGTGCCGCCGCGTGCTACCGGGAGGCGATCGCGTTGAGCGAGCAGAACGGCAGCCGGTCCGAGGCCGCCCGAGCCGAACTGGGCCTCAGCCGGATCGCCACCGCGGCCGGCCGCGCGGACGAGGCGGCGGGCCATTTGGCACGTGCCGAGCGGCTGCATCCCGCCGCCGGGGATCATTGACCGAGGTTTCGCGCCAGGCCGATCGCCTCGGCCCGGCCAGGCACGCCGAGTTTCGTGACGATGCCGGACGCGTAGTTGCGGATGGTCTTGGCCGTGACCCGCAACCGGTGTGCGATCGCCGGGTTGGACAGACCGACGGCCATCAGGTCCAGGATCTCCCGTTCCCGCGGGGTCAGCCGGTCCAGCGGATCGGCGGGCTTACTGAACAGCAGGCGGGTGACGCGGTCGGCGACGTGCGCACCGAAGATCACGTGTCCGCCCGCCACCCCGCGCACGGCCCGGACCAGGTCGTCCGGGCTCGCCGACTTCGGCAGGTGCCCCAGAACGCCGGCGCGGATCGCCGCCAACACCGACGTGTCGTCCTGCTGGTCGGTGAACGCGACCGTGGCCGTGCCGAACCGCTGGACCTCCCGGCACGTGGCGGCGAGCTCGTTCGACGGGAGATCCGCCACCAGCACGTCCGGCCGGTGACCGGCGGCCAACTGGACCGCGTCCCGCCCGGTCGCGGCCTCGGCGGCCACCTTGATGTCCGGCTCGCCGGCCAGCACGGTCCGTATCCCGTCACGCATGACCGGCATGGCATCGACGACGATGACAGTCACCAGCCGCGTGGATAACTCATAGTGCACAAGTGTCATCCGGTATCCCCTCCGCCTCACCCCCTTTACGCGGGGGGGATCAAGTTCGTTCAGAACGTCGTCATACTGGCGCCATGGCATCCGTTCCGCCCGCTCGACACCTGTTGCGGGCCAAGGACCTGGCTGACGCCCGGTACTTCGAGAACCTCACGGTCGCCGACCTCGCGCGGGCCGCGGGCCTGTCCCGGGCGCATTTCAGCGACCAGTTCCGGCGTGTGTTCGGTGAGTCGCCGCACGCTTACTTGTTGACACGTCGACTGGAACGGGCCGCGGCGCTGCTGCGGACGACGGACAACTCGGTCGCGGACATCTGTGTCGCGGTTGGACTGCAGAGCGTCGGGTCGTTCACCACGAGTTTCACCCGGACGTTCGGCATGCCTCCGACGGCGTACCGGGCGAAGTTCCCACCAGCGGCCACGTACGCGCGCGTGCCCGCATGTGTCGTGCGTTTCTACAGCCGTCCGCAACACCGGACGTTTCGAGAAGACGCGGCCGGCGCCCCGGACTAGCGTTGCGGTGTCGAAAGTCCACTGAGGAGAGACACCGATGCCTGTCACCATTGCCAACACGCAGCTCTGGGTGCACGACCAGGACGTGGCGCTGAAGTTCTACACCGAGCAACTCGGCATGGCGGTCCGGATGGACGTGACCATGCCGGAGATGGGGGATTTCCGCTGGCTCACGGTCGGTCCCGTCGGCCAGCCGGACGTCGCCATCGTGCTGATGGCGATCCCGGGCGAGCCGGTCATGGACGCCGCGACCGGGGAGCAGGTCCGTGACCTGATGGGCAAGGGCTTCGCCGGCACGATCTTCCTCAGCACTGACGACTGCCACGGCACTTATGAGGAGTTCAGCTCGCGGGGTGTCGAGTTCGTCGAGAAGCCCGAGGAACGTCCGTACGGCATCGACGCGGGGTTCCGCGACCCGTCCGGCAACCACTTCCGGCTCACCCAGGTCCGGGCCGACTTCGGGGCTTGATATGTGACCTTTTGGTCACGTATCCTGGGTCGGTCACTGCGGGGAAAGGACTTGACCATGAAGCTTCGAAGTCTGGTGGTGGTCGTGATGACGCTGGTCAGCGTGGTCGCCGGCACGGCGACGGCAAGTGCCACGGGGAGGCGGAGCTACACGGGCTCCATCGACGGCGCGGACTACCGCGTCGAGGTGCCGGACCAGTGGAACGGCACGCTCGTCGTGTACAGCCACCCGTACTACGTGCCGGGCATTCCACCGGGCATGGGCCTGACGAACCGGCCGGAGACCGAGGACTGGCTGTTGGCCCACGGTTACGCGCTCGCGGCGTCGGACTTCAAGGGCCGCAACGGTTTCCTGGTCGAGCAGGGGGTCGTGGACCAGCGCAACGTGCTGGACTGGTTCACCAGGCACGTCGGCCGGCCGCGGGACGTGGTGGCCACCGGCTCGTCGATGGGCGCGGCGATCTCGCTGAAGCTCGCCGAACGGCTGCCGCGCCAGATCACCGGGGTGGTGCCGATGTGCGGGCCGCTCGACATGGGCGACACGTGGAACACCATTCTCGACGCCACGTTCGCCATCGCCACCCTGCTCGCGCCCGGCGAGGACATCGAGCAGGTGCACGTGCGGGACCCGGCTCGGAGCGTGCGACTGTTGCAGGAGGCGGTGACCAGGGCGTCGCAGACCCCGGCGGGACGCGCCCGGCTGGCGTTGGCCGGGTCGTTCGCGAACGCTCCCGGCTGGGATCGGGCGATGCAGCCGAAACCGGCGGACCTGGCCGGGCAGTTGGCCCAGCAGGCCGAGATCATCATGGGTTTCCACGTGAGCACCTTTGGCCCGAGCGGACGCGTCGACCTGGAACAGCGGGCCGGCGGGAATCCGTTGTGGAACGTCGGGGTGGACTACTCGCGCCAGCTCGCCAAGTCGCGGGAACGGGACCTGGTCGAGCGGGCGTACCAGGCGGCGGGCACCACTCCGGACGCGGATCTGGCCCGGCTCGCCGCGGCGCCCAGGATCAGCCCTGACCCCGCGGCGGTCGCCTGGCTGTACCGCAACGGGATCCCGACCGGTGCCCAACGCGCGCCCGTGATCACGTTGCACAACGTGGCGGACGCGGCCGACCCGGCGAACGAGTCGTGGCTCGCGAACATCATGCGCCGCAACGGAAACGCCGACAACCTGCGGCAGCTGTTCGCCGGCCGCGCGACCCACTGCGCGTTCACCGCCGCGGAGGAGATCGTCACCATGCAGGTCCTGTTCACCCGGATCAGGACCGGCCACTGGCCGTCGACCAACCCCGCGACGCTCAACGCGACGGCCGCGTCACTGCCTGCGAAGTACCAGGTCGTGTACGACTACCCGAACAACCCGAACGCACCGGCCGCACCGGCTTTGACCGCCTTCGACCCGGGCGCGCTGCCCCGGCCGTCCAGGTAGCCACAACACAAACGGCGGTACTCCGTACGGCTCCCCTCTACTAAGCTCGCTGCGCCAAGTGGAGGGGAGCCGTGTGACCAGTACGGAGCAGGGCAGACGCAAGTACGACGAGCTGGCCGACCGGTACGAGGAGGTCTTCCCGTACGTCGCCGACGTGGGCCGGCAACTGATCACTTTCGCGGCACCACAGCCAGGTTGGCGAGTGCTGGACGTCGGCGCCGGGCGCGGCGCGGTGGCTCGGGCGGCCCTGGACCGCGGCTGTGTGGTGACCGCGACGGACGCGTCCCAGGGAATGGTCGCCCGGCTCGCCGCGGACTTTCCGGACATCACGGCTCGGCAGATGGACGCCGGCCGCCTCGACTTCCCGGCGGGCTCGTTCGACCTCGTCACGGCCGGTTTCGTGATCCAGGTGCTGGCGGACCCAGGGATGGCGCTGGCGGAGGCGCACCGGGTGCTCGCGCCGGGCGGAATGTTGGCCCTGTCGTTGGAGAAGCAGTCCGTCGGTCGGCTGCGTTGGCTCTACGAGCTGGCTTCGGAGTTCTTCGGCATCCCCGTACCCGATGACGACGACGAGAACACCGGCGCCATGACAGCGAAGAAGTTGACGGTGTTGATGACCGACGCCGGGTTCGTCGACCTGACAGCCGAGCCCGTGGCGATGCCGGTGCCGTTGGCGGACGCGTCAGCGCTGTGGGACTGGCTGGCGCCCAGGGGACTCGGGGACGCGGTCCGGTCCCTTCCGGACGAGCGGGCGGAGCAGTTCCGCGACCGTTTCCTGGCCGGAGCCGAGGACATGGACACCGGCGGCGGCATCAAGCTGGACTTCCAGGCAACTCTCCATAAAGGACTGTCCGCCGCGCCGTCCTGAGCGGGACGACGCGGCGGTTCGTCGGGTCAGGCGGCTTCCCAGAGCCCCATCAGGTTGCCTTCCGGGTCCTTGAAGTAGGCGGCGAAGCCGAAGCCGCCGACGTCACGCCTGCCGGAAACCGTTGTGCCGCCGAGCTTCTCGATCTTCGCCAGCGCGTCGTCCACGTTCGGGACGTCCACCACGATCACCGGGCTGGCCGCGGCGGCCGGGTCCCGCGCGAGCAGGCCGCCGTTGATGAAGCCGGGCTCGGCCGGCCCCAGGTCCTTGGTCGGGCCGGAGGCGACCAGGGTGTAGCCCGGGACTTCCTGCAGGTTCCAGCCGAACGCCTCGGTGTAGAACTCAGTGGCGCGCTTCTCGTCGTCGAACGGGATCTCGAAGTGCACTACGCGTCCGCTCATTGCTCCACTTTCGGTGTGTGTTCCGGGGATTGGTACCAGGCACGCTAGCCCGGACGGCCCAGTCGCTCCAGCCACACAGCTGGACACCCACCCCCGGCCATTCGGCCCCGAAATGCGCCCTGACCAGCGGAGACACAAAACTGTCAGTGCCGCGGTCTAGGGTGGGCGACGACTGGGGAAAGGAGAAAGGTCATGACGACCGCGACCGAGTCGGTGGACTTCCTGCAGCAGGCCGACCCGTACCGGCGCGAACTGCTCGCGCACTGCTACCGGATGCTCGGCTCGGTGCACGACGCCGAGGACCTGGTGCAGGAGACGTACATCCGGGCGTGGAAGTCGTACGACAAGTTCGAGAACCGGTCGTCCCTGCGCACCTGGCTGTACCGGATCGCCACCAACGTGTGCCTGACCGCGTTGGACGGCCGGGAGCGCCGGCCGCTGCCCGCCGGCCTCGGCAACCCGGACAGCGACCCGGGCGAACCACTGGACGAACGCCACGAAGTCCCCTGGCTCGAACCGGCCCCGGACACCATGACCGGCGCGGACCCGGCCTCGGTGGTCACCGCCAAGGAGTCCGTCCGCCTGGCCCTGATCGCCGCCCTCCAGCACCTGCCGCCCCGCCAACGCGCCGTGCTGGTCCTGCGCGACGTCCTCAAGTGGCGCGCCGCCGAAGTCGCCACACTGTTGGAAACCTCGACGGCGGCGGTGAACAGCGTCCTGCAACGAGCCCGAGCCCAACTGGCGGACGCGTCGCCGACCGAGGACACAGTCACCGAGCCCACCGAGGCGGAGCAACGGGACCTGCTGGACAAATACGTGTCGGCCTTCGAGGCCAAGGACGTGCCCGCGATCGTCGCCCTGTTCACCCAGGACGCGGTGTTCGACATGCCGCCCTACGCGGTCTGGTACAAGGGTCGTGAGAACATCGGCCGTCACCTGGCCGAAGTGTGCCCGGTCGGGCCGGGCGAAATGCGCCTGATCCCGGTGACGGCCAACGGCCAGCCCGGCTTCGGCACCTACTGGCGGGACGCCGAAGGTGTGTACCGCCCGTTCAACCTGGTGGTCCTGACGTTGAGTGCGCAGGGGATAACGCACTCCACGTCCTTCTTCGACCACCGGCTGTTCGACACCTTCGGCCTCCCGCCGGTCTACCCCGAGGAGGCGCCAGCGGAGTAGATCCTGGTCGTCAGGTTACCGCCGGACAGCGCACTCCAACGCCCGTTCGCGACCGGGCGAACCCGGTCGCGAACGGTGTGGGCTGGGTTGGGCGTCGTTGGCGAACGCCTCATCGCCGCCGCCCGTCGCCGCGGCGTGGGCTGGGCTGGGCTGGGCGTCAGTCGTCACCAACGCCGGCGGTCGGGGCTGCATTGGACGTCAGTGGCAGCCAACGCCAGCGGCGGCTGGGCTGGTTGTCAGGGTTGCAGCCAGGTCTTGTGGTGGGCGCTGGGCGGGATGTCAGGGTTGCAGCCAGCCCCAGCGGTGGAGGCTGGGCACGTACACCTCGGCGTAGCCGCCCTCGGTCTTTCCGGTCGGCCGGACCTCCCACTTGTCGTAGACATTTCCGATGACGAACCGGTTCGGCGCGTCCCGAAGAGTGGCGTTGTGCGACATTTTGTGGCGCGTACCGGGAATCGCGCCACGGTCATGCATCCAGTCCACGGTGACCCAGAATGGATCGAACTGGCTCCGGCCGGACAGATTCCTGTGCTCGGGAATCGCCACGCCGGCCGGGTACGGCGGCGTCTTCCGCACTACTTCCTTGTCGTTCTCGATCACCGTGTACTTCTTCGGGTCCTGACCGGTGGAGGTGCCGATGCACTCGCTGTCCTCGACGAACCCCCAGTGCGGGAACTTGTTGTCGCCCGGGTCGGAGACCGCCGCGACCTTGCTGGTGACGTTGTACCGCCAGATAATCTGGTCGCCTTTTCGGATCGTCCAGGACCGGCCGCCTGGATTGGTCGGATAGTTGGGGTGGATCACACAGTCGCTCTTCGTGTAGTAGGTGACCAGAAGGATTCGCCGGTGGCCTTTGACGACCTCGCCTTCTTTCGGTTTGTGTGCGGCCGCGACAGCCATGTCGCCGCCGTCCTCGCCGAGTTCGTCGTCTGTGGTCGTTGCCGTGAGCGTGGTGTTCTGCACGGCGACCGGCGGCTCCGAAGTTCTGTCGGCGACAACCGCGATGCCGGACACTCCGGCCAACGCCAACGAGATACCGATCACCCTACGCGACAAGCGCCTCACGATATGGGTTTGCATCTGCTTGCTCCTTGCCATTGTCATCACCTGCCAGTCGGTGATGACGCCACCGTCCAGCAGTGCGGTGCGGCCGGCCAGCGATACCGGATCCGGCCGGACCCGAACGGTTCGACCTGCGCGAACGGCCGGATCCGGGGGTGGTTTCCGGATCTTCGTGGCGGCGACCACAATTGTGGGGGTGACATCCGACCGGCGTATCGAAGGTCTGCGGGACGGCGACCCCAGAACGATCATCAGGAGGTTCTGGTGGATGGAGATCAAAGGACTGCGCGACCGCTTCGACGCCGAGCGGTTGCGTGCCAACCTTCGCCCGGTCACGAACAAGGAAATATCAGAGGCCACTGATATTCCGGAAAGCACGCTGAGTGAGCTGCTGGCCAGCAAACGGGACATGGTCCCGGACTGGGATACGCGCGTCAGCTTGATCGTGGACTATCTTGGCGGCGAGCCGCAGGAATGGGTGGCGAAGTGGCGGAAGGCCAGAGCTGCCTATGAAAATCTCGACAAGAGCGAGGAGTCGCAGCAAAACCTTTCGACTGAATCCGGACAAACGAGAAAAACGCCGAATTCCGGATCGGCGAGCTGGCAGCGAACCAATTTCCTGAAAAGCGGCCATCTCTTTCTCGCGCTCGGCACTGACATACTCGTCGCCGGAGTCTCGGCAGCCGTCATCGCCACCCAGTCCAGTGGCACGCCTGGCTTCGACTCCGGTACGCAACCGGCCAACAATGCGGGAGCCCAATGTGTCCGGGTCCGAGACGAAACCGAGACGGTCTCGGTGTTCAAAGATCCGCGGACCCGTGACACGTGGACAGAATGGCCCGGAAAAACCCGGTTCCGAGCGGACGTCGACGAGAGCAATCCGCGCCGCTACCGGGTCCTGCTGAGAAACGGGCAGTACGGCTACGTCAACACCGACAAGCGCTATGTCGTGTCGGCCAAGGACTGCTCATAGGGGTCAGGACAGGAGGCCGAGGTCGTGGGCGATGGAGACGACTTCGGCGCGGTTGGCGGCGCCTAGTTTGGCCATGGCCCGGGACAGGTGGACGCTGGCGGTCTTCTGGCTGATGTAGAGCTGGGTGCCGATCTCTCGGTTGGTCATTCCGGTGGCGGCAAGTTCGACGACCGCCAGTTCTCGGGGGGTCAGTTCGGTGTCCGGTGGCTCCTCCGCCACGCCGGGGAGGGGGATTCGGCCTCGTCGGGCCAGGGCGGCCACGGCGTCGCGGAGGGGTGTCGCGCCCAGGCGGGACGCGATTTCGTGGGCGGTGACCACTTGTTGTGCTGCTTCTTCGCGGCCGCCTGTGGCGAGCAGGACGGTTGCCCAGCGCCAACGGGCGTATGCCTCGCCGTAGGGGAAGTCTGTCGCCGACCTGACGGACTGTTGCCAGTGGTCTGCTGTGTCGGTGCCTTGCAGGCGGTGCATCTCTGCGGCCAGTTGGTGGCCGAACATGACGATTCCGGGGTGGTTGTCCTCGTAGAGTTTTCGGGCGATCCAGTGGCGTGGGCGGTGGGATGCCATCCGGTCGACCAGGGCTTGGCCTCGGGCGAGGGCTTGGGCGCAGGCTGCTGTGTCGCCTTTGCGGCGGGCTTGGGTGGCGATGTCGGCGAGGGCCCAGATGCCGATGCAGGCGGCCAGTACGGCGTCGACCGCGGCCGGGCGGGCCAGTTTCGCCAGGTCGTCGAAGGAGGCTTCGATGTGGTCGACCGCCTGGTGGGGGTGTCCGCGCCAGAGGGCCGACTCGGCCTGGCCCATGTGGGTGATGGCGGTGGTGAGCGGGTCGTCGGTGTGCCGTTCGAGTTCGGTGACGAGGTGGTCGAGCCGGGCGTGTTCGCCTTGGGCGGCGAGGACGAGCAGGCTCGGCGCGGTCACCTTGGCCCAGACGGACGTGGGGACGCCGGAGACGGCCGAGGCGGCCAGTGAACCGGCCCAGTCACCTGTGTAGTAGCGGAAGTACACCAGGCCGAACCGGGCGTCGACGCTGGTCGGACCCCACGGCAGGCCGATCTCGGCGGCTCGGACGCAGATGAACTCGGACAACTTGATCGCCTCGTCCAGCCGGCCCGCGGTGGCGAGGGTGATCGCGGTGTTCTTGTGGGCCCGCAGCTCGACCCCGAACGCGCCGATCGACATGGCCCGTTCCGCGGCTGTCCTCCCCACCTGGATGGCTTCCTCGGTGTGCCCGGTCCATTCGGCGAACACCGCGAGGGTGACCAGGCCGTCGACTTCGACCGAGTCCGCGCCCACCGTCCGGGCGTTCTCGATCGCCTCCTGGGCGTACGCCCTGAGCTCGTCGATGTCCAGGTCGTCGTCCCAGGCCCACACCCACTCGCGGGCGCGCAACGCCAGGATCTTGGCGCGGGCCATGGTCGGCGGCCGGTCCCGGACGAGGTCCCACGCCTGGTTGACGAGCTTCTCGATCTCCGCGGACACCTTCTCCGGCACGAACAACGCGGTCGCCAACTGGTGGCGGGTGATCGCGGACAGCTCCGGGTCGTCCGTCTCGTCGGCTTTGGCCACCGCGGACCGGGCGAACTCGATCGAACGGTCCACTTCGCCGATCGCGGACGCGGCGGTCGACGCGATCCGCAGCAGGCTGACCTCGGTGGTGCCGCTGACCTCCGCCGGATCCGGGACCGCCGTCCACAGTTCCAGTGCCTGCTCGACCAGCCGCAGCTTTTCGCCGGGCGCGTACATCTTGGCGGCGTGGTGCGCCGCGGTCACCGAGGCGGCCAGCGCCCGAGGCAGGTCGTGGCACCGCAAGCTGTGGTACGCCAACGAAGCCGGCGATGTCACGACATTCGCGTATCCCGCGTGCAGCCGGACCCGTTCGCCGGGCAGCAAGTCGCCGTACACCGCCTCACGCAACAGCGCGTGCCGGAACGTGTACCCACCCTTGAACGCCACCAGGACGTTGTGCTGGACGGCCTCGCGCAGCGCCTCTTCCAGCGCGTCGTCGGCCATTTCGCAGACCGCGTGCAGGCTGCTGTGGGTGACCTTCCGGCTCCCCACCGAGATGGCACGCACCACCCGGCGGGCAGCCGGGCTGAGGCGTTCCACCCGGGACAGCAGCAGCTCGGCCAGTCCACTCGGGACGCCGTCGCCGTCGCCGTACGCCGCGGCCAGCTCCTCACAGAAGAACGGATTGCCCTCGGACCGGTTGGCGATCTTGTGCACGGTGTCCGCCGGCAGCACGTTGTCAGTCAGCGCCGAGATGAACTCCACGCTGTGCGCGAGGTCGAACGGCGCGAGCTCAATTGTTTCCACAGTGGACAGACGGGAGAGTTCGCCGAGCAACGGCCGCAACGGATGGCGGCGATGCAGGTCCTCGGTACGCAGGGTGCACACCACCTGGATGCGTTGCGAGTCCAGTCTGGACACCAGGAACAGCACCAGGTCCCGGGTGGACGCGTCCGCCCAGTGCAGGTCCTCGATGGCGAGCAGCACCGGAGCCTCCGCCGCGAGGTCGGTGAGCAGCCCGACGACCGAGTCGAACAGGCGCAGCTGCGCCATGGCCGAGTCGTTCTCGTCGAGCCGCTCCACCGCCGCCAGGCCCGGGACCAGGCGAGCGAGCACGGGCCGTTGCCCGGCGAGCGCGCGCTGCGCGGAGGTGAGCTGGCCCAGCGCCTCGACGAAGGGCAGGTAAGGCAGACCTGCCGCATCGACGTCGAGACACCGGCCGGTGAGTGAGATCGTGCCCACCGACCGGGCGTGCTGGACCAGCTCGGTCAACAGGCGGGACTTGCCCACGCCGGCGTCGCCGCTCAGCAGGACCGTCCCGGCCCGGCCGGCGGACACCACGGACAAGGCTGCCTTCAGCCTCGTCAGCTCGGCCCGCCGGCCGACCAGCTCAACCCCGGATCCGGTACGTGGCACAGCGCATGGTCGCACACCGTGCGTCATACCACCGACCACTTTTAGTGGTTGTTCTTCTGCCACCATCGACGGCGCCTGGCCCGGACGGCCCGGGCCTCACGGTCGAACTGGGCGCGCCGGCGCTCGGTCGCCTGCAGCTGGTGGATGTAGTCAAGATGTGCTTCTGGTCCCCACATGACCATAAGACTCGGGGTAAGGCGCCCTACGCCACATGGGGCAACCGCGCAGTCTCGGCCTATCCGAGCCGCTCGATCAGGCTCATCGCGTAAGGCGCCGGGGGCAGTTCGGCGATCTCGTCCCTAAGGCCCTCAGCGGCGCGCCGGTAAGACGGTGTTTCGAGGACGTCAGCGGCCGCTTCGCGGAAGTCCTCGGCCGTGGCGGTCACCGCGTGCAGCACCCGCGCGATGCCGACCGCCTCCGCTCGCGGCCCGTTGAGCAGCTGGTCCGCGCCCATCGGCACCAGCACGGACGGCAGCCCGTGCAGCAAGGCCCCGTACAAGCTGCCGGACCCGCCGTGCGACACCACCATGCTGCACGTCGGCAGGACCTCGTCCTGCGGGATGAACCGTTCGACGCGGACGTGCGCCGGCTGCGGACCGAACTCGGCCGGGTCGATCATGTCGCCGACGGTCACCACGAGATCGACGGGCAGCTCACGCAGCCCGGCCAGGCCGCGGGCGAACAGGTCGCCGGACTCGGTGTTGAAGATCGTCCCCAGGGTGAAGTAGATGGTCGGCTGCTCCGGCTTGGCCTGGACGGTGTCCCGCGTCCGGTAGCGGTGCCCGTTCGCCGGCATGCCGAACGCGGGGTCGCGGAACCCCGGCGGGAACGGCGACAGCCACAAGTGCTCGCTGAGCATGGCCAACTCAGGGTCCGACGGCAGGCCGTGCTCGGCGCGGACCTCGTCGAGTGCCGACGCGACCACCGACGGACGGATGAACGAGCCGGCCGCGCTCACCTCCACGGTCACATGCGGCAGACCGAGCACGGACGCGGCGATCATGGCCCCGAAGTCGAACTCGTCGCACACGATCACGTCCGGCCGCCACCGCGCGCTCAACTTGAGCACGTCCTTCGCCCGCAGCCGCGCCGCGCGCCTGGCGAAACCGTTGCGGAGGTCGTCGTCTTCCTTCTGCCGGTCCGGCACGATCAACGGCAGGCGCTTGCCGTCACCGCTGTAGTCGGGGCCCGACTCGGTCGCGGCGAAGCCGGCCCGCTGTACGGACGGGACCATGCTGCGCTGGCACGTGACGTGAATCGTGTGCCCGGCCGCCGCCGCTGCTCCGGCCAGTGGGACAAGCGGCTCGAAATGTCCTCTTCCGCCAACAAAACTGAACAAGATGCGCACCCAACTCACTGTATGGGTCTTGTTTAGTTCGGCGGTGCTGGGTAGCGTCGGCCCAGTGTGATAGTAAGCGCTTACCATGCCAACGGAGTTCATGGTGGGGTGTCCATGCTGCGACGTCTTGTCATCGCGTTCACCGTTCCCCTTGTCGTGTCGTTGGTTTCGGCGCCGCAGGCGCTCGCCGACGACAGTCCGGTCCCTGACCCGATACCGGAGAAACCGGTTGCTTCCGGCCTCGCCCTGACCGTGGACGAGCTCGTCACCATGCCGAAGTCGGACACGAATCCACCGACAACCGACAAGCGATTACAGCGCTACGCGCGGATCAACTACGTCGGTGAGCTGCCGGACGGCTCCGGCCGGATGTACGTGCCGGACCTCAACGGCAAGCTTTACACTGTAAAAAACGGTGCCCCGCGGGAGTACCTGGACGTCGGCGCGGCGGCGGGCGCCGACTTCTTCAACAACCGCGGCCTCGGCACCGGCTTCGGGTTCGTCGCGTTCCATCCGGACTTCAAGCAGAACGGCAAGTTCTACACGGTGCACACCGAGAACGGGAACGCGCTGCTGACCAAACAGGCGGACTGGGCCCAACCCAACACGATCGAGCAGAGCGTGGTGGACGAGTGGACCGCGACCGACCCCGCCGCGGACACGTTCACCGGCACGCACCGCGAGATCCTGCGGATCGGGTTCGCCGGGACGCTGCACACGATCCAGGAGATCTCCTTCAACCCCACGGCCCGTCGCGGTGACGACGATTACGGCAAGCTGTATCTCGCGGTCGGTGACGGCGGCCGGGGCGTGACCAACAACGACCCGCAGGACCTGTCCATCCCGCACGGCAAGCTGATCAGGATCGATCCAGCGGGCACCAACAGTGCCAACGGCAAGTACGGCATCCCGTCGACGAACCCGTTCGTCGGCCGTGCGGGCGCCATTGGCGAGATCTACTCGTACGGCTACCGCGATCCGCACCGGTTCAGCTGGGATCCGTGGACCCGCAAGCTTTATCTGGGCATGATCGGCGAACACGCGATCGAGGGCGTCTACGACGTCAAGCCGGGCGACAACGCCGGGTGGAGCCAGCGCGAAGGCCCGTTCGTGTTCAGGAGTTCCGACCGCTGCTTCCTGTATCCGTTGCCGGCCAACGACGCCGACTTCGGCTACACGTATCCGGTCGCCGCGTACGACCACGACCGTCCGCCGAACCTGTCGTGCACGGCCGACAGCGGGCACGCGGTGATCGGCGGCTTCGTCTACCGCGGCCGGAGCATTCCCGCGCTGTTCGGCAAGTACGTGTTCGGCGACGGTGTGAACGGGTCGTTGTTCTACACCGAGACGGCCGAGATGAGCCGGGTCGCCAACGGCCAACGCGCCCCCATCCACAAACTGTCCGTTGTGGACAGATCTGGCCGGGTGCTGACCATGCAGGACCTGGCCGGTGACAGCCGGGTGGACCTGAAGTTCGGCACGGACAACGCGGGCGACATCTTCGTGCTCTCGAAGGCCAACGGCAAGATCTGGCAGATCACCGGGGCGGTGCCGCGACCGGACGTCGTGCCGACGCTCGCGCCGAACCTGGTCGCGCAGTACGACTTCGACCACCCGGCGCTCGGGAACCCGGCGATGGAACGCGACCTGGGCTCGTCCGGCACGGCCGTCCAGCTGATCAACGGCGGGGCCGCCATGCGGGTCCAGGACGGTTCCCGGTCGGCGTTGCAGACCCAGCAGGTCAACCCGACCGTGAAGGGCAACGACGACTGGAAGGCGGGGACCTACTCGGCGACCGGCGTGCCAACCCTGCTCGCGTTCAACCACACCCAGCAGATCACGGTGATGGGATGGGTCAAGCCGACCGGCCCGAACCCCAGTCCCAACACCAACTCGACCGATCCGGCCAGGTTCTTCGGCGCGGTCGCCCTGATGGGCGTGCTGAGCGGCGACTCGGACGGGCACACCGTCCGGGCGTTGCTGGAGTTGATCGAGGTGGACGGCGTGATGAAGCTGGTCGCGCTGGGCCGCCGGGTGGACGGCGGCGCGTCGCAGACGTTCGCGGCGACCGAGGACTGGCACAAGATCCTGCCGGACAACAAATGGACCTTCCTGACCGCCACGTTCGACTACGACACCGGGGCGATGGCGCTGTACGCCAACGGCGTGCCGGTGCCGGGCGCGTACGTTGTTCAGGGAGATCCATGGGGAGTCCGTACCGGTGATCCGCCCTATTTCACGTCCGCGACCAACCCGCGCGGGATCAAGATCGGTGGCGGCTTCCCGCAGAACACCAGGGAGGACAACCCGTGCAACTGCCGGTTTGACAACGTCATGTTCCTCGACCGGGTGGTGCGGCCGTGGGAGGTCGGGGCGCAGTACGCGCTCACCCGGGCCGCGTTCTGACCGCGCAATTCGGCAAGAGTCTTGACGAATAGGGCCGGGACGCTGTTGACTCGGCGGCACGGCCCGTTCCACGGCTCCGACTTCGGGCGTCCCTGCCGCCACCGCCCGACGGACCGACATCCTGCCCTGCAAGGAGGATTTCGTGAAACTCCCGTCAAGGTGGCGCGCCCGGCTTCTCGCAACGGTTTCCGTTGCGTGCCTGGGTTTCTCAGCCACGGTCGCGCACGCCTCCGCGGCCAACCTGGACGACCCCGCCAAGAAGGAAATCGCGATGGAACTCGTGTCCAGCGCGGAGAACTCGTCACTGGACTGGCGCGCCCAGTTCAAGTACATCGAGGACATCCATGACGGCCGCGGCTACACAGCGGGCATCATCGGCTTCTGCTCCGGCACGCACGACATGCTGGAACTGGTCCAGGAGTACACCAAACGCAAGCCGGGCAACATCCTGGCCAAGTACCTGCCGGCGCTGAAGAAGGTGGACGGCTCCGACTCGCACAAGGGCCTGGACCCGAACTACCCGAAGGACTGGAAGACCGCGGCCAAGGACAAGGTGTTCCAGGACTCCCAGGAGTCGGAACGCGACCGGGTGTACTTCAACCCGGCTGTGTCCCAGGGCAAGGCGGACGGCGTGCGCGCCCTCGGCCAGTTCATGTACTACGACGCGATCGTGATGCACGGCGACGGCGACGACAAGACGAGCTTCAAGAACATTCGCAAGCGCGCGCTGGGCAAGGCCAAGCCGCCGGCCCAGGGCGGCGACGAGACCGCGTGGCTGAACGCGTTCCTCGACGCCCGCGTGTGGGCGATGAAGCAGGAGGAGGCCCACTCGGACACCAGCCGGGTGGACACCGAGCAGCGCGTGTTCCTGAAGAACAAGAACTTCGACCTCAACACCCCGTTGAAGTGGAAGGTCTACGGCGACCCGTACGAGATCAGCTGACACCCCGTCACCTTGGCCAACAGGGTCCGCCCTGTTGGCTAAGGTGCTCCAATGAACTCGATCGTCGTCCTGGACGCGCCGTCCAACCTGGGCCTGCGGATGCCGGCGCCCGGTGTCGTGCCGGGGTGCTACAAGCTCGCGGGTGCCGTACGGGACCAGGGGTTGTTGACTCGGATCGGCGCGCGGGACGGCGGTTACGTGGTGCCGCCGAGGTACGACATCAGCGGGTGGTCGTCCGGGGACGGCCTGTTCAACGCCGAAGGCATCGCCCGGTACACGCGCCGGCTCGCCGAGCGGATCGACGTACTCCTTGACGCCCAGGAGTTCCCGGTCGTGCTGGGTGGTGACTGCAGCATCCTGTTCGCACCCGCGCTGGCCCTGCGGCGCCGCGGCCGTTACGGACTCGCGTACCTGGACGGCAGTGCCGACTTCCTGCGCGTGACCCAGGCTGGACGGGTGGGTGCCGCGGCTGCCGCGACCCTCGCGCTGCTGACCGGCCGTGGCCAGGCCGACGTCACGGACATCGACGGCTTCGGGCCGTACGTCCAGGACAGCGACATCGTCGTACTCGGCCACCGCGACGACGACGAGGACGTCCCCAACCTGGCCGAGGCGGGCATCGCCGCGTGGACGTCGCCGCGGATCCAGGCCGAGGGCCCGGCCGAGGTCGCCGCGGCCACGCTGGCGAAGTTCGACGGGCTCGACGGCTTCTGGGTGCACCTGGACGCGGACGTGCTCGACATCGAGGTCCTGCCGGCGGTGGACGCGCCGGATCCGGGCGGCCTGAGCTACCCGGAACTGGTGGAGCTGCTGCGGCCGTTGCTCGCCGACCCTCGGTGTGTCGGCTTCAACCTGGCCATCTTCGACCCCGACCTGGATCCGGACGGCCGGTACGCCGAAGAGCTGACCGACGCGGTCGTGACAGTTCTAGGGCAGCATCCAGCCGAGCACTGAACCGCTCTGCAGCACGACCAGCAGGCACATCACCAGCAGCAACGCGATGCTCCATGGCAGGACCTTGCGCAGCATCGCACTCTCCGACCCTGGGAGCTGTGCCGCGGCCGCCGCGATGGTCAGGTTCTGCGGGGAGATCATCTTCCCGAGCACGCCGCCGGAGCTGTTCGCCGCGGCCAGCAGTTCCGGCAGCAGCCCGGTTCGTCCGGCCGCGGTCACCTGCAACGCCCCGAACAGCGCGTTCGCCGATGTGTCCGAACCGGACACCGCCACGCCGAACCAGCCGAGGACCGGGGAGAGGAACGCCAGCGCCGCCCCGGCGCCGGCGATGAAGAAGCCGATGGTCGTGGTCTGTCCGGACAGGTTCATCACGTACGCCAAGGCGAGTACCCCGGTCACGGTCAGGATCGCGAACCGCAGTTCGTGCACGGTCCGGCCCCACTCGGTCAGCGCGGTCCGGGCTGACAGCCGTAGGACCACGGCCGTGATGACGCCGGCGATCAACACCAGCGTGCCGCCGGTGTTGAGCAGCGGTAACGAGAACGTGTTGCCGGAAACGGGTTTCCCGTTCGGGCCGTGCACGTCCAGCAGTGGCCAGTGGAACGCCAGCGTCGCTTGGGACAGCCACGCCTTGATCGCCGGCACCTGGCCGAGCGCGAAGATCACGATGATGATCCCGTAGGGGGCGTACGCCTTGACCACATCGGGCCGTGAGTCCGAAGTGGACTCCTCGGCGGGCGGCCCGCCGGCCGGAACGCGGGTGCGCGTCCGGATCGTGAGTACCAGAGCGCCCGCGCTGACGAGCGAGGCGGCGATGTCCGCCAACTCGGGCGCCACGTAGTTGGACACGGCGAACTGCGCGATGGCGAAGGCGACCCCGCACACCAGCGCCGGCAGCCAGGTCTCGCGCACGCCACGCTTCCCGTCGATGATGAACACCAGCAACAGCGGCACGAACAGGGCCAGCACCGGCGTCTGCCGACCGACCACAGAGGACACGACGGACAGCGGCAGCCCGGTGACCTGGGCCAGCGTGATCACCGGCGTCGCCATCGCGCCGAACGCGACCGGCGCGGTGTTCGCCACCAACGACACGGCGGCCGCGCGCAGCGGCGAGAAGCCCAGCGCCACGAGCATCACCGAGCTGATCGCGACCGGCGCGCCGAATCCAGCCAGCGCCTCCATCAACGCCCCGAAGCAGAACGCCACGATCAGGCCCTGGATCCGGTTGTCCGACGACACCTGGCCGAACGACCGGCGCAGCACGTCGAAGTGCCGGGTGTACACCGTCATCCGATAGATCCACAGTGCGTTCACCACGATCCACAGGATGGGGAACAACCCGAAGACCGCGCCCTGTACCGCGCTGGACAACGCCTGGACGACCGGCATCCCGTAGACGGCGATCCCGACGATGAGCGCCACCGCCAAGCCGGTCAGCGCGGCCACGTACGCCTTGGTACGCACCACACCCAGCAACAGGAACACTGTCAGCAAAGGCAGAGTGGCGACGAGCGCGGACCAACCGAGCGATCCGGCCACGGGCGCGGTCTGCTGGGTGAACATCTGACCTCCCCATTGAGGCGACGGATATCAACCATCCGTAACCGCAGCCGGTCGGCGCAAGGTCTGGGCCACTAACGGCCGGTTCTGGTCGATGAGTGGCCCTGTCCGCCCGCCCGGCCGCGACTGACGCTCGAATCCATGAGCAGACTCAGAAAACTCGCGATGGCGGCGGCGCTCGCGCTCGGCGTGTCCGTGCCGGCCGCTGCGCCCGCGCAGGCCGCGGTGCCGGACACGTTCGGGTTCGCCACCTGGGTCGCCGGGCCGACGCTCAGCTATCCCGCCGGCACGATCACGCCGATGCCACCTGGCCGTTACGCGTGGTCTGCTACCAGCCGTTGTCACCGGCCTTCACCACGTCCGGCTTCTTCGTCACGTACGTCGGGCTCCACTAGTTCTGTAGTGGCATCAGTTCGGTCACGAACTCGTCCAGGAAGGCGGTGAAGTCGTCCGGTGCGGTGGTGGGCCGGATGACGAACTTGGTGATCCCGGCGTCGACGTACCGCTGGACGAGGTCGCGGGTGCCGCCCCAGCCGGTCGGTATCACGTCGCCGGGATCGGTGTCCGGCCGCCGTTCCCGCGCCAACGCGGCGAGTGCGGGCGGGATGCCGTCGGTGGCGATCGCGATGCTCATGCCGTAGTGGTCTTCCTCGATCTCCCGGCCGGCCTCGTCGGCTGCCCGTTTGATCGTTTCACGGGCCTCGCCGGCCTGTGCCGGGGTGAGGAAGCTGCCGAGCCAGCCGTCGGCGAGGCGGCCGACGCGGGTCAGGCCGGCTGGTGCGGACCCGCCCAGCCAGATGTCCAGTGGCTTGCTGGGTTTGGGTGCCAGGCGGGCGCCCTCGATGGTCCAGAAGTCGCCGTGGAACGTCACTTCGTCCTGTTCCAGCAGGGTTCGGACGGCCCGGAGGGTCTCGTCGAACACGGCCGCGCGGTTGCCGGTGACCGGGAACGCCTGGCGTTCCGGCCGGCGCGCGGGCTGTAGTCCGAACACCGGGAGCACCCGCTTGGGGGTGAGCGCGGCCAGGGAAACGAGCTGTTTGGCGACGAGCACCGGGTGCCGGCCGGGCAGCACAGCGACACCCGTGCCGACTTTCAGGTTCGTCGTCCGGGCCAGCGCGTGCGCCATCCCGATGAACGGGTCGACCTGCTGGGAGAACACGACTTCGGACAACCACAGTGAGTCGACGCCCACTGCCTCGGCATGGTCGACCGCCTCGGTGAACCCGGCGAGCGACCCGTATCCCACTCCGATCCGCACCTTCATACCGCCATCCTGCCTGCTCGAAAGGGCAGCGCGCCCGCATTAGCCCGCTCACCCGCCTGGGGGAATTTCCGGTTCGTTGCCGTTTTATTGACAGTCAGGAAACCGTCAGCTTGTGATCCAGGTCACACTCAGGGTTGTCTGTCGCCAGACTTTGTTCGGGATCTGAACAAATGACGTCCGGAGTATTCCGCGGCCGATCCTGCAAACGATTGCTTCAGGTAATCGGGGCCGGGTCGGTCGCGCAGTGTATCGCTGTTGTCGCCGAACGAATTTCCACAGTGGACGACAACGATGTCAATCCCAGTATGACGTCCGGATTGGACGGTCCGGCGGTTTCCGGCCCGCTGGCCTGCCCTGGCCCGCGGACCTATTGATTTCCCAGCCGGTCCAACAATGGCCGGATGATCCGGACGGCCCGGTGGGGCGCGGAAAAACAACGTTCAACCACGATCGCGGAGTTCACGGATGATGTCGGTCCGGTTAACAGTCTTGTGGGTTCGCCGGCTACCCGGTATTCCCTGTTGCCAATCAGCCAGGTCACTCCAACAGTCCTACCTGTGTGGGCGTTCCTGGTACTACATTCCGCAGTGCACGGCGCGTTTACGCACGCGCGCGGCGCCCCTGCACGCGCTGGTGACAGCGAGCCAAGGGGATCGCGGCAAGCCGACGACGTGGACGTGCGGGCACCTGGAGGGGGCGCCGGCGTAATGGAGGGAGGCGATGCGGTCGTGGCGATGAACCCCGGCGCGCGTCGCCTTCGGGAAGGTCCACAAGCGATAATTGCCAGGTTTACCGAATTTACACGTGCGTCCTTTGCGGCCGAGGGTTACGGGGGGTCGCAACCGGTTGCCGCGTGTGGCGGAACCTGGCTGTACAGCGAGCAAATACCGGCCGGTCGAAGCTGGGTCAGCCGTATTGCCGAGAATCCAGCGGGCACACCGGCAGTCTCGTAAGATCGTCGCCGGGCGTGGCCGCGGGTTGGGGAGCAGTGCTGGGGCACCAGGTTGGGGCGGCGCCGGTATTTCGGTGGGGTGGCGGGCCTCTTTCGAGGTGAAGACGCTGCTGAGGGTGAGGCGAGCATGAAGAGCCACAGGCTTGGTGTGGGCGGCCAAGCTGAGATCGGGTACCGGGCCATGCTGACCCGGCCCCGATGGCAGCCGGACGAGCTGGCGCGAGCGCTGGCGTGGCCGCCGGAGCGGGCCGCCGCTGTGTTGGCGGAGCTCTGCGCCGAAGGGTTGGTGATGGCTTCCTCAGTCGAAGTGGGTGCGATGCGCGCGGTACAGCCCTGCCTGGCGCTGCCGGCGCTGGCCGCGAGCCGCCTGGGGGGCGGGCGGATGCCCACGGCCGCGGCGGTGGAGACGTTCGTGTCGTTGCACGAGCAGACCACCGGCCGACTGGACGACGCCACGCCACTGTTCGATATGGACGAAGTCACCGCGGTCGTCGAGCGCCTCGCGGCCCGGGTGCGAAACGAGATCGTGGTGCTGGCGCCGTGCTACGACCCGCGGTCGTTCGAGTTCGCCGAGCACATAGCCGAAGGTGTGCTGCGGCGGGGCGCGGGGCTGCGCGCGGTCTGGAAGGCGGACGTGGCGGCGACGTCGTTCGCGATGTGGCTGGCCAATCGCGGTGTCGGGCCCCGGGTCGCGGAGAACGTGCCGGTGCGGGCGGTGGTGGTGGACGGCCTGGTCGGTGTGGTGGTGGACGAGGCCGGCTCCGGCCGGGTGGTCCGCGACGACACCGAGCTGAGCTCGTTGGCCGCGCTGGCGGACCGGCTGTGGGTGCAGAGTGTCGCGGTCAGCCAGGTCCGGAAGGCACCGCCGACCCGGTCCCGGCACGAGTTGGTGCTGCGGATGTTGGCGCAGGGCCTCACCGACGACGCGATCGCCCGCCGGCTCGGGGTCAGCGTGCGGACTGTTCGGGGAGACGTGGCCTCGGCCATGGTCGAGCTGGACGCCCGCAGCCGGTTCCAGGCCGGGGTCCGCGCCATGCAGATGGGCCTGCTCTGATCACTAGGCTCGGCGCATGAGTACGCGTCTGGTGAGTCTCGGTGACTCGTTCACCGAGGGAGTCGGTGACGACGACCCGTCGTTCCCGAACGGTGTCCGGGGTTGGGCGGATCGCGCGGCCGAGCAGCTGGCCGCGCACGATCCCGGTTTCCGCTACGCCAATCTCGCCGTTCGCGGCAAGCTGCTCCGGCAGGTGCTGGCCGAGCAGCTCGACCGTGCGCTTGCCCTTGGGCCGAACCTGGTCACGTTGTACGCGGGCGGCAACGACCTGATCCGGCCGTCGGTGGACATCGACGCGCTGATGGACCGCTATGAGGACGCGATCGTCCGGCTGGCGGACACCGGCGCGCAGGTGGTGCTGTTCACCGGCGTGGACGGGGTCGAGGACGGCCTGTTCCGCAAGGTCCGCGGCCGGGTGGCGATCTTCAACGAGTTCACCCGGATCATCGCGGCCCGGCGGGGCGCCCTGGTCGTGGACATGTTCGCCATGCGCCAGCTGCGCGACCGCCGGCTGTGGGCACCCGACCGGCTGCACCTGAACGCCCTGGGACACAACGAGGTGGCGATCGCGTTCCTCGATCTCCTTGGCGTGCCGCACAAGTTGGCGCACACGGACATCGGCCCGAAACCGGTGGTCAGCCCGCGTGAGCGGCGTGCGGCGAACTTGCAGTGGAGCCGTGAGCACGCGCTGCCGTGGGTACGACGCCGGTTGCGCGGCGAGTCGTCAGGCGACCACGTCCTGCCCAAGCGGCCCGACCTGGTCGCGTGGGGCTGACCGGACGAAGTACTCGGCCAGGACCGCGCGGTGCGTCGCGACCGCTTCGGCGTGCTTCGCGCGGCCGGCTTCGGTGGGGGAGACGTAGATCCCACGGCGGTCTTCCGCGCACATCCCGCGCATGACCAGGCCGTCCTTCTCCAGCCGGGCGATGAGCCGGGACAGCGCGCTTTGGCTAAGGTGGATCTCACCGGCCAGTTCCTGCACCCGCCAGGACGGCTTGCAGGACTGGATGAGCCTGTCCAGCACCTCGAACTCGCTGGCGCCCAGGCCGTGCCGCTCGTTCAGCTCACGCTCGAGCGCGCACCAGGTCCGTGCGTGGACGGACAGCAAGTCCCGCCATTCGCAGACAAGCGGGTTGGCGGCGTCATCGGCGACCATGCGGCCCACCCTACACTGCAGGTGCATCTTGTGCAAACGCATTTAATGCACTTGCACTCAATGCACGTGCATGTATAGGGTCGTCGCCGTGATCGAGTCATCGACTGCTACTTCCACGTCAGACGTGCGCTGGGGACCCCGACTGTGGGGCACGCTCGTGGTCCTGTGCGGCGCGTTGTTCCTGGACGCGCTGGACATCTCCATGGTCGGCGTGGCTCTCCCCTCCATTCGTACCGACCTCAACATGACGACTTCCGCCCTGCAGTGGGTGGTCAGCGGTTACGTCCTGGGCTACGGCGGCCTGCTGCTGCTCGGCGGCCGGGCCGCCGACCTGCTCGGCCGGCGTCGCGTCCTGATCACCGCGCTCGCGGTGTTCGCCGTCGGGTCTCTGCTCGGCGGGCTGGTCAACACCCCCGAACTGTTGATCGCGGCCCGGTTTGTCAAGGGGGTGGCCGCCGCGTTCACCGCGCCCGCCGCCCTGTCCATCATCACCACGACCTTCGAGGAGGGCCCGGCGCGCAACAAGGCGCTGAGCATCTTCTCGGTGACCGGCGCCAGCGGCTTCTCGCTCGGCCTGGTGCTGTCCGGCCTGCTCACCGAGGTCGGCTGGCGGTACCCGCTGCTGCTGCCCGGCCCGGTCGCGCTCATTGTCCTGATCGCCGCGCTGAAGTTCGTGCCGAACGACGGCAAACCCGCGCGCAACGGCCGCGGCTACGACCTTGGCGGCGCGGTCACCGCGACCGCGGCCATGCTGCTGTTGGTCTACACGATCGTCCAGGCGCCCGAGGAGGGCTGGGCGTCGGCGATGACCATCGGCTCGTTCGTGGTCGTCATCGCCTTGCTCGTGGCGTTCGTGACCATCGAGCGGCGCAGCAGCCACCCGTTGGTACGCCTGGGGATTCTGCGGTCCGGGTCGCTGGTGCGGGCGAACCTCGGCGCGATGATCTTCTTCGGGTCGTACGTCGGGTTCCAGTTCGTGGTGATGCAGTACATGCAGCGGTTGCTCGGCTGGACGGCACTGCAGACCGCGCTGGCGTTCCTGCCGGCCGCGGTGATCGTCGCGGTCAGTTCCACGAAGATGGCCGGGATCGTCGAACGGTTCGGCACCGCACGGCTGATCCTGGTCGGGTTCGTCTCGCTGGTCGCCGGGTACGCGTTCTTCCTGGGGGTGGACGTGACACCCGATCTGGTCGGCGTGATCCTGCCGTGCATGATCCTGCTCGGGATCAGCTGTGCGCTGTGCTTCACGTCGCTGAACATCCAGGCCACGTCCGGTGTCCGCAACGAGGAGCAGGGTCTGGCCTCGGGTCTGCTGAACACCTCGCTGCAGGTCGGCGGCGCCATCGGCCTCGCCGTCGTCACCGCCGTGGTGACCGCGAACGAGACCGGCGGGGCGAAGGCCACGTCGAGCCAGCTCCTGGCGAGCTACTTCCCGGGCCTGGCGGTGGTCGCCGGGATCGCCGCGATCGGCGTGATCATCTCACTCAGTGGGATCGTCGCGCTGCGCAAGGAGAACCGGGCCGCGGCCGAGCTGGAGATGGCCAACGCGTGAAACATTCGGTCCCCCTCGTGCGACGCATGAGGGGGACCGTCGTTCACGGTGAAGCAGTGAACAGTCGCGCGGGGTGACGCGACGGGTCCCCCGATTGGACCATTAGGTTGAACGCTTAACCAAATAGTGGTAGGTCTGGGACGACCCTCGGTAGGCTTTTTTGGTGCCTCGGCAAGAGCCGACCTCCCCGCTCCCGGATGCCTCCCACCGTCGCGGTGTTCGAGAGCGACACAAGCTCGCCCGGAAGTGGGCGAGCCTGATCTCGGCGACGAACTACGTGCCGTTGTCGCAGGACGAGCTGGAGCGCCAGTTGCTGGACCTACTTGATCAAGTGGTCGCGGCGTTGCGTCGCGACCCGACGGACGCCGACGGGGTGGCCGCGAGGATCACCGAGCGACTGGCCAAGCTGAACTGTTCGGGCGCGGAGAGCATTCGGTACACAGTAGACGTTCTGGGCAAGTCCCTGCTGTCGGTGACCGAGCTGAGCGGCGTGCCGCGGCTGGCCGAGAAGGTCGTCGAACTGGTCGGCGCGATCGCGGCACGGGCCGCGGAGTTGTTGCGGTCCACCACTTTCGACCAGCAGGAAGAACTCCGCGACGCGCTGCTGACGGCGGTCGAGAACACCCATGGACACCAGCGGATCAGCGAGGCCACGTTCGACGAGGTGGCCTCCTGTTCGTCCAGCGGGATCGTGATCCTCAACCCGGACGGCGGTTTCGTCCGAACCAACGGCGCCTTCAGTGAGATCGTGGACTACCCGCCAGAGGAACTGGCCGCGCTCACCGTCTTCGACCTGGTGCACCCGGCCGAGGAGACCTACCTGAAGGAGTCGTACCAGGCCCTGCGCGACGGCGACCACCTGCGGATCCGACGCAGTTTGCGACTTGTCCGCGGCGACGGCGAGATCTCCCGAGTCACGCTGACCGCCACGATCCTGCACGACGGCACGGACGACCCCGACCACTTCGTGACGGTCGTCGAGGACAGCACCGAGCTCACTCTTCTGCAGAACGAACTGAGCCGCCAGGCCCTGCACGACGTGCTCACCGGCCTGCCGAACCGCCAGTTCTTCACCACACACCTGGAAGGCGTGCTGCGCCGGGCCGACCCGGTCACCGGGATCACCCTGTTCCACCTGGACCTGGACGCGTTCTCGCTGATCACCGGCGGCCTCGGCCGGGAGGTCGGCGACCGCCTGCTGCAGTCGGTGTCCGAACGGCTGAAGACGCTGGTGTCGGCCGAGAAGGCGATGGTGGCCAAGTTCGACGGCGACGAGTTCCTCGTCCTGGTCGAGAACACCGCGGCCACACCGGACGTGCTGGCCATGATCACCAGGATCAACGAGGAACTCTCCGAGCCCGTCTACATCCAGGGCCACGGCGTGGCCGCGACGGCGTCGATCGGCGTGGTGCACCG
Source organism: Actinocrispum wychmicini (assembly GCF_004345645.1). Lineage (GTDB taxonomy): Bacteria > Actinomycetota > Actinomycetes > Mycobacteriales > Pseudonocardiaceae > Kibdelosporangium > Kibdelosporangium wychmicini. Next base: position 930,545 of record NZ_SLWS01000002.1, on the reverse strand, counting down.
CCCGCCGCGAGGAATGGACGCGGCGGACCTGCTTCGTGCCTCGGACATGACGTTACGGCGGGCGAAAGGCAACGGCCGCCGCCAGTGGGAGTTGTTCCACCCCGACCAGCACGCCAAGGACCGCAAGGCGTTTAGCCTCGCCGCGGAGATGCCGGGAGCGTGGGAGAGCGGCGAGTTGGCCGTGGTGTACCGGCCCATCGTCCGCCTGTCGGACAGGGCGATCGTCGGCACCGAAGCGGTGTTGCGCTGGGATCACCCGGAGCACGGCGTGGTGTGCGGCGACCAGTGCCTGGAGTTGGCCGACGAGACCGGCCTGATCCTCGCGCTGGGCCCGTGGCTGCTGCGGACCGCCTGCGAACATCTCCGCTGGGGACGTGACCTGCCGTTGAGCGTGAACCTGACGGCCAGCCAGTCCTCGGACGCGGACCTGGTCGGCGAAGTCGGCCGGGTGCTGAAGGAGACCGCGGTGTCGCCGCAGCGGCTCTGGCTCGGCATGCCGGTGGACGCCCTGCTGGCCGCGAACGGCGAGGCGATGGACAACCTCCGTACGTTGGCGGAGAACGGAGTCCAAGCGGTGGCCCGGAACTTCGGTGCGGTGGCCGGCGACCTGGTGTGCGTGGAGGACCTGCCGTTGCGCGCGGTCCGGATCGCCCGCTGGCTGGTCGACCGGGAGCCCGTGCCAGGCTCACCGGTCACCCACGCGCTGCTCGAACTGCCCAGCCTGGTCCACCTCTCCGGGGTGGAGATGATCGTGGACGGCGTCACCACCCAGGCCCAGTCGGACTGGTGGCGAGCCGCCGGCGCGGATCTGGCCCAAGGTTCTCTCTTCGAGGACTAGGCCAAGTACCCGCCCAAGGGGCGGAAGTACTCCGTCGCCAGGAGTTCGGTGTTGTCGTCCAGACGGATTCGCTCGACCACCAGGCCGTGGTTCCGGCCGGTTCGGGCGTCCGCGCCGGCGACGATCACCACTCCGTCGCCTTCGCGGATGAAGATCCGGCCCGGTGTCCCGCCGTAGCGCCCGTCCGACACCGAGGCCTTGACCACTCGGATCTTTTCCTCGCCACGGAAGGTGAAGGCGTTCGGGTACGGGTCCGACTGGGCGCGGATCAGGCGCTCGATGTCCTCGGCCGGCCACCGCCAGTCGATCCGACTGTCCTCAATGGACCGCTTGTGGAAGAAGCTGGCCCTGGACCGGTCCTGGGGCACGAGCCGGGCCCGGCCGCTCTCGATCAGTCCGAGCGCGTCCACGGTGATCGGCCCGATCAGGTCGACCGTCCGGTGGAACAGGTCCGTCGCGGTGTCGTGCGGGCCGACCGGCACGGACCGCTGCAGCACGATGTCGCCGCCGTCCAGCGAGGCGTCCATCATGTGGGCGGTCACCCCGACCTCGGTCTCGCCGTTGATCAGGGCCCAGATCAGCGGGGAGAAGCCCGCGTAGGCCGGCAGCAGCGAGTCGTGCACGTTCAGGGTTCCGTGCCGGGGCGACGAGAACACGTCGGGCGGCAGCCAGGTCCGCCAGTTGTTGGCCACGATGATGTCCGGGTCCGCCTCCTTCAGCGGCACCACCAGGTCCTCCGGCCGGCTGCGCAGCAGCACCGGGACCCCGTGCGACTCGGCCAGCTCGGCCACCGAGTCGGACCAGATCTTCTCGTACGCGTGGTCGCTTCGCGGATGGGTGACTACGAGGACCACCTCGTGCGGCGACGAGAGCAGCGCCTTAAGCGTCCGATGACCCCAGGTCTGGTACCCGAACAACGCGACCCGCATGGGTGCTCCTCCTCGATGCAAGGCGATCAAAGTCACCCTCGAATGTAGTAGTTGAGGCTCACCTAACTTAGGTTAGGGTGACCTTTGTCAGGCAGGGTCGGACGAGCGATGGGACAGGTATGTCTGAGTCGGACGATGAGGTTCCCAGCTATGACGTCGTCGGAGTGGGGTTCGGGCCGTCCAACCTGGCGCTGGCGATCGCGCTGACCGAGCACAACGCCCAGGTCGCACCGGAGAACGCGGTGACCGCGCAGTTCCTGGAGCGGCAACCGCGGTTCGGCTGGCACCGGGGGATGCTGATCGACGACGCGACCATGCAGGTGTCCTTCCTCAAGGACCTGGTCACCATGCGCGACCCGACCAGCCGCTTCAGCTTCCTGTGCTACCTGCGGGAGCAGGGCCGGCTGCTGGACTTCATCAACCACAAGAACCTGTTCCCGCTGCGGATCGAGTTCCACGACTACTTCGAATGGGCCGCCGCCCAGGTCGACGACCTGGTCGCGTACGGCAGTGACGTGGTGAGCGTCCGGGCCGCCGGCGAGTTCTTCGACGTCCAGGACGCCACCGGAACCGTCTTCCGGGCCAGGAACATCGTGTTGGGCACGGGTCTGCGGCCGAGCCTGCCCGACGGTATCCGCGCCGACGAGTGCGTGTGGCACAACAGCGAGCTGCTGACCAGGATCGACACGGTCAAGGACCCCAAGCGGTTCGTCGTGGTCGGCGCCGGGCAGAGCGGCGCGGAGGTCACCGCGTTCCTCCATGAGCGCTTCCCGCAAGCCGAAGTGTGCGGCGTCTTCACCAGATACGGCTACAGCCCGTCCGACGACAGCTCGTTCGCCAACCGCATCTTCGACCCCACCGCGGTCGACGAGTTCTACCGGGCGCCGGAGGACGTCAAGCGCCGGCTGATGGGCTACCACGCGAACACCAACTACTCGGTGGTCGACATCGACCTGATCGACGAGCTGTACCGCCGCGAGTACCGCGAGAAAGTCCTTGGCACGCGGCGACTTCGGCTGTTCAACGTGGCGAAGCCGGTCAAGGTCGTGCGTACCTCGGCAGGGGTTCAGGTCACCGTCCGGACGCTCACCACGGGCGTGGAGACCTCGCTGGACGCCGATGTGGTGGTCTACGCCACCGGGTACCTGCCGGCCGACCCGACCGGCGAGTTGGGCGATGTCGCCCGGCACTGCCTGCGGGACGAGCAGGGCAGGCTGCGCGTGGACCGCGACTATCGCGTGTGGACAGAGCCGGACCTGGCCGGCGGAATCTACCTGCAGGGCGGAACCGAGCACACCCACGGCATCACGTCCTCGCTGCTGTCCAACACCGCTGTGCGGGTGGGGGAGATCCTGCGGTCGATCGTCGACCGGCGGGCTTCGCGAAAGCCCGCCGGGCAACCGGAGTACGCCGTGTCCGGCGTCCGGTCGGAATAGAAGGGTTCTTGATGTTCTCCCCAGCCCGTGTGTTGCTCGCTGGAGCGTTGGTGTTGTCGCTCGTCGCGTGCGGCAGCAAGACCGAGACGCCCGCCCCAGCCGCGCAGACATCCGTTGACACCAAAGCTTTCCCGGTCACGATCGAGCACAAGTTCGGTAAGACCGAGATCAAGGCGGAGCCCAAACGGGTGGTGTCGCTCGGCCTGACCGACCAGGACGCCATGCTCGCACTAGGTGTCAAACCGGTCGGCGCAACGGACTGGTTCGGCGAACGGCCGTACGGCAACTGGCCGTGGTCCAACGACAAATGGGGCGACCAGCGGCCCGAGGTGATCAGCGACGGCAACGAGGTCAACTACGAGAAGGTCGCGGCGCTGCGGCCGGACCTGATCATCGGCCAGTACGCCCAGATCACCCAGGAGCAGTACGACAAGCTGTCGAAGATCGCGCCGACCGTGGCGCAGAACGGCAAGTACGAGGACTATTCCACGCCGTGGCGCGAGATGACCACGACCATCGGCCGGGCGCTGGGCAAGGAGACCGAGGCCAAGAAGCTGATCTCGGACACCGACGCCAAGTTCGCCACGATCCGCAAGGAGCACCCGGAGTTCGCGGGCAAGAAGGTCGTGGTCGCGGACAGCCCGGCGCCCGGACAGTACGGCGCGTTCGCCCCGGCCGACCCACGGACCGTGCTGATGACCGAGATCGGCTTCAAGGTCGACCCGAAGCTGGACGGCCAGACCAAGGACGGCAAGCCGATCATGTTCGGCGACGAACGCCTTGACCTGGTGGACACCGATGTGCTCGTCTGGATGCCGGAGAAGCCCGAGGACGCCGACCGGATCAGGAACACCCCGGTGTACGCGAAACTCGCGGTGGCCAAAGCCGACCGGGCGATCTTCCTGCCGTACACCGACCCGCCGACCGGCGCCGCCCTCACCTTCGCCACTGTGCTGAGCATCCCGTACGCCTTCGACCAGGCGATCCCGGCGCTCGCCACGGCCGCGAAGAAGCTCTGATGCTGGAGTTCGGGATCGCGCCACGGGATGTCGAGGACGTCACCTGGCCGGGGGCTTTCGAGCGCCTGGCCGCCGAACAGCCGTCCGCCGTGGCGCTGGTCTGTGAGTCGTCGTCCTTGACGTACGGGGAGTTGAACGCGCGCGCCAACCAGTTGGCGCGTTCACTTCAGCAGCGCGGCGTTGTGGCTGAGGACGTCGTCGGGGTCGCGTTGCCGCGGTCGACGGACCTCGTCGTGGCGCTGCTGGCGGTGATGAAGGCGGGCGCGGCGTACCTGCCGATCGATCCCGACCATCCGGCGGACCGGATCTCCTACATGGTCGCCGACGCGCACGCGCGGCTGGTCATCACCGACGTGGACGGCCTTGCCGGGTTCGATTCGTCCAATGTGGATGTTCCGATCGCGTTGCACCAAGCCGCGTATGTGATCTACACATCCGGCTCGACGGGCCGGCCCAAAGGTGTCGTCGTGTCGCACGAAGGCATCGGCAGCCTGATCGCCACGGCGGTGGACCGGATCGGGATCACCCCGGCCAGCCGGGTGATCCAGTTCGCGTCCGTCGGCTTCGACGTGACCGTGTGGGACCTGTGCATGTCGCTCGGTGTCGGCGGCCGGGCGATCATCGTGCCGTCCGAACGCCGGGTCGCGGGCGCGGCCCTGACGGACTACATCGCCGAACACCGTGCCACCCACATGATTCTGCCGCCGTCGTTGGTCGCCGCGCTGCCGCCGGACTGCGAACTGCCCTCAGGCGCCGTGCTGATCGTCGGCACCGAGACCGTGCCGGCAGAGCTGATCACGCGGTGGGCCAAGCGTTTGCGGGTGGTCGCCGCGTACGGCCTGACCGAGGCGACAGTGAACTCCACGCTGTGGATGGCCGCACCGGACTGGCAGGGACCGGTGCCGATCGGCCGCCCCGACCCCAACACCCGGTGCTATGTCCTGGATTCGTCGATGCGGCCGGTGGAGATCGGCGCCGAGGGCGACCTGTACGTAGGTGGCCGTGGGCTGGCCCGTGGCTACCTGGGACAGCACGGGTTGACGGCGTCCCGGTTCATCGCCGACCCGTACGGTCCGCCCGGCAGCCGGATGTACCGCACAGGTGACCGTGCCCGCTGGCGGCCGGACGGCAACCTCGACTTCCTGGGCCGGTCCGACGGGCAGGTGAAGATCCGCGGCTACCGGATCGAACCGGGCGAGATCGAAAGCGTCCTGATGAAACACCCGGCCATCACCCAGGCCGCGGTGATCGCCCGCGAGGACCACCGCCGGGTCCGACGTCTGGTCGCCTACGTGGTCGGCGACGTGACGCCCACCGACGTCCGCGGCTGTGTCGAAGCGACCCTGCCGGACTACATGGTGCCGTCCGCCGTGATCCCGATGTCCGGACCACTTCCGCTGACCACCAACGGAAAGCTGGACCGTGCGGCCCTACCGGAACCGAACTGGACGGGCCTGGCCGGGAACTCCGAACCCACAACGGAGGCCGAGCACAAGCTCGCGGCCGTGTTCGCCGCAGTGCTGGGCCTGCCGTCGGTGGGCGTCCACGACGGCTTCTTCGAACTGGGCGGCGACAGCATTGTGGCGATCCAGCTCGTCAACAGCGCCCGCGCCGCCGGCCTCGTGATCACGCCCCGGGACGTGTTCCGGCACCGAACCGTGGCCGCCCTCGCCGCGATCGCCGGCTCACCGGTCTCAACCGTCTACGAACCGGGCACCGGCCTGGTCCAACCGACCCCCATCATCCGGTGGCTCGCCGAACCGGGCACCCCGGTCGACCACTTCTACCAGTCGACGGTGTTGACCACCCCCGCCGACCTGACCGAGGACCGGCTGGTCGCGATCCTGCAAGCCGTGCTGGACCGCCACGACCTGCTGCGATCCCGCCTGAATGCCGACTGGACCCTGTTCGTCGCCGAGCCAGGAGCCATCCGGGCCGTCGACATCCTGACAGTGTCAGATACGGGGTCGACACTGTCAGAGAGCGACGCTGACACTGTCACCAACAAGGCGGCAGGCGCTGTCGGCCCAGTTGGCATCAGGGCACTCGCTGGTGTAGCCGCTGAAGTGCCCGCTGATGCGCCCAGTGGGGTGGCCCCTGGTGCGGCCGATGATGTGACAGTGTCAGATGGCGACGTTGACAGTGTCAGCGATACGAGGGCTGACGCTGACACTGTCACCGTTGCCCATGACCAGGCGGTGGCCAGGCTTGATCCGGGGCGCGGGCGGATGTTCGAGGCTGTGTGGTTGCCGGCGGAGCGGCGGCTGGTGTTGGTGATCCAGCACGTGGTAGTGGATGGGGTGTCGTGGCGGATTCTGTCGGCCGATTTGGCGGCCGCGTGGCAGGGCGGGGAGATCCCGCCGGTCGGGACGTCGTTCCGGCAGTGGTCCGAGCAGCTGTCCGAGGTGGACAAGTCGGCCGAGTTGGCGGTGTGGCGTCGGCAGGTTGCCGACCCGGGTGTCCGCCTGGGGGAGCGGGTCCACGCGCTGGCGCCGGCCGCACGGACGTTGACCGTCACGTTGCCGGCCGACGTGACAAACGCCCTGCTCACTACCGTGCCGAAGGCCGTGCACGGCGGGGTCAACGACGTTCTGCTGACCGCGCTCGCACTTGCGGTCGGTGAAGGCGAGCCGGTTGTCGTCGATCTGGAGGGGCACGGCCGCGAAGAGCACGTTGTGGGTGCTGACCTCTCGCGGACGATCGGGTGGTTCACCACCATGTTCCCGGTGCGGCTGGACCCGGGCGGGACCGATCTCGGCGGCGCGCTCAAGCGGGTCAAGGAGCAGCTCAACACCATCCCCGACAAGGGAATCGGCTACGGACTGCTGTGTGCGGACCCTGTCCTGGCGGCGGCCGAAGTGCCGGACGTGCTGTTCAACTATCTCGGTCAGTTCGCCACCGACGGCCGGGACTGGCAGCCCGCGCCGGGCCGGGATCCGCTCGGTGAGGACATCGACCCGCGCATGCCGTTGCGGCACATGCTGGAGATCAACGCCGTGGTCCGGTCCGGCGAACTGACTGCCACGTTCATGTGGCACGACCTGACCGGAGTCCCCGCCATCGCGGCGAGGTGGCAGCGTGTCCTGACCGAGCTGGCGGCGGGGACCTTCACCGGCGGCCGCACACCGTCCGACTTCCCGTTGGTCACGCTCACCCAGGATGAGGTCGACGGTCTGGGAGACGTCGACGACATCCTGCCGGTGTCGCCGTTGCAGGAAGGCATGTTCTTCCACGCGATGTACGACGAGTCCGTTGTGGACGCTTACGTCGTGCAGCAGGTCGTGGAGTTCCATGGCGCCGTCTCGGCACAGAAGATGCGGGCGGCTGTTCAACGCATGATCGATCGGCACGAGCCGTTGCGTGCGTCGTTCCGTCAGCGTCCGGACGGTCAGGTCATCCAGGTCATCAACAGTCGCGTGGAACTGCCGTGGCGCGAAGTGTCCGATGTGGATGCAACACAAGTCGCCCGTGAGGACCGCGCCCGGCGGTTCGACCTGGAATCCGCGCCGTTGCTGTCCGGGACGTTCGTGCAGGGTGAAGGCCGCGGCTGGCTCGTGTTGACGTTGCACCACAGCATTGTCGACGGCTGGTCCACCACGATCATGGTCCGTGAGTATCTCGGCCTACATCGGCAGGTGACCCCGTACCGCGAATACATGTCCTGGCTGTCCACACAGGACAGCGAAGCCGCGCGAGCCGCCTGGCGAGTGGCCTTGGCGGGCGTGGAGCCGACGAAACTCGTTACTGGGCAAGGAGACGCGGCCAAGTACCAGCTCGAAGAGGTCTGGGTGGACGTCCCGAACCCCGAGCGGTTGGTCGCCCGCGCCCGTGAACTCGGCGTCACCTTGAACACCGTCATGCAAGGCGCCTGGGGCATCCTGCTCGGTGCGCTGACCGGCAAAGACGATGTTGTGTTCGGCAACACTGTTTCCGGGCGCGCGGCGGATGTGCCCGGGGTCGACGAGATGATCGGCCTGCTGGCCAACACGTTGCCCGTCAGGGTGCGCACACGGCCCGACGAGACGGTCGGGGACGCGCTGCGGAGGCTGCAGGACGAGCAGTCGAACCTGTTGGACCACCAGCACATCGGCTTGGCCGACCTGCAGCGGATCGTCGGCGTCACCGACTTCTTCGACACGTTGGTGGCGTTCGAGAACTACCCGGTGGACACCGAGCTGACCGACGGCGAGATCACCTTCGGCGGCCTGCACATGCTCGGCGCCGGCCACTTCCCGTTGACCATGCTCGTCCTGCCCGGCGACGGCATCACGTTGCAGTTCATGCACGACATCAGTCGGCTGAGCGAGCACGACGTCCGGCATCTCGCCGACTGCCTGATGCGCGTGCTGGACGCCGTCGTCGACAACCTGCCGGTCGCCTCGGTGTCGCTGCTGACCGCGCGGGAACGTGACTGGATCGCGGAGGTGAACGCCACCGCGCACACAACCGTGGACCGCACACTCGCGCAAGCGTTTGCCGCCCAGGTGGAACGCAATCCGCAAGCGCCCGCGGTGATCTTCGAGAACAGCACGGTGACCTACGCGGAACTCGACGAACGGGCCGCGACGCTGGCGCGGAGGCTGCGAGCCAAGGGAGTCGGGCCCGAGCAGTTCGTGGCCGTCGCCGTCCCGCGTTCGGTCGAGCTGATGGTGGCGTTGCTCGGCGTGCTGAAGGCCGGTGCCGCGTACCTCCCGATCGACACGTCCTATCCAGTGGACCGTATTTCCTACATGCTGGCCGACTCCGGCGCACGGTTCGTGGTCACGGTCGACGGAATCGTACTGCCCGATGGGCCGGACCGCGTGACAGTGACCGCCGACGGGCCCGAGGTCGATGTCCACGACGAGACAGGCATGGACCACCCGGCGTACCTGATCTACACCTCGGGCTCGACCGGCCGACCCAAGGGCGTCGTCGTCACACACCGCGCGATCGCCAACCGCCTGCAGTGGATGCAGGACATGTATACGCTGTACACAGACGATCGGGTACTGCAGAAGACCCCGGCGAGCTTCGACGTCTCGGTGTGGGAGTTCTTCTGGGCGTTGGCCGAGGGCGCGGCCGTGGTGCTGGCCCGGCCGGAGGGCCACCGCGACCCCGCCTACCTGGCCGAACTCATTCGCGAGCAACGGGTCACGACTGTCCACTTCGTCCCGTCGATGCTGGCGGCGTTCCTCGCCGAGATGACCGACGCGGACTGGGCGGGCAGCCTGCGCCGCGTGTTCGCCAGCGGTGAGGCCCTGCCCGGCGAAGTGGCCGGCCGGTGGCGGGACTTGACCGGGGTGCCGCTGCACAACCTGTACGGCCCAACAGAAGCCGCGGTCGACGTGACCTGGTGTGAGTACGGCGGATCGGCGGGAGGGGTGCCGATCGGCCGGCCTGTCTGGAACACCAGGCTGCACGTGCTCGACCCGTATCTCCGGCCCGTACCGGCCGGAGTCGCGGGCGAGTTGTACCTCGCGGGAGTACAACTCGCCCGCGGCTACCACGACCGGCCTGGGTTGACGGCGGAACGGTTCGTGGCCGATCCGTTCGGCGGGCCGGGCGAGCGGATGTATCGCACCGGCGACCTGGTCCGGCGCCGGGCCGATGGCGCGCTGGAGTACCTGGGGCGCACCGACCGGCAGGTCAAGATCCGTGGCAACCGCGTCGAGCCCGGTGAGATCGAGGCCGTCCTCGCGGCCCAACCAGGCGTTACGCAGGCTGCGGTCGTCGTGCGGGACAACGCTCTCGTGGGATACGTCGTCGGCGCGGATGTCGACTTGGCGACTTTGCCGACGGTGTTGCCCGCGGCGATGGTCCCGAGCGCGGTGGTCACCCTCGCCGAGTTCCCACTGACCCCCAGCGGAAAGCTCGACCAGAAGGCCCTACCGGCGCCGGCCCGGACCCGGTCGGTCCGGGCGGGAATCGAGCGGGAACGCCAACTGGCGGACATCTTCGAGACCGTGCTCAAGCTGTCCGACGTCGGTGTGGACGACGACTTCTTCATGCTCGGCGGCGACAGCATCCTCTCCATCGCGGTGTCCAGTCGGGCCCGGAAGCTCGGCCTGTCGGTGAGCCCACGGGACGTCTTCGAACACCGAACGGCGGCCGCGCTCGCCGCGCTTGAGGCGCCGGTGGTGGCCGAGCCGCAGGACGACGGCGTCGGCGACGTCCCGTTGTTGCCGGTCGTGCACTGGCTGCGGGAACGCGCCGGCGCCATCAACCGCTTCAACCTGTCCGGCCTGCTCCCGGCCACCACCGACCCGACCCGGCACGTCCAGGCTCTGGTTGACCAGCACGACGCCCTGCGGATCAAGCTGACCCGGATCGCGGGTGTGTTGTGGTCCCTGGAAACACTGCCGTCGGTGTCGGTCGACGTCACCGAATCGTCCGATGTGGACATCACGGCCGAGGCGGACCGGGCGGTCGGGCGGCTCGACCCGGACGCGGGCGTGGTGGTCCAGGCGGTGTGGTTCCGTGAACTCGGCCAGGTCTTCCTGGCAGTGCACCACCTGGCTGTCGACGGGGTGTCCTGGCGGATCCTGGCCGAGGACTGGGACGCTCTCACGCACGGCCGTGCCCTGGAGCCGGTCGGGACGTCATACCGAACCTTCGCCCGGCACGTCAACGAACAGGCCACATCGCCCGCCCGGCTCGCCGAGCTGGAACACTGGGTCACCGAATGCGCTTCCGGCGCGGATCTCCTGCCCGGCGCACAGCCAGGGCCGACATGGTCGCGTACCACTCAGCTTTCGGTGGCCGAGACGAAGGCCGTGCTGGGCGGGAACGTCACCGAGACCTTGCTGACCATGCTGCGCAACACCGTCACGGAATGGCGCGGGCACTCAGACCTGCTCGTTGACGTCGAACGGCACGGGAGAGAAGGCCTCGACACAGCGCGGACAGTCGGCTGGTTCACCAGCATTCAGCCGGTTCGCCTGTCTCCCAGCGGCATTGTCAAGCTCATGGGCGATGGCTTGGGGTACGGCATGCTGCGGTACCTCAACGCCCAGACCGCCGCCATTCTGGGCCGACTGCCCCAGGCACAGGTGCTGTTCAACTACTACGGCCGCGTCGAATCCGTGGGACCGGAGGTCCCGTCCGACATCGCCACCCCGTACCTGCTGCAAGTCGATGTGGTCTGTCTGGAAACGTCGGAGGGGCCGCGGATGACCGTCACGTGGACCAGCTCACTGTCCGAAGAGGACATAGAAAAGCTGTCCGCGTGGGAGGTCCCGAGTACGGTCTGGCCGTTGTCGCCGTTGCAGGAAGGGTTGTTCTTCCACGCCAGCTACGACCAGTCCGCGCTCGACGTGTACACCGTGCAGGACGTCTTCGAGCTGGGCCACCGGATGGACGCGGACCGGCTGCGGGCCGCAGTGGCCGCGCTGCTGGCCCGTAACCCGAACCTCCGCGCCGGATTCACCAGCGAAGGCCACGGCCGGCCTGTTCAGTTCATTGTGGACGCACCCGAGGTCCCGCTCGAAGTCGTCGACGGCACCGGCCAGGACATCGAACGGCTGTTGGCGGCCGACCGGGCCAAGCGGTTCGACCCGGCCAAGCCGCCGCTGTGCCGGCTGCTGCTGGTGCGACTGGGCGAGTCCCGCGACCTGCTGGTGATCATCCACCACCTGTTGCTGTGGGACGGTTGGTCCGAGGACTTGTTCCTGGAACAGCTTTTCCACCTCTACGAACACGGCGACGACTCCCGCCTGCCCACGCCCGGGTCCTATCAGGACTATCTGTCCTGGCTGGACCGTCAGGACAAGGAAGCGACCGCCGCGGCCTGGCGGAAGGCGTTGGGCGGTTTGGCGGAGCCAACGTTGTTCGGGCCGCCGGACCTCAAAGAACCGTCGATCCCCGAACAGTGCCAGACCGAACTTTCGGCCGAGTTGTCCGACCGGTTGCGCGGCGACGCCCGGCGGAACGGTCTCACGCTGAACACCGTGCTGAACGCGGCCTGGGCGTTGACACTGGCCGAGGCGGTCGGCCGGGACGACGTGGTGTTCGGCAGCACGGTTGCCGGTCGGCCACCTGAGGTCGACGGGGTCGAGAACATCATCGGCCTGTTCCTCAACACGATTCCGGTGCGGATCAGGTTCGACCCGTACGAGTCCGTTGTGGACATGCTGCGGCGGGTGCAGTCCGAGCGGGTCGAACTGATGGCCCACGAGTACTACGGCCTCGGTGAGATCCAGCGCGAAGCCGGCCACGCCCGCCTGTTCGACAGCCTGTACGTGCTGCAGAACTTCGTCAACGAGGAGCAGTTCGACGAGTTCCGGCACCGATACGACATCAAAGAGGCCGACAGCGTCGACGCCACGCACTACCCGATCGGCCTGGTCGTCACCCCGGCGGCCCGGCTGCGGATCCGGCTGTCGTTCCGGCCGGACGTGCTCGACCGGGAGTTCGCCGAGCGGCTGCTCGCCCGGTTCGCCCTTGTCCTGGCCAGACTGACCGTCGACATGTCCCGTCCGGTCGGGTCACTTGACTTGCTTTCCTTGCGGGAACACAAAGAACTCACCGCATTGTGGGACGCCACGGCGAACACGATGTACGAAGAGACCGTCGCGGACATGCTCAGCTCGCAGGCTCTGGTCACGCCAGACGACATCGCGCTGGTCTTCGGCGACGAACGCGTGACGTACGCGGAACTCGACGCGCGGATCAACCGGATGGCCCGGCTGCTACTGGCGGCCGGAGCCGAGCCGGAGCAGGTCATCGCGTTGGCTCTGCCGCGGTCGATCGACATGGTGGTGGCGTTGTTCGCGGTGCTGCGGACCGGCGCCGCGTACCTGCCGCTGGAACTGGACTACCCGGTCGAACGGTTGGCGATGATGATCGCGGACGCCCGCCCGATCGTCCTGGTCTCGACCGGTCCGGTCGCCGCGACCCTGGCCGACGACACCCCGCGCATTCTCCTTGACCAGACCGATTTTACTGATATCCCAGGCCATCCGCTGGACGAAGTCCGGAAGTTCAGCCTGGACCACCCGGCCTACGTGATCTACACCTCGGGCTCGACGGGCCGGCCCAAAGGTGTCGTCACGCCGTATCGCGGCCTGACGAACATGCAGCTCAACCACCAGGAAGCCATCTTCGACCCAGCCATCGCCTCAGCCGGGGGACGCCGGCTGAGGATCGCCCACACGGTGTCGTTCTCGTTCGACATGTCGTGGGAAGAGTTGCTGTGGCTTGTCGAAGGCCACGAGGTGCACGTCTGCGACGAGGAGCTTCGGCGGGACGCGCGGGCGTTGGTGGCGTACTGCGATGCCCACAAGATCGACGTCGTCAACGTGACGCCCACGTACGCCCACTTGCTGATGGAAGAAGGTCTGCTGGCCGGGCACCGGCCCGCGTTGGTGCTGCTCGGCGGCGAAGCGGTGTCCGAGTCGGTGTGGTCGCGGCTGCGGGACACCGACAACACGTACGGCTACAACCTGTACGGCCCGACCGAGTACACCATCAACACCCTCGGCGGTGGCACCAACGACAGCGCCACACCCACTGTGGGCAAGCCGATCTGGAACACCCGAGCGTACATTGTGGACGGATGGCTCCGGCCGGTGCCGGACGGCGTGCCCGGCGAGCTCTACATCAGTGGCACCGGACTGGCCCGCGGCTACCTGGACCGACCCGGGCTGACCGCGGAACGGTTCGTGGCCGACCCGTTCGGTACGCCTGGAGAACGTATGTACCGGACCGGCGACCTCGTCCGCCGCCGGCCGGACGGCAACCTGGACTTCCTCGGCCGGACCGACGACCAGGTCAAGATCCGTGGCTACCGGGTCGAACTCGGCGAGATCGAGACCGCGCTGACCAGCCATCCGCGGGTCGCCCAGGCGGCCGTCCTGCTCAAGGACTCGCGGCTGGTCGGGTACGTCGTCCCGGCCGAGCTGAGCGGGGCCGACCGGGAGACGGTCGAGGCGGACCAGGTCGGGGAGTGGCGGCAGATCTACTCCGACGAGTACACCGAGATCGGCACGGCCCTGTTCACCGAGGACTTCGCCGGCTGGGACTCCAGCTACACGGGTGACCCCATCCCGCTGGACCACATGCGGGAGTGGCGGGCCGCGACCGTCGCCCGGATCACCGACCTGCGACCCCGGCGGATCCTCGAGATCGGTGTCGGGACCGGGTTGCTGATGTCCCAGTTGGCGCCAGCGAGCGAGGAGTACTGGGGAACGGACTTCGCCGCGCCCGTCATCGCGAAACTCCAGCGGGACCTCACGCGGGACCCTGACCTGGCCGCGAAGATCACGCTGCGGACCCAACCGGCCGACGTGGTTGACGGGCTGCCCGCCGGGCACTTCGACACGGTCGTGATCAACTCCGTGATCCAGTACTTCCCCAGCGTCGACTACCTGACGCAGGTCATCCGCAGCGCGCTCGACCTGCTCGCGCCCGGCGGCCGGCTGTTCATCGGCGACGTGCGCGACCTGCGGCTGGCCAGGGTGTTCCAGACCGGCATCCAGCTGACCAGGTCCGGGCCGTCGGTGGACGCCGGCCAGCTGCGGCGGGCGATCGAGCGAGGCGTGTCGTTGGAGAAGGAGCTGCTGCTCCACCCGGACTACTTCGCCCAGTTCCCCGGCGTCGAGCTGCGGACCAAACGCGGCCGTTGGCACAACGAGCTGAGCCGGTACCGCTATGACGTGGTGATCTATCGGTCGCCGGTGGAAACCGTGTCGGTGGCGAACGCACCTCAGGTGGTGTGGAGTTCCCTCGCCGACCTGGAGAACCGGCTTCGGGACCGGCCGGAGGTACTGCGGGTCTGCGATATCCCGGACGCCCGAGTCTTCGGTGAGATCTCGGCCATGCGCGCGTTGGACGCGGGAATGCCGGTCGCGGAAGCGTTTGCGCGGTTCACGTCCGAGGGTGGGATCGAACCGGAGTCCTTGTATACATTGGGTATACACCTTGGATACCACGTGCATACCACGTGGTCGTCGTCGGAAGGCTGCTTCGAGGCGGTCTTCACCACGTCTTCCGCTTTGACGTCCGGGCTGTACCTGGCCGGTCGCGGGTCCGTGCTCGCGAACACGCCGACTGCCGCGCGGGGCACGAACGACCTGATCCAGCAGCTGCGGGACGCGCTGAAACAGCAGCTGCCCGAGTACATGGTGCCAGCCGCGTTCGTGACTTTGGGCAGTTTGCCGTTGACCGACAACGGAAAGCTGAACGTGCAGGCCCTGCCGTCCGCGGATCCGGCCGTGGCGCTGGCGGTCAGCCGCCCACCGGCGTCGGAGGCCGAGTCGGTGCTGTGCGCGCTGTTCGCGGATGTCCTCGGCCTGCCTGAAGTGGGTGTGGCGGACAACTTCTTCGACCTGGGCGGGCACTCGCTGCTGGCGACCCGGTTGATCAGCCGCGCCCGGACCGACCTGGGCGCCGAGCTGGCCATCCGCGACCTGTTCGAAGCGCCGACGCCAGCACTGCTCGCCGAGCGTGCGTCCGTCGGCGCGCCGGCTCGACCGCCTGTGCGGCCGTACGACCGTCCATCGCGGATCCCGGTTTCGTTCGCGCAGCAGCGGTTGCTACTGGTGGACCGTCTTGCCGGCGGGGATATCGCATACAACTTCCCGCTGGTGTTCCGGGTTGCTGGGTTGGTTGTTCCTGCCCTGCGGTCGGCTGTCGCCGATGTGGCTCGGCGGCACGAGTCGCTGCGGACCGTGTTCGTGGACGGCGAGTACCAGTCGGTTCTGGACGTGTCCCCAGAGGTCGAGATGCTGCCTTCATCGGAACTTGCCGGGTTCGTTCGCCGTCCGTTCGATCTCGCGACCGAGATCCCGTTGCGTGTGGGCGTGTTCGACGACGTCGTGGCCGTGGTGCTGCACCACATCACCACCGACGAATGGTCCGACCGGCCGTTCTTGGCCGACCTGACGACTGCCTACCAGGCGCGGCTACGCGGCGAGGCTCCTGCATGGGAGCCGCTGCCCGTGCAGTACGCCGACTACACGCTGTGGCAACGTGATCTGCTTGACGAGGTCGGCCAAGCCCAGCTCAACTTCTGGACGGACACCCTGCGGGGCGTCCCGGACGCGTTGACACTGCCCGTCGACCGCGCCCGACCGGCCACGCGCTCGGGACAGGGCGGCAAGGTCTCGTTGGACGTGCCGGCAGTCCGTGCGTTGCGGGAGCTTTCGCAGACGTCCGGCGCGAGCATGTTCATGGTGTTGCAGGCCGCGGTCGCGACGCTACTGCACCGGCTCGGCGCGGGCACGGACATCCCGCTGGGTGCGCCGGTCGCCGGACGGGACGACGCGGCCGTGCACGACCTGGTCGGGTTCTTCGTGAACACGTTGGTGCTGCGGACATCCCTGGCCGGCGACCCCACTTTCACGCAGCTGCTGGCACGGGTGCGGGAGGCGGACCTGGCCGCGTTCTCCCACCAGGACGTGCCGTTCGACCGGGTGGTGGAGGCGGTGAACCCGACCCGGGTCGCCGGCCGGAACCCGCTGTTCCAGGTCATGCTCGGCTACCACGTCCGGACTGAGGACGCCGAGCACGTGCTGGGGCTGCCCACGTCGTGGCTGGACGTCGACCCCGGGCGGGCCAAGTTCGACCTGCACTTCACGTTCGTGGACCGGCCCGACCGGATCACACTCCAGCTGGAGTACGCCCGCGACCTGACCGATCCGTCCACAGCGGACAGTCTGGCCGCTCGCCTGGTCGCCCTGCTGACCCAGGTCTCGACCCGGCCGGACATCCCGGTCGGTTCACTCGACGTCCTCACTCCCGACGAGCGTTCCCAGGTCGTGGTGGACTGGAACGCGACTGCGCATCCCGTTGCGGATACGACCTTGCCTGCGTCGTTCTCGGCCCAGGCCGCGCGTACACCGGACGCCGAAGCCGTGGTGTTCGAGGACGTCTCACTGACGTACGCGGAGCTGGCCGCGCGCGCCAACCGGTTGGCCAGATTCCTTGTAGGCCAAGGAGTTTCGCCTGGTTCAGTGGTGGCGGTCGCATTGCCGCGTTCGGTTGAGCTGATCGTCGCGCTGTACGCCGTCCACAAGGCGGGCGCCGCGTATCTGCCGGTCGACCCGTCGTATCCGGTGGACCGGATCTCGTACATGCTCGCCGACGCCCAACCGGCGTATGTGATCGACGATCCGGCTCAGGTGGACGTCCCCGGCGACTCGGCTGATCCAGATGTACGGGTGTCGCCGCACCACCCGGCGTATGTGATCTACACGTCCGGCTCGACCGGTCGCCCCAAGGGCGTGGTTGTGTCGCACGCCGGAATCGTGAACCGGCTGCTGTGGATGCAGGACGTGTATACACTGTACACATCGGATCGGGTGTTGCAGAAGACGCCGTCCAGCTTCGACGTGTCGGTCTGGGAGTTCTTCTGGCCGCTGATTACCGGCGCCACTCTGGTCGTGGCCAGGCCGGACGGCCACAAGGACCCGTCCTACCTGGCTGACCTGGTCCGGGACCAGCGGATCACGACGATTCACTTCGTCCCGTCGATGCTGGACGTGTTCCTGTCTGAGCTGCGTGGGTGCCCGAGCCTGCGGCAGGTGTTCACGAGCGGCGAGGCGCTCCCGGTAGAGGTCGCGCGGCAGTTCGTATCGTCGTCCGACGCCCAACTGCACAACCTGTACGGGCCGACTGAGGCATCGGTGGACGTGACCGCGTGGGCGGTGACGGACCCGAGTTGGGTGCCGATCGGGCGGCCGGTGTGGAACACCCAGGTTTACGTGCTGGACGAGGCTTTGCGTCCGGTGCCGCCGGGGGTCGTGGGGGAGCTGTACATCGCCGGCGCCCAGCTCGCGGACGGTTACTTGAGGCGTGCCGGCCTGACGGCGTGCCGGTTCGTGGCGAGTCCGTTCACCGCAGGCGCGCGCATGTACCGGACCGGCGACCTTGCCCGTTGGACGTCCGACGGGGTCGTCGAGTTCCTTGGCCGTGCGGATGACCAGGTGAAACTCCGGGGCTTCCGGATCGAGCCAGGCGAGATCGAGGCCGTCCTGTTGCGGAACGCTTCGCGAGCCGTGGTCGTCCTGCGGGACGGCCAGATCGTGGCGTACGTGGTGGGGGAGGCACCGGACCGCGCGGAGTTGGCCTCTGTGCTGCCGGACTACATGATCCCGGCTGCGATCGTGTCGTTGCCGGAGCTGCCGTTGACCCCGAACGGCAAGCTCGACCGCAAGGCACTGCCGGCGCCTGAGTTCCAGGTATCTTCCCAGGAGCCGAGCACACCTGACGAGGCGGCGCTCGCGGCATTGTTCGCCGAGGTGCTCGGGCTGGAGCGGGTCGGTGTCGACGACGACTTCTTCGCTGTCGGTGGGCATTCGTTGCTGGTGATGCGTCTGGTCAGCCGGATTCGCTCGGTGCTGGGCCGGGAGGTCCTGCTGCGGGACGTGTTCGACGCTCCGACCGTTGCCGGGCTGGCCAAGCGCCTGGACGCGGCAGGCACAGCGGCTCGCGCGCTGGAGCCGGTCGTTCGGCCTGCTCGGGTGCCTCTGTCGTTCGCGCAGCACCGCCTGTGGGTCATCGACCAGGTGGAAGGGCCGAGCACGACCTACAACATCCCGCTGGCGTGGCGAATCTTCGGCGATCTGGACATCGCCGCACTGCGCTTTGCGGTGAACGACGTGGTCGCTCGGCACGAGTCACTGCGGACTCTGTTGCTGTCCTTCGAAGGCGTGCCCTATCAGTCTGTTGTGGACACGTTCGAGGTTCCGTTCACGTACGGCGGCGATTTCGAGCACAGGTTCGCCCTGGACAGCGAGATCCCTATCCGGGTCTCGGTGGACGACGTCGGTTCCGACGAGCATCTGCTGCTGGTGTTGGTGCATCACGTCGCCAGTGACGAATGGTCCAGCCAGCCGTTGACCCGGGACCTGGCAGAGGCGTACACGGCCCGGCTCGCTGGTTCGGCGCCCGCGTGGCAGGCGTTGCCCGTCCAGTACGCGGACTACGCCTTGTGGCAGCGTGACCGGGTGGCGGAGGTCGCCGACGCACAGCTGGCGTTCTGGACATCCACCCTTCGGAACCTGCCGGACGAGCTGACGTTGTCCCTGGATCGCCCACGCCCGGCCCAGGCCTCCTACCGCGGCGGTCAGGTGGACGTCCCGCTGTCCGCGGACCTGGAGTCGGCCCTTGAGGCGCTGGCGCGGGCACATGGGGTCAGCATGTTCATGCTGTTCCACGCCGCCATAGCGGCGTTTCTGCACCGAATGGGCGCTGGAACGGACATTCCTGTCGGCACGCCCATCTCCAACCGTTCCGACGCGGCCCTGGACGACCTGGTCGGGTTCTTCCTGAACACGTTGGTGCTGCGGACGGATCTGTCCAAAGATCCGTCCTTTGTGGATCTCCTGGGGCGCGTTCGGGAGGCGGACCTCGCCGCCTTCTCCCACGGCGATGTTCCGTTCGAACGGGTGGTGGACGCGGTCAGCCCGGCACGCACGCTGGCCCGGCACCCGCTGTTCCAGGTGATGGTCGTCTATCTGGCGCAGGGGACCGGATCACTCGACCTGCCCGGTGTAACCGTCCGCGAGGAGCCGGTCGAGCAGCACACAGCCAAGTTCGACCTGTCGTTCGATTTCGTCGCCGGTGCGGGCGGCCGGATCGAGTACAGCGCGGACCTGTTCGACCGTTCCACAGTGGAACAGTTGGCGGAGTGTCTTGTGGTTCTCCTTGGCGCCATCGCCGAGGATCCGACCAAGCCGGTCAGCGGTTTGGCCATTGTCCCGCCCGCCGCGCGGAGCCGGCTGATGGCCTGGACCGAGTTGGATGTTCCGGTGTCGACCGTTCCGGCGCTTTTCGAGCAGCAGGTCCGGGCGACACCTTCGGCGGTCGCCGTCGTGTCGGACGCGGTCGCGTGGACATTCGCGGAGTTGAACTCGCGGGCCAATCAACTCGCGCATTTCCTTGTCGCCCAAGGTGTGCGGCCAGAGTCGGTGGTGGGCCTGCGGTTGCCGCGGTCGGCCGACTACATCACGGCGATCCTGGCCGTCCAGAAAGCCGGCGGTGCCTATCTCCCCATCGATCCCGACCTGCCCCCGTCGCGGATATCGGACATGCTCACATCGGCTCGGCCCACAACGGTCCTGACCGCGATTCCTGATCTGAACCCGTATCCAACGGACAATCCGGAAGTCGGACTGCTTCCGGCCCATCCGGCGTATGTGATCTACACATCCGGCTCGACCGGAACGCCCAAAGGTGTTGTCGTGACGCACCAGAGCGTGGTGAATCTGTTCCACAGTCACCGCGAGACTCTGTATCGACCGATCGGCCGGCGGAACCTGCGGGTCGGTCACGCCTGGTCGTTCTCGTTCGACGCCTCCTGGCAGCCACAACTGTGGTTGCTGGACGGGCACACACTGCACGTGTTGCCCGACGAAACCCGCCGGGATCCAGCTCAGCTCACCAATGCCGTTGTCACCCAAGGCATTGACTTCATCGAACTCACACCGTCCTTCCTCGCGCAGACAGGTCTGCTTGCTCAATGCCCGCTGGCCGCAGTCGGTTTCGGCGGCGAAGCGGTGTCCGACGCGTCGTGGGAACAACTGCGCGCATTGCCCAACACAGAGGCCTATAACCTCTACGGCCCAACAGAATGCACGGTCGACTCACTGGTGGCAAGGGCGCGTGACACCGACCGGCCGGCAATCGGCCGCCCGGTGCACAACGCGCAAGCGTATGTACTCGATTCCCGGCTCCAACCGGTCCCGCCCGGCGTGACGGGCGAGCTGTACCTGGCCGGCGCCGGCCTGGCCCGTGGATATCTGGGACAACCCGCACTGACCGCGTCCCGATTTGTGGCCAACCCTTTCACCCCGGGCGCCAGAATGTACCGAACCGGAGACCTGGCCCGGACAAAGGACGGCGTCATCGAATACGTCGGCCGGTCCGACGACCAAGTGAAGATCCGTGGCTTCCGGATCGAACCAGCCGAAGTCGCCGCAGCGATCGGAAAACACCCATCGGTCCAGGACGTCCTGGTGATCGCCCGAGCCGGCCGATTGATCGCCTACGTGATCGGCACCCAAAGCGACCTGCGAACCCACGTTTCCGCCCTACTACCCGACTACATGGTGCCCGCCGCATTCGTGTGGTTGACAGAGTTCCCAGTCCTCGCCAACGGAAAGATCAACCGGTCGGCCCTCCCCGAACCCGACTACACAAACATAGTCACCAACCGGCCGCCACGAACGGACACCGAACGCACCCTGCTGGAGATCTTCGCCGCCGTCCTCAACCTCCCCACCCTGGGAATCGACGACGACTTCTTCACCATCGGCGGCGACAGCATGCTCGCCATCCAACTCACCAGCAAAGCCCAAAGCGCCGGCCTCCCCCTCACTCCCCGCGACCTTTTCCAAAGTCGAACAATCGCCGCCCTGGCAGCCACCCTGAAAGGACCCCAATGACCAACCCCTTCGACAACCCCGAAGGAACCTTCACGGTCCTGGTGAACACCGAAGGCCAGCACAGCCTGTGGCCCACCTTCGCCGAAACCCCAGCAGGCTGGACCCCAGTTCACGGCCCCACCGACCGCCAGTCCTGTGTGGACTACGTGGAACAGAACTGGACGGACATGCGCCCTCGGTCCTTGGTTAACGAAATGGGCGGCTGACAACTACACTGCAGTCACCGCGGACTGGGAAAAGATTGTTCGCTCGCCGCTCGGGCAGGCCGCCAAGAGGGAGCCCCTGACCTGGGTATTGCTGCTGTGGTTGGGTTGTTTGGTCGCGGCGCCTCCCTCCCGTATGGCCTGCCCAAGGGAATCATATCTACCCCGTGGCGTCCGGCTTGCGTCTCGGTCCGTATGGCTTCCAGCCTGTGCTGGTCTTCGTGGGCGGACCGGATGGCTCTCGTGGGTTCGGACACCACGGGGTAGATATGATTGGCTGCGCCCAGGCCATACGGGAGGGAGACAACACTCCGGGCTACCAATATTAGATAAAACAATACCGCCGCCGCGAACTAAAAATGTCGAGAAACGGTAGGCAGTAAATTCTTGTCCCGCTGCGGCCTAAACATTATCACGCCCGCCTTGGGCGCGTGCCCGCGCGACATACCTCGCCCAGAGTGGTGACTCCCTCCCGTGTGGCCTGGGCGAAGCCAACCGCATCTGCCAGGTGGGGTCCACACCCACGGAACCCAACCGGAGGTCCGCCCACGAGACCCGACCAGGCTGGGAGCCATACGGACCGGAAGACCAAGCTGGACTCCACCTGGCAGATGCGGTTCCCTTGGGCAGGCCATACGGGAGGGAGGCAGCGCGACCTATACTCCTCCAACAAAGCGGAAAGGTCCGGGAAAGGACTCCCTCTTGGCGGCCTGCCGGCGCGGCGAGCGCAATATCTTTTGCACAGCGAAGGCCAGCCAAAACAGCGAACTCAAGGCCCCAAGTGGCGGCCACCATCCACGACCACCCGTTGCCCTGTGACGAACCCGGCCCCCTCAGAGGCGAAGAAACTGACGGCGTGGGCGACGTCTTCAGGCAGCCCCATCCGCCCGAGGGGAACTGTTGCCGTATAAGCGGCACGCGCTGAGCCGGGGACGTCGTTGTGCCGTTCCACTGGGACGAACCCAGGGGCCACTGTGTTCACGGTGATCCCGGACGGGCCGAGTTCCCGGGCCCAGCTTCGAGCCAGCCCCACTTGGGCCGCTTTCGCCGTCACGTAGGCGGAGCGGTGCAATGCGGGTCGGTCGGCCACCTCGGAGTCGATGTGCACGATCCGCCCGTAGCCGCGCGAGATCATTCCTGGCACCAGCGCGTGCAACAGCAGAATGGGGCTCTCCACGAAGAACCGTAGTTGGTCCAGGTGATCCGACCAGGTTGTGTCGAACAGGGCTATGTTCGGCTGGGGGCCGGTCGCGTTCAGGACGAGCACGTCGAGCGGGCCCACCGAGGAGGCGAGTTCCTTGATGTCCGATGGGTCGGTCACGTCCGCGTAGATGGGGGTGGCTCCGATTGCGGACGCGATGGTGGCCAGTTCTGGGTTGCCGGGCAGGGAGTTCACGAACACTTTGAGGCCGTCGCGGACCAGGCGGGCGGCGATCGCCGCGCCCAGTCCGCGTGAGCTGCCCGTCACCAGGGCGACACGTTCCATGAACCTCAGGATGCCAGTGCCTTGGACAGGTCCGGAACCAGGTGGTCGAGCAGGTAGGGGATGCTCAGGACGGAGATGAAGGACATGGCGCTGCCGTAGTCGGTCTTGTCGTCGATCAGCACGTCGTGCTTCTGCTTGGCCACATTCAGGCTGGTGTAGAGGGGGTCGGCGTCGAGTTGGCGGCGGGTCTGCTCGGCGTCGGTGACGACCCAGATGGCCACCCGCTGGTCCAGCAGGTCCACCTGCTCCTTGCTGATCGACACGCCGAACTTGTCGCCGATCACCTTGTCCAGGTTGGTGGGCAGGGTGAAGCCCAGCGAGGACAGGAACCGGGAGCGCGGGTCCTGTCGGCCGTACACGAAGTAGCCCTCCCACATGGTCGCCATTACCGCGGAGGCGCCGTTGAACTTGGGGTTGTCCTGGCGGGCCTTGGCGATCCGCGCCTCGGTGTCGGCCACGAGTTTGTCCGCCTCGGCCGACTTGCCGACGATCTTCCCGATCGTCTCGGTGGCTTCCTGCCACGGTACGCCGTAGTCGGCGTACGCGGACGGCTGCGCGACTGTCGGCGCGATCTGGGACAGCTTGGTGTATTGCTCCTGGTTCAGGCCCGCGTAGATGCCGAGGATCAGGTCCGGCCGCAGCGAGGCGATCTTCTCGTACTGCGGGCCGTCCTTGTCGGTCAGCATCACGGGTTTCGGACTGTTCCCCAGTTTGTCCAGCGACCACGGGTTGATCGCGCTTTCGTACCTGCCCAGCCAGTCCGTGGTGGCGACCGGGACCACGCCGAGCGCGAGCAGTGAGTCCTGTTCGGTGAATCCGACGAGGACGATCCGCTTGGGCTCCGACTTGATCGTCGTGCTGCCGAACTTGTGCTCGATCGTCACGGGGAACGCGCCCCCGGTGGACGCCGCTGGGGTGTCCTTGACCGCTTTGGTACCACAGGCCGCCAACACCAGCACAGAGGCGACGGCCAACACACGACGAATCATCTAGAGAGCCCTTCCTGACCATACGGTCCACAGTTCCGCGTAGCGACCGCCCGCGGCGAGGAGTTCGGTGTGCGTCCCGTTTTCCACGACCCGGCCGCCGTCGAGCACGACGACCCGGTCCGCGGCCGCGGCCTGGGACAGCCGGTGTGCCACGACCAACGCGGTACGCCCGGAAAGCGCGGCGTCGGCGGCGACCTCCAGGATCCGGGCGCCCGCGCTGCCGGCTTCGGCCGTCGCCTCGTCCAGGATGGCGACCGCCGGGTCCGCCAGCACGAGCCGGGCCAGTGCGAGCTGCTGGGCCTGGGCCGCGGTCAGCCGATGGCCGCCGTCACCGACCACAGTGGACAGTGGGATGTCGTTGTCCCAGCCGACCAGGTCCAGTGCCGCGGCGAGTTCGGCGTCCGTCGCGGACGGTTTGGCCAGCCGCAGGTCGTCGGCAAGCGGGCCGGCGAACACATGCACCTCCTGGCTGACCATGGCGACAGTCGTCGACGGCAGCTCGTCCAGGACGACAGTGCCAATGTGGACAGTGCCGCTCCCGGGCTCGTGCATGCCGGCCACCAGCTTGACCAGGGTCGTCTTCCCGGCCCCGCTCGCACCCACCAAAGCCACCCGCTCACCGGGCGCCACGTGCAGATCCACGTCCCACAGCACCGGGCGGCCGGGCACGTACGAATGGCCGAGCCCGGTGGCTTTCACCGACGAGTCCACCGGCCGGACCAACTCGGGCACAGCGGCCACCGGCAGATCGGACACGCCGACCAGACGGGCCAGGCTGGCGGACGCGGACTGCGCGTCGTCCACCAGCGCCAGCGCGATGTTGATCGGGCTGAACAGGCTGTGGAAGTACAGCGCCGCCGCGGTCGTGGCACCGATCGACGCGGACCCGTTGCCCACCAGCACGAACCCGGTCACGAGCACAGCCGACAACCCGACGAACTCGGCCAGGTTGAGCCGCCCGAAGAACCGGGTCAGCACACGGACACCGCGAAGCACCAGCGCTACCGCGGCGCTCGACCGTTCCTGCACGCGCGCGACATGCGCGTCGGCGAGCCGGAACGCGCGAACGGTCCGGGCACCGCCGACGGTGTCGAGGAGTTGTTGTTGCTGGGCGCCGACTGCGACTCGTTGGGCCGCGTACAGCGGGCTCGCCTGCCGGACGTACCAGCGAACTGTGTGCAGCTGGATCGGCGCGGCGACCAGGGCGGCGAGCAGGAACCGCCAGTCCAGCACGGCCATTCCGCCGAGCGTCAACACGATGGTCAGCACCGACTGACCCAGCATCGGGAGCGCGGTCCGGACGGCCTCGGCGACGACCGACACGTCGTTGGTGACCCTGGACGTCAGGTCACCCGAGCCAGCTCCCTCCACTTGGGACAGTGGAAGAGTGAGTGCACGGGCCACGAACCGCTCTCTGAGCGTCGCGAGCATGCTCTCGCCAAGCCTGGCGACCATGCCCGTGCCGAGGGCCGTTGCCACACCCTGACCCAGCGCGACGAGAACAAGCGCCACGACCGGCGCGGTCAGGTTCGACTGGCCGCCGGTCACTTTGTCCACAATATACCCAAGCAGGGGCGCTGTGGCCGCGCCGATCGCGGTCGCCCCGACGAGCACGGCGAAAGCTGTGCCGGCCTGCCACCGGTGTGCTTTGACCAGCGAACCGACGACTTTACGAGTCCGAGCCCCGGTCGCGACGGGCAAGAGCTCGGTCATGACAGCACCGCCTTGCGGTAGACCTCGTTGCCGTGCAGCAGATCGGCATGGCGCCCCTCGGTCGTCACGCCATCGGCCAGCAGCACAACGCGGTCGGTGACCGCCAGCAGCGCAGGGCTGGTGGTCAGCGCGATCGTCGTCCGACCGCGCCGGACCTCGCGGATATCGCGGGCGATCCGAGCCTCGGTGACCGCGTCCACGGCCGTTGTCGGGTCGTGGACCACGAGGACAGCCGGATCCGCGGCCAACGCCCTGGCCAGGGCCACCCGTTGTCGTTGCCCACCGGACAGTGACTGGCCGCGTTCGGAGATGTGCGTGTCCTCAGGCAGTTCGGCGGCTGCCGCGGCCAACGCGCGGTCGACCGGGCCGCTGGCCGCCGCGGAGACGTTCTCCCGCAGCGTTCCCTCGAACAGGACGGCGTCGTGCGCGGCCACCAGAACGGCTTCTCGGACACTGCTTGGTGAGGCGTCCGCGAGATCGTGCCCGTCCACCTCGATGGTCCCGGTGGGTGCCACGTCCTGGGCAAGACAGGCCAGCAAGTCCGCCGCGGTGGCCGGACTGGCCACGACACCGACGAATTCGCCCTCGTGGACGTCGAACGTGACGTCCCGCGCCGACCCGTGGCACACACCCGCCAGTCGGACCCGCCCGTCAACCGACGGCAGGATCTTCGTCCCGGTCACGGCATAGTCGGCAGACAGCACCTCGGCGACGCGGGCAGCGGACGCGCGAGCCTGCGCGAGCTGGCCGTTGACGTACGCGAACAACCTGAGCGGCACCACCAGGAACTGGGCCAGGCCGACCGCCGCGACCAGGTCCCCGATGCTGATCGCCCGGTCCGCGGCCAGATTCCCGCCGACCAGCGCCACCAAGGCGATGAAGACGCCGGTCAACGACAGGATCGCGCCGTCGTGCCAGGCCCGCGCGCGGGCGGCCTTGATCGTCGCGGTCAGCGAGTCCCGGCTTGTCCGCCGGTACCGGTCAATGGCGGCTTTCTCGGCCCGGATCCCTTTGAGGACCCGAAGTCCCGCGACGAGATCCGCGGCGACACCGGACGCGTGCGCGGCCCGTTCCTGCTCCACACCACTTCGCCGTTCCAGCGGCCGGCCGATCAGATGGCCGAGGAACATCAGCGGCGGAGTGCCGAGCAGCACGAGCAGACCGAGCGGGACCGATATGCGCAACAACGCGATCGCGCTGACGAGCAGACCTGTGAGCGCCGCGACGGCCATCGGCAGCGCCTGATTGATCCCGCCGACACGTTTGGCGTCACTGGTGGCGATGTTCACCAGCGCGCCCGGCAGGTGGGACGCTTCGGCGCCACCCCGTGGATCGAGGACTCGTTGGGAGAGCTGGATCCTGATCCGGTGGGCGGCCTGCTCGGCGGCTCGTTCCCCGGCGCGCGCCCCGAACCGGTAGCTGTAGGACAACGCCACGAACGCGCCCGCCAGTGCGGCGAGACACATCAGCAGAGAACTCACAGACCCGGTCGCCACCGCCCGGTCGATCACAACACCGATGACGACCGGGACCAGAGCCTCACCGGCCTGATGCCCGGCGGCCAGAACACTCGACACAATGACGTCCCTGCGCTGGCCGCCGATGGCCTGGCGCAGGACAACGCCCCCGGTGGTCACGGCGCGTATCTCCCCTCGGTGTTGATCGCGGCTCTGAACTTCGGTTAGCCTATCCTCAATAACCGGCTTCGAGGACAGGCGCGTGACGACCCACACCATTGCCAGTAAGCGGTCGTTCCGCCTGTTTGGGCTGGTCGGAGCGCTGGGCGCGCTCGTGCTCGTCTGCCTGCTGAGCGTCTGGTTCGGGTCCAAGGACATCCCGTTCGGCTCGACCTGGGACGTCCTGTGGCACAACGACGGGTCACGCGACGCGGCGATCATCCACACTGTCCGTATCCCCCGGACGCTCCTGGGCATCATGGTCGGGGCCGCACTGGGGCTGGCCGGCGCGCTGATGCAGGCGCTGACCCGCAACCCGCTTGCCGACCCGGGACTACTGGGCGTGAGCGCGGGCGCGTCGGCCGCCGTAGTCGGTGGGATCACGTTCTTCGGCGTCACCGGCGTGTCCGGTTACGTGTGGTTCGCGTTCCTGGGGGCTGGGATCGCCTCGGTCGTCGTGTACGTGTTGGGGTCGGCGGGCCGGGGGGTGACACCGGACAGGCTGGTCATGGCCGGCGCGGCCATCAGCGCGGTGTTGCTGTCGTTGATCGACGCCGTTCTCGTGTTGAACCCGTTGACGTTCAACCAGTTCCGGTTCTGGGACGTCGGGTCGCTCGGCGGCCGGAACATGGACGTCGTGGTCCGGTTGGCACCGTTCATCGGCGTCGGAATCGTGCTCGCGCTGGCGCTTTCCCGGTCGCTCAACGCCCTCGCCCTCGGCGACCAAGCGGCCCGAGCGCTCGGTGCCCACATCGGACGGACCAGAGTCGTCGGCGTGATCGCGGTGACGTTGCTGTGCGGGGCGGCCACGGCGGCGGTCGGGCCGATCGCGTTCGTCGGGCTCGCGGTTCCCCATGTGGCGCGCCTGATCGCCGGGCCGGACCAGCGGTGGGTGCTGCCGTACTCGATGGTCCTCGCGCCGGTCCTGCTGATCGGATCGGACGTGCTGGGCCGCGTGATCAACAGTCCCGAGGAGCTCCAAGTAGGCATTGTGACCGCGTTCATCGGCGCGCCCGTGTTCGTCCTGCTGTGCCGGCGCCGCCGGGTGACCAAACTGTGAGCGCGACCATCGTCCGGCGCGGCGCCGTGTCGGTCAAAGTGGACACTCGGGCTTCGCTGGCGTGCCTGGGACTTGTCATCGTGGTGGTGGGCATCGCGGTGGTCACCATGACCAGCGGCGACTACCCGCTGAGCGTGTCCGAGGTGTGGGACACCCTGCTCGGGCAGGGACCGCCGGGCGCCGACTTCATCGTGATGACGTTGCGGCTGCCGAGGCTGTTGACGGCACTGCTGGTCGGCGCCGCTTTCGGGCTCAGCGGCGCGATCCTGCAACGGCTGACGTCGAACCCGTTGGGCAGCCCCGACATCATCGGGTTCACCCAGGGAAGCGCGACAGGCGCGCTGGTCGTGATCGTGGTGACCCACGGCGGCATGCTCGCCGTCGCCACGGGCGCGCTGGTCGGCGGGTTCGTCACGTCGATCGCGATCTACCTGCTGGCGTTTCAGCGCGGCGTACAGGGATATCGGCTGGTGCTCATCGGGATCGGAGTGGGCGCGATGCTGATCGCGGCCAACCAGTACCTGATCACGCACGCGAACCTGCACGACGCTGTCGCGGCGCAGGCGTGGCTGGTCGGCGGCCTGAACGGACGCGGCTGGGAACACGTCGGACCGGTCGCCTGGGCAATGCTGGTCCTGGTGCCTGTGTCGGCGTACTACAGCAGGCGACTCGGCGTCCTGGAGATGGGTGACGACGCCGCGCGGGCACTCGGCGTGCCCGTGGAACGAACCAGGTTCCTGCTGGTCATGACAAGCGTGGCACTGGCCGCGGTCGGCACGGCCGCGGCCGGGCCGGTCGGGTTCGTCGCGCTGGCCGCGCCCCAGATCGCCCGCCGGCTCGCCGGGACGGCGGCGGCCGGGCCGGTGTCGTCCAGCCTGACCGGCGCGGTCCTGCTGATGGCGAGCGATCTGGGAGTGCAGCGGCTGTTCACCGACGTCCAACTGCCGGTCGGCATCGCCACCGGCGTGCTAGGCGGGCTCTACCTGGCCTGGCTGCTGGCTCACGAGTGGCGCCGGCGCAGGTGACCGGCCGCCCACGACCGTGACGGCGACCGCGCCGAGCGCACCCACGACAGCGAAGACGTAGAAGCCCCACGGGTACGCGATCCCGGCCGTGAGCAGCGCGCCGCCCACCAAGGGACCGCAGATCGCGCCGAGCCGGCCGACCCCGGCCGACCAGCCGAGCGCGGTCGCCCGGTTGCCGTCCACATAGGTCCGGCCGATGTACGCGTACACCAGAACCTGGGCGCTGAACACGAAACACCCGGTGATGAACACCACGACGTACGCGCCGATCTGCGGCATCTTCACGCTCAGCAGAGCCAGGAACACCGCGGCCGTGACGAACCAGGCGATCGCGGGCCTGCGGATGCCGGCCCGGTCGGACACCACCCCGGCGAGCAGCAGCCCGGCGACGGCGCCCACGTTCAACGTCAACAACAACGCCAGAGCCGCACCGAGGTTGTACCCGGCCGAGCGCATGATCTGCGGAAGCCACGTGTTCAGCCCGTACACCAGAAGCAGGCCCATGAACGACGCGAGGCAGAACGCCAACGAGGCGCGCAGGTACTTGGCGGTGAACAACGAGGCCATTGTGGACAGAGCGGTCCGCGCCGGCCGTGGCTCGTGCGACTCCGGCATGTACTTCCAGATCAACGGAACGACTACCAGCGCGGGCGCCGCGCCGATGATGAACATCGCGCGCCAGCCAAGGTCCGGAATCACCATGATGCCGAGCAAAGCCGTCAACACCGCGCCGACGTGATATCCCGTCATCACGATAGTTGTCGCGCTGCCGACCCGGCGGCTGTGCGAGTGTTCGTTCGCGGCGGCGAGGGCCGTCGGAAGGCAGCCGCCCAGGCCGAGCCCGGCGAGGAACCGCAGCAGGCCGAAGACGAACACCGACGGCGCGAACGCGCACAGCAGCGTGCAGACCGAGAAGCCCGCGACCGACAGCACCAACGCCCTGCGCCGGCCGATCACGTCCGTGATCGTGCCGACCACCAGCGCGCCGATGGTCATCCCCACCAAGCCGATCGTGGCCACCACCGAGGCGCTCGCCGGGGTGAGGCCCCAGACCTTCCCGTCCAGCAGAGTCGGGATCACCGTGCCGAGGACCACCAGGTCGAAGCCATCCAGCAGGACGGCGGTCCAGGATAAAGTCATCGCCCATCGGGACACATTGCTGTCAGCCATCTGCTCGCTCCGTTGCGTCGTGGGGGTACGACAATAGGAGCGATTCGGGCGGCCCGGATCCCTGGTTTCCACTCAACGGAAACACTCAGTCGGCGGAAAGCGGCGCCAGGTTGTCGTCGCGGAAGTTGCCTGTCGCCACGATGGTCCCGTCCGTCACGTCGAACGGACCGAACCGCCAGGTCGGCACAATTCGGTTGTTGATCACCTTCACACCCTGCGGGAAGCCGTAGCCCTGGCTGCGCACCTGGACCGCGTAGTTGCCGCCGGCCAGAAGGTTGTTCTCGACCAGGAAATTGTGCGAGTCGCCCTGTTCGGTGGCGATCCGGACGACCGCGTTCTTGCCTTCCGCGTCATTGATGAACGTGTTGTGGTTCAGCACCACGTTCAGCGCACCCGACGACTGGATGGTGTCGTTGTGGCAGATGTCGCAGTTGGCGAGGTCGTGCACGTACGAGTCCTGGATCACCACGTTGGTGCCCATATGCGGGCCGTCGCCGACGCCGTGGATGTTCACCCGCCGCGCGACGTACCCGTCGAAACCGATGGCCGCGTTGGTGGTGCCCGAGTTCATCCCGTCGATCTCGGTGTCCTCGATCACCGCGCCTTTGAAACCGTCATAAACGCGGATCGGGAAGTAACTGTCACACCGCACCCGACTGCGTTTGATGGTCACATTGTTCGCCTTGATGCTGACGCAGCCCTGAATGTCCTTGCCGTCGATCACCGCGCCCGCGGTGTTGATCTGGAACTCGGCGTCCGAGGTGAGTTTGACCCCCGCGGTGGTCAGCTTCACGCCGGTCGGCTGCCATCCCGTGGTGCTCGCGTCCGGGAAACCGCACGCGCGCGGATTCTTGACGCAGTTGGTCCCGGGCGGCGGTGGCGGCGGAGCGGCCGACGGCGGGGGAGCGCTGGGTTTCGGAGCCGACGAACCAGGTTGTGGCGCAGGTGCGCCGGCCGAATCGGACGGCGGCGCGGACGCGGCCTCGGAGGTCCACTCGGACGGCGTTTCGGACGGGGGCGGTGGCGCCGCCGTGTCGGACTTCTTACAGGCGACCAGGACGGTGCCGATCATCAGGACGATAAGGATCAAGCTCGACCTATGTCGCCGCTTCGGCAACGAGTCGATCATTCGGCCTCCAGCAGTGAAAACTCTTCGTTATTCCCACATGTGTGGTTAGTTGAGTTTCAACCTGTAGGTTCATGACGTGAGCGCACAGCGTACAGAATCAGTTTCCGCGCCCGACGGCAAGTTCGACTTGCGGGTGTGGCCGCCGGAATCGGGCCGTGGCCCGGGAGTTCTCATCCTGCAAGAGATCTTCGGTGTGGGGGAGTACATCGAGGCGGTCGCCGCCGACCTGACCGCGCTCGGGTACGTGGTCGCGGCACCGGACCTGTACTGGCGGATCAGTCCGGGATGGAACGCCGACCACACCGAACAGGGCCTGCACGACTCGGTCGCCGTGCGCGGGCGGTTCGACGTCGAGGGGGGCGTCACGGATTCCGTGACGGCGTTGCGACATTTCGAAGGACTGCCCGAGATCGACGGGGGAGTCGCGGTGCTCGGGTTCTGCCTCGGCGGGTCGCTCGCGTTCAAGCTCGCCGCCCAGGTCCGGCCGACCGCGGTGGTGTCGTTCTACGGATCCGAGGTGCCGAACAGCCTCAGCCTGCTCGAGCAGATCAAGTCGCCGCTGCAGCTGCACTTCGGCGGGCAGGACCCGTACATCCCGGCCGACTCGGTCTCCAAGGTGGCCGACGCGGTCGAAGGCCACGACAACATCGAACTGCACATCCAGGCCGACGCCGGGCACGCGTTCCACAACCGCGTGGCGCCCATGTTCTACCAGCCGGAACCCGCGGCGCGGGCGTGGCAGCTGACCGAGGAGTTCCTGGCGACGCACCTGTGAGCGTGCTCAGGACGTTGACCTGATCCCGTTCGCGACGGCCATCGCCACCGCCATGATCGTGACCTGGGGGTTCACCTCGGGACACGTCGGCAGGCAGGAACCGTCCGCGATGTATACACCGTACACACCGCGCAGCCGCCCAGTGACGTCAACAGGCGCCCGCTGCCCGTCGGCGCCCATCCGGGCGGTGCCCGTGGGATGGAACGCGGCGACCCGCAGGGCCTTCGCCGGTGTGGTCCCCACGATCTCCGCGAGCTCTTCGACCGTACTCGCCCGGGGGTGTCGGTCCAGGCCGGTCAACACCTCCGTGGCGCCCGCGGCGAACAGCACCCGCCCCATCTCCACCATGGCCTTGCGCAGCTTGCCCGCGTCCGCCCGGGTGAGCTGGTACGTGATGACCGGCCGGTGGCGGCCCAGGACCTGGCCGGCGGGCGCGTCCGCCACCATCGCACCCAGATAGGCGAGGTGATGCCGGTTGTCCAGTTCGTGCCGGAGTTCCCGGCCGGTGCCGGGCAGCGGGAACGTGACCAGGCCGGCCGGCCCGGTGGTGGCCTCGATCAGGATGCCCTCATCGTGGAACCGTTCGATACCCACGCTTTGCAACACACCGCGTGAGCTGTTGACAGGTTCGTCGAACCGGCCGGCCACAGTCGTCGCCGGATGAACCGCCATACCCCGGCCGAGCCCCGGCTGCCCGCCCAACCCCGACCTGCGCAGCAACGGCGGCGTCTCAGTGGCCCCGGCCGCGACGACCACCAGGGGCGCGCGCAGGACGAACGAACTGCCGTCCGGCCGGCGAATCAGAACCCCTTCGGCCCTGCGGCGCGCGGTGATCACCCTGGTGACGCGCGCCTCGGTGACGATCCGCGCACCAGCCCGGCAAGCATCCGGCAACGCGTTGAGATGAACCCCGTTCTTGGCATTGCGCGGACAACCCACCGCACACTGACAAGACCCAGCACATCCCGGGGCGTTGCGGTTCAACGGTTGCGCGTCCCACCCCAGGCTACTCGCGCCCGCGATGGCCAGCAAACCGTTGCGGCCGAGGACATCGAGCGGCTGCGGGGCAACGTGAAGCATGCGTTCGACCGCGTCAAGCAGTTCGGGGAACTCGTCGGTGGGAACACCCCACTGCTCGCGCCATCGCCGTAACACACGGTCCGGCGTCCGAAAACACGTACCGGAATTGACAAGCGTAGTGCCGCCAACCCCACGCCCCAACGGTAGCACAACCGGCGGAAGTCCTAACGCGACAGTCGCGCCGGAGTCCCGGTACAACGTACGGAACCTGTCGAATGTGGACGTGCGCCGAAACTCCTCAGCGGTATGCCGTCGTCCCTCCTCAACCACGACGACATCCATCCCCGCCTCGGCCAGAACCTTCGCCACCACCGCCCCACCCGCCCCGGAACCCACCACCACGACATCCGCCGAACCACCCCGCCACTCAGCGGACGGGACACAGGTCAACGGCGGATCGGGGCGACCAGGAGTGGCGTCGCCCGTGGTCTCCGCAGCGGCGGCGAGCAACATCGGGACCTTGACCAGTTCAGGCACGAACCGGGCGGCAGCACGAATCCCAAGCCGCGCTGACAACGGAAACCCAGAGGTGAGTCGCGCGAACCGAGACGCCCAGTCATCCACGGTGGCCACCCGCTGCATTGCCTCGTTGTCCGGTGGTCTGCCGGCCCGGTCATCCACGGCGGCCACCTTGGTGCTCCGTCGATGGCGGCCGTCGGCGACCGTCCATGGCAGCGTCCGATGCCTCGCGTGGCCGCCACCCTGGATGCCTTCCCAGTCGGCAGTGGGCGTTCCCCTCCTCAATCACGACTGCCCACCTCGGCGTGGGCGGTTCCGTTCAGTTCCCAGGTTCGGTGCACTTGCCAGGAGCCGTTTCTGCTTTCCTCCAGGACTATCCGGGCGTCCGCTCGTTCACTGTTCCGGCAGACCGCCTGTGCGCCATCCGGATCGCGGTACTCCAGTGCCAGTGTTCCGTCCGCTGATTGGGTAACGTCCACGGTGATCCGCCAGTTCCCGACTCTGCCGGACACCGTCCACGTCGGCAGTCCGATCGACGCGCGCAACCGTGGTGCGGCTGTCATGACCCGAGCCGGCCATTCCTGTCCGCCGACCCTGAGTCGCAGGAATGTCAACGGCCGCAACTGACGCAACGGCCACCGTCGGGACACCGCGCTCACTATTTCCAGCACGTCGCCGTCGCCGAGGTCCGCGTGCAGCCACGCCCATTTCTCGGCGTTGCCGTGGCCGTAGATCCGGGCCGTCGCGCCGTGTCCGTCGCGGACGGTCAGCTCGCCGTCATTCCATTTCACGGTCCCGTTGAAGATCGCGGAGGGCTCGGGAACCACTTGTGCCGCAGGCAGAATCTCACGGTCCCAGGTCCACCGCGGGAACGTGAACATCGGGTCGCCGCCGCTTCCCGAGGACGCCAGATCCCAGTGGACGTCGTCGGCCGTGCCCTGCAGCCGGTTAGCGGGCATCTGCGGGAACGGTCCGAACCTGCCGTGGACAGGCGGCTTTCCGGGCGGGAACACCGCTGCCCAGCCGAGGACCCGCGGCGGGCCGCCGTCGCTGGGCGCGACCATCTCGTGGTGCAGCCACACCCCGGTCTTCGTGTCCGGGTCCGTGAAGGTCGTGTACCAGACCTCGAGCCGGCCGGGCTGGCCACGCCATCGCGGTGCCATCAGCGTCGGGTCACGGGGGAATCGGAAGCCGGCAAGGAACTTCACCAGATCGCGCCGGATGTCGAAGGTGAGGTCCGCCTCGCCGACCACTGCACCGGCCGCGTCGCGCACCGTTGCCGGCAGGGTCGTCATCGACCGGGTCGGGTGCCGTGGGTCGATCGACTTGTGTCCGTCCAGGTGCAGCATCCGGCCGTCCAACGCAGCGAAAGAGCACCGGTAGTGGATGATCCGGGCTCGCAGCGGGGCTATTCGCAACGTGCCCGTCGCCGGCGCGTCGGCCAGGCCGTCGATGGTGACGTGCCCGGTGATCGCTGCCGTCACGTCCGACCACGGCAGTAGCAACCCCGGAACGGTCACGTGCAGATCCATCCGCATCGGCCGGGAACCGACTGTGCCGGCCATGGTTTCCCTGAATGTCGTCGACACAGGTCACTCCTGTCCCAGCATCATGCGTTCCGTTTCGGCCAGGTACATGGTCGCCGCTTGGTGCGCGTCGGCCGGGTCGCCCACGATCACGGCCTCCACAACCGGCGCGATCCGCGCCGCCGCGACCGGCGGATCACTGAACGGCCGCACGAACAACGCCCGCACCGGCATGTACGCGTCCAGCAACGTGTCCACCAGGATCCGGTAGACCCGGTTGCCGCAGGCCTCACCGAACAGTCGGTGGATCGCACACTCCGCGACCTGCGCCTCGTCCGGGTCGGCCGCGGTGCGCACCCGGTTGACCAAGTCGGTCAGCCGGTCGTGATGCTCGGCGGTGGCCCGTTCGGCGGCCCTGGCCACCACCAGCGCGCCGATCTCCCGCCGGGTCTCGAAGATCTCCACGAACCACCCCGGCCCGTCGGCCATCACCAACTCGGGCAACAACTCCAGGCTGCGCAACCGCGCATGGTCCAGAACCCGCGTGCCCACACCGTGCTTGGTGGCGACCAGACCGGTCTGCACCAGCCGAACCAGCGCATGCTTCAGCGAAGTCCGTGTCACCCCGTAACTCGCCGCGAGCGCCCGCTCCGGCGGGAGCAACGACCCCGGCGGATACCGCCCACTGAGAATGTCCGCCCTGACCCGGGCGACCAGGGCGTCCACGACCGTGCCCCGGCCGATCGGCTCATTCTGGAGCAGTGGCTGATCCACTGAACCAATGTCACCCACCAAGGTGGCCTTGTCAAGTGCGGCCGTGACCGGGCCGCGGCCATCGTGGACGCCGCCGACGCCCGGCAGGATCGTTTTCGTTGGGCTAGGACTCGTGCAGGAATGTCAGCAGTGCGGAGCCGAACTCGTCAGGTGCTTCCAGCCACGGCACATGACCGGCGTTGTCCACAACCACCCGCGTCGCCGACAACAAGGCCTGCTGCAACGAATCCACCGCCCAACGGGGCCGGATGTCGAGCGCGCCGTCCACGATCAGCGTCGGAACCGCCAACGTACGACAGGCCGCGACCAACTCGGTTTCGCGCCATACCTCCCGTTCTTCCCGGTTGATCGCCGCGTTGCACTCATAGTTGATCTCGAACCAAGGGTCGGCCATCCGCTCCGCGTAACCCGTGGCCTTACTCGCGTCGGCGAAGTCCGCGGACCACTGCAGCACCGCGAGTTCGCGATCTTCGGACGCGGTACGCGCACGGCCCTTCAACTCCGCCAGCCGCGCCCCGCTGTTTCCCAGACGCGCGGCGAGGTTCCGCTCGTAGTGCTCGTGCCATTCCCGCCCAAGGCCCGTGCCGGACACGTAGATGAGCTTGCTGACCCGATCCGGCTGGTCCAAGGCGTAGCGCAGCGCCAACGTCGCACCCCACGAGTGGCCCAGCACGACCATCCGATCCAACCCGAAGTGCCGACGGACAGCGTCCAGGTCCCGCACTGTGCGTGCCAGCGAGTACGGACCACGCCGCTCGGATCGCCCACAACCGCGCTGATCCCACCGAATCACCCGCACCCGCGGCGCCAACACGTCAGCGACATCGCCGAACATGTCCCACAAACCAGGACCGCCATGACACAGAACCACCGCCTCCCCATGGCCCGCCTCAGCAGCCCACAGCCGGCACCCATCCTCCGTCACAACCATCCCCGCGGCATGATCCACGCATTCCAGTATCGTCGAGCGACCCGATGAGGACGTTGCCTAGCCCGCGGTCGACGGGGCCGATCCGCCGTTCTCACTCATCCACTGGGCGACGAGGTCGCGGAACGTGTCGATGTCGCCGATGATCTCTTCCACGCGATCTCGTTGCTGGTACATGCGGTAGTAGCGGGCACCAATGGCATCTGGGTCGGCGTCGCCACCGCCGGGGATGACACCGGAGGCGATCGTCACCGTTGCCGCGTAGATCCCCTGTGGTCGCAGTTCGGCGTGCAGGGCGTGCGCCCAGTTGCGCAAGCCGGCCATGGCCAGGCCCACGTTGGCCAAGAACGGCGCGGGGACCGTGGAGGACACGCCGGTGGTCAGCAGGAGCGTGCCCGCACCACGGGCACGCATGCTCGGCAGCACCTGCCCCACCGCCGTCACCGCGCCCAACACATGCAACTCGAACTGTGCGGCGGCCGAGGCGGCCGTGGTCTGCGAGGCGTGCGTGATCGGCCCGGTCGGGCTGGGGCTGTAGGTCAGCACGTCGATCGGACCCAGCGTGTCCCCGGCCATGGCGAGGGCGTCGGCCAGCGCACCACGATCATGGATGTCAGCGGGGAACGCCGCCGCGGTGACACCCTGCTCGGTCAACTCGCCGACCAGGGCGTTCAGCCGGTCCTTGGTGCGGGCGATCAACCCGACCTGGAAGCCGTGGCGGCCGAACGCCCGAGCCACCCCCATTCCCAACCCCGGACCAGCACCGACAACAACGAGTGTCTTCGCCACCACAACGTCCCTTCTGGCCACAACGGTCGACTCGGGCGCTCTCCCGACCCGCCGCCGAGGGTTACTCTTTGTTCGTAGCATCATGATTTGTCACTACAGTGACGGTGGCAAGACGGCACATTCATGTCGGTGACGCACACGGAGGTAACCCTTGGCGCCACACAAAAACACCTCGCCGGCCGGACGGCACCGCGACGTCAGGCCCCAGCCCACAGCCGCCAACGGCGGCGAACCGGACGGCGAAGTATGCCGGCAGGTGCTGCGGATCCTCGCCCTGATCGGCGACAAGTGGAGCATCCTGGTCATCGGGCAACTCCGCGACCAGACCCTGCGCTTCAGCGAGCTACACCGCGCGGTCACCGGCATCTCGCAGCGCATGCTCACCCTGACCCTGCGGCAACTCGAACGCGACGGCCTCCTCACCCGCACCGTGCACCCCAGCGTCCCCCCACGCGTCGACTACACGCTCACCCCACTCGGCACGACACTGCTCGACTCCGTTGTCGCCCTCGGCGAATGGGCCACCACACACCGCCAAGAGATCAACAACAACCGACGCCGCTACGACGCCACCCACCCATCACGAACCCAGCATTGATCCCACCCCCACCAAGTGATCCACAGGAATTGACAATTCCTCCTGCAGAACTGCGCCTGGTCAGGCGGAACGGAGATCGTTCCGCGTATCGCCAGCACCTTCTACGAGCCGATCACGAGCGGCATATCAGCAGACCGCTGCTGAAGCAACGCGTAGCGTCAGAGCCCAGCGACCACGGCAACCTGAACGATCTGCAGCGACTCATTCTCGGTATCAGGCAGGGCAGGAACACACGCGGACGGTGGGTATCGACCTGGCGGCTGAGCCGGCCAACACAGCGATCGCGGTGATCGAAGCGATCACCGGTCGCCCGGGTAGTCGCTTCGGGACAATAGGGCGGGTCTGGCAAAGGTTGAGCGTTCTGGCTGGAACTCTGGTCCCGTGTCGCGTTTTCAGTTGCTCTCGACCAAGCCCGTCCGCGACCGCGGACGGCGACCCCATCGGGACGGGGCGATGCGACGGTGTCGGGAATGGCCGTGACGTACGATCGCGGTGAGGGCGAAGCGCCAGGCCGAGATTCCGGCACCGGTGTGCGGGAGGGGTCAGGATGTTCGGTTGGAACAAGAAGTTCAGCGACAGGATGTTCGGTTCGAAGAAGAAGCTCGACGATCTGATGGCGCAGCTCAGGCCCGACCTGAGTCGGGAATCGCTCGGCGTCGGGCCCGACTTCCCGGGCGTCGCCCCGAACCCGTCCCTGAGCAGTGATGCGTGGAAACGCAATGCGGAACTGCGTACGGGGGCGCTTGCGCTCGGCGTTCTCGTCGACTGGCGGGAGGTCAACAGCAATCCACGCGTGGTCCTGATGTTCGACGTGGAGACCGCCGACGGCATCTCGTTCCGCGGTATCGCGGACGAAGGCCTCACGATCACCGAGCTCACCCGACTCGCCCCAGGACAGACGTTGCCCGTGCGCTACCGGCCGGCCGTCATGGACCACTACGTCGCCCTTGCCCGGGACGCGGACCCCGCCCATGTGCAGCAGCTCTCTGACAAGATCGCGAGCCGCAAGCGGACCTGACCCGAAGCCATTGGCCGGATCCCTAGTTGCTCTCGGATGCCCGACGATCGCTCGCGCACATCAGCATGCGACGAACACGATCCGCCCCACAGGGGGATGGGTCGAACTACGCGAATCCAGCGGTCGAGCCGCCTGATCACGGGATCGGCCGCTCGCGGGGTGGGTTGTCGACGAAGCTCCATCAGCTCGTCGACGGCAACGGGCTGCCACTGGTCAAGCTGATCACGCCCGGTCAGGCCAGGGACTCCCCGATGCTGCTGCCCGCTCCTGCAGCAGCTGCGGGGAGGCCGTAACGTCGGGCGACCGCGCACGAGACCGGATGCGGTTCGCGGCGACAAGGCATACCCGTCCCGCGCGATCCGACAGGACCTGCGCGAGCCGCGGCATCGAGGCCGTCATCCCCGAACCCCAGAGACCAGCAGGGGCACCGCAAACGCCGCGGCTCACGCGGCGGCAGGCCCGTCGGCCTCGACGCCCACGATTACAAGAACCGCAATGTGATCGAACGCCGGTTCTGCCAAACGAAGCAATGGCGCGGCCTCACCACCCGATACGACAAACACGCGATCGTCTACCGAGCTGCCGTCCTCATCCACGCCGCAATCGCATGGATGTGACAGCAAGGATGTAGTTGGGGTGACGGTCAAGGTTCTTGCGGGCGCGGTCATATCGCATGGTGGTGCGCGGGGCAGCCGTACCACTGCTGTCTGAGCCAAGCGCCGGAGGTGGCAGGTAGCACAGTGCCGATCCATCTGCCTGGCACGCCGATTGAGCAGGAGCGGCCCAGTCGAACGGTGGCCAACGGCGCGGTCTGTTGGCTGCTCGGTCACACCCGACGCGGCATGTGAGTATGCCGACCATCTCCACGATTCTGATGGATGACGTTCACCGCCGGTCTTGTGGTGAGGGAGTTCGTAGACTGCGATCATGGTGACCTCGGTGCCTGTCGTGGCGGAGTTCGGCACACGGCTGGCGGGGCTTGGGTGGGTGAGTGATGTGTTTGTCGCGGGATCGCTGGCGACTGGCGACTACGTTCCCGGGGTCAGTGATATCGACCTGGTCGCGCTTGTGGACGGCCCGGTCGACACACACCGGCAGGCCACTCTCGTGGCTGTGCATCGTCATCTCGACGAGGGCGTTGGCTCTGGTCTCGACCTCGGATGTGTCTATGTCGAGGCCGGGAAGGTCTCGGATGTTCGGATGACGCATCCGACGTGGACTCACGGCTCGCTGGTTGAGCGCATCCTTTCCGGAATCACCAGGGCTGAGCTTGTGCGTCATGGGCATGCCGTTGTCGGCCGCTCGCCGTGCGCTGTGTTGCCCCCTATGAGTGACGACGATCTCCGCGAAGCAGCCCGTGCTGAGCTGACTGGATACTGGGCGTGGGCGGCCCGGCGCCCACGGATGTGGTTGAACCCCGTCATCGCCGATCTTGGCCTTACGTCGATGGCCCGTGGCCGCTATGCGCTGAGCAACGGTGCACTTCTCACGAAGAGCCAGGCGGTCGAACAGGCCCATGCTCCGGCTTGGCTGATCGATCAACTACGCGCGAGACGCCGAGGTGAGGACGTCACCTCACCACGTCTGCGAACAGCCCTGATCGCCTGGCGCGATGCTCGCCGAACTGTCGCCCGCGCGCACACCGGCAACACCTGAGCCAACCGCTGTCCCGCTGGGGAGAACTTGTCGAAACGACGGGGCGTCCTGTGATCGGTATGACAGCGTGTCCGAGTTTCCTCAACCGCATGTCCACTTCCGCGCGGACTCGAGTGAGACGAGTCAACTCTGCGGAAACTGACGTCAGCCCAGGCGGGGACGAACAAAGAGCAACCGGGCCGCTTGCTGTGTCATCGCCTGAGAACCTTCAAACCCGCGTGCGACACCCCGAGGTTCTGCCAAGTCCGCTGAGAACGCACAGCCCGCCGGTGAGGTCTGGACGCCCAAACCCAGGAGTCACGACCATGTGGTCAACGCCGATGTGAGGTTGCCGGAGCCGTCGACCCATGCCACGTGTCCGTCCGGGCGGATCAGGAGGGCGCGTGCCGCGGGCACGGTCCCCAACACGGGGATCGGCCATTCTTCTGCGTCGCACTGGGCTCTGACTACGTCGACCCAGTCGTTCGGCGCTGATACGCCGGCTCCGAGGTCGAGGAGGACTGGGCGGCCGGTGTGCAGTAGTTCGTAGAGGCGGGTGGGGCCGGAGTCAGTTTTCAGGTCCAGGTCGGGGACTCGGCGGCCGATCAGGGGGTGGCCGCTGCCGAGGGGGTACTGGATGTCCAGGGCGCCGATCATGCTGCCCAGGGCTTCGTTCACGTCCGGCTTGGTGATCAGGCCGGCCATGATGGCCCGCATGGCGTCCATGTGCGCGCCGGGCCGGCCGAGCGCGGACTGTGCGCGCGTGTTGCGCAGGACTCGCTCGGCGACCGGTTGGCGTTCTGTCTGGTACGTGTCCAGCAAAGTGTCGGACGCTCGCCCCTGCAGCACCGCGGCCAGTTTCCAGCCGAGGTTGACCGCGTCCTGCACGCCCATGTTCAGCCCTTGGCCGCCTGCTGGGTAATGGATGTGCGCGGCGTCCCCGGCGAGGAGCACACGTCCCTCGCGGTAACGGGAGGCCAGTCGGGCGGTGTCGTTGTACCGCGAGACCCATCGTGGGCTGTGCATCCCGAAGTCGGTGCCGGCGATCCGGACCACTGACTCGCGCAGGATCTCGAACGTCATCGGCGCGTCCCGGTCGGCGACATGGTCGTATTCCGCGGTGAACACCCGGTACCAGCCCGGCTCGAAGGCGATCACACTGTAATCCCCGTGCTCGTGGCGTTCCATGAAGACGGTGTCGTCGGGTGGGGCGGCCATTTCGACATCGCCCAGCAGCGCGGTCATCGTCGCCTCCGTGCCGGGGA
The DNA here is from genome assembly GCF_004345645.1 of Actinocrispum wychmicini. Lineage (GTDB taxonomy): Bacteria > Actinomycetota > Actinomycetes > Mycobacteriales > Pseudonocardiaceae > Kibdelosporangium > Kibdelosporangium wychmicini. The sequence continues at coordinate 887,659 of NZ_SLWS01000002.1, read as the reverse complement.
AGTCGATCCCGGCGAGCTTGCGGATCGTGCTCCGGCCGCCGTCGCAGCCCACCAGGTAGGCGGCTCTGAACCGGTCGCCGCCGACGACGACCTCGACGCCGGTCTCGTCCTGGCGCAGTTCGATCACCGGTGAGGACCAGCGGACCTGGACGCCCAGCTCGGCCGCACGCTCCTCCAACAGCCGCTCGACCCGGTGCTGCAACAGCCCGAGCGTGAACGGGTAGCGGGTGGGGAACTCGGTGAAGTCCAGCCGGAGCCCGGAGAAATGGCCGGCCTGGATCTGCCGTCCCGCCGCCAGGAAACGGTCCGCCAGGCCGCGCTGGTCCAGCACCTCCATCGTGCGCGCGTGCAGCCCGCCCGCGCGGGACTCCGTCGTCCCGCGCTCGGCGAGCTGGTCGACCAGGAGCACGTTCACCCCGGCCAGCCGCAGCTCGCACGCCAGCATCAAACCCGTCGGGCCGGCCCCCGCGACGATCACATCCACAACATCCACATCCACCACATCCATGTCGATCCCTCCCTGAACGATGTTCATCTGAATTGACGCTCGTTCACGATGGCGTGAACGGTGTTAGTCTGTCAAGCGTGAAGTTGAGTCCCGAGGTGATCGCCGAGGCCGGCCTGCGGTTGCTGAACGAGGTCGGCCTGGACGGGCTGACCATGCGACTGGTGGCCAAGGACCTCGGCGTGCAGGCGTCCGCCCTGTACTGGCACGTCAAGGGCAAGCAGGAACTGCTCGACGAGATGGCCACGATCATGGTCCTGCGTCGCAACGAGAGCCTTGAGCTGCCCGGCCGCGGCGTGAGCTGGGACGACTGGGTGGTCGATGGCGCGTTCGGGTTCCGTCGCGCGATGCTCGCCTACCGGGACGGCGGGAAAGTGGTGGCCGGCACCAACATCACCCACCCGGTGATCCACCGGACCACCGAGCTGACCCTGCGCGCCCTGCAGGACGCGGACTTCCCGCTCGTGTACGTCGCGCGCACGTATCCGGTCGTCTACCACTACACAGTCGGCTTCACCATCGAGGAACAGGCACGGCACGGCAGTGACTACGCCGAGAACCCGTACAACCTGGACAAGCAGGTCGCGAAGATCGACGTCCAGCGCTTCCCGCTGACCGCGTCGATGCTGCCGCACCTGTTCGAGGACGACGCCGACTCGGCCTTCGAACACGGCCTGCGAACGATCCTGCTCGGGATGAAGGCGGGCGCCCCTGGGTGATCTCCCCGATGTCCGGGCGCCGCCGCTGAAGTACAAAGAGGCCTGTGCCTCTGATGAGACGGATGACCACGCTCGCCGCCGTGGTCGCGTTGGCCGGTTCGACCGGTCAGGCAATGGCGGCGGAAGATCGGGGAAATGACTTCACGGCTTTGGTGCGCTACACCGAGAACGGTGTCGCGCACATCAAGGCGAACACGTTCGGCGGCGTCGGCTACGGCTACGGTTACGCCGCCGCCACCGACAATGTCTGTGTCATCGCGGACATGTACGTCACGCTGGCCGCCCAACGGTCCCGCTTCTTCGGGCCGGACGCGCCGGGCAACGTGGCGCTCAGCGACGCGGCCACCAGCCTGTCCAGCGACCTGTACTTCCAGCAGGTCAACGACTCCGGGCTGATCGAGAAGGGGATGCGGCAGCCGGCGCCGCTCGGGCCGAAGCCCGAGGTCCGGGAGCTCGTCCGCGGCTACGTCGCCGGGTACAACAGGTTCGTGGCCGAGGGGAGGGTCACCGACCCGGCCTGCCGGGGCGCGGCCTGGGTCCGGCCGATCAGCGAGATCGACGTGTACCGGCACCTGCACGCCCTCTTGGTGCTCGCGGGCGAGGGCCAGCTGATGGACGGCATCACGTCGGCCCAGCCACCGGCGGCCGCGGCTCAGTCGCCGGCCGCTGTCCCGGCTGGCCTGGGGGACCGGGTCCGGGCCGCGATGGAGTCCAAAAAGGACATGGGAAGCAACGCGTTCGCCCTCGGCCGGGACGCCTCGGCCAACGGTCGTGGGCTGCTGGTGGGCAACCCGCACTACCCGTGGCAGGGCGGCCGCCGGTTCTGGCAGGCGCAGCTGACCGTGCCCGGCCGGATGGATGTGTCCGGCGCGTCGTTGCTGGGCCTGCCGTTGGTGCAGATCGGCTACAACCGTGATGTCGCCTGGAGCCACACCGTGTCCACCCCGGTGGGGTTCAGCCTGTACCAGCTGAAACTGACCTCGCCGACCACGTACCTGGTGGATGGCAAACCCGAGGCGATGACCAACCGGACGGTCCGGGTTCAGGTCCGCGGCGCCGACGGCAAACTGTCCACTGTGGAACGAACGTTGTGGTCCACCCGGTACGGTCCGGTCCTTGGCGGTGGGTTCGGGTTGCCGGTCGCCTGGACCAGGGACACGGCGTACGCGCTCAAGGACGCCAACGTCGACAACTTCCGTGGGCTGAACATGTGGTTCGACTTCGACCTGGCCCGCTCGACCGGCGACATCGTGCGCAGCCTCTCGACGAACCTGGCGTCGCCGTGGGTCAACACGATCGCCGCCGACCGGTCCGGAAACGCCACGTACGCGGACATCCAGGTCGTCCCGAACATCACCGACGAGCTGGCGAAGAAGTGCAACACGCCGCTGGGCAACGCGATCTTCCAGGACACCGGGCTGGCCGTACTGGACGGCAGCACAACGGGATGCGCATGGGGCAACGACAAGGACGCGGTGCAACCAGGGCTGTTCGGCCCGTCCCGACAGCCGCTGCTCACCCGCGGCGACTACGTGGAGAACGCAAACGACAGCGCGTGGCTGGCGAACCCGCACCAGCCGATCACCGGCTACCCGCGGATCATCGGTGACATCGGCACCGCGCGCAGCCCACGGACCCGGATGGCCATCACCGAGCTGGACGGCAGGAAGTTCTCCCGACAGTCCATTCAGGACATGCTGTTCAGCGACCGCAGCCTGATGGGCCAGCTCACGGTCACGGACGTGGTCGCCATGTGCCGCACCTTGCCGGACGTCGGCAACGCGTGCGACAGTCTTGCCAAGTGGGACAGGACGTTCACGTCGGCGTCCCGTGGGGCGGCGCTGTTCGGACGGTTCTGGAAGCAGGTGCCGCCGGACGCCTGGAAGGTCCCGTTCAACCCGGCCGACCCGGTCGGCACGCCGAACACCCTGGACACCGCACGGCCCGAGGTGCGCAAGGCGTTCACCGACGCGGTCGCGGTCCTGCGGGCGGCCAACATCCCGTTCGACGCTCCACTCTCGGACAGCCAGTACGTCACGCGTAACGGCGAGAAGATCAGCGTGCACGGCGCACCCGGCAATCTGGGTGTTCTCAACGTGCTGACCCCGGTGCGGGACAACGGACAGGGCAGCCCCGACATCATCCACGGGTCCAGCTACATCCAGGCCGTGTCGTTCACCGACTCGCCGTGTCCGGACGCGCGGACGCTGTTGACGTACTCGCAGTCGACCGATCCGACGTCGCCGCACTTCGCCGACCAGACCAAGCTGTTCTCGCGGGGGAAGTGGGTCCGCGGCCGGTTCTGTGAGTGGGACATCTGGACATCGCCCCAGCTCAAGGTGCTGTTCCTGAAGGGTTAGCGACAGCCGCGGCGAGCCTGACGGGCTCGCCGCGGTGTCAGGCCTCGATCCGGGGGAACAGCGCGGGGGACTTGGTGACCTGGACGCCGGTGAGGGAGTCCAGCCAGTTCGCCGCGCCCGGCACCTTGTCCGGTTCGGCGCCCAGGGTGCGGATGATCGCGTCGGCGGCCTGCGGCAGGAACGGCAGCAACAGCCGGCCCAGCTGGCGGATCGCGGCCACCAGGTAGTGCAGTGTCGTGTCCAATGTGGACGCCTGGGCCTCGTCCTTGGCCAGGTGCCACGGGGCCCGCTCGTCGACGTACGCGTTGGTCCGGCGGACCAGGTCCCAGATCCGGGCCAGTGCTTCGCGGTGGTCGTAGCCGGCCATCGCGGCGACCGACGCCTGCTCGGACGCGACGAGCTGCTCGGCGAGCGCGCGCTCCGGGTCGCCGATCTCGCTCGGCGCGGGCACCACGCCGTCGCGGTAACGGACGGTCATGCTCGTCGCGCGGGACAGCAGGTTCCCCATGCCGTTCGCCAGATCCGCGTTGTACCGGGCGATCAGGCGTTCTTCGCTGAAGTCGCCGTCGATGAACGGGGAGAACTCGGCCAGCAGGAAGTAACGGACCGCGTTCGAGCCGAACCGCTCGATCAGGTTGGTCGGGTCGATCACGTTGCCGGTCGTCTTGCTGAGCTTCTGGCCGGCCGCGGTGATGTAGCCGTGCACGACCACCTCGGTCGGCATCTTCAGGCCGGCCGACATCAGCATCGCCGGCCAGTACACGGCGTGGAACCGGGTCACGCCCTTGCCGACCACGTGCACCCGCTTGGCCGCGTCCACCCAGTACCGCTGGTACTCGTCGGCGTCCCGGGTCCAGCCAAGGGCGTTGGTGTAGTTGGTCAGCGCGTCGATCCAGACGTACATCACCTGGTTGTCGTCGCCCGGCACCGGGATGCCCCAGCCGCGGGCGCGGCCGGTCGAGCGGGAGATCGAGATGTCCTCCAGGCCGGACCGCACGAAGCTGGTGACCTCGTTCAGCCGCGACTCCGGGACCACCTTCAGCTCGCCGGACTCCAACGCGGCGAGCAGGGCGTCCTGGTAGTTGGACAGCCGGAAGAAGTAGTTCCGCTCGCTGACCAGGTCCGGCACGGTGAAGTGCTCCGGGCACTTGCCGTCGACCAGTTCGGCCGGCGTGTAGAACTGTTCGCAGCCCACGCAGTACAGGCCCTCGTAGTCCTTGGCGTAGATGTCGCCGCGGGCGGCCATCCGCTGCCAGATCTCCACGGCGCCGTCGAGGTGGTCCTGGTCGACGCTGGTCCGGATGAACCGGCGCAACCGGACCTGGAGGTCGTCGGCCATCCGCTCGAAGAACACCACGTTGCGGTCGACGAGTTCGCGCGCGGTGATGCCTTCCTTCTCCGCGGCGAGCACGTTCTTGAGGCTGTTCTCGTCCGAGCCGCTCAGGAAGTAGACGTCCATGCCCTGGCTGGCCATGTGCCGCGCGTACGCGTCGGCCTGGCTGTACTCGAACGCGTGCCCCAGGTGCGGCTGCGCGTTCACGTAAGGGATGGTCGTGGAGATGAAAGCGGCCTCGGCCATGATCTTCCTAACCTCTGCAAGCGCCGGACGACCAAGCTTATCCGGGCGCGGTTGGGTAGCCTCGTGCGGGCGAGCGCGAGGAGGCCCTGGTGGTGAAGGAACAAGCTGGTCAGGTGCTGGCCGCGAACCTCAGGGCGCTGCGCGCGCAGGCCGGCCTGTCCATGTCCGAACTCGCCAGGCGCTCGGGCATCGCCAAGGGCACGCTGTCCCAGCTGGAGTCCGGCACAGGCAACCCGACCATCGAAACCGTGTTCAGTTTGTCGAACGCCTTTCAGGTGCCGGTGTCGACCCTGCTGACCGAGCGGACGGCGCCGGAGGTGGTCCTGGTCCGCGGCGCGGGCCTGGACGTGCTCAGCAGCGTCGCGGTGGACCTGCGCATGTTCCGGCGGCTCGACCTGCAGGACACCGTGTTCGAACTGTACGACCAACGGGTCCGGCCCGGCGCGGTACAGCACTCGGCCGGCCATCCCGGGCTGGAGCACGTGGTGGTGACCTCAGGACGGCTACAGGTCGGGCCGCCGAACGAGCCGTACGTGCTCGACGCCGGCGACTACGTCTGTTTCCCGGCCGACCAGCCACACGTCTACTCGACCGCGGACGAGGAGCCGGTGGTGTCGGTGCTGCTGTTGCAGTACCCGTCGGATCAGGTCGTCTCGGTGCTTGCCAGCTGCGTGAGCCGCTAGCTACGCTCAGTCTCGTTCGTTTTAATGAACGGTGGCCGCAATGGAGCATCCGGACGTGGTGGTGGTCGGCGCGGGCGTGATCGGTGCCGCCTGCGCCGAAGCGCTGACCGCGGCCGGCGTTGAAGTGCTTGTGCTGGACCGCGCCGGACCGGCCTCGGGCACCACGGCGGCTGGCGAGGGCAACCTCCTGATCTCGGACAAGGCACCCGGCCCGGAACTGGTGCTGGCCCAGGCGTCACTGGCGCGCTGGCCGCGGCTGCTCGACGAACTGAGGTCCGAACTTGGACATGTCGCCGAAGTCGAGTGGCAGCCGAAAGGCGGACTGGTCGTCGCGACCGCGCACGGGGATGAGCTGCTGGAGTTCGCAGCACGACAACGGGCCGTCGGCGTCCGCGCCGAGGTCGTGATGGACCCGTACGAGTACGAACCGGACCTGACCCGGGATCTCGACGCGGCCGTGTTCTACCCGGAAGACGCCCAGTTGCAACCCGTGCTCGCGGCCACGACATTGCTCGCCGCGGTCCGCAGGCGCGGTGGTGAGGTGCGGGCTGGTGTCACCGCCCTCGGGCTTCGACCTGGCGGAGTCGTGACGTCGGCGGGGTTCATCGCGTGTGGTGCGGTGGTGAACGCGTGCGGGCCATGGGCAGGGGAGTTCAGCGCGGCCGTGGGCGCGCCGATCAATGTCCAGCCGCGACGCGGGGTGATCCTGGTCACCGCTCGGCCGATGGGCATCCAGGTCCGCCACAAGGTCTACGACGCGGACTATGTCGGCGCGGTCGGCAGTTCAGCGGCCGAGCTGCAGACCTCGACCGTGGTGGAGTCCACAATGGCCGGTTCGGTGCTGGTCGGGTCCAGCCGGGAACGGGTCGGCTTCGACGACACGATCCGGGTCGAGGTGCTGCGGGTGCTGGCGCGCAAGGCGGTCCGGCTGTTCCCCGGGTTGGCCGACGTGCCGGTGATGCGGGCGTACGGCGGGTTCAGGCCGTACGCGCCGGACCACCTGCCGGTCATCGGGCCGGATCCGCGGGTGCCCGGACTGTGGCACGTGACCGGGCATGAAGGAGCGGGGATCGTGCTGGCCGCGGGCACCGGACAGTTGCTGGCGGACTTGTATCTGGAACGGGCGCCGGCGGTGGATCCGGAGCCGTTCCGGGTGGATCGGGCAGGGGTGATGGCATGAAGGACGGCGCAGCAGTGACTGGCACTGTGCAGGTGACTGTCGACGGGCGTGCGGTCCATGCCCGGCCGGGGCAGACGATCGGCGCTGTCCTGCCAGGGGTCCTGTTCTGCGGCATCGGGGTCTGCTTCGCCTGTGTCGTCGTGGTGAACGGGATCCAGGATGTCCGTGCCTGCCAACGGGTCCTGGCCGAGGGAGACGAAATCAGGACCCGCCCATGACCATCGTGGTGGTCGGCGCCGGACCGGCCGGGCTCAGCGCGGCACGGGCCGCCGCCGCCTTCGGGAAACACGTCCTGCTGGTCGACGCAGCGCCTTCGGTCGGCGGCCAGTACTTCCGACAGCCCTACGACCGGACGCTGACCCTGCCCGGGGTCGAGCACCTTGCGTCCACTGTGGTCTGGGCGGTGGAGGGGCGGCGGGTGCACCTGCTCACCGGGCCGGCGGACGGGCCGGGCCGGCAGGGTCGGACGGTGGACGCGTCCGCGCTCGTGCTGGCGACCGGGGCGTACGACCGGGTGGTGCCGTTCCCCGGCTGGGACACGCCAACGGTGTTCACGGCCGGCGCGGCTCAGGCGCTGGCGAAGGGGCAACGGGTCGCGGTGGGTGACCGGGTCCTGGTCGGTGGGACCGGGCCGTTTCTGTTCGCCGTCACCAAATCACTTGTCCAGGCTGGCGCCAAGGTGGTCGGTGTGCTTGAGGCGAATGTGCCGAAGTGGGGTGATCCGTGGGCGGCGAGGCACAAACTCGGTGAATTGGCCGGATACGCGGCTTTCTTCGCGCGCCACGGAATTCCGTATCGGCTCAGGAGCGCGGTGACCGCTGTCGGCGCCGGTGGGGCGACCGTCTCGCAGTTGGATGCCGAGTGGAATGTCCGGGACAGCAAGGACGTCCCGGTGGACGCGGTGTGCGTCGGATATGGGTTCACGCCCCAACTTGAACTGGCTGTCGCCGCTGGATGCGCGTTGGCGGACGGATTTGTGACAGTGGACATCGCACAAGGGACATCTGTTCCCGGCGTGTTCGCGGCCGGGGAGATCACAGGTATCGGCGGCGCGGATCTGGCGGCCGCCGAAGGCGAGGTCGCCGGGGTCGCCGCCGCGGGCGGCGATATTCCCCGGGGCGCGCTCATGCGGGTCCGCCACGGCCGGAGATTCGCCGCCGCGCTGGCGAAAGCGTATCCGGTCAAACCGGGATGGCGGACCTGGCTGGCCGACGACACCATTGTCTGCCGGTGCGAACGTGTGCCGGTCGGACAGTTGCGGGCGGCCATCGCGGACAGGCAGTTGACCGAGGCGCGTGCGGTGAAGTTGGCCAGCCGGGTCGGGCTCGGGCTGTGCCAGGGGCGGACGTGTACCCGCAATGCCGAGGACCTCACCGGAATTCAGTTCACCGACCGCAGGCCCGTCGCCGCCCCCGTGCGGCTGGGCGAGCTTTGAGGAGGAGCCATGAAATCAGGCCGTGTCTCGACGTCCCCGTCCGCGATAGCCGGGCCGGATGCGGTCCCTGACGCCACCGCCGGGACGCCCAAAGACAACCAGTATTCGCGGCGTCCCGGCGGCGACGCCAGGAACCGCCCCGATCCCGACTATCATCGAACGGGGACGTCGAGACACGACCTGGACGGCGTCATCGTCGCCACCGCACTTCCCTACACCGAGGATTCCAGCGCCCCCGCCGGTCTCCAAGTGGACCTGGACCGATACGCCGAACACTGCCGGTGGCTCGTCGACAACGGATGTCACGGTGTCGGCCCGAACGGTTCCCTCGGCGAGTACTCGTCATTGACCGACCAGGAGCGTCGGGCGGTCGCCCGGACCGCGATTGACGCCGTGCGGGACAAGGGAATTGTCGTCGTCGGTGTGCACGGCGTCGGTTCGCACCAGGCCCGGCAATGGGCGGAACTGGCGGCCGAGGACGGCGCCGACGGCGTCCTGTGCCTGCCGCCGACGCTCTACCGCGCGAATACCCGAGAGGTGATTGATCACTTCGCCGCGGTGGCGGCGGTGGGATTGCCGGTGATGGTCTACAACAATCCGTTCGACACCAAGGTCGACCTCACCCCGGCCGTCCTCGCCGAGATCGCCCAGCTGGACAACGTGGTGGCGGTCAAGGAGTTCTCCGGCGACGTCCGGCGGGTCACCGAAATCCGGGCCAAGGCGCCGGACCTGACCGTGGTGGCCGGTGCCGACGACGTCCTGCTGGAGTCCGTGCTGATGGGCGCGACCGGGTGGTTCGCCGGATTCCCGAATGTGTTCCCGGAGACGTCCGTCCAGCTGTTCACCCTGGCTCTGCAGGGAAAACTCGCCGACGCCCGCCAGGTGTACGAGCGGATGGTCGGCGCGTTCCGGTGGGATTCTCGGACCGAGTTCGTCCAGGCCATCAAGTACGGCATGGATTTCGTCGGCCGATATGGCGGTCCGTGCCGCCCGCCGCGCGGTCCGTTGTCGGCGGAGCAGAAGGCCGCCCTGGACGCGGACATGCGCCGCGCGCTGGAGGTGTGACGTGCGGGCGAACCGGTATTTCAGTGCGGTCGACTCGCACACCGAAGGCATGCCGACGCGGGTGATCACCGGCGGAGTCGGCGTGATTCCCGGCGACACAATGGCGGCCAGGCGACTGTATTTCATGGAGAATCTCGACCATATCCGGCAGTTTCTGGTCAACGAGCCGCGTGGGCACGCGGCGATGAGCGGCGCGATCCTCCAGCCGCCGACCAGACCGGACGCGGACATGGGCGTGCTGTACATCGAGGTGTCCGGCTGCCTGCCGATGTGTGGGCACGGGACCATCGGCGTGGCGACCGTCCTGGTGGAGACGGGCATGGTCACGGTGACGTCCCCGGTCACCACGGTCCGGCTGGACACCCCGGCCGGGCTGGTCACCGCCGAAGTCAAGGTGACCGACGGCCGCGCCGAGGCGGTGACCATCCAGAACGTGCCGTCGTTCACGCTGGAGCTGGACGCCCGGGTGAAGGTGCCGGACGTCGGCGACGTCACCTACGACATGGCCTACGGCGGCAACTTCTACGCCATCCTGCCCATCGCCGACCTCGGCATTCCGTTCGACCGGGCGGACAAGGACCGGATGCTGGCCACCGGCCTGGACATCATGGCCGCCATCAACGAGCAACGCCGTCCGGTCCATCCCGCCGACCCGGACATCGCCGGCTGCAAGCACGTCCAGCTCGTCGCGCCCGGTGTGAACGGCAGCGACTCGCGGAACGCGATGGTGATCCACCCCGGCTGGTTCGACCGCTCGCCGTGCGGCACGGGCACGTCCGCGCGGCTGGCCCAGCTGCACACCCGCGGCATGCTCGGCGTGCAGGAGGACTTCGTGAACGAGTCGCTGCTGGGCACCCGGTTCACCGGCCGGCTGATCGGCGAGACGACCGTGGGTGACCTGCCGGCGGTCGTCCCGACGGTCACCGGCCGGGCCTGGATCACCGGAATGGGCCAGTACCTGCTGGATCCGACCGATCCCTTCCCGGCCGGATTCACGCTCTAGTGCGACTGGGCGAAAACCTTTACATTGAGTTTGTACCAACCCCGCCGCCGGGTTACCGCAGATCACTCTGACCTGGAGGTAGTGGGATGGATCGTCGGCAACTGCTCCGGACCGGCGCGATGGTCGCGGCCACGGCAGTGGTGTCCCCTTCGCTCGTTCGCACCGCGAACGCGGCGACCGGCGTGCGGCTCACCAAGGACATACCGACGCTGCCGTGGGCCGCGGCCAATGACATCGTGGCCGCGACCCGGCTGCCGGTTTTTCCGGACGTGAACTTTCTGGCCACCGACCCGAAGTATGGCGCGAAAGGCGACAACAAGACCGACAACACCGGCGCGTTCGGCAAGGCGATCGCGGCGGCCAACGCGGCCGGCGGGGGCCACGTGATCGTGCCGGCCGGGCAGTATGTGACCGGGGCGATTCACCTGATGAGCAACGTCGACCTGCACCTGGAATCCGGAGCGGTTCTACGGTTCAGTGGCGACGCGTCGAAATTTCCCACGGTGCTGACGCGGTATGAGGGCATCGAGTGCATGAACCGTTCGCCAATGGTCTACGCGTACGGCCAGACGAACATCGCGGTGACCGGAAGTGGCACCCTGGACGCGAATGCCACTTCCTCCTGGAACAAGGGGTCCGACCGGGCGTACCTGGAATCCCTGATCGCCAAGGGCGTCACGGATCCGGCCAAACGGGTGTTTCCGGGTTCCGGCCATACCGGGCGCTCCACGTTCATCGAGCCGTACAAGTGCGACACGGTTCTGATCCAGGGCGTGACCCTGAAAAACCCCAAGTTCTGGCAGATCCACCCGACCCTGTGCCGGAACGTCACGGTGGACGGCGTGCGCACCGACCCCAGCACGGCTTCTTCGAACACCGACGGCTGTGATCCGGAGTCGTGCGACCATGTGGTCATCACCAACTGCCAGCTCGGCGCGCACGACGACAACATCGCCATCAAGTCGGGGCGGGACGCCGACGGCCGCCGGGTCAACGTGCCCTGTCAGAACCTGGTCGTGGTCAACTGCGCGATGAACGGCAACTGGGGGGCCATCACCTGCGGGTCCGAGCAGTCCGGGGGTATCCGTAATGTCTATGCGTTCAGATTGAATGTCACAGGGGCCACGAAGTTCGCTCTCTACGTGAAATCGAACACCCAGCGCGGAGGTTTCTCCCAGAACATCAACCTGGACAGCGTGTCCGGGACGTTCGACCGTTCCTTCGTGTTTGTCACCTCGACGTACAACAACCAGACCGGGAACTTCCCACCGGCGTTCGGGCCCTTTACCATCAGCAACTCCTCGTGTACCAGGGCGGACCGGGTGTTCGACGTCAGCGGTCTGGCCGACTCGCACATCAAGGGGCTGGTGGCCACCGACTGCCGGTTCGCCGGCGTGGCCAACACCGCCAACATACTGAACAACGTGGACGGCAGGCGGTTCACAAACGTCACGGTGAACGGAAAGCCCATCTGAGGGTTTTCTCGGCGTGTCCCGCGCCGGCGTGTTCCGCCACGCCGGGGAACATGGAGTTGCGAAGCAGTGGTAGTGGCGAACTATAGTCTGACCTAACACCCGCGGCATTCCCACATGGCGGGCGTTACCCATTGTCACCACTGTCACAAATCGAGGTAACCTTTAATGGCTCAGAGGGTCACCGTCCAGATGGTTGACGACCTCGACGGCACCGCCGCCGATGACGTCAGCACCGTGAGCTTCGCACTCGACGGCGTGAGCTACGAGATCGATCTCAGCGAGGCAAATGCCGAGAAACTGCGTTCCGGCCTCGAGGAGTTCGTGAACTCGGCGCGCCGCACCGGCGGTCGCGTCAAGCGTGGAACCGCGCCGTCGAAGCGCCCCGGTTCGCCCGCGAGCCGGGAGCAGACCAAGGCAATCCGCGACTGGGCCCGGCAGAACGGCTTCGAGCTTTCCGACCGCGGCCGCATTCCGGCCACGGTGATCGAGGCTTTCGAGGCCGCGCACACCGGCAGCAAGGGCAAGAAGAAGGGCGAGCCCGCGTTCTCGGCATGATGACGTATGTCCTACTGGAAGTGGCGCTGGGGAGAGCCACTTCCAGTTATGCCGTGGTCCGTAACCCGTCGAACAGGACGGCGCACACCGCGTTCGCCAAATCGGCGGTGCCGAGTCCCCCGCGCGGGCGATACCACTCGGTCAACGAGTTCACGGTGCCGAACAGCAGCCGAGCGGTCACCGCCGGATCGATGTCCGGCCGGACGTCGCCCTCGGCCTCGGCCTGTTTCACCAGTTCGGTCACCACCAGGTCGAACTCCCGGCGCCGGGCCAACGCGGCCCGTTCCACCTTCGTGTTGCCGCGCACGCGCAGCAACAGGGTGACGAACGGCAGCCGGTCCACCAGGACGCCGATGCTGCCGCGGATCAGGAACTCCAGCCGGTCGATGGCCGGGCCCGCGACACCCCTGGCCTCCTCGGCGACCGCGAACAGTCCGTCCAGCGCACGGTCCACCGCCAGTCGGAGCAGTTCGTCCTTGCTCGGCACGTGGTAGTAGATGGCGGATTTGGTGATCCCGAGCCGGCGGGACAGGTCCTCCATGCTCGTGGCCTCGTAGCCACGTTCGTTGAACACCTTCACCGCGACCGCGAGCAGCGACTCGAGGTCGTATCCGGGCCTGCCGCGGCGGGTCATTTCCCGATCACCCGGCTGCGGCCGCGGAACTCCGCGACCACCTCGCCGTCCCGGTCGACCGTGACGTCGTAGATGCCGCTGCGGCCGAACCGGGTCTTCTCGGTCGCCCGAGCGGTCAGCAGGTCGCCCAGCTTGACCGGTGTGACGAAGGTTATGTCGGCGCCCGCCGCCACGGTTACCGGTCCGTAGCTGTTGCACGCGCAGGCGAACGTCGTGTCCGCGAGCAGGAAGATGTAGCCGCCGTGGGCGATGTCGTGCCCGTTGACCATGGTCGGTGTGATCCGCATCCTGGTGACCGCGTGGCCCGCGCCTGCTTCGATCAGTTCGATGCCCAGTGCCCTGGAGGCCGCGTCCGCCTCGAACATGTCGTGCACGGGGTTCTGTGACACCGGATTCACCACCCTTGCCAACTGACCGAACGGACGGTTGATAATAACGGGTATGGGTGAGGCCTTCGTTGTGGATGGTGTCCGAACTGCGCAAGGCCGCTACGGCGGCGTGCTGGCCGGGGTACGGCCGGACGACCTGGCCGCTCTGGTGGTCGCCGAGGCGGTCCGCCGGGCCGGGGTGCCCGGCGAGGACGTCGACGAGGTCATCCTCGGCGCGGCCAACCAGTCCGGTGAGGACAATCGGAACGTCGGCCGGATGGCCGTGTTGCTGTCCGGCCTGCCGCACACCGTGCCCGGTTACACCGTGAACCGGCTGTGCGCGAGTGGGCTGACGGCGGTCATGTCCGCCGCGCAGGCCATCAAGTCCGGTGAGGCCGACGTGGTCGTGGCCGGCGGGGTCGAATCGATGACCCGCGCGCCCTGGGTGATGGCCAAGCCAGGCACGCCGTGGGCCAAACCGGGCGAGATCGCGGACACGTCACTGGGGTGGCGATTCACCAACCCTCGATTCCCCGCGAAGGACACCATTCCGATGGGTGAAACGGCCGAGGAGGTCGCGGAGCTCGACGGCATCACTCGCGAGGACTCCGACGCCTTCGCCCTGCGCAGCCACGCCCGTGCCATCGCGGCGATCGACGGCGGCCGGTTCGCCGCCGAGATCGTGCCCGTTCCTGTGAAGGACGGTGAGGTGACGGTCGACGAGGGGCCGCGCAGGTCGACCACCCTGGAGAAGCTCGGCCAGCTCAGGACCGTTTTCCGGAAGGACGGGATCGTCACGGCGGGGTCGTCCTCGCCGCTGTCCGACGGCGCCGCCGCGCTGGTCCTGGCCAGCGCCGAAGCCGTCGAACGGTACGGCTTGAAGCCGCGGGCGCGGGTGGTCGCCGGGGCGAGCGCGGGTGTCGAACCGCACCTCATGGGCCTCGGCCCGGTCCCGGCCACGGAGAAGGTCCTGGCTCGGACCGGCTGGCAGCGGGACGAGCTGGCGGTCGAGCTGAACGAGGCGTTCGCCGCCCAGTCCCTCGCCGTGATCCGCCGGTTGAAGCTGGACCAGGACCGGGTGAACGCCGACGGCGGTGCGATCGCCCTGGGCCACCCGCTCGGCTGCTCCGGCGCCCGGCTCGTGGTCACCCTCCTCGGCCGGCTGGAACGCGAGAAAACCGCCCGTGGCCTGGCGACCTTGTGCGTCGGCGTGGGGCAGGGCGTGGCAGTGGCGTTCGAACGGGTTTCCTGACCCGACCGGCCGATTTCCCGGGCCGGCTCGGTGCGGTGTCCCTGGCCCTCGGGAACGCCCGGCCGTGAAGCTCTCGGGCATGGCTGGTTGGGTGTATGTCGTCATCGTCGCGGCAGTGCTGATCGTCTTGGTGATCGTGCTGTTCACCAAGCGCAAGCGGTTCGCCGCACTGCTTCTGCTGCTGTTGTTGCTGCTTGGCCTCACCGCGACCGTCATCGACGGCCGCGTGTTCAAGAGCCCTCAGGCGGACGCCACGATCGCCGACGACACCCACCGGGTCCTGCCCGGCGGCACCATCAGGGACGGCGACACGGTCGTCGGCGAGGTGAAGAACGCAGGCGACCGGGTGGACTACAACATCGTGATCGAGGGTGCCACCCAGTTCAGCCTGGTCGACTCGAGCAACAAGGTCGACCTGCGGCTGGACCAGGGCGAGAATCCCGACTTCAACGTCATTCCCGGGGCGTTCCAGTACGGGGTCGGCAAGCCGGGCACCTATCACCTGACGCTGAGCCTGCCCGACGGCGAGACCGGGAAGTACACCTTCCGGGTGGTCTTCCGGAAGATCCGGAAACACGAGGTGCGGGTCGGCGACGTGATCAAGGGCCGCTTCGACACTCCCGGCCAGGTCGACGAGTACGTCTTCCCGCTGCCGGCGCTGCAGAAGGTGACCATCGCCGACTCCCAGCCGTGCCAGGACGTCGCCATGGGCTACACGGACGACGCGGACCGGCCATTGGTCTACACGCCGGGCACGCTGTGCTGGGACTTCACCTCACCGGCCCTGGAGAAGGACGGCAGGCTGGCGATTGTGGTCTGGTCCGAGGCCGGCAAGCCGGCCGACTACGGGTTCACCATCAAACCGGTTGCCTGACCGGTTACCTTGGGCCGCATGATCGAGATCCGCCGGGACGAGGACGACGAGCTGCTCGGCTACGTCGTCCCCGCAGGTGACGAATGGCAGCCCGTAACCGTCTTCCACGCTGCCCTGGCCGATCCGACGACTCGCGACGACGCCGAGGACATCGTCCGCGCTGAGGGCCTCGCCAGCCTGAGCGACCCCTGGTGGGTGGAGGACTCGGGGGAGTGGCGTGAAGCCCGCCTGCAGGAAGCGGCGGGACGGCGGATCCGGATCCGCTGGGCGGACCCGCTGATCGACCAGCCCGCCCACGGCCACTGGGTGGACACAACGGTGAACAGGGTCCGCCGCGGCTGAGACCGGATCCGGCCGCTGGGTCAGCGGCCGTGGAACTTGGGGGTGTCCTTGGCCAGGAAGGCCTCTACCGCGTTCCGGTGGTCCTCGGTGACGCCGAGCCGTTTCTGGCCCGCGCCTTCGTTCGCGAGCGCCTGCTCCAGTGACACGGCCATGGCCCGCTTGGCTTCCGCGTAGGCCAGGGTGGGGCCGTCGGCGAGCTTGGTCGCCAGGGCCGCGGTCTCGGCCGCCAACTGCTCAGGCTCGACCACTTTGCCGACGATTCCCCAGGCCAGGGCGTCCGCCGCGGTGAACGTGCCGGCCAGCAGGACCAGTTCGCTGGCGCGGGCCGCGCCCACCGCTCGGGCCAGGGTCACCGACAGGCCCGAGTCGCAGGTCAGGCCGATCGCGGTGAAGGCCGTCCCGAACTTGGCCTTCGACGAGGCGATCCGCAGGTCGCAGGCCAGGGCGAAGCCGAGGCCGGCGCCGAAGCACAGGCCGTTGACGGCCGCGATCACGGGTTTCGGCATGGTCGCCAGGCCGAGCACGATCGGGTTGTAGTGCTCGTCGACGGTGTCCAGGGCGTGCGCGGCGTCGGCCCGGAGCGCCGCCGCGTGTTCGCCGAGGTCCTGGCCCGCGCAGAAGGCCTTTCCGGACCCGGTCAGGACCACCGCGCGGATCGTGGGGTCCGCGCCGACTTCGGCGACGGTGTCCCGCAGTGACGTCTTCAAGTGGTTGGACAGCGCCACCTCGGTCATCGTGATGGTGGCCACCGAACCGTCGCGCACCAGCAGAACACCGCTTTCCTCGGGCATGCGGCCAAGCTACCATGCTGACTGAACGTACGGTTAGTAATTCAGTCCGGAGGTTGACCAGGATGGCTCCGCTGCGCAGCTATGTGTCCGGCCAATGGCACACCCCGTCCGACGAGGGGACACCCTTGCACGACGCGGTCACGGGCGAGGAGATCGCCCGCGTGTCGTCGACCGGCGTGGACATGGCCGCCGCGCTCGCCTACGGCCGTGAGCACGGCGCGCAGCTGCGTGAGTTGACGTTCCACCAGCGGGCCGCGCTGCTCAAGTCGCTGGGCTCGTACCTGATGGAACACCGTGACGAGCTGTACGACCTGTCCCACCGGACCGGCGCGACCAAGGGCGACAACAGGTTCGACGTGGACGGCGGCATCGGCACGCTGTTCGCGTACTCCAGCAAGGGCCGCCGGGAGATGCCCAACGACACCGTCTACGTGGACGGCGGCCTTGAGCCGCTCGGCAAGGGCGGCACGTTCTTCGGCCAGCACATCTGCACCCCGCTGCACGGGGTCGCGGTCCAGGTCAACGCCTTCAACTTCCCGGTGTGGGGCCCGCTGGAGAAGTTCGCGCCCGCGTTCGTCGCCGGGGTACCGAGCCTGATCAAGCCGGCCAGCCAGACCGCCTACCTGACCGCCCGGATGGTCGAGTTGGTGATCGGGTCCGGCCTGCTGCCCGAGGGGTCGCTGCAGTTCGTCGCGGGCGGTGTCGGCGACCTGTTCGACCACCTCACTGAGCAGGACTTGGTGTCGTTCACCGGGTCGGCGTCCACCGCGCAGCGGCTGCGCGCGCACGAAAACGTCATCCGCCGGTCGGTCCGGTTCAACGCCGAGGCCGACTCGCTGAACTGCTCGATCCTCGGCCCGGACGCCACCGCGGGCACCCCCGAGTTCGACCTGTTCGTCAAACAGTTGGTCTCCGAGATGACCGTGAAGGCCGGCCAGAAGTGCACGGCCATCCGTCGTGCCTTCGTGCCCGCGGAACTGTTGGACGCAGTCGCCGAGGCAACCCAGGCGCGGCTGGCCAAGGTCACCGTCGGCGACCCGCGCAACCCGGACGTCCGGATGGGCGCGCTGGCCAGCCTGGAGCAGCGGGAAGAGGTCCGGCGGTCGCTGAAAGCCCTCCTCGAAGCGGGCCGGATCGTGTTCGGCGACCCGGACTCAGTGTCCGTTGTGGACGCTGACGTGGCGCGCGGCGCGTTCATGTCACCGGTGCTGCTGGTGGCCGACGACCCTGAGTCGGCCCAGCCGCACGAGGTTGAGGCATTCGGGCCAGTCAGCACGTTGATGCCGTACCGCGACGCGGAGCACGCGATCGCGTTGGCCGCGAGGGGACAAGGCAGCCTGGCGGGCTCCGTCGTCACCGGGGACACGGAGTTCGCCAGGTCCATAGTCATCGGCGTCGCGCCATGGCACGGCCGGATCCTCGTGACCGACAGCGAGAACGCCCGCGAGAACACCGGCCACGGCTCACCGCTGCCGGCTTTGGTGCACGGCGGTCCGGGACGCGCGGGTGGCGGCGAGGAGATGGGCGGCATCCGTGGCGTCCTGCACCACATGCAGCGCACGGCCGTCCAAGGCAGCCCGCGCGTACTGAGCGCGGTCACGAACCGTTGGGTGCCAGGGGCCGCGCAGTCCAAGGACGTGCATCCGTTCCGTAAGCACCTGGAGGACCTGCGTCTCGGGGATACGGTTGTGGCCGGGCCGCGGCGGGTCACCATGGCGGACATCGAGCACTTCGCCGAGTTCACTGGAGACACGTTCTACGCGCACATGGATGAGGAAGCCGCCAGCGTCAACCCGTTCTTCGGCGGTCGCGTCGCCCACGGCTATCTCGTGCTGTCCTTCGCCGCCGGCCTGTTCGTGCAGCCGGACCCGGGGCCGGTGCTGGCCAACTACGGCCTGGACAACCTGCGGTTCCTGACCCCGACGTTCCCCGGTGACGAGCTGACGGTCACGTTGACCGCCAAGCAGATCACGCCACGCAACGACCAGGAGTACGGCGAAGTTCGCTGGGACACTGACGTCACGAACCAGAAGGGCGAGTCCGTCGCCAAGTACGACGTGCTGACCCTGGTCGCCAAACGGGAGCAGTGATGGATCTCCAGGAGCATTTCGACCGGACGATCGAGCGCGACCAGCGGGTCGAGCCGCGGGACTGGGTGCCGGACGGCTACCGCAGGACGATGATCCGGCAGATCGCCCAGCACGCGCATTCCGAGATCATCGGCATGCAGCCCGAGGGCGACTGGATCAAGAGCGCGCCGTCGTTGCGGCGCAAGGCGATCCTGCTCGCCAAGGTCCAGGACGAGGCCGGCCACGGGCTGTACCTCTACTCGGCCGCGGAGACGCTCGGCGCGGACCGGACGGACCTGACCGAGCGGCTGATCACTGGCCGGCAGAAGTACTCGTCGATCTTCAACTACCCGACGCTGACGTTCGCCGACGTCGGCGTGATCGGCTGGCTGGTCGACGGCGCCGCGATCTGCAACCAGGTCCCGTTGTGCCGCAGCTCCTACGGGCCGTACGCGCGGGCGATGATCCGGATCTGCAAGGAGGAGTCGTTCCACCAGCGGCAGGGATACGAGCTGCTGATGACCATGATGACCGGCACGCGGGCACAGCGGGACATGGTCCAGGACGCCACGAACCGCTGGTGGTGGCCGTCGCTGATGATGTTCGGCCCGCCGGACGCCGAGTCGACGAACACCGCTCAGTCGATGGCGTGGAAGGTCAAGCGGCACACCAACGACGAGCTGCGGCAGCGGTTCGTGGACATGAGCGTGCCGCAGGCCGAGAAGCTCGGCGTGACCCTGCCGGACCCGGCGTTGACGTGGAACCCGGCGCGCGGGCACTACGACTTCGGCGAGATCGACTGGGACCATTTCAAGGAAGTCGTGAGCGGCAACGGGCCGTGCAACGCGATCCGGGTCGAGCGCCGTCGTAAGGCACATGAGGACGGCGCGTGGGTGCGTGAGGCGGCCGCGGTGCACGCCGCGAAACACAAGGAGGCCGTGGCATGAACTGGCCGCTGTATGAGGTGTTCGTCCGCGGCAAGCGCGGGTTGAACCACGTGCACGTGGGTTCCCTGCACGCGGCCGACGACGAGATGGCCCTGTCGAACGCCCGAGACCTGTACACGCGCCGCAACGAAGGCGTCAGCATCTGGGTCGTGCGGGCCTCGGACATCACCGCGTCGTCGCCGGACGAGAAGGACCCGTTCTTCGCGCCCAGCGGCGACAAGGTGTACCGGCACCCCACGTTCTACGAGATCCCCGACGACGTTCCGCACATGTGAGGCCGCCATGTCCTTCGACAACGCCTACGAGGCCCTTACCGAGGAGAACGACACCCGCTGGGCCTTCGGCACCGGGTTCGCCGACCCGCTCGCCGGCATGGACACGTCCGTCCCGTCCCATGTGGACGCCGCCGCGCTGGCCGAGCTGTGCCTGCGGATCGGCGACGACGCCCTGATCATGTCGCACCGGCTGCAGGACTGGGTCACGGCCGCGCCCGAGCTGGAGGACGAGGTCGCGCTCGCCAACATCGGCCTGGACCTGCTCGGCCAGGCGCGGCTGCTGCTGGCGCGGGCCGCGAAGGCGGATCCGTCGGTGGTTCCGTCGGTGCCGCAGTCCGATGAGGACGCTTTGGCGTTCTTCCGGGACGCCGCCGAGTTCCGCAACGTCCGGCTGGTCGAGCTGGGCGGCGGGGACTTCGCGTTCGCCATGGCCCGGCTGCTGGTGTTCGCGACCTGGCGGCTGGCCCTGCTGCAGGACCTGACCGCGGCCGAAGACCCTGTGCTGGCGGCGATCGCGGTGAAGGGCGTCAAGGAACTGACGTACCACCGCGACTACGCGGCCCGGTGGGTGGTCCGGCTGGGCGACGGGACCGAGTACTCGCACGAGCGGATGCAGGCCGGCCTGGACGCCGTTTGGCCGTACGTGGACGAGCTTTTCGCGGACTGCCCGGACCTGCGCGGCACGTTCGACGCGGTGATCGCCGAAGTGTCCACTGTGTCCACTCTGCGCGTTCCTGCCGGGTACGGACTGCAGCCGCCGCGCACGCACACTGAGCATCTTGAGCCGATTCTGGCCGAGATGCAGAGCGTCGCCCGAGAACACCCGGACGCGACATGGTAAGCGCGCGTACCATCGCGGAGACCGTCACGGATCCCGAGCTGCCGATGGTGACGTTGGCGGATCTCGGCGTGCTCCGGTCCGTGGACGAAACCTTGGACAGCGTGGTCGTGACGATCACACCCACGTACAGCGGCTGTCCCGCGATGGACGCCATGCGCGCCGACCTGTCCGCCGCGCTGCACAACGCCGGCTACTCGGACGTCGACGTCCGTACCGTGTTGTCGCCCGCCTGGACCACGGACTGGATCACCCCGGCCGGCCGGTCGAAACTCGCCGCGGCCGGCATCGCGCCACCGGGTCCGGCACCCCGCCCAGGCCCGATTCCGCTCACGCTGACCGTGCCCGCCCGGCGCGTCCCGTGCCCCCTTTGCGGTTCGGCGGACACCGAGCTGCTGTCCGAGTTCAGCGCCACCGCCTGCAAGTCGTTGCGCCGCTGCCGTTCGTGCTCGGAGCCGTTCGAGCACGTGAAGGAGATCTGATGCGGCCCGAGTTCCACAGCCTGACCGTCGCTGGCGTCGAGCGCTTGTGTGACGACGCGGTCGCCGTGACGTTCGACGTGCCCGGCGATCTGGCTGTGGCGTACGACTTCCAGCCAGGGCAGTCGTTGACCTTGCGCCGGATGATCGACGGACGGGACGAGCGTCGGTCGTACTCGATCTGCGCGACCGCCGGCGCGAAGCCGCGGATCGGCGTTCGTGAGGTGCCTGGCGGGGCGTTCTCGCCGTGGCTGGTCCACGAGGTCCGGCCGGGGGACAGCATCGAGGTGCTGCCGCCGTCCGGGAACTTCACCCCGGACATGTCCCGTCCGGCCCAGCACGTGCTGTTGGCGGCGGGCTCGGGCATCACCCCGGTGATGTCGATCCTGTCGTCCGTGCTGCGTGACCCCGAGGCCACCGCGCTCGTGCTGTACGGCAACCGTCGGACCAGCACGGTCATGTTCGCCGACGAACTCGCTGATCTCAAAGACATGTACACCGCGCGGATGCACCTTGTGCACGTGCTGTCCCGCGAACCCCGTGAGGCGGAGCTGTTCACCGGGCGGCTGGACGAGGAGAAGCTGCGCACACTGCTGCCGCTGCTGGTGGACGTCTCGCAGGTCGACCACTGGTGGCTGTGCGGCCCGTTCGGGATGGTGACCGACGCCCGCGCGGTGCTCACCGCGCTCGGCGTCCCGCGCGCGAACATCCACTTTGAACTGTTCTATGTGGAGGACGAACCGCCGGAGCAGGTCCACCACGCCGAACCGGGAACCGTCGGGCCCAGCGCCGAGCTGACCGTCCGGCTGGACGGCCGGACGACGACCGCGTCCGTGCCCCGGGACACCACCATTCTCGAAGCCGCCCAACAGTTCCGTCCGGACCTGCCGTTCGCCTGCAAGGGCGGGGTGTGCGGCACATGCCGGGCCAAGGTGGTCAGCGGGAAGGTCCACATGCGACGCAACTTCGCCCTGGAGGAAGCGGAGGTCGAAGCCGGCTTCGTGGTCACCTGCCAGACGGTGCCCACATCGGACGCCGTGGAAGTCGACTACGACCAGTGAGTGTCCGGCGGACTCCGCGAGGGCGAGCCCGCCGGCACACTCACCCTCCTATGCCATCCTGGACAACGAGCGGACGATCTTGAACTCCCGGTCGTCCCTGGCCTGATTGAACCCACCGGGACCGTTCACGAAGACGCTCGCCTGCCCGAACGCCGTTCCAGCGCGGAACGGTACCGTCGGTTCGGCCGCGACATTGAGGGTGACTGGCTGGAAGCCCCCGGTGCACGACGGGACCTGAGCGGACTCGAAGCCCTTCGCGATGCGACCTCCGGCGTTCTCCGTGACCTCGATGTTGACACTGCCGCTTGAGCCGGGCTGGCATACCACGGTGACCGTGACCGCGACAGCCGCCCCACGCGCCAACAGGGTGGCGGGCGACTCCACCCTGATCGCGGCCACCGGCACCGATTGGGCGCTGACTTCCGCGCTTGACGGCAGGACGGCCGCGACCAACCCGCCCGCCGCGATGGCCGCGATCGCCATGACCCTCGGCGATCTCAGGCCGCGTAATGACGGAACCTTCATACTTTCTCCTTTGCGTTGAGTGGACCGGCCAATCCGACCAGCAGGCCGACCGTCAGCAGGATGGCGGGAATGTGCCAGAGGAAGTCGAAACCGCTGTGCACCACCAGGACGACGAGCCCGGCCACCGCGCCCGTCGACGAACCACGACCTCGCCGGACGATGAGGAAGACGGCCACGAGCAGACACAGCACGAGGCCGAGTCCGATCGCACCCAACTCGACAAGTGCCTGCAGGTACTCGTTGTGCACGTAGTGGCCTACCTGGGCGTTGCCGTTGGGGGCCGGCCAGGTGAACCACGCGTTCCCCGGCCCAACACCGGTCAGCGGCCGCGTGGCCACGACGTCCAGCGCCGCGCCTGTGACACCTGCGCGGTCGGGTGAGCTGAACGTGACTCGTCCGGACAGCAGCCCATTCGCGTTGAGCACGATCCCGACGACCGCTCCGGCGAGCACGAGACCACCTACTGCCGCCATTGCCTTGGCGGGCAGGCGAGGCAGACCTACAGCGACCACAAGGCCGACGACCAGCCCGAGGATCGCGAGCATCGGCCGTGCCGACGTCGCGACCGGGAAAGACGGCGTGAGCGCGCCTACCGCGATCAACGCGCCGACGGCAGGACTGACCACGTTTCGTGCGATCGTACGCACCCCTGCCAGCAATGCCAGCACAACGACGCCCGCCGCCAACGCGAGCAGACCGGCGCGGCTCAACGTGGCACCCAACCCGACCAGAAGCAGACAAGTCGCGCCCAGTCGGGATGGCGACTGAGGCCCGGTCATCGCCAGCAGGGCCAGCGAAGCAAGCAAGGCAGCGGCAGCGTTGGGATACGTGAGCGTCGACGCGGCGCGCACCAGTCCATCGGCGACGGTCGTCCATGCCGGAATCCGCCACACAACAGCGATCCAACTGGACCCCGCCACCAACGCGCCGACACCGACCGCCACCGAAGCCAACTGGGCTCGTTGCGCGGCATTGTTCCGCTGAGCGACGAACACCGCACCGATCACGCAGAAAACGCTGGCCACCACGGGAACCGCCCGGCCAACCGCGCCATCCATCGCCGCCCGCGCAACAGCCCACAACGCCAAACCGGAGCACGCCCACAGCAGCGGACCCGCATCAGCCCTGGAGAAAGGCCGATGTCGCAACGAAACGACCACCGCGGCGGCTACCAGCGCCGTGGCCAGCATCCGGCCAGGCAGGTAGTAGCCACCTTGGGCGACAACAGCGCCGGCCAAGGCCGCGACCAGAAGAAGGGAATGCAACGGTAGGGCTACGCCCTTGCTGCGCACGGCGTAGTCCGGTTGGACCGGCAACGTTTCCCCCGGCACTGCTCCTCCCCCGTCCGCGCGGCCCCGCGCGGACGGCTCACAGTAGCGCCGCAGCCGCTCCTCGCCAATCCTTATGCGGCACCGAGTTACAGGTACTGTCCGGAGTGGTTGTCGGGTTGGTTGGTGTGTGTGGGTGGTAGGTCTTTGGCGAGGAGGAGGCGTACGTCTGTGGGTGGGTTGGGTGATTCGGTGATTCGTTGGCCTTGGAGGGCGACTGCTCGGTCGAAGATGTTGCGGATGTAGCGGCCGTTGCCGAAGGTTTCGTCGCGGATTACTCCGCGTAGGAGGTCGTGTATGGCTGGGAGGAGGTCGTTGGCGAGGGTGTATCCGGCTTTGTGGGCCATCAGGGTGAAGATGTCGACGAGTTCGGTGTCGGTGTAGTCGGGGAATTGGAGGGTGGTGGGGAATCGGGAGGCGAGGCCGGGGTTGGCGGCCATGAACTGGGCCATTTTGCGTTCGTAGCCGGCGACGATGACGACGAGGTCGTCGCGGTGTTCTTCCATGAGTTTGATGAGTTCGGCGATGGCTTCCATGCCGTAGCCGTCGTACCAGGCTGGGGTGAGTGAGTAGGCCTCGTCGATGAACAGGACGCCGCCGAGGGCTTGGGCGACGGCGGCGCGGACTTTGGGGGTGGTTTGGCCGAGGTATTCGCCGATCAGGTCGCCGCGGGAGACTTCGACGAGGTGTCCGGAGGTGAGGAGGCCGAGTTTGGCGTAGGCGGCGGCGACGAGGCGGGCCATGGTGGTTTTGGCGGTTCCGGGGCTGCCGGTGAAGACCAGGTGCCGGGTGGGGGTGGCCAGGGGGATGCCGGCTTCGCGGCGCATCCGGTCGGCTTTCGCCTCCGCCACGAGTAGTCGGACCTCGTCTTTCACCGATGTCAGGCCGATCAGTGAGTCGATCTCGGTGAGCGGGTCGTTGGGCAGTTCCACCCAGGATGTGGTCGCCAGGGTTTCGGGGACGTCTTCGACCAGGATCTCGTGCAGCGACTCGTCCTCGCTGAGGACGTCGTCCGCGAGCACCCGCCGGGACAACCTGCTGACGGCCCGTTCCAGCAACGAGACGGCCAGTCGCGCGTTCCCGGTGGGAGTGGACGACAGCAGGCCGCGTACCTGCTCCAACACGCCGTCCTGCAACGTGAATCCGCCGGCCGCGGCCTTGGTGGCGAACAGCTCCACGAAGCCGTCCTCGGTCAGCGCCGGGAACCGCAGCACGGACGGGAAGAACGCGGCCAGCTCCGACTCGGACTTGAGCAGGCCGTTCACCCCCGCGTCGGTGCCGGTCAGCACGACCACGAGATCCGACGTCCGGCTCTGGATGGCCGCCTGGAGCGCGTTCACCACCTCGCGTTCCCGCCAGCTGTCCTCGCTGGGCTGCAGTTCGTGCGCGTCCTCGACGCACAGCACGCCACCGGCGGCCCGGTCGATCGCCCGCCGGACACGCGGCCCGATCTCCCAGGTCTCGCCCTGGACGAGATCCGCGCGGTCGACCACCACGATGTGCCCGGACGTCAGCACGCCCAGGCCCGCGTACATCCGGCCGAGAATGCGGGCGATCATGGTCTTGCCCGTGCCCGGCTGGCCGGTGAAGACCAAATGCCGGGGCTGGCTGGACACCACTGTGTTGTTCCGACCCCCTGCGGGGGATCCCACCCCCACCGCGCCAGCCTCGCGGCGCATCCGCTGCGCCTTCTCCTCGGCGACCAGCAGGGCCAGCTCGCGCTTGATCTTGTCCAACCCGACGCACGAGTCCAGCTCGGCCTGCGGGTCCGCGGCGGCCACGCCACCGGGAACGAGCTGACCGGGCAGGTCGGCGGCGGTCACACTCACCGACCGCGTCCGGCCGACCTTCGCACGTTTCCGTGCCGCGGCAACACATTGCTCGGCGAGGTACTCCACGAGCCGGGCTCCGCGCAGGTTCAGCATCGGTGGCGTGCGCGTCAGCATGACACCCGCGGTGAGAGTGACCGTACGGCTGATGGTCGCGCCACGGCGGATGACCGCGCGGCGAACCAGTTCCGCGTACTGCTTGTCGGTGAACTCCTGGGTTCGGGCGATCAGGAACTGTTGGTACAGCGCGGGGTTCACGTCGAACAGCCGGCTGTCACCGCCCGTGCCGCACACCGCGACGACGTTCAGGCCGGGATAGCGCTTCAGCGCCCGGCGCAACTCCTCCGCGACGATCGGGCCGCAGCGGTCGAAGCTGAGGAGCCGGTCCAGCCCGTCGACCACCATCAGCATCTTGTCGTGGGCGCAGGTCTCGATGTCCCGGGTGATCTGCTGGACCGCGCTGCTGGCGTCCAATGTGGAGTACAGCTCGTCGGACACCCAGCGGGCACCGGCCACCAGGTGGTCGTTCATCAGGTCGCCGAGCAGCAGGGACGCGCCGGTGCGCCGGCCGGTCGCGTCCGGCCCGGCGATGAGCAGCCGCACCGGACGTTCCTTGGCGCCGACGATCTCCTTGGCGGCCGCGACCAGTTCGGGCTGCCCCACCATGGGCGCGTCCGCCGGGGGTTCCGGCTGGTCGTTGACCGGCGCCACGGTCATCCGGCCGACCAGGGGGTTGGTCAGCGGACGGCGGACGAACATCTGCCGGACCGTGCGCTGGAACCCGACGACCGGGATGTCCAGGTTGGGGTTGCTGGCCACGCCGGGCAGGCCGCGCAGCGCCGAGTCCAGCCGGACGTACATGTCCAGCCACGCCCGGCACGCGTCGATCTCGCCGCCGGCCACGCACAGGGCCAGCCAGGACCGGACCTGGTTCCACCAGTCAGTGGACGAGAACGGTCGCGCGAGCGTCCGGCTGACCTCGCCGAACAGCTCCTCGTTGCCCAGCACGGCGAACTCCGCCGGCGCGAAGGTCGCCCCGGCCGCCTGCACGAGGCCGGCGATCAGGCTCGCCGCCGACCCGCCGTCCACCACCGCGCGCAGCCGGTCGTGCGCGGCCACGAACCCGTCGAGCGCCCACTCCAAGTGGTTCACCGGACCGGACAGCTCGGGCAAAGCGGCCAGGATGTCGTCCGTGGCGGAGCGGGCCCAGATGTCGGCGAGGTACGACCGCGGGGTCTCGGTGGTCTCCTCGGGCTTGGCCAGTTCGTGCAGGGCGATCAGGGCCTGCCGGCGGTGTTCCAGGGGTTCGATGCCGTCGAAGACGTCAAGGCACTCCCGGGCAAGCTGGTACGCTATGGCTCGTTTGTCTGGATTGTTCCCTGCCGCGGAGATCAACCAGTCACCCGGCGGCCGATACGTGGAGGACCGCATGCACGCCCACACCGGGTCCCGGTCCGGCAGCTCGGGCTCGGCCAGGAACATCGGGAACAGCTCATACTCCAGGTCCGACCGACTGCCGCCGCGCACCGCCGAGGCACCGCACAAGTACTCCGCCAGACACCACAGCTCGGCGCCGACGATGGTGGTGTCCGCGGCGTAGTAGTCGCTCAGGGTGAAAGGCAGGTCGCTCAGCCTGGGGTCGGCGTTGAGCGCGAGCCCCCGCCGGGTGATTTCCTCGTACAGGCCGTCCGGTACCCGCCACGGTCCGTGCGCGTACAGGTCGAACACCGGCTCGTTGGTGAGCAGCAGCGCCAGGTGTTCAGGCAGTTCAGGTCGTCCCACGGGTGAGCCCCCTCTCGTCCAGTCGGACACCCTAACCAGTAGACATAGGCTGGGGCCATGACCACACATTTCGATGTCGTCGTCCTGGGGGCGGGGGTGGGCGGCTACGTCGCCGCGATCCGGTCGGCGCAGCTGGGCCTGTCCACGGCCGTCGTCGAGGAGCGCTACTGGGGCGGGGTGTGCCTCAACGTCGGCTGCATCCCCTCGAAGGCGTTGCTGCGCAACGCCGAGCTGGCGCACATCTTCACCAAGGAGGCCAAGGAGTACGGCATCCAGGTGGACGGCACGGTCAGCTTGGACTACGGCGTGGCGTTCCGTCGCAGCCGCAAGGTGGCCGACGGGCGCGTCAAGGGCGTGCACTTCCTGATGAAGAAGAACGGCATCACGGAAGTGAACGGGCACGGCACGTTCACTGGGCCGAACAGCATCGAGGTCAACGGCGAAACGGTCACGTTCAACCACTGCATCATCGCGGCCGGCGCCAAGCCCCGCCTGCTGCCGGGCACGTCCAAGTCGGCTCGCGTGGTGACGTACGAGGAGCAGATCCTCGCCGACTCACTCCCGCAGAGCATCGTCATCGCCGGCGCGGGCGCCATCGGCGTGGAGTTCGCGTACGTCCTGCACAACTACGGTGTGCAGGTCACGATCGTCGAGTTCCTGGACCGGATGGTCCCGCTCGAAGACGCCGAAGTGTCCGCCGAGCTGGCCAAACGCTACCGCCGCCTGGGCATCGACGTACTCACTTCCACCCGCGTGGAGACCATCGAGGAGACGTCCACGGGGGTCCGGGTGACCGTGTCCAAGAACGGCCAACAGCAGGTCCTCGAAGCGGACAAGGTGTTGCAGGCCATCGGTTTCCAGCCGAACATCACCGGCTACGGCCTGGAGCGGACCGGTGTGGCGGTGACCGACCGCGGCGCGATCGACATCGACGCCCGCGGCCGCACCAACGTGCCGCACATCTTCGCGATCGGTGACGTGACCGCGAAGCTCATGCTGGCGCACGCCTCGGAGTCGATGGGCATCGTCGCGGCCGAGACCATCGCCGGCGCGGAGACCATGGAGCTGGACTTCGTGATGATCCCGCGCGCGACCTACTGCCAGCCGCAGATCGCCAGCTTCGGCTGGACCGAGGAGCAGGCCCGGGAGCGTGGCTTCGACGTCAAGGTCGCCAAGTTCCCGTTCACGGCCAACGGAAAGGCGCACGGCCTCGGCGACACCGCCGGCTTCGTGAAGATCCTCTCCGACGCGCGCTACGGGGAACTGCTCGGCGCGCACCTGATCGGCCCGGACGTGACCGAGCTGCTGCCGGAACTGACCCTGGCCCAGCAGTGGGACCTCACGGTCACCGAGGTGGCCAGGAACGTGCACGCCCACCCGACCCTCGGCGAAGCGGTCAAGGAGGCCGTGCACGGCCTGGCCGGCCACATGATCAACTTCTAGGAGATGGTGCCGGCCTTGTAGCCGAGGCGGTAGACCGACCGCACCACGCCGTGGCCGAGTTTCTTCCGCAGGTAGTACACGTACGTGTCCACGGTGGACTCACTGGCCTCGGTGCCGAACACCTTGGTCCGCAGCTCGGCCTTCGGGTAGATCACCGTCGGCCGGGCGACCAGGGTCCGCAGCAGGTCGAACTCCCGCACGGACAGCGCGATCCGTTTGCCCTTCGGCAGCACCACCTCGTACCGGCGGACGTCCAGCTCGGCCCGGCCGAACGGGATGGTCTCGGCGTTGTCGATGTGCCGGCGCAGCAGCCCGCGGATCTTCCGCAGCAGGGCGCTCGGCAGGAACGGGGTGGTCAGGTAGTCGTCCGCGCCGGCGCTCTTCGCGGCCTGCTGGTCCCTGTCGTCGCCGATGGGGGAGAGCACCAACGCGCGCGCGGTGACGGCGTGGCGGCGTAGCTCGGTGAGCATCTCCAGGCTGCCCGCGAGCTCCCGGTCGATGATCATCAGGTCGTACCCGGGGGTGCCCGCGCCGGCCACATCGTGCTCGTACCCGGCCTCGGCCAGCAGCTCGCCGAGCCGGGTGATGAGGACTTCGTCGGCCGACACGACCAGGAGCTTCGGAATCACTCGTCCATCCTGCCCGCAGCGTCGGATCTCCGCTCTCCGGGGAACCTGAATCGGTCAATAAGTTCCAGCCATTCGGGGTCCTCATCGGACGGTGCCGGCGGTGCGCCGGTCCCGAGCGCGGTGGCCACCAGCGTCACCAGGCGGCCGTCCTCGGGCACCCGCAGCCCCCGCGCCGCACCGATCGACTTGACCAGCAGGTAGACGTTGACGAAGCGTTTCACCGCGCGCGGAGTGGCGCCGATGGCCTCGGCGGCGTGCTGTGCCTGCTGGAGTTCCGCGCTGGTGATCGTGAGATCCACGGTGTCCGACAGGGCCTGCCGTGGGCCTGCCGTGGCCGAGAACGAGGCCACGACCTCCTCGAACTCCGAGGTGGACGCCACCGGCCCGCTCTCGTCGGCCTGGTCGGTTCCCTGCGGCTGGTCGGACGGGACCAGGCTGGGGGTGAGGACACCGCGCAGCATCTGCGCGCGGGCGCCGCCGGACAGCGACTGGATCAGGAACGGCACCTGGAAGATCTTCTCCAGGTAGTCCTGTGGCGTGGCGTCCGGTCCGGACAGCTGTCGGAAGTGGTCGCGGAGCGAGCTGGTCAGCCACCGGGCGTCCACGGCCACGACCACCACGAACAGCGGGAACGCCAGCAGCAGGTGCACGGCTTCGAGGACCTTGATCACCACCGGTGTCGGGCACCGGTCCAGGTCGTCGATGTACAGCACGATCCGGTCGATCGCGTACTCGCCGGGCACCTGCTGCTTCACGAGCCGGGAGAGCCGGTCCAGGTCGCGGCGGACCAGCGCGGGCACGCCAAGGTGCCGACGGTAGTCGTCGCTGTCCGTTCGGTCGGTGATGAAGTCGGTGAGCACCTGGCCGGGCGTCTCGGCCTCCTGCGTCCGCCTGACCTCGGCGACCCGGCCGGCCAGCTCCCGTTCCCGGGCGACGGCGGCGTCCAGTTCGGACCTGACCTCGTCGAGCTTCGCCTTCGCGTCATGCATCGCCTGCTCGTTGCGCCGGGTCTCCTCGGCCTCGGCCTCGGCGAGCTTGGCCCGCGCGTCAGCGATACGCCTGCTCGCGTCCCGGAGGAACTGCCCGGCCTTGCCTGCGTAGACCGCGGCCGTCCCCAGCAGCCAGGACACAGTGGACACCGCGGCCGACAGGTCGACGAGTTGCGCGAGGTACCCGATCAGCGGTGCGGCCACCAATGCGGCGACCACCCATCGGAGGTACTTCGGGTCGCGCAGGGGAGTCAGCAGGCTGCGCAGGTCGGCTCTGGTCTGGTCGAGTTCGGCGGCCAACCGGGTGGCGTTGTCGACGACCTCGCCGACGCCGGCGGTTTTCGCGGCCTCCCGCACCGCCTGCTTGAGCGCGGCACTCGCGTCCGGCTTGCGGGCCTCCGCGAGCCGGGTTTCGGCCTTGGCCAGGTCCTGTTTGCGCGCTTCGACGGCGTCGGCTGCGCTCTGCTGGGCCTGCTCCAGCTGCCGGCGTTCGCTCTGGGCCTGCTGGTGTGCCTCACCGGCCTGTTGCACCTGCTGGACCCAGAACCGCTGGCGTTGCGCGATCAGGTCGTCCGACTCCCCACTGGACCGCCGGAGGTTGCGGAACAGGTGCTCGACGAGGCTGGCCCACAGGTCCCCGTCGACGTACTGCCACGCGTTGAACTCCACCTGCACGACGGCCTGGTGGAAGGCGGGCAGCCTGGCGTCCGAGATCTGCGCGATCCGGCTCCGCAGGCAACGCAGGAAGTAGCTCTTGCCCGCGCCCCACTCGCCGAACAGGCCCATCGCGAGGGGCGGCACCAGCCGTCGGGAAGCCATCAGATGAGCGAAAGCGTTGACCTCGGGGCCGATTCCGATCAGGTCCAGCTGCCGGTCCGGCTGGTCGGTGAGATAGCCCGGCAGAGCCACACTCGCTGCCTGGTAAGGAAAGCGTTCCTCCAGGAACGTTCTGAGCGGATCCCGGCCGGACACGTAAGCGCGGAAGGCACCCACGATCCTCGTGAAGTCGAACCCCCGGAAGGACAGCGCGGCGTTGATCGCCGACGACGCCATGGTGCGTTCTTCCAACAGGCACAGGAACAGGAAACGAAGTGACCACAGTTCCCCGTCCGCCACGAAGGTCCCGCGGAGGATCCGGTCGACGTCCACGTCGACCTCGGGCATCCCCAGCGACTCCCATCCAGCGAGCAACGCCTTCGCGGTCGGCGGAGCGTAGTCCGGCCGCGCCACCACCTCGCCCGGTGGAATCCCGAAATGGTCAAGAAGGACGGTCGCGGGACTGGACGTCAGGTCGGCAAGCATGATTCCGATGAGCAGGTCGATCGAGTCGACCCGATCACCGGACCGGGCCTGCGCGCTCGCCCACGCCCACCGCAGTGCCGTCTTGACCGGCGTGGAGAACTCGTCCCACATGGGTTCAACCGAGGAGGTCAACCGGTTCACCCTCCGGAATCCGGCGCATGTAAGGCAGGTACGGGGCCAGGTCGTCCAAATCGGACACGTCGAACCTGCACAGCCCGGACACCCACCAGACCTCACGTGGGTTCCCGGAAACCTTGTAGCGCCCGTCTGGCAGGAGGACTGCCCACCCGTCATTGACGGCCAGTACCGTCGCGCGTGGAGTGCCCGTGGCGGAGTCCCAAAGGTGTACCGCGCCGTCGTAGCCGGCCGAGGCGAACCACCGGCCGTGCACCGGATCGACGAACATGGCCGCGATCCAGTCCGCGTGGGCCCGGATGGTGTAACGGATCTCTTGGGTGTCCACGTCCCAGACTCGGATGTTGCCCAGACGGTCACCCGCACCGAACCAACGGCTGTCCGGGCTCACCGCGAAGGCGGTCACGTGGCTACCCGGGAACTCATAGGTGGCGACGCATTCCGCGGTGTGGGGGTGCCACGCCTGCACCTGTCCCCGGCCACCGGTGACGAGCCAGTCCCGGTGGGGGAGCGCGGTCACCGCTGTCGCCTTGCACCCCGCGGGAAACGTGAGCCGGTGTCCACTCGGGTTGAGGTTCCGCGGCTGCGCGTCCCAAAGTTGGATCTCGCCCAGGGTGCCCACGGAAGCGAGCCATCGCCCCGCGAAATCGAAGGCGAGTGCCCGGAATCCCGACCTGTCCGTACCGTACTTCACGATTCGGCCGGATTTCGTGTTGACCATGACGACAGCCCCCGTGGTCGCCGCGGCGAGCCACTGGCCGGTCGGCTCGAACGCGAGGTCCATCACCGCGTGGTAACTCGGCGAATATACCGGGGAACCATCGATGATGAGGGTCCCGTCCGGTCGGCCAAGCGCCAGTCGACCGACTGTCTGGTCGATCGTGACGCTTGTGGCGTCGACACCGGTGGTCGGCACCAGGTCTCCCGTGGCCAGGTCCCATGTGCCGCCACCGTCGGCTTTGCCCAGAACCAGGCTGAACTCGTCGCCCGGTCTGGCCGTCAGTGACGTGACAACACTCCGTCCGGTGTCGATCGTGCCGAACTGCTGCCCGTCCGAGGTTCGCCACATCGGCATGAGGCGACCGGCGTACTCGGTGGCCAGCCAGCGCCCGTCCGGATCGATGGCGCAGAGCGGCGTGGTCTGCCGGGTGTCGATCGTCGTCTCCTGACGGGTTTTCCGGGAGTGGAGTGTGATCGTGTCCTTTCCGATCAGGGCGAGCCATGGACTGTTGGCGCTGCCCACGACCGAGCTGAACTCGCCGGCCTTCGACCATTCCGTCGCGGTGTCGGAGACCTGCACGACGCCGCGTGTGCCGTACAGCCAGAGGTGACCCGGACCGGATCCCACCAAGAGCCCGGTGATCCGGCCGACGCCGTCCGGCACCTGCCAGGTTCCGACAGGGTTGCGGCCTTTCCATTGCCGCACTGACGAGCCGGCTGAGAACAGCGAGCCATCGTCGGGGTGGGCGGCCAGCGCGTACACCGTGCCACTCGTCTCAAGCGTCCACCTGGAGTCTCCGGCGGACAACCACACGTGGATCCGGGCGCCGTCGACGCAGGCCACCCATTCACCGTCGGGCTCGACGGCGATCCCGACGATATCGTTCAGCTGAGCGGGGAACTGTGCGACTTTGTCGCCGGTCGTGCTGTCCCACAGTCGGACGCGGCGATCACCACCCGACGCGATCCAGCCGTTGCGGGTCGTGGCCAGTGCCGTGACCCGTCCGTCGTGCGCGGTGATGATCCGCAGTGTCCTGCTTGTCGAGACGTCGTGGACCCTGACCGTGCCGTCCTCATGGCCGGAGACCAGCAGACCACCGGCCAGGCCGGCGAGTGCGGTAACGGTGGACGCCCCAAAGAACTGCGGCACAAGGTGAGTTTCGGGCAGGGCTGCGCCGCTCGTATGCGCGCTTGCCAGTTGCGTCGGGTGGACCTTCGCGCCGACAAGAACAGCTCGCCGCAACCGAGTGCCGGTCAGATTGGCATTGGTCAGGTCCGCGCCGACCAGGCGCGCGCCGGTCAGGTCGGCCGCGGTCAGGTTGGCCGAGGTCAAGATGGCGCCGGTGAGATTCGAATCGATCATCCGGGCACTCACCAGCCTGGAGTCGGCCAGGTTCGCCCGCCACGCGTTCTTCGGCAGGACGGCGCCAGACAGATCAGCACCCCGCAGGTCCGCGCGGATGAACTCCTGAGCGGACAGGTCGCGGCCACGCAGGTCGTGGCCCGTGAGGTTCATCGCCTCGGAGCGCGCGTGCCTGCGCTGTAACACCAAGGCGGCGTTCGCTTTGGCCGCTGGGCCAGGGGGGTGGGTACGGGCGATGATGTCACGTGCCCAGGCGATCACGTCAGCCGAGCCCGAAAGGTCGCACCAGAAGTCGACCATGAGACCGCTCATGTCCGTGGTCGCCAACAGCGTGTCGACAGATCCGTCGGCCAGTGCATCGCGGGCGGCGTCGGCCACGAACCACTCCATCACCGACTGGTGGATGAACGAGAAGTCGCCGCTCTCATCCCGGACGAGGACCGTGGCTGAAGCGACCGTCTGCACCGCCTCCCCAGGACGTAGCTCAAGCCGCGCCAGATCGTGGATCTGGTCCGGGATCTCACCCAGGTCGGTCAGGCTCAGTTTGCTCTGGCCACTTCGCCACATGCGGATCGCGGTCTCGCGCAAGGCATCCATCCGCTGGCCTGTCGACAGCGGAACCAACCCGCCGACCACGGCCTGCCGCCTGACCTCGTGCGACAGCCAGTTGGTGAGCAGCAACTCGTACAACTTGCCCGCGGTCATCGGCTGGCCGGCGGACTGGACGAGGTCGGACCTGGTCAGTAAGCCGTGGCGGTACCAGTCGATCATGAAGGCCAGCATTCGCGGGTTCGTCGCGAGGTCCAGCAGGTTGGGGACCTGCCGCATGGCGTCCATGAACCCTTCGGTGGCCGGGTCGTCGTCGAAGGTCCTCGCGACCAGTTCCCGGCGTTGCGCCGATCGGAGGGGCAACAGGCGGATGATCCGGGAGCCCGACATGCGATGGACTTCGTCGCCCAGGGCGTTGCGCACGGCTTGGTCCGTGGCGAAGTACTGGTGGCGGCTGGTCACCACGACCTTCGCCGAGCCGCCGGCGGCTTCGCGGAGGGTGGCGAAGTGTTGGGGGACGCGTTCGTAGCTGGTCCGCAACGCCAGCTCGTCGAAACCGTCGAACAGAAGGGCTATCCGACCCTCTCTGAGCAGGTAACGGAACGCGCTGGGGGAGAAGAGATCTTCGCGCGAACGAGCCATGTGCTGGGCCAGCAGCTCATCCAGGGTCCGCCCCTTCTCCAGGTCACGCATGGTGACCAGGACGGGAACCAGGTACTCGCTGTCGGCCAGCGCGTCCGCGACGGCCCGCAGCAGGAACGTCTTCCCGGTGCCGAAGTCGCCGAGGACGAGGATGAACCGGGGCCCGTCCGCGGTCAGCCACTCAAGGATCTGTGGCAGGGCGGTGCTCTCGGCCGGGTTCGGGTCACCGAGCGGTGTCCAGCTCTTGTCGACGTAAAGCGACAACGGGTACTCGGGGTCGCGCCTGAGCAGGTCGTTCTGAGCGCGAAGATAGGGCGTTGCGTCCCACAGTGCCGCTTGGTAGTCGGCGATGGACCGCAGCCAGATGCCGTTGTCCCTGGCGAACTGGAAGGTCGCTGGCGAGGCGTGGCCGCGGAACACGAACTCCGCCGGCTTGCCGTCGGTGAGCAGTTGGAAATCGCGCAACACCGCGTTGTCCACGTGGCCATCGCGGACGCCGACCACCTCCTGCTTGCGCCATGGGCCGCTGTTGTACGAAACGAGCAGGTAGGCGAAGCCGTGTGACTCCTCCTCCTTGATCTCCACGTCCGGGTGGCCGCGGCGCCGCCAGTGCAGGCGGCAGACCTCGTGAACGTGGCTCAGCAGGTCGCGCTGGTACTGCATGCCCACACCTCCCAGTGGCGCGAAAGAGCCTACTTGTGGACGGCTGATCTTGGGACGGGCATAGTGAGGGCCTGGGAGGTAACTATGTCACCGCAAGGTCTTTCACGGCGTGAACTTCTCCTGCGCAGCGGCGCTGTCGCCGCAGGTCTGAGCGTTGCCGGGGTGGGGACGGCGCAGGCCGACCCGGACAGCGCCGATCTTCAAGGCGTTGATCTTCATGAGGGCACCAACATGTCCGCCGCGCTGTCCCCGGACGGCAGGTGGTTGGCGGTGGACCTGGTCACCGGGATCTGGGTGGTGCCGGCGGCCGGCGGCCGGGCCCGGAAACTCACCGACGACCTCCAGGACGCCACGTTGCCGTCCTGGTCGCCGGACGGACGGCAGATCACGTTCCAGTCGTACCGCGACGGCAACTTCCACGTGTACGTCATCGACGCCGCGGGCGGTACGCCACGCAAGCTCACCAGCGGCCAGTACGACCACCGAGAACCCGTCTTCTCCCCGGACGGCACGAAGATCGCGGTCAGCAGCGACCGGGACGGCAGCTACGGGGTCTGGCTGCTGGACGTCGCGTCCGGCGCGATCACCGTTGCCGCGTCCACTGTGGACGAAGAGGGCTCGCCGCGGTGGTCCAGGGACGGCACGCGGATCATCTTCTCGGTCAACGACACCGCGATCGACGTCGTCACCGTGGCCACCGGTGCCCGGCAACGGCTCGTCACCGCGACCGGCACCGACAAGTTCTACGGACCGGCGTTCGGCCCCAACGACACGCCCAGCTACATGCGGTTGCGCGGCGCGGACGCGGACCTGATGCTCGGCGACAAGCAGCTCACCAAAGGAGAGGACGTCTTCGGTTTCGCCGCGAACTGGGCACAGGACTCGGTCCTCTACACCGCGGACGGCCGGATCCGGCTGCGGGACCCGAACGGCGCGGTCAAGGACATTCCGTTCACCGCGACGGTGAACACCGCGCAACGCCACTACCATCGGCGCGTCCGGGATATCGACTCACTGGCGCCCAAACCCGTCAAGGGCATCGCCAGCCCGGTCGTGTCCAAGGACGGCAAGCAGATCGCCTTCCGTGCCCTGAACGCGATCTACGTCGTCGCCGCGGCCGGTGGGACGCCGACGAAACTCGTCGACGACGGCTACTTCAACTCGGACCCGGACTTCTCCCCGGACGGCACCAAACTGCTGTACGCCAGCGACCGGCACGGCACCGCGGACCTCTGGATCCGGGATCTCGCCACCGGCAAGGACTCCGTGCTCACCGAGCTGCCCGGCGCGCAGACCGCGCCGAGGTGGTCCCCGGACGGCAGCCGGGTCGCGTACAACGACCAGGACGGCGCCGGCTGGGTGCTCGACGTCGCCACCGGCAAGGTCCAGCAGATCACGCCGGCGCTGTTCATGCCCGGCCGGCCGACCTGGTCCCCGGACGGCACGGTCGTCGCCCTGGCCGCGGTCAAGCCGTTCTCCAAGCGGTACCGCGAAGGCACGAGCCAGATCCTGACCGTCAACCTCAGGACGAACACGTTACAGTACGCCGAACCCATGCCGTTCCGCTCGTTGGCGACCCGCGGCGACGACGGTCCACTGTGGTCACCCGACGGGAAGTACCTGGCGTTCACGGTGGAGAGCGTCGCCTGGATCGCCCCGGTGGACGCGACCGGCAAGCTCGTCGGCGACCCGCGGCAGGTCACCACCGAGGTTACGGACTCCCTTGCCTGGCAAGGCAACGACACTCTCGTGTACCTGTCCAAAGGGCGTCTCAAGGCGCAGCGGATCGCTGGCGGCGCTCCGAGGACGATCCGGCTCGACTTCAGCTGGGCCCGGCCTCGCCCACCACAAAGGACAGTCGTGCACGCGGGCGCGTACTGGGACGGCACTGCCAAAGACCTCAGGCAGAACGTCTCCATCGTCGTCGAGGACGGCAAGATCGCCGACGTCTGCGCCCGCCAGGACGTGTCCGGTGTGGACGCCAGTGACCTGACGGCCATGCCCGGCCTGATCGACATCCACAACCACTGGCACCTGCGCGGCCGTCAGTGGGGCGACCGGCAGGGCCGGCTGTGGCTGTCGTACGGCGTCACCACGACCAGGTCCCCGGGCGACCCGGTCTACCAGATGCTGGAGACCCGGGAGGCGCTCGAATCCGGCAGGCGGGTCGGGCCACGGTACTTCGGCACGGGTGAGGCCATCGACGGCTCGCGCGTCTACTACAACTTCATGCGTCCGACCCTGTCGCCCGAGCAGATGAACTTGGAGCTGTCCCGGGCGGCCGAGCTGGAGTACGACTTCATCAAAACGTACGTCCGGCTGCCTGTCGCCTACCAGCAGAAGGTCGTGCAGGCCGCGCACGCGGCGGGCATGCCGCTCTCGTCGCACTACCTGTACCCGGCGGCGAACATCGGCATGGACGCGATGGAACACACGGGCGCGACGAACCGCCTCGGGTACTCGCACACCGTGAGCCGGATCCGCCGGGCCTACCAGGACGTGGTCACGTTGTTCACCCGGTCGGGGATGTCCGTGACACCGACCCTGTTCACGTCCAAGTGGATGTACGCCGAAGACAAGTCCCTTGTGGACGACGTGCGCACGAGGACCCTGTTCCCGAAGTGGGAGTACGACCTGTTGGTCGGCCAGGCGAACGGCGCCGGCCTGCCGGAGAACGCGTACGTGCGCACGAACCTCGCCGGCGACGTGGACATGTTGCTGCGGATCCACCGAGCGGGTGGGTTCGTGGTGACGGGCACCGACTCACCGCTCGACAACGTGGCCGTGTCCACCCACCAGAACCTCCGGGCCATGGTGAAGTTCGGGTTCACGCCGCACGAGGCGCTCACCACCGCGACCCACAACCCGGCCCGCTGGCTGGGCCTGCAGGACCGGATCGGCGCGATCAAACCGGGCGCCCACGCGGACCTGTCCCTGGTCAGCGGCAACCCGCTGCAGGACATCAAAGCCGCGGCGGCGGTCCGGAAGGTCATGGTCGGCGGCGTGCTCCGAACCGTCGACGAGCTGATGGCCCCGTTCCAGACCCCGACGGCCAGGACGGTCACCAACGAGGTCCTGCCGGCCACGCCCACCGCGGCCAAGCAGCACTGGTGGCATGTGCCGGAGTGGTCGGAACACATCTGCTGCGCTGGATAAGTCCAAGTGTGGGGGGCTGTGGAGCTGGGCTTACAAGGGGTTTTAGAAAGTACTGATGGACCCGGCACCGCGGCCTCCCGCACACTTCCGGCATGAAGGCACTCGTCAAACTGGTCGAGGGCCCGGGGCTGGAGCTCACCGACGTACCCGACCCGACACCGGGACCGGGTGATGTCGTGGTGCGCGTGCTGCGCACCGGGATCTGCGGCACCGACCTGCACATCGACGCCTGGGACGACTGGGCTGCCAAGACCATCAAAACCCCGCTGGTGGTCGGGCACGAATTCGTCGGCGAAGTGGTGTCGGTCGGTGCCGCGGTCACCGGGGTGCACGTCGGGGACGTCGTCTCCGGCGAAGGCCACCTGGTCTGCGGCAAGTGCCGGAACTGCAAGGCGGGCCGCCGTCACCTGTGCGCGAACACCCGTGGCCTGGGGGTGCACAGCAACGGCGCGTTCGCCGAGTACGCGGTGCTGCCCGAGCAGAACGCGTGGATCCATCGCAAGGCCGTCGACCTGGACGTGGCCGCGATCTTCGACCCGTTCGGCAACGCCGTGCACACCGCACTGTCGTTCCCGGTCATCGGCGAGGACGTGCTCATCACGGGTGCGGGGCCGATCGGCATCATGGCCGCGGCGGTCGCCCGGCACGCGGGCGCGCGCAACGTGGTGATCACCGACGTCAGCGAGCACCGGCTGGAGCTGGCCCGCAAGGTCGGCGTGGACCTGGCGCTGAACGTCGCGAGCTCGACGGTCGCCGACGCGCAGGACATCCTCGGCATGTCCGAGGGGTTCGACGTGGGCATGGAGATGTCCGGCCAGCCGTCGGCGGTGCGGGACATGATCGCGAACATGGCGCACGGCGGCCGGATCGCCATGCTGGGCCTGCCGGCCGCCGAGTTCCCGATCGACTGGAGCTCGGTCGTGCTGAAGATGTTGCACATCAAGGGGATCTACGGCCGGGAGATGTTCGAGTCGTGGTACTCGATGTCCGTGCTGCTGCAGGCCGGACTGGACCTCACGCCGGTGATCACCCACCGTTACCCCGCGAAGGACTTCGAGCAGGCGTTCGCCACGGCGCGGGACGGACGCTGTGGCAAGATCATTCTGGACTGGACGGAGAGCTGATGTACGGCGCGATGCGCGACCACCTGCGAGCCGGGCTGGCGGAGATCAAGGAAGCCGGCCTGTACAAAGCGGAGCGGGTGATCGGCACGCCGCAGAACGCGGCCGTCCGGGTCGGCGGGGGCGACGAGGTGCTGAACTTCTGCGCCAACAACTACCTCGGCCTGGCCGACCACCCCACCCTGGTCGCGGCCGCCCACGAGGGGCTGGACAAGTGGGGCTTCGGGATGGCCTCGGTCCGGTTCATCTGCGGCACCCAGGAGGTGCACAAGCAGCTGGAGGCCAAGCTTTCCGAGTTCCTCGGCACCGACGACACGATCCTGTACAGCTCCTGCTTCGACGCCAACGGCGGCCTGTTCGAGACCCTGCTGACCGACCAGGACGCGGTCATCTCCGACGAGCTGAACCACGCCTCGATCATCGACGGCGTCCGGCTGTGCAAGGCCAAGCGGTACCGGTACAAGAATCGGGACATGGACGACCTGGAGCGCCAGCTCAAGGACGCCGCCGACGCCCGCCACCGGCTGATCGCGACCGACGGCGTCTTCTCCATGGACGGCTACCTGGCGCCGCTCGACCAGATCTGCGACCTGGCGGACCGATACGAGGCCCTGGTCATGGTGGACGACTCACACGCGGTCGGCTTCACTGGCCCGACCGGCCGCGGCACCCCTGAGCTGTTCGGCGTGACCGACCGGATCGACGTCGTGACCGGCACCATGGGCAAAGCCCTCGGCGGCGCGTCCGGCGGGTACGTCTCCGGCCGGGCGGAGATCGTGGCGATGCTCCGCCAGCGCTCCCGGCCGTACCTGTTCTCGAACTCGCTGGCGCCGTCGATCACGACCGCCGCCCTGGCCGCGCTCGACCTGCTCAGCTCCTCCGGCGAACTGCTGGAACAGCTGCGGGACAACACGAAGCTGTTCCGCACCCGGATGACCGAGGAAGGCTTCGACCTGCTGCCGGGCGACCACCCGATCATCCCGGTGATGATCGGCGACGCGGCCAGGGCCAGCCGGCTCGCGGACCTTCTGCTGGAGCAGGGGATCTACGTGATCGGCTTCTCGTATCCGGTCGTCCCGCACGGCAAGGCGCGGATCCGTACCCAGATGTCGGCGGCGCACTCCACCGACGACGTGAACCGCGCGGTGGACGCCTTCGTGGCGGCCCGCGCCAAACTCGGGGACTAAAGGCCCAGCGCCGCCATGGCGGCGTTCACGGCCGGGTCGCGCAGCTCGTCGGCCGGGATGTCGCGGAACTGGATAGTGCAGTCCTGCAGGCCGCCGAGCGCGACCACGGCTCCGGTCGCCTCCGTCAGGGT
This sequence comes from Actinocrispum wychmicini, assembly GCF_004345645.1. Lineage (GTDB taxonomy): Bacteria > Actinomycetota > Actinomycetes > Mycobacteriales > Pseudonocardiaceae > Kibdelosporangium > Kibdelosporangium wychmicini. The sequence goes on along the minus strand of NZ_SLWS01000002.1, from coordinate 845,676 downwards.
GGGTTCCGGGCCGACCAGCAGGCCCATCAGCCTGGTCCGCCAGCCCAGGACGAGTTCGACGAGCCCGAGTTCGGCCAGCGTGGCCAGCTCGTTGAACAGCAGCAGCAGGTCGTCCCGGTGCGCGTAGTGGTAGTCGAAGTACGCTTCCAGCAGTTCGCGGGGCTCGATGCGGGGCGCGTTCTCGTAGCGCGCCACCAGGTCCAGTCCGCCTTCGATCAGCGGCTGGACGATGCTGCGGACCAGGTCCTCGCGGGACGTGAAGTGGTAGTAGAGCGCGGGTTTGGTGATGCCCAGCCGCTCGGAGATGTCGCGCATGCTGGTCTTCTGGACGCCCTGCTGCGCGAACAGCTCACGCGCCGCCGCCAGGATGCGTTCCTTCGTGCCCGCCATGCCTCCCAGTCTAGCTGACTTACCGGTAGGTCAAAACTCATGTACGGTTGACCTACCGGTAAGTAAGAGAGGGAGTGGTCATGCGAGTTCTGATCTCCGGCGCCAGCATCTCGGGTCCCGTGCTGGCGTACTGGCTCACGAAGTACGGCTTCGAGGTCACCGTGGTGGAACGGTCACCCGTGCTGCGCAAGACGGGCGGGCACGCCGTCGACCTGTTCCGGCCCGCGATGGAAATCTCGGAACGAATGGGCGTGGTGGCGACGATCGAACGGGCGGCCACGCACGTCGACCATGCCATGTTGTACCGCGAGGGCAGCGACCGGCCGGTGCGCGCGGACTTCGGCAAGTTGTTCGCGGCCACGTCCGACCGGCACGTGGAGATCCTGCGCGACGACCTCAGCGAGATCTACTACGACGCCACCCGGGACGACGTCGAGTACCTGTTCGGCGACTCCATCACAAGCATCGACGACGGTGCCGTGACCTTCGAGAACGGACCGCGCCGGCAGTTCGACATCGTGGTCGGCGCGGACGGCTTGCACTCCAACGTGCGGAGCCTGGTCTTCGGCGAAGAGTCGGCGCACAGCAGTTTCATCGGCGCGTACCTGGCCGTGGCGACCGTGCCGAAGGACATATGCGTGTCAGGCGAGTACAAGATGCGGATGACGGCCGGGCGGATGACGGGCGTGTACTCGACCGCCGCGATGCCGGACGGGCGACTGGTCTTCCTGCTCCGCGGCCGGCCGATGCGGTACCACCACCGGGACGTCGAGTGGCAGAAGCAGTTCCTTCGTGAGACGTACCAAGGGATGCACCATGAGGTGGACGCCTGGCTGTCCGAACTGGACAGTACACCGGCGTTCTACTTCGACTCGATCACCCAGCTGCGGATGGACACCTGGTCCAGGGGCCGGGTGACGCTCGTCGGTGACGCCGGCTACTGCCCTGGGCCCGCGGTCGGCGGCAGCACCAGCCTGGCCGTGATCGGCGCGTACGTACTCGCCGGCGAACTGGCCGCGGCACAGGGCGACCACACGGTCGCTTTCCCCGCGTACGAAAGGGAAATGGCCGACCTCGTGCGGCAGAGCCGCGAATTCGCCCGAAAAGCGGCCAAAGGGCTGATCCCCGGCTCCGCCGCCGGCGTGTGGACCCTGCTCCAGGCGGCCAGGCTGATCACGGCGTTGCCGGTCGGCGTCAGCCGCCTGGTCTCCAAGCTGACCAGCGGCACCACGCGGATGCACGACTCGATGACCGTCAAGCCGTACGCCGACCTGCAAGCTACGGAATCTGGGTCTGCAAAGCCTCAAGCACGGTCTTGATCAGCGGGTGGTCCTCGCTGCCCCGGCGGACGGCGGCGAAAACCTTGCGCTGCGGTGGAACTCCGCGGACCGGCACGGCGATCGCGCCCGGCATGTGCACCAATGCGTTGCGTGGCACCAAAGCCACGCCCGCGCCGGCCGCGACCAGGGCGATGATCGCGCGGAAGTCGTCCGAGGTGTGGATGATCTTGCCTTGGATCGCGTCCCGGCACGGGTTGCCGGGTAGTGGCGCGATCCAGTCGTCGTCGGCGAGGTCGCTCAGCCGGACCGTGTCCTGTTCGGCCAGCGCGTGGGTTTCCGGCAGGACCAGGTCGAACGGCTCGGTGTAGAGCGGAACGCGGGACAGGCGTTGGTCGTCGACGCGAGGCGCACGGCGGTGCTCCTCGGTGATCGCGATGTCGATCTCGCCGTCCAGCAGCAACGGCAGGGACGCGTGTCCTTCGGCGTCCCGCACCAGCACGGTGATGTCCGGCGCGTGCTGCCGCAGGTCACGGATTGCCGGCGCCACCACCTGGGTGATCGCCGACGCGAACGACGCCAGTGACACCCGGCCCATCGCGCCCGAGGCGAACGACGCGAGCGTGGCCTGGGCCCGTTCCAACTCCGCGGCCACGGCGTTGGCGTGCTCCACGAGCAACTCGCCCGCGGCCGTCAAGGACACCCGGCGGCCTCGGCGAAGCAGCAGGGACTGGCCGGTCTCCGACTCCAGAGCGGCGAGCTGTTGGGACACCGCGGACGGGGTCAGGTGCAGCGCCTCGCCGGCGGCCGTCACGGTGCCGTGGTCTGCCAGGGCACGCAGGACGCGGAGCCGGCGGGGGTCGATCATCTGACCATTGTGCTCTCGGCCGTGTCGTCGAGCATGGCCCGGATCTTCGTCCAGGTCTCGTCGTCCTCCGGGGTGTACGTGACCAGCCGGGTCTCCCGGCGTGGCCCGAACCAGAGGCTGGTGTGGGTGAACGCCATCCGGCCGTACCCGGGGTGTTCGAACCGCTTGGTCTTGTTCTCGATCGGCAGGATGTCGTGCCGGTCCCAGATCTCCTTGAACTCGGGCGACTCCACCTGCAACCGGCGGACCAGCGACTTCCACCTCGAGTCGGTGAGGTGGCCGGCCATCGCGACCCGGAACTGCGCGACCATCCGGCGTAGGCCGTCCTCCCAGTCCGGCAGCCGGTCCCGCCAGCCCTGGTTCGTGCTCAGCTGCAGCATGGTGTTGCGTTCCTCGAACGGGATCGAGTCCAGGTCGAACAGGAGGGTGAACACCCGGTTGTGGGCGAGCAGGTCCATCCGCCCGTTGCACACCGACGCCGGCAACGGCTCCAACTGCTTGATGATGATCTCCAGCGCCGGGGAAACCGCGTGGCAGTCGTTCGACTTCAACGGCTGGGCCGAGCCAGCGAGGACGAACAGGTGCGCCCGTTCGTGCGGGTCCAGTTTGAGCGTGCTGGCGACCGCGTCGAGGACCTGCTCGGACGCTTTGATGTCCCGGCCCTGTTCGAGCCAGGTGTACCAGGTCACACCCACGCCTGCGAGCTGCGCCACTTCCTCCCGGCGCAGGCCGGGGGTGCGGCGGCGGCCGAGCGGGGCGAGGCCCACCTGCTCCGGGGTGATCCGTTCCCGGCGACTGCGCAGGAAGTGGGCCAGTTCCTGGCGGCCTTCCACGGTCGAGGTCATGACACCAGGATCGCACGCCTTCGGTCCTGTTACCAGTTAGTCTCAATACCCGGATAACCAGACTCTGGTACCAGTTTAAATCGCGGCTCATCGTAGTACCCATGACTCACGCACTGACCACGCCAACCACAGCGGCGGTCGCCAGGACATCGGAGTCCACTGGGGGACTCAGCGGGGCCGGGCTGGCCACGGTACTGATCGGATCCGGCCTCTCGGCCCTCGACTTCTTCATCGTCAACGTCGCGCTGCCCACCATCCAGCGCACGCTGAACGCGTCCGACAGCACGCTCGAACTGGTCGTCGCCGGCTACGGCATCTCGTACTGTTTGTTCTTGGTCCTCGGTGGCCGGCTGGGCGACATGTTTGGCCGTCGCCGGCTGTTCCTGGTCGGCATGGCCGCGTTCACCGTCACCTCGTTGGCGTGCGGCCTGGCCCCCACCGCCGGGGTGCTGGTCGCCGCACGGATGGCGCAAGGAGCAGCGGCGGCGCTGATGCTCCCGCAGGTCCTGTCCACCATCCAGGCCGCGACCAGCGGCGAGGCCAGGTCCAAGGCGCTGGGTCTGTACGGCGCGAACGCCGGCCTCAGCATGGTGCTCGGCCAGCTGCTCGGCGGGGTGATGGTGGCCGCGGACATCGCCGGCACCGGCTGGCGGTCGATCTTCCTGGTGAACGTGCCGATCGGCCTGATCGGGCTGGTGCTGGCGCGGCGGAACGTCCCCGAGACCCGGGCGACCAACCCGGCCGGGGTGGACCTGCCGGGCACGGTCCTGTTCGGCCTCGGGATGTTCGCCCTGCTGGTGCCGCTGATGGAAGGGCGGACCGCCGGCTGGCCGGCGTGGATGTGGGTGCTGCTGGCGGTCAGCCCGGTCGCGTTCGGCGCGTTCGTGGTGGTGGAGCGGAAAATCGAGCGTGGCGGCCGGGTTCCGCTGCTGCCGCCGTCCGTCATGCGGATGCCGAGCATGCGCAGGGGCCTCTCGATGGGCGCGCCGATCTTCATGGGGTTCGGCGGGTTCATGTTCGTCGCCGCGGTCACCCTGCAGAACGGGCTACGGCTCGGCCCGGCGACCGCCGGCCTGGCGCTGACCCCGATGGCGGTCGCCTTCCTCGCCGCGTCCCTGATCTCCAGCCGCCTTGTCACCAGGTACGGCCGCACTGTGCTCACCATCGGCGCGGCCATCCAGACGGTCGGCATTCTCACGATGATCGGCACGATCCTGGCGGCCTGGCCGGACGTGACGCCGTGGGAACTCGCGCCTGGGATGGCCATCGCCGGCTTCGGCCAGGGACTGCTCGTCACCACCCTGTTCCGGGTCGTGCTCTCCCGTGTGCCCGTGGCGAGCGCGGGTGTGGGCAGCGGTTCGCTCGTCACCGTCCAGCAGGCGTCCCTCGCGCTCGGCGTGGCCACGCTCGGCACGCTCTACCTGTGGCTGAGCGAGCCCGGTGTGCTGGGCATGCGCGTCGCGTTCGCGGTGGTGATGGGCGTGCAGGTGGTGATCGCGATCATCTCCTGCGTGTACAGCCGCCGTCTGCCGGATCCCCGTCAGGGCAGCTGAAGCACGTCGGTGTTGTCGATCGGATCGTCGATGGACCACGGTTTCCCGGTCCGCCGGGACACCGCGAGCCGCATCACCATGCCGTGGCACACCACGAGCGCGGGCTTCGGGCCCCGCTCGATCTCCGCCAGGGCGGCCATCACCCGGTCGCCCTGGTCGGCGTACGACTCGCCGCCCTCGAACCGGAAGTCCTCCGCCGCGGTCACGAACCCGTGGTACGCGTCCGGATCCTCGATCTTCATGTCCTCGTACAACCGGTCGGTCCACACGCCGGTGTCCGTCTCCATCAACCGGTTGTCGAACTGGATCGGCAGTCCGATGTGGACAGACACGGCCTCGGCCGTCTCCCGGGCCCGAGCCAGCGGGCTCGCCCACAACGCCGCCAGCCCCAGGTCGGCCACCCGGTCGGCCAGCCGCTTCGCCTGTTCCCGGCCGGTCTCGTTCAGCGGCACGTCCAGCTGCCCCTGGAACCGGCCGACCCGGTTGTAGTCGGTCCGGCCGTGCCGGGCGAGATAGATGGTCATGGTGTCCCTAAATTGGCAGCAGACGGGTGATCAGCTCGGACAGTTGGTGCACGGTCCGGCATTCGTACATCTCCACGACCTTCGCGTACTCGTGCGCGAGGGAGTCGCCGGTGGACCAGAGCCGCTCGGGTTCGGGGTTGAGCCAGTATGCGCGGCGGGCATTTCCCACGATCCGCCTGAGCGCGGCCAGGTTCGGGTCGCCGCCGTTGTTACGGGCGTCGCCGAGGACCAGCACCGACGTCCGCGGCCCGACCGCGTCCAGCCACTCGTCCGCGAACACCTGCAGGCTGTGCGTGTAGTCGCTGTGCCCGTCCCACCTGGTCAGCTTGGCCTCGCGGTGGATCCGGGTGGCCAGCCCGGCGGGGTTCTCGGCGCCCGCCTTCACCAGGTGCGTGACCTCGTCGGTGGTCTCCACGAACGCGAACGCCCGGACCTTCGAGAACTGGTCACGCAACGCCTGCGTCAGCAACAGCGTGAAGTTGGCGAACCCGGCGACCGACCCGGACATGTCGCACAGCAACACCAGTTCCGGGCGGCCTGGCCGGCGGTGCCGGTACGCGGGCTTGATCGGGACGCCACCGGTGGCGATCGAGCGCCGCAGCGTCCGGCGCAGGTCGATCTCGCCGCGCCGGGTCCGGCGGCGCCGGGCGGCGAGCCGGGTGGCCAGCTTGCGGGACAACGGGTAGATGGCGCGCCGCATCTCGGCGAGCTGGGCGCGGCCCGCGGTCAGGAAGTCGACCCGGTCGGACGGCTGCGCCACGGCGTTGCGGGACACCGTTTCGCGGCCGCGCAGCTCCGCGGTCCGGCGGCGTGCCTCGGACTCGACCATTCGGCGGAACCCGTCGATCTGCCGGCGGATCTCGTTACGCCGAACGTCGGCAAGGAAACCTGGGTCGTCCGCCCGCAACGCGGCCAGGATCCGGACGAGCAGGGTCTCCGGCCGCAGCCGTTGCAACGTCTGGTACGCCGACCAGCCCGACCCCGTGCCGCCCTGGCCGAACTGCCCCAGGGCGTCCACAGCCGCCCGAGCAAGCGCTTGCTGCTGTTCGGCCGAGCCGGTGGCCAGCGCGTCGACCAGCTGCGAACGCAACGACTCCACGTCCTGCGGCTCGTCCGGCGCGCCCCCCATCGACGACGGGAAGTACAGGTCGAAGACCTGGTCGAACACCACCCGTTGACCCGAACGGCGTAACAAGGCGGCGGCCAGACCCTCCCGGACCTGCTCACGGTCGTCCATCCCGAGCACGGCCAGCACGCGCGCCGCGTCGATGGTCTCGCCCGGTCCAGCAAGGATCGAATGGTCCCGCAGCGCCTCCACGAACTCCACGAGGCGGGTGGGGACGCTCATCCGAGGACCTCGTCGAGTTTCAGTTCGGCCGTGGCCCGGCGCTTGTCGGCCTCGTACTTCAGCACCACGCCCAACGTCGTGTTCACGATGTCCGAGTCGAGGTGATCCGCGCCCAGCGCCAACAGCGTCCGCGCCCAGTCGATGGTCTCCGCGATCGACGGCGACTTGCGCAGCTCCAATGCCCGCAACGCGCCCACGACCCGGACGAGCGACAACGCCAGCGCGTCGTCCACCTCCGGCACCTGCAGGCGCACGATGTCCAGTTCGCGCTGCGCGTCCGGGAAGTCCAGATGGAGGAACAGGCACCGCCGTTTCAACGCCTCGGACAGCTCACGGGTCGCGTTCGACGTCAGCAGGACGAACGGCTTGCGGGTCGCGGTGATCGTGCCCAGCTCGGGCACGGTCACCTGGAAGTCGCCGAGGACCTCCAGCAGCAGGCCCTCCACCTCGACATCCGCCTTGTCCGTCTCGTCGATCAGCAACACCGTGGGGTCGGGGCTGCGGATCGCGCTCAGCAACGGCCGGGGGAGCAGGAACTCCTCGGTGAAGATGTCCGCGCGGGCCTCTTCCCAGCCCTCGTCCCGACCCGCGGTGATCCGCAGCAGCTGCTTGGCGTGGTTCCACTCGTACAACGCGCGGGCCTCGTCGATGCCCTCGTAACACTGCAGCCGGACCAGCTGGGAGTCGGTGGCCCTGGCGACCGCGCGGGCCAGCTCGGTCTTGCCCACCCCGGCCGGGCCTTCCACCAGCAGCGGCTTGCCGAGCCGGTCGGCGAGGAACACCGTGGTCGCGATGGCCGTGGACGTCAGGTAGCCCGCGTCCGCAAGGCGTGCGGCGACGTCGTCGACGGAGGAGAACAGCACGTTAGCCAGGCTAACTGGTCAGGCAGGCAGCGAGAGCAGAATGTTGCCGTCGTCATCCTTGACCTCCAGCCGCGCGATCTCCGACGGCTGGAACGGCGCTCCGCCGCTCAGCTTCAGCGGGGCGCTGCGCCCACCGGCCGGCGTGGACCAGCTGGTCACCGTGCGGACGTCACCCTTCTTGGAGATCGCGACCAGCTCGCAGTTCCGCGGGCCGATGGCGCCCCGCAGCTCGATGCCGATCTGCGTGCCCCACTCCTGGGCCAGCATGGTGACGCTCGCGTCCAGCTGCCCGCCGACACCCGACAGGACGTGCGGGTCCGTGTTCGCGGTGGCCGGCGGGTCGGTGTCCGACTCGATCTTCACGTTGACCGGCCCGGACGCGGCCGGCACCGCGTTGCCGCCCCTGGTCAGCAGGACCGCGACCAGGGGAGCGAGCACGATGAGCACGGCCGCCGCGGCCGCGGCGAACCAGTTCCGGCGCCGGCGCTGCGTCCGCGACCTGCTGGCCTCTTCCAACAACGAGGTCAGCACGCGCGGTCCGGGCACCGGGACGAGCAGGGCTGGGGCGTCGTGTTTGACGGTGTCCAGCAGGTCGGGCACGTCCTGCAGCTCCACCAGGTCGATCTGGCACCTCGGGCAGTCGAGCAGGTGCTGCTCGAACGCCGTGTTGTCCGGCTCGTCGAGGGCGCCGAGAACGTACGCGGCGATATCAACGTGCCCAGACGCGTGAGCCATTCCCGACCTCACCCCCGATCGCGCAGCGCGCGCCTCAGTGCGCGGACAGCGTGGTACAGCCTCGACTTGACGGTACCTGGCGGAACGCCCAGTGTCTCGGCGACGTCGTTAACCGTGCGGTCACGAAGGTACGTCTGCATTATGGCTTCACGCTGTTCGTCGGAAAGCACTCGTAATGCGTCGTATACAACCATTGCGCTGAGTGTTCGGTCGGATTCGTCGGGTACACCCACGGAGTTGGCGTCCGGCTCCTCGACCTCCTGCGGGCGGGCCTTCCGGCTGCGCCGGCCGTCGATCACGATCCGTCTGGCCACTGTGTATAACCAGGCGCGGAGCATCTCCGGGCTGCGGTCGAGCTTCTCGGCGTTGCGCCAGGCGCGGATCAGGGTCTCCTGGACGACGTCCTCGGCCCAGTGCCGGTCGTTGCCGGTCAGCCTCAGCGCGAAGGCCATAAGTGGGGTGCCGAAATCGCGGTACAACGCGGTCGCGAGGTCTTCTTCGGTGTGCCGGTGGCGGCTGAGCTCGTCACCCAGAAGAGCTCTTGCGGTATGGCTGTGGCGTCCCACGGCACACATCCTCTCGGGACCGGCCGTTGCCTGTCCACTGCCAAATCGTTGTGGAATTTTTGTTTGAACCGCCGTACCCCCGCCTCCGTATCCACCAGTGAAGGCGCACCAGGTGCCCCCGAACCCGGTAGCACCCGCTCCACTGTGGCGACCCCGAACCTCCACAGTGGATCGAACACGGCCTTTTCCAGCAACGTCGCTCAGCTGTCCGTCCCCCGCGGGCACCCGAAAGACAGGAAGGACGCCGTGAAACGAATCGTCGCGTCGCTGGTGTTCATGCTGCTCATCGCCCTGCCGGGAGTGGCCAACGCACAGGCGGCGACGCCGCTGACCCCGCTCGACGCCGACTTCCTGGTCAAAGTGCGCCTGGCCGGCCTGTGGGAGATCCCGGCCGGCCAGATGGCGCAGGAACGGTCCGCCAACCAGAAGGTGCAGGAAGCGGGCCGGATCATGATGACCGACCACGCGCAGCTGGACATCGCGGTGCGGCAGCTCGCGGCCGCCTACAACCTGCCGCTGCCGGCCGAACCGACCGACGCGCAGAAGAGCTGGCTGACCGAGATGGCTAGTGCATCCGGCTCGAACTTCGACTCCGTTTGGGCGATGCGGCTACGCGCCGCGCACGGAATCATCTTCGCTGCGGTCGCCCAGGTTCGGTCGGACACGCACGACCCGGACGTCCGCAAGTTCGCCGACACAGCCAACACGGTCGTGTTGCGGCACATGACAGTGTTGGAAGCCACCGGGGTGATTGACTTCGCCGCGCTGTACAACCCGACGCCGCTGTCGCTGAAGTCCGATTCGAACGGGATCGACATGGTGGTGGCACTGACCCTGGTGCCACTCGTGGTGGCGATCACGGTGTTCATGCTGTGGCTCGCGGCCGGCAAGCGCGCCAGCCGCCGGGCCGGCCGTCGGCCCGCCGCCGAGAACGACGGTGGCGACGGCGGCAGCCACCGGAACACGAAGTTGTTCGTAGACAAGGAATATGTCAGGTGAACGACGTCATTCTGGCCGTTGGCGGCGCGTCCGACGGCGGGCTCAGAGGAGTCGCCGCGGTGTCGGCCCGCGTCTCGTACGCGATGCTGTGCCTGACCATCAGCTGGGGCGTGCTGACCAAGACCAACTGGGCACGCCGGCTCGGCGAGCGCAAGTCCTTCCGAAGTATGCATCTGGTGCTGGCGACCTTGACGATCGCCTTCGGCATCGTGCACGCGATGGGATTCCTGTTCCTCAACGAGGGCGCGTTCTCGTTCGCGGACATCGCGGTGCCGATCAACCCGATGTTCCGCTACACCATCGCGATCGTCGGGCTCGAACTGATGATCGCGATCGCGATCACCGCGAGCATGTACCGCTGGACCTCCTACCGGCGCTGGCAATGGGTGCATCGGTCGGCCTACGTCGCCTTTCCCCTGCTGGTGGCGCACTCGGTGCTCGGTGCGATGGCGAACACGCACCTGTCCGTCCTGTGGCTGGCGGGGCTGACTTTCTTCGTCCCAGCCGTTACGTTGTCGGTCCTGCGGTTCGTTCCCACGCGGATGCTCGTACAGATCGGACTCGTGGAGGAGCAGGCATGAGAGGCCGTCGGCTTCGGCTCAAAGTGGACAACGACCGCTGTGAGCGGTACGCGATCTGTCAGATGGAGGCACCCGAACTCTTCGAACTCAGCCATGACGGCCGGTTGTTCTACACCAAGAGACCGGACGAGGACCAGGTCGAGCAGGCGGCCGCAGCCGCGCGCTGCTGCCCCATGCAGGCCATCAGGGTGGACAGGGTTTAGATGACCGAAATGCAACGCGTCGTCATCGTCGGCGCGGGGGTCGCCGGCCTGCGAGCGGCGGAACGTCTGCGGGAACTGGACTACGACGGCGAGATCGTCATCATCGGTGACGAGCCGCGCTGGCCGTACCACCGCCCGCTGGTGTCCAAGGACCTGCTCGCGGGCAGCGACCGCCCGGCCGACCTGACGCTGCAACGGCACGTCGACACGGGTGCCCGCTGGCGCCTGGGTACCCGCGCCGAACGGCTGGAAACCCTCCGCAAGGTGGTTTCCCTGCCCGGCGGCGAGGAGATCAAGTACGACGGCCTGATCATCGCGACCGGCGTGGAACCGAGGCACCTCAAGGGTGTTCCCCGGCACAGCCCACGGGTGCACACACTGCGCACTGTGGACGAGGCCATGGCGGTCAAGCGCACCATCTCCGACAGCGACCTGCCGATCGTGGTGCTCGGCACCGGTTACATCGGCTGTGACGTGGCCGCGAGCGCCCGCAAGATGGGCCGGGACGTGACCATGCTCGGCCGCTCCAGGTTTCCCCTGCGCAACTTGGGCAACGACGTCGCGTCCGCAGTGGACAAACTGCACCGCAAACACCGCGTGCGGATGGCGATGGGCACGGACATCCAGAACTGGGTGACCGCGGACGACTCGATCGCCATGCACACCACCGACGGCCAACTGCTGGTCGCCGGCACCGTCGTGCTGGCCATCGGCTCGGTCCCCGCGGTGGAGTGGCTGCGCGGATCCGGCCTGGTGCTGGAGGACGGCGTGTTGTGCGAGTCGACGCTGTTCGCGGCCGGCGCCCAGGACGTCGTCGTCGCGGGTGACTGTGGCCGGTGGCCCAACCTGCGGTTCGACGAGACCCCACGGCGCGTCGAGCACTGGATCAACGCGGTCGAGATGGGCCGGCACGCCGCCGAGAACCTCCTGGCCGGCCGGGACAAGGCAACGCCGTTCACGCCGATCCCCCGGGTGTGGTCCGGCCAGTACGGCGTGCGGCTGCAGATCGCCGGCGTCCCGTCACTGGGCACGGACACCGTGCACCTGTCCGACGGCGTCCCCGGAACGCCGGGCGTAACCGGCTACGTGCGCAACGGAAAGCTGGTCGGCGTCTGCGGCTGGGACACCCCCCGTGCGATGATCAAGTGGACCGAAGAGCTGCACAACCTGCTGCCCGCGCCCGAGGAGACGCGCAAGCGCCCGGTCGCCCCGGCCCCGGCGAAGGCAGTGGCCCGCCCCCCGGCGCCGCCCGTCCGCGAGTCGACCCCGACCGCCCCGGTCGTCCAGCGGTCGATGCCGGTGCCGATCCCGGCCATGGCCGGCGCCCCCACGGCCGCCGAGATGACCCTGGTGCAGACCCCGATCCGGGCTCAGGCCCTGGCCGGCTCACGACCGGGCATGGACACCAAGTCCGCCCCCAGGTCGGGCACGGCTGCCGGCATGTATCCGGTCGCCGGTCCCCGGTCGGGCTCGACGACCGGTTCCTACCCAGGTGCTCGGTCCCGGTCGGACTCGACCACCGGACCACGTCCGCTCGCGGCCGCCGGGAACGGCACGGCAACCGGCATGCGTCCGGTCGGGTCGTCTGGGAGCGGCACGGCAACCGGTATGCGTCCGCTTGCGGCGTCCGGAAACGGCACAGCTGCCGGCTCACGTCCGCTTGCCGCGTCCGGGAACGGCACGGCAACGGGCATGCGTCCGGTTGACCGGTCCGGGAACGGGACGATGTCCGGCTTACGCCCGGCTGCCGCCCCCGGAAACGGTGTGGCGTCCCGCCAGTTCGCGACTTCCGGGCCCCGGCAAGGTTCGGATTCCGGGCCCCGGCAGAGTGCTCGTCCGGGCTCGGCGATGGTGCCGGCCATGGCATCCCTGTCGACGCCCCGACCCCCGGCCGCACACGGACCGGTGCCGTCCCGTATCCCGCCGGCACTGGCCGGGCGGCACGCGAAACCCGCGGGCCCGCCGCCCGCCCGTCAGCCGATGAACTCGATGCCCATGACACGCCCCGAGATCGTGGAGATGACCACACCGGTGCCACCGGTCCGCGACGACCACCGGCTGCCTGACACCGCGTCGATCCCGATCCTGTCCGCGCCCAACCTGTCGTTGTCCAACTTGGCGGTGCCGAAGATCCCGGTGCCGGACACGCCGGCGGCGGCGATGAGGCCGGCGCCGCCGCCGGCAAGGCAACGTCGAGCGGACGCCGGCGGCGCCCTCCCACCGTTGCCGCCGCCACTGCCGGGCCAGCACCCGTCGTTCCCGAACATGCGTCCGGTGCCGCGTCCGCAGGATCACCCGTCGTTCCAGCACATGCCCCCGGTGCCGCCACCCAACGGCCGGTACCAGGAGCACCCCTCGTTCCCGAACATGCAGGCGGTGCCCCGGCCGACCGGTCGGTACCAGGAGCACCCGTCCTTCCCGTCGATGCAGCCCGTCGACCGGGCGATCAGAGGGTTCGGCTAGAGACACGGCTAGCCGAGCGAACCGCGGCGGCCCGGCCCTGGGCCGTCGCGGGGCGAATTCCCCCTCGCGAGCGAGCAACCCGACCGCTCCTCGCGAGGGGGTGTTTATGTGAACAGGCCTCTGCGGTAGGCCTCGCCGACGGCGGCGGCGCGGTCTCGCACGTCGAGTTTCGCGTAGATGTGCAACAGGTGGGTCTTGATGCTCGCCTCGCTGATGAACAGCTTCGCGGCGGCTTCCCGGTTGGTGGCTCCTTCGGCGACCAGTTTCAGGACTTCCAGTTCACGGGGGCTCAGTGTGCCCCGCTGCGGTTTTCGGACCTCACCGACCAGCCGGTTCGCGACCGACGGTGACAGCACCGACTGGCCCCTGTGGGCCGCGCGGACCGCGCGCATCAGTTCGTCGGTCGGCGCGTCTTTCAGGAGGTAGCCGGTCGCGCCGGCTTCGATGGCGGGGAGGACGTCGCTGTCGGTGTCGAAGGTCGTCAGGACCAGGATCCGGGTGTCCGGCGCGGTCTCCTTGAGCCTTCTGATCGCCTTCACGCCGTCCATCCGGGGCATTCGCAGATCCATCAGCACGACGTTCGCACCGAGGGTGTGGACGCGCTCGACGGCCTCCAGGCCGTTGCCGGCCTCGCCGACGACGACGATGTCCGGCTCACCCGTGAACGCCACCCGGAGCCCGTCCCGGACAACCGGATGGTCGTCGACAATGAGAAGTCGGATCATCGGTCTTTCTCACCTTTCCGAAGACTTGCCTGCGGGATCGGGCGTCGGCACAGTGCGGATCGCCGGGACGCTCGCCCCGATCGCGGTGCCCTCGCCGGGCCCGCTCTCGATCTCCAGGGTGCCACCCACGCCGAGCAGTCGCTGCCGCATGGTTCCCAGGCCGTAGCCGCTGTCCTCGGTCGGCACGGACGACTCAGGCGCGTCGAATCCCACGCCGTCGTCGCGAATGTCCAAAAGCACCACATCGTCCAGGTATGACAGGGTGATCCCCACCCGGGACGCGCGGGCGTGGTTGGCGACGTTCGCCAGCGCCTCCTGCGCCACCCGGAACAACGCCACCTCGATCCCGGTGATCAACGGCACGGACGTGCCCGTGGTGTCGACGGTCAGCGGCACACCCGATGTCCGGCTCCAGGCCGTCGCCATGTCCGCGATCGCGTCGGGCAGCCGGGACTGCTCCAGCGGGGCCGGCCGCAGTGCCTGGACCGAGCGGCGGGCCTCGGACAGGCTGCGGCGGGCGAGCATCTGCACCTGGTCCATGTGGTGTTCCCACTGCTGCGGCTGGTCACGCACCCGGTCGGCGGCCTGCAGTTGCCGGATCATCGCGGCCAGTTCCTGGGCCAGGGTGTCGTGGATCTCGCGGGCCATCCGCTGCCGTTCGTCCAGGATGCCCGCTTCACGTGCCTGCACCATGAGTTGGGTGTGCAGGCCCGCGTTCTCCGCCAGGGCCGCGGTCAAGCGCTTGTTCATCTCGATCAGCTGGGCGATCGCCTTCCGGCGCCGCTCGCTCTCCACCCCCGCGTACCAGCAGGCGATCAGCACCGGCAGGCCGAGCGCGACGCTCACCGAGAGTGCCGAACCTGACCTGCCCTGCGCCACGAACGTGCCGATGGAGTTCGCGGTGACGGCGAGGACGACCCACCTGGCCGGGAAGATCGCGAAGGCGAACGGGTAGCCGATCCACACGAACACCACGAAGGCCTGGCTGGACCAGACCAGCGCGCAGCACAACGCCAGCAGCACGACATATCCGACGACGGCCCACACCCGGCGGTCCGGCCAACAGGGCCACCACCGCCCGAACGCCAACAGCCACACAGCGGTCACCCCGGCCAACCCCAACGTGAGGGGCAGCCGGGGCGTGATGGACGGTTGCGCCAGCGCCCACGTCACCGAACACGACAAGGCGACGTACGCCACCAACACGTACCACCACTTGGCGCTCCGTCCGCCTACCTCGGACTTCTCGGTGACCTGCAGCATTACTCCCACTCGAACAGCGGCGTCAGAGATGCGATCGTCCCACCTCGACTGCCCGGTGGCGACTGCACAAACGATTGCATCACAGAGTAAGCGCCACTTACCGTCCACACAGGACGATTCGGGTCGGTCCGGCCGTCGCCGGCACCCCCGGCCACATCGAACGACACGTCACAGACCAGCGTCATGACCAAGCAGTGTCCGGGATTCCAGGGCCGCGCGGATCGTCGAACCGGCCACGATGCCGGTGGATGCCGCCATCAGCCGATCGGTCGATACGCGCCGATCCGCTTGCGCAGCCGGTAGAGCGCCGAATGGGCGCCTTGGGTGGTGGTACCCAGTTCCCGCGCGATCTCGCTGTGCGGCATGCCGTCCGCGACCATGTCCACCAACTCCTGGTCGCGGCGCGGCAGCGCCATGATCTTCGCCGCCACCCAGCGGGCTTCGGCCTTGTCACAGGCGAACTCGGCCGGATCCTGCGCCGAGGGCGGCACCAGCCTGGGATGGTTGGCCATCTTCGTGGCCACGGTGCGGCGGCGCGCCTCGTCCGCGCACAGCCTGGTGACTGTGGAGACCAGGAACGCTTCCAGGCGGCTCATGTCCAGATCGTCGAACTCCGCCCCGCGGACCAGGGCTTCACCGACGATGTCGTCGGGGTCCACCGGTGCCGCACAACGCCGGGCGGCGATCCTGACCAACTGCGGTCGGATCTTGATGCACTCCTGCCAGTAGTCGTCGGTACGCGTTCGTGCGTCCGTGACCGGCATTACCACACCCCCGATCGGCGGCCTCGGCCAAGCCGGAGGCGGCCGTCTCGATGTCGAGTAGTTGCTATTTGAACATATTTCTGCTGTGTTTCGTTGGGAAGCTTCTACCGTGTGACACGGGTGCGGGAGGGCCATTCGGCCCGTGTCCCATGTGGTGAGAATCTCAAGCCATACCGGTGGTTTCACTGTAACGGCGGTACGGTGGTAGCTAACTTCCGCCATTCGAGTGAACCTGGGTCAGGACAGGCCCGCTCAAACGAAAAACGTAGCGTGGGAGACGTTGCGACCAGGACGCGTACCGAATTCTTTTCCGGTTATTGTGATCGACAGAATTGGGTCATCCGCAGGCCGCTGCGTGTTACCGCCTCCGATCCCCGGTGCTGATCACACCGGCGGCGGAGCGACGCGGGGCAGGGCCGCGTCGCTCCGCCGGGCGCGGGTGTACCGCGCAACGTGCCTGAACACGTTGCGCGGTACACCGTGAGTCCCAGTCCCACCAGCGTGTTCGTCGTCGACGACCACGAGATCATGCGCCGTGGCCTGGTCGCCCTCCTGGACGACGAGTCGGACATGTTCGTGGTCGGCCAGGCGGGCACGTTCGTCGAAGCACTCGCCCAAGTCCCCGAGCAGCTGCCGGACGTGGCGGTCCTGGATGTCGGCCTGCCCGACGGCGACGGCGTCCAGCTGTGCCGTGACCTGCAGCTGCGCTGCCCCGAGGTCCGCTGCCTGATGTTGACCCACTGCGTCGACAACGACACCGCGCACGCCGCCTTCGCCGCCGGTGCCGTCGGCGTGGTGCCCAAACACGTGCCGGGATCCGAGCTGACCAGCGCGATCCGGATCGTCAGCGCCGGTGGCAAGCTGACCCAGCCGGACACCCCGCCCGACCCACTTCACCAGCTGACCCGCCGGGAGAAGGCGGTGTTGCGGCTGATCGGCGAAGGCCTGACCAACCGCCAGATCGCCCAGCGCCTCAACCTGGCCGAGAAGACGGTGAAGAACTACGTCTCCAGCGTCCTGGGCAAGTTGGGGCTCCGCCGCCGAACCCAGGCGGCCGTCATAGCCCACGACCAACGCCATCGGTTGTGAGAGTGCAATCGATACGCAGCAATCGTTAGGCGTTCATGCTGTTGAGGTACGCCAGGACGGCCATCACGCGGCGGTTGGTGTCGTCCGAGGGCGCCAGTTGGAGCTTGCTGAAAATGCTCGCGGTGTGCTTGCCGACCGCGCCCTCGCTGATGAACAGCTGGGCCGCGATCGCCGCGTTGGACCGGCCGCCGGCCATCAGCTCCAGCACGTCGCGCTCGCGGGGGCTCAGTGCGGCGAGTGGCTCGTGCCGGGCGTTGCTGGCCAGCAGTTTGGAGATCACTTCCGGGTCCATGGCGGTGCCGCCGGAGGCGACCCGTCGGACGGCGTCGATGAACTGGTCGGAGTTGAGCACCCGGTCTTTCAGCAGGTAGCCGATCGCGCCGACGCCGTCGGCGAGCAACTCCCGCGCGTAGAGCTGCTCGACGTGCTGGGACAGCACCAGCACCGGCAGGCCCGGGATCTTGCGGCGGGCGTCCAGTGCCGCCTGCAGGCCTTCGTCGGTGAACGTCGGCGGCAGCCGGACATCCACCACCGCCACGTCCGGCCGCAGCTCGTCCAGGGCCTTGACCAGCTCGGGGCCGCTCGACACGGCGGCGACGACCTCGAAGCCGTGCGCGGTCAGCAGGTGGGTCAGGCCATCTCGGAGGAGGGCGAGGTCTTCGGCGAGGACAACGCGCACGGCACCTCCATGGTCACGACGGTCGGCCCGCCCGACGGGCTGGACAAGGTCAGTTCGCCGTCGAATGTAGCGAGTCGTTTGCGAACGCCCAGCAGCCCACTGCCTTCGGCGGGGTCGGCGCCGCCGTGGCCGTCGTCCACGACTGTCACCCGCAGCCTGCTCTCGTGGTACCGGATATCGACGCTTGTCCGCTGCGCCCGCGCGTGTTTGGCCACGTTGGTCAGCAGTTCGTTGACCGAGAAGTACACCGCGGCCTCGATCGGCTGAGGCACCTGTCCGGGCAGGTCCACGGCCACGTGCACGGTCAACGCGCTGTCCAGGGCCATCGCGCGGATCGCGTCGCCGAGCCCGCGTTCGGCCAGCACCGGCGGGTGAATGCCACGCACCAGGTGCCGCAACTCGACCAGGGCCTGCGCGGACGCGGACCGGGCGTCGGCCAGCAAACGTTTGGCCGCGTCCGGGTCCTGGTCGATCAACTGCTCGACGGCACCGAGGTTGAGCCCCATCGCGACCCACCTGGCCTGGGCGCCGTCGTGCAGGTCACGTTCGATCCGACGCAGCTCGGCGGCCTGCGCGTCGGTCGCCTCCGTGCGTGACTCGGTCAGCTGGGCCACCCGCCGGGCCAGCGTCGCGGACTTGGTCGGCGCGAGCAGCAGCCGGCCCCACAGTCCGTACAGCTTCAGCAACGGCCGGCTGAGGGAAAGGACCGCGACC
This sequence comes from Actinocrispum wychmicini, assembly GCF_004345645.1. Lineage (GTDB taxonomy): Bacteria > Actinomycetota > Actinomycetes > Mycobacteriales > Pseudonocardiaceae > Kibdelosporangium > Kibdelosporangium wychmicini. Next base: position 827,227 of record NZ_SLWS01000002.1, on the reverse strand, counting down.
GACACGACCAGCCCGACGATCGGCGTGGCCCAGTTCGGCACCCACGCCAACCCGGGCAGGTCGGACAGGTAGGCCCAGCCGGCGCGCAGGTCGACATCGGGGACGAGCAGGGCGGGGAGCCGGGACCAGACCCACGACCAGAAGTAGACGACGAACCCGGCCACGGCGAGGACGGCCGGCCCGGCGCCGAGCACGAACGCGACGACCGGGTCGAGCACCAGCCACGCGAGGTCCCGCCAGGTGGCCTTGTCCTTGACCACCGCGCACATGGTCCGCGTCTGGATCACGTGCCTCGGCGAGTCGTACAGCCGCCTGCCGAGCTGGTACTTGCCGTCCGGGCGGGGTGTGGGCGGCGGCGGGTACGGCAGGTACGGCTCGTCGATCCGAACACCCGTCCACTCGCCGATCTGTTTGCGGCGGAGGTTGACCTGCCGCCGCGTCTCCCGGGTCGCCTGCGGGAGCAGCGCGAGGATGCCTGGGTAGATCGCGAGGATGGTCAGCACCGCGTAGTAGACGCCGGTCAGCGACATTCCGAACGACCACGACAGCTGGCCCAGGACCTTGATCCGCAGCTTGACCCAGCACCACGGCCGGCCGATCGTGTCGGCGGGCCGCAGCAGCCAGGCGGTCCAGCGGGCGTAGCCGGCCAGCATCGCCGGGCCGATCGCGAATCCGGCGGCGACCAGCGGGATCGTCGCCCACATCGGCAGGAACGCGCCGAGCGCGATCAACCCGGCCGGTAACGCCGCCCCGACGCCCGCGGTCACCGGGGTCAGCAGGGCCCACAGGTGGTCACGGTGGGTGGCCGGGTCCCGTTGCAGCCATTCGGTCCGGCGCCGGAACCGGAGCAGGCCGGATTTCTTGTAAAGCTGGTCGCCCTCGCGGTACCAGCCGTCCGGTTGGCGCTCGGGCGGCGCCGGTTTCGGCCGGTACGGGCGCGGGATCTGCACCCCGAGCCAGACGCGGGTGAGATCGCGGCACAGGTTCGGCAACCACCGTTCCGGTTCGAACTGCAGCACCACACCGGTGAACGAGCTCACGATCATGACCGTGAGCTGGGCGAACCCGACCAGGGACAAGCCGAACAGCACCAGTCCCCTGATCGGGGCGAGCATGTGCCGGCGCAGCATGCGTCCAGTCTGACCGACGGCCCCACCCAGGACACTGCGTTCAGACGTAGCCGCCGGGTGGGGCTAGCCCCACCCCAAGTCGGCAGCTGAACGCATTCGTTCACCGGGCCGCGGTCAATAGTGTTCTTCCCATCGGAACGAAAATCATTCACAGGAGGCGGGGAATGGCGGTCATCGAGGTCGCGAACCTGCGTAAGACATACGGACAGCACGTTGCGGTCGACGATGTTTCCTTCACCGTCGAACGCGGCGAGATATTCGGAATCCTCGGCCCCAATGGCGCCGGGAAAACGACCACGGTCGAATGCGTCGAGGGATTGCGGTCGGTCGACGACGGGCACATTTCCATTCTCGGTGTCGACATGCGCCGGAATGCCGACGAGGTCCGCGACCGGATGGGGGTCCAGCTGCAGCAGAGCCAGCTGCCGGAGAAGATGAAGGTCCGCGAGGCCATGGCGTTGTTCGCGTCCTTCTATCCGGACCCGGTCGACGGCGACAAGCTGCTGGAGGAACTGGGCCTGGCGGAGAAGCGGGACACCGCGTACAAGAAGCTCTCCGGCGGCCAGCAGCAGCGGCTGGCGATCGCGTTGGCCCTGGTCGGCAACCCGGAGATCGCGTTCCTGGACGAGCTGACCACCGGCCTCGACCCGCAGGCGCGGCGCGACACCTGGCAGCTCATCGAGGACGTGCGGGCCAGGGGAGTGACGGTCGTGCTGGTCACCCACTTCATGGAGGAGGCCGAGCGGCTGTGCGACCGGTTGGCCCTGGTGGACTCCGGCCGGGTGGTCGCCGTGGACAGTCCGGCCGGCCTGGTGTCCCGTGTGGACGGTGGCGGTCAGCGGCTGCGGTTCCGGCCGTCCGTCCCGTTCGACGACGGACTGCTGACCGCACTGCCCGAAGTCACCGGCGTGACGCACACCGCGAGTCAGGTCGTCGTCAGCGGCACCGGCAACCTGCTGCAGGTGGTCAGCGCCGCGCTGGCCGGCCGCAACGTGATCGCGATGGACCTGCGGGTCGAACAGACCAACCTGGAAGACGCTTTCGTGGCCCTCACCGGCCGCAAGCTCGGCAGCGAGAACTGAGGGGACCGAACGACATGACTGTCCAACTTGACCAGCGGATCGCGGCGCGGCCGGCGCGGCGCCCGCGGCTGATCGGCCTCGGCAAGCTGTCCGGCAGCGAGTTCCGGCTGCTGTGCCGGGAACCCGGGATGGCCTGGGTGGTCGTCCTGCCGATCCTGCTGTGCGCGGTGTTCGGGCTGCTGCCGGCGACCGGCCGGCCGAGCCCCGACTTCGGCGGCGGCCGGATGATCGACTTCTACGTGCCGGTGCTGGTGTCCTTCGTCGTCGCGCTGATGGCGTTGAACACGCTGGCCGCCGTGCTCGGCACCTACCGGGAACGCGGTGTGCTGCGCCGGCTCGCGGTCACCCCGGTCAAACCGCTGACATTGCTTGTCGCGCAAGGGCTGGTGAACCTGGCCGTGCTCGCCGGCGTGATCGTCGGGATGCTGGCGCTCGCCGGGTTCGCGTTCGACGTGCCCATGCCAAAGCAGGTGGTCGGCTACCTGCTCGCGCTCCTGGTGACCATCGCCTCGATGTTCTCGATCGGTCTGCTCGTCGCGGCGCTCGCGCCGACCGGCAAGGCTGCGAACGGCATTGGCACCGTGCTGATGTTCCCGAGCGTCTTCCTGGCCGGCCTGTGGACACCCGGCCCGGCGATGGGGGACGTGGTCAGGCGGATCGCCGAGTTCACGCCGCTGGGCGCCGGCGGTCAGGCCATGCAGGAAGCCTGGTCCGGCTCGTTCCCCAGCCTGCTGCACCTGGTCGTGCCGGTGGTGTACACGCTGGTCATCGGCTTCATCGCGGCTCGCACATTTCGGTGGGAGTGAGACCAGGGGGACAGCAGTCGGCGGATCCGCTTTGGGGGTGCGGATCCGCCTTCTGGCGGCTCTCGATCAGCCGTCGTGGTCCCGAACCGTGGGTGGCCAGCTTGTCGTCCGTGTTGGCGAGCGAACAGCGGTCCAGCGACAGGCATCCGCAGCCCACGCAGTCGGTGAAGTCGTTCCGCAGCTGCTGCATCTGCTCGATCCGGGCGTCCAGTTCGGCCTGCCAGCTCTCGGACAGCTCGGCCCAGTCCGCGCGGGTCGGCACGCGTCCCTCCGGCAGCCGGCCCAGCACGTCCGCGAGGGTGGCGAGCGGGATGCCCACCCGCTGGCCGATCCGGATGAACGCGATCCGGCGCAGGGTGTCCCGGGTGAACCGGCGCTGGTTGCCCGCGGTCCGGCGGCTGTTGATCAGCCCTTTGGCCTCGTAGAAGTGCAGGGTCGACACAGCGACGCCGGCCCGGCCGGCCAGCTCGCCCACGGTGAGCTCGGTGCTTGAAGACATACCTGGATCGTAACTGAAGTATTGTTGAGGTTCAGATGGCGAAATGCCAGCCGGTCAGCGAGTACGCGCTGAACCAGGCGCCGAACAGCACAAATGCCACGATCGCCGCGACCGCGGTACCCGGTTTGCGGTTCGCCAGGCCACGCGCGACCGGGATCAGCACCGGGAAGCCCGGCAGCAGGAACCGCATCCGCGCGTAGTTGATCCCGGCGGTCGCGACCACGAAGAACACCACGCCGGCCCCGTACGCCGACAACGGCCACGGAATCCGTGATCGCACAGTCAGCACGGCCAGCACGATGGCGCCGAAGATCACCAGGATGTCGATGGTCTCCATCACCGAGTTGCCGGACATCACCACGTCCCGCACGAACTTCAGGGTTTCCCGGCCGAAGTCGAACTTGGTGTTCCAGCCGTCCCGTTCCAGGTCGAACCACCCGGTGAGGCTCCCGGTCCGGTTGGCCACATAGGCCCACCAGCCGACCAGGCCGGCCGGCGCCACCACCACGGCAACCCATGCCCACAGGGACTTCCCGTCGCGGAACACCGTGATCAGCGCCGCCACCACGACCACGATGACAAGGACGTTCGCGGTCGGCCGGACCAGTCCGGCGGCCGCGCAGCACAGCCCGGCCAAGATCCAGTTGCGTTCGATGACCCCGATAAGCGCCCATGCCGCGAGGGCGGTGAAAAGCGCTTCGGTGTACGCCATCGACAACGTGATGCCCATTGGCAGCCCGGCCCACAATGCGACAAGCGCGTACCCGGTCTTCGGCCGCGGGTCCACCATCCGCGCGATCCGGAAGAGCCCGCAGGCCGCCACACACCCGGCGAGGAAACTCACCACCATCGCGGCGGCCAACGTGTTCGATCCAGTGACCGGTGCGACGACCCGAATGAGCCACGGATATAGCGGGAAGAACGCCAACGGCCCGTACGTCGTGTGGTGGCCGTTCGCGTCGATGAACCGCGCGGGGATGTTGTCGTACCCGTTCTCCGCGATTGCCAGATACCAGTCGCCGTCCCAGGACTTCATCAGGTCGAACACGGGCTTGTCGTGGTTGTCGGCCAGTATTGCCAACATCGCGAACCCGACCAGCCGGACCGCGACGAAAACCCCGGTGGCCAGCAGATACGGCCGCGCGCGCACCGCGGTGATCACCATCGTCCATCCTTCGCCGCCCGGTCAGTGGGGGACATTGTGCTGTACGGCAGGTACTGACCTGGTGTTCACGGCCGGTGTGGTGAGGTTCAGCCCGTGACGTTCACCGACCAACTGTTCGGCACCCAGCCCGATCCACCCGCGGTCGTGATCTTGGTCACCGGCGGTGCGGCGCTGCTGCTGGTGCTGTCCGGCGAGCCGTGGCGGATGGCCCGGAACGTGATCACGATCGTGCACGAGGGCGGCCATGCCCTGGTCGCGGTGCTCGTCGGCCGCAGGCTGCGCGGCATCACGCTGCACGCGGACACCTCAGGCGTCACGGTGTCCCGCGGCAAACGCGACGGACCAGGCATGATGTGCACGGCTTTCGCGGGTTACGTGGCGCCGTCGCTGATCGGACTCGGCCTGGCGGCCCTGCTCGCCGCCGGCAAGATCACGCTGCTGCTGTGGGTGCTCACGGCGTTGCTGCTGGCTGTCCTGGTGATGATCCGCAACCTGTACGGAGTGTTGTCCGTGCTGGCAACCGGGACTGTGCTGGTGGTGGTCTCGTTGGTGACGTCACCCGCTGTACAGGCCGGATTCGCTTGCCTGACAGTGTGGTTCCTGCTGTTCGGCGGCGTGCGCCCGGTGTGGGAGCTGCAGGTGAAACGCCACCGAGGCCACGCGCGCGACTCGGACGCCGACCAGTTGGCGCGGCTGACCGGCGCTCCGGGCTTCTTCTGGGTGGCGATGTTCTTCCTCGTCGCCCTGGGTGCGACCGCCGTCGGCGGGATGTGGCTCGTCCAGCCGGTGTTCCCTACCTGAGCTGGGACAGGTCGACGATCTCGGCGGCCAGGTTGAACCCGTCCGGCGGCACGCCTCTGGCGGAGCTGAGCCAGCTGCCCTTGTCCTTCGGCGGCACGCTCAGTTCACCGTTGAGCAGCAGGGACACGTAACAGCCGAAGTCGATGGCGAACCCGTCGTACAGGGTGCCCGGGTGGCGCTTGTCCGCCAAGCCGCGCCGTAACACGTGCAGCAGCCGCGCGTCGTACAACGCGTTCACGCTCTCCTCTTCAGTGAGCTGGTCGATCAGGAACGTCCGGGATCTTCGACGGCCCACGACCTCGTCGACCAGCAGCCGAAGGGTCTGCCGCGCGGGTTCGTCGTCGACGATCGCGGTCTGCTTGTCCCGCAGGTACCAGTCCCGCGCGGCCAACCGCACATGCGGCAGGCCGATCGGTTCGCTGTGGGCGTGCTGGGCGGCCAGCGCCACGATGTTGATGGCGTCCCGCGGCACGCCCTCCGCGGCCCGGACCAGTTCGGCGAAGGCGTTGCGGCGGAACGTCTCCTCGAGGAACGTGGGCACGTCCGCCGGGGCCAGCGCGGCCATCCCGGCCAGCCGGGACGTGGTGTGGTTGTGCAGCAGCTGCCCGAAGAACTCCTGCGACCGGGTCCTGGCGTGGTCGAACACCATGCAGTCGTCCAGGCTCACCGCGGACGCCGCGTCCGCGCCGACCTCGATGCCCACGTAGTCGCCGCCGGGCGCGGTCGCGCTGAACCTGGACCGGCGTTCGATCGCGGCGATCTTGACCGTCACCCCGGCCGCGGGCAGCACGCTGCGCCGCAGCAGGTCGGCCAGCAGCGGCTGCAGATCGAGGGGAACGCTGCTCCACTCGTCGAGCAGCAGCCACAGCCGCGCGCCGTCCAACGCCCGCACGATGCCGCGCAGCGCCCTGTTCAACGGACCGAACACCACGTGGTGCCGTTCCACCCCGGTCCGCCGCACCCGGCTTTCCTGATGGGCCGTCCAGCCACTGGACGTCTTCACCACCGGACGGGCGGACAGTTCGATCCCGCTGGACGACTCCGCCTTGTCGCCGGCCGTGGTCTCCCGCTCGACCTCGCCGACCACCTGCACCGCGCTGGCCGCCTGGGCGAGCGGGTCAAGGGTGGGCAGCAGCGCCTCCCGGCCGTTCTCCTCGACCGCCAGGTTGAGCAGCTCGTCGTGGACCGCCTCCAACGTGTCCACCAGCAGGTGCGTGCCGCGGGACGTCAGATCCATCGAGCCGTCCGGGTACATCCCGCCCGCCGAGCCGATCGTTCGTAGGTCGACGTACACCGGAACGTCGCCAGTGCGCTCGATCAGGTCCGCGAGGTACAGCAGCGCGTGGGTTTTCCCTGTTCCCCGGCGCCCGTACAGGATCTGGTGGTCGGTGGAGTGCAGCATCGCGGAGAACGACCCGGCCATCACGTAGGTCGCGGCGAGGGCTCGCCGGTCGGTGCTCTCGGCCCGCCGCGGAATCCGCATCAGTGCCTGATTGAGGTGCTTCTGCCGCAAGGAAGTCATCGCCATCAGCGTCGCGCGTGCGGCGCCGCGCCGACAGCCCCCGGCCGAGTGACGGCAGAATTGACACAATGGACAGTGCGGAACGCACCTAGTCGAGCGCGGGTGCCCGGTCCTGCCAGCGTTCTTCCTTCTCCAGCTGGGCCGCCAGGGAGATCAGCATCGGCTCGGTGTTCTCCGCGCCGACCAGTTGGGCGCCGATCGGCAGCCCGGTCGACGTCAGGCCGGCGGGCACGTTGATGCCCGGCAGGCCAAGGATGTTCCACGGCCACGCGTACGGGCACGCGGCGATCATCGCCCGAGTGGTGCCGATGCTCGACAGGCCGTCGTAGTGGCCGATCGGGGTCGGTGGGGTGGCCGTCGTGGGCGCCAGGACCACGTCCGCCGTGTCGAAGATCCGGCCGACCCGCCTGCGTTCGATCCGTTCGTGCATGAGCGACAGCGTCACCAGGGGCGAGGCGATCGCTCCCATCCGCCGGTTGCCCTGGGTCCGTTTGTCCAGCAGCCGCAGGTCCGGGACGGACGTGGCCGCGTCCCGCAGGCCACCGAGCGAGCGGGCGAAGACCCCGAGGCCGACCAGGCCGTAGTTGGGGCTGGCCAGCCGCACCTCGTGGCCGAGCCGGGCCAGGATCCGGCCGAGCCGGATCACCGCGGTCCGGATCTCCGGGTCCAGCCTGGCCGGCGCCAGCGTGAACGGCACGCGCAGCGCCAACGCGATCCGCAGCCGTCCCGGCGCGCGCCCGACGGCCGACCGCATCCGGGTCTCGGTCCCGGCGATCACGTCCAGCAGCAGAGCGGCGTCGCCGACGGTCCGGGCCAACGGTCCGTGGCAGGCCAGTCCGTGCCACGCCGGCGGCTGCGGCGCCGACGACACCAGGCCACGGGTCGGCTTGATGCCCACCAGCCCGGTCCACGCGGACGGGATCCGGATCGAGCCGAGCCCGTCCGACCCGGTCGCGGCCGGCACCAGGCCGGCGGCCACCGCGGCCGCCGACCCGCCGGACGACCCGCCCGGCGTGTACCCGAGGTCCCACGGGTTGCGGGTGGCCCCGAAGGCGTGCCCCTCGGTGAACGGCCACTGGCCGAACTCCGGCGTGTTGGTCTTCCCGACGATCACCGCACCGGCCGCGCGCAGCCTGCGCACGACACCGCCGTCCACGGCCTTCGGCGGGAAGTCCCCGGCGCACCCGAACGCGGTGGGCTCGCCGGCGATGTCCGTGTCGTCCTTGACCGCGACAGGCACACCCAGCAGCGGCGCCCGCTCGCCGGCTTCGATCCGCGCGTCAGCCGCGGCGGCCTCGGCCAGCGCGGCCTCCCGGCGCAGCCGGCGGAAGGCGTTCAGGGTCGGCTGGGCCTTCTCGATCCGGTCGAGCGCCTCGGTGACGACCTCGACCGAGCTCGCCTGCCCGGCGGCGATCAACTCAGCGGTCCGCTGCAGGCCAACGAACTCCGTCACCGCGCCTCCCAGATGCCATGCCGTACGGTACGCATTGTCTCGGCAGATTGATTCGAGAGGAAATCCACGGTGGTCGACGACGTTGTCGAGGCCTGCGCACGGGCGGCGAAGCAGGCGGCTCCCTCGCTGGCCACCGCGTCCGAAGCGGCCATCGACGCCGCCCTGGTCGGTATGGCGCAACTGCTGCGGGCCCGGTCCGAGGAGATCCTGCGGGCGAACCTCCGGGACATCGCCGCCGCGCGGGCCGACGGGATGAGCGACGGCCTGCTGGACCGGCTCACCATCAGCGAGGCCCGGCTGAACACCATGGCCGACTCGTTGGAGCTGCTCGCCGACGTGCCGCACCCGGTCCGCGAGACCCCGGTCCGGGACCTGCCGGACGGCCTGCGGCTGGTCGAACGCCGCCGTCCGGTCGGCGTGCTCGGCGCCAACTACGAGGCGCGGCCGAACGTGACCGTGGACGTGGCGTCCCAGCTGGTCAAGTCCCGCAACGCCGGGGTGCTGCGGACCGGGTCGGCCGCGTTGCGGTCGGCGACCGCCCTGGCCACCGAGGCCATCGCGCCCGCGTTGGCGGAGGCCGGCATCGACCCGGCCGCCATCCAACTGGTCCCCAGCGCCGACCGGAAAGCGGCGTCCGCGTTGGTCCGGTTTCCCGACCTGATCCCGTTGGTGATCCTGCGCGGCAGCGGTGAAAGCACCCGTGAGCTGGGCTTTGAGGCCGCGAAACACGGCGTGCGCACGTTGGCGCACGCGGACGGCGGCGGCGTCCTCTACATCGACGCGAGTGCGGACCTGGACAAGGCGTACGACCTGGTCAGCCGGAGCCTGGACCGGCTCGGCGTCTGCAACCGCCTCAACCTGCTGCTCGTCGACTCCGCCATCTACGACGACGTGCTGCCGAACGTCCTGGAGACCCTGGACAAAGCCGGTGTACGGCCCTCGCTGCCGCCGTACGACCACGCCATCGGCTACGAGTGGGCCCTGGACTCCGCGCACGAGGCGACCGTGACCGTGTCGCCCGTCGACGGCGCCGCCCAGGCCGCCCAGTTGGCCAACGAGGAGACCTCCGGCCTCGCGGCGGGCATCGTGACCGAGGACGAGGCCGTGGCCAACGTGTTCATGGACACCTACACGGGCACAGGCGTGTTCTGGAACGCCACGACCCGGCTGCTGGACGGGTTCAAACTGCTCGCCGTGCCCGAGACCGGCATCAACATCGACAAGGTGCCCGGACCGCGCGGGCCGGTCACCTACACCGACCTCTGCCTGCGGCAATACGCCGTAGTGCCCGCCTGAACCGGTCCTGACCTGGGCGGATACGGTTGGCCGCCCGCACGTGCCCGGCATATGTAGCGGGGGATAGTATCCAGAGGCATCTGCCAGGCAAGAACCACCAGTGGAGGCACGGAGTGACGGCGGTAGCCCCCAAGCCGATCGCGACGCGACCGTTCCCGGCGCGGGAGACGGTCAAGGGTTCGTACCTCCTGCGGTTGTTCCGCACGACGGACCACAAGCAGATCGGGATCATGTACCTGGTCACCGCGTTCGCCTTCTTCATGGTGGGCGGCGCGATGGCGATGCTGATCCGGACCGAGCTGGCCGTGCCGGGGCAGCAGTTCCTGTCGCAGGAGCAGTACAACCAGCTGTTCACCATGCACGGCACGATCATGCTGTTGCTGTACGCGACGCCGATCCTGTTCGGGTTCGCGAACTTCGTGCTGCCGCTGCAGATCGGCTCGCCGGACGTGGCGTTCCCGCGGTTGAACGCGTTCTCGTACTGGCTGTACCTGTTCGGCGGGCTCATCGTCCTGTCGGGCTTCCTTACGCCGGGTGGCGCCGCCGACTTCGGCTGGTTCGCCTACACCCCGCTGTCGGACAAGATCCACTCCCCGGGAGTCGGCGCGGACCTGTGGATCTCCGGTCTGATCGTGTCCGGTCTCGGCACCATCCTCGGCGCGGTCAACATGATCACCACGGTGATCTGCCTGCGCGGACCGGGCATGACCATGTTCCGGATGCCGATCTTCACGTGGAACATTCTCATTACCGCGATCCTCGTGCTGATCGCCTTCCCGATCCTGACCGCGGCCCTGTTCGGGCTCCTAGCAGACAGGCACATAGGCGCACACGTCTTCGATCCCGCCAGCGGCGGGGTGATCCTCTGGCAACATCTGTTCTGGTTCTTCGGCCATCCAGAGGTCTATATCGTCGCTCTACCGTTCTTCGGGATCATCTCCGAGATCATCCCGGTGTTCAGCCGCAAGCCGCTGTTCGGCTACAAGCCGCTGGTGTACGCGACGCTGTCGATCGCCGCGCTGTCCGTTGCCGTCTGGGCGCACCACATGTACGCGACCGGCGCCGTGCTGCTGCCGTTCTTCTCGTTCATGACGTTCCTGATCGCGGTGCCCACCGGCGTGAAGTTCTTCAACTGGATCCTGACCATGTGGAAGGGCCAGCTGACGTTCGAGACGCCGATGATGTTCTCGATCGGCTTCCTGGTCACGTTCCTGTTCGGCGGGCTGACCGGGATTCTCCTGGCCGCGCCCGCCATCGACTTCCACGTGTCGGACACGTACTTCGTGGTCGCGCACTTCCACTACGTGCTCTACGGCACGATCGTGTTCGCCACGTTCGCCGGCATCTACTTCTGGTTCCCGAAGATCACCGGCCGGTTCATGGACGAGCCGTTGGGCAAGCTCCATTTCTGGACGACGTTCATCGGCTTCCACCTGACCTTCCTGGTCCAGCACTGGCTGGGCGCGGAAGGCATGCCCCGCCGGTACGCGGACTACCTGGCCAGCGACGGGTTCACCACGCTGAACACGATCTCCACGATCGGCGCGTACATCCTGGGCGCGTCCACGCTTCCGTTCATCTGGAACGTGTTCAAGAGCTACCGCTACGGCCAGATCGCCGACGCGGACGACCCGTGGGGCTACGGCAACTCGCTCGAATGGGCCACGTCGTCCCCGCCGCCGCGGCACAACTTCACCGAGCTGCCCCGGATCCGCTCCGAGCGTCCCGCGTTCGAGCTGCACTACCCGCACATGGTCGATCGGTTGCGGGTGGAGGCCTACGCGAGCGGTGATCCTCACAAAAAGGGGTCAGCGGTGGCCATCGCGGAGAAGACTGAGGCGGAAGAGACCGACTAGCTGCACACCGCGCCGCCGCCGAGGAGGGTCCTACCTTGCCCGGTCCGACAAGCACGCCTGTACTGATCACCGTCACCGGTCCCGACAAGCCAGGCGTGTCGTCGGTCCTGTTCGCGGTGCTGACCCGACACGGAGTCGACGTGCTCGACGTCGAGCAGGTCGTGATCCGCGGCCAGCTCGTGCTCGGCGCGCTGGTGGGGACCTCACACGACCCCGAAGGCCTGCAGGAGACGATCGAGCAGGCGATGGCGAGCCTGGGTATGCACGTGGACGTCGAGGTGGGCGCCGACCCGCTCACCCCGGCCCGGGTCGGCTCCACCCACGCCGTGGTCGTACTGGGCCGCCCGGTCACCGCCCGGTCGTTCACCGAGGTGGCCCGCAGGCTCGCCGCGCTCGGCATCAACATCGACGCCATCCGCCGGGTCGCCGACTACCCGGTCACCGGCCTGGAGCTGCACGTCTCCGTCCCGGACGACACCCCCGAGGCGGACGCCGCGCTGCGTAACGCCCTGGTCGACGTGGCCTCCCGGGTGGGGTTGGACGTCGCGGTCGAGCGGGAGGGCCTGACCAGGCGGTCGAAGCGGCTGATCGTGTTCGACGTGGACTCCACGTTGATCCAGGGCGAGGTCATCGAGATGCTCGCGGCCAAAGCCGGCTGCGAGGACGAGGTCCGCGCGGTCACCGAGGCGGCCATGGCCGGCGAGTTGGACTTCGCCGAGTCGCTGCACCGCCGGGTGGCGGTGTTGGCGGGGCTGCCCGAGTCGGTGATCGACGAGGTGTCGGCCGACCTGGAACTCACCGCCGGCGCGCGGACCACGGTCCGGACGTTGAAACGCCTCGGGTTCCGCTGCGGTGTCGTGTCCGGCGGCTTCACCCAGGTGATCCAACGCCTGGTCGACGAACTCGGCCTGGACTACTGCGCGGCGAACACCCTGGAGGTCGTCGACGGCAAGCTCACCGGCCGGGTGGTCGGCCCAGTCGTGGACCGCGCCGAGAAAGCCGCCGCGTTGCGGCGTTTCGCGGACATGTACGAAGTGTCCCTGGCACAGACCGTGGCCGTGGGCGACGGCGCCAACGACATCGACATGCTGTCCACCGCCGGCCTTGGCGTGGCCTTCAACGCCAAACCAGCCCTCCGCGAAGTCGCGGACACCGCCCTGTCCCACCCGTACCTGGACGTCGTGCTGTTCATCCTCGGCGTGACCCGCGCCGAAGTCGAAGCAGCCGACGCCGCCGACGGCATGACAGCGCCCCGCCTATGACCAACGTTCTCGCCCCGCTCGCCGCCCGCTACGCCTCCTGGCTGGCGTTGCCGGCCGACCAGACCAACGACGTCGAAACCGACCCTTCGCTGGTCCGAGCGATGCCCGTGATCCTCCAGATCGAACGGGACCTGCCGGCCCGAACCGCACTGCTGGAGGCCGCCGCCACCGCCGCCCTCGCGGTCTGCCTCGACCCACGGGCCGAACCCGAAGGCGAATGGCACGCCTTGGTGACCGCCTGGATCGCCGGCCACATCCGCAAGGTGTCCCGCCGAGCCCGCGGCGCCCACTGGCAAGCCGCCCAACAGTTCCCCGGCGTGACCGTGACGGTCGCCGACGCCTCGGCCCGTGCCCTGGTCCCCGGCCTGGTCACGGAAACCCCCAGGGAGATCGGCCGCCTGCAGATCTCCGGCAGCGACCTCCCCCAGGACGACCCCGGCCCGGCCCCACCCGGCGTCCCCGTACTGTGGCTCAACCCCACCGTCCCCCTCACCGCCGGCAAAGCGGCCGCCCAGGTCGGCCACGCCAGCATGCTCCTGGCCGCCCTCCTGGACGAACCGGACCTCAAATCCTGGTCCACCACCGGCTACCAGTCCGCGGTCCGCACCCCGACCCGTGAGCAGTGGAACACGTTGCACCCCGGCCCCGACCCCGCGGGCGCCTGGCAGGACCGCCAAGTCGTCGCTGTCCGTGACGCCGGCTTCACCGAAATCGCCCCAGGCACAGTCACCGTCCTCGCCCAATGGCGGGCCTGAACCGGATTGACGGGGTGGACCGGTAGGTTCGCGGTGTGCCCGAGACCGTCACCCTTCCCTCTGTTCCTGACCTGCTGGCCACCGCTGTCGACGCGGTGGGCGGTGCGGAGCGGCCTGGGCAGGTGACCATGGCCGAGGCGGTGCAGACGTCGATCAGGACCGGCGGTCATCTTGCGGTTCAGGCCGGCACCGGGACCGGGAAGTCGTTGGCGTACCTCGTGCCCGCGTTGCGGCACGCGGTGGAGACGGGCAAGACGGTGGTGGTGTCGACGGCGACGATCGCGTTGCAACGGCAGTTGGTGGATCGGGACCTGCCGCGCCTGGGCAGGGCGCTCAAGGGGGCGTTGGGGCGGGAGCCGACGTTCGCGATCCTCAAGGGCCGGCGCAACTATCTGTGCCTGCACCGGCTGGACTCGGGCGCGCCGGACGAGCCCGATGACGACATGCTGTTCGATCCGTTCGCGGTGTCCGCGTTGGGGCGCAACGTGAAGCGGTTGTTCGACTGGTCGTCGGAGACGGAGACCGGTGACCGGGACGAGTTGGTGCCCGGGGTCACCGACCAGGCGTGGCGGCAGGTTTCGGTCACCGCCAAGGAATGTCTCGGCAAGGACAAGTGTCCTTTTGGGACGGACTGTTTCGCGGAGAAGGCGCGGGCCGAGGCCGGACGCGCGGATCTGGTCGTCACCAACCACGCTTTGCTGGCCATCGACGCGTTGCAGGGGTACCAGGTGCTGCCCGAGCACGACGTCGTGATCATCGACGAGGCGCACGAGCTGGTCGACCGGGTCACGTCGGTGGCCACGGCCGAGTTGACCGCGGGCATGGTGTCGGCGGCCGTGAAGCGGTGCGGCCGGCAGATTCGCGAGGACATCGCGGATCGCCTTGAGGAGGCGACCGAGGGCATCCGGGAGATCTTCGAAAGCCTGCCGCAGGGCCGCGTGGACGAGTTGCCCCGGCCGTTGGAGGCCGTGCTGAAGGCGACCCGGGACGCGGCGCATTCGTGCATCACCGCGCTCGGCCCCGATCGGTCCACACAGGACGTTGACTCGACGACGCAAAGGCGTCAGGCGTTGGCGTTGCTCGAAGAGATCCACGACACGGCTGTGCGCGCGTTGGAAGCGTTCGACCATAAGGACCGTGACGTCGTGTGGATAAGCGCGGACGTCATCAACGGCAGTCCGCGGCCGCCCGTACTGCGTGTCGCACCCTTGGGGGTCGCGGGGTTGCTGCGGGAGCGTCTGTTCGGGAAGTGCACGACTGTCCTGACGTCCGCGACGCTCACGCTCGGCGGTTCGTTCGACACGCTGGCACGCCAATGGGGCCTGCCGGTGGAGGGCAGCGCGCCGCAGAAGGCGGCGGGCACGGCGACGGACATCGCGCCGCCGGCCGACGACGACGCCCCGAGCTGGACCGGCATCGACGTGGGGTCGCCGTTCACCCACGACAAGAGCGGCATCCTGTACGTGGCCCGGCACCTGCCGCCACCTGGCCGCGACGGCCTGCAACCGGCGTTCCTGGACGAGCTGGAAGGGCTGGTCAACGCGGCCGGCGGGCGCACGCTGGGCCTGTTCTCGTCGATGCGGGCCGCCAAGCAGGCCACCGAGGCGCTGCGGGACCGGCTGGAGTTCCCGATCCTCTGCCAGGGCGAGGACTCGACGTCGTTGCTGGTCGGCAAGTTCGCCGAGGACGAGGCGACGTGCCTGTTCGGGACCCTGTCGCTGTGGCAGGGCGTGGACGTGCCCGGCAAGTCGCTGCAGCTGGTCGTGGTGGACCGGATCCCGTTCCCCCGCCCGGACGACCCGCTCGCGTCGGCCCGGCAGCGCGCGGTCGAGTCCCGAGGCGGGAACGGTTTCCTGACGGTGGCCGCGACCCACGCCGCGCTCTTGCTCGCGCAGGGAGCCGGCCGGCTGCTGCGGTCGAACGACGACAAAGGTGTCGTCGCGATTCTCGACTCGCGCCTGGCTACTGCCCGGTACGGCGGGTTCCTGCGGGCCTCGCTGCCGCCGTTCTGGACGACGTACGACCCCGCTGTCGTCCGTGGCGCCCTGGCCAGGCTCAATAGTTGAACCGCTGTCCCCGTGCCGTCCGTACCTCCTGATGAGGCAATGGAGACGAGGAGGCACTCCCATGGGGACGCACCGCGTGGATGAACCACGCCCGGTCATCAGCAGGAAGATCCTCCTCGGCCTGGTTGTCGGTGTGACTGTGGCGGCGGCCATCACCGCGATGGCCGCTGCCCCGCGACCTCCGGCGGAGACGCAGACTGTCGCGGTCGGTGCCGCGTCCGCGCTGGATCCGGGGTTCCGGCGGGACGAGCAGCTCACCCCACAGCAAGCCCGTGACCTGGCGAAACAGCAGGCGGTGGGGAATCGGGCGCTGGCTGGGATCCGTCGGAAACTGGGTGTGGCGTATGCCGGGGCGTGGTTCGACAGTACGTCCCGCAGGTTGACCGTCGGGGTGATCGACCGGTCCAGGGTGGACGAGGTGCGGGCGATGGGCGCGGAGCCGAGGTTGGTGGAGCACAATCTGCTTGGTCTGCAGGGTGCGAAGACGCGGTTGGATCGGTTTGGTGAGCGGGCGCCTGTGTCGGTGGTGTCGTGGTATGTCGACCCGCCGACCAACACTGTGGTGATCGAGGCGCGGAAGGATCAGGCGGCGGAGGAGTTCATCACCCGTGCCAGGGGTGTCGGTGACATGGTTCGGGTCGAGTGGACGAGCAAGGTGCCGCGCACGTTCGCGGATGTGCTTGGTGGTGGTGGGTTCACTATTGGTGATGCCCGGTGTTCGGTGGGGTTCTCGGCGACCGGCCCGAATGGGACCCGGCATGTGATCACGGCGGGTCACTGTACTCAGGAGGGTAGTTTGGTGCTGGCTGACGGTCAGGAGTTCGGCCGGGTCAGCGGCGGTACGTTCGACGCGGACGGCGATTTCGGTCTGATTGACATCACTGACTCGGATGCTCGGGTGACGTCCTTTGTGGACACTCGGGACGGTGGTCCGGTGGTGGTCACCGGTACTGAGCCGGCGGCGTTGGGTGCGTCGGTGTGTCGGTCGGGTTCGTCGTCCGGTTTCGCCTGTGGTGAGGTCGTCACTCAGGATGAGACGGTGAATTACGGCAACGGGTCGATTGTGCGGGGTTTGTCGCGGATGTCGGTGTGCGCTGAGCCGGGCGATTCGGGTGGTGCGGTGGTCAGCGGCACGCAGGCGCAGGGGGTCATGTCGGGCGGTGTCGGTGACTGTGCGTCCGGCGGGACCACGTTCTTCCAGCCGATCCAGGAGGCGGCCACCAAGCTCGGCGTCTCGGTCGTCACGTCCTGAGGCAGACTGTGGGGCCATGAGGCGGTTGGGGGTGTCCGAGTCCGAGACGCTGGGGCGGTATCGGGCCATCGCCGAGCTTGGGCGTGGCGGGATGGGACGGGTGGTGCTCGCGTCCGCCCAGGACGGCCGGTTAGTGGCCGTCAAGCAGGTGCACCGGCAGTTCGTTGACGACGAAGGGTTCCGCGCGCGGTTCCGGCGTGAAGTGGCCGCGTCGCGGCGGGTGTCCGGGGCTTACACGGCGGCGGTGATCGACGCCGACACCGAGGGGCCGGTGCCATGGCTGGCGTCGGTGTTCGTGCCGGGGCCGTCGTTGCGTCAGGCGGTCGACGAGACGGGCGGGCTGCCGGAGGACGCGGTGCTGCGGCTGGCCGCGGGGCTGGCGACCGCCTTGGCGGAGATCCACCGGGTCGGCCTGATCCACCGGGACCTGAAGCCCGCCAACGTGTTGCTGGCCGCGGACGGACCCAGGGTGATCGACTTCGGCATCGCCCGAGCCTTGGACGACGGCACGGCATTGACCCACATCGGCACGGTTGTGGGGTCGCCCGCGTACATGTCGCCGGAGCAGGCGCAGGCCGCGCCCATCACCCCGGCCAGTGACATGTTCGCCCTCGGCTCGGTCCTCGTCGTCGCCGCGACCGGCAAGGACGCGTTCACCGGCACGTCGGATCGCGGGATCCTGGCCGACATCACCCACACCGAGCCGGATCTGAGCGCGTTACCGGCGCGGCTGCGCCGGATCACCCGACTGTGCCTGGCCAAGGACCCGGCCGCGCGGCCCACCCCGGAGCTGCTGCTGGACCTGATCGGCCAGATCAGCCCGGCGGCCCAGCCGTGGCCGCCGAAGATCCACGAACTGATCGCGAACCAGCACGCCGAAGTCGCCGAACTTATTGGCGGACAAGGAGATTCCGAGCCGACGCCGATAGCGGAGCCGAAGACCGAGGTGATCGACGAGGGCGGAACCCGGTCGCGGACCACGGAGCTGGTCGGCGTTCCGTCGCCGGGGCACGGACCGAACAACACCTTGCTTGAGCTGTCACAGGCGACCGTCGTGGAGCCGGACCTGGTGAACGAGCCGCGTCGCCCGCCGACGGGATTCGGGCTGATGGTCCGGGAAACGCTCGTCATGATCCGGGACACCGGCCTGCTGCTGGCCGGGGTGCTCGGCGGCCTGGTCCTGGCGGCGGACGCGAATGTCGGCGATGTCGTGGACCTCAACCACAACGGCTACCTGGCGCGCACTTCAGGTTTTTGGTTCGCCTCGGACATCCTGCACCGGCCCAGTTACGCCGGCGGGGTCGCCGGCATGGTGCTCGGTGCGGTCGCCGCGTTCCTGGTGCTGGGCGTCGGCGGCCGGCGGGCGGCGATGACCAGTTCGCTGGCCTTCGCGACGCTCTCGATCGGTGGCCTCGGCCTCGGCTGGCTCGCCGAGACCGGCCGGGTGCGTGTCGACGTGCTGAGTGTCGGCGACGTCGGGTCCGGGGGAATAGCCATCGGCTTGTTCTTCGGGCTCGCGCCAGGCGCCTACCTGACGTTGCTGGGCGCCACCAAGGTGGTCCGGTGGATCTTCTGGGTTCTCACGGTGTTGACGGGCATTGTCACCGCCGCCTGTGGAAACTGGGGCCTTACGGGCGTTGTCGTCAACGGCGACATACGGGTCGGGCTGGCGAGCATCGTCGCCGCCGCGTTGGGATGTGGGCTCGCGTTCCAGCTCATCAGGGTCCTGCGCGAACGCACGATTCGATGATCGCGGCGGCCGCGGTCCTGGCGTGGTCAACCTCGTGTCCGAAAGCCGCCAGACAACGCGTCTGCGTGCCGGAAAAGTGCGGCCAATGAGCAAGCGATGGGTACCGGCGTTCCTGGTGTTGTCCACCATCTGGGGATCGACGTTCCTGCTGATCAAGATCGCTGTGACGGCAGGCGTACCGCCGATGTGGGTGGGCGCGATCCGCTGCTTGTTCGGCGCGCTGGCGCTGTGGGGCATGGTGCTGGTGAGCCGCGAGCGGGTGCCGCGGGACCCGAAGGTGTGGGGACACACGGCGGTCGTGGCCCTGTTGTTGAACTCGGTGCCGTTCCCGCTGTTCGCGTTCGGCGAGACGAAGATCAGTTCGGTGCTCGCGGGTGTGTGGAATGCGACCACACCGCTGGCGACGCTCGTGTTCGTGCTCTTGCTGTTGCCTGACGAACGGCCGTCCGCCCGTCGGCTCTTCGGGATGGCCACGGGGTTCTTGGGGGTCCTCGTGGTCCTTGGTGTGTGGAACGGTGTCGAGTCGGGACCGCTCATCGGCACGCTCTCGTGCCTGGTGGCAACGACCTGCTACGGCGCCGCGTTCGCGTACACCCGACGGTTCCTCGCGGGACGGCCGGAGTCCGCGACGGTCCTGTCCGCCGCGCAGGTCACGTGGGGGACAGTCCACCTTGGACTCGTCGCGCCGCTTGTCGAAGGGATTCCGCAGTGGCCCGGGTGGGGCGCGGTCGCCGCGCTCGTCGTGATGGGCGCGCTCGGCACGGGCCTGGCGTACCGGCTCAACTTCACGGTCATCCGGGCCGCGGGCTCAACGGTCGCGTCGACCGTCACCTACGTGACGCCGTTGTTCTCGACCATGCTCGGCGCGGTGTTCCTGCAGGAACCTGTCGGCTGGAACACCGCGTCGGGCGCGGTCCTCATCATCTTCGGCGTCGTCCTAGCGCAGACGGTTCGCCAACGCCCACGCCCCCGGCAGGACACCGGCCGCGAGCAGGATTTTGATGCCGTCGCCGATCAGGAACGGCACCACGCCGTGGTCCAAGGCGGTCGCCAGGCCGGAACCGGTTGACGCCATCAGCCACGGCACGCCGATCGCGTAGATGACGAGGTTGCCCAGCACCATCGTGCCGACGGTGCGCAGCGGCGTCCGGTCGCCGCCCCGGCTCGCCAGCAGGCCGACCAGACTCGCGGCCACGGCGAACCCGACCAGGTACCCGCCGGTCGCACCAAGCCAGCCGGACGTGCCGTCGGCGAACCACGGCACCCCGGCCACGCCCGCGACCACGTACAGCAGCATCGACAGCGCACCACGGCGCCATCCCAGGCTCGCGCCGACCACCAGCGCCCCGAACGTCTGGCCGGTGATCGGCACCGGGGTGCCGGGCACCGGGATGGCGACCTGGGCGACCAACCCGGTCAGCACGGCACCGCCGACGACCAGCGCGGCGTCCCGGACGAGCGCGCCGGGAACCAGGTCGGCGAGCACCGCCCGGCGGGGGAGGGGGACAACTGACACGGCTACCTCTTCTCCTGGGCAACTGATCCCGTGATCGGAGGTTAGCGGCCGTTCACCGGTGTGCACGTGTGGTGATCACGACACCCGACCGGGTGGTTCAGCTGTTCTCAAGTCGTTGACCTGCGCGAACAGGTGGATCATGAGGGGCTATGAGAAGGCGGATCGCTGGTGTGCTGGCTGCCGCCGTCCTGGTGGTGCAGGCGGCGCCCGCTGCCGCGGCCACAGGCAGCGGCACGGCCTCGGTGGGCTCGGTCGACATCCTCGTCGGCGGGACGAAGCGGATCCTCCAGCCACCGGTGGCGCAGTGCCTGACCAGCGGCGGGAACGTGCAGAACGCGAACCAGCTGATCAGGCTGCAGGGCGTCGCCGAGTTCGGCGAAGGCGCCACCAAGTGCACGGCCGACCCGGCCAACGGCCGAATCACCGCGCAGGCCAGCGGCAAACGCTTCGAACTGAACGTGTTGCCCAGGTACGGCGGCCCCCGGATCCAGATCAGCGACTTCATGGCCACCTGCGTCACCACAGTCAGCGGCGCGGTGGCGCGAATGGAGTTCTCCGGCCTGGTCGGCATGGCCGCCCCGCAGGACCTCACGCCCAACTACACCGTCATGATCCCGTCCGAACGCCCCAGCGAACCACCGCTCGCCAAGATCATCCTGAACGAGATCGGCACCCCGAACCCGCCGGACGGCAGCATCACCCTGAACCTGATGCACGTGGTCTTCGCCCCGACCGGCACCGGCCCGATCACCGGCGAACTCGTGGTCGGCGGCGTCTACTGCACTCCCCTCGTGTGAGCCGCACAGACCAGGTCACCCCCGGCCGACTGGTGCCACCCCTGGGAAAGAAGCCACGACTGAACCGCGCCGGGCGGGTGGTCGGCCAGACCACCGGTGATCATCGGCCCGTCCCCGCACAGCGGGCACACAACCGGTTGGACACTCCGCGGCTGACACTGTCGGCAGTGTCGTCGCTCGACCACCTCGCCAGGGCAGTCCGGACTCGGATGCAGCCAGGCGATGGTCAACTCCCGCCGCAGTCGCCATCGTTCCTGGGCCTCCGCCGGGCTGTGACCACAGGTCGGGCAGCGGAGCGGCTGGGCGAGTTCCCTGGCTGGTTCGTGCCGAAGGAACCGGACCTTGTCGAGCGCCGCCATGAGGTCGTGGGGCGACCGCATGAACTGTGGATTCTCGTGGAGCATTCGGATCTCGTTCTCCGTGAGTACCCAGGAGACCAGCCGGCCGCTGGTTTTGACGAAAAGCACGTGGCTGGTGCGGATCACCACCTCGTCCACGCCGGCCATGGCGTCCGCGAGCTTCGCTATCGCCTTCGCCTCTCGCTCGTCGGTTTCCGACCGGGGAGCGTCGATGTACTTCAGCTCGGCCGCACGTTCCACCTTTCCCGCGAGCGCGCTGAGTTTCTCCATCGCCCGTGAGTCACGTCGGCGTACGGACAGTCGCTGAAACCAGGAGCCACGGGCCGGCTCGCTCAGCTCGTGGACATCGAATCCAGCGACGTCAAGCAGTTCGACCACGGCGTCCCGAAGCGGCTCCCCGTCGTCCGCGGAGGTGTAGACAGTCACCTCGGTACCGAATTCTCCATCGTCTCCAGCTGCTGGTGGTACCGCGGTCGCCCACAGTTGCTGGTAACGCTCGATGTGTTTGTTGACCACGTCCTCGCGCATCGCCAACCGCGTGTACAGAATCAATGGCTTTTCGTGGCTGAGACCAGGCACTGGAACGACCTCGTAGCTCAACGCGTTGTCGAACAGGGTGATGTCATGACGGATCACCTTGGCCGCCGAAGCGGCGGCCGGCGGGTGCAGCACACGTACATCAATGCCGAGTTCTGCCTGTGCGCGAACCACGGACAGCAGGTCGGGATCGTTCACCAGTTCAGGCCGCTGAAGTACGAAGATCCGCCGGACGCGCACACCTCGCACGATCGCCTCGTGTTGCAGCGAAAGGTAGCGGAGGCCAAGGTCCGTTCGCCAGAAGCCGACTGCCGCACCGTCAGCGTCCACTTTGGGCACGCTGATCGCGTCGATGGACGCGTCGGTGCTGCGGGTCAGTGCCAACAGCCATTCGCGATCTTCCCCGTCGTAGAAAGCTTCCCGCTCGATCATCGCGTTCAGGAAATACGACATCCGATGCAGTTCGACCTGCGCGAATCTCGATACCAGCGATGAGCCACCGCGATCGATCGCCGAGGCCCGCGCCACCAGTTCGGTCAGTCCGGTGGCCTCGGCCTGGCCGAACAGTTCGGTCGCCGGGCTGATCTTGGCGAACGTGTCGTCCACGGCCCGCCTGACCTCGGAGATCTGCTCGATCTGGGTGCCCTCGATCGCCCGAAGCTGTCGCTGCAGGTCGACCAGGAACTGCACGATGAGAACCACCGCGCCGACGACGACAGTGGCAAGTACCTTCGTGGCCGTCGAATCCAGCAGCAAGTTCGTCAGCGGGAACAAGAGCGCGCCGACCACCATCGTGATCAAGATCTTGCGCGGAACTGAATACGCACGCTTGTCGACGGACACTCACGCCTCCCGACCGTTGGGGGTCTGCACCCGCTAATCGAATCCGAACGGCCGATCGTGACACGAAAGTCATGAGTCGCCGCGCGGGCCGTGTTTTGCTACTGTCCGGTAGGGTGAGCCTCCGATTCCCGCTGCAGGGTGTGGACGAGACGTACTTCGACACCGCTCCCCAGCGGTTCACCTACCGGATCGACGTCGCCGCCGACGCCGGCACAGTGTGGAACGGCCTGACCGTCGCCCGGCCGCTGTCGTGGTGCCGCATGCTGACCGACGTCCGCTACCTGGGTGACCCGCCGTTCGGGGAGGGCGTGGCGCGCTTGGTCGAGGTGGGGAAGGTGCTTCGGATGCGGGAGCATTTCTTCCGTTGGGACGACGAGCAGCGCCGGCACTCGTTCTACGTCGTCCAGGCCAACATGCCCTTGTTCGCGTCGTTCGCCGAGGACTACCAGGTCACCCCGACACCCACCGGCAGCCGGTTGGTGTGGACGTTCGCGCTGACACCCCGCCATGGCCTGGGCACAGCGCTGAAGCTGGGCGCTCCGCTCAACAAGGCGCTGTTCGAGTCCTTCGTCCGCGACACCCGTCGCCGGTTCGGGACCGTTGTCCCAACGGCTGGGAGTTGAGGGTCAGGGCGCGCTAGCCCACGCGGGGAGTCCCGACCAGGTCCGCGCCCGCGTCCTGAAGCTGTGTCAGCGCGGTGTCCACTGTGGATTGAGCCACCCCGGCGGTCAGGTCAAGCAGCACACGGGTGGACAGGCCGGCGCGCGTCGCGTCCACGGCCGTTGCGCGCACGCAGTGGTCCGTGGCGATGCCCACCACGTCGACCTCGGTGACCGAACGCGCCCGCAGCCAGTCCGCGAGCGAGGAGCCGTCCGTCGAGAACCCTTCGAAACCTGAGTACGCGGCGGCGTGGGCGCCTTTGGAGAACACCGCTTCGATCCCGGTCACGTCCAGCTCCGGGTGGAACGACGCGCCCGCGGTGCCGGCCACGCAGTGCACCGGCCAGCTGTCCACATAGTCCGGTGTCTCGCTGAAGTGGGCGCCCGGGTCGATGTGGTAGTCGCGGGTCGCCACCACGGCGTCGTAAGCGGAGGACGCGATGTGCCGGCTGATGGCGGCGGCGACCGCGGCGCCGCCGGTGACGGCCAGCGAACCCCCTTCACAGAAGTCGTTCTGGACGTCCACGACGATCAGCGCGCGTGCCATCTGGCTGCTCCTAGTCCACGAAAACGGTGGGGATGGCCGGTTCGCCGTGGGAGAGCTTGAGGCCTTCCCATGGCAGGCTGACCAGTCCTCGCTTCACCCGCTTGCGGCACTGCTCCAGGGTGGGCGGGTCGGCCACCGGTTGTCCACCGCGCAGGAACGGCACTTGCAGGTCCCGGTCGTTGTCGGTCATCTGCGGCCACTGCTGGTCCGGGAGGTAGACGACCTCCTCCAACGCCGTTCCGGTCGGCTTGTGCTTGCGCATCGCGCCCTTGCGGCCACCGCGGGACTCCTTGTGGGAGCTGCGTTTCGCGACCGGTCGCCCGCCCACCTCGACCAGCTTGTAGACCATGCCGGCGGTCGGCGCACCCGAGCCGGTCACCAGCGACGTCCCCACGCCGTACGCGTCGACAGGTTCGGCTCGCAGGGACGCGATGGCGTACTCGTCCAGGTCGCCGGACACCACGATCCGGGTGTCCTTGGCGCCCAACGAGTCCAGTTGCTCACGGGCTTGCCGGGCGAGCACGCCCACGTCGCCGGAGTCGATCCGGATAGCGCCGAGCGCCGGGCCGGCGATCTCGATGGCGGTGTTGATGCCCGCGGTGATGTCGTACGTGTCCACCAGCAAGGTCGTTTCCACGCCCAGCTTGTCGATCTGTGCCTGGAAAGCCTCGCGCTCGGAGTCGTGCAGCAACGTGAACGCGTGCGCGCACGTACCCGCGGTGGGGATGTTGTAGGTGCGCCCCGCCTCCAGGTTCGACGTTGTCGCGAAGCCCGCGATGTACGCGGCCCGCGCGCTGTCCACGGCCGCGTTTTCGTGCGTACGGCGGGAACCCATCTCGATGATCGGCCGACCGTTGGCCGCGGAGACCATGCGCGCCGCGGCCGAGAGGATCGCGCTGTCGTGGTTCAGGATCGACAGCACCACCGTCTCCAGCACGACCGCCTCGGCGAACGTGCCACGGACCGTCAGGATCGGCGAGCCAGGGAAGTACAGCTCGCCCTCCGGGTAGCCGTCGACGTCGCCGCTGAACTCGTACGCCGCCAGCCAGTCCAGCGTCTCCGTGTCCACCACGTTCGCATCGCTCAGCTGGGCCAGCTCGTCGTCGCCGAACCGGAACCGCGCGATCGCGTCGAGCACCCGCTGGACGCCGCCCACCAGCCCGTACCGTCGGCCGTCCGGCAGGCGCCGGGCGAACACCTCGAAGACACAGGGGCGCTGCGCGGTGCCGCCCGCCAGCGCACCGGCCAGCATGGTCAGCTCGTAGTGGTCGGTGAGCAGGGCTGTGCTGATGGTCGACCCGGCCACCCGGTCGTCGGGCATGTTCATGAGACGTCAGCCTATGGCGCCCCGCCGAGCCGCGATCACCCGGCAACGTCAAACAGGGGCGAACACCCCGGTGGCCGACATGCGACCATGGATGTATGACCACGCCAGTCGAGCTGGAACAGACCCACGGGGCCGAGGTGGGCGCTGAGGACAACCCGTGGCAGACGATCGTCTGGAACGACCCGGTCAACCTGATGTCCTACGTGACGTACGTTTTCCAGAAGCTGTTCGGCTACACCCGGGACAAGGCCACCAAGCTGATGCTCGACGTGCACCACAAGGGCAAGGCCGTAGTGTCCTCCGGCGACAAGGACAAGGTGGAGGCGGACGTGGCGCGGCTGCACGCGGCTGGTCTGTGGGCGACGATGGAGCGCACCGGGTGAATCCCTGGCGTCGTGAGGGCGACGAGATCGTCACCGAGATGGAACGACAGGAGGCGGCCGTCCTGCGGGCGATGGTCAGCCAGGTCAGCGACATGCTGCTGGCCCGCGCCGAGGAGGCCCCGCAGGACGAGCTGACCGAGCTGACCGGGATCCGGACCGGCCCGTCCACCGCCCCGGACGACCCGATCCTGTCCCGCCTGCTGCCGGACTTCCACCGGCTGGACGACGACAAACCGGCCACTGAGGACCTCGACTCGGCCGCGGCGCTGCGGTCCCTGCACGAGCCGACGCTGCTGGACCTGAAGACCGGGGTGGCTGGGGTGGTGCTGGCGACGTGCCCGCCCGAAGGGGGCGAGGTGCGGCTGAACCTGGAGCAGGCGGACGCGTGGCTGTCCGCGCTGAACGACGTCCGGTTGGCCCTGGGGACCGCGTTGGACGTCGACGAGAACATGCCCGACGAACTGCCCGACGACGACCCGCGAAGCGGTCACCTGCCGGTGTACCACTGGTTGACGTTGGTGCAGGAAGAGCTCGTGCATGCCATGTCGCTATGACCGCGATCACTGGTGGACGCGCGTGCGGGCGGAACTCGTGCACGCTATGACGGCATGAACGCGATCACCGACGTCCAGGGGCTTTTGGTCGGCCACCACCATCGCATCGGCGACGGCTGGGCCACGGGCACAACGGTCGTACTCACGCCGCCACAGACCGTAGGCGCCGTGGACTCACGAGGCGGCGCGCCCGGCACGCGTGACACGGACGCACTGTTGCCCGAGAACCTCGTTCAGCACGTCAACGCCATATGCCTGACAGGCGGAAGCGCGTACGGTCTTGCGGCGGCCGACGGTGTGATGCGCTGGCTTGAAGAGCACAAGTCAGGGCTGCCGGTGGGGGAGATGGACCACCAAGTGGTGCCGATCGTGCCGTCGGCCGTGCTGTTCGACCTGCCGATGAACGCCTGGGGCCACCGCCCGACAGCGGAGTTCGGGTACGAGGCCTGCGAGGCCGCGGTCCGCGAGATCCCGATGGGCAGCGTCGGCGCCGGCACAGGTGCCCGGGTCGGCTCGCTCAAAGGCGGCGTGGGTACGGCCAGCGCGCAGGTCGACGAGTTCACTGTGGGCGCGCTGGCGGTGGCCAACGCCGTCGGCGAGGCCGTTGACGCGCGCAGCGGGGTGCCGTTCGGGGCGGATTTCGAACAGGACGGCGAGTTCGGCCCGTGGCCGCACCGCGCCGCTGAGTTGCCGAACATCCCGCGCCGACGGCTGAACACCACCATCGGCGTGGTCGCAGTGGACGCCCGCCTGTCCAAGGCCGAGGCCAAGCGGCTCGCGGTCGCCGCGCACGACGGCCTGGCCCGATCGGTCCGGCCGGCGCACTCGATGTTCGACGGCGACACGGTGTTCGCGCTGGCCACGGGTGCCCAGGAGCTCCCCGAGCCCCGGCCGTTCGCGTTGGACCGGCTGTGCACGGCCGCCGCGGACACGTTCGCCCGCGCCATGGTGCACGGCGTGCTGGCCGCCAGAACCTTGGGGGAGCTCCCAGCGTACCGGGACATCTGGCCATAATCTCCGGCATGACAGGGGGATGGCAGGTGGTGTTGCGGGACGACGACATCAACACCGGGGCCACAGTCGCGTTCGTCCTGCACCGGGTGGTCGGGCTCCCGTTGGACCAGGCGATGGACATCCCGGCGCGACTCGAAGGCGGGCAGATGGCTTCGGTGGCCTATCTGTCCGACCAGCATGACGCCGAGGTGCTGGCCGCCCGGATGCAGGTGTTCGGGTTGCATTCGGAGGTGTTCGCGACATGAACTACGAGGCCCAGCGGCTGCTGCACGCCTTGGAGGTGTTCGCCGACAGCCTGCGCGGCGGCAAGCCACGGCGGCTGGCCGGCATGCTGCTGACCAAGGTCGGCGGCCCGGTCGCGGTGGCTCGGCTGTTCCGACCGGTTTCACCGAACGGTGAGTACGCCGCCCAGTTCCGGGCAAGGCACGAAGCGGGCATGCGGGCCGAGGTCCTCAGGTCCGTGCAGCGGGCGCTGGAGACCTGGGACCGCCCGCTGAGCGAGCTGGACCAGGCCGATTTCGACGCCCGGTTCGTCGCGCTGGCGCACCTGCCCCGGTTCCTCGACGATCACGCCGGGGAGCCTGGCTCGATCTCCGACATCGGCGTGCTGGCGAAGTACTGCCTCGCGCTGCACGACAACATGGCGTCCGCCTGGTTGCAGCGGACGTTCCAGGGCGCCCCGCGGACGTCGGACTGAGCGGTCCGTCTCACCCACTGGAAGCCGCTCACCCAGCCTTTAGGATGGAGTCGTGTTGCAGATCCGCCGAGACCTAGTGGACGAGATGATCGCCCACGCCAGGCGTGACCACCCGGATGAGGCGTGCGGCATGCTGCCCGGCCCGGAGGGGTCGGATCGGCCGGAGCGGTTCGTCCCGATGACCAACTTCGCCAGGTCGCCCAACTTCTACCAGTTCGACTCGATGGAGCAGATCCGGCTGAAGCGGGAGATGGACGGCAACGGCGAGGAGCCGGTGGTGATCTACCACTCGCACACGATGACCGAGGCGTACCCGTCCCGTACCGACGTCGACCTGGCCGGCGAGCCGGGCGCGCACTACGTGCTGCTGTCCACGCGGCATCCGGAGGAGACCGAGCTGCGGTCGTACCGGATCGTGGCCGGCGAGGTCACCGAGGAGCCGGTCGAGGTCGTCGAGTCGTACCTGTTCTCGCACACCGGCGCGGACGACGTTCCCGACCGGCACTGAGTCACTCGCACCCCTGTTCGGCAATTCCGGAGGTTTCCCATGGCTGTGACCGTTTCCATCCCCACCATCCTGCGCACGCACACCGGCGGCGAGAAGGCCGTCGAGGCGACCGGTGCCACCGTCGCCGAGGTCATCGACGACCTGGAGGCCCGGCACGGCGGCCTGAAGACCCGGCTGGTCAAGGAAGGCTCGTTGCACCGGTTCGTCAACGTCTACGTCAACGACGAGGACGTGCGGTTCTCCGGCGGGCTCGAGGCAAAGGTGTCCGACGGCGACACGGTCACGATCCTGCCCGCGGTCGCCGGCGGCTGAGGCTGTGGCCAGGTACGAGTCACTGCTCGACGCCCTCGGCGACACGCCGCTGGTCGGGCTGCCCCGGCTGTCGCCGGGCAACGGGGTTCGCCTGTGGGCGAAGCTGGAGGACCGCAACCCGACCGGCTCGGTCAAGGACCGCCCCGCGCTGGCGATGATCGACGCGGCCGAGCGCGCCGGCCGGCTCACCCCGGGCTGCACCATCCTGGAGCCCACGTCCGGCAACACCGGGATCGCGCTGGCCATGGCCGCGAAGCTCAAGGGCTACGGCCTGGTCTGCGTGATGCCCGAGAACACGTCCGAGGAGCGCCGGCAGCTGCTCCAGGCGTACGGCGCCCGGATCGTGTTCTCGCCGGCGGCCGGCGGCTCCAACCAGGCGGTGGTGCGCGCCAAGGAACTGGCCAAGCAGAACACCGACTGGGTGATGCTGTACCAGTACGGCAACGAGGACAACGTCCGCGCGCACTACCAGGGCACCGGCCCGGAGATCCTGCGTGACCTGCCATCGGTGACGCACTTCGTGGCCGGCCTCGGCACCACGGGCACGCTCGTGGGTGTCGGCCGGTACCTGCGTGAACAGAAGCCCGGCGTCCAGATCATCGCCGCCGAACCCCGGTACGGCGAACTGGTGTACGGCCTGCGCAACCTCGATGAGGGCTTCGTGCCGGAGCTGTACGACCCGTCGGTGCTGACCGGGCGGTATTCCGTCGGCTCCTATGACGCCCTGCGCCGGACCCGGCAGCTGCTGGAGAGCGAGGGCATCTTCGCGGGCATCTCGACGGGCGCGATCCTGCACGCGGCACTGGCCGCGGCGGAGAAGGCGGCGGTCGCCGGCACCGAGGCCGACGTCGTGTTCATCGTGGCCGACGGCGGCTGGAAATACCTGTCCACCGGCGCCTACAGCGGCTCCCTCGACGAAGCCGCGGAACGCCTGGACGGCCACCTCTGGGCCTAGGCCCGATGAGTTTTCGCCGGTGTGGTGGTCCATCCTTCGGACGAGGAGAAGGGTGGGCGTGATGGAGCTTCAGGGGCTGCTGGAATCGGCCGTCAGCGACGGCTTTGTGCCTGGTGCCGTGGCTTTGGTGGCGCGGGGTGACGAGGTTGAGGTGGCCGCTGTCGGGTCGGTCGATGTCGAGGGCACCGCGCCGATGGCGCGGGACACGATCTTCCGGATCGCGTCCATCACCAAGCCGATCGTCGCTGCCGCGGTCATGGTGCTGGTGGACGACGGTGTGATCTCGCTCGACGATCCCGTGGCGAAGTGGCTGCCCGAGTTGGCGTCTCCCAAGGTGGTGCGGACGCCGGCGGGTCCGGTGGCCGACGTGGTCCCGGCCAACCGGCCGATCACCGTGTTCGACCTGCTCACGTCCCGGGCCGGGTACGGGTTTCCGGACCGGTTCGACTGGCCCGCGGTCCAGTTGATCGCCGAGCGGCTGCAGGGGGACGGTAGGGAGGTGCAGAGGCCGCCCGCGCCGGACGAGTGGATGGCGGTCCTCGCCGACATCCCGATGGTGTTCCAGCCCGGCGAACAGTGGCTGTACAACGCGTGTTCCGACTTGCAGGGTGTGCTCGTCTCCCGGGTGACCGGGCGGTCGCTGCCGGAGTTCCTGGCCGAGCGGGTGTTCGAGCCGTTGGCCATGGCCGACACGGGCTTTGCTGTGCCCGCTGGGAAGCTGGACAGGTTCTGCGGCTACTACCGGGCCACTGACGACGGGCTTGAGCTCGCTGACCCGCCGGACGGGCAGTGGAGCCGGCTGCCGGCGTTCCCGTCGGGCGCGGGCGGGCTGGTCTCGACCGTGGACGACTGGCACGCGTTCGGCCGGATGCTGCTGGCCGGCGGCGGAACGCTGTTGTCGGCCGAGTCGACCGGGCTGATGCTGGCCGACCACCTGACCCAGGCCCAGCGGGACGGCGGCACGTTGTTCCTGGAAGGCCAGGGCTGGGGCTTCGGCGGCTCGGTGGACGTCGCCCGCAGGGACCCGTGGAACGTGCCCGGACGGTACGGCTGGGTCGGCGGAACGGGCACGTCCGCGCACGTCACGCCGGGCACCGGCACGGTCGCCCTCCTGATGACCCAGCGCGCCGCCGACAGCCCGGTCCCGCCGAAGCTGTTCCGGGACTTCTGGACGTACTCAGCCGGCGAACACCGTTGACGGCATGCCCGAGCCGGCGTCGGGCACCACGAACAGCGAGCCGGACAGGGGGTCCGCGGCCAGGTCGGCGTCGGTGAGCCCGGCGCGGGCGGACGTGACGTACAGGTCGGTGAGCCCTGGACCGCCGAACGAGCACGCCGAGGTGTGCGGTGCCGGGAACGTGATCGTGCGGTCGAGACGGCCCTCAGGGGTGTAGCGGCGGACCTCGCCGGCTCCCCAGATGGCCGACCAGACACAGCCGTCCACGTCCACGCAGAGGCCGTCGGGATCGCCGTCGACGGCCACGAACAGCCGCCGGGACGTAGCGTCGCCGGACGAGAGGTCGTAGTCGAACACGTCGATCACGCCGGTCGCGGTGTCGGCGTAGTACATCAGGGTGTTGTCCGGGCTCCAGCCGACGCCGTTGCTGATCGTGACCTGCTTCAGGGCGGTCGTGGCCGTGCCGTCCGGTTCGATCCGGGCCAGCCAGCCGCCGCCGTCCGCGGTGTCGTAACGCATCGTCCCGGCCCACAGGCGGCCCGCGGCGTCCACACCCGCATCGTTGCCGCGCACGCCCTCGCGGGCCCAGTAGACGAGCCAGCGCCGCTCGCCGGACGGTTCGACGATCGCGATCCCGTCCCGCAGGTTCAGCACCAGGCCGCCGTTGGACCGGGGTTTGGCCGCGCCGACGTGCTGGGGGGTGTCGATGGCGGTGTCGACGCCGGTGGCCGGGTTCCAGCGGTGCACGGCGGAACCCAGGATGTCCACCCAGATCAGGGTTCCGGTGGCCGCGTCCCACGTGGGGCCCTCGCCGAGCCGAGCCGTCGATTCGACCGCGATGTCGAAGTCCTTCGTCACAAACCCGATAGTGTCATCCTGTGGATCCCATCGGATTAACCGGCCCGACGGAGCCGCCGAAGCCCCCGAAGCCTCCGGTCCCGGCCGCCCGACGGGTGCTGCCGGACAGGCCGTTGCAGGCGATCACGGTGGTCGGTGCGTTCGTCGCGTTGCTGTTCGCCATCGAGGTCGTCAACTCGATGTCGGACGGCGCCCTGAGCACACACGGCATCTGGCCGCGGACGCCGGACCAGTGGGACGGCATCCTGTGGGCGCCGCTGCTGCACGCGAACTGGGACCACCTGCTCGCCAACGCGCTGCCCCTACTGGTCCTGGGGCTGCTCGCGACCAGCGGCGGGATGGGCCAGTTCCTCGGCGTGACCGCGATCATCTGGCTGGCCAGCGGGTTCGGCACGTTCCTGATCGGCCACGCCGGCGTGCACATCGGCGCCTCCGGCGTGATCTTCGGGTACCTGACGTTTCTGCTGGTCAGGGGCGTGTTCGTGCGGAGTGTGCCGCAGGTGTTGATCGCCGTCGCGGTGTTCGCGATGTACGGGACCGTGCTGTGGGGTGTGCTGCCCAACCAGCCAGGGGTGTCCTGGGAGGGGCACCTGTCCGGGGCGGTCGGCGGGATCCTGGCCGCGTGGCTGGTTGGCCGGGCGTGGCGGGAATCGGTGAAAACCCAGGGTTTCACCTGATTTCCGCAGGCCGGGGCGGAACGTAGCCTCGAAGTGTGACCACTCTGCCTGCCAAGCCCGCCGACCCGGGTCCGGTGAACCGGATCGTGCCGCCCAATCCGAAACAGGCGGTGTTCGTGGTCGGCGGCTTCACCGCGTTGCTCTACCTGATCCAGCTGGTCAGCGTGACGTTCCCGGCGCTGCACCTGACCAACTGGGGGATCCACGCCCGGAGCTGGTCCGGCCTGGACGGCGTGATCTGGGCGCCGCTGCTGCACGCCAACTGGGACCACCTGTTCAGCAACAGCGTGCCGGTGCTCGTGTTCGGGTTCCTGGCCATGGCCGGCGGCATCGGCCAGTGGATCGCCGTGACCGCGACGATCTGGCTGGTCAGCGGCATCGGCGTGTGGCTGACGGCGCCGTCGAACGTGACCACGATCGGCGCGTCCGGCATCGCGTTCGGCTGGCTGGCGTTCCTGCTGGTGCGCGGCATCTTCAGCCGCAGCGCCAAACAGCTCGCGGTCGCGGTCGCCCTGTTCCTGTACTGGGGCAGCACCTTGCTCGGGCTGCTGCCGGGCAATCCGGAGATCTCCTGGCAGGGTCACCTGTTCGGGGCACTGGCTGGCATCCTTACCGCGTGGCTGACCGCCAGGGCCGGCCGCGCCAAGGTCAAATCCCCAGCCACCCCGGAGATCACGGCTTGAGTCACCCGGACAACCCGATCGGCGTTTTCGACTCCGGCGTGGGCGGCCTCACCGTCGCCCGCGCCATCAGCGCGCAACTGCCCGCCGAGCGACTGAGATACATCGGCGACACGGAACACACGCCGTACGGTCCGTTGCCGATCGCAGAGGCGCGCGCGTACGCCCTTTCGATCATGGACTCTCTCGTCGACAGCGGCGTGAAGATGTTGGTCATCGCGTGCAACACCGCGTCCGCCGCGTGCCTGCGCGACGCACGCGAGCGTTACTCGATCCCCGTCGTGGAGGTCGTGTTGCCGGCCGTGCGCCGCGCAGTGGCCAGTACGAAGAGCGGGCGGATAGGTGTCATCGGTACCGTCGGCACGATCCGCTCAGGCGCGTACCAGGACGCGTTCGCGGCGGTTACAGACGTGACGGTCACGGCCGCGCCCTGCCCCCGGTTCGCGGAGTTCGTGGAGCGCGGCGTCACATCCGGCCGTCAGATCCTTGGCCTGGCTCAGAGCTACCTGGAGCCGTTGCAGCGCGCGAACGTGGACACCCTGGTCCTGGGCTGCACGCACTATCCGTTGCTGACCGGCGTGTTGCAGATCGTGATGGGTGACAGTGTGACGCTGGTGTCCAGCGCGGAGGAGACGGCGAAGGACGTCGTGCGGGTGCTGACCGAGCGGGACATGCTCCGCGCGGATACCGGCGAAGATCCGGGACACGAGTTTCTCGCCACCGGTCCAGTCGCCCCCTTCCACCGTCTGGCCAGGCGTTTCCTTGGGCTGGAAGTGACCGCTGTTAGGCCGACTGTGCGAACTTGACCTCTTGTTGGCAAGCGGTGTGTAACCCTGTGCCTCGTGCTGTTGACCGTACTGGGCTGTTCGGGCAGCGTCCCGGGGCCGAACTCGCCAGCCTCCGGCTACCTGATCGAGGCCGACAACTTTCTGATGGTGATGGACTTCGGCAACGGCACCCTCGCCGAGCTGCAATGTTATTGCGACCCGTTCCTGATCGGCGCGATGCTGTTCTCGCACCTACATCCCGACCACTGCGCGGACTTCTCGGCGCTGACGGTCTTCCGCCGCTACCACCCCGCCGCCGCCCGCCGCGGCGGCGCCAGGCTCCCGGTGTTCGGCCCGTCCGACGCCCCAGCGCGCTTCGCCGCCGCCTACGCCCCCGACCCGGTCGAACTGGCGGAGACGGACCTGTCCGACACCTACGACTTCCGCCCGTTGGGCCCGGAGACGTTCGAGGTCGGCCCCTTCGAGGTCACCGCCGTGCCCGTGGCGCATCCCTGTGAGGCGTACGGCTTCCGCGTGTCCCACGGCGGCAAGACCCTCGTCTACACCGGCGACACCGGTCCGTGCGACGGCCTGGACAAGCTCGCCGAGGGCGCCGACGTGCTGCTGTCCGAGGCGTCCTGGACACATCACGCGGACCGGCCGGAAGGCATGCACCTGTCCGGCCGGCAGGCCGGTGAACTGGCCACCCGAGCGGGTGTCGGGCGGCTGCTGATCACCCACGTGGCGCCCTGGACGGACCGCGAAGCCGTGCTGGCCGAAGCGCGCCTGGCGTACACCGGGGAGCCGCTGTTGGTCGAGACAGGCGACGTTTACACCGTCTAGCATCGACGGCGGGGAGGTAACAATGGCGCCTCCATCGCCGGCCATGCACCGGACGATCCTCGTCGTTGACGTCGCCGGGTTCGGTCCCCGGACGAACCAGCAGCAGGTGGCTGTGCGCGACGGTCTCTACGCGTCCCTTGAGCGCACGTTCGCGGACGTCGGGGTGCCTTGGCATGAGTGCTACCAGGAGGACCGCGGCGACGGCGTGCTTGTGCTGATCCCGCCGGTGTTCGCGAAGAGTCTGTTCGTGGAGGCGTTTCCGTCGACGCTTGTCGACGCGTTGCGTAGGCACAACGCGCGAAGCCCTGCCGGGGAACAGATCCGGCTGCGCATGGCGTTGCATGCCGGCGAGGTCCACGACGACGAACACGGTGTCGTCGGCAAGGCGGTGAACCTGACGTTCCGCCTGCTCGACGCGCCCGTGCTGAAGAAGGCGCTGGCCGAGTCCCCCGGCCTGCTGGCGATCGTCACTTCGGCGTGGTTCTTCGACGAGGTCGTTTGGCACAGCGAGACCGCCGATCCGGGCGCCTACGGGCGGGTCCGGGTCGTCGCCAAGGAAATCGACACGGTCGCGTGGATCCGGCTACCGGACGCGCACGTCCCGCCGACGCTCGGCGAACCGCCGGCACGGGTCGGTCAGGTGCCGCAACAGCTGCCGATGCAGATGCGGCAGTTCGTGGGCCGGGACCGGGAG
This sequence comes from Actinocrispum wychmicini, assembly GCF_004345645.1. Taxonomy (GTDB): domain Bacteria; phylum Actinomycetota; class Actinomycetes; order Mycobacteriales; family Pseudonocardiaceae; genus Kibdelosporangium; species Kibdelosporangium wychmicini. The sequence continues at coordinate 791,828 of NZ_SLWS01000002.1, read as the reverse complement.
ATCGCCGAGGTGACCGGGCTGCTCGGCGGCGGCGGAACGGTGGTGATCACCGCGATCGACGGCACTGCCGGGGTCGGGAAGACCTCGCTCGCGATCCACTGCGCGCACGAGGTCGCGGACCGCTTCCCGGACGGCCAGCTGCACGTCAACCTCCGTGGTTTCGACCCGCGTGAGCCGATGGACCCGGACCAGGCGCTGTCCTGCTTCCTACAGGCCCTTGACGTGGAGCCGAGTGGGTTCCCCACGGACTTGGAGGCGAAGGCCGCGCTCTACCGCAGCCGGATCGCGGACCGGCGGATGCTGGTGGTGCTGGACAACGCCCGCGACACCAGCCAGGTGCGGCCGCTGCTGCCGGGCAGCCCGACCTGTGCGGTGATCATCACCAGCCGCAACCGGCTGGACAGCCTGACCGTGCACGAAGGCGCGTACCGGATCGCGCTCGAAGCGTTGTCCGACGAGGAGTCGTTGGCGTTGCTTGCCGAACGAGTCCCATCGGACCGGCTCGCCGCGGAACCCTCTGCCGTGCGGGAGCTTCTGGAGCTGTGTGACCGCCTGCCGCTCGCGTTGAGCATTGCCGGGGCACGTGCTGCCGGCCAGCCCGACTTGACCATCAGCGGCCTCGTCGCCCGGTTGCGGGATGAACGCGGCCGGCTGGACGTCCTGGATCTCGGCGACACCGATCTCAGTGTCCGTGCGGTGTTCTCCTGGTCCTACGGCGTCCTCTCACCCGAGGCGGCCCAACTTTTCCGGCTGCTGGGCGTCCATCCAGGTCCGGACATCGACGTGTTCGCCTGCCGCGCGCTCACCGACCGGCCCGAACGGGTCCTCGACGAGCTGACCGCGGCTCACCTGCTCACCCAGTACGTGATGGGCCGGTACCGGTTCCACGACCTACTCCGAATCTACGCCGCCGACCTGGCCGCGGACGAGCCGGAGGCGGCCGTCGCGGGGGAGCGGATGCTCGACTACTACCTGCGAGCCGCTCTGCTCGCCAACCAGTACATCCAGGTTGACTGTGCGGAGCAGATCCAGCTCGTGCCGTCCGACATGACGCTGCCCGAAATGCGTTCGTACGCTTCGGCCATGGCATGGTTCACAGCGGAGCAGGCCACCCTGCCGGCCATGATCACGTTCGCCGCCGAGCGCGGCTTCAGCACGCGTGCCTGGCAGCTTGCCTTGGCCTGCACGACGTTCCTGCGTCGGACTGGACGGTGGCACGAGCGGGCCAGCGTGCACCGAACAGCGTTGACCGCGACCCAGGCGACTGGTGAATCCACTGGCCAGGTCACGGCGTTGCGTCACCTGGCGAACGCCGTGGCCCGGCTGGGGTGTCCCGACGAAGCACTCGAGTACCTGCGCGAGGCGGACCGGGTTCTCCAGGCGTGCCCCGACCAGATCGGTCAGTTCCGCAACCATCTGGCCTACTCGCGGGTGCTTGAGGCACAGGAGCGACCTACCGACGCCTTGGCGCACGCCGAGATGGCCTGGGAACTCGTGAGGCGCAGCGAGCACCCTATGCGGCACGGGGACGCGCTCACGACCATGGGACACCAACTTTCGCGGCTGTCGCGGTTCGCCGAGGCGTTTCCGTTGTTGACGCGGGCATTGGAGCTGTACTCCGATCTCCAGCACACAGAGGGGCAGGCCGACGTGCTGCTCACCATCGGTGACATCCACCGTGGCCTCGGCGACTCCGCCAGCGCGGTCGAGCACTACCAGCGGTCGATCGACCTGGACCGGCAGCTCGGCGACCGCTACTGGGAGGCCATCGGACTTGAACGGACCGGCGACCTCCATCGCGACCTGGGCGACCACGCACGTGCCGAGAAGTACTTCCGGGAGTCGTTGGCGATCCTGCAGGACCTTCGCCACGTCGATGAGAAACGCCTGCGCGCCAAGGTCATGAGTGACTGACAGCCGATGTGGCAGCGGTCAGCTCCGCGGTCAGCGTGGCAACGGTCCTGGCCCAGCTCAACGGGTTCTTGAGTGTGTGACGGACCTTGTCGGTGTAGTTGAACGCCGCCGGCAGGCCGTCCAGGACACGCTGTGTCGCGTCCCGCCAACGTGTCACGTCGGCCTCCACATCGTCGGTGACGTCCACGATCATCGGCTCGGCGAACGGACCGAGATGCCTTTGCAATGTCTCGGCAAGGCCGCTCCTGGTCGTGACGAGCACGGGTGTGCCCGCGCCGATCGCCTCCAGCGCGGACAGCCCGAACCCTTCGATCCGGGACGGCAGCACGCACAACGCGGCCCGGGTCAGCGCGTGCGCGACTTGGTCGATGTTGTCGGTGAACGGTCGTACGTCGATTCGATGCCGAGCCAGCCCGGACAACTCGATCAACGACCGGTGCAGGTCGTCGCACCGGTCGGCCGGCGCGCCCTGCACGAACAAGTCCGCCTGGTCGGTGGTCAGGCCGGCAACGGCGCGCGCGGCGATGTCCAGGCCCTTGGCCTCGGGGTGCTCGCCGCGGCCGAGGACGACGATCGTTGGGGTGGCTGGGATCTGTCTGGTCCGGTCGACGACGTCGATGCCGGGTTCGAGGGGGAGCACCCGGCCGCGACCGAAGCCGTCGCTGATCACGGCCTCGGTGCTGCGCGCCGACCGGTGACCCACGGCGGCGACGAGGTCAGCGTCGGCGCAGATCCGGCGGATCAGGGCCTCACGTTCCGCGACGCGTCGGGTCGGGTCGGGTTTCCGCTTGTACATCTCGACTTGTGCCGGGGTGTGGACGATGACGACCAAGCGGGCACTCAGATACCGGCGGGCGTAGACGTGGGCCACGGACCCGCTGACGATGTCGTGGCCGATCACGACATCAGGCGAGTCGTGGACGACCTTTTCCGCGGGCACGTACATGTTTGGGCACTCCGGCGTCGACTCCGCGACCCTTAGGACCACTCCGCGGGAAGTGGCGTCCTGGATTTCCCCTGTGGTCGCCTGGTTGACAAGGCAGGTCGTGCGGTGACCTGCGACCGCCAACGCGGTCGCCAGCGACCGGTTGAACTGCGAGATCCCGCCCCTACCGGGCGTCCACTCGTCGCAGATCAGCAGGAACGATGGTGGTCGTCCCGCGAGGGTGCCGGGATTGGGCAGTTCCCTGAGGTTGGTCGGACCGGACATGACAGCCCCAAATGCCAGATCATGTGAAACTCGCGCGTTCGACACGCGGCACGGCTACCTGCTGAGTTTCCTATCTTCCAGTGTGTAGGATCCCATAGTTCAGTGCCGGGGTCTACACCTGGCCGGTGGCTGTTCGCCTCAACTCAGGCAGGTTGTGCAGCGCGATGCGGCGGCGGCCGGTTGTCAGCAAGCCCTCCTGCCTGAACTTGCGCAGTTCGACCGCGACCGCGTCGCGGGATGCGCCGATGCTTCCGGCAAGTTCCTGTTGGGAGAAGGCATCCTCGATCACCCAGTCGCCGTCGACCTGGACACCGACTGTGTCCGCCAGTTCCAGCAGGACGGTGGCGAGCCGTTCGCGGACGTCCATGCGCGCCAACAGCAATGCGCGTTCGTCGGACTGTCGGCGGCGTTGCACCGCGAACTTGTACATCACCGGCCACAGCTTCTCCCGTTCGACGAAGTCGACGAGGATGCGGGCGGGGATGTCGACCCCGATCACCTCGGTAGTGGTCGTGATGGTGGCCGATCGCACGTCGTTGGTGAGCACGCCCTCGTCACCGAGGACCTCGCCGGCGCCCCGGGTCGCGAGGGTGATCTCGGTGCCGTCGGTCGCCTGTTTGGTGATCTTGACCGAGCCCGTCTGGACCACCACCACGGAGTGTGAGGGGGCGCCTTCGCGGAAGATGGTGTCGTCCGGCGGATACCTCACCGGGCGGCCCAACGCCAGCAGGGCCCGTCGCTGGTCCTCGGTCAGGAGATCGGTCATGCGGACCGGACGATCGTCCATGCTGATTAGTGTAGTTCCCTACATAACTCTGGGGTCGCCTTCAAGGGGATGCCCAGTCTTCGGCGTGGGTGGGCAGTCGTAGGGTAGCCGTGTGGCGCGAAGTGACGGCAGGAATGACGACGAGCTGAGGGAAGTCCGGATCACGCGTGGCTTCCAGAAGTGGCCGGCGGGCTCGGTGATGGTCGAGTTCGGCAACACCAAGGTGTTGTGCGCGGCCTCGGTGAACGACGGGGTGCCGCGCTGGCGCGTCGGGTCCGGCCTGGGGTGGTTGACGGCCGAGTACGCGATGTTGCCGTCGGCGACCAACACGCGGGGTGACCGTGAGTCGGTCAAGGGGCGGGTGGGTGGTCGCACGCATGAGATCAGCCGGTTGATCGGCCGGTCGTTGCGGGCGTGCATCGACCTGGCCGCGCTCGGCGAGAACACCATCATGATCGACTGTGACGTCATCCAGGCCGACGGTGGTACGCGGACGGCCGCGATCACAGGTGCTTATGTCGCTCTCGCGGACGCCGTGACGTGGTTGGGTGCCGCGGACCGGCTGGCGGACCCGAAGCCGCTGTCGTGCGCGATCGCGGCGGTCAGTGTCGGTGTTGTGCACGGCCGGGTGCGGTTGGACCTGCCGTACGAGGAGGACTCGGTCGCCGAGGTCGACATGAACGTGGTCGCCACCGACGCCGGCACCCTGGTCGAGGTGCAGGGCACCGGGGAGGGCGCGACGTTCGCCCGCTCGACCCTGGACCAGATGCTGGACCTGGCGTTGGCCGGGACCGAGAAGCTGTGCCGGTTGCAGGCCGAGGCGTTGGCCGAGCCGTATCCGGGTGAGCTGCCGGAGCCGACGCCGCGCAAGAAGTCCAAGGCGAAGTGATGCGGCTCCTGCTGGCCACGCGCAACGCGAAGAAGCTCGTCGAGCTGCGTCGGATCCTGGCGGCCGAGGGGATCGTGGGCATCGAGGTGGTCGGCCTCGCGGACGTGCCCGAATACCCGGAGGCCCCGGAGACCGGCGCCACGTTCGAGGAGAACGCGCTCGCCAAGGCGCGGGACGCGGTGGCCGCGACCGGCCTGCCGGCGATCGCGGACGACTCCGGCCTGGAGGTGGACGCGCTCAACGGGATGCCCGGTGTGCTGTCGGCCCGCTGGGCCGGTGGGCACGGGGACGACGCCGCCAACCTGGAGCTCGTGCTCAGCCAGCTCGGTGACGTCCCGGACGAACGCCGTGGCGGGGCTTTCGTGAGCGCGGTCGCGCTGGTCGTCCCCGGTCATGACGATGTGGTGGTGCGCGGCTTCTGGCCGGGTCGGATCGTCCGGAAAGTCAAGGGCACCAACGGTTTCGGGTACGACCCGATCTTCGTTCCGGACGGCGACGCGCGGACGTCGGCCGAGTTGGGGTCGGCGGAGAAGGACGCGATCTCGCATCGCGGCCGGGCGCTCAGCCTGATCCTGCCGCATCTGCGCGCCCTGGTGTGAGGGCGGCCTCGAACAACGGGCGAAGGGCGTCCCGCAGGTCAGTCCGTGACCTGCGCGGGCCCGCTCCGGCCAGTTGATCGAACAGCAGGCCGTCGATGTGCGCCACGAGGTTGGCGGCCCGGCGCCGGGCGTCCGGGACGCCCGCTTCGGCCAGCAGCCGGTGCGCCATGGCGCGGAACTGGCCGCCCGCGCTCGTCAGGGCGGCCCGAAGGGCGGGCCTTCGGGTGGCTTCCAGGGTCAGTTCGAACCGGGCGACCATCCGGTCGCGGGCGTGCGTCAGCCAGTGGTGCAGCAGGGCGGTGACCGCTTCCAGGTCGGTCCCGCGCACCGCCGCGATGTCCGCTGTGGACAGTTCGGCGAGCCGTTCCATGGTGGCGACCAGCAACGCTTCCCGGGTCCGGAAGTAGTACGACGTCGACCCCTCGGCGACGTCGGCGGCGTGGTCCACCGCGCGGTGCGTCAGGCCGCGCATGCCCGAGCGGGCGAGTGTGACGATCGCCGCGTCCGTCAACTCCGCTCTTCGGTCAGTCACTCTACAAGTGTAGAGTCCTCTACAGGTGTAGAGGAGGTGCGCCCGTGCGGTCAGCGGTGATCGCCGGCGGCGGTATCGGCGGGCTCACGGCCGCCATCGCGTTGACCCGGGCCGGCTGGCAGGTCGAGGTGCTCGAACAAGCGGCCGGGTTCAGCGAGGTCGGTGCCGGGTTGACGGTGTGGCCCAACGCGTTGCGCGCGCTCGACCACATTGGACTCGGCGACCGGGTGCGTGCGGTCGGGAAGATCGAGGCGGCCGGCGGGATCTGCGACGCCCAAGGGAAGTGGCTGGTGCGGAGCGACACCGCGGAGTTGGACCGCCGGTTCGGGCCGTCCGTTGCTTTACACCGTAAAAATCTTCTGAAGGTCCTCGAAGACGCTGTGCCGCAAGGCGTACTGCGGACGAACACACGAGTCATCCGGGCGCACGTCGACAACGGCGGTGTGGTTGTCGAGCACACACAGGGGGAGTCACGGGCGGAACTGCTCGTCGGCGCGGACGGCATCCACAGCGTTGTGCGCAGGCAGTTCTGGCCGCGCAGCGCACCCGTCTACGCCGGATCCACGGCGTGGCGGATGATTCTCGACCGCACCGGTGCGGAACGGCTGGCCGTGGGCGCCGAGTTCTGGGGCCGTGGCGAGGAGTTCGGTGTCCTGCAACTGCCGAACGAGCAGGTGTACATGTTCGCGGGCGCGGTCAGTCCGGCTGGCGGGACGAGCCCGGACGGCGAGCTGGCCGAACTGCTGCGCCGCTTCGGAAACTGGGCCGATCCGATCCGCGAACTGCTGCCGCGCGTGCGCCCGGAGGACGTCCTGCGGCACGACCTGTACTACGTTCCCAAGCTCCGCAGTTACGTCCACGGCCCCGTCGTGCTGATCGGCGACGCCGCGCACGCGATGCTGCCGAACCTGGGCCAAGGTGGTTGCCAGGCCATCGAGGACGCCGTCACCCTGCCGCTGGTCGACCGCTACGACAGCCTTCGGCGCAAGCGGACCCAGTCGATCGCCCGGATGTCCTTTGTGGCCGGTCGGGTCGGGATGGCCCGCTCGGCGCTCGCGGTCACCTTGCGAAACAACGTGGTGAGCCTCGTCCCCGCGTCGGCGATGATCCGTTCGTCCGCCAGGATGTTCGACTGGCAGCCGTCTGGTTAGGACAGTACGGACGCGATGGTCCCTGTGCCCGCGTCGATCGCCCTGACCCCGGTCGCCCATGATGTGGCGCGCGGGTACTCGGTCATCACCACCACCTCGTACCGCCAGCCCTTGCCGACGAAGCCGGAAGTGTGCAGCGAACGGGTGCTGGGGTCGGTGGCCCACGCCTGCTTGATGGCCCACTCGTAGTCGTCGCCCAACGCGTGCGGGATGCCGAACCGCTGGTCGAAGCCGTCCTTTCCGGCCGGAGCCGCGGCCGCCATGGCTTTCAGGACGACGTCCCGGTCGAGTTCCGGAGCGCTGTGCGTCAGGTAGTCGTAGGTGCGGATCATGTCGTTCGCGGTCAGCCTGGTCCAGCCCCACATTCCTGGCGGGCTGGGCGGCTTGATCGACTGCAGGCCCATGGTCCTGGCCATCCGGACGATGATCAGCGGCCCGCCCTCGTTGCCCCAGAACGAGCTCGCCAGGTCGTCGTCGCTGAACTTGATCATGGCGGACACCTGGCTGGTCACCGAGTTGTCGTGGGGATGCCTGGCCAGGGCGTCCAACCCGATCAGGACCTTGATCAGGGAGCCGGAGTCGAACGGGCGGTCGGCGTTCTCCGAGACCAGCGTGGTCCCGGTCTGCCGGTCGATCACCACGGCCGCGGTGGTCGCTCTGGTGACCTGCTGCACCGCGGCGGCGACCGAGATCGGGTTCGGGCCATGCTTGTCCGATGGCGGGAGGGAGGACGGCGGTTGTGGGGTGGATTCCATTGACGTCGCGGGAATGATCAGCAGTTCGGTCGCGGACGGCGGGGCGGGCTTGCCGGCACACCCCGATAGGCCGAGAACGAGGATTGCCGCCATCCCCCAGGATGCCCTCTTCATGCCCCGGATACGCCTGAGGCATACGAACGAGTTGAGCGCCGGAAGGCTCAACCTTCGCCCAGGTCAGAGCGTTACGACGCGTCAGTCCGACAGAAGGTTGAGCCTTTGCGCGGAGATCGTCGACCGGCGGCTAGACGCCGAGATCCTTGCGCAGTTTGGCGACGTGACCGGTCGCCCGAACGTTGTAGGCGGCCTTCGCGATCCTGCCGTCCGGGCCGACGATGAAAGTCGACCGGATCACGCCCATCACCGTGCGCCCGTAGTTCTGTTTCTCGCCGAACGCACCCCATTCCTTCATCACGCTCCGGTCCTCGTCGGACAGCAGCGGGAAGGTCAGGCCCTCGTCGGCAACGAACTTCGCGAGCTTGGCGGGCTTGTCCGGGGAGATGCCGAGCACGTCGAACCCGGCGTCGTTCAGTTCGGCCAGGTTGTCCCGGAAGTCACACGCCTGCTTGGTGCAGCCCGGTGTGCCGGCGGCCGGGTAGAAGTACACGACCACGGACTGGCCCCGGTAGTCCGACAGCGACACCGTCGCGCCCGTGCTGTCCGGGAGGGCGAACTCCGGTGCCGCGTCCCCAACCGTCAGCCTGTCTTGCTCGCTCATAGCCCCAGAAACTACCTCAGGCGGTCCCCTCGAACTCGGCCGGCAGTGTCAGCGTGGCGGCGCTGGGCTGGACCGTCACCACCAGGGCGACCGGGTCAGCGGGTAACGCGAACGCCAGCGTGAGCCGGGTGCTCTTGGTGGGCGCGAGTGGCTCGGAGCCGATCACACCGGGATAGCCCTGGGCCGCGTCGACCAGGGGCACCACTGGTTTGCCGTCCGCCGTGGCCACGTTCACCACCAGCTGGGACGGCCGGTACAGCCGGTTGCTCTGGTTCTCCAGCGCTATCTCGAACGCCGCCGCCCGGGGCGCCTGCGGATACGCGGTCTCGCCCGGCACGAACGACCTCGGCGCGGACACCGTGACCATCAGCGAGTCGCCGGCGTCCCGGCGGTCACCGAACCGGCCGGGTTGATCGGAAATGGCCGCCGGGGGCGCGGCGACCGGAGCGACCTCGGTCGCGCTCGCGCTGTGCATCACGTCCGCGCCACACCCGCTCGCCAACGCCAGAAGCACGCACGCGGCGGCCGCCAGCCCGACGGTTCTCACAGGGGTCCTACTTTCCAGCCAGGGGCACTGCCCACCCTCCCAGCGGGGAGTGAGCGGTGTGACTCCCACAGGGTGGGGGTTGGACACTGTTAAGCCCAATCCGAAAGACCGGGTCGTGCCGGAGCTGGTGTCGGAGTGTGGCCAAGCCGTAACCGAAAGGGCACCTGGAGTGACCGGGATCGCCCCAATGGTGGTCCCGCTGACGACGGGTGGTGGCTTCAGGCCGCGATGGCGAAGAACACGACAAAGAGGCCAACGGTGACCAACCAGGTGGCGATCAGCCAGCCGAAATCCCGCCACGCGGACACCGGGTGGCTGTCCTCGCCGGGCACGTACACGCCGCGGGCCTCGAACCAGTCGACCACACGCAGCAGCCGCCGCAGCGGTTCGAACACCCGCATCGCCGCACCTCCCGTCCATCATGGTGACAGCCCGGCCAGCCCGGTCAACCCCTGGGTGGCGGCGGGGTCAGACCGGTGGGGTGAAACCGGGAATCCACCCCGGATCGTCCGATTCGCCGCAGATCGGGCACGCCCGCTCCACCATCACCCCCGGCGAGATCTCGTGGTAGATCGACCCCTGGCCGGGCACGGTCATCGGCCGCAGGATCGCCACGTCGTCCTCGTCCTCCAGCCGGATGTGCGTGACCTGCCGGCACCCGTGGCAGACCGTCCGCTGCGGAAACGACCCAGGAGTGGACACCGGGCCAGCCTACCGGCGCGCCGGTGGTCACATCAGGTCGAACCGGGCCGGCAGCGCGGCCAACGCCTGCTTGACCAGCCGGTCCGGGTCCACGCGATCCTCGGTCGCCCACCAGACGTGACCGTCCGGCCTGATCACGGCGGCCGTGACAGCATCCCACAGCGGCATTTCCGGCGCTGCCACAACCACCGGCCGGCCGGTGTGCATCAGGGCGAAGAGCCGCTCCGCGTCACCGACCGGTGCCCGGGAACCCACCGAGGGATGGCATTCCCCGGCCGGATAGGTGACGTCCAACGCGGTCAGCTTCTTCGCCAGGGCCAGGGCGAACTCCGGTTGCGTGGCGATCATCTCGTTCAGCAGCGCGCGCAACGCGCGTTGCTCCGGCGAGATCCCGGTGAGGAGCGCGGTCTGCGCCATTGTGTTCTCCGCCAACGCCACGCCGACCGGGTGACGTTCGTCGTGATACGTGTCGAGCAGGGTCTCCGGGGCGCGGAGTTGGGCCACCGCGGCCAGTTTCCAGCCGAGGTTCATCGCGTCCTGGATCCCGACGTTGAGACCGACACCGCCGGTGGGGAACTGCATGTGGGCGGCGTCGCCGGCGAGCAGCACCCGGCCGTCCCGGTACCGGCCGGCGACCCGCGTGGCGTTGCCGAACCGGGACAGCCAGACCGGGTCCCGCATGCCGAAGTCCGTGCCCGCCAAGCGAAGCGTGGTCGCCCGGAGTTCGGTCAGCGTGAGCGGGGTGTCAGACTGCCGCTGGGTCGGATCCCAGGCGACGATCCGGTGCCGGCCGGCCCCGAGCGGGATGACGATCAGGTGGCCCTGGTTGTTCCATTGGGGCAGGCCCGGCGCCGGCGGACTGTCCAAAGTGACCTCACCGAGGATCGCGTGCGCGGACGCATCGGTGCCGACGAACGGGATCCCGGCGGCCTTCCGCACTGTGCTACCGGCGCCGTCGCAGCCCACCACGTAACGGGTGTGCACTGTGGTCTCGCTCGTTTCCACCGTGACACAGTCGGTGTTCTGCTGGATCGCGGTCACTGTCTGCCCGCGGTGGATGCGGACGCCCAGTTCCCGGGCGAAATCCTCGAAGAGCTGTTCGGTCCGGGCCTGGGGAAAGCTGAGCATGTACGGGTAGGGGGTATCCAGGGGCCGGAAGTCGATCCTGGACTCCAGCAGACCGAAGTGCCATTCGGACACCGCGGTGCCCTCGTCGAGGAACGGCTCGTGCCGGCCGCGCATGGCGAGCACTTCGAGGGTCCGGGCGTGCAGGCCCAACGCCTTGGACAGCGCGCCGCGTTCCGGTTCGCGCTCCACGACCAGCACCGGCACGTCGGCGAGGGCCAGTTCGCAGGCGAGCCACAGGCCCACCGGACCGGCCCCCACGACCACGACCGACGGCTCCATACTCACGACGCCGCGTGCCTTTCGATGTTCGCCTGCATCGCACCCTGCATCGCGAACGTCGGCGAATGACCGCCGACCAGGTCGCGAAAACCGTCGGCGGTTTCGGCGTTCGCCCAGGTCACCTGATACTCTGCGGCAACGCTCAGCCAGCTTGTCGGGATCACACCCGCCTGAGTCATCCGCCTGACCGCGAGCTCGTGCGTTTCCGTGGTCACGCAGGCGGAGGCGTCGAGCACCGCGCGCACCTCGTAGCCCTGCTCCACCGCCCCCAAAGCGGTGTGCAGCAGGCAGCCTTCGGTCATCAGGCCCGCCATGACCAGCCGCTGCCGGCCAGTCGCCTCGATCGCCCGCGTGAAGGCCTCCTCCTCGAAGGCGTCGAACGCGCCGCTGCGTAAGACCACCGGGTGGTCGCCGAGCACCGCGGCCAACTGCGGGTACAGCGGACCGACAGGCGAGTTGTCGGGCCCGCTGGTGACGATCAGCGGCACGCCGTAGATCCGCGCGATCCTCGCCAGGGCCACGACCCCGTTCACGTTCTCCGCGACGGTGTGCGAGCGGAAGAGGTTCGCGAAGCCGATGCCGTGGTCGATCAGCACGATCGCACTGTCCGCGGCGGTCACTTTCCAAGCCATGTGAGTGCCTCCCTGACACTAATGACCACTTGGTCATTAGTAACCCTACTCTGGTTCGAGGGCTAATGTCCACGCGGTCATTAAGGCTGGCGTTACCCTCGGCCGGTGCCCGTCAGTCCAGGACGTCGGATCCGCAACCCCGAGCTGCACCGCGAGGCGATCCTCGCCGCGGCCGCGCAGTCGTTCGCCGAACGCGGCTACCAACAGGCGACCATCCGCGACATCGCGCGGCGGGCCGGGGTCACCCACGGGCTCGTCCTGCGGCACTTCGGCAGCAAGGAACAACTGTTCCTGGCGGCCGTCCCGGGCACCCGGGACGTGGCCGAACTGGGCCAGGGACCACCGGAGACGCTGCCGGAACGGCTCGCCACCGGGTACGTCAACCGAATGGAGAACGCGGCCGGCGGAGACGCCTTCCTGGCGTTGGTGCGTAGCGCGGGCTCGGACGACGACTCGGCCACCAGGCTGCTGCTTGCCATGCAGGAGCGGACGTTGGACACGTACCGCGCGCAACTGGGTAAGGCCAAGGCGGAACAGCTGCTGCCCTTCATCGCCTCGCTGCTGATCGGCGTCACGTTCAGCAGGTACATCGTGCGGGCGGGTTTTCTGGCGGAGATGGACCGCGAGACGTTCACCGAGCATCTCACGCACGCGCTGCGCGGTCTGATCGCCGCGTAACGATGCTCGCCGGGCCCGCAGCCCGCCCGGCGAGCATCTCCCCCTCCTGGCAAACAGGCATTCGTCGTCGAGCGGGGTTCGGATGGCATTGACAATGTTCCATAGCAAGCTATGGTTAATTGCATAGCAAGCTATCGAGTTGGGAGGTGTCGGATGAGCGGCGCGTTGCTGCCCCGCGAGACGTCACTGGGCTACCAGGTCAACCATCTCGCCCGGTTGCTGGAGAACGTCCTGCGGGACCGGATCGCCCCGCTCGGCGTGGCACCGGGCCAGTTCGCCCAGTTGCTCGCCCTCTACGAACAGGACGGGCTCACCCAGGCGGAGCTGTGCGCCCGGGTCCGAATCGAACAGTCCACAATGGCCAACACGTTGGGCCGGATGGCAGCTGACGGGCTGGTCGAACGGGTGCCGGACCCGGCGGACGGCCGCCGGTCACTGGTGTTGCTCACCGAGCGGGCCCGGGAGCTGCAAGCCGATCTCGTGGCCGCCGCCCGCGCCGTGAACACGGCCGCCACTCGCGGGCTCGACGACGACGCGGTCGCCGCCTTCATGGCCGCGTTGCCGTTGATCATCGCCAACCTGGAAAGCGTTCGTGCCGGGAGTAAGCCATGAAGAACACTCGAATACACGCGGTCGCGGGCATACTCGCGGCGAGTCTGGTCGCGAGTTTTCTCGTCTTGTCGGTCGTCGTCGAGATTGTCGGCGACCACGACGTCATCGCGCTGGCCAAGACGATCATCCTGATCGCGGTGCTGGTGCTCGTGTCCAGCATGGCGTTCACCGGAGCGACGGGACGTCGGTTGGCCGCGCGGCGCGGTGGTCCCGTCATCCGTCGCAAGAAACGTCGCATGATCGCGATCGCCGCCATTGGCGTCGTCGTGCTGATCCCGTGTGCGTTCGTCCTGCGGCAGCTGTCCGCCGCCGGTGACTTCGGCCCGGTTTTCGTTGTGGTTCAAGGGATTGAGCTGGTCGCGGGCGCGGTGAACGCGAGCCTGCTCGCGCTGAACATCCGTGCGGGGCGGCTGATGGCCGGTCACAGTTCCAGAGCCAGTTGGCGGGCCTCGCGGAAGCGGTCGCGGGCGGCGTCCAAGTCGACGATGGGTGCCGGGTAGCCGAGCCGCCGCAGCGCCTCGGCGCCCAGCCGCCACGGCCGGCGCGGGTCGTCCAAACCGGCCAGTTCAGGCACCCAACGACGGGTGTAGTCGCCGCTCGGGTCGAAGCGTTCGGCCTGCCGCAACGGGTTGAGGACCCGGTTGGGCCGGGTGTCGGTACCGGTGCCGGCGACCCACTGCCAGTTGAGGTTGTTGTTGGCCAGGTCACCGTCGATCAGGTGGCGCAGGAAGTGCGCCGCGCCCGCGCGCCAGTCCAGGTACAGGGTCTTGGTCAGGAAGCTGCCGGTGATCATCCGGGCGCGGTTGTGCATCCAGCCCTCGGCGAGCAACTGGCGCATGCCGGCGTCCACGATCGGAATGCCGGTCTGCCCGTGCTGCCACGCCTGCAACGCCTGCTCGTCCTGACGCCAGCGGTCGCCACGCGGCCGGTAGTCACTGTGCGCGGCGTCCGGCCGGGCGGCGAGGACCTGGTGGTGGAAGTCCCGCCACGCCAACTGCCGCACGAACGCGTCGCCGCCTTCGGTGCGGCGGTCAGCGGCCTCCGCGGCCAGCTCCACCGCGGACACACAGCCGAAGTGCAGGTACGGCGACAGCCGCGAAGTGGCATCGCCGGCCAGATCATCGTGCCGTTCGTGGTACGCGTCCAAGCCATCCGACAGCCAACTGCGCGCCTTCCGACGACTCGGCGTCTCGCCCCCGGCCTTGTCGTCGCGCTGGATCGACGCGTCCAGATCTGGTGGCATTTGCAGCCGACGCGGAGGCGGAAGCACGGCCCGTCGTGGCGCGGCGGCCCATTTGTGGTGATACGGGGTGAAGACGGCGAAATGGTCGCGTCCGTGCGGCGTGATCGCGCCCGGCGCGACAACGGTGTGTACTCCGTCGTGGCAGACCAACTGGCGTCGCTGTGCGGCGAGCGCGTCGGCCAGCCGCCGGGCCCGGTTCGTGGCGAACGCGGACACATCGCTGGCGACGTGCACCTCGGTCGCGTCAACCTGCTCGGCCAGCCGGCACACCTCGGTTACCAGGTCACCGTGCCGTTCGACCAGCGCACCACCCCGGGCCCGCAACCGTTCGTCGAGATCGGCGAGACACCCGGCGAGAAACCGGGCCCGAGGCTCAGCCCCGAACCCGGCTGCGGTCACCGCGCTGTCCCACACGAACAACGGCACCACAAACCCACCGGCCCCGACGGCCCCGGTGAGCACCGGATTGTCGTGGACACGCAGGTCACGGGTGAAAAGGGCAATAGTGGTCGTCATTGTCTCCGCGACGTTCAATGCCGATGTCAGTGGAACGATCTCACTTGGGCGAGCCCTTAATGTACGCGACTCTCTCCGCGATCGCTGTCGTCAGGTTGCGTGTGGATACCTCCGACTGCGGTTCGTCGTAGATGCCGTCACCCTTGACTGAAGTGATGAGGCATGCAGCGTCATAGATCCGGTCGCGGACGAGGCGATGGAACAGCAGTTGGTAGCGGGTTGTGTACGAGGAATCGTCGAAGTACGGGTCTGTTCGATACAGTGGCCTACCTTGATCACCGACCAGCGCCAATGAACCTTGAGTACGTTCGAACACAAGGACGAAACCAAGCCATGGCTTGATCGTCCCCACAAGTCCGGCTTCGTAACTGCGCCGCAAGTCAACAGCGTTGCCGATTGCTTCCTCGGCTCGATTGTTGAAGTTATTGCCGACAGAGCCGACCATGGACTTGCACTCGATGGCTGCTACTAGGATGCCGTTGTAGGTCACCACGATATCCCAGTCTTTCGATCGTCTGTAATAGCCAGGAAGCCGGATCTTTCCACCCCGCCGTACGGCGGCGCCGAGCTCCGCAAGCGGCGCGAACTCGCCTGCGATCAACTCCTGGAGGGCGTTGAGATGCTTCCCGCCGGTCACTGACCCGCGGGTGCCCGCGTCAATTCTTCCGCTCGCAATCTGTTTCTCTGTCTGAAGGTCACGGCCCGTCCAGAATGCCTTGATCGCCGCGTTATAGTCTTCGTCGCTGGCCGTCACGTTGCGCCTTTCGCGCCACCAGGAGGAACCAGGTCGTATTCCTTCAGTTCTATGCCGTAGGCAGCAGCCGCCGCCTGCGTTGCCGCGTCGGTGTTGCGGGTCCGGAATGCGACCCGCAGGGCGTCCGCGGTGTCCGCATCGATCTCATCGGGCTTGGGTACCCGGATGCGCTTGAGGTACTGAGCCTGGAACCGGAGGGTGCCGCCGCGCATTCGCACGCAGTAAGCCTCGATGAACGCCTGGGCGATTCGAGACAGCAGGATGCCGCCGAGGACTTCCATGTCCCAAGTATCAGAGATGACGTAGTACAAGTTGTGGTGTGGATAGTGGCCACCCGTCTCCAGGACGGGATGGATGGTCGTCTTCATGTCCTGGAGTAGCAGCTTCGGCTTGCCGGTAAGGCTGGACTGCACCTTGTCGATGGTGCGGTACCAGGATGACGGATCCTTCTTCGCCACGAACCGCTCACGCAGGAGCGAATGGTTGGACAAGTACGCTGCCATCTGGGGGTAGTCGGCGAGCGATACGAGTGACCCGTCGTCGGTCCACGGGTTGATCAGGTAGTTGCCCTGCCATTCGAACGTGCCGGACATGAGGTCGCGGCGCATTGCGAGCGGGAGAACACGCTCTGGTTCCGCGACAGTGGGGTCCTTGGTGACGTACACCTTGTCCGCGCCGGTCGCGATCCCGATGGAGACCTTGGTCTGGGTGTTCGAGTCGTGCAGAGGACCGAAATGGTCGTTGAGATGTTCGATCAGCGCCAGCCGTGCGGGGGAGCCGGTAGGCCACAGTTCGCCGCCGTCGAACCAGTGCGGAAGCCGGTGAGCCTTCACTCCGACTTCGGAGAACTCCTCGAAACCCTCGTCCTGGGCGGCTTTCGCGAGAGAACGTGCGCTGGCAGCCCCGAACTCGCTGGTCGTGTCAGCAACCACGGCTGACGCCTGGGCGTGGTTGCCGAGCACCATGATCGCTGGGTACGCCGCGACCGGTAGCTCGAACGCGTCCACTTCATGCATCGTCCAGATGTGCTCAACGGCGTAATTGCGAGCCACCAACTCTCGCAGGTCAGCCCCGTACTGGTTCCGCATCCATCGATCGGCGCAGATGAAGCCGACCTTTCCGTCGGGCTTCAACAGCCGCAGCGACCGTTCGATGAACCCGACAAAGATGTCACCTCGGCCGCGCATCGTCGGCCATGTGCTGCGGTACCGCGCCGCGAGGTCGTCCGAGAGGTCGTCGTAACGGATGTACGGCGGGTTCCCGATCACAACGTCAGCGGCACTGTCGTCCGCTTCGGGAAGTAGGAAGTCCGCGTGGTCGATCCACTGCTCAGCCAGCCCTTCCGCGGTGGACACGGGCGCACCGCTTGTGATCAGGAGGTCACGGCAGAGCGTGCGCGAGACCTCTACATGCTCGGCTTGGAGGTCGTATGCTCGGATCGCATCACCAAGCGAGGCGAGGTCGCGTTCGTACGTCTGGGCGCTTGCAATGAGGCGCTCGACAACAGGGCCAAGGAACGCCCCTGAGCCACACGATGGCTCCACCAGGTGCAGGGAACCAAGATCGCGGTCTGTGGTGTACCCGGTCAGATCGAGCAGTACCTCGACTACCCATCGACGGGTGAACACCTCGCCGTAGTTCTGGATGCCGGGGACTACGAGTGTCACATGCACAGCTTAGGGACCGGCACTGACGGTCTCACGTAGACACGGCCTACTACGTTGTTGCCCGCGCCGTACTTGTGTGCCGCGTAGCGCAGGGCCACGCGTGTAGTCCGAGCCGAACCGGCTTTGCTTGGGCTGGTGTCGGGGGCCTCTGCTAACCGTCTGCTAACCGACGAAGATCACCGCAGTTGTCGATCTAGTGGTGACGCTGGTCAGAGCACCCGAGTGAGGCCGGAGGGACTCGAACCCTCACTGGTACGGACCTAAACCGTATGCCTCTGCCAATTGGGCTACGGCCCCTTACTCCACGACTCGCGACAGCCTAGCCGCATCCCGGGGCGGCGCGGGTCGCTCGGGTGATCTACCGTGGTGCGCCGAGAGCTCGGCCCGGATTCAGGGAGGACCAGTGGCCCGCGACCCCGACATCATCCAGCGTGACATCGAGCAGGCGAGGGACGCGCTGGCGACCACCCTGGACCAGCTCGGTACCAAGGCGAACCCGAAGAAGCTGGTGGACGACGCCACCGCGTCCGTGCGGTCCAAGTTCGACGACCCCAAGGTCAAGGCCGCCCTGATCGGGGTGGGCGTGTTGGTGGCCGTGCTGGTGGTGCGCCGGCTGTTCCGCTAGCTCGTCTTAGCCTCTTCATCTGGCTCAGCCGGTTCCGCCGCTGGCGGCTCCGGTTTGGCGAGGCGGGCGTTGAGGTAGGCCGTGGTGAACTCCAGGGCGTCGCCGTCCAGGCGGTGCACCACGGTTCGCTTCTTCTCGTCGCCGGCCAGCTCCTCCACGAGTTGGTCGGCCCGGTCGCGCGCGGCGATCAGGCCCGGTGCTTTCGCGGTGAGGGTCTTCCCCCGGCCCACGATGGTGATGGTCCAGTCGTCCCCGTCGGGCACGTAGTTGGCTTCGATCGGCTCCATCATGGTCTGCCCCTCTCCCTGGCGGACAATGCTGGTGACCATTAGACGTCCTGCGGGCGTATCCCGACACTTCACCGGCCAGGGATCGATCCAGTGGGGTACACCGCGCTACTCAGAGTGGTCCAGGTGGCCGGTGACTTCGCCTCGAAGGCCGAACCATGTCATCCGCATGATGTGCTCGGCGGCTTCCTCCGGTGTCACGTCGTCGTGCCGGACGTACCAGACCGAGAGCCGTTCGCACGCGCCCACGAGGATCTCGGCGGCCGCTTCGAGGGACCGCGCGTCCGCGTCGGGCATGTAGGCCGAGAACAGCGCGATGTGCAGCTTGGTCTGTTCCTGGCGGACGGCTTCGATCTCCTCGACCGCGGCCTGGCCGACCACGGCGGCCTCGGTGCGCAGCAGCAGGTCCCATGAGCGGCGGTGCTCGTCGGTGAACCGGAAGAACGTGATCAGGCCCTTGCGCAGCGCGTCCTCGGGGGATCTGGCGTCGATCACGGCCTCGGCCGTCAGGTCGTGCAGTTCGGCCCGCACCTGCCGGATGCAGGCCACGAGCAGGCCTTCCTTGGAGCCGAAGTACTCGTAGAGCATCGGCTTGGACACGCCGACGCGTTCCGCGATCTCGTCCATGGAGCTGGCCGCGTACCCGCGTTCGGCGAAGACCGCTTCGGCGACCGTCATCATCTGCTGTTCCCGGTCGGCCCGCGGCATCCGCCGCCGTCGTTCGGTCTTGCCCGCGCTTGTCACGACTTCACTCTACCGTTTCCTACCCGAAGTAACCTACTATCGGTAAGATAAGCGCGCGGCGAGGCGTTGGAGGACGACAATGGGCAAGCGCTACGACACCGGGGTCGTGATCGTCGGCACCGGGTTCTCCGGCCTCGGCATGGCCATCCAGCTCAAGAAGACCGGGCGGGACGACTTCCTGGTGCTGGAGAAGGCCGACGACGTCGGCGGCACGTGGCGCGACAACACGTACCCCGGCTGCGCCTGCGACATCCCCTCGCACATGTACTCCTTCTCGTTCGAGCAGAACCCGAAGTGGAGCCGCTCGTACTCACCCCAGCAGGAGATCTGGGATTACCTGCGCCGCGTCACGGACAAGTACGCCCTGCGCGAGCACATCCGGTTCGGTACCGAGATGACCAGCGCCAGGTGGGACGACGAGGACGGCCGCTGGCATCTGCTGGCCCGCAACGGTGACGAGTACGTCGCCCAGTTCCTGGTCTCCGGGATTGGCGCGCTGCACATTCCGCACATCCCCGAACTGCCGGGACTGCCCGACTTCAAGGGCAGGACGTTCCACTCGGCCACCTGGGACCACTCGTACGACCTGCGCGGCAAGAAGGTGGCCGTGGTGGGTACGGGCGCGAGCGCGGTCCAGTTCGTGCCGCAGATCGCGCCCGAGGTGGAGTCGCTGACGCTGTTTCAGCGCACTCCGCCGTGGATCATGCCCAAGCCGGACTACGCGATGCCGGCGTGGGCCAAGCGCGTGTTCCGCGCGGTCCCAGGGGCCCAGCGCGCCTACCGGAACGTGCTCTACTGGCTGCTGGAGGCGCGGGCGCTCGGCTTCAACAGCAAGGGCGGCGCCCGGCTGATGAAGGCGGCCGAAGGACTGGCCAAACGGCACATCGCCCGGCAGGTCAAGGACCCGGCGCTGCGCCGCGACCTCACCCCGGACTACACCATGGGCTGCAAGCGCGTCCTGGTCTCCAACGACTACTACCCGGCGCTCAACCGGGACAACGTGCAGGTCGTCACCGCCGGTGTGGCCCAGGTGCGGGAGCACAGCGTGGTCACCGCCGACGGCACCGAGCACGAGGTCGACGCGATCATCTTCGGCACCGGCTTCCACGTCACCGACGCCTTCGACTACCTCGACGTGGTCGGGCTGAACGAGGCCAACCTGGCCAAACAGTGGCAGCAGCAAGGCATCCAGACCCACAAGGGGATCACCGTCTCCGGGTTCCCGAACCTGTTCTTCCTGCTCGGCCCGAACACCGGCCTCGGCCACAACTCGGTCGTGTTCATGATCGAGTCCCAGATCCGGTACGTCGCCGACGCCATCGCGCTGGTGGACCGCGGCCGGGCCCGGGCGCTGAACGTCCGCCCCGAGGTCCAGGACGACTTCACCACCCGCATCCAGCGCCAGTTGGCCAACGGCATCTGGAGCCAGGGCGGCTGCGACAGCTGGTACCTGGACGCGATGGGCGTCAACCGGACCATCTGGCCGGGCTTCACCTGGCGCTACTGGCTGGAAACCCGCAAGGTCGACCTCGCCGAGTTCGAACTCAGCTGAGCCGTCAACGCCAGGCCGCGATGATCTCCTCGGGGCCGAAGGAAGCCGCCAACGGCAGTCCTTCTTCGACGCCGCTGCGGGAGACCGCGACCAAAGGGGTCGGGTAGTCGCGTCCTGGCACCGACATGGACCCCGCGATCAGGCTCTCCAGTTCGCGTTGGCCGAACGGCTCGGTCGCCAACCACTTGATGGAGCCGGTGAACGCGACGCGGGGTGTGCGGTCGGCGCCGACCAAGTCGATCTCGGGGTTGTTCTGTCGGTTCCACCAACCGCCGACAGTTTCGGCGCCGGGCAGTCGGTCGTCCGGCAACAGCCGTTCGAGGCTCGCCCGGATGACGGGCTCGACGGCCCGGCCACACCAGGACGTCCAGGACCGTTCGATCCGCGCCGCGACCAGGTCACCACGCCCACGTTCCACCTCCGGGACACCGCGGTGCAGGAAGGCGAGCCAGAAGCGCAGGTACGGATCTTCGATCCGGTAGCGCTTGTTCTTGGTGTCGGGGCGAATGGACAGCGGGGTGTCCACCGCGACGATCCTCTTGGCCACCAAGGTGTTCAGGATGGGAGCGAGGGTGCCGGAGGGGATCGGGTTGCCCACGCCGACCCGGTTCGCGATCGTCCCGAAAGTACGTTCGCCGGTCCCGATCGCTTCCAGGGCCGAGCGACTGTGCGACGGCTCGGGGACCTCGCCGA
Organism: Actinocrispum wychmicini; assembly: GCF_004345645.1. Classification (GTDB taxonomy): domain Bacteria; phylum Actinomycetota; class Actinomycetes; order Mycobacteriales; family Pseudonocardiaceae; genus Kibdelosporangium; species Kibdelosporangium wychmicini. The sequence continues at coordinate 770,635 of NZ_SLWS01000002.1, read as the reverse complement.
GCAGGGCCAGTTCGCCGGCCATCACCAGTGGGGAGAGCGGATCCGCGAGCTGGTCGGAAAGGAACTCGGTACGGCTGGTACCCGGACGCCATCGTTGGACGATCTCGGGGAAGCCGCCGGTGATCAGGAAACTGTCGACGGCCTCGGCTGGTTCAAGCGCGGTCATCCGCTGCACGTCCGCGGGATCGAGCGGGCGAACGAGCATGCGCGCGGCGCGGCCGTGGAAAGGGCGTCCGTATTCCTGGAGCGACTCCATCATCGACAGGTCACTACCGACCAACAGCAACAGCACTGGCCTGGCCGACAAGTACCGATCCCAAACGGTCTGCAGGGCGCCTTCGAATTCGCTGTCCTGCTCGACCAGCCAGGGCACCTCGTCGAGAACGACGACGCAAGGCGTCTGCTCGGACAGGGCCACCGTCAGGGAACGCAGGGTCTGGTTCCAGTCGGTGCCGGCCGCCCCGGCGACCAGATCCGCGCCGGGCAAGGCGGACTGGGCGAGCGCGGCCGTGAAGTCGGCACGCTCGGCGGCCGGGTTGCGACCGCGGGAAGCCTGGAACACCACGTACGGCACGCCTGAGCGGTCGCAGAACTCCTGGACCAGACGAGACTTCCCGACCCGCCGTCGGCCGGTGACGATCACCGCTTGTCCGCGAGTGGTCGCTGCCGCGTCTCGGACCAGGCGCAGCTGCCTGTCCAGCAGCGCGAGATCGGTGGCGCGTCCCTGGAACACGACCATAAGGTGCGCCTCTATCTAAGTAAGATACCGTATTACTTAGATAGAATCATACTTAACTTCAGTCGTCCTCGTCGTTCGGGTCGTGGCCGTTGCTGAACGGTGAGTAGGCCACGGGTTCTGGGGCCGCGCCGCCGATTCGGCGCAGCAGGGCGATCAGTTCCACGGTGTCCAGGCCGCACAGGGAGGCCAGTTGTTCCAGGGCGGCGAAGTCGAGGTGGACTTCGGCGGCGTTGGCGTTGGGGTAGGTGTCCAGGCGGCCGCGGGCCCAGCGGCGCAGGGGGAGGAGCTCTTCGTGGTCGTCCCGGACGACCTGGCGGAGGTCGAGCCGGACGCGGCCGCGCGGGGAGTCGGTGAAGACCCGTTCGTGCACGCGGGCGATCAGCTCGTGGGGTTGTTCGTCGAGCGCCACGCAGATCTCCACGAAGCGCACGACCGAGCACTGTCTGGTGCCCAGCTCGTAGGTGGCGAGCGTCTGCAGCGAGATCTCGCTCTGCAAGCGGCGGTTCAGCTGCTTGCGAGTCAGGCCGCGCTTCTTACGCAGCCGGCGGATCTCGTCTCCGAGCACCCGCTGGTACACAGCTACGTCGAACAACACGTTGGAGGAACGTGGCTGCCCGTGCCCTATTACGCGGTAGTAGGAAAATCTTTCCGGCGTTAGCCCGATCGGGTCAGTTGATGCAGGGTGCGCCGTTCGAGCCGGTGGTCGACCCCGGTGGCTGGTCCAGGGCCGGCAGGTTCGGGCTGAGCTGCAGCATCCCGTCGCCGGTGAGGCCTTGCGAGCTCTTGAAGTCCTTGCCCAGGTACACGACTATGTGTCCATTTTTGACGGACGCGTCCTGTTGGGCGGTGTAGTCGCTGCCGAGGGCCGCGACCACTTTGTCGGCGTTGTCCTTGTCGCCCTTGGGGTACAGGACCACGGTCTTGGTGCGGCTGGCGCCGGTGACCGTCGTGCCCTGCTTGAAGCCATGGTCGGTCAGGGTTTTGGCGACCTGCGCGGCGAGACCGTTGCCGCCGTTGCCGTTGCGCACGTCGACCGTGATCGACCCGTTCGACGGGTTTCCGGCGCTGCCGCCCGCGCCGGACGGCGGCGAGCTGCCCGGTGTCTGCGGCGGCGACGCGCTCGGCAGGGTCTGTTGGACGAACGTCTTCACCTGCGACGGGTTGATCTCGACCGCGTCGCCGTCGTCCGGGGTCTTCAGGGCCGGGTTGCCGGTCGGGATGGTCCGGAAGTCCAGGTTCCCGCCGGACATGCCCTGCATCTGCTTGGCGAAGTCGATGATGTTCCACTTCGGGTCGATCACCAGCGACTTCTTGATCGCGTCGACCAGTCTGCCGAGCTTGCCCGAGTCGGTCAGGGTGCCCGCGGACAGCACCTTCTGCGCCATGCCCTTCAGGAACACCTGCTGGCGCACGACGCGGTCGAGGTCGCCGTTGGGCAGGCCGTGGCGTTGCCGGACGAACGCGAGCGCCTCCGGCCCGGCCAGCGTCATCGGGCCGGCCGGGAAGTGTGCGCCGGAGAAGTCGTCGTTGACCGGTTTCAGCAGGCAGACGTCCGCGCCGCCGACCGCGTCGGTGATGTCGGCGAAGCCGAGCAGGTTGACCTCGGCGTAGTGGTCGATGGTGGCGCCGGTGAGCTGCTGGATGGTCTTGATCAGCTCGGCCGCGCCCTCCTGGCTGGTCTGGACCTCCAGCTGGGCCGCGTCGGTGACGCCCTTCTTGCGCAGCGGCGCGTAGGCCGCGTTCTTGGCCCGCGCGTACGCCGAGTTGATCTTGTGTTTGCCGTAGCCGCCCGGGATGTCCACGTACGAGTCGCGCGGGATCGAGACGCCGACCACCTTGCCGCCGTCGTTGAGGACCCGCAGCAGGATCAGGGTGTCGGTGTTGATCACGCCGTCCGCCTTGCCGGCGTTCAGCCGGTTGAGCAGCTCCTTGGACAGCGGGTGGCCCTGGGCGTCGACCCGGCTGTCCAGGCCGACCAGCAGGATGTCGGTGGCGCCGTCGGCCGGCTTCGGGCCGCCCGAGCCCGGGTCGAGCACGTCGGCGGTCTGGTAGCCGCTGGCGATCTGGTTGTACTTGTCGTACCCGATGCCGGTCGCGCTGAGCACGGCGACCGACAGGATGGCCAGCGCCACCTTGCCAGCCATGTACCGAGGCCGGCGCGGCGGCGGGGTCGGCCGGGACCTGGGCCGGTCCGGGTCGCGTGGGTCACGGGCGCGCATGGTCGACTGGGGACGCGGTGACCGCGGCGGATCGTCCCGCGACGGACGCCCCGGCTGGGACGGTGGCGGGGTCTGGCCACGGCCAGGTGGCGGCACTCGGCGACCTGGCGGCATGCCCTGCTGGCCACGCGGCGGCACCGGCCGGCCTGGTCGGCCCTGTCCACCCGCGCGACCGCCTGACCTCGACGGCCCGTAGTCCAAAACCAGCTCTCCTTTACCTACCCCGGCCGTGCTATCGCTGACACCCCCGGCAGCACTACAGACGCTCAGACCCGTTCTTGGGTTGCAGTAGCCTGGCACACCGTCACAACGTGACTGCTGACCCCATAGTGGTACGGCGCGCCAGCAGTCACACTTCGGGGCCTTATCCGGTGCTGACGGGTGTACTCCTGGTGCGCAGCCGGGTCACCACCAGAGCCCCTGCTGTGGCGAGCGCCACGATCACGGTCACGCTGTGTACCACGAGCCCGAACCTGCTCCACGTCGTGAAGATCGGCGGCACGCACGCCACGGCCGTGAGCGCCCATGGCCACGGCCGGCCACTGGTCCCATTGTGCACGCAGTGCAGCAGATACCCGCCCAGCATGAGGTGGATCAGGTTGGCCAACGGGTCGAGGGCCACACCGAACAGCCAAGGCGCGCCGATCTGCCAGGTGACGCCGGTCACCGCGAACCCGAGCACGCCGAGGACGCCGTAGCCGACCCCGAGCGCGGAGGCGAGCGCGTGGACACCGGTGACCGGGCCGGTCAGCACGGCCACCGGCCGTGGCCGGCGTTCGAACCACAGGTACGCCGCCAGGGTGGCCGCCATGATCATCGCGACCCCCAGCCAGGTGCGTGGCCGGGTGAACCAGTCCGCGCCGGCCGCGCTGGTCAGCCCGAAGTACACCAGCACGATCCCGACATACACCAGATAGATCGTCATCGGCATGGACGTGAGCAACCGGACGGACCGCTTCGGCACCCACTCGAACGACCGGACCATGGACGCCACGCACACCTGCGCGATACCAAGCAATGGCAAGTAATGCAGGACGACGAACCCGACCAACGACACCACGGCCACGGCGACCAACACCGACCGCGGCACCTGCCGCAGTGCCCCCGAATCCCAGTGGAACGTCAACTGCGCGAATCCAAGCGCCAGCAGAATGCCGCTCACGTGCACATACGCGGCTGTTGAACCCGCCATGTCCACGACCGTCGACGCCACCAGAAAGACCACAGGCACAGCCGCGCCGAACCGTTCGTACAGCCACTGCATGGGTGGGCACGCGGCGACTGTGATCAGGAAGATCCCCAACAGCCACAGCGGCTGCAACACAAGGCCGCCGACGGACGTCACAGTGTTCTCCGGCGCGTCCAACGCCTCCAGCGCGAGCGGCACGATCAGCCAGGCCAGGACGAACGCGAACACCGGCCGGAGCAGGGCGCTGATCCGGTTCGCGAGGTATGTCCCGTAGTCGCCGCCCGACTCCCGCCAGGCCAGCAGGTTGGCGTGGCCACCCGCGAAGAACAGCAACGGGCCCAGCTGCAACAGCCAGAAGCCGCTCGTGTGCGTGAGCGCGAGCACGGTCTCGCCGACCACGACCCCGGCCATGCTCAGCATCCGCAGCAGCCCCATGTACCGGTCAGCGGGGCCACGGTCGGGCGCGGCCACCTCGGTGGGGTTGACCCGGCGACGGACCCACGGCGGCCGGGCGGCCAGCAGGAACGTGACCACCAGCACACCCACCAACCAGGACGAGATCGGCTCGGCCCGCGGCGGGCCCCAACGCTGGTGCCACGAGTTCACGATCAGCCCGACCGTGTACAGGTCCGCCACGGCCTCGCATTTGCCCGCCGAACCGCGCGGGTTGAGCACGCACTGCGCGTGCATGTCCTTGGAGAGCTGATTGTCCAGGTCACGCCGCAGGTACGCGGGCAACGGGTGGCCTTTGCGGTCGGCGTACCGCAGCACGTCGTACCCGAAGTCGTGCGCCTTGCAGCCGACGCTGTAGTCCCACTCGGTGTTGTCGTCACCGAACGGTGTCGAACAGCCACCGTCCAAATGGACCGCTCGCAGTGTCCCGTCCGGCGCCCGCAGGTGGCCGGGGACGGCCTGCATGACGGTGTGGTAGTCCGGCGGCAGCAGGCTGATCGGGTCCACCCCGGAATCGGGACGCAGCAACGCTTCTATCACCCGTGCGGCCGCCGCGACATCGCCGGGCGCGATGTCGGACGGCGGCGGGGCCGGCCGGGAGGCGACGACACCGAAGCCCAAAGCGGCCACAATGACCGCGATCACCCCCAACAACCTGCGCACATGCAAAAAGTACCCGCCGAGATCCACAGGTGCCGCACGGCTGGCCCACCCCTTCCGATGGGGGCTAGCCGGCTTGGCAGGCATCGGTCAACAAAGACAGCCGGCTTGGTCGCGCCGATCATTTACACTCCGCAACACGCCCGACATCGCCCCAGGCCCAGCGGTGGCCAGCCCCGAGCGGAGATGTCGGTAGCGTGGGGCGGGGTGGAAATGGTCGGCTATAGGCGACCAAGCCCGCCCGAGCGGAGCGAGGGCAATCAACATGGCGTTCGGGCCGAGCGAGATAGGTGAGCTGCTCCGTGCTCACCGGGTCCGTGCTGGGCTTACCCAGCAGGAATTGGCGGACCGGGCGGACGTGAGTGTGCGCGCGGTCCGGTATATCGAGCAGGGGCGGGTGGCCAGGCCGCGGCCGGCGTCGATGCGGCGGCTGGCCGAGGTGGTGGGGCTGGTTCTGGACGGTCGCACCGAGGTGCGGATCGGCGTGCTGGGGTCGTTGAGCGTGCGGACGGGTGCCGGTCCGGTGGACATCGGACCGTCCATGCCGCGGTCGCTGTTGGCGCTGATGGCGTTGCAGCCCAACCGGGTGGTGACCCGGGAGGAGATCGTGGACGTGCTCTGGGGTGAGCACCCGCCGAAGTCGTCGCTCAACCTGGTCTACACCTATGTGGCCCGGCTGCGGCGGGCGCTCGACCCGGCCCAGCCGATCACCGCGGCGCACGGCGGCTACTTGTTGCGGGTGGACGCGGACGGCCTTGACTCGCTGCGGTTCGACGAGTTGGCCGGGGAGGCGCGGCGGATCGCGGCGGAGGAGCCGCACACGGCCGAGGCGATGTTCGTGGAGGCGTTGCAGTGTTGGCGCGGCACGGTCCTGTCGGACATGCCTGACCGGCTGCGGCAGCATCCGGCGGCGTTGGCGTTGGCCCAACAGCGCCTGGCGGCGGTGCTGGGCCATGCGGACGTGGCGATCGGGCTCGGCCGGCACGAGCAGGCCACGACCCAGTTGCTGCGGCTGTCCGGTGAGGATCCGTTGCACGGTGGACTGCACGAGGGCCTCAACGCGCGGCTGATGACCGCGTTGGCGGGCTCCGGGCAGCAGGCGGCGGCGTTGCGGCTGTTCGGCGACATCCGTGACCGGCTCGCGGACGAGTTGGGGGTCCGGCCGGGCATCGAGATGCGCGAGGCCCACCTGCGGATCCTGCAACGCGAGGTGCCGCACGTGTCCACCGTCGCGCCGATGACGAGCCGGAGCATCCCGGCGCAGCTGCCCGCCGACGTGACCGGCTTCGCCGGCCGGGAGGCACAGCTTGAGGTGCTGGACGCGCTTGTGCCCGAGGACCGCCACAACACGGCGGTGGTGATCGTGACCATCGAGGGCATCGCCGGGGTCGGCAAGACCGCGCTCGCCGTGCACTGGGCGCACCGCATCCGGAGCCGTTATCCCGACGGGCAGCTGTACGTGGATCTGCGGGGATACGCCTCAGGGCCGCCGATGCGCCCGTTGGACGCGTTGTCCCGGTTCCTGCACGCGCTGGGCGTGCCCGGCGAGCAGGTCCCGATCGACGTCGAGGAGGGCATGGGCCTGTACCGGACCCTGCTGGCCAACCGCCGGGTCCTGATCGTGCTCGACAACGCCGGCGGGGTGGACCAGGTCCGGCCATTGCTGCCCGGCAGCGCCGGCTGTCTGGTCCTGGTGACCAGCCGGGGCCGGCTCGGCGGCCTATCGGCCCGGGAAGGCGCGCACCGGCTGGCGCTGGACGGGCTGCACCCGGACGAGGCACGCGCGTTGTTGGCCAGAACCATTGGTACGGACCGGATGCAGGACGAACCGGCGTCCGTCGCGGACCTGCTGGACGCGTGCGCGTACCTGCCGTTGGCGCTGCGCATCGCCGCGGCGAACCTCAGTTCCGGGCCACACACCGAGATCGCCGCGTACACCGCGGATCTCCGGCGGCAGGGCCGGCTCGCCGGGCTGTCGGTCGACGGTGACGAGCAAGGGGCCGTGCAGGCCGCGTTCGACTTGTCGTACAAGCAGTTGGAGCCCGAGGCGCAACGCCTGTTCCGACTGCTCGGGCTGGTTCCCGGCACGGACTTCTCGCCGGACGCGGCCATCGCGCTGACCGCCGGCAACCCCACCAACGTGCGCCGCCTGCTCGGCCAACTCGTGTCGGCCAACCTGGTCCACCCCGAAGCAGGGGACCGGTTCGGCCTGCACGACCTACTCGCCGAGTACGCCGGCATCCGGGCACAGGAACAAGGAGAGGACGTCGAGCACGCGCTCGAGCGGCTGTACGACTTCTATCTGCACACCGCGCACGCCGCGACGAGCCGTCTGTTCCCGGACACCATGCGGCTGACGGTCCCGATGATCGCGGACGGCGTGCCTGTGCCCGCGTTGACTGACGAACTGGAGTCGGTTGCCTGGCTGGATGCGGAACGTCCCAACCTCATCGCGGCCGTCAACCGCGCGGCCATGCAAGGACCGCGTCGGTACGCGTGGCAGATCACCGACGCGTTGCGCGGGTACTTCGTGAGCCGTGGACACGGCGTGGACGGGCTGGAGATCAGCCATGTCGGCCTGCGCGCCGCGCGCGAGGAGGACAACCCGCTGGCCGAGGCGTCCATGCTGGACATCCTCGGGCTCGTCTACTACAACCTCAGCGACTACCAGCGGGCCATCACGCACCACAGCGAGGCGCTGGCGGTGAACCGCCGGATCGGCAGCCGCACGGGCGAAGCCGCCTCCCTGCACAACCTTGGCCGCGTGCACTCGCAGTTGGGTCGGCCGGCTCAGGCGGCCATCTACTACGCACAGGCGTTGACGATCCACCGGGAGACCGGCAACCGGGTCGGCGAGGCCACCGGCCTCAACTACGTCGGCGTGGCCCAGCTGTCCCTCGGCCGGCCGGACCAGGCGTTGAGCTGGCACAAGCAGTCCATCACGCTGGCCAGGGAACTGGGCAACCGCTACACCGAGGCCCGCGCGCTCAACGGTGCCGGGCTCGCGCACTGGGCCATGGGCGACATGGAGAACTCCGTGCAGTGTCATCTGCGGGCGCTCGCCACGTGCCGTCAGTTGGGTGACCGGCACGGCGAGGTGACCACGATCATCTGCCTCGCGGAGACCCATTGCGACGCGGGCCGTTACCGGCGCGCGGTTGTGCTCGCGCGGACCGGTATCACGCAGGGCCGTCAGCTTGGCGAACGCCGGCACGAGGTCAGCGGTCTGGACATCGTGGCCACCGCGCACATGCGTCGCGGACATCTCGACATCGCGTTGGGGCACTACCGGGAGGCCCTGCAACTGGCCAGGGACATCGAGTTCCGTTATGGCGAAACGTCCGTCCTGATCGGCATGTCCGCCGCGCTGCGCCGAGCGGGGCACGTGGCCGAGGCGTTGACGGCTGCCCGGGACGCGTTGGCCGTCATGCACGACTCGGGCATGCGGCTGCTGGAGGCCAGGGCGTTCACCATGCAGGCGTTGGGGGAGTTGGCCGTCAACGAGTTCTCGCACGCGTACGACCACGCACAGCAGGCGTTGACGATCGCGCGCAAGACCGGTCAGCGGCTTGTGGAGGCATGGGCGCGGGAGGCCAAGGGGCAGGTCCTGGAGGCGCTCGGTGAAACGGCGGACGCGCTGGTCGAGCGCACCAGCGCGAAAGCGATTCTGAAGGACCTCGGCGTACCATCCGCCGACGGATAGCCGATGCCCGGAGGTACTACGACATACCCCCCTATGCCGTAGTACGCCCCGGACATGATGAACGATAATGGCATCCAGTGGATCAGGAGTGAACTATCCCTATACGTCATAACGTTGTTCAACGGCATAAATTCAACCCACCTGACCTGCTGGTTTGCCGTTCGACTAAATTGCGGACCGGCAACTTCCAGAATTAGATCGGCAGTTTGAACCACCACCGGAGACAGCGCGGCAGTACGGCTCGACCGAAGTCGTTGGTGCGTTTGGCGCAATGAGTAGACCGTTCGGCGCGGGTCACCCATCCGAGTAACCGATTCACTGCCACGGTTGTGCCATGAGGTTCTTGGACGGGAAGGCAGTGGTCGTCACCGGGGCCGGACGCGGCCTCGGTGAGGCGTTCGCGCTGCACGCCGCTCACGCGGGAGCGGCTGTGGTGGTCAACGACATCGACGGTGACCTGGCGGAACGGACCGCGGAGAGCATCAGGGCGCAAGGGGGCAAGGTCGTCGCGAGTGCCCACTCGGTGGCCGATCCCGTGGAAGCGCAGGCGATCGTCAACCTGTGCGTCCGCGAGTTCGGCCAAGTCGACGGACTGGTCAACAACGCCGGCCTCAACTATGAGGCCCTGCCCTGGGACGAGGACATCGACCAGATGAGGGAGCTGGTCGAAGTCAACGTCCTCGGGGTGATGTACGTGGGAGTGGCGGCCGCCCGGCAGATGCGGGCGCAGGGCGGCGGCTCGATCGTGAACATCTCGTCAGGGGCACACCTGGGACAGCGGAAACTGGGCGTCTACGCCGCGTCCAAGGGTGCCGTGGCTTCGCTCACGTACGCGTGGGCGCTGGACATGGAGGAGGCGAACATCCGCGTCAACGCGCTGTGCCCGTTGGCGCACACCAGAATGGTGTGGAAGTCCGAGCGGTCGCTGCGGGCGTGCCCGCCGGACCGGACCGCGAGCCGGGTGGCGCCGGTCGTGTTGTTCCTGTTGTCGGACCGTTCGCACGGGATCACGGGCCAGGTGATCCGGTGCAACGGGCCGCAGCTGCACCTGATCGGGCAGCCGTACTTCAAGGCGCCGATCCTGGAACGGGACGTGTGGGACTCCGAAGGCGTCGAGCACGCCTTCAACGAGGTGTTCCAGGGGCATCTGGAGGCGTACGGCATGGAGAAGCGCCTCCCGCCGCGGCTGCGCAAGTGGATCGTGCCGGCGACAGCGTCCTGAGTACGGTACGGGCCACGAGGTCGTTCTGCCGGAACGACGGCGCGTTCGTGTGTGGCCGCGCGAAAGCAGCCGCGGCCACCACGCTTGTCGGCGCACCCAGGGCGAACCGGCGCGGGTGCGCCCGGCCCGAGGTGTCGATCACGCGGAGGTCGGCCGGCGCCACCAGGAGCCGGCCGGTCTCCACCGTCGGGTTCGCCAGCACGTCCTGGGCCCCGTCGCCGGACAGGTAGAGGTCCAGCAGCAGCTCGTTGGTGGTGTGCTTGAGGGTGGGCTTCGGCAGCCGGGCCTCCACCAGCGCGGTCGCCTCGATCGTCGCGGGGCTGCTCGGGCTGGTCGCGGTGAACCCGCCTGGCCTCGCCTCGATCCGGATGTCGGCGCCGACGAACCGGACGATTCCCGCGCGGGACAACGCAAGCAGCTCCTCCAGCCGGTGTCCGGGCGGGCCGCTGGCGAGGAAGTTGAAGAACCCCAGCCACCAGCCGACATCCCGGACGAACGACGTCGTGGTGAGCTTTCGGGCGGCCGCGACCGGCGCGAGGTTGCCGAACGCCGACAGCAGGCCGACGAACGCCCCGAGATCCTGGCTGTGCTCGTCGTTCTCCCGGCGGTCGATGTCCTGGCGGATCAGGGTTCTCAGGTGGTCCTGGAGGTCTTCGGCCCGGTCGAACGCCTGGGTCAGCGGGCGGTCCGTGGACTCGACGTCGAAACGATCTTCCTGGCGTGGCACGGTCTCCGCGACCAGAGTGCGCATTTCCGTTGTGCCCCAGGTGAGTTCGGCGAACCGTTCGCTGAACTCGGCCCAGGAGGCGGTGACCCGGTCGGGGTGGCCGTTGAACAGCTCGTGGTAGTGACCCCAGGCGATGTCCTTGGCCATCAACGGCCAGATGTCCTTCGTGAAGTCCAACTCGTCCCGCGCGGTCAACCGCGCGACGGCTTCGGGGCCGAAGAACCGGGGGAGCGGCGGGCGGCCGGCTTTCAGCCGGTAGTTCGTCTTGGCGTGATAGGGGACGCCTCGCCGGGAACCGACGTACAGCCGGGGTTCCTCACCGGACGGGAGATACGTGAGCGTGCCGTCGACCTCGGTGCGGAACTTGCCGCCGCGCCCTTCGGTCAGCAGCACCATGAGGTCGATGAACGCCAGACCGAAGCCGCGCATCAGCACGTCCTCGCCGGGCCTGATACCGCTGAGGTCCGCGTCCGCGGAGTACTCCGGCGGAAGGTAGAACAAGTCGTTTTCCCTGGCGTGGCGCTGAAGTTCCGCTTCCTCGCCGCGAGCCCGGCTGTCCAGATGGCCCAGGGTGAACACGACGACGTCGGCGACGATGGTCTTTCCGTTCAGCCACAGGGTTTGCGGCCCGTCGCCGCCGCTGATCCGGCGGACCGTGTCGCGGTGGACCGTGACGGTGAAGTTCGCCGGCAGGGCGCGTCTCGTGTGGTCGAAGAACCAGGTCAGGTAACCGCTCTGCAGCCTTCTGGTCGGGAAAGTGGTCCCTGTCAACGATGTGACCTCGGCGAGCACGTCCTCGGGGAGATCCGCCGCGATGGTGCCGTCCCGGACACCTTCGGCCCATTCGGCCAGTGACGGGCCGGTCGTGATCGGCCCCTCGCACGTGACGCTGTCGTCCAGGAACATCGTCACGTCCTCGGCCATCGAGTTCATCCGCAGCAACGGGGACTGGTCGTAGCGCCAGACCCGGCCGGGACCGGGCGGGAACGGGTCGATCAGGTGGACGTCCACGGGCCCACCGGTGTCGGCGTTGGCACCAAGCCGCTCCAGCACCCCGACCCCACGCGGGCCGGCGCCGATGATCGCGATCGAGGCCACCCACCCATTACTCCGGGCCGCTCCGCACCTGGTCAAGCGCGCCCACCTGCTGGACCCCCTTGCGCTATGCCGGATTCGACACGCGGATGACGGCCACCGGGCACTTCGCGTAGTGCAGGACAGCCTGGCTGACCGAGCCGAGGAGCATCCGGCGGACCGCGCCCCGGCCGTGGCTGCCCACCACGAGCAGGTCCGCGTGGTCGGCCTCGTCCAGCAACGCCTGGACCGGTTTGCTCATCGCCACCACCCGGCGGACCTGGACGTCCGGGTGGCGGGCGGTGTGGCCGGCGAGCGCCTCGGCGAGGATCAGGTCGGCCGCGCGGCTGATCTCCGGCCAGTCCACGTCCCATTCGCGGACCGGCGCCAGCGCGTCCAGCGGCAGGTCGCTCCAGGCGTGCACGGCGACAAGTTCGGCGTCGTGGCGGGCGGCGTAGTCGTAGGCGAAGTCGACGGCGTGGGCGCCTGTCTCGGAACCGTCGACGCCGACGACGACCCGGCGGTGGGTCGCGGGGTTGTCCGTGCCGCGGACCACCACGATCGGCGCGTGGGCCAGCCGGACCAGCTCCGCGGACGTGGAGCCGAGCAGCACCTGGTGCGCGGTTCCGTGCCCGGCCGAGCCCAGGACCAGCAGGTTCGCGTTCGTCGAGACCCGTTCGAGGACGTCGACGGGCTCGCCGGTGATCACCTCGCCGCTCACCGAGATCGCCGGGGCCAGCGCCTGGCACTCCGCGACCAGGGTGTCGACGAGCTTCCCGTACTCCTGGCGGAACGGCTCCTCGGGCAGGACCACGGCTTCGACCCGCATCTGCGTCAGCTCGGTCAGCGGCCAGCGGAAGGCGTGCACCACCAGCATCCGGCGGTGCTGTGTCGCGGCTTCGTGCGCGGCCCAGTGGGCTGCCTGGCGCGCGGTCGGCGAGCCGTCATAGCCGACTACGACCGCGTCGTGAGCGGATTCTGACATGTGTCCTCGCTTCCTGGGTCGTGCCCCTACTTTGCTCCCGCCGCGCGTTCCCCGCACCATGGGTCCGTGATCACCCTCGCCGCGATCGTCCGCCAACGAGCCTTCCACCTGCGCGTCCTGGCAGGTGCGGGCGCGCTCGACCGGCCGGTGGACTGGGTGCATGTGAGTGAGCTGGCCGACCCGACGCCGTTCCTGCGAGCCGGCACGCTCCTTCTGACCACCGGGCTGCAGCTGCGGGATCCAGGTGAGTACGTGGCCAGGCTGGCCGAGGCCGGCGTGGCCGGGATCGGCTTCGGCGTGGGGCTGTCGCATCGGACCGTCCCCGGCGATCTTGTCGACGCGTGTGCCGCGTTGGACGTGCCGCTGGTGGAGGTGCCGTTCGACACCAGGTTCGCCGACCTCGTCCGGTTCGTCGCCGACGACATGGCCAGGACCGCGGTCCGGGCCGCGCGGTCCACAGTGGATGCCGAGCGGGCGCTGATCAAGGCCCTCGCCGCCGCCGACCCGGTCGCGTCGGTCACGGCCCGGCTGGCGAAATGGCTGGGTGGCTGGGCGATGGTGCTCGACCAGGACGCCGGACTGGTGGCCGTGGCGCCGGCGAAGGCACGCAAGGAACTTCGGGACGTGCGGGCCGAGCTGGACCGGATCGAGCAAACCGGGCGGTTCTCGGTGTCCTGGGCGCGGGACGGCGTGCAGATCTCCGCGCACCCGATTGAGGGCGGCTACCTCGCGGTCGGCACACCGAACCTCGGCCCGGACGGGCCTGGTGTCATCGCCATCGCGGTGCTTCTGCTGTCCCTGCAAGCCGAGCAGGCGCGAGCGCTGCGGGCCGCTGCGGTGCGGCTGCTCGTCAACGGGTTCGTCGACGACGCGGCGAAGATCGTCACGCTGCCGGAACCGCCGGTGCGCGTGGCGATCCTGCAGGACGTCGACGCGCGCGGTCTGTTGAGTGTGCCGGACGAGGACGGCCTGTTGTGCGTGATCGAGGCGGATGTGCAGCTTGACCTGGGGGAGTGCGGGCGGGCGGCGGTCAGTGACCCGGTGCGCCTGGCAGACCTGCCCAAGGCCGTGGACCAGGCGCGTGGGTTGGTCGGCGCGTTGACCGGGCCCGGGATCGTCAACGCGCACGACGGGCTGCTGTCGTATGTGGACACTCCGGCGGTTCGCGGGTACGTCCGGGCGTTGCTGGCGCCGCTGCGGGAGTCGCCGATGCTGCTGGAGACGCTCCGGACGTTCCTGGAATGCGACGGCGGCTGGGCGGAGGCGGCCACCCGCCTGGGGATCCACCGGCACACGCTGAAGTACCGGATCCAGAAGATCGAGGACATCCTCGGCCGGCGCGTGGCGGACACCGGGGCGCGGGCCGAGCTCTGGCTGGCTCTCCAATTGGACAACTGATTGGCCAAATGGCCAAGAGACACGGCCGCGGGCCGGGTCGTTCCATGAGGTCATGACCGAGCAGCGGCGCGTTCTGCGTACCGAGATCCCTGGCCCGCGGTCTCTGGAGCTGCACGCACGCAAGACCGCCGCGGTCGCTCCCGGCGTCGGCACGACCCTGCCCGTGTACATCGAACGTGCCGTCGGCGGGATCTCGGTCGACGTCGACGGCAACCAGCTCATCGACTTCGGCTCCGGCATCGCGGTGACGAGCGTCGGTAACTCCGCGCCGCGCGTCGTGGCCGCGGTTCAGGAACAAGTGGAGCGGTTCACGCACACCTGTTTCATGGTCACGCCGTACGAGCCGTACATCGCCGTCGCCGAAGAGCTCAACGCGTTGACGCCCGGCGACCACGAGAAACGGTCCGCGTTGTTCAACTCAGGCGCGGAGGCCGTGGAGAACGCGGTCAAGATCGCCCGGCACTACTCGGGGCGGCAGGCGATCGTCGCGTTCGACCACGCGTACCACGGCCGGACCAACCTGACCATGGCCCTGACCGCGAAGAACATGCCGTACAAGCACAAGTTCGGTCCGTTCGCCGGGGAGATCCACCGGGTGCCGATGGCGTACCCGTACCGCTGGCCCTCCGAGAACTGCGCCGATGAGGCGTTCGAGGCGTTCACCGCGGCGGTGACTGTCCAAGTCGGGGTGGACAACACCGCCGCGGTGATCGTCGAACCCATCCAGGGCGAGGGTGGGTTCGTCGTACCCGCGCCCGGGTTCCTCAAGCGGGTCGCGGACTGGTGCCGGCACCGCGGGATCCTGCTGATCGCGGACGAGATCCAGACCGGGTTCTGCCGGACCGGCGACTGGTTCGCCTGCACGCACGAGGGGATCGTGCCGGACCTGATCACGACCGCGAAGGGCATCGCCGGCGGGCTGCCACTCGCCGCCGTCACCGGGCGCGCCTCGGTGATGGACGCCGTGCACTCCGGCGGCCTCGGCGGGACGTACGGTGGCAACCCCATCGCGTGCGCGGCGGCCCTCGCCGCCATCGAGACCATGCGCGCCGAGGACCTGTGCGGGGCGGCGCGACGGATTGAAGCGACCATGCGTCCGCGACTGGACGCGTTGGCTGCGAAGTACGACGCCATCGGTGACGTCCGTGGGCGTGGCGCGATGCTGGCCGTCGAGTTCGCCGAGAAGGGGGCGGCGAAGTCCACGGCGGTCGCGGCGGCGTGCCACCGGGCCGGGCTGATCGTGCTGACGGCAGGTACGTACGGCAACGTGCTGCGGTTCCTGCCGCCGTTGGTGATCGACGACGCCCTGCTCGTCGAGGGTTTGGACATCTTGGATATGGCTATGGCGGAGGTCCTGTGAGAACCGATCTGTTCGTCGACGGCACCTGGAGCGCGGGTTCCGCGGGGTCGTTCGACGTGCTTGATCCATCGTCGGCTGCTCGCATCGCTGCCGTTGCGCGCGCGGGGCTGGACGACCTGGACCGGGCCATCACCGCCGCGCACACCGCGCAGCCCCTGTGGGCCGCGACGGCACCGCGCGAGCGCAGCGAGCTGCTCCGGCGTGCGTTCGAGGGCATGATCGCGCGACGTGACGAGATCGCCGCGTTGATCGTGCGCGAGATGGGGAAGTCGCAGGCGGACGCCTTGGCCGAGGTGACGTACGCGGCCGAGTTCCTGCGATGGTTCGCCGAGGAGGCCGTGCGGATCGACGGCGAGCTGCGGGTCGCGCCCAGTGGCGCCAACCGGATCCTGACGTTCCGCCGTCCGGTCGGGGTGGCGCTGCTGTTGACGCCGTGGAACTTCCCGGCGGCGATGGCGACCCGCAAGATCGGCCCGGCGCTCGCGGCCGGCTGCACGGTCGTGCTCAAACCGGCCGAGGACACGCCGCTGACCGCGTTGCTGCTCGCGGAGATCTTCGCGAATGCGGGCATTCCGGACGGCGTCGTCAATGTACTGACTACGGATCAACCCGGCGAATTGGTCACGGCCGCGCTGGCCGATCCGCGCGTCCGCAAACTGTCTTTCACCGGGTCGACGCAGGTCGGTCGGGTGTTGCTCGGCCAAGCCGCGGCGCATGTCGTGAACTGTTCGATGGAACTCGGCGGGAACGCGCCTTTCCTGGTGCTCGACGACGCCGACGTGGATGCCGCCGTAGCAGGCGCGATGCTGGCGAAGATGCGCAACTACGGCCAGGCGTGCACGGCCGCGAACAGATTCATCGTGGATTCCTCGGTCGTTTCGGAATTCACGTCGAAATTGGTCGACGCGATGGCTTCGGTTCCGTCGGCGCCATTGGTGAATTCGCGTGCGGTGGATGGTGTCGCCGGCCGTGTCGATTCCTCCGGCGGTCGTGTTCTGCTTGGCGGAAAGCGCGAGTCCGGTCCGGGATTCCATTACCCGCCGACCGTGGTGACCGATGTTCCGTACGACTCCGTCCTGGCGCGTGAGGAGGTTTTCGGGCCGGTCGCGACGATCCTGACGGTGCCCGACGCCGACGCGGCGGTCGCGCTGGCCAACTCGACCGAGATGGGCCTGGTCGCGTACGTCTACACCCAGGACCTGGGCCGCGGCCTGCGGATATCCGAGCGGTTGGAGGCCGGCATGGTCGGCCTGAACCGCGGCCTGGTGTCCGACCCAGCGGCCCCGTTCGGCGGTGTCAAGGAGTCCGGCCTCGGCCGGGAAGGCGGGTACGAGGGCATCCAGGAATATCTGGAAACCATGTACGTCGCAACATCGTGGTAACCCGCCAGGGGAGAAGAAACCGAAGAAAGTCGGGTTGACCGCTTCGATTCAGCTCTGGTGTAGTCGATTCCGCGTTCACATCCCTGCCTCGTGTGAACCTGGAAGGACTGATCTGAGTGAAGTGGTTGAGCGCGCTCAAAAAATCGGCCATCGCGGTAGTCGGCGCCGCGACTGTCCTGTCCCTGGCGACCCCGGCACAGGCGGCCCAGCCGCCCTCCGCGAACGTCGTCGGCGGCACCCGCGCGGCCCAGGGCGAGTTCCCCTGGATGGTCCGCCTCTCCATGGGCTGCGGCGGCGCCCTGTACACCCGCCAGATAGTGCTGACCGCGGCCCACTGCGTCTCCCGCACGGGCAACAACACGTCCATCACCGCCACCCTCGGCGTGGTCGACCTGCAAAGCACCTCGGCCGTCAAGATCAAGTCGACATTCGTCTACCGCTCCCCGACATACAACACCTCGACCGGCGGCGACTACTCGCTGATCAAACTCGCCAGCCCGGCCCCCGCCTCAATCCCAACCCTCCCGATCGCGACGACCAACGGCTTCAACAACGGCACCTTCACGGTCGCCGGCTGGGGAGCGGCCACCGAAGGCGGCGCCCAGCAACGCTTCCAACTGAAAGCCCAAGTCCCGTTCGTCGACGACGCGACCTGCGAAGCCGCCGGCGGCAGCTACGCCGACCTGATCCCGTCCGCCGAGATCTGCGCCGGCCGCCCCCAAGGCGGAGTGGACACCTGCCAAGGCGACTCCGGCGGCCCCATGTTCCGCCGCGACAACAACAACGCCTGGATCCAGGTCGGCATCGTCAGCTGGGGCGAAGGCTGCGCCCGCCCCGGAAAGCCCGGCGTCTACGCGGAAGTGAGCACCTTCGCCAGCGCCATCGCCTCCGCGGCCGGCCGAATCTAGCCGGACCACGCAAACCCTCACCGGCCCCCGGTCGTTGAGGACAGGGGACACCGCTCGGGTCCAGCCCCGACCCGAGCGGTGTCTCGAGGCCGAGCGCCTAGCGAGACTTCTTGCCGCGGACCAGAGTGGCCAGGTCTATGACGAGCGGGAACGGAACCGGCCGTTCCAGAACTCCGCGGGCGATGTCCGCCGGGACGTAGGTCGCCGTCACGGTATCCAGCTCGTACACATGCACCACCGGCTGGCCGTCCTCGTTTTCGATCAACCAGTAGTGCGGGATTCCCGCCTCGGCGTACTTACGCGGCTTGACCATCCTGTCGCGATGGTCGGACTCGGGCGAAACGACCTCGACCACCAGTGAGACGTTTGATGGCTCATACCAGGTGCGGTCCTCGACGGGAGCGTTGGCCGCGACCACGATGTCCGGCTCGGGGCGATTGCGCTTGTCGAGCCGGATCGTCATTTCCGGCGCGACGACGAAACCGTCCGGAGCTTGGTCCTGTAGGGCGTAGGCGAGCCGGTAGATCACAATGGCATGCCACTCCCGCTGTGGGGACATCATGAAGATGAGTGCTCCGTCGATCAGTTCCGTGTGGCGAGGTGCCTCAGGCAGGTGGTCCAGGTCGTCCGCGAACCATCCCTCCTCGCGGGGAGGCTGCATCCAGTCCGGAAGAGCGGTCATGATGTCAACGGTAACGGCATGCCGCGGATCTCGCGACCAGGGGCCATGGCTTACTCACGAGGTTCTCGCGACTTTTCGACACGATGTCGAGGAGCGGCTATACATGAGGTGAGACCGTCTGGGGAGAACGGGCGAGGCCGCTGTGACCGAACATGAAGACGCCAGACCGCCACCGGCACGCAACGACATGCACGGCAGCGTCTCCGGCCCCGTCGTGCAAGCACACACGATCGGGGACATCCATTTCCACCGCGGCGACCGGACGCCTGTTCCAGCCCAGATTCCGCCGCCACCTCGGTCGTTCGCCGGCCGGGCCGGCGACCTCGGCAGACTGAACCGGTGGCTGGCCGGTCGCCACGAAGGACCCCACACAGTCGTGTTGAGCGGAACGGCGGGAGTCGGGAAGACCGCACTCGCGTTGCGGTGGCTGCCCGAACTGAGTGCGGACTTTCCGGACGGACAGCTGTTCGTTGATCTGGGACAGGGCTCCGCCGATCCGGTACTGCCGGCCGAAGCGCTTGAATGGTTTCTGCTCTCCCTGGGTGTTCCCGCCAAGCGTGTTCCTGTCGAGACTGGCCAACGGGCTGCCATGTACAGGACAGTCACTGCCGGCCGACGGCTGGCGATTCTGCTTGACAACGCCGTTTCCGCGGCCCAGGTGCGGCCCCTGTTGCCGGCGGGCGACCGCAGCGTGGTTGTGGTGACCAGTCGGTTCCGCCTGTCCGGACTGGCGATTGACGGTGCTCACTGGGTGGAAGTGGGTCCGCTGGACCCAGCGGGTTCAGTCGAGGCACTTGAGAACATCCTTGGCGCGGAACGTGTTCGAGCCGAACCGGACGCCGCGCGTGAACTCGCCGCGCTGTGCGGCGGCCTTCCGCTGGCTTTGGTGATCGTCGGGGCGCGGCTGGCTACGAGGCGGCGTCGCGGTATCGTCCGCGAGGTCGAGAACTTGCGGATGGAACAGCGCAGGCTCGCTGACCTTTCGTTGGGTGCGGACATGTCAGTGAAGGCGGTCTTCGACGTGTCGTACTCGGAGCAGAGTCCTGATGCGGCGCGTCTGTACCGGTTGTGTTCCTTGCATCCTGGCCCCGACTTCGGCGCCAGCGTGGCCGCTGCCGCGCTGGACTGGCCGGTCGAACGCACCGAGGAAGTACTGGATGGCCTGCTGGAGGCCAGCTTTCTGCTCGAAGTCGACGACGAGCAGTTCCGGTACCACGACCTGCTGCGCCTGTACGCGCGGCAACGTGCGGAGGACGCGGACACCTCGGAAGCCCGAGAGTCAGCCCTACGGCGGATGATCGAGTGGTATCTCGATCAGTCCGTTGCCGCCGACCTGCTCGTTCATCCGCTGCGGCCACGGTTGGGACCGCGCTATCCCGAAGCCGAGCCACGCGGCCCGCGGTTCGCCGACGTGCCGGGGGCGTTGTCCTGGCTGGAGTCCCACCGGGTTCATCTCGGCTCGGCGGTGGACGTCGCGGCCGAGAAACAATGGGACGAGCTCGTCTGGCAGCTATGCGAGGCATTGTGGGGTTTCTTCCTGCACACGCGTCACTACGGTGACTGGATCCGGATGCATCAGTTGGGGATCACGGCCACCGGACGGTGCGGGGATCGGCGAGCCGAAGCGCGCCTGCGATCACAGCTCGGCTTCGCCTTCGCGAAGTTACGTCGCTACGACGAGTCCGTTGTCCAGAACACCGTGGCGTTGCGGCTCGCCGACGAGGTTCAGGACGTTCAGGCCAAAGCCACGGCGCTGTCCCAGTTGGGTCGTGCCGCACGGGACAGCGGAGACCTGCCGGCAGCACTGGGGTACTACCGCCAGGCCCGCGACGTCCAGCAGGAAATCGGTCAGTCGCGTGGCGTGGCGTTGTGCCGCCGGCGGATCGGGCAGGTCCTTGCGGCGCAGGGATTACATGACGAGGCAACGGTTGAACTTGCGGCGGCCGCCGAAGCGATGCAGGCTCTCGGCGACGACACGCAATACGCCCGAACGTTGCTGTTCCTCGCCGAGTCGTGCATGCGCACGGACCAGTTGGAGCGTGCGGAACTCCAGTTGCAGCACGCGCTGGAGCTCGTGCGTCAGCTCGGTTCGCCGTACTATCAGGCTGAAGTCCTGTCCAGGCTTGGTGAGGTCGCGCGACGACAAGGAAAGCACGAAGCCGCGCGGGTCAGTTATCAGGAAGCCGCCGACCTGTACGCGTCTGTCGGGGATCCAGCCGCGGAGGCGATGCGTGCCCGGCTGGCGGAACAGGCCGAGCCGGACCAGCATTGACCTCGGCGGGCCAGCCGGCAAGCGGTTGGCCACAGGACAGCCAGCCGTACAGCGCCGCCATCCACGCCAGCCGGAGACCGCGACCTGACGGCGGCACGGTGACGACGAGCTCCTCGCCGGCACGGCATCGCACGAGCCAACGACGTCGGGCAACGGCCATGACGGCGACAAGCGCGTCATGCGCCAGCAATGGGCGTATCGCTTCAGTGGCTGGCGTACCCGAAGGGGTGTGCGGACACGCGATCGCGTCAGCGACCACAACCCACCGGTGATTCGCGCGGCTCGCGTTGACGAACATTCCGTCACCCAGTCCCTGCACCTGACCGCACAGCGACCAGTTGATGTGACTGGCGCCCATGGCGAGCGGCGTGATGTCCACGGTGACAGCCAAACCATCGAAGAGCTCCATGATCGCCTCTCAACGCCACAACGGCCGAGGTGTCGCGACTGCGGACATCGGCGGCGGCCAAACTGGCTCGGTCATATCGAGCAGCCGGTACATGGTGGTACGCAAGGTCTTTGCGGCCTGCCCGGGACGTGAGGTCATCACGTTGGACACTCTGTCGACTTTCGCCGGCGGGGGTGCTGCCGACTCCAGTTGGGGAATTATCGACCGGTCGTGCCTCAGCCGCAGCGCGACCGAGGCCGTTGCCGCGGCGATGCTCCCGCTCCGGATGTTGTGGTCGGGGAAGGCGGCCAGGTGGACCGGCCGCCCGATCGCGGCGGCGTAGCTTGTCGTGGAGCCGTGATCGCCGATCACGTGATCCGCGGCGATCATGGTCGCCTGCCAGCCGTCGTGCGGCGGGATCACCATCAGTCCGCGGCGGATGGCGTCCGCCAGCCAAAGGCGGACCTGGTATGTGCCGTGCACGGCCCAGATCAGCGGGTGTAGCACCGCGGCGACTTTGACCCGGGCGCCGCGGCTCTCGTCCAGAAGCCGGGAGTACAGCTCCGGACGGCAGCCAAAGGTCGACGTCGCCGACCACGTCGAGCTGACCGTCACGAGCGTGTCGCCGACGCCGACGCCGACGCCCAGCGCCGCCCGGTACTGCTCGCGATACGGTGTGCTGGCGACCATTCGGTCCAGGCAGATGTCGCCCGCGATGACGGCAGTGGGCAAGGCTGCCGGGCAGGAACGCCGCAACGCCTTGAGTTCGGTGTCGTGTGTCAGTGCGATCGCGGTGGGGATGACTCGACCGCGGAAGGTGAGCAGTTCGGCGTCCAGGCCGGTGGAAGGTCGTGCCGGAACACCCGCCTTCCGGCTGTAGCGGCGGGACATCAGGTTTCCCGCCCCGTGCGGCAGGATCAACATCCTGCCCCGCACCTGCTCGATCTGACGATGGCTGGCGGTCAGGATCAGATCCCATGTGTGCTGCCGCGCCTGGTGCCAGGGAACGGTCAGGCAGCCGTGGTGATCGAGGAACTCGGCTGCGCCGTGCCATGTCTCACCGGCGTGCGGAACCGTGAACACCGTCTGGACGCGGTGATCCGCTGCCAGCAGCGGAACCAGGTCCATCAGGCGGGTGCCCGCGGTCATCGACGGGATCATGACCAGCACCATGCGGCATCCGCCACGAGTCAGCCGGTTCACCGCGTCGACGCCGAACGGGCCCTTCACCCACATCTCATGCATTGCGCACCCCCGCCGGCCCGGCGGGAGACTCTCTCCACTCGGCCGGCCGGCCCAGTGTCGATTCGCCATCTGGACAGCGTGCTGTCGAAAAACTGGACAAGGTGCGGACACCGGAACGATTCCGCGGTGCACAACTCGGATGTGGACGACACCGAGGTCAATAATGGGGTTGTCGGCTGTCACCAGACTTTCAACGGACCAACAATCGCCAGGACAGTTGCGCTGATCGTGCGATGAGAGGTCACGAGGCCGTCTCGGCGGGGCGGCGGCCCCTGGATTGATCAAGAATCCCGGAGCACACTGCATGGACGTGGATACCCAGCAACGGGGTGGAGCTGGTGGAGATCACATTCGGAATCTTGGGACGCGTCGCACTCCGCATCGGCGGTGAACTTCAGGAAAAGTGGGGACGGCCGCGTGAGCACGCCATTTTGGCGACCCTGCTGCTGTATCCCAACCGAACCGTTCCGATCGCCACCTTGCTGGAGTGGGTCTGGTCCGGAGAAAGACGCGGCCCGCAAGATCCGGTTTCCACTCTGCACACGTACGCGACCCGCTTGCGTAGGTCACTCGATCGCTTGTCGCCGCGACCGCTGTTGTCCGCGGCCAATGGCGGCTACCTCCTTGAGGTGGACAAATCCCTGATCGACTACCATCAGTTCCGCGCACTCATCGCCCAGGCCAGGGAGTTCAGCCACCAGAATGAAGCAGTCCGGGCCCGGGACTGTGCCAGACAGGCGCTGGCGCTGTGGCGAGGGCGACCGTTGGACGACATCTCCAGCGAGCCGGCCGAGGCCTGGCGCACCCGGGTCATCCAGGACGAATGGCTCCCGGCGAACACGACGTTGTTGGCGGCCCTGATCGCGGCCGGCCAGTTCGAGGACGCGCTGGTGCAGCTCAACGAACTCCAGATCGACTACCCGGACGATGTCAACCTGGTTAAGTTGCGGCTTTCCACCCTGCACGGTCTGTCCCGCTCACTGGAGCTCAACGCGTATTACATCAACATGCGGCAGCGGTTCCGTCGGGATGCCGACGATCAGGCGATGGAGCACCTGCGGAGACATCACGACCGGCTCGTGAGCCAGACCGCGGAAAACGATCAGACTCTGCCGGCCGCCCCCCTTCTGGTGCCTCGTCAACTTCCGCATGATGTGCCGAAGTTCGTCGGCCGGCGTGCCCTGATCGACGCACTCGATGTGGCCACTGTGACCGCGGACAAGGAGGCTGGACCGAGCGGCATAGTGATTGTGGACGGTATGGCCGGGGTCGGAAAGACGGCCCTCGTCGTGCACTGGGGGCATCGCGTCAGGAAACACTTCCCCGGTGGGGATCTCTATGTCAACTTGAACGGCTTCTCCCCGCATCAGAAAATTCCGCAGTCAACCGTTGTGGACGACTTCCTTCTCGCTCTGGGATATCCACCCGACAGTGGTTACTCTCCGCGCTCCAAGGAGCTGCTGCTCAGCCAGCTGTTTGCCGAGCGGCGAGCTCTGGTGATTCTGGACAATGCTCGCAGCACCGATCATGTCCAGCGGCTGATACCGCTGCTCACCAATTGCCTTGTCGTCGTGACCAGCCGACAGCGTCTGACCGCGCTCAGTACGGCCACCGGTGCCCGTCGGATCCGAGTCGATCCGATGACCCCGGTCGAAGGGATCGAACTTCTCTCCGCCCGCCTTGACCTACGCCACGAACTCGCCCCCGATGTCCAAGCCCATCTGGCGGACCTGTGTCACGGCCTCCCCTTGATCATCACCATCCTCACCGACCATGTCGGCGACCGGCGGTCGGCCCAGCTGTCGACCTTCGTCCGAAACCTGACGATCCGTGACCTGATCACCGAAATCGGTCAGGACGAAGACGAACTGCACACCGCTACCGCGTTCTTCATGTGGTCCTACCAAGCGCTGGCCGCTCCCGAGCGCCGTCTGTTCCGCCTCCTGGGTCTGCATCCGGGAACTGACATGAGTACGGAGACAGCGCGGGTATACGACGACCGAACCCCCATGGAAACCAGACGAAGCCTTCGGATCTTGGTTGGCGCCCACCTTCTCGAGTCGCCGCACGCCTTTGATCGCTTTCAGTTCCATGATCTGATTCGTGAGTTCTCCCTCACCTGCGCGGAGCAGGACGAACCAGCGGAGCAGCGGCGCGCGGCCGACTTGCGGATCGTGAGCCACTACCTGGCCACGGCGACGGCGGCGCACAAGACCCTCTATCCGGGACAACCGACCGCGCCTGGACTGTCGATGGAGAGTCCAGTGCCTGGCTTGACTTTCGCGGATGCCGAGCATGCGAAGGCGTGGTTCGATCAAGAACGAATGACTGCTGTCGCCGTGGTGAAGTACGCCGCTGACCGGGGGCTGCACGCCCACGCGTGGCGGCTCGCCGACATGATCGCGACTGTCTTCGACCGCAAGGGCTCATACGCTGACAGCCAACAGGTCAGGGCACTGGCGGTGTCATCCGCCGCAGCGGCGGGTGAGCGTGAGGCCGAGGCGTCGTCGCTGGCAGGGCTCGGAATGGTGCTGACGGTCCGCGGTGAGCTCGTCGAGGCCGAACGCGCTCTGCTCGCCGCGCTGCGGTTCGCGGAGGAGACGCACCACCTCCGGGGCCAGGGATCCACGCTGACGTTGCTGGGCAGGCTGACGATGCGTCGAGGCGACTTTGCCGCTGCCGCAGCGCTTTTCGACCGCTGCCTGCGTGTCAACCAGCAAGCCTCGGATCAGGAAGGCCTCGCGTGGGCCCACTGTCTGCTCGGTGAAGCCCTAATTGGTCTGGATCAACACGATGAAGCGCTTGTGCACCTGCACCAGGCGCAGTTTCACGCCCAGCGGATCGACGAGAGGTCGGTCCAGGCCACCGCGCTGCTGGAGATCGGCTCGGTCTACCGCGACCGTGACGACTACGCGAGCGCGGTCGCGTACAGCCGACAGGCGCTCGATGTGATCAGCGGCGCCCCCTTCCCCGACTTCGCGATCAGCATCCGGGTCCGGCTGGCGCTGGCTGAGATCACCGCCCACCTCGCCGAGACCGACGACGCCTACGAGCATGCCCGGCGGGCGATCGAGATCAGTCAGCAGACCCGGAACCTCACGGCCGAGGCTCAGTCGTGGGATGTACTCGGCCAGTTGTACTACACATGCGGCGAGCTGTATGACGCCGCGACCGCGTGGCAACGTGCCGCGGAGATCTATGCGGCGGTCGGTCCGGCTGTCCGAGCCGCGGAGATCAGGGCCAACCTGCGGAGGATTCAGGAAGGTCAGACGAAAGTCCCTTATGCCCGAACATCGTCCCTGGTGTCCAAGCCGGCGTTGCCTGATCTTGGTACGACTTCGGACATAGCGGACCACTGACCGCGACAAGATCGAGCACTTCTTCTCCATGGACAGGAAGTGCTAGCGGGCGGTTGACGCCACGCCGGTCAGCACGAGATGATCTGGACCCACAGAGACCAGATTCCTGGTCTGACCGTTGTGGATTTCTCGATTCTTGGCGACTGTGTTCGCCGGGAGGGCTCGCGTTGACCAAACGTCTCAAAGCAGCTGCCGCTACAGCTGCTGCTTGGCTTGTCCTGGCTTGTCTGGCTACCGCGCCTGTCGACAGCAGAGAGGTGACCCCGGAGGCGCTCACGAGCACCACGACCACCCTCGGCGCGCCGGACTTAGGCGCGCATACTGACTGGTGGCCCTACTACTTCGCGGACGCCTGAGCCTGGGCCGGCGCTGTCTCACCACTGTGGGGCGGCGCCGGGCGTGAATGCCAAGAGACAACGCACGAACTCGGACCAGCTCATCCCTAGCATGATGGCCCACTGCTCCACGAGTGTCCGTTCCAGACGGGCGACTCCTGATCCCTCTGGTTCCAGTGCGAGCCGGTTGCGCGCCCAGGTGCGCAACAGGTCCAGGTCCGTCTCCTCGTTCCGCGCGACCGCGTGCAGGTCCACCTGGAAGTCGTTGGTGTACAAGTCGATTCGTGCACGCTGCAACGCCAGCCCGAGCAGGCTGGTCGCCGAGACGCCCAATGCCTGACATATCTCGACAAGTCGCGACACTGTGCACTGGCGGATGCCGTACTCGTAGTTCGCCAGGGTCTGGATACTGATGTCGGCGGGCATGCGCTCGACAAGCTCCGCACGAGTCAACCCTTGTCCGTCGCGAGCGCGTCTTATCTCATCACCGAGTGCGCGAGTGATGGCTCTGTCGGCCGTCTCACCACTCATCAGGACCTGCTCCTCCCGGTGTGGGGGTCCGTCTGTGGGCTGAGAAGGAGACTGCCTGTCAAAGAGTTCATGACAGGATTTCTTGAGCACTGGTAGTACTCTACCGATTCTTCACTCGATCGGGTAAGTGCTTGGTCTAGATCACATTGCCGAATGTGTTTCCCGCAGTCCGGGGCACGCTGAGGCGGCGGTGTTCAGCGCTGCTTCGGGCGCAGTTCGTCGAGGATGAACATGGTGTGGGTGGCCATCACTTCGGGCATGGCTTGGAGGCGGTCGAGGACCACGTCGCGCAGGGCGTCGCTGTCGGTGGTGCGGACCAGGAGGAGGCCGTCGTAGCCGCCGGAGACCATGGCCGCGTGTTCGACTTCCGGCATGTCCGCCAGGCGTTCGGTGAATTCCCGCCAGGAGCGTTGGCGGAGTTTCACGGCCAGGTAGGCGGAGACCGTGTAGCCGTAACGGTGGGGGTCGATTGTGGCGTGGTAGCCGGTGATGACGCCGGTGGTGGTCAGGCGTTCGATCCGGGCGTAGGCGTTGGCTCGGGAGACGTTCACCTGTTCGGCCAGTTTTCGCACGGAGATTCGGCCGTCTGTGCGCAGCAGTTCGACGATGTTGCGGTCGATCTCGTCGAGTGGGGCGGCCATCCGTCCATCGGTCTGGTGGTGGCCGGACATCTGGTGGGACATCCGGACCTCCTGTCGCGTGGCCGCCGGCAACTCGTCTTCGAGTGCGCCACCGGCGTGGACAAGCGTCACGATACCAACTGACCATTCGGTCATGAAGTCGCCCAGGGACGTGCTCGTTGACAACGAGTTGGAGCTGCCCGGACCGGATCCGGTCCAGGTGGTCGACGAAACCGGCAGGGCGGTCGGCGACCTGCCGGACGGCGAGGTGTTGCGGGCGTTGCACCGCGGGATGGTGCTGGGCCGGCGGTTCGACCGGCAGGCCACCGCGTTGACCAAGCAGGGCAGGTTGGCGGTCTACCCGTCGTCGGCGGGTCAGGAGGCGTGCCAGGTGGGGGCCACGTTGGCGTTGGCGCCCAACGACTGGCTGTTCCCGACGTACCGGGACAGTGTCGCCCTGGTCACGCGGGGTGTTCCCCCTGTTGAGGCGCTCACGCTGTTGCGCGGCAACTGGCATTCCGGTTACGACCCGTACGCATACCGTGTCGCGCCGCAGTGCACGCCGTTGGCGACGAGCGCGCCGCACGCGGTGGGTCTCGCGCACGCTGCGCGTCTACGTGGTGACAACGTTGCTGTGCTCGTCTTCATGGGTGATGGCGCGACGAGTGAGGGGGACGCGCACGAGGCGTTCAACTTCGCCGCTGTTCTGCGCGCGCCCGTGGTCTTCTTCATCCAGAACAACCAATGGGCCATCAGTGTGCCGTTGGCCAAGCAGACGAAGGCGCCGACGCTGGCGCACAAGGCGATCGGCTACGGCATGCCCGGCCACCACGTCGACGGCAACGACGCCGCCGCGGTCTACGAGGTGACCCGCGCCGCGCTCGACCGGGCCAGGAGCGGCGGTGGTCCGTCCATTGTGGAGGGGTGGACGTACCGGATCGACCCGCACACCAACTCCGACGACACCAGCCGCTACCGCCCCGCCGACGACGCCGAGCCGTGGCGTGCCAAAGACCCGATCCTGCGCTTCGACCGCCTGCTGGGCATCGACTCCGACACACACGCCGAAGAGGCCGAGCGGATGGCCGCCGACCTGCGCGCCGAGATGAACAAGGACGCCCACGTCGAGCCGGACGAACTGTTCGAACACGTCTACGCCGTGCCCACACCGCGCCTGCGAGCCCAGCGCGACTTCCTGCGCGCCGAGCTGGCGGCCGACCGAGGGGAGGCGTGATGGCCCCGGTCACCGGTCAATTCACGATGGCCCAGGCGATCAACCAGGCGCTGCGGGACGCGATGACCGAAGACCCGAACGTGGTCGTCTTCGGCGAGGACGTCGGACCGTACGGCGGCGTGTTCACCGTGACCGAAGGCCTCACCGCCCAGTTCGGCGAAGACCGGTGCTTCGACTCCCCGCTCGCCGAATCGGGCATTGTCGGCACCGCCGTCGGAATGGCCATGTACGGCATGCGGCCCGTCGTGGAGATGCAGTTCGACGCGTTCGCGTACCCCGCGTTCGAACAGATCACCTCGCACGTGGCCAAGATGCGCAACCGTACGCGCGGCAAAGTCGCGCTGCCCATGGTCATCCGCATCCCCTACGGCGGCGGTATCGGTGGCGTGGAGCATCACGGTGACTCGTCCGAGGCGTACTACACGCACACGCCCGGACTCACCGTGGTCACGCCAGGCACGACCGCGGACGCGTACTCATTGCTCAGGGCCGCGATTGACTGTCCAGACCCGGTCGTCTTCATGGAGCCCAAGTCCAGGTACTGGTCCCGGGCCGAACTCGACCTTGTGCGCACCGACCTCAGCGAGGCGCTCGTGCGTAGGCAGGGCAAGGACGTCACGCTGATCGCGTACGGCTCGACCGTGCAGACCGCCCTGGAGACCGCGGAAGCGGCAACCGAAGAAGGCTGGGACGTGGAGGTCGTGGACCTGCGTACCCTCACGCCGCTTGACGAGGACACGGTCTGCGCGTCCGTACGCAAGACAGGCAGAGCCGTCGTTGTGCACGAGTCGTCGATGTTCGGTGGGTACGGCGCCGAGGTCGTCGCGACCGTGACCGAGAAGTGCTTCCACTGGCTGGCGGCGCCGGTGCTGCGGGTCGGCGGGTTCGACGTGCCTTACCCGCCGAAGGACCTGGAGGAACACCAGTTGCCGCACCCGGACCGGATCCTGGACACGATCGCCCGCCTGCAGTGGGAGGAGGCGTGAACGTCCAGGAGTTCGCGCTGCCGGACCTCGGCGAAGGCCTGGTGGAGGCCGAGATCGTCCGCTGGCTGGTCGCGGTCGGCGACGCCGTGCACGTGGACCAGCCGGTGGTGGAGGTCGAGACGGCGAAGGCCGCGATCGAGGTCCCGGTGCCGTACGCGGGCGTGGTGACCGCGCTGTACGGCGACGCTGGCTCGACGGTCAAGGTCGGCTCGGCGCTGATCTCGGTGGCATCCGCGGATGCCCAGGAAACGCCGAGACTGTCCGAGCCGGGCGTGACCACCAGCCCGAACCTGGTCGGCGCGGGAACGACCAAGCGCGCCCGCAGGCAACGACTGGCGGCGCCGTCCGGCCAGCAGCCAGCGGTGTCCAGCACGGTCCCGGTGATCTCGCCGGTGGTCCGCAAGCTGGCCCGGGAACACGGCGTCGACCTGCGGTCGATCGGCTCCGGCCCCGAGGGACTGGTGCTGCGTAAGGACGTCGTGGCGGCCATCAAGGGCACCGAAGGCACTCGGATCCCGTTGAAGGGTGTGCGTGGCGTGATGGCCGAACGGCTGTCCCGCTCGCGCAGGGAGATCCCGGAGGCCACGGTCTGGGTGGACGTGGACGCGACCGGTCTCCTGTTGGCCCGTCAGGAGATCAACGCGGCCGACCCGGCCCGGCCGGTCGGTCTGCTCGCCCTGCTCGCCCGGTTCTGCGTGCTGGGGCTCAGGCGTTTCCCCGCGTTGAACTCCACAGTGGACAACGATGAGATCGTGCTGTCCGAGGCCGTCCACCTCGGATTTGCCGCGCAGACCCCGCGTGGTTTGGTGGTTCCCGTGGTCAAGGACGCGCACATGTTGTCCACCCGGGACCTGTCCGCGAACCTGGCCAGCCTGACCGGGCTGGCCCGGGACGGCAAGATCACGCCGGCGCAGCTCACCGGCGGCACGTTCACCGTGAACAACTACGGTGTGTTCGGAGTGGACGGTTCGGCCACGATCATCAACCACCCGGAGGCGGCGATCGTCGGGATGGGCCGGATCATCGACAAGCCGTGGGTGGTGGACGGCCAACTGGCGGTCCGCAAGTGCACCCAGCTCACGCTCGCCTTCGACCACCGGGTCTGCGACGGTGAAGTCGCCGGCGGCTTCCTGCGTTACATAGCCGACTGCGTCGAACACCCCACGGCCCTGTTGGGCGACCTTTAGACGGGGTAGGTGTGGGTTTCGGTGGCTTTGACCGAGACCCACACCGCGCGGCCGGGGGCCAGGTCCAGTTCGGCCACGGCCGCGGTGGTGACGTCGGCGAGCAGGTCCGGGGTTCCGGACAGGCGGACGCGGACCGTGTCGGCGTGCTGCTCGATCCCGGAAACCGTGGCCCGCCAGGTGTTCCGCGGGCTGCCTTCGGGATGTGTACGGTGTATACTGACGGCGGTCGGCCGGAACGCCAGGAAGACCGAGCCCTCAGCCGGATGCGCGGTCGTCAGCACACCGCCGTCGTCGAGCTTGATGTGCACGCCGTCGGCCACGCCCCGGTACAGGTTCAGCCCCACCAGGGTGGCGATGTAGTCGGTGCGCGGCCGTTGGGCGACCTCGGCCGGTGTGCCTTCCTGCACCACAGAACCGTTCTCCAGCACCAGAAGCCGGTCGGCGAGGATCATCGCGTCCAACGGATCGTGGGTCACCAGAACCGTGGCGCCTGGGAACTGGTCCAGGTGCTCGCGCAGTTGCGACCGGATGTTCACCCGCGTCGCCGCGTCCAGCGCGGCCAACGGCTCGTCCAACAGCAGCAAATCCGGCCCTGTGGCCAAAGCGCGGGCGAGCGCGACCCGCTGGGCCTGCCCGCCGGACAGTTCCCGGGGTTTGCGCCTGGCCTGCTCGGCCAGGCCGACCCGGGACAGCCAGTCGAGGGCGGCTGAGTTGGCCGTGGGTTTCCTGATCCCGCGCGCCCGCAGGCCGAACGCCACATTGTCCATTGCGGACAGATGGCCGAACAGCAGGTAGTCCTGGAACACCACGCCGACCGACCGGCGCTCCGGCGGCACGAACACACCGCTCGTCGGATCGTCCAACACGGCCCCGCTCAGCTCGATCGCGCCGCCGTCCAACGCTTGCAGCCCGGCCAGCGACCGCAACGCCGTGCTCTTCCCGGCCCCGTTCGGGCCCAGTAGAGCCAATGTCGTGCCCCGCTCCACCGCGAAGGCCGCGGCCAGCGTGAAGTCTCCAATGTGGACGGACAGGTCCGCGCGCAGCGTCATGCCCGCGTCCCGATCCACCGCTCCCGCAGGCTGATCAGGATCACCACGGACACGACCAACAACACCAGGCTCAGCACGGTCGCGCTGTCCGGGTCCTTCTCCAGCGCCAGGTACACCGCCAACGGCATGGTCTGGGTCGTGCCCGGGTAGTTCCCGGCGAACGTGATCGTTGCCCCGAACTCGCCCAACGCCCGCGCCCAACAGAGCACCGCGCCGGCCGCGATCCCCGGCGCCACCGTCGGCAGCGTGACCCGCCGGAACGCCGTCCACCGGGACGCGCCGAGGGTCGCGGCGGCCTCCTCGAACCGTGGATCCGCGCCCCGCAACGCCCCCTCCACCGCGATGATCAGGAACGGCATGGCCACGAACGCCTCGGCGACCACCACACCGGCGGTGCTGAACGGGAGCGTCACCCCGAACCACTGGTCCATGTACTGGCCGACCAGGCCGCGCCGGCCGAACAC
Organism: Actinocrispum wychmicini; assembly: GCF_004345645.1. Taxonomy (GTDB): domain Bacteria; phylum Actinomycetota; class Actinomycetes; order Mycobacteriales; family Pseudonocardiaceae; genus Kibdelosporangium; species Kibdelosporangium wychmicini. The sequence continues at coordinate 738,264 of NZ_SLWS01000002.1, read as the reverse complement.
CAGCAGCAGCGCCACCCCGCCGACCACCGGTGGCAGCACCAACGGCACGGTCACGAACGCGCGAACCAGCCGCCGGCCCGGGATCTGGGTGCGGGCCAGCATCCACGCCAGCGGCACCCCGAACACCAGGCTCACCACGGTGGCCAACGTCGCACACACCAGCGACAGCCGCAGGGCTTCGCCGACCTCGGCGGTCTCCAGTTGCGACCACAAGGTGGACCATGGCGCCCGGACCATGAGCCCCACCATCGGCAGGATCAGGAACACCAGGCCGATCAGGGCCGGGACGACGAGGACGAGCGGAACACCGGGCCGCCGCCGGGCGGATTTCACGGCGAGTCGAAGCCCGCCTTGGTCAGCACGGCCTTGCCCTTGTCGGACAGCACGAAGTCGACGAACGCCTTGGCGCCGGCCGCGTTCGTCGCCTTGGGCAGCGCGACGATCGGGTAGTCGTTGACCGCCTGGGCCGCTTCGGCGAAGTCCACACCGTCCACGTCTTTGCTGGCCGACGACACGTCCGTCCGGTACACGACGGCCGCGTCCACCTCACCGAGTTTCACCTTGGTCAGTGTGGCCTTGACGTCCTGCTCCAGGGTGACCGGCTTCGGGGTGAGCTTGGCGGCGTCGAACGCCTTCTTCGCGGCCGCTCCACAGGGGACGGCGTCCGCGCACAACGCCAGTTTCAGGTCGGACTTGGTCAGGTCCGCGAGACCCGTGATCTTCTTCGGGTTGCCCTTGGGCACCGCGATCTGCAGCTTGTTCCGCACGAACGTGACCGAGCCGGCGTCGACGACCTGCTTCATGTTGGTTGGGCTGGCCGAGGCGAACACGTCCGCCGGGGCGCCCTGGGTGATCTGCTGCGCCAGCGCCTGGCTGCCGGCGAAGTTGAACTTGACGTGCGAGTTCGGGTGGGCCGCCGCGAAGTCCTTGCCGATCTGGGTGAACGACTCGGTCAGCGACGCCGCGGCGAACACGGTCACGTCGCCGACGGACGCGCCCGCACCGCTGGACGCAGGACCGCTGGTCGCAGTCTGGTTCGTGCCGCTGCCGCACCCGGCCAACAGAACCGATGCCATCAGCAGCGTTGCCAGTCTCTTCACAGCCAAACCTCCGTATTTGCGGCAGCGGTATGCAATCTACGGCAGCATCTGCGGTCCTCGGATAATGGTTTGCGGTTCTTGCTACAGTCGTAACCATCATGGAGAGCTGACTTGCGACCTGCCCGCGCCCGAGGCGTTCGATGCCCGGCGGGCCTCAGCAACCCCCTTCCGGCGGTGGTCGTATGTCTCTCTATCTGTCCGCGAACGACCTCACCAAGGTGTACGGCGACCGGCGTGTGCTGCACGAGGTGTCGCTGAACGCGTCCCCTGGGCAACGGCTCGGGCTCGTGGGTGAGAACGGCGTCGGCAAGTCCACGTTGCTGCGGCTGCTGGCCGGGGTCGAGGAGCCGGACACCGGCGACGTGGTCCGCCCGCCGGACTGCGGATTCCTCACCCAGGAGCTGCCGTTCGGCCTGGACCAGACGGTCGGGGACGTGCTGGACGACGCGCTCGCCGAGATCCGCGCGGCGGTGCGCCGGCTGGACGACCTGGCCGGCCGGCTCGACGACCCGGCGGCCCTGGCCGAGTACGGCGACGTCCTGGAGTGGGCGCAGGCACATGACGTGTGGGACGCCGACCGGCGGGCCGCGATGGTCGTGGACGGCCTCGGGCTCGGCGAGGTGTCCCTGGGGCGCCGGCTGGGTGCGATGTCCGGCGGCGAGCGGTCGCGGCTCGGCCTGGCGGCGTTGCTGGTCAGGCAGCCGGGGGCGTTGCTGCTGGACGAGCCCACGAACCACCTGGACGACGACGCCATGGTCTTCCTGGAGACGCAGCTGCGGCGGCTGCCCGGGGTGGTCGTGATCGCGTCGCACGACCGGGTGTTCCTGGACGCGGTGTGCACCGACATCGTCGACCTGGATCCGGCCAGGGGCGGCGTCACCCGGTACGGCGGCGCGTACACCGACTATCTGGTGGCCAAACGCGCCGAACGCGTCCGGTGGGAGCAGCAGTACGCGAACGAACAAGAAGAACTCAAGGAGTTGCGGCAGGCCGTCTCGGTCACGGCCCGCAGCGTCGCGCCGCACAACCGCCCGCCGCGGGACAACGACAAGTTCATCCACCACTTCAAGGGCGCCCGGGTGCAGACGGCGATCTCCCGGCGGGTCCGCAACGCGCAGCACCGGCTGGACGAGCTGACCCGTACCCAGGTCCGCAGGCCGCCTGAGCCGCTGCGGTTCGCCGGCACGCTCACCGCGGCCTCGACCGCGGACAACCTCCTCCTGGCGCTCCGGGACGTTCAGGTGGCCGGCCGGCTCCGGATCGAGCGCCTCGACGTGCGGACCTCGGCCCGCCTGATGGTCACCGGGCTCAACGGGGCCGGCAAGTCCACCCTGTTGAACGTCCTCGCCGGGCGGCTCGTGCCGGACAACGGCGAGGTCCGCCGCGCCGGCGGGGTCCGGGTGGGCATGCTCGACCAGGACGTGGTGTTCGCCGAACCCGCGAAAACGCCTCGCCAGCTGTACTCCGGCGCGGTCGCCCTAACCGATCTCGGGCTGGTCGCGCCCAGGGACATGGACCGGCCGGTCGGGCAGCTCTCGGTGGGGCAGCGGCGGCGGCTCGCGCTGGCCATGCTCGTCGGCCGGCCGCCCGAGGTGCTCCTGCTGGACGAGCCCACCAACCACCTTTCGCTCAGCCTGGTGGAGGAGTTGGAGGACGCGCTGCGGCAGGCGCCGGGCGCGGTCGTGATCGCGTCGCACGACCGCTGGCTGCGCCGGACGTGGTCCGGCGCTGAGGTGGTCCTGCACGCCGGTCGGGTCGCCTGACATGCGAAAATATGCCCGAAGGGGCGTCCGGTCGACTACCCTGAGGTGCGAAACGAACACAGTGGGAAACAACCTACGTAGTACTCAGCCGGGATGTGCGTAATTACCACGAAGCGCCCGGCCGTCGGATGAGTCAATATTGTGGCGCGCAAGGGGACCTCCTGGGGGAGAGGGTCGAGGAGAGAATGACGGGGACCGCTCACTACAAGCGCCTGGTGCTGGAGCTGTGCCGGGCGTTCAACGAAGGAAAGATCGACAAGATAGACGACTACCTGACGCCGGACTTCGCTGATCTCGGGGTGTCGGCCGGACCGGACTGGTTCTCAAGCTCGATCCAGTCGCTGCGCCGGTCGTTCAGCGATGCCCGCTGGGAGGTGCTCGGCCTGGTGGGCGAAGGGACCACCACGGTCGCCCGCCTGCGGTTCTCCGGGGTGCACATCGGCGAGTACCTCGGCGTCGCGCCGACCAGGTGCGCGGTCAGCGTCGAGCAGGTGCACATCTACGAAGGCCGCGACGGCAGGCTCGCCACCCACTACTGCGTCCGCGACGACCTGGAACTGCTCGACCAGCTCGGCGTCCGCCCGGACACCACGATGGTCGGCGAGACCAAGCCGATGCGGAAGAAGAAGATCAAGGTGGTGGCCGCCCAGGCATCCTGACCGAGGTCATGGCGTTCCTCAGGTGTCAGAGACGTGGGGAACCCCATGACCCTGGGCGCGGATGACGGTGGCGGCCAGGGCCGCTCTGGAGGACACGTCCAGTTTCACCCTGATGTTCGTGACGTGGGTTTCCACGGTTCGGCGGCTCAGCTGGAGGCGATCGGCGATCTCGCGGTTGGTCATGCCGTGGGCCACCAGTTGGGCCACTTCCGCCTCTCGGGCGGTGAGCTGCGGCAGGGCCGACGTGGTCTCGGCCGACCTGGGCGCCAGGACGTTGTGTCCCAATGCCCGCAGCTGCCGGTAGACGCCGTCGCGGCGGCCGGGCACATGGCACGTTTCGTACATCTTCGCTGTTCGGGTCAGTTCGCTGATCGCGCCTTCGGTGTCGCCGGTCGCGGCGAGCGCCGCGCCGAGGACCTGACGGGACTCCGCCTCCTGCAGAACGTGGTCGATCTCCCCGAACGCCTGGACCGCCCGGTTCGCCCACTGCACCGCCTCCGCCGGTGACTGAGCCGCCATGTGCCAACGCGCGTGGCACAACGCGATGTGCCCGGTGCGGTTCCTCAGGATCTCGCCGCCCCGGCTCGTCGCGACGGCCTTCTCCATCATGTCGATCCACGCCCGTGCCTCGGCCAGGTGACCTTGCGACAGCGCGGCCACGACCAGCGAAGTGGCGAACACCGGACGGTGCAACGGGTCCAGCAAGGGCAGGTCTCGGCCGCCGGCCAGCCGCAGCAGGTCGGTCACGCAGCCGTCGATGTCGCCGTTGACCAGCCGGGCGCCACCCAACGCGCAGCCGGCGACCGCCGACCACCAGTCCGGGTTGCGCTCCGCGGCCCGTGCCGCCCGCCTGCCCGCGCGCAACGCCAGGTCTCGGTCACGTCGGCTGGTCGCCACCATCGCCTGGATCGTGTACGCCGCCGAGAGAAGCTTGTCGCTGGCGGACAGTTCCGCGGCCTCCACCGCTTCCGCCGCGCTCGCGCTGGCGTCCGCCAGGTCACCCATCAGGTGCAGGGCCATCGCGCGGGCGGTCAGCAGGTACACCAGTTGGTGGCTCTGGCCGGTCCGCGCGGACAACGCCAGGCCGCGGTCGACGTGCCGCAGGCCGGCGCGGGGCTGCGCCAGGTACAGCTCGGCCCAGCCGAGGGTCGCGGTCACGTCCAGCCGGGTGGCCAGCACGTCGTCGGACAGCTCGTCGACCAGTTGGGCGCCCTCGCGCTGCCACGCCAGCGCGGCCGTCACCTTGCCGAATCCGTACGCGGCCAGGGCGAGGACGGCGCACGCGCCCGCGTCCAACGCGCGGTCGCCGAGGTCGCGAGCGGTGGCCAGGGCGTCGGTGATCCAGGCCACGTCGATCTGGAAGTCGCAGCTGATCAGGCCGACACTGCCCATCTCCAGTTCGAGGACCGCCTTCTCCCGCCGATGGGTTTCCGGCAGCCGCTTCAGCTCCGCCAGGAGCAACCCGCGCGCCTCCGGGTGCCGGCCCAGCAGCTGCTCGACCCGCGCGGACGACACGACGGCCGCGACCCGGCGCTCCGGCTCGTCGGTCGGAAGCTGGTGCAGGACAGCCTGGAGGACGTCTCGGCTCTCGTGCAGCGAACCGCTCAACGCGAGCGTGTTGCCCAGCTCGCCGAGCAGGCCAAGCCGGCGATCATCGTTGTCCGGCAACAGATCCAAGGTCGCGCGCAGCCACTGCGCGGCGGTCGCCGGACCGTGCCCCAGCACCTGCCTGGCCGCTTCGGCAAGCAGCTCAACGGCTTCCTCGTCGCCCACCTGCGCGACGCGCATGACGTGCGGCGCCCGCATGACCGCCGGCGCGGACGCCAGCGCCCTGGCCGCGCGGGCATGCGCGCCGTGCAGCCAACCGCGGCTGGCCGACCGATACGCGGCCCGGCGCACCAACGGATGCCTGTATCGCCACCGGGTGCCATCCGCACGGATCAGGTCGTACGCCACCAGGTCGTCCAGACTTCGCCTGGTGTCGATGAAGGACAGCTCGGCGACGTGCGCGACCACATCGAGAGCGAACGGGTCGTCCAGGACGGCCGCGGCGTGCGCGACCACCCTGCACTGCCCGGACAGCCCGTCCAGTTCCGCGTGCAGCACGGCGTCGAACGACGCCAGAGTGCCCACTTTGGACAGTGCGGCCAGGTACAGCGGGTTGCCGCCGCTCAGCGCGTACAGCTTGGTCAGCCGATGGTAGGAGACGCCCGGACCGAGCAGTTCGGCGGTCTGGTCCCGGGACAGCGGCGACAGCTCGATCATCTCGCTTCGCCCGCTCGCCAGCGCGGCGGCCAAGTGCCGGGGCTGCTGGCGGGGCCGGTAGGCGAGGACGATCAGGATCGGCTGCCGTGGCGGCTGGCGCAGCAACCGGCCGAGGAGCTCCGAAGTGGCCTCGTCGGCCCAGTGCACGTCGTCCAGGGTCAGCACCAGACCACCAGGCGTGGCAAGCCATTCGAGCAGTTCGCTCAGTGCGCCATGGACACGGAACCGCTCGCCGCCGACCGTGTGCTCGGGCGGCGCGAACTCCTCGACCGCCGGCAGGATGTCGGCAAGTAGCGCCAGCGTGGTGTCCGACAGCGGCGGGCGGCCACCGGCGAGCACGTCGTCGACCGCGTCGACCAGCACCGCGAACGGGATCGAGCCGGCCAGCTCACCGGCCTGCCCGGCGAGCACGCGGTGCCCACCGCCCTCGGCCAGGGTCCGGATCTCGGCGAGCAGCCTGGTCTTGCCGATGCCGGGCTCGCCCACGATCTCGGCCAGCCGCAGGCCCGGCCGGCCCAGCAGGTCGTGGATGACCGCGAGCTCCTCGGCCCGTCCGACCAGATGCGACACTGGCTATCCCTCGACTCTGGTGCGTTTCGCCGCGAGCGCGGCCCGGGACGAGACTCCCAGCTTCGCGTAGATCCGGGACAGATGGGTGCCGACCGTGCGCTCGCTGATCACCAGCTTCGCCGCGATCTGCTTGTTCGTCGCGCCGCCCGCCACCAGGTCGGCGATCTCCAGCTCCCGCGCGGTCAGCGTGTCCGTCCCGGCCGCCCGCCGGCCCAGTTGGCGCAGCTCGCGGGTGGCCCGCGCGGCCAGGCTCGGCGCCTCGGACTCGGTGAACAGGGCCGACGCCTGTTCCAAGTGGACGATCGCGCCCGAGGTGTTCCCGATCGCGGCCGTCGCCAGCCCCCACACCAGGTGCGCGCGGCCGGCGTCGAACTGGTTGCCTCGTTGGTCGAAATCGGCGACGGCCGACCGCGACCGGGCCCACGCCCCAGCGGGATCGCCGCGCGCGAACAGCACGAGCGCCCAGGCCAGGTGCGCCAGGCCGGTCCGGGACGGCAGCTTCGGGTCGGCGAACCGCTCGGCCCGCTCGGCCCAGTCCGCGGCCCGGTCGACGTTGCCAACGGCCAAGTCCGCGGCGACCAGTTCGACGTAGTCCAGCGGCCGGTTGACCGGCACGATCGTGGCCAGCTCCGGGCCGCCGAGGACGTCAAGCACCTCAGCCATCCGGTCGACGCGATCCACCTCGGTTTCCGCCAGCAGCAAGGACTTCCGCGCGTTGCGCTGCCACCAGTCGGGCTCGGCACCGGCCGCGGCCACGGCCATCCGGGCGAGCCGGACGGCGTCGGCCGGGGCGCCAGCCACCAGCCGGACCCGGCTCCAGGTCTGCAGCGCCACCCCCCGACGGGCCTGGCTGTTGATCCGCTCGGCCACCTCCACCCCGTCCTGCGCGGACTGGGCCGCCTCGCCGAGCCGGCCAAGCCACCGCAGCACCAACGCCCGGTGCGACAGCAGGGACGTCAGCACGTAGTTGCGGCCAGTCGCCCTGGCCAAGGCGATGCCGCGATCGTCGTGCCGCAACGCGTCGTCGAACCGGTCGAGAAACCGTTCGGCCTGGCTGAGCCACAACATCGGCTCGACCCACCCGGCGATCTCGCCGTCCGGCAGGCCGTCCAGCAACGCCTTGGCAGCGTCACAGCTCGCGGCTGTCCGGTCCAGGTCTCCGGCGGTGTAGCCGGCCCACGCCGCGGCGGTGTGCGCGCACGCCTCCAGCAGCGGGTCCTGCGCCTCGCGGGCCGCGGCCAGCACGTCGTCGATGAGATCCATGTCCTTGCTGACCTCACCCGCGCGCACTACCTCGACCAGCACGAGTTCGAGCTTCAGCCGGGAGGTGTCCGCGTCCGGCGGCAACGTGGCCAGCTCGCGGTCGAGCGCCGCGCGAGCGTCGGCGTAGCGCCCAAGCAGGCGTGTGACGGTCGCGTACTGGACCGTCGTGGCAATCCGGGTGTCGACGTCGTCCGACGGGATGTCGGCCATGGCCGTGCGGAGCAGCGCGCGGCTCTCGGTCAGGTCGCCGGTGATCGCGAGCGCGTGCCCGGCGGCCGTAAGCACGCGCAGGCGTAGCGGTGAATCGCCCGGCGGAAGCAGCCGCAGTGCCGCGCGTAACCAACCAGCCGCGGTCGCTGGATCCTCGGGCATCAGGGCGGTCGCGGCGCGCAGGAGTGTGTCGACCGCGTCGACGTCGCCTTGCTTGGCGGACAACGCTATGTGCTGCGCGCGGACGACCACCGGGGCGTCACGTTCCGCGAGTTCCGCCGCGACGCGGTGATGCGCGTTCGCTCGCCATTCGTCATCGCCGTCCTGGTACGCGGCCGCGCGCACCAACGGGTGCCGGAACCGCAGGCGCCGGTCGTCCGCGTCGACCTGGATCAGGTCACGGGCCAGCAGGTCGTCCAACGCCGCCAGAGTGTCGCGCGTGGACACGTCAGCCATGACGGCCGCGACCAGGCCAGGGTCGAACTCCTCGCCAGCCACCGCCGCGGTCCGGGCGACGTGCCTGCTGACAGGCGGCAGCGCGGTGATCTCGTCGACCAGCTCGTTGGCGCCGTCCTCGGTGAGCAGCCGCAGGTAGAACGGGTTGCCGCCGCTGTCCCGGTGCAGCGCCGCCACCCGGGACCGGCTCGCGCTCGGGCCGAGCAGTTCCGCGAACGCCGCCACCGACAGCGGCGCCGGTTCGAGCCGTTCCACCTCGCCCGCGGCGACGGCCCGGTCGATCGCCGCCGTCACCCGCGCCGGGACCTGCGCCAGCCGGTACGACAGCACCAGCAGGATCGGCGCGGCCGGCGGATGCCGCAGCAGGTGCGTCACCAGGCCGACAGTCGGGTCGTCGGCCCAGTGCAGGTCTTCCAGAACGAGCACGAGCCCGCTGGGTTTGGCGAGCGTCTGCAGTAAAGCCCGGATCGCGCGCTGCACCCGATAGGTCTCCACGTCCGCGCCCGGCCCGCCGGTCGGACACACCACCTTGAGCGCCTCACGCTGGGCCCGGCTGAGGTCCTCGGGCACGACGTGGCCGGAGAGCGCCTCGTTGAGCGAACTGAACGCGGTCGACCGGCCTTGTTCGGTCGACTGACCAGCCAACACAAGCAGGCCCTGGGCCCGCGCCCGCTCACGGAGCTCGTCGATGAGCCTGGTCTTGCCGATGCCGGGTTCGCCACGGACCTCAAGCACCCAGGGCATGCCGCCGACCCGGGTGAGGGCAGCCTCGATCGTGGCCACCTCCGCCGCTCGGCCGGCCAAGGTCATGACGCGAAGTATCACAGGCTCCTACGGTCCGTAACAGTGTCAGTCCTGCGGTTCTCTGCCCGTCGATGCTCAATCTTGTCCTGATGTCGGTCCAGTTGGCCAACTTGTTGCACGTGGATTCGTCGCGACTTGACAGACGCTTGAGCGATCCCGCGGGTTTGCACAACTGGGGAAAGGGACACGCATGCTTGTACTGGCGCACGTCAGTGACATCCACCAGGACGACGGTTATCTCGCCGACGAGACGCTCGACTGGCTGGACTCGGGCCTGGCCGACGCGGGTGACACCTCGGCGTTCGTGTGCTTCCACCACCCGCCGGTCGTGCTGCACGTGCCTTACGTCGACCGGATCAAGCAGAACGGCGAGGACCGGCTCGCGGCCGTGCTCGCCAAGTACTCGAACCTGGAGATGCCGCCGGCCATCGCGTTCCACGTGCTCGATGACGACCGGCGGTTGGCCACGCACTACCGGGTCGTCACCACGGCTTGAGCGGCAGGACGGCCTCCACGTTGCCGCCGTCGGGGCTGGGGTGGGCTTCGCACCGGCCGCCGACTTCGGCGGCGCGCTCCGACATGGACGCCATCCCCACGCCGGGTGCCCAGCCGTTCGGACCGGGGGAGCCGTCGTCCTGCACCTGGATGTGCAGCTCGTCGCCGACTGTGATGCGGACCCGGACGTGCTCGGCGCCGGAGTGTTTGGCCGCGTTGTTGAGCGCCTCCGCGCTGATCCGGTACGCCGCGACCTCCACGGCCGCAGGCAGTTCGGGCATGTCCGGGGGAGCGTCCACGCTCACCGTGAGCGGGCGGCCACCCTCCTGATAGGACAGTCGCTCGGCCTCTCGGTGCAGGGCGCCGACCAGGCCGAGCTCGTCCAGCGCGGGCGGTCGAAGGCCTTCCACCAGCCGACGGATCTCGATGATCGCGTCGCCGATGTCGCCGCGCAGCCGGACCAGCAGGTCCACGGCCGTGTCCGGATCGGACCGCGCCAGGTTGCGGGCGGCGTCCGTGGCGTACGCGACCCCGCTCAGCGTCGGGCCGAGACCGTCGTGCAGGTCCCGCCGGAGCCGTCGGCGCTCCTCCTCACGTGCCGCGACGATCCGCTCGCGGGACTGCTGTAGCTCCTCGGACAGCATCGTCGCCCGCAGCGCGACCCCCAACGGGATCGCCAGCACGGTCAGCACGTGCATGTCCTGGGTGCCCAGCCGGCTCTGACCTGGGCGTACGCCGATGACCAGTTCGCCGCTCGCGGCCCCGGACGCGGCCAACGGCACCACCTCCAGCACCCCGGCGGCCGACCCGGACGCGGCGACCTCCCGGCCACGCAGCCGGAACGCCGCGTAGGGGAGTTGCAGCGCGTCCCGTACCGCGGTCAGCAAGTCGTCCAGGGAACCGAGTTCCGCGTCCAGCCGGGCACTGAGGTGGCTCAACGCGCGGACCGGGTCGCGCCTGTGCCCGTACAACGCGCGATCCAGCAGCCGTTGCAGCCGCACCCGCACCGGGTTGAACGCCAGCGCGACCGCCACCGCCGCGAGCGCGGCCGCGCCGACGTGCGCCCTCAGGTCCAGTGACCGGCCGACCACCACGACCAGTCCTGAGTAGACCGCGATCACCCCGCCGGTCAGCAGGAAGTACAGCAGCGCACGGGAAACCACGAGCCGGATGTCCAACAGCCGGTAGCGCAGGATCGCCGTGGCGAACGCGGCCGGCACCAACCCGGGCGTCACCACCAACAGCCACGGACCCAGGTTCATCAGCCACGGCAGGAACCCGATGGCGTTGCCGATCAACGCCAGCACGAGCCACAACATCTGCCGGCGTAGGACCTCGTCACCGCGCCGGTACCGCGCGATGAGCGACACGACCGCGCCGGCCGCGGGCACCAGCCACACCCACAGGGCGACGGACCAGCCGATCAGGAACGGCGGCGCGGCGATGATCAGCGCCCACACCAGAACCTGCCACCACGGCCCCGCCAGCCGGCCGGTCGGGAACAGCAACAGCGCCAGCGGAAGCAGGAGCGTCCCCCACACCGTCCACGTCGACTCAAGCGCGTCCACATGCGTCGGCACGGCCAACGCGCTCGCCGCGTACGCCCAACTGCCGGCGATCAGCAGCCAGCCGATCGGGTTGTGGATTCGGTGCCGGGCGAGCAACAGCCCGGACACCGCCAGCGACAGGCTCATCACCGCGGTGGCCAGGACGAAGAACCACGAAGCCGTCCGGGTGGCCGTGACCAGCGCCAGAGCCGCGATCGCCGACCCGGCGGCGACCGTGAAGCAACCCCAGGCGAGCCAGGTCGCGGGCCGGTGAGCGGTGTGCGGCACCTCGTAATACTCCGTTGCGCGAGGGGATTTGTCCTGGGATTGGGGTCCCGATCTCGTCCGGACAGTTTCCCGCACTGTCCCGGTCGCGACCCCTGCCGTTTGGGAGTGGCGGTCGGCCAGAGTTGATCGCGGCGGGGGGAACGACGGAAACACCCGCAAGCCAACGAAGGGGATGAAGCAGATGCGAACACGTCACACACTCGTGGCAGTGGCCGCGTTGTCCACGCTCGCCCTGGCCGGGTGCGAGAAGTCGGCCCTGCCGGGTGTTCCACAGCCGGCGGACGGACCCGCGGTCGCGTCGGGCGGCGCGAGCGCCAAGCCGGACAAGCCGTCGGGAAACAACTCCGCGCCGGCCGACCCGAAGGCGCTGATCGCCAACGCGGCGAAGAGCAGCAAGGACGCCAGCACGTACAAGTTCGAGTGGAAACTCTCGGACAAGGGCGGCACCGGTAACTTCCAGACCTCCGGCGAGGTGGACACCAAGAACGAGCGCCTGAAGGGCGAGTCGTCCATGGGCGGCCCGGACGGCGGCGCGGCCATCAAGGTGTCCATCCTGGTGGTCGACAAGACGATGTACATGAAGGCCGGCCCCGCCCCCAAGTGGACCAAGTTCCCGCTGGAGGACATGACGAAGGAGCTGGGCTCCCTCGGCGGCGGTGCCTCGGGCGGCGGCAAGACGCCCCAGCCGGGCACCGACCCGATGGGCATGCTCGACCCGATCAAGGACTTCGCCACGACCACCCCGGACGGCTCGGACACCGTCCGCGGCGCCCCGGCGACCCGCTACAAGGTGGCCGTCGACCCGTCGAAGGTCGGCGAGATCGGCGGCGACCCGGCCGACGCCAAGGGCACCGACATGAAGGTGTGGATCGACGGCCAGGGCCGGCTCGTCAAGTTCTCGATCGCCATGCCCGGCCTGGACGGCGGGATGAACGCCGAGTTCTTCGACTACGGCGCGCCGGTGTCCATCCAGGCGCCGCCGGACAGCGAGGTCCAGCCCGGCTAGTCCGCCGAAGACCCCGGTTACCGTCCCCCCAGCCGGTGACCGGTACGGGAATCACCCCGCCCTCGTCCTTGGGCGGGGTGATTCCTCATGTGATCAGGCACGCGGATGAGCTTGTGAGTCAGCGGCCGAGGCCGGCTTCGCGGGCGCGCACGATGGCCGCCGCGCGGTCGACCACACGGAGTTTGGCGAAGATCGCCGAGATGTGGTTGCTCACCGTCTTCGGGGCGAGGTGCAGTTGGCGCGCGATGACCGCGTTGCCCAGACCTGCCGCCACCAGGTCCAGTACTTCACGTTCCCGGACCGTCAGATCCGGAAATGGTTCCGCTGTCCGCGGGGTGGCGAGCAGATCCAGAACTCGGTGGGCGACACTCTGGCCGAAGATCGCCTCGCCGGCGGCAACACCTCGGACGGCACGGACAATGTCCTCCTGGCCCGCGCCCTTGAGGATGTAACCGCGGGCTCCGGCACGCATCGCGGACACCACGGATTCGTCGTCGTGGAACATCGTCAGTACGAGTACGGCCACTTCCGGGGCGGTTTGCAGGACCTCGCGGGTGGCCGCTATCCCGTTCAGATCGGGCATCTGCAGATCCACCAAGAGCACATCCGGCCGATGCTGGATGGTCGCCTCCACGGCCTCCCGGCCGGTGGTGGCCTCCGCGACGACCGTGATCCCGTCCACCGACGACAGCAGGGCACGCAGGCCGCTGCGGACCACTGGGTGGTCGTCGGCGAGGACGACGCTCAGTTCCTTCTCCTGCGGCTGTGTCATGTCCCCTCCGGTGGCCTCGGCGGGAGCTCGGTCCGCACCCAGTGTGTGACCGACGGACACGGATTGCATCTGCGGATCATCGTTCGACCGGACTCCCGGCCGACAGGGACGGCACACCCAGGCCACCCGGGAATTGTTCCCGGATCACCGCTTCGGCCTTCATCGGCCGCCGAGTGTATCGGTGGCTTTCCGGCCGGTGATCACGGTGACGGCAGGGGTCGAGGGCAGGTCCGTGCCCTGGATGTCGGCGAGCCCCACGTCCGTGAGCCAGCCGTGGTACGTCTCGACCGAGTGCACCCGACCGTGCCGCGTCCGCAGGTACAGCGACAGCTCGTACATGGCCGAAGTCACGGGTTCGACGATCGCGAGTACCCCGTTTTCGGCGAGAGCGGGCGTCAGCCGCGAGATGAGATCACGGCAGGCGTCCGCGTCGAACAGGTGGCACACCTGCGCGAGCACGATCAGGTCGTACGAGCACAGTTCGATCGAGGTCTCGAACATGTCCCCGGAGACGAACTCGTAGCGGTCGGCCAGGCCGGCGCGGGCCACCGCCCGGCGCGTCGCGGGCAGCACGGCCGGCTGGTCCAACGCGGTCACGCGGCAGCCCGGGTTCTTCGCGCTGTACGCGATGGTCCACGGTGCCGCCCCCGCGCCGACGTCCAGCACGCGCTTCGCCTCCGGGAGCACGGCCGCGGCGTGATGCGCGGCCGACGGGTGGGTGTCGTTGACCGCGACGTCGTACACCAGCTCCCCGGTCCGTACCGCCTCCGGCAGGTGTTCCCACGTCGGGAGCATCGGATGTAGCGCGGCCAGTCCAGTCAGCACCGGCCTGTACCGACCGTCCGGCAGCCGCTCGACGAACCCCGTGGACTCCAGGGCGGCCAGGACGACACGGACCCCGCGCTCGGTCGCGCCGCACGTACGCGCGAGTTCCGCGGGCGCGGCCGGTTCGCGGTCGATCCGGTCGAGCAGGCCGAGACGGACGGCCGTCGAGAACGCGGCGACCGTTCCGGCCGCGTTGGACAGGGTCGTGAAGGGGGTGCTCACGCCTCCACCTCCACGACGCCGCGCGTGCCGTCCACGGTCACGACCTGGCCGTCGCGCAGGATCTGGGTGGCGTAGCCGGTAGCCACGACAGCTGGGACGCGGTGCTCGCGCGCGATGATCGCCGGGTGCGACAGCGTGCCGCCCGCGTCGGTGACGATCGCGCCGACGGACGGGAACAACACCGACCACGACGGCCGCGTAGCCGCACAGACCAGCACGTCACCCGCGTGCAGCTTGTCGAACTCACGCTCTGAGGCGATCACGCGGACCGGGCCGCGGTACCGGCCCGGCGAGCCGGCGATCCCGGTCAGGGTCGTGGCGGGCGCGGTCGGCGTCCGGTTGCTCAGGTCCGCGGCCAGCACCTGCTCGGCGACCAGGTGCATGGCGTCCACGCTGGCGCGCACCGCCGAACGCAGCCATCGGGTGGACGGCGGCGGGCCGGGATCCCTGCCGTACGTGGGCGGGCCGGGGTTCGCCAGCGCCCATTCGTGCTCGGCTTTGCGCAGCGTGACCAGGGTCTGCCTGCCTTCGTGGTCGCCGAGCGCGTCGAGCGCCTCGGCCAGGCTGAGGAAGAACACGTCGTCCCCCTCGTCGAGCTGGCCCCGCATCTGCAGTCGTTCGCCGACCTCCAGGACCGCGTACCGCATCAGGGCTATCGGCGCGTCGCCGGTGAAGAAGACGTTGTCCTCGCGGACCGGGTAGGCCTTCACGGCAAGCGCGAGGGCCCGCTCGAACCGAGCCAGCTTCTGGCCTTTCAGCGCTTTTCGGGCTTGTGCGGCCGCCTCGGCGCGGCGGTCGGCCAGCGCGGCTTCGTCCGTGGCCGGGTCGTAGCCGGCGCGGACCTGGTCGCGCAGCTGCGCCCACAGGACGGCCGGCAGTTCGCCGACGGTCGGGTCGGCCATCTCCAACGTCAGCGACCGGCAGCCGTAGACCCGGAGATACTGCTGGAACTCCGGGCTGTCCGGGGACTTCCCGGCCAGCGCGGAAAGGCGCCGGGCCGGCTCGCTGGACCGCGCGGACAGGCCGGCGAGCAGGCTGGTGACCTCGGGCTGACCCCAGCCGAGCAGGTCACGGCACACCGCTGACAGCTCGCCCATGGCCAGCCAGTGCGCCACGTTCACCCGGAAGTGGGTACGCAGGCCGTCCTCGGCCAGGGTGAGCGCGTCGGCGACGTGGGCGATGAGCTGGGGGTCCGGCATCGAGCCCGAGTCGGCCGCGCGCACCACCGCGATCCGCCGCTCGAACAGGTCTCGCTGCTCGGCGTGCCACGTGTCCACGACTCGCTCGACGTACCCGGTCCGGGCGACCAGACGGCACCGGCGCACCCGCGTCCGGGCCTCGGGGGACAACCGCAGCAGCAGGGGCAGCAGCCAGCCGGGTGGGGTGGCCGCGCCCGGCTTCGCGCCCACTGGCGCCATCTGGATGTACCGCCAGCCGCCGATCCCGGCGATCCTCGGTTCGACCAGCAGGCCGAAGTCCGTGCAGGCAGCCGCGAACATGTCCGCGTTGTCGAACACCGAGTCCGTCATCGGGGTCACCGGCAACGGCATGTGGGTGTCGTCACGGCGCCAGAAACCGGGCGGCACCCGCACTTCGATCGGTACGTGCTCGAGTTCTTCGGCGGACGTGCCGATCATCCCCCATTCCCTGTCCATGCCCCGAATGGTCGACCCACCCGCCGCCCGACCGCCATCCGTGGCAGCACGTAATCTCGCGGATGCCCGGTCGACCGGCTCACACGGGATTCTCGATCGCCCAACGCGCCAACGCGACCCGCGAGGTCAGACCCAGTTTCGCGTAGCTGTTCCGCAAATGCGACTCGACGGTCCGTTCGCTCAGGAACAGGCGCGCCGCGATTTCGGCGTTCGAAAGGCCCTCGCCGAGCAGCCGGACCACTTCCGACTCGCGCCGGGACAACGCGCTGGACTTCTTCGCGACCCGGACGCCCAGTGCCTTGGCGACCTGCCGGGCCCGGTCCGCCCACGGCGACATGCCGGCCCGGTCGAACACTTCCACACACGCCCGGACCGGGCCGGGATCGCGGGTGCGGTCCGCCCATTCCAGCCGGGCCTGCGCGGCGAGACCGACCGCGCCCATCGCGTCGAGCCGGTCGGCCGCGGACAACGACATCGCGGGGTCGCCGAGGAGCCCGGCGAGCCGGTCGGCCAGCGCGTCCACCAACGGCGCGTGGTCGCCGGCTGCGCGCAGCCGGACCGCCATCCCGGCGGCACGCTCGTCGTCGCCTGCGGCGAACGCGGCCATACCGGTGAACAACAGCCAGAAACCGGTCGCGATCGGGTCGTGCAGCCCGTCGGTGTGGTCCCGCAGCGCCCGCGCCTGCTCCGGCCGGCCGGCGTACAGGACCTGGAGGGTCCTGGCCGACCCGTACAGCGTCGCCAGGCCGGGCACTTCGGCAATGTCGGCGTAGACGCGTTCGGCCTCGGCAAGGCCCGTGTCCGCCAGGGCGTACCGGCCCAGTTCGAGGTGGATCAGGGCCTGGAACATCAGCATCCAGGACAGCATCCGCGGCCGGTCGGAGTGCCGTTCGAGGTCGAGGCCCTTGTCGATCTCGGTCAACGCGCCACGGACGTCTCCGGTGAGATACCGGCTGAGGCTGACGTAGTAGTGCGCGAACGAGTTGTACATCGAGTACTCGTAGACCGAAGGCGTGTCCCTGATCGACTCGGCGTACCGGATCGCTGCGGCCAGCTCCCCGTTGAGGGTGCTGATCATCTGCAGCTGGGTACGGGCGATCATGGGCAGCATCGTGGACAGCCGGCCGGGGCCGTACCCGGCCGCGAGGGTCGCCTCGGCCTCCCGGCGGGCGGTGTCCCAGTCGTAGTCCAGGATGGCGAGCGTGGACCGGCCGAGGTGGGCGGGGTGCCCGCCGTCCGCGACCAGCTCCTTCGCGCCCTGCCGAATCTGGCTGTTGTCGTTGCCGCGCAAGGCGAAGTGCATGCCGAGGACGGTGTACTCGGTGGCCAGCAGCGGATCCGCCGGCCGGCCCGCGTCATGGGCGATGTGCAGGTATCGCGCGGCACCGGCGGCGTCACCTCGTTCCGCCTCGAGCATCGCCGACCAGTACGCCATCGGTCCGAGCCGGTCGGTGTCGCCATCCCGTCGAGCCAGCTCGATCGCCTCGGCCCAGACCTCGCTCGCCTCAGCCAGCCGCGCCGCGCCTTGGTGCACGCGGCCCAACCCGTCGAGCAGCCGGATCCGCAGCGCCGGCACGGACGTCTCGGCCAGCGCGGCGGTCAGGTACCGGACAGCCTCGTCCGCGGCGTGGATCTCCAGGGCGCGCCACCCGGCCTCGGCCAGGACCCGGACGGTCCGGCCGGCGTCGACAAGATCGCCCGCGCCGAGATAGTGCGGTGCGAGGGCGAGCACGTCGTCCGGCCGGTCGTCGTCGATCGCGTCGGCGATGGCCGCGTGCAGGGACCGTCGCTCGTTCACGGTCAGCTCGGCGTACGCGACCTCGGCGTACAGCGGATGCGCGACCCGGTACGCGACGGTCCGCCCGACCACGTGCTCGGTGATCAGTCCACCTTGGACCAGATCGCGGACGGCGGCGTCGAAGTCGCCGTTGCCCCAAACGGTTCGGAGTAGTTCGTCGGTGCCCTCGTCACCGGCGACGGCGATGATCTCGACCAGGCGGCGGGCCGGCTCGCTCAGGCCGTGCAACCGGCCGAGGACCACGTCCCGCACGATGGTCGGCAACGTCCGACGGTCGACGGGCGCACTCGCCAACGCCGTGACGAACAGCGGATTTCCCCGGGCGCGCCGGGTCAGGTCGCTGAGGAACGCCGGTGGCGGAACGGAACCGAGGACCAACGCCGCCAGTTCGGCCACGGCCGAATCGGTCAACGGCGGGAGGGCCAACTGGTCACCGGGATCCTCCCGCCGGATGGCCATGGCGAGGTCCCGGAGCGGTCCATTTGGCTCGCGACAGGTAACCAGGACAAGGACATTGTCGGTGTTGCGACCCACGTAGTGGGCCAGCTCCACGGTGCCGAGGTCGGCCCAGTGCAGGTCGTCGACGAACAGCACGAGCGGCGCCAGCCGCTGGATCGCGGCCGTGACCGCCTCGAACATCCTGGCCTTCGCCAACGCCGGCTCGATCGCCTGGTCGCGGGGCCCGGCCAGGTCGGCGATGTCCTGGGACAGGTGCGGGCGCAGGGCTTCCACGATCGGCGCGTACGCGAGGCCGGCGTGCAACGGATGCGCTCGGCCTTCCAACGTGGTGGCCCCACGGGTTGTCGCCGCCGCAACGACTTCGGCGGCGAGCCGGGACTTGCCGATGCCGGCCTCGCCGGACAGCAGCACGATCCGGCCGGGCCCGGTCAGGCAGCGGTCCAGGGTGGCCAGCAAGGCGCGCAGCTCGGCGTCACGTCCGATCAGCCGAATCCCCATGTGCTCATTCTGGCGTAACGGTCCAGTGAGCAGTCCAGTCGGCCTGTCCTTTCCAGGCCCGGCACAGGGACGGTTGTGCCGGCCACCGGAACAGTCCGATCAGGACGGTGTCGGCCGGTTACCCGGCGAACCTGGCCATCAGCGTGAACTTCCCGGTCGGCCGGGTGGACCGGACCGGCGAGCGGACACCCTTCGGGTCGGCCTGCACCCCCAACTGGTCCAGCAGTGCCAGGTCGTCGCGGATGTAGTGGTGGGTGGCCAACCGGCCGTCCCTGCCTTCGTAGAAGTGGATCTGCTCCACGGTGACCTGCCGCCGGGTCGCTGCCACCCCGACGATCTCGCCGACGTGCACCCCGGTCAGCCGGACCCGCAGCACCACGGTCGACCCCTCGGCGACCAGGCCGAGCACCTCGGATCTCGGCTCGTCCAGGGCGGCCCGCAGCTGCCGGACGGCCGTCTTGTAGCCCTCCGGCCCCGGCGGCATGTCCCGTTCGACGAAGTCCGGCGTGAGGATCTCGTCGACACCCGACAGGTCGCCGCTGTTGAAGGCGTGGTTGAGGGCGAGGACGAGGTTCTTGTAGCGCGCGTTGGCCCCAGAACGATCGCTCATACCAGGAATCGTGCTCCGAGTCGGCCATTCGGGGTATCCGTGGCACTACGGAATCCACTACGTAGGCCACGTACGACGACGGTGTCACCGGGTCGGCGGGATCTGGTCGACCGCCGTGAACACCTGCTTCCCTTCGGTGCGGGCCTGCGCCACCATCTCGTCGGCGCCCACGGACGGCCCACCGACCCGCAGAACCGCGTCGCAGCGCGTGAGCAGCCTTCGTGCGATCGGGTGAAAAATCTCGTCGAACGCCGGATCGCCGACACGGTCCGAACCCGCCATCTCGATCAGTGGCAGCGCCAGCGCCTCCCCGGTGACCGGGAGGTGGCCGGCCCGGAAGAGCCGCAGCGCGGCCCGGTTCATGGCGGCGACGTTGGCCGCGAGCCGGCCCGGGTCGTCGCCGGTGCCGGACCGGTAGGGGCCGGCGACCAGGATCATCATGTGCTTCTCCTTATGTGGTGACCACTTCGACACTGGTGTCCCGAATGGCGTCGAGCGTCTCGTCCGGCCCGGGGTCGTCGGTGACGAACGTGTCGACGTCGGCGAGCCCGGCGACCCGCACGAACGCGCGGACCCCGAGCTTGCTGGAGTCGGCGACGACGATGGTCCGGTCCGCCCGGCATCGGGCGTGTTGCTTCACTGTGGCGTCGTCAGAAGAGAATTCGGACCAGCCGAGACCGGAATGCACCGCCCCGATGGACATCAGGAACCGGTCGAACCACAGCTCCTCGAGCATCCGCAGGGTCAGGTGGCCGACCAGGCTGCGTTCCCCGGGCCGCGACTCGCCGCCCAGCACCAGCAGGCGGATTCCGGGCCGGTCGGCCAACTGGTCCGCGGCCTGCAGCCCGAGTACGGCGACCGTCAACGGGGTCGGCAGGCTCGGCGCGAGCGCGGCCGTGGTCGTGCCGGCGTCGAGCAGGACGGTCATGCCCGGCTCGATCAGCCCGGCGGCCGTCACGCCGATGCGGTGTTTGGTGGCGGCCCGCCATTGCTGCCGGGCCGTGAACCCCGCTTCCTCGGCCGGGGCGGCGAGCGAGACCGCGCCGCCCCGGACCCGTCGCACCAGGCCCTGTGCCTGGAGTTCGTCCAGATCCCGGCGGACGGTCATGAGTGAGACACCGAGCCGGTCCGCCAGTTCGTTCAACGAGATCCGCTCGGCGCCGCGAACGAGTCGCAACGTGAGGTCGAGCCGGTCAGCAACTGCCACAGCTCGTTTCTACCACGCGTGTGTGAGATTTGGTAGATCGACTGTGAGATCAACGTGAGTCACGTGACACAGACCGGCATACAAACGGATGCATACGGTGGTAGTTCTAGAGGGCTGGCCACCGATCCGGGCGAGGGGACGCTATGCGGCAGTACCCGACGCACCAGTCCGTCCTCGCCTTCGACGTCGAGGGGTTCAGTGATCCCTACCGGGACGACAACGCGATGACCGCGGTGCGTGCCGGGATCTACCGCCTGGTCGAAGGAGCCTTCGCCGCGGCCGGAGTGCCCTGGGACGCGTGCACCCACGAGGACCGCGGCGACGGGGCCATCGTCATCGTTCCGCCGGACGTGTCCAAGGTGCTGCTGCTGGATCCGTTGCTCGGCAACCTCAACGCCGCGCTCGTCGACTACAACCGGGACGCGCGGCTGTCCGAACGGATCCGGCTGCGGCTCGCGCTGCACGCCGGTGAGGTCGGCCGGGACGAGCACGGCTTGTCCGGCACCGATGTCATCGTGGCGTTCCGGCTTCTCGACGCGGAGGAACTCAAGGGAGCGCTGCGGCACTCACCGGTTCCGCTCGCCGCGATCGTGTCCGATTCGATCTACGACGGGATCGTGCGCCATCGGTACCGCGGCATCGACCCCTCCACCTACCACCCGGTGTCCGTGCAGGTGAAGAAGAGCCGGCTGCACGCGTGGATCCATCTGCCGGGGACGTCCACACCGCCGGTGATCGAGCGGTCGGCCACCCCGGAAAGCGACTCGCCGCGCCAGTTGCGGCCGGCGATGGCCACTTTCGTCAACCGGAAACGGGAACTGCGGACGCTGGACCAGGTCGGCCGGACCGGGCGGC
Organism: Actinocrispum wychmicini; assembly: GCF_004345645.1. Classification (GTDB taxonomy): domain Bacteria; phylum Actinomycetota; class Actinomycetes; order Mycobacteriales; family Pseudonocardiaceae; genus Kibdelosporangium; species Kibdelosporangium wychmicini. Next base: position 716,937 of record NZ_SLWS01000002.1, on the reverse strand, counting down.
TGGTGGTGCTGGTCGGCCCGCCCGGGGTGGGCAAGACCGCGTTCGCGTTGCACTGGGCGCACCGCGTCCGGTCCCGGTACGACGGCGGCCAGTTCTACGCCGACCTCGGCGGACCGGGCCGGCCGGTGGCGCTGGCCGAGGTGTTCGGCCGCTTCCTGCGGGCGTTGGGGGTTGCGCCGCAACGGGTTCCGGTGGACCCGGACGAGCAGGCGACGATGTTCCGGTCGCTCACCGCGGGCCGGCGGTTCCTGGTGCTGCTCGACAACGTCGCCTCGGCCGACCAGGTGCGCGCGTTGCTGCCCGCGTCGGCGGCGAGTGTCACGGTCGCGACCAGCCGGACCCAGTTGGGCGGGTTGATCGCCGAGGGCGCGCGGTTCGTCGCGGTCGAGCGGCTCGGTGTGGGCGACGGCGTGGAGTTGCTGTCCAAGGCCATCGGCGGGGTGCGGATCAAGGCCGAACCCGAGTCCGCGCGGGAACTGGTGGCGTTGTGCGGCGGGCTGCCCATCGCGTTGTGCGTGGCCGCGGCCCGGCTCGTCTCTCGTCCTAAATGGACTGTGGAGAAGGTGGTGGCCGACCTGGTGGACGAACGGCGGCGGCTGGCCCGGCTCAGTTTTGGTGACGATCTCTCTGTCAAGGCGGTGTTCGACGTGTCCTACCAGGCGCTTTCCCCACCGGCGGCCCGGCTCTACCGGCTGCTCGGGCTGCATCCCGGTCCCGACTTCGACATCCGGGTCGCGGCCGCCGTCCTCGGCGCCCCCCGGGCGGAGTGCGACTACCTCGTGGACGAACTGCTGACCGCCAACCTGCTCGAAGAGGTACGGGAGGACCGGTACAAGTTCCACGACCTGATCCGGCTGCACGCGGCCGAACTCGCCGAGCAGGAGGACGGCCGGTCAGGTGTGCGCCGGATCCTGGACTGGTACCTGGACAGCGCCACCGCAGCCGGCCGAATGGTCACCCCGCATCGCCGTGGGCTGCGCCGGGACATCGAGTACGTGCCGGTCGAGCCGGCCCGGTTCGACGGCCACGCGGACGCGTTGGACTGGCTGGACCGGGAGCGCGTCAACCTGTTCACCGCCGCGCGCGTCGCGTTCGAATACGGGATGCCCGCGATGACGTGGCAGCTGGCCGACGCCATGTGGGGCCTTTTCCTGTTCCGCACGCACTACCACGACTGGATGCAGTTCGACCTGCTCGCGGTCGAGGCCACCCAGGACGGGCCGGACCGGGCCGCCGAGGCCGAGGCGCAGGACCGGCTGGGGCTGCTGTTCCACGCGTTGGGCCGCAACGAGGAAGCGTTGGCGCACATGGGCAAGGCCGCCGAGATCTGGCGGGAGCTCGGGGAACGGCATCGGATGGCCAGCTCGACCGAACGGTTCGGGTTCGCCTACCTCGACCAGGGCCGCGCCGAACTCGCGATCGAGCACTTCACCCGGGCCCTCGCGGGCTACCGGGACGTCGGCGAACAGCGGAGTTCCGGCCTGGCGCTGATCAGCATCGGCCGCGCGCTGATCGAGTCGGGCCGGTTCGTCGAAGCCGTCCCGTACCTGCGCGACGCCCAGGAGGAGCTGGGGTCGTTGCGGCCGCCCGACCCGTACAACTCGGCGCGGGCGATGCTTGCCTTGGGACGCGCGGAAACCGGCGCGGGCGAATGGGACGCGGCCCGCGCGCTGCTTGAGGCGACGCTGATGGCCATGCGGGACGTGGAGTCGCCGCTCGGTGAGGCGGACGCGTTGTGGGCGTTGGGGGAGCTGCACGAGCGGACGGGCGAACGCGCCGAGGCCCGGCGGTTCTACCAGCGGACCGAGGAGATGCTGACCGAACTGGGCAACCCCGGGGTCGACCGGGTGCGGGCCCAGCTCGCCGCGCTGGGGCCCGCGTGAGTCCTCAGTGTCCCGCGGGACACTAGTGGTCACGACCGGAAGTTCGTCGGGGGTCTCGACGGCCCAGCTTCCCGCTGGCCGCACGGCCGAAAGGCCCAAGTACAACCCGGTACGAGAACCTTCCGGCCGCACGCCCAGCGGAAACCTGGATCCGCCGAATACCCCCAACGAACCTCCGGTCGTAACCACTAGTAGTCGGGCAGGTCGAGTTCGGTCCGGGCCATCGGGTCGACCCGCGGGGGCAGGTCGGGTTCCGGCAGTCCGATGAGGCGGTACAGCGCCTTCCGCACGACGAGGGCGGATCGCCCCGGGTGCGCGGAGATCCTGGCCAGCGCGACGTTCTGTTGGGCGTCCCGGGTTTGGCGGGCCATGGCCAGCTGGTCGGGCAGAGGCTCGTCGGTCAGCCGCGGGCAGACCTCGGCCAGTTCGGCGATCAGGGACGTCGGCGCGATCTCGTCGGGTGAGTAGTGGCTGAGCAGGACTGGCACGCCGGCCGCGGCGGCGTACGAGGTCAACGAGGTGTGGTCGCCGATGAAGACGTCCGCGGCCGCCAGCAGCGGGCGCCAGTCGACGCCGGGGCCGATGAAGTCGAGGCCGGCCTCGTTGGCGTCCCGCATCCAGGCCCTGATCTGCCGCGGGCCGTGTTCGTACCACGCGGCCGGGTGCATCGTCATGATCATCTTGTGGTCCGCGGACAGCTCGGTCAGCAGCCGGTTCGGCAGGTCCCGGAACTTGGCGAGCAGCGACTCGCCGCCCCACGTGCTGCCCAGTGCCACCAGGGTCTGCTTGCGGCGGACGCCGAAGTCGAGCCGGTAGCGCTCGCGGTAGGCCCCGGCCGCCATCAGCCGGTCGAAGGCCAGGTCGCCGCCGACGATCGCGGTGTGCGCGACCTCGGGGCACTGCTGGATCAGCACGGCCAGGTCGGCCAGGTGCGGCAGCAGCACGCTGTCGAACACCGGCCGGCCGTCGCGGTCCAGCAGGGACTCTCGGTCCAGGCCGTAGACCGGCGGGTTCTCGTGCGCCGGCCAGGCCCAGCTCGGGTACCGCTTGCCGTAGCCGCACCCGTGCGGCGCGGCGAACTTCCGTTTGGCCTGCAGGAACTCGACCTGGTGCAGGCTGGTGGTCAGCGCCAGGTCGTAGGGCCGTTCCAGGGCTTGCGCCCAGGGCACGACCGACACCCGTTGCTTCTCCAGCAGCTGTTCGGTGCCGGTGTTGAACCGGTCGGGCGCGATGGTCCATTCCAACCGGACCCGGGGGTCCGGCTCGAGCAGGGCGGCGTAGTCGAGCATGCGCATCATGCTCACCGGCGTGTGCACGACGGCCGCGACGGTCACTTCGGCGGGCAGCGTCTGCCACCTGCCGGGCTGTGGTTGGGCAGGCTCCTTCACGACGCCGCTCGCAGGTCGAGAGGTACCCATGGCACCGGGAAGACCGGGGCGTCTTTGGGGTGAACCTGGCGGGTAGGTGCTGCGTCGGGGTGGCCACATGGGGTACACATGTCGGGCAACCATCCTTCACTTGGACGTGGGGCGGTTGTTGTCAGTTGTTGCGGACGGCCTCTGGTGGGCAGGGGTCGTCCGCTTTCTCATGGCCGTACGTGAAAGTTATTCACATATGTGCGGGTGCGGGTTCGTCACTCGGGAAAGTGGCGAGGACATCGTCGATGATCCGGTCGGTGTCGGACTTCGGCGACGAGACGGACTCCAGTTCGTAGAAGATCTCGACGAACTCGGCGGCCTGCTCCGGGTCGTTCGGGACAAGCTCGTCGCGGTGGGAGTACTCCAGCAGGACGGCGTAGTCCTCGTCCTCGTAGGGAAACTCGAACACGGTGAACGCGCCACGCATGCCGATGTACGCGCCGATGCCGAACCGGGCCACCTGGATGCTGATGTTCGGCCGGTGGTTGAGCTCCTTCAGCCGCTCCAACTGGGCGCGCATCACCTCGGGGCCGCCGACCTGGCGGCGCAGGACGGCCTCGTCGACGATGAAGAACAGCTTGGGCGGGTCGTCCGTCACCTGCAGCAGCCGCTGCCGCTCGAGCCGCAGGTCCACGCCCATGCTGGTCTGCTCGGGCGTGGTCGGACTGATCTCGATCATCGCGCGGGCGTACTCCCGCGTCTGTAGCAGGCCGGGCAGGGTCAGTACCTGGAACTGCCGCAGCACCTTGGCCGACGCCTCGAAGCCCAGGAACGTGAGGAACTGCGGGGGATGGTGTTCGCGGTACTTGTCCCACCAGGCGTTCTGGCGGCTGCTCCTGGACACCTCGATCAGTTCGTCGACGCGCTTGCGGTCCGTGACGCCGTAGTGCTGCAGGAGGGCGATGAGATCCGTCTTGGAGATGCCCACCGCGCCGGTCTCGATGCGGATCAGCTTGGACACGGACCACTCGAGGGCGTCGGCGACGTCCTTCTGGAACATGCCCGCGTCCTCCCGGATCTGCCGCAATTCCGAGCGCAGCCTGCGCTTCTGGATCACGGGGTTCGCCCCCTGGCTCATGGTGCTCTCTCTCGTCGGGTTGCTTGAGGGTGGTGTCAATCTGCCACGTGGCACAATGATAGCAGTCGAGAAACCAAATGGCATGCCGCCGACTGTCGAAAAGTTACGTCTCGACTCGCGATGTGCAGAACGCGGACCGTCAGACTGTGACCCGGCGCATAGTGACCCGGCGCGTGGTGACGTGTCGCAGTGCGAGCAGTCATCCCGCGAGTGGGCGCAGTTCAGCGATGCTTCCCGCCGCGATCGCGCCGGGAAGCATCGCCGGTGAGTGTGTTATCGCTGGTCGACCAGCAGTTTCCAGCTGGCGGACGGGAAGGCCAGCCGTGGTCCTTGGCGGTCGCGGGAGTCGCGGACCAGGATCGTCGCCGCCGTTCGGGCCACCTCCACGCACGAACTGCTGCTACTGCTGCTGGCGGAGCTCTTGACCCAGATAAGGCCGGCCGGCTCGATCTCGACGACATGTGGTTGCGCTTGCTGTCCCACTTCATGCCCTCCCATCGGGACCGGCAGAGCGCAGGGAAGCCCCATCGACGCGCGCGAACGCGCGAACTCCCGCCCCGGTCCGGATACTTAGCCTAGGTATCCGACGCCGTGGTCAGTACCGCCGAGCGGGGTGAGATCACTTCCACCCCAACGAAAGCCGAACACGTGGATCTTTCACCGGATCACTAGGATGAGCGGGTGGCCATGACGGGTCCGGCGGAACGCGAGCTCGACCGGGTGGGGCTGCGGTATGCCGTGATGATCCGCTGTGCCGTGGTCGCGGTGTCGAGCCTGGTCACACTGGTGACGACGACCGCGCGGCAGCCGGCTATGGCCGCGGTGGTGATCGTCGGCTTCGTCGGGTGGAACCTGGTCTTCACGTACGGCATGATCCGGCGGCGCCGGCCGTGGCTGATGCCCGTCGATCTGGTCGTGGTGGCAGGGGTGTGTCTGGCGCAGGTGTGGACGGCCGTGCCGGGGATGCGTGTGGACCGCGTCAGCTGGGTGCTCGCGGCGGCGTCGATCATCGTTGTCGCGTATCAGTTCCACGCGCCGGTGTTGCTCGGCGCGGTGGCGACGGTCGTTGTGCTCGTCGCGTATCTGACAGGGGCCGTGCTGGCGAAGGTGCAGGACTGGACGTTCGCCGTGCCCATCGGGTCATGGGTCGCCGTGGAGGCGGCGCTTGGCCGTGGGTTGTATTTGTTGGTCAGGCGCGGTGGACGACGGGCTGACAGGGAGTTCGCGCGTGGGGCGCAGGTCCGTCGCGAGGCCGCCGTGGCCACCGCGCGGCGCGCGGACGAACGGGAGTACCTGGCGGCGTTGCATGACACGGCGTCGGCCACGCTGCTGATGGTGGGCGCGGGTGTCGCCGCCAAACCGGAGGCGTGGCTGTCCCACCAGGCCGTTCGGGATCTCGACGTGATCAGCGGCCAGACCGACCCGGTGGACGGCGAGGTCGACCTGGTTCCGATGCTGCGGCATGCCGTCGAACACGTTCCCCTGCGCGTCGACTGGCGACTGCCGGCGAACGTGACTTTGCCGGCTGTGGTGGCGATCGCGTTGTGCCGTGGCTTGCGGGAGGCGTTGACGAACGTCGTGCGGCACGCCGGTGTGGACGCCGCGGAGGTCGCGGTCGTCGACAACGGGGAGCTCGTGGCGGTCAGCGTTCGGGATCACGGCAGGGGATTCGACCCGACCCGGATCAACGGGCACGGCTACGGCCTGACCGCGTCGATCACCGAACGGATGACACGGATGGGCGGCCGTGCGGACATCACCAGCGCGCCGGGCGAAGGCACCGAGATCCGGTTGGAGTGGCCCCATGAGCCAGCCTGACCACGCCAGGGAGGTCGCCGCCCGGTACATGCAGGGCATGCGCTGGAGCGCGGCCGGGATCGCGCTCGTCGTCCTGTACGGACTGGAACTGCCGAAGCTGCTGGGCAACTGGGACACCTACCGGCCGGCGGCGGTCCAGGTGGCCGTGATGGCGGTGCTCACCTTCGTTCCGTTGGTGGCGTGGCGGGACGACGTGGTGCAGCGGTGGCGGTGGCCGTTGATCGCGCTCGTGCTCGCGGCGTCGGTCGCGGGGACAGTGACGGTCGCGTCCGCCGACCGGCTGGGTACCGCGCACTGGTCCGACGAGGTCGTCGGCTATTCGCTGGTGCTGTTGAGCTTGGACCAACGGCCAGGACGGTTCGCCGGCCTGCTCGCCGCCCACTACGTCCCGGCGTACGTGCTGGCGCTTGTGGACGGGCCGGTCGACGTGACGTTCGCCGGGGTCGTGAACACGACGGTCATCACCTCCGCGTTCGAGGTGGCGGTCGTGCTGTTCGCGAACGCGTTGCGCGCGGTGGCGTTGTCGGTGGCGCGGGTGGCGGGCGAGGAGGAAAGCGTGCGAACCACAGAAGCCGTCGCCGACCAGCTGCACTCCGATCGTAAGGACCGGTACGCGGCATTGGCCGACACGACCGCGCCGCTGTTGCGTGGGCTGGGATCCGGGGACCTGGATCCGGGAGACGAGGCGGTCCGGCGGGCGTGCGCGATCGAGGCGGCCCGGATGCGGCGGCTGTTCGGCGATGCGACGGTAGGACCGGACCCGCTGGTGGACGAGCTGATGGCGTGCGTCGGACTGGCTGAGCGAAACGGGGTGTCGGTGCGGTTCTCGCAACGCGGTGACCGGCCGCCGGTGCCCACACCGATCCGCCGCATGCTCACCGAGCCCGCGGTCGCCGTCCTCGCGACGGCCCGCGGCGACGTGCGGCTCACAGTCGTGGGCTCGGACGGCGACGTGACCGTCAGCGTCGTGGCTCAGGCGGCCCCACGGGACGTGCCGATGGTGGAGAACGACGAGATCACGACGTCCACAGTGGTCAACGGCGACCGGCTGTGGGTGACCGCGACGTGGAAGGGCCGCCCATGACGAGCGTTGTGGTGGTGGACGACCATCCAGCGGTGGTCGCCGGCATCCGCGCGTGGTGCCAGACCGCCGACCCACCCATCGAGGTGCTGGACTACGGGCCGACCGTGGCCGTGGCCTGGCTCGAACCCGGCGACCGCGCCGACGTCGTCGTCCTCGACCTGCAACTGGACATCACCGGCCCGGCCTACGGGGACCTGAAACGCCTGGTCGACGCCGGCCGGCAGGTGGTGGTGTACACCATGCGCGAGGACAGGGACACCGCGCTGACCTGCCTGGACATCGGCGCGTTCACCTACCTGACGAAAGCCGAGGGCGACGAGCACCTGGTCGCCGCGATCGAAGCCGCCGCGCACAACCAGCCGTACACCCCGCCCGCCCTGTCCGGGGCGTTGGGCACGGACACCCGCGCCAACCGGCCGAAGCTGACACCCCGCCAGGTCGACGTGCTGCTGGAGTGGTTCCACTGTGAGTCCAAGGAGATGGTGGCCCAGAAACTGGGCCTGACCGTGAGCACGGTGAACGGCTACCTGGACCGGGTCCGGGTGAAGTACGCGAACGTCGGCCGCGAGGCTCCCACAAAAGCCGCCCTGGTCGCCCGCGCCATCCAGGACGGCATCGTGAGTGTCGACGAACTGTGAGTGGGGGTTGATTAGCTGTCATCGAGGTGGGTGGGGCTGGCTTAGCTTGGGGGTATGGCTACCAGTGGGATCCCAGTCGGGGTGATCGAAGATCATCCGCTGTACCGCGACGCGGTTGCCGGGTTGCTGGCTGACGCGTCCGGGATCGAGTTGGGCACTGTCGCCGGTTCGGTGGCCCAGTTCGCCGCGCGCAGGCGCGACGACGGCGGTGGTGTGGTGCTGCTCGACCTGCGGCTGCCTGGGCTGATGGGGTCGTCCGCGGTAATGGAGGTGGTGGGCATGGGGTACCGGGTTCTGGTGCTGTCCGCGCACTCCGACCAGGCCGAGGTGCTCGGTGCGATGGCCGCCGGCGCGAGTGGTTACCTCTCCAAGGACTGTGAGGCGGACGAGATCCTGCACGCGGTCTACTTGGTCGCCGAGGGCAACACGTACATGAGCCCGATGTTGGCGTCGCATGTGCTGGACGCGTTCGCCGACCGGGCCAGCCCGGCCATCGAACTGTCCACACGGGAGCGTCAGGTGCTGTCGCTGGTCGCCGCCGGCGAACGTGACCAGGACATCGCGGAGACCCTCGCGATCAGCATCCGGACCGTGCGGTCCTACCTCGACCGGATCCGGGACAAGACCGGCCAGCGTCGCCGGCCGGAGTTGACCCGGTACGCGATCGAGATGGGAGTCACGTACGGGCGCGTGCCGGCCTGATGGAGATCGCGATCATCGCCGTGCTGGCCGTGGGTGTGGTGGCCGCGTACGTCGTCGGCATCCGTCGCGGGCGGTCACAGGCACAGGTCGTTTTCAACCGGTACATCCACGACACGGTTCTGCAGGCGCTGGAAGCCATGGCGTTGCGCAGGCCCACGGACTCCGCTGACTTGGCGGAGTTCCGCAACATCGCGAGGGCTCAGGCGACTGCCTTGCGCCGTGGCATCGAGGAACCGCGCGGTGGCCGCCTGGTGGACGACCTCAATGTCCTGACCGCCGACTTGGCACGTGAGGGCTTGCGCGCCACGCTGGTCTCGGCGGACGTCGACGACATGTTGCCGGACGCCCGCCGGATCGCCGTACGGGACGCGACGCGGGAAGCGTTGCGCAACACGTTGAAGCACGGCGGGACCAAGCAGGTGACGGTCCGGGTGGAGGAACGCGACGGCGGCATCGCGGTGACCACCCGGGACCACGGCGTCGGCTTCGACATGGCCGAACGGCCGCGCGGGTTCGGCATCAAGGAGTCGATCATCGCCCGGGTCGGCCAGGTCGGCGGCCACGCCGACGTCGTGTCCAAGCCGGGCGGCGGAACCCGCGTCACCATCTGGGTGCCGCGTTAGGTCCAGGCATCCACTGCTTTCGAGACGTAGCCGGCGAAGTCCACCGGATCGCGGCCGAGCACCTGCCGGACGCCGTCGGCGGGCTTCGCGTTGTGTCCGGCGCGCAACACGGTGAACAACGCGTCCAGTTCGCTGACGAACGCCTCAGGCACGCCTGCGGCCCGCAGTTCGGCCTGGTACTCCGCCGGTGTCAGCTCCACGTAGTCGATCTCTCGGCCGGCTGCCTTGGCGATCGTCGCCACCGCCTCGCCGAAGGTGAACGCCTGCGGTCCGGAGATGTCGTACACCTGCTCGTGGTGGCCGTCCGAGGTCAGCAGGACAGCGGCGACGTCAGCGATGTCCTGGGCGTCGATGAACGGCTCGGGCACGGCACCCGTCGGGAGCGCCAGCCGGCCGGACCGCAGTGTGGCGTGCCACAGGTCCTCGCTGAAGTTCTGGCTGAAGTTGTTCGGGCGGATGATCGTCCACTGCACACCGGAGTCGCGCACGGCCCGTTCCGCGGTGGCCATGCCCTGGAAAGCACCTTCGGAAATGTGGTCCAGCCCGCGTGCGGACAGCGCCACGAACCGGCCGACCCCCGCCTGGACCGCCTGCTTGACGAAGTCCGGGATCGGCGCCGGGTCGTCCGGGGCCACCAGGTAGACGGCGGACACCCCGGCCAGTACCGCCGGCCACGTGTCCGGGTCCGTCCAGTCGAACCGCACCTCGCCCGACCGGGACGCGGCCCGGACCGGCTCGCCCGCCGCCCGCAGGGTCCGCACCAGTCGCCGTCCGGTTTTGCCTGTCGCTCCAAGAACCAAGATCATGGCACTGAGTCAACCGCCACCGGCCAGGTCCGGACATGGCCCGAAGTCCGCGGACCATGTCCATTCGTCCGGATCGCTATCGTGAAGGACATGGACCCGTTCGACGATCTGCTCCGGGGTGTCCGCGCCGACGGTGTCCGCTTCGGCCGGACGGAACTGTCGCCGCCGTGGACGCTGCGGTTCGACGACGAAGCGTCGCTGACCATGCTCACCCCGCTGCGAGGCGAGGCGTTGCTTACCCACGGCGGCGACGAGAAACCGGTGCAGGTAGGGGACACGGTGATCGCGCGCGGACCCAGCCCGATCGTCGTCACCGACAAGCCGGGCGCAGCGCCGGACGACCGCGCGGTGCTCCTGGTCGGAAGCTATCAACTGCGGGGCAAGGTGGCGCAGCGGCTGCTGGGCGTGCTGCCACCCGTCCTCGTGGTGCCGTGCGCCGAGGACTGCACTCCGCTGCTCGCCTTCCTGGACTCGCACGTCGCCGCCGCGCCGTCGGGGCAGGCCCAGGACCGCCTGCTCGACTGGCTGGTGGTGTGCACCCTGCGCACGTGGTTCGACCAGCCGGAGGTCGTCGCGCCCGGCTGGCTGCACGCGTTGAGCGACGACGCGATCGGCCCGGTGCTCAGGGCCATGCACACCGCGCCGGACAAGCCGTGGACGCTGGTCACGTTGGCCCGTGAAGCCGGAGTTTCGCGGACGACGCTGGCGCATCGGTTCGGCAAGCTCGTGGGTGAGCCGCCGTTGACGTACCTGACCGACTGGCGGATGACGTTGGCCGCCGACCTGCTGACCGAGTCCGCCGCGACCATCGCCACGGTTGCGCGCCAGGTCGGATACGCGGACGCGTTCGGCTTCAGCGCCGCCTTCAAACGGTTCCACGGGATGAGCCCCAGCGAATACCGCGACCACGTAGCCGTGTGCTCGACGGCCTAACTTGGCGGCGCGAACGGTGAGTCCGGGCCGAACTCCTGTGGGGGCGGCGCTGCCACGGGCGGCGGCTGCATCTGTTGGGACATCTCACGGTTGCGTCGCTCGGCCAGCACAGCGATGAGGTAGTCGTACGGTGGAACACCGGGCGGGATCGGCGCGCCCAGGTGGTTGCTGACGTCCACGGCGAGCCGATAGCCCAGCGAGGCGGCGGCTTCGTAGCGCAGTTCGTGCACCCGGCCGAGGTACTGGCGGACGGCCAGGGCGAGGTCGTTGGGCAGGGCGGCCACGTGCAGTTCCGACGCCCAGGCGGCGAGCGGTGGCGGCATCACCACGTACGGCACGCGCTGCTCGGGCACCCGTTCCCGGATCACCAGGGTGCCGGCGAGCATGTCGCCCACGCGCTGGCCCTTCTTCGACGACATCGACACGATCACCGCGACCGCGCCGAGCACGCCCAGTGCCCAGAAGTCCACGAAGAACCCGGCCAGGCCGCGGACCAGGGCCTGGCGGAACCGGATCGGGCCGCCGTCGACGCGGACCACCCGCAGGCCCAGCGCGATCTTGCCGACCGTCCGGCCCCGGGTGAGCGTCTCCATGATCACCGGGTAGCCGACCACCACGAGCACGATGGTGAGCAGGGTGACCGCCGCGCTCAGGGCCGAGTCGAAGCCGATCAGGCCGCCGAGGATCAGCAGCAGCAGCGTGATCCACAGGGTGAAGCCCTGGATCAGCACGTCCAACGCCATGGCGAGGCCGCGGCTGGCGACCCGCGCCACCCGCAGCTCCAGGACGACGGCTTCGCCGCTGACGAGATCTGACACGTGCACCCCCTGGTCAATGCGGAATAGTACGGGGCGTGGACGTCGACGTGTTCGTGGCGGCGCATCGCGCCGAATGGGACCGGCTGGGCCAGCTGGCCCAGCACGCTGGGCGGGTGCGCGGGCCGGAGGCCGACGAGTTGGTGCGCCTCTACCAGCGGGCCGCCACCCACCTGTCGATCGTGCGGACCGAGGCGCCCGATCCGGCGCTCGTCGCCAGGTTGTCGACGTTGGTGGCCAGGGCCCGGTCGGCGATCACCGGGACCGACAGTCCCGCGTGGCGTGAGTTCGGGCTGTTCTTCGCGCGCCGCCTGCCGGCCGCGCTGTACCTGGGTGGACGATGGTGGGTGCCCACCGCGCTGGCGTTCCTCGCGGTGTCGGGCCTGATCGCGGTCTGGGTGGCGACGAACACGGACGTGCAGGGCAGCATCGCCGCACCTGAACAGATCCAGCAGATGACGAAGCCGGGCGGCGCGTACGAGGCGTACTACTCCAGCAATCCCGCGGGCTCGTTCGCGGCCGAGGTGTGGACCAACAACGCGTGGATCGCCGCGGGGTGCCTGCTGCTCGGTGTCCTACTGGGCGTCCCGGTGGTGTTCCTGCTGTGGGGGAACGCGCTGAACCTCGGCGTGGGCATCGGCCTGATGACGGCCGCCGGCCGGGGCGACGTGTTCCTTGGTCTGCTTGCCCCGCATGGACTGCTTGAGCTCACAGCGGTGTTCGTCGCGTCGGGAATCGGACTGCGGCTCGGGTGGACGGTGATCGACCCACGCGGCCGGACGCGCGCGGAAGCGTTGGCCGCGGAAGGGCGTTCGGTCGTCGCGGTCGCGCTCGGGCTGGTGTGCGTGCTGGCCGTCTCCGGGGCGATCGAAGCGTTCGTGACGCCATCCGGTCTGCCTACCTGGGCTCGCGTCGGGATCGGGGTATTGGCGGAGTTGTTGTTCCTGGCGTACGTGTTCGTCGTCGGCCGTCGTGCCGCGCGGATGGGCGAGACGGGCGACGTGGACGCGCGCTACGCGGAGGACACGCTGCCGACCGCGGTCTAGAGGCGGCCGGCGGCCTTCAGGGCGAGGTACATGTCCGCGAGGGCCGGCGCCAGTTCGTCCGGCGTGGCGTCGACGACTTCGACGCCGAGGCGACGCAGCCACGCCGCCATGTGCTGGCGTTCCTGGCGGGCACGTTCGGCCGCCGCACTGTCGAACACGGCTTCCGCGTCGCCGCGGGCGGTGGCCATCTCAGCGATCCGCGGGTCGGCGACGCTGGCCAGCAGCACCAGATGCCGCGACGTCAACGTCCGCAGCACCGGCAACAACCCTTGTTCCAACGGATCCGGGTCCAGTGCGGTCAACAACACCACCAGCGACCGGCGACGGGTGCGGCGGAGCACCTCGGCGGTGACACCGCGGGCGTCCGACTCGACCAACGCGGGTTCCAGCCTGGCCATGGCGTTCACCAACGCCGGCAACAACTCCGACGCGGACATCCCCTGCACACTCGCGCGGACCGTGCGGTCGTACGCGATCAGGTCGACCCGGTCGCCCGCGCGGGACGCGAGCGCGGCGAGCAGCAGGGCAGCGTCCATCGACGCGTCCAGGCGGGGAATGTCGCCGACGCGCCCGGCGGACGTGCGACCGGTGTCCAGCACCAGGATCAGGTGGCGGTCACGTTCCGGACGCCACGTGCGGACCATCACCTCGGGCGAACGGGCCGTGGCCCGCCAGTCGATCGACCGGACGTCGTCACCGACCACATAGGACCGAAGCGAGTCGAACTCGGTGCCCTGGCCACGAACCAGGCTACGCAGCCGGCCGTCCATCTCCCGCAGCCGGGCCAGCCGCGCGGGCAGGTGCCGTCGGCTGGCGAACGGCGGCAGCACCCGCACGGTCCACGGCACGGAATGTGATCCCTGCCGTGCGGCCACACCAAGCGGTCCCACGGCACGGACGGTCACGCGGTACGCCATGCGGTCTCCGCGTCGAGTCGGGCGCATCACGGTCGTCACGGTCTGCCGCCCGTTGCCGGCGATGTCCACGCGGTGCCGATCGGACGCGCCCGCGCTCGGCGGCCACGCGTCGCGCAGGAGCCCATGGACCCGCGCGCGACCCGGGTTGTTGATCGTCAACGTCACTTCGGCCTGTTCCCCGAGACGTACCAACTTGGTGCCACCACGGGAGAACACGAGCCCGCGCACGGACCCGGCGAGCGCCAGGTCGACCAGCACCAGCGCCAGGATCGCCAAGGTGACCAGGCCGATCCCGGCCCACGACGGCACGAGGAACCCGACGACCAGGGCGCCGACGAGGGCGAGCAGGCCCGCGCGGCCGGTGAGTGCCATCAGCGGGGAACCGGCACGGCCGCCAGCACACCGTCCAGCACGCCGTCCGCTGTCGTGCCTTCCAGTTCGGCCTCGGGCCGCAGCTCCAGCCGGTGCCGCAAAGCGGGCCGTGCCAACGCTTTCACGTCGTCGGGTGTCACGTACTCGCGGCCGGACAGCCACGCCCACGCACGCGCGGCGGCCAGCAACGCCGTCGCACCACGCGGGGATACGCCAAGACGGATCGCAGGAGAGTTCCGCGTCGCACGGCAGATGTCCACGACATAGCCGATGACGTTCTCGTGCACGGTCAACGACCGTACAGCCGCGCGTCCGGCGTCCAGGTCCGCGCGGCCCGCGACCGGCCGGATGCCGGCGCCGGCGAGGTCACGCGGGTCGAAGCCGTGCGCGTGCCGGGTGAGGATGCCGATCTCGTCGTCTCGGTTCGGCGTCGGCATGGTCAGCTTGAGCAGGAACCGGTCCAGCTGTGCCTCTGGCAATGGGTACGTGCCTTCGTACTCGACCGGGTTCTGGGTGGCGACCACGATGAACGGATCCGGCAGCGGCCGGCCGGTGCCGTCGATCGAGACCTGGCGTTCCTCCATCGCCTCCAGCAGCGCCGACTGGGTCTTCGGCGGCGTCCGGTTGATCTCGTCCGCGATCAGCAGCGACGTGAACACCGGGCCCTCGCGGAACGCGAAGTCGGCCTTGTGCGGGTCGTACACGATCGAGCCGGTGACGTCCCCGGGCATCAGGTCCGGGGTGAACTGGATCCGCGTGCACTTGAGGTCGAGCGCGCCGGCCAACGCCCGCACCAGCAGCGTCTTGGCCACCCCGGGGACACCTTCGATGAGCACGTGCCCGCGGCACAGCAAGGCGATGATCAGGCCGGTGACCGCGGCGTCGTTGCCGACGACCGCCTTGCCGACCTCGGCACGCAACGCGACGAGCGCCGCGCGGGAGTTCTCCGTCATTTCGTTCGGACCTCGTTGGTCAGGTTGTCCAAGGCGTTGGCCAAATGGACAAGGGCTTGCTCGGTCGATGGCGGCGGCCCGTACAGGACCGGGTGGATCTCGGGTCCGGGCCGGCCGGTGCGTTCGGCGACCCGCTCGACGACGGCTGCCGGGGAGGCGTCCACGGCGAGGCCGAGCATGGGCAGCAGACGGCCGACGGTGGCCTGCCGCAGCGCGGTGGCGGCGTGGTCGGTGGCGCGGGCGCGGCGGTACAGCCGGGCGCGGCCTTCGGTGGTCTCCGCGGCGCGGACGACGATCGGCAGCGGCTCGGTGACCACCGGTCCCAGCCTGCGGCCGCGCCACAACGCCAGCAGGACGACCGCGATCGCGGCCATGATCAGGCCGTACTTCCAGCCACCCGGCACCAGGTCGAAGAAGCTCCGCGAGCCCTGCTGGCCGGCCGCCTCGGACAGGCTCGGCATGTACCAGACCACGCGCGGATGCGGGCCCAGCAGGTGCAGGGCGAGCGCGGCGTTGCCGTCCTCGTCGAGAACGTCGTTGGTCAGCGGTGTCCCGTCGCCGAGGACGGTGATCTTGCCCGCCGACACGAGCGTGCCGCCGTAGCACGTGGTGGGCCCGTGGTACGAGACGCCGCCGATCCGCGCGTTCCCGGCCGTCCTGGCGGCGTCGAACGCGCATTCGGGCTCGCGGGTCTGGACAGTCACTGTGGCGCGCACGTCGACGCCGGACAGCACCTTGCGCAGCGCCTCGCCCTGGGGGCCGACCAGGACACTGTGACCGGCCGCGCCGACCAGGTCCGCCAGCCGGTCCGGCGGGACCCAGTCCGGTCGGGCGACCAGCAGCGTGGTGTCGCCGGACACGGCCGCCGCGGCCCCGGCCACAGTGTCCACACGGGACACTTGAACCCGGTAGTCCTTGAGGAGCCGGGCGATCGCGCGGCTGCCGTCCGGCGTGACGGACTCCGGCTCCAGCGAACCGGCCTTGTTCGACCCGCTCAGCAACATGATGACGATGGCCGCGGCGATCACGATCGCGCCGACGATGACCGGGCCACGGGCCGAACGCCAGATCCGGCGGGCGCTCGGGTCCAAGACCGAAGACCTGCTTGCAGGGTCGAGCATCGATGCCGTTGACGTCATGCGCGCACGCCGTCCAGGGCCAGGTCGAGATCCACCAGCTCGTGGTAGCCCGCGAGGGTGGCCGGGTGGCCGCCGTACCAGACGTCGTCGAACATCAGCGCCGCCGACCGCAAAGCCGTCGCGTGCGGGGGAATCCTGGCACCGGCCTCGCGGGCCAGTTCGTCGACGGTCCGGCCGGAACGCTCGTCGAGCACACCGCGTTCCTCAAGCCCACGCGCGATCGCCCGGAACCGTTCGCGGACCGCCTCGGCCAGGTCGCCCCGGGCGACGGCTTCCTCGGCGGCACGGCGGTGATCCGACGCGGACAACCGCTTTCCGGCGAACACGGCACCGCTCGCGGTCCGGGTCATCCGCCCGGCGCGGGTCCTGATCACCACGATGACCGCGATGATGATGATCAGCCCGAGGAACCCGCCAGGCACGAACTGGTTGACCGCGTTCAGCAGCTCCATCAGCCGCGCGACCAGCCAACGCAGCGCGCGGTCTATCCAGGACGGCGCGGCCTGGTGGTACGCCGGGTCGGACAGTTCACGCGTTGCCGCGTCTCGGGCCGCGTCGCGGCCGACGTCGACCGGGGTGTCGCTCATCAGGCCGGCTGGGCCGGGCCGGGCGGGGTGATGCCGGCCTGCCTGGTCAGCTCGATGTCCATGCCTTCCCGGCGCATCCGGCGGTCGATGTAGACCAGCGTGGTCACGCCCGAGACGAACGGCTGGGTGAGTGTGCCCGCGAGGATCCCCGCGACCGCGTTGAGCAGGATCGCCAGGCCCAGGTCCGGGACGGGCCCGGTGCCGGTCAGGTTGTACAGGCCGCCGGACAGCAGGTTGACCGGCAGTTCGATGATGTACGACAGGATGGCGGCGAGGATGGTCGCCAGCAGCAGGATGCCGCACGTGCGCCACCACGCCCCGCTGACCAGGTCCCGGGAGCGGCCGAAGGCGCCGCCGACCTTGGCGCCTTCCAGGATCAGCGCGGTGCTGGTCAGGCTGAACAGGACGTACAGCCAGATCCCGGGGACGAGGAAGCCGAACGAGGCGCCGACCACCATCAGCGTGTACAGGACGCTGGCGCCGAGCAGGGCGCCGACGCGGGGCTTCACGTGCTGCCACGTCTCGCTGAACGAGACCGACTGGCCGAGGACGGCCTTGCCGACCACGACGGTGAGGAACCCGGTGAGGAACGCGCGGGCCAGTACCGCGATCACCAGTGCCGGGATGGCCACCACCAGCGTCGCCCGGAAGGCGTCGAACGCCGCGTCCAGGTTGGCCTGAACGTCGTACTGGTCCGCCGGCAGCCGGACCACCAACAGGTCGGTCTGGAACCGCACGTACAGCAGCACGCCGAGGGACAGCAGCGCCGACACCGTCTCCACGAGCGCGGACACACCGAGCATCTGCTTGGGGTACGTGCGGATCGTGGTGACCGCGCCGTCCAGGATCTCGCCGAGACCCAACGGGCGCAGCGGGATCACGCCGGGCTTGGGCACATACCTCGGCCCGTAGTACTGCTGCGGCGGGGGCGGGGCCATCGGGTACTGCGGCAGGGGATCCTGCGGTCGTTGGGACTCCTGGTCCGGCGCGGACCAGTCGTTGCTGTCACTCACGTTGGCGTCCCCCCTGGGTGGAGTCCCTGGTCAATGGGCTTCACCTTAGGGGCAGCCGCAATCGTGTTGTCAGGCACGCACCAGTGTGCGCAGCCGGATGCCGAGTCCGATCAGGACGACGCCGTACACCAGCGCGAAGATGCCGATGATCGCGGCGATCGTGACCGCCCCGGCGAGCGGCCAGGCCAGCACGACCACGCCGAAGATCACCGACACCAGGCCGGCCAGGCCGAGCAGGATCTCGTTCTCGATCTGCTTGCGCAGCCGGAAGGCCGCGGCCATCTCGGTGAAGCCGGTGATGATCGCCCACACGCCGATGATCACCGCCAGGGCCAGCACGGTCAGTCCGGGCCAGGCGATCGCCAGGATCCCGGCGACGATGCCGAGCACGCCGCCGGCGATCCGGATGCCCCGGTTGGACTTGTCCGGGTTGCGGAACGCGTCCATCAGCAGGCCGATGCCGTCGGCGAGCGCGTAGATCCCGAACAGCAGGGCGAACGCCAGCACAGTGATCTCCGGCCAGATCAGCGAGAACAGGCCGAACAGCAGGGCCATGACGCCGCGCAGCACCACAAGGCCCCACGCGCGACGAGGGTCGAGCACGACTACGGGATCGCTCATGGCTACCCATTCTCGGACCACTGCCGGGTTCGCGCGACCGGTGGACAACCGGAATCGGAATTCCGTATAGTCGTACCGGAATGATGATTCCGTCTACCAGGGGAGCAGGCATGTCCCAGCCAGCCAGCCCGCGCGAGGTCGCGGAGAGCTTGTCGAAGCGGTTCCGGAACCGGTCGTGGGCCGAGCTTTCCGAGCTGTATGACGAGAACGCCGTGGTGGAGCACCCGTTCGCGCTGCCCCAGCCGATGCGCACCGAAGGGCGGGCCGCGTTGCACGAGCGGTTCCTGAGCGCGCCGACCCGGCCGTTCGAGATGTCGTGGTCCGCCGAGGTGATCTACCAGACCGACGATCCCGAGGTCGTGATCATGCAGTACGACAGCACACTGACCGCGAAGGAAGGCGGGAAGACGGTCACGGGCGCGAACCTGTTGGTGATCCGGGTCCGCGACGGTCGGATCGTGCACTCGGTGGACTTCCACAACCACGCCGCGTTCGCGACGCTCATGGAGTAGCCGAGGTCAGGTTTCGCCTTCCTGCCGCCAATGCCGGTTGTACTCGGCGGCTTTGGCTTCCCGCTCGGCCTGTTTGAGGGCCCGGCGGACCTGGGAGGCGTAGTCGTCCGGGTAGCCGTGGCGGGTCACGCGGGTGTCGACACTGTGCGTCGAGAAGATCAACGCGTAGTAGACACCCGCGTAGATCCCCAGCCCCAGCCCGAGCAGGACGATCGTCACGTCGTAGCCCAGGATCACGGCGAGCAGCAGGTACAGCAGGCTCAGGATGGGCGCCATGAACACCAGGCGGCGCAGCACGTGCCGGACCAGCCACGTGGGCGCCGTCGCGTCGTGCAGGACCCATTCGCGGTACCGGTTGGGCAGCTTCCCGCCGAACGCGTACCACAGCCACCACAGGGGGTTCGGCCGCTTCACCGCCATGGGGTACCACCTCCGCCGGCAACCGACACATTCATCGTGCCCGCGTCCAGTACACCCCGCCGGTCACGGCCGGTGCACGGCCGGGGGCCGCTGGGATGCCGTGGATCACACCGAACAATTGACCGCCACGGTGTCAGGTAACGATCTGACGGTCATTGTTCCACCGAAACGGCCCATTATTCGCCGCGCTCGCCGTCCGCGAACTCGCGGAGCACGTCCAGATGGCCGACATGTCGCGCTGTCTCCTGGATCAAGTGGGTATAAATCCAGCGGATGGTCCGGTCCTCGTCGCGGTGCCGCAGTTTCGCGAGGTCGGACGCGGCCATTCCGGCGACCGCGGCCCGGGACAGGTCCCATTCCGCTTGGTATGCCGCGACGGCGGACGCGGGCGTGGTGTCCGGCGCGATCATGAAGTCGGTGTCCGGCTCGGGGTCGTCCCAGTAGAGCACCGGCAGGTCCGAGCCGCCGCCGACCTTGGAGAACCACCAGCGTTCGACCGCCGTGAGGTGTTGGATCACGCCGAGCGCGCTCATCTTCGGCGAGGTCGGCCATGGCGTGGCGACCGCTTTGGACCGGTCCAATCCGGCCACTTTGTGCACAGCCGTGATGCGCAGGAAAGTCAGGAACTCTTCGTCAAGACGCAGTTCACTGGTGGCTGCTTGTTCAGGCCACTCACGTTTCTGCACTTCAGCGGTTTCCTTAGAACTGGTGTTCGACATGGGCTTAGCCTACGACACGCCCAAAAGGGCGATTGACCGTACCCCCGACAGCGGCGACTCTTTTGCGTAGGCGGTTGTGCCGGTGCGGTTCGCGGGGAGCCCACTGTCTGCGCCACGAGGGAGGCTCCCATGATGAGTCTGAGTTGGGGACCGGTGACACCGCCTTTGTTCGATTTGAAGACTCCGCTCTATCAATTGCGGGTTTTCAGGGGCTGGTAAGGCACTCTTTTCCCTTCATCGGCCGAGGATCCAAAAGATCCCGCGGTCGAGCCCACCCCACTGCGGAAGGGGGAGACGATGGACCGCTCAGAATCTGTCGGTGTCGGTGTCGTCTTCGTGCTTGGCCTCAATCTCAGACCGGCCGTGACCAGCCTCGGAGCCGCTCTCGGGGACATCTCGGCGCGGCCGGGGATGACCGCCGCGATCGGTGCGGTGCTCGTCGCGATGCCTTTGTGGGCAAGCGGTTTGGGCGGTTGGCTGACGCCGTGGCTGCGGTCCCGGTGGGGCATGTACCGCGCGGTCACGTGGGCGCTGATTCTGTTGGGACTGTCGCTCACCCTGCGAGTCCAGGGTGGTCCGGTGTTGTTGCTGGTCGGAACCGCGTTGGCGTGCCTGGCGATCGCGGTGATCGGCACTGTCCTCCCGGTGTTGGTCCAGTCATCGTCGTCCCGTACGCGCGCGGCGTTCACGCTGGCGCTGGGCACCGGCAGCACGGTCGGCGCGCTGGTCACACCCGCGCTGGTCAGCGCTTTCTCGTGGCAGTTCGCCCTGGCGTTCTGGGCGTTGCTCGCCGCGGTCACCGTCCACCTTTGGCAGAGCGCGCCGCAGTCCGGCGTCGTGTTCGCGGCCCGCTCGCTGTCGCCCCGGCGACTGTTCTCCTCGGCCGTGTCGTGGCATCTGACTGTCTACTTCGGACTCGTCTCGACCCTGACGTTCCTGGTCATGGGCTGGTTGCCGGGAATCCTGCGGGATGCCGGGATATCGTCCAGCGACGCCGGGTTCTGCCTGGCCCTGTCGATGGCGATGGGCCTGCCGATGATGTGGCTGGTGCCGTTCCTGGTGCACCGCGGCCGGTTCCAGTCACTCGTGGTGACCGGACTGGTGGTGTCGAACGCGGTCGGCATCGTCGGCCTGCTGGTGCTGCCCGCGACGCTGCCGTGGCTGTGGTCGAGCATGCTGGGGATCGGCATGGGCGGGCTGGCCATGGCGTTGACCACGATCTCGGTGCGGGCCGGCGGAAACGCCGACGTGGCGACCGCTTTGTCCGGAATGGTCCAGGGGTTGGGCTACGTCATCGCCGGGGTCGGCGCGTTGGCGTGCGGCCTGCTGCACAGCGTCACCGGTGGCTGGCGGGCGCCGCTGGCCATGGCCCTGGTCGTCCTTTGTGGACAACTCTGGTGCGGCACCAGGGCGGCCCGGCCGGTGATCGTCGAGCCCGCGCCGGTGGCGCCCGAACCGGTCGAGGCCGGGGCGGGCGAGCCGGCGATTCCGTTGCCGCGGGAACCGATGCTGCCACTGCCGGTGTCCGAGGAGATCAACGAACTGTCATAACACAGGGTGATGTCCGAAACTCGCCAGCACGGGTCCGGTCGGCCGGCCAGAATGGGACCATGAGAACGCACACCACTGTGGACAGCCCGGTCGGTCCACTCACCCTGGTCGCCCTCGACGGTGTCCTCACCGGCCTCTACATGGACAAACAGCGGCACCTGCCGGACCCGAGCACGTTCGGTCACCGCGAAGAAGACGGCTTCGACGAGGTCCGCGCGCAGCTCGACGCCTACTTCGCCGGCACGCTGACCGAGTTCGACCTGCCACTGGCCATGCTCGGCACCCCGTTCCAGCAACGGGTCTGGGCGGCGCTGCGGGACATTCCGTACGGTGAAACGACTTCCTACGGCGAACTGGCCGAGCAGCTGGGCAACCCGAAGGCCAGCCGGGCGGTCGGCCTGGCCAACGGCCGCAACCCGATCAGCGTCATCGTGCCGTGCCACCGGGTGGTCGGGTCCACCGGCGACCTCACCGGATACGGCGGCGGCATCGAACGCAAACGCCACCTGCTCGACTTCGAACGCACCCACAACGGCGTCATGCTGGCGCTGGGCTAAGTGCGCTTGTAGTCGCCGCTTCGGCCGCCGGACTTCTCGTCCAGTCGGATGTCGCCGATCGTCATGTCCTTGTCGACCGCCTTGCACATGTCGTAGACGGTCAGGGCGGCGACACTCACCGCGGTGAGTGCTTCCATCTCCACTCCTGTGCGGCCGGTGACGGTCGCGGTCGCGGTGATCCGGAGGGTGTCCTGGCCGGACGCGGCCAGGTCCACGGTGACACTGTCCAGACCGAGCGGGTGGCACAGCGGGATCAGCTCACCGGTCTTCTTCGCGGCCATGATCCCGGCCACCCGCGCCGCCGCCAGCACGTCGCCCTTGGGTACCGCACCCGCGGTGACCAGGGCCAGCGTCTCGGGCTTCATCCGCACCACCCCGGAGGCGACCGCGCGCCGGTTCGTGACCGGCTTGGCACCCACGTCCACCATTCGCGCCCGACCGGCCTCGTCGAGATGAGTCAGGTCGGACATTTCTCATCCTCCGCGCGTGTGCATTTCGAGATGTGGGTCCCGTTTGAGGCTTTCCAAGCTTACGAAAACCTGGCCGTCGGCGCGCCCTGAAAGGCGGTCGACGGCGCCTCGGTCCGCGCGTCGCTGCCACGTTCCGGTGATCAGTGTACGCAACTCGTCATCGGTGGCGCCGGACCGCAATGGGGTTCGCAGATCAGTTCCGGTGATGGCGTAAAGACACCGCAGCCACATTCCGTCAGCGGTGAGCCTGCTGCGGTCACAGCTCGCGCAGAACGGCTGGGTGGTGGACGAGATAATGCCGAAAACCGTGCCGTCCGGGAGTCGGAAACGGTCCGCCGGGGCACTGTCGGTTCGACGAACTTCTTCGTATGAACCGTACCTTGACGATATTTCCTGCAGTATTTCGGCCCGGGAGAGGACTTTTTCCGGCTGCCAGCGGGTGGCGCCGCCGACGTCCATGTACTCGATGAACCGCACCTCGGCCGACACCGTCCGGCCGAACTCGATCAGGTCCGCGAGTTCGTCGTCGTTGTAGCCGCGCATCATCACGGTGTCGATTTTCAGGTCGGTCAGCCCGGTCGCCACCGCCGCCGCGATCCCGGCCAGCACTTCGTCGTGGGTGCCGCGCCGGGTCATCTCGGCGAACCGGTCCGGACGGAGCGTGTCCAGGCTGACGGTCACCCGGTGCAGGCCGGCCTCGCGCAGCGGCTCGGCGTGCCTGGCGAGCAGGACGCCGTTGGTGGTCATCGCCAGGTCCTTGACCCCCGGCACCCCGGCCAGCCGCCGGACCAGCTCGGGCAGGTCGCGGCGGAGCAGCGGCTCACCGCCGGTCAGCCGGATCTTGTCCACCCCGACCGACACGAAGACCTCGGTGATCCGTTCGATCTCCTCGAACGTCAACAGGTCCTGGCGAGGCAACCAGGCGTACTCCTCTTCCGGCATGCAGTACCTGCAGC
This sequence comes from Actinocrispum wychmicini, assembly GCF_004345645.1. GTDB lineage: Bacteria > Actinomycetota > Actinomycetes > Mycobacteriales > Pseudonocardiaceae > Kibdelosporangium > Kibdelosporangium wychmicini. The sequence continues at coordinate 693,306 of NZ_SLWS01000002.1, read as the reverse complement.
GGAGGTTGCATCGGTCGGTGAGGGATATCCGCAGGGCTCCCATCGGGCGGTCGAAGACGTCGCGCACCGAACTCACAGACGCGTCCACACCCGAGGCTAACACGCGTGGTCCGACCGCCCGGCGGACAAGCGCCCCGGGGCGCGGAACCGTAGGTTCGCGCCCCGGGCCCGGGTCCCCAGCCGCCCGCTTGTTTTCCTCTCGCGAGTGATTACCCCCGGCAACAACCACTCACGGGAGGAAGACCGGAACCCCCCGACGCGGATGACTCGGATACTCACCGCCGCGCATACCCTCACCCCTGTCCTCGTCATGACCATGACAAGAGATGTCTAGCGGAACTTCGATGTTCGGTGTCGGAGCGAACAAACCGAACGACCGAATCCGAACAACAAGTCAACGCGGACAGAGATCGCCTGGTGGCTCAGCGTGGCCATGGTGACCCTGGGGCACCGGCCGGTCACCGTGGCGACACCGGCACCTCTCGTGCGTGGTTCGGCGCGTGGGAACGCACCAGACCACTCACGAGGCGAGGGTGACCAGGCGGGTGTGCAGTTGTTCGGTGTGGTACTCGGATTCGGGTTTCATCAGGACGCTGCGGAGAATTCGGCCGCCGTCGGTGTCCGCCGCGATGTTCGGGTGGCGGGCGGTCATCGCGTCGGCGGTGACGCGCAGGGTGCTCAGGAACACCGGGTCGGCCGGATGGGCCATGCCTTCGTGCAGGATCCGGTTGGAATTGGTGTCTATCGCGGCGAGTTCGGTGCCGGCGAAGTAGGTGACGATGTCCAGCGTCGGCCATTGGTACAACGTCAGCGGCGCGCACTGGTCTATTCGGGTGGCCAGGTCGAGTGCGGCTCGACGGCTCGCCGCCAGCACTTCGCCCAATCCGTCGCGGGTCAACGGAAACAGACGCAATGTCAGCCACAGCGCGGCGGCCGCGGCGCCGGAACGGGAACATTCCAGGCTGATCTCGCCGGGGTGCAGTTCGTCGGACGTGAAATACGTGTACGGCGAGTCGTGCAGATAGAAGCGGCCCACTGCCGGGTCGGCGAAAAGCACGGCGCCGCATCCGTATGGCTGTAGGCCGTGCTTGTGCGGGTCGACGACGACCGAGTCGCACCGGGCGATCGCCTGCCAGGGCCCGGCGGGTTCGGCCAGCAGCCGGTGGAAGCCGCCGTACGCGGCGTCGACGTGGATCCGGACGCCGTAGCGCTCCTTCAGGGACAGGGCTTCGTCGATCGGGTCGACGGCGCCGAGGCTGGTGGTGCCCGCGGTCAGCACGACCGTGCCGATCTTCGCCTTGGCCAGCAGGTCCTCCAACGCGGTGAGGTCCATCCGGCCCTGGCCGTCGACCGGGACCTGGTGCGCCGGCATGCCCAGGACGTGGCACATCCGCGGATGTGTGTAGTGGGATTCGGCGCTGTACGCGACGCCGCGGCCGGGGTGGGTCTCGCGCGCCACGAACAGGGCTTCCAGGTTGGCGATGGTGCCGCTGCTGGTCAGGTGGCCGAGATGGGTGTCGAAGCCGAACATCGTGGCGAGGTCGGCGACGACCTCGCGTTCCATCCGGGCGGTGGCCGGGCCGCCGTCCAACGCGTGGTTGTTCGGGTTGTTGAGCATGGTGGCGAGGTAGCCGGCGACCGCCGCGGGATGCGGCGGTTTCTGCATCTGCCCCGCGTAACGCGGATGGAAGTACGGATTGTCGCCAGCCAGCCGCTCGGTCAGTTCGGCGAACGCCGCCGCGAACCTGCCCTCGTCGACCTGCGTGACCGGGTGCCGGGTGAACGGGCCGAAGCCCTCGGCCCACTGATCGTGCGCGGCGGCTGCCTGGACGAGCCAGTTCTTCAGGTCCATGAACGTCCCCTTTGTCTCGTACGCACCCTAACCGCCGCTCTGATGTCCACAGTGGATTGATCCAACTGGATCGGCCGGCGCCCTACTCCTGGCGGGTTGCCGTGCCACTGTGGGTGATGGAACGGTGATTGTCCGCCTACGACAGGAGAGACCTTGCGAGTCGTTGTCGGCGCGGCGCTCGTCGCCTGCGCACTGGTGCTGGGCACCGGTGTGGCGAGTGCGCAGACCGAAACCCCATCCCTCACCTGGAAACCATGTCAGGAGAACGCGACCTACGACTGCGCGACCCTGAGCCTGCCCATCGACTGGACCAGGCCGTCCGGCGAGAAGTTCCCCCTCGCCGTGAACCGGCTCAAGGCCGGCGACCCGGCGCACCGCCTCGGCGTGCTGTTGGTCAACCCGGGCGGGCCCGGCGGCTCGGGCGTGGACTTCGCGTTCGCCGCGAGCCGCTTCTTCAGCCCGGACATCCTGGCGCACTTCGACATCATCGGGTTCGACCCCAGGGGTGTCGCCCGCAGCCAGCCGGTCAAGTGCTCGCTGAGCAAGCTGGAGAACGCGCCGTCGCTGTACCCGACCAACCAGGCCGAGTTCACCGCGCTCGCCAAGTACAACCACGACCTGCGGGCCGACTGCCGCGCACAGAGCGGCGCGATCGTCGACCACGTCGACACCGGCGCGGTCGTCCAGGACGTCGACAGTCTGCGCAAAGCGTTGGGCGAGAAGCAGATCAACTACCACGGCGTCTCGTACGGCACGTTGATCGGCCAGTTGTACGCCGAGCGTTTCGGCAGCCATATCCGGTCCATGGTGATCGACAGCAACATGGACCACAGCCTGGGGACCATCGGGTTCGCGGCCACCGAGGCGTGGACCATGGAGGACTCGTTCACCGAGTTCGTGAAGTGGTGTGACCGGACGGCGAGCTGCGCGTTGCACGGCAAGGACGTGGCCAAGGTGTGGGACGGCCTGCTCGCCAAGGCGGACAAGGGCCAGGTCCACGCCCCAGGTGACCCGTCCGTGAAACTGCCGGCGGAGCAGGTGGTGGGTGTGGCCGGCAGCGCGTTCTACGGTCCCGCTTGGTCGCAGCTCGCCAGCCTGATCGCGGAACTGGACGCGCAACAGCCCGTGGCGAACTTGACGAACGCCGCTGCCGAGGCGACGGTGCCGAACCCGTTCCAGGCCGTGTTCTGCCAGGACTACAGCCTGCCGATCCGGAACTTCGCCGAATACTCGGTGGTGCGCGGCATCGAGACCGGCCTGGCGCCGCACATGCGCGGTGGCTCGCTCGGGCACACCGCGTCCGTCGGGTGCGTCGGCTGGACGGACCAGGCGGCCAACCCGCAGCACCGGCTGGACATCCGGAACGCGCCGAAGATCCTGATGCTCAACTCGAAGCACGACCCGGCGACCGCCTACCCGTGGGCGCTGAACGCACATCAGCAGACCCGCGACACGACTGTCCTCGTGACGTACGACGGTTGGGGCCACGGCGTCTACCCGCACACCGACTGCACGCGCGCGGCCGTGAACAACTACCTGATCAGTAGGACTGTGCCGAACGACGGTACGCACTGTGCCGCGCAGGAACCGCCAGCGGTGACGGCTACGGCCGCCGCGCCGACGTTGCCGAAGACGCTGCCCATGTGGGACATGCTGCTCTGAGAATGTCCTGGGGGAGCGGGATGTCCAGGTCCCGGAGCAACGCGGTGACCCGATCCGCGTACCCGGCCATGCTTCCCGCTCCACCCAGCACATGCTCTTCGCTGTTCTCGTACACGCGCAGGCCGTACAGGCTGACCAGGACTCCGGCGGCGATGCCGTGGGCGGCGTTGACCAGGCCGAGTGAGGCGCGCCGCCGGATCTCCGCGTGGTACGGGTCCAACGCCTTCTCCACCAGGTAGACGCAGGCGTCCTCCGGGTCGCAGACACCGACGTCCTCGGCGTCCATGTCCGCGAACTCGTAGCCGGCCAGCGTGCTCGTCAGCTCCGCGCTGACCTCGTCCCGGGACGCCGCGGACAACATGGTCGTGGCCATCCACTCGGCCTCCGCGGCCAGCTCCGGGTGCGCCTTGAGCAACGTGGCCAGTACCTGGGCGCGTTCCGGCGTTCTGAGGGCTTCCAGGGCGGCCACTGTGGTTTCCTCCGCGCTTGATCGTCAGGTGCGTTCACATTGAGCCAGTGGCTGGGCCTGGAGGGGAAGTGCCGGAAGACCTACTCCGTTCGGGGCGCTACAGCCAGCCGATCCGGCCGTCCAGCGCCCCGTCCATCGGCGCCTTCCTGGTGTCCGGGCTGACCTTGTCCAGGACGGACGCCCATTCGAGGATGATCGTCGCGACGGTTTCGGCTTCGCGTTCCTGGTCGGTGTCGTACGACGTCCGGCGCAGCGCACGGCGGACCGCGTCCGGCGCGAGATCCGGGTACTGGGTGCGCAACGTGTCCGGCTCCAGGCCGTCGAGCGGCTCGTCGCTCTCGTCGCGGTGACCGGCGAGCAGGTGGCCCAGTTCGTGCAGGATGATGTGGTCCTGGTGCGGCTTGGACGTCTCCTTCTGGAACAGGATGTAGTCCGCGTCCTTGGCCGCGATCCACAGGCCGAACGGGCCGGGCACCGGGATCGGGTGGCTGACCAGCGTGATCGGCCGGCCCCGCCGGTCACCCACGCGACGGCACAGTTCGGTGACGTCGAGCGGCGGCCGGATGTCCAGGTCCCGCAACAGCCGCCTGCACCTCCTGCGCAGGTCCTTTTCGCCGCGAGAACCGTTCAACACAGCTAGCGTGCGCCTCGTTTCGTCTGTTCGAGCTGATATACCACGTCCAACAGGTCCATCACCTGCTTGCGCCCCTTCGCCGACAGTTCGCCCGCGCGCATCGCCATCAACTGCACGTCACTGCTGTTCGCGAGCTTGGTCAGCCTGGCCTGTTCGGCTTTCAGCGCGGCGAGCTGCTCGTTCACCCGGCCGGCGACGTCGTCGTCGAAGAAGTACGCGGCCGGCACCCCGAAGAAGTCCGCCAACGCCTGCAGATGGCGCATGGTCGGGTTGTCCTTCTTGGCTTTTCGCAGCTGCCAGATGTAGCTCTGCGAGATCGTCACACCTTTCGCGGTGATCGCCGAGGCGACCTGTTCATTGCTGTACTCCTGGCCACCGCGCGGCCGGACCTGCGTGAACAGGTGGTTGAGTTTGTCCGCTAACCGGTCGGACATCGGTCACTGCTCCCGTCTCGGTGTGACTCCTATGAAAGGGTAGGGCGTGCGCCCGGGATACACCAGTGACATGATCCTGGCATGCTGCGAATCGGCGTTCTCGGCGCGGCCCGGATTGCGCCAACAGCCCTGGTCAACCCGGCGAGATCCAGCACCGAAGTCCAAGTGGCGGCAGTCGCCGCCCGGGACATCACCCGGGCCAGGGCGTTCGCGGCGAAGCACGGCATTCCGACCGCGTACGGCGGGTACGACGAGCTGCTCGCGGACCCGGCGATCGACGCGGTGTACAACCCCCTGCCGAACGGCCTGCACGGCCGCCTGACACTGTCCGCATTGGACGCCGGCAAGCACGTGCTGTGCGAGAAACCCTTCACCGCCAACGCCGACGAAGCCCGTGCGGTCGCGGCGAAGGCTCGGGCCAGCGGTCTGGTCGTGATGGAGGCGTTCCACTACCGGTACCACCCGCTCTTCCGCCGGGCGGTGGAGATCGTCCGCGGCGGCGAACTGGGCAAGATCGTTCGAATCGAAACCGTGCTGGCCTTCCCGTTGCCGCGGTTCTCGGACATCCGGTACGACCTTGACCTGGCCGGCGGCGCCCAGATGGACGCGGGCTGTTACCCGGTCCATATGGCGAGGTCGCTGGCCGGGGTGGAACCCACTGTGGTCTCGGCGCACGCGAAACTCCAGAAACCCGGTATCGACCGGGCGATGAGATCCGAACTGAAGTTCGAAGGCGGCTACACGGCCGGCGTGAACTGCTCGATGTGGTCCAGCACCCTGCTCCGGACCCACGCCACCGTGCTCGGCTCGGCGGGATCGTTGTCGGTGGTGAACCCGGCCGCGCCCCAGTTCTTTCACCGCCTGGTGGTGAAGACCAAAGGCACAAAACGGGTCGAACGATTCGAGAAACGTCCCACCTATGCCTTTCAACTGGACGCCTTCGCCGACGCAGTCCTGCGCGGCGAACCGACATTGACCCCACCGGAGGACAGCGTCGCGAACATGGCGACGATCGACGCCATCTACACCGCTGCCGGAATGTCCCCGCGCCAACCCACCGAGGGTTAGGCGGCCCGCGCCGAATGGGCTTGCCTGAGGCGGAACTTCTCCACTTTCTGGGTGGGGGTCTTGGGGAGTTCGGGCAGGAACTCCACGTACCTGGGGACCATGAACGGGGCTGAGTTGGCCGCGCAGTGGGCGACCAGGTCGTCGGCGGTCAGGGTGTGGCCGGGGCGGAGCACCACGCAGACCTTGACGTCCTCTTCGGACAGTTCGCTGGGCACGCCGATGGCCGCGCACTCCAGCACGCTGGGATGGCCCTCCACCACCTGCTCCACCTCGTAGGCCGAGATGTTCTCGCCGCGCCTGCGGATGCTGTCCTTGGCCCGGCCGGCGAAGGTCAGGTAGCCGTCGCCGGTCAGGGTGCCCAGGTCGCCGGTGTGCAGGAAGCCGTCCCGGAGGACCGCCGCGGTGGCGTCCGGCATTCCGTAGTACCCGGTCATCACCAGGCCGGGTTCGCGGCCGCGGATCAGGATCTCGCCGACCTCCCCGGGCGGCGCGTCCACCACCACGTCGAACTCAGGGATCACCTTGCCGCAGGTGCCCACGCGTTTCGGGGAGTCGATCGGGTCGTAGGCGACGATTCCGCCGTCGGTCAGGCCGTAGATCTCATACAGCCGGAAGCCGAAGCGCCGCTCCCACTCGTCCTGCCACGCCGGCATCGGCACCCCCCAGGCCAGCCGGACCCGGTGGTCACGGTCGCCCGGCCGGGCCGGCTGCTTCCACAGGATGGTGAGAGTGGCGCCCATGAAGTTGAACACGGTCGCGTCGAACCGGCGGACCTCGTCCCAGAAGCCGGACGCGCTGAACTTCACGCCGATCGCGGCCGTCGCCCCGACCGCCAGCGCCGCCACCACGGTGAGCGTCACCGCGTCCACATGGAACAGTGGGAACGGGCAGTACAGCACGTCATCCGCAGTCAGGCCGAGGTAGTGGGCGTGGATCTGGCCCTGGCGGACCACGTACCGGTGGGACAGCACGCACGCCTTGGAAACGCCCGTCGTCCCCGAGGTGAACAGCATGATCGCCGGGTCCAGCTCGGGCGGCACGGCCACCGGGGACGGCTCGTCGAGCGTCGGCAGGCCGCGCAGCAAGGTGGTGTCCGACTGCGGCACCAGGTGGGCCAGGTCGTCGTCCGCGATGGTGAAGCTGGCACCTGTCGTCCGGAACGTGTGCGCCAGGCCGGCGCCCACCAGGGCCGTGTTGATCGGCACGTGCACCGCGCCGAGCCGGTTGATCGCGAACCACACCAGGACCGCCTCGGCGCTGTTGTGCATCAGCACCGCCACCGGCTCGCCCGACCGGACACCCGCGGCCGCCAGGCCGGCGGCCAGGTGTTCGGTCCTGGCGAGCACCTCGGCATAGGTGAGGTCACCTTCGGCAGTACGGACGAACACCTTGTCCGGCGTCCGGTTCGCTTGCGCCACAAGCATTTCCGTCAGAATCACGGCAGATCCCCGAACAGTCGCAGTGCGTTTCCGGCGAACAGCGCGGCCAGGGTCGCCGCACCGAGACCCGAGGCACGCCACTCGGCCAGCGCCCGGGTGGGCGACATGACCGGCCAGTCCGTGCCGTACAGCACCTGGTCGGCCAGGACGTTGCCCATCATCCCGAACAGGGGGTCCCAGCCGGAACCGGGCTTGGCCACGTATTTCGGCGCCAGACCACCGAACTCCAGGAACACGGTCGGGTGCCGGCGGGCCACCGCGCAGTACTCGGCCACCCACGGCCAGCCCGCGTGGCACGCGATCAGCCGCAGGTCAGGGAAGTCGCAGGCGACCTGGTCCAGCAGTTCGGCCCGTTCATGCCGGATCGGGTGCATCCGCGAGTACGTGATCCCGGTGTGCAACGCGACGACCAGGTTGAGCTCCTCGGCCCGCGCGTACATCGGGTACAGCGCGCGGTCGTCGATGTCCAGGCCCGAGAACGCCGGTTGCACGCTCACGCCGACCAGGCCGGCGTCCGCCGCGGCGGCGACCTGCCGGGCGATGCGCGTCGGCCGCGCCGGGGACGTGTCGACCGCGCCGACGCCGGTGAACCGTGTGGGATGCGCGGCGATGACCTTGACCAGCGCCTCGTTGAGGGCGTCCGCGGACTCGCCGTGTTCGGTCTCCGCGTGCATCACCGCGTGGTCCACACCCTCGGCGTCCATGACGTCGAGAAGTTCGCCCAGGGTGCCGTTGTTGACCTTGTCGGTCAGGTTGAGCACCCGGTCGTACTGCTCGGTCAGCCGTGGCGGGGCCTCGTACACCGACTGCGGACGCAGATGCTGCGGCAACCGGACCCGGGCGTCGACGATCCTCACGCCGGGACCTCCTCGTGACTCGGCTCGGACTCCAGCCGGGGCACCTCGATGTCGGGTGCGTACTCGTCCGCGGTGACCTGGCGGGACCCGACCATCCGGCCGGCCAGCTCGGCGAACCGGGCGGCCAGGTCCGGCACGGCCAGCGGGCCGTCCGGGCTGTACCAGTTGGCCACGCCGTTGCACATCTCGATCAGGGCCAGCCGCGTGATCCGCGGGTCGGTCAGCTGGAACTCGCCCACCGCCGCGCCCAGGCCCAGCACGTCCCGGAACAGGCCCTCGTACTGGTCGCGCAGCCGCATGATCTCGACGTGGTTCGCCCCCGTCAGGGAATGCACCTCACGGTCGGTGACCCTGGCCGTCAGCGGGTTGATGGCCTCGACCGCGACATGTGCCCGGACCAGCCGCACGAGCTGGACAGCCGGGTCCCCGGTGGCCTCGACCGCGTCCGTACCGGCCCTGACCAGCTCGGTCAGGCACGCGCGCATGATGGTCGCGAGCAGCTCCTCTTTGCCGCCCGCGTAGTGGTAGAGCGTCGCGGAGTTGAGGTTCGCGCCCCGGCTGATCTCGCGGATTCCAGTGGCGGCGAAGCCCCGCACCGCGAACAGCCCGACCGCCGTCCGTTGAATCCTGCCGAGACTTGACACAGTGGCAATAGTACCGTCTTAATCAAGCGTCTGATTGGGGGATCGTCCCCTACGTCCGAATCAGCGATCTGATGGCGTTGTTGTAGTGGATGCCGACGGCGTCCGACCCGCACCACAACCAGCCGGGCGAGATCAACCACCTGTACGAAGGCCGCGGTGTCTACTTCGACGACCCCAGTGGCCACAACATGGAGATCCTCACCCACCCGTACATCTGACCAGCCACAATCCGTGGATCGTGCTTACGATCACGGAGTGGACCTACCTGTGATGCCCCCGGTGAAGCCGATGCTGGCCAAGGCCGTGCACGAAGTCCCGCACGGCCCTGGCCTGAGCTACGAGCCGAAGTGGGACGGGTTCCGCTGTGTGGTGTTCCGGGACGGCGCCGAGATCGAGTTAGGCTCGCGCAACGACCGGCCGCTGACCCGGTACTTCCCTGAGCTGGCCGAGCTGCTGTTGGCGGCGTTGCCGGACAAGTGCGTTGTGGACGGTGAGGTGGTCATCGTCACCGAGTCGGGGCTGGACTTCGAGTCGTTGCAGCTGCGGCTGCATCCGGCCGCGTCCCGGGTGCGCAAGCTGGCCGCCGAGACACCGGCCAGCTTCGTCGCGTTCGACCTGCTGGCGCTGGGCGATGAGTCCTTGATGGACACTCCGTTCGCGGAACGCCGGCGACGGCTGGAGGGGATCCTGTCGGACTCGTTGGGGCGCGTGCATCTCACGCCAGTGACGGCCGACCCGAAGGTCGCGGAGGACTGGTTCACGCGCTTCGAGGGCGCGGGGTTCGACGGTGTGATGGCCAAACCGACGGACCTGCCGTACGAGCCGGACAAGCGCGTGATGTGGAAGGTGAAGCACGAGCGTACGGCGGACTGCGTGGTGGCGGGCTTCCGGTGGCACAAGGACGGTGAGTCCGTCGGTTCGCTGCTGCTGGGCCTGTTCGACGACGACGGCGTGATGCATCACGTCGGTGTGGCGACGTCGTTCACGGCCGCGCGGCGCCGTGAGCTGGTGGATGAGCTGGCTCCGTTGCGGGAGAACGCTCTCGAAGGGCATCCGTGGCGGTCGTGGGCCGAGTACCGGACGGAGATGCGTACACCGGGCGCGTACAGCCGGTGGGCAGTGGGCAAGGATTTGTCGTGGGAGCCGTTGCGGCCGGAGTGGGTCGCCGAGGTTCGGTACGAGCACGTGCAGGGCGGGCGGTTCCGGCACGGCAGCAGGCTGGTGCGGTTCCGGCCGGACCGGACCCCGGAGTCGTGCACGTACGCCCAACTGGACCAGGTGGCGCCGGCGGAACTCAAGACCCTGTTCCCGGAGTAGGTTACGGATGTGCTTGTCCCACGGTATGGCTCCGGTGCGTTGTCCGATGTGGTGCCTTCGTTGCTGGCCGGGCTCGACGTGCCCGGCATGGTCAACACCCTGTCGCTGCCGGCGGCGCGCAAGGTGTGTCTGCTGCTGGTCGACGGCCTCGGTTGGGAACTGCTTCAGCGGTACGCCGCGGACGCCCCTTTCCTGGCCGGCCTGGCGGGCGGCTCGATCACAGCCGGCTTCCCGGCGACCACCGGGACGAGTCTCGCGGCCATCGGCACAGGCGTCCCGTCCGGCGAGCACGGCGTAGTCGGCTACACGTTCGCGGCCGCCCCGGACCAGCTGATCAACGTCCTGCGTTGGACCAGCCACGCGTCCGGGAAACACGTCGACCTGCGAGACCGGTTCGTCCCCGAGGAGTTCCAACCGCTGCCGACAACCTTCGAGCGCGCCCAGGAAGCCGGTGTCCTGGTCCGGCTGGTGACGGAAGCCGCGTTCGAAGGCAGCGGCCTGACCCGAGCAGTGCTGCGTGGCGGCGAGTTCGCGGGCGTCCTCGCCCTCGGTGACCTGGCCGCCAAAGCCGCGACCGCGTTGACCGCCGCCGACCGCGTGTTCTGCTACGCGTACCACTCCCAACTGGACCTGTTGGGGCACGTGTACGGGCCAGGGTCGGCGGCCTGGCGGTTCCAGCTCGGTCACGTGGACCGCCTGGCCGCGGCGATCGCATCGGACCTCCCCCCGGACGCGATGCTCGTGGTGACCGCGGACCACGGAATGGTCCTGGTCGGCAAAGACGACAAAGCCGACTTCGACACCACCCCAGAACTACAGGACGGCGTGCGAATGCTCGCCGGCGAACCCCGAGTCCGACACATCTACGTGGAAGACAACGCCCTGGACGACGTCCTCACCACCTGGCGCGCCCACCTCGGCGACCGAGCCCAAGTCGTGCCGAGAGAAGAGGCGATCGAAGCAGGCTGGTTCGGCCCCCGCGTCCTCGACCGGGTGCGCGCCCGAATCGGAGACATAGTGGTCGCCACCACGGGCACAGCAGTCGTCGTGCGCTCAGGCGTAGAACCGATGTTCACCCAAATGGCCGGCCAACACGGCTCACTCACCGCGACCGAGCAGCTGATTCCGCTGCTTACTCTGACGTCGTGACGGAGACCTCGGTCTGTCTACAGATGCTCGCTTTCCGTGGCATGTCGGTCTAAAGATTGTTCGCTCGCCGCTCGGGCAGGCCGCCAAGAGGGAGCCTGTTGTCGTATTTTGCTGCTGTGGTTGGGTTGTTTGGTCGTGGCGGCTCCCTCCCGTGTGGCCTGCCCAAGGGAATCGCATCTGCCAGGTGGGGTCCAGCTTGGTCTTCCGGTCCGTATCGCTACCGCTTCTTGTTGGGTCTCGTAGGCGGACCTCCCTTGGGTTCCGTGGGTGTGGACCCCACCTGCCAGATGCGATTGGCTGCGCCCAGGCCACACGGGAGGGAGCCCCCACTCGGGCCAGGTTTGTTGTGCGGGCACGCACTTCTTCGCGCCAGGTTGCTGCCTGGGCACGCCGAGCGCAGGGCCTTTCCAGCGCGGCTGGTCATGCCGCGCTGGGTATGGGTGTGTGGATATGGTTGCGTCTTGGGGTTCGCGATGAGTCCACATAGGCCGGTGGGATGAACCACGGTCTCCCCTCGATCATCTTGATCTGCCACTCGCTGTTGTGGACCAATCGGTGGTGGTGGGGGCAAAGTAGCGCCATATTGTCCATTTCGGTCGGTCCACCCTGTGCCCAGTGCGCGACGTGGTGGGAGTCACATACACTGCCTGGTCGATCGCACGCCGGGAAGGCGCATCCTTTGTCCCGCAGGTAGAGTCCGCGCCGGATGTGGGCTGGGGTGGCGTAGGCGGGGACGGCCACATCCAACGGCTTGGAGTCACCGTCGAGGACGGCGGGCAGGATGTGGCCGTCGCACGCGAGGAGGCGGGCTTCCCGGGCAGTCAACTGCTGGTCACCCGGCAGCACCATGTCATCCAGCGCCCGCTTGAGATGTTCGAAGGAGAGGGTGACCGCGATCTCGGTGCGTGCGCCGTTGTGGGCGGGCAGGTCCGGGCAGTTGGCGGCCATCCGCAGCACGTCTGCGAAGGCGTCCCCGGCCCGCTCAGCATAGCCGCGGGTGTCGTTGCCTTCTGGGGGTGGCTTCTCGAAGGGCTTGAGTAGGTTCTCGAACAGTTGGGCTGATTCGAGGTCGAGGTGCCCCTTGAACTCCATGCTGCCGTCCCGCCGGATGTGTCGACGCAACATCCGCGCCGGCCGCTTCGGCTCCTCCTCCGGTGGCGGTGGTCCATCGGGGTCGACGATGTCGCGTATCCGGAACCCGAACCGGTCCAGGGCTTTCGGGTCGTCTTCAGCGGCGCGCGTGAGCATTACCTGCTCGGCTGTGGTGCGTTGTTCGGCGTCCAGGTGCGGCAAGTTGGCGAGGGTCTTGCGGATCACGTCCACGTGCTCCGACCCGACCTCACCGCGCGCCAAGACGTTGGCGGTCTGCGGCAGCACTGGGTCGATCATTGACCCGGTGGGTGTGGTGGTGGCGTACAGATCTGCGGCTTGAGCAATCCGGCGCCGGGCCTCGGTGCGGCTGAGTCGTGCGGTGTGCATCAACAGCGCGGGGGTGTTGCTGTAGCCGAGTTTGGTTGCGACGCCACGACTTTCCATTTCGGCTACGAGGCGGAGTTCTTCGGCGTATAGTTGGCGTTGGCGTTGGACCACAGCGGTATGGGCATCGACCAGCTCAGTGTCGCTGGTCTGCCATAGTGACGCTGTGGTGTCCATACGGCAATTCTATCGAACGCCGATGCTGGATGTGTTGAAATATAAGGCTTTTCACTATCAGCGAACAAATAAACCGAGCCAGGAGAAGCGAATTTCGCCCACGGCCACCGAGCCTCCAGGTCGAAGCGCGTGCCCGCGCAGCACACCTGTGGCTGGAGTGGTTCTCCCTCCCGTGTGGCCTGGGCGCAGCCAATCACATCTGGTATGTGGTGTCCGAGCAACGAAAGCCGTGCGGTCCGCCCACGGGAACCGGCATACAACGAAAAGCGATACGGACCGAAACCCAAGCCGGACACCACATGCCAGATGTGATTCCCTTGGGCAGGCCACACGGGAGGGAGAACCACGACCCCCTTGAAAGACAACCCAACCACAGCAGCAAAACCCGACAAGAGGCTCCCTCTTGGCGGCCTGCCCTCGCGGCGAGCGAACAATCTTTAAACCGACATGCCACGGAAAGCGAGCATCTGTTGACAGTCCGAAGGACTGCACCAAGCCGGAACCAGAGAAGGGAGAGCTGGAACCGGCGAGAGAGGTGTGGCGGGCTCGAAGTGGAGAAAGGGGGAGCTGGGGGGAAGTGGAGGAGGGGGTGGGGAAGTTGGAAGTGCGGAAGGGTGTTGCGAAGCTGGAAATGGAGGAGAGGGCGGGGAGCTGGAACTGCAGAAGGGTGTAGCGGGGCTGGAATGGAGAAGGGGGTGGAAGCTGGAAGTGGAGGAGAGGGTGGGGAAGTCGGGAGTGGAGAAGGGTGTTGCGAGGCTGGAAGTGGAGGAGAGGGCGGGAAGTCGGGAGTGCAGAAGGGTGTAGCGGGGCTGGAAGTGGAGGAGAGGGTGGGGAAGTTGGAAGTGCGGAAGGGTGTTGCGAAGCTGGAAGTGGAGAAGGGAGTGGGGAGGCCAGGAGTGCAGAAGGGTGCGAGGCTGGAAGTGGAGGAGGGGGTGGGGAAGTTGGAAGTGCGGAAGGGTGTTGCGAAGCTGGAAATGGAGGAGAGGGCGGGGAAGCTGGAACTGCGGAAGGGTGTAGCGGGGCTGGAATGGAGATAGGAGGAGAGAGAGGCTGGAAGCCGAGGGCCGGAGCGGCGGCCGATGGGCGGGAGACAGGAGGCGGGAGGTGGTGAGCCGTCCAGCTGGAAGGGCGGCAGTGGACGGCGGCGACCCGTTGTCGGCGGGTTGTTCGGCCGAACCGAGATAGTCCGTTGTGTGTCAGGTGAGGAGTTTTGCGGCTATTGCTCGGGTTTTGGTTCGTAGTTCGGTGAGGGAGTGGTTGACTAGGTTGCCGTTGAGTTTTTGGATTTCGCCGTCCACCAGCACGGTTTGGACGTTCTCGGTGCCGAGGGAGGTGACGATCGCGCCTGCTAGGTCGGCTGGGGTGTTGAGGAGGTGTTCCAGGCCGTTCAGGAGGACTATGTCCGCGTGGTTGCCGGGGGTCAGGTGGCCGGTGGTTGGCAGGCCGATTGCTTTGGCTCCGTCCTGGGTTGCGGATTTGAGGAGGTCTTTGGCTGGGAAGGGGGTTTTCAGGCGTTCGCGCCAGAGGGTTGACTGCATTTCGGTGAAGAGGTCTGGGCGGTTGTTGATCACTACGTCGACGCCGAGGGCTGGGGTGCCGCCGGCGGCTCGGAACCGGTTGTAGGCTGTTTCTCCGTGGCCCATCAGGGATTCCACTACTGTGGAGACGGTCAGGGAGCTTCCGGTGTCGGCGATCATTCTCAGTTCGTCGTCGGTGAGGCGGTTTCCGTGGACGAAGTGCAGGTCTGGGCCGAGGAGGCCGGCTTCATGGAGTGCCGCCACGCCGCCGGGCTTTGTGCCGCCGATGTGCATGGAGGACATGAGGCCCAGTTCTCGGGCCAGCTTCAGGCGCTGCTTTGTGTCCTCAAGGGACATGAAGTCGGGGCCGAGTGGGGCCAGGGCTGTTGTCACGCGGCCGGTGAGTCCGGCGTACTTTCGGATGTCCTGGTCGTTTTCGGTGTTGGAGTTGGCGAAGACCGCGCGGATTCCGGCCTGCGAGTAGGTTTCGATCGTCAACGCGGCTGGGGTGCCGGCCCAGTCGAGGACTGTGGTCACACCCGCGTCGATCGCTTCGGCGGCGCCCAGCAGGATCGCGTTGTGGATGTCCTCCTCGGTGTAGCGGTCCATCCGGCTGATGATCTCGGTGAAGTAGGCCGCCAGGGGCATGTCCGGTGCCAGGCCGCGCAGGGGCGACTGGACCATGTGGCGGTGGGTGTCCACGAAGCCCGGTATCGCCACCAGGTTGGTGGCGTCCAAGTCGGCTGGGCCATCGAGTGTGGACTCGATGGCGGTGATGGTCCCGCGCTCGATCCGGATGTCCCTGGCGCCTTGGCCGGGCAGGTACGCGTTCTTGATCAGCATCGACTACCTCCTGAGAAAGCTTTTCTTAAAGCTATCTCGAAAGCTTTCAGAGTGCAAGAGGTGCGGTAGTCTTGGACCATGAAAGACCTGGTGGACGGCATCGTCGAGGCCTGGCGGGCCGAGTTGCCCGAGGTTGCCGGCGTCGAACTGGAGCTCAGCAAACGGGCCGTCCGGATCGGCGCCCTGCTGACCGAGGCCACCGAGCGGCAACTCGCCAGGTTCAAGCTGACCAAGGCCGAGTACGACGTGCTCGCGGTGTTGCGCGCCAGCGGCAGGCCCTACCGGCTGCGCCCGACCGACCTCGCCGCCCGGCTGTTCCTGTCCTCCGGTGGTACGAGCAACGTGCTGCGCCGCCTGACCGAGGCCAAGTTGATCAAACGCGGCAGCGACGAGACCGACGCCCGCAGCTCATGGGTCCAGCTCACCGCCCACGGCGTCCAGACCGCCGAAGCGGCCGTCGTGGCCAGCAACGAAGCCCAGCGCCAACTGTTGTCCTCGGTACCGCCGGAGACCGTCGAGGCCGCGGTGGGTGTCCTCCGCGAGGTCCTGGTCGCATTGGGCGACCGGCCGTTCTGACGTTCTGACCTCAGCGGAACCGGCGCAGGCGCAGGCTGTTCGTCACCACGAAGATCGAGGACAGGGCCATGGCCGCGCCGGCGATCATGGGGTTGAGCAGGCCGAGGGCGGCCATGGGGACCGCGGCCACGTTGTAGGCGAAGGCCCAGAACAGGTTGCCCTTGATCGTGCCGAGGGTTCGGCGGGCCAGGCGGATGGCGTCCGTGGCCGACCTCAGGTCGCCGCGGACCAGGGTCAGGTCGCTGGCCTCGATGGCCACGTCCGTGCCCGTTCCCATGGCCAGGCCCAGGTCGGACTGGGCGAGCGCGGCCGCGTCGTTCACGCCGTCGCCGACCATCGCGACCACGTGCCCCTCGGCCTGCAGCCGCCGCACAACGTCCACTTTGTCCTTCGGGAGGACCTCGGCGATCACCGTCCCGATCCCCACCTCGGCGGCCACGTTCCGGGCCGTGGCCTCGTTGTCACCGGTCAACAGCACCGGGTTCAGGCCCAGGGCGCGCAAGCCCCGGACGGCTTCGGCAGAGGTGGGCTTTACCGTGTCCGCGACGGACAACACGGCCTGAGCGCGGCCGTCCCAGGCGACCAGGACGGCTGTGTGGCCTTTACGTTCGGCGACCTCCTTGGCGTTCAGCAGGTCGTCGGAGATGGTGTCGACGAGCCCCGCCCGGCCGACGACCACCAGCTTGCCGCCCACAACGCCCTGCACACCAAGACCTTCGAGGTTCTTGAAATCCGTCACCGCGGGCACGTCCGCGACCGCCGCGGTGATGGCCTTCGCGATCGGGTGCTCGGACGCGTGCTCCAGGGCCGCGGCCATCCGCAATGCGTCCTCTTCGGACACGCCGTCGGAGGTGTGCACATGCGCCAGGCTCATCCGGCCGGTCGTGACCGTGCCGGTCTTGTCCAACACGACAGTGTCCACGCGACGAGTGGACTCCAGCACCTCCGGGCCCTTGATCAGAATGCCCATCTGGGCACCCCGACCCGTGCCGACCAGCAGCGCCGTCGGCGTCGCCAACCCGAGAGCGCACGGGCACGCGATGATCAGCACGGCCACCGCGGCGGTGAACGCGCTGTTGGCGTCAGCGCCCGAGAGCAGCCAGATCCCCAGCGTCACCACGGAAAGCGCGATCACGATCGGCACGAACACAGCGGACACCCGATCCGCCAGCCGCTGCACGGCCGCCTTGCCGGTCTGCGCGTCCGACACGAGTTTCGCCATCTGCGCCAGCTGGGTGTCCGCCCCGACCCGGGTGGCCGTCACCATGAGCCGCCCGCCCGCGTTGACGCAGCCGCCGGTCACGGCGTCGCCTGGGCCCACCTCGACCGGCACGGACTCGCCGGTCAACATGCTGGCGTCCACGGCTGAGCTGCCGTCCTCGACCACGCCGTCGGTGGCGATCTTCTCGCCCGGCCGGACCACGAACGTGGTGCCGACCGTCAGCTGTTCGACCGGAATCCGCACCTCACGGCCGTCCCGCAGCACTGCGACGTCCTTGGCGCCCAGTTCGAGCAACGCCCGCAGCGCGGCCCCGGCCCGGCGCTTGGACCGTGCCTCGAAGTACCGTCCCGCCAGGATGAACGTGGTCACCACGGCCGCGACCTCGAAGTAGACGTGGCCGTCGCCGAACAGCAAGGCGTACACCGACCACAGGTACGCGGCGCTCACCCCCAACGAGATGAGAGTGTCCATTGTGGCCGTCGCGTGCCGGAGGTTCGTCCACGCCGCCTTGTGGAAGGGCCATGCCGCCCAGATGACGACCGGCGTGCTCAACGCGAACACGATCCATTGCCAGCCAGGAGTCTCGGGAGTCATCTGCATCCCGGCCATCGACTCCGCCATCGGAGCGGGCATCAGCATCGACAGCAGCGTGACCGGGACCGCGAGCACGAGAGAGACGAGGAGCCGCCATCGCAGCAGCTGCGTGGTGTCCGCCTCCTGGGCTGCCTCGGGCACTTGAGCGGTGTAGCCGGCGGCTTCCACGGTCTGGATCAGTGCCGTGGTGGACACCGACTGGGGGAACGTGACCGCGGCCTTCTCGGTCGCGTAGTTGACCGTCGCGGACACACCGTCGAGCTTGTTCAGTTTCCGTTCGACCCGCGCCGCGCAGGACGCGCACGTCATCCCGCCGATCGCCAGCTCGACATGACTGGTCACGGTCATCGTCCCCTCGAATGTCAGCTCGCGAGCTGGTAGCCGGCCTCGGTCACGGCGGTGCGCACGTCGGCCTCGCTGAGGTCGCTGTCGCTGGTGATGGTGACCAGGCCGGTGGGCAGGTCGACCTCGACGTGGCTGACCCCGGACAGCGCGCCGACCTCCTCGGTCACCGACTGGACGCAGTGACCGCAGGTCATGCCCTGAACCGTGTACGTCGACTGGGACATTGATGGCCTTTCTTACGAACGGACGAGCCGGGCGATCGCGTCGCTGGCTTCCTTGATCTTCTCCTCCGCGGCGGCGCCACCTTCGGTGATCGCCTCGGTCACGCAGTGCCGCAGGTGTTCGTCGAGCAGCGACACCGACACGGCCTGCAGGGCACGTGTGGCGGCCGAGATCTGCGTCAGGATGTCGATGCAGTACTCGTCGTTGTCCACCATCCGCTGCAGTCCCCGGACCTGTCCTTCGATCCGGCGCAGCCGCCGCAGGTGGTCTTCCTTGTTGCCGGTGTATCCCCGCATGCCGGGCACTCCTTGACCTCCGGCTCACCGCGCGGCCGGCCGGGTCGGCCGGGGGAACGGTGGGCTACTGAGACCAGTTATACCCCCATGGGGTACAGGGTAGGCAAGGTGGTCCGGATCACGTGAGCCGGGCGGGAGGTGACACCGAGCTTCTGGCAGGCGTCGGGCTCACCCCCCGGCCGGGTTGGTCGGAAACTTTTCGACCACTCATGTCATCCCTTGTGAGGATGCGCGCAAGGTCGTATTTCTCTCTTCTTTCGCTGTTGTATACCAACGTGACTGACTGTTTGAGCGGCCCAGTCGGGGACTGGCGACAAACGGGGTGACGATGGCCTCAGCACGTTTTCAGGTCTTCACGAAGTACTCGACAGACAAACGCGCGCAGGGTGCGTACGGTTCAGTTACGTGGCGCTTTCTCTCGGCTAACAATCGAAGCATAGGGCGTTCGGTAGGTGACTTTCCGGATGCGGACGCCTGCCTACGGGCACTTCATGACCTGCAAGGATCGCTCACAACCGGTGACATAGTCACGACTCGGGACGAGCTCGGGCTCTGGGTCTGGCGGTTGCGAATAGACCGTTCGGACGCAGCGATGTCCACCCGTTGCTATCAACGCAGACTCCATGCCGAAAACGCGGGTTCGGCTTTTCGTGACCTGGCCGCGACCGTTCGCGATATTGACGCGTTACAGGTCGTGCACTTCTGATTCCCAAGCGTAGGTGGATCTGCCTATTAGTCCGTTGTTCATGGGTTGTCAGCGAGGCGTCCAACTCTGCTGGATTGGCTGACGTCGGCAAAACAGAAACGAGGGCCGATGACACAGGTCGACACCGCGCCGGGCACCCGCAGGAGGGTCCGGCCGCCTGGCGGCGCGGACCGGGTGTTCCGTGGCGGGATCCGTGCGGCTGGCCTGGTAGTGCTCGCCATCATGGTCACCGTCGGGGGCTTCCTGCTGGCCAACGGCACCAAGGCGCTGAGCACCGCGGGGTGGGACTTCTTCACGACCGAGGCGTGGCAGCCGGACTCGGGCAACTTCGGCATCGCCGCCGTCCTGGTCGGGACCCTGCTGATCGCGTCGGTCGCGCTCTGCGTGGCGTTCCCCCTCGCGCTGTGTGTCTCGCTGTACATCTCGGAGTACGCCACGCGCGGCAAACGGTTCTGGATCGGCCTCGTCGACCTGATGGCGGCCATCCCGAGCGTGGTGTACGGCCTGTTCGGCGCTGTCTACCTGCAGTGGCACACATTGGACGTGCCCAGGTGGATCGGGGTCCACCTGGGCTGGATCCCGGTGTTCAAGGTGGACGGGTTCGAGCCGGACGACCCGCTGGGCACCAACACGGTGTTCGCCAGCTCCACCTTCTACGCCGGCTTCGTGGTCGGCTTCATGGTGATGCCGATCATGTGCTCGGTCATGCGCGAGGCGTTCTCACAGGCACCGCAGGGCGAACGGGAAGGCGCGTACGCGCTCGGCGCCACCCGCTGGGGCATGATCCGCAGTGTCGTGCTGCCGTTCGGGCGCAGCGGCATGATCGGCGGCACCATGCTTGGCCTCGGCCGCGCGCTCGGCGAGACCATCGCGGTGTACATGATCATCGCGCCGGTGTTCGCGATCCAGCCGCATGTCCTGCAGTCCGGCGCGAACTCGGTGTCCGCGCTGATCGCCCAGCAATGGGGCGCGGCGAGCCCGTTCGGCCTGTCCGCGCTGATGGCGGCCGGGCTCGCGCTGTTCGCGCTGACGCTGGTCGTCAACTTCGGCGCCTCCGCGGTGATCGCGCGCAGCCGCTCCGGCCAGGGGAGTGACGCATGACCGAGGTACGGCGCAACACGAACATCGCGCGGCGCAAGGACGTGATGTTGCAGGTCGGTGCGTGGGCGGCGGCGATGGCGGTGACCGGGCTGCTGTTCACGCAGCTGGCGCCGTTCGGTGGGCCGGCCGGGTTCTTCATCATCGACTGGGTCATCTTCCTCGGTCTGTACGGCTTGATGGCGTCGTTCGAAGGCGACCGGCAGGCGGTGAAGGACCGGCTGGTCGCCGCCGCGATCCGCGGTGTCGCGGTCACCGGCCTGGTCGCACTTGTCGCGTTCGTGGCCTACCCGCTGATCTCGGGGTTCGACGCGTGGCGGCACCTGAACTTCTACAGCCAGGACATGGCACTGGCTGGTCCGCTGGATCCGTTGACGCAGGGCGGGATCATCCACGCGATCGTGGGCAGCCTTGAGCAGATCACAATCGCCCTGATCATCACGGTCCCTTTGGGACTGACATGCGCGGTGTTCCTCAACGAGACCCGTGGCGTGTTCACCAGGTTCGTGCGGACCGTGGTGGACGCGATGACCGCGTTGCCGTCCATTGTGGCCGGTCTGTTCGTGTACGCGTTCCTGATCTTGGCGCTCGGGCTGGACAAGTCCGGCCTGGCGGCGGGCTGCGCGATCAGCGTGATGATGCTGCCGATCGTGATCCGGGCGTCGGACGTGGTGATCCGGCTGGTGCCGAGTTCACTGCGGGAGGCTTCGCTGGCGTTGGGCGCCGGACAGCTGCGCACGGCATGGCACGTGGTGCTGCCGAGCGCGCGATCCGGCCTGACCACGGCGATCCTGCTGGGTACGGCGCGGGGGATCGGCGAGACGTCGCCGGTGCTGATCACGGCGGGCTTCACCGCCTACCTCAACGCCGACCCGACGTCCGGCCCGCAGGTCTCCTTGCCACTGGCCACGTTCATGTTCGTCCAGTCCCCGGAGGACGCGATGAAGGCGCGGGCCTTCGGTGCCGCCGGGGTGCTGATGGTGTTGGTGTTGATCCTGTTCGGGATCGCCCGGCTGGGCGGCGGCCGGCCCGCCGGTCAGCTGTCCGGGCGACAGCGGCGCGGCCGGGACCGGGCGTCGGCGCGGGACCGGGAACGGTTCATCGGGCGTATCAAGGGGGAGTCGGGATGAGACGCTGGCTGGCGTTCGGACTTGTCGGGTTGGCGTTCCTGCTGCCGCGTTCGGCGATGGCCGCGGACTACGTGCCGATCAGCGGCGCCGGGTCGACGTGGAGTTCGAACGCGCTGGACCAGTGGCGTAAGAACGTCCAGCAGTACGGCATGCGGATCAGCTACTCGGCGACCGGGTCGACCGACGGCCGCAACCAGTTCAAGGCCGGCCAGGCCGACTTCGGTGTGTCGGAGATCCCGTACGGGCTGACCGACTCCGGCGTGGTGGACGCCCCGCCGGACCGCGGGTTCGCGTACATGCCGATCGTCGCCGGTGGCACGTCGTTCATGTACAACCTGAACATCGGCGGCAACCGGGTGACGAACCTGCGGCTGTCCGGCGAGACCATCACCAAGATCTTCACCGGGGTGATCACCAACTGGTCGGACCCGCAGATCGGCGCGGACAACCCGGGGCTGAAGCTGCCCGCCCGCAAGATCATCCCGGTGGTCCGGTCCGACGGGTCTGGCACCTCGGCCCAGTTCACCACGTACATGGCCAACCAGTTCGGCGGCATCTGGGATGCCTTCTGCCGCAAGGCCGGCCGGGCCACGCCGTGCGGCTTCACGTCCAACTACCCGTTGACCGCGCCGGTGGTCGGCCAGTCCGGCTCGCTGGGCGTGACCAACTACGTGCGGCAGTCGCAGAGCGAGGGCTCGATCACGTACGTCGAGTACTCGTACGCGCGCAACGCCAACTTTCCTGTGGTGAAGGTGCTCAACAAGGCCGGCTACTTCGTCGAGCCCAAGGCGACCTCGGTGGCGGTGGCGCTGCTGCAGGCCAGGATCAACCCGGATCTCACCCAGGAGTTGTCCGCGGTCTACAACGACGGGGACAAGCGCACGTATCCGTTGTCCAGCTACAGCTACATGATCCTGCCGACCACGGAGACCGCGAAGTTCAACGCCGACAAGGGACGTACGCTCTCGGACTTCGCGTACTACTTCCTCTGCGAGGGCCAGCAACAGGCCGACCAACTCGGCTACTCGCCACTGCCGATCAACCTGGTCCAGGCCGGACTGAAACAGGTGGAACGCATCCCGGGGTCGACCAAGAAGCAGACCGACATCTCGAAGTGCAATAATCCGACATTTTCGGCCGACGGAACGAACACTCTTGCCAAGAACGCGCCTTTCCCGCCGGAATGCGACAAGGTCGGGAAAGTGCAGTGCGCCGAGGGCACGGGTGGCGCGACCAACCCGACACCCACCGGCGGCGGTACCGGAGGCGGCGGCGGGGGTGGTGCCGGAGCCGGCGGAGCCGGTCCCGGTCAGGGCAACGCGGCGAACGCGGCCGCGGCCAACGGTGACACCCCGGCGGCAGCAGGGATCGACCCGGACACCGGCCAGCCGATCTCCGCGGCCGCGAGCCGTGGCACGTCGAACGTGGCGGCCGAGCCGGTGTCCGTCGAGGTCTTCGACTCGGGGCAAGGGGTGCTGTTCACCGTGCTCGCGGTGGTGTTGCTGACCGGCGTGGTGATCGGCCCGCCGATCCTCGCCCGCGCGCTGCGGCAGGGGGGGTCCGAATGACCAGGAGACGAAGACTCGTCCTGCTGATCGTGCTGGGTGTGCTGTTCACGATCAGCCCGATCCCGGCCAGTGCCGACTCGGCCGTGACCCTGCCCGGCCGGGGTGATTTCGCTGACCTGCGGGTCACCGTCAGCCAGACCACCGACCTGATCAACCAGACCATCAAGGTGACCTGGACCGGCGGCAAACCGACCGGCCCGGCCGGCAACTTCGGCATGAACTACCTGCAGGTCATGCAGTGTTGGAGCGACGACCCGACCGGCCCGAGCCGCGAGCAGTGCGAGTTCGGCGGGCTGCTCACCCAGTCGTCCCCGTCGGCCGGCGACTTCGTGCGGCTGCGCCAGGTCAGCTACGGCAGCAGCCTGATCGACCCGGCCGAGACCATCAAGCCGCAGCCCGGCCAGCAGGCGATCGTGCCGTTCAAGTCGGTCACCGGGAAGTCCACCACGTCCTCCGGCGAGTTCTTCGACGCCGGCACCACCAACGAGGTGCCGCTGGCCAAGACCCGGCAGGACGGCGGCGGCGAGGTCGACTTCGAGGTGCAGACCGCGCTGGAGTCGTACGGCCTGGGCTGCGGCGGCGCGGCGAAGCACTGCTGGCTCGTGGTCGTTCCCCGGGGCAACAAGGAGGTCGACAGCAGCCTGGTGCCCGGTGAGAAGCGGAACTGGTTGGTCTCGTCGCCGTTGAGCGCGTCCAACTGGGTCAACCACATCTCGTTCCCGCTGAGCTTCCAGCCGGTCGGCCGGGCCTGCCCGATCGGCGCCGCGGAACGGGAGACGTCCGGCCAGGAGTTCGTCGCGGACGCGGTGCTGCGCTGGCAGCCGAAGCTGTGCGCGGGCGGCGGCGCGGTGTTCGGGTACACCCAGGTGTCCGACAACACGGCCAGGGACACGCTGCGGTCGGACAAGCCGGGGCTGGCCTTCCTCACCGACCCGTTGCCCGATCCGGACCGGCCGGTGGTGTACGCGCCGGTCGCGTTGTCCGGGCTGGCGATCGCGTTCATCACCGAACGGGCGTCCGCGGGTGAAGGCGTTGTGCCGCCGGAGATCTGGCAGCAGGATGGGCAGCAGATCAGCCAGATGAAGCTGACCCCGCGGTTGGTCGCGAAGCTGCTCACCCAGTCCTACCAGGTGTCGTTGCCGCTGCGGGCGGACTACCTGAGGACCAACCCGGACTATCTCACCAGGGACCCGGACTTCATCGCGCTCAACCCGGACTTCAAGGACTTCGGCGTGCTGATGTCCACTGTAGACACAATGGTGTCGACGGTGCCGATGGACGCCAACATCGCGCTGTGGACCTGGATGAACGGCGACAAGGACGCCAGGGACTTCCTGGACGGCAAGCCGGACCCGTGGAAGATGGTCGTCAACCCCAACTACCAGGGCCTCAAGCTGCCGCTGCCGGACTTCCCCAAGGGCGACCTGACGTGCGCGAACCCAGGCACGCTCGTGGAGAACTGCGCGTTGACGCTGCGGCCGTTGTCCGGCGACATGCACGAGGCCGGCCGGTCGATCAGCCGCGGCGACACCCTGGGCAAGGCGCCGACCGGGTTCGCCACTCCGGACGGCAAGCCACAGCTCAAAGCCGTGGACCGGCAGCCCCAGGGCCAGCGCAGCCTGTTAGCGATCGTTAACACGGGCACGGCCGTCCGCTACGGGCTGCCCATGGCCCAGCTGCGCAACGCCGGCGGTGACTTCGTCGCGCCGACCAATGACACGATCATGGCCGGCCTGGACGCCATGAAACACAGCACGGTCGCGCCCGAGGTCCTGCAGACCGACCCGTTGACCAAGCTGAAGAACGCGTACCCGCTGACCGTCATGAGCTACGCGGCCGTCGTACCGTCCAAAATAGACAAATCGGCTGGCGCGGACTACGCGAACCTGCTGCGCTACGCGGTCGGCGATGGCCAGACCGTCGGCATCCAGCCCGGTCAACTGCCGGAGGGCTACACACCGCTGCCGAACACGTTCCGCGACCAGACCCGGGCCGCGGCGACCAAGATCGCCGACACCGCGGGCATCCCGTACAGCCCGCCCGTCCCGCCGCCCCCGGCTGTGCAACCCGGTGGCGGCGACGCCGTCCCGACGCCGCCCGCGTCGGCGCAGTCACCGGCATCCGCGGCTGCGGCCGCGGCGCCCGCCGCACCTCCGCCACCCCCACCGTCCGCAGCGCCCGTGAGCGGCGCGCCGGTGCCGGTGGCGGAGGCGCGGCCGACACCGTCCGCGCCTGTCGGCATTGTCCGGTACGCGCTGGCGGCGTTCCTCGTTCTCGGCGCGGTCGCGGCTGGCTGTGGCCCGCTGCTGCTGCGTCTGAGCGCCCGGCAGAGGAGGTGAACACCCGCGAGGTAGACGGCTGCGGCCGGGAGGGGCAACTCCCGACCCCAGCGTCCTGACAAGAAAGTGCCTGGACTCCCACCTGTTGAGCGGCGTCCGCGCACTCCTGCGTTGTAAAGGATACCCGCAGTGAAGAAGTTGCAGAGAGTCGTCGTCGCGCTCGCCGCGACAGCGATGATGGGTGGCGCCGCTGGCGTCGCCCAGGCCGACCCGACCGGCGACCCCACCTACCGTGACATCGTGGGGGTCGGCTCGGACACCACCCAGAGCGTCATGAACGGTCTGGCCGACGCCATCACCGTCAACGGTGTCAAGGTGCTGGGTTCGTACGACGCCGTTGGCGCGTCGCCGATCATCACCAAGGACCCGGCCGCCCTGCCGGCCTGTTCACTGACCCGCCCGGCGAACTCGGGTGAGGGCGTGAACGCGCTCGTCGCGGCACAGGACGGGAGCACGAACTGCGTGCAGTTCGCCCGTTCGTCGTCGAACAACTCGGCGAACTACCCGGGCAAGAACCTGACCTACGTCCCCTTCGCGGTGGACGCGGTCACCTACGTGGTCCGCTCGGACAGCACGATCTCCAAGAAGCTGACCACGGCGCAGCTCAAGAGCATCTACAACTGCACCGCTCCGGGTGTGGGCACCACCTACAAGCCGCTGCTGCCGAAGTTCGGCTCCGGTACGCGGAACTTCTTCCTCCAGTCCTTGGGTCTCACCAACTCCGCCACGTACACCACGCAGTTCCCCTGTGTGGCGGACAAGGACGGCACCGGTGCCGACATCGAGGAGAACACCGGCACGTTCCTGACGCTGCCGCAGCACCTCGCGCCGTACTCCATCGCTGTCTACCAGTCCCAGGTCAACGGCGTCGCCCCGTCCGTGCAGGGCAAGGCCGTGCTGTCGACGCTGAACGGCATCTCGCCGACGTCCCTGAACACCAGCTCGTCGTTCAAGCGGGACGTCTACAACGTGGTGCCCACCGGCAAGCTCGGCACCGCGCCGTACAACACGGTGTTCGTCGGCGGCAACTCGCAGATCTGTCTCAACTCCGACCTGATCAAGAAGTACGGCTTCGGTACCGCCACCAACTGTGGCGACACCGTCATCGTCACCCCCTGAAAGGCTGATCTCCGGTGAGAATCGCTAACGTGCTGCGCCGCCTCGGCGCCGGCACGCTCGTCTTCGGTGCCGCGACCGCGGCGACGCTGGCCTTCGCCGGCACCGCCTCGGCCGGCACGCTGGGCACACTGAACATCACCCCGGCGACCGGCCAGGACACCACCGCCCCGTCGGTGAAGACCTCCGCCGCCTGTCCCGCCGACGCGGACGCCTACTACGCGAAGGTGTTCGGTCCGGGCGGCTTCGCGCCCGGTCTGATCGCCACGCCCACGACCGACGTGAACCTGTCCCACACGGCGGGCTTCCCCGCCCAGCTGGGACTGTCCTTCAAGGACATCGCGGTGGACAACAGCACCACCGTGCAGCCGGGCAAGTACACCATCGAGGTGTCCTGCATCGACGCGTTCGCCCAGACGGTCAAGGGCACGTTCGACACGTCGATCTGGTTCACCAGCACCACGGCGTACCAGAACACCGACCCGAACGCGCCGGTCACCACGGCCACCGCGCTCGCCGTCGCCCCGGCCAGCCCGGTCACCCAGGGCACCAACGTCACCCTGACCGCGACCGTCACCCCGGCCTCGGCCACCGGTACGGTCCAGTTCAAGGACGGCGCCGGCAACCTGGGCTCGCCGGTCAACGTCGCCGGTGGCACGGCGTCGCTGGCGACCACCGCGCTGCCGACCGGCACCCGGTCGCTGACCGCGGTGTTCACCGGCTCCGCCCCGAACATCTCGGGCTCCACCTCGCCCGCGGTGTCCTATGTGGTCAACGCGCCGGTCGCGACGCCGACGACGACCGCGCTGTCGGTCACCCCGAGCGGCAGCGTCGCGCAGTTCACCAACGTGACCCTGAACGCCACGGTCGCCCCGGCGGGCGCGGCGGGCGCGGTCCAGTTCACCGACAACGGCGCCAACCTGGGCAGCCCGGCCGCTCTGACGGCCGGTTCGGCCACCCTGAGCACGTCCAACCTCGGTGTCGGCGCGCACAACTTCACCGCGAAGTTCGTTCCGGCGAACGCCGCGCTGTTCGCGCCTTCCGAGTCGGCCCAGGTGCCGCTGACGGTGTCGCCGTTCACCGGCATCACCGCGTCGGAGAAGATCTCCACCACGGTTCTCGCCGGTGAGCTCCTGATCAGCGTGGAGAACGAGAACGTCACGCTGCCGTCGCCGGTGATGCTGCCGGACGGCTCGAAGCTGACCACGGCCGGCGCCCTGAACCCGGTGCGGGTCACCGACACCCGGGCCGGCAACCCCGGCTGGAACGTGTCCGGCCAGGTCGCCGACTTCGGTGACGGCCAGTCGCACAGCATCAACGGCGCCAACCTCGGCTGGACGCCGAAGGTCATCGACAAGGTGACGGCGCAGACGATCACGGCCGGCCCGGCCGTGACCGCGGGCAACGCCCTCGCGCCGGGCGCTGCCGCCCCGGCCGGTGTCGGCCTGTCCTCGGCCCGCACGCTCGCCACGGCGACCGCGCTGGCCGGTAACGGAACCGCTCACCTCGGCGCCGACCTGGCGCTGAACGTGCCCACCGCCACGGTGGCGGGCACCTACACCGCGGTGCTCACCCTGACCGCGATCTGATTCACCGCCAGGTGGGCGGCTCGCCGCCCACCTGGCTCTACCCAGGGAATTCCGATGCTCCGATTACTTGCCGTATCCGCGTTGCTGTGGGTTCTGCTGGCACCGCAGGCGTCCGCGGCCGCGCCGGTGACGTTCGGGGTACGCCCCGCCACCGAGACAGCGCCCGACAACCGCAACAACTTCAGCTACGGCGCCACGCCGGGCGCGGTCGTGCATGACTTCGTCGCCGTGTCGAACGTCAGCGAGGCGCCGGTCGCCCTCAAGGTGTACGCCAGTGACGCGTTCAACACCCCGGAGGGCGGTTACGACCTCCTCGCTGCCGGCCGTCCGCCGGTGGACATCGGAGCGTGGACCAAGACCAGGGACTCGGCGGTGACCATCCCCGGGCGTTCGCTGGTGATCGTGCCGTTCACGTTGACCATCCCGGCCGACGCCACCCCCGGCGACCACGCCGGCGGCATCGTCGCGGCGCTGACCACGGACCAGACGAACGCCCAGGGCCAGAAAGTGTCCGTGGAGCAACGGGTCGGCGCGCGGATCTACCTGCGGGTGGCCGGCGACCTGCGGCCGGAGCTGTCCGTGCAGGACCTGACCGCGTCGTTCTCCGGGCAGTTCTTCGGACGTGGCGACGCGACCGTGCACTACACCGTCCGCAACACCGGGAACGTGCGGCTCGGCGCGACGCAGGCGGTGAAGGTGAGCACCCCGTGGGGATCCACTGTGGACTCAGCGGCGGTGGACACGTTGCCGGAGCTGCTGCCGGGTGGTGCCGTGCAGATGACGACGACCGTGCACGGGCTGCTGCCGGCCGGTTGGCTGACCGCGAACGTCCACCTGGTGCCGGTTCCCCCGATCGGGACACCCGACCCGCACCTGGCCGACGTCGAACAGGACCATACGTTCGCGGCCGTGCCGTGGTCGGTGCTCGGCGCGCTGGTGCTGGTGGCGTTGTTGATCGTGTTCGCGCGCTGGCGGAAACGCCGCCGGAGCACCCCGGTGACCAAGGAGGTGGCGGAAAGTGTCCCCGCGTGAGTTGGGCGGCCTGGTGATCACGCCGGGCCAGGGAGCGGACATCTCGGTGATCCGGATGCACACCGCGGCCGGCTGCCCGAACGAGTCGGACGGCTACTACGCCAAGATGACCGGCAAGGGCTTCCCGGCGGACGGGCAGATCATCACCGCCACGACCGACGTCGGCCTCTCCCACACGGCCGGGTTCGACGTGTACCTCGCGCAGACCCTCAAGGACTTCGCCGCGGACAACAACACTGTCCTGCAAGGGAAGTACGGCATCACTGTGCGGTGCGTCGACTCCTTCAGCCAGGCCGTGCAGGGCGAGTTCACGGCGTCGCTGGAGTTCGGCGGGCCGACGAAGTACGCGGCCGTCGGCGCGGCCAAAGGGCCGGACCGGATCCCGGCTTCGCCGGCCCCGCCCGGGCCGGAGACGTTGGTGGCGCCGCCACCGCCCGTTGGGTCCACTGTGGCCAGTGAACCGCCTACGGCGGCTGCGTCCGCCCAAGCCGTTGAGGCGAAACACAGCAGCAGTTGGTTCCCGATTCTCATCGTCGTCGCGTTCGTGGTCGTGTTGGCCGCTGTCGTCACCGCCACTGTCGTGATCCGGCGGCGTGCCCGCAAGGAGTCTGCCGATGCGTAAGCTGGCCGCGTTGCTTGGCGCTGTGACCGTGATTGGGGTCGGTGTCGCGGTCGCCTGGGCCGATCCGCCCGCCGGGACCCTGGGCACGTTGACCATCATCCCGGCCACTGGCCTGGACACCACCGCCCCGGCCGTGCGGACCTCGAGGGGCTGCTCGCCCGACTCGGACGCGTACTACGCCAAGGTGTACGGCCCCGGCGGGTTCGCCCCCGGGCTGATGGCCACCTTCGGCACGCAGGACACCGGCTTCTCCACCACGGCCCCGTTCCCGGTGCAGTTCGCCAACAACATGGCGGACATCGCCACGGACAACAGCACCACGGTCGTCGCCGGGACGTACACGGTCGAAGTGAGCTGCATCGACGCCTTCTCCCAGCAGGTGAAGGGCACGTTCACCACTCCGATGTACTTCACCACGCCGCACGCTTACCAGTCTGTTCCGCCCGGCGGCGGGTCGACCACGTCGTCCTCGTCCAGCAGTTCGTCGTCTTCTACTACTTCTTCGTCCTCGTCATCGTCCTCTTCGTCCGCTCCGGCGACTTCCACCGAGACGACGGTGACGAGCACGCCGGGGGCAGCCGAGAAGGTGAGCGTGGAAGTTGGCCCGCAACAGAAGCTGGCGTACACCGGTTCGCCCGTGGACATGATGCTGCCGTTGGGAATCGCCTTGCTGTTGCTTGGTGCTTACGTCCTGTACGTCACGCGCACCCGCAAGGTGTCGACGCCGACGTCGTGGCCTGAGGACTGATCGGTGCGGATAGCTGGGCAGGCCATCTGCATCGTCGCGGCGCTCGCGCTGTGCCTGGTCGCGCAACTCGCCGTGATCGGGGTGCTGGCCCACAACCGTGACCAGGACACCAGGTACAACAGTTTCCGCGTCGAGCTGGCCAACGCGACCGCGCCGGTCGGCGGTCTGGACAAGACCAGGCGGCTGCTCGCCGACGGAACCCCGATGGCGATCCTGGCGATCCCCAAGCTCGGGTTGCGTGAGGTGGTCGGCGAGGGGACGTCACCGGAGGCCCTGAAATCCGGCCCTGGTCACCGCCGGGACACTGTCCTGCCGGGACAGAACGGTGTCAGTGTCCTTTATGGACGTCGAGCGGCCTACGGCGGGCCGTTCGAGGGCATCAGCACGTTGAGTGTGGGCGACGATATCAAGGTGACCACCGGTCAGGGCGTGCACGGCTATCGGGTGACCGGTGTCCGCCGGGCCGGGGCGCCGCAGCCCGTGGCACTGGCCAAGGGGGAGGGGCGTCTCACCCTCGTCACCGCCGACGGCCCGCTGTTCCTGCCGAGCGACGTGCTCAGGGTGGACGCCAAACTGACCTCGCAGGCGTACCCCACCAACGGCGCACCACCGGCGATGGCCGTCCGGGACGCCGAACAACAGATGTCCGAGGACTTCTCCGCGATCGTCCCCATGGTGGCGTGGGGACTGGTGTTGTGCGTGGCGGCCGGCGGGGTCGTGTTCCTTCGCCAACGGGCCGGGCGGTGGCACGCCTGGGTCGTCGGCGTGCCGTTGTTGGGGGCCCTTGGGCTCACCGTGGCTGACCAAGCGGCCTCGTTGCTGCCCAACCTGTTGTAGGAGAGCCGATGACACTGACCCTCGAAGCCGTGGCCGAACTGGAGGCCCGGAGTGTGTCCGCCTGGTTCGGCGACCGGAAGGTCCTCGACCAGGTGTCGCTGATGGTGCCCGCGGGAACCGTGACCGCCCTGATCGGCCCATCGGGGTGCGGAAAGTCGACGTTCCTGCGCATCCTGAACCGGATGCACGAACTGGTGCCCGGCGCGACCCTGGCCGGCTCAGTCATGTTGGGCGGCTCGGACATCTACGACCCCACCTGGAAACTGACCGAAGCCCGACGCGCGATCGGCATGGTCTTCCAGAAACCGAACCCGTTCCCGGCGATGTCGATCTACGACAACGTGGTGGCCGGCCTGAAACTGACCGGGACCAAGGTCCGTCGCGCCGACAGGGACGGCCTGGTCGAGTCCAGCCTGGTCAAAGCCGGCCTGTGGAAGGAAGTCCGAGACCGCCTCCGCCAACCCGGCGGAGCACTGTCCGGCGGTCAACAACAAAGACTGTGCATAGCCCGAGCCCTGGCCGTCCAACCCCGCGTCCTGCTGATGGACGAACCCTGCTCAGCCCTGGACCCGACGTCCACCCGCCGGATCGAGCAGACCATCGCCGAACTGGCCGCCGAAGTCACCATCGTGATCGTGACCCACAACATGCAACAAGCAGCCCGCGTCTCCCAACAATGCGCCTTCTTCCTGGCCGAGGAAGGAGCCCCCGGCGCCATCGTCGAAGCCGGCCCGACCCAGCTGATCTTCTCAACACCGGAGGACCCCAGAACCCTCGACTACGTCAACGGCCGGTTCGGCTGACTACGCTGGTGGGTAGCCGAGTTCGGTGAGGATGCTGGCGGTGTGTTCGCCGGGGGATGGGACCGCGGCCATTCTTGGCTCGACACCGTCCATAGTGACCGGTGGGAGTAGGGCCTGCATTGTTCCGCCGGGTAGCAGGACGTCCTGCCAGCGGTTGCGGTCGGACAGGACTGGGTGGTCGAGGAAGTCGTGGACCGTGTTCACTCCGGTGTTGGCGATGTTTGCTTTGTCCAGGGCGGTTGTGACGGCTTTGCTGTCCATTGTGGCGAGCTTGGCTTTGATGATCTCGTCGAGGTCCTGGCGGTGGGTTACTCGGGCTTCGTTGGTGGTGAAGCGGCGGTCGTCCTGGATGTCGGGCCTTGCCAGGAAGTCGGTGCAGAAGCTTTGCCATTCGCGTTCGTTCTGGATGGCGAAGAGGATTTCCTTGCCGTCTTTCGCTTTGTAGGCTCCGTAGGGGGCTATGGTGGGGTGGTGGGTGCCGGTCTTGGGGGGTTGGTGGCCGGTGTAGCGGGTGTAGTAGGCGGGTTGGCTCATCCATTCGGCCAGTGCGTCGAACAGGGACACGGTCACGGCTCGTGCGGTGCCTGTTGTGGCGCGCGTGTACAGCGCGGTCAGAATGGCTGTGTAGGCGTACATTCCGCCTGCTATGTCAGCTATTGAGATTCCTGGGCGCGCGGTTGATTCGGGCGTTCCGGTGAGCGAGACGAGGCCGGTTTGGCACTGCACAAGCAGGTCGTAGGCTTTACGGGCGGACCAGGGGCCCGTTGTGCCGTAGCCGGTGATCTCGCAGGGGATCAGCTGTGGGTGTCGCGCTTGGAGTGTGGTCGGGTCAAGGTGGAGACGGGCCGCCGCGCCGGGCGCCAGGTTCTGGACGAAGATGTCCGCTCGGCCGAGTAGGGTGTCCAGGATCTCCCGGTCCCGCTCGGCCTTCAGGTCCAGGGTGAGTGACTCCTTCGCCCGGTTCAACCAGACGAAGTAACTGGACTCGCCGTGCACAGCCGTGTCGTAACGCCGGGCGAAGTCGCCGCCGGGGCGTTCCACCTTGATCACCCGGGCGCCCAGGTCGGCCAGCTGGCGGGTGGCGAACGGCGCGGCGACAGCCTGCTCGACGGTGACCACCGTGATACCTGACAGAGGAAGCACACAGTCACGGTAGCCTGAGACACCCGGTCAGGCAGCGGACATTCGAGCACGGACGAGCAGGATCACGATCACCGCGACCATCGTGCCGACCAGATACGGAAAAGTCGATGCCAACTGGGTCGCCGCGTCCAGCAACGAGCGCCCCAGGAACACCGCGCCCGTGACGACGATCGCGGTGATGAGCGGTGGCTGCACGGCGACGGCGAAGAAAGCCGACCGCTCGGCGAACAACGCGCCCACCACCGACCCGACCACAATGGAGAGCGGGAAGTAGAGCGAGCCGAGGGCCAACCCGCCGACCGCGAGCCCCAACGCGGCGATCACGGCGATCCACCCGGGCAGGCGGAAGAACGAACGGCGCACAGCTTTTCCTTCGAGTTCAGTCGACACAGGGGATTCCGCCCGCGTCGATCGGGGACACGTTCGCGATCTTCTGCACCCGGTCGTCCGGCATGACGGCCCGCTTGCCACGGGCGTCGGACGGTGGCTCCGGGGGCACCGACTGGGCGGGGTTCAGCAGGTTCTGCACGAACGCCTTGACCTGACCGGGGTTCACCTCCACCGCGACGCCGTCGCCCGGGGTCGGCAGGTTCGGCCGGATCGTCGGGATCGTCTGGAACTCGATCCGGTCGCCGCTCAGGTCGTTCAACTGCTGGGCGAAGCTGATCAGGTCCCAGTTCTTGTCCAGCACCACGGCCTTGGTCAACGCGTCCACCAGGCTGTTCACCTTGGTCGGGTTGGCCAGGGTGCCCGCGCTGAACATCCGGTTGGCCAGACCGGCGAGGAACGCCTGCTGACGACGCACCCGGTCCAGGTCACCGCCGTTGAGGCCGTGCCGTTGCCGGACGAACTTCAACGCGTCCACACCCTGCAGGGTCTGCGGCCCGGCGGGGAAGTTCGCGCCCGAGTACGAGTCGTGCACCGGGTTGTTCAGGCACACCGGGACACCGCCGACCGCGTTGGTGATCTCGCTGAAGCCGAACAGGTTGATCTCGGCGTAGTGGTCGATATGCAGGCCGGTCAGCTGCGTGATGGTGGCGATCAGGTTCTTCCGGCCGGCCGTGGTCGACTCACGGTCCACTGTGGCCGAGTCCTTGCCCTGGTTGCGCAGCTGGCTCGCGGCGGCGAGCTTGCCCCTGGCATACGCGGAGTTCAGCTTGTGCTTGCCGAAACCACCGTTGATGTCCACGTACGAGTCCCGCGGCAACGACACCGCCCACGCCTTCTTACTCGGGTCCGCGGGCACGTGCACGACCATCATCGTGTCCGTGTTCATCTCCCCGTCGGAGTTCCCGGCCTGTAACTCGTCGAGAACCTGACGGGACAACGGCCTGCCCTGCGGGTCCGTGCGGCTGTCCAGGCCCACCAGGAGGATCGTGGTGTCGGTCGCCGGCTTGCGGCCCAGCAACGGCGCGTTCTCCTGGCCCGCGGCCGGCGTCTCCGGTGTGATCACGTCGTCCGTGGCCAGGTTCGAGGTGGCGTTGCGGTACGTGTTCCACGCGTACGCGGTCACCGCCAGCATCGCCGCGGAGACCAGGACCACGACGGACCTGGCGATCCAGGACGCGATTCTTCTGCCGTTCACTGCGACTTCCAATCGAAGGGATCTCCGGCGTCAGGCACAGAGATCAGGCCCATCACCTTGGTCGTGGTCAGGTGTATCCGATCTTGTCCGTGTTGCCTGCTAGCGTTCATCTTGTGTCTCGTTACCGCATGTCCCCAGCGCCTGACCAAGAAGTTGGTTTGCTGCAGCACTGCGCCCAGGCCAGGTTTGTCTGGAACCTCGCATGCGAGCAGCACAGGCATTGGGCACCTGGTCGTGCCCCGGCGCCGGGCTATTACGAGCAGGCCCGTCAGCTGACCGAGGCGCGTGCGGAGTTTGCGTGGTTGCGAGCGGGCAGCGTGACCGTGCAACAGCAGGCGTTGCGGGACTTTGCCCAAGCTATGCGTAGCTTCCTCGAAGGCAACAGTCGTACACCTTCGTGGCGCAAAGTTGGCCGGAATGAGGGATTTCGACAGGTTGGCCTGAAACGCGAGCATGTTCAGCGGCTCAACCGTAGGCACGGACGGTTGTGGGTGCCGAAGGTGGGGTGGGTTCGTTTCCAGTGGTCGCGCGCTGTGCCTGTCGTGGCAAAGTCCTACCGGATCACTCGAGACAGGGCCGGCCGGTGGCACGTAGCTTTCGCAGTGATCCCTGAGCCGATCTCCGCTCCCGGCAACGGACGGACGGTCGGGGTGGACAGGGGCGTCACAGTCTCGGCCGCTCTCTCCACCGGCGAACTCTTGAAGGCGCCCGGGTTGGAACCAAAAGAAAAGAGACGCGTTCAACGTCTGCAGCGTCGGCTTGCTCGTGGCCGACGCGGTTCGAGCCGGCGCGCACGAGTCAAGCGAGCCATCGCGATTCTTAGAGCTCGTGAGCGCGATCGGCGTAAGGACTGGGTGGAGAAGACCTCGACCGACCTGGCCCGTCGGTTCGATCTGATCCGGGTAGAGAACCTGAATGTTCGAGGAATGACCCGCTCCGCGAAGGGGACCGCCGACCAGCCGGGCCGCAACGTCCGGCAGAAGGCGGGAATCAACCGGGGCATCCTCGCCAACGGCTGGGGGCAGCTTGAGACCCGCCTGGAGCACAAAGCGTCCGGCCGAATCGAGAAGATCAGCGCCGCGTACACGTCGCAGCAGTGTTCTGCTTGTGGGCACACCGCGTTGGGCAACCGCAAGAGCCAAGCGGTATTCCAATGCGTCGCCTGTCGGTTTGCTTGTCATGCTGACGTTAACGCCGCTCGCAACATCGCCGCCGGACGGGCGGTGACAGCGCGGGGAGCCCTCCAGCCACTGGGCGGGGCCATGAACCGCGAACCTCAATTCGCTACCTCCTCTCCTGCGGCGGTCGTGAGTTGGAATCCCCGGCCTTGGCCGTGGGAGGACGTCAATTCAGGTAGTCCGTCAGTAGGGCGGGCGTCAGGCCGTTCTGTCGCGCCTGGGCGACGAAGGCGTTGACGTCCGCTTCGAAGGTCGGCCGGAAGTGCATCAGCACGATGGAGCCCGGCCGGAACTCCTTCGGGCCGGAGAAACTGATCTTGCCGTTGATCACTTCGGACCCCCAGTTCACCACGTACCTGCAGCCGGCCTCGCCGGCCACCTGCAAGGTGTTGTCGTCGATGTTTCCGTAGGGCGCGCGGAACAAGGTCGGCCGCTGACCGAACCACTCCGCGTAGTGGTCGGACACCGGGCCGATCTCCGCGGTCTGGTCCACGGCCGGCTTGCCCTTGAGGTTCGCGTGCGTGGCGGTGTGGTTCTCGATCGCCGAACCGGTGTCGTCACGCAGCTTCCGGAAGAAGTCCGGGTCATGCCTGACATACGTCTCAGTCAGGAAGAAGGTTGCTTTGATCCCGTTGCGTTTCAGGATGTCGACCATGGCCGGGTCGCGGTACTGGCCGTCGTCGATGGTCAGGAACACCACCGGGTCGGTCGTCTCCACCTTGTAGATGTGCTTCGCGGGCGCGATCCGCGGCGGTGGCCGGAACTCGCCCTGCTGCGTCGGCGGCGTCGGACCAGGCGGCGGGGTGGGTTCGGTGGCGTCGGCGGCCGGTCGGGGCTGGCTGTCCTGGGCAAGGAAGATCGCGACGAGTAACAGCGCGAACACGGCCAACGCCATGTACCTGAACGGTTTGAGACGCTCCAGCGTGTTCAACGGCCACTCCCCGAAGTGAAAGATCCACCTTCGACGTTAGGCACGGTTTTCGGCGGTCCGCCGACGGTTGTGTAACAGTGGTCCGGCGACTGACCCGCGGCCGTGTAACAGCCGAGTGGCCGGCGTAGCGCGACTGGGCACAATGGGTGAGTGCGCAAGGTCCTGGTGGTCGCGATGTGCTGCCTCGCGCTGTCGGCGTGCGCCACGACCGGCGGCGTCGAGATCGCCGGGCCCGCGGCCCAGGTGACGCCGCCGCCCAGCACCCAGCCGCCGCCGAGCAACGTGACACCGTCGGTGGACCCGGTCGCGGTCCTGCGGACCGACCCCAAGGTCAGCGACAAGATCAAGACCCTGCTCACGCCGTGTGTCGGTGACCGCTACCCGGTGGACGCGCGGTACGCGGACGTCACGGGGGACGGGTCGCCCGAGCTGATCGCGACGATCGCCTCGTGCGACACGAAACTCCCCGGCTCGGACTACCGGGACAACCTCGCCATCTACGTGTACGACCTGAAGCCGACCCCACCGGCCCAGTTGCTGGCGGTGGAGCAGCCGTCGGCGGACATCTACGTCGAGGACTCCGCGTTGACTGTTGTGTACGTCCGGTGGCAGGCCAGGGACAAGTCGTGCTGTCCGAGCGGGGTGACCACGGTCCCGTACCGGTGGACCGGCGCCGCGCTGGAACCGGTGAAAAAATGAGCGGGATGCTGCACGTACTGTTGGTCGAGGACGACGCCGTGATCCGCGAGGCCACCCAGTTGGCGCTGGAGCGGGACGGCTTCAAGGTGACCGTCGCCGAGGACGGCGTCGCCGGGCTGGCGGCGTTCCGCTCGCTCGCCCCGGACGTGGCCCTGCTCGACCTGATGCTGCCCGGGATGAACGGGGTGAGCCTGTGCCGGCAGATCCGGGAGGAGAGCCCCACCCCGGTGATCATGATGTCGGCCCGCGCCGACCCGATCGACGTCGTCCTCGGCCTGGAGGCCGGCGCCGACGACTATGTCACCAAGCCGTTCGACAGCACGGTGCTGGTCGCCCGGATCCGGGCGGTGGTCCGCCGGATGGGCCGGGCCGAGGCCGTAGCCGACGACCAGGTCGTCCGGTTCGGCGACCTGGAGGTGCACCGCAACGGCCTGGAGGTCCGGGTCGACGGCCGGCCGGTCGAGCTGACCCCGACCGAGCTGCGGCTGCTGCTGTGTTTCGTGGACTCGCCCGGTTCGGTGCTGACCAGGGACGTGCTGCTGGAGCAGGTCTGGGACTACCAGTGGGGCGGTGACTCCCGGGTGGTGGACGTGCACGTGCAGCGGCTGCGGGCGAAGGTGGGCCAGGACCGGATCGAGACCGTCCGCGGTTTCGGCTACAAGCTCAAGACATGAGGCTGCTCCCGACGACCATGCGGTGGCGGGTCAGCGCCGCGATCGCCCTGGTCAGCGCGTTGGTGGCGGTGTCGCTCAGCCTGCTGGTGCGGGAGGAGTTCAAGAACACCCAGCTCGCCGACGCGCGCCAGCTGCAGGACGAGCGGATCCAGCTGGTGATCCGGGACTACGCGCTGTCCGGCCAGGCCGCGTTGGGCAGCGAGTTGAACTCGCCGAACGTGCCGCGTGAACTGCTGGACGCGATCAAGGGCGGCAAGCGGGCGACTGTGCTGCAACGGGACGACACCGGTGCGTGGATCTGGGCGGCGGCCGAGACCGACGGCAAGGTCCTGTCGTTGCGCAGCCCGTACTCCGACCGGGACGACGCCCTGGTCTCGTTGGACAAGGTGCTGGTGATCGGCTCGGTCGGGGTCGTCGTGCTCAGCTCGCTGCTCGGCGTGGCGCTGGGCAGCCGGTTGTCCCGGCGGTTGCGCAAGGCCGCCGCCGCGGCGAGGCGAGTGGCCGAGGGCGACTCGTCCGCACGAGTGGGTGACGCGATCGGGGAACGTCCCCGCGACGAGGCCGCGGACCTCGCCCAAGCCGTCGACGCGATGGCCGACGCGCTGCAGGAGCGCCTGAAAGCCGAGCAACGGGTCACCGCGGACATCGCCCACGAGCTGCGGACCCCGGTGACCGGCCTGGTCACGGCGGCCGAGCTGCTGCCGCCCGGCCGCCCGGCCGAGCTCGTCCGCGACCGGGTGAAGGCGCTCCGGGCGCTGGTGGAGGACATCCTCGAAGTGGCCAGGTTGGACACCGCGACCGAGAAGGCCGAGCTGTCCGAGGTCTCGCTGGGCGAGTTCGTCCGGCGCCGGGTGGCCGGGGTGACGCCGACCGCCGAGGTGAACGTGGTCGCCGAGCACCCGGTCCGGACCGATCCGCGACGGCTGGAACGGGTGCTCGTGAACCTGCTCGTCAACGCGGGCAAACATGGCGCACCGCCGGTGACCGTCGACGTCGACGGCCAGACGGTGACGGTCCGTGACCACGGCCCCGGGTTCTCCGAGGAACTGCTGCGGGACGGGCCCAGCCGGTTCCGGACCGACAGCAGCGACCGGGGCAGCGGACACGGGCTGGGCCTGACCATCGCCGCGGCTCAGGTGAGAGTCCTCGGCGGCCGGTTGGCGTTCGCCAACGCCGACGGCGGCGGCGCGCTGGTCACGTTGACGCTGCCGGACTCCTGATCAACGTGCTGGGCTTGCCCACGAGGGTGACGGCCACGTACCGGCGGACCATCGGCAGTCGGGACAGCCGCAGCATCATCCGCCGCAGCTGAAGCTCCATGGTGGACTTGGGCAGGAACCAGTGGGCGCCGCTCCGGCCGACTTTCTGCTTGTCCTCGACGACCGGCCGCCACAGCCGTTCGTACTCGGCCAGCGCCTGATCCAGCGGCTGAGTGGTCAGTTGCTCGGTCAGCACGTACGCGCCGCCGATCCCCAGTGACGCGCCCTGGCCGGCCAGCAGGGACACGGCGTAGCACGCGTCGCCGACGAGAACCACGTTGCCCTTGCTCCACCTGGGCATTTCCACCTGGGCGACCTGGTCGTAGTAGATCTCCGCGGCCGATGGGCACTTCTCGAGCGCCCGCGGAACCAGCCAGCCCAGGCCGCCGTACGTCGCCTTCAGGGCGGCGGGGATGTCGTCCGGGATGGTCGGATCGGCCGTGCGGTGCACGGCGAACGCGGCCACTCGGCCGTCCCGCAGGCCGTAGAGGCCCATCTGCTGGCCGACGGTGTCGGTGAGGCAGAACCTGCCGACGGTCGCCGCGTGGATCTCCGGGTCGTCGAAGATGTACGCGGCGGTGTGGAAACCCAGGTGCCGCAACGGTATCTCGCCGAACACGAGCCGCCGCACGGTGGAATGGACACCGTCCGCGCCGACGATCAGGTCCGCTTCCAGCTCGGTGCCGTCGTCGAGCGTGACCTTGTTCCCCGCGATGGCCGTGAGGCTCGTGTCGAACCGTAAGTCCACAGTGGACGGCAGGTTCTCCAGTAGGACACGCTCCAGATCGGGCCGCATGAGGCTCATCAGCCGTCCGTCCACGATCTTGGCGAACTCCGGGTACTGCACGGCGGAACGGCGATGCCCGTGCTCGTCCAGCAACGTCGCCTCGTCCAGGTGATACGCGATCTCCTCGACCGCGGGCAACAGGCCCATCGCCTCCAGCGCGTCGTAGCCCGGCCCGAAGAAGTCGATCATGTAGCCCTGGGGACGTGGCCCGGGTGCGCGCTCCAGCAGCACGACCTCATGCCCGGACAGCCGGTGGGCCAGCGTCAGTCCGGTGATACCGGCTCCGCAGATCACCACTTTCATGCTTTCTCCTCCTCGACGAGCCTGCGCAGGACCGGCCCGGCGTCGACGCGGGCACCGATCCCGCGTTGCAGCACCAGGCCGTCGAGCGCGGCAATGAGTACGGCGGCAGTGTCGTCAGGAGCGGATACGCCGTGGCCGCCGAGCCAGGCGCTGACCCGGCGCCGCAACTCGTCCGTCACCTCGACGAGTCGCGCGTGCAGTTCCTCGTCACGAGCCGCGGCCAGGTACGCCTCGATGAACAGCCTCGGCATCGGGTCCGCGGCCGTCTGGTCGGCGAGCGACGCGAGTATGACGTCGAGCGCTTCGGTCGGGGTGGCCGCGATGTCGAGACACGCCTCGAAGCCGTTCGCGAACTGGCGGATGGCTTCGATCACGGCCTCGTTGAGCAACGCCGGCATGGACGGGAAGTGGTAGTGCACCACGCTCGGCGTGACCCCGGCCCGTTCGGCCAGGATCCGCGTGCTCACCGCTGTCCAGCCGCGTTCGGCGACGAGTTCGGCGGCCGCGGTCAGCAGCCGGCCACGCACTTCACGCCCGCGTGCCGCAGCGGTCACGGTGAACTCCTTCAGGGCAGTCGACCTGTACGATCGTCCTGTACGACTGCCCTGAATGTATCAGACCGTGGACCTCAGCCAGCGGTACCACTCCTGCGTGCCGGTGCCGAGCGTGGCGGACACGGGCAGGATCTCCGCGGCCGGATTGACCTGGCGGACGTTGCGGGTGAACTCGCCGACCGGGAAGTCCAGGTACGGGAGCAGGTCGATCTTGTTCAGCAGGATCAGGTCGGCGGTGGCGAACATGTGCGGGTACTTCAGCGGCTTGTCCGCGCCCTCGGGGACCGACATGATCACCACCCGGGCGGTCTCGCCCAGGTCGAACAGGGCCGGACAGACCAGGTTCCCGACGTTCTCGATGAAGACGACCGACCCGCGGTCCGGGTCCAGCGTGTCCAGCGCGCGAGCGAGCATGCTCGCGTCCAGGTGACACCCGGCGCCGGTGTTGATCTGCACGACCGGGCAGCCGGTCGCCCGGATCCGGTCGGCGTCGACCATGGTCTCCTGGTCGCCCTCGACCACCACGACCGGCGGGTCGACCGCGCGGATCGTGCGCTCCAGCAGCGTGGTCTTGCCGGAGCCGGGGGAGCTCATCAGGTTCAACGCCAGGATCTCCCGTTCGGCCAGCCACTTCCGGTTCCGCTCGGCCAGTTCGTCGTTGCGGGCCAACACCTTCTGTTCCAGGTCGACCGTGTGGGTATGTCCATGACCGTGTACTACCGCGTTGTCCGAACATCCGCAGGTGGCGCACATGCCGTGATCACCTCAACCGACTTGATTCGCATGTCCCGCCCGGCCAGGACGTCCACTTCGGACGTGCCACAGTCGGGACACAGCACGATCGGATCCGTTGTCTCGAACCGGGTGTCGCAGACCCGGCACCGGCAGGCCCCCACCGGCTCGATGACGACCAGTTCGGCGCCGGCCAGCGTGGTCGCCTCGGTGACCAGGTCGAAGCAGAACCGGATGGCGTCGACCACCACCCCGGAGATCCGGCCGATCTCCAGGGTGACCTTGGTGACCCGGGTGTCGCCCAGCCGGTCGGCGATGTCCTCGACGATCGACTGGGCGATCGACAGCTCGTGCATCAGCAGATCCGGGGCAGCGGGTCGCCGACGAGCAGGTCGCAGATCCGGGTCCCGCCGAACGTGGTGTTCAGCAGCACCAGGCCGGGCGGGTCGGCCTTGACGCGCCCGATCAGCGCGGCCTCCCGGCCCAACGGGTGCGAACGCAGAGCGTCGAGCGCGGTTTCGGCCTCGGCGCCGGCCACGAAGACCACGATCCGGCCCTCACAGGCGACGTACAACGGGTCGATGCCCAACAGTTCGGACGCGCCGCGCACCTCGGTGCCGACAGGGACCTTGTCCTCGTCGACGACCACGGCGACGTCGGCGGCTTTGGCCACCTCGTTCAGGATCGTCGCCACGCCGCCGCGGGTCGCGTCCCGCATGGCCCGGACACCCGGCGTCGCCGCGAGGAGCGTGGCCACGAGATCGTGCACGGGTGCGGTGTCCGAGACCAGGTCCGCCTCGATGTCGAGTTCGCCACGGGCCAGCATGACCGTGACGCCGTGGTCGCCGATCGACCCGGAGACCAGGACGGCGTCTCCGGGCTGGACCGTGGCCGCGCCAAGTCGCCCAGGACAGCGGACGACACCGACGCCGGCGGTGTTGATGTAACAGCCGTCGGCCTTGCCGCGCTGGACGACCTTGGTGTCACCGGTCACGATCGACACCCCGGCCGCGTCGGCCGCAGCCTTCATCGAGGCGACGATCCGGATCAGGTCCGCGACCGGGAACCCTTCCTCCAGAATGAAACCCGCGGTCAGGTACAGCGGTTTGGCGCCGGAGACAGCGAGATCGTTGACCGTCCCGTTGACCGCGAGATCCCCGATGTTGCCGCCGGGGAAGAACAACGGGGAGACAACGAACGAGTCGGTGGTCAGAGCCAGCCGGGTCTCGTTGACCGAGAGTTCCGCCGCGTCCTCCAGCCTGTCCAGCATCGGATTGCTGAAGGCGTCCAGGAATACCGCCTCGATCAACGTCTGGGTGGCCTTGCCGCCGGAGCCGTGCGCGAGGGTGATCCGCTCCTCCTTCACCTTCGGCCGGCGCTTGCGGACCCGTTCGATCCGGTCGAGAACCTCCTGTTCCCGGGTGGACATGGTCATGAGATGCTCGCCTCCCGCACCCTCGTGCGGGTGAACCGCCCGAAGTTGTAGTAGGCGGCGCACGCGCCCTCGGGCGACACCATGCACGTGCCGATCGGCGTCTCCGGGGTGCACGCGGTGCCGAACACCTTGCACTCCCAGGGTTTCAGCACACCTTTCAGCACCTCGCCGCACTGGCAGGCCTTCGGGTCGGCCACGCGCACGCCGGGCACGTTGTACTGCAGCTCGGCGTCGAACCGCGCGTACTTCGACCGGACCTGAAGCGCCGAGTGCGAGATGAAGCCGAGCCCGCGCCATTCGAAGTACGGCCGCAGCTCCATGGTCTCCGCGATCGCCCGCAGCGCGGTGAGGTTGCCCTCCCACGGCACGACCCGCGAGTACTGGTTCTCCACTTCGGACCGTCCGTCATGCAGCTGGACCATCAGCATGTAGATCGACTGGAGGATGTCCAGCGGCTCGAACCCGGCCACGACAATGGGTTTACCGTAGTCACGGGCGATGAACTCGTACGGCCGGCAACCGATCACCGTGGACACGTGCCCCGGGCCGATGAACCCGTCCAGCCGCAGGTCGGGGGAGTCCAGAATGGCCTTGATCGCCGGGATGATCGTGATGTGGTTGCAGAACACGGAGAAGTTCTCGATGCCTTCCTTGGCCGCGCGCAGCACGGTCATCGCGGTCGACGGCGCCGTGGTCTCGAAGCCGATGGCCATGAAGACCACTTGCTGGTCCGGGTTCTGCCGGGCGATCTTCAACGAGTCCAGCGGCGAGTACACCATCCGGATGTTGGTGCCCTCCGCGTTGGAGTCGAAGAAGTTCCCGTCGCTGCCCGGGACCCGCATCATGTCGCCGAACGACGTCATCAGCACGCCGGGCTGGCGGGCGATGTGGATGGCGTCGTCGATCCGGCCCATCGGGATCACGCACACCGGACACCCGGGGCCGTGCACCAGGGTGATGCTCTCCGGGA
This sequence comes from Actinocrispum wychmicini, assembly GCF_004345645.1. Classification (GTDB taxonomy): domain Bacteria; phylum Actinomycetota; class Actinomycetes; order Mycobacteriales; family Pseudonocardiaceae; genus Kibdelosporangium; species Kibdelosporangium wychmicini. Next base: position 648,675 of record NZ_SLWS01000002.1, on the reverse strand, counting down.
GGTAGTCCTCCAGGCCGTGCTTGTAGATCGTGTGCGTGTGTCCGCCGCACACCTCCATGAACTTGTACTCGCGTCCCGGCTCGCACAGGCCGGCGATCTTGGCGGCCAGCGCCCGCGCCTGGGAGGCGTCCCGGTACTCGTCGACGAAACGCATGAGTGTCTCCTACAGGATCTGTGACTCGCGGAGCGCCGCTATCTCGTCCTCGTACGCCTTGCCGATGCCTTCGAGGAACTCCATCGCCGCCCTGGCCTCGTCTTCGTCTATTTTGGACAGGGCGAAGCCGACGTGGATGAGCACCCAGTCACCCGGCTTGACCTCGCCCTCATCGAGCAGGCCGATGTTGATCGCCCGCTTCACCCCGCTCACGTCCACCCGGGCCAGGTCCGGCCGGTCGGACAGGATCTCGATCACTTCGCCGGGGATGCCCAGGCACATGACAACTCCTCGCGCACTAGTGCGACAACCTCGTCGGCCGCGGTGTCGACGGCCACGGATACCGCCGGGCTCAGCCCGATGCGGTGGTCGAGCGACGCCGGGCAGCACCCCACCAGCAGCACCCGGCCCGGCGTCGCGCCCAACAACCGGACCAGGCCGAGTACGACGTCCGGCTGCATGCCGTGGGCGTCCAGCAGTTCGGCGGACGGCGCCCCGGCGGGATCCAGTTCGATCACACAGACCGTGCCCGCCGGGTCGCCGGTGTCGACGCTGTCGATCATGATGGTCAGGTCGTACCCGCTGTTGGCCAGGTCGTGGGCGAGGTGCATGCCGCGGATGCCATAGTCGGCCACCCGGACACCGTCCGGGACAGCCGTCCGGCACAGCCGGCGGGCCACCTCGACGCCGAACCCGTCGTCTCCGAGGAAGACGTTTCCGATGCCTGCCACCAAGATCTTCACAACGGCTCGACCTCTTCGGGGGCGAAGTAGCGGTACCGGCCGTGTGCCGCGTACAACTCGGCGCCCAGGTCGTCCTCCAGGGTCACGGCCAGGTGTCGCCCGTCGTCCACGTCCAGGAACACCGCCTGCACGACAGCGACCCGTCCGGCGAGGAACATGTCGTGCGCGTCCGCCCGTTTGCCCGGCTTCAACCGCACGCGGCTGCCCTTGGCCACCGGCACGCCGTCGACCGTGACGCTGTCAGTCTCGGGTGACACCGACGAGTCCGCGCCCGGGTCCCACCACGGCTTCGCCGGTTCGGACACGTCACGCAGGTAACGGATCGTGCCGTGCAGGCGCTCGATCAACTCCGGCGGCAGGTGATCGACCCGGTCGATAATCTCGGCCGCCCGTGCGTCCGTCGCCCTCGCCTCACGTTTCTCGGCGTCGGTGAGCGTCATCGTGCGCAGCGTGAGGATCTCGTCGATCTCCGTGCCGTCGTACAGGTTTCCGGCACTCTCCGGGGCGATGGTCGGGAAGTCGGCCAGGATGATCGGCGAGCACAGGACCGTGCCACGGTCACCGACAAGGATCGGCCATGTGCCGTCGTTGCGGCACTGTTTGGTGGCCACCGAGGCCCATTCGGGCGGGTCGGTCTGGGACAGGAATGTGCCACCGGACAACGAAAGCAGCGTGTGTGCGGAGATCAGCGCGCGGTTCAGGGCCGCTTCGCGGGTTGTGCCACGGGTGGTGGACTTGTTGACCACCTCCACGCTGATCCGGTACCCGCCGAACGGCCCGACCAGCGGCGCCGCCGACAGCAGGATCTCGCCACGCAGCGGATCCCGGCGGCGGGCCAGTCGCGCCCTGGCCAGCGGCTTCAGGTCCTCACCACCGTCCACAGTGAACGGAATGGCGCGAGTTTCCGGCACCAGGTCCGCGAACGGCACGACGGCATCGATCTCGCGTTCGACGGCCTCTTCGAAGGTCGTGTACTCGGTGCCACCGATCGTCACCGACGCCACCGGCTCGTAGCCGATCGGCGACGCGAGCTCCACGACCCGGGCCTGCAGCTGGAGGAACCTGAGCCGGACGTGCAGGGTCGCGTCGTCCGCGGGTTCGGCCAGCAGTTCGCACCGCGACTTGGACCGTTCGCCGGTGCCGCCGGCGGCGAACGCGGGTGGCATGAGTACACCCCACTGCCACCGGATCTTGTTCTTCGCCGCCGACGCACGGTACGGATACAACAGGTAGCCCTCGTAGAGGATCGCGTCGGCGACCGCTCTCGCCTGGTCCATCGCTGTGGTCATAACTCGTCCATCGCCAAGAGCGTCAGCTCCCACAACGCGTGGTACAAGGTGGTCTGCGCCTCCTGGATCCGGTGCACGGACGGGGAAGGCACCACGAACAGGTAGTCGATGCTGTCCAGCTCGGCCATCTTCCCGCCGTCGTAGCCGGCGATCCCGACGCATGCCATGCCGAGCCGGCTGGCCTCGTCGAACGCCCGCAGCAGGTTCGTCGAGTTCCCACTGGTGGACAGGCCGACGGCGATGTCCGTGGCCCGCCCGAAGGCCGCGATCTGCCGGGCGAACACCACGTCGAACCCAACGTCGTTGCTCAGCGCGGTGATCACCGCGATGTCGTTGGTCAGGCTGAACGCAGGCAGCGGCCGGGCGTCAACCGGGCTGAGGAACAGGCTGGCCAGGTCCTGCGAGTCGGTGGAGCTGCCGCCGTTGCCGAACGCCAGCAGCCGCCCGCCGCGTTGGAACCGCGACGCCATCTCGGCCGCGCACGCCAGCAGTTTCTCGCCGTCCCGGACCATCACCTGCTCGCGCAGCTCGACGATCTCCCGGGCCTTGGCCACGGTCGACTGCCTGACCTGTTCGAGTACAGCGTCCACATTGGACGAGTCAGCGTACAGGAACGGGTACAGCGACTGGACGTCCTCGGCCGGCTGCCCGGTCACGGCTGATCACCCACGACCGCGATCGCCTCGCTGGCGTGCACCAGGACGGTGTCGCCGACCTTCGCCGAGACCAGCGCGACACTGACCTCTTCCTCGGAACCGGCACCGCTCCCGGTGTCCACAACGGCCATCTCGTCGTCGAGCAGCCGTACCACGGTCACCTGGACAGCAGTGTCCGAACACGTGATGCACACGTCGTCATGGCACTCGTTCACGTGATCACCCCTGGTGACTCGAAGAACACGTGCACCAACTCCCAGAGGATGTGATACATCGTCACGTGGACCTCTTTGACCACACGTGGATCCGTCGACGCGGCCACGAGCACATGGTCGGCGACCCCGCTCTCGACGATCTGGCCGCCGTCACCGCCCACGAGCGCCACGCACAGCATGCCGAGCTCCTGCGCTTCTTCCAGGCCACGAAGGACGTTCGCGCAGTCACCGTCGGTGGACAGGCCCATGGCGATGTCGGCCGGTTCGGCGAGGAACCGGATCTGGTGGGCGAACGTCTCAGCCATGCCGACCCGGTTGGCCACGCCGGTCAGCGTCGCCACGTCCGCGGTCAGCGAGATCGCCGGCAGCGCGCGCTTGCCCACGATCACCGGGTGCACGAACTCCACGGCGACGTGCTGCGCGTCGGTACTCGGCCCGCCGTTGCCGAACACGACGAGCTTGCCGCCGCGGTGGAACCGGACGGCCATGGCGTGGCAGGTTCTGGCGACGTCAGTCGCGTGGGCGGCCAGATCTGACAGCGGAGCGGTCCGGCGCTCCAACAGGTCGCGAACTCTCCCGGACGGTGACACCCTCGTCACGTCCTACACCTTCTTCGGTTGTCAGTCCTTGTGGTGGTGGCAGTCCTTTGTAGATCAATCTGGTCAGCGCCTGCGGGTCCGCCCGGGGGCGGCGAACCCGTCGGGTACGCCAGGGCCGAGGATCCCCGACCCGTTGTTCTGGATCGGTACCGGTGACGGCACCTGTGGTGTGCTGGCGGGGTGCCAGGACGCCGGGTCCGCGGTCAGGCCGAGCAGGTACGTCACCGTGCAGCGGAGTACCTCGGCCAGTTCGGGCAGCAGCCCGAGGTCCAGCCCGCGCCCGTTCTCCATCGCGCTCAGCCCGCGGTTGGTGATCCGGTTGCCCCGGCGTTCCAACCGTGCGACGACCTCGCGCTGGGTCAGGCCCAGCGCCAACCGACGTTCACGAATCCTTTGCGCGCACACCCAGTGGCGTTCGCGTGCGGGGTTCAGGTTCGGAACTGTCATCCGGACACCTCTGTCCGCCGAGGAACGACACAAGTGTCCGCCGATGCCCGCTGTGCGTCAAACACTGAACTGACGGATTCACGGATTCAACGGATCCGGCATCTCGGCGAGCGGATGGATCTCGTAGCGCGCGAAGTTGTACACCGGGGACATCGCGAGCAGCCGCTCCAGCTCCTCGTTGGACGCCACCTCGTAGATCCACGCGCCACCGTGCTGGCCGACGAGATGGTAGCGCGCGACGACCTTGCCGTTGCGTTCCAAAGGCCCTGCGTACTTGGGCATCCGGGCGACCGCCGCGGCCATCTCACCGGACAACAGGGACAGTTCCATCCGCCACAGCACGAGGAACTTCATCGACCGGCCCCGGACAAGTCGATCACGGCCTCGACTACCACCGGGTCGGCCAGTTTCAACGCGCCGAGCATGGCCGTGTACGGCTTGATCCCGTAGTCCGACTGGATCACCGTGCCAGTGCCGAGGAACCGATTTTCACCCGGTTGGCTCACCCGCATCTGGAACGGACGATCTTGGCCGAGGAGGGTGAGCGTGCCCGCCACAGTGCCGTCGCCGTCGGTTCTGGTGATCTTGTCGGACGTGAACCGTGCTTCGGGTTGGTGGTCGCTGTCGAGCAGCCGCCGGGTCGTCGCCGCGATCTCTCGTTTGTCGCGTTCGGACAGTGCGATGGCACCGCCCTTGCCCTCGATCACCCGCAATGACCCGGTCTCGGCGGTGATCGTCACCGTGCTCGCGGCGACGTCATCGGCCAACACCAGTTCACCCGACCATCGGGTGATCTCAATGGTCAGGTCGTGACCCGCTGGCGCGGCAAGGCCTTTTCGTCCGGTCCGGAGCAGCAGACGGCCGTTGTCCGGTCCGATCCGCACTGTTGTCGCCATGCCGGCACGGTAGGGCCGCGTTCAGGAAAGTGGCAAGTCGCCGAACCGCTCCTGCAGCCGGCGAAGATCGCGCATCCGCGGCTCGGTCTCGCCGCCGACCCACCGGCTGACTGTCCGCACCGACACACCGAGCTGCTTGGCCACGTCCTGCTGGGTGAGCCCTTCCCGCTTGAGGACCTCGCCCATCCACGCGGCGAACGTGCCACCCGCGGCGTCCCGCACCGGCGGATCTCCTGGCACGCCGGAGTGCGAGTGCAGCACGTCGATCTCCACGTGCTCGGGGAAGATCCGGAACGAGATCTGGATGGTGCCGACCGGGCCCGCCGCGGTGAGCAGCGCCCGGAACACCGTCTGGGTCACCTCGCGGTTTCCCTCTTCGGTGAGCGGCGAATCTGCCAAACTGCTTCGGACGAATTCCCGGATTTCCGGAATCGACGAAGGACGGGCCGGAAAAATCTTGGAAATAACGACCAGAGGGAGGACTTCGACCGGCTCGTTCGGGGCCGCTCCAGTGGGTTCGGTCAACGTCAGCACCCCTCTCAAGCAATCCAAGGATATGTCTTGCCGCCCGCTCGGGCCAGGGCTAACGTCTTTGTCCAGTGATGCCTGTGACCGGCGAATCCACTTCTGCGAGAGGTCACGATGAGCAGCGACACCGAAGAACCTGTGGTTCATATCCTGTGGATGAACGGCGGCCTGGGATGCGACGGCGACTCGGTCGCGCTCACCGCGGCCACCCAGCCGAGCATCGAGGAGATCGTGCTCGGCGCGCTGCCGGGGCTGCCCAAGATCGCGGTGCACTGGCCGCTGATCGACTTCGAGTGCGGCCCGGAGACCGGCGCCGACAACTTCATCGAGTGGTGGCACAAGGCCGACCGCGGTGAGCTGGACCCGTTCGTCCTGGTGGTGGAGGGGTCGATCCCGAACGAGGAGATCAAGTCCGAGGGCTACTGGTGCGGGTTCGGCAACAACCCGGCGACCGGCCAGCCGATGACCACCAGCGAGTGGCTGGACCGGTTGGCGCCCAAGGCTTTGGTCGTGCTCGCGGTCGGCACGTGCGCGACCTACGGCGGAATCCACGCGATGGCCGGCAACCCGACCGGCGCCATGGGCGTGCCCGACTACCTCGGCTGGGACTGGCGGTCCAAGGCCGGCATCCCGATCGTGTGCGTGCCGGGCTGCCCGATCCACCCGGACAACCTGTCCGAGACCATCCTGTACCTGTTGTACCAGGCCGCCGGACAGGCGCCGATGATCCCGCTGGACGAGGCGTTGCGTCCACAGTGGCTGTTCGGCGCGACCGTCCACGAGGGATGCGACCGGGCCGGCTACTACGAGCAGGGCGAGTTCGCCAAGGAGTACGGATCGCCGAAGTGCCTGGTGAAACTGGGCTGCTGGGGTCCGGTGGTCAAGTGCAACGTGCCCAAGCGCGGCTGGATCAACGGGGTCGGCGGCTGCCCGAACGTCGGCGGCATCTGCATCGCGTGCACCATGCCCGGCTTCCCGGACAAGTTCATGCCGTTCATGGACGAACCGCCGGGCGCCAAGGTGTCGGCCGCGGCGAGCAGCATGTACGGCACGGTGATCCGTGCGTTGCGCGGTTTCACGATGAAGACCGTGGACGAGGAGCCGAAGTGGCGGCAGAAGGGCACCAAGCTGCTGACCGGATACAAGAGCGATTGGTGAGGAGCCGGTGAGGACACGATGACCAGCACCAAACGCCAGAAGTCGGCCGACACCGAGGGTCGCGAACTCACCGAGATGGCGTGGGACCCGGTCACCCGGATCGTCGGCAGCCTCGGCATCTACACGAAGATCGACTTCGCCGCCAAGGAAGTCGTCGAGTGCCACAGCACCTCCTCGATCTTCCGCGGCTACAGCATCTTCATGAAGGGCAAGGACCCGCGCGACGCGCACTTCATCACCAGCCGGATCTGCGGCATCTGCGGCGACAACCACGCGACCTGCTCGGTGTACAACCAGAACATGGCCTACGGGGTGCGCCCGCCGCACCTCGGCGAGTGGATCATCAACCTCGGCGAGGCCGCCGAGTACATGTTCGACCACAACATCTTCCAGGAGAACCTGGTCGGCGTGGACTACTGCGAGCGGATGGTCGCCGAGACCAACCCCGGTGTCCTTGAGCTCGCCAACCGGACCGAGTCGCCGCACGCCGGCGACCACGGCTACCGGACCATCGGTGACATCATGCGCTCGCTCAACCCGTTGGAGGGCGAGTTCTACCGGGAGGCCCTGCAGGTCAGCCGGTACACCCGGGAGATGTTCTGCCTGATGGAGGGCAGGCACGTCCATCCGTCCACTTTGTACCCCGGTGGGGTCGGGACGGTCGCGACCGTGCAGCTGTTCACCGACTACCTCACCAGGTTGATGCGGTACGTGGAGTTCATGAAGCGGGTCGTGCCCATGCACGACGACCTGTTCGACTTCTTCTACGAAGCCCTGCCCGGCTACGAGAAGGTCGGACAGCGGCGGATCCTGTTGGGCTGCTGGGGTTCGCTCAACGACCCGGAGCACTGCGACTTCACCTACCAGAACATGGAGTCGTGGGGTCGCAAGATGTTCGTCACCCCCGGTGTGGTGGTGGACGGCAAGCTGGTCACCACCAGCCTGGTCGACATCAACCTGGGCATCCGGATCCTCCTCGGGCACTCGTTCTACGAGGACTGGGAGGACCAGGAGATGTTCGTGTCCCGCGACCCGCTGGGCAACCCGGTGGACCGCAGGCACCCGTGGAACCAGCACACCATCCCGCGCCCGGCCAAGCGCGACTTCGACGACAAGTACTCGTGGACGATGGCGCCGCGCTGGTTCGACGGCAAGGACTTCCTGCCGCTGGACACCGGTGGCGGCCCGATCGCGCGGCTCTGGGCGACCGCGCTCGCCGGCCTGGTGGACACCCCGCACGTCAAGTCGACCGGCCACAGCGTGCTGATCAACCTGCCGCGCACCGCGTTGAAGCCCGAGGTCACCTTCGAGTGGAAGATTCCACAGTGGAGTAACGCCTTGGAACGCAACCGCGCGCGGACGTACTTCCAGGCATACTCGGCAGGTCTGGCGCTGCACTTCGTCCAGAAGGCGCTCGACGAGATCCGTAGCGGCCACACCAAGACGTGGGAGCAGTTCAAGGTGCCGGACGAGTCGGTGAGCGTCGGCTTCACCGAGGCGGTCCGCGGCGTGCTGTCGCACCACATGGTGATTCGCGGCGGCAAGATCGCCAACTACCACCCGTATCCGCCGACGCCGTGGAACGGCAGTGTCCGTGACACCTACGGCACACCGGGCCCGTACGAGGACGCGGTGCAGAACACGCCGATCTTCGAGGAGAACCCGCCGGAGAACTTCAAGGGCATCGACATCATGCGCGCGGTCCGCAGCTTCGATCCGTGCCTGCCGTGTGGCGTCCACATGTCCCTCGGCACCGGGAAGGTGCTCAAGAAGGTGCACACCCCGCACGCTTTCAACGCCGAGTACTGCTGACATGTCGGACGCGAGGGGCGTGGGTGAACGCGTCGAACAGCTCCTCGGCGGCCTCCGGCCCGGCCGGGACAAGGAGACCGCGGAGGAGCTGGTCCGGCTGCTCGTCACCATGTACGGCGATGGGCTGACCCGGATCATGGCCCTGCTGGGCGACTCACCCGTGGTGGCGGACCTGGTGGCGGACCCGTTGGTGGAAAGCCTCCTGTTGCTGCACGACCTGCATCCGGTGGACGTGGACACCCGGATCCAGCGGGCGCTCGACCAGGTGCGGCCGTATCTGGGCTCGCACGCCGGTGGGGTCGACTACCTGGGCGTCTCCGAGGACGGGATGGCCCAGCTGCGGCTGCAGGGCAACTGCCAGGGGTGCCCGTCGTCGACGGTCACCGTGAAGATGGCCATCGAGTCGGCGATCATGGCCGCGGCGCCGGACATCGCCGGCGTGGCCGTGGCCGGCGTGACCGCGTCGCCCGAGCTGTTGCAGATCGGGATGGGGCCGCCGCCGTCCTGGAACGCCGTGGACGTCGGCCCGCCGAACGGGCGGGCCAAGGCGGTCACAGTCGACGGGGTGCAAGTGGTTCTGTGTTCCGTGCGCGGAACGCTGTACGCGTACAAGGACATGTGCGTCTGCGGGAGTCCACTAGGGACTGTTTCGATCGTGGACGCCGTGCTGGCGTGTCCCACCTGTGGCACGCGGTTCGACGTACGGAACGCGGGCCGTGGCGTGGACGATCCGGCTCAGCACCTTGAGCCGTTGCCGTTGCTTTCGGACAGTCAGGGTGTCCGGGTGGCGGTGCCGTCGTGAGTGCGTTGCGGCGGTTCGTGGGCGCGGCGCCACCGGTTGCCGCGCCGGTCGAGAAGTGTGAGATGTGCGGCGCCGACGTGTCTCCGGAACACGGGCACGTCGCCGACGTCGAACACCGCTCGATCATGTGCGCCTGCCGGCCCTGTTATCTCCTGTTCACCCGGGACGACAGCGGGAAGTACCGGGCTGTTCCGGACCGGTACGTGCCGGTGTCGATCACCCTGGCGGAATGGCAGGGCCTGGGCATCCCGGTCAGTACGGTGTTCTTCCTGCGCAGCGACTCCGGCCTGGCCGCGTTCTATCCCAGTCCGGCCGGCGCCACCGAGTGCCTGTTGGACCTGGACGCCTGGGCCGCGCTGGCCGCCGCGCACCCGACAGTGGCTTCGGCCCGGCCGGAGGTGGAGGCGATCCTGGTGCGGGCGTCCGACCAGGCCGTGGAGTGCTACCTGGTCCCGATCGACGCCTGTTACCAGCTCGTCGGGACGGTCCGGATGTACTGGAAGGGCTTTGACGGCGGCCAGGAGGCCACCGACCGCATCTCGGAGTTCTTCGCGGACGTCCGGTCCCGGGCGGGTGCCTGACATGGCCGAGCTGGACTTCGACTGCGTCGGGGCACGCGCGGAACGGTACGCCGTCGCCCCGACCATGACCCTGCGGCTGCGGATCACGTCCGTGGGCCGCGTGGACGCCATCGCACTGCGATGCCAGATCCGGATCGAACCCAACCGACGCCGTTACTCGGCCGCCGAGGCCGACCGGCTGCACGACCTGTTCGGCTCCCAGGACCGCTGGGCCGACACGCTGAAACCGTTGCAGCTGGCCAACTTGTCGGTGATGGTCGCCGGCTTCACCGGCGGCACCGAAGTGGATCTGCCGCTGCCGGTGACCTACGACATGGAGATAGCGACGACGAAGTACTTCGACGGTCTGGAAGACGGCGTGATACCGATGCTGTTGTTGTTCAGCGGCACGGTGTTCGTGGTGACCGACGGCAGCATGCGCGTGGAACAAGTGCCGTGGAGCAAGGAAAGCGCCTACCCGCTGCCGCTGAAGGTGTGGCGTGAGACCATGGACATCCACTTCCCGAACAGCGCCTGGCTCCCCATCCACCGGGAGACCTTGGACGCCCTGCGTGAGTTCAAGACCCGCAACGCACTGCCCACATGGGAGAGCACGCTTGACGCGTTGCTGACGACGAAGGAGTGAGACATGCTGGTCCGACTGGTCCGGGCGGTGGTCCTGGCGATGCTGGTGGCAGCGGTCGTGCAGTCGCTGCCGGACATCAAGCGCTACCTAGAGATCCGCGAGATGTGACATGGAGACCCTGATCGGCTTCGCAGTAGGCTTCTTCGTCGGAACCCAGTACGGCCGCGACGGCATCGCGAAACTCAAGGAATCCTGGGACGCGGTCAGCACGAATCCCGAAGTCCACCAACTGATCAGGACCGGCGCCTCGATGGCCGGGTCCGCGGTCCGCCAGGTGATGAGCGGCGGCGCCGGCGCGATGATCGGTGAAGTGACCGACATGATCACCCGCAAGGCCAGCGAGATGACCGGAACGAACGTTCGCCCCGCCGCGTAGTGTCCGCGGTCGGTCCCGGCGGTTGCCCCTGGCCGCCGGGGCTCCGCAGTTCGCGGACCAGTCCCCGGACCGCCAGGGAGTGCCGAGCAGCGCCTGGTCGGCCCGGTCCGCGCCTAGCGCTGGGCGGCGGCGATCACCGCCTGGCCCAGGCTGATTCCGCCGTCGTTGGTGGGAACTCGGTGGTGGGTCAGGACTTCGAGCCCGTGTGCGGTCAGTTGGTCAGTGGTTCGGTTCAGCAGCAGCAGGTTTTGGAACACCCCGCCGGAGAGGGCGACCTTGGTCAGGCCGTGTTCCTCGCTCAACCGCAGGCAGGTGCGGACGATCATGTCGGCCACTCCGTTGTGGAACCGGCCGGCTATCGTCGCTGGAGACAGTCCTTTTCGGAGGTCCGAGGTCACTCCCCGGATCAGGTCTACACCGTACACAACCCCGTCCTCGATGGACGCCGGGTAGCTGCCCCGCTCGCCAGGGTCGGCGCGTTGTTCCAGCTCTATCGCTGCCTGGCCTTCGTAGTTGACCGTGTCCCTGATCCCTAGCAGCGCCGCGACCGCGTCGAACAAACGGCCGGCGCTGGAGGTTTTCGGGGAGTTCAGTCCACTGTGGGCGAGGGCGACGATCGTGGCCCACTCCGGGCGGGGTTCGCCAGCCGCGTCCAGGTAGGCCGCTGCCATCCGCCAGGGCTGCCTGATCGCCGCCGTCCCGCCGGGCATCGGCACGGGCGCCAGGTGAGCGACCCTGGTGAAGCCGGTCAGGTCCGCCAGGAGGAACTCACCACCCCAGATCGTGCCGTCCGTGCCGTAACCTGTGCCGTCGAAGGCGACACCGATGACCGGCCCTGGGTCGTTGTTGTCCGCGAGGCAGGACGCTATGTGGGCGTGGTGGTGCTGTACTCCGACAATGTCTACATCGGACAGTTCGATGGCGTGCTTGGTGGACAGGTACTCCGGGTGTAGGTCGTGCGCGACGACTTCCGGCGTGATGTCGAACAGGCGGGAGAAGTGCTCGATACCGTCCACGAAGGAGCGCAGTGTCTCGTAGTTCTCCAGGTCTCCGATGTGGTGCGACACGAACGCGTGCCGGTCGCGGGCCAGGCAGAAGGTGTTCTTCAGCTCGGCTCCGCATGCCAACACCGGGCGGGGGATGTTCCAGGACAACGCGATGGGTTCCGGCACGTAACCGCGCGACCGCCGCAGGACCGTTCCGGGGCGTACCACGGAGTCGTCCGTGCGCATGTGGATCGCTCGGTCATGGGTCAGGAAGGCGTCGGCGATACCGTGCAGCCTGGTGAACGCCTCCGTGTCCACGAAAGCGATCGGCTCGTCCGACACGTTCCCGCTGGTGAGCACGATCGGCCCGCCGACGGCGTCGAGCAGGAGGTGGTGCAACGGTGTGTACGGCAGCATCAGGCCGAGCTGCCTGTTCCCCGGGGCGACCCCGGGAGCGACCACGCCACGTGACGGCAACAGCACGATCGGCCGGACACGTGAAGTCAGCAGTTCGCGACCGGTCGAGTCCACAACGCACAGTCGATCCGCGACATCCACATCGGACACCATCAGGGCGAACGGCTTGTCCTCCCGATGTTTCCGTTGCCGAAGCACCGAAGCCTCCGAAGGGATACTCGCCAAGTGGTATCCACCGAGGCCTTTGATGGCCACGATCCGGCCCGCGTGCAGCAGTGCCGCGGTTTCACCGATCGGATCGCCGGCCAGTGGCGAGCCGGCCGCCGACAACAGCCTCAACTGAGGCCCGCAGGTGGGGCAGCACGTTGGCTGCGCGTGGAAACGACGGTCCGTGGGGTCGTGGTACTCCGCGGAACACAAGGAGCACATCTCGAACCCGGACATTGTCGTGAAGGGACGGTCGTAGGGCACGTCCCGCACGATCGTGAAGCGCGGACCGCAGTTCGTGCAGTTGATGAACGGGTACATGAACCGCCGGTCAGTGGGCGTGCCCATCTCCCGCAGGCAGTCCGCGCACGTGGCGGTGTCCGCGGACACAAGTGTCCGGCGCGGGCCGCCGCCCGAGCTGGCGACGATGGCGAACTCGTCGGCGCCGCGCGGCTCGCCGGCTGTCACGGTGACCTGGGAGATCGAGGCCAAGGGTGGGGCGTCCCGCTCCAGCGCGGTCAGAAACGACGTCACCGACGCCGCCGGCCCCTCGATCTCGACGAAGACGCCGTTGACGTCGTTGCCCACCCGGCCGGTCAGGCCGAGCCGGGTGGCGAGGGAGTGCACGAAGGGGCGGAACCCGACCCCTTGGACCACACCCTCCACTCGCACGTCGCGCCGGATGCGCCCGTCCATCCGTCCAGTGTCCAGCGGAGTCAACTTGACACTGGCTAGTTCCGGCTGTCAGCCTGGTCGCATGGGGATCTTCAGCGAAGCAACGGCCGTGACCCCGACCGGGCCGGGCGAGTTCGGCGTGACTCTGGACGCCCAGTGGGCCGTCGCGGACAAGTTGCACGGCGGCTACCTCCTCGCGGTCGTCGCCCGCGCGGCCGGCGAGGTCGCCCAGCATCCGCATCTCACCGCGATCAGCGGGTCCTTCCCGGCCGCGCCGGTGGGTGGCCCGGCGACGGTCCGGGTCGAGGTGCTCAACGTCGGCGGCAGCCAGACCCAGTTGCGCGCCGATCTCGTCCAGGACGGCAAGGTCCGAGTGGCCGCCCTGGTCACCCAGGGCGTGCTCACCGCGGACGACCCGTGGTGGACCAGCGTGGAGCCGATCACCCTGCCGGACGAGCACGAGTGCGTCCGGGTGCCGGCCGAGGTCCCCGGGGGCGGGTTCCGGATCCCCCTGATGGAGGTCGAGGAGACCCGGATGGAGCCCGCGTCGGCCGGCTTCGCCGTGGGCCGGCCGACGAACCGGGGGGTGACCGCCGGCTACCACCGGCTCGCCGACGGCAGCGACTGGGATCCGGTGAGCCTGCTCGTGGCGCTGGACCCGGTGCCGCCGGTCACGTTCGACCTCGGCCTGGCCGGCTGGGTGCCGACGCTGCAGATGACCGCGTACATCCGCCGGCTGCCCGCGCCCGGCCCGGTGAAGGTGCACATGCACGCCAACGACCTCACCGGCAACCGGCTCGACGAGACCGCGATGGCGTGGGACAGCAAAGGCCGGCTGGTGGCCCAGGCGATCCAGTTCGCGGGTGTCCGCGTGCCTAGTAGTGCTGGTGGAGGGTGAGTCCTCCCTGAATATTCGTCGCCTGGATGACGTTGCCCACGTTGCCGGTGACGGTGACCTCGTTGGCCACCGAGCCGTTCTCGACATGCTGCACGGACAGGGACTGCCATTCCCGGTGCAGCGCCTCGGCGAACGTCGGGTCCTCGGCCGAGGCGCTCGCCAGGTGGTCGGCGAGGTCGATCACTTCGGCCGAGTCCGGAGCCGCGCCCTGCGCGGCCGCCAGGGCAGCGTTGGCCTCCCTGCGGTCCGCGAACTTCCGTCGGACCAGGTCGTAGAGGGACTGCACGCCCTTGGTGGCCAGCGCTGCCGCGATCGAGACCAGGATGGGTTCCGGCATGAGGAGCCCCTTCTGTTTCGGGTCCTGCCATTCTATCCAATACTCGTGTGATCTAGGTCACATCGGGAATTGTCGATCCGAATCGCCGTAGGTCGACGCGTCAGTGAAGATCGCGACTGACGACCCAGGAGGAACCAGAGATGAAGCTCGTCGCCACCGAGTACGTGTCCCTTGACGGTTTCATGGACGAGCCGGGCCACTGGTCCATCCCGTTCTTCTCGCCCGAGGCCGGCGAGTTCAAGTTCACCGAACTGCGGGCCGCGGACGCCCTGCTGCTCGGCCGCAAGACGTATGAGGGCTTCGCCAAGGCCTGGCCGACCATGACCGACACCGGCGAGTTCGGCGAGAAGATGAACGGCATGCCCAAGTATGTCGCCTCGCGGACGCTGAGCGAGCTGACCTGGAACGCGACCCTGATCGAGGGGGACGTGCCCGAGGCGGTCGCGAAGCTCAAGGAACAGCCCGGCGGCGACCTGCTGCTGGCCGGCAGCTGCCAGATCTTGGACCTGCTGGCCGGGCACGACCTGATCGACGAGTACCGGCTGATGGTTCACCCGATCGTGCTGGGCGACGGCAAGCTGCGCGCGTTCGGCAGCACTCCCCGCAAGACACTGAAGCTGGTCAAGTCCGAGACGTTCTCGTCGGGCATCGTGCTGAACACCTACCACCGTGCCGACGGATGACAGGCTGACCGCGGCCGTCGTCGCCTACCTGCCCGGTGGGTGGCGGCGGGACCCGGTCGCCGCTGGTGACGCGCTGGTGGAGGTCACCGCGCTCGCCGACGAGGTGACCGCGCTACCGGTGGACTGGACCGTCCACGACCTGGCCAGCGCGGTCGCCATGGCCAGGGACGAGATGCGCCGCCGGCACCCGGAGTTGGGGCCGGCGGCCATCGCCGTTCTCGGCACGTACTTCGCCTATCAGTGGAAATAGTGGAAACAGTCGAGATCGGACGGCAGCATCAGGCACGGTGTGCCGGACCGGTCGATCCGGCGGGCGAGCGCCCGTGCGGCGCCTTCGTCGGAGAACATCACCACGGCGTGCGTGTCCGTGGTTTGGATGGCTCTGAGCAGGGCGGACATGCCCGGCCCGAACCCGGGCCGCTCGTCGGTGAAGATCTTGCTCAGCAGCCAGCCCTGCTCGTACGTCCAGCAGGTGAGCAGGTCCTGGCGCGCCCGCAGCGCGTCCGGCCGGCTCGCCCAGACGTACCCGTGGACGCGGGGTTTGCCGGCGTCCCGGACCGCCGAGGACAGGACCCGCACCCGCACCAATGGAAGCTCGCGAATGGTCACGCCGGGGAGACGGCCGTGCCGAGACCCCATGACGCAGGTCACACGATATTTCCTGGCGTCCTTCCGAGAGCGTGCGCGGACGTAGTAGTACGTGTCGAAAGCGGGTTTGGTTTAATGGCGCGCGCTCGGAAATTTCTGTTGTATGCCAAGCTGGACGCGCTCGGTGTCGTCTCGTAATCTTGCCGAGATCTTCAGCACAGGCGCCGTTCGGGGGCGGCATGAGAGAAGGAGACGTACGCGACGTGAAGTCGCAACGAGTCAGGCGGACACTGGTTTTCGCCGCCGCGATCGCCGTCGCGTTCGTCGGTGTGGCCCCGGTTTCCGTCGCCCAACCCGCCGAGTCGGACGCGTTGACCCAGTTCCGCGCCCTGAACGCACAGGCCGCGCAGCTCAACGACGACTTCCTCAAGGCCAATGAGGACAAGGCGGCCCGCCAGGCGGACATCGACAAGGCCAACGCCGACCTGGCCGCGGCGAACAAGGCCAAAGCGGACGCCCAGACCACCGAGGACCAGTTCCGCGACCAGGTCGACCGGCTGAGCCAGGCGGCGTTCCACGGGGCCCGGTTCGACAAGCTGTCCGCGTTGCTGACCGGCACCTCGGCCGAGGACTTCCTGGCCAGGTCGACCGCGCTGGACGTGCTGTCCACGGACAACAACAAGGCGTTGAAGGAGATGGCCGGCGCGGTGGACACGGCCGTCAAGGCGGAACGGGACGCGACCGACGCCGGCCGCCGGGCCACCGAGGCCCGCGACGCCGCCCAGCAGCTCGCCCAGGACATCGCGGCCAAGCGCAAGGATCTGGACGCCCAGATCCAGCAGCTGAAGTCCCAGCTGGGGAAGTTGAGCCCGGCCGACCTCGCGTTGCTGAAGGGCACCGAGGACACCACGATCTACATGCCCGGCTCGGGGGCGGCCGGCAAGGCGGTCACGATGGCGCTGGGCCGGCGTGGCGACACGTACTCGCTGGGTGGGTCCAGGCCGCCGGTGTTCGACTGTTCCGGCTTGACGATGTGGGCGTACGCGCAGGCCGGCGTCAAGATCCCGCGCACCAGCCGCGAGCAGTTCACGATCGGCAAGCCGGTGTCCAAAGCCGACCTGCAACCGGGTGACCTGCTGTTCTACGGCCGGAGCGCGTCGTCCATCCACCACGTCGCGATGTACATCGGCAACAACATGATCGTGCACGCGTCCGACTACGGCATTCCGGTGCTGTCCGCGCCGATCGAGAAGGGCGGCAAGGACTTCTTCGGGGCCAAGCGGATCGTCGGCTAGGTCGTACTGGGAGATCCCCTCGGGAGTGCAGGTTCTCCCGAGGGGATCTCCGTTTTCTTACCGGGATGGGCCAGCGCCCATGCGCGGGTCGCTGGCGCGTTGCTTTCCGTTCTCCATGTGGCCGGCGAAGCGGCGGCTGAAGCCGGTCGTGCTCGCCGTGAGGTCGTACCAGCCCTCGGTGCCCGAGGTGCTGACGTAGTCCTCGGTGGACGCGCCGGCCGCGACGGGGTAGCTCCACGGCCCGCCGGACCGGTTGTTCGGCTTGACCGAGATCGTGACGGGCTGCCCGCCGCTGTTGGTGATCTTGAAGTAGACGCGGTCCTCGGTCGGCGCGTACCGCAGCGTGACCTCGGGGTTCGCGTTCCCGGCCGGAATGGTCCGGTTTCCGGTGAACTTCCGGACGAACCCGTTGGGCCCGAGGACGGTCAGGTCGTACGCGCCGGCCGGGGTCCCGACCGCCCAGTAGTCCGACACGTTCTTGCCCGCTTCGACCGTGTACCGCCACGGCCCGTCCGTGCGGACGGCTGTGCCCGCGTACACGTAGAAATGCGCGCCCGCGGTGCCGGTGTTGGCGAAGTCGATCCAGAACCGGTCCGGCGCGACCCGGCCGGACGCGGCCAGCACGTACGGCAGTGGCCGGGACGGTCGGGTGCCGGTCTCCTGCACGGGGAAGGTCTGGCTGCTGGGCGGCGCCGGACGGGTCGGGCGCGGTCCGGTGGTGGCCACCGGCGCGGGGAGTGGCGGATACGTCCCCGCGCCGGTGAAGTCCAATGTGGATGTCAGGTCGCCGCAGACGGCCCGGCGCCACGGTGAGATGTTCGGCTCCCTGACCCCGGTCCACCGCTCCAGGAAGCGGATCACCGACGTGTGGTCGAACACCTCGGAGCAGACGTTGCCGCCGCGGCTCCACGGCGACACGACCATCATCGGCACCCGGGTGCCGAGGCCGATCGGCACGTTCTGGTAGATCTCGTCCGTGATGGCCACTGTGGACTGTCCCTGGTCGGCGTTCACCGGCGGCGCGGGCGGCGGGATGTGGTCGAAGAACCCGTCGTTCTCGTCGTAGTTCAACAGGAACACGGACTTGTTCCAGACGTCCGGGTTGGCCGCCAGCCCGTCCAGGATCCGGCTGACCAGCTGGGCACCGCTGTTCGGCCCGGCGGACGGGTGCTCACACTCCTCGTAGGCAGCGACCAGCCAGGTCACCGCCGGCAGCCGGTCGGCCAGCACGTCCCGCCTGAACACCTCGGCCAGAGTGCCAGGACGTTCCCGGCGCAAGGCCCGGTCGTACAGGCTGCGCTCACTGGCCGACAGTGTGGCGACGCCCTGGGCGAGCTGGGCCAGCATCTTGTCCTGTGTGGACGGACTGGCGGCCAGTAGCTTCTCGTAGAACGTACGGGTCTTGACGTGCCCTGTGCTGGCGAGCGCCTTGCGGGCCGCGTTCATGTACGGGACGAAGTACTCCAACGCGTTGTCGCCGTAGTTGTCCCACTCCTGGTAGACACGCCAGTCGACACCCGCGGACTGGAGGCGTTCGGCGTAGGTCGGCCACGTGTACCCGGGGTGGTTCGCGTCGTCCCAGCCCTTGTTGCCGATCGCCCGCTCGGTCGTGCTGCCCGGTTCGTACCCGATCTTCCCGGTGAACATGTAGTACCGGTTCGGGTTCGTCGGCCCGAGCTCCGAACAGTGGTACGCGTCGCACAACGTGAACGCGTCCGCGAGCGCGTAGTAGAACGGCAGCGCGTCCCGTCGCATGTGCGTCATGGTCCGCACACCCTTGGCATCGAACCACTTGTTCATCGCACCGGACGCCCACGCGTCGTGGCTGCTCCCCCAGTCGTGCGGGGTGCCGTCCATGAACTGGTCGTTCACCGGGTACGGCAGCACATAGCTCGTCCCGTTCGGTTGGTAGAACACGGACTTGCCGGTGGGCAAGGTGATCGCGGTCGGGTCGTTGAACCCACGGACACCGCGCAGCGAGCCGTAGTAGTGGTCGAAGGAACGGTTCTCCTGCATCAGGACCACCACGTGCTCGACCGCGTCCAACCCGCCGGCGGGCGCCGCCATCGCGAGCGCCTGCCGAAGGTTGACCGGCAGCAGCCCGAGACCCGCCGTCACCGCGGTCGCGCGGAGGAGATCACGACGCCGCATAGTCAGCCCCCGCCTGTGCGAACCCTCGCATGGTCAACTTCCTCCCGTGGTCTGGGTCGCGCCGATCTCAGCCGCCGAGGTCCATGGGCCGCTGTCGCCTGCTTCGGACAAGGCTCGCAGCCGAAGGTATCTACCGGTCTTGGCAGGGAAGGACACGCGTTTCTCGGTGACTGTGTCGGCCCATTCGCCGGTGGCCACGGCCGGGCCCCAGTTCACGTTGTCCGCCGAGACGTACACCTCGTACCTGCCGATCCGGCCGTTGGTGCCGCCGTCCTGCCTGGGCAGGTAGGAGAGCCCGTTGACCGGGTACGTGCC
This sequence comes from Actinocrispum wychmicini, assembly GCF_004345645.1. Classification (GTDB taxonomy): domain Bacteria; phylum Actinomycetota; class Actinomycetes; order Mycobacteriales; family Pseudonocardiaceae; genus Kibdelosporangium; species Kibdelosporangium wychmicini. Next base: position 629,242 of record NZ_SLWS01000002.1, on the reverse strand, counting down.
GTGCGTGTCGATCGTGATCTGGTGGGGGAGTGGCGCCGGGGTGCCGGACCACTGGGTGTGCCACAGGGTCGCCGGGTCGCCGTCGATCGCGTTGGCCGCGGCGCCGTTCTCCGACGACGTCTCCTGACTGTCCACTGCGGACACTGTCCAGCCGGTCTTCGGGATGGTCGGCGATCCGGTCACCGGCGACCCGTTCGGCACACTGACACCGCTGGCCACCAACGTGAAGCCGGTCGACTTCGTCCCTGTCTTGGCGTGCAGCGTGTTCCCGTCGAAGAACCAGCCGGAAGTGGCGGCGTCAAAGGCGGATTGGCTTGAGTACTGTGTCAACGCCGTGCCGTCCAGGGTGACCGCGTTCGGGGCGCTGGTGTGCAAGGAGAACTCGTAGCCGCGGCTGGTGAGTTCGCCGTTGTAGGAACCGGTCAGCGCGCCGACGCTCACCCGGACGTCGCCCGAGGCACCGCTGGCAGGGGCGGTGACGTCGACCTTCTGCCGGGCGGACGCGCCGTTCTGGTACGCACGGGTGAGGCCGTCGTCCTCGTACAACGAGTACGTCGAGTTGCCGGACGGGTAGATGTCGTACGTGATCGGGGTGGCCGGCTTCTCGCCGCTGTAGTTCATCTGCGGCCACATCGGGATGATCGAGCCGCCGCGGACGAAGAGCGGCAACGTGTCCAGCGGCGCGTGGTAGCCGTCCAGCCAGCCGGGGCCGCGGTGGACCTGGCCCGTCCAGTAGTCCGTCCAGGTGCCGGCGGGCAGGTAGATCCGGTCCCGGGTGGTCGTGTCCGACACGACCGGCGCCACCAAGAACGAGTCGCCCGCCATGAACTGGCCGGACGTGTCGTTGCCGCGGGCGGTCGCGTCATTCTGGAACTCCAAGGCCATGGCGCGCACGGTCGGCACACCGGTGTCCGTCGCGTTCCGGGCCAGCGTGTAGAAGTAAGGTGTCAGCCGCATCTTCAGCTTGAGGTACTTGCGGTTAACAGACAGATACGGCTCGGCGAACCGCCATGGCTGCTTGTCGTTGTAGCCGGCCTGTGGGTTGGTCGCGCCCCAGCCGGACATGGTCATGAACGACGGCGTGAACGACTTCCATTGCAGGTCACGGACATAGGTCTGGGGCGACCCCGCGTAGATCCCGTCCACGTCGCCGGACGCGTAGTTCAGGCCGGAGAACCCGGCGCCCGCGATCGCCGGCACCGTCCACCGCATGTCGTCCCACGTGCCGTGCGTGTCACCGGTCCACACGACCGCGTTTCGTTGGGTGCCGGACCAGCCGTCGACCGTCCACACGAACCGCCGTGCGTCGGAGTTGCCCTCGATGCCGTTCACCGCCGACTGGACGCCGTCGAACGCGGTCTGGTAGCCGCCGCCGACCCAGGCCACGTCGGTCTTCACCGCCCGGGTGCCCGCGGTGCCCACTTCCCACGCGATGTTGGACAGCGACTTCTGCGTCCAGAGGCCGGTGTGGAAGCCGCGGTCCTTCAGGTTGGACACGACGTTTGGCAAGTCCGTGTATCCGCAACCGTATCCGTCGTTGGGGAGGAACCAACCGGACGGCATGTCCGCGGCACGGGCGTCGGTCGCGTAGCCGGCCACGTCCGGCGTGGTCTGGTGGCGTTGCCGGTTATGGTCGCCGGTGTAGTCCGGGTTGGACGCGTTGAAGCAGTCCGCGTTGCCCAGTTCCAGTCCCCAGATCGGGGCCAGGAACGGCTTTCCGGACACGTCGGTGTAGCCGCCGAGCACGTCCTTGAGCGAGTTGCCGACGAAGTAGTAGGCGTCGAACCGGTTCTCGTTGTGCCGGGTGGACACAGTGGACATGAAGTCGTACTGGCCGGTCGCCCACGTGTTGCGCATGACGCCGTACCCGGCGGTGGACAGGTAGAACGGCGCCGGGCTGGCGTTGGTGTTCTCCTGCCACTTGTTGTCGATCGCGATCGGCACGCTCTTGTCCCGCAACGCCCACTCGCCCAGGCGTAGGCCGGTGCCGTAGAACTGCTCATCCGTGCCGCGCGTGAGCTGCTGCGTCGCCTGCGAGCCGGTCCAGCTCAAGCCGCTGGCCTCTTTCCAGACCACGGTCGCGTTGTCCGCGCGGTACAGCTCGAACCGCAGCGGTGTCTTGTACACGCGCAGGGTCAGCGCGTTCGTGGCGATCTTGTAGTACGTGCCCGCGTCGGTCGACGTCGTGGTGACCGGCCCGAAGTCGGTCTTCGGGGTCAGCTTGCCGGCGGCCGGGTCGGTGAACGAGCCGGTCGGGGCCAGCCACAGCCGGAAGATGTCCGCCCTGGCGAAGGTCACCCGAACCTTGGCCTGGCCCGCGGTGACCGTGTACGCGGCGCCGGATCCGGTGAACCCGGTGAGGTTGCCGATGGTGGCCGCGCCCGCCGGCAGGACAGGGAGCAGGGCGAACACCAAAGCTGTGAGTAGTGCCAACGACCGTGCTCGGCGCATGCCGTCTCCTCAGCGTTGAGGTGCAGGGTGCTGATCAAAGCTGCACAGTTTACGCATCTTACGGACAGTTGTGCGCAAAGCTAGGGTCAGAAGGAGGGTTGTTCGGCGGCTTTCTCGATCCCGTCCAGCACCACCCGCAGGCCCGTCTCGAACGTTTCAAGGGCGAGTTGTTCCAGGTAGGGCTTGGTTTCGTCGGCCGCGCGGTACGCGCCCTCCGCTTCCAGCCGGGTGAGCGTCGGGAAGCGCTCGGCGAAGTCCGGGGCGAGCTCGTCGAGCTGCGACGAACGCGCGTACCACCACTCGTCGTCGGACATGCCGGTCGCCTTGGCCGCCTGCCTGGTCTCCGCAAACGCTTGCGCGATGCCGCGGAGGTGATGCAGGAGCATTTCGCCGAGCCGGCGGACCTCAACCGCGGGCAGGCCCGTGGTGACCAGGATTCGCATCAGGGTCTCCAGGCTCACGTGCTCGTTCGGGCCGAGCACCGGCCGCGCCTGCGACACCTGAAGTATCCACGGGTGCCGCGCGTAGAAATCCCAGGAGTCGCGACACCATTGGGTCAGCGCCGGCCGCCAGCCGCCCTCGAGTGGGTATTCGGTGGGTTTTTCGGCCAGCGCCGAGTCGTACATCAGGTCGACCAGTTCGCTTTTGCTCGGCACGTACGTGTAAATCGCCATCGCGGTCCGGCCGAGACGTTCGCCGACCGCGCGCATGGACAGCGCGGACATCCCGTCCGCGTCCGCGATCTCGATCGCCGTGGCGACGATGGTCCGCAGGTCCAGCCCTGGTTTTGGGCCCGGCCGGGCGTCCGGGGGCAACTGCTTGCGCCACAGCAGCGCCATCGACCGACGGGCGTCGCCCTGGCCGGCGAACACGACCACCTTGCCGCCTCCTGGCGTTTCACGTACCTTGTGCTAGCCAACTCTATACACCATAAAGTATTAGGAAGGCTGGTATGGGGGATCATATCGCGGACAGTCACGGCGTGATTCAGGTCCGCGGCGCGCGGGAGAACAACCTGACCGGCGTCTCGGTCGACGTCCCCAAGCGCAGGCTGACGGTGTTCACCGGGGTGTCCGGCTCCGGCAAGTCGTCGCTGGTGTTCGGCACGATCGCGGCCGAGTCGCAGCGCCTGATCAACGAGACGTACAGCGCGTTCCTGCAGTCGTTCATGCCGAACCTGGCCCGGCCGGACGTGGACGCGCTGCACAACCTGAGCGCGGCGATCATCGTCGACCAGGAGCGGATGGGCGCGAACTCCCGGTCGACCGTCGGCACCGCGACCGACGCGTACACGATGCTGCGGATCGTGTTCAGCCGGCTGGGGCAGCCGCACGCCGGCACGTCCACCGCGTTCAGCTTCAACCAGCCCGACGGCATGTGCCCGAAGTGCGAGGGACTGGGTCGGACCAACACGTTCGACGTGAGCCAGCTGGTCGACGTGGCGAAGTCGCTGAACGAGGGCGCGGTGACCGTGCCGGGCTTCAACGTCGACGCCTGGTACATGCAGACCTACATCCACTCGGGGTTCGTCGACCCGGACATGAAGCTGGCGGACTACACCCCGCGGCAGTGGGACGACCTGATGTACAAGGCGCCGACCAAGGTCAAGGTCGGCAAGTCCACCCTGAGCTACGAGGGGCTGGTGCCCAAGGTCCAGCGGATCTACCTGGCCAAGGACCGCGAGTCGTTGAAGGGGGCGATCCGGGACTTCGTCGACCGGGCGGTGACGTTCGCCCAGTGCCCGGAGTGCGGCGGGGCGCGGCTCAACCAGGCCGCCCTGGCGTCCCGGATCGACGGCCGCAACATCGCGGAGTGCTCGGCCATGCAGATCAACGAGCTGGCCGCGGTGATTCATGAAATGACCGACCCGTCCGTGGCGCCGCTGCTGACCACCCTGCGGGAGACCCTGGACTCGTTGGTGGAGATCGGCCTCGGGTATCTGAGCCTGGACCGGGAGTCGGCCACGTTGTCCGGCGGCGAGGCGCAGCGGGTGAAGATGGTGCGGCACCTGGGGTCGCCGCTCACCGACGTGACGTACGTGTTCGACGAGCCGACCATCGGCCTGCACCCGCACGACATCCAGCGCATGAACGACCTGCTGGTCCGGTTGCGGGACAAGGGGAACACCGTGCTCGTGGTGGAGCACAAGCCGGAAACCATCGAGATCGCCGACCACGTGGTGGATCTGGGGCCGGGCGCGGGTGTGGCCGGCGGTCGGATCTGTTACTCCGGTCCACTGTCCGGGCTGCGCGCCTCGGACACGTTGACCGGCCGGTATCTGGGCCACCGCGCCACGCTGAAGCCCGCTGTCCGGTCGGCCACCGGACACCTGTCGGTCACCGGCGCGTCCCTGCACAACCTGCGGGACGTCGACGTCGACATCCCGCTGGGGGTGTTGACCGTGGTCACCGGGGTGGCCGGGTCGGGCAAGAGCTCGCTCATCCACGGCTCGGTGTCCACAAGAGACGGTGTGAGCGTGGCCGACCAGTCGCCGATCCGGGGGTCGCGACGGAGCAACCCGGCAACGTACACCGGCCTGCTCGACCCGATCCGGACCGCGTTCGCCAAGGCCAACGGGGTGAAGCCGGCCCTGTTCAGCGCGAACTCCGAGGGCGCGTGCCCGAACTGCAAGGGCATCGGCCAGGTGTACACCGACCTGGCGATGATGGCCGGGGTGGCGACCGTGTGTGAGGAGTGCGAGGGCAAGAGGTTCACCCCGAAGGTGTTGACGTACAAGCTGCGCGACAAGGACATCAGTGAAGTCCTGGCGATGTCGGTGGCCGAGGCGCGGGACTTCTTCCCGACCGGCCCGGCCAAGGCCGTCCTGGACCGGCTGTCCGACGTCGGCCTCGGCTACCTGGGCCTCGGCCAGCCGCTGACCACCCTGTCCGGCGGTGAGCGGCAGCGGCTCAAGCTGGCGATCTACATGGCGGACAAGGCCACGACGTACGTTCTGGACGAGCCGACCACCGGCCTGCACCTGGCCGACGTCGACCAGTTGCTCGCCCTGCTCGACCGGCTGGTCGACGCGGGCAACACGGTGATCGTGATCGAACACCACCAGGCCGTGATGGCGCACGCGGACTGGATCATCGACCTGGGGCCGGGCGCCGGCCACGACGGTGGCCGGATCGTGTTCGAGGGCACTCCGGCCGACCTGGTGGCGGAGGGGAAGACGTTGACCGCGCGGCATTTGCGGGAGTACGTGGGGTGAGGGTGCCGGCCGCGACGACAAGCGCCGGCTAAGACAACTGACCGTTTCAAGAATCCCCCAGGATCGGTCCGTCCGGCGGCACCCGGCCGTCGTTTGTTGCCGAAAAATGTGCCACGACCTGGCGTGGCGGCGACGGGTGTCGGCCAGTCCAGTTGGGTCGCCCGGCATGGATGATCCGGTCAGCGGTGGTCTTTACCATTTAGCGTTTCCGGAATGATTCAAGAAAGCGACTGTCTCAAGTGTTCCGTCCGGCCGCGGGCGAACTGCATATCGTCTACCGGGCCCGATGTGTGACACCGGGAGACGGATGGTTACCCGAATGGCCGTTGAATTGATTCAGCCGATACTGACCGTATCGGCCGCGGGGAACAAAGACGAAACTCGACCGGCACCCGTCGGAAGTAGTGACCCGTTTGTTGCAGTGTTCGGTTTTCGGACAGTGAACACCATTGTTTTGTCGGCGGTTGTCGCTTTTTGTGCCGGATATGTCCGGATCGTAAGTGATTGACATATGGTTATACGTTTATGCGCCAGTTCACTTGTCTGGTTCGGACCCGGCGACGAAGCTGATCCCGTTCGTGCTTTCACCTCCCCTGAGTGCGGCCTCCTTTCGAGGGCTAGGAGTCCGCACCACCCTGCAACAGGAGATGATCCATGAAGGTAAGACCTGCTGCCGTCTTAACGGCGGCCTTCTCGCTCGTGGTCGGTGCCATCGCCGGCACCGCCACGGCCGCCCCGATGACAAGCCCCGCTCCGCTGACCGCGGACGCCCTGGCCGTGAATGCCGCGGCCGCTGTCGTCGCGACCGACAAAGCCGCTCTGCACGCCAGCAATGACGACCAGTTCGTCCAGCACCCGGTGATTTCGACGGGGAACATGAAGTACGTCCCCTACGACCGCACCTACAAGGGCATGCGCGTCTACGGCGGCGACTTCGTCGTCGCCACCAACCTGAGCGGCCAGGTGGTCGCCACCTCGGTCGCGCAGGAACAGACCATCAGCCTGGCCAGCACCACGCCGAAACTGACCGCGCAACAGGCGCAGGCCATCGCGCGTACCGAGGCCGGCAAGACCAGCAAGGTGGACAGCGTCGGCGGCGCCGAGCTGCTCACGTACGCGCTGGGCACCCCGCGCCTGGCCTACGAGGTCGGGACCACCGGCCGCGACTCGGACGGCCCGAGCAAGCTGAGCGTGTACGTCGACGCCAACACCGGCCAGGTCGTCAAGACCCAGGAACACGTGATGCACGGTGACGGCAACACGGCCTGGAACGGCCCGAAGCCGGTGCACCTCGACACCACCCAGTCGGGCAGCACCTTCTCGCTGCGCGACCCGGCGCACCCCACCGAGCAGTGCCAGGACGCGGCGAACAACACCACGTTCTCCAAGAGCACCGACTCGTTCGGCAACGGCAACGCCACCAGCAAGGAAACCGGTTGTGCCGACGCGTTCTTCGACATCCAGGTCGAGAACAAGATGCTGGCGCAGTGGCTGAACCGCAACAGCTTCGACGGCAACGGCGGCGGCTGGCCGATCCGGGTCGGCCTGAACGACCTGAACGCCTTCTACGACGGCACCCAGGTCCAGATCGGCCACAACCAGCAGAACCAGTGGATCAGCTCGCTTGACGTCGTCGGCCACGAGCACGGCCACGGCATCGACGACCACACCCCGGGTGGTATCTCCGGCAACGGCACCCAGGAGTTCGTCGCGGACGTGTTCGGCGCGGCCACCGAAGGTTTCGCCAACGAGCCGTCCGGGTTCGACACCCCCGACTACCTCGTCGGCGAGACGATCAACCTGGTCGGCCAGGGCCCGATCCGCAACATGTTCAACCCGTCCGCCCTGGGCCACAAGAACTGCTACGACAACCAGATCCCGAGCACCGAGGTGCACGCCGCGGCCGGCCCGGGCAACCACTGGTTCTACCTCGTCGCCGAGGGCACCAACCCGACCGACGGCCAGCCGACCAGCACCACGTGCAACGGCAGCACCGTCACCGGCCTCGGCCTGCAGAACGCGATGAAGATCTTCTACGCCGCCATGCAGCTGAAGACCAGCGCCAGCTCCTACCTGCTGTACCGGACCTGGACGCTGACGGCCGCCAAGAACTTCACCCCGGGCGACTGCACCTCGTTCAACACGGTCAAGGCCGCGTGGGACGCGGTGAGCGTGCCGGCCCAGCCCGGCGACCCGACCTGCAACCCGACCGGTGGCAACCCGGTCGTGAACAACCCGGGCAACCAGTCCACCGTCATCAACACCCCGGTCAACCTCCAGCTGACCGCCACCGGTGGCACCACGCCGTACACCTGGACCGGGTCCGGCCTGCCCGCCGGCCTGTCGATCAGCCCGTCCGGCCTGATCTCGGGCACCCCGAACACCATTGGCAACTCCAACGTGACCGTCACGGTGAGCGACAGCTCGAACCCGAAGAAGACCGGTTCAGCCTCGTTCACGTGGGCGGTCACCCAGATCAGCCAGTGCACCAGCCCCGGCCAGAAGTTCACCAACCCGGGCTTCGAGTCGGGTGCCACCGGATGGACCGCTACTCCTGCCGTGATCGGCGCCAACGGCAGCCAGCAGCCCACCCACGGCGGCACGCAGAACGCCTGGCTGGACGGTTACGGGACGACCCACACCGACTCGCTGTCGCAGTCGGTGGCCATCCCGGCCAACTGCAAGGCGTCGCTGACCTTCTTCCTGCACATCGACACCGATGAGACCACCACCACGACCCAGTTCGACAAGCTGACGGTCACCGCCGGCAGCACGACCCTGGGTACCTTCTCCAACTTGAACGCGGCCAACGGCTACGTGCAGAAGACGTTCGACGTCTCCTCGTTCGCCGGCCAGACCGTCACCATCAAGTGGAACGCCGTCGAGGACGCGTCGCTCCAGACGTCCTTCGTCATCGACGACACCGCGCTGACCGCCAGCTGATCCGCGCGTAAGTGACAGAGGGGGAGGCCATCGGCCTCCCCCTCTGCCCGTTGGGGCGGCTTTCCGGTCCGGCGATGGTGATCACGGCCCGACCTGCCGAATACTCATGGGGTGAGCTTCCGTGAGCCTTCTCGCCGTGCGGAACACGACGCCGACACAGCGCCGGCGCCGGTCCGGCAGGCCGACACGTCGTTGGAGAACGCCGCGTTCCAGGGCGGCAACCAGATGATGGTCCGCCTGCTGGAGGACTCGGCCCCGGCCGCCGAGCCCGGCGGTGACGACCTCGCGGTACGGATCCAAAGCCGGCTCGGCAAAGGCGGCTCGCTGCCGTCGGACGTGCGCTCCTCCGTGGAGTCCGACATGGGGCAGAGCTTCGGCAACGTCGTCGTGCACCGCGACGCCGAGGCCGCGAGCCTCGCGTCGGAGCTCAACGCCCGCGCGTTCACCACCGGGCAGGACGTCTTCTTCGGCTCCGGCGCCTATGACCCAGGGTCGCCCGCCGGGCAGGCCACGCTCAGGCACGAGCTGCACCACACCGTGCAACAGTCGTCCGGCGCGGTCGAGGGCAAGGAGTGGTCGCCCGGGTTGGTCGTGAGCGACCCGCACGACCACGACGAACGTGAGGCCAGCGAGGTCGCCCGGAATCCCGGTTCAGCCTTGTAGCGTGATCACGTGAAGTACGTGATCCTTGTCTACGGCAATGCCGCGACCAGGCAGATCTGGGAGAGCATGACCGACGAGCAGCGGCTCGTCGGCTGGCAGGGCCACATCGATGTCCGCGAGAGCTTGGCGGCGTCCGGGGAGCTGGTCCTCTCCGAGGCCCTCGCCGACGTGTCGCAGACCAGGCGGGTACCCGCGAGTTCCGACGCCGTGCCGACGGACGGGCCGTTCGCCGAGGTCAAGGAGCATCTGGCCGGGTTCTACGTGGTCGACTGCGAGAGCATGGACCGCGCGCTGGAACACGCCGGCAAGATCCCGGAGGCGGTGTTCGGCCTGGTCGAAGTGCGGCCGGTGTTGGACATGGGGTGAACACACTGCTGCGTGAGCTGGCGCCGCAGGTGCTTGGCGCGCTGGTCCGCCGCTACGGCGGGTTCGACACGTGTGAGGACGCGGTCCAGGAGGCCCTGCTGGCGGCCGTCCGGCAGTGGCCGGCCGAAGGCGTGCCGGACAATCCGAAGAGCTGGCTGATCACGGTCGCGTCCCGGCGCCGGATCGAGATGTGGCGCAGCGACTCCGCCCGGCAACGCCGCGAGGAGAACGCCGCGTTCCTCGACACACCCACTGATGTGGCCGGTGTGGACGACACGCTCACCCTGTTCCAACTGTGCTGCCACCCTTCGCTGACGCCGGCCTCGCAGATCGCGTTGACCCTGCGCGCGGTCGGCGGGCTGACCACCGCGGAGATCGCGCGGGCGTTCCTCGTGCCCGAGGCGACGATCGCGCAACGGATCAGCCGGGCCAAGCAGAAGATCAAAGGCGTGCCGTTCGAGCGGACGTCGGACATCGGGTCCGTCCTGCATGTGCTGTACCTGATCTTCAACGAGGGTTACACGGCCAGCTCCGGGGATTCCTTGCACCGCGTCGAGTTGAGCACCGAGGCGATCCGCCTCGCCCGGCAGCTGCCCCGGACGGGCGAGGCCACCGGGCTGCTCGCGTTGATGCTGCTGACCGACGCGCGCCGGCCGGCCCGGACCACGTCGGACGGTTCACTGGTGCCACTGTCCGAACAGGACAGATCGGGGTGGGACGCGGACGCGATCGCCGAGGGGATCGCGCTCGTCACCTCCTCGTTGTCGTCCTCGCCGGTCGGCCCGTACCAACTGCAGGCGGCGATCGCCGCCGTGCACGCCGAAGCCGCCGACACCAAGGCCACGGACTGGCCGCAGATCCTTGCCCTGTACGACATTCTGACCCAGGTCGCGCCCGGACCGATGGTCACGCTGAACCGGATCGTCGCGTTCGCCGAAGTGCACGGGCCACGCGCGGCTCTCCAGGCCCTTGAGTCGGCCGACCCGGCGCTCGCCGAGCATCACCGTCTGCCTGCCGTCCGCGCGCATCTCCTTGAGGCAGCGGGGGACAACGAAGCCGCCCGCGTGGAGTACTCGCTAGCCGCGAGCCGCACTCTCAGCCTGCCGGAGCGGCGGTATCTCCAGGGGCGCGCGGCGCGGCTTGACGACCAGCCCGGCGACCGCCAAAGCTAGGCACAGCCACGCGAACCAGTCGCCCAGACTCGTGTACGCCGTGGCTCCCGGGCCGATCGGCACGTCCGCGACGAGAGTCGTGAACGGACCGTTTCCGCCGGTGTGCGCGCTCGCGACGACCCGCCCCCAGCCGTCGGAGATCATCGACTCGCCTGTCCGGTCGGACCACACGACCGCCTGCCCGTTCTCGACACCCCGGATGAGCGCGGTACGGCTGTGCTGCCACCCGTTGGTGTCCTCATCGGACGCGGGGATCGCGAGGATCTCGGTGCCCGCGTTGGCGTAGTCGCGGGTCGGAGCGGGGAAGTTGACGTCCGCGCAGATCACGACCCCGGTCCGTGCATCGGGAAAGACGAGGTCATGGCCTCGCGGACTGACCGAGTCGTGCTGCTTGAGGTAGACCTGGTCGGCGGTGACGGCGTAGTTGAACTTGTTCCTGCCGTCGTCGTACGCCACGCCCACCACCACGGTTCGGCCGTGGGCCGCGTTGATCAGCGGCTGGATGACGGCTGGGGTCGTCGTCGAGCGGACGGTCTGTTCCGGCAGCACGATCATGGTGACGTCGTCTGGGAGTTTGCTGATCTCGTCGGCGTACGCGCTGATCAGGTCCTTGCCTGCTGGGGAGTCCACGTCCGGGGCCCAGACATGTTGGTTGGTCGCGATCGTGGCCACTTTCCGGGTCGGTCCCGTGTCCATCCTGATCGCCCCGCCGACCAGCACGAGGCCCAGCACTCCCGTCGCTACCAGCAGAGTCGCCGGCCGGGCGGCGGCGATCGCGCATGGCACGAACATGACGAGGAACTCGACACCCCACATACCCGTGAGTGCCGCCGTCTGCATCACGAGCGGGAAACCGGCCTGGTGGTTGGCGAACGTCCCCATCATGCCGGCCGGATTCGAGACTGACACGACGTAGAGCGCGCCCGTCCACACAGCCGGCGCGGTGAACGCGGCCAGCAACGGCCTGCTGTACGTGCGCCGGAAAGCCCACACACTCGCGGTGAAGACCAACGACATGCCGACGTCGATCATCAAGCCCATCGGCCAGAACGGGACGTCGTGCGACCGTAACTGAAAGGCCCAACTGTTCGTGGTGCCAAGGAGGTGCGCCACGAACGCCGCAATGAGCGCGGTCGACGTACGGACCCTGGGCGCCAGGAGCAAGATCGGCAGCGGCGCGACCCAGGTCAGTTGCGCGACCGGACTCAACCCGGTGCCGAAGTAGAACAGGATCGCCGACGCCGCGACCGCGGCCGCGCTACGCCGCAAGTCCATTGAGGACCCTCTGTACGGTCCGTTGGCACAGCGCGCGGAAGTCCTTCTCGGCCAACGCGATCCGCCGCCCCAGATACTGCTGGACCAGACCCATCACCGGCGAGGTGACCGCCAACGTGACCTCCAACGGATCATCGGCCTTCAGCACCCCGTTGATCATGGCCTCCTCCACCACCCCCAACATCGGCGCGAACGCCGGCGACCCACCTGTGCGAAAGTCCTCAGGAAACTGCCTGGCGCCGTCCCACTGCTCGGCCACGAGGAACAAGTACAAGTTGGACATTCCCAACGCGAAATCCAGGAACTGCTCCAACAACGCGTCCACCTGCGCGCCGAAGTCCGCACCGAGGTCCTTGCCCCACTCCTGGGTGACGTCGGCGACGGCCTCGTCGACCACGGCCCGCAACAACGCCTCCCGATTGGGAAAATGCCGGTAGCTGGCCATGGCCGTGACCCCGGAGGCCGCGGCCACCCGCCGCATGGTCACCGCCTGCGCGCCCTCCTCCAGGAGGATCTTGAGCGCCGCCTGGGAAATCCGCTCAACCGTCGTCGTCATGTGTACAGCGTAGACCAGCCTGTGTACGCTGTAAACAGGGCGCCGCCCCTTTGGGCGGCCGAAGGGCTCGTGACATGCGGGAGTTCGTCCCGGATATTCGGTCCATGACGAGTGCGTTCGCGGTGGGTTCGGCGAGTCCGTCGGCTATCGGGTTGTCGTTGGCCGAGATGGGGCGGGCGCGGGCGGCTGTGTTCGACGAGCACATGGGGGCGCTCGTTGTGTTGCGGCACAGGGATGTGTCCGCCGGGCTCAGGGATCATGGGACGTTCAGCACTCGGTTCTACGGGGCCGCCCCGATGGTCCAGTCGATGATGATCGCGCAGGACGGGGCCGAGCACACGCGGCAACGGCGGATCCACAACCGGTTCTTCAGTCCCGGGGCGAGCGCGCGGTACGCGGCGCGGATAAAGCCCATCGCGGAGCGGACGTTCGACAGCTTTGTCGGGCGGCCGGGGGTGGAGTTGGTCGAGGCGGCGTTCGCGCGGTACCCGATGGCTGTTTTTCTTGACCTGCTGGGGATTCCGGACGAGTTGGGGGATCGGGGGCTGGGGTGGGTGCGGGCCATCGTGAGCTGGTTGGGGTCGCCGATGGACGCCGCGGTGGCGGCCGCGGGCCAGGCGGCGTTCAGTGAGCTCAGTGGGTACGCCGGCACGTTGATCGAGGCGGAACGGGCCGATCCGGGGGACAGTCTGCTCGGCGAGATCATCCGTGCGCACCTCAGCGAAGGTGGGTTCAGCGTCGAGGCGTGCACGGTCGCGGTGGTCAGCCTCCTGTTGGGCGGCTTGGAGACCACCATTCAGATGCTGTCCGCGACCGTGTCCTCGCTGCTGCTCAACCCGTCGGCGCTGCACCGGGTCCGGGCCGACCGGAGCCTGAAGGACGCCGCGCTTGACGAGTCGTTCCGGTGGGCCAACCCGTCCGCGGGGCTGTACCGCCTGGTCACCCAGGACACCGAGATCGCCGGACACAGGATCGACGCGGGCGCCATGGTCTACCTGTGCATCGCCGCCGCCCACTACGACCGGGACGTCTACCCCGAACCGGAGGTCTTCGACCTGGACCGGCCCGGCACCCACCTGGGCTTCGGCCTGGGCCCGCACTACTGTGTGGGCGCGCCGCTGGCCCGGATCGAGGTGGCCGCGGCGCTGGACGCGATGCTCGACCGGTTCCCGGACATCCGCCTCGATCCCGAACAGCCGCCCGCATTCCGTTACGGCGCACGGGGTTTCGTCCAGCACGGCACCGATACCCTGCCCGTGCTCCTTTAGCTCATCGCGGGTCCCATGCACCGAGAAGGTCGGCTGGTTCGTACGTCGCGTGGGCGCCTTCGCAGGACGTGCCGCTGCGGGACACCGCGACAAGGGGTAGCGGCTGGTCGGTCAGGGCGGCGGCGTGCCGTTGGAGGTCGGCGAGGTCGTGGTCGTCGAAGGCGGAGTTCTCCAGCCACTTGATGGATCCGGCGAAGAGAAGTTGACGTGCGACGGGAGCGCGGTCGGCTCCGACGATGTCGATCTCGATGTCGTTGGTCCTGGTCCAGTAGCCGCCAATGGCTGGCGCGGCCGGAATGTGGTCGTCCGGGAGGAGTCGGCCGAGTGCCTCGCGGACAAGGGGTTCGACGGCGCGACCACGCCAGGTGGTCCAACTCCGTCGGATTCGGTTGAGGGTCAGGTCGCTGCGGCCGCGTTCGATCTCGTCCATGGCCGGGGCGAGGAACCTCAGCCAGAACCGCAAATACGGGTCAGTGACGCGGTATCGGCGGTCTTTGGACGGCCGGGTGGACAGCGGGAGATCCCCGGCCACGACGCGTTTGTCGATCAAAGTGGACAGTGACCGTTGCAGTGGGGTGGCTCCGATTCCCCCGGCTGCCTTGGCGATGTTGGTGAACGTGCGTTCGCCGGAGCCGATGGCACCCAGGACGGTACGGGCCTGGGCGTGTTCGGGGAACTCGGCAGCCAGTGACCGTTCCGCGGAGACCAGCAGCGGCGACGTGGGGTTGGCCAGGGCATCGTCGAGGAATCCCCAGAGGTCCTGTCCGGCTGCCCAGTCAGCACAGATCAAGGGCAGCCCGCCGGTGACCAACGCCGCGTCGAACGCCTCGGGTGGGTCCATCTCCAGCATTCCGGCCAGGTCCAAGGGGTTCAGCGGGCCGATGACCATTTCGCGGCCACGCTGGTGAAAGGGGCGCTCGTAACTGTCCAGCGCCGCCATCATCGACAAGTCCGAGCCGATCAGGATCAGCAGCGTCGGCTTGCGCGCCAGATAACGGTCCCAGGACCGTTGCAGCACTCCTTCGAAAGCTTGGCTGTCGTCCATCAGGTACGGCAGCTCGTCGATCACCACGATGCTCGGCGCGTTGTCCGGCAGAACGGCGGCCAGCAGCCGCAGCGCGTCGCCCCAGTTCGCCGGGTTGCCGGCGGCCAGCAGATCCTTCGCCGGCAAGGTCGACTCAAGAGCGTCCTGGCTGAACCGGGCCAGTTCCATCTCGGTCGCCTCGCCGGTGGCGGTGAAGAACAGGAATGGTGCGCCCGCTCGATCCGCGAAGGTTTCGACCAGCCGGGACTTCCCAACGCGTCGGCGACCACGGATGAGCAGGCAGCGCCCCGGGCGGTCGTCGTCCGCCTGGCGGACCCGCGCCAGCTCATCCCGCAGAATCCGCAGCTCACGGTCCCTGCCGACGAAACGAGCCACTCCGACACCTCCGCTGCGCACCGTTACTAACACTCATGTTGGTAACATCAATGCTAGTAACATGAGCGTTAGTTGGCAAGGTGGGGGGTGTCGCCGCCTTGAGCTAGCTCATCGCGCGGGTCCTGGCTCGGTCGAAGGACTTGCGGAGTACGGCGAGCAGGGCGTCTCGGACGGACAGTTTGATCCGGGCGTCGAACGTCACGAGTGGGACGTCGTCGGAGACCGCGAGGGCCCAGCGGACGTCGTTCAGTTCGTGGCTGAGCATCCCGTCGAACTTGTTCACCGCCACCACGAACGGGACGCCGGCCTTCTCGAAGTAGTCCACTGCCGGGTAGCAGTCGTCCAGCCTGCGGGTGTCCACGATGACCAGTGCGCCGAGCGCGCCGACCACGAGGTCGTGCCACATGAAGCCGAACCGGTCCTGGCCGGGGGTGCCGAACAGGTAGAGCTTCACGTCCTCGTCGATGGTGATGCAGCCGAAGTCCAGCGCGACCGTGGTGGTGGTCTTGCCGGGGGTGTGGCCGGGGCGGTCGACCTCGGCGCCCACCGAGGTGATCGCCGCTTCGGTGCGCAGTGGGGGGATCTCCGAGATGGCTGCCACCGCGGTGGTTTTGCCGACGCCGAAGCCTCCCGCGATGACGATCTTGACCGGTGTCGGCGGCTTGCGGCTGCCGCCCAGCGGCTCAGCGGATGGCTTCGAGTCCACGGATGACCCTTTCAATCATGCGGAGGTCCTTGGGGAGGTCGGTGTCGGGGCGTCGGACCACCAGGTAGCCGAGTGCCGCGAGGTCGGCGACCAGCACCCTGGCCACCCCGATGTGGATCTTGAGCATGGCCGCGATCTCCGCCACGGACATGTTCGTGCGACACAACGAGACGATGTCGCGGCGTTCGAAGTTCAGCTGTGGGTGCGATGCCGCGCCGAGGGCGCTGGTGACCACCTGCGCCTCGATCTCGATCGTGTGGTCCACCGGGGCGGAGCGGCCGGACGTCATCAGGTACGGCCGCAGTAACGTCACATCTTTCTCATCAGCAGGACCGGTCATCGGGACTCCTTACTGCCCAACGGAGTTCTTGAGCTCCTCGATCAGCGCCGGGGTCAGCACGGAGCTGGCCCGGTTGGCGAACATCGCCATCTCGTACGCGATCGTCCCGAGGCTGGCCTGCTTGGACGCCAGCACACCCAGCGAGCAGCCGATGCTGATCGTGCACACGAGCAGGTAGCCCCGCTCCAGCTCAATGATGATCTTGTCGGGCTGGCCGAGCGGATGCGCGTCGGCCACCCCGTTGGCCAGTCCGAGCATGGCCGACGCGATCGCGGCCAGCCGGTCCGCGTTGTGCCTGGCCAGATCCTGCGACATGGCGATCAGCAGTCCGTCGGCGGACACGGCGATGGCCGCGATCGCCCCAGCGGTGCCCTGTGCGAAGCGGCTCACGAGCCAGTTGAAGTTCTGGGCCTCGGTGCTGACTCCGGACATGGTCATCGAGTGCTCTCTTTCGTTGGATCACTGTCAACGGCGCGTGCGAAACCACTACTGAACGCGTCGAACGACGCCCGGTCGGAGGCCGGGTCCCGCAGTCGCATCGGCGGTGCGGTCGGCCGGGCGGACGGTTGGCTGATGGCTCGCGAGCGCAAGCCTGGTGCGAGGTTGGCTCCCGGGATCCGCCGGGACAAGCCTGCTCGCTCCGCCGGGACCTGTGCCTGCGCCGCGGGAACCGGCTCGGGTTCCGTTGGTGGCGCCGGCTCGGCCGGTGGCGGGGTGACTTCCGGTGTGGCGGCCACGTTCGCGAAGGCGGTCTGGAAACCGTCGAACGCGTCGCGCGCCGCAACCGGGTCGTGTTGTGCGTGCCGGGCCGGTGGCGGCGGGGGCGCCGGCACGGACTCCGTCGGGGTGGGGACCGTGGCGGCACCGGGCAGCTGCGCCCCGGCCACCCGGCGGCGCAGACCGCTGCGGCTCTCGCCGTCGTTCGGGCCGAGCCTGCCGCCCATGTGGCCCGCTGCCTGCCTGTTGCCGTTGCCGGACACGGCAACTGGTTCCGAGGCCGGCTTGGGGGACCGGATCACGGGCTGCTCGCCGGTGTGGAACGCGGGCGCGGGCGACTGCCAGCCGTCCTGGCTCTCGAACGCCGGGAACCACGCGAATCCGGCCGTGTGCCGGGCCGGCGGGATCGCGACGGACGGGACGTCCGGCACCGGCAGCCGGCCAGGCGGGGGCGCGACCGGCGGCAGGGCCGCGGGCAGCGGCATGGGTTCCTGCACCGGCATCGGCGCCGGCAGCTCGGGCTCGGTCAGCACCGCCGCCATCGGCCGCGAGAACGACGTGGGCGGCATGGTGACCCGCGCGGTGATGCCGCCGCTCGGCGTCGGCACCAGCATGACGTTCAACATGTGCCGGCGGGCCAGCCGGCCGACCACGAACAGCCCGAGCACACTCGTCGGGGCCACGTCCAGGCGTTCACGTTCGACCAGCCGCTGGTTCTCCTCGGCCAGTCGCGGCGGCTTCATCCCGATGCCGTGGTCCACGATGATCACCACGCACGAGCCGTCGGCCCCGAACGCGGTCGAGACCTCCACGAACGTGTCCGGCGGCGAGAACGACGCCGCGTTCTCCAGCAGTTCCGCGAACAGCAGCACCAGGTCGGTGCCCATCACCGAGGACAGTGTGACCTCGGGCATGTCGCTGATCCGGACCCGTTGGTAGTCCTCGATCTCGGCCAGTGCCGACCGCAGCGCGGTGGCCAGCTGGATCGGGCTGCCCAGCACGTTCTCCTCGCGGCTGCCGGCGACCACGAGCAGGTTGTCGGCGTTGCGGCGCAGGCGGGTGGACAGGTGGTCCAGCCGGTAGAGGCTGGCCAGCAGCCGGGAGTCCTGCTCGTTGCGTTCCAGCTCGTCGACCAGGGCGAGCTGGCGGCCCACCAGGTTCTGGGTGCGCTGGGCGACGTTGGCGAACATCAGACTCACGTTGCGCCGGGTGACCGCCTGCCGTTCGACCAGTCCGGACGCGGTCGACTGCACGCGGTTGAACGCCACCGCCAGCTGGCCCAGCTCGTCCGCGGTGTTGACCTCGATCTCCGCGAGCCGCACCGGTGCCTGTTCGACGACACCTTCCTCGGTGTCGCTGACCCGGACCAGTTCGGTCTCGGCGAGGTCGGCGACGGACGTGGCCGCGTCGGTCAGCTTCCGCAGCGGCGACGCGATCGAGCGGCTCACCACCACCGACAGCAACAGCACCAGGGCGAACAACCCGGCGGCACCGCCACCGATCAGCCACGCGAGGGTGGCCGCGCTGTCCGCTCGGCTGGTCGCGGCGTCGGTGATCTGGCTCGTCACGCGGTCCTGGACGGTTCGCCGCAGGCCCGACTGTGAGCTGACCGTGTTGAGCGCCGTCGAGGCGTACGCCTCGACCGCCGAGCTGCTCTTCGGGTCCGGCAAGGAGCCCTGCAGGGCTTCCACGGCCCGGCCGGTGTCGCCTTCCACCACGGACACCTCAAGGCCGGCGTGTTCGACGTCGGCCTGCTGCACGAACCGTTCCACGAACAGGGCGGCCTGTGCGCCGCAGTCGTCGAGCAGCTTCTGCCCGGCCTGCTTGTTCACCGCGGTCGCGATGAACGCCATGCCGCGCAGCTCGCCGAACTCGTTGGCGTGCAGCAACGCGTCCAGGGCGGTCAGCTGCCGCGTACCCGCCGCGTCCGACGTCTGCTGCGCTACCAGCCGGAGGCTGCCGATGATCGCGTCGACCATCGCGTGGTACGTCCGTGCCACGACGTCAGGCGCGATGCCGCGGCGCAGCGCGTTCTGTCGCACCTCGGGCAACGAGCCGAGCCGCGCGAGCGCGGAGGTCAACTCGTCGGAGATGCCCGTGCCGAGGGACGCGCGCACCTGGGCGACGGTGTCGTCGACCTTGCGCTGCTGCTTCTGCATCTGCCCGGGGTCGCTGTGCGGCGACGCGATGTAGGCAGCGGTGAGCAGCCGCTCACGCTGCAGTTCCCAGATCAGACCGCCCAGCTCACGCGTGTTGCCCGCGGCGTCCGCGGTCACCTGCGCGGAGGCCGCGCTGCTGGCCTGGGTGATCACGAACGGGGTCGCCACCAGCAGCACCGCGGCCAACGGCAGGCCCAGGAGCAGGTTCAGCTTGCTGCGGATGCGTAACCGGCCCAGCAGAGTCTTGCTCTGCAGGCTGCGCTTCCCCGCTCCCCTACGTACGTGCTTCACGCCGACTCACCTCCTCCTTGTCACCCGGCCGCCGCGGCCTTGCGGTGCTGGGCTCGGACGAGATCTTCGATGGTGGCGCGAAGCTCGAGGAACTCGGGCGTGCGTTTGACCCTCAAATCCCGGTCGGCGGGCAGCTCGACGTTGATCTCGGCGGCGATCCGGCCCGGGTGCGACGCGAGGACGACCACGCGCTGGCCGAGGAACACGGCCTCCTCCACGTCGTGCGTGACCATCAGCACGGTCGTGCCGGTGTCCAGCCAGATCTGCCGGATCAGCACCTGCATGTCCTCTTTGGTCTGCACGTCCAGTGCGCCGAACGGTTCGTCGAGCAGCAGCACCTCGGGCTCGCACGCGAGCGCGCGGGCGATCGCGACCCGTTGCTGCTGCCCGCCGGACAGTTGCCGCGGCAACGACCGCCGGAACTCGGTGAGCCCGGTCTCGGCCAGGTACCAGTCCACGCGCCTGGCCCGTTCGGCCGCGCTCACCGACAGCAGTTCGAGTCCGAAGGCGACGTTACGTTCCACTGTCCGCCAGGGATAGAGCGTCCCGGCCTGTGGAACCAGACCGCGGTCCGGTCCGGGGCCGATCACCGGGGCGTCGTCGACGAGCACCTCACCCTGAGTGGGTGTGTCCAAACCCGCCACCAGCGACAACATGGTGGACTTGCCGGATCCGCTCGCGCCGACCACGCACAGGAACTCTCCTTGCGGGACAACGAGGTCGATGTCCTCAAGGGCCTGGACCGTCTTGCCGCGGACAGTGAACGCCCTGCTCACTCCGCGTAGCTCCAGGAGGGTGTCGCTCATACCACCCACCGTCCCACACGGCCGCGAAGCAAGCGCAAGGCCACGTCGAGGACGAGGCCCACCAGTCCGATCACGATCAGGACCGCGAAGATCTCGTTGGTCCGCAGGAAACGCTGGGCTTGCATGATCTCGTGGCCGAGGCCGGTGGCCGCGTTGACCTCCTCGGCGACGATCACGAAGTTCCACGCGGCCGCGAGGTTGACCCGGATCGCGTCGATCATGCCGGGCAGCGCGTGCGGCAGGATCACCCTGCGCAGCACCTCCCCGCGCCGGGCACCGAGCGTGTACGACACGTTGATCATCGGCATCGGCACCGACTTGACCACGTCCGCGATCATGAATGTGTTGAAGAACACCACGGCGAGCGCGATCAGTGCGATCTTCGGCGGCTCGTCCACGCTGTTGAGCCAGATGATCAGCAGTGGGATGAACGCGGGCACCGGCAGATACCGCACCAGGCTGATGATGGGTTCGAACAGCGCCTGGGCGGCCTGGAACGTGCCCATCATGAATCCCAGCGGGACGGAGATCACGATCGCGATGGCGAAGCCGTAGATGACCCGCTCGGACGTGGCCCACAGGTTCGGCCACAGCTGGCCCGACTGGGCGAGTTCGACCAGCTTGCTGAACGTCGCCTCCGGCGTCGGCAGGAACTCCGGCGGAAGGATCTTGGCCTCGCTCAGCACGAACCACGCCGCCAGCGGGATCGCGAACGACAGAACGTACAGGACCCACTTGCCCTTCGCGGAGATCGGCGTGCGGATCGGCAGCAGCTTCGGCGACCTGCGCGGCCGCCGCCGTTCCGGCAGCGGCCGCCAGTCCTGTCGGTCTCGTCGGGCGGACCTGACCGGCGGGGCTTTGACGCCCCAGCCGGCCAGGTCCTCGTGCTCAACCGCTACCGGTTTCATGACTTGGGCACCGCTTTGACGAACGTGTCGTCGAACAACCCGTCCAGCGAAGGCGCTTTCTGGGTCAGTCCGGTGCTCATCATGAAGTCCACAACGGACTGTGCCTGGTGGTTCAGGTGTTCCGGTGTGGTGCCCGGCGTGAACGCGTCCAGGTTCTGCTGCAGGGTGAAGATCGTCGTGCCGGAGTCGAACGCCTTGTAGGCCTCGACCGTGCTGCCGCCGCGCTTGGCCATGATCTCGGTGGCCTTGTCCTTGTTGTCCTTGATCCACTTGATGGTGTCGAACCAGGTGTTCACCAGTGCCTGGGCCAGTTGCGGCTTCGACTTGACCAGATCGGCCTTGAGCGCGAGGTGGTCCGGGATCGCACCGGGGAACTCCGCGGACGTGGCGAGCGCCTTGCTGCCCTGCCGGCTCAGCGCGGTGTCGGCGAACGGCTGGAACGCGCCGACCGCGTCGACCTGGCCGCCCTTGAACGCCGCGGCCGCCGCGCCGGTCTCCATCGGCACCAGCTGGACGTCCTTCTCGGTCATGTTGGCCTCGCGCAGGGCGAGCAGCAGCAGGTAGTGGTCGACCAGACCCTGCTCGACCGCCACCTTCTTGCCCTTCAGGTCGGCGATGCTGTTGATGCCGTCCCGGGCGATGATCTTGTCGTTGCCGGTCGAGTTGTCGTTGACCAGGATGATGGTTTCCTTGGCGCCACCGCTCACCGCCGCCAGCGTGTCGTTCAGCGTCTGGCTGTTGCCGTCGATGGCGCCGGTGGACAGGGCGTTGATGCTGTCGGTGTAGCTGTCGAAGTACTTCAGCTCGATGTTGACGTTGTTCTTCTTGAACAGCCCCTGTTCCTCGGCGACCTGCCAGGGGAACCAGCCTGGCCAGGCGGAGAACCCGAGGGTGATCTTGTCGCCGCCGCCACCGGCCGATGCGGTGGACGAACTGCAGGCGGACAGGGCGGTGACGCCGAACAGGCTGACGGCGCAGAGCACCGCGGTCATCAGCCGACCGTATGGACGGGATCGCACAACGAACTCCAGGGGGACGGGGTGGGGAGTTCCGATATTCAGCTCGCGGAAACCTGGGGGGAACGACGGAAACTAACTAACTGGGAGTATGCGGCTGACGCATGAAACGGGTGTGGGTAACCGTTTCGGCTGGCTGTGGGTCCATTTGCGACTGTGTATGCGAGTGGACGCCAAGCGTGTCGAGCCTTCGCTCCGTAGTGGCGGAACCACGGAACGTCACAATGCCCGGTCAACATGCGTCCAGCCCTTCACGATCAGCTGCCTGGCGAACGTAAAGGACTCAAATCGCTGCGAGTGGTCGCACGCATGTAAACGCGTGGCAAACCGTGGCCCGCGCCCATGAGCCCGCCTTACCCTTCGCCTCCCGGCCGACAGCCTAGCGAGCACCGCAAGTACCTGAACGGCTACTGCAAAGGTACCAACCGGGTTACACCTGATTACGTACGGTTGGTCACATAGGTTCAGTGTGTCACGTTCGCCGAGGTCAGATGACCTTCAGACGATGGCCGAATTGTCACCCTAAGGTGAACTGTTTGCCGACTAGTTCGCGTTCGAGCCGTGCGAACATAGGTAGATGAGCAACGCATACGTACTCCGATTGGACGACGATGCGGCTGATCTGGCCACCGCGGGGGGCAAGGGCGCGTCACTGGCCCGGCTGGCGGCGGCGGGACTGCCCGTCCCACCGGGATTCCACATCACGACACACGCTTTTCGGGCCTACCGGGACAGTCCGGACGAGGTGGTCGCTTCGATCCGCGCGGCCTACCAGGGCGGACCGGTCGCGGTGCGGTCCTCGGCCACCGCCGAGGACCTGCCGGACATGTCTTTCGCAGGTCAGCACGACTCTTTTCTGAACATCACCGGCTTCGACGCGCTGCTGGCCGCGGTTCGACGCTGCTGGGATTCACTGTGGACCGAACGGGCTATCGCGTACCGCGCCGAACATGGCGTCTCGTCCGATGTGGCCATGGCGGTCGTGGTTCAGGAGTTGGTGCCCGCGGACGCGGCCGGCGTGCTGTTCACCGCCGACCCGCTGACCGGAAATCGTGATCAACTGGTGATCAACGCGAACTGGGGACTGGGTGAGACGGTCGTCAGTGGACTCGTCACCCCTGATGTGTACGTTGTAGACAAAGGTGGTTCCCTGGTCAGCAGCGCGATTCACGAGAAGACCGCGATGACCGTGCGGACGCCCGAAGGGACCCGTGCGGAACCGGTTCCGGACGACCGGCGCGGCGCACCGGTGCTGACCGCCGATCAAGCGGTTGAGCTGGCCCGGTTGGGGGAGCGGATCGAAGTCCTCTACGGCGTGCCGATGGACATCGAATGGGCGGTCGCCGACGAGAGCCCGTACATCGTGCAGGCCAGGCCGATCACCAACCTGCCGGTGGCGCGCGCCGAGTGGAACGACACCCGGCTCGGCGACTACCTGTGGACCAACGGGAACGTCAGCGAGGCCGTGCCGTCGGTGATGACACCCGTCACCTGGTCGGTGATCCAGGCGTTGGCCATGCCGGCGATCGGCGGGCACCCCACGTCCGGCAACATCGGCGGCCGGTTCTACCTGAACCTGTCCACCACCATGGCCATGGCCAACGCCTTCGGCATGGGCAAGGCCGTCCGGCAGGCGAGCGAACAGACCTTCGGCCACATCCCCGCCGACGTCCCCCGGCTGCCGATGTCCTGGTTCAAGCTGGTCCGGGCCGCGCTCCCGGTGGCCTTGCTGTTCGTCAGGCAGGGCCGGGCATATCGCCGTCACCTGCCGCGCCTGCTCGCGTCGAACCCGGCTCGGTGTGCTTCGCTGCGGGACCGGATCGCCGCCTGTACGTCAACGGATTCACTGCTGGCGTTGTGGCGGTCCGATGTGGACAGTCTGCTGCGGGTGGACTGCCAGACCCTGGACGTGGGCGCCCGGCAGGTCGGCGCGGCCAAACTCGGGCCGGCCCTGCGCGACCTGGTCGGCGAGGCGGACGCCAACACCCTGCTCACCGGCGCCGGCGCGGACCTGGCCAGCCTCGGCCCACTGATCGGACTGGCCCAGCTCAAACGCGGCTCGCTGACCCGTGACGCCTACGTGCGGGACTGGGGCCACAGGTGTCCGGACGAGTACGAACTGTCCGCGCCCCGGCCGGGCGAGGACCCGGCGTGGATCGACCGGCAGCGGGACGCCTTCGACGGCTCGCCGGAAGAGTTGCTGTCCCGGCAGGCTTCCGCCCGCGCAGAGGCGTGGGCCCGCCTTGAGCAGCGGTTCCCTGGTAAGGCAGCCAAGATCAAAGCCCAACTGGCCAAGGCCGCGACGACCGCGCTCGCCCGGGAACAGTCCCGCTCGGAGATGGTCCGGACATTCTGGGTGTTCCGGGCGTTCGTCCTTCGGGCCGGCGCCTTGACCGGCCACGGGGACGACCTGTTCTTCCTTGGTGTCAATGAGATCCTGGCGCTGTTGGCCGGGGACACAGGCGCGTTGGCCTCGGTGCCGGGGCGGCGGGCGGCCTACGACCACTACCGGTCGCTGCCGCCGTATCCGCCGTTGATCCGGGGCCGCTTCGACCCGTCCGCCCTCCTGCCCCCGGCCGACGGGGACATCCGTGGCTTCCCCGGGGTGGGCGGGGTGGTCACCGGGACCGCCCGTGTCGTGTCCACTGTGGAGGACGCACAGGCGTTGCGGCAGGGCGAGATCCTGGTCACCGTGGTGACCAACATCGGGTGGACGCCGCTGTTTCCGCGGGCCGCCGCCGTGGTCACCGATGTGGGGGCGCCGCTGTCGCACGCCGCGATCGTGGCTCGGGAGTTGGGGATCCCGGCCGTGGTGGGATGCGGGAACGCCACCGCCCGGATCTCGACCGGGGACCAGGTTCGGGTCGACGGCGGCCGGGGGACGGTGACTGTTCTGTAGCGTCAACATATCCCAGGAGTCTCGGCGGCGAGCCTGTTGGCGGCCTCGTTGGCGACCGCCGGCAGGAAGGTCGTCATCGCGTTCGCGCCCCCGCCGTCGTAGGCCACCGAAACGACGACGTTTCCACATCGCAGGCGCACCTTGGCCCAGGGTGCTTGTTCGACGCCGTATCCCTCGTGCGTCAACTTGTCCGCGGTGAAGATCGTTCCCTGTTGCCCATCGCTGAGGCGATATCCGGCCAACCGCGCCGCTGCGCGCCGGATGGCCGACGGCGGCGCGCTGCGAGAGAGTTCGTAGTCCAGCCGAAGGGTTCCGAAACCGGCGAACGGTGTGCTGCAGCCGGCGGTGTCCGCTGACGAGTTGTCCGGCTGGGGATCGGTCGGACCAAAAACGGCGGATCCTTCACGGAGCAAGGCACACGCGTCCGGCAGCGTCGTGGTGACGGTCGGCCAGTTCCACGGATGGTCGATGCCCACCAGCACGGCGATGACGGCGACGAGCGAGGGGAGGGCGCCAGTCAGCAGACCGGTCGGGCCGGCACTGACGACGCTGGTCGGCGAGCCGCGGTGTACGCTGTAGACCCGGACCTTGTCCAAGCCGGTGCGCCACCGCTGCCGCGACCCGAACCACACGCGATCGGGAGCGGGCAGCACCAGCGGGAGCCGATGTAACCGATTGCCGCGTCGGACGGCGGCGCCCTGCCCGAACAGTCCGTACCGTGTCTCGACCACCAGGATCGACGGCCACGGTATGAACCGTGTGCGCAGCCCGGTGACCCGCACACCCCGGTTCTCCAGGACAGTACGTCCCGCCCAAGCTCTGACCGTGTGTGGCACCGCGGCCGCCACCAGGAGGACGCCGAACAGCGCGACCGACCACAATGGACTTCCGGGAAGCCCGTCGAGGCCGAGCCAACTCACGAAACCACCGGCCACCGCGGCGGGAATGGTGAGCGCCAGCACGCGCCGGCTGGGTTCGAGGACGACCGGTTCTCTGGCCGGCGCCGGGCGCCGCCACCGGGCGGTGGAACCCGGCCGCCGATGGGCGACCACGAAGCTGCCCTGCCCGCCGAGCAGCCACAGGCACGGTGTCTGCCGGGGATTGGCGGCTCGCACCAGGTCGAAGACGTAGTAGTACAGCTCGTCCAGCGTGATCCGCTGATCCAGGTTGTCGTCGGCTTCCCCGGTGGCCAGGCCGTGGATCAACGCTTTGGTGAAGGCCGAGGTGTCGGGCTCGCCGTCGTGCCGGTCGGCCAGTTCACCGCCCTCGAACGCGTACTCGATCGCCGTCGTCGCGGTCATGATGGCCAGACCCCGGCCGGTGAAGCGCTCGTGCACATCGACTGTCGCACCGGCTTTGGCGAACATTCCGCGCGGGAACGCGCCGCTGTAACAGCAGTCCAGGATCAGCAGCACGTGTCGGGACCGGCAGTTGCGGACCCACCGGTTCACCGTGTCGGTGGACAGCGCGGTGTGGTCGAGGTCGTCGAGCTGGGTGTCGGTGGCGGCCAGGAACAGCTCGCCGGCCGCGTCCTTGATGCCGTGCCCTGAGAAGTACAGCACCAGTGTGTCATCGGGGCGACGATCGGCGAAGAACCCGCGAATCGCCTCGCTCAACCGCTCGGCGGGAGTGTCGACGTGCGTCGTGACGTCGTACCCGCCGACCGCCGGATCCGCGAGGACGGCGTCGAGCTGCGCGACATCCTGCGCCGGAGAACGTAACCGCCGCAAGGATTCGTGCTCGTAGCTGGCGGTGCCGATCAGCAAGGCTTCACGCGTCACGGACGTCCACCTCGGTGTGTCGGTTCACGAACACCGCCACCAGTTGGTCCATCTGCGCCGTGGTGGGGCCTTTGATCTCCAGCCGGTCCCCGTCGATCTCGACCAGGACCGACCGTGCGGTGACCGCCGCGGCCCATGTGCGGACCACCTCGAGCACCGCGGCGAGCGCCTTACGTGATGCGGCAACGGTTATCCGCAGTCCGCCGGCGAGTACACCGCCGGTCGCCTTGCCCCCGGGCGGCGCCGGGTCACCAGCGACCGTCGACAGCCGCGTCCCGTCGACCGCGCGCAGTAACCGGCCAAGATCCGAAGTGTGTTCCTCGTGTTCCTCCGGCTCCAGGTCCGCGGCATGAACCCGCAGCAGCAGCGACACCGTTCCCATGCTCCTCCTCCGCTCATGCCCGGTAACAGCAAGCTACCGCCGGCACGCGGAGAGGTATCGTTGTTCGCCCGTCTGCATCCGGATGGCGTAGTCCTTCGACGAGCGAACGGAAGCAGGGCCTAGTGGCTCGTCTACCAAGGTTGCTGGGTTTATTCGGCGGATCCAGGTTTCCGCTGGGCGTGCGGCCGGACTGGGCTCGTACCGGGCGTACTCGCCCGGTTCGGCCGTGCGGTCAGCGGGAAGCTGGGCCGTCGAGAAACCCGGCGAACCTTGGTAGACGAGCCACTAGCTCCGCGCCAGGATCTCGCCGTGCAGGATCGCGAACCAGCCGTCGTCGGCCGTGCCCCACGCACGCCAGGCCTGGGAGATCCGCTCCAGGTCGTCCCGGCTCGCGTACCCGTAGGCGACGCTCTGGTCGGCGATCGCGGTGTGCAGGATCCGGTCCGCCCACATGCCGCTCCACCACTCGCGCTCCGGCGGAGTGGCGTAACACCAAGTGGAAGCCGTGGAAACGACGTCGGTGAAACCGGCCGCGCGCGCCCACGACAACAACCGCCGGGCCGCGTCAGGCTCGCCGCCGTTGTGCCGCGCCACCTTTCGGTACAACGCCATCCACTCGTCGAGCACAGGTGATTCAGGGAACCACGCCATGGCCGCGTAATCCGAGTCCCGCGCAGCGACCACACCTCGGGACACGCGCCTCATCTCGCGCAACGCGGCCACGGGATCGTGCAGGTGTTGCAGCACCTGATGGGCGTGCACCACGTCGAAACTGTTGTCCGGGTACGGCAAACTGTGCACATCCGCGATCTCGAACCGGATGTTCGTGACGTTCCGCCCGGCCGCGAACTCCTTCGCCGCGCCGAACGCGTCCGGCACCGGCTCGACCGCGGTCACCACACCCGGCGCGACCAGCTCGGCCAGGTCCGCGGTGATCGTCCCCGGCCCGCACCCCACGTCCAAAACGGACAGTCCGGGCCGCAGGTGCGGGACCAGATAGGCGGCCGAGTTCGCGACAGTCCTTGACCGGTGGGAACGGAGAACGGCTTCGTGGTGTCCATGCGTGTACTTCGGCATGATCCCACGCTAGCGCCGGTTCTCAAGATTCGGGAGAAGCTTCTCATATTGTGGGCAATTGACGGCGTGTCAGATCGCCGGGCGCCTCTGGTAGATTCGCGCGACTGGTGACCAGGGGAGAACAGCTATGGGGATTTCCGGTAGAGCCAAGTTAGCCATCGCGGGCGGGTCCACAGCCGCTGTTCTGGTTGCGGCGGTCGTCCTGCTGACCGGTGGCGACAAGCAGCCGCCGACGAAGCCCGCAGCCGCTCTCGGTGATCTCTCGTTCTCCTCGGCCGCGGTCTCGACCACGCCGTCTGTGGCCTCTTCCTCGGCCGCGACGACCAGTTCGTCCGCTTCTTCCTCGTCGAGCAAGGCCACTTCCTCGTCGCGCAAGCCTGGGGCGCCCGCGCCGAAACCCGCGATGCCGGCGCCGACGTCGCATCCCGTCGACATTCCGGTGCCTCCGCCGCCGCATCCGCCCGAGGTGCCGAACTGCACACCAACGTTGGCCGGCGACAACGCGCCCAAGGGCGACGTGAAGTCCGCTTTGCTGGCGGCCGCTGGGAAGCAGTACTGGACGAACGCGTCGAATCCGCCGTTGGTGGCGATCGACCCGCCGCCTGACGTGCCGCCGCCGGCCACGCCGCAGTTGGGTGGCAAGGCCGTGATCACGGTGCCGCCGGCGTTGATGCAGGCGATCGCGTGGCAGGAGAGCGGATGGCAGTCGGCCATCAAGGCGTGTGACGGCGGCCTCGGGACGATGCAGATCATGGACCCGACGGCGAAGTGGATGAACCAGCGGTTCGGCACGTCGTACGACTACAAGACGCTCGCCGGCAACACCGCCATCGGGGCCGAGTACCTGCAGTGGCTGATCGCGTACTTCGGTGAGAACAACTTCGGCTACCACTACGACATCACCGACCCGGATCTGCTCACGGCGGTGATCGTCGGCTACAACGCCGGGCCGGGCGCGGTGGTGTTCGCGAACGGGCACACCGTGGCGTCCAAGTACGCGAACAACGTCCGGGCGCTCATGTCGAGCCAGCCCTGGGGATGACACGCCGACACAACATGTGGGTCCCGTCGTGTCGAGCGACCCCATGTATTGTGCTCCGCAGAGCTGGTTCGGCCATCCATCCAGGGTGGTCGGGGTAACAGGGAACCCGGTGTGAATCCGGGGCTGCCCCGCAGCGGTGAGCGGGAACGACCGCCGTCATCAAGCACTGGACCCGGGTCCGGGAAGCGACGGCCAGTAGGTCCGGTTTTGTGTGCCCGCGAGTCCGAAGACCTGCCTGCTCGCCTGTCCGCGCGGCGGGCAGGTGTCTTCCGGCCCCGAGGGTGGGCGCGGCGACCCTGTGGGGTCCTCGCGCGCCCTGAGACTCGCGAGGAGAGAGTCGTGACGGTTTCCGCGCCGACGATGCGCGTGCGCAAACGCAGTGGCGCTTTCGAACCGGTCGACGTGGACAAGATCGTGCGTGCCGTCCAACGGTGCGCCACCGGTCTGTCCACTGTGGATTCCAATCAAGTGGCGACCAGGACCATCAACGGTCTGTACGACGGCGCCACCACCGAGGAACTCGACCGGCTGTCCATCCAGACCGCGGCCGAGCTGGTCGCCGAAGAGCCGGAGTACTCCCGGCTGGCCGCGCGCCTGCTGGGCGCGTACATCGACAAGGAAGTACGCGGCCAGGGCGTGCATTCCTTCAGCCAGAGCATCGCGCTGGCCCACCGTGAAGGGCTCATCGGCGACAGCACCGCCGCCTTCGTGTCCACGCACGCGCGCAAGCTCGACGACGCCGTCGACCAGGACGGCGACAACCGGTTCGAGTACTTCGGGCTGCGCACGGTCTACGACCGTTACCTGCTGCGGCACCCGCACACCCGTGCCGTGGTCGAACGCCCGCAGTACTGGTTGTTGCGGGTGGCGTGCGGCCTGTCGCACACACCGGCGGAGGCGATCAGGTTCTACCGGCTGATGTCGTCGCTGGCCTACCTGCCCAGCTCACCGACGCTGTTCAACGCCGGCACCCGGCACACCCAGATGTCGTCCTGCTACCTGCTGGACTCACCGCGGGACGAGCTCGAATCCATCTATGAGCGGTATGCCCAGATCGCCCGGCTGTCGAAGTTCGCCGGCGGCATCGGCGTGCAGTGGTCCCGGGTACGTTCGCGCGGCGCGTTGATCCGTGGCACGAACGGTCACTCGAACGGCATCGTGCCGTGGCTGCGCACGTTGGACGCCTCGGTCGCCGCGGTCAACCAGGGCGGCCGGCGCAAGGGTGCCGCGTGCGTCTACCTGGAGACCTGGCACCCGGACGTCGAGGAGTTCCTGGAGCTGCGGGACAACACCGGCGAGGACGCCCGGCGCACGCACAATCTCAACATCGCCAACTGGATCCCGGACGAGTTCATGCGCCGGGTCGAAGCCGACGCCGACTGGTCGCTGTTCGACCCGGACGAGGTTCCCGAACTGCCCGACCTGTGGGGCGACGACTTCGACCGGGCGTACCGCGCGGCCGAGGAGGCGGGTCGGGCCGTACGTACGGTCAAGGCGCGTGACCTGTACGGCCGGATGATGCGCACCCTCGCCCAGACCGGCAACGGCTGGATGACGTTCAAGGACACCGCCAACCGCACCTGCAACCAGACCGCGGCTGCGGGCAACGTCGTGCACCTGTCCAACCTGTGCACGGAAATCCTGGAGGTGACGAGCGACGCCGAGACCGCTGTGTGCAACCTCGGCTCGGTCAACCTCGGCGCGCATGTCGTCGAGGGTGCTGTCGACTGGGCTCGGCTTCGGGAGACGGTAAGGACCGCGGTGACGTTCCTGGACCGCGTGATCGACATCAACTTCTACCCGACCGACCAGGCCGGCCGCTCCAACCCGCGCTGGCGGCCGGTCGGCCTGGGCGTGATGGGCCTGCAGGACGTGTTCTTCAAGCTACGTCTGCCGTTCGACGCGCCGGAAGCTGTCGAGCTGTCCACCCGGATCGCCGAGGAGATCTACCTCACCGCGCTGGAGACGTCCGCCGACCTGGCCGCCTCCGCCGGGGCGCACCCGGCGTACGCGGAGACTCGGGCTGCTCGTGGCCAACTGCAGCCTGACCTGTGGGGCGTGACGCCTACCCAGACGGCGAGGTGGGAGGCGTTGCGGGAGCGGGTGGCCGAGCACGGGTTGCGTAACTCGCTGCTGGTCGCGGTGGCGCCGACGGCGACGATCGCGTCCATCGCCGGGTGCTTCGAGTGCATCGAGCCGCAAGTGTCCAATGTGTTCAAACGGGAGACGCTGTCCGGGGAGTTCCTCCAGGTCAACTCGTATCTCGTGGCCGAGCTGAAACGCGAAGGGCGGTGGACCGAGGAGACCCGCACGCGGCTGAAGCGCGACGAGGGCTCCGTGCAGGGAATCCACGGCCTGTCCGCGGACAGCAAGCTGCTTTTCCGTACCGCGTGGGAACTTCCGCAACGAGCCCTGATCGACCTCGCCGCCGCGCGTGGCCCGTACATCGACCAGAGCCAGTCGCTGAACCTGTTCGTGGCCGCGCCCACCATCGGCAAGCTGTCGTCGATGTACCGGTACGCCTGGCAAGCCGGCCTGAAGACCACCTACTACCTGCGGTCCCGCCCGGCGACCCGGATCCAGCAGGCCACGGTCGCCGTTGAGGCAGTCGCCTGCTCCCTGGAAAACCCCGAGACCTGTGAGGCGTGCCAGTGACCGTTCGCAACCAGACCCTGCTCGACCCTGGCATGGACCTGACCCTGCGACCCATGCGGTACCCGCTGTTCTACGACCGCTTCCGGGACGCCATCAAGAACACCTGGACGGTCGAAGAGGTCGACCTGCACTCCGACCTGGCCGACCTGGGCAAGCTCACCGACGCGGAACGGCACCTGGTGAACCGGCTGGTGGCGTTCTTCGCGACCGGCGACACGATCGTCGCCAACAACCTCGTGCTGAACCTGTACGAGCACGTGAACGCGCCCGAAGCCCGGCTGTACCTCTCCCGGCAGCTGTTCGAGGAGGCCGTGCACGTCCAGTTCTACCTGACACTGCTGGACACCTACCTGCCGGACGACAACGAGCGGGCCGCCGCGTTCGCCGCGGTCGAGAACATCCCGTCGATCCGGGACAAGGCCGAGTTCTGCTTCAAGTGGATCGACTCGATCGAACACCTGAACCAGTTGCGCACCCGCGACGACCGCCGCGCGTTCCTGCTGAACCTGATCTGCTTCGCGGCCTGCATCGAGGGGCTGTTCTTCTACGGCGCCTTCGCGTACGTGTACTTCCTGCGCTCCCGTGGGCTGCTGAACGGGCTGGCGTCCGGGACGAACTGGGTGTTCCGGGACGAGTCCATGCACATGGCGTTCGCGTTCGACGTCGTGGACGTGGTGCGGCGGGAGGAACCCGACCTGTTCGACGACGAACTGCACGCCCAGGTACGGCAGATGCTGCGCGAGGCGGTGGACGCGGAGACCCGGTTCGCCAAGGACCTGCTGGTGCAGGGGGTGGCCGGGATGTCGTTGGCGGACATGCGGTCCTACCTGGAACACGTGGCCGACCGGCGGCTGCAGGCGCTCGGCCTGGCCCCCGAGTTCGGCTCGAAGAACCCGTTCGCGTTCATGGAACTGCAGGACGTCCAGGAACTCTCGAACTTCTTCGAACGCCGCGTCTCGGCCTACCAGGTGGCCGTCAGCGGAACCGTGAACTTCGACGAGGACTTCTGACGTGGGGGCT
The DNA here is from genome assembly GCF_004345645.1 of Actinocrispum wychmicini. Classification (GTDB taxonomy): domain Bacteria; phylum Actinomycetota; class Actinomycetes; order Mycobacteriales; family Pseudonocardiaceae; genus Kibdelosporangium; species Kibdelosporangium wychmicini. The sequence goes on along the minus strand of NZ_SLWS01000002.1, from coordinate 596,115 downwards.
GGCCCCGCCCGCGGGCGGGGCCAGCTCGGTCTCACGCGCCGCCGGGTTGGGTGACGCCGTTCACTTTCAGGGTGTAGGACGCGTACTGGTTGATCGTCTCGGTCGGCTCGTCGTAGGCGACCACCGCGACCACCTTCGGGAACACCGACAGCAACGCCACCTGCAACGGGTTGAGCTTCAGCGACGGCTTGCCGTTGAAGTCCAGCTGCAGGGCCACCGAGTGGTTCTCGTCGATGCCGATCAGGCGGACGTTCCAGTTGTGCACGTCGGCCGGCTTGATCTGGGTCGGGGACTTGAACGACGCCAGGCTGGTGCCGTCGCTGACCTGGGTGCCGCCGATCGTCACGTCGTCGACCTTGAAACCGCCCTCGTTGGTGCCGGCGTCACTGACGTACTTGAAGCCGAGCAGGACGGTCTTCCCGGCGTACGCCGACAGGTCGAACGTGTGCGGTTCGAACCCGTTGGTCGTGCCGTTCAGGCCCGGCCCGAGCGGCGCGTCCCCGGTCTTGTCGCCCTTGACGGCCGTGTAGGTCGCGCCGCCGTCGGTGGAGACCACGACGTAGGCGTAGTCGAACCCGAACTCGGCGCCGTACTTGGCCTGGAAACGCAGGGTCGGGTCGGTCGTCGGCACCGCCACGGACGTCACCGCGGTGGCGTTCAGGTTGCTGCTGTTGCCCGACCACAGCACGGAGTTGCCCGGCCGGTCCGGGTCGTTGGTGACCAGCGACCACGTCAGCGGCAGCGGCGGCAGGGTGCGGACACCCTCGAACGTGATCGAGCGCAGGTCGCATCCACGCAGGACAGTCCCGTTAGGACCACGCAGCTGCACGAAGTCCGCGCCGTTCGGGCCGGCGCCCGGGGTGGCGTACGACGTCGGGTTGGCCAGGTTCACCGTGGACCGGACGCTCTTCGACGTGACCCGCGACTTCGGCACACCGAGCATGATCCCGCCGCGCTCACCCACGATCTTGTCCAGCAGCACACTGGACTGGTAGTCGTGGATGACCTTGTACATGTCGTTCTCGCCCTCGGCCGCCAACTGGGCCTGCAGGCTGGCCAGGCCCTGCAGCTTGCCGTCCCGGTGCAGGCGGGACATGATGTCGTCGCCGAACCGGTCGTGCAGGTACAGCATGAACTGGTAGGCGTTGCCGTAGTCGGCCAGGACGGCGTTCGGGTTGCTCGACTCGCCCCACAGGTTCAACGAGTTCTCCGCGCCGCCGCAGTCCCGCGGGTTCGGGTTGTTCGGCGTCTGCACGGTCGTCCAGCCCTGGAAGCACATCAGGTGGCCGTCCGAGCCCGGGTCGTTGATCGTGTTCAGGCCGTTGGAGTAGCCGACCATGTTCATCGCGAAGTCCGACAGGCCCTCGTTCATCCACAGGCCCTCGAAGGGGTCGGTGTACGAGTGCAGCAGGTGCTGCCACTCGTGCGCGAACGTGCCCTCGTAGGACCACGGCTTGGCCGGGCGGCTGGTGCACAGGTCGCTGGTCGGCTGGTTCGGCGGGGTGGCCGTGGTCCGGTGTGCCCAGTCGAAGACGTCGATGTTCATCACGTTGCGGTCGAACAACTCGTCGTAGCCCTGGGAGAAGAACCCGGCGGTGTACGTCGGGCGGGCCGGGAAGTTGTAGTAGTTGTCGTCCCGGATGTTGTCGACCAGCGTGACGGTCTTGTCACCGTCGCCGGTGTAGACGCCGCCGTTGCCGTTCGCGTCCGGCTTCAGGATCGCGTGCGTCCCGTCCCGGCCCGGCGGCGTGGAGAAGGCCGCGGTCTCCTTGGGGTAGATGTTGTTGTCGAACTCGCTGATGAGTTCGTTGACCTGCGCGTCGGTGACGTCGGTCGTGCCGGGGATCTGCGCACGGCAGTCGCCGGCCGGGAAGGCGCGGTCGTTGGCGACCCACACCTCGATCTTCTTGCCGACCCCGCGCAGTGTGTAGTCCTTGCGGTAGTCCTTCTGCTGGACGTCGTCGGACCCGAGCCACTGCCGGACGGTGCCCACCGGCGGTGTCGCCGAGGGCGCCAGGGCGGTTTTCGCCTTGGGACTGTTCGGCTGATACCTGTACTGTCCCTCAACGGGCTTGCCCTCCAGGGTGAAGTTCTTGCGAACCATCTCCCTGGTGTCACTGGTCACCGGTCTGTCCGGCGCCGCCGCGGCGTGGGTCGCCGGGAGCGCGACCACGAGGGGCAGGACGAGGATGGCTGCGGCTGCTGCTCGGCGGCTGCGGGCCATGGATCCCCCTTCGCTGTTCGAATGAGACAGGACATTCAAACATCGGGTCATCCGCTTTGGTATCGGCAGTTTGGCCGGACCTGTGCGGATGGACAGGCTATCGCGGACGGAAAACACTGTTGTACTCCTTTGTGGACAGCCCGGCGGCAGGTGATCAAGTTCACCCGGAGGGAGGACGCTCCCGGCCACGAGCTGACCGAACAGGGCGCTCGGCCGCCGTTCGGAGTAGCCCCGCGCACCGGGGCGTACCAGGCGAGATATGTTCGCGTTTGTTGACAGATGCCTGTCTTGACTCGCTACTGTCGGGTGCGCACTGTGACGTAGCGAATCGCTGGGGGTGATCACAGGTCCACACACCTTGCGGCCGGGGGGCCACTGGTGTTTCAGCCGACCAAGACATACAAGCGGATCATTCCTGGGGGGAAGGATTCCATAACAATGTCACACCACGGAGGGGTGGCAAGCTGGACCGACTGTTCCGAGGAGCGGGTGCTGATCGACTCGCTGCTGCCCGCCGACTCACCCCGGTTGTGCGGGGAGAGTCAGGAACACGCTCGGATACTGGCCGCGTCAGAGGCGGTTCTGCCACCCATTGTCGTACATCGCTCGACCATGCGCGTCATCGATGGAATGCATCGTGTACGCGCCGCCGCGTTGCGCGGTGAAAACGAGATCCTGGTCCGGTTCTACGAAGGCGACGACGATGACGCCTTCATCATCGCGGTGGAGACGAACATCGCGCACGGCTTGCCGTTGTCGTTGGCCGACCGAACCGCGGCCGCGACCCGAATCGTGGTCGCCCGGCCGCAGTGGTCCGATCGGCGGATCGCCGCGGTGACCGGGCTGGCCGCGTCCACCGTCGGCGGGATCCGCCGCCGTTCAACTGAACACGGGGAACAGCCGAACAACACCCGGGTCGGCCGGGACGGCAAGGTTCGGCCGACCGACCGCACCTCCGGCCGGTTGCGCGCCAGCGAGTTCATCAAGGACCGGCCGAAAGCGTCCGTCCGGGAGATCGCGCGGGCCGCCGGTGTCTCGCCGGCCACCGCGTTGGACGTTCGCAACCGTTTGCGGGACGGGTTGAGCCCGGTTCCGGACGGCAAGTCAGCGGTGTCGAGGAAGTACCCGGCGCCGCGCTCCCCGCTCGACCGGGAGATGCCCTCGGTGGTGGACTCCGGAATCGTGCTGCAGGACCTGAAGAAGGACCCGTCCCTGCGGTTCACCGAGATCGGCCGGGCCCTGCTCAGGTGGCTGGACACGCACACGGCCGGCCTGGAGATGTGGAAGGAGCACGCGGACAACATCCCCGCCCACTCCAAGCAGGCCATCGCGCGCCTGGCCCGGCAGAACAGCGACGCCTGGACGGAACTGGCCGTGTACCTGGAGCGGTACCGCAAGACACCTCGATAGCCCGCCGCCGGGGGTGCCTGCGTTCGCGGACGTGGGCATCCCCGGCCCGGATCCGCCTGCGGGCACTGTCCAACCGCTGATCGGTGCCCGCTGCCCTGCCGAAATACCGCTTACGATGTTTTCCCAGCTGGCGGCGGTGCAGAGCGCCGTCACTGACGGTAGGGGATGACCGAGCGTGTTGAGGCTGCTGGGTCCGCTCGAGCTGGTCGTGGACCGGCTCACGGTGGACGTCGGCGGCCCACGGCAGCGCGTCGTGCTGGCGATGCTCGCGTTGAACGCCAACCGGGTCACCACGGTCGACCAGCTCGTCGACGCCATCTGGGACACGTCACCGCCGTCGACCGCGCGGGCGCAGATCCAGACGTGCGTGTCCGCGTTGCGCAAGCTGATCGGCGCCAGCACGTACATCCGGACCCGGCCGGCCGGGTACCTGCTGGAGATCACCGGCGACGACCTGGACACCGAGGTGTTCGCCACCCTGCTCGGCCAGGCCCGGGACCAGGCCGACGCCGGGCGGCTCGACCAGGCCGCGGCCACGCTGCGGACCGCGCTGGGGCTGTGGCGTGGGCCCGCGCTCGCCGGTGTTCCCAGCGATCTCGTCCAACGCGGGGCCGCGTTGTTGGAGGAGCGCCGGCTCGCCGCGCTGGAGGAGTGCGCGCGGCTCGACCTGGCGCTCGGCCGGCACGAGCGGATCATCGGCGAGTTACGGTCCTTTGTGGATGAACATCCGCTGCGCGAACGGCTCTACGGCCTGTTGATGCTCGCGCTGTACCGCTCCGGGCGGCAGGCCGAGGCGTTGGAGGTGTGCCGGCGCGCGCGGACCATGCTCGTCACCGAGATGGGCATCGAGCTCGGCCAGGAGCTGCAGGACCTGGAACACGCGATCCTCAACCAGGACGGCACCCTGGCCGCGCCGGCGAAAAGCCGTGAACCGCCGGAGGAATCCGCCGTGCGGCTGCTGGTCGTGCCGCGTCAGCTGCCGGCCAGCATCGCCGACTTCACCGGCCGGGACGCGGACATCGCCGAGATCAAGAACCGGCTCGGCGGCGCGGGCGAGCAGTACGCGCTCAGGATCGTCGCCATCTCCGGCAAGGGCGGCGTGGGCAAGTCGAGCCTCGCGATCCGGGTCGCGCACGAGGTCGGCGACGACTTCCCGGACGGCCACCTGTACGCCGACCTCACCGCGGCGGGCGAGGACCCGGTCGTCGGAGTGCTCGCGCGTTTCCTACGCGCCCTTGGGGTTTCCGGCTCCACGATCCCGGACGACCCGCGCGAACGCGAGGACCTCTACCGCAGCAAACTCGCCGGCCGACGCGTGCTGGTCGTGCTGGACGACGCCACCGGCGAGGAGCAGGTCACGCCGTTGCTGCCGGGCAGCGCGACCTGTGCCGTGATCGTCACCAGCCGGGCCCGGCTGAGCGGGCTGTCCGGCGCGTCCTGGATCGGCGTGACCGTGTTCGACGTCGGCCAGTCGCTCGACCTGCTCGACCGGATCATCGGCCGCGACCGGGTCCGGGCCGAGCCGGCGGCGGCGAACGAGCTGGTCAACCGCTGCGGCGGGCTGCCGCTGGCGTTGCGGGTCGCGGGCGCCCGGCTGGCCGCGAAACCGCACTGGCGGCTCGACTTCCTGGTCCGGCGGCTGGCCGACGAGGCCCGGCTGCTCGACGAGTTCTCCCATCACGGCCTGGAGCTGCGGGCCAACATCGGCCTGACGTACCGGATGCTGAGCAAACCCGCGCAACGGCTGTTCCGGCTGTTCGCGTTGCTGCGCGCGCCCGACTCGCCCGCCTGGACGGCCGCCGCGCTGCTGGACACCACGCTCGACCGGGCCGAGGACGTGCTGGAGGACCTGGTCGACGCCCAGGTCCTCGACACGGTCGAGTACCCCGGAAGCCCCCGGCTGCGCTACCGGTACCACGACCTTGTCCGCGTGTTCGCCTGGGAACAGCTGGTGGCGACCGAAACCGCGACGGAACGTGACGAGGCGCTCGGCCGGGTGTGCGGCGCGTGGCTCGCGCTCGCGGAGAGGATGCACCGCAAGGACTACGGCGGCGACTACACGATCCTGCACGGGACCGCGCCGCGGTGGCGGCCGGCGGACTGGGCGGACATCGACGCGGTCGCCAACCCGATGGAGTGGTGGGAAAGCGAACGCGTCGCCGTGGTGACCGCGGTCTGCCAGTCGGCGCGGGCCGGGCTGCACGAGCTGTGCTGGGACCTGGCGTTGATCTCGGTGGACCTGTTCGAGGCCAAGGGGTACTTCGACGACTGGCGCGAGGTCACCCAGATCGCGCTCGACGTCACCGAGGCCGCCGGCAACCGCCGGGGTGTGGCCGCGATGACGTACTCGCTGGGCACCCTGCACATGTTCCAGAAACGGCTCAGTGAAGCCGAAGAGTGCTTCACCCGCGCGCACGAGATGTTCACCGCTGACGACGACACCCATGGATGTGCGCTCGTGCTGCGCAACGTCGCGTTGGTGGACGGGTTGCGCGGCAACACCACGGCGATGCTGCGGAAGTACACCGAGGCGTTGGCGATGATGCGGCTGGTCGGCGACCGGATGGGGGAGGCGCAGATCCTGCGCAGCCTCGCCTCCCACCACATCGAGGTCGGTGCCGTCGCCCTCGCCAAGCGCCTGCTGGACGAGGCGTTGGCGATCTGCCTGGACGTGCGGTGCCTGCGCGGCGAAGCCCAGGTGCTGTACCGGTTCGCCGAGCTGTACACCGGCACGGACCAGCTAGAGTTGGCGCGGCACACGCTGAACCGGGTGCTGCTGATCGTGCGGGAGATCGGCGACCGGATCGGCGAGGCGTACGTGCGGTACAGCCTGGGTGTCGTCCGTCATCGCGAAGGCCGTCTCGACACCGCGAAGACCACGTTGGTGCACGCGTTGTCGCTGGCCAGGGGCCTGGGGGAGCGGCTGGTCGAAGGCCAGACCCTGTACGCGCTGGGCGAGTTGGAGCTGGCCTGCGGCGCGGACCCAGCCGCGGGCACGTACCTCGCCGCGGCCGGCGACCTGTTCGCCGACCTGGGATCGGCCCACTGGGAGGCCCGGACCCTGGTGCTGCTCTCCGAGGTGCACGCCAGCGCGGGCGACCGGGAAGCGGCCAGGGCGGACATCGAACGGGCCCGGCAGCTCCTGCTGGCCATGGACTCCCCGGAGACCCAGCGCTGGCTCGCGCACCTGGAGCGGACGCGAACCGCGCTGCTCACCGGCGAAACCGTGGATACCCCTTAAGGCGTGGTGCAGGGCAGGACCCAGTGCATGTCGTCGCACGACGACGTCTCGCTCGCGCTGGCCGTGCCCGGCGCTGTCGTGAACACGACCAGGAACGCCGCGAGCGCGATGGCCGAACCGGTCAGGAACTTCACGAGCGTCCGGGTGATCGACATAGGGTCCTCCGCGTTCTCGGGGTGATGCGTACATGGGACGCCTCGCCGCCCTCGATCCGCTGGTCAGGCGCTCTCGATGGGCCAGTAGCGGATCGATAGAGCTTCAGGAGAGCGCCACGGGAGGTTGGCCGGGCTGCCAGACAAGCCGAGGAGGGCGTGATGGCCGGCCCGGTCACCCAGTTCGCCGTCGACGAGCTGTGGCGTGTGCTCGACGATGTCGACCCGGTCGACGTCCTCTCCGGCGAGCTGTGCTCGACACCGCTAAGTGCGTTCCCTGCTGAGGTGTCGCGTGCGGTGCGTGCCGCCGCGTTCGCCGTGCTGGCGGGACGCGTGATGCTCGTTCCCGGTGCGGTGACCGTCGGTGTCATCGGCTCCGGCCTGGCCGCCGAACTCAGTGTGTCCGTGATCGCGCGGCACCTGCCGGATGTGGTGCACGTTGCCGTCCACAAAGGACATCTGGGTGCACGTGTCCAGGACCAGCTCGACCTGGACGGCATCGACGTGGCTGTCCCGGGCGAGATCTCGGACGCCGTGTTCGGCGCCAGCTTCGTCGTGGTGACCGACGCGCTGGCCACCGGCCTGCCCCGACGCCTGGCGAAGGGGGCTGTCCTCGTCAACACCTCCGGTGTCGACGTGCCGACCCAGGTCGACCAGGTCTACGCCGCGGCCGACCTCCGCCAGGTGCTCGCCGGCACCCGCCCAGGGCGGCGGCGGATCGACGACGTCGTGCTGGTCGAAGACCGGTTCGACGCGGTGTTGGCCGATTACTCGTCCGCGAGGAGAAAGTCCGGATGACTTGGTACCGAGACGCTGTCCTGCGCCTGTTGGTCGCCGGCAGTGTCCTCAACAGCGTCGCGTTCTTCGCGACCTTGCCGTTCCTCAGTATCTATCTCGCCGAGATCTCGACGTTGTCCGGGCTGGCGATCGGCGCGGTCGTCGGCAGTGTCGCGCTGATCGCCTCGCTCGGCGGGTTCGTCGGCGGAATGCTGTCCGACAGGTTCGGCGCGGTCGCCCTGATCCGGGCGGGCGTGCTGCTCAACTGTGCGACCGGGCTGGCGTTGGCGATGGTGCACGACGTCGGGCTGGTGATCGCGCTGACCGGTCTGCTCGGTGTGGGACGGCTGCTGACCGAGCCGTCGATGAAGAAACTGATGTCGGTGGCGGCCGACGGCACGGACGGCTCGGTGTTCCGGATCAGGTACGTCACGCTGTGCCTGGGCGCCGTCGTCGGCCCGCTGCTCGGCGCCGTGCTGTACGCGGTCGACAGCCGGCTGATCTTCAGTGTGCCCGCGGTCGTGTTCGCCGGGTATTTCCTGCTCCTGCAACGAAATCTGGCTCGTCTGCGGTCGGTCGACGCGCACGAGGGCGACGAGCGCGGCCGGCTGCGGGACGCGGTGAACGACCGACGGTTGTTGCGGATCATCGCGGCGGGGTTCGTGCTGTTCCTGGTGTTCTCCCAGTTCGAGTCGATCCTGCCGCTGTACGTCAGGTCCGTGCGAGGACCGGACGCGGTGACGTACTTCTCGATTCTGCTCGCCGTCAACGCGGCGCTGGGCATCGTCATGCAGTTCCCGGTCGCCCGCCTGGCCCGCCGGGTGTCCGCGTCGAGGATGGCCTTCATCGGCTGCGTCGGATTCGCCCTGGCGCTGCTGCTGTTCCGGATGTTGCCGGCCAGCGCGGTGTTGCCGTTCGTAGGTGTTCTGGTGTGGACAGTCGGCGAGGCGGTGCTGTTCCCCATGCCGGACATGGCCATCCACACGTTCGCGCCGAACGGGCGCAAAGGTGCCTACTTCGGCCTGGCCGAGGTTCGGTACCTGGGGTTCTTCCTGGGCCCGGCACTCGGCGGCGGCCTGCTCGGCATCAGCGCCACCACGTACTTCACCACCATGGCGGTGGTCATCTTCGGCACCTGGTTGTTACTTGGGAGGAACCATGAACGAACTCCTGATCGCCCATCGAATCCCACCGAACGTGACGCCGTTGCGCCAGTGGCTGGCTGAAGTGGCGTCCCGGACGAACGTGTTGACCAGCAAGGAGATCTACCCGCACTACGCGGGCGACTTCGCCGGCACCCACGCGATCCCGGACTACCTTGACGACATCGCGTTCGAGCAGACCGTGGCCGAGATCGTCCGGCACCACCCGATCACCAAGCTGATCCACGTCACCGAGGACGACATCCTCCGCTGCGCTCAGGCACGCGACCGTTACGACCTGCCCGGACTGCGGTACATCGACGCGTTACCGTGGCGGGACAAGTACCACATGAAGCGCTTTGTGCGGTGGACCGGCGTGCCCACGCCCGAGTTCGCGGCACCTTCGTCCATCGTGGACGCCGAGGTGTTCGCCAGGCGCGTGGGCTATCCCGTGGTCGTCAAGCCGCGGCTGGGCTTCGCGTCGCGTGGGGTGAAGGTCGTCCACGACAGCGCCGGATTGCGTGAGGCCGCTTCTGCCTGGGATGTGGACGACGTGCTGATCGAGTCGTACACTCCGGGCTTCGTGTACCATGTGGACGGTTTCATGCACGACGGAAAGCCGCTGTACGTCTCGGTTTCCCGATACCTCAACGACTGCATGGCCTTCCACGACGGCCTTCCGCTCGGCAGCGTGCAGCTGGACCGGGACAGTGAGAACTTCCAGCGGGTCGCGCGGTTCGCCGAGGAGGTCATTCCGGCGTTGCCGCCGGTCGACTTCAGCCCGTTCCACCTTGAGGTGTTCCACACGCCCGACGACGAACTGGTGTTCTGCGAGATCGCGTGCCGGCTCGGCGGCGCGCACATCATGGAGTCGTTGACGTACGCCACCGGCGTCAACCCCGCCCAGCTGTGGATCCGCCACCAGGCCGGCCTGGTCGACGGGCGGACGGTGGCGGTCAAGGACCGCGGCAACCGGTACGGCTGGCTGCTGGTGCCGCCGAAGACCGGTGTGCTCACCGGGATCGACGAACCGACCGGGTATCCCTTCATCAAGGACTTCATCGTCAAGGCGCCCATCGGGAAACGCTTCGACGGCGCGCACGCCAGCACCGACTCGTTCGTCGCCTTCGTGGTCGAGGGCACGGACAGCGCGGACCTCGAACGCAACATCCGTTTCTGTAGCGAACTGTCGAACACATTGGGAAGGTGGGCGACCTAGAAATGCTCGATTTCGACTTCTCCGGCACACACGTCATCGCGGACGTCTACGACATCGAACCCCAGGCCGTATCGGACGAGTCCCGCATTGTGGCCGCACTGGCCGAGGGCATCACGCGGTCCGGCGCGACGATCTGCGGGATGCAGACCAAACGGTTCGAGCCGGCCGGTTTCACCGCCATGTTCCTGCTGTCCGAGTCGCACGTGTCCGTGCACACCTATCCGGACCAGAACTCGCTGTTCTTCGACGCGTTCACCTGCGGATCGCGGTGCAACCCCGAGCGGGTGATCGACCACCTGATCGCCGCCCTGGGCGAGTGCAGCCACCGCGTGGAGATCATCAAACGCGGTGGCCCCGGCGAGATCTACACCCGGACCGCGGCCTGACCCCCAGTCTTTCCAAGGAGAATTCCGATGCGGCTCAACCACGGCGACACCCTGATGAAGTTCGACCGCCAACTGCCGATCTACAACTGGCTGTACCCGTTGAAAGGCCAGGAGACCGAGACGATCCGGTTCCGGGACGCGCACACCAACTTCGACGCCACGCCCATCCGGTCCCGTGGCCTGTACTTCCACATCCCGTTCTGTGAGACCATTTGCACGTTCTGCATGCTCAACCGTGGGTTGGGCGCGGAGGGCGACGAGGCGATCGAGAAGTACACCCAGGCGCTGATCAAGGAGATCCGGATCAAGGCGACCTGGCCGGAGATCACGGCCGTGCCGCCGCGGGTGATCTGGTTCGGCGGCGGCACCCCGTCGATCCTCACCCCGGACCAGATCCGCCGGATCGGCCGGGCCATCCGGGAGTCGTTCGACCTGTCCCGGCTGGAGGAGTGGACGATCGAGATGGAGGTGAAGAGCGTCACCGCCGAGAAGGCCGCGGCGTTCAAGGAGATCGGTGTCACCAAGGCGCGACTGGGCCTGCAGACGTTCGACCCGCGCTACCGCAAGCTGTTCAACATCACCGCCACCCTGGACGGCACGTACGAGGCCGTCAAGATCCTCGGCGAGCACTTCAAGTACCGCAGCTTCGACATTCTCTACGGGATGCACGGCCAGACCATGCGGGACTTCGCCGAGGACGTGCAGAAGGCGATCGAACTGGGCACCGAGTCCTGTGAGTTCTACCCGATCAACCACCTCGTGACGCAGAACTCGCTGCACACCGGCTACCAGGGCGCGCGACTGCCCGCACTGCCCTATGTGGACAAGATGGCGATGTCCATCTTCGCCAACAAGTACCTGCGCCAGGCCGGTTTCCGGCTCTACAACGGGCACGGGTACGCCCGGCTGGAGAACCCCGAGCAGGAGAGCGACTTCGTCTCCAGGCGTTACTCGAACAAGTACCACGAGTACTGCTGGGCGAACTGGGACGACGACCTGATCGGCTTCGGCGCGTCCAGCGTCAGCCAGTCGCTGGACTGGACCGTGATGAACGACGAGAGCCGCACCGGCTACACCAAGAACCTGCTGGACAACGACGACATCAAGGTGAAGGTCACCCGCGCCGACCACGTCCCGTACGAGCGCGGCCTGGTGCTGCAGCTGCCGTACCACGGGAAGCTGGCCAAGAGCCGGATCGACTGGGACCGGATCCCGGGCGAGGTCACCGAGCGGTTCGGCGAGCTGCTCGCCGAGGGCATGTTCGTGGACAAGGGCGACGAGTACGCGATCACCGAGCTCGGCTGGACCTGGTACGTGAACATGATGTACTACATGTCGCCGCGCGCGGACCAGAAGGTGCTGGACGAGTTCGTCGAGCGCCGCTCGGCCAACCAGGGCATCACCGACGGCGACCGGACCATGATCCCGCTGCAGATCGCCGCGTGAGGCAACCGTGACCACTTTCCTTTCCTCCCAGCATGAACGGGTCTGGCAGCTGGGCCGCCGGTACATCGCCGGGCTCGTCCCGGCGGACGCGACAGCTATCGCGTCCGCGCTCGCCGGCCAGTCGGTCGCGGCCAACATCGGCTGGCTCACCCGCGTGGCCACCGACCAGCACACCGCGGCCGACAACAGCCGTCGCTACCGGCGGCTGGCGGTGTCGCTGGCGCAGCAACCCGTCGGCACGTGGCTGGAGGTCGACCTGCCGCACATCGGCCTCGAACTGTCCGTCCCGGTCGCGGTGAAGCAGTTGCGGCTGATCGCGGCCGGGCTGCCGGCGGGCCGGTTCATCCAGGTCGGCGCGGAGGACAGCGACCAGACCGACTCGGTTCTGGCGACTGTGCTGGCCGCGCGGCGGGCCGGGGTGCCGATCCGGGCGACGGTTCAGGCGAACCTGCACCGCAGCCCGGACGACGTGGCCCGGCTGACCGAGGCCGGTGTCCCGATCCGCTTGGTGAAGGGCGGTTTCCTGGAGCCGGCCGAGCGTGCGCTGCCGTCCGGGGCCGAGACCGATCTGGCGTTCGTGGTGCTGGCGTGGCAGATCATGGGCGAGGGCACCGGGTTGACGCTGGCCACGCACGACCCACGGATCCAGTCGATGATGCCGCCCGAGGTTCCGGTGGAGATGCTGCTGGGCGTCCGCTCCGAGGGCGTCTCGTCGATGGCCGCCGAGGGGCGCCAGGTGCGGCTGTTCGTGCCGTTCGGCACGGCGTGGTTCGACTACCTGGCCAAACGGGTGTCGGACGCGGAGAAGGCCGGGGTGACGCTGTGACCAGTGCCGTTGTGAACACAGTCCAGGAGCCGCTGCGAACCCTCACCGGTTCCGTGGTGCTGGTGGACGGGGTGTTGAACGGGCGGCCGTTCAAGAAGGTCTGCGCTGACGCGGGACTCCCGGTCGTCGGGGTGTACACCATCGAGCGGTGCAGGCTGGACGCGATGGCCGCGGATCACGCGTCCGGTGACGCAATGGCCTTGTACGACAACGGTTCCGTGGACATCACGGCCTGTGTCACGGGCAGGGTGGCCGCGGTGATTCCTGCTACGGAGCCGGCTGTGCACCGCGCGGCGTTGCTCGCCCGGCACTGGGGAGTGCCAGCGAACTCCGTCGAGACCGCGTACGCGTGTCGGGACAAACGGGCCATGCGCCGCCGTGCTTCCGCTCGGGGTCTGCGTGTGCCGCGGTTCTTCGCGGTACGTGACGTCAAGGACATCCCGGCCGCGGTGCGGCGGGTCGGGTTGCCGGCGATCGTGAAGCCGGCCACCGGCGCCGCCTCGCACAACGTGATCCTGGTCCGTGGCCCGGCCGACCTGGACCGGGTGCGCCGGGCGCAGCGGTACGACCTGTTCGGCGGCGTGATCGACGAGTGGCTGGTGGAGGAGTACGTGCGCGGACGGGAGTTCGCGATCAACACGTTCAGCTTCGGCGGCCGGCACGTGGTCGTCGACGCGTGGGAGTACCGCCAGCCCAGCGACGCCGACTACGACAACCCGTACTGGGACTTCGTCCAACTCGGCCCGCGCGACCAGATGCGCGGACGGCTGGCCCGGTTCGCCCGCCAGGTGCTGTCCGGTTTCGAAGTCCACATCGGACCCGCGCACATCGAGGCCAAACTCGGGCCGGACGGTCTGGTGCTGATCGAGATCGGCGCCCGGCTGCCCGGCGCCGGGATACCGGAGATGTGGGAACGGTACAGCGATCTGCGTGCGTACCAGGACACATTGGCCGGGTATCTCGGCCACGTCCCGAAAGTGATGGACTCGCCGCCGGTGTTCACCCACCGCGTCGGCATGTGTTTCATCCGCAACCAGGGACCACCGGGTGTCCTGCGACGGCTGAACGGGGTGGACGAGGCCGTCCGGATCCCGGGTGTGGCGGAGGTGATCACGCACTGGCATCCCGGTGACACCGTGCCCACCACCCGCGACCTGGGTACCGAGCTGGCCAAGGTCCGCCTGGCCGTACCGCCCGGTCTGTCCATTGTAGACGTCGCTGGTCGGGTTCGGGAGACCATCTCCGTGGACGTCGAGCCGGTCTGACGAGGTCAGGCGCCGAAGTACGCGGCGGGCGTGGTGCCGACCTCGCGGCGGAAGGCGGCGATGAACGCGCTCGCGGTGTGGTAGCCGACCTCGCGGGCGACCCGCGTGATCGGCGCGCCCGCACCGAGCAACGGCAGCGCGGCGTTGAGCCGTTCCAGCGTCCGCCACCGTTCGAAACTGCTGCCGGTCTGCTCCCGGAACCGCCGCGACAACGTGCGCGCCGAGGCCCCCACTTCGTGCCCCCATTCGGGCAGGCCGCGCTTGTCAGCCGGGTTGTCCCTGATGCCCATGGCGACTTTTCTCGCCTGCGGGTCGGTCGGCAGCACGGTCGGGATCGTGGTCACCGCCAGCGGGGACAGGAGGTCCCACAACACCGCGTTGGCCCTGTCCCGCTGCGCCGTGCGGGGCTTGGGCAGCCCGGCAAGGTGCGTGAGGAGCGGGCCGACAAGCCCGGTGGCGTCGACAACAGTGGGCCGGCTCCAGTCCAATGGGCACTCGTCCGGCTCGAAATAGAGCGACAGCATCGCGCACGGCGAACTCGGGGTCACCGAATGCGGAACACCACCCGGCATCCACAGCGCACGTGACCGCTGCACCACCCAGCGGCAGTCGTCCACCGCCATCACAAGCACACCGTCGGGCGCCCACGCCAACTGGTGCTGCGGATGGCTGTGCCACTTGATACCGGTCGTCGACTCCAACGGAAGCACGATGCTGGGCACGGCCGAACAGTCGATCGAGGGACAGTCGGCGGCCGGCACGACGTCCATGGTAGATCTTCGAGCCTAGATCCGGTTGGTGCCGGACACCGCGACGGACGTCAGGACCACCAGGCCGGCCGCGATCCAGAGCAGGCCGGACACCGTCACCGAGGCCACGAGCAGGCTGCCGAACAGCGCGCCGAGCGCGATCGCGAAGTTGAACATGGCGGTGTTCACGCCGGTCGCGGCCTCGATGCCCTGCGGCGCCGCCTTGATGATCCAGGTCTGCACGCTCACCGGCAGGCCGCCGAACGCGAAACCCCACAGGATCAACAGGATCGACCCGCCGACCGGGCTGCCGCCGAGGACCGGGAACAGCGCGAGGACGGCCGCGAGGGCCAGGCTGACCGCGATGATCGTGCCGCGTACGTTCCGGCCGGCCCACGACCCGGCGATCATGTTGCCGGCCATCCCAGCGAGGCCGAACCCCAGCAGCAGCGGGCCGATCGCGGTCGGGCTGACGCCGGAGATTTCCTGCAGGATCGGGCTGATGAAGGTGAACGCGCCGTAGTGTCCGGCCACCAGCAGGAAAGTGGCGAGCACACCGATCCGCACGGCCGGTGTCCGCAGCTGGTCCACCAGTGTGCGCAGCCGAACCGGTTCGGTCGCGGGCATCCGCGGCAGCAGCACCGCCAAGGCGATCAGCAGGACGAGCGCGAGGCCGGCGACGGTCGCGAACGCGATCCGCCAGTTGGTGAGCTGTCCGATGAACGTGCCGGCCGGCACGCCGAGGACGTTGGCCGCCATGGCGCCGAAGAAGATCAGGGACGTGGCCTTGGCCACGTGCGCCTCGGGCACCAGGCGGACCCCGAGTCCGGCCGCGAGCGACCAGAACCCGCCGATGCTGACCCCCAGGAACAGCCGCGCCACCATCAACACCGCGTAGCTCGGTGTGACCGCGGACACGACGTTGACCGCCAACGCCACCAGGATCAACCCGAGCAGGACCACTCTCCGGTCCGTTCGCCGGATCACCACCGGCAGCAGGGGTGCGGTGACCGCGGCGACCAGGCTGGACACGGTCACCATCAGGCCGACGGCGCCGTCCGAGACGGTCAGGCCGCCACCGATCGAGGTGAGCAGGCCCATCGGCAGGTTCTCGACGGTCACCACCAGGAACGTGCCCAGTGCGACGGCGATCACAGCGAGCCAGTTCCGCAGCGGCACCCGCTCCAACGGGACCGTCCCGACTTGGACTGATTCGACGTTCATCCCCAGAGTCCTCTCGGTCCTGATTGCTTAACGCTAAGATACTCTAGCTTAGTGCTAAGCGATGAGGGTGGGACAGTGAGCACGGTTACAGGCGACCTCGGTGTCTTCGGCGAGTCGTTGCGCTCCGCGCGGACCCAACGCGGACTGACCCTGCGGGAACTGGCCAGGCGAACCCACTACAGCCACAGCTATCTGTCCAAAGTGGAGAACGGGGTCAAGCGGCCGTCGGTCGAGCTGGCGCAGCGGTGCGACAAGGTGCTCGGCACGTGCGGCTCCCTTGTCCAGCTGGTCGGCCTCGGCGATCACGCGCCGCCCATGCTCGAGGACTGGCTGCGGCCCGCGCAGCTGCCGCCCGGACCGACCCGGTTCGTCGGCCGTACCGTCGAGCTGGCCGAGCTGACCAGGGCGTTGGCACCGGAGGTCGGCCACGTCGGCGCGGTGCCGCTGGTCGCCGTGGACGGGCCGCCCGGGGTGGGCAAGACCGCGCTGGCCCTCCGGTGGGCCCACCAGCACAGCAGGATGTTCCCGGACGGCGTGCTGTTCGCGGATCTCGGCGGCTACGGCGGAGACGTCCAGTCGCCGGAGACCGTGTTGAAGGAGTTCCTGCACAGCCTGGGCGGGCCGGTCGCGGCCGAGGTGTCGTTGGCGCCGGTGTTCCGGTCGGTCCTGCACGGCAAACAGCTGCTGATCGTGCTGGACAACGCGGCGGACGCCCAGCAGGTACGGCTTCTGCTGCCGGGGGCGCCCGGATGCGCGGTCGTGGTGACCAGCCGGCACCGGCTGCCCGGCCTGTCAGTGCGCGACGGCGCCCGGCGGATCACGATAACCCCGTTGGGAGAGCGTGATTCCGTGGATCTGCTCGCGCACGTCGCCGGGCAGGACCGGGTACGCGCGGAACCCGAAGGCGCGGCGGCGGTCGCCCGCGGCTGTGCCGGCTTCCCGCTGGCGTTGCGGCTGGCTGGGGAGCGGCTCACCGACCTGCCGGGCACCCGGCTCCGGGCGTTCGCCGCCGACCTGGCGATGGATGAGCACGGCCTGAACATGCTCGCCGTCCTCGGCGACCCCGGGTCCACCGCCCGTACCGTCTTCTCGTGGTCCTACCTGGCGCTCGATCCAGGTGACGCGCAGGTGTTCCAGCGGCTGGGCCTGTATCCGAGCGGGGAGATCAGCCCGGAGATCAGCGCGGCGGTCGCGGTCGAGGCCACCGGCTTGCGGCCCGAGGCGGCCGAACGGGTGTTGCGCCGACTCGCCGAAGCGCATTTGATCGAACCGGTCGGCCCGCATCTGTACAAGCTCTATAACCCGCTCCGGCTGTACGCGCGGGAAAGGGGCGGAGTTTGACGGATGTCGCTCCCGGACAGCGGTAGTTCACTTTATGTCACGGTCACCGTGGGCACCGGCCGGATGCGCTAGTCAAGCACCGGTTGGTTCCCGCGACAGTCACCAGGTCACCGGTTGTGCAATTGACGCCGACCTGACCACGATGCGTGGGATAATTCGACGACACGTGTCACCGCCATCGACGACATTAAGTGCCGTGGATCGGTTGTTCAGGGGAGGAAACGGGTGGCTGCGGAGTTATGTGAGGGAAACTCGTGTCGCGGTGGCGGACATCGCGCGCGCCGGGTGGTGACGGGTCCTCGGATCTGCCCGCGATGCGATAACCGGGTCACCGCTGATCTCGGACGATTACTGGACCTTTACCGTAGCTGTGAGAACCGGTTGACCGGCCGGCGGAGATATCAGGTCGGGCGGGTCCGGGGCGGGCGGGCGGCCGGCATCACGCTCGACGAGGACGTCATGGCGGCGCGGTCCGACATTCTCGCCGCGATGACGTCATGGGCCGCGATCGTGGTGAAGGAACGCGGCCTGCCGCAGCCGCCACCGCGCGGGTGCGCCGAGCTGGCCCGCTTCCTCGGCGGCCATGCCGAGTGGCTGGCCGGGCGTCCGGTGGCCCGGTCCATCGCCGAGAAGGCCGACGCGCTGGCGTCCGTCGTGCGCCGCGCCCTGCAGTCGGACCAGTCTGTTCGAGTGGACCTGGGGAGCTGTGGGCATCGCGGCTGCGACCGGACGGTGTCCGCGGTGATCGGCGAGGGCGGCGCGCCGGTGCGGTGTGCCGCCGGGCATGTTCTTCGTCCGGCGGAATGGCTCAAACGCGTCGGGAAGGCGACCCAGTGAACCACCACAGTCGGAAACGACGAAGAGTGGTTCCCACCGAACTGGCCGCCTTGGCCGCGGGGGTGACCGAGGCGACCATCCGGAAATGGGCGAGCCGGGGGAAGCTCACCCGGCTCGGCACCACCCGCCGGGCCGAATACGATCTTGACGAGATACTGCAGCTGGTCACCGAGAAGGACGTCGCGGACCAGCGGTCGACATCCATGACGCCGCCGGGAAACAGCGTTCCCTGACGTGCGTCACTCACCCGGTTGACGTAGTGGTTCCCGATGTGTCACGCTGATTGCGGGGCACAGCTTTGTGTAAAAGCATCTCATATGTTTGACCGACCCGCGCGCATACGGTTTCGCCGGGTTTCGAAGATCATCACTTTGTTCTTGGTCTGTCATTCGACCATTGTCGTTCGGTATCAGAAGGGGAGGCTGTTCACCGTGCGTGGAATGATTCAGGTGGCCGGTGTCATCGATCAGGCCGAGGCGGACCTGATCCGCGAGGAAGGCGTGGACTGGCTGGGCTTCGCCCTGCGCCTGCCGCTGCGCAACGAAGACCTGTCCGAAGCGGACGCGGCGGCCATCATCAAGGCGATCCAGCCGGAGCATCGCGGTGTGGTCATCACCTACCTGACCGACGCGGAGGAGATCAGGGGGTTCTGCGCCGAGCTCGGCGTCTCCGCGATCCAGTTGCACGGCGACGTACCGACCGCGCAACTGCGGGCCCTGCGGGACATCGCGCCGGACCTGTACGTGCTGAAAAGCCTGGTGGTCAAGGCGGACAACATCGACGAGCTGGCCAAGACCGTCGGCGAGGCCGCCGACTGGGTCGACATGTTCATCACCGACAGCTTCGACCCGGCGACCGGGGCCAAGGGCGCCACCGGCCGGCCGCACGACTGGTCGGTCAGCGCGGAGCTGGTCCGGATCTCGCCGAGGCCGTTGATGCTGGCCGGCGGGCTGACCCCGGCGAACGTCGCCACCGCGATCAACCGGGTCCGCCCGGCCGCGGTCGACGCGCACACCGGCCTGGAGGACGCCACCGGCCGCAAGGACCGGCTGAAGGTCCGGCAGTTCGTGGCCGAGGCCCGGCGTGCCTTCGAGGAGATCGCATGACCGGCACGGTCGACACCACGACAGTGCACCTGTTGCCGCAGACGAACCTGTTGCGCGCGCTGCACACCGTCATCCGGGACCGCGACGCGGAACGGGACGCCTTCGTGGCGCACGCGGCCCGGATCATCCGGATGGTGCTGGAAACCGGGCTGGACCTGTTGCCGTTCGAGGAGTGCGAGGTGTCGACACCGGTCGGCGCGACCTACTTCGGGCAGCGGCCGGCGGCGCCGGTCTGCGCGGTGTCCATCGCGCGTGCCGGCGAGAGCATGGAGTCGGAGCTGCGCACGGTGTTGCCCGGCATCAGGGTCGGCAAGATCCTGATCCAGCGCGACACGGTGACGAAACGGCCGAACCTGTACTACACGGCGCTGCCGATGGACATCGCGCGGCGACACGTCCTGCTGCTGGATCCCATGCTGGCCACTGGCGGGACCGCGCTCGCCGCGATCAGGGCGTTGCTGGACAAGGGCGTCCCGGAGGACCACATCGTGTTCGTCAACCTGCTGTCGGCGCCGGCGGGCATCCTGGCCGTCCAGTACCGCCACCCACAGGTGCGGATGGTCACGTCGGCGATCGAGGAGGGCTTGAACGACAACGCGTACATGGTGCCCGGCATCGGCGACTTCGGGGATCGCTACTTCGGCACGGACATCATCCGCTGACCTTTTTTCACGGGGGAAGGAAACGAATACCACCATGGCCGAACTGTCTTCAGACGAGGACGTGTGTCTTTCCGACCTGCTCCACGACCAGGTCCGCCGGCGGCCGGACGCCACCGCCGTCGTGGCGGGGGAGCACCGCATGACCTACCGCGAGTTGGCCGAGAACGCCGCGGCGCTGGCGCGGTACCTGCGGCACCTCGGCACCGGGCCGGACGACTGCGTCGGGCTGTTCGTCGAACCGTCGCTCGACCTGATGGTCGGCGCCTGGGGGATCCTGGTCGCGGGCGGCGCCTACCTGCCGCTCTCCCCGGAGTATCCCGAAGAACGGTTGCGCTACATGATCGAGGACGCCCGCGTCCGGGTCGTCGTGGCGCAGCCGGAACTCGCGGACCGGGCGGCCGCGTTGGCGCCGGCCGGAACGAGGATCGTCACGGTTCGCGACTCCGTCCACAATGACTCCACAGTAGACGCTGAGGGTCGGTCGAGCGACCTCGCGTACGTCATCTACACCTCGGGCAGCACCGGGAAGCCGAAGGGGGTGATGATCGAACACCGCAGCGTGGTCAGCCAGCTCCGATGGCTCACGGCGACGTACGGCCTGAACCACGAGCGGACCATCCTGCAGAAGACGCCGATGAGCTTCGACGCGGCACAGTGGGAGATCCTGGCCCCGGCCTGCGGTGCGACCGTCGTGATGGGACCGCCTGGTGTCTACCGTGACGCGGAACGCCTGATCGACGTCGTCAAGGCGAACGACGTCACCACGTTGCAGTGCGTGCCGACGCTGCTGACCGCGTTGCTGGACACCGAGCAACTGCACACCTGCGAGTCGCTGACGCAGATCTTCACCGGCGGTGAGGTGCTGTCGAAGCCGTTGGCGGTCAGCTGCCTTGAGACGTTGCCGTGGTGCGAACTGGTGAACCTGTACGGCCCCACCGAATGCACGATCAACTCGTCGGCGTTCACAGTGGACCGAACGACCCTCAGCGAGGGTCCGAACGCGATCTCCATCGGCGCTCCGGTGCGCGACACCGAGTACCACATTCTCACCGTGAACTCCGAACCCGTGGCTGTCGGCGAGATCGGCGAGCTGTTCATCGGCGGTGTCCAGGTCGCGCGTGGCTACCTGCACCGGCCCGAGCTGACCGAGGAGCGGTTCGTGCGCAACCCGTTCGGCGCGGGCCGGCTGTTCCGCACCGGCGACTTGGCTTACTGGACCGCCGACGGGACCGTCCAGTTCGTCGGCCGGGCGGACAACCAGGTGAAACTGCGCGGCTTCCGGGTCGAGCTGGACGAGATCAGGCTCGCCGTCGAGACCCACGACTGGGTCAAGCACGCCGCCGTGATCGTCAAGGACGACCCGCGCACCGGTTTCCAGAACCTGATCGCGTGCGTCGAGCTGAACCCGAAGGAAGCCGCGCTGATGGACCAGGGCAACCACGGCGCCCACCACCAGTCCAAGCAGAGCAGGCTCCAGGTCCGGGCGCAGCTGTCCAACGCCGGGGTCCGGGACGACGCTGTGGTGGCTGGCCGGCTGGTGATCGACCTGCCGGGCAAGGCCGCGACCGCCCGGCAGCGCGGGCAAGCGTTCGCGCGCAAGACATACCGGTTCTACGAGGGCGGGGACGTCACCAAGGCAGACGTGTTGCGGCTGCTCGCCCGGCGGGTCCGCGGCACGCGCTCTCGTGGCCTGGACACGCTCGATCTCGCCGAACTCGGCGAGATCCTGCGGTGGATCGGGCCGCACGCCAGCAAAGAGCGGCTGCTGCCGAAGTACGGCTACGCGTCCCCAGGTTCGCTCTACGCCACCCAGGTGTACCTGGAGATCCACCACGTCGGCGGGCTCGAACCGGGCTTCTACTACTTCCACCCGGTGGACCATCGCCTCGTGTTGGTCACGCCCACCGAAGCCGGGCCGCTGCCCCGGCTGAAGGCGCATCTCGTCGGCCGGAAACGCGCGATCGAGCCGGTCTACAAGAACAACATCCAGGAGGTCCTGGAGATCGAGGCGGGTCATCTGGTCGGCCTGTTCGAAGAGGTCCTTCCTGATCATGGCCTGGACATCACGGCCCTCGCGTACACACCGGCGACCATGGCCGCGCTCGACTGTGCCGACGAGGACTACTACCTCGGTACGTTCGAGGTGATCCGGTACGCCGGGCCGCGCGAGGACAAGGTGGACATCTACGTCCAGGCCCATCCCGGCAAGGTCGCCGACCTGCCCGCGGGCCAGTACGCGTACACCGACGGCGAGTTGCGCCGGATCTCCGACGAGCTGATCCTGAAGAAACACGTGATCGCCATCAACCAGCAGGTCTACGAGCGGGCCGGGATCGGCGTCTCGGTGATCAGCCGGACCGACCAGGACTGGCTCGAATACGTGGACCTCGGCCGCACGCTCCAGCGCCTGTCGACGAACGACCTCAACCTGGGGTTCATGTCGGCCGGCTACAGCTCCAGGTCCGGCGACGACCTGCCGTCGGCCCGTCGGATCGACGGCATCCTGCGCGGCCTGGGCCGCGCGACCGGTCCGTCCTACTTCTTCGTCGGCGGTCGGGTGAGCGACCTGCAGCGGCTGAGCGAGGGGATGAAGGAGGACGCCGTGCACATGCGCGGACCGGCCGAGATGATCCGCGACGACCTGATCAACTTCCTGCCGGACTACATGATCCCGAACAAGGTCGTGGTCATGGACCGGCTGCCGTTCACCGCCAACGGCAAGATCGACGTACAGGCGCTCGCCGCGTCCGACCGGACCGACGTGCACGACGCGGACCGGCCGTTCGTGGCGCCCCGGACGACCACCGAGCGCCGGATCGCCGACCTCTGGCAGAAGTCGATGCGGTGCGACACCGTGTCGGTGCTGGACGACTTCTTCGCCACGGGCGGGAACTCGCTGATCGCGGTGGGGCTGATCAACAAGATCAACCGGATGTTCGGCCGCTCGATGCCGTTGCAGATGCTGTTCGAGTCACCGACCGTCGAGAAACTCGCCCGACGGGTGGACGGTGTCGACGTCGAGCCGTCGTCCCGGCTGGTGCCGTTGCAGCCCGAGGGCGCCGGGCGGCCGGTGTTCTGCTGGCCCGGCCTCGGCGGCTACCCGATGAACCTGCGCGTGCTGGCCGCCGAAATGGGCACCGACCAACCGTTCTACGGCGTGCAGGCGTTCGGGATCAACGAGGGTGAGACACCGTACGGCACCATCCGGGAGATGGCGGCCGAGGACGTCAAGGCGATCCGGTCGGTGCAGCCGACCGGACCGTATACCTTATGGGGGTATTCGTTCGGTGCCCGCGTCGCCTTCGAGACCGCGTACCAGCTCGAACAATCCGGTGAGCGGGTGGAGAACCTGTTCCTGATCGCGCCGGGATCCCCGAGGACGCACCTGGCCGACGACCGCACGGCAACGTACGACAACAAGGCGTACGTGACGATCCTGTTCTCGGTGTTCGCGGGCACGATCAGCGGCCCGCTGCTCGATCAGTGCCTGGCCGAGGCCGTCGACGACGAAACCTTCGCCGCGTTCGTCCACCGCGTCGTGCCGGGTCTCGACATCGACCTGATCCGGCGGATCATCCGCGTGGTCGGGCAGACTTTCGAGTTCTCCTACACGTTCCGGGAACTGGCTCAGCGGCGGATCACCGCGCCGATCACCATCTTCAAGGCGCGCGGCGACGACTACTCGTTCCTGGAGAACAGCAGCGGGTACTCGGCGACCGCGCCGGTCGTCATCGACCTCGCCGCCGACCACTACACCATGCTGAGACAGCCGGATGTCGACGAGCTGACGACCGCGATCCGGCCCGGCTCGGGCATCCTGCCGCACGTCAACATCAAGCACTTCCCGGTGTCGCTCAGCAAGAAGCAGCAGACCGAGCTGGTCGCCGCGGTGACCGAGGCGATGACCAACGCCTTCGGCTGCGACGAGGGCGCGGTGTCGATCGCGTTCGAACCGATCGCCAAGGAGCTGTGGAACGAGAAGGTCTACATCCCGGAGATCGTCAACCGCAAGGACATGCTCGGCAAGCAGCCGAACTACCGACTGGACCGGCCGTGACCATTCCCTTGGCGTACAACGAGGAAGTCGCGGACGCACTCGCTGAGGGGCGGCCGGTGGTGGCCCTGGAGTCGAACGTGATCACGCACGGCCTGCCGTATCCGGACAACGCGGCGACCGCGCTGAAAGTGCAGGACGCCGTCCGGGCCGGCGGTGCCGTCCCGGCCACGGTCTGCCTGGAACACGGCCGGATCAAGGCCGGGATGACCGACGTGGACATCGAACGGTTCGCGTCCGCCACCGGCGTTCCCAAGGCCAGCTGCCGAGACATGGCGGTGATCCTGGCCGAGGGCAGGATGGGCGCGTTGACGGTGGCGGGTTCCGTGGTGGCGGCGGAGTTGGCCGGCATCACGTTCTTCGCGTCGGCCGGCATCGGCGGGGTGCATCGCGGCGCGGAGCGGACGATGGACGTCTCGGCGGACCTGATCCAGTTCACCCGCTCGAAGGTCGCGGTGGTGTGCGCCGGCGCCAAGAGCATCCTGGACCTGGCGCTCACCCTGGAGTACCTGGAGACGCACGGTGTCCCGGTGGTGTCGTACCGGTCCGCCGACTTCCCCGCGTTCTACTGCGTGTCCAGCGGTCTCCGCAGCCCGCGCCGGGTGGACGACGCGGATGTGCTCGCCCGGTCCGTGGCGAACCACTGGGCGCTGGGCAACCCCGGCTCGTTCCTGATCACCACCCCGGTCCGGGCCGAGGACGCGATCCCCGGCCACGAGGTGGAAGCGGCCATCGCAGATGCGGTCGCCGCGGCCGAACGGAACGGCGTCCGCGGCAACGCGGTCACGAAGTACCTGATGCGCGCGGTCGACGTGGCCACGGAAGGCCGGTCGTCGCGGGCGAACATGTCGGTGCTCGTCAGCACGGCGGAGGTCGGCGGCAGCCTCGCCGCGGCACACGCCCGGTATCGCGAGGAAATCGGGAACCGGCCGTAGTGGACTAACGGGACCTGTTCGTCACGGCGGCGCGCAAAGGCGGGCGCCGCCGTCGACTCACGGGTCGCGGACTTCCTGTGGATCAACAGCGTCGGTCACTGTGGAGCGTCGGACGCCCGACTGTTCCCATGTTTCCCATTTGGATGGATACAGCTCGTAAGGGTTTTCTGTCATTGTTCGGAGGTTCTCGTTTGTTTTAACGTTTCCAGTTACGAACACCTCGGCGGGGCCGGCCCGGACCACCCACCCAGCACTCCATGGCCCACCCCATTCGTGCCTGCCAGGCACGTCTGCCTCACACCCCCGAGAGGTAGGCAAATCCATGTCCTTGAACGATTTCAAGAACCATACGATCAGTCGCCGCAACGCTCTGCGAGCCGGCTTCGGGATCGCGGCCGCGACTCAGTTGGCACTGCTCGAGTCGGTCGCCGTGTCCCCGTACCGGGCGTCCGCCGAGTCGGCGGCGGCGTTGCCGTCGATCCAGTTCGACATCGGCAACTTCATCAAGGCACCGGCCACCTTCAACGACGGCGCCGGTGACGTCCTCGCCCAGTTCGGTCCTGTTTTCACCTATTTCGTCCCAGTTGTCCTGACTCGCACGCCGACCAACACCGACCAGCGGGTCCTGAGCAACGCCCTGAACACGATCGAGCAGTCCTACCCCTTCAGTCCCAGCGGGATCTTCGTGTTCGTCTCGTACAGTGCCCGGTACTTCGACCGGCTGCCGGGTGGGCTGAACGGATCGCTCTGCCAGACCTTCATGCCGCAGCTGCGGTCGGGCCTGAACCCCGACGGCACGACGAACGCACTCGCCCGCTCGGTGGCCATGCCCACCGACGTGGTCCAGGGCGTGGTTGGTGGGCCGGGCGCGCCTACCAAAAACGTCACCAAGGACCGCTTCAACGTGAACCTTGTGCTGGAGAACAACGACATGTTGTTCCAGATGCGCAGTGACTCGGTGAGCAATCTCAACGACGTGCTCGCGTGGCTGCAGGGCAGCAACCGGCTGGCCGGAGCCAGTGTCCGGTCGCCCGCCTTCAACGGCCTGATGTCGTTCCAGACCACCCGGGTGCAGTTCGTCCAGCAGGGCATGCCCCGCCAGGTCGCCACCACGAACAACTTCGAGTTCGCGACCCGGATCAACCCGAACTCGCCGATGTGGATGGGCTTCGCCGACCAACAGGTCGACTCCAGCGGCCCGGCCCGGATCTGCACGTTCGCCGGGAACTCGTCGGCGAACCTGACCAACGCCACCGCGAGTGACTACTTCGGGCTGGGTGCCGTCCAGCACTTCTCGCACGTGATCCTGGACCTGTACCAGTTCTACTCCCTGCCCGACCAGGACTCCCGGCATCCCGAGGGCGAAGGTGCCGACGAGCGAATCATGTACATGTTCCGGGCCAACCAGATCCGAACCCCCGACGGCCTGCCCACCCCGTTCAACACCACCGACCCGTTCACCAACGGCGGCTGCCCGGCGTTCGTCAACAACACCTTCCAGGGCCGCAACGACGCCACCCTGTCCGCCCGCGACGCCGGCGGCCTGTTCAAGTCCACTGACCCAGCCGCCACCCAACAGACGGAAACCTTCACCGGCCTGCCCCGCATCGGCCACGAAGCGGCCCTGCAACGCTCCTCCCGAGCGGCCGACGGAACCCCGATCCACATCAGAATGGACGGCCCAGGCCTCAGCGGCATGGACGTTCCCCAGTTCCAGACCTTCCCCACCGGCGGCGCGACCGTGTCCGCCGGCAGCAACCAACCCAAGCTCCAGTTCGCCATCTTCGTGCCCACATCGGAGTTCTTCCGAAGGATCCGCACCGACGTGGCGGCACAGGACCTCCAGGCCCAGTTCAAAGTGGACCCGGAGGACAACGGCCTTGAACGCTTCATCACCACCACGCGCCGCCAGAACTTCCTTGTCCCACCCCGATCCGTGCGCGCCTTCCCACTAGTCGAGTTCACCAGCACAGCAGTGGCACCCACACCCCCCGCCGATCCACCCGGCGCCGGCTGACAAACCCGCTTGAGGTGTTCGTCAACGCCGGCCCACCAGGGCCGGCGTTCGCCTTACCCTGCTGGGGTCCAGGTCAGGAGGGGCTTGAAGGATGGTTCCAGGCCGGCGTTCTCGATGATGCTCGCTGGAATCTGGCTCGCGGTGGTGATTGCCGTGTTGCCTTTGACCGTTACGCCGTTGCTTCCCTTGGTCGCTCCGTTCATCCAGTAGTTCTTTTCTACGTCTGTCGGGTCGTTGGTGGTGGTGGCTCCCGGCAGGTAGTTGTGGTGGGTGCTGCCCCAGGCGTTGGCCGGACCGGTGTTGTAGATGCCGTTGCCGGTGATGGTTTCGAACGTGCATCCGTTGTCCGTGTAGATCACGTGGCCTTTGCCGGTTTGGTCGTGGATCACGTTTCCGGTGACTTTCTCGCCGTTGGCCAGTGCGGTGCCGGTCAGGCCTTGGGTGTAGATCGCGCCGCCGTCGTTCAGGGTCGCCATGTGGTTGAAGATCAGGTTGTCGGCGATCTGGTTGTCGTGCGTGAAGTTGGGCCTGGGGGCTTGTGCTTCCTTGTCCGGCCAGCCGCCCCAGCCGACTGAGATCGCTGTGTAAGGTGTGTGGTCGATTTGGTTGTGGAGCACTTTGGTGTTCGCCGCGTAGCCGATGTCGATGCCGATTCCGCCGTGGTATTCCGCCGGCAGGTTGAACAGGTGGTTGTCGGCGATGGTGTTGTTGAGGGTTTGGGCTGTGCCGGCGGCGGTGGGGGTGTCCACGTTGCCGAGTTGGATGCCGCTGCCTGAGGTGTCGGTGAAGACGTTGCCCTTCACCACCGCGTTCTGGGTGCCGTTGCCCAGGCCCAGTCCGGCCGCGCCGAGGTGGACGAAGGCGTTGTTGGTGAACTGGACGTTCTGGTCGAACGTCAACGAGATGTTGGCCGGCTCCTGGGTCCAGGCGCCGTACGGGCAGTCGCCGTGGTGCCCGGCCGGTGGCACGTCGCACAGGCCCTGCCGGGCCGCGCCGGTCGCCCCGGTCACCTGGTAGTTGGCCTGGATCTCGGCGAACCCGTCGCTGCCGCCCTGCCCGTGGAACTGCGGCCCGAGCCAGGTGGCGTAGGAGAACTGGATGCCGTTGAACACGACGTTGGCGACCCCGGTGCCGTCGACGAGTTTCTCCAGGACCGGCGCCTCCACGTCCACCTTGGCCATGTCCTCGCCGGACCGCGGCACGTAGTACAGCTTGCTGTCGCCCTGGTCGAGGAACCACTGGCCGGGGGTGGACGCGGACAGGAACTGGAACGCGTTCTCCACCCGGGTCGGCTGCTCGGTGATCGAACTGCGGCCGACCAGGTTGTACGCCCGGTGGTTCGGGTCGGTGAAGCAGCAGGCGCGGGTGGTGGAGTTGCTCCAGCACGGTTGGGCCATGGTCACGGCGTCCCCGGAGATCGACGCGACCGGGCACCGCGGCTCGGTCCACGCGCCCAACCCACCCGTGTAGACGAACTCCAGCTGCGGCTTGCCGCCACTGGGACTGCGCCAGCCGCCCATGGTCCTGCCGCCGCCGCTGTACCCGGTGGAGCTCTGGCCGGTCAACGCGGTCGGCAACGAGCCGTGCGCCCGTTCGGCCCGGCTGCCGTTGACGAACAGTTGCCGCGTGGCCAACCCGACCGGCGCCTGGGCCACGAAGATCGGGCTGCCGGCCGACATCCGGCTCCACCCGGTGACCCTGGTCGAGCCAGCGAACACCGGCCGAGCGCCCGTGTCAGCGGTCCAGACCACGTTGTGCTTGTTGGTGCCGGAGTCCGCGCTCGACAACGACAACGGACTGGCCAACCGGTAGAACCCGCCGGCGAGCACCACCGTCACGTCCCGGCTCATGTTGCCGTTCAACGCACGCACCAGCTGCTGGGCCCGCTGCGGAGTACGCACCGGCGCGGCCTGAGTCCCCGGATTGCCGTCATTCCCGGACGGTGAGACAAAGACATCACCTGCGACAGCGGCGGCGGAGAGCGTCGCACTACCCACACCACCACCCACCCAGGCCAACACACCGGCGACGAAGAAAACCCGAAGCCTACGGGAGACCCCCGACATGGCTGTCCCTCCTTTGGGACGCTCGACAACACATCGGCGGCGGTCAACGAAACGTAGGCAGCCAAGACATCCGATGTCAAGCGACGTTCGGGGGCGTCAGCGTGGAGAGAACGCGAAATACATCCTATCTGTTACGAGCGTGATGCCCTGGCGTGTCGATCCTCCACCGTGGACGCCGGCCGGCTTTGGACCGGTCCGGTCGTCTCGGCGACCTGGCCCGGGAATATCCGGGTGTGACCGGTCGGCAACCTTCCGTAGAAAGATCATTATGGGGCGTGACCAGGAAAAACGTCACTGTGTGCAGCTGATTCGCCGTTACCCATCACTCTCCGGGGTATTGTGGCGGGTTTCGCGCTTCTGCGAAGCTGGGTGTGGCATACCGAAGGGCTGGGGCCGAAGTATGATCAACTTAGGGGTTGCGTTGAGGTATCAAGCTTTGGGAACCCTTTGCGTGGTGAACGGGGACGACGTCCTGTCGATCGGCGCGCGGAAAGTTGAGACTGTCCTGGCGACGCTGCTGGTGCGGGCGAATCAGGTGGTGACCAACGATCAGCTCATCGGCGAGCTGTGGGGAGAGCGGCCACCACGGCGGGCACTTGCCGCGTTGCACGTCTATGTGTCGCAACTGAGAAAGTTCCTCGGTGTCGGCAGACGGGGGGAAAGTCCGATCGTCACACGTTCGCCGGGATACCTGATCCGGGTGGTTGGCGACGACCTGGACCTGGACGTGTTCCGCAGACTTGTGCTGATGGGGCGTGAGCACATGCGCGCCAAACGGTACGAGGAGGCGTCGGCCACGTTCGCGGAGGCGCTCGACCTGTGGCGCGGCCCCGCACTGGGTGACCTGCGCGAAGGCTCGATCGTGCAGGGTTTCGCGACCTGGCTGGAGGAACTCCGGCTGGAGTGCGTGGAGATGCTCGTCGAAGCCGACTTCATGTTGGGCCGGCACCGCGAGCTGGTGAGCTTCCTGTACACGCTGGTGTCCGAACATCCCCTGCACGAGGCGTTCTACCGGCAGCTGATGCTGGCGCTGTACCGATCGGACCGTCAGGGCGACGCGTTGCAGGTGTACCGGGTCGCGCGCGAGAAGCTCACCGCGGAGCTCGGGATCGAGCCGTGTCGCGCGTTGCGGGACCTGCACCGGGCCATCCTGCAGGCCGACGACCGGCTGGACGACGGCGGCCGGGCGCGGGAGTCGCTGGTGTTCGTGGACCAGCTGCATCCGCAGCCGTTCGCGATGCTTGTCAACGGCGACAACGAGTCGAGCCAGCATTGGCCGCCGCCGCTGCTGTCCACGCCGATGGTCAGCGTCGTGATGGCCTATCCCTACGGGCGTTGGGTCCCGTTCAACTCCATGCGCAGATAGCGGACGAGTCGCGTCGGGGTCGGACAGTCGAACACCACCACGGGTGGCAGCTCCAGCCCGGTGGCCTCGCACAGCCGGTTGCGCAGGTCGAGCCCGGTGAACGACGACAGGCCGACGTCCAGGAAGTCGTCGTCGGCGCCGATCGCGTCCGGCGTGGCGAGGCCGAGCACGGCCGCGACATGCGTGCGGACCAGGTGCAACAGCAGGGTCTCCTGGTCGGATTCGGACAGACCGGCCAAACGTTCGTGCAACCGCGGCTCGTCGGTGACTTCGGCAACAGGAACTGTGTCACCGAGCCAGTACCGTTGCCGTTGAAACGCGTATGTGGGAACGTCGGCTGGTCGCGCGCCTGCGAACAGCGTCGACCAGTCGACACGCACGCCACGTACGTGCAACGAGGCCAACTCCTTGGTGAAGTCCGGCAGAACGGGCACGGACGCCACGTCCTCCGGCAGCATGGCCGACAGCACGGCGTTCGGTCCTACTTCGACGTAGGTTCGGACGCCGAGGTCGACGAGGGTCTGGACACCGGCGCCGAACCGGACCGGCTCGCGGACCTGCCGCGCCCAGTATCCGGGATCGGTCGGCTGCCCGGTGGCGGTGGCGACCATGGGGACAGTCGGCGCGGAATGCGGCAGTCCTTCGGCGATCCGGCCGAACTCGCCCAGCATGCTGTCCATATGCCGGGAATGGAACGCGTGGCTGACCCGCAGGAGCTTGGTCGTCCGGCCTTGCCCGGCCCAGTGCGCGGCCACCCGGTCCACCGCGTCCCGATCACCGGAGACGACCGTCGCATATGGACCGTTCAGGGCGGCGATGTCCACCTGGTCGGCAAGCGCCAGGATCTCGTCTTCGGTGGCCTGCACGAAGACCATCGCGCCACCGCTGGGAAGTGCCTGCATGAGCCGGCCACGAGCGGCGACCAGCGTGCAGGCGTCAGGGAGCGACAGAACGCCCGCGACGCAGGCGGCAGCGAGTTCGCCGACGGAATGACCCAGCACGTAGTCCGGACGCAGCCCGACATGGTCCAGCAGCCGGCACAAGGCGACTTCCAGGGCGAACAGCGCGGGCTGGGCGTACCCGGTCTGGTCGAGTGCCGTGCCGTCCTCGGCGAAGACGACGTCGGCCAGGTCCATGCCGAAGTGCCCGGCGACTTCGTCGAACGCCTTGGCGTACAAGTGGAACGTTTCATACAGCGATCGACCCATCTGGGCGCGCTGCGATCCCTGGCCGGGGAAGAGAAAGGCGATCTTGCCCGCTTCGGTCGCGACGCCTCGGACCAGGTTGGCGGCGGGGTCGCCGTGGGCCAGCGCGGCCAGACCCCGGTTCAACTCGTCCCGGTCGGCGCCGGTCACGACCGCCCGGTGGTCGAACACCGTACGGGTGGCCAGGGAGAGTCCCGCTCCAGTGAGATCCGTGCAGGGGAACGCCAGCAGCCGTTCGGCTTGCGCTCGTAGCGCGGCTTCGGTCGGCCCCGACACCACCCACGGCACGACATCGAGCCGGCGACCGGGTTCACGTTCGTCGGCGGCCTCCTCCAGGATGAGATGCGCGTTGGTACCGCTGACCCCGAACGACGAGACCGCGGCCCGGCGCGGCCGGTCCGTACCTGGCCACGGCCGGCCCTCGGTGAGCAGGGACACGCTGGCGGGCCAGTCCACCTGTGCGGTGGGCCGGTCCACGTGCAGGGTCATGGGCAGCCGGCCGTGCCGAAGGGCCTGCACCATCTTGATCACGCCGGCGACACCGGCGGCGGCCTGGGTGTGGCCGATGTTCGACTTGACCGACCCCAGCCACAGTGGACGGTCCCGGTCCGGCCCGTACGCGGTGGCCAACGCGCCGGCTTCGATCGGGTCGCCGAGGGTGGTCCCGGTGCCGTGCGCCTCGACCGCGTCTATATCCACTGTGGATAGTTGAGCATCGGCGAGGGCCTGCCGGATGACCCGTTCCTGCGCACGGCCGTTGGGTGCGGTCAGGCCGTTGCTGGCGCCGTCGGAGTTGATCGCACTGCCGCGGATGACCGCCAACACCTGGTGACCGTTGCGTCGGGCGTCCGAAAGACGTTCCAGCACAAGCAAACCGACGCCCTCGCTGAACCCGGTGCCGTCCGCCGCGGCGGCGAACGACTTGCATCGACCGTCGGGGGCGAGCCCGCCTTGTCGCTGGAACTCGCTGAACACACCGGGTGTCGCCAGTATCGTGACCCCGCCGGCCAACGCCAGCTCGCATTCGCCTTGCCGCAGGGAGTTGACCGCGAAATGGGTGGCCACGAGTGACGACGAACATGCCGTGTCGATGGTGACGGCCGGACCTTCCAACCCAAAGGTATAGGCCAACCTGCCGGACGCGACGCTGCCCGCGGTGCCGTTGCCGATGTAGCCCGCGAGTTCGTCCGGCACCTGCCGCAGTTGATAGCCGTAGTCGCTGTACATCAGCCCGACGAACACGCCGGTCTGGCTGCCGCGCAGGCCGCGTGGGTCGAGTCCGGCCCGTTCGAACGCCTCCCAGCCGGTCTCCAGCAGCAGCCGTTGTTGCGGGTCCATGGCCGTGGCCTCGTGTGTGCCGATCCCGAAGAACTTGGCGTCGAAACGATCCGCGTCCCGCAGAAATCCGCCGTACCCGGTGGCGTCCCAGCCACGGTCGGACGGGAACGCGGAGATCGCGTCGCCCCCCGACTCGACCAGCCGCCACAGGTCCTCGGGCGACCGGACGTCACCCGGATACCGGCACGCCATGCCTACGATCGCGATGGGCTCGTGGTTCCTCGACCGCACCTCGGCCGGGCGAGCCTTGGTCTCAGGGAAGAGGAGTGTGCGCAGGTGCTCGGCCAGCGCCGTCGTGTTCGGGTGGTCGAAGACCAGTGTGGTGGGCAGCCGCAGGCCCGTGGCGGCGCTGAGCCGGTTGCGGAGTTCGACGGCGGTCAGTGAGTCGAATCCGAGCTCGGCGAACGCGCGCTGGTCGTCGAGGGTGGTGGTGTGTCCCAGCACGCCGGCGACCTGGGTACGGACCAGGTCGAGCACGGCACCTTCCTGGTCGGGGCGGGTAACCAACGGTTGCTGAGGTCGGGGGAGACTGACCAGGTCGCGGAGCACTGCGGGCGTCACCGGCTGCTCGCGTAGTGAGGACGTGTCGAGCCGTACCGGCGCGAGGAAACGTTGGTCCGCTGCAAGGGCGGCGTCGAACAGGGCGAGGCCTTGGGCGGCCGTGAGTTCCGCCATGCCGGGGATCCGGGCCGCACGACTGGTCATCGCGCTCTTCGGCGCCCACAGTCCCCAAGCCAACGACACCGTGTCAGGGCGATGCGCGGCCAAGGCGTCCAGGAAACTGTTGGCCGCCGCGTAGCTTCCCTGCCCGGCGGAGCCGAGTGTGGCGGCGGCGGAGGAGAACACCACGAACCGCGCCAAGTCCAGGTCCTTGGTCAGCTCGTGAAGATGCCACGCTATATCCACTTTGGACTTAAATACCGCGTCGGTCTGTTGTGGACTCAGCGATTCGATTGTCGCGTCGTCGAGCACCCCGGCCGCGTGGATCACAGCCGTGAGCGGGTGTTCCGTCGGGATGGTGGCCAGGACAGCCGCCAGCGCCGAACGGTCGGCGGCGTCGCACTTCTCGATCCGAACCTCGGGCCCGAACGACGAAGATCCGGAACGGCCGACCAGGACCAGATGCCGGATGCCGTGTTGCTGAAGGAGATGGCGGGCCACCAGGCTGCCCAGTGTCCCGGTTCCGCCGACGATCACGACCGTGCCCGCCGGGTCCAGCGGCCGACCACCGCCCGGCCGGCTGACCCGGGTGAGGCGCGGCACCAGGACGGCACCATCGCGCAGCGCGAGCTGCGGTTCGTTCGTGGCGACGGCCGCCGGGATCGCCTCGCTGGAATCGATGTCCAGCACCACGAATCGGTCGGGATGTTCGATCTGAGCCGATCGCACGAGCCCCCATACCGGCGCCTCGGCGAGGTTCGGTACACCGTCGCCGATCGCCACCGCGCCACGGGTGATCAGGACCAAGCGCGACGAAGCGAACCGCGGATCGGCCAGCCAGGCCTGCATCAGCGCCAGCACCCGGTTCGTGGATTCCCGCGCCGCCATGGGCAGCTCATGTGCGGTGGGTGGGCAGCTCGCGAGGACCACGTCCGGAACGAAATCGAGATCGTCGAGATTCTGGTATCGGTCGAAGTCGAGCCTCAGGTCGGGCCCGAGCACCGCCCATCGCCCGGCCGGTGTGCCCGCCGCGACCGGCCGCCAGTCAAGGTGGAACAACGAGTCCAAGGCCCCGATATCCCGCAGCACAAGCGAATCGACCGAGACCAACGGTCTACCGGAGTCGTCGGCTATCGACAACGCCACGGTGTCGTCCGCGACACGGGAAATCCGGACCCGGGCTGCCGACGACTGGATGGTCGACATGCGTACGCCGTGCCAGGAGAACGGCATCCGAGCCGGTCCCTCGTCGCCGATCGCGTGCAGGGCCGCGTCCATCAGCGCGGCTGGATGAACGTTCGGCAAGGCGACCTCGGCGTACACCTCCGATCCGCGCCGCCAAGCCGCACGCACGCCCTGAAACGCCGGGCCGTATCGGTAACCACGCTCAGCCAGCCGGTCGTACAGATCGTCCGTCCGAAGTGGATCGCCAGCCGGCGGCCACTCGGCTAGGCGGGCTTCGGGCGAGCCCCCAGGCGCGAGCGTGCCGGTGGCGTGACATGTCCACGATGACGTGCCGTCCGGACACGAATGGATCGTCACGGACCTGCGGCCGGAGTCGTCCGGCTCGCCGAGCATCAGCTGGAGCGTGACCCCGGCGCCGTCCAGCACCAGCGGGGTGGTCAGGACCAGCTCATCCAGCAGGTCACAGCCGAGTTGCCGGCCGGCGTGCACGGCCAGTTCGACGAAGGCGGTACCCGGCAGCACCACACTGTCCAGCACCTGATGGTCGGCCAACCAAGGTTGCGTGGAGACGGACAGCCGGCCGTTGAACAGCACGCCGTCCCCGGTTGCCAGCGGCACCGGCGGCCCCAGGATCGGCTTGTCCGGCCAGAACCGTCGCGGCTGGACGACGGACGGCGGCAGCTCGACCCGGCGAGCGTTCAGTCCGGTGAACGCTTCGGACCACGTCACGTCCACGCCGTGCACGTGGAGTTCGGCCAGCGAGGTCAACAGTTCCGGCCAGGAGTCCTGGTCCCGGCGCAGCGAACCCACCACCAGCGGCGAGTCGGAGACCTCCTGGATTCCCACGGTCAACACGGGATGCGGGCTGGTCTCGACGAAAACACCGTACTCATCGGCCAGCAAAGCGCGGACGGCCCGCTCGAACACCACGGTCTCGCGGAGATTCCGGAACCAGTACTCGGTGTTCAGCTTGGCAGTGTCCAGCAGGCCGCCGGTGACCGTGGAGTAGAAGGCAACCTCCGAGGACCGTGGCGAGACGCCGGAAAGCATGTCCAGCAAAGGGTCGCGCACCGACTCGACCTGGACGGAATGGGACGCGTAGTCGACCGGGATCCAGCGGGCACCCCCGGCCACCAACTCCGACAGCGCGCCGACATCACCCGAGACCACCGTGGACAATGGGCCGTTGATGGCGGCGATGCCGAGACGGTCTTCGTACGGCGTGATGATCTCGGCGACCTCGGCCACCGGCCGCGGCAGCGACACCATTCCGCCGCGACCGGCGAGGACGGCGATTGCCTTGCTGCGGGACACCACGATCCGAGTCGCGTCCGACAAGGACAGTCCACCGGCCACGTAAGCCGCCGCGATCTCGCCCTGCGAATGCCCGACCACAGCGTCCGGCCTGATCCCGAAAGCCCGCCACACGGCGGCGAGCGACACCATCGTGGCGAACAGCATCGGCTGCACGATGTCCACTCGTTCCAACGGATCCGCGGCACGCAGCACGTCCATCGGCGACCAGTCGACGTGTTCCCCGAGTGCGTCAGCGCACGCCTCGAACTGCTCGGCGAAAGCCGGCGAGCGATCCAGCAAGTCCCGTCCCATCCCGGCCCACTGCGTGCCCTGGCCGGGGAACACGAACACGGTCTTGCCTGTGACAGAGCGCGTGGCATCGCTGTCGATCCGCGCCAACGCGGACATCAGGTCGTCGCGGTCGCCGCCCACGAACACCGCCCGATGGTCGAACGACGGACGGGTCGTCACCAACGAGTAACCCAGGTCCACCGGCCGTAGATCCGGATCGGCCCGTAAGTGCGCCAGCAGTCGCTGTGCCTGGGCGCGCAGCCGGGACGGACTCTTGGCGGACAACACCCAAGGCACCACGGCTTCGCTCGATCTGGGAGCACCCGCGATGGGTGGCGCCTGCTCCAAGATGACGTGGGCGTTCGTGCCGCTGATCCCGAACGAGGACACGCCGGCGCGACGCGGACGGTCCGCCTCAGGCCACGCCACCGGTTCGATCAACAGTGAGACCGCCCCAGACCACGGCACGTGCGGGGTCGGTGCGTCCACGTGCAGCGTGCGCGGCAGCAGCCCGTGCCGCAGGGCCAGCACCATCTTGATGACCCCGCCGATGCCCGCCGCTGCCTGCGTGTGGCCGATGTTCGACTTCAACGATCCCAGCCACAGTGGACGGTCGCGATGTCCGTACGCCGCCAGTAGGCTGGTGACCTCGATCGGATCGCCGAGTGTGGTGCCCGTTCCGTGGCCTTCGACCGCGTCGACGTCCTCGGCCGTCAGGCGCGCGTTGGCCAGCGCGGCACGGATGACGTGCTCCTGGGCCGGTCCGCTCGGCGCGGACAGTCCGTTGCTCGCGCCGTCCGAGTTGATCGCGCTGCCCCGGACGACCGCGAGCACGGGATGACCGAGCCGTTGCGCGTCCGAAAGCCGTTCCACCAGGACCAGACCCACACCTTCGGCCCACCCGGTGCCGTCCGCTGACGCCGCGAAGGACCTGCAGCGGCCATCCGGCGACAACGCCCGCTGCCGGCTGAACTCGACGAAAACGTCCGGTGTGGACAGAACGGCAGCGCCGCCGGCCAGCGCGAGTGAGCATTCCCCTTGCCGTAGAGCCTGAACCGCCAGGTGAAGGGCGACCAGCGAGGACGAGCAGGCGGTGTCGACGGTGATCGCCGCGCCCGCCAGTCCCAGGGTGTACGCGACCCGGCCGGAGGCGACGCTGCTCGCGTTGCCGGTCATCAGGTACCCGTCCGAGCTGGTCAGCAGGCGGGCGTAGTCCTGGCCACCGCAGCCGGCGAAGACGCTGGTCTGGCTGCCGCGCAACGACTCCGGGTCGATGCCGGCCCGTTCGACGGTCTCCCAGGCGACTTCGAGCAGGAGGCGTTGTTGCGGATCCATCGCGAGGGCCTCGCGCGGGCTGATGCCGAAGAAGTCGTTGTCGAACCGGTCGGCGTCGGCGAGGAATCCGCCTTGGTGCACAGCGGAGTCCACAGTGTCCCAACCACGGTCGGCCGGGAAGTCGGAGATCGCGTCGACCCCGGCTTCGAGCAGCCGCCACAGATCGTCGGGCGATCGGACGTCACCGGGGTAACGGCAGCCCATGGCGACGATCGCGATCGGCTCGTCGGCCGGACCGGGCGCGGTGGCCGGCGCGGTTTCGACGCGGCCGGCGACCATCGCGCGCAGGTGCCGGGCCAGTGCGGCCGGGGTCGGGTGGTCGAACAGGAGGGTGGTCCGCAGGTTCAGCCCGGTGTCCTCGACGAGTCGCCGTCGCAGCTCGACTGCGGTCATCGAGTCGAAGCCGAGGTCGGCGAACGCTCGGTCGACGTCGAGCGAGTCGTGGCCGATCAGACGCAGTGAGTGAGTACTTACTAACTTGAGAACCAGCCGTTCCTGCTCCACGTCGGG
Source organism: Actinocrispum wychmicini (assembly GCF_004345645.1). GTDB lineage: Bacteria > Actinomycetota > Actinomycetes > Mycobacteriales > Pseudonocardiaceae > Kibdelosporangium > Kibdelosporangium wychmicini. Next base: position 557,850 of record NZ_SLWS01000002.1, on the reverse strand, counting down.
CAGGCCGGCGAGCCGTTGAGCCAGGGGTGACGCGACGAACTCGTCGATCAGGGGGCTACGGCGAGCCACTGTGAACGCGGGGGCGAAGCGTGACCAGTCCACGTCGGCGACTGTCAGCAGCGTCGCGTCGCGGTCGAGTGCCTGGTGCAACGCGGTGAGGGCGAGCTGCGGCGACATCGGCGACAACCCGCGCTGACGCCACCGCTCGGTGTCGCCGGACATGCCCGCGCCTTCCCACGGCCCCCAGGCGATCGAGGTGGCGACCTGGCCGGCGGCCCGGCGTTTCTCGGCCAGGGCGTCCAGGAAAGCGTTTGCGGCGGCGTATCCGCCCAGCCCGGCACTGCCCCAGGTCGCGGCGACCGACGAGAACAGCACGAACGCGTCCAGCGGGACGTCCTTGAGCACTTCGTCGAGATGCTTGGCGCCCAGGACTTTGGCGTCCGGGACGTCGAGCGTGGTGTCCGCGATGGCGGCGAACAGGCTCGTCCCCGCCAGGTGCACCACCGCGCGCACGTCCAAGCCCTGCACCAGCTTGGCGACTTGGTCGCGGTCGGTCACGTCGCAGGCCGCGAAGGTGACGTCGATCCCCAGTTCCGCCTTGAGGCGGGCGGCGCCGGGTGCGTCCGGGCCGCGCCGGCTGGCCAGCACCAGGTGGTCGGCGCCGGTGCGGGCGAGCCAGCGGGCAACGTGTCCGCCCAGCTCTCCGGTGCCGCCGGTGACCAACACCGTCCCCCGAAAGGTCCATTGTGGACCTGATGGGGCAGCCGAGGCGCGGACGAGCCGTCGCGCGTACACACCAGATGAGCGCACCGCGACCTGGTCCTCGGAACCGCCGAGCATGTCGCACAATCGGCCGACAGCCCGCTCGTCCCACGGTGGCGGCAGGTCGATCAGGCCGCCCCAACGCTGCGGGTACTCCAACGCGGCGGTCCGCCCCAGACCCCACACCATCGCCTGCGCCGGGTCGTCCGCGCCGCGGGTGACACACCACACTGGCGCGTCGCCAGGAGCTTGGAGCAGTGCGAGAGTCCCAGCGAGCCCGAGCAGCGACACCACCCCGGAAACGCCTGCCTGGTCGGCTGTTCGCGCCGGAACGGCTCGCGCACCCCTGTCGGTCAACGCGCGGACGAGGCTGGGTACCAGGTCGTCGGCGTCGTCATGGAGAACGAGCCAGGTGCCGGAGAGAGTGCTACGGGGGCGGTCGGGGATCGGTCGCCATTCGATCCGGTACCGCCACTCGTTGATGTCCGCGTGCGCGTGATCGTGCCAGTAACGTGTGTGCTGGAAGGCGTACGTCGGCAGGTCGACCAGGGTTCGCTCGCCGAACACGGCGGTCCAGTCCAGGTCGGGCAGCTGCGCGACGGCCTTGGTCACCGCGTGCGCCTCGGACTCCGTCGGCCCGAGTTCGAGAGAAGTGACGTTCCGGGATTTCAGCCAGGCCAGCCCGTCCCCGTACCGCACGGTCTGTCGGACGTGCTGAACCCAGTAGTCGGGTTCGGTGACCCGGCCGTTCGAAACGATCGGGATCCGCGGCTCGTGAAAGGTCAGACTCCGCGCCACCCGGCCGAATTCGTCCAGCATGGGGGTCATGCGCGGGGAGTGGAAGGCGTGGCTGACCGGGAGCCGTTTGGTCCTGCGTCCCTTCTCGGCCAGCTGTCGGACAAGACGAGAGACAACGTCTTCATCGCCGGACAGCACGGCCGAAGTCGGGCCGTTGACTGCGGCGACGCTCACGTGCTGCTCGTGGCCGGCCACCAGGTCGAGCAGCTCCTGCTCGCCGGCCTCCACCGCGAACATCGCGCCGCCGGGAGGCAACGCCTGCATCAGCCGGGCGCGCGCGGAGACCAGCGTGCACGCGTCCTTGATCGACAACACCCCGGCAACGTGCGCCGCCGCCACCTCGCCGACCGAATGCCCCAAGAGATAGTCGGGGGTCGCGCCCCAGTGCGTGACCAGGCGGAAGACTGCGACTTCCCAGGCGAACAGCGCGGCCTGGGTGTAACCGGTCTGGTCCAGCAGCGTGCTGTCCTCGGCGAACATGACGTCGGGCAACGCCGGATCGAGGTACGAGCACACCTCTTCGAAGGCCTGCGCGAACACCGGGAAGCACTCGGACAGCTCGCGTCCCATGCCCGCGCGTTGGCTGCCCTGCCCAGGGAAAAGGAACGCGACCTTGCCGTGGACCACCGGTTCACCTTGGGCCAGGGCGTCGAGACCGCGCAGGAAGTCCTCGCGGTTGTCGGCGACGACGACGGCGCGGTGATCCATCGTGGCGCGGGTCGTGGCCAGGGAGAATCCCACGTCGGCGAGGTCCTGGTCGACGTACGCCCGCAGTCGTTCGGCCTGGGCGCGCAGGGCCGGTTCAGTGCGTGCCGACACGATCCACGGCACCGGGCTGACACGGCTCTTGGACGTCTTCTCGGTGTCAGGGGCCTGCTCAAGGATGAGGTGGGCGTTCGTGCCGCTGATCCCGAACGACGACACTCCCGCGCGCCGCGGCTCCGGCCAGGGGACCGGCTCGGTCAGCAGGGCGACGTTCGACCAGGTCACGTGCGGTGAGGGCGCGTCGACGTGCAGGGTTCTCGGCAACGTGCCGTGCCGCATGGCCAGCACCATCTTGATGACTCCGGCCACGCCGGCTGCCGCCTGCGTGTGGCCGATGTTGGACTTGACCGATCCCAGCCACAGCGGCCGCTCGCGGCCCTCGCCGTATGTCGTGACCAGCGCTTCGGCCTCGATCGGGTCGCCGAGGGCCGTTCCGGTGCCGTGCGCTTCGATCGCGTCGATGTCGGCCGGGTCCAGCTGGGCGCTGGAGAGCGCTTGACGGATCACGGTTTCCTGCGCGAGACCGTTGGGCGCGGTCAGGCCGTTGCTGGCGCCGTCCGAGTTCACCGCGCTGCCGCGGATCACCGCCAGGACTTCATGGCCGTTGCGCTGGGCGTCGGCCAACCGTTCCAGCACGACCAGGCCGACGCCTTCGGCGAATCCGGTGCCGTCGGCGGCGGCCGCGAACGACTTGCACCGCCCGTCCGGGGACAGGCCGTGTTGCCGGCCGAACTCGGCGAAGATGTCCGGGGTGGCCATCACCGTGGCGCCGCCGGCCAACGCCAGTGCGCAGTCTCCTTGCCGCAGCGCCTGCATCGCGACGTGCATGGCCACCAGCGACGACGAACACGCGGTGTCGATGGTGACGGCAGGCCCTTGCAGGCCCAACGCGTACGACACTCGACCGGACGCGACACTAGTTGTGTTGCCGGTCAACAGATAGCCCTCGGACTCGTCCGACAACTGTGCCGCGTAGTCCTGGGCGATCACACCGACGAACACTCCGGTGTCGGTGCCGCGCAACGACGCCGGGTTGATGCGGGCGTGTTCAACGGCTTCCCACGCCGTCTCCAGTAGCAGGCGCTGCTGCGGATCCATGGCAGTGGCCTCGCGGGCGCTGATCCCGAAGAACTCGGCGTCAAAACCGGCCGCGTCAGCGAGAAACCCGCCAACGGCGGCCCAGCCACGGTCCACAGGGGACGCCGAGATGGCGTCTTCGCCGGCCGACACGAGGCGCCACAGGTCGTCGGGCGAACTCACCCCGCCCGGATAGCGGCAGCTCATCCCGACGATCGCGATGGGTTCCCGCAGACGTTGCCGGGTCTGGTGCAGCTCGGCCGTGACCCGCTTGAGGTAGCCGCGAAGCCTCTCCGCGGTGCTGATGCTCGACCCTGCAAGCAGGTCTTCGGTATCCGTCATGACGGCACGTCCAGGTCGTTGTCGATGAGGGCGAAGATCTCCTCGTCCGACGCTGAATCGAGCCGGTCGGCGACGTCCGGCTTCGGCTGTTGCCTGGTTGGCTGGGTGAGCCTGTCGTGGAGGTGACGGGCGATGGCCGCGGGGGTCGGGTGGTTGAACACCAGGGTGGCGGGCAGCCGCAAGCCGGTCACCGCGCTGAGCCGGTTGCGTAGTTCGACCGCGGTCAACGAGTCGAAGCCGAGTTCCGCGAACGCACGGTCGGCTCGTACCGCGTTGGTCGTGCTATGGCCAAGGACGGCAGCCGCGTTGGTCAGCACTTCGTCGAGGAGCCGCTCGTACTGATCCTTTTCGGACAGTTCGGCCAGCTCGACGACGTGGACGTCGGGCGTGGTCAATAGAGCCGGCGCGACAACGGCTTGGTGGGCCTGCAGGGCGGCGTCGAACAGCGCCAAGCCTTGCGCGTCGGACATGGGTAGCACACCGTCGCGAGCCATTCGGGTGCGGTCGACATGCTTGGTCATGTCGCTGGTTCGGTCCCACAGTCCCCATGCCAGCGACGTGGCGGGCAGCCCCTGCGAGTGGCGGTGCTGGGCCAAGGCGTCCAGGTAGCTGTTGGCCGCCGCGTAGTTCCCTTGGCCCGCGCTGCCGAGGGTGCCGGCGAGCGAGGAGAAGAGGATGAACGCGGCGAGGTCGTGGTCCTTGGTGAGTTCGTGCAGGTTCCACGCGCCTTCGACCTTGGGCCGCAGCACGGCTTCGAGCCGCTCGGGCGTCAGTTCGGAGATGACGCCGTCGTCGATCACGCCGGCCGCGTGGATCACTGCGGTCAGCGGGTGCTCGGTGGGGATCGACGCCAACACCTTGGCCAGGGCTTCGCGGTCGGTGACATCGACTCCACTGCTTCGGCTGACCAATAACAGATGTCGGATGCCGTATTTGTCTTCGAGATGACGAGCTATCAGCTGGCCGAGTGTGCCTGTGCCGCCGGTGATCAGGACCGTTCCGTTCGGGTCCAGTTTGGGCGGCAACGTGAGAACGACCTTGCCGACGTGCCTGGCCTGCCCGACGAACCGAAACGCCTCAGGCGCGCGGTGAACATCCCAGGCCGTAACGGGCAGCGGTCGCAACGCACCGCTTTCGAACAGTACCAACAGTTCCGTCAGCATCTGGTGGACCCGCTCTGGACCCGCTTCCAGAATGTCGAACGCCCGGTACAGCACACCGGGATGGTCGGCCGCGTCCCGGATGTCGGTCTTGCCCATTTCCAGGAAACGACCACCGGGCACGAGCAACCGCAGCGAGGCGTCCACGAACTCGCGGGCAAGGCAGTTCAACACCACATCCACGCGAGGGAACCGTTCCGCGAAGTCCAACGACCTCGACGAGGCGACATGATCCACGCCCAACGACCGCAGCACATTCCACTTCGCGGGACTCGCGGTCCCGTAGACTTCCACACCCCAGTGCTGAGCCAGTTGCAATGCCGCCATACCGACACCACCTGTGGCGGCGTGCAACAACAACGATTCCCCACGCTGCACGCCGGCCAGTTCCTTCAGGCCGTAGTACGCCGTCAGGAAAGCGACCGGCAGGCCAGCGGCCTGAGCGAACGAGAAACCGTGTGGAATCTTGGCGATGAGCCGGTGATCCGTGACGGTGACGGGGCCGCCCCCGCCGCTCAGCAAGCCCATCACCCGGTCGCCGACAGAGTAGCCCGTGACATCGGCGGCGATTTCGACGATCACCCCCGCGCCCTCGCTGACCGCCGGCCGGCCGTCGTCCGGGGCGATGTCCAAAGCCAGCAGAATGTCCCGGAAGTTCACCCCGACCGCCCGCACAGCGATCCGAACCTGACCAGGCCCCAAAGCAGTGGCCGGACTGGCCTCCATCGCGACACCGTCCAGCCCACCACTCCCAGTGAGCACGAGCCGCCAGTCCGCACCGGGTTCAGCCAGCTCACCGTCCCGACTCAGCCCGACCAACCGAGGCGCGTACAGCTTCCCTTGGCGCACAGCAAGTTGAGGCTCATTAACAGGAAGCGAAGCGGGAATCTCATCGTCGGTGTCCAGGAGCACAAAGCGCCCAGGATGCTCCGCCTGCGCCGACCGAACCAACCCCCACACAGCGGAATTGGCCAAATCCACCACATCCTCACCCCGACGAGTAGCCACCGCCCGACAAGTAACCACCACCGTCCGCCCCACCCCCTCGGCAAGCCCCCGCTGTAGCACCCCGAGCACGCCGTCGGCCTGCGTGTCTCGCGTTCCCGTACGGTGTGTCGCGCATTCCCGTACGTCGAAATTCCCCTTGCCGCCCTCCACCTCAACCCACTCCAGGTGGAACAGTGCGGACGGCATCGGCCGTACCGTAAGGGAATCGGCGTGCGCCACCAGATTCCCGGCGGTGTCCGTGGCAGTGAGTGCGACGGCATCGACGCCCACTGGGGAGATCCGTACTCGCAGCGTGGTGGTGCCGGTTGTGTGCAGACTTACCTCGTTCCACGCGAACGGAAGCTTGACCTGGTCGGTGTCCAACGCCAATGCGTGCAACGCGGAATCGAGCAACGCGGGATGGAGGCCGAATCCAGCGGGGTCAACGTCATCCGGCAACGTCACTTCGGCGTAGATATCGTGGCCGTGCCGCCAGACACCGCGTAGGCCCTGAAACGTTGGCCCGTAAACATAGCCGTGTCCGGCGAGCCGCTGATAGACACCTGTCAGATCCGCCGGAACGATGTCGGCCGGCCACTCCTGCGGTTCCTCGTGACGCGTGCTCTTGCGCACCGCGCCGGTGGCGTGCCGGATCCACGAATCGTCGCCGTGCCGGGAATGAATGGTGATCGGCCGTGCTCCGGCGTGGTCGGGACTGCCCACCGAGACCTGGAGTTGGACGTCGGTCGTGGTCAATGGCGTCTCCAGGACAAGCTCGTCCACCAGGTCACAGCCGGCCGCCGCACCCGCGTGCAGAGCGAGTTCGACGAACACACTCCCTGGCACCACACAGTTTCCGGCAACGACATGGTCGGACAGCCAAGGGTGCGTCCGCGGAGACATGCGGCCGGAAAGGACAAAGGTGTCCGTGCCGGCGACCTCCACGACCGAATCCAGTAGCGCGTGATCACCCCGTGGTGGATCAGCGGGTGCGCTCAGCCAATAACGACTGCGTTGGAACGGATACGTTGGTAGGTCAATTGGCCGGCCGGTGAGCACCTTTGGCCAATCGACGGCGACGCCATGCACATGGGCGTCTGTCACGGATGTCAGGAACTGACTCCAGTCGCCTCGATCCCGGCGCAGTGTGCCGAAAGCGTCATCGAGGACGGGTGTGAGGATCGGGTGGGGACTAACCTCGATGAACAGTCGACGGCCCCCCTCGAAAAGGGCCTTCACGGCACGGTCGAACCGCACTGTCCGCCGAAGATTCTCGTACCAGTAGTCGGTGTTCAGTGCGGTGGTGTCGTCGACAAAGCCGCCCGTGAGCGACGAGTAGAACGGGATTTCGGCCTGGCGCGGCTTGATGTCGGACAGCGCCGCGAGAAGACGTTCGCGGAGTTGATCGATATGCGGGGAATGAGAGGCGTAGTCGACCGGAATTGCACGGGCGCCTTCGGTGATCAGGTGCTTGAGCGCGTCGAGATCGCCCGCGACGACGACCGAAGACGCGCTGTTGACCGCGGCGATTTCAAGGTTCCAGGGCTCGATCAGCCGCAGCGCCTCGTCGACCGACACGGAGAGGGCGGCCATGCCCCCGGTGCCGGCGAGCGTGGCCAGGGCTTGACTTCGCAGAGCCACTGCTTTGACCGCGTCCTCCAACGTGAGGGCCCCGGCGATGTGCGCGGCCGCGATCTCGCCCTGGGAGTGGCCGACGACCGCGGCCGGCTGGACCCCCACCGACTGCCAGAGCCGGGCCAAGGCGACCATGACCGCGAACAACGCCGGCTGGACGACATCGACGCGTTCCAACGGCGAGTCGCGGAGGACGTCAACCAGTGACCAGTCCACAAAGGAACTGAGCGCCTCGTCGATGTCCCGGATGCAGCCGGCGAAGACCTCGGACGTGTCCAGGAGATCCGCGGCCATCCCGGGCCACTGCGAACCCTGGCCAGGGAAGACGAACACGGCCGTGGCTTCCGGGTCCGCGCGGCCCTGGAGCACGTTGATCCCGCTCGTGCCCCTGGCCAGGGCTTCGAGTCCGGTCTGGTCGGCGCCCAGGACCGCAGCGCGGTGCTCGAACGATGTTCGGGTCGCCAATGTGAAGGCGACGTCCTGAGGGTTCTCGCCGTGGTGGCCAAGGAGCTGTTCGGCTTGGGCACGGAGGGCTTGCGGGGTCTTGGCCGACAGGAGCCAGGGGAGTGGCACTCGATGAGGTGGGGTGGAGACTTCGGTGGCAGGCGGCTGTTCGAGGATGACGTGGGCGTTCGTGCCGCTGATGCCGAACGACGACACCCCGGCTCGTCGCGGTCGGCCGGTATCCGGCCACGGCGTCGTCTCAGTCAGCAGCCGAACCGTTGACCAGTCGACACGCGGTGAAGGCCGGTCGACGTGCAGGGTCTTCGGCAGGACGCCGTGACGCATCGCCATCACCATCTTGATGACGCCGCCGACTCCGGCCGCGGCCTGGGTGTGGCCGATGTTGGACTTGAGCGATCCGATCCACAGTGGACCTTCGCGGTCGGCACCGTACGTCCTGAGCAGGGCGTGGGCCTCGATGGGGTCGCCGAGCGTGGTTCCGGTGCCGTGCGCTTCGACCGCGTCGATGTCCTTGGTTGTCAAGTGGGCGTTGGCCAGCGCTTGGCGGATGACACGCTGTTGGGACGGGCCGTTGGGTGCGGTGAGGCCGTTGCTGGCGCCGTCCGAGTTGACCGCGCTGCCGCGGATCACGGCGAGAATACGGTGTCCGTTCCGTTGAGCGTCGGACAGTCGTTCCAGGAGGACCAGGCCGGTCCCTTCGCTCCAGCCGGTGCCGTCGGCGCCGGCCGCGAAGGGTTTGCAGCGGCCGTCCGGTGCGAGCGCCCTTTGTTGGCTGAATTCGAGGAAGATCGCTGGGGTAGCCATCACGGTGACGCCACCGGCCAGTGCGAGCGTGCATTCGCCTTGTCGCAAAGACTGTGCCGCGAGATGCATCGCGACGAGTGACGAGGAGCAAGCGGTGTCGATGGTGATCGCCGGCCCTTCCAGACCGAACGTATAGGCGACCCGGCCGGACGCGATGCTCCCCGCGCTGCCGTTGCCGATATAGCCGTCGAAGTTAGCTGGATTGTTGTGCAACCGCGTGCCGTAGTCGTTGTGCATGACTCCCGCGAACACGCCGGTTCGGCTGCCGCGGAGTGTGATGGGATCGATTCCGGCCCGTTCCACGGCTTCCCAGGCCGTTTCGAGCAACAGTCGTTGTTGCGGATCGGTGGCCAGGGCCTCACGGGGGCTGATGCCGAAGAAGTCCGGGTCGAATTCGTGGGCGTCGTAAAGGAATCCGCCTTGCCGGGTGTACGTCCGGCCTGATCTTGGACGCGGGTCGTAGAGTCGCTCGACGTCCCAGTCCCGATCGGTCGGGAACTCGCCGATGGCGTCGATTCCCTGCGCCACCAGCCGCCACAGATCCTCGGGCGAACGTACCCCGCCAGGGTATCGACAGCTCATGCCGATGATGGCGATGGGTTCGTCCGCGGCGACGGCTGGAACCGTTGTGGGTTCGGCAGTTCCGCCGAGATAGTCGGCCAACGCGGTGGGAGTGGGGTAGTCGAAGATGAGCGTCTCGGGCAGTTCACGGCCGCAGATGGCGCTCAGCCGTTCATGGAGTTCCAACGCGGCCAACGAATCGAACCCGAGATCGCTGAACGTCATTGTCGGGTCGACGGATGAACTTCCGAGCGCTTGTGCGGCCTCGGTACGGACCAGTTGCAACAGATCTTCGGTCGGCTCGGATGTGACGGGAGCCGATGAATCGGGTTCAAGCCAGAATCGGCGCCGCCGGAAGACGTTCGAGGGTATCTCGACCAGTTTTGTGCTGCCGGGCGGTGCTTGTTCGAGGATGACGTGGGCGTTGGTGCCGCTGATGCCGAATGACGAGACACCGGCTCGACGTGGCCGTCCGATATCGGGCCATGCGGTCGCCTCGGTCAACAGCCGCACTGTCGACCATTCGACGTGCGGTGTGGGTTCGTCGATGTGCAAAGTCTTGGGCAAGGAGCCGACGCGCATGGCCATGACCATTTTGATGACACCGGCGACACCGGCGGCGGCCTGCGTGTGGCCGATGTTCGATTTGACCGACCCCAGCCACAACGGCCGGTCCCGCTGCCGGCCGTAAGCGGCGAGCAACGCGTTGGCCTCAATGGGATCGCCGAGTTTCGTGCCGGTGCCGTGCCCTTCGACCACATCGACATCGCCCGGCGAAAGCCCGGCGTTGGCAAGAGCCTGCTTGACGACCCGCTGTTGCGCTGAGCCGTTGGGTGCCGTCAACTGACTGCTTGAGCCGTCCTGGTTGATCGCGCTCCCGCTGAGCACGGCGAGAATGGGATGCCCATTGCGTTGGGCGTCGCTGAGCCGTTCCAACAATACGAGCCCGACGCCTTCGCTCCATGCGGTTCCGTCCGCGGCCGCCGCGAAGGATTTGCATCGCCCGTCGGGCGACAGTCCGCGTTGCCGGCTGAACTCGACAAATGTACTTGGTGTCGCCATCACAGTGACCCCGCCAGCCAGCGCGAGCGTGCATTCGCCTTGCCGCAAAGACTGTGCCGCGAGATGAATCGCGACGAGCGAGGACGAGCAGGCCGTGTCGATGGTGATCGCCGGCCCTTCCAGACCGAACGTGTAAGCCACTCGTCCGGAGGCGATGCTGCCCGCGCTGCCACTGCCGACCCGGCCCTCGAACGCTTCGGGTACCGGCCGCAATCTCGACCCGTAGTCGCTGTACATCACCCCGGCGAACACGCCGACCCGCTCACCCCTGACCGAATCCTGGGCGATGCCCGCGCTGTGCAACGCCTCCCAGGCGGTCTCCAACAGCAGTCGCTGCTGGGGATCGGTGGCGAGCGCCTCACGTGGATTGATCCCGAAGAACTCCGGGTCGAACTGGTCCGCGTCGTACAGGAAGCCACCTCGTCGGGTGGAGGACTTCCCCGGCCGTTCGGGATCGGGATGGTAGAGGCTGTCGACGTCCCAGCCCCGGTTGCTCGGGAAGTCGCCGGTGGCGTCGACTCCCTGGGCCACCAGGCGCCAGAGATCCTCGGGCGAACGTACCCCACCAGGGTATCGGCAGCTCATCCCGACGATCGCGACGGCTTCACCGGTTCGCCCTTCGAGATCGGCCAGTCGCGCACGGGCGTCGCGCAGGTCCGCCAGGGCTCGCTTGAGGTACTCCCGAAACTTGTTTTCGGTGGTCACGACGCTTCACCGCCACTCAATTCGCGGTCAAGGGCGGCGAACAGTTCGATATCGGTTGTGGCGGTGAGTTCGGAACGCAGATAGTCGGCGAGCGCGGCGGGGGTGGGTTGGTCGAAGGCCACGGTACTGGGCAGACGCAGGCCGGTGGCGGTCTCGATGCGCTCGTGGAGGTCGATCGTGGCGAGCGAGTCGAAGCCCATGTCGAGAAAGCCCCGATGGGGATCGACTGTGTCCGGTGTCGCGTGGCCGAGGACCGCCGCCACGTTGGCGCGCACGAAGTCCAGCAGGTTCGACAGGTCGATCGGGATCAGCGGCGTGGTGGTCGTGGAGCCGAGCCAGTAGCTGTGGCGACGGAAGACGTGGGTCAGGTCGGCAGGGTCAGAGCTGCCCGGCGGGGCCTGTTCGAGCACGAGGTGGGCGTTGGTGCCGCTGATGCCGAACGCCGACACACCAACACGATGTGGCCGACCTGTGTCGGGCCATGCGGTCGCCTCGGTCAACAGCCGCACTGTCGACCATTCGACGTGCGGCGACGGCTGGTCGACGTGAAGGGACTTGGGTAGCGTGCCGTGCCGCATGGCCATCACCATCTTGATGACGCCGCCGACGCCGGCTGCGGCTTGGGTGTGGCCGATGTTGGACTTCAGTGATCCGATCCACAGTGGATGGTTGCGGTCCGGTCCGTAGGTGTCGATGAGGGCTTTGGCTTCGATGGGGTCGCCGAGGGTGGTTCCGGTGCCGTGGGCTTCGACCGCGTCAATGTCTGTTGTGGACAGACCGGCGTTGCTGAGGGCCTGCCGGATGACTCGTTGCTGGGATGGGCCGTTCGGCGCGGTGAGGCCGTTGCTGGCGCCGTCGGAGTTGACCGCGCTGCCCCGTATGACGGCCAGGACGGGATGGCCGTTGCGCTGGGCGTCGGACAGTCGTTCCAGCAGCACCAGGCCGACTCCTTCGCTCCAGCCGGTGCCGTCGGCACCCGCCGCGAAAGGCTTGCAGCGGCCGTCCGGAGCCAGTGCGCGTTGCTGGCCGAACTCGACGAAGAGAGCCGGTGTGGCCATGACCGTGACCCCGCCGGCCAGCGCCAGCGTGCATTCGCCTTGCCGCAGGGACTGCGCCGCAAGATGCATGGCGACAAGCGAGGACGAGCAGGCTGTGTCGACAGTGATCGCTGGTCCCTCCAACCCGAACGTATACGCCAACCGCCCGGAAGCCACGCTCGACGAGTTGCCGATCGACAGGTAGCCCTCGAAACCTTCAGGTTTGCCGGCCGCGTAGTCGTTGTGCATCACTCCGGCGAACACACCGGTCGTGCTGCCGCGCAACGAGCCCGGGTCGATTCCGGCTCGTTCGAACGTTTCCCAAGCGGTTTCGAGCAACAGGCGTTGTTGCGGATCGGTTACCAATGCCTCGCGGGGGCTGATGCCGAAGAACTCCGGGTCGAACTGGTCCGCGTCGTACAGAAAGCCCCCGCGACGCACCACGGAGTCGGTGTCCCAGCCCCGGTTGAGAGGGAATTCGTCAATGGCGTCGACACCTTCCGTGACCAATTGCCACAGGTCCTCCGGACTACGGACGCCGCCCGGATACCGGCATGCCATTCCGACGATCGCGATGGGCTCCGCGGCCGGCGCGGTTGCGGACACCGCCTTAGGTTTGGCAGTGCCACGCAGGTACGCGGCCAACGCGGTCGGCGTCGGATGGTCGAAGACGATGGTCGCGGGCAGTCGCTGGCCGGTCGCGGCACTCAGCCGGTTGCGAAGTTCCAACGCGGTCAACGAATCGAAACCGAGATCCTTGAACGCGCGCCCGGCATCGATCGAGTCCGATGTGGAGTGTCGAAGAACTGCGGCCGCTTCGGCACGTACCAACTCCAGCATGTCCCGGGTGACCTTGTTCCGGCGATTCGCGACGCGGTGAAGCTGCGCCGGGACGAGGAACGGTCGGTCGCTCGCCAGCGCGGTGTCCAGGAGGGCGAGGGCGTTTTCGGTGGTCATGGGGGTGATGCCGAGGTTGCTGAGTCTTGCGCGGTCGGCGTTGTGGGTCAGGTTGCTGGTGTCGGCCCAGAGTCCCCAGGCGAGCGATACGACGGGGAGGCCTTGGGCGTGGCGGTGTTGGGCGAGGGCGTCGAGGAAGGCGTTGGCGGCGGCGTAGTTGGCTTGGCCGGGTGTGCCGAGGACTCCGGCGATGGAGGAGAAGAGGATGAGTGGGGCGGTGGTGAGGTGGTGGAGGTGCCAGGCGGCGTCGACTTTGGGTCGGAGAACACGGTCGAGTTGTTCGGGTGTCATGGATTCTATGAGGCCGTCGTCGAGGACGCCTGCGGTGTGGATGACGGCGGTGAGCGGCTCGATGGTGGCGAGGAGTTCGGCTAGCGCGTCGCGGTCGGCGACGTCGCAGGCGGCGATACGGATGCTGACGCCAGGGATGTGGAAGTCCGGATCCGGGTGTCGGCTGGCGAGGGCGAGCTGGTGGATTCCATGGTGGGTGACGAGGTGGTGGGCGACGTGTTTGGCGAGTGTTCCGGTTCCGCCGGTGATGAGGACGGTTCCGTTGGGGTCGAGCCGTCTGTCTGCCGTGTTGGTGATTGGGCTGAGTCGGGGGATGTAGGCCTGGCCGTCGCGGAGGGCGAGTTGGGGTTCGCCGGTGGCGACTGCGGCAGGTATGGCGTCGATGGAGGTGTCGTCGGTGTCGATGAGGATGAATTGGTCGGGGTGTTCAGCTTGGGCGCTGCGGACGAGCCCCCAGACCGGCGCGTAGACCAGGTCTGGTGTTTCGGTATGAACCGCGCCCTTGGTGACGATCACCAGTCGTGATGTCGTGTTGCGGATCAGTTCCAGCACGTGGTTGGTGACGTCACGAACGGCCGACGGAATGTCGTCGCCGGTGTCGCCGGACAGCACCACGACCTCCGGTTCTTCGACAGCGTCTCCCAATGGCACGTTCACCCAGGTCAATTCCTGCAACGAACTATGCCGAATCGGCCGGAGCGCAAGGGACTCGATGTGAGCCACCGGCCGGCCGGACGTGTCGACGATCGTGACCGTATCCTGGGACAACCGAACGCGAAGGGTCGTCGGGCCGGTATCGCGCAGCCGAACCCCGCTCCACGAGAACGGCACCTGTGGAGAGTTCTGGGCCAGTCCGAGCGGTTGCAGCGCGGCGTCCAGCAGCGCGGGATGCAGCACGAACCTGCTCCCGTCGACGCCGGCCGGCAGAGCGACTTCGGCGTAGATGTCCGTGCCCTGCCGCCACATCTCACGCAGGCCCTGGAACGCGGGGCCGTAGTCAAAACCGCGCGCGGCGAGATCGTCGTAAACGTCGTCGACGGGGGTGGCCCCCGTGGGCGGCCACTCGAAGACCTCCTCCGGGGGAGCGCCGGCGGAAAGGAAGCCGGTCGCGTGGCGGGTCCAGGTGTGTTCGTGCTGGGAGTGGATGGTGATCGGCCGCCGGCCTGAGTCGAGACCGCCCACGGTGACTCGCAGACTGATCTGGTCGTGCGGAACGAGCGGGGTCTCGATGACCAACTCGTCGATCTGTCCGCACCCCACATGGTCACCGGCTCGGGCGGCCAGCTCCACGAAGGCCGCGCCGGGCAGCAGGGTTTGCCCCGCCACCGCATGGTCGGCGAGCCATGGGTGCGTTCGCAGGGAGAAACGGCCGGTGAACACCGTCGCGTCGTCGGCCAACTCGACGGCCGCACCCAGCAGAGGATGACCCATCGGCTGGCCGAGATCAGGCGCGTCCAGCCAGTACCGTCGCCGTTGGAACGGGTAGGTCGGCAGTTCGACCTGTCGCCCGGTCACCAAAGCCGACCAGTTCACGTCGACTCCCCGGACGTAGGCCTCCGCGACCGAGGTCAGGAACCGGTCGAACCCGCCGTCGTCCCGGCGCAGCGTGGCCACCGCGACCGCGTCGACGATCTCCTGGATCAGCGTGGGGTGTGGGCTGACCTCGATGAAGACCCCATGCCCCCGGTCGGCCAACGCCTGGGTGGCCTGTTCGAACCGGACCGGCTGCCGGAGGTTGGCGAACCAGTATGCGGGATCCAGGGTGTCCAGCGGTTCGCCGCTGACCGTGGAGTAGAACGGGATGGTCGGCCGGCGTGGCTCGATCGGTGCCAACGCGGTCAGCAACTCCGTGCGGACACTGTCGACATCCGGTGAATGCGACGCGTAGTCCACAGGAAGTCGTCGCGCGCGAACGTCGCCGTTGAGAACCTCGGCCAGATCACGAGGTGCACCCGACACCACCACAGAACTGGGTCCGTTGATCGCCGCGACGGTCAGCCGGTCGCCCCACCGCGAGACGACCTCGTCGACCGGCAACGCCACCGAGACCATGCCGCCGCTGCCGGCAAGGCCAGCCAACGCCTTGCTGCGCGCGGTGACGACACGTGCCCCATCCGCCAACGACAGGGCGCCGGCGACGACGGCCGCGGCGATCTCGCCCTGCGAGTGGCCGACGACAGCATCCGGCTCGACACCCACCGACCGCCACAGCTCGGCCAACGACACCATGACCGCGAACAAAGCCGGCTGCACGACGTCCACCCGGTCCAGCGGCTCCTCGAACACGTCGAGCAATGACCAGTCCACGAACTCGCCCAACGCGTCTGCGCATGCCCGCATGTGACGGGCGAAGACGTCGGACGAACCGAGCAGGTCCCGTGCCATGCCGACCCATTGCGGGCCCTGGCCGGGGAAAACGAACACGACCTTCCCAGGCGCGCCGGCCACCCCACGGACCACGTTGGGCGCGGGGTGGCCCTGGATCAACGCCCTGAGCCCGTCAGGGAAGTCGCCGACGATCACCGCCCGGTGGTCGAACGTGGCACGTGCCGCCAGCGAGACCCCGACATCCACCGGATCTATGTCCAAACAGGACTGGAGGAGTTCTGCCTGAACAGGCAGGTCTGCCGCACGCTTGGCCGAGATCGGCCAAGCCACGAGGTCTGGTCGGGCCGGGGCGGGTGGTTCGATCTCAGGGGCTTCAAGGATCACGTGGGCGTTGGTGCCGCTGATGCCGAACGAGGACACGCCTGCCCGTCGTGGCCGGCCGGTGTCCGGCCAGGGGACCGGTTCGGTAAGCAGCGAGACGGCGCCACTCGACCAGTCCACATGGGACGACGGCGAGTCGACGTGCAGGGTCTGCGGAAGCCGTCCGTGCCGCATGGCCATCACCATCTTGATGACGCCGCCGACTCCGGCTGCGGCTTGGGTGTGGCCGATGTTGGACTTCAGTGATCCGATCCATAGTGGATGGTCGCGGTCTGGTCCGTAGGTGTCGATGAGGGCTTTGGCTTCGATGGGGTCGCCGAGGGTGGTTCCGGTGCCGTGGGCTTCGACCGCGTCAATGTCTGTTGTGGACAAATTGGCGTTGCTGAGGGCCTGCCGGATAACGAGTTCCTGAGCAGGGCCGTTCGGCGCGGTGAGGCCATTGCTGGCGCCGTCGGAGTTGACCGCCGAACCACGGACCACGGCCAGCACACGATGACCGTTGCGACGGGCGTCGGACAGCCGCTCCAGCAGGAGCAGCCCGACACCCTCACCCCACCCCGTGCCGTCGGCGGCGGCCGAGAAGGACTTGCACCGCCCGTCGGGGGACAGCCCGCGTTGCCGGCTGAACTCGACGAACGTGTTCGGCGTCGCCATCACGGTCGCCCCTCCGGCGAGAGCGAGGTCGCATTCGCCCTGCCGAAGCGCCTGCCCGGCCAGGTGCAGCGCGACCAGCGAGGACGAACACGCCGTGTCGATCGTCACGGCCGGCCCGGTCAGGCCGAAGGTGTACGCGATCCGACCGGAGGCGACACTCCGCTGGTTGCCGGTCAGCAGCAGACCCTCGAAGCCGTGGGGCGCGCGCGTCAGCCGGGAGCCGTAGTCGTCGTACATGACTCCCGCGAACACGCCGGTCTTGTTGCCGTGCAACGACATCGGGTCGATTCCGGCTCGTTCGAACGCTTCCCAGGCGGTTTCGAGCAGCAGCCGTTGTTGCGGATCGGTGGCGAGGGCTTCCCGTGGGCTGATGCCGAAGAACTCGTTGTCGAACTCGTCGGCGTGGTCAAGGAAGCCGCCGTGCCGGGTGTAGGTCTTGGTCGGCCGGTCCGGGTCCGGGTCGTAGAGCGTCTCGATGTCCCAGCCGCGGTCGGTGGGGAAGTCGCCGATGGCGTCCACACCGTCGGCGACCAGCCGCCACAGATCCTCGGGCGTCCGGACACCACCCGGATAACGGCAGCTCATCGCGATGATGGCGATGGGCTCGCCGGTCGGAACCACGGGCGCGTGATCAGGCCTGGCGGCCCCGCTCAAGTAAGCGGCCAACGCGGTCGGGCTGGGGTGGTCGAAGACGACTGTGGTGGGCAGCCGCGAACCAGTCACCGAACTCATCCGGTTGCGGAGTTCCAACGCGGTCAACGAATCGAACCCGAGGTCCTTGAACGCTCGACGCGGATCGATCGCGTCCGGTGTGGAGTGACCGAGCACGGCGGCGGCGTTCGCGCGCACCAGGTCGAGCATGGACCGCCCACGGGTCGGTTCGATCAGTTCGCGCGACAGCGGCGCCACCTGAGGCCGCAGGTCGGCGGGAACGAGAACCGGGTGATCGAGGGCGAGCGCGGTGTCCAGCAGGGCGAGAGCGTTTTCGGTGGTCATGGGGGTGATGCCGAGTTTGGCGAGTCTGGCCCGGTTGGCGTTGTGGGTCAGGTTGCTGGTGTCGGCCCAGAGCCCCCAAGCGAGGGAGGTGGCGGGCAGACCCTGGTGGCGGCGGTGTTGGGCGAGGGCGTCGAGGAACGCGTTCGCGGCGGCGTAGTTGGCTTGGCCGGCGCTGCCGAGGATGCCCATCACCGACGAGAACAGGATGAGTGGGGCGGTGGTGAGGTGGTGGAGGTGCCAGGCGGCGTCGACTTTGGGTCGCAGAACACGGTCGAGTTGTTCGGGCGTCATGGAGTCAATGAGGCCGTCGTCCAGGACGCCCGCAGTGTGGATGACGGCGGTGAGCGGCTCGATGGTGGCGAGGAGTTCGGCTAGCGCGTCGCGGTCGGCGACGTCGCAGGAAACGGTCCGGATGTCGGCGCCTGGGATGTGGAAGTCGGGGTCTGGGTGGCGGCTGACCAGTACCAGGTGGCGTATCGCGTGGTGGGTGACGAGGTGGTGGGCGACGTGTTTGGCGAGTGTTCCGGTTCCGCCGGTGATGAGGACGGTTCCGTTGGGGTCGAGTCGACCGGCCGTACTGGTCACTGGGCTGAGTCGGGGGATGTAGGCCTGGCCGTCGCGGAGGGAAAGTTGGGGTTCGCCGGTGGCTACTGCGGCGGGAATGGCGTCGATGGAGGTGTCGTCAGTGTCGATGAGGATGAATTGGTCGGGGTGTTCGGCTTGGGCGCTGCGGACGAGCCCCCAGACCGGCGCGTAGATCAGGTCTGGTGTTTCGGTATGAACCGCGCCCTTGGTGACGATCACCAGTCGTGATGTCGTGTTGCGGATCAGTTCCAGTACGCGGTTTGTGACGTCACGAACGGCCGACGGGATGTCGTCGTCGGTGTCGCCGGACAGCACCACGACCTCCGGCGGGTCGACCGGATCGCCCAACGGCACCATCGTCCACTCCGGACGGAACAGCGTCGCGCCCGACATCGGTCGCAGGACCAACGATTCGATGGCGGCCACCGGGACTCCGTCAGTGTCGCTGATCGCAACCGCGGCGGTGTCGTCCTCGGCGACTGTCAACCGCACGCGCAGACCCGTCGCGCCGGTCGTCCGCGCCTGGACGTTGACCCACGAGAAAGGCACCCGGGTGGCACATCCCGCCGGGTCGCCCGCGCCCAGCAGCAACGGATGCAGGGCAGCGTCCAGGAGAGCGGGGTGGATCACAAAACCAGCGGCGCCCTCAGGCAGCGTGACCTC
Organism: Actinocrispum wychmicini; assembly: GCF_004345645.1. Lineage (GTDB taxonomy): Bacteria > Actinomycetota > Actinomycetes > Mycobacteriales > Pseudonocardiaceae > Kibdelosporangium > Kibdelosporangium wychmicini. The sequence continues at coordinate 538,835 of NZ_SLWS01000002.1, read as the reverse complement.
GGTGTAGATCTCGCGGCCGGACCGCCACGCCGCGTGAAAGCCCTGGAAGGTCGGGCCGTACTGGTAGCCCCGGTCGGCGAGGATCCGGTAGACGTCGGTCAGGTCGATCGGCACGGCTCCGGCCGGCACGTCGAACGGTTCGAGTGTCGTTTCCCGCCTGGTCAGGATGCCGGTGGCGTGCCGCCTCCACGAGCCGTCCGGTGGCCGCGAGTGGATGCTGATCCGGTGGTCGTTCGTGACCGAGACCCGGAGATCGACGGGCTCCTCGGTCAGGACAAGCGGCGCTTCCAGGGTGAGTTCGTCAAGGTGCTCATGGCCGACCCGAATGCCGGCGTGCAGGGCGAGTTCGACGAACGCGGTCCCGGGGAGGACAACGTTTCCGGCGACGGCGTGGTCCGCCAGCCACGCGTGCGTGCGCAGCGAGATCCGGCCGCTGAGCAGCAGGCCGTCGGGATGCTCCACGGCCGCGTCCAACAACGGGTGGCCGGCTGTGCCAAGACCTGCCGCCAACCAGTACCGCTGTCGTTGGAACGGGTACGTGGGCAGGTCGACACGGCTTGTATGCCCCGCATACACGGCCTTCCAGTCGACCGTGGCGCCGCCGCAGTACGCCTCGGCCAGGGACGCGGTGAGGTCGCCGTGATCACGACGCAACGAGCCGATCACCACGGCCTGGGTGTCCGCGGCCTCGATGGTCTCCTGCATGCCGACGGTGAGTACGGGATGCGGGCTGACCTCGATGAACAGCCGGTGCCCCCGGTTCAGCAACGCGCGAGTGGCCTGGTCGAACCGGACGGTGTGCCGCAGGTTCCGGTACCAGTACTCGGCGTCGAGCGTGGTCGTGTCGGCCAGGTCGCCGGTCACGGTGGAGTAGAACGGGATCCGGGACGGCCGTGGTGTGATGCCGGCGAGCAGGTCGACCAGTTCGCGATGGATCGGCTCGACGCGCGCGGAGTGCGAGGCGTAGTCGACCGGGATCCGGCGGGCACGGATCCCGTCGGCCTCGCATCGCGCCACGAACTCGTCCAGTGCATCGGGATCACCGGACACGACTGTGGCGGCCGGTCCGTTGAACGCGGCGATCTCCAGGCCGTCGATCGCTGTCGGCGGCAGCGCGACGGACACCATGCCGCCGGTGCCGGACAGGCCGGTCAGCACCTGCGACCGCCGGACCACGATCTTGACGGCATCCACCAACGACAACGCGCCAGCCACGTACGCGGCCGCGATCTCGCCCTGGGAGTGGCCGACGACCGCGGCCGGCTCGACGCCGACGGACTTCCACAGCTCGGCCAGCGAGACCATGACCGCGAACAGCGCCGGTTGGAGGACGTCGACCCGATCCATCCCCGGTGCGCCCCGCAGCACGTCCGTCAACGGCCAGCCAAGGATGTCCTCGCAGTCCTGGATGTGCCGGGCGAAGACCTTCGAAGTGTCCAGCAGCTCGACCGCCATCCCGGGCCACTGCGCGCCCTGACCGGCGAACACGAACACCGGCTCGACACCGGCCGCCGTGCCGTGGATGACGTCCGAGCCAAGGAGGACGGCTCGGTGCCCGAAGGTCGACCGGGTCGCGAGCGAGCCGCCGACGTCCGCCGGGTGCAGCCCGACGGCCGCCTGCCGAACGCGCTGGATCTGCGTCAACAGGGCGGAAGCGGTCTTGGCCGACACAGGCCAGGGCGCGGGCAGTGACATCGAGCGTTCGACACTGACGTCGACGGGTGCCTGTTCGAGGATGAGGTGCGCGTTGGTGCCGCTGATGCCGAACGACGACACACCGGCTCGCCGCGGCCGCTTGACGTCCGGCCACGGGACCTGCTCGGTCAACAGCGAGACCGCGCCGGACGACCAGTCCACGTGCGGCGAAGGGCTGTCCACGTGCAGTGTGCGTGGCAGGACGCCGTGGCGCATCGCCTCCACCATCTTGATCACGCCGCCGACTCCAGCCGCGGCCTGGGTGTGGCCGATGTTCGACTTCAGCGACCCCAGCCACAGCGGGCTCTCCCGCCGCTGGCCGTACGTGCCGAGCAGGGCATGTGCCTCGATCGGGTCGCCGAGGGTGGTGCCGGTGCCGTGCGCCTCCACCGCGTCAACGTCCGCTGTGGACAGTTCCGCGCTGGCAAGGGCCTGCCGGATGACACGTTCCTGAGCGAGCCCGTTCGGCGCGGCCAAGCCGTTGCTGGCGCCGTCAGAGTTGACCGCCGAGCCGCGAATGAGCGCGAGGACGTGGTGTCCGTTCCGCTGGGCCTCGGAGAGCCGTTCGAGTACGACCAGACCCGCGCCCTCGGCCCAGCCGGTGCCGTCGGCGGACGCGGCGAAAGCCTTGCAGCGGCCGTCCGGCGCCAGCCCGCGCAGCCGGCTGAACTCGACGAAGATCCTCGGGGTGGCCATCACAGTCACCCCACCGGCCAGCGCGAGCGTGCATTCGCCCTGCCGTAGCGCCTGAGCGGCCAGGTGCAACGCCACCAACGACGACGAGCAAGCCGTGTCGACGCTGATCGCCGGTCCCGCCAGGCCCAGAACGTACGCGATCCGGCCGGACACAACGCTGGCCTCACGACCGGTCATCAGGAAGCCCTCGTAACCCGGCGAAGTCGGCCCGTAGTCCTGGGACATCGCGCCGACGAACACACCGGTCTGGCTGTCCCGCAACGAAACCGGGTCGATGCCCGCTCGTTCGACCGCCTCCCAAGCGGCTTCCAGTAGCACCCGCTGCTGCGGGTCGGTGGCGAGCGCCTCGCGGGGGCTGATGCCGAAGAACGCCGGGTCGAACCGGTCGGCGTCGTGCAGGAAACCGCCCGCGCGGGTGCAGATCGTGCCCGGCTGCTCCGGATCCGGGTGGTACCGCACGTCCCAGCCGCGGTTCGCCGGGAACTCGCCGATGGCGTCCACACCGTTCGCCACCAGCCGCCACAGGTCCTCGGGTGATTCGACCCCGCCCGGGTACCGGCAGCTCATCCCGACGATCGCGATCGGCTCGTCGCTCACCACCGGCGCGGGCAGGGGCGCGGCCGGCGCTTCCGCAAGGTGCCTGGCCACAGCTGCCGGTGTCGGATGGTCGAACAGCAAGGTGGAACGCAGCCGCAACCCGGTGGCCACGGCCAGTCTGTCCCGGAAGTCGACCGAGGAGTACGAGTCGAAGCCCAACTCCTTGAAGGTCAAAGCGGGATCGACGGCGTCCGGAGTGTCGTGCCCCAGGACAGCTGCCGCGTGGGCCCGAACCAGGTCGAGCGGCTCGACGACAGGCGCCACGATTCGGCGCGGCGGCGCCTTGTCGAACCAGTGGCTTTGGCGCTGGAACGGATACGTCGGCAGTCGCACCCGCCGGCCGTCGGGGACGGCGGAAGCCCAGTCCACGTGCACACCGTGCACGTGGAGATGCGCCAACGCGGTGAGGAAGGTGTGCTGCTCCGGATGATTGGCGCGCATAGTCGGGACCAATATGGACGGTCGTTCCGGCAAGCAGTCGCGGGTCATCGCGGTCAGGACGGAATGCGGTCCGATCTCAAGGTAGCTGTTCACCCCGTGGTCATGCAGAGCATGAACCCGTTCGGCATAATGAACGATATCTCGGATGTGTCGCGTCCAGTACTCGGCCGAACCGACGTCTGCGACCACGGGAATTCGCGGTGGGGAATAGGAAACACGCTCCGCAACCGAGCGAAACTCGGCTAGGACGTCGTCCATGTGCGGGGAATGAAACGCGTGGCTCACCTTGAGCCGACCCGACTTTCCCGGGAACTTCGCCGCCACTTCCAGAACCGCGTCAGTGTCTCCGGAGATCACCGTACTGGCCGGTCCGTTGAGCGCGGCGATGGCGACCCGATCTTCATAACCGGCCATCGCGGTCCGGACTTCTTCTTCCCCAGCCTGAACGGACACCATTGCCCCATCGGCGCGGGCCGCCTGCATGAGACGGCCGCGTGCGGCAACGAGAGTGCAGGCGTCGGCCAAGGAGAACACCCCGGCGACATGGGCCGCCGCCAGCTCGCCGACGGAATGCCCGGCCAGATAGTCAGGGGTCACCCCGAAATGCTCAAGGAGCCGGAAAAGCGCGACCTGCAAGGCGAACAGCGCGGGCTGGGCGTATTCAGTCCGTTCCAGCAGCGAGGCGTCATCGCCGAACAGGACGTCCCGCAGGTCGAAGTTGTCGACGACCTCGTCGAACGCGGCGGCGAAGGCAGGGAACGCGCGCAGCTCACGGCCCATGCCGAGACGTTGACTGCCCTGCCCGGAGAAGAGGAACGCCAGTTTGCCGGGATCCGAAACGCGGCCTTGCACAACCTCGCCATCGATGATCACCGCACGATGACTGAAGGCACTGCGTGTGGTGGCCAGGGAATACGCCACATCGGCCGGATCGGCGGCGACCTCACCCAGTTGCGAAATGTGCGCGTGCAGCGCGGTTTCGTCCTTCGCCGACACGATCCACGGCACGATCGAGCTGTGCGCGCGAGGTTCCGGCTGGGACACGGCGAATTCAGTAAGAACTACGTGACAGTTCGTGCCGCCCATGCCGAACGAACTGACCCCGGCGACCAACGGCCGGTCAGGCCGCGGCCACGGCCCCAGAACCCGCTGGACCACGATGTTCCCGGGCACAGCCGGATTCGGCGTCTCGAAGTTCAGGCTGGCGGGGAGCTGCCGACGCGCGATGCTCAACGCGGTCTTGACCAACCCGGCGATGCCGGCGGCGCCCTCAAGGTGACCTATGTTGGTTTTGACCGAGCCGACCCGGAATCGGCTGGGAATGGCCGAACCGAGCGCGGCCGCCTCAATCGGATCACCGACAGCAGTTCCGGTGCCGTGTAGTTCAATATACTGAACGGCAGTCGGCGACACCTGTGCTCGTTCGTACGCCAGCCGCAGGACCTCACGTTGTTGTTCGGAGCTCGGGACGGTCAGTCCGTCGGTGTCGCCGTCGTTGTTCACCGCGCTGCCACGAATCACGCAGTAGATCAAGTCACCGTCAGAAATGGCTTTGTGCAACGGTTTGAGGACCACGACTGCGCCGCCTTCACCCGGCACATAACCGTTGGCTCTGGCGTCGAACGTGTAGCAGCGGCCGTCCGGCGACAACGCGCCGAACTTCTCCGCCGCGTCGGGCGCGCTGAGGTTCAGGTTCACGCCACCCGCGACGGCCAGCGGCACCTCCTCCCGGTACAGGCTTTCGACCGCCAGGTGGACCGCGACCAGCGACGACGACTGCGCGGTGTCCACAGTGAGACTGGGACCCCGCAGGCCCAGGTGGTAGGAGACCCGGTTGGCGATCATCCCGCGTTCCCCGCCGGTAAGGCTGTGGGGCGTGATGTCTTTGCGCAGCAAGGCATAGTCGTCCCGCATGGCACCGACGAACACACCGGCAGGGCTGTCCCGCAGCCGATCCGGGACGATTCCGGCGTCCTCCAGGGCCTCCCAGCTCAACTCCAGCATGAGCCGCTGCCGCGGATCCATCGCCGCGGCCTCGCGCGGCGAGATCCCGAAGAACGCCGGATCGAACTCGTCGACCCGGTCGAGAAAGCCGCCGTACCGCGGGCCGGCGCCCCACCGGTCGGTGGTGGTGATCGCGTCCTGCCCCTCAGCCAGCAACCGCCAGAACGCCTGCGGGTTCGCGGCCATCGGCAGGCGGCAGGACAGTCCGACGACGGCGACCTTCATCGCGGTGCCAGCCGGCTTCGTAGTCGTTCCACACCCACCAACGCGTTGATCGCGGCCCGCCGCAACGGATTGCCACCGCGCATCCGCAGCAGCGAGGCGATGGACCACAGACGGGTTTCGACGACATGGCCGGGCGAGCCATGCACGTCGTCGTGGTCCAGGAACTCCACCCGGCGCACCCACTGTCTGATCCGCTCGACGTCACCGGCCGGGATGATCTCGTCCCGCCGGCTCACCACGCAGGCCACTGGAATGTCCAACGAGGACAGTTCGGCCTGGGTCAACGCCCAGTCCCGCATGTCCTTGAGTTTCGTCCCGGACATGTGCGCCAGCGTGTCCACAGTGACCCTGGGCAGGTCACGTTGCCACGCGGTGTCGGTGAAGAACTCGGCGACCGGCGCGCCGGCCATGACAATGCCCTTGATCCTGTTGTCGGACACGGCACAACGCAGAGCCATGTGTCCACTGAAGCTCATCGCCAGGGTGTACGTCCGCGTCACGTCCGCCTGATTCCCGACCGCGTCGAGCACTCTGGACAGCATCTGCCAGCTGTCGCGGTCGTAGCGGAGTTCGTTCTCGCCGACGCCGGGCATCTCGGTGACCACCCCCGCCATCCCCAGGCGCCGAACCTGGCGGAGCACCGGTGCCCACTGCTCTTTGATGCTGACCAGCCCACCCATGATCACCAACAGCGGCTTCGGGGCCGCCAGGGACAGGCCGGTCGCCCAGCACCGGACCCGACCCGTCGTCAGGTCCACCTCCAGCCGTTGGATGTCCGGATCGTCCTGGCGCCATTGGTCGAAAGTGGACACACAGTCGGCGAGCGCGTTGTGCCGCGCGGGGCCGTCGACGTACGGGAATCTGGCGAGGTTGTAGTGCCGGGTAGCTTCCAGGAGGCGTCCGCGCTCAGCCAGTTCGGCGGCCGACTGCGACCATTCCCGCGCCCACGAGCCGGGCGCGTCCTCGTCGTCGTTCGTGATCCGGCGCAGCACGTCTTCGTAGCCCAGGATGTTCTGGGCTCGGGCGTGCACGACCACGAACCGCTTCAGCTCATCGACGTCGTTCATCGCACGCTCACCGCCGCCCGGTCGAAGCTCTCCAGGGTCTCCTTGATCTCAGTCAGCACGTCGGCGGCCTCGGCCCCGTCGATCACCCGGTGGTCGAACGTCAGGTTCAGCCGCATGACCGGCGCCACCACGATCTGGCCGTCCCGCACCACCGGCCGGTCCACGATCCGTCCCACGCCGATGGTGATCGTGGTGCCGCCGACCGAGTAGAACCCGTCCACAGACCGATGCCCGAGGGACGTGACCGCGAACGTGCCCAACCGGACCGCCCGAGTCCGCAATGGACGAACAACGAGCCGGAACGCCAACGCCCCCAACGGCCAGGGGAGGCGGTGCAACGCCCGCGCACCAGCGAACTCCGGCATCTGCGCGGGATCTCCGTCGCGGTAGTGGTCGACCTGCTCCTGGATCTCGGCCAGGTCGGCCTTGTCCAGGCCAGGCAGGACTGCCGCGAGCACGATCCGTTCGCCGTTGAGCCGCTTGTCCAGCGCCAGCTTCCCGTCCACCGAGGAGTACCGCGCGATCCTGCGGCCACGGATCGCCGCGTTGGCCTGTGGATGCCGGGCGAGCACCCGGGCAGTGCTGTGCAGCACGTACGTCACATACGAAAGGCCCTCGGCGGCGCGATGCCGCTGCACCCGGGTCATGTCGATCTCGGTGTCGAGGAAGACCGGCGCGATCTTTCTTGTCTCGTCAAGGAAGTGCAGGGTGTGCCGGCGCTCCCGGGCGATCCTGGTCGTTCTCACCGCTCCACCGCCAACAGGTAGATTTGTTCGAGGGTCTTCGCCTCAAGCACGTCAGGCATGGAGATCCGCCGGCCGGTGCGGCGCTCCATGATCAGCAGCAACGTCAGCAGGTGCACGGAATCCCAGCCGGGCAGTTCGGCCAGGTCGCGTGCGATGTCGTCGGCCGTCACCGGCAGGCCGATCTCGTCCCGGACGATCGCGACGAACTCGTCGACGCTGGTCACGCCTTCTCCACGGCGAACCCGGCCTTGATCCACTTGCTGGACTCGATCGCGACGCACACCGCCCGCTGACCGGCCGTCATCCGGCCCAGCAGCCGCTCCAACTGCAGGAACGGCAACGCGTTGCCCGTGTTCCCGGTCTGTTCGACACAGTTGACCGGCACGGCGTCGACGGCCAGTTCCCGCGTGATCCGTTCGGTCATCCGGCCGGACAGCTGGGGCGGCAGCAGAAAGTCGAGGTCCGCCTTGGCCCAGCCCACGGCGTCCAGCAGTTCCTTGAGGATCTCGGCGGCCATCAACGGCACGGACTCCTCGATGGCCTTGTAGTCCTCGCTGACGGCCGGCCGTTCGGCATTCCGGTCGACCGGACCGAACCAGTCCAGGACCTGGCCGGGCGGCCGGTTCAGCCCGACCAACCGGTTGATCACACACCGGAGCACCGGACCCGGCGACGCGGGGTCCGCGCTGAGCACGGCCGCGCCGGCGCCGTCACCGAACAGCACGACGTTCACCAGTTGGGACGGCGGCAGCTTGCGCAGGTCCACCCCGAGGTCGAAGAACTTGGCGCAGACGTCGCCGCCGATCACCAGCGCGGTGCGGCACTGGCCGCCCATCAGCATGTGCCGGGCCACGTCCAAGGCCTGGACAGCGCCGCAACACCCGGACTGCAGTTGGTACGTGGGAACGCCGTCGATGCCGAGCCGGTCGGCGATCACGTTCACCGTCGCCGGCATCAGCTTGTCCGGCGTGGCGGTGCCCAGGACGACGACGTCCACGTCGCCGGGAGTCAGACCGGCGGCGGTCAACGCCCGGCGCGCGGCCGTTTCGCCCAGTTCGGCCAGACTTGACCGGATCTCGCCGGTCGCCAGGTCGACCGCGAGATGGCGGGTGGCGGTGCCGATGAAGACGTCGATCCACTGCTCCCACAGCGGCTCCATGCCGAACCGGCGGGCCAGCGTCGGGTTGTCGACCGACGGACCGGGCAGGGCGGACCCGGCCGAGGAGATTCGGATGTCCAAGGCGGTCCCCCTCCAGCCGCTGCCGTCGTGCCCGATCGTCCGCACGGCTGCTAAGCCGTGGCTAAAGCCGGTCTAACGGCGGGCTGGGGAGTGCTTAACGGGACTTAAGAACGCCATTAGCGAAGCTAGGTACGCCTGGTCGGGAGGATTGATCGAGATCCCGACGGAGGTGTTACAGCGATGAGTGCACAGGCCCAGGACACGGTACCCACACCGCGCGAGGTGCTGGACCGCGCGTTCGGGCGGATGCTGGCCATCGACATGAACGGATTCGCCGACATGTGGGCCGAGGACGGGGTGCTGGACTGCCCGTTCAACCCGCCGGGCGTGCCACGCCGGTTCGAGGGCCGGGAGCAGATCCGCCAGTTCCTGATCATGGGGCAGGAGAACAGCCGGCTGCAGCTCGAAGCGATCGAGAACGTGGTCGTCCACGAGACCACCGACCCCGAGGTGATCATCGCCGAGCTGGACGGCCACGGCTCGGTGAAGGGCAGCGGCAAGCCGTACCGGACGAAGTACTGCGAAGTCCTGCGCGTGCGCGCCGGCCAGATCGTGCTCTACCGCCACTACCAGGAACAACTCATCGAGCAGGATTAGGGGAGCGATGGACGACAGGGGTTTGCTGACCGGCCGGGTGGCGTTGGTGACCGGCGGCAGCCGGGGGATCGGCGCCGGGATCGCGCTCGCGTTAGGACAGCAGGGCGCGGACGTGGTGGTCAACTACCACACCAACGCCGACGCGGCAGCGGGCGTGGTGGCGGGCATCGAGGCGGCCGGCTCACGGGCGCTCGCCGTCCAGGCCGACGCGACCGACGCGGACCAGGTCGCGGCGATGGTCCGGACCGCGACCGAGGCGTTGGGCGACATCGACGTCCTGGTGTGCAACACGGTCGGCGAGATCGACGACGCCGTCGAGCGGTTCATGTCCGGCCGGACCATGGCGATGGACTGCGCGGCCGAGATCCTGCACCGCACGGCCGCGCAACTGGCCGCGACGCTGTACCCGTGCCGGGAGGTCCTGCCCGGGATGCGGCGGCGCGGCGGCGGCAGCGTCGTGCTGATCGGCGCGGCCGGGACGCGCGGCGGCCGCCCGGAGAAGGGCATCGCCGAGATCGCCGTGGCCAAGGCCGCGCAGGAGGCGCTGGCCAGGTCGCTGGCCAGCGAACTGGGCCCGGACCGGGTCCGGGTCAACACGGTGGCGCCGGGCATGATCCCGACCGACGCGAACGCCGGCCCGTGGCAGCCGATGATGATCACCGAGATCGCCAAGACCACCCCGCTGGGTCAGGTCGGCACCGCGGCCGACGTGGGTGCCGCGGTCGTGGCGTTCGCGGCCGACCTGACCAGGCATGTCACCGGTGCGTTCGTCGGCGTCGACGGCGGCCGGACCATGGACTGACACCGCTGACCCCGTACGTACCCGCCGCGTAAGTAGTTTCCCTAATGTTTCCGCAGGTCGCGCTGTGAGACATTAGTTGGGTGGTACAGCGGAACCTCGTGATGGGGGTCTGGGTTCCGCAGGGGAGGGGTCTATTGGTAGCTGCCAATCGGCTGAGTGATTGGCAGCTGCCAATAGAGTAGGGATATACGCTGGGAATGGATGGTGACACCGGTGGCGAACCGCTAATCGTTTTCTGCTTTAGTGGCTGCGTTACCATCTCCGCGTGCCCCCAGTCCCCTGGTGCCAAGGAGAACAAAGTGACACGGCCCCCGCGTGCTCAGAATCGTCCGGCACACGCGCACCGCTATCGGGGAAGACAGGTTCTGATCCTGTTCAGTGCCGTCCTGGCCGGCGCCACCGGCTGCAGTTCCGACGCGGCCCCGAGGCAGCCCGCGGCCGGCGGAACCCTCACCTTCGCCACCGACACCGAGCCCGGTTGTCTTGATCCGCAGGTCAGCGGCCTCGACGTGAACGCGCTCATCGACCGGAACATTTTCGACTCGCTGGTGAACATGGCTCCGGACGGCACGTTCCACCCCTGGCTGGCGACCAGCTGGGAGGTGTCATCGGACGGCACCAGGTACACATTCCACCTGCGCGCCGACGTCGTCTTTCAGGACGGCACGAAGCTCACCGCCGAAGCGGTGAAGGCGACCTTCGATCACGCGGTCGACCCGAAGACGAAATCGCAGTACGCGGCCAGCCTGATTCGTCCATATGCCGGATCAAGAGTCATTGACGACAACACCGTCGAAATGACTCTCGCCGCGCCGAGCGCACCGTTCCTCCAGGCGGTCAGCACCGCCTACATGGGCATCCAGTCGGCGAAGTCGCTGCAGGCCGGCGGCGACGGTCCGTGCCAGCGGCCGGTCGGGTCCGGGCCGTTCAAGTTCGACAAGTGGGCCCAGGGCCAGTCGATCACGATGTCGAAGTACCCGGCGTACAACTGGGCGTCCGCGGCCTCCGCCCACAACGGCGCCGCATACCTCGACGGCCTCACCATCAGCTTCATCAAGGAGAACGCCGTCCGCGCCGGCGCGCTCACCAGCCACCAGGCCGACGTGATCGCGAACGTGCTGCCCACCAAGGTCAAGAGCATCGAATCGTCGGCCGACCTGCAGGTCTATCGGACCCAACCGCCGGGTGTCGGCTACGCGCTGTACTTCAACACCACGAGCGCGCCGATGACCGACGAACGCGTCCGCAAGGCACTACTGCGGTCGGTCGACGTCGACGCCCTGGTCAAGTCCATCTACTTCGACCAGTACCCGCGGGCGTGGAACCTGCTCAACCCGCCCACCCTGGACTACGACAAGGCGCTGGAGCAGTCGTGGCCGTACGACCCGGCGATGGCGAACAAGCTGCTCGACGACGCCGGCTGGACGACCAAGGACGCGGACGGCTTCCGCACCAAGGACGGCAAGCGGTTGACCGTGCGCTGGCCGTACCTGACCCAGTTCCTGCGCGAGCAGCGCGACGTCCTCGGCCAGGGCATCCAGGACCAGGCCAAGCAGGTCGGCATCGACCTGCAGCGGATCGGCGAGGACGCCGCCACGTACCGGGCCGACCTGCACTCCGGCAACACGCACGTCTGGGACCAGGCCACGGTCCGGGCCGACCCGGACATTCTCCGCACCCTGTTCGCCGCCGACCAGACGTCCGACAAGGGCGGGTTCAACGTCTTCGAGCTGAAGGACCCGCAGCTGGACAAGTGGCTCACCGAGGCGGTCCGCAGCAGCGACCCGGCGGTCCGCAAGGACCGGTACACCCAGGTCCAGCACTATCTGGTCGACCACGCCATGGTGATGCCGCTGTACGTGCCGGAGTCGCTGGTCGGCGCCGCCAAACGGGTGCGCGGCCTGACGTTCGAGGCGGCGGGGTACCCGCTGTTCTATGACGTGTCGCTGGACGGGACGTGAGAGCCGGGTGAGTGACTCCCTTCGGTGGTGGGTTCGCCGCCTGCTGCTCGCCGTGCTCGTGGTGTTCGGTGCCGCCACCGTCACCTTCGGCGCGCTACGGCTCGAACCCGGCGACCCGGTCCGGCTGATGCTCGGGCCGAACGTCAACCCGCCACCGGAGCTGGTCGATCAGGTCCGCCACGACCTCGGGCTGGACCGGCCGTTGATCGAGCAGTACGGGCTGTTCCTCGGCCGGCTCGGCACCGGTGACCTCGGCCGGTCCTACCAGCTGCACGACTCGGTGGCGAACGTGATCGGCGAGCACCTCGGGTCCACGGTCGCCTTGGCGCTCACCGGTTTCCTGCTGGCGTTCGCCCTCGGGCTGCTGATCGCGGTGGCCACCGCCGGGCGACGGCCGGCGCTGCGCGGCCTGTCGTCCACAGTGGAATTGATCATGACCTCGACGCCGGGCTTCTGGGTCGGTGTCCTGCTGCTCACGCTGTTCTCGTTCCGGCTGCACGCCTTCCCGGTCGCGGGCGGCACCGGCCTGGCCGGCCTGGTGCTGCCGGCGGTCACGCTCGCGCTGGGCATGGCCGGGGTGTTCGCCCAGGTACTGCGTGAAGGGCTCGAACGCGCGCTGGCCGAGCCGTTCGTGGTCAGCGCGCGGGCCAGAGGCACCGGCGAGACGATGGTCCGGCTCCGGCACGCGCTGCGGCACGCCATGGTCCCGATGGTCACCATCGCCGGCTGGGCGGTCGGCGCGCTGCTGAGCGGCGCCGTGGTGATCGAGACCGTGTTCAGCCGGCCGGGCCTCGGACACGTGCTCGCCACCGCCGTCGCCGGGCGGGACTTCCCGCTGGTGACCGGGATCGCCGTGGTCTCGGCGGCGCTGTTCGCGGTGATCAGCGTTATCGTGGACGGGCTGTACCGGGTGATCGACCCGAGGCTGCGGGACACGGGGGTGTCGGCATGAGCGTCGCCGTACTGCCCCTGGCCCGAGGCACCCGGGGCCGGAGCGTGTGGATCGCGTGGGCCGTCCTCGGGTTCATCGCGCTGTCCGCGCTGTGGCCGGGCCTGCTGGCGATTCACTCGCCGCTGCAAGTGAATCCGACGCACGCGCTGGAAGGGCCGAGCGCGGCGCACCTGCTCGGCACCGACCAGCTCGGCCGGGACCTCTACAGCAGGGTGATCCACGGCGCCGGCCAGTCACTGACCGTCGGTCTCGGCGCCACCGTCGTCGCGGTCGTGATCGGCTGCCTGTTCGGCACGCTGGCGGCGGGCTCGAAGAAGGCCGGCGACGAGGTGATCATGCGGACCGTGGACGTCTTCCTGGCGTTCCCCGGCCTGCTGCTGGCCCTGCTGGTGGTGGCCATCCTGGGCCCGAGCACGACCAACGCCACGCTCGCGCTCGCCGCGTCCATGATCCCTGGTTTCATCCGGCTCGCCCGCGGCCAGGCGCTGGTCGTGCGGCGGTCCGACTACGTCAAAGCGGCCGTCGTGCTGGGCACCCGGCCGGTCGTCGTCTACATGCGACACGTCGTCCCGAACGCGTTGCCGTCGCTGTTGGTGCTGGCCACGGTCAACATCGGCACGGCGATCATCGCGGGCTCGTCACTCAGCTTCCTCGGCCTCGGTGCGCAGGCACCAAGCCCGGAGTGGGGTGCGATGCTGTCGGACGCGCGGGACTATCTGGATGTGGCGTGGTCCTTGGCGTTGGTGCCGGGGCTCGCGATCACCGTGACCGTCATCGCGGTCAACGTCGTCGGACGTGACCTGATGCGCCGATTCGAGGGGAGACATCCGGGTGTCCACCGCTGATCTCCCCCTGCTCGCCGTCGACGGCCTCAGCGTCCACTTCGGAACGAAACGCGGCCGGGTGGACGCCGTGCGCGGCATCAGTTTCACCGTCGACGTGGGCAAGTGCCTCGCCATCGTAGGTGAGTCGGGCTCGGGGAAGAGCGTGACGGCACGGGCCCTGCTGGGCCTCGCTGGCCCGGGATCCTCGGTGCGGGCCCGGAAGATGGAGCTGAACGGCCGCGACCTGACCCTGCTGTCCGAACGCGACTGGCGCCAAGTGCGCGGCCGTGTGGTCGGGCTGGTGCTGCAGGACGCCATGACGTCCCTGGATCCGGTCCGGACGGTCGGCGCCGAGATCGCCGAGACGCTGCGCAACCACCAGGTCGTGCCGCGCGCGGACGTCGGCGGGAAAGTCGTGTCCCTGCTGACCGAGGCCCGGGTTCCGGAGCCGGGAACCCGCGCCCGGCAGTATCCGCACCAGCTGTCCGGCGGTCTGCGCCAACGGGCGCTGATCGCGTCCGCCCTGGCCGCGAGCCCGCCGCTGCTGATCGCCGACGAGCCGACCACCGCACTGGACGTGACCGTCCAGGCCCGCATCTTGGACCTGCTCGCCGAACGCAAACGCGACGGCGTCGCCCTCCTGCTGATCAGCCATGACCTGTCGGTGGTGGCCAAGCTCGCCGACTACATCGCGGTCATGCGCGAAGGCGCGTTCGTGGAGGAAGGCCCGGCCGCGGACGTGCTGACCTCGCCGAGCCACCCGTACACCAAGAGCCTGCTCGCGGCCGCGCACCCCAAGAGAGCACGGTCCGGTGCGTCGACGCAGGTGGTGCTCGAAGTGGATAGCGTCTCGAAGAGCTACCGCGGCCGGGCGGCCGTCAAGGACGTCTCGTTCGTGCTGCGCGCCGGGGAGACCTTGGGGATACTGGGCGAGTCGGGAGCGGGCAAGACCACTCTCGCGCAGGTCGTCCTCGGCCTCGTGCGGCCGGACCGCGGCAGCGTCCGGCTGTTCGGGCACCCCTGGTCGGACCGGCCGGAACAGCTCCGGCGGGCCGACCGGCACCGGATCCAGTTCGTCCAGCAGGATCCGGCGAGCTCGTTCGACCCGCGGTACACGGTGGCACGGATCGTCGGGGAAGCGGTGCGTGTCCCGGGCCGGCAGGCCAGGCAGCGGCGGGTCGCGGACCTGCTGCGCCTGGTCGGGCTGGACACGGACCTCGCCGGCCGCCGGCCGTGGCAGCTGTCCGGTGGTCAGCGCCAGCGGGTCGCCATCGCGCGGGCGGTCGCGCCCGAGCCGGCCGTGCTGGTCTGTGACGAGCCGGTCTCGTCCCTGGACGTCTCCAGCCAGGCCCAGATCCTGGACCTGTTCGCCGACCTGCGGGAACGACTCGGTCTCGCGATGGTGCTCATCTCGCACGACCTCGGCGTCATCCGCCACACCAGCGATCGGCTGATCGTGCTGCGGGCCGGCGAAGTGGTGGAGAGCGGCCAGGTCGAAACGGTGTACCAGCGGCCTGGACACCCCCACACGCGGGAACTGCTGGCGGCTCTGCCGAGGCCGCCGGACAGCGCCGTGCCACCGTCGCCCAGCTTTTTCTCGGATTGAAGGAGGTTCGGAAACGTGGTCAAGTCCACTGTTCCGCTGTCCGTGCTCGACACCGCGCCGGTGTGGCGGGGATCGACCCCAGCGCAGTCGTTGCGCGACATGATGGACCTGGCCAAGAACGTGGAGCGGCTTGGCTATCACCGCTACTGGGTGGCCGAACACCACAACACGCTCAGCATCGCCAGCTCCAGCCCGGCCGTCCTGGTCGGACAGCTCGCCAGCGTCACCACCTCGCTGCGGGTCGGGTCCGGCGGCGTGATGCTGCCCAACCACCCGCCGCTGGTGATCGCCGAACAGTTCGGCACCCTGGAAGCGCTGCACTCCGGCCGGATCGACCTCGGCATCGGCCGTGCCCCGGGCACCGACCCGACCACGGCGAAAGCCCTGCGGCGGACCACCGACGAGATGGCCGGTGAGGACTTCCCCAAGCAGATCGCCGAGCTGATGGCGTACTTCAGCGGACCGGTCGAGAACGGGTCAGGCAAGGCGATCCACGCCATCCCGGCCGAAGGCAACGGCCCGCCGCTGTGGCTGCTCGGGTCCAGCGGCGCCAGCGCGGAGGTGGCCGGCCGGCTCGGCCTGCCGTTCGCCTTCGCCCACCACATCAACCCGGGCAACACCCTGGGCGCGCTCGAGATCTACCGGGAGTCCTTCCAGCCGTCGGCCGCGCTGGCCGAGCCGTACGTGCTGGTCTGCGCGATGGTGATCGCCGCGGACACCGAGGAACGCGCGGAATGGTTCGCCTCGTCGATCGGCCTGACGATCCTGCGGATGCGCGGTGGGCTGCCGCAGGGCCCGCACACGCCGCCAGAGGAGGCGTCGGCGTACCCGTACACGCCGGAGGAGACGGATCTGATCAAGCAGATGCTGTCGTCCCGGATCATCGGCGGACCGGACACCGTCCGGCGTAAGGTCCATGAGCTGCTGGCCAGTACCAAGGCCGACGAACTGATGGTGGTGACGCTGATCCACGGGCAGGAGAACCGGGTCCGCTCGTACGAGCTGGTCGCCGAGGCGGTCGCGCTGGGGCAGCCGGACCAGGTGTCCGCGCTATAAGGCGTGTCCCGTGGATCACGATCGCGATAGCCGGGCCGAGGCGGCCCCTGGCGCCACCGCCGAAACGCCCGAATACAACCCGGTATTAGGGCGCTCCTGCGGCGCCGCCAGGAACCACCTCGATCCCAGCTCTCATCGACCGTGATCCACGGGACACGCCTTTAGAACGAGCTAAGCGGGGCCTAAGCGGCGGTCCTGATCGTGGGAGCATGGTGGACCAGCCCCGCGCGTTCCCGTTCCCCCGTACCGACCCGCTCGCCCCGCCGCCGGCCTACGCCGAGTTGGCCGGCTCGCCCTGCCGGGTGCGGCTGGCGTCCGGCGACGAGCCGTGGCTGGTGACCCGGCACGCGGACGTCCGGGCCGTCCTGGCCGATCCGACGATGAGCACCGACCTGGCCAACCCGGACCTGCCGCGGGTCAGCGCGTTGTCCGCGGGGCCGAACGTGCTGTCGTTCCTGAAGATGGACGAACCCGACCACGGCGTGCTGCGGCGGATGGTGGCGGCCGAGTTCACCGCCCGCGGGATCCAGCCGATGCGGCCCCGAATCCAGGACATCGCCGACTCGTTGGTCGACGCGATGACCAGCCGGGACGAACCCGTCGACCTGATGGCCGCCTTCGCCGCGAAACTGCCGTGCCTGGTGATCTGCGAGCTGCTCGGCGTGCCGGCCGAGGACCGGGACCAGGTCCAGCGCTGGAGCGGGCTGATCGCGTCGTCCACCGCCGACCCGATGCGGATCGGCGAGGCACTGCAGCAGATCACGATCTACCTGGACCAGGTGGTGGCCGCGGCCGAGAAGGAACCGCGGGACGACCTGGTCGGGCGGCTGGCCAGCGGGTACGTGGCCACCGGCGAGCTGAGCCACGACGACATGGTGTCGATGGTCCGGCTGCTGGTGATCGCCGGCCTGGAGAACCCGGTGCAGATGATCGGCATGGGCGTGCTGACCCTGCTGCGGCATCCCGAGCAGCTCGCCCTGCTGCGGGCCGACCCCGGCCTGATCCCAGGCGCGGTCGACGAACTCCTGCGGTACTTGTCGATCCCGCAGTACGGGATCGTTCGCGCCGCGACGGAGGACACGTCCGTCGGCGGTGTCGCGGTCGCCAAGGGTGACGGCGTGGTCATCGGGCTCCCGGCGGCCAACCACGACCCCTCGGTGTACCCGGATCCGGGCACGCTCGACGTTCGCCGCGACGCGAGCCGCCATGTCTCTTTTGGACACGGCGTGCACCAGTGTATTGGTCGTTCGTTGGCCGTGGTCGAACTGTCGGTCGCGATCGACACCCTGCTCAGACGCCTGCCGAACCTTCGGCTGGCAGTGGACTTCGCCGAGATCAGGTTCCGCGGCGACGACAGTTTCGTGTACGGCGTGGCGGAACTGCCTGTGATGTGGCGATGACCGTGGTGATCGCCGGCGGCGGTCCGACCGGCCTGATGTTGGCGTGCGAGCTGGGCCTGCAGGGTGTGGAAACCGTTGTCCTGGAGCGACTTTCGTCGATCGAGGAGAACTCGGCCGGGATGGGCGTGCACGCGCGCACGCTGGAGGTGTTGGACCGGCGCGGGTTCGCGGTTCCCCGGCAGGACATGTTCCCGTGGCCGCGCACCCCGTTCGCGTTGCTGTGGCTGGATCTGGCTGTGGCCAGTAAGCGGGACCTGACGTACGCGTTGCCGCAGTGGCGGGTCGAACGGCTGTTGGCGGAACGCGCGACGGAGTTGGGCGTCGAAATTCGCCGGGGCGAGGAAGTGACCGGTGTCAGCCAGGACGACACGGGTGTCACGGTCGACCTGCGCTCTGGTGAGCAGCTGCGCTCTCGGTACCTCGTGGGGTGCGATGGGGCTGACAGCGCGGTCCGTTCCCTGGTGGGGATCGACTTTCCGAAGGGCGGCCGGACGTACTACGGGGTGCTCGCCGATGTGGTCGTCGACGAGATGGACTTCCAGGGCGGTGTGTATCCGGCGGGGATGTTCGGCGCGCTTCCGTTGCGTCCGGGGATGATCCGCCTGATGACCGTCGAGTTCGACGTCGAGCGTCCGAATGGACCGGTCACAGTGGACGAAGTCGCCGACGCGGTGGAGCGGGTCACCGGCCGGCGGCCCGCGATCGACAAAGTCCACTGGCTGTCCCGGTTCGGCGGCTCGAACCGGCTCGTGACCCGGTACCGGGACGGCCGGGTGTTCCTGGCCGGGGACGCGGCGCACACCGTGTTCATCTCGGGCACCCAAGGCCTCAACAGCGGCGTCCACGACGCGGTGAACCTGGGCTGGAAACTGGCCGCGGAGGTCAACGGCTGGGCGCCGATCGGCCTGCTGGACACGTACCACGCCGAACGCCACCCGGTGGGCCAGCGGATGGTCACCCACGCCGAAGCGCAGATGGCGTTGCTGCACCCGTTGCACAACGTCGTCGCGCTGCGGGAGGTCTTCCAGGAACTGCTGCAGGTGCCGGAGGTCAACCGGATCCTGCTGGAGATGCCGACCGTCGATCCCCTGCGCGGCGACGTCATGCCGGACGTTCCGTTGCGCGCCGGCCGTGGCCTGCTGCTGGACTACTCCGGCGGCGTCGACATCGCCGGCTGGTCCGACCGGGTCGACATCGTCAGGCCCGGCCCGCCGCCGGAGACGGACGTGGTCCGGGTGCTGATCCGGCCGGACGGCCAAGTGGCCTACGTGGACAGGGGCGGCAACGGCCTGGATGTGGCCCTGCGTACGTGGTTCGGTGAGCCAGTCTGAGTCTGGTTTGGACTGACGCGGGGCCTTGGGGGTTGGGCCCCGCGTCAGTGTGCCGTCCGCACCAAGCCGAGGACGAGGCCTAGGCCCTCGCTGTCTTGGTCTTGATGACGAATACGGCAACCGCGAGCCCGCAGAGGGCGAAGACTGTGCCGACCGTGAAAGCCATCGCGATGCCGTGCGCCATGGCCTGGTGGCTCAGGGTCGGGGAGGTGCTCTGGCTGCTCATGTGGAACACCGTGACCAGGATCGCGACCCCCAGCGACCCGCCGAGCCGCTGCATGGTCTGCAACGCGCCGGACGCGGCACCGGAATCCTGCCTTGGCGCCTCGGACAGGATGAGCAGGTTCAACGGCGTGAAGCAGAGGCTGACACCGACACCCACCAGGACGAGCGGCGCCACGATGCCACCGAGGTACGACGTGGTCGCGGTGATCTGCGTGAACCCGAGCACCCCCAAGGTGATCAGGACCGTGCCGATCACGGTCACGAGTTTCGGCCCGAGCTTGGCCAGCAGCCTGGGCGCCATCCGGCCGGCGATGTACTGCGGGACCGCCATCGGCAGGAACGCGCAGCCGGCGACCAGCGCGCTGTACCCCAGGATGTCCTGCGTGAACTGGGTGATGAAGAACAGCACGCTCGTCAATGTGGCCGGCAGCAGCAGCATGTTGAGGTACGCGGCGGCGCGGTTGCGGCTGGCGAACAACCGCAGCGGCATGATCGGCTGGGCCGCGCGGTGCTGGACGAGCACGAACGACACCAGCAGCACCACCCCGACCGCGAACGTGGGCAGGACGAACCGGTCGTCCCAGCCGTTCGACGCGGCCCGGATGAACCCGTAGACCAACGCCGCCATGCCGACCGTCGACAGCAACGCGCCGACCAGGTCGAACCGTCCGGGATGGCGTTCGGCCTCCTGCACGTACTTCGGCGCCAGCACCATGATCAGCACACCGAACGGCACGTTCACGAACATCACCCAGTGCCACGACAGGCCCGAGGTGAGCGCACCGCCGAGCAGCAGCCCGATGGTCAGGCCGATGCCGGACACCGACGCCACGATGGCCAGCGCGTGGTTCCGCTCGCCGCCTTCCTTGAAGTTGTTCATGATCAACGCGAGCGAACTCGGCGACGCGAAGGCCGCACCGACCCCCTGCAACGTCCGGAACGCCACCAGCCACGCGGGCGACATCGCGAAACCACCGAGCAGCGACGCCAGCGTGAACACCGCGACCCCGATGACGAACATCCGCCGCCGCCCGTACACGTCGGCCAGCCGGCCGCCGAGCAGCAACAGGCCGCCGAACGCGAGCGTGTACGCGTTGAGCACCCAGGACAGGCCCACCGGGGTGAAATGGAGGTCGTCCCGGATCGACGGCAGGGCGATGTTCACGATCGTGGAGTCCAGGATCGCCATCAGCTGCACGGACACGATGACGGCGAGCGTGATGCCCCGGCCTCGCCGCGGGCCCCCGTCGGGCGGCGTTGGTCCCACCTCCGGCGAAGCCGACTGGGTGGACACGGAACCTCCCCAAAAGCACCGAATACCTGCAGTCGCCATAAGCGGAATGGTTCTCCGCCTACGGTTGATAGAGTATGG
The DNA here is from genome assembly GCF_004345645.1 of Actinocrispum wychmicini. Lineage (GTDB taxonomy): Bacteria > Actinomycetota > Actinomycetes > Mycobacteriales > Pseudonocardiaceae > Kibdelosporangium > Kibdelosporangium wychmicini. The sequence goes on along the minus strand of NZ_SLWS01000002.1, from coordinate 517,998 downwards.
AGCTAGCATCCGTTTCGCAACCCCGGGTGGTGGAACGATGACCCAGACAGCGGCAGAGGCGCCCAAGCGCCCGATGCGGGCCGACGCCCGCCGTAACTACGGGCATCTGCTCGCGGCGGCGAAAGAGGCGTTCGCCCAGCACGGAGCGGAAGCCTCCCTGAACGAGATAGCCACGCGCGCCGGAGTCGGCGTGGGCACCCTGTACCGCCACTTCCCCAGCCGCGAAGCCCTGCTGGCAGCGGTCCTGCAGGACCGTTTCGACGCACTGACGGCGAAGGCCACCGAGCTGGTCAGAACCGTGTCGGCGGCCGAAGCGTTGCGTGGCTGGCTGCTGGTGTTCATCGCCCACCTGAAGACCTACCGCGGCCTTTCGGCGCCTGTGATGAGCACGTTGAACGACGAGACCTCGGAGCTGTACTCGTCCTGCCACGCCATGCGCGCGTCCGGGACGGAGCTGGTGGCGCGCGCTCAGGACGCGGGGGACCTGCGGAAAGACGTGGATTCGGCGGACGTGCTCATCCTGGCCAACGCGATCGCGTGGGCTACCGAGCAGCTGCCGGAGGACCCGGTGCGAACCGATCGGTTGCTGTCGATCGTGCTGAGCGGACTGCGGCGCGAGTCGGACTGACGCCGACGCCCTGGCTGTCAGGGCTGTTGGCGGTGCAGTTCCGAGATGCGCTGGATCGCCGCCATCGACTCGCGGACTCCTTCGGTCGCCTGGTCCAGCGCCCGCACCGAGTCCGACGAGATCTCGTTCAGCGTCCGGGTCAGCTGGTCCACCGACGGCGGGGTCGGCAGCGACTCGATCATGGCCTGCCGCATGGCCTCCAGTGCGGTGTTGGTCGCGGCCATGATCGCGGCGGACAGTTCGTCCGCGGGCACCCGCAGTGCCGCCGGGGCGACGGTCAAGGCACTGATCCGCCCACCAGTGGCCTCGACCTTGACCTTGCCGTCCAGCGCCTCGCCCTTGCCTACCGGCGGCTCGGCGGCGTCGGCTGCCGACTGGTTCGCCGCGGCCCGCAGCCGGTCGAGCTGGTCCTGCATGGAGTGCACGACATCCTTGGACCCGCGCCACGGATCGGTCATGATTCCGCCTTCCCGACGAACGGCCGGACCAGGGCCCCGGCCTGGCGTAGTGCGTCGATCGCGTCCGTGGTCCGGCCGGCGTCGGTGACCACGCTGCCGGCCAGCACAGTCCCGGTCGCACCGGTCGCGTCCCAGCCGCTGACCTGGTCGGCGTCGAACCCGACCCGGTCGAACCGTGCGTTACGCAGCTTGGCCGCGCGCAGGTCGGTGCGGAAGAAGTACGTCTTGGTCAGGTCGGTGCCGTCGAGAATCGCCCCGGCCAGCACCGCGTCCGTCAGGTCGGCACGCAGCAGCCGTGCCCCGGTCAGGTCCGCGCCGGACAGGTCGGCACCGGTCAGGTTCGCCTTGTACAGGTCGGCATCGGGCAGTTTGGCGTGCTGGAGGTTCGCGCCGATCAGCTCGGTGTGGCTGAGGTCCGTGCCGGTCAGGTCGACGTGGCTGAGGTCGGCGTCGTTGAGCACGGCGCCGTCCATCCGGCGACCGGCCAGCGCCAGCCCCCGCAGCGAGCGCCCGGTGAGGTCAAGCTGCCGGCCGCCCTGCCGGTCGTTCCACCGTTGGTGATCGGCCAGCAGCTGGTCGACCTCGGCCTGAGTCAGGTCCATCAGTAGATCACCACCTTGCCGGCCCACTCCGGATGCGACGCGATCAGGTCCTTGAGGTCGTCACGGTCCTCTTGGGACAGTTTGACGGTGTCCAGCGCGACGTGTTCGCCGGCGGCGATCTCCCGCTGGATCGACTTCTGCGCCGCGTCCCTGGTGTAGCCGCCGCGTCCCGGCCTGGTCTGGAATCCCTTCACGTCCCAGTCCTGGCCGTCGCCGTCCTTGAAGTCCGCGCCCGGACTACCGCGTTCGACCGGCGGCTTGACCGCGCCCATCTGCTCAAGGCCCAACGCGACCTCCGCCTCCCGCAGCGTCGCCGCGGTCGTCTGCCCGCCGTGGTCGGGGTCCTTGGCCAGTTCTTCCTTGCGGCGCTCGTACTCCTGGCGGTCGTGCTCCCGCTGCTCGGGTGTCTTGAACTCGTCGACCCCGTGCGCCGAGGTGTGGATCGGCCGCCCCTCCAGCCGGTCGATCTCCTTGCTGAGGTGGTCACGCACCAGCTCCGACAACGGCCCGCCCAACTCACTGATGGCCGTGATGGTGGTGTTGACCAGGGTGACGATCGTGCGGTTGACCGTGACCGCGACCTCCGCGGCCGCGGCCAACGACGCACCGAGCGTGAAGAACGCGGCGGCGATGGCGGCCGCGAGGATCACCGCGAACGCGACCAGTTGCGCGATGACCAGGATCTTCAACGTCAGCACCAGGCCGCCCGCGGAGTAGAACGCGATCGACACGGCACCGGCCACAATGCCGCAGTCCACCAGGTAACCGTCCTGTCCGGACAGCTTCTCCCAGTACGCCTTGAACTCCTCGATGCCCGGACCGTGGTTCTCGGCCAGCATCGCCTGCACCGCGGCGCTCGCCTCTTCGGCGTGCTTGGCGGCGTTCTGCGCGAACGTGCCCCAGAACTCGCCGCAGTTGAACAGCTTGGTCTCGTCGGCCTCCGGCCAGGTGCACCCCACCCAGGACAACGCCTCGATCAACTCGGCCGGCAGCTGAAGGCCCATCTAGACGTCACCGAGGCTTTCCATGATCTGCCGAACCTTGTTGGCCTGCGCGGTGTTGTCCCGTTCGACCGTGGTGTACGCGGTGGCCATCTGGTTCATCGCGTCGGCCGTCTCGATCACGCAGAAACCGGTCTCGGCGAAGTACTCCAAGGCGGTCGGCCCGATAATCTCGTACATATCCTTCAGCGCTGTGCCCAACTCGTCGCCGCCGTACGGATCACCGATGCCGTTCATGTCGGCGGTCAGCCGGCCAACGGCTTCGCCCCAGTCCTGGCCGGCGCCGTCGACCTTCTGGGCGGCGAGGTGAATGCTCTCCGGTCGGACATCGACAGTCCCCATGGCCGGACCGTAACACGGCGGCCAAGGGCGTTGTGGCGAACTCAGGACGATTCAACCGATTCCGCGGTAACCCGATGTGGGACCTGGCCAACCGGCCTGCCATCGTGGATCTTCTGGTCAGGCGATATCCGCCATCAGCTTGACCAGAGCGGCTCTCGAACGGACGTTGAGCTTCCGGTAGATCCGCGTCAGGTGCACGTCCACTGTTCGGGGGCTCACCGAGAGTTCTTTGGCTATTTCCCGGGTGGATTTTCCCAGGCTGGCAATGCCGGCTATTTCTCGTTCCCGGTCGGTGAGGGTGGACAGCGCCGGGGATGCCCCGTTGAGGTGGCGTTTGAGGGCTCGGCTTGGGCCGAGGCCTTGTTCGAGACTTTCCGCGTCTTTGTAGACCCGGGTGGCTCCGCAGCGCTTTGCCAGTTCTTTTGCCAGCAGCAGGATGGGCGCCGCTTTTTCGCCGGCGCCGGATTCGATCAGGCATTGGGCCGCGAAGGTGAGCAGTTGGGTCTGGTCGCAGAGTTGGCCGGCGGCGGCGCAGCGGGCCGCCGCTTCCTGGTAGAGCTCGGCGGCTGCCGGGAGGTCTCCCTTGGCGCTCAGGATGTGCGCCCGCGCGGTCATGGCGTAGGCCGGTTGGGTTCCGGCGGACACGTCGTCGATGGCTTCCGCGCGGTCGGCGCAGGCCATCGCGGTGGCCAGGTCGTCGATGGCCAGGAAGGCGGTGGTGAGGATCTCGAAGCACTGCAGGCGGGGCACCACGGGCAGGTCGGGGAGTTCCAGGCCGCCGCCGCCGACGTTGACGATCAGCGAGATGCAGCGCTGCGGCTGGCCCGCGACCAGGGCCGCGCTGGCCAGGGCCAGTTGGGCGCTGAAGCTCCAGCGGCAGGTCGACGGGAGGGCCGCGGCCGCGCGTTCGGCCAGGTTCACCGCGGCCAGATCGCCCCGCTCGACGGTCCAGATCGTGCTCCACGCCTCCAGCGCCAGCGCCATTCCGTAGACGTGCTTGGCGTCCATGTGCAGCGCGATCTCAGTCGCCTCGGCGGCCACGCACCGGGCGTCCTCGGCGGCGCCGAGGTGGCGGCTGGTGTTGCTCAGGCCGGTCAGCAGGGTCGGCAGCAGGTAGCTCTGGCCGGTCTTGCGGGCGATCGTGATGCCGCGCCGGAAATGCCGTTCCGCGTCCGCGTTCCAGCCGACCCGCACCTCGGCCCAGCCGAGAATGGTGAGGTACTCCGGGTAGTGGGCGAGTTCCGCGTCGGAGAACCCGTCGAACGCCGGCGCGCACTCGCCCAGCGACGCCTCCGCCTCCGGCGTGCTGTAGACGACCGCCGCGCACAGGCCGTGCAGGGCCAGTGCGCCCGCCTCGATCACCGGATCGCCGTACCGGCGGGCCACCCGGATCGCCTGCTCGGCCTCCTCGGGGCTGGGACAGTCGCCGCCGAGCAGGCCGACCAGGCCGTGCGCGATGCTCAACGCGACCGCCTCGATCGGCGGGGTCGGCGGCATGGCGTCCAGTTCGGCCGTCAGCAGCGCGCTGGCTTCGGTGTAGTGCCCGAGGAAGGACTCCATCAACGCGCAGAACGCCACCGCCGAGGCCCGTACGCTCGGTGGGTCCGGCGGCAGCTCGGCGAGGATCTCGTGCAGCAGGTCACGGCTTTCCTGCAGCCGGCCGGCGACGCCGAGCGCGCGGGTCAGCATCAGCGACAGTTCGAGCCGTCTGCCGTCGTCCGGCCGGTTGCTCGGCAACGCCTGCAGCGCGACCTGGAACCAGTGCGCCGCGATCGCCGGAGCCGACGCCATCGCGTCCTGGGCCGCCTTGACCAGTGTCCGCAGTTCGTCCGGACCGGACCGGTCCAACGACCGTTCGATGTGGATGGCCTGCTCGGCGGCGGTGGCGCCGCGCTCGGACAGCATCGCCAGCGCCCGGCGGTGCGCGAACACCCGCCACGACGGCTCGGCGTTGGTGTAGATCAGGCTGCGCAGCACCGGGTGCCGGATGGAGTACGTCGGCATGGTGTTGCCCGGCCGCAGCAGGTCCCGCTTGGTCAGCGCGGCGACGGCCGCCGCCGTCTGGTCCAGGCCCATCTGCGCGACGGTCGCCAGGGAGTCGAGGTCGAACTGGTCACCGAGGACAGCACCGGCGGCGGCGACCGCCGACTCGTCCGGGCTGAGCGACGCGATCTCGCCGAGCAGCAGCGCGGCGCACTGGGCCGGGATCTCCTCCTGCAGCGACGTCCCCAACCGCAGCTGCTGTCCGGGTTTGGCGTGCGCGAGGGCCAGCAGGTACAGCGGGTTGCCGCGGCTTTCGGTGTGCAGGTCGCGCAGCCGGTGGTCGTGCGGCCGCATGCCGAGGATCTCCGCGGACTGGCTCATCGACAGCGCGTCCAGCTCGACCCGCTCGACCACACCCAGTTCGACGCCGTGCGCCAGGGTGGCGCGCAGCCGGGTGGACGACTGCCGGGGGCGTTGCGCGATCACCAGCAGCAGCGGCGCGTCCAGCGGCCACCGCGCCAGGAAGTCGATCAGTTCGATCGTGCCGGTGTCCGCCCAGTGCAGGTCATCGAGGATGAGGACCATGCTCGTCTTCGCGCAGCTGCGGGCCAGCAGCGTGCGAACCGCGTAGTACAGGTGGTAGCGCTCGGCCTCGCCCGGCGTGCCTGGGGCGTCCGGGCCGATGGACGGGTGGACGATCATCCGCCGGACCATGTTCGCGCCGGCCTCGGGCAGCTCGTCCAGTGTGTCGATCATCGGCCGGCCGCCCAGGATCTGGGTGAACGGCCGGAACGGGACGGCCTGCTCGAACTCGTTGCACCGACCGCTCAACACCATGAAGCCACGGCGCTGCGCCTCCTCGGCCAGATCGGCCAGCAGGCGCGTCTTGCCTGCGCCAGGGTCCCCGACCAGTTCGACGATCCGGCCGGTGCGCTGGTTGAGCGCGGCGAGCAGGTGGTGCAGCTCGCTGCGGCGGACACTCGAAGACTGTTCGCCGATGGCTTGGGATCGACTCAACGTGATGAGGCCTCCTTGCGGTACGTCGATCGGTCGGAGTCGATGGGCGCGTTGAGGAGGTGACGCACTGTGGAAGTGTACCAAGGCCGGGAATTCGGTCAGGTAAACTCTCGGCCCCCTCCGACCAGGGGAAAAGGTTTGCGAGCGCGGATTCGTAACCGGCGATGTCCGTGTTTGTAAGCAAGTGCTCGCGCAGGTCGCGGCCGAGGCGTGCATTGTGGACAACTCGAATCGAGTCCACAGTGGACAATCTGTGGCCCGGGTACGTTGGCGGGCATGTCGATCATCGTTCCCGCAGTGGTTGACCGGACCGTGTCGATGTTTCTGACCACCGTCGACGACCTGGCCCCTGGCTTGGTCACCGGCTTCTACCTGGTCGGCTCGGTGTGCCTGGACGACTTCCACCCGACCGGCGCCGGCCGCGGCCCACGCCCGGGTCGGCGTCACCGTGCGCGGGCCCGAACCGGCCACGGTGGACGTTTGGGACGACCAGGACGCCTTGCGCGCCTACACCGCCGGCAACCTCACCTGCTGCGAACCGGCGGCGCGGAAGGCCGGCGCGGCTATCGTGATCCCGTGGCCCGTCGTCGCGATTCCCTCGCCTTCGTGGACGCCACCATTGACTCTGCGTTGGAGCTCAGATGACCGAACCGCACCCGTTCGCGCCGCCAGCGGACGAGCGCCACTGGGTGGACACGGCGGCGGGCCTCGCGGCGAAGTTCGCCACGACCGCGGCTGCCTTCGACGAGAGCGCCCAGGTCCCCCTGGAAAACCTGGAGGCACTGCACGCGAGCGGCCTGGACAAGGCGTTGTTGCCGAGCGAGTTCGGTGGGCAGGACCTCAGCTACCGCAGTTACGGCGAGATCGTGCGGCTGCTCAGCGAGGCGTGCCCGTCCACGGCGTGCATCTGGGTGATGCACATCGGCGCCGCGATCGGGCTCGTGACCATGTCGACACCCGAGGTCGCCCGGTTCTACGCGGACGAACTCATCGCGGGCCGCCGGTTCGCCAACGCGTTGTCCGAACCGTCCGGCGGCAACCTGTTCCTGCTGCCGCAGCAGCACGCGTACCCCGCGGCGGGCGGCTTTCGGCTGACCGGGGCCAAACGGTTCACGTCCGGCTGCGAGATCGCCGACCACTTCCTGGTCAACGCGCTCGTCGAAAACCAGCCGACGTTCTTCGGCGTCGCCGTGGACGACACGATCCGGTTCCTGCCGATCGGCGACACCATGGGAATGCGGGCCAACGGCAGCCGCCTGGTGGAGTTCGCCGACACCCTGCTGCGGGACGATCGCCGCTGCCCGCCGCCGACGCGGCGCCGGCCCAACCACATCGGCGCCGGGCTCGCGTTCCTGTCCCTCGGCGTCGCCGACGCCGCCGTCAAAGCCACCGTCGAGCATGCCCGCAGTCGCGTCATCCCCACCACCGGCGAGCCGCTCGCCACCATGCAGTGGCTCCGGTTCGACCTGGCGACCACGCACAGCCACCTCGAAGCCGCGGTCATGTACGCCCGGCACATGACGTGGCTGGCCGACCAGAACGACCCCGGGTTCCTGGCGGCCACCCTCCGCGCGAAGCTGCTGGCCAACCAGATCGCCGTGGACGCCGCCCAGCTGGCGCTCAAGGCCGGCGGTGGATCCGGATACCTGAGCACGTCGCCGATCCAGCGGATCCTCCGCGACGCCTACGCCGGCTGGGTGATGGCCTACTCGGTCGAAGTGTGCCGCGACCAGATCAGCACCGAACTGTTCGCGGCCTTCGAAGAAAAGTAGGAGACGCGCTCACATTTCGTGGTACTCGTGGACCACCGCGTGGCCCTTGCCGCGGGAGATCATCCAGCGGTTCACCGGAACCGTCACCACGAACGCCACGACCAGTGCCCCCGCGAGTGACAGCCAGAACAGCGCGCTGCCCAACCCCGCGTCCATGGCGCCCGGCACGACGACCATGAACGCGTTGTCCAGGATCTCCATGACCAGAATGGACACGGTGTCGGCGGCCAGTGCCACCTTGACCGCGGTCCGGAAGTCGACCCCGGCGCGCAGGACGCCGCGCATGGTGAGCGCGTAGCCGAACACGAACGCCAGTGCGATGGACAGGACCACTGTCCCGGCATTGTGCAGCCCCAGCGCCGTTCCGATGACCATGCCGGCCACCTCGCCGATGGCGCAGCCGGTGAGGCAGTGCAGGGTCGCTTGCGCCGCGGTCTTCCAGCTCGTCCTGGTGCCTGTGGAGTGTTCGCTGTGATCCATGGCCGCTACCATACCCCCGTAGGGTATCTTCGCAAGTGACGTCGATCACCGTCCGTCACCGTCGGCTGGGGACCTCAGGCGTCCGGAAGGAGCTGTGCCACGCCGTCGAGCAGTCGGTCCAGGCCGAACTCGAAGATGCTCGCCGGTTCCGACGCCTCGAACGCGTCCATGTCGAACCGGGCGAGCATGTCGAGTTTGTACGGGCCGAACATCTCCCGCACCCGGGCGCTGCGGGCGTCGAGCCACTCGGTCCGGGTGTCCTTCGAGTTCCGCTCGCGGGCCAACGGGAACGCCGCGCTCTGCACGTGCGCGGAGATCGCGATCGCGGTCCGGACCATGGTCGGGAAGTCCAGCCCCAGGCCGTCCACCGCGCGGATCCGCCAGTCGGTGTAGACCATCATCCGGGGCGCGAGCGGCGGGCGGGTGGTGATCGCGAAGACCCGCGGAATCCAGGGGTGCTTCACGTAGATGTCCCATTCGAGACGCGCGGACAGTTCGAGTTTCGCGCGCCAGCCGTCCGGACCGGGGTCGGGCAGCGGGTGGTCGCCGAACACCGTGTCGATCATCAGGGCGCCGAGTTCCTCCTTGCCCGGCACGTACCGGTACAGCGACATGGCGCCGACCCCGAGTTCCGCGGCGGTGCGACGCATCGAGAGGCCGGCGTCGCCGTCCCGGTCGGCCAACGCGATCGCGGCGCGGACGATCCGGTCAACGGTGAGCGTGCTGCCTTCGGTGTCCGGCAACGGGAAGTCCTGGCGCTGCTTGCGGGCGACCCGTTCGCGGTAGGCGCGGGCGCGGCAGGCCCGCGAGCAGTACCGCGGTGGCCGACCCCGGCCGGGGTCGGGGAGCGGCCGTCCGCACACCAGGCATTCCGCCATTCCGTCAGCCTCTTTTCGTCACACCTCTGGGTTTGTGACGAAAGTATACGCCTCGACCGGTAATACAGATCTCATACCCGGATTGCGTGTCGTTAGGTACGGTGTATTTATGACTCGTACACCGTACTCGGCCGTGGCAGTCCGCGACCTGGTCAAGACCTACCGGACCGGTTCGGCCGCCCAGACCGTGTTGGACGGCGTGACCTTGGCCTTCCCGGGCGGGACGTTCACCGCCGTGATGGGCCCGTCCGGCTCCGGCAAGAGCACCCTGCTGCAGTGCGCCGCCGGCCTGGACCGGCCGACGTCCGGCTCGGTCACCATCGAGGGCACCGAACTGTCCGGGCTCGACGAGGCCGCGCTGACCCGGTTCCGCCGGGACCGGCTCGGCTTCGTGTTCCAGGCGTACAACCTGGTGCCCACGCTGACCGTCCGACAGAACGTCACGCTGCCGGCGGAACTCGCCGGCCGCCGCGTCGACGACACGGCCGTTCGTGACGTGCTCGGGCGGCTCGGCCTGGCCGACCACGCTGACACCAAACCGGCCGCGATGTCCGGCGGGCAACAGCAGCGGGTCGCCATCGCCCGCGCACTGCTGAGCGAGCCCGCGGTGATCTTCGCGGACGAACCCACCGGCGCGCTCGACAGCCGTTCCGCGGCTCAGGTACTGAAACTGCTGCGGGACGCGGTCAGCGGCGCCGGCCGCACGATCGTGATGGTCACCCACGACCCGGTGGCCGCGTCGGTCGCGGACGCCGTCGTGTTCTTCGCTGACGGTCGTGTCGTCGAGACCGTGATCGATCCCCGCGTCGACGCCGTGGCCGCACGGATGGCGACCCTGGGCGCTCCTGTGGGAGCCGGGCGATGATCGGCCGGCTCGCTCTCCGTACTGTCCGCGGCCGGACGACGTCGTACATCGCCTCCGCTGGCGCGATGTTCGCCGGAACCGCGCTGCTGACCGCCTTCGCCGCGCTTGCCGAGACCGGACTCGCCGACCGGCTGGAGGCACTGACCATGCTGGCCTTCATCATGGGCGGCTGGACCGTCGTGATCGTCGCGTTCGGTGTGGTGTCGACGGTGTCCCTTGTCGTCCAACAGCGGGAACGGGAACTCGCTCTGCTGCGCACGATCGGCACGACGCCGGGCCAGGTCCGGCGGATGGTCGTGCTGGAGACCGTCGCGGTGGCGATACCCGCTGTGCTGCTTGGCATTCTGCCGGGCATCGGCCTCGGTTCGTTCGTGCACGACCGGATCGCCGGCCTGGGGGTGATCGTGGGCGACGATCTCGTGGCGACGTGGCGAACCGCCCTCGCCGGCGCCGCGATCTCCCTGGTGGCCGCCGTCCTCGCGTCGATCTTCGCCGGACGTCGCGCCGCGCGGGTCGCGCCTGTGCGGGCGTTGGCCGAGGCGGACAGCCCAGACCGCGTGCTGACGCGGACGAAGCTGTGGATCGGCAGCGTGTTCGTCCTCGTCGGGATCGGCACAGGGGCCGGGACACTGGCGATGCCGAACGGGCCATTGCTCGCCGCGTCGGCCGGACCGGCGTGCATCGCGACGGCGATCGGACTCGCGCTGCTGAGCCCGGCCATAGTCGCCGCGGTAGGCCGAGTCGTCAGCGGGCCGGCCGGGAGCGCGGGCCTGGCCCTGCGCAATCTCGACGCCCGCGCATCCCGCGCAGGCGCCATCGTCGGCCCGCTCACGCTGCTCGTCGGCATCGCGGTCGGCACCCTGTACATGCAGAGCACCGAGGACAGCACCGCGGCGACCCGTCCACCGGACGACGTCAGCGCCCAGTTGGCCGCCGCCAACTACATGGTCGTGGCCATGATCATCGCGTTCTGTGCGATCGCGGTGACGAACTCCCTGATCGCCGCGACCGTGAACCGTCGCCGTGAGTTCGGCCTGCTGCGCCTGACCGCGTCGACCCGCCAGCAGGTCATGGGCATGGTCGCCGTGGAGACAACAGTTCTGGCGCTCGTCGGAATCGTGCTCGGCTCCCTGGCCGCACTCACCACGACGATTCCGTACAGCCTGGTGAAAACCGGTTCGCCGGTGCCCAGCGGTCCACTGTGGATGTACCTCGCCGTGATCGCCGGTGCCGTCGTCATAAGTGCTGCCGCCACACTGCTGCCTACGCTCCGCGCGACCCGGGAACGACCGATCCTGGCGTTGGCGGGCTAGCCGGCAATGACGCGACGTACATCGCGACCGTGCGGCCGGCCGCCAGGAACGGTTCGTCCGAACGCAGTCCGCGGGCGAGGAGGAACGCCCCTTCGAGGGCCGTCAGGACGGCGAACGTGACGCTCCGCGCGTCGGACTCGGACAACCCACGGTCGGCGAAGTAGCGGCTGCCTTCGTCGACCCAGGCCGTCATCACCTCCGCCGCGACCGCCCGCAGCAGGGGCTCGGTGTCCGCGACCTCCCCGGTGACGGTGCCGATCGGGCACATGTTGGCCCAACCCGTGTTCCGCATGTCCGTCGCCGCGGCGGCGAAAGCAGCCTCGATCCCGGTCGCGAGATCGTCGTAGGGGTCCAGCAGCAAGGGCAGCAGCTGGATGTACGCGGCTCCTGTCTGGCGCAACGCGGCGGCGGCGATCTCGCGTTTCCCGCCCTTGAAGTGGTGGTACAGGGAGCCGGTGGGGGCGCCGGCGGCGCTGGCCAACTGGTTGATGCCCGTGGCGGCGTAGCCCTGCCTGCGCATGAGTTCCGCCATAGCCAGCACGATCCGCTGGTCCGTTCGCATCCCACCATGCTAGAACAGTCATTCTAGAGAGATCGTTCTAGGGGAGGTCGCGATGAGGAACGTCGAGGTCACAGCGGGGGTCGTCGAGTACGACCAGGTCGGCTCGGGGCCGCCGGTCGTCCTGCTGCACGGAGTGCTGATGGACCACACCCAGTGGGACACAGTGCTGCCGCTGCTCCCGGCCGGGTTCACCTACGTGCGCCCGGTCCTGCCGCTCGGGGCGCACCGCCGGCCGATGAAGCCGGGGGCGGACCTCACTCTGCGTGGCCAGGTCCAAGTGGTCGCCGACGTCCTCGACGCACTGAAGCTCGACGGCGTCACCCTGGTGCACACGGACTGGGGTGGGGGACTGTTCCTCACCGCGTACGGGCTCGACCAGCGCGTCGCCCGGCAGGTGATCCTCCCGTGCGAGGCGTTCGACAACTTCCCGCCCGGCCTGCCCGGCAAGATGATGAAACTCGCCGTCCGCCTGCCGGGCGGCCTGCGGCTCGCCGCCCGGCAACTGCGGATCAGCCGGCTGCGCCGGTCCCCGTTGCTGTTCGGGCAAATGGCCCGACGACCCGTACCCGACGATCTCGTCCGTGCCTGGACCGAGCCGTTGTTGCACACCCCCGGAATCCACCGCGACCTGCTCACCTACTGCCGCGGACCGTTCGACAAAGTGGAACTGGTCCGTGCCACCGAGGCGTTGCGCCAGTTCACCGGCGACACCCTCGTGCTGTGGTCACCTGACAACCGGGTGATGCCGCCCGAACACGGCCACCGCCTGGCGGAGTTGTTGCCCGCCGGGCGGTATGCCGAGATCCCCGGCGCGTACGTGTTGTCGATGCTGGACGAGCCCGAGGCGGTGGCCGGCGAGATCGGCGACTTCCTCACCCGGTCGGCAGTTCGCTAGCGGGAGGCGCCGCCGGCAACTGTCCCCCTCAGTTCAGCCGCCGACGGCGCCATGACATGTGTAGCGCGGTCAGGTTGTTCGGTGTCGCCGTCGGCCACCAGACAAACAACGCCGGACAACGCGTCTGGCCGCTCTGTCAGCCGATTTGCCGTACCAGTGCGGGCACGAAGGTGGCCGCGTTCAGGGTGCCCCAGCCGGAGACGATGTCGAAGCCCCTGGTCGCCGAGAAGCCCGGCACGCCGTTGAAGCCGTTGCTGCCCGAGGTCACGTCCACGATGCCCGTTGTGGTTGCGCCGGAGCCGAGTGCGTAGAGCGCGGGGTTGATGAAGCCGAGTGTCTTGCCTGCCTTCTGGGACGCGAGCGCGACAACCGCGGCGAACAGCGGGGAGGACTGTGACGTGCCCGATGTGCCGAGCATCGAGATGTCGGGCAGGGACCGTCCGGTGGCGTGGGTGACCTTGTCGACCTCGCTCTGCCAGGTCGGCGCGCCGTATTCGTGCGACACGCCGCCACCCGACCGCGGCCAGACGGTGTCAGGGGAGGTCCGCGTGCCGTTGGAGTTGAGGTGCAGGACGGTGCCGCCGACGGCGGTCACGAAGGAGTTGGTGGCGGGGAAGCTCACGACTCGCTTGCCCCAAGGGGTGTTGTCCTTCTTCGTGCCGGTGGAGCCGTCGTCGCCGCTGGACGCGGTGACCGTGATGCCCGCGTCGGTCGCCTTTTTGAAGTGCGCGTCCAGGCTGTGCAGCTGCGCGGAGTTGTCGAAGTCGTCCTCCGGCGTGCCGAGGCTCATCGAGATGACGGTGGCGGAGTGGTGGTCGGCCAGGAAGTCGATGGCCGTCATCATGTCCGGGAACCCGTCGATGCCCTGGGTCTCGGACGTCGGCGTGGCCACCACCAGGATCTTGGCCTTCGGTGCGAGCGTGTGGAACATCGCGACGTCCAGGTCGGTCTCGCCGACCCAGCTCGAACAGTCGCTGGGGGTGCCGGGGTCACTGCAGGCCGGAACGTGACCCGCGGGCTCCAAGGTCTGGACGTCCGCCACGGGCAGGCCATGCGACCGGGAATAGCTGTCGATGAAGGCCTTGATGCCCTTGTCGCCGTACGAGACCACGGTCGCCAACGTGGTGCCGGTACCATCAATTCCCTGGTCGTACAACGGTTTCGTATTGTACGCGACCTGCAACGTGTTGCTCGTCGCGGCCAACGCCCGGTCAGTCAAAGCGGCTCGTTCCTCCGGCGACCTGGCCCCCGCCAGCAACGAAGCGCCCGCACTGAACCGATGATGTTTGGCGACCGGCGCCGCGGTCGCAGAAGTCCCCGCCCCACAAAGCAAAACGGCGACAGCCGCAAGCGTGAACATCCGGCGCGCCCTCGGGATCTTGCCCAACCCAGCAGACATCAGCATTCCTCCGGAATCCCGGCACGCGAACGCAGGGTCGTCACGTGCTGGCCGGATTAAAACTCCGTCGCCGAATCACCGGTACGGCCATTGGTAGCGTATACCCAGATACCGCAACAAAACAGAGAAAAAGAACTTACCCGGCATCCAACGATCACCGGCCAGCCCCCGACTTGGCTGGGCGGGAGCGTAGCGGCGATCTGCGGCAGCACCGGGTCGGTGACGAATCCGGCCGGTGGCGTGGGTGAGTCGGTGTCGGCTGGTCAGGGACGCGGGTCGTGGCCAGTACGGCGAGTCGATCGTGGTTTGTCAGGGGCGCAGGAGGTAACCGATCATTCGTCTTCTGTTGGCTGTGTTGGCCGGGTTGGGGTTGAACAGGGCGTCGAGCATTGTCACGACTTCGTCTCTGGCTTTGCGGGTGCGCATGATCCGGCGCCACATCCAGAGGTTGAGGTTGTGCCGCCATACCGGGGTCCGCGCGAGGGTGAGTACGTTTCGCACGTTGCTGCGGACCCTTGGGGGCAGGTCGCTTTGGGGCAGCAGTTGTTCTGGTAGGACGTCGAGACCGTACTGGGTCATGAAGTCGAAGTCGGTGGGCCAGGCCGCGGCGTCCAGGTAGAGGACCATTCGGCACCACCCCTGCAAGAAAGCCAACTCGGCGGCTGTATAAGGCGCCGGGTCAATGTTTGCGACGCGCGTGGCCACCACGTCCAGGCATGTTCTGTGTGCCCGCCACAATGCGAAACGGATCGGTTCTTGGTCGGTGCCCCGCTCGGTCGCGGCGACGAGTCTGAAATAGTCACGCCAGTCCGCGACACCTTTCTCGAACTCCGGCGGCACCTGAACCGGTGCGGCGCCACCGCCGCTGACGTAACGAAACCGGGATGCGACAGACGGCCCAGCGATGACCAGATCTGGCACTGTGCCCGCCTCGACAGCCCCCAACCACGGGATGACATTGAGAGAATAGTTGCCGTACCCCCACGCCGCGTCGGGGTCGATGTGCCCGTCCTGGCGGCTGTTCCGCCCCAAGCGGCCACTGCGGAACTGCCACTGGGCCTGGAACATCAGCCCCCACAACGGGTTGCGCCGGTTGTCCGGGCCGAACAGGCCGGCATGGTTGGTGGCGTCGATCAGTTGGCGGTAGGCCGCCATCCGGTGGTGGAAGGTGAACGGGTCGAACGTTCCGGTCAGCGCCGGCGCTTCGGACCAGGCATGGAACAGATCCAGTTCAGCGAGCTCCACGGGCGTGGACATGGTGGATGTTCTCCCCCCAGCGGTGTTTGTCGGGTCACGAGCCAGTATGGGTGTACGCCGCCCAGGTGGAACGCGCCGGTGATGTGCAGGGACTCGTCGGCCAAGCGTACGGCGGTCACGCTGGTCGCGCAGGCGGAGAGGTAGGCCAGACCCGCGGACAGGTCGAGAGCGGGCAGCGCCGCGTCAGGGATGTCGGGAACGGGAACGATCACAGTGGACGGTGCCGTGGAGCCTTTGGCGCGCGCGTCGGCCAAGGCGCGCACAGTCGTGGTGCAGGACGAAACAACTCGGTCCAAAGTAGACGCGGGGGGCGCCTCGGTTCAGGACATAGTGGACAGCCAAACTAGGGGAGTTTCATGGTCCGGGAACGCGCGACACACCTAGCCGTTCAGGAAGTTGATGACCGCGTCGCGGCCGGCGTGTCCGCGTTCGCGGTTCTGGATCGAGTGGGACGCGCCCTTCACGATGACGAACTTGCCGTGCGGTGCCAGCGGGATCTCTTTCTCGGCCCATTCCAGTGGGGTGGACAGGTCGTGGTCGCCGTTGACCATCAGGGTCGGCACGTTCGGGAGGGGGTCGGCGGGGTTCGGCACGGCGCGTTCGGCCGGCCACGGCAGGCATGACTGGATGAAGCCCTGGTTGACGGCGACCGCTGGGGTGTACGGCCAGACGTCGCCGCGCTTGAGGGACTTCTCGGTCAGGGTGAGCAGGAACGGGCGGATCCACTCCGGTGTGGCCGAACTGCCCCAGGGGAACCGCATGTCCGCGCACAGTGTTGCCGCGTGCAGGCCGGAGCTGAATCGGTTGACCGGGTCGCCGCCCGAGGCGAAGGCGGTGAGCAGGGCGTCCAGTTGGGCCGGTTTTCCGGTGCGGGCCGCGTGCAACGAGCCGATCAGGTCGCCGACACCGGGTGGCAGGCCGGGCAGGTTCGGTTGGCGGTACGTGGGATCCTCGAACTCGTAGCTCACGATCATGTCGAAGATCCGGACACCGTCCGCGACACTACGGCCGCGCACGACCTGCGCCAGATCGTCCGCCGGGTCGAAGCCACAGGCCGGTGCAGCGGTGCACGCGTCACGCAACACTCGTGCCTGGCCCCGCAGACCGGCCAGGTACAGCGAATCGGTCGGGGTGATGTGGTGGGGGACAACCGAGTCGAGCACAATCGCCTGCGTGTTGCGCGGGTACGCGATGGCATACCGGGCCGCGGTGAAGGAACCGTACGACACTCCGTCCACTGTGATCTTCTTGGCGCCGAGTGCCTGGCGGAACAGGTCGAAGTCGGCGACGGTCTGGTCGGTGCCGTACAGGCCGGCGGT
Organism: Actinocrispum wychmicini; assembly: GCF_004345645.1. Lineage (GTDB taxonomy): Bacteria > Actinomycetota > Actinomycetes > Mycobacteriales > Pseudonocardiaceae > Kibdelosporangium > Kibdelosporangium wychmicini. Next base: position 501,227 of record NZ_SLWS01000002.1, on the reverse strand, counting down.
GTTCCCGAGGATTCCGGCGCACTCACGGACCGCGCCCCGGGTCGGCGTCGCAATGTCCGAACTGCCCATCTGCGCCTGGAGTTGCGGACAGTTGATCGCGCCGAAGTCGCCGGTGCCGCGCTGGTCGATCATGGCGAACCGGTAGTTCGCGGCGATCTCCGGCAGCCGCTGGCCGGCCAGCCGGGTGATCGCCGGCACCCCGGGCTGGCCGGGCCCGCCGGTCAGGAACAGCAGCACACCTTTGGGCGCGTTGGCGTTGTCGGCCACCGCGACCTGAAGTTTCAGCGAACCCGGCGTCCGGCCGTGATGGTCGAGCGGCACGGTCAACATCGAGCACGTGAACTCGGGTTGTCCCGCGCACGGGTGGGAATCAGTCAAAACGGGACGGTTTTCCCGTGCCACGGCAGTCGAGTCGAACATTCCCGCGACTGCCGCGGCGACAATCGCTACTGCAAGGATCCTCCTGCGCATGAACGAGTGTGTACCACAGCGCACGCGTTCCGATCAGGAGCCGATCGGCCGGTGTTCACCGCTGGAGCAGGTGCGCGGACGCGGCCGTGACCAGCTCGCGGACGCGGTCGACGTCGCCGACGAGGCACCCGTCCCGCTTGACCACCCTGCCGTTGACCAGAACGGTGTCGACATTGCCGGGATGCGCGGCCAGGACGACGGACTCCTCGGGCGCCGACACCGGCGCGAGGTTCAGGTCGTTGGTCCGCAGCAGGATCACGTCCGCGGCCTTGCCCACTTCCAGGGAACCCGTCCGGTGCTCCAGATGCAGGGTGTGCGCGGCGTCGACGGTCGCCATCCGCAGGACCGCGTTCGCCGTCAACGCCGGCTCGTCGTCCGGGGTGGCGGCCCGAGCCGTCGCCAGGGCGAGCTGCATCTGGGTGAACAGGCTGCCGCTCGCGGCCGTCTCGGTGTCCACGCTCAGGCTGGGCCGCAGGCCCGCGTTCACCAGCCGGTGGGTCGCGGCGGCCGCACCCAGCCCCGGCATGGTCAGCTCGATCTGGGGGCTGAACGACAGGGTGACGCCGTGCGCGGCGAGGCGCTTGAGGTCGTCGTCGCTGGCGCCGTTGGCGTGCACGACGGTCAGGTCGGGGCCGAGCAGCCCGGCGTCGTCGAGCAGCCGGATCCCCTGCTGGTGGTCGCCGGGCCGGCCGGCCGCGATGTGGCTGGTGATCGGGACGCCCAGTTCGCGGGCGAACGCGAAGTCCTGGGCGGCGACGTCGATCCCGCTGAAGTCCGGGCCTTTCGCCGCCATGGCCAGCGTGACGAGCCCGTCGTCGGAGGGCAGCAGGTACTCACGCACCCGGCGCAGGTCGGCGGGGTGCGGCGCGGTGAAGTCCAGCTGCCTGCCCACCGGCCAGCCGTGGCCGAACACCGCCCGCATCCCGGAGTCGTGCAGCGCCTGCACGGACGCGTCGGCGTGCTCGGGGGAGTTCATCACGTGCGCCCAGTCGAGCAGCGTGGTCACGCCGCCGTCCAGGGCGGACAGGGCGCCCCACAGCGTCCCGGCGTACACGTCCTCGGGCCGGCAGCGGTCGCCGAAACCGCGCAGCGCCACGTCGATGTACGCGCTGAGCGAAAGCGCGGAGTCGAACTGCCGGAAAGCGGTCTGCCAGGTGTGCCGGTGGGTGTCGATCAGACCCGGCAGGACGAGCATGCCGTCGGCGTCGATCACCTCGGCCGCCTCGGGCGCGGTCAGCTCCGGCCCCACCGCGCGGATCCGGCCGCCGTCGATCAGCAGGTCACCTTGGGGAAATACGCTGCCCCGCGCGTCCAGGGTGAGAATCCGGCCACCACGGATCAAGGTGTGCGGCATGAAAACGGCCTCCCAGGTAAATGACTCGACAGCCGGAGATTGTGAATCAGATCGACGTCCAAGCTAAGTCCCCGTGGTCGGGAATATCAATGTTTCATCCGCTCGTGTCGATGTCCGAGCGTCTCGGTGTGGGAGCCCGGTCTCATCTCGGTTGCCCGTTTCGGTTCGGGCTCATAGACTCACCGCCGGGAGGCTGGCTGACGGTATTGGCCGTGGGGGGATAAGTGGGAACACGAATTCTTGACGACCGGTTCACACCCGAAGAACTGGCTATTATCCGGCTGCTCGCGAACGGCAACAAGGACGAGCAGATCGCCCGCCGGCTGTACAGCAGCATACGGACCGTGCGCCGGCGGATCGCCCGGATAATGGCCGAGCTGGACGCCGACAACCGGTTCGCCGCGGGGGTGACCGCCGCGCGCCTCGGGTTGCTCGATCACCTGATCGGCCGCGAGTGCTCATCGGCGCCGGTGTCCTCCCGCGCCAGCTTGCGGTAACCGCCGGGAGCGATTCCGTACTCCCGTTTGAACGCCTTGGCGAAGGCGAAACTCGAGGTGTAGCCGACCTGTTGGGCGACCCGGCCGAGCGGGAGTCCCGATTCGTGCAGCAGCCGGCCCGCGGTGGTCATCCGCCACCGCGTGAGGTACGTGAGCGGTGGTTCACCGACCTGCGCGGTGAACCGGCGCGAGAACGCCGCCCGCGACAGGCCCACGTCCTCGGCGAGCGCGTCAACGGTCCACGGCCGCCCGGGATCGCGGTGGATGTTGCGCAGGGCGCCGGCGGTCGCCGGGTCGGCGATGGCCACCGCCCACCCTTCCGCCGTGTCCCGCGGCTGCTCGTGCAGCCATTCCCGGAGCACGTACACGAGCATCCCGTCGACCAGTGAGCTGACGATGGCGTCGCCACCAGGCCGGTAGTCCCGCAGCTCGCTGCGGAGGAGTTCGACCGCCGAACGCAGCGCCGTCGGCTGGCCCGGCCGGCAGGGCAGGTGCACGGTCTCAGGCAGGCTGATCAGCAGCGGATGCGGTCGGGCGCGCTCCAGTTGGTACGCGCCGCACAGCAGCGCCGCCCGCTCGCCCGTGCCGGGCACGGACAGGCGGCCGATGGGCGACGAATGATTCACCTGTTCGGGTCTGAACTCGACCAACGGCGTGGTCGGCCGGTCCGCCAACCCGTGGCCCGACCCGCTGCGCAGGAACACCACGTCACCAGGTCCGAGCGGCAGTGGTCGCCCTTGGGCGGGCATGAACCAACAGGTGCCTTCGAGCACCACATGAAAGCTGGCACCGGCGCGTGGTTGAAACCGCAGTCCCCACGGTGCCCGCGCTTCGGTCAGCACGGATCGAGGCCTTCCCGTGCGCATGGCCGCCACGGTCTCGCTCAACACATCCACGGACATGACCGCAGTACTCCTGCCGGAAATCGTGATCTTCGTGGTTGGATAGCGGTGTGGGATGACGGCTATCATGAGACAGCTCAAAGATAAGTGTAGCGAACTCCGCCCGGATCTGGTGGCCGGTTAACCGCCCGCCCGAAGGGGCGTCCCTTGGTGCGCGGCTGGCAGCTTGGTGCCAGGCCCGGTCCATTGCTTGCGACCTTCGCCGTCCCGCGGGTGTACTTGCGGTCGGGGAGAAATCGTTCATCAGGGGGAATAAGTGCGATCTGCGCTGTCGTCGTCATGGCGACTGAGTTCACGATGACCGGACCCACTCTGGGGCCGGTGGAAATACATTCGGATTTTCGGGCGGAACAGCTTGTGCGGCGCATGGGTATCCGTGTGCTCACCTGTCGGCCGGGTCTGGTGACCGGTGCCATGCCGGTCGACGGAAACCGGCAGCCGTTCGGCATCCTGCACGGCGGCGCGAACGCCGTGCTCGCCGAAACACTGGGGTCGGTTGCCGCCTTCCTGCACGCCGGGCCGGACGGGAACGCGGCCGGACTCGAACTGTCCTGCACCCATCACCGTTGGGTGTCCGCCGGAACGGTCACCGGGACGTGCACACCGCTGCACGAGGCCCAGTCGACCGCCACCTACCAGATCATCATCACCGACGACCTCGGCCGGCGAACGTGCACCGCGAGGCTGACCTGCGTGGTCAGCAGGCGCCCGACGCCGCCGGTCGACCAGGGGGCGACGTGAGCACCGAAACCATGCTCGACTCGATCGACGACTACCTCGGAGCCGCCGAGACCCGGTTCTTCGGACACGGCTACCAGCGGGTCCGTTACGACGTCGACGACGTGGCGGTCACCGTGGAGTACGGCGGCCAACGGACGATCCAGGCCACGGCGGCGATCCGGTACCCGGAGGGGTGGTCGACCAAGTCCGGTGGCGAGCTCCGCCCGCACCTCAGCACGATCGACGGGGTGCTGCTCGGCGCGCGGCTCGGCGAGTTCTTCCTGGCCGCCGGCCTGGGGTTGGACGCGGGGCAGCGGGCCGACGCCTGGCTGCGCCGGGTCGTGTTGCGGGCCGGTTCGCAACCCCAGGAGGACCTTTCCGACCTGGCGCTGCGAGCCACCTGGCGGGCCGCGTCGACCGAGCCCGTGCTGCCCGGCGCGACCGTGTCCATTGTGGACGCACGAGTGGGTGCCATGAAGGTCCGGTGCGAGATCGAGCACCGATCCGCGTCGCCGCTGCCCGGCGAGACCCGGTTCGACCTGTCGGAGGAGCTCCTCGGGTCGGACGAACGCCGTTGCTACGGCACCGCCTTCATCGCACGCGGCCAAGGGATGCGCGAGATCGTTGTGTCCAAGAAGGACATGCGGGCGAGTGCGAAGGTCGACCAGTCCGGGCCGGGCGTCGCCATGACGGGCATGGAGGCGGCGTACCAGCCGTCGCTGTCGATGATCGACTGTTTCGTGTCCAGCCTCCAGCTGGCCCAGGTGCTGCTGTACGAGACCGACGGGCTGAGCCGGGGCGAGAGCGACACGCTCTGGATGCGGCAGACGTCCATCGTGGCAAGCGATCCGCGTCGCCCGTGGCCTGGCGACGTCGACACTCGGCTCACCGACCCCGGGCTGGTCGAGATGGGGGACTCGGTCTGGCGCACCGCGCGGATTCTCGGCGCCTGCGCCGGGATGTCGCTCGACTGCGATGTCGCCCACCGGTTGCCGTGATCAAGGATTCGACGACAGGAGAGATTCACGTGGTCAAGCTCGCGGTGTCCGGCACCTATTCCTCAGGCAAGACACTGACCGTGATGGCCCTGTCGCACCTGACGGGGCTGCCGCGGACGATGGCGATGACGATGCGGGAGATCCTTCCGCTGGCGGTCCCCGGCAAGACCCTGGACCAGTGCACCGCCGCCGAGTTCCTGCAGCTCGTCGTGCGCCGGCACGTCGAACGCTGTGTGCACGAGAGCCTGCTGCCCGGCGGCTTCGTCTCGGACGGGTCGTCGCTGCAGGAGTGGATCTACGCCAAGCTCCGGGTCAGCATGGGGATCAGCCCCCGCGACTCGGCGCACCTGCGGTACGGCGAAAGCGTGCCGAAGACCGACGAGCTGAGGTTCTTTGACGACGTGGTCGAGCAACTCGGCGTCGCGGTGAAACAGCATGTCGGCAGCGGCTACGACGTCTTCGTCCACCTGCGCAACGAACTGCCGGTCCTGGACGACGGGCACCGGCCGATGAACGACAACTTCCGGCGCAAGTGCGACGAGCTGATGCTCGGCACGTTCCGGGAACTGGGCGTCGAGTACGAGATCGTGGGCGGTTCGCTGCCCGACCGGCTGCTGCGGATCGTCGAAGTCGTCGGGCTGCCCATGCTGCTCACCCCGGACGAAGCCATCTCCCGCGCGCGGAACGACTACGCGCGTCAGGACCTTCGGCTGGAGACACAGCGATGACGGCGGTCGTCGCCGGGATCGGAGCGGTGGTCCCGGACCGGCTCGTCACCAACGAGATGTTGGCCCAGCGCCTGGACACGTCCGACGAGTGGATCGTCAGCCGGACCGGCATCAGGCAGCGGTACGTGGCTCCGCCCGGCTGCTCGACGAGCGACCTCGCGGTGGGGGCTGCCGAGCGCGCCATGCAGAGCGCGGGCGTGGACGACGTCGGCCTCGTCGTGCTGGCGACCACGACGCCGGACCGGCCGTGTCCCGGCACCGCGCCTGTGGTGGCAAGCAAACTCGGGCTCGTCGACGTTCCCGCCTACGACGTGTCGGCGGTCTGCACGGGGTTCATCTACGCCCTGTTCTCGGCAGCGGGGGCGTTGGCCTTGGGGCATACCGAAAGCGCGTTGGTCATCGGCGCGGACACGTTCAGCACGATCCTGGATCCCGCGGACCGCACGACGTCGGTCATCTTCGGCGATGGCGCCGGCGCGGTCGTCCTACGCCGGGGACATGAGGACGAACCGGGTGCGCTGAGCGGATTCCACCTCGGCAGTGACGGCGCCTTGGCGGACCTGATCACCGTTCCCGACAAGTACTTCCGGATGGACGGCAAGCCGGTGTTCATGCACGCCGTCCGCCGGATGACCGAGTCGTCGCGGACCGTGCTTGCCCAGAGCGGCTGGACCGCCCAGACCGTGGACCGGCTGGTGGGGCACCAGGCGAACGTGCGCATCCTGCAGGCGGTGTCCGAGCAACTCGGCATCCCCGAGGACCGCGCGGTGGTGAATCTCGACCGGGTCGGCAACACCGCGGCGGCGTCCATTCCGCTGGCGATGGCCGACGCGGCCAAGGACGGCGACCTGGTGGCCGGGCACAAGGTCCTGCTCACCGCGTTCGGCGGCGGCGCCACCTGGGGAGCGGCGACGCTCACCTGGCCGGACGTCATCGCCGGCTGACCCCAGTACACGACAATCGGAGGTGAAGGACATGGCAGCGGACATCTCAACGCGGATCGTTCGGTTCCTGGTGGACAAGTGCCGGTTGGCCGAGGACGAGATCACGCTCGACGCCGAGTTCTCCGGCCTGGACCTGGACTCACTGTCGCTGATGGAACTGTCCCTGGCACTGGAGAAGCAACTCGGTGTGCGGATCGAGGAAGGGGTGCTGACACCGGAGCTCACGGTCGCCGGCGCCGCCGCGCTGCTCGACGAGCGGCGAGCCCGATCGGATGTCGCCGGATGAACCGGGCGGCCTTTTTCGACGTCGACAACACACTCGTCACGCTCACGAGCATGTTCAGCTTCCTCCGGTACGACGTGCTGGCGAGCGGCCGGCCGCTGAGCGACTACCAGCGCGCCATGGACGACCTGCGCGCGTTCAAAGCGGCCGGTGCGTCCAGGGAGGAGGCGAACCGCCGGTTCTACCGGCAGTTCGCCAGGCGGTCGGTCGACGAGGTGATGACGCGAGGAGCCGAATGGTTCCGTGCCGAGTGCGCATTCGACCCGGAAGTGCTTGCCGCGCTTGGTGAACACAGCCGGGCGGGCGACTTGGTGGTGCTCGTGTCGGGTTCGTTCCCGCCGTGCTTGCGGCCGATCGCCGACCACGTTCGGGCGGACGGCGTGCTGTGTTCCCACCCGGAGACCGTGGCCGGCCGTTACGTCGGAACCCTGTTCAGTCCGATGATCGGCGAACGCAAGGCCGTGGCGATCCAGGCCGAGGCCGCCGCGCGGAACATCGATCTCAGCGCTTCCTACGCGTACGGCGATCACGGCTCTGACCTGCCGATGCTGCGGCTCGTGGGGCATCCCGTGGTGGTCGGCGACGACCCGGAGATGACCGAGCTCGCGATCCGGCACGGCTGGTCGCGGATGGCACAGGGAGTGGATCGTGCTTCGTGATCCCCAGGTGCTGATCGTGGGCGCCGGACCGGTCGGCGTGGCGCTGGCCTGCGAGCTGTTGCAGCAAGGGATTTCCCTGCGGATCGTCGACAAGGTGGAGCGCCTGGACGACACCGACCCGCATTCGAGGGGAATCCTGATCTGGCCGCGAAGCCTTGAGGTGCTGCGGCGGATTCAGGTCAGCGATCGGCTGGTGGCGCGCGGCCACCGGACCGCCGGGGTGAACTACTACTCGGGCGGGCGGCTGCTCGGTCCGGCGCGGCTCGACCGGATTCCCGACACCCCGTATCCCTTCCTGCTCACGCTCCCGCAGCGGGAGACGGAGAAGGTATTGCGCGAACGCTTCACCGAACTCGGCGGGCACGTCGAGCGTGGCGTCGCGATGGAGGAGCTGTCCGGTGACCCGGACGCGCCGGTCGTCGCCCTGCGTCATTCGGACGGCCGGCGGGAGGTCGTGACGCCGGGGTGGGTCATCGGCGCCGACGGACCGGCCAGCGTCGTCCGCGACCAGCTCGGCATACGGTTCGACGGCGACCCCATCGACGTCACGTACGCCATCGGCGACGCACCGGTGACCGGACGGCTCGCGCGCAACGCGCAGTACTACTACTCGCGGCACGGGGTGATAGCGCTCGTTCCCTTGCGGGACGGGCACTATCGGATCGCGGCGAACGTGCCGCACCGCACCGAGGCGGACGGCCCGCCCAGCCGGGAATACTTGCAATCCCTGTTGGCGAAGCGCGCCTGCCGCGAGGTCACCGTGGGGGAGCCCGACTGGACCAGGTCCTTCCGGCCCCGTCTCGGCATGGCCGAGAACTTCCGCAAGGGTCGGTGTTTTCTCGCCGGCGACGCCGCCCACGTGGTCAGCCCGGCCGGTGGGCAGGGGCTCAACGTGGGCTTCCTGGACGCGGCGAGCCTGGGGTGGCGCCTCGCCGGCGTCATCCGGGGCGAGCTGCCGGAGCGAGTGCTCGACGAGTACGACCACGAGCGGCGGTCGGCGGCTGCGCGGATGTCACGGACGTCCGCCGCGCAGGCCAGATTCGGCCTCCAGAGGCGGCGGACGAGGATCGCGGTCCGGGACATGTTGTTCGTGGTCGGTAGGATGACCGGCCTGGTGCAGCGGGTGCTCGTGCCGCTGCTGAGCCAGACGGACGTGACGTACGGCGAGCAGATCACCGAGCCGTTCATCTGGCGGCATCCCAGTCCGGTCCGTCCCGGACAGCGGCTGCCGATGTTCGCGTCGCTGGATCTGGCCACGTATACGGTTCTGCTGTGGCCGGGGCGTCGCCCGTCGGCCGACTGGGCACTTGTCCAGGCCGAACTGGCCCGTCAGTTCCCGGACCACGTCGGGATACGTGATCTCGCGTCGGTTCCCGGCCCGACACAGGCGATTCTGTGCCGGGCGCTCGGCCGGCGGCCAGCGGTGGCCGTCGCCCGGCCAGATGGTCACTTGTCGCTGCTCGTGCCGGTGGAACGGGTGGATCGCGCGGTGTCGTTCATCGGGTCCGCCACTGTCTCGTCGAACATCGCTGGAATACGTTCGGACACATTGTCGAGACGGTCTGACATTTACCACAGAGGATCCACAATGGAGAATCTGCGTTGATGACATCCATTTCAGTACGCCAAAGCACGGGCATGGTCACGCTGTTCGCGTTCGCCGCCGGCCTCGCGGTGGCGAACATCTACTACGCGCAGCCATTGTTGTCGGCGATCGCCACCGAGTTCCGGATCGGCAGCGGCACCGCCACCTTGATCGTCACGCTGACCACGATCGGCTACACGGCGGGCTTGGCCTTGCTCGTGCCGTTGGGGGACATGGTCAGCCGGCGCCGACTGCTGGTGGGGCTGCTCCTGGTCGTCGGTGTGGCACAGGCGGTGTCGGCCGTCGTGCCGTCGTTCGCTTTCCTTGCCGTGCTTTCAGTTCCGCTGGCTGTGTGCGCGGTCGGCGCACCGATCCTGGTGTCGTTCGCGGCGACCTTGGCGAGCACGTCCGACCGGGGCCAGGTGACCGGTCGGGTGATGACCGGGGTGCTCCTGGGCGTGCTGCTGGCCAGGACCGGCGGCGGGCTGATCGCCCAGGTGACCGGCACCTGGCGGTCCGTCTACGGCGTCGCCGCCGTGCTGATGGTCGGGCTCGCCGTGGTGCTGTACCGGGTATTGCCCGAGGTCGCGCCCATCGAGCGGATCCGGTATCCCGCGTTGCTGCGCTCGGTCTTCGCGGTCGTACGCGAGGAGCCGGCGCTTCGGCTGCGGTGTTCCTACGGTTTCCTGTGTTTCGCGAGTTTCAGCGCGTTCTGGACGACGTTGGCGTTTCTGCTCGCCCAACCGCCTTATTCGTATGGCGAAGGAGTCATCGGGCTGTTCGGGCTCGCGGGTGCCGTCGGCGCCCTGGCCGCGCGACCGGCAGGACGGCTGGTGGACCGCAACCGCGAACGCCTGACGTCCGGTCTCCTGCTCGGCGGCATCGTGCTGAGCTGGGGTGTTGTCGCGGTCCAGAATGGACATTCACTGGCCGCTCTGCTGGTCGGCGTGCTCGTGCTCGATCTTGGCGTGCAAGGCATGCAGGTGACGAACCTGGCCGTCATCTACCGGACCCGGCCGGAGGCCCGCAGCCGGATCACGATGGCCTACATGACCACGTACTTCCTGGGTGGTGTCGCCGGTTCGGCCGCGGCCGGCGCCGCGTATCCGGTGGCGGGCTGGCTCGGTGTGTGCGCGGTCGGTGGCGGGCTGGCCGTGCTCGCGCTGCTGATCTGGGGTGTCGAACAAGTCGTCCAGAGGGGGAGAACAAGATGAGGGTGTCCCATCAGGCGGTCGAAGTGTTCCGCCGGTTCGCGCCGGCCGACGCCGTGCCGCCGTGGGAGGGGTTGGCGGACTTCGCGCCCGCGCTCGGCGACCAGGTGCGGCACGGCCTGGGATCGGTGCTGGCCAGGCCGGAGCTCGACCTGCGGACCCGGGAGCTGCTGACCATCTGCATGCTCGCCGTGCTCGGCGACTGCGAGCCGCAGCTGGAGTTCCACGTCGGCGGCGCGATTCGGGCCGGTGCCACGCCGACCGAGGTCGTCGAGGCGTTGACCCAGGTCAGCCTGTACGCCGGACTGCCACGAGCGCTGAACGCGATCACAGTCGCCCGCCGCGTGCTGGTTAGCGATGGTTAACGTTACCGCGCCGGGCTATGCCGCCGAGGAGGTGTTCACGGCGGTTCGAAGCGTCCTGAACACCACGCGCCTGCTCGCCATGGCCACGGTGAGCGGGAACGGCGTCCCGTGGATCAACAACGCCTACTTCGCGCACGACGACGAACTGAACCTCTATTTCCTCAGCCGGCCACAGGCGCGTCACACGGTCAACCTGAACGAAACCGGCGGCTCGATCGCCGTGAGCGTGGCCGACACACAGCAGACAGGGGACGGCGGCCGGCGTGGCCTCCAGATGGAAGGCGTCTGCCGAGAGGTGACCGAAGTGGACTACCCGTACGCCGCCGCTGTCTACCGAGAACGTTTCCCCGCCATGCCGGCGGGACTGGGCCTGTACCACGTGTCGGTCATGGCGTTCCGGCTGTTCGACGAGGCCACCTTCGGCAGGGAGGTCTGGGTCGACGGCCGGGTTCAGTGGCCGCGGCCGGCTTTCCAGTAGCCGCAGAACATCACGTTCTCCTTGGGGACGCCGGACTTGACCCAGTGCCGGCGGAGCGTGACCGGCAGCGTGGACTCGCCGACCGTCCAGCCGTAGAACGGCTCCGTCGGCAGCGGTGACGCCTCCGCCGCCGCGAGCGCGGCCCGTCCCGGAACTCCGGTGGGGTCGCGGTCGATCCAGGTGAGCTTGACCCCGTCCGGCTTGTCCAGGTCCTGCCGGTCGCCGGCGGAGGGGACCTCCACCAGCGCCTCTCCTTCGGTGTCCGGCGGCAGCGACGCGAGAATTCCCGCTGTGGCCGGCAGCCCGGTCTCGTCGGCCACCAGGAACACGCGCCGGACCGACGGCGGCGGCGTGAACGCGATGCCCTCGTCGAGCAGCGCGACCGGGTCGCCTTCGATGCAGTTCTGCGCCCACAGCGTGGCCGGACCCGCGGTGCCGTCCTCGGCCGAGCCGTGCAGCACGAAGTCGATGTCCAGCTCGGGCCCGTCCACGCCGTCCGGCCGGTAGGCGCGCGCCGAGTAGCTGCGCAGCAACGGCCGTTGGGTCTTGGCGACCGTCAGGTACTTGAGGTAGGCCATCATGGTGAGCTTGTTCGGCAGCCGGGACAGCGTGTCCGGCGAGGACACCGGGATGAACAGCCGGAACCACTGGTCGAACCCCATCGGGGTGAACCGTTCGACGTCGCCCCGGCCGAGCGTGATGCGCACGAAGTTCCGTGAGATCCGCTGTTGGCGCAGCACGGTCAAGGTCAGCAGCTCGGATGTCGCCGGTTTGATCCGGGTCGCCGACATGTTCGTCTGCGGCATCCCACACTCCTCGTTAGGTTAGCCTACCCTCGGTATTCTGGCGGTGTGGTCGCCAGGAAATCAAGAGGGAACCGGTCAAGATCGGTTCGGCAGGCGCATCCTGGGCAGCACGGAGACGCTGAGCAGGACGGCGAAAAGCGCGGCGAGGGTGAGCAGTGTCACGGGAGTGGACGTCAGTTCCATGAGCAGGCCGGTGGCGAGCGCGGCGAACGGATACAGCGACCCGCCGACCAGGACCATCGCGCTCTGCACCCTGGCTGTGAGGTGGTCGGGAACCACGGTGTACACGTGGGCGCCGTACGGAATGAGGATCGACGGGCCGAGCAGGATGATCAGGGTCGTGCCCACCGCCAGGACGACCGGTGTGGGGTGGACCGCCATCGCGCAGGCGGCGAGCAGGCGTAGTCCGATCCCGCCGGACACGACCCACGCGGTCGGCAGTTTCGCCGTCCGGGGCGCCAGGGCGGCTCCGGCCAGACCGCCGAGCGCCACGACGCTCATGACGAGCCCGAGCGTCGAGCCACCACTGGGTTGGACCGTGATGACCAGCACGAAGATCACGCCGGCCGTCACGAAGTTCCCCAACGCCGACCAGACCAGGTACAGCGGCAGGAACCTCGACGTCCAGACGAACCGGAGCCCGACCCCGACATCGGCCAGGATCGACCGCCGCTCCCGGGTGCCGGTGCCGAGTGAGACGGTGACGAAGGACAGCACCACAAACGACACGGCATAACTGGCGGCGTCGACCAGGAACGGCAGCGCCGGCCATGCCTGGTAGCACACGCCGCCCAACAGCGGCACGATCAACGTCATGGTCTGGCTGGACATCGTGTTCAACGCCAGCGCCGACGGCATCTCGTCGACGCCGACCAGGTGGCGCATGGCCGCCTGGCGGGTCGGGTCGGCCACCGCGGACATCACGGTCCCGGCGACCATCAGCAGCGCCAACGGAACGATCGGCAGTGGGGCGCCGAGGACGAGCGCGACGCCGATCACCACCACGATCGAGCCGCGGAACACCTCGCCGAACAGCAGCAGCGCCCGCCTGTCCAGCCGGTCGGCGACGACCCCGGCGGGCAGCTGCACGATCATGTAGGTGATCATCCGCGCGGTGCCGACCACGCCGGCCAGCACAGGGGAGTGCGTCTGGTCGAGGATGAGCAGCGGCAGGGCCAGTTCGGTCAGCTGGGACCCGAACGTGGACAGGCCGCTGCCGAGCCAGAACCGGCGGAAGTCCGGCCGTCGCAACGGTGTCAGCGTGCTAGCCATCCCGGGCCACCAGCTGCGCGTGCACGATCTTCGCCACCTGGTCGGCCGGCGGTGGCGCGATGCCGAGGGTCACCTCGCGCCGCCAGTACTCGTAGACCTCCCGTTCCATCGGGTCGACCACGACGTGCCCGTCACCGCGCAAAGTGGACACATGACGGCGGATCCTGGGGTGCTCCCACATGTGTCGGTTCATCGCCGGGAAGAACACCACCGGTGGCGGCGCGGACAGCAGGACGGTCTGCGCCGCTGTCGACGCGAGCCCGAGCGCCGCCGAGGCCAACAGGTTGGCCGTGGCCGGCAGGACCACGACACACCGGGACCGTAACGCGAACTCGGTGGGGTTGAGGTCGATGTTGTCCGGCGGGTAGACCTCGTCGGCGTACCATCGGACCACCCACGGTGTCAGGAACTTGGTTGCGCTGTGGGTGATCAGCACACGCAGCGGCAGCGGGCTGTGTTCTCTCAGTGCGGCAAGGTATTCCGGCATGCGCACGGCCACAGCGGACCCGCACACGATGACCGACAGCGCGTCGTCACGCATCGGGGGACTCCGGGAGCAGCTCGTCGAGGGTGTAGTTGAAGTCCGGCCCGCCTCGGCGCAACCTGTCCAACACGAGGGCGATCCCCATGCTTCCCGAGGCGAAGTCGTTGCTGTACCGCAGGAGTCCGTGGCCGGGGAACGCCAGCCCCTCCGGCTGCGGGCAGGCCATCGCCAGCACCCCCTCGGCCATGCCGGCGGCCAGGTCCCGGTAGGAGTCGCCGCCCAGCAGGTGCCGGCAGTCCAACGCGAAGTTGACGATGCCGGACATCCCGTTGACCAGGCCCGGGTACACCGCGGTGCCCTGGAGCGTGCACGAGACCAGATGGTCCAAAGTAGGCCTCAGGCGCTCGTCGCCGGTCACCCGGCAGAACCGCGCCAGCACACCGCCGAACCCCGACGATCCGCGCTCCCAGTACGGCTCCAGCAACGGATGGTCCGCGTGGCCGGGCAGGCCGATCCCGCTCCCGCCGCGCGGCGTCAACTGGTTGAGTTCGTAGTCCAAGGCGCGGCGCGCGGTCCGGAAGTACCTGCCGTCACCCGTGGCCAGGTGCAGGTAGAGCAGGAACGCGGCGACACCGGACGATCCGTGCGCGTAACCGAGCGGATGCTTCTTCGCCTCCGGGCGCGGCCACCACAGGCCGATGCCCGAGTCGCTCGCGGTGTCGATCAGATGGTCGCCGATGCGCGCCGCGGCCGCCAGATCGTCGCCGTCGCCGACGCGTTGCCACGCCGCCAGACGCGCCAGACCGATACCGACGGTCCCGTCCAGCACGGTGGCCGGCAGGTCGTCGGGCGCGGTCCGGTCCGCCCGGTCGATCAGCTCGCGGCCGCGGTCGGTCTCGCCGACGTCGAGCAGGGTCCAGCCGACCCCGGACAGTCCGAAGTAGAGGCCGGCCGGGAGCTTGTCGAGCCCGGCCGCGTTGCGGTCCATCCAGTCCCGCAGGCCCGAGTGGACCTGCCCGGTGAGCCGGTGCAGCCCACGCAGCACCCCGGCCACGCCGTACGACACCGACCACGGGTTGGTCACGTACATCTGCGGCGAGGTCGGGAACGGCCGGTCGGCCCGGTCGGGGGTGAGCGTGTTCTCGATGAACCGGACCGCGTCCTTGACCAGGACGTCCAGGTCGGGCGGTGGATCGTCGTCCGGCGTCGGCAGGTCGAGCCGCTCCAGCAGGTCGCCGAGCGGGTACCGCAGCAAGCCGGCCGCGTGCCGGACGCACCGCACCAGCGCGTGCGGATTCAAGTCCCGCAACACATTGCGCGGGCTGATCAGGGCCATCTCGATCGACGCGACGCCGAACTCGTCGAGCCGTCGCGGATCGGTCCACGCCGTCGATCCCGGCGGCGGACGGTATCCCTGGGTGGCCGGGTTCTCCCCGGTCCATTCGGCGAACGGCAGGCTCGACTCGAAGTCCACCAGCCGGACCGCCAGGGTCTCCGGCTCGACCATGATGTTGGTCATCGAGATGTCGCCGTAGCAGATACCGCGCTCGTGCAGGGCGGCGATGGCGGCTCGCAGGTTGGCCATCACGGTCCGGACCTGCGCCCGGTAGAGGTCGAGCGCAGCCGGGCTGAGATCCCCGTGTGCCAGTGGCGATCGCGCGGCCAGGAACATGGCCAGCGGTCCGACGTCGATGAACTCCTCCGCCAGGAAGAGGTGTTCCCACACCTGGAACAGCTCGATCGGCTCGGGGGCCACCCCGGTCCCCCGTGCCGCGGTCAACGCCTCGAACTCGCGCCGCAACCGGATCTGCCCGCTCGCCCCGTCGGCTCCGAACGCCGTGCGTGGCCGGGATTCCTTGAGGATGACCTTGGTCTGGTCGGATTGCCGCTCGGCCAGATAGATGCCGCCGCACCCGGTGTGGTGCAGCGCCTCGGTCACGACATAGCCGTTGATGTCCCGCGAGACAGGCTCGGCCGGTGGCTCGGGGAAGAGATCCGGCACCCACGGCGGTTTGCGGTACGCGGGCGTCCGTTCGTCCAGCCATTCCTCGCCGTTCGGGCCGCGCAGGACCGCCGCCGACGTGCCGTCCGAACGGATCAACGATTCGTTGCTGAATTCGCCGTAGCGGTAGTACAGGCACAGCGAATCCCGATAACGCCGGTCCGTAAGGACATACGGGCCTTCGAAATCGCCGAGCACACCGTGCAGTCGTTCCAGCAACGCGCGGCAGTCCGCGGTGTCCCGCGGATAGATCGCGAAGATCTTGCCGACCTGGCCCGGCGGCCACCATCGGGAGGTCGCGGACACCACCAGTTGGGAATTGCGGATGACCTTGAAATGGAACGGCTCGCGGGCGAATTCGGCGAGCACGACCCGCAGTGCGTCCCGGGCCTGCGCGGGCACCACTGAAACGTGAATCTTCCAACCATGCGGCGGGGTCACGACGTCGGTCGGCTTGCACATGACCCACGGGCCGCGCCGCGAGACACGCACGTCGGCCGACCGCACCACGTTCACCTCGCGTTCCAGGTCACCTTCGGGAAGAACGCCGAGATCCTCGTAGAACCTCGGGTCGGCGAGCGTGTAGCCGCGAAAGAATCGGTAGTTCTGCATGGAGTTCTCCCAAGGGCGCGGCCGTCCGGTCCGGGAAAACGATTTCCCGGACCGGACGGACCTGGTTCGCTACTGGTCAGCAGCCCTCACTGTGGTTGCTGCCACACTGGTGCGAGTCGTTGCTGTTGCCGCTGACGGTCACCGTGACGAAACCCGTACCCTCGGACTCGGCGCCCAGCTCGGCCAGTGCCAGAACACTGTTCATCATGATGGTCACAACCTTTCTCAGACCGGGAAACTTTGTTCCTTCGGCAGTCTCACCGAGTCCGGCGACCACGGGCATGGGTGCGCGGCACCCAAACTTCGCCGCACCGGCGTTCCGGACGGGCTACGTGGTGAGCACCCAGTCCTGCCGCTCAGCGGCCCCCGGCCTGGTCGGCGGCCTTGGCGATCAGCGCGGCCCGACCGTCCACTTCGGTCTTGGCGAGCAGGCTCGCCACGTGTTTCTCCACTGTGCGCGGGGAAATGTGCAGTCGGGCGGCGATCTCCCTGTTCGCCAGCCGTTGCAGCACCAGCTCGTACACCTCGAACTCCCGGATGGTCACCCCACGGTCGCGCAACCGGCTCGGCACCCGTTCGGCGTCGGTGGTGTGCTGCGGCGCGGGCACCCCGGTCCGGCGCAGGGCGGCGCGGCACGCACTGGCCACCGCCGGCATGGCCGCCCGGTGAAAGAAGTCCTCGGCCTGCCGCAGCCAGGTCACCGGCTCGCCCCAACCGTTCGCGTACGCCGAGTCCGCCACCAGGCGCAGGCCGAGGTACCGGGCCAGGGGATACCGGGACGCGGCCCGCAGTCCGGCCGCCATCGCCACGTTGGCCGCCTGGGCGTGCCCGGACCGGCCGAGCAGCACGGCGTCGGCGAAGTGCGCGAACTGCCGGTTCCACCGCATGTCCGCCGCCGCGACCGCGCGCAGCCGGTCGAACTCGGGCGGTTCGGTCTCCGTGGCCAGGCACCGCAGCAGCGGGTACAGGCCGTGCCTGCCGGCGAGGTAGAACGTGGTCGGGTTCTCCCGCTGCCGGGCCACCACCGCGGTCAGCTCCTGCTCGGCGAGTTCCCGGTTCTCCTCGGTCAGCGCGCAGAACGCACGGGCCATGCCCAACGCGAGCGGCAGTTCCCGGGACCGGTCACCGCCTCGGTCGAGAAACTCCGTGTACGCCAGGTCCATCTCCGGCCGTCGGCCCTGGTGGGCGGCGAGCACCGCGCGGGTCATCAGCAGATAGCGCTCTACGGTCAGCAATTGCAGCCTGCGGGCCTCGGCCAGTTGCAGTGCAAGCAGTTCCGTCGCCCGCTCGTATTCGGCGCACAGCACCGCGTCCAGGGTGCGCACGGCGTCAACGGTGTTGGCCACGTTGATCGCGCCGACCCGCAGTGCCTCGTGCGAGACCGTGGCGAGGGCGTCCACGTCCCCTTCGGCCAGCCAGGCGTTGGTCGCCGGCCCGGTCCGGCCGTAGTGCAGCCAGATCGGCAGGCGATGGGCCTGCGCGATCACCCGCATCTGTTCGAAACACGCGTTGGACTCGGCCAGGTCACGCTCCCGCGCGATCACCGCGACCGCGTACCACGCCTGGCAGCACGTCAACGGTTGGGTGGCCGGGGCGGTGGCGGCGAGGGCCGACCGCGCCAGGTGTTCGGCCTCGGTCAACCGGTTGGGCCCCGGCTGGTCCAACGCCAGGTGCGCGGCGACCGCGTCGATCGCGGCCGGGTTCTGCTCGGTCGGCGGCAGCTGGCTGAGCACCAGCCGGGCCTCGGCGACCTGCGCCTCACCGACTTCCGGGCGGCCGGCGATGCTGGCCAGCCACGCCAGCCGGACGCACAACGCCACCCGGCGCCGCGGCTCCAGCACCGACCCGTCCCCGAGAATGGTCTCGGCCAGCCGGAACGCGCGGTCCAACTGGTTGGCCTCGGCCAGCGCGTACAACAGGATCTCCAGGACCTCGGCCCGGCCGGTGACATCGCCGTACTCGTCAAGCAGCCGTTCGGCGCGGGACAACAGGGTGATGGCCGAACCAGCCGCGCCATCGGCCAGCGCACGGCGGCCGGAGTCGGCGAACAACCCGGCGGCCATGGTCACCTCGCCCGCGGTCAGCCACAGCGTCGCGGCCAGCTGACACCAGTCGCCGGGCAGCCCGGGGTGCAGCTCGCCGATCGCCTCCGCCGCCCGGCGGCAGCCGGCATTGCGGTCCGCCGGGGTCAGCTGGGCCAGCAACGCCTCGCCGATCAGCGGATGCCCGAACGCGTACCAGTCGACGCCGTGCTCGTCCGGGTCGACCAGTTGCGCGGCCACCAAACTGTGCAACTGGCGCAGCAGCGCCTGGTCGTCGAGCCCGGTCACCCGTTGCACGACGGACATGGAGAACCGTTGGCCGAGAACGGCCGCGGCGCTGAGGACGGCCCGGCCGGACACGTCCAGCCGGTCGGTGCGCAGGGCGATGCTACGCACGAGGGTGGCCGGGATCTCGGTCCGCATGTTCGGGACCGTCCGCCAGCCGTCCGGTCCGCTGGTCAACTGCCCGCTCGTGACCATCGCGTGGACGAGTTCTTCGAGCACCAGCGGGTTGCCGACACTGTTGTGCCACAGCAGTTCCGCCGCGTCGGCCGGCACGGCGCCCGCCTCGATGCCGAGGCAGGCGCCGACCAGCGCCACCGTCTCCAGCCGGTCGAGCCGGCGCAGGTCCAGGATGGTGCCACTGCGCCGGCGGGCGGCGAACCGGACGACGTCCACCGCTCGGACCGCTTCGCCGCGCGCGGTCGCGAGGAGGAGGGTGGGCTGCCCGTCGAGATTGTCGATCAGGTACTCGATGACGGCCAACGTCTCCACGTCGACGTCATGCAAGTCCTCAAGGACCAGTAGGCAGCCCCGGCCCCGGCCGACCACCGCGGTCAGCCGCAGCACCGCCTCGGCGAGCACGACCAACGAAGCGCCGTGCATGTCGCCGTCGGCGATACCCCATTCCGGTACCAGCCGGCCCAACACCGACCGGTACGGCCCCAGCTCCTCCTCCCCGGGCAGTTCCCCTTGGCGGGCCACGGACAGCACGGCCTCGGTCAGCGGCCGGAACGGCAGGATCGGCCCGAGTGCGCTGCACCGGCCGCGCAACACCGCCATCCCGGCGTCGATCGCGAGGCTGACACCTTCCGCGGCCAGCCGTGACTTGCCGACCCCGGCCTCGCCGAGGATGAACACCGATCCGCCGACCCCGTCGCGCGCCGCGGTGAGCGCGTCGCGAACCTCCGCGATCTCGCCGGTCCGGCCGATCAGGCGCAGCGCGCGTGTCCCCATGATCGGACACTAAACCAGGGCACACACCCGGATAACTCGGCGAATCGGCGTACCGGGTACCGCCGGACGCGCGGTTACCCGCACATCCAGCTGAAAGTGCCCCGGCTGACCAGCGTGATGTTGTCCTCCATGGCGATGATGGCGAGCAGGCCGGTGCCGGCCAGCACGCTGGCGCGGGCGCTGATCGCCCGCGCTCGCAGGCGAATCCGGCCGGCTGGGTGCTCGTTCTCCTGTTCCTCGGACTTGTCCGTACAGGGCGGCTCGATGTCCATGCGGTCCAGTGTCTCCCGTCCTTCTCTGTCTACTTAGGACTTTCCTTGGTGGTGACTGTGTCGTCCGTGGCCAGGAGAAGCACGGACGGCACGCGCGCGCCACGGCTCAGCCGCAGCAGGCCGTAGCCGATCCCGGCCAGGCCGGTCAGGAGCCCCGGCACGACGATGCCGTCCGGGGTCCCGCAGCGCGGGCCGACTCGTTCCAGGACGCCAAGCAGTGCCGCGGTGCGCCTGTCCCGCACGGCCGCGGCTTGTTCGTGCCACGCCGACATGGCCGTGAGCGCGTCCAGCACGCCCAGTTCACCATGGCACAGCGACATGTCGTCGGCCAGCGGCCGGCCGGCGACCGCCCGGACGAACCGGTCGGCCAGCTCGGGACTTCCGCCGGAGGCCAGTACCGTGCCGGCAATGCCGTGACACCAACCGAAATCAGCGTCAGTCGACCATTCGCGCACAGCCGTGCCGCCGGGTGCCGCACCATGAAACCGCCGTAGCGCCCAGTCGATGCCGTTGCGGCCGTACAGAAATCCGGTCTGGTCGGGCTTGGCCGCCAGCGCCAACCGGCCCGCCAGCACGGCCGCCCAGTCGGCAGCCGCTGGTGAACCGGTTTGGTCGTGCACCGCGAGCAGCGCGGCCAAACCGCCGGCCAGCCCGTCCGCCACACCGGTCGCCGAGTCCGTGGCCGACCTTCCGACCAGCGGCACAGCCACAGCGAGCCAGTCGCGCAGCGCTTTGTCCGGCAACAGATCGGCCAACCGGGCCAGTGCGTAGGCGATTCCGCCGAGACCGGCGAACGCACCGCAGCCGGCAACCGTCGCCTGCTCCTCGTCGGCTGCGAGCGCGTCAAGCAACCGGGGGAGCGGGGCGATCGCGCGGCCGGCAAGGTCGGTGTATCGCGCCACTCCGGTCAGCGCGCCGAGCTGGCCGAGGAACAACGCCACCCCGGTGTACCCGTCGGCCAGCCCCGCACCCATGGCGCGCACCGCCCAGTGGTCCGGACCGACCGGCTCCATCCCGAGCCAGTTCACCCGGTGGTCGTCGAACACGGCGTCGACGACGATCTCGTCCGCGATCCGGCACGCGGCGGTGAGCAACCGGTCAGGATCCGGCACCACCGCGGTCGGCGTGCCGGCCAGTGCGGCGGCGGGCGCGTGCCAACGGGTCGGTGCGCGGGTCGCCATGGCCGCGCGGATCACCCACTCCTGGCGTTGCCGGTCCAGTTCACCAAGACCAGCCAGCTTCGCCGCCACCCGATCCAGCCCGCGACTGTCGAGCGCGTCGGCGATCCGCTCACCACGTCCGCTGCGCAGATCCGTGGAACCAGGCGTGGTCACGAAAATCGGCACGTCTCCCAGCCACAGATCGGTTGCTTCGTGCGCGGCGGCCGTGCGGGCGACTTCGTTCCGCGCGGCCGACCACAGCAAGTCGAACACGGCGTCCCTGTCCAGGCCGTCCTGGAGTACGTCCGGGTGGGTCGACTCGACGAGCAGAGCCGCGTACTCCTGCGTCGACCGGAGCAACACCCGGATCTCGTCGTCGGCGCAACGCGTTACCCAGGCGAGCAGTTCGTCGCGTCCATGGATGATCGCGTCGTACGCGGCATGGAATCCGGCCAGCAACGCGCCGACGTAATGCCGCGGTTCGACGTCGGCCCCGTCCACGGACGCGCGGTTGGCGCCGCCAGACAGGCCGGCCTGGGTGCGGACCAGCCGCATCCGGTCGGTGCCGGGGGCGGACCAGGACACCACGTCGTTCGGCAGTGGCGCGTCCCGGTCCGCGCCGAGACCGGACACGTCGACCGCGCCATGCTCGCCGGCCAGCAACGTCGGCAGCAACGCGGTGCCGGCCACCGACGTGGCGAGCACTTTCGTGGCCGGATCCGCCCCGGTGACCGCGGAAACCGGCAGCACGGGCTGGAACAGGGCTTCGATGTCGACGATGACCGGCTGGTCGGCGTCGGCGATCACGTTCTCGAAATGCACGTCGGTACCGTCCAGCGCGTACACCAGCGCCAGCAGTGCGCCGTGCCGGTGGTAGAACTGTTCCACCGCGGCGGTGTCGGCGCAGGGCCGGTGCGTGACGTATTCCTGCCAGCCGTAGCAGTCGCGCGGCAACGACCGGATCAGCCGCAACCCGAGGCCGAGCACCCGGACGTTGAGCCAGCCCACCAGATCCTGGAAATGTTCGTGCAGGGCCAGGGATCGCGGTTTGTACATCACGTTGCCCGCGGTGAACCGCAACACGGCCACGGCCCGTCCGGCACGATGGGTGTCACCGGCGCCGTGCTCGATCGCGATCAGCCGGCCCGGATCGACCCGGTCGAGCACAGCGCGCACGATGTCCGCGCGGTCCGTGGCGAACCGCCGCAGCACCTCCTGGTACGCCTCAACTGTGTGCAGGACGGCCTGCGCCAGCAGCCTTGCCAGAACGGGATACGTGCCGCAGAGCGAGCGTAGGCCGTCGGCGGTGGCCACCCCGGCGAGGAAGTCGTCGAACCGGTCGGTGTCGGTGTGCCCGGTCAGCCGGCCGGCTCGCCGGGCCAGGTCGAGTTCCAGCACCAGAGTGCGGGCGGCGAGCTCGGCCAGCCGTTTGCCCAACGCGTCCGCGAACCGCGCGCACACCGCGTCCAGATCGACACAGACGTCCGCGACGCAGGCCTGGTCCGCCCAGCGCCGCAAGCTGTCGACGGCCACGTCCACGAAGGGTTGCAACGCTGGGGCGAACAACGCCGCGCCGCGCCTGGCCCGCTGCGCGGGTGGAACGCGGTGGACCGGCCGGCGGGTCTCCGGGGCCAGCGCGATCACCCGTTCCACCAGTTCGGCCCATCGCGGCCGGGCCCGTCGCGCCGCGAGCGCTTGCGGCGACTCGGCCAGCAGCGCGAGCAACCCGGCCCGATCCACCCCAGCCCCGTCGGACCACTGCGCCAACCGGGCGAGCGCTTCCGGGCCGGCGTCGGCGGTCCGGGGCCCGGCCGGCGACCGCTCCGCCAGGTTCAGCCCCGCCGCCCACCAGAACGGCGCCGGCATCCGGTCGGACAACTGGGGAACCAACGGCGTCGCGCACACGCCCGCAAGCGTGCGTCA
The DNA here is from genome assembly GCF_004345645.1 of Actinocrispum wychmicini. Taxonomy (GTDB): domain Bacteria; phylum Actinomycetota; class Actinomycetes; order Mycobacteriales; family Pseudonocardiaceae; genus Kibdelosporangium; species Kibdelosporangium wychmicini. Next base: position 478,223 of record NZ_SLWS01000002.1, on the reverse strand, counting down.
CACACGACCGCGCTGGCATGGGTGGACAGCACCCAAAGTTTCGTCATGCGCCCCAGCTGTCGACGTAAGTGATCTCCTCGACCGGCGTGCGCGGCCCCGGCTTGAAGTCAGGCACGGTGGCGTAGCCGATCGGCAGCAGCCCCACCTGCGTCACATCGTCCGGGATGCCGAGAATCCGGGCAGCCTCCGCCTCGCGTTCGAGGTGGTAGCTGGTCAACGTGGAGCCGAGGCCCCGCGACCGCAACGCGAGCTGGAAGTTCCAGACCGCCGGGAAGATCCCGCCGTAGTACACCGACTGCGCCGCGTTCCCCACCGGCGGCCGCCCCTGCAGACATGGAATGACGAACACCGGAACCCGTTCGATCACGTCGATCAGATACTGCCCGGACGCCATCGCACGAGCATTCGCACCATGCTTGGCCGCCTCACCCAACCCAGCCGCCTTCGCCCGCATGTAAGCGTTGCCGACCTCGCGGAACAACGCCCCCAGCTGGTTCTTGACGGCCTGGTCACGGACCACGAGCCAGCGCCACTGCTGAGTGTTGCCGGGAGTGGGCGCCTGGATCGCCAGCCGCAGGCACTCGGTGATCACGTCGAGCTCCACCGGACGGTCGAGATCGAGCTTGCGCCGGACAGCGCGGGTGGTGCTCAGCAGATGGTCCGTGGTCGTGGTGTCCATAACGCGAGCTTAACCACGGATCACCGAGAGTGTCCGAAGAGGACGTTCAACTGTAGTGAACGAAAATCTGAAGATCACCGACCTGGGTCCCCGTTATTCTTCGCGCGTGAGAACACGCCGTTGGGCATCTCGTGCACTGGTCGTCGCTGCCATGGTCGCGTCGGCTGTGGTCGCGCCGGCCACCGCGCACGCGTCGGCGCCGTACCCGCCTCCAGGCGGTTTGTACACAGCATTGCCGACGCCGTCGCGGATCCTGGACACGCGGACCGCCACCGGCGGGCACCGCGGGCAGGTCAGGCCGGACGAAGTGATCACGGTGGCCGTGCCCGGACTGCCGGCCGACGCGACCGGCGCGGTGATCAACCTGACGGGGACAGGCGGGACAGCGCCGACATTCCTGAGCGTGTTCCCGGACACCTTCGCTCAGACGTCGACCCTGAACCTGGCGACCGGGCAGACGGCCGCGGTGTCGGCGTTCGTCGCGCTGGGCGCGAACCGGACCATCAAGATCCTCAACTCCCAGGGCTCGGTGGACGTCGTCGCCGACCTGACCGGGTACTTCGCCACCGGGTCGGGATCGGGTTTCATCGCGGCGGCGGGACAGCGGCTGTTCGACTCCCGATGGTCCGGTCCCGACAGCCATCCGTTGGGGCCGGGTGAGGTGGTGACGATCCCGGTGCGCGACCGATGGGAGACTCCGCCGGGCGTCACGGCTGTTGTGGTCAACGTGACCGGCGTGACGCCGACCGCCGCCACGTACCTGGCCGCGACACCTGACGGCGCGGCGGGTACCTCGACGTTGAATCTGGACCCCGGTGCGATCCGGGCGAACCTCGCCGTGGTCGGCATCGGCGCCGACGGCGCGATCCGCGTCCGCAATTCCCAGGGCAGCACCCATGTGGTGGTGGACGTGCAGGGCTGGTTCAGCCCCAGGAGCAACAGCCGGTACGCGGCCACGAGCCCTCGCCGGGTCCTGGACACCCGTAACTTCGACAGCCCTCTCCCCGGCGGTGTCAGCACGTCCAAGCTGTACTGGCCCAACGTGCTGCCAGCGGTTCCGCAGACGATAGACGCGACGGTCTTCAACCTCACCGGCGTGCTGCCGACCGCGAACACCTACCTGGCGGTGGATTCCGGACGGACCACGTCGAACGTCAACCTGGCGGCCGGCTCGATCGTGCCCAATGTCGTGGTCAGCCCCAAGCAGGACCACCTCTGGCTGTACAACGCGGTCGGTACCACCGACGCGCTGGTCGACCTGACCGGCTACTTCTACACTCCGAAACTCCCGTCCGCCACCAAGACCTACTTCGCCAAGCTCGTTCTCGGCGAGAAGGCCGCGCTCGTCCAGTGGTACCGGCCGGACGACGACGGGGACGCGCCCGTGACCAGCTACACGATCACGGCACAGCCGGGCGGCGCCAGTGTGACCGTCGACGCGAGCCGGTACGAGGTGGTGCTTCCCGGGCTGTCGGACTACGTCAAGTACACGATCCTGGTGACCGCGAACAACATTTATGGCTCGTCGCCCCCATCCGTGGCAGGCGTGGTGATGCCGGTACCGGTGACCCGCGTCGACGTCGACGCGCACGGCGTCCCGGGTTCGGCGCGGTCCCTGCTGGTCGCGATATCCGGCGACGGGCGGTACGCGCTCATCACGACGGCCAGCAACAACACGCTGGTGCCCGAGCCGTCCCGAACAAGTGAGCCCGCTGGCTCGCGACTGCTGCGCAAGGACCTGACGACCGGGGAAGTCATCGTCGTCGACGGGATGGACTCGGGCACGGCCTTCCGGCGGTGGCCGGCGGCGATCAGCCAGGACGGCTCGGTCGTCGCGTACGCGCACAGGGATCCTTCCGGCCCGCAGACACTGTCGGTGCGAGACCTGACGTCCGGGACCTCGCAAGTCGTCGCGACAACAGGGGTGAACCGTGTCCAGTTGTCGCCGGACGGGCGCTGGACAAGTTGGGGCAGCACCGACTCGAACGCACGGGGGACCATCTACCGCGCGGACTGGCGTGCGGGTCAGGTCACGCAGGTCGCGGGTTGCGACAGCTCGTGCGATATCCGGCCAGGCTTCGCCGTGTCCGACGACGCGACGAAATACGTGTTCGAGTACCCGTATACCGTGGCCAGGCGGTCGCAGTTGAATCTCCTGGACACCGTCAGCGGCCAGATCCGCTCGGTGGCGGCCAGCCTGGGCCACTTCGGGTTCGCGATCAGCGGCGACGGACAGTCGATCGTCTATTCGCCCGACGGCGACGTCAACCCGTCTCCCGCACCCTTGACCAGGATCGCCACCACGCCGGGGGCGAACCCGGTGCCGGTGCGGCCCACCAAGGACGACTACGTGCACATCCAGGACCTGTCGGTCAGCCGGGACGGGAACACGTCGGCGGGCTGTTACGTCGGCTTGGAGGACTATTCGCACAACGTGCCCGATCTCACCGAGGTCTACGACCAGCAGTCCCAGCGTGAACTCGTCCTGCCCGTACCCGTGTGTTCGTACGGATCGCCCGACACCAAACCCGCTTTGAGCGAGGACGGGTCCACAGTGGCCTTCGACACCATGGACAAAGGGCTGTACGCGGTGTCCGTCGCCCGGTGGCGTGACCAGTAGGTGACCTGGGGTGACAGTCCAGGTTGTCGATGGTGGACAAGGTCGACTTTGGATACGCTCGGCCTACATTTTCGGGGGACGTCAATTATGGGTGGTTTGTCTTAGATGCGAAGATTTGTCCTGGGGACCTGCGCGGCCTTGGTGGGCTCGCTCGTCCTGGTGGCCGGTCCGGCTCAGGCCGCGCCTGCCGCGCCAGCAGCGTCGACGTTCACGCCGGTCACCCCGGTTCGGGTGCTGGACACGCGGAACGGCACCGGGGCGCCGGCCGCGCCGGTGCACGCGGACAGCGCGATCACGCTCGATCTGTCGGCCAAGGTGCCGGCGGACGCGACCGCTGTGATCCTGAACGTCACCGGCATCGGGGTCACCGAGAACACCTACGTCACGGCGTACCCGCATGGCACGACGAGGCCGTTGGCGTCGAACCTCAACCTGGCCCCGTTCGACATCCGGCCCAACCTGGTCACCGTCATGGTCGGCCCGGACCGCAAGGTCGACCTGTACAACAAGGCCGGGAACACGGACCTCGTCGCGGATCTGTCCGGCTACTACTCGACCGGTTCCGGCACCCGGTACACGCCGTGTAACCCGGATCGCGTGCTAGACACCCGCTACGGCAACCCGCCGGTCAAGGTCGGGCCGGGCGGGACGGTCTCCCTGGACCTGAGCAGGTACGTGCCGGCGTCGGCGACCGCGGTCACGTTCAACCTGACCGCCACCGACGTGACCGAGTTGACGTTCGTCACCGCCTGGCCGCACGGCGCGCCCCGCCCGCTGGCGTCGAACCTGAACCCGTGGGCCAACGACATAGTGGCCAACCTGGTGACCGTGCCGTTGGGCGCCGAGCGGACGGTCGACCTGTACAACGACCGGGGCTCGGTGGACCTGATCGCCGACCTGGCCGGCTTCTACTCGCCGGACTACGGCGCGTTGTTCGTGCCACACGCGCCGTTGCGCGTCCTGGACACCCGGGACGCGACCGGAACCGCCCCTGGGCGCCCGCGCGGGCCGATCACCGCGACCCAGAACATCGGGGTCTTCCCGGGGACCGTCGTGCCGGACGAGGCGGTCGCCGCGGTGATCAACTTCACCGGCACCAACTCGCCGCTGGCCACCTTCGTGACCGCGTGGCAGAACGACCGGGACACTCCGGGGTCGTCGACCCTCAACCTCCGGGCCAACCAGACGCTGCCGAACCTCGGGGTGGTGGCACTGCGGTACCAGCACCCGGGCAGCCGCTTCTCCCTGTACAACAGCCAGGGCCAGGTGGACGTGATCGGCGATCTCGCCGGCTACTTCGTGGTGCCGCCCACCCCGTGTGCGAGCGGGTGTGCGTACGGCTGGGGCGACAACTTCGGTGCCCTGGGCATCGGCACCACGACCGCGTACACCAAGACCCGCACCCTGCTCTCCGGCCTGACCGGCGTGACCGCGGTGTCCGGCCGGTACGCGTTGCGCAATGACGGCACGGTGTGGGCCTGGGGGCAGAACGCCTACGACGGTGAACTCGGAAACGGTTGGATCGGCGGGGAAACCTCGTTCCCAGTCCCGGTGCTGGACCTCACCGGCGTGACCGCGATCGCGGACGGCAGGTTCAACGGGTTCGCGCTGCGCTCGGACGGGACAGTCTGGGCCTGGGGAGCCAACTTCACCAGCCAGCTCGGCACCCCCGCTGGAGCCAATGTCGCCGTCCGTCCGGTGCACGTCCCGAAGCTCGACGGCGTCCGTGCCATCGCGGCGAGCGGCGACGAAGTGAACGGCGTCACCGCGTACGCGTTGCGCACCGACGGCACGGTCTGGGCGTGGGGATCCAACAAGCGGGGCAAACTGGGCAACGGTTCCACCGTCGACAACTCGGAAGTCCCGGTCCAGGTGTCCGGGCTGACGTCGGTCCGCGCGCTCGCGGCCGACGCGGCGACGTACGCCGTTCGTGCGGACGGCACCGTCTGGGCGTGGGGGGCGAACAACCTCGGCCAGTTGGGCAACGGCACGACCGGCGGGCAGTCCGGGGTTCCGGTCCAGGTGTCCGGGTTGACCGGCGTCACCACGGTCGGCGCCGACTACCAGCACGGCTTCGCGGTCCGGAGCGACGGCACGGCGTGGGCGTGGGGCAACAACGACCAGGGAAGCCTCGGCAACGGCGTCGACTGTGACGCCGGCACCACCTCCAACTGTGTGGTCAACACCCCGGTTCAGGTGAGCAACCTGACCGGAGTCAAGGCCATCGACGGTTTCGGTATGGGTGGGTACGCGCTACGTAACGACGGCACGGTCTGGGCGTGGGGATACGACCAGACCGGAAACCTCGGCGATCCCAACGCGCCCAACAAGACCGCGGTGCCCGTGCGGGTGCCCGGTCTGGCCGGGGTCAGCGCGATCGACGGGCAACGAGGCGGGCACGCGGTAGTCCCGACTCCGTAGTGGACAGTGGGCGTGGCACGGCTGTGGCACAGCCGTGTCACGCCCTTGGGGTTATGGGCGAGCAGCGGGGTGTGTTCAGGGACGTCCTGGCGGAGACGGCCGAGGACGCCGGTCCGGTCCGGCCGGCCGGACCTGGGTTCCTCGCCGCCGGCAACCAGGCGATCGGCCGGATGCTGGGGTTGATCGGCGAGGTCGGGCAGGGCCTGCTGGGATCCGAGTTGCGCGGTTCGGTCGGCGCGGGCGGCGTGAACCTGCCGGGTGACGTGATGGTCGTGGCGCGCCTGCTGGGGATGCCCGACGACCTCAACGCGGCGATCCTGCGGTTCCAGAAGGACGTCATGGGGTGGCCGACTCCCGACGGCCGGGTCGATCCGGGCGGCCGAACGTTCACCGCGCTGCAACACCACCAGGCCGCCGCGCCTGCTCCGGCCGCCGCGCCCGTCGCGGACCATCCAGCCACAGGCGTCGAGCTGTGGCCGTCGATCCTGCCGACCGCCAAACGAGGCGCTACGACCGAGCTGACCAGCGAGCAGAAGACCCTGGTCGATCAGCTCAAGGCGAACCGGGACGCGCTGCCCGAGTACGCCATCAAGAAAGCCGGCACCAGCGGCATGGTCCTCGGCGACAGCGGCGCCGGCGAGAAGCTCACGCCGACCGAGCTGAAAGGCGACGCCACCGACCCGGCGACCCGGGCCAAGAAGGTCGCGTACAAGGAACTCGGTCACGAGGGCACGGTCGACGCGATCAACACGTACGACGACCAGATCCTCACGTGGGGCAAGGGGTTCAGCGCCCTGTCCGGGTCGATGAACGAAGTCCTGATGATCATGTTCCAGGCCGATCCGGAGGCCCGGCACGAACTGCTGCGCGCCGGCATCGACTGTGACGCCAAGAGTTGGCGCGTGGTGAACACCGAAACGGGCCTGATCGAGACCGGCGTCAGCGCGTTGCGTCTCATGCAGTTCGACACGAAACTCCTTGGTGTCTTCGTGACCCTCGGCCGCGCTCCGCAACACCAGCAACACGCGCTCGACGCACAGTGGGCCGCGATGGAGAAACACGCGGCCCACGTACCTGAATACGCTTATCAGTGGCCGGATTCGGCGATCGCGCTGTGCGCGCATTTGGCGCACTGGGCGCCCGCGTTCGGCTGGGGCACGCACCCCGACCGCTACAAGGGCACAAGTGGTGATCTGGTGCAGATCGCCGGGGTGTTCACCCGGCTGGCTTCGGTCAATCACAAGTGGGCGACGAAACTCCAGAACGGCGCGGTTGTCGGCCCGTTCGACATCATGCACCCCGGCCACCGCCTCTACGCCTTCGCCGACGGCGCGGGCGCGACGGCGGTCGAGAGCGCGGCGGAGATCATCACGGGCACCCGCGCGGAGATCGGCGACGACGACCAGTACGCCGGCCACGTGCTGTTCCCGGTGTGGGGAAAGAAGAACACCTTCTACGACATCGGTTCGGCGGGTTCGTGAACCGCCAGCTTTACACACCATAGGGCAGTTCTCGGTCGACTTTCTTGCCAGACGAACCACCTTCGGACAACCTCGATGGGTAGGCCGGAGGGGGAGATGGCGAGTGGCGCGACCGGAACGACCGTTGGATCCGACAACGGACGACCTGCAGAAGTTCGCCAGTGAGCTCAGGGAACTGCGGCAGAAGGCGGGCAGTCCGGGCTATCGGCAGTTGGCGAAGTCGGCGCACTATTCGGTGGCGACGTTGGCGGACGCGGCCGGCGGTCGCAAGCTGCCGAGCCTGGCTGTGACGTTGGCGTACGTCCGGGCCTGCGGTGGCGACGACCGGCAGTGGGAGGCCAAGTGGCGGTCGCTGGCCGTGGAACAGCCTCCCGCGCGGTCCGCGCCACCAGAAGAAGCGCCATACGTGGGGTTGGCGTCGTTCCAGCGGGAGGACGCCAACCGGTTCTTCGGCCGGGAGCGGTTGGTGGCCGAGGTGGTGGGCCGGATCCAGGACCGGCGCTTCGTGGCCGTGTTCGGCCCGTCGGGCAGCGGCAAGTCCTCGCTGCTGCGGGCCGGGGTCGTCCCGGCCATGGCCAACTGGCCCGTGGTGCTGTTCACTCCCGGGGCGCATCCGTTGGCGGAGTTGGCCGCCCAGGTGTCCGGAACGGACCTGCTGATCGTCGTCGACCAGTTCGAAGAGGTCTTCACCCACTGCGCGGACGCCGAGGAACGAGCCCAGTTCATCGCCGCGCTGGTGGTGGCCGGGCGGGACGGCGGCAGTCGCACCCGAGTGGTGTTGGGGATCCGGGCCGACTTCTACGGCCACTGCACCGAACACCCCGAGTTGGTCGAGGCGCTGCGGGACGGGCAGGCCATGGTCGGGCCGATGGACGCGGACGAGTTGCAGGCGGCCGTCACCCTGCCGGCGGTGGGTGCCGGGCTGCGGGTCGAAACCGCGTTGGTGTCCCGGATCGTCAGCGAGATGATCGGCCGGCCCGGCGCGCTCCCGCTGATGTCGCACGCGCTGGTAGAAACCTGGCGTCGTCGGCGCGGCACAACGTTGACCCTCGCCGGCTATCAGGCCGCGGGTGGGGTGGAGGGCGCGCTGACGCAGACCGCCGAACGCGTCTACACCGGCCTGGACGGCGAGCAGCAGCGGATGGCACGCGAGATCTTCGTGCGGCTCACTGCCCTGGGCGACGGCACCGAGGACACCCGGCGACGCGTCCAGCGCACCGAGCTCGACGGCGCCGACCCGGCCACCCAGTTCGTGCTGGACGCCATGGCACAGGCCAGGTTGATCACGTTGGCCGAGGACTCCGTCCAGATCGCCCACGAAGCCCTCATCCGGTGCTGGCCCCGGCTGCACGACTGGCTCACCGAGGACCGCGACACCCTGCACGTCCACCGCCAGCTCACGGACGCCGCCCGGCTGTGGGAATCCCTGGACCGCGACCCCGGCGCCCTCTACCGCGGCACTCGACTCGCCACCGCGCGGATGCGGTGTCGGCAGGCCGTGCTCACCCCCAACGAACAAAGGTTCCTCGACGCCAGCATCGCCGCCCGTGACCACGAACTGCGCGCTGGCCGACGTCGTGTCCGGCGGCTTCGGACGCTGGTCGCTTGCCTGGCCGTCGTGGTGTGCGTGGCTGTCACCAGCGCTGTGACGGCTGTCAGCCAAGGCCAAGCCGCGCAGGATCAGCGCCAGATAGCGATTTCACGCCAGTTGGCGACCAAGGCGACGACGATGGCGATGGCGCAGCCCGTGGAGGCCGCGCTGGTCGCCGTCGAAGCGTTCCGCCAGGCGCCCACCGTCGAAGCCCGCAGTATCCTGCTCAGCTTGCAGACCGCCCTGGGCAACAACGATTCCCCACGAATCGTGGTTCCGTTCAAGGACGCGGTGTTCAGCCCCGACGGGCGCGTTTTCGCCACGGTGGACGCCAATCGCGGGATGACGCTGTGGGAGGCGTCGTCCGGCCGCGAGATCGTGGTCATCCGCGACGACGTGTACCTCTGGAGGTTCAGCGCGGACGGACGTGTCCTGGTCACGGCCGCCGTTGGCGACAGTGGGCGGGTCACAGTACGGGACACGGCAACTGGAAGCGTCATCAACTCCTTCACCATCGGCGAACCGGTGGTGTGGGCGACGCTGAGCGCGGACGGCCGTACCCTGGCCGTCAATTCTCAGCCGGTGGGAAAGGTGGCGCTGTGGGATGTGTTCGCCGGCCACCAGATCGCCGAGTTCACCGACCCCTCCGACACCTTCGGTGAGATGGCCTTCGGACCGGACGGACGAACGCTCGCGATGACCAGTGTCGGCAGGTCCGGTGTCGGCTGCTGTCAGGTGACGTTGCGGGACGTGGGCACGGGCCGTGAGATCCCCACTTTCACCGTGCCCACGAGTTTCATCGCGGACATGGTGTTCAGCCCGGACGGGCGGACGCTGTTGACCAGCGGCCAACAATCCCTGTACCCAACCTCGCCTGTGGAGTTCTGGAACGTCCACACCGGACGCGAGATCGCCACCGCGAACGCCGGCCACATCGCGAGCGGCGCGTTCAGCCCGGACGGCCGCACAGTGGCCACCGTGTACCAGGACAGGCCCCAACGAGCCGCGGGACTGGTTCGACTGTGGAACGCGGACAACGGCCAGGAAGTCGCCACCATCACCGGCTACTCAGGACGGGTGATCGCCGTCGCGTTCGCCCAGGACGGCACCCTCGCCGCCGCCTTCGACAACGGCCTCATCCAACGGCTGGACCTCAACGTGGACAACGTGACGGCGAGCTTGTGCGACCGGATCCACGTCACCAAGGACCTGTGGGACCGGTATCTGCCGGACCTGCCCTTCCAGCCGACCTGTCACTGAGGACCTACGGGTGGGTGTGGTCGGCGGGCGGTGCGTCCGGGTGGTCCAGGAGCCAGGCGACTCGCTCGCGGCTTTCGTCGTCGGCCGGGGTGTACACGGTCATCCGCAGGTCGGCGAGGTCGAACCCGGTCACGGTCAGGCCGAAGTCGCCGGCGGACGCGTGCCGGTACACCTTCACCCGGCTGGTCGGCGCCCGCACGTCCTGGGCCGCCCACATGTCCCGGAACTCCTTGCTGGCCAAGGACAACCGGCCGATCAGGTCGGTCCAGTCCGGATCACCCGTCCGCCGGCCGTACCCGGCACGGAACGTCGACACCATGTCCCGCAGTTCAAGCTCGCGGTCCTGGGCGAACGGGGTGCAACACGGCGGAATCATGAACGACTGCCACAGAATGTTCCGTTCCGCCAACGGCGCCGAGAGGGTACGTGCCCACAACACGGCGTACGGGGCGTTCCAGGCGAGGACGTCGTAGCGGGCGTTGAGCACGCACGCCGGGAGTGCCAGGTTGTCGAGGATCTCCTGCACCTCGGGCACGTCCTGGGCCGGTTCGGGCAGCGACGGGACCTCGGCGAGGCGGTACAGATGGGCGCGTTCGGCGTGGTCGAGCCGGAGAGTGCGGGCGACGGCGTCCAGGATCTGCACGCTCGCGTTGATCGGCCGGCCCTGCTCAAGCCACGTGTACCAGGTCAGGCCGACACCGGACAGCAGCGCGACCTCCTCGCGGCGCAGGCCGGGCGTGCGGCGGCCGGCGCCGGCCGGGAGGCCCAGGTCGGCCGGGGTCAGCCGGGCCCGGCGGGTGCGCAGGAACGCGGCGAGCTCCTGGCGGCGGACGGACGGCATACCACCAGTCTGCCGGTCGCGGGCCGGTCGTGCCGGGTGCTGTCAGTACCGGTGTCAAGGGGCTCTCTGTCCCGGCGAGTTCGATGGGTCAGGCTCGGGGCATGCGAATCGAAGGTGCTGTCGCGCTGGTCACGGGCGCGAACCGAGGTCTCGGCAAGGCGTTCGCCACCATGTTGGCCGAACGAGGCGCACGCGTGTACGCCACCAGCCGCGCCACCGGGCTCGACATCACGAACCCCGCCGATGTGGCGCGCGCGGCCGAGACGTACCAGGACGTGACCCTGCTGATCAACAACGCCGGGATCGCGAGCCTGACCCCGATGTTGTCCGCGCCGACCATGGATGTGGCCCGGCTGGAGATGGAGACGAACTACTTCGGCCCGTTGGCCATGTGCCGGGCGTTCGCGCCGATCCTGGCCGCGAACGGCGGCGGCGCGCTGGTGAACGTGCTGTCCATCATCTCGTTCTTCAGCGCCCCCGGCCTCGGGTCGGCCAGCGCCACCAAGGCGGCCGCGTGGTCGATGACCAACTCGGTCCGGATGGAACTGGCCGACCAGGGCACGCTCGTGGTGGGCGTGCACTCCGGCTTCATCGACACCGGCCTGGCCGAGGGCTTCGACGTGCCCAAGCACCGGCCCGAGTACGTCGCCGGGCTGGTGCTGGACGCGGTGGCGGCGGGCCACGAGGAGGTACTGGCCGACGAACGCACCCGCCAGCTGCGCCCGCCGGTGGTCACTCCCGATGGCGCACGATATTGATCACGTTGCCGTCCGGTGCCCGCACCAAGAACCGACGCACCCCCCACTCCTCGGTCGCGATCGGCTGCACGATCTCCAGACCGAGTCGCTGGGCTTCCTCGTACGCGCCGTCCACGTCGTCGGTGTGCACGGAGATGACCGGCGATTCGGGCGCGGTCGCGTCCTGCGTGACGAGCTGGACGTTGGCCCCGGTGTCAGGCGACGTGTAGCGCGCCACCCACCCCATGTTGAACTCCTCGGTGCTCAACCCGAGATAGTCGGTGTAGAAGCCCTTGGCCGCATCGACGTCGGCCACCCGAAGGTTGGCCGTGACCCGGGTGACACGCATGCGGTTCTCCTGCCGTCGATCAGTTGACATTGGACAGTGTGCTGTTCCGGTTCGGGATGAGCAGCAGGGCGACACCACCAAGGACGCACACCGCGTCGGTGATCACCCCCCAGTACTCGGGCTGGCTGTTGAACTGGTCATGTTGCCCGAGGAAACCGATTGTCGCAGCGAGAACGTACGAGCCGAGGGTCAACACCCCGAACCCGATCGCGCCCAACGGCGGCAACCAGTGCCGCCACAGCAGCACCGCGATCGCGAGCACCACCCCACCGATCGCGTTCAGCAGGAACAACGCGCTGACAATGCCCGAATACCCCTGTGTCCACAGGAAGTAGTGCACCCCGGCCGACCCCAGCAGCGCGGCCGCGACAACGATCCGCAACACCCATCCGATCATGGCGATCCTCCATCCCGGAACTGTCCGCCTCATTGTCGACCTGTCGGGGCGTTCGAACCAGATCATGTTTGTCGCGACGGGTGGGGCGTCGATCACCGGGCGTAGTAGCCCTGCAGGTCGACGACCACGTCGACGGTGCCGACGTGGTTCTGGATGTTGACCTGGCCGAGCGGCGCCACCCGGGTGGTGGCGGAGTTGTCGGTGATGTCGTTCGCGGTCGCGTTGAGTGCGGGTGCGTCAGCGGGGACGGTTCCGCCGGGTGCCCACACGGTCAGGTAGGTGTTGGCGGTCGGGGTGATCGCGGTGATGTTCAGCTCCGCGGCGACCGCCCGGCGTGGGATGAAGAAGTTCGGCACGGTCATGACCGCGCCCGGGGTGAGCGGACTGTGCCTGTCCCGGGTGTCGGTCATTCTGACGCCGGTCCGCAGCGCCGTGTACCGGCTGCCGGCGTCCCCGGGCACGAACCAGCCGAGCACGGCGACGATCAGGTGGGTCTGCCCGACATGGTTGAAGATCCGAACCGCGCCGTCGTCCCCGACGGCCACCACCGCCTGGTTGGCCCGATCCTCCCCGGGCACCACGTTCAGAGTGGACGCCTCGGTGTGGTCCTTGGCGAACACGTCCACGTGGGTGAAGCCGGTGGGTTGCGTCGCGGTGACGTTCACCGCGACCGCCGTGGCGTTGGCCGGTATCCCGTTGACCCCACGGACCGGCAGGATCGCCGTTTCCCCGCCCTGCAATGGCCCGAGGTGACCGCCCAGACCCGTTCGGGTGTCCAACGCCAGTTGGGGCGTGTCGCGGGGAACGTAGGTGGAGTTGCCGGACGCGCTGTAGTAGCCCAGCAGATCCATGATCACGTCGACGTCGCCGTGGTTGTTGCGGACCCGGATGACCCGGTCGGCGGCGACCGGAACGGTGGCCATGACGGCTGCCGCCCGACCGGAGAGGAGGTTGAGATTGGAGGTCGGGGGAGCGGTGTCGCCGAACGCGGTGAGGAACGTCGGCACCGTGGCGCCGACACCGGCCAGGTTCACCACCACCGCACTGGCCTCGGCGGGCAGGTCCGGGATCGGCACGGCCACGATCTCGCCCGCGCTCAACGCCTTCTGGTGACCGCCGGTCGCGGTGCGGGTGTCCAGCAGCCGCCGCTGGTTGGCCAGCGGGGTGTAGGCGTCGCCGCGCACCTGCTGGGACACCCAGTCCGCGATGGTGTCCAGGCGGGTCTCGGTGGCGCCCTGCCGGGTCTCGGTCGAGTCCAGGCACCCGTTCTGCCAGGACGTGTGGTGGATGGCGACCAGTTCGGCTGTGCCGTTGCGGTCCCGGATCGTGGGCCCGCCGGCGTCGCCCTTGCATGTGGTCGCCGTGCCCGGCGCCGCGACCGCCACCGTGGTATCGGCGGTGGCCTGGACCGACACGGCCGCGCTGTGCAGTTGGTTGGGCACCCATTCGGTAGCGGTACGGCCATAACCAGCGACCGTCAGCGCCTCCCCCACAGTCGGGGCCGCCGTCGAGATCGCCACCGGTGGTACGTCGGTGACCGGCGTGGCCAGTCTCGCCAAAACCACATTGCGGTCCGCGCGGAACAGAAGGTCCACAACAGACACGATGTGCCCGTCGGTGTGGTCCAGTCGGGTCCGGCCGACGGTGGCCGTGGTGGCCACCGCGGGGGCACCGTTGTGCCCGGCGTTGCCGGCGAAGCAACTGGCCGCGGTGATCACCCATTGCGGGTCGACCAACGCGCCGCTGCACCCGGCGTCCTCACCGGCGTTCAGCTTCACCGCGAACCGGTACGACCCGTCCGGCACCGCAGTGCCCCCACTGACCGCCGCGCTCGGCACGGCAACCAACATTCCAGCGGCCACAACCGCCGCGGCCAGTCCAGCGATCCGCGCGGGACGCGAACGCGTTGCCACAATGTCCGATATCACGTCAATGCCTTTCACGAACGCGCCGGAGATAGGGAGGCTCATTGTTGGACTGCCGTTGACGGAAGATGTCCCGGTGGTCCTTGATGACCTGAAGGATGATGTCGGGATTGTTGAGAAAGTTTTCGTTGGGATAAAGCTGCCGCAACCGTATCCCCGCACGGATCGCCGCGGCCTTGCTGCCGCCGATGTGGCCGAGGAGCGGGGTCAACTCCGTCGCCGTCGTGAGCTCTACCGGGGAGAAGCCGGCCGCGATGCCTTCGTACCCGTAGTGCAGGTTGGACCAGAAGTCATAGCTCAGCTCCTCGTTCGTGCCCGGGATCGGAAAATAGATGTCATCAATTCCGTTGTCCCTCAGAATCTGCTGCAGTTTGGATTTTTGGTCCCATGGGCCGTTCGGCTTCTCGTAGGTGAAGAACATCCCATACGCGGACAGTTTGCAGCCAATTGGGGCAAAGCGGCTACATTTGTTCAGGTCGCTGATGACCGAGGTTGTGGCACTTTTTGGATTGTTGACCATTTCGTTCATCATGAAGCCAAGAGCTTGCGACCAGGCGGGGTTGGGTGGGACCTGCTGGTCCGGCGGGACGCAGGTGGGTGGGCAGTCCAGGCCGCCTACGACACCGGCGCCACCGCCGCCGGCTTGGCGCCGCAGTTCGTCTTCTCGTTGCTGCCTGGCGATGGCGGTTGTCAACGCGTCCTTTGCGGCCTGCTCCGCTTCCTCAGCGCTTTTGTTGGCTGCCAGCGCATCGGCCCGCGCTTGGTCGGCCGCTGCTTGGGCTGCGGTGGCATAGCTGTTGGCTTGAGCCGCCGAGGCGTCAGCGCGAGCCGCTGACTGCGCGGCCGCCGCCGCGTCGTGCTGGGCCGCGGTGGCCGCGTCCCGCGCGGTGTTGGCGGATTGCTGGGCCTGATCGGCTGATTGCTGGGCTTGCGCCGCGGAGTTGGCGGCCTCATTGGCGTAGTTTCGGGCCTGGTCCGCCGATTGTTGGGCTTGGGCGGCCCAGTTGGCGGCCTCGGCGGCGGCACCGCGGGCGATCGCGGCGGACTGTTGGGCTTTGTCCGCGTTCTGCCAGGCCAGTGCCGCGGAGTTGGCGGCGTTGGCGAGGTAGGCGGCGATCTGGGCGGTGTGGGAGGCGGTGTCGGCGTCACGTTGCGCGGCCTTGAACTGTCCAATTTGGACGAATTGCCGAGCGTAGCCGGCGGGCCCGTCAAGGGCGGCGTTGGCGGCGGCGCGCACCTCGGGGCCGCCGGTGGTGAGGACTTGTTGGGCGGCGATGCGGTCGTCGGCGGCAGCGGCTTGGTACTGGCCGCTGGCGAGGAACGCCCGGACGTCGTCGATGGTGCCGGACAACGCCTGGTTGGCCGCGGCCTTGGTGGCTGGGCCGCCGGCGGTGAGGATGCGCTGCACGGCGACGCGGTCGTCGGTGTCCTTGCCGGGATACCACCGGGTTCGCAGGAACTCCTTGACCACGGCATAGGTTCCGGCCAACGCCGCCACCGCGGCGTCGTGCTGCCGGGGGATGGCCGTGGTGTCGGCGATGGTGGCCACGCTGGCCCGGTCGTCCTGCTCGACGGCGATGACCAGACGCGTGGACACGAACGCCGTGACGTCGGCGTCCATTCCGACGAGGGCCGAGCCGGCGGCGGCTTTCACCCACGGTCCCGCGGTGCGCCACAGTTGTAGCGCGGCTTTGCGGCCGTCGGCCCGTGCGACATCGGCGGGTGTGGCCGGGTCTTGTGCCTCGACGAGCAGGTGTTGGGTGCCGGCGTCGAAGACGGTGCCCTGGCCGGGCTGCCACCTCACGTCGGCTTGCTTGTCCAGTTCCGCCTGTCGAGCGTCGCGGGCTTCCCGGGACGCCTGGCTGGACTGCGCGGCAAGGCGTTCGGCGTCGGCCTTGCGAGCGGTCCCAGCGGTGTTACTCGCCTGCTGGTAGGCAGCGTCAGCCTCACGAGCGGACTCGGTGGCGGCGTCAGCGGCGGCTTGGCTGCGTTGGGCGGCCTGGGCCGCCTCATAGCCCGCTTTCGCCGCGTCCTCGGCCGCCTTGGCCGCGGCGTCGGCGTGCGCGGCGGCGTCAGCAGCGGCCTGGCGGGCCTGGTCGGCGTAGCCGCGCGCCTCGTTGGCGATCGCCTGGGCGGCGTTGGCCGCCCGCACGGCCTCGTCGGCGTTGGCCTGCGCCCGCGCGGCGGCCGCGTTCGCCCTGTCCGCGTCGGCCCCGGCCCGCTGTGCCCAATCGCCGGCGTCGCGTGAGGCAGCCGCGGCTGCGGCGGCGTCGGCGGCAGCGCCCGCCGCACTTCGGATCGCCACGAGGGCCGCGTCGAGTGCTTCGAGCGCACGGGTGAGCGCCACGTAGGCGTTACGCGCCCCAGCGGCGGCATCTCGCGCGTTCTGCGCGGCCCGGTTGGCCTCCTCGGCCTGGACCGCACCACGGGCAACGCCAGCCGCGGCGTTCTGCGCCTCGGCGGCGGCCTTGCCGGCCATGGCCGCGGCCCACGCGGCTTGGCTGGCCGCGTTCGCTGCCTCCCGTGCGGCGTCATTGGCAGCCTGCGCGGCGTCGATCGCGGTCTGCGCGGCATCAGCGGCCCGGTTGGCGGCGTCAGCGGCCCGAGCGGCCGCGTCGGCTGCTTGCGCGGCGGAGTTGCCGGCCGCCTGGGTCTCCGCGGCGGCACGTTGCGCGGCGTCCTTGGCGGTGGCCGCGGCGGCGACCGCTTGGTCGGCCGCCTCCTTGGCGGCCTGAGTCTGCACTGCTGATCGTTGTTCGGCCTGGCTCGCCAGATCGGCCAACTGCGCCACGGTCAGCGTCTCCTGATCGCGCTGTGCCGCGATCTGGTAGCCGGTGCGCAGAAACTCCCGCACGTCCTCGATCGACCCGGACAACGCCCGGTTGGCGGCCGCGCGCACCTCAGGCCCGCCGGTGGTGAGGATCCGCTGCACCGCGATCCGGTCGTCGGCGGCCTGCGCCTGCGGCCACCCCGTGCCCAAGAACGCCAGCAGGTCGTTCTCGGTGCCGTTGAGCGCCTGGTTGGCTCTGTCCCGGACCGTCGGGCCAGTCGCGGCCGACAGGATCCGCTGGACCGTGATCCGCAGGTCGATGTGCCACGGCTGTTGCCAGCCGCCGGCCACGAACGTCCGCACATCGTCGGCCGACCCGGACAACGCCCGGTTGGCGGCTGACTTCACCAGCGGGCCGCCGTCGGTCAGCAAGCGCTGCGCCGCGATCCGATCGTCGATGGCACGCGCTCGGGCCAGCCCGGTGGACAGGAACGCCCGCACGTCGGCATCCGAACCGCACAACGCGATCGCGGCCGCACCCGACGTCGCCCGGCCCCCGTTCTGGACCGCGTCGAACACCTGCGCGCGCTCACTCACCGGTGGTGCGGCAGGATCTGCCGTTGCCGACGGCCCGATGCTCAACTGGCAGAACACAACGATCGCGGCCAACGCGTAAACCACCGCCGCGCGCAAAGGTTTTGCGTTCATGGTTTCGCCGTCAACCGCAGGAGGGTGGCCGGATCAGGGCCGGATGAGATACCGATGCCGGTCCAGGTGTTCTTGTCGATGGGGACCGTGCTGGTCTGGTTCTGCACTGTCACGGTGGCCGTGACCGAGTGGTCGTCGCCTTTGACCTGATAGGCGTTCGGGATGGTGAGGGTGAGATCCCCGAAGGGCACAGACGCCTTGAAGCAGTAGTGCAGTGCGTCAGGATCCGTGTCGTGCGGGACGTCGGTACTCATGACTTCGATCAAGCCGGGCTGGCCACAGGCAACCAGTAGGAGGTGGCCATCACCTTTGACGAGCGTGATCCCCCGGCGGGCGAGGATTTCGCCGGCCCCCGGGTAGGCGAAGTCCTCGACGAGGGTTGTCTGGGCGGGATCGACTTTCTGGGCTCTGGGCTGGTCGGCGGCGGCCAGTGCGCCACCGGCGGCGAGCCAGAGACAACCTATGCTGAGTACGAAAACTCGCGGGCCTCTGCGCATGAACGATCATGTCTCCTATGTGGATTCTCGCAGTGTCGACCTTCACGAAGAACGCGCCAGGCAGTGCGCAGTCGTCCCATCAAAGGATCCCCCGACCCCCGGTTACCGCACGCGTCGTCGCGCGTTCTACCCCGAACTTCAGTTTATGACAATTCTGATCATGTAAACTTCAGTTTACGTTCGGAGACTACCATCGGGGCTCGCGCTGTCAACAGCTGACGCGGAGAGGTTCTGTGTCAACTAGGATGAAAGCGTGCCCGAGCTACCCGAACCCGCGACCCTGGCCGACCGGCTTGACCGGCTGTTCCGCACGGTGCACCCGACCGGCCGCAGGGAGTACAGCTACGACGAGGTGGCGGCGGCGATCCGTGCGGAGGGGGTGACCATCTCCCACACGTACGTCTGGCAGTTGCGCAAGGGTTTGCGGGACAATCCGACCAAGCGGCACCTTGAGGCGCTGGCCAGGTTCTTCGGGGTGCGGCCGTCGTACTTCCTGGAGGAGGACGTGTCGGATGTCGACGCGGAACTGGAACTCATGGTCGCGTTGCGGGACCAATCGGTCCGGATGGTCGCGTTGCGCACCGCGGACCTGTCTCCGGCCGGGCTCAAGGCGATCATGGGGGTGATCGAGCACACCAGGGCCATCGAAGGGCTGCCCTCGGCGCAAGACGATGAGTAACGGCAGTCCGCGGTGGCGACAACTGCGTCGTACCTGTAGAGCAAGGCTGTCGGGCTTCGAGGTGCCACGCCCGTTCTCCGTCCACGAACTGTGCACGCGGGTGTCGCGCAGTCGCGGGCGGAAGCTGCGTTTGCGGCCGTTGCCGCTGGCCGCGGCGCCTGATCTGCCATGCGGAATGTGGATCGCGTTGCCTGACACCGACTACGTGTTCTACGCGAAGGGCGCCAGCGCACTGCATCAACAGAACATCATCCTGCACGAGATCGGGCACCTGCTGTGCGATCACTCGCTCCATGACGGTTCTGCCGATCTCACCGCGTTGTTCAGTCATCTCGATCCGGAGAAGGTACGACAGGTCCTGCTGAGATCGCGTTACTCGACGCCGCAGGAACAGGAAGCCGAGATGGTCGCGGCGCTCATCCTCGAGGAAGCGGGCTGGTCGCCGGGCACGGCACTGCCCTACGGGGCGCTCGGCAAGCTCACCATCGCATTCGGCCTGCCGAGGCGAGGCACCCAGTGACCCTGACTGTGGTGTTGTCCTTGCTGTGGCTGGTCGTGCTCTGGCGGCTGCCCGCGCTGTGGCAGAGTCGGCAGCAGCGGTTGATCACCATGCTCCTGATGTTCGTCGCCGCGTCCGCGACGCTGATGCACCCGGCAGTCCGTCGAACAACGGACGCCGGCATCGGCGTACCCGACCTGTCGATCCTGCTCAGCCACCTGGTCGGGTTACTTGTGATCATCACGGCGGTCCAGTTCACGTCGGCGGTGACCGGCGCCAGCCGCCCCCGGCGCACACCGCTACGCCACAGCAAGGCTGTGGCTGCCGTGGTCGCGGTGTGCATGGTCGCGTTGTTCATCGCCGTCCCGCGGCGGTTCGATCGGCCGGACTTCGGTGTCTGGCAAGGCGGAGACATCCGGGTCGTCGCCTACATGTTGCTCTTCCACGTCTCTCTTGGCGTCGGACTGTGCCTTGCGCTGTCGTTTCTGGTGCGGCATTGGCGATCGGCATCGCGCGGCCCGTTGCGCACAGCTTTGTTGCTGTTGTGGCTGGCAGTCGCGGTCGCGATCCCCTATGTCGTCAACCGCGTCTGGGCCACGCTGCGACAAGGGTTCGGTGCCGATCCGATAGCCGACCCGGTCTACCACATGGTGTTCAGCCTGACCGAGCAGGTATTTCTCCTGCTCGGCGCACTCAGCGCGCTCGTTCCGCTGACTGGTCGCCTCGGTGCTCTCATCCGCAGGCACGTGGCCTACCACCGCCTCCGTGACCTCTGGACCACCCTCACCAACGCCGTACCAGGCACGGTTCTCTCCCCGCCACCGCACCCACTGTCCGTTCTCGCCTTCAGGACCATGGAGTTGCTGTTGTACCGAAGAGCCGTGGAGATCCGCGACGCCCAACTCGAACTGATCCACAAGGTTCCGAGAGCCATCCGCGACACCGCCGAGGCCGAACTGTCACGGCACGGCTTCGACCACGAACTCGCCCTCGACGCCTGCACACTGCGCATCGCCTTGGGTATCAAGGATCGCGCTCCGGCGACCAGCCCCTGTGCGCTCCATTGGACGACGGCGACCGGGCTCGACGACGAGATCGCCGCATTGCTGACCTTGTCGAATCTCATGCGGGACACGACGATCTGCGGCATCGCCACCCATGCGACGGTCGGTCATTGTTGACGGCTGTAGGCGCGGACGGCCAGGGGGCAGAAGACGACGAAGAGGGCGGCGCACCAGATGAGCGTGGTGGTGACGGTGTCGCCGACCGGGGTGTCGGTGAGTAGGGCGCGGCAGGCGTCCATGACGTGGGTGATCGGGTTGATCTCGGCCCAGTTTCGGAGCCAGCCCGGGAGGGTCGCGACCGGGGCGGCGAGGCTGGTGCCGAGTTGCAGGGGCAGGAAGCTGATGAAGCTGATCGCGAGGACGGTGTTGGCGTTCTTGACCAGGACGCCGACGAACACGGTGACCCAGCTGAGGCAGAAGCCGAACCCGATGGCCAGGCCGGCCGCGGCGAGGGTGGCGGCGAAGCTGCCGGCGCCGTCGAAGCCGAGGAGGGCGCCGAGGCCGAAGAGGACCGCGACGGCGATCAGGTAGCGGACGATGTCGGCGAGCACCGAGCCGAGCAGGGGTGCGAGGCGGCTGATGGGCAGGCTGCGGAACCGGTCGGTGACGCCGTTCTTGAGGTCGATGTTGATGTTCGTGCCGGTCGAGACCATCCCGGCGAGGCCGGCGCCCATGACCAGGATGCCGGGGAAGAGGTACTGCAGGTAGCCGGTGGTGGAGCCGGCCACCGACCCGCCGAACAGGTACAGGAAAAGCACCATGAACAGGGCGGGTGTCACGACCCCGTTGATGATCGGGCCGGGGTTGCGGGTGGTTTTGGCGAGGCTGCGGCGGGCCAGTACGAGGCTGTGCCGCAGCCAGCCGAGTGGTCGGGTGGCGGTGGTGGTCATCGGAACGGCGGTCATCAGGCGGCCTTTGTCGGTTCGGTGGTGGGTGCTCCGGTCAGGGCGAGGAAGACCTCGTCCAGGCTTGGCAGACGCAGGGACAGTTCGGAGACGCCGATCCGGTGTTCGCGCAGCCGTGCGGTGATCTCGAAGAAGTCCTCGTCACCGTGCACGGGCACGACGAGTTCGTGGCGCGTGGCGCGTTCCGGGGTGCGGTCGGCGACATCGGCCAGGATGGCGGCGGCCGCGTCGGTGTCGGCGGGGTTGTTCAGGCGTACGGTGATGGTGTGCCCGCCGACCTGGCGTTTCAGGTCCGCGGGAGTACCGGCGGCGATGACTTGGCCGTGGTCGATGACGGCGACGGCGTCGGCGAGCGCGTCGGCCTCTTCGAGGTACTGGGTGGTCAGCAGGACGGTGACGCCGTCGGCGCTGAGGCCGCGGATCATCTGCCACAGCTCGTCGCGTTTGCCGGGATCCAGTCCCACCGAAGGCTCGTCGAGGAAGACCACTTCGGGGTGGCCGACCATGCTCGCGGCCAGGTCGAGGCGTCGGCGCATGCCACCGGAGTAGCCGGCCACCGGTCGGGTCGCCGCGTCCTGCAGCCCGAACTGGGCCAGCAGGTCGGCGGCGCGCTGGCTGGCCTGCCGTCGGGGCAGGTCGAGCAACTGGCCGATCATGACCAGGTTCGCCAGCCCGGTCAGCTCCTCGTCCACGCTGGTGTGCTGGCCGGACAGGGCGATCCGCCGCCGCACCTGTGCCGGCTGGCGGGCCACGTCGAAGCCGGCGACGGAGGCCCGGCCGCGGTCGGGGCGCAGCAGCGTCGCCAGGATGCGGATCAAGGTGGTTTTGCCGGCCCCGTTGGGCCCCAGCAGGCCGAGCACCTGCCCGCGCGGGACGGCCAGGCTGACTCCGTCGAGCGCGGTGACCTTGCCGAACTTTCTGGCCAGTCCCTCGGTCTCGAACCCGTGCACGGGTCACCTCTCATTCGGATGTTCACAACATCTGGATTTTGAGAGTATCCTAATGCCGAACGTCGAGGGAAGGAGCAGGGGATGGTTCGACTGACTCGGGTGCAGCAGCAGGAACGCACCCGCAGGTCCGTGCTGGCCGCGGCGAAGGACGAGTTCACCGAGTACGGCTACACGTTGGCCAAGGTCGATCGAATCGCCGACCGGGCCGAGCTGACCCGCGGGGCGGTGTACTCGAACTTCCCGAGCAAGCGCGCGCTGTATCTGGCGGTGCTGATCGACATGGTCGAGAACATCACCGTCGATGAGCCGACGCCGCCGGTGTCGCTGGACGACGCGCTGGGCGTGTTCGCCCGGGCCTGGCTGGAACGCCTGCCCATGGCCGACGACACGGCTTCCGGAGGGCGCCTGCAACTGCGCTCGCTGGTCGGCGTGCTTGATGACGAGCATGGACGAGCTGTGCTGGCGGAGATTGCCCGGCTGGAGGCGTTGTTGCTCGCCATCGCGCTGGAGTCGTGCGAACCGGCTCGTGCGGTGCGGCGCGTACGACTGGCTGAGCTGGTGCTGACCATGCTGGACGGTTCGAGCCATCTGGCCGAGGCCGCGCCAGGCTTCGGCGACCCGTTCGACCTGGCGCGCGCGTGTGAACACCTGGCCGGGATCGACCTCGCTGACACGTGGGCGCCGGCGTATCTGCCGTACATCACCCCCGCGCAACCCTGCGAGGACACATGGGATCCGCCCACGGGACTTGCGGATGAGATCGGCGGGGATGAGGTCGACTTCGGCGCCGACGGTCTGGTCACGGTACTGGGGGCCGGTCGCGTTGCCGCCGCTGAGGAAGCCGTCCGGTCCGCTCGGCCCGGCGAACAGGTGACGGTGGTGATCGTCACGAACGATCCCGCCGAGACAGGTCGCCTCGTCCGGCTCAGAGTCGTCGACCTCACCAGCTGCCTGCGGCGCGTGTTCGAACCCGAGGTCTGGCAACGCGTTCGACTGGTTTTCGACGATGACGCCCGGACCGTGTCGGCGATCGGCCTGACGGACTTCGATGACGAGACCGAGGCCGCTGTGCGCGTTCAGGACGGCGTGATCGTCGCCCGAGCCCACGGGCGAGGCGCCGCCTATGCGGCGTCCACCGCCGACACTTCGAACGCATGGCGAGGCAAGAGGTGATCCGCGCGACCGACGCCAACCTGGTGGTACTCCACGCCTTGCGCTGCGGCGGCACCGCCGGTCTCGCCCGCCTGGCCGCGGCCACCGTTCTCACCGAATCCGATGTGGAGTCCGAGCTGATCGATCTCGCGGTCGCCGGTCTCGTCAACCACCTGCCTGGCCCGTTCGGCGGGTGGAGTCTGACGGACGCCGGCCGGGTCGTGGACGCCCAGCGGATCACCGACGAGCTGGAGTCGGCGAACGCCCGTACCGCCGTGAAAGCTGCGTTCGACAGCTTTCTCGTGCTCAACCCGGAACTGCTGGACCTCTGCACGGCATGGCAACTCCGGACCGTCGACGGCGTCATGACCGTCAACGACCACCGCGATCGGTCCTACGACGCCCTCGTCCTCAACCGGTTCGCCGAGTTCGACCAGCGTGCCGCCGTCGTTGGCGCCGAACTGTCCGCGGCGCTGCCTCGATTCGGCCGTTACCGGGTCCGTCTCAGCGAAGCCCTCGATCGCGCCATCTCCGGCGAGTTGGAGTACGTGGCCGACGGCACCGCGTCGTACCACACCGTGTGGGCCGAGATGCACGAAGATCTGCTTGCCACACTGGGGATTCCGCGATGAAGTGGATTCGCCCGCTGTCCGCTCAGCTCGACGAGACCGCGGAGCTGCTGGGCAGCAAGGCACACGGACTCGTGGTGCTGCAACGCCTCGGGCTGCCGGTGCCCACTGGGTTCGTCGTCACCACGGACGCCTGTCGCGCTTTCCTGCGTGACGGGCGTCTTCCCGACGGACTTGACGACGAACTCGCGTCAGCCAGTACGGAGCTCGGATCGTTGGAGGTGTCTGTTCGCTCAGGGGCGAGCGTGTCGATGCCTGGCATGATGAACACGATCCTCAACCTCGACCCCGCAGCCGGCTTGGCGTCGGCGGTGATGGCCGTGTTCTCGTCTTGGGACACGCCACGCGCGCGTACCTACCGCGAACTGCATGACATCCCGCACACCCTCGGCACAGCCGCGATCGTGCAAACGATGGTGTACGGAAACCGCGACGACCACAGCGGCACCGGGGTCGCGTTCAGCCGCGACCCCAATACCGGTGACCCGGTCCCGTTCGGCGACGTCCTTTTTGGACATCAAGGTGAGGACGTGGTCTCCGGCAACACGCTGACCCGGCCCCTGCTCGAACTCGCCGACCGGGAACCGACCGTGTGGGCCGGTCTCGTCGACGCGTTGAGCCGGGTCGAGGGGCACTACCGCGACGCGTGCTACGTGGAGTTCACCTTTGAGGCCGGCGAGTTGTGGATGTTGCAGGTCCGGCCGGGCCGGTTCGTCGGTGCTGCCGCTGTCCGCGTCGCGACCGACCTCGCCGACGAGGGCGTGATCGGACGTGACGAAGCGCTGCTCAGGGTGTCGCCGCAGCATCTCCAGCACGTCCGCACACCCCGCATAGCCGGGAGCGCCGACATCCTAGCCCGAGGACTGGGCGCCTGCCCCGGTGTCGCGGTCGGCAGGGTGGCGACCACGGCCGACAGGGCCGTGCGGATGACCACCGACGGCCCGGTCATCTTGGTACGTCCGGAGACGTCCCCGCTCGACATGCGTGGCCTGGCCGCTGCCAACGGAATCGTCACCGCCCGCGGCGGGCCGGCCAGCCACGCCGCGGTCGTCGCCCGGGCGATGGGAAAGCCTGCTGTGGTGGGGATAACTGATCTCACCGTCGCCGACGCCTCGATCAGTGTTGGTGGACGTGCCATCAGCGAAGGCACGCTCGTCACCATCGACGGAACCAGTGGTGAAGTCGCCCTCGGCAGGCCTCGTGTCGTCACGACCGCAGCCGACACCAAACTGCGCCGGCTGCTCGAATGGGCTGACAACGTGTCCGGCGACCACTCCGAACGCGACGAAGCCCAACGCCTCACCGCTGCCCACGCCGTCCTGCGCCGCTAGGGCTTCCGCAGGTCCGCCGGGAGGTGACCCATGTCGTTGTACAGCAACAGAGTCGGCGCCAGGCCGTCGCGATACTCGATCACTGTCAACGCTGTGTTGCCGCAGTTCAGGCCCAACCACCGGACCGGTGGCGCGTCGAGCGCGTGCCGCACCAGCCAGGCCACCGGGTAGGCGTGGGTGATCAGGACCTCGTGGGTCTCGCTTTCGGCTGGGCGGGCGAACCTGTCGATCAACGCGTCCGCGACACGCGCGCCCGCAGCGGCTTCCGCGGCGTCGTACCCGTCGAAGAACCCCGCCCACGCGGGCGGGATCTCCGTCGGCACGTACGGCACGTGGTCGATCAGTTCGGCCGCTTTCCGTACGGCGACACCCGGCAGGTGCTCGCCCACGATCTGGGCACAACGCGTTGCCCGGGGCAGGGGCGAATGCCACACGGCGTCGACCGGCAGGGCGGCCAACCGCGCCGCGACCAGTTCCGACTGCCGCTGCCCGATGTCGGTCAGCTGACCGAACGCGTCCGCTGTGCCGTGCCGTATCACGTACAAGTGCCGAGTCGCCATAAATCAAGATACTCACAAAATTCAGATGTTGACAACATTCGATCTGCGGAACGGTGCGATGGCGACGGTTCCGGCGACGACGGCCAGCGACAGCCCGAGAATCTGCGCGACCACGCCGCCGAACGGCAACGCGTCCGCCGGGTTCAGCAGGCGGTTGACCGAGTCGGGTTCGGCGACGGCGGCGAGCACGAAGGTCAACGAGAGGAGCATGCTCAGCCCGATCATGGCCCGTCCAGGCACGAGCGCCACCACAACGGCGAGGATGGCGAACAGTGCCGGTCCTGGCCCGTCCCAGTTCAGGCCCTCCGGCGCGGCGTCGCCGATCGCGTCGACGGCCAGCCCGATGACCGTGAGCAGTGCCGCGAGCCTGCGCGGATTGCTCCTGTCCAACGGTCGCGGCGCGGATTCCGGCCTGGTGCGGCGATTGTGCGCGATCGCCAACACTCCCGCGACCGCGGTGACGGCCAGCCCGGCGACCATCACGACGTTCCCGGCCACCGTGCCCGCGTTGGTGGACGCGAGGTTCCGCAGCAGGATGCCGCCGGCGAGACCGCCGATCACGATCCACAGCGCCAATATGACCGCGGCCATCGGCGACCAGTTGGCCCGTCGGTCCAGCCAGACGAGCACGGCGGCACCGACCACATAGAACAGGCCGGGTGGAAAGCCGAAATCGGCGAAGGCGGCGGGTTTGGCGATCCACTGGACCACCAACCCGACCGCGGCGACGAACAGTCCGGCGAAGGTGGCCACGATCGGTAAGCGTCTGATGTTGTCGGTCATCCGAACAGCGTGTCGACCTGCTGGTGGTTACGCGTCCGCCCAGTGTTGTCACTGAAGGTACGCGGATGCGCGTAGCACTGGGTGTCGGCTACAACACGACACGTACTCAGGGGCGCATGCCTTTCCAGAGCAGGTCGATCAGGCTTTCGGTGTCCGTCTGCCAGTTTCCGCCCGGGTTGAAGTGCATCATGCCGCCCAGTGCGCGGGTGACTGTCAACGGATCCAGGTCGGCACGCACCGAACCGGCGGCCACGTTGGCGTCCAGCAGTGTCCTGACCGCGCCGAGGATGGCTTCGTAGGAGGCCGCGAACAGTTCCGCCTGCGATGTCGCCGCGGTGCGCAACGCGTCGGCCAGGCCGTGCTTGGTGATCATGTAGCGCGCCAGGTGCCTGGTCCACTCCCGGAAGGCCTGTTCCGGCGTGTTCCGCTTGAGCAGCGCCGGCACGATGTCCAGCAGGTGCCGCACCTCGCGCCGGTAGACGGCCAGGACGAGCGCCTCCTGGTTGGGGAAGTGCCGGTACACCGTGCCCACGCCCACTTCGGCGTTCTTGGCGATGGTGTTGAACGAGATCTCGCCCGTGGTGGTCAGTGACTCCAACGCCGCCGCGAGAATGCGCTCGTGGTTGCGTCGGGTGTCCGCGCGCCTCGGGCTCACCGCCCCCGTGGTCATCGCCCCCTCCTCCCCGGCTCGTCCATCGAATGTAGTGCACAAATGGCAGGTGTTCGCCGCGAACGGCAGGCTGTTGCGAAGCGGATAATAATCCGCTAACGTCTGAAGCGGAAGCGACTCCGGTTAGTGCCGGGGTCCGATGATCACCCCCCACATCCCCCTCACGACGTCCGACCTGGACGTCCAAAGTGGTCAACAGGGAAGAGACCAGTGGACATCTCCCTTGAAGTCAACGGCCGGACCGAACACGTGAGTGTCGAGCCCGGCGTGACGTTGCTGGACTGCCTGCGGGAACGCCTCGACATCACCGGTCCGAAGAAGGGCTGCGACCGCGGCCAGTGCGGCGCCTGCACCGTGCACGTCGACGGCCGGCCCGTGCTGTCGTGCCTGACCCTGGCCGCCACCGTGAAACGGCCGGTGACGACGGTGGACGGCCTCGCCGACGGGGACCGGCTGCACCCGGTCCAACAGGCGTTCGTCGACCGGGACGCGCTGCAGTGCGGCTTCTGCACGTCCGGCCAGATCATGTCCGCGGTGGCCGCCGTCGAGCAGGGCGTCGACGATGTCCGGGAGTTCATGTCCGGCAACATCTGCCGCTGCTCCGCGTACCCGAACATCGTCGCCGCGGTGCAACAGGTGAGGCGGGCCGATGCGACCGTTTGACCTGACCGCGCCCGCCACCGTCGAGGCCGCCCTCGGCCAGCCGGGGACGTTCCTCGCCGGCGGGACCACCCTGGTCGACCTGATGAAGCTGAACGTCATGACGCCGCGACATGTGTTGGACATCAACGACTTACCGTTGCGTGGCATCGACACCGGCGACGGGCTGCGGATCGGCGCGCTGGAGCGGATGAGCGACATCGCCCAGCACCCCGGCGTGTACCCCGCCATCTCCCGGGCACTGCTGCAGAGCGCGTCCCAGCAGTTGCGGAACATGGCCAGCATCGGCGGCAACCTGTTGCAGCGCACTCGGTGCGGCTACTTCCGTGACGTGAACATGCCGTGCAACAAGCGGGCGCCCGGCAGTGGCTGCCCGGCTGTCAGTGGTGCCAACCGGATGCACGCCGTGCTGGGCACGAGCGACTCGTGCGTGGCGACCCACGCCAGTGACGTCGCGGTCGCCCTCGTCGCGCTGGACGCCGAGATCCGGCTGGTCAGCGCCTCGGGGCAGCGGACCGTTCGGCTGGCCGACTTCTACCGGCTGCCGGGGGACACCCCGGACGTGGAGAACGACCTGCGGCCGGGCGAGTTGATCACCGAGGTCGTGGTGCCGCGGCTGGACTGGGCCCGGCGCTCGACCTACGTGAAGGTGCGGGACAGGCAGTCCTACGAGTTCGCGCTCTGTTCGGCCGCGGTCGCGTTGGACATCCAGGACTCGCGGGTCGTCGACGCCCGGGTGGCTGTCGGTGGCGTGGCGACCAGGCCGTGGCGGCTGACCGCGATCGAGGACGCCCTGCGTGGCGGGCCTGCGACCGTCGAGGCCTTCGAGGATGCCGCCGCCGTGGCGGCCGACGGGGCCAAGCCGTTGTCCGGCAACAGTTTCAAGGTGTCGTTGCTCAAGCGGACGGTGGTCCGCGCGCTGATCGAGGGGAGTCGTTGATGGCCAGCCGGGTGGACGGCCCACTGAAGGTCACCGGCCGGGCCAAGTACGGGGCGGACAACAACTTTCCCGGCCTGGTGCACGGCTACGTCGTGGTCGGCACGGTCGCCCACGGCGAGATCCTGGCGATGGACACCACGGCCGCCAAGAGTGCCCCGGGAGTCGTCGGCGTCTACTCGCCGTTCGACCCGCTCGTCCTGCGGACGGCGAGTACGCCCCTGCTCGGCGAGACGTGGGTTCCCTTACAGGACAAGGAAGTCACGTACTACGGCCAGGCGATCGGCCTGGTCGTGGCGGAGACGTACGAGCAGGCCAGGGACGCGGCGATGACCGTCGAGGTCACGTATGCCCGGCGCCCGGTCCGGACGTCACTGGCGGACGGCCTGGCGGAGGCCGAGGACGCGCCGGCGGCCAGGGACGGGACGCCCGCGACCTTCGCCGTCCTCGCCGACGGCGTGGCGTCCATTGAGGACGCTCTGGCGGCGAGCCCGGTGGTGGTCGAGGCGACGTACTCCACCGCCCCGCAGAACCACGCCGCCATGGAGCCGCATTCGGCGGTCGCGGTGTGGGACGCCGACGGCCTGACGATGTACAGCGGGAACCAGGGCGCCAGCCTGCAGGTGGCGGAGCTGACCGCTTCGCTGGAGATCGAATCGTCGGCGGTGCACACGATCAACCCGTTCGTGGGTGGGGCGTTCGGCGGCAAGGGCCGCACGTCCGTCGCGGCCTTCCTGGCGGCGGCCGCGGCCAGGGTGCTCGGCAAGCCGGTGAAGGTCGTACTGACCCGGGAGCAGATCTTCACCACGACCGCGAACCGCGCCGCGACCGTGCAGAAGATCACTCTCGGCTCGACCACCGGCGGCTCACTCGTCGCGGTGCGGCACGACTCGTGGTGCAGCACGGCGATGGACCGGTCGTTCGTCGAACCGACCTCGCACGGCACGTCCAGGGAGTGGTACGCGACCGAGAACCTGGCCATCAGCCAGAAGATCGTGCCGCTGAACATCCCGCGGACCACGTTCATGCGGGCGCCGGGCGAAGCGCCCGGGTCGTTCGCGCTGGAGAGCGCGATGGACGAGCTGGCGGCCAAGCTGGCCATGGATCCGATCGAGCTGCGGCTGCGGAACAACTCGACCGCGCCGCCGGGCAAGGACCTGCTGTGGTCGAGCAAGCATCTCGACGACTGCTACCGGATCGGCGCGGCCCGCTTCGGCTGGGCGGACCGTTCGCCGAACGGCCGCACGGACGGCGACTGGCAGGTGGGCCTCGGGATGGCCACCGCGATGTTCCCCGCGATCAGGTTCCCGGCGGCGGTCCGGATCACCTTGCGGGACGACGACACGGCTGTGGTCGGCACCGGCGGCGCGGACCCCGGAACCGGCCTGCTGACCGTACTTTCCTTGGTCGGCGCGGAATCGTTGGACATCCCGCCGGAGCGGGTCACCCCCTTGCTTGGCGACTCGGAGCTACCCCCAGGGGGTTTGTCCGGCGGGTCGAGCGCGACCGCGAGCGCGGGCACGGCGATCATGGCCACCGCGGCCCAGATCATCGACGAACTGCTGGCGTTGGCGTCCTCGCCGGGATCGCCGTTCGCGGGCAAGGAGGTTTCGTACGCGGACGGACGCTTGTTCGCGGACGGCGGTTCGATGACCTTCGGCGAGGTGCTTCGGGCGGTGAACCGTCCGTCGATCTCGGCCACCGGCTCGTCGGCCCCGGGCGAGGAGTTGACCAAGCACTCGTTCAGCTCATGGGGCGCCCAGTTCTGCGAGGTCCGCGTGCACAAGTGGACCCGTGAGGCGCGGGTGTCCCGCATGCTCGGCGTCTACGACGCCGGCCGGATCATCAACGACAAGACCGCCCGCAGCCAGATCGTCGGCGGGATGATCTGGGGCGTCTCCGCGGCGCTGCACGAAGGCCTGGAGTTGGAGGCGAACGGCCGGTTCGCCAACGGCGACCTGGCGAGCTACCTCGTCCCGGTCAACGCCGACATCCCGGACATCGACGTGCACTTCGTGGAGTACCCGGACACCCTGCACAATCCCGTCGGAGCCAAAGGACTCGGCGAGATCGGCGTCGTGGGCGTGGCCGCCGCGATCGCGAACGCCATCCACAACGCCACCGGTATCCGAGTGCGCCACATTCCCATCACGATCGAGGACCTGCTGGGCCACTAGTCAGGAACCGACCAGGGGGAGTAGGCGGTCGCGCACCTCCTGGTCGGTGAAACCGGCGGACTGCCCGATCGACAAGGAGCTGAACAAGGAGTCGCCCGCCAGCCAGTCCCGGAGCCGGCCGGCGACCTCATTGAGCGTGGCCGGTTCGGCTGCCAGCACCGCCACGGCTTCAGCCGACCGGTCGGGCAGCCGGGTCGCGCACCGCACCAGGAGTTCGCGCCGCACTTCGGCTTGTCCGTCGGTCAGTTCGTCGGGGCGCAGCAGGGGAGCGGCGGCCAGGCACTGTCCGGGAGTGTCCAACGCGGTGATCACCGTCGGCACGGCAGGCGCGATCCAGCTTTCGACGTCTGCCGTGAACCGGTCGCTGTACCGGCGCAGCCCCAGCATTTCGATCGCCGGCCACGGTTCACCGGCCCGCGCGGCGAACAACGCCGCCGGATCCCAGTCGGAGTTGGCGGCTAGCCAGCCGGCCAGGGCTATCGCCGCACTGGGGAAGTAGGCACTGGGATCGAGCGTGGACAGCGTCGCGACGCCAGCTTCGACGACCGCCGGATCGGCCGGCCGCGCCCACAGCCAGTCCATGTCCAGCCGGTGGTCGGGCCGGCTCACCTGGTCGATCAGCCACGCCCGTGCGCTGTCCTCGTCGCCGAGCCCCAGCAGATGGTCGGCCCGGCGGGTCGGGCCGAGGCCCACCGTGTCGTCCGGCCAGCCGGACCGTAGCTCGGCCAGCTGCTGGTTGGCGGCCCGGCCGCCGCGCGCCAGTGCGCCCTGCCAGGCGATGAACTCGTTGTTCCGCAATGCTTCCGTCGTCCCGGTGAGCGAGCGGACGTGCCACGGGCGGGACGAGGTGGCCGGGCCGGAGGTCGGCACACCGAGCTGCCGCAACCGGCCGGCGATGGCTGTCATCACCCGGTCGTTCAGCGGTGTTTGGGTGTGCGCGGCCAGGTCGGGGTGCCCCCAGCCGCGGTCCAGCCAGTCGGGCACCTGTTCGACACGGGCCGGATCCAGGCGGGCCAGCAGGGCCATGGCCGCGCCGCCGGCCATGCTGCCGTCCGGCCAGTCGACCGCGGCGATCCGGTCAACGGCCGGGGCCAGCCTCGGCCCGAGCCCGAACGCGGCCAGCATCATCGCGTCCGCCGCCGGGCCAGGCCAGTCCATCCGCTCCACGATCAACCCGGTGGCCCAGTCCGCGACGCCGCGACTGCGGGCCAGGTTGCGGTCGTTGAGCGCGACGTAGGCTTCAGTCGCGGTCGGCTGGTGCCGGCTGTCCAACAACGCGCCGACCAGGCGAGCGGCCGGCTCCGGCGCGGTCGGTGGGTGGGCGAACTCCGGCTCGGTGAACTGGGGGTCGACGCCGGTGATCCCGGTCATGATCAACTTCACCGGGGTGTCCGGCAGGTGCTCGGTCACCGGTCCGTTGGCCAGGACCCGAGTGGACGCGCTGATCAACTTCTCGCCGAGTGGACTGTCCGGTGGGCCGCCCAAGGCGTTGATCAACAGCACCGCGGCGACCGCCGCCTGCTGCTCGTCGTCGGCCGCCAACCGCTGTGCCAGCACCGGGGAGTCCGGATCGAGAACGTGGATGGCGACCAGGAACTCGGGCCGGTTCGGCCAGCGCGCGGCAGCCGCGGTGAGGAGCGGCAATGCCTCCGACGCACGATGCCGGTACGCCCGCAGCACGTTCGCCGCGACCGCGGCCTGCTTCGAGCGCGTGATCGCTTTGGTGGCCCATGTCCAGGCCGGTTCGGCGGCCGCCAGCACGGCCAGCGCCAGCGGATCCTCGGCAGGGCAGGCGGTGGCACTCTCGACTGCCTGGGCCAGCAACCAGCCCGCGACCTCGGCCCGGGCAGCGGCCCGCCCCGCCAGAACGCGACAGATCTCGACGATCGCCGGCGGCGTCGCGTCGTACAAGGTGCCCTGGTGCAGCACCGAAGCCCACAGTTCCTGACCGGCTTCGTCGGCGTTCCCGGAACGCAACCGCGCCAACAGTTCCGGTACGTCGGACGCGTCGCCATAGGCATGGGACAGCGAGCCCCAGTCGGTCATAGTCCGCCCCATCGTCATCCAGTTGATCAGCACCCTAGTAGGTTCTCGCTCACATTGCGGGCAGACCGAGAGGAGCAGCGCAGTGGCGAACAAGGAAGAACTGAAGGCGAGGATCCACGCCGCCTTCGATTCGGTGGTCGCGAACGGCGCAAGCTACACCAAGGTGTACGCCACCGAAATCAGGCAGAAGAACTACATTGTGTTCCGCCGAACGACGATCAGCAACTTCGTCATCGGCTTCCAGTCCGGCCGGACCGACCTGACCATCGTCCCAATCGATGAGAACAACGGCACGGTGACCGCGGGCACCCCGTTCACCATCACCGACGCCAACCGGGCGGTGGTGAAGAAACGCGACCTCCAGGGCCGGTTCGTGGTCAAGACCACCGACGGCCAGACGTTCCGGCTCACGGTGATCCCGTCAGTGCCGAAACTGATGGCCGTCGCGTACCAGTTGCCGGTAGACCAAAAGGCGGAGTACGACAGTTTCGTGGCGTTGCGGGATTCCCTCACTGCCGCGTAGTCGTTCAGGCCGGAGTCGCCTCGCGTGACCGGCGCTCAGGCGGGGCCGGGTTGAGCAGGACACCGAGTGGGACCGTCAACCGCCTGAGCGGGCCGGCTTTGGGCGGCGGCGTGGTCACCCGCGCACGCAGCAGCGGCACGCCGTCGCCGGCCAGTTCGTCGAAGGCCACAGCGCGGCCACCGATCGCGAGCAGCAGAGCCTCGGCCCGGCCGCGCACCGGCGCACCGTCGCCGTGTGTCCAGCCGGTGTCGGTGGCCGTCACGCGCAGGCCGGTGAGCCTGGACC
This sequence comes from Actinocrispum wychmicini, assembly GCF_004345645.1. Lineage (GTDB taxonomy): Bacteria > Actinomycetota > Actinomycetes > Mycobacteriales > Pseudonocardiaceae > Kibdelosporangium > Kibdelosporangium wychmicini. Next base: position 444,097 of record NZ_SLWS01000002.1, on the reverse strand, counting down.
CCATGGTGAAGCCGGGTGACGGCCGGGCGGTGAGATGGTGGAAGGCCACCCACAGCCGTTCTTCCGGGGTCGCGCGGGGAATGCCCAGCGGCACCCGGATGTCCAGGTCGTGCAGCAGGAGATCGGCGAGTACCGGGTCGAAGCCGGACCGCGGAATGGTGACCCCCGACCTGGCCCGCCGGCGCAGCACCTCGACGATCTCCTGGCTGGGGCGGCGGGCTTCCCGGCGGGTCAGCCACACGTTGATCCGGTCGAAGTCCGCCGCGGTTGCCACGATGCCGATGTACAGCTTGGCCTGCCCGAACCGTAAGTACGTGATCAGGTGGGCGGCGACGTCGTGCACAGTCCACTTGGCACACAGACTCCGCCGCTGGAACTGCTCGGCGGTGAGGTCAGCCAACACATCCGCGACCCGACGCCGTTCGTCCACGATCATGTCGAAGACCTTCATCCAGCCACGGTATCGCCGGCATCGGGAACCGGTTTCTTCCTGGTTGCCCGACCGTGAACGATCGTTAACGGCCGCAGACGCGTTGTCGCGCCTTGAGTCTGCGCCCGGAGATGATCGCTATGTCGACGCGCAGGTAGTACTCCCGCGCGCCCGGCGCCCACGGCTCCAAGCCCCGGCGCCGCACGGCGGCCAACTCCCGCTCGTCGGTCACCTGGGCGGCCATGCCCACAGCGACCACACTCCATCCACAGCGGACCCACTCGTCGCTGAACTCGTCCACTTCGAACGCGACCACGGCCCCGGTCGCGGCGATGGCAAGCCGGCTGCGGGACGCGGTCCGGATCACCACCGACGGTCCGTCCACAATGAAGTTCACCGGCTGGATCGCCGGCAGCGCCCGGTCGGTGTACACGATCCGGCCGACCGCGACCTCGTCCAACAGCCGGAGGCATTCCTCGGCACTGAGGATCTCCAGTCCCGCGGCGTCCACCTCGGCCCCCTTTGGTCTCGTGTCTCCCGGTGTGGTTTCCACTGTGCGGCGGCTCGGTCGGAGCGGATAGGGTCCAAAGTCCCGGACGCTCCCGGGCGCCCGTCGACCAGGCGAAGTCAGCCACGAAATGGGTGCGGGAAACGGCTACCCGGCGGTGGAACTGAGACCCGTCAGCGTTGTTCGTCGCGTCTGCGGGTGGCGTAGCGGGGGTCTTCGTGGTCGCCGCCGCGCAGCCGGTTGAGGACGGTGGCGGTGCCTTCGCCGTCGGGCAGGCGGACGTCGAGGATGGCCACGTCCGGGCGCAGCGCCGGGATCCGGGCCAGGGCCTGCGCGGCGGTGCCGGCCTCGCCGGTCACCTCGATGTCCGGCTCGTCCGCCAGGAGCTGGCGCAGCCCACGGCGGACCACCTCGTGGTCGTCGAGCAGGAACACGGAGATGGCCATGGTCACTCCTCGCGGTCGGCAGCCAGCACGTTACCCCGGTTCGCACTGTCCATTGCGGACGTTTCGCCGACCCGGACGAGCGCACTGAGCCCGCGCTCGTCCGGGAATCCGGCCCCGTGCAGACCGTGCCTGACATCGTGTCCTGCGCCGCGTGCCGCCGTTAGGGACTATCGGCCCCAGTGACCCAGGCCGGTCGCCACTGAATCGGGCTATTTCGGCAGCGGGACCGACCACGTGACGGTGGTCCCGCCGTGGGGTGCGCTGTCGATGGCGCACGTGCCGTGCAAGTGGGTCGCCCGGTCGGCGATGTTGGCCAGCCCGCTGTTGCGTTCCGGCTGGCTGGGCATGCCTTTGCCGTCGTCGCGGACCGACAGCCGCAGTCCGGTCCCGTCCCGGTCGACGGTGATGGCGATGGTGACCGCGCTTGCCTCGGCGTGCCGTGCGGCATTCGACAGCGTCTCGCGGAGCGTTGCCAGTACGTCGGGTCGGATGTCGTCGGGGACCAGGCTGTCCAATGGGCCGTCCATGCTGACTGTGGGTTCGAACCCGAGCGCGCCGGCGCCTTCCTGGATCACCCGCAGCAGTTCGCCCCGCAGGCTGACTGGCCCGCCTGGGGCCTCCTGTAGGGAGAAGATGCTGCGCCGGATCTCGCGGATGGTCTGGTCGAGGTCTTCGACGAAGCCGGCTACTCGGGTGCCGACCTCTGGTTTGACCACCAGTCGGGTCAGTCCTTGCAGGCCAAGCCCGATCGCGAACAGTCGCTGGATGACCTGGTCGTGCAGGTCGCGGGCGATCCGGTCGCGGTCCTCGAACACCGCGAGCCGTTGCCGGTCCTCTTGGGCCCGCGCGAATTCGATGGCCAGTGCGGCGTGGCTGGCGAAGGTGGTCACCATCCGCAGGTCGGGTTCGAGGAACGGGATCTGCCCGGCCGCCTTGGTGACCACCAGCACACCCAGCACTTGTTGGCCGGCTGCCAATGGCGCCAGGACGGTCGACCCCAGTTGTTTGAACGCGACCGGTGCCTCGCCGGCCCAGCCGAGCGGTGACCGTTCGGACGAGCCCCACCCGTCGTCGATCACGCGGGGTTCGGCACTGCGGTACACCTCGCCGAGGACGCTGCCCGTCATCGGCACCTGGTGGTCGGCCAACTCGGTGGCGGTCGCGCCGTCGACCACGTCGAACACCAGCTGTTCGCCCAGCTCGTCCGGCAGGGCGACGGCGACGAGCGGCGCCCCGGACACCTGTGCGGCCCGCCGCGCGACCAGTCGTAACGCGCCTGCGGCCGTCTGGTCGGCCAGCAGTGCCCCCGTCAGCTCGTTCGACGCGCGCGACCACGCCTCGCGCTGACGGGTCTGCTCGAACAGCCGCGCGTTCTCGATCGCGATACCGGCTGCCGCGGCCAACGCGACGACCACGGTCTGATCCTCGTCGGTGAACTCGCTGCCGCTCTTCTTCTCAGTCAGGTAGAGGTTGCCGAACACCTCACCACGGACCCGGACCGGGACACCGAGGAACGACTTCATCGGCGGGTGGTTCGGCGGGAACCCGTACGACTGCCGGTGTTCGTGCAGGTCGGGCATGCGGATCGGCTCGGGGTGCTTGATCAGCAGCCCCAGGATGCCCTTGCCGTGCGGGAGATCGCCGATCAGGTCTCGCTGCTGGTCGTCGATGCCGATGTAGATGAACTCCTGCAGGCTGGTGCCTTCCGGGGCGAGCACGCCCATCGCGGCGTAGCGGGCGCCGACCAGGTCGATCGACGACTGCACGATCCGCCGCAACACGTCCGGCAACGACAGGTCACTCGCGACGGACACCACCGCGTCCAGCAACCGGTGGATCCGGTCCTGGGACTCCAACACCTCGGCAGCCCGATCCAACAGCTCACGCAACAACGCGTCCAGGCGAAGCTGACTGAGGTCGGGAATCATCCGGTCACCGGACTGTTCGTTCACCGTGCCTCACTCAGGTCGGGGTCGGTTCCCGGCCGTCAAGGCTAGTGGCGCTCGCGACTGAAGGCGACCCAGGCCAAGATGAACGCAAGGCGCCGAACCAGCCCCGATCCACATCAGACGCCGGACCGGGTCACTCGCCGAGGGACGCGGCGTGGTCGGGGACGTAGGTCTGCTGGGCCCGGGGCGGCCGGACGTACCCGCTCGACGCCGGCCGGTGCGGCAGCTTCAGCAGGGGGCGTTTCACCTCGTGGTACGGGACGGTGGACAACAGGTGCGAGATCATGTTCAGCCGGGCCGTGCGCTTGTCGTCGCTTTCGACCACGTACCAGCGTGACTCGGGGATGTCGGTGTGCACGAGCATCTCGTCCTTGGCCCTGGAGTAGTCCTCCCATCGGGTGATCGACTCAAGATCCATGGGGGAGAGCTTCCACTGCCGCATCGGGTCGTTCAGCCGGGACTCGAACCGGCTCTGCTGCTCGCTGTCGCTCACCGAGAACCAGTACTTGCGCAGCAGGATGCCGTCCTCCACCAGCAGTCGTTCGAAGATGGGACACTGCTGCAGGAACCGGCGATACTCGTCGGGCGTGCAGAAACCCATCACCCGCTCCACCCCGGCGCGGTTGTACCAGCTGCGGTCGAACAAGACGATCTCGCCGGCCGCGGGCAGGTGTTCGATGTACCGTTGGAAGTACCACTGGGTCCGTTGCCGTTCGGTCGGCGTGGGCAACGCGGCGATCCGAGCGATCCGTGGGTTGAGGTACTGGGTTACCCGTTTGATGGTACTGCCCTTGCCCGCGGCGTCCCGCCCCTCGAAGATGACCACTACGCGCGCGCCTTCGGCCCGTACCCATTCCTGCATCTTCACCAACTCGGCCTGCAGCCGGAACAACTCCTGCTCGTAGACCGCGCGGGGCAGCCGCTTCTTCTTGTCCCTGTCGCCCACCATGGCCTCCTTTGCCCGTTCTGGCTACCCGACCACGGTAAGGCCAGATGAACCGGGTGGCATGCCCGAGCGGGTTGGCCGGGAGCGCACCGTTGTTGTCCCCCACCGCACGAGCGGTTCCATTGCGGACCGTCGAAGCCGAAACTGCCCACAGCAGACCAGAAGGGACCGCGACTCGTTCGAGCTTCACCAGGAAGGACTCTTCGATGTCTTCTACCCGTTCGCTGGAGAACTCCGTTCCCGCGGCACCTGCCCGTGTTGTGCCTGGTTACGCGGCCACCGCGGGTGCCTACAACAGTGGTCTGCTCCTGCTGCGCCTCGTGGTCGGGCTGGGCATGGCCGCCCACGGCTCGCAGAAGCTGTTCGGCTTCTTCGGCGGCGCCGGCCTGGACGGCACCGGGGAGTACTTCGTGATGTCCGGCTACCCGGCCGGCAAGACGATGGCGGTGGTGGCCGGCCTGTCCGAGACGATGGGCGGACTGGGCATCGCACTCGGCCTGCTCACCCCGCTCGCGGCGGCGGCGGTCGTCGGCGAGATGATCAACGCGCTCACCGTCAAGGGCGGTGGCTATTTCGCGCCGGACGGTATCGAACTCGAACTGCTGCTGGTGATCGCCGCGGCGAGCCTCGCGCTCACCGGGCCGGGCCGGTACGCACTCGACCGGTTCATCCCGGTGCTCCGGTCGCACCGGGTGATCTACGGCGTGGCGGCGATCGTGCTGGCACTGGTGGTGGGCGGAGTGTTCCTCCTGATCCGTGCCTGAGCGTCACCGCAGCGACGGGTGCCGGGCGGCGACGACGATGGCGGGCAACGGGAACAGCAGCAGCCACAGGTTGGGCAGCCACCACATCAAGGTGAAGTCGCCGCGCAGCAACCAGAAGCTGACCGCCTGCAGCCCGGCTGTGCTGGTGAGGACGAGTGAGACGACCACCAGCACCCGGCGCCGGGTGCGGACGCCGATCAGGCCGGTCAGGCTGGCGAGGACGTCGAGCAGGAGGAACGACTTGTTCCAGTCGGTGAGAATGGGATTCAGGTAGTCCTGATAGGCCAGCGAAGGTGGGATGATCCCGGCAATCACCACCGTCCAGTAGATGAGAAAGCCGATGTCGGTGCCGAGCATCGCCTTGCGTACCAGGCGCCATGGCGGCAGGCATGGCAGACGCGGCAGGCAGGACATGTCGGTCATGCCGGTTCGACCAGGTCGGCGATGTCCTGGCGGAGCCGCTGGTACAGCTCGCCGGTCGGCGGCGCGAGTCCGAGGATACGGCTGGTCCACCAGCCGTCCACCGCGAATCGCACAAGTGTCGCGGTGGCCGGTTCCAGACCGTCGGTCACCAATCGTTCCTGCCACTGTTCGTAGTGTTCGCGTAACACGTCGAGGGTTTCCGAGCCGCCACTGATCGCGCAGAGCAATGCGACCGCCACCTGATCGGACGGGTCGCCGCGCCGCGGTTCCGTCAGCGGGATGGCTGCGTCGAGCCACGCTTTGGTGAACGATCCGGGTGGACTGTTCGATGGTGGCAGAACTGCCTCGAAAATGGCGATCTGCCGGCGGAGAACACCTTCGATCAACGCTTGTTTGCTCCGGAAATGGTGGAGCAGGCCGCCTTTGCTGACCCCGGCCTCGCTGGCGACGTCCTCCAGCCGGACCGCGTCCGTGCCCTTGGCCAGGATGAGCCGAACAGTGGCGTCGAGCACACGTTCCCGCAGCATACGGTCCCCAAACCGGCTGGACGGTCGGACGTCGGCAGCCTACCCCAGCCCTCGCCGCGAGCACTATCACCGGCCGCGCCCGGCTCTTGATCACCACGACATCTCAGTTGGCCGACCGCGGCGGTGGAACTCGATAAACGCGCAGCTCAGCGCGCATTAACGGAGAGGGTTGTCCGCTCGGTAAATGTGACCACGGTCACGTCCTTTTGGGCAATGCTGCCCCAGTTGGACCGCGCCTGACGGCCGGATTCATGCCGGTTCCGCCGGGAAAGTCGCCAACTGAGACACCGCGGCCGAACCCGCGCATTGCACCCTTGGTGGCCGGACGTAACACCAAGGCCGGTTGAACCGCTAATTTGTCCGCCAGCAGCGAAACGCGGTAGCGCTCGCCGGTGTCGCCGGGCATGCCTGCCACCGCTTTTGATCTTTGTTCTGGGGGAAATCACCACTCACCACCGGTGGTGTCGACGTCATGCCCGAACTGACCATATTGGACGGTCTTGAATGGACATATTCGAGAAGGTGCACAGCTTCACCGCGGCCAGGGACGCCATGGCCGCGGGGCTCTACCCGTACTTCATCGTGCTGGACGGGCACGAGGGGGCCGAGGTCCGGCACCGGGGCCGGGACCTGGTGATGTGCGGTTCGAACAACTATCTCGGGCTGACCACGGATCCGCGGGTCAAGGCGGCGAGCCGGGCCGCGATCGACGAGTTCGGCACGTCCTGCACGGGTTCCCGGTTCCTCAACGGCAACCTGGAGCTGCACGAGACGCTGGAGCGTGAGCTCGCGGAGTTCTGCGGCCGCCAGGACGCACTCGTGTTCTCCACCGGCTACCAGGCGAATCTTGGCGCGGTGAGCGGCTTGGCCGGGCGTGGGGACGTGGTCCTGATCGACCGCGCGGCGCACGCGTCGGCGATCGACGCGGCGGCGCTCTCCGGCGCCAAGGTTCGGACGTTCCGGCACGACGACCCGGAGTCGTTGCGACGGCAGCTGCGTGCGTGCCCGCCGGACGCCGGCAAGTTGGTCGTGGTGGATGGCGTCTACTCGATGGAGGGCGACATCTGCTCGCTGCCCGACCTGCTCAGCGTCTGCCACGAGCACGGCGCGCGACTCATCCTGGACGACGCGCACGGCCTTGGCGTGCTGGCCGACGGGCGCGGAACCGAGTCGCACTTCGGCCTGGCCGACCGGGTCGACCTGCTCACGGTCACGTTCAGCAAGTCACTCGCGTCAGTCGGCGGCGCGGTCATCGGCGACGCCGACGTCATCCACTACCTAAGGCACCACGCGCGCAGCTTGATCTTCAGCGCGAGCATGTCGCCCGCCAACACCGCGGCCGCGCTGGCAGCGTTGCGGGTTCTGAAAGAGGAGCCGTGGCGCGTGGATCACGTCCACGAGAACGCCACGTACGTCCGTGACGGGCTGCGGCGGATGGGTGTGGACGTCGGTGCCAGCAGCACGCCGATCCTGCCAGTGCCCACAAAGGACCTGCTGGACACGTTCGGCGTGTGGAAGAGCTTGCTGGGCAAGGGTGTGTACGTGAACCCGGTCGTTCCGCCGGCCGCGTCCTACCGGCTGCGGATGAGCTTCATGGCCACCCACACCGTCGACCATCTCGACCGGGTGCTGTCGGCGTTCGAGTCCGAGTTCGCCAGCCGCCCGGCGGCCGTGCTCCAGGCATGACCGCGAAACCCGCCGTGGCGGCTGTCTGCGTGGCGATGTTCGTGGACAGCCTGCTGTACAGCGTCGTCGTGCCCGTGCTGCCGGGTTACGCCAGCCGCTTGGGAGCCTCGTCGACCGCCATCGGCCTGCTGTTCGCCGCGTACGCCGTCGGGCTCGTGCTCGCCACTCCGGTGCTGGGCCGGATGTCCGACCGGATCGGCCGCCGGATCCCGATGCTGCTCGGGTCGGTAGGCCTTGCTGCGACGACTGTGCTGTACGCGTTCGCGGACGTGTATCCGCTGTTGGTGACCGCGAGGTTCCTGCAGGGGGTGGCCGCGGCAGCGGTGTGGACGGCCGGCATCGCACTGGTCGCGGACGTGACCGAGAAGGGCCGGCTCGGGCAGGTCATGGGCGTGGTGATGGCGTGCATGTCGGCCGGTCTGATCAGCGGCCCGCCGATCGGCGGCTTCCTGGAGCAGGCCGGCGGCTACCGCACGCCGTTCCTCGTCGTCGCGGCCGTGGCCGTCCTCAGTGGACTCACTCAGATGGTGCTGGTGAAGGATCCGCCAGCGACGAACGCCGAGGGCGTGCCAGTTCGGACGTTGCTGGCCGACCGATCGCTGCGCGGGACGGTGATCGCGGTGTTCCTCGGCGCGTCGGCGTTGAGCATGCTCGAACCGATCCTGCCCCTCGACCTGGCCGACCACCAGGGCGCCGGTCCGGCCGCGGTCGGCCTGGTGTTCGGTGTGGCGACCCTGGCCAACGGGGCCGCCAGCCCGGTCATCGGCGCGTTGGCCGATCGGTGCCGCCGGGTCCGGCTGATCGCGTTGGGCCTGGTCGCGTCCGGTGGCCTGCTGCCGTGCCTGCTGATCCCGGACTCGGTGGTCGGCACGGGCGCGGTGTTGACGGTGTTCGCGATCGCCTACGGGTTCATTCTCGTTCCCGCCTTGCCAGAGCTGGCCACGGTGGCGCAGCGGCATGGCGGCGGCGCGTACGCGACGGTGTACGCGGTCTTCAACATCAGTTACAGCATGGGAATGGTGCTCGGACCGGTCGCCGGTGGCGCCGGTGCCGGGCTGTCGCTCGGAGCGACGCTCGCGGTGGCCGGCGCGTTGCTGTGCGCCGGCGGCCTGCTGCTGCTCGCCGGGACAACCGGCGGTTCTGGAGAAACAGGCGCGATGGCGCCGTCGGCGAAAGGGATGACACGGTGAGCAAAACCAGGCTCGCGGTCCGGGCGTTACGGCTCGCGATCACCCGGTCCACATCGGACCCGATTCACGACTACAACGCGGCGAGCCCCACCTATGACTCGTTCTTCACCAAAGTCATGGGCGTGCATTCGGTGGCGGCGCTCGACCAGGTCACCATCAGGCCGGGGAACACCGTGGTCGAGCTCGCGTGCGGCACCGGCCACCTGACCGAGGCGATCGGCGAGCGGCTGGCCGGCCGGGGCGTGATCAGGGCGGTCGACAAGTCGCCGGGCATGCTGGAGGTGGCGCGGGCCAAGGTCACCGGCAGCTCCCTGTTGGACGTCACCCTGGAAGCCGGTGACATGGAGGAGTTCCTGCGCCGGCAGCCGACCGCCAGCGCGGACGTGGTGGTGTGCGGGTGGGCGATCTGCTACGGCAAGCCGCCGCAGCTGCTCAGGCAGATCCACCGGGTGCTCAAGCCAGAGGGGCACGTGCTGATCATCGAGACCCGGGCGGACGCGTTGCAGAACCTGGTCCGTCCGCTGGAGCGGGTCTTCGCCGACGACCCGTCCCTGCTCACGTCTTTGATCAGGATCTCGCTGCCGAAGAGCGCGGCGGTCGTCGCGCGCTGGTTCGAGAAGGCCGGCCTGGTCGTGACGCACCAGAGCGAAGGCAGCCAGGTCCTCCCGGTGACCACACCGGACGCCGCGTTGGAGTGGGTGCAGCGGTCCGGCGCCGCCGCCGGGTTCAAGGACGCGGTGGACTCCCAGCGTGAGGAGGAAGTGCTGCGGAAGCTGCGGGACGAGCTCGCGGTGCAGGTCGCGTCGAGCGGCCAGCTGCAGCTGCGGCACACGTTCCTGGTCGTGACGGGCCGGAAGCCGGCCGCATGACCCAGCTCGTGTCGCCCGCGCCCGAACGGTCCAAGCCCGGCCGTTCGGGCGGTGGCCTGCAACGGGTGCTCCAGCGGGTCGCCGAAGGCATTGTCCGCAGGCACAAACTCGTCATCGTGGCGTGGCTGGTGGTCATCGCGGCCAGCACGCCGTTCGCGTTCCAGCTGTCGTCCGTGCTGACCAAGCAGGGCGCGTCCAAAGTGGTCCCGGGCACGTCCAGCGCGGACGTGGAACGGTTGGTGGAACAGGATTTCCCGCAACGGTCACAGCGGGAGACCCTGCTGGTGCTGACCGCGCCCGATGTGCGCGAGCCGAGAGTCAGGCAGTTCCTTGCCGCGGTCGACGCTGGGCTCAGCGAGCGGGTCGCACGTGGTGAGATCGACCAGACCGTGTCCGCGTACACGATCTACCGGGACGCGGCGACCGCGTACCTCACCCAGCTGCAAGGCCCGGACGGCATTCGCACGGCCGCCGCCGACCTCGCTCTGCGTACGGATTGGGCGAAGTTCCCAGTCCCGGTGCCGCCAGAGGTGGTGTCCACGGTCATCTCGTCCAGCGGCGGAACCACGCTCGTGTCGGTGAGCTTCAGCAAGAAGGCGGGCAACGACCCGGACGTCGACGGTCTTCGGGCGCTCGCCGCGCGGAGCCTGCACGACGCCGGGCTTGACGGTGTGGCACAGGTGCACGCCACCGGCGAACTCGCGCTGATCCACGACACGTACGCGAAGGCCGACGCGGACAACGGCACGATGGAGACGGCGGCGTACGTCATCATTCTGTTGGTGTTGCTGTTGTTCTTCCGTGCCGTCGTGCCCGCGGTGGTCACGTTGGTGTCGATCGGGCTGGCGATGAACGTCAGCCAGGCGGCGCTGTTCGGGCTGGGTCACGCGGTCACGCTCACCCAGTTCACGGTCACCATCATGACGTTCGTGATGCTCGGCGCGGGCGTGGACTACAGCATGCTGCTGTCGTCCCGATACAGACAGGAACGGCTTGCCGGGCGGTCGGTTCGTGAGGCTGTCGTGCACGCGACCACGCACGCGGGGGAGAGCGTGATGCTGGCCGGTGGTGCGGTGGCCCTGTCGTTCGGCGCCACCCTACTGTCCCCTGTGGACTGGATTCCGCCGCTGGGGTACGGCGGGCTGCTCGGCATCCCGATCATCCTGCTGGCCGCGTTGACGTTGACCCCGGCGCTGCTCACGCTGTTCGGCGACAAGTTCTTCCTGCTCGGCCGTAAACCGTTGGCGGACATGGAGAGCACCGGCCTGCTCAGCCGGTACCTGCGGCGGGTCTCGGCGGTGGCCAGCCGCCGGAAGATCGCGGTCACCCTGCTGTTCCTGCTGGTGACGGTCCCGTTCGGGTTCGTCGTGGCGTCCAACCACTCGACCGCCGACCCGGTCGCGCTGAGCCCGGACACCGACTCCAAGCGCGGCTTCGAGCTGGTGGCCAAGGAATGGGGCCACGGCACGGTGTTCCCGACCGTGATCGCCGGCCCGATCGCCGCCGGCGCCGCCGACGGGACCAAGCTGACCGACAGCGGCTACCAGGCCGTGACCGACCTCGGCGACCGGCTCGCCGGCGTCCCTGGCGTGTCCGAAGTGGACACGGTGGCCCGGCCGTTCGGCAAGGCGTTGCCGCGTGCCGAAGTGACCGACCTCCCGCCGGACGTCCGCAAGGACTTCCTGGCGGACAACGGAACGCTCCGGATCGTGGTGAAGCTGAAGGACGAGCCGTACTCGGCGGCGGCTTCGGACACGGTCAAGCGGGTGGAGACGGTGTTGTCCGATGCCGGCAAGGCGGTCGGCAACCTCGAACTCGGTGGCGCCACAAGGGTCGACGAACAGTACGGGTCGGCGTTGAACTCCAGCTTCTGGCAGATGGTCCTGCTGGTGTCGCTGGGCGTGTTCCTCATGCTGCTGCTGACGATCCGCTCACTGGTCATCCCGTTGCACCTGATCGGCACGATCATGATGAGCAACGTGTGGGCGATCGGCGTGACGGTCCTGCTGTTCCGGGACGTGTTCGGCCTGCCGGTCATCGACGACCTGCCGATCTTCCTGATCATCCTGATGATGGGCCTGGGCATGGACTACGAGATCTTCCTCGTCACCAGGGTCCGTGACCTGGTCCGCGGCGGGATGGCCAACGGCCCGGCGACCATGCGCGCGGTCGTCGACACCGGCCGGGTGATCACGTCGGCGGGTCTGGTGATGGCCGGCAGTCTGGGCACGATGGTGTTGTCGTCCACGATAATGTTGCAGCAGTACGGCACCGGTTTGGCGACCGCCGTTCTGTTGGACGCGACGCTGGTGCGGATGCTGTTCGTGCCCGCGACACTGTTGCTGTTCGGCAAGTACAACTGGTGGCTGCCGAAGTTACGGAGAGCCGCGCGATGACGGTGTTGCGCTGGGTCCGTACGCGTCATGAGATGGCACCGCTCGCGACCGCGTTGGTCGGGTACGCCATCCTCGCGGCGGTACGGATCGCGGGCGCGTTCGAGATCCCCTTTTCCGTGCTGTCCATAGCATTGACGCCATGCGTTCTCGCCGCAGTGCCGCGGGACGCATGGCAGGAGATCGGGCTACGCCGGACCGGTGGCTGGCGCCTCGTGCTCGGCGTCGGCGTGGTGGTCGTCGTGTACGCGGACGTGGTCGCGTGCAACTGGGCCGCGTTCGGTTCGGGCGCGGCCAACTGGACCACCGGAATCCCCAGGCTGTTCCACGACCTGGTCGGCGGAGCGACCGCGCTGGCCGGCGTCGTCATGGTGCTCGCGATGGGCCTGTTCGTCCCCCTGATCGAGGAGATCTGCTATCGCGGCGTTCTGTTCACCACTGTGCGGCGGAATTGGGGCGTCGTCCCGGCCGTGGTGCTCACGTCCGCCGGCTGGGCGTTGGTGCACCTGGGCAACTACGGGCTGAACCCACCCAACGGCGGGGTGATCCTCGGTGTCCTGCCGTCGGTGTTCTGCATGGGGCTCGCGCTCGGCTTCTGCCGCGCGCTGACCGGGTCGGTGCTGGCCAGCGCGATCGCCCAGGGCACCGCCAACCTGCTGCTCGTGGCCTGGGTCGTGTGGTCATGAACGGCCACGTGCTGCTTTTCGAACGGCTCGTGCCGGACCAGTTGTGGGCGCGTGTCGGCCCGATGCTGCCGTCCACCCGTGCCCGGCCGCAAGGTGGCGGCCGGGCACGTACCGACGACCGAGCCGTGTTCACGGCCGTGGTCTACGTGCTGGGCAGCGGCTGCGGCTGGCGCCAACTCCCACGCTGGTTCGGCGTCAGCGCCCCCACCGCCCACCGCCGTTTCATCGAGTGGACCGCCGTGGACATCTGGAGCCGCATCGAGCACACGGTCGCCGACGGAATGTCCTGTGAGGACACTTGGCTGCGAGCCATCGTCGACGCGGCCAAGGAACGGGCCTGCAACTGACGCTATGGCGCGTCAACGGCGATGTCGGTCAGCCCCGCGTAGATCTCTGGCCGGCTGCGGCGCAGGCGTAGGGCCATGCCGAGCCCGACCACGGCCGCGATCACCAGCAGCCACGGCAGCAGCGCGATGACCGGAGCCTCGGAACCGGCGAGCGTGGGGAAGTTGACGACCGCGAGCACGGTCACGCCGATCAGGCCGAGCCCGCCCAGTCCCGGGGCGACGGCCGTGGTCCAGACGCGTGGGTCGCGGCGACGGCGGAAGTACACGACGACGGCGACCCCGGCCATGGCCTGCAGCACGATGATGCCGAGCGTGCCGATGCCGGTCATGCTGGCCGTGAGGTCGGCGAGCGGGTCGAGGCCGGTCACCGCGAAGATCCCGGCGACGATGGTCGCGAACGCGATCTGTACGGCGCTCGCGATGTAGGGCGCGCCGTTCTTGGCGTTGGTGCGGCCCAGCGCGGCCGGCAGCACACGGGCACGGCCCAGCGCGAAGAGGTAGCGGGTGGCCGAGTTGTGCAGTGCGAGCAGCGCCGCGAAGAGGCTGACCACCAGGAGCAGCATCATCACGTCGGTGAGGGTCGAGCCCAGGTAGTCCTTGCTGATCGAGAACACCAGGTCGCCGGTTGACAGGTGGTCCTGGCCGGCTTGGCCGGCCTGGGCGACCCCGAGGGCGGTGACGATGGCCAGTGTGGTGACCGCGGCGAACACGCCTATCGCGGTGATGGCGATGTAGGTGGCTCGGGGGATGGTGCGGCGCGGGTCCCGGGCCTCCTCACTGAACAGTCCTGTCGCCTCGAACCCGACGAACGCGTTGAACGCGAAGAGGAACGCGAGGCCGACCGAGCCGGAGAACACGACGCCGGGCGCGAACGCCGTGAAGTCGTATCCGTGGCGCACCAGCACCGCGACGTCGAGGACCAGCAGGATCGACACCTCAAGGACGAGCGACGTGCCGAGCACCTTCGCGCTGACATCGACACCGCGGCGGCCCAACAGGAACACGGCGACCACCGACACCGCGCTCCACAATGGCCACGGTGTGTCGAGCCCGAAGACCTGCTGGACGACGCTGGCGGTGAAGAACCCGCTGGTGCCGACGGCGCCAGCGACGAAGCAGTTGTAACCGACGAGCGCGACGAACGCCGCGACCAGGCCTGGCGGGCGGCCGAGCGCCTTGGTGACGTACACGTAGAACCCGCCGGCGCCGACGACGTCCTTGCTCATCTGCGCGTATCCGGTCCCGAACAGAAGCAGGATCAGCGCGGCGATGGCGAACGCGCCGGGCATGCCGCCACCGTTGCCCACCGCGATGCCGAGCGCGGCGATGACGATGATGCCGGTGAGTGGTGCCACCGCGGCGAGGACCAGGAACACCACTCCGGCTGTGCCAAGTGCGTCGCGTCGAAGTCGCCCTGCGGACCCGGTTTCCATGGTCGTTCTCCTCGCGCCGCGCGGTATTGACCTGACACGATCGCTTGTCCGGTGGGGATCCTGATAGCGCCGGCGCCGGCTGTGCTGCCACGGTCAAGGGCTGTGCTCGCAATGCAAAGGCAGGTGCCGGCTACCGGCTGGCGTGGCGGATGATGTCGTAGGCCGTGATCGCGGCGGCGAGGTGGCGGGCGTCGGCGGGCTGGGTGGCGTCGTGGCCGGTGAGGATCTGGATGCGGCCGAGGCGGTAGGTCAGCGTGTTGCGGTGGATGTTCAACGCGGCCGCGGCGTCGCCACGGTGGTAGCCGGACAGGACGAACCCGCGCAGGGTGTCGATCAGGTGCGGGTGCCCGGCCAGTGGCGCCAGCACGCGGGCGAGGAGTTCGCGGGCCGGTCCCGGCTGGGCTATCTGGTACTCGATGGCGAGGTCGGCGAGCCGGTAGAGACCCGGCGGGCGGCTCAGGTTCTCGGCCAGGGCAAGGACTTCCGCGGCTTCGTTGTGCGCCGCCGGAATGTCGGCGTGGGTGGCCGCGGTGGCGGCCGCGGCGACACACCGATGGCCGGTCACCGCGTCGATCCGGGACATCAGCCGGTCGGCACCACCGGTCGGGACGAGCACGATGCCGCCGTCGTCCTTGAACGTCACCAGCACGTCCGGCTGACTGTCCATATCGGACCGGATCTGGCGGAACAGGTTCGTCGCGGCCCGGGGACCGCTGTCCGCGGGCAGCGCGGGCAGATGGAACACGACGACGTCGTAGCTGTCGGCGAGCTTCCGGCTGGCGGCGCGCCGTGCCGGGCGGCCGGCCAGCAGACCGGCGGCCAGGTTCTGGCGGTCCTCGCGCTGCTCCCAGTCCAGGTCGTCACGTTCGCGCAGGTACGCGGCCGCGACCCGGGGGATCACCGCACCCAGGAAGCCGATCATCCGGGTACCGAGCACCTCAAGGTCGACATCCCCCTCGGCGGCCATCGCCCAGGCCACGCCGGCGCCCGTCGGGTAGGTCTGGAGCACGGCTTCGAGCGGTAGGCCGTCGCGGGCCCGTTCGGCACCCCAGGCGATCGGGGGCGCCAACTCCTGCTCGGTCGGTGGCCGTCCCTCGGCGACCGTGGTCAGGAACAACTCGAAGACGCCCTTGGCGTTGGCCACCAGATCGCCCTCAAGCACGCTCGCCGGCAGCAGCCGGTAGGCCGGGATCTCGACCGCGCATCGAGCGATCATCGCGGTCGCGATCTCGTCGATCCGGGGCAGCAACGCGTCGACGTTGTTCATGCCGACATTGTCACTGTGCACAAACCTCCGCGGCAAGTTTCTGCGCGTTGTGCTAGCAGACAGCGTTGGCCGACCGGAGCATGCTGTGCATGCAGACCAGATCGAGTCGACCGATCACGAAAGGGAGTCGCAATGGCGCGAACGAAGGTCCGCCGGGCGAAACGATGGGCGGGCATCGCCGGCACACTGCTGGCGCTCACGCTCGGCGTGGGCACGGCCGTCCCTGCCCAGGCCGCGACCGCCGGCGGCAACAACGACTTCTCCTGCCGGCCGGGCGCGGCCCACCCGAACCCGGTCGTGCTGCTGCACGGCACCTTCGCCACCTACTACGAGGACCTCAACTTCCTCCAGGCCGACCTCGCCGCCCGCGGCTACTGCACGTTCTCTCTGACGTACGGCGCCTACCCAGGGTTCCCGTTCGTCGGCGGCCTGAAGCCGGTGGCCGAGTCGTCGGTGGAGATCAAGAACTTCGTCGAGCGCGTCCGTGGCGCGACCGGCGCGGCCAAGGTCGACGTCGTCGGGCACTCCGAAGGCGGCCTGCAGTCCCTCTACCTGGCCAAGATGCAGGGCATCCAGTCCGAGATCGCCCATGTCGTGGCGATCGCGCCACCCACCCACGGCGCCAACGCGTCCGGCCTGCTCACGCTGGCGTACACGCTGCTCGGCAAGGGCACCTGGGACACCATCGTCAAGACGATCGGCCTGCCGATCTTCGCCGACGAACTCGACGGCGGCGCCGCGGTCATCGCCCTGAACACCGGGCCGGTCGCGCAGCCGGGAATCGACTACACGATCATCACGTCGCGCTACGACGAGCTGGTGACCCCGACGGAGACCTCGTTCGTGCGCGAACCTGGCGTGCACAACCGTTACGTCCAGGACTCCTGCCCGTTCGACCCGGTCGGCCACATCGGCGAGGCGTACGACCTCAATGTCTGGCACCTGGTCCGCAACGCGCTCGACCCGGCGCACGCGACCCCGATCGCCATCTGCGCCGTCGGCTCCCCCGGCTGAACCCGATGACCGCGACCAGCCCATCCACGGCCTGGCCGCGCTACGACGGGCCGGACGACCTCGCCGCGATCGAGGCCGTCCCCCTGTCCGAGCGCGACCTGCCGGAGAGCACCTACGCCCTGCTCCAGCAAGCCGGAGCCCGCTTTCCCAGCCGTCCGGCGGTGACGCTGCTGCCGTCCGCGGCGCGCTGGGCGGAGCCGGTGACCTGGACGTTCGCCGAACTGCTCACCCGCGTCCACCGGATCGGCAACGCGCTGAGCACGCTCGGCGTCGGGCGGCTCGACGCGGTGGCGCTGCTGTCGCCGAACACGGGGGAGGTGCTCGCGGCGACGTTGGCGGCCGAGGCCGTCGGCGTCGCCGCGCCAGTGAACCCCGGGCTCGCCGCGTCGCAGATCCGCTCGCTGCTGCAGGCGTCCGGCGCCAAGGTCCTGATCGCCGCCGGCCCCGAGTTGGACCCCGATCTCTGGGACACCGCGCTCGGGCTGGCGAGCGACCTTGGCCTGGCCGCTGTCCTCGCGGTCCGTCCCGACGGTGCCGCTCCTGGCAGACCCGCCCTGCCCGGGAACGCCGCCTGGCTCGAAGACCTCGCCGCCATAGCCGAGCCGAGCACGCTGCTGGCAGATCCGCCCGTAGCGACCGACATCGCCGGCTACTTCCACACCGGCGGCAGCACCGGCACCCCGAAGATCGCGGTGCACACCCACGCCAACGAGGTCACCATGGCGTGGACGCTCGCCGCGTGCAGCGGCGACGAGGACATCGTGCTGCTGGGCGCATTGCCGTTGTTCCACGCCAACGCGTTGTTCGTCACCGGGCTCGCACCGCTGTTCAAGGGCCAGCAGGTGGTGTGGGCCGGGCCGCTCGGCTACCGGGATCCCGCGCTGTACCCGGCGTTCTGGCGGATCGTCGAGCGCTACCGGATCGGCGCGATGTCAGCGGTGCCCACTGTGTACGCCGTGCTCGTGCACATCCCTGTCGACGCCGACATCTCCACCCTCACCCTGCCGATCGTCGGCGCGGCGCCCCTGCCCGATTCCGTGCGTACGCAGTTCCGCGACCACACCGGAGTCGAGCTGTGCGAGGGCTACGGCCTCACCGAGGCCACCTGCGCCTCCGTGCGGTCGTTCCCTGGCGCACCCCGCCCCGGCACAGTCGGCCAGCGAATGCCGTACCAGCAAATAAAAGCCGTGCGGATGGACGACAACGGCTGGACCGACCTCCCCGCCGGCGAGCCCGGCGTGCTGGTGGTCAGCGGACCCAACGTCTTCCCCGGCTACCTGCGCCAGACCGCGGCCGGCCGGATCCCGGACCCCGCCGGAAAAGTGGTCGACGGCTGGCTGGACACCGGCGACCTGGGCAGCGTCGACACAGCCGGGTTCGTGCGACTGACCGGCCGAGCAAAGGACCTGATCATCCGCGGCGGGCACAACATCGACCCGGCCGGAATCGAGGACGCGCTGCTCACCCACCCAGCGGTGTCCAGCGCGGCAGCCGTCGGCCGGCCAGACCGCCACGCCGGCGAAGTCCCCGTCGTGTACGTGACCCTGCACACCGAGACGTCGCCGGAAGAACTGCTCACGTGGGCGGCCGAGCACGTCCCCGAGCGCGCCGCGGTACCGAAGGACGTCTATGTCGTCAAAGAGATCCCGTTGACCGCAGTCGGCAAGCAGTACAAACCAGCTCTGCGCCAGGACGCTTTACGGCGTGCGGCCGAACACGAGATCGCGTCGCTGGACCTCGCGGGAGTGACCGCCACGGTCGTGGTGGACGGAGACGAGCCGGTCGTCGTGGTCGACCCGGGAACCCACCAGGCCGGCATCGGCGAACTCGCGTTGGCCCTCGACGCCTACACCTTCCGTTGGCGCCTGCTGGAGCGATAGCTCATTGTCCGGCCCGGATCTCCTCAGCCAGCTGACAGCAGCACTTGCCGGCCTCTTCGCAGGTGTGGCCCATGCCGGCGGCTTTGGCCTGGCCACCGGGTGACCGCTCGTAGACCACCTTGCCGTCAACCACCGTGGCGGCGATTCCTCTGTGGATGAGGTCGTGTGGGTCCTGGGTGAGGACGTCGCCGTCGACAATGCAGACGTCAGCCGCCATCCCAGGCTCCAGTGTGCCCTTCCAGCTCTCCGCGTGGTCCTGCCAAGCCGCGGTCCGGGTGTAGGTGGCCAGCGCTTCGGGCATGGTGATGCGCTCCGCGGTGCCGGCGACGCTGCCGTCGCCGCCTTCTCGCAGCGCGGCCGCCATCACGCCGCGCAGCCAGTGGAACGCCACCACAGGCGCGTCCGATCCGCTCGCCACCTGCACGCCTGCGTTGAGCGCGCTGCGGTAGGGCCACTGGTACTCCGTCAGTTCGGGCCCGATGATCGATTCGAGCACGCGCCCCTGCAGGTACAGGATCTCCGCGTTCATGTTCGCGCCGATCCCGTTGCGCGCCATCGTCCGCAGTGTCCGCGCGGACGGGAAGTTGCAGTGGATCACGTAGTGGCGCAGATCCGCCCTACGCCAGTTGTGCCCGACCGCTTTGACGTACCCGGCGACTGTCGCGTCGGTGGTCGCGTCGCCGGTCGCGTGCGTGCCGACTTGAAGCTTGGCGTCGGTCGCGATCTTGATCATCTCGTGCAGGTTGGCAAGCTGCTCGGCCGGTGTGGCGCCGCCGATGGTGAGACGACCGTTGGATCCGTCCAGGTACGGCTTGTTCATCCACGCGGTCCGGAACCGGGGGATACCGTCGGCGAAGAGCTTGACCCCGACGACACGCAGGATCCGGGGATCAACGTCAGTCAAAGGCTGGTATCCGGCCAGGACGTTCCGCAGCGACTGTGGCGTGGTTCCTGCGCCCAACAGTGCGGAGATGCGCAGAGGTAACGTGCCGGAACGCGCCTTCTCCGCGTAGATGCCCAACGTGTCGACGTCGATGCCCGGTTCGGTGACGCTCGTGATTCCCATGGTGTGCAGGAGTTTCACGCCGCTGTCGATGGCTTGTGAGCGTTCCTCCCGGGTGTACGGCGGGACGACACGGCGCACCAGGCCCGCGGCGGTCTCGCGGAACACGCCCGTCGGTTCGCCGTTCGCGTCCTTGTCGATGACGCCGCCAGGCGGTGGCACGGTGTCGCGGGTGATGCCTGCCATCCGCATCACGACGGAGTTCACGGACACCGCGTGCCCGGAGAAGTCACCGAGGATCACCGGATGGTTTCCGGAAACCGGGTCGATGTCGGCGGCGACCGGTGCCCGCGGCAGGACGAGTTCCTGCCAACCCCGGCCACGGATCCACGAATCCGGCGCGGGTGCCTCAGCCGCAGCCTTTCGCAACACCGCGACCAGTTCGGCGATCGTCTTGGTGTCCACGCTGACGCTGTACGGCGGGGCGCTCAACCCAAGCGAGTTCAGGTGGTTGTGTGAGTCGTTGACGCCTGGAAGCACCGTGCCGCCGCCCGCGTCGAGCAGTTCTGTCTGGGGGCCTGGTAGCGTCGGATGTCCCGGCCGCTGCCCACGGCGAGTACGCGCCCGCCGCGGATGGCGACGGCCTCCGCCGTGCGGAAGTGCTTGTCCAGGATGAGCACGCGTCCATTGTGGATGATGAGGTCCGCGGTGCCCGGCGATGCGTTCGCGACCGTAGGCAACGCTTCCGTGATCGCTGTACCGGCGGCCACCACGGCGGCTCCGCGCAGCAACTGACGACGATCCATCGTCGAGCCTCCTTGGGTCGGTCAGCGGCAGGACTCACGGGGGAACCGGGCGCCGGACAGAAACTTCAGCACGTCACGGTTGAAGTCGACAGGACGTTCCCAGTTGGCGGAGTGGCCGGCCTTGCCGTAGACCAGTGTGCTGCAGCCCGGTAGGTGGCCGACGATCATCCGCAGGATCGGCGGCGGCAGGTAGAGGTCCGCGTCCCCGCCGATGAGCAGGGTGCGGACCGACAGGGTTTCCAGTCGCGCCCAACTGATCGGCTGCGACACCAGTTGGCTGTCGACCGAGTGCCCGCCGAGTGACCTGTCCGAGATCTCCCGCCACTGCCGGGCACCGGTCTCGTTGGCGGCGCGGTAGTACGGGCTCAGTTCGAGGAAGTCGTGCGGCATGTCCGAGAAACCCGGTGGTCGCAGCAACGAGGTCACCCGAAGGTACTCCGGGTCGGAGATACCCATGAAACTGCTCAGGATCACCAGGCTGAGCAGCCGTTCCGGGTGCAGCAGCGCGTAGTCCGTCGCGAAGTAGCCGCCCAGCGCCGCGCCGAGCAGGTGGAACCGCCGCAGGCGCAGGTGGTCGACCAACGCCTGCAGATCGTCGGCGCCGACACCCGGGTTGCCGGGCGCGGGCGGCGAGGAGTTGTAGTGCCCGCGCCGCGAGTACGCGATCACCCGATAGCCGGCCTTGGCGAAGACCGGCTGCTGGTACGGCCAGGACAAAGCGCTGCCGCTGCCCGGGTGCACCAGCACGACCGCGGGGCCGTTGCCACCGGTGTCCCAGTACCACAGCCGCGCCCCCGGCACATCCAGAAACCCTTCGCTGGCCGGTACTTGAGCCGGGACCGGCTCCGGCGTGTCGCACGGGACGCGCCGGTCAGGATCGGCTGTCGCCGTCCCCGGGACGGCCATCGCCGCCGCGGCAGCCGTGGTAGCCAACATGATCCGTCGTCGGCTCACGCCGTCCGACCTCGCCGAGCCTGTCATGCGAACTCCACCGTCTCGTCCTGCCTGGTAGACCGAGAGGATGCCCCTCCAGTGTTGTCAATGTCAACACCCTGAATGAGGTGCCGTGGTGGCTCAGGTCTTGGTCTCCGGCGTCAAGTGTCCTGTGTGTTGACATCAACAACAGGCGGCTCACATACTCGTGGGAGACCAGGGGAGGACTTCTCCGTCGCGGACGAGTTGGCCGTAGTGCTGGGGACGGACCGGGTCGAGCGCGAGATCCAGGAGAGCGACAGCGGCCTGGGCGGGAGTGGGCGCGGTGCTGACGTCCCACCACATGGCGGATGTGGGGGTGTTCATCATGCCGGGGCAGACCGCGGCGAGCAGGATGCCGCGTTCGGCGTCGTCCTCGCGGCGCTGCTCGGCAAGGGTGCGCACGGCGGCGACCTGGCCGATCTTGGACGGGATGTTGACGAAACCAGGCCACGCGCCACTGCGGGCGCTTCCGTCCCGTACGGCGTCGCGCCATGCGGCGACCTGCTTGTCCACGTCGTCCAAAGAGGACAAGTTGGCGAAGCGGTCGTGCAGCGCCGGTGCCAGGTAGTGCAACCTGCCGAACGAACTCGCGACGACGATCAGCCGGCCGTTGTCCCGTAGTAGGGGAGCGAAGGCGCGCAGCATCCGGGTGGTGCCGAAGTTGTTCACCTCGGTGTAGCGGTCGACGATCGCGCGTGGATCGTCGTCCGGTCCGACTCGCATGACGGCGTTGTTGAACACGATGTCGACGCCGCCGTGCCGCTCGTTCAGTTGCCTGGCGAGGCGGTCGGCGGCTTCGGGATTGGCCACGTCCAGGATCTCGCCACGGACCCGCGCGCCGCCGCTGGGCACGGTGTCGACGGCCTGGGTGACCCGGTCGATGTCCCGACCGGTGAGGTAAACGGTGTCCTCAGTGGACATTCGGTGGGCGAGTCCCTCGGCCAGTGCCAGGCCCAGGCCCTGGGTGGCGCCGGTGACCAGGGCGACCTTCGTCATGCCGGTCCTTTCGCGAGCAGGGTTTCGGAGAGGGTCCACAGGCGTTCGGCGCTGTCCGGGTCGACACCCGCCAACTGGGGCGACGTGGCCAGGAGGACCGAGGTCGCCGCGCCCTGTTCCGGCGTCTTGATCAGGCTCATACCGGCCACGCTAGGCAGCCCGCGGCCATGCCGCCAACGAAAGACAGTCAACCATGGTATGCGTATATGTCATGGCCTTCACCGATGCCTCGCTGACCGCGCTCCGGGTGTTCCGGGAAGTGGCCGAGCGGGGCACACTCACCGCCGCGGCGACCGCACTCGGCTACACGCAGTCCGCGGTATCCCGGCAGATCGCGTCACTGGAACGCGCGGCGGGCACGCCGTTGCTGGAGCGGCGGCACGACGGGGTACGGCTCACCCCGGCCGGACGGGTCGTGGTCCGCCGCGCCGCCATCGTCGTCGACCAGGTCGACACGACCGCGCGGGAGTTGGCCGGCCTGCCCGAGGACCACAGCACGATCCGGCTCGGCTGGTTCGCCAGCGCCGGCGCCTGGCTGGTTCCCCGCGCGCTGGCCGCGTTGCGCAGCACCCACCCGGCCATCACCGTGATCACCCGCGAGGGCAGCACACCGGCACTGGTGCGGGCGCTGCGGGCCGGCACCCTGGACGTCGCACTGCTGGCGTCGGCACCGCCGTTCCGCCCACCGGACGCCGAAACACCCGCACTGGAACTGCACATTCTCACCGAACGCAGCCTGCGCGTCGCCGTGCCCACCACGCATCCGTTGGCCCGCAACGAGTTCATCGAGATCGCCGACCTGCGCGGCCAACGCTGGATCGCCGGACCGGGCCACGAAGGGGTGATGGGCGTCTGGCCGGGTGTGGACGAACGCCCCCAGATCGCCCACACCGCCCGTGACTGGCTGGCGAAACTGCACCTGGTCGCCGCCGGCTGCGGTATCACCACCGTGCCCGCCTCGTTCTCCTCCGCGACACCGCCCGGAGTGCGGATCCTGCCGGTCCGCGGCGGACCGGCGGAGCAACGCCGCATCCACCTCGCCCGAGTCCCGCGACCACTACCGGAACCGGTCGCCCGCCTCGCCGACGCCCTGCGCGCCGCCGCCATCGAGACGGACACCCCGGCATAGCCCCGAACAGGTGCTCGGTTGCGTCCGATCGGGTGAGCTCGGTATTCGCCAAGGCGAACCCGCGCAAAGGAGGGATCGACCCGGCCGGTGATCGGTACAACTTCGGACGGGACACCAAAAGCGGAATTCCGCGGAGGGTGGCATGGTGGGTTCCGAGGTCGCGGTCCATCGCACGATCATCGCTGTGGACATCGAAGGTTTCGGCGACCCCGCGCGGACGATGCCACACCAACTGGCCACCCGCGCCGGGCTCTACAAGGTCGTGGCGGAGGCACTTGACGCCGCCGGGGTGCCGTGGGACCGCTGCCGGACCGAGGACCGGGGCGACGCGGTGTTCATCCTGGTACCGCCGGACATCCCCAAGTCGCCACTGGTCGCTGTCATGCCGGAAGCCCTGGCGCACGCGGTGCGCGCCCACAACCACATCAGCGATGAAAGGCAGCGGGTTCGGCTTCGGATGGCTGTGCACGCGGGCGAAGTCGCACACGACGATCACGGCGTCACGTCGAACGCGGTCATCACCGTCTTCCGGCTGCTGGACGCCCCGCCTGTCAAACAGGCGTTGGCGGACTCCTCCGGAGTGGTCGCGCTGGCTGTGTCCCGGTGGGTGTTCGACGAGGTCGTTCGCCACTCCGCCGGGGTCGACGCGGCCACGTTCCGACCCATCCTGGTGGCGGTGAAGGAAACCTGCGACACCGCCTGGGTCGCGCTGCCTGATCAGCCCTATCCCGCCGACCCCACAGTGCTCGACCAACGCGGTGACCACACCAGCCATCCTGTGGTCGCGCCCCCACTCGCATCGCCGGCAGACGAGCAATTGGGCCTGCTGGCCAAGGCGTCGTGGAATCAGTGGACGGGGGCGGCCAACGACCGGCGGTTGTTGCACCCCGCCCCGTTGCCGATCCGGTGGCGTCGCTCGACGGCGCCGGTCGCCGGCCCGGAATCGGCCGCCAGGTATCCGCGGTTCGATCCGCTGCCCGGACTGCCGGCCGTCAGCGAACCGAGTGAGGGCGACAAAGACGCTTTGCACCGGATCTACGGAGGATTGCCGTCGGGGCGGCTGCTGCTGCTCGGACCACCAGGATCGGGAAAGACCGCCGCCGCGATCCTCCTGCTGCGGGACGCGCTGAGTTACCGAAAGCAGGCCAGGCCGGAAGACCAGGCGAGGATTCCGGTGCCGGTGCTGTTCACCCTGCACGGCTGGGACCCCGACAGCGGCGTGTCGGTCACCGACTGGATGGCCGGCAAACTCGCCGAGACCTACCCACTCTTCCACGGCCGCACAGGCCGTCGCGCGGCAACGGACCTGCTGACCGCCGGCCGCGTGGCGGGATTCCTCGACGGCTTGGACGAAATCCCTGAGTCCGTTCGGCCCGGCGTCCTGGCGGCGCTGGCCGACGCCCCCTTCCGACTGGTCTTGCTGACCCGCACCGAGGAAGCGGTCGCGGCAGCCCAGCACGGCCCGCTGGCCGGCGCCGTCGCGTTGGAACTTCAACCCGTGCAGCCCACCGACGCCGCCGGCTATCTCCTGCAACCGTTGGTCAATCCGCCACCAGTCCCGTGGCAGCGGATCAGCGATCATCTCGCCGGGATAGCGGACGATGAACAAGGGACCAGTGCGTTGTCAGAAGCCCTGATCACGCCGCTCGCGCTCAGCCTGCTCCGTGACGTCTACGGTTCGGCCGACCTGGTCGACGAACTCCTTGACGACGAACGATTTCCTGCTGCCGCCGACATCGAGAACCATCTGCTCGACCAAGCCATCACCGCCGCGTACACACCCCGCCCCGGCCATCCTGCCCCGCGCTACCCGGTGGCGACCGCCCAACGCACGCTGCGCTACCTCGCCACCCGGCTCACCGAACACGGCACTGCCGACCTCGCCTGGTGGCACATCCCCACCTGGACAACGCACCGCTCCCGAATGATCATGGGCGCCGTCACGACCGTGCTCGTGAACGAGCTCGTCGTCGGGCTTGCGCTGGGGCCCGTGTTCGGGCCCGTGCTCGGGCTCTCGGCTGGGCTCGTGGTCGGGCTCACGACCGTGGTCGGGCTCTTGGCCGGGCATTGGCAGGGGGTACCGGTCATGCCCAGACGGATCACCCGCCTTACCTATCGGAGCGCAGTGCAAAGTCTCGTGTTCGGATTCCTGGCCGGGCTCTCCGGCGGGCTTCTGGCCGGGGTGTTGGCCGGGCTCCTGGCCGGGCTGTCGGCCGGGCTCCTGACCGGGCTCTCAGTCGGGCTCGTATCCGGACTTGTGGTTGTCGTCCTGCAGGGGCTCGCGAGGCATACGGAAGTTGATGAAAGCCCGCTCGGGCCTGCGGATGTCTGGCGCGAAGACAGAAACGCCGGGCTCATGTTCATATCCGTGGCTGGGCTCGTGTTCGCTCTCGTGGCAGTGCTCACGGTTGGGCTCGTGCCAGGGCTCCCATCGGGGCTCGCGTCCAGACCTTCGGTCGTGCTGTCGGTCGTGCTGCTGGTCGGGCTCGTGTGCGGGCTCGGGACCGCATTGATAATCAAACGTGAGGGCACCGCCGCGAGCTCACCTGGTGCCGCCGCCGCAGACACCGCACTGGCTGCGGTGCAACTCGCGATCCGGCACGAGACCCCACTGCGGCTGGTCGCGTTCCTGGAAGACGCGCGGAGCAGACACCTGCTGCGCACGGTGGGACCCGTCTACCAGTTCCGGCACGCCAAACTCCAAGCACGGCTCGCACAGCCCGTATCCAGGACCCGGTAGTGCCGATTCAGTGGCTGGGCGCGTGTTCCGGGATCCAGTTCAGTTCGGTGCGTGGGGAGTCGCAGTTCGCCAGCACAGGGCCCCAGCCCGCGTCGTCGACGCGCATGCAGGTCTGGGCGAATTCGGACTTCCACCGGTATCCGGCGGCCGCGGTTCCGGTGACCGACCACACCTCTCTCGGCTCCGTCGCCGAGCACTGCCATACGTCGAGTTCGCTGAGCAGGTTGAAGCCGACACAGCCGTCGACGCCGTGGCCGAAGGCGTCGCTCGGGCCGAAGAGGAAGCGGTTGTCGCCGATCTGTTTCGTGGTCCACAGGTGGAACTGGTCCCATTGGTCACACGAATGCATGATCACCGGGAACTTGGTGCCGATCGGACGCGCCGCGGCGAGGATCGGCTCCGGCATCGCGCTCAGGCATTTGCCGGGAAATTTCGCGTTGTGCCACGCCGTGGTGAAGTTCCAGGGGGTCGACTGTGCCTGCGCGACACCACCGGAGGCGAGCAAGGACAGGGCGATCGCCGGCAGGGCCAGCAACTTGGTCCATTTCCGCATGCCTCGGATCGTCGCGGGCGCGACACGCGAGTGAGAAGGGTGCGTGCACCCAGACACTCGGGAGCATTTCCCGGCCCGACGACCCGTAGTACTTAAGAGCTACGCGGTAAGTGCGCTCCACGGAGGGACGCCGACCACGAGGTGTGATCCATAGCTTTCGGTGCAGAGCACGAAAAGATATGGAGGATCGCCATGGCGTCTCTGCCGCGGATGTACCACGCGCTGCTCGCCGCGTTCGCCGGCGCCGTGATAGCCGTGCCGATGTCGGGGATGGCCCGCCCGGCGGCTGTGCCGGCGCCTGCCCCGGCGCACGCCGGCCCGTTGCCTCCGGCGACCGCTGGAGCTCTCGCCGACCGGTACGCCGCAAGTCGCGAAGACATCAGGGCGGCCGAACGGATGGCCAGTGCGCACGGTGACCTGACCCGGGCCGCGGCGTTGCGTGCCATGGCGGAGCCTGATCGTTCCTTCCTCACGTTCGATGGCCGTGACGGCGGCCGCACGGTCGAAGTCTTCGGCGATCTTGCCCAGGCCGAGCGAATCGCCGTGCTGGTCCCGGGTTCGGACACCGATCTCGACAGGTACGGGCGGCTCGAATCCGCCGCGGCGGCACTTGTGGGGCAACTGGGCGACAAGTCCGCTGTGATCGCGTGGCTCGGGTACGCGACACCGAGCACGATCAGCCTCGGGGTGTTGACGACCGGTCGTGCGGACGAGGCCACCGGTGGGTTACGCCGGTTCGTCGAGGAGTTGCGTGCGGTCAAACCCGCGGCCCGGACGTCACTTGTCTGCCATTCCTACGGCACGGTGGTGTGCGCGCGAGCCGCGGCGGACATGGCCGTGTCCGACATCGTCCTGCTGGGCAGCCCCGGCACCGGATACGACACCGTGGCCGAGTTGCATACTCCTGCCACAGTGTGGGCCGGGCGCGGCGCGACTGATTGGATCGCCAACGTGCCTCACTTCCGTCTGAGGTTCATGGTCACCACCATCGGATTCGGCCCGGACCCGCTCTCGCCGGGGTTCGGTGCCCGAGTCTTCGACGCGGGCACCGGCGGCCACAGCGACTACCTGAAACCCGGCTCCTCGTCGCTGGCGGGGATCGCACGGATCATCTCGGGAGACACCCATGACACGCGTTCGTGAACTTGTCGAGCGGACCGAGGCCGCGACGCCGCCGGACCGGGATCGAGCCGTGGACGCGCTCCGCTTCCTGGCCATTCTGGGGGTGGTGCTCGGTCACTGGCTGGTGACCGGCCTGATCGTGGACAGCGGCACTGTGCACGGCGAGAGCCCGTTGCAGTACCTGCCATGGCTGACTCCCGTCTCGTGGGTGTTGCAGACCCTGGCGGTCTTCTTCCTGGTGGGCGGGCAGATGAGCGCACGGGGCTACCTGTCGGCCCGAGCCCGGGGATGGTCGTACGGGCAGTGGCTGGTCTCCCGGCTGGGCCGCCTGTCCCGGCCGGTCGTGGTCCTGGTGGTGGTGTGGGCCGCGGTGGCAGGCTCGATGCTCGCCTGCGGGGCGGACTGGCCGACCGTTCGCACCCTGGTCCACCTGGTGATGTCGCCGCTGTGGTTCCTGGCGGTCTTCGCGGCGTTGACGGCGGCGACCCCGCTGGTCACGAAGCTGCATCCGGTGTGGCCGGTGGCCGTTGTGCTGTGCGTCGACGTGGTGCGGTTGGGTCTCGACGGTCCGGAGTGGCTCGGCTGGGTCAACGTGCCGGTGGGGTGGCTGGTTCCGTTCTGCCTGGGGTCGACCTGGGCGCGCCGCGGTGTCCCTGGCCGCGGCACCGGCTGGGCGCTGCTACTGGGCGGTGCCGCCGCCACAGCCGGGTTGGTCCTGCTGGCCGGCTACCCGGCCGCCATGGTCGGCGTGCCCGGCAACGGGATCTCCAATCTCAACCCGCCCACCTTGGCCGCCGTGACCTTCGGCCTCGCGCAGTGCGGAGCGACCGTTCTGCTGCTCGGCCCATTGCGCCGGGTACTGCGGCGGCCGGTCGTCTGGGCGGCGGTGGCACTGGCCAACCTCTCCGCGATGACCATCTACCTGTGGCACCTGACCGCGCTGATCGCGGTCACCGCCGCCGGCAGGCTCACCGGCGAGACCCTGCCAGGTCTGCACACCGTGCCGGCCAGTGGGAATTGGGTGCTCGCCAGGCTCGCGTGGTTACCTGTCTTCGCCGTGGTGCTGCTTGTCCTCTGCGCGGTGTTCCGTCGGCACGAACGCGGCGGCGTATCTAAGGTGTGATCACGATGGACAGGCGATTCGGGGAAGCCGTGCGGAGGGTGCCGCGCATGCTGCGCGAGGACCTGCTGACGGACACCTCCGACCGGCACGGGCACACGCCCCGATGGCTGTCGGCGTCCGCGACATTGGTGTTCACGTTGTTGGCTGCGGCGCTGTTCGCCGCCACGGCCAATGAGTACGGTCGCGCCGACCAGTTGGGCACGTTCGGCTACCCGGTCGCGGCGGTTCTGGCGATGGCACTTGTCGTCACGCTGTATCGCCCGATCGTGGCTTGGTGGATGGTGACGGCGGTCGACGGTGTGCTGATGGTCTTGGCCATCACCGGTACGAGCCCGACCTGGACAGGTGTCGAGATCGCGATGCGCGTCGCGGTGCTGTTCATGGTCGCGCTGCGGAGCCGCCCCCGGGTCACTGCCGAGACGCTGGGGATCAGCGTCTCGATCGAAGTGATCATGCTGTTCGCCGCCGAGCGCGATCGGGACATTGCGCTCACCGTCACGATCCTCGTCGCCACCGTGGTGGTCGGTGCTTCACTGCGCGGCCGCCAGGTGGCCCGGGACAAGCTGGTGGAGCGGGAGAAGATCCTTGCCGAGGGGCGCACCCAACTGGCTCACCTTCAGGAGCGCAACCGCATCGCGCGCGAACTACACGACGTGGTCGCGCACCACATGTCCGTCATCTCGATTCAGGCTCAGGTCGCCACGCACCTTGTCGAGAACCCGCCCGAGGCGTTGACGGAGAACCTCGCCGGCATCCGGGACAGCGCCGTCGAGGCGCTCACCGAACTGCGCCGGGTGCTCGGCGTCCTGCGTTCCGAGGAGGCTCTGCAGGCCGAGGACACGCGGTACGCCCCGCAACCCAGTCTCGACCAGTTGGACGAGCTGATCCTGACGGTGCGTCGCACCGGCCTCGCGGTCACGACACAGATCACGGGCGATCCGCGCCCGCTTCCGTCGGGTGTCGAACTTTCGGCCTACCGCATCGTCCAGGAGGCGCTCAGCAACGTGCTCCGGCACGCGCCGGGCGCCGCGGCGAGGGTGGAGATCGGATACCAGCGGTCCGAGGTCACGATCCGGGTCGCCAACACCGCCCCGACCCGGCCCGGTACGGCCGCACCAGGGCAGGGGCACGGCCTGCTCGGCATGCGTGAGCGCACCGCCATGCTGGGCGGCGCACTGACCAACGGAGCCACTCCGGACGGCGGATACGACGTGACCGCCACCCTGCCGACGACCACGACTCCGGCCGAGGACACGCCATGACGACCATCCGCGTTCTGATCGCCGACGACCAGAAGATGGTCCGCCAGGGCCTGGCCGTACTGATGGGCGCCGAGCCCGACATCGAGGTGGTCGGCCAGGCCGTGAACGGCGCCGACGCGGTCGCCCAGGTCGCCGAGCTCACCCCCGATGTCGTCCTGATGGACATCCGGATGCCCGAAATGGACGGTATCGAGGCGACTCGTCGGGTCACCGCCGACACCGCCGTGAAAGTCATCGTCCTGACCACCTACGACCTCGACGAGTACGTCTACGAGGCGCTGCGCGCGGGCGCGTCCGGGTTCCTGCTCAAGGACGCCTCCGCGATCGAGCTCGCCGAGGCGGTCCGAGTGGTGGCAGCCGGCGAGGCACTGCTCGCCCCCAGTGTCACCAAACGCCTCATCGCCGAGTTCTCCCGGATATCCGACCGGCCCCGCGCCCCACTCAAGGAACGCGTCGGCGACCTGACCGAACGGGAGACCGAGGTGCTGTCCCTGATCGCGCAAGGCCTCGCGAACTCCGAAATCGCCGAACAGCTGGTCGTGGCGGAACAGACCGTCAAGACACATGTCAGCCGGATCCTGATCAAACTGGGCCTGCGCGACCGTACCCAGGCCGCGGTCTTCGCCTACGAAACAGGTCTGATCCGGCCGACCGGACACTGAGCGATCATGAGACCGACGCGGCGGACGACCCGCCAAGTTGGTCACGCATTCCGGCCAGCAGCGCGTTCAGGCCCAGTTCGAATGCCTTGTCGGCGCGGGGGCGTCCGCGCGGTGCCATGCTGATCGCTTCGGCGAGCGCGGGGAGGGTGTCCGGGTCGGCGTGCCACACCTCGTCCGGGGCGGCGAGGTCAAGGGCTGACCCGAGGGCGTAGCTGTCCAGGACGCTGATCCACAGCGCTATGTCGGCCGCGGGCGCGCCGACCTGGGTCAGCAGCGTCACGATCTGCTCGTAGCCGCGCAGGACCGTGCCCGCGGTCATCGTCTGCTCGGTCAGCAGCGGGATCAGGTTGGGGTGCTCGGCCATCGCCTGTCGGTAGGAGCGCATCCACTGGCGGATCTGCGCGTCCCAGTCGCTGCCGTCCATCGGGGGCGGACCGATCTCGTCGCCGAGCCGTTCCCGCAGGGCCTCGATGATCGCCGCCCGGCCGGGCAGGTGGTGGTAGATGGACGACGCGCTCGCGCCGAGACGCGCGGCCAGGTCGGCCATGGTCAGTCGGCCGGAGTCGTCGACGCAGGCCAGGGCCGCGTCCAGGATTGATTCGACACTGAGCAACCGTTTCCGTCGTTGAGCCACAAGTTCTCCACTATATCCGCAACAGATCGACCCTTGTTCGTACGAAATCCTTGACGACTCGGGGTGCGCTCTGCATCCTTAAGCGAATCTCGTTCGGTTAAGCTTCGCAGGCTCCGAGAGGATCCGCCATGACCACTTCCCCAGCCGGTGACGGCCAGCTCAGACGTGGTGTCCTAGGCACCGGCAGTCTGGTGTTCATGGTCGTGGCCGCCGCGGCGCCGCTGACCGTGATGGCCGGCGTGGCACCGCTGGCCATCATGATCGGCGGGATCGGCGCGCCCGCCGGCTATCTCGCCGCGGGCGCGGTGCTCACCGTTTTCGCGGTCGCGTTCACCCGGATGACGCGGCATGTGGGCAGTGTGGGCGCGTTCTATGCCTACATCGCGAAAGGACTTGGCAAGGCATGGGGTCTGGCCGCCGCGCTGCTGGCGCTGGTGTCGTACAACGCCCTGCAGATCGGGGTGTACGGGCTGCTCGCCGCGCAGGCCCAGGCGACGCTGGCCGACGTGTTCGGTGTGAACGTGCCATGGCCGGTCATCGCGCTCGTCGCCGTCGCGCTGGTGCTGGTGGTGGCCTGGCTGGGGATCGACGTGGGTGCGAAGGTGCTGGGTGTCCTGCTGGTCCTGGAGTCGGGGATCCTGCTGCTGATGGCCATCGGCGTCCTGACCCACGGTGGCGCATCGGGTCTCGACGCGAAGTCCTACACGCCGGCCGCGGCGTTCGGCCCGGGTATGGGCGCGGCCATGTCGTTCTGCTTCGGCGCGTTCATCGGCTTCGAGTCCACAGTGCTCTATCGCCGGGAGGCGCGTGACCCCGAGCGCACGATCCCCCGCGCCACCTATTTCGCCGCGGGGTTCATGGCGATCTTCTACAGCTTCATCGTCTGGTCGGTCATCCAGGCGGTCGGCAGCGAGCACGCGGTCGCCGCGGCCGGCGACGACATCGCCGGCCTGTTCTTCACCGCGATCGGAACCTACGTCGGGCCTTGGGCCAGCACGCTGATGCATTTGCTGGTGATCAGCAGCGTCTACGCGTCACAGCTCGCCTTCCACAACGCGATCACGCGGTACACCTATGCCCTCGCGCGGGACGGCGTCCTGCCGGCGTGGATGGGGAAGGTTCATCCTCGCTTCAGGTCGCCGGTCCGGGCAAGCGTCGTGCAGACCGTGCTCGCGGTGGTCGTGATCGGGGCGTTCGCCATCGCCGGCGCCGATCCGTACACCCGGCTGTTGTTGGGGGTGAACACGCCAGGCGTGGTCGGGGTCGTGGTCCTGCAGACCTTGACCGCGATCGCCACTGTCGTGTACTTCTTGCGACGCAACAAAGCGGCGAGTACGTCGACGGCGGTGGCCGCCGGAATAGTGTCCACTGTGCTGCTGACTGTCGCCACTTATCTCCTGGTGGACAACGTCGGCCTGCTCACGAACACCACGGCCACGGTCAACGTCCTGTTGGTCAGTGTGGTCCCGGTGACGCTCCTGGCGGGTGGCCTGGTCGCCCTCTGGTTGCGGAGCAGGCGACCGGCGACGTACGCGCGCATCGGCGAGGACGCCGTCGTGTCCGAAGGGGTGTCCGTGTGAATCCGGACCTTGTGGTGTGTGCCGACACAGTGCACACCTTGGCCGGCGACGGCCGTCCCGCCGAGGCGATCGCGATGGCCGACGGTGTTGTGGTCGCCGTCGGAAACCGGCGGGACGTAAGGGATTGGCGTGGTTCCGGCACGGAAGTCATCGACTTGGGCCGTGCCGTGGTGACACCCGGCCTGATCGACGGGCACATCCACCCGGTGTCGGGTCTCCAGTTGACCGCGGGTGTCGACCTGTCGGGCGCCCGGTCGCTCGCGGAGGTCGTCGGGCTGTTGGCCGCCGCCGGTCCGGCGCCCGACGGTTGGGTGCAGGGATGGGGACTGGATCCGAACGTCTTCGAGGGCATGCCGGTCACCAGCGCGCCGATCGAGGCGGCGGTGGGCGGTCGGCCGGCCTTCGTGCGGCTGTCCGACGCGCACTCCGCGCTGGCCACCCCGGCCGCGCTGCGGGTCGCCGGAGTCGATGGGCCCCAACGGTTTCAGCAGCGGGCGAGCGTCGTCTGCGGCGAGAACGGCCGGCCGACCGGCCTGCTGCTGGAGTCCGCGGCCATGGATCTGGTGGCCGACCTCATCCCGCAGGAGCCGGTCGCGGAACGGGCCGCGCGGCTGTACACGCTCCTCACCGAAATGGCCGCGACGGGGATCACCGGTGGCCACGTCATGGACCTGCTCGGTGACAGCGAGGCCGTTGTGTCCGCCGCCGAGAACCTGGGTGATCTGCCGGTGCGCCTTCGGTTCGCCCCGTGGTGCGTACCCGGTGTGGACGCCGACGGCTTGGCGGAGCTGGTTGCCATGCAGGGGCGGGGTGGCCGTCGCTGGGAGATCGGCGGAGTCAAGTTCATGATCGACGGCACGGTCGACAACGGGACGGCATGGCTGGAACAGCCCGACACACACGGGGAATCGACGGACAGCTTCTGGCCCGACCCCATGGACTACACCAAAGCCGTGCGGACGCTCGCCGCTGCCGGCGTTCCCACCGCGACACATGCCATCGGCGACGCCGCCGTACGGCATGTCCTTGACGCGCTTGACGGGCTCGGAAGTTCGCCGTCCCATCGGATCGAGCACATCGAAACCCTGCCGACCGGGTTGATCGACCGGTTCCGCCGGCAGCGGGTAGTCGCCAGCATGCAACCGTTGCACAGCCACTACACCAGGGCCGACCACACCGACAACTGGTCGGTCCGGCTGGGCGACGAGCGGGCCGACCGGGCCTGGCGTTGCCGCGACCTGCGCGCCGCAGGCGTCCCGGTCGTCCTCGGCTCCGACTGGCCGGTCGCCCCGTTCGACGCGCGCCGGAGCCTGGCCACCGCGCGCCTGCGGCGGCCGGCCGGTCAGCCCGAAGTGCCGCCGGTACAACCGAACCAGGGACTGACCGCGCTGATGGCGTTGGAGGGCTACACATCCATGGCCGCTGCGGCCGCCGGTCAGATCGGCCGGACAGTGGCCGACGCACGCGCGGATCTCACCGTGTTCACCGTCGATCCGCTGCGCGCCGATCCGGACGAGCTGGCCGACGCGCCGATCGCCATGACTGTGGTGTCTGGCAAAGTCGTGCACAGGGCTTGATCTACAGGAGACGGCCCGGGGATGTGCGCCGGGCGTTGGCGGCCGTGGCCGTCTCCCGGAACAGCTCGCTGAACGGCGTCGGCAGTGTGTCCAGGAGCCTGGCCAAGTGATGGCGTGCGGTGTGGGCGTCGTCGACAGGCAGCCGGTGGTCGATGCCGATGGCGGCGAGCAGGCCGACGAGAACCGTGTCGCCAAGGTCCATCCGTTGGCCTCGGCTCAGTCGGACGGCCAGCCTCGCGGCCGGTGCCGCGGCCACGTTCGGGTCGACCGGCTGGACGACAGGGTGACTGGCCCACCAACGACCGTTGCGGACAAAGCGAAGTACGCCGGTGTCCACCAGGTGGTCGGTGACCACACTGTAGGCGTCCGCGCCGAGGATGTGCAGGCAGTCACTGGTCGACCGGCGGCCGGTCAACCGGTTGAGGGTGAGGTCGGTCAACGGATGGCTCGAGCGCGCGCCGGGCCGGGTCACGACGATCCCGTCGTGCAGCCTTCCCTGTCGCGTGAGCAGCAGGTCGCAGATGAGCGCGGCCGCTGTGCCGACCCCGGCGGCGGTCGCGGCAAGCGTCGACTTGCCGGTGTCCGTACGGGTACACAAAACGAACTTGGTGGCGACCGTGTCTGTGCCGAACATCCTTGTCGGGTCCCAACTCGTGCGGCCTAACCGTCCTGAATGGACCCTACCACCGATGTGGAGGAACTAGGCCGGCACCGCGACAAGATCGGGGACGACGGTCCTGCTCGCCAGGAACTCCCGCATGGTGCGCTCGGGACCGTACCGGTGGCGCAGCCATCGGTATCCGATGTACGCAGCCGGCCCGAACCAGGTTTGCGCCGGGATGACGATGTCCGCGCGGGCGTCGATGTAGTCGATCAGGAGTGAGGACAGGGCGGGCATCGCGGCGCCGAACACGACCACGAGGACCAGTGCGAGCCGTACCGCCGGCCAGCCGTACGCCTTGAGTGCGGCGGCCGTGAACAGGCCGTACACCAGCAGGTCGCCCAGACCCACGATGGCCTCGTCGAAACCGATCCGCATGCCCACCGCCGGGAACAGCGGGTACCCGACGAACTCCCGCACGAGCAGGTTCGACACGGGGATCGCGACGGTGAAGACCGCGTCGTAGACGGCGAGCCCGACGGCGAACCAGGCCACGTGCCGCAGTTGCATGCCGCCCTGCACGTACAGGTTGGCGACCGACACCGCGCCGAGGACCACGACGACACTGGTCTCGGCCCAGAACGCCTGCCAGCCGGGAACCGTGCCGAGCGCGTTCTGGCCGAGCCAGATGTTCCCGCCGAGCAGCACGCCGATGCCCACCCACAACGGGGTCGGGTTGAACAGCGGCCGGAAGCCGATGGAGAGCGACGCCATGAAGGTCAGTGACAGCAGGGACGTCACCGCCCAGCGGGGGAGGACCAGGTACACGGCCGGCAGGATCGCCAGGAACACGAACAGGATGAGGACGTCCCGCCCGTTGAACTTGCCGATGGCCGGTCGGTCGAGCCGGACCCGGAGCAGGTAGAGCAGCGCGCCGAGGCTCGTCGCGAGCGCGCCGATCACCGACACGAACAGCTCGAAGATGGATCTCGACAGGACGGGGCTGAGGATGCCGCTGGTCAGCATGTCAAGCTCCGATCAGGGTCGGACGGACGGTGAACGTCGTCTCGTGCAGGTCGCTGCGCAGGTGGCGGAGTGCAGGAGCCTCGTCGTCGGGCACGAGATCGAGGTCCACGTCCAGGCCGCGGTCGGCGAAGTGGCCGGTGGCCGCGCCCTCGCTCAGGCCGTCCACCACGGACGCCGGCACCGTGAGCCGCAACCGTCCATTGTCGACGGTGGAGCGGAATCGGGCCGGCCACGGGCGGGTCGGCAGCGCCTCGATCGCCTCGATCAGCTGTCTCGGCGTGACGATGTCGCCGGGGCCGAGCCGGACCAGCTGGTCGGCCTTGCCGACGATCGGCCCGGTGCCGGGCAGGCCGGCGACTTCACAGGTGAGCGGCTCGTCGGGCAGGCACTGGACGACGTCGCGCGTGTCGTACCGGAAGACGGGCATGCAGTCGCGGTACGGGAAGAACGGGGTGACCACGACCGTGGCGAGCGCGCCGGGTTCGGCCGGCTCACCGGACTCGAGGTCCAGGTATTCGACCAGCCCCATGTTGATGTCGTGGTGCAGATGTCCGTGGCCACACATCCGCCCGGTCACCGGCACCACCTCGGTCATCGCGAACAGGTCGTTGACCCCGGGCACGCCGAACGTCTCCCGCGCGGCCGCGACCAGGCTGGTGGACAGCACCTCGCCACCGACGTCGACGCGGCGCAGCTGGAAGTCGTCCGGGCCCATACCGCGCCGGCGCGCCGCTGCTTCAAGCTCGCCGAGGTAGCTCGGGGTGGTCGCCAACAGCGTCGCGCCCTGCTCGGCCAGGCTGTCGAGCGCGTCGTCCGGTGGCACGGTGCCCAGCACGCGGCAGGCGGCGCCGACTAGGCGGCAGCAGGCGACGTCGAGGTGGACCGCGGCCGTC
Organism: Actinocrispum wychmicini; assembly: GCF_004345645.1. Classification (GTDB taxonomy): domain Bacteria; phylum Actinomycetota; class Actinomycetes; order Mycobacteriales; family Pseudonocardiaceae; genus Kibdelosporangium; species Kibdelosporangium wychmicini. The sequence goes on along the minus strand of NZ_SLWS01000002.1, from coordinate 406,657 downwards.
GCGCGGGAGCTGATGTTGACCTGCATGACGTCGCTGGGCCGGAGGTCGTCGCGGAGCACGGCGGCCAGTGAGCCGATGGCCGGCCAGAGGTCCATCTCGTAGCGCGACATCCAGATCTCGGCCGGCCGGCCGCTGGTGCCTGTGGTGCGGGTCGCCAGATAGCGGCTGGTGTCGGCGCACTGGAAGTCGTCCGGCCGCTCCACCAGGTCGCGTTTGACGGTGACCGGGACCGCGGCCAGGCCGGCGACGTCGAGCTTGGCCGGCGGTACGCCGGCGGACGCGAACCGGCGGGCGTAGAAGGGGGACTGCGACGCGAGCCGGGTGGCGGTGCGTCGAACACCCTCGGTGGCGAAGTCGAGCCGAGCCGCCGGATCGGTGAGCGGGCCGTCGATCAGGTCCCGGGCGTCCGCGCCCGGTTCGCCGAACTCGCGGAGGGTGGCCAGTGCGTCGTCGACGAGCCTGGTGATGTTGCGGGTGTCCAGCCGACGCCCCCGGACCATTCCCATCGCCATCCGCAACTGCCTGATCCCGGTCTCGAACATTTGCCACTCCTTTCTTTGTCATCGCGTCTGGAAACCGGGCGACGCTCATCGCGGAACGCCGCCCGGTCCGTTGGGAGACCGCGCACGGCGAACCCGGGTGGGGCGGCCGGCGGCGATCGGTGAGTTACAGAGACGCGCCACTGGCCGCAGTGAACAGAACCGCGGTCAGTGAACCCATCACGTAACGAGCGTGCTTGAAGCCGGTTACGAGTGAACGCATGGCGAACCTCCCTTCGAACACTTGTCGGGACAATTTGACCCAGCGTGACCGTCAGGTGGCCACGCTGTGCTACCCACATTGCTCGTGAGTAGTCGCCTCAGTCGGTGACAATCACCTTGACCGTCATCTCCGGGTGCATCGAACACGTGAGGTAAAAGGTGCCCGTCTCGTTCCACGGTGGCGTTGTGTAACTGTCGTTCGTCTCCGTCATCACGCGCATGTGCATCGGCACCGCGTCGGCGTCGGTGAGCGTGCCGTCCTGGCCGGGGCCGATGATGTGCGCCCACCGCGAGTTGTTCACCAGCGTCAGGGTTTCGCCGCGGTGGATGGTGATCACGTCGGTCGTGAACGTCTCGTGGGCCATGCCGACGTCACCGGACGGCGGCGCGGGCGGTTCGGCGCCCGCGGCCGGCAGGAACGCCCCGGCCACCAGCAAGGGAATAGCGAAGAGTATCCGCGGAATTGACACGATAAGACTCCGTCCGCAATTGCACGGCCGTCGATAGCGCGGCCTCGCCGTCACCCGTTCATTGAATCGTCGGATCCTTGACGAGTGAGCATACGGTTCACCGGCTCGTCAGAGAACCGTCAACGGGAAGAAAACTCCGGGCAGCTCCGCGAATAAGATCAAACCGTCGTTACGAACACAATCGAATCACCGTTATCGCACAAATGGAACAATTCAGGAAACTGCTACGACATTTGTCACGCGCCAATCGGGTCGGGTTCAAACGGCCGATTGAAATCGCGGAAAGTGGTCGCTGTGGTCACGTTAGGTGAAACTCGGTTGGAAATGCGCCATTTTCGGGATGGTGAATTTCCGACCGGCCGGGGAGCTCAATGGCCCCGAACTGCCTTCGCGGCGTCGACCAGCCCGTGGCCGTAGAAGCTGGTCTGGCCGCCCGCGCTGGTGCAGACCGCGTCCGGCTTGCCGTCTCCATTCGGGTCGTAGAGCTCGGGGCACGGCAGCCGGGTCGCGTCGGCGAACAGGGCGCGGGCCAGTCGCGAGGCTGGCCAGTGTGGATGCTCGCTGGCGATCAACGCGGCCACACCGGCGGCGTGCGGCGCCGCCATCGAGGTTCCGCTGAGCGACCGGTACAGCCCGCCCGGCCACGTCGACCACACCCGAACCCCGGGCGCCGCCACCGCGATCGGGCCGATCGCGTAGTTCGAGAAACTGGCCTTGAGCAGCTTCTCGTCCACCGCGCCGGTACCCACCACGCCGGGCAGTTCGTGCGGCAGCCGGATGCAGCTGTTGTCGATCATGCGGCTGACCGGTGTGCTGTCCGCTGGGCTTTCGTTGTCCACCTTGCGGTTGTTCAGGTCGAGGCCCGCGTTGCCGCCTGAGGCGACGACAAGGACGTTACGGCGCTGCGCGTACTGCACGGCGCGGCCGACGGCTGCCAGGATCGCGGCCTGGTCGACCTGCGCGGGGCAGTGGTAGCGCCACGGGATGGCTCGGTAGCTGTTGCTGGCGATCCGGAAACCGTGCTCGGCGGCCCAGACGAAACCGCACACCATGCTCTCCGCGGTCTCGGTGTCGTCCAGCTCCGCCAGCTTCACCGAGGCGATCCGGACCCCTGGGGCGACGCCGACCACGCCCGTCCCGTTCCGGGCGGCCGCGATCGTGCCGGCCACGTGGGTGCCGTGCCCGTCCAGCGTCGGGCGCCACGCCGCCCGGCCGCGGTCGGCCCAGCCGGACAGGCAGGACACCGACTTGCCGGTGTCCACCGCACGGGTGAGTTCCGGGTGTTGGTCGTCCACGCCGGTGTCCAGGACGCCGACCACCACATCACGGTCACCGGTGGTCACCTGGTGCGCCCGGTCGACGCCGATGGCCGCCACGTCCCAGGCGGCGCCCTCGGCCGGCACCTTGGCGCTGTCCGGCGACCCCGGGCCGGTGTACACCAAGTCCTTGCGCGGGGCGAAGAACTCGACCGGGATCTTGGCCGTGCGCGTCGCCCCGACCGCTTCGACGCCGCGCACCTGACGCAACCGCGCGGCGAAGCCGTCGTCGGTCGAGTACGCCACCACCACGCCGATCTGCGGATAGGAAGAGACGACCTTGCCGCCTGAGCCACGCACGGCGCGCTCGGCCCGCCAGGTGTCCCGGAGTCCACCCTTGGTCACCACGACGTAAGGCATGACGAGCTGCCCAGGCGCCTCGGTGATGGTCGGCTCCGAAGTGAGCGCCGGCACGGACTCGGGCTGCTCGTCAGCCTGAGCGGCTGGCGCCAGCAGCGTCGCGCCCACCAAGGCCAGTGCCAACGTCCCCACAGTCCGACGACGCCACGATCCGACTACCGCGCCCATGAGCCCATCCCCTCGGAGTTCTGACGACCTGTCGAGTGTCCGCCGGACGGCGAGATCCGGACAACCGACGATCTATCGGTCGCAGGTCGGCCCGGCGAAGACTTCTTCGACCGCGGTGTCGATCTGGGCCGCCGCCGTTCGACGGAAGGGTGAGACGAGACGATCGAGACCACCGGGAGACGACGATGAGGGCAGGACGACGCGAGTGGCTGGGGTTGGCGGTGCTGGCGCTGCCGACCCTGCTGTTGTCGCTGGACATGAGCGTGCTGCACCTGGCAGTCCCGCACCTGGCCGCCGACCTGCGGCCGAGCAGCACCCAACTGTTGTGGATCATCGACATCTACGGCTTCATGATCGCCGGTTTCCTGGTCACGATGGGCACCCTGGGCGACCGGATCGGCCGGCGGAAACTGCTGATGATCGGCGGTGCCGCGTTCGGCGTGGCGTCGATCGTGGCGGCCTTCGCGACCAGCCCGGAGATGCTGATCGGGGCACGGGCCGTGCTCGGGATCGCCGGCGCGACGCTGATGCCGTCCACGTTGGCGCTGATCAGCAACATGTTCCAGAACCCCAAGCAGCGCGGGACCGCGATCGCGGTGTGGATGAGCTGCTTCATGGGCGGCATGGTGATCGGGCCGGTGGTCGGCGGCGTGCTGCTGGAGCACTTCCGGTGGGGCTCGGTGTTCCTGATGTCCGTGCCGGTGATGGTGCTGCTGCTGGCCACCGCGCCGAAGCTGCTGCCGGAGTACCGCGACACCGCCGCCGGACGGCTCGACCTGGCGAGCGTGGCCCTGTCGCTGGGCGCGATCCTGCCGATCATCTACGCCCTCAAGGAAACCGCCAAGGACGGCGTGTCGTTGGTCAACCTGGTCGTGCTCGCCGTGGGCCTGTCAGTCGGCGCGGTGTTCGTCCGCCGGCAGCGCGGCCTGGCCGACCCGATGCTGGACCTGCGGCTGTTCCGGGTGCGGGCGTTCAGCGCGGCGGTGAGCATCATGCTGGTCGGCGCGGTCACCATGGGCGGCGTCTTCCTGCTGGTCAGCCAGTACCTGCAGATGGTCGCCGGGCTGAACGCGGCGCAGGCCGGGCTCTGGCTGGTGCCGCAGGCCGGTGCGGTGGTGGTCGGGTCGATGATCGCGCCACGGCTGGCACAGCGGTTCCGGCCGGAGTTCGTGCTCGGTTTCGGGATGCTGGTCGCGGCCGGCGGGATCGTGCTGTTCACGCAGGCCGCCGGAACCGGCGGGGTGGCGTTCGTGGTCGTGGGCATGTCGATCGCCGGCTTCGGGATGGGGCCGCAGGGCGTGCTGTGCACCGAGATGGTGGTCAGCTCGGTCCCACCGCAGAAGGCCGGTGCCGCCTCGGCGATGTCCGAGACCAGCGCCGAATTCGGGATCGCCATGGGGATCGCGGTGTTCGGCAGCATCAGCACGGCCGTCTACCGCGACCAGGTCGCCATTCCCGCCCAGGTGCCCGCCGAGGCCGCCGCTCAGGCGACGGACAGCATGGCCGGAGCCCTGCGGGCGGCCAGCACTCTTCCCGGTTCGCTGGCCGACGGTGTCCTTGCCACCGCACGGGATGCCTTCTCATCCGGACTGCACACCGTCGCCGGTATCGGTACCGCGATTGTCGTGGTGTTCGCAGTGGTCGGCATGATCGCGCTGCGCAGGACCCGCCCAGCCGTCATCGAAAAGCCGGTTCCCGTCCTGGAGAACCACTGACGCGATGGCTGTCAGCGCTGCGGATACCCGGGTTGCGGGTATCTGTACTGCGGATACGGTTGCTGGTACTGGAAGTTGGGCTGCGGTTGTTGGTACTGCGGCGGGGCGGGCGGACCGATGGGCAGCAGGGACACGAGGGTGTACAGCTTGCCCAGCGCCTGCAGCACCTCGTCCGGTTTCGTGCGCCCGAAGATGGGGTTCTCCACGTAGACCAGATCAGTGCCCACCAGGGCCCAGTTGTGGGTCTTGAGCTGCCGCATCGTCGACATCACGGGCGGCGTGAGGAGCTGCGTGGCGACCTGCGGGTCGGTGTCGATGATCTTGTACCACCGGTTGAACTTCGGGTCGTACGTGGGCGGCTCGGGGTAGTGGTCGACCTCGTAGGTCGGTGCGGTGCTGCTGACGATCTGGAACCGGGGCATCGGCGCCCGCAGCGTGACCACCCACACCGACTCGATCTCGATGGTGTCCCGGTCGTTCATGTGCCGATGCGTGTACTTGGTGTAGGAGCTGGTCACCTTGGGGCGGCGGTGGAAGTCGAACATCGTGAACGGCAGCCCCTGGTACGCACCGGAGAGCACGCCGAACGCGAGCCGTTTGTCACCGCGCTGCGTGAACGGCATGACGTTCCACCGGTCCAGGAGTTCCGGTGCGTCCGGCCGGAACTGCCAGCCGTACTGCGCGGACGCCTGATACCGCTCGGCGTTGGTCTTCTCGATCCGTTTGGACTCGTTGCCGTACGCGTTGTCCATCGCTCATCCCCAGTCTCATTCGGTATCCCGCACTGTGATCATGCCTCACGACTGATGACGGGTTGTGAGCGCCGGCAGGCCGGAGGTATGACAGCCTTATGAAGGCTAGCGGGTTGGTTGTCCTCTCCGTGGTCCTGGCAATGGCGGTCGCCCCGGCCACCGCGAGTGCGCGAACCTGTGACTGTGCCGATGTCATCCACGGTTCCGCGGCTCGGCTGCAGCCCGAGGGTGTCGGCTACGATCCGATCAGGGACCACTTCCTGGTCGGTTCGGTCACCCAGGGCACCGTCTCGGTCGTGCAGACCGACGGCACCGTCCGGACCCTCGTCAACGACCCTGTGCTGGTCACCACCATGGGCATGACGGTGGACGCGAAGCGGGGCCGGCTGCTGGTCGTCAACGGCGACGTCGGGTTGAGTTCCCGGACAACGCCCCAGACCCTGAACAAGACCGCCGGACTGGGCGTCTACGACCTGCGCACCGGACGGCGACTGGCCTACCACGACCTTGGCGCGCTTGATCCCACCCGTCAGCACTTCGGCAACGACGTCGCCCTCACACCGGACGGCACCGCCTACGTCACCGATTCCCTCAGTGGCGCCATTTACCGCGTGCCGTTGAAGGGCTCGCCCACCGTCCTGATGCGCGACGACCGGCTGCAGCCGGTGGGCCGTGGCAACGGCGCCAACGGAATCGTGTGGCACCCGCGCGGGTTCCTGCTGATCGCACAATCCTCCGCACGCGCGCTCTACAAGTTGAGTGGCACCAACCTCACGCAGGTCACCGTCGATCAACCGATCGGCGCTCCGGACGGACTGCTGCTGCGCGGCCACAACACACTGGAGGCAGTGGACAACACCGCTGCCAACCGTGTGGTCACGCTGCAGTCGAAAGACAACTGGTCCACGGCGGGCGTGACCGTGAGTCGGCCTTGGCCGGACCCAGCACCCACCACGATGGCCAACAGTCGTTGCGGCGTCTATGTGCTCAGCGGTCGGCTGGATACACTTCCCCAGGGAAGCGACGAATTCCTGTTGCGACGCCTGGACGTCGACGGACACTGACGGCGGTCAGGATGCCGCTGAGCACCGCGCCGAGCAGGAAGTCGGCGACGTAGGGGTCGATGGACTCGATCTGGTTGGTCTCGGCTTTGGCGGCGGGGGTGAGGCCGCCAGCGTCGCCGGGACCGGCGATGTCCGGGACCAGGCCAGGGGCGAGCCGGTAGGTGAGCACGGCGGCCAAGAAGAACAGGAGCAGGGTGACGGCCGCGGCGGCCAGTCCGCTGAGCGTGCCCTTGATGGGTGAGCCGGTTCGCGAACCCAGCGCGGTGCCGGCGGGCACGAGGGCGCATGCGACGAGGAACGTGAGGATCGGCGCGGCGCGGACGCCAATGAGCAGGAGCATGGGAACCCACCACACGGCCAGGCCCACCAAGGTGAGCGTCGCGGCGATGGGCAGCGACAGCGCGTCGGCGGCGGGCTGGGTGGTGGCGCGCAGGAAGCCGGTGAGGTAGACGCCGACCGCGAGGGCCGCGAGCCACCAGCCTGTGGGGTCGTTGGTTCCGGTGGTGAGCAGCACGGCCACAGTGGTCATGACGGCGGCGTATCCGGCGAGACGGATCAGTCGGGGAACGAGGTCGATGCCGGCCGGGCCGAGGGCGCCGCGGCGGCGACCGCACCAGGCCAGGACAGTGATGACCGCGATCAGCCCGATGGCCTCGACACGGACACCCGCCGAGGGGAGGTCGGCTGTCTGGCGGAGGATCACCGCGGCGAAGACCAGCATGCCGACATAGCCGGCCAGCGTGCGCAGCGCGGTACCGCTGAGGAGGACCGCTCGCGTGCAGCCACGGACGAACTGACGGCGTGCCGGCCCTTCGGTGATGGCGGCCAGTTCCGCGCGCATGGCTTGACCCCAGTCCTTGCGGTGGAAGGGAAGCGCGCGGACCACCACGGCAAGAACGCGGCCGGCCATATCCTCGTGCCGGGTCATCAGGCACCACCCAGGGCGATGCTGCCCCGCGCCGGCTGCGTACGCGGGCTGTCCTGCCGTACGTGCTCCAGAAGACGCAGGCCAGGGGCCAGGATGCGGTACAGGTGCCGGGGCGGGCGCCCGACCGGTGGGTCGCTCTCCCAGGACGCGTCCAGCAAACCCCGCTGGCACAACCGGATCAGGATCGGGTAGAGGGTGCCGGCCTTGATCCCCAGCTCTTTGCCGAGTTCGTAGCCGTAGCGTGGGTTTCCCGGGTCGTGCGCCAGAACGGCCAGTACGGCAACGGTTTGCGCGGACGGTCGGCGAGCCATCCAAGAAGTCTACCTAGATAGACTTCTTGGCCACAAGGGCGCTTTCATGATGTGCCCGCGGCGGGTTTGAGCACGCTGAGTGCCTGGAGGACGCCGCGGATCTGGTGGACGTACTCGGTGCAGCCGTCGCAGTCTTGGAGGTGGTGGTCGAGTCCGGCGCGCCAGTCCGGCGCCAGCACGCCGTCGAGGTAACTGGTCACGAGGTCGACGAGTTCCCGGCAGGCCAGGTCCGACGGTTGCGGCTCGACGGCCGGTGCCGCCGCGGGCGGCCGGACGGCGGACAACACCAGCAGGATCGCGACCAGCGCGACGATTCCGCCGTCGCCACCAACCGCGAGATCGCCGCCCAACTGTTCCTCAGCACCCGCACGATCGACTACCACCTGCGAAAGGTGTGCCAGAAGACCGGGATCTCCTCGCGCACCGACCTCATCCGGCTGACCCTGCCCGACACCTGAGCGGACCAGCCGGGCGTCCGGTCGGCGCTCAGCCGATCTGCTGGCGAATCCAGTCGGCGACGACGTCCACCCGGGCGAGGACCTCACGGCCGGGCTGGGGGCACGACGGCCCGGTGTTCACGATGGCGACCAACGTGCCCGTCTTGTCGTCGCCCGCGTAGAACGGCGCGCCCGAGTCGTCCGGGCATGGGCTGTTCTCCACGGTCCGGGCCACCACGGGCGACGCTTCCACAGTGGTCTGCCCGATTTTGGCCACCGTGAACTCGCCGCGCTTGAGGTGGTCGGACGGGGCGACCGCTTTCGCCGAAAGCGAGCCCCAACCGGCGAAATGCAACCGCTGGCCGACCTTTGGCTTCGTGTCCGCGATGGTCAACGGCGTGATGCCGTCCACAGGCGACGCGAGTCTCACCACGGCGAGATCGTTGACGGGGGACTGCCGGACATCCACCACTGGCGCTGTTTCACCGCCGGGATCACTGTCCTTGAGCTTGCCCACTGTAACCGTCATATGATATGGCGGCGGTCCACCAATCCGGTTGTCCTTCGTGTCGTGGAAACAATGCCCGGCCGTGACAACCCATTCGCGGGCGATCAGCGATCCGCTGCACCCGCCGCTGCGCACTCCGCCGCCCGGGACGGGAATGTCCGACGACGTCAGTTTCGCGTTGAACGGCAGTATCGCGCTCACCACCGGCCGGCTCGAAGTCGTCGTCGCCGCCACCGACGGCGTCGGGCTGTCACCGCTCGTGACAACGCTGTGCTGTGGCGGTGCCTGGACCTGCTCGGCCCCAGCCGCCGCGCGCTGTTGACCAGCGAAAACGTAGCCAAACGCCGCCCCGGCCCCCAGCACGGCGGCGAACGCCACCACCCACAACCGGAACAACGACCGACCCCGCGCATTCGGACTCACACGATCAACACGTACGACACCTCACTTCGGTTGCGGGAGTGCCCACCTTTCGGTGGCCTCAGTGGTGGCGGATCAGGTCAGGTTCTTCTCGATCGCGGTGCGGTAGGCCGCCATGAAGTGATCGCGGATTCCCGCACTGGCCGGCGCGAACGCGTCCGCGGTCAGGCCCTTGGCCCGTTCGGTCAACCCGCCCAGCAGGGTCGTCGACTCCCGGACGCGGCCGGCGGCGTCGATGAACCGCAGGGCGTCGACGTGGTGGTAGACCGGCTCGGGCGGCAGTCGGGGCACGATGTCGTTGTTGTTGACGAACCGGTGGCAGCGGCCGGCGAACGCGGTGTTGTAGGCCGACGCCAGCAGACGGTCGCAGGTGCGGGGCTGGCCGAAGGTGTAGACGCCGTCCGCTCGTAGCTTGGGGTCCTCGAAGGACAGCCACGCGCCGGCCAGCATCGCCAGGGCGCCGCCGAGGCTGTGACCGGTGAACCACACCGACTGGTCGTTGTCCCGCAGTTCGCTGACCGCGTCCTTGACCTGCGGCCACACCGAACGCAGCGCCTCGGCGAAGCCGAAGTGGACCAGCCCGGTGCCGGCCGGACCGGGCCGGGGCGGAGTGTTCACATCGGACAGCCAGTCCCGGATCTGGGCGGGTTCGGTGCCCCGGAACGCGATGATGATCATGTTGTCGCTGGCCGCGGTGTACGCCTGGGTGTCGGCCAGTGGGAACGGCGGGGTGAACCGGGTCAGGTGGTGGCGCACCCGGTCGAAACCCCACCGGCCGGCTTCGGCCTTGACGGCGTCCTCGTTCTGGTAGGCCAGCTCGGCGGCCTTGGCCATCCCGTAGGCCAGCGGGAGGCTGTAGCCCTTGGCACGGCTGGTCGTGCGTGGCGAACACTCATGTTCGGGTGCTCTCACGCACGACCAGCGGGCAATCCGGGTCAGCGGCGGCAGGTGTAGCTGTCCGCCGAGTTCGGGTCACCGTGACCGTTGTACCGCGCCTTCAGTGGATAGTGGCAGATGTTGCGGGTCCTGGCTCCGTCCGCGGTGACCGCCGGCAAGGTGTCCGGTGCCTTGCCTTTCTCCACCCAGTTGACGAGCGCGCTGAGTGGGTCGGCCGGGTACGGTCCTGGGCCGCCGAAACAGTGGTCCACGCCGGGCGCGAGGAACACCCGGTAGAAATTGTCCACTGTGGTTGATCCGCCCAGCCGGCGCTCGACCCGTTCCCGGTAGTCGACCGTGCCCTGGTACGGGATGATCGAGTCGTCGAGGCCGTGCCACGTGATCATCTTGCCGCCGGCCGCCCGGAACGCCGACAGGTCCGGGTCGTCCGTGCCGATGATCGCGTTGAACTTCGCCCGCGACTTGGCGAACAGCCGGTCGAAGTCGCGGTAGGTGACCGTCCGCAGGTCGAACGACGGGTCCTCCTGCACGAAGTACCTCAGCCAGTTCTCGGAGATCTTGAACGGCGCGCCCACGGTCGACCCGTCCGGGCCGGGAACAGTGTTGGCCAGGCCGGAGAACGCCGCGGTCTTGTTGAGCCCGAACCACAACGGCGTGCCCTGCCAGATCTTGCGGACCACGTCGGCGTCGGCGCGTGAGATCGTGATCTCCTTGCCGGCACAGACGATCTTCGTGCCGACCAGGCGGTAAGGGTTGTAGTCGCACGACTTCGGCAGGTCGACCACGCCGTCGGCCACCCCGTCATCGCGGTCACACGCGGCCGTCGCCGCGTCGTGGAACGCCTGGAACTCGCACTGTGTCGGGAAGTTGTGCTCCTGCTGCATGACCACCTGCGGCCACACCAGGTCCGGGATGAACCGGTCCCAGTTGACCGCCGGCGCGTTGGCGCTGATGCCGTCGTAGTCGCCTGGGTACCGCTGGGCCTCCATCAGGCCTTGCCGCCCGCCGGTCGAGCAGCCGGTCCAGTACGAATAGCGCGGCGCCGTCGCGTAGTACCGGGTGGTCACCGCCTTGCCCGCGACGGCCATGTCGTGCAACGATCGGGACGCGAAGTCCAGCAGCAGCGGCTGGTTCACGTGGCCGTCCGGGCCGAGCGCCCAACTCGACGGATCCTCGAAGTCGATGACGTGCCCGCCGTCCGTCGAAGCGGCCGCGTAGCCGTCCTTCACGGCCTGCGCGAGCCCGAACTCACCCATGGTCATCGCATAGCCACCACCGCCGGTGCCCTGGAACCGCCCGTTCCACCCGCTGACCGGCAACCAGACCGACACGGTCACCCGGTCGTTCGCGCCGGGATGTGTGAGGACGAGGGTGATGTCGCAGTACGGCGGCACGTCGGTGATCGGTGGAACCCCAGGGAACGGCACCTCCACGGTGCCACCCGGCTTCTCGACGCCGGTCGCGGACACCACCTGAGCGCCCGGAACAGCTGGTTTGCCCGCCTCACAGGCCCGCGTGTGCGCGGACGCCTGCGGTGCGACGGTCAGGAACGCCGGCAGGAGCAACCCTGCCAGCAGTAGTCGTCTCATCTTGCCCCCTATCGATCGACAGGACACCTGTGACCGTATCGGGGACCACCGACAGTTCTGTGGCGAACAGGCCCTGGCCTACTTGTTGACGCTGACGGGCGCTCCGTTGGCCGCCACGTCCGGTTTGGCGGGGATCGGGGGCGCGGGCACCGGGACGGCCGCCGCGGCTTCCCGGCTGAGGAACGAGCCGAGCTCCCCGATGGTGCTCATGAGGGGTGCCGGGAAGACGACTGTGGTGTTCTTGTCCACGCCGATCTCGACCAGGCTCTGGAGGTTTCGCAGTTGCAGGGCCAACGGGTGGGCCATCATGGTGTCGGAGGCTTCGCCCAGCGCGGCGGCGGCCAGTGACTCGCCTTCGGCGGCGATGATCTTGGCTCGCTTCTCGCGCTCCGCTTCGGCTTGCCGTGCCATCGCTCGTTTCATGCTGTCGGGCAGTTGGATGTCCTTGAGTTCGACCAGGGTGACCACGACGCCCCACTCGACGGTCGCCACGTCGAGGATCTCGCGGATGCTGATGTTGATGGCGTCGGTCTCGGACAGTGTCTGGTCCAGGGTGTGTTGCCCGACGACCTTGCGCAGGGTGGTCTGGGCGATCTGGTTGATGGCCGCGGCGACGTTCTCGATGGCCACCACGGACTTCACCGCGTCGATGACGCGGTAGTAGGCGACGGCGGAGACGTCGATGCTCACGTTGTCCCGGGTGATGATGCCCTGGGACTGGATGGGCATGGTGATGATCCGCAGCGACACCTTGCGCAGGATGTCGATCACCGGGACGATCACGGCGAGTCCGGGTTCCCGCACTTTTCGCACCCGGCCCAACCGGAACAGCACCCCTTGCTCGTACTGGGTGACGATCCGCAACGAGAGTGCGAGTCCCAGCAGGATCACGATCCCGATGGCGACGTACAGAACGATCATCGAGTTTCCTTTCGCGGCAAGGGTGTGCGGCTGGTGATGCCGACTATCGCGCCGATGATGGCGCCGAGGATCAGCGTGCCGAAGGTGGTGGGCCAGTTTCGGTCGCGTGCGGTGTCGCCGGCCGGGCGAGGCCGCTGGGCGGCTGGCGTGGGCTTGGGTATGTGTCGCATCGTTGGTGTGCCTCCTCGTGCGTCGAGGTGACGCAGTCGGGTCATTCGGGTTCGGGTGTTGGCTGGACGTTTCGCAGCGCGCGGTTGTGGCGCGGCTCGGTGCGGGTCTTGGCGTCGTCGATCTTTCGGATCATGCCGTTGCGGACCTCGTTGAGGGCCACCGCCAGTTTCGCCGAGTCCGAAGTAGACACCAAGTGCAGCCGGGGAGTGCGGCGGATCCAGCATTCCAGCGTGACCCGTTGGGCCGCGCCGCCGCGATCCTTGAGACTGATCTCCAGGTCGATCTGTACCTCGTGGAAGGACCGCAGTCTCGGATCGAGCGCGGCCAGGCGCCGGACGATCCAGTCACGTTCGGAGTCCAGGAAACCGGTGGCGAGGTGCAGTCGGTCGGCGATCAGGTTCGGCTCGTGCGGAATCGCGGTCATACGGAGGTGCCTTCCTGGGCATGATGTCCTGCGGGGTCCAAGCGGGACAGTGCGCTGCTGTGGTCGTCAGCTAACGCGCGGAACGGCGCAGGCGTCGGCGTAGTTGCCAGATCCGCAGTGATCCCGCGATCGCGGTGAGCAGCAGGCCGGCCATGGCGGCCAGGAGCATGGCGACGGCGAGTGACACGTGTCCGGTGGCGCCGAGGTAGGAGATCTCCACCGGCTGGGTGTTCTGCAGGATGAAGATGAGCAGGAGGACCAGCACGACGGCGAATATGATCACGCCGATCCAGACGACACCCGTCCGGGTGCGTCGCAGCGGGTCGGGATCACCGGTCGCCGGTGCGGTCTGGATGGGGCCTGGGACGGCGTCCACAGGTGGGGTGTTTGAAGGTACGTGCCTGGTGGCGGACGTATCGGTCATGGGTGCGCCCCCTCTCTGAATGAGGGGCTTACCTCCGCATGCTACTCCCGATCTCGGCGGACATCGTCCGGCGGAGCGCGTAGGGTGGTGGTCAAGTGCCCTGGACCTCGGCGTGACATCAGCCGACCGAAGGGTGTTCCGGTGACACGTCTCGACCTGACTCTCCGCATCACGGCCCAAGTGGGGGCCTGCTGATGACCACCTCCACCGCGGTTCGCCCCGCACCAGGTGCCGATCCGAAGCCGATGGTCGTCCCCGGCCGGTCGACGCGCGAGCAGATCCTGGTGAAGGCCTTCGTCCTGCTGCCCTTCGCCGCGTTGATCGCGGCGGTGCCGACGGTCTGGGGCTGGGGTGTGGGCTGGACGGACATCGGCCTGGCCGCGGGCTTCTACACGGTCGCCTGTCTGGGTGTGACGGTCGGCTACCACCGGTATTTCACCCATCGCGCGTTCAAGGCCAAGCGTGGTCTGCGGATCGCGTTGGCGGTGGCCGGTGGCCTGGCCGCGCAGGGGCCGGTGATCGGGTGGGTGGCTGATCACCGGCGGCACCACGCGTTCTCCGACCGTGCGGGCGATCCGCACTCGCCGTGGCTGTTCGGCACCGGGCCGGTGGCGTTGGCCAAGGGGTTCTGGCACGCCCACATGGGCTGGTTGTTCGAACGGGCCGGCACCAACACCGAACGGTTCGCCCCGGATCTGTTGGCCGACCGGGACATCCGGGTCGTCGACCGGCTGTTTCCCTTGTGGGTCGCGGTGAGCATCGGGGTGCCCACCGTGCTGGGCGGGGTGATCACGTTGTCGTGGTGGGGCGCGTTGACGGCGTTCTTCTGGGCGGGTCTGGTGCGGGTTTCGTTCCTGCACCACGTGACGTGGTCGATCAACTCGATCTGCCACATGATCGGCGACCGGCCGTTCGCCTCACGGGACAAGGCGGCGAACTTCTGGCCCTTGGCGATCCTGTCGATGGGGGAGTCGTGGCACAACTCGCACCACGCCGACCCGACGTGCGCCCGACATGGTGTGCTGCGCGGGCAGATTGACATCTCGGCGAGGGTGATCTGGATCTTCGAGCGGCTCGGCTGGGTGTCGGACGTGCGGTGGAGCACGCCCGCGCGACTGGCCCGGATCGCTGTCCCGAAGGATCGGGCCTTGTCCGGTCGTGGTTCGGACGGATAGCACCCGGCGTGACGGCAGGGTCGCCGAGATCCTGTCGGCGATCGATGGCCACGGCGGTGAGCAGGTCGGGCTGCCCGCGAGGTTGTGTGCGGAATGCTTGTCGGCGTTGCCGGTCAGCGGGGTCGGGTTGGCGTTGATGACCGCTGACGGGCCCAGTGGTGTCGTCCTCGCGGCCACTGACGGGCGGGCCCGGCAGTTGGAGGAACTGCAGTTCGCGCTCGGTCAGGGGCCGTGTGTCGAAGCGTCCGGCAGCGGTCGCCCGGTCCTCGAACCGGATCTCGGGGCGGCTGGGCCGGCACGCTGGCCACGGTTCGGCGCGGCCGTGCTCGACGCCGGTGTGCACGCGATCTTCGCGTTCCCACTGCGGGTCGGCGCCATCCGGGTGGGCGTCCTGGACCTGTACCGCGACACCCCGGGGCAGCTCACAGCCGTTGAACTCGCCGACGCGGCGGCCTTCGCTGACGCGGCCACCGTCGTGATCCTGCACCTGCAGGACTACGACGAGCACGACAGCACGCACGTCCCACTCGCCGGACCGATCGACAACCGCGCTGAGGTCCATCAAGCGACCGGGATGATCGCGATCCAGCTCGGCATCAGTCTTGCTGAGGCACTGCGTCGGTTGCGAGCGCACGCGTACGCCATCGGACGGACGGTGTCCGCCGTAGCCGCGGATGTGGTGAGCCGCCGTATGTGTTTCGATGACACTGGGCCAGAAGGCACGACGCGGCAGGACCGGCCATGATCCGTGAGACGGTGGGGGCAGTGGGCTCATGACGACCCGGGAACAACTCCTGGCCAGCACGTTCGTGGATCTGGCCGACACGCTGGTCGCCGACTTCGACGTCATCGACTTCCTGCACACCCTGGCCACCCGCAGCGTGGAACTGCTTGACGCCGACGCCGCCGGGATCATGCTGGCCGACCCGCAGGGCGACCTGCACGTGATGGCCTCGTCCGCCGAGGAGGCCCGGCTGCTGGAACTCTACGAACTGCAGAACAACGAAGGCCCCTGCCTGGACTGCTTCCGGTCCGGGCGTCCGGTGGCCCAGGACGACCTGTCCGCGATGCGCACGGTGTGGCCGACCTTCACGCAGCGGCTGCAGCAACTCGGATACCGCTCCGCGCAGGCACTGCCGATGCGGCTGCGGGACGAGACAATCGGCGCGCTGAACCTGTTCCGGACCCGACCCGGCCTGCTGGGCGAAGCCGACCTGGGGATCGGCCAGGCCATGGCCGACGTGGCCACGGTCGGCCTGATGCAGGAACGCGCCATCGCCACCCGCGAACTGCTCGCCACCCAGCTGCAGACCGCCCTCACCAGCCGGGTCCAGCTGGAACAGGCCAAAGGGATGCTCGCCCAACGCACCGGCCTGCCGATGGGGCAGGCCTTCCAGGTGATGCGCGACTACGCCCGCAGCCACAACCGCCGGCTGAGCGACGTCGCCGCACAGATCGTCGACGGGTCGATCGGCGGTGACCAGTTGGGAAAGGGCCCGCGTACCAGGCCAGGCACCCCGCCCGGACCATGACCGAAGTCACGGGGTGGCCTTGGTTTCCAGGGCGACGCGGCGTGCGGTCACCTCGTCCGGATCGTCGCCGAACACCACCAGCTGGATGGTGCTTTGCCGGATCGGGTTGTCGGTTCGGACGGTGTCGTGCGCGGCGGCGATGAGCAGGCCGCCGGCTGCCAAGTCGGGCCCTAGTTCGTCGAGCAGGTTGATCAGCGGCGCGGTCACGGTGAGTTTCACCGACTCGGCGGGCCGGTCGAGGGCGTCCGGGCGGACTGACCGCAGCGCCAACAACGGGACGGACCCACTGGTGATCCGGAAGTTCAGGTCGAGCACGACCAGTTGACCGTCGCGGGTTTGGGCGCAGTCCAGGCTGCACAGGCCGCGATAGCCGAGGTCGGCGGCCCGTTGGGTGATCGCCAGGCATTCGGTGAGCAGCTCGGGCGGCAGCGGGGTGACCAGCCCGAACCGTCCGCCCGTGTAGATCCCTGCCGCGTCGATGCGCTGTTCGGTGACGGCGAGCAGGTGCGCTGTCCCGTCCGCCCCGGTGTGCAGCTGGACGCCCCAGTTACGGAGGATGTTCAGGTACTCCTCGATCACGAACTCGCTCAGGACGTCGGTGAACGTCGGCAGCGTGATCTGCCCGCCGGCCTGGTGCAGGTAGACGTCGAGGCTGCCGCCGTGTGCGTCGTCGGTCGCGGCCTTGAGCACCCAGGCCTTCTCAGCGGGTGCCGCTTCGGCCAACTGCGCACGTGTCACCACACTGCGGAGCGCTTGGTAGCGCGGATGCACCAGGGTGGCGATGCTGGCCTTGTTGTTGAGGTGGCCGACGAGCCGGCCGGTTTTGGCGGCGTGTTCGTCCGGGCACAGGGTCGTCGGCTGCGGGTACTCCATCGAGATGAGCAGGCCGTCGGCGATCGCCTCCGTCACCCGTGCGGAGAACTCCGCCTCGGTGCGGAATTCCCGCAGGTCGGTGCCGACCGGCAGGCCACCGTGTCGCAACCGGGCCAGAAGTTCCGGGTTCGTGCCGCCGGCGCTGCAGATCAGCGGTGTGTCCGCGGCGACGGCGATCGGCCGGGCGGAGACCACGTCACGGGTATGGCGGTGCCTGCTCGTGGGCACCGTCGCCTCCAGCGCCGGTCGCGCGCAGACGGCGACGCCGGGACCGTATACATCGGTGAGTGAACGGGGAATTGACAACGAGACTGAGACGCTAATGGAGGATCTCCCGGGACCGAGGCTTCTTGGCGTCGGCGGTTGCCGACGTCAGGCCATCACCGACGTACCCGGTCGATCATGTTTCCGGGGACGCTCGCAGGCCGCGCGGGGTCCGGGCGCAAATTGACATTTGACGCGACGGTACCGTGGATCCCACCTGGTGCGGTACCGCCATCAGCCGGCCTGATGTGGCGGCGGTGGAACGTGCGCGACTGTGGCCGGCGACAGCGACAGCCCGAAGGCGACCACCGTCGCCGGCACCCCCAATCGCGGACCACGTTCCGGACGGTCACCAGGGCAGGCGGCGGGCCTCGTGCGGCCATTCGCTCGGCCGGACCAGCCGGTCGGCGACCGCCGCCGGATCGGCTGCCTCGACCGCGGCGGCCAGGCGCCGCAACGCGTCCCGCGCCACCTCGGCGCGACCGGCCTGGCCGGGCGGGAACGCCTCTTGCCGCTGGAAAACCGCCCGCAGTTCTTCGGTGAGCACGTCGATCACCTGGCGCACGGGCGGGACGCCGAGGGAGATGGTCAGGTGCAGCGAGCCGGTCGGGCCGGCCTGGGCGCGGTGGCCCAGTCCCGCGGGCACGTAGAGCGCGTCTCCGGGCTCCAGCACGACCTTCTCGGTGACCTGGGTGTCGTCGTCGATGTGGCCGCGGTTCCAGTCGCCGCCGGTCGGGAGGTCGTAGAGCGTCCACTGCTTGGTGCCCTCGATCTGCACGGCGAAGACGTCCGCGGTGTCGCGGTGCGGGCGGCTGCCGAACTGGTCCGGCGCGGTCAGGTAGGCGTAGGTCTGCGCGGTCCCGGACACCGCGTTGGCCAGACCGCGGCAGAAGTCGCCGACGCGCTGGTCGTACTGTTCCATGTTGCTGAGTACGAGGGTCCCGCCACGGTCAAGGTGCTCGATGATGTCGTCGGCGTGGGCGCAACCGGTGAGCTGGTGCTGGTTGAGGACCCTCGTGCGGGTGAACGTGGTCGGTGGGGCGCCGTCGCCGCCGTAGCTGACGTTGAACTGCGGGTATCGAAGGTTGCCGAACACCAGCCAGTGCTCGATCAACTCCCGGGTGACGAGTTCACGCACGGTGTCCGCGGCCTTGAAGCGCATGTGCTCGCCGCCCCAGCGCAAGTCCTGTGCCTGTTCGGGTTTGGCGAACAGCGCGGCCCACGCCGGGTCGGTCCGGTAGTCCTCGCTCACTGTTGTCCTTTCGTCGAATCGTCATGCGGCCAGCAGGGCCGCGTCCCAGCCGCTGCGGGGTTCGCCGAGCCAGCCGAGCAGGGCCAGCGCGACGCCCGCGGCGCCCTCCAGGAACCCGGCGGTGTCGTCGGTCCCGTCCACCCGGAAGCCGAAAGCGGAGTCCGGGTCGTAGACCTCCAGCACCCGTGCGGCGATCCGGTCGGCGGCGGCGAGCAGCTCGGGCGCGCCGGTGTCGCGTCCGGTGCCGAGCACCAGGTGCAGCAGGCCGGCCCAGCCGTGGCACAGTCCGGCGTCGGTCACCGCGTGACTGTGCAGTGGCCTGAGCAGCATGGCCTGGAGTGCCCCGACGGCCTCGTCGGTCCACTCTGGACGGTCGAAGGCGGTGCCCGCCAGGTGCAGCGCGCGAGCGATCCCGGGTGTGCCGTAGCACCACGCCGACCGGGCCGGTCGCAGCCGCTTCGGCCGGGCGGCCAGCTCGGCGGTGTCCAACCCGTACGGCCAGTACCGGCCGTTCTCGTCGGTGTCCGACCACGTGAGCAGCCAGTCGACGATCCGTTCGGCGGCCGCGTCCTGCCCTGGCACGCGCACCCCGTGCGCCCACGCGATCGAGATCAGCGCCAGCGGCCCGGCGATGCCGTGCGCCAGACCGGTGTTCGCGTGCCCACCGCCGGGATCGGCCACGGTCGGTGGATGCACGGCCCACCACCCCGGCAACCGGCCGACGGGCTCGGTGAGCGTCACCAGATACCTCAGCACCGCCTGGGTGGATTCGAGGGCACCGCGGTCCAGCAGGTGCCTGCCGACGCCGGTCACACCGGTCACCACGTCGTACGTGGCGAACTCGGTCCCCGGCCGCCCCGCGGACATGCGCTCCCATTCCGGCCGCAGCTTGCGCGCCACCCACATGGCGAGGTGGTGGTCCAATGTGGACAGCATGTCGGCGTAGGCACCCGCCTTGCCCGCCGCCCGCGCCGCGGCGAACGCCAGCGCACCCGCACCGACGTAGAGGCCGCGCGTGCTCGCGTTGCCTGCCGCCGAACCGATCGCCAGGTGCTGGTGGGCGACCGCGCGGTACGCGGGATCCTGGTGGGCGAGTTCGGCGAACAGCAGCGCGGTGGCTGGATACCCGTCAGACAAGGACAAGGCAGCCCACCTGCCCGGCGACAGCGCGATCGTCACGGCGGCCACCACCGCCGGGTCGGCCAGCCTGCGGGCGACGTCCTCGACCACCGCCTCGGCCCGGACACGGATCGCCAGGGTGTCCACCACGCCGGTCATCGGCCGAACCTCGCGCGGTTGCGGTGGGCTTCGACGGCACCGCGCGCGAGGGCCAACGACTCGGCCTCACTCGTGGGGTCGAAGCCGATCAGCCGGTTGTGATGCATGTGCAGGAGGGCCGGCAGCAACGAGTCGTGCGGACTCCCGGCGGCACGGACCGCCTCGCCGTACGCGGCCAGCGCCACCCGTCGCCTCGCCCACGACGAGACGATGACGTCCCCGCCCGGCCGCGCCGCGAGCGCACGCCAGCCGCTCGCCGGGTCCAGCAGGGTGACGGCTTCCGTGCGCACGGCTCGGAAGGCGCGGTGCTGCTGGATGTCCTTGGGGTGGTTGTCGAGCAGCCAGTCCGGGTCGCCGAACGCGGACAGCATGTCGAGGTAGTTGGCCGCCGCCAGCATCACCGGGGACAGCGGCAGGCTGGGCAGCCGCAGCTGGTCGAGCACGGACTCGCTGTCGGCGCGGAAGACCAGTTCGGCGGCGGGCAGCAGCGCCGGGCCGCCGTAGCGGGCGGTCTCCGGTTCGTAGGAGTCGATGACCAGCCTGCTGGCGAGCCCGCTGTCGCACAGGCCGGCCGCCCACGCGTGCAGTTCCGGGAGCAAGCGATCGGCAGGCGCGTGGAACCGCAGCCGCAGATGCGGGTCCGGATCGGCGTAACGGATGAAGAACCATCGCTGGCCCGCGACCAGCGGAGCGACGTGCTGGGCGAGCAGCTCGTCGTGCCGGGTGGTCGCGGCGTAAAGCTTGGCGTACAACCATTCCCCGCCAGGCAGCAGCCGGCGGGAAGGCGGCGGCTGGGCCACGACGCGGGCGGAAGCGGGCCGTGGCCCGACCCCGCGCAACGGCACCACAAACTCCGCCGCGTAGCCGTCGAGCCAGCCGGTGTCCTCCGGGCCGCCGCACACCTCACCCACGACGGTGTCCGGACGGCGACTCAGCTCGTCGCGCAGCAGCCTGCGGTGCAGTTCGCTGGTCAGGTCAAGTTCCAGGCAGACGTCACGGTCGATCGCCTGCACACGCTCGGGTACGCGCCACCGCGCACGCCACGCGTCGAGTTCGCCGTTCCACTCCGCCCACGGCAGGTTCTTGTCGCGCATCCGGTCACTGACCGTCCATGTCGCGGCGGACAACACCGTGCGCCCGTAACGAACTCGCGGCTGCATCGGGAGCCGTCCCGCGGTCGCGCCCCACGACCAGGCGTCGAGCGCGTTGTGTCTCGCGGCCGTGATCTCGCGAATCAGCCGCACGACGTTGGCGGTCGAGTGCGTCGTGTTCATGCGGTGCGGCGACACCGCGAGGATCTCCGCGCCGAGCGCTGGCGCGGCCAGGAACAGCCGCTCGCCGTCGATGCCGACCGACAGATCGGCCAGGCCGAGCACGTCTTCGCGGCCGCGTTCGGCGAACGTGCCGATGGCCAGCGTGCGCTCGCAGACGGCAGGCACCTGCAGCAGGTTGCCCATCCGGCCGTGCAGCGGGCGGAACACCAGCTGCACGGGAAGCAGGTTTGGCTGGTCAGGTGTTGCCGAGATGGGCCGGTTGTCGAACAGGTACGCGAACCGGGAGAACATCTCGCCCGCGTTGGGCGCGCCCACGGACCGGGCCACCACCAGCCGGAAGTCTCCCGCGTCCAGCGCGGCGGCCGACGAGGCGAGCACGCGTACGCACAGTTCGGCGCTGTCCGGTGCGGGGTCGTCCGGGTGGGTGGGCGCGAGGCGGTCCACCAGGGCGTCGTCCAGGACGAACTCGACCTCGCCGCTGAGCATCACCTGCTGCGCCAACGCGGCGAGGGCGTCGTCCACCGGCGTCGACGGAGTCACGCTGTGCCGGAGGCGCCGCTCGCTGTCAGGCACCCGGTAGCCGGCGGGCGCGCCCAGGCCGCGTTCCGGGTCGATCAACTCGGCCAGCGGCACCAGCTGGTGGCTGCCGTAGCGGTCGAGGAACGCCTCCCGGTAGTCCGTGAGGTGCGGGGGTTCCTGTCGGGTCAGGCCGAAGCGATAAAGCACTTCGGCGGCGCGGGCGGCTTGGTCGGCGACGGCGCGGGGCAGCCGTACGTCGGCGTCGACCCGTAGGTCGACTTGGATCGGGGCGCGGTTGCCGGGCTGGATCGCTTGCAGCGCCTCGACAGCGCGGTTCCACTGGGGCAGTCCTTGGCCGATCGGCGCTTCGGCGTAAGCCGCCAGCAGCTCGCGCGCGTGCCGGAGCGCGGCTGCCTCGGGCAGGCCGGCGAGGTGGTCGATGACGTGGTCGAGCTGGTCGGTGTCGACCAGCGGCGGATGCAGGTCGGTCAGCAGCAGGTCCTGGGCGACCAGCTGGCCCAGCATCCGTTCGACGGCGTCGGTGGACGCCCGTGGGAAGGCGGCGGCGACCTCGGCGACCAGGCCGGTGAACGGGATCGGCTGCCGCGCGATCTCCAGTGCCAGGCTGGCGGGCGGGGTCCGGCGCACCGACAACTCCCGCACGCTCCGGACCGACTCGCTCGCGTCACTGGGCACGTACGGCAGCACGAGCCGATCGCCTCGGGTGAAGAACAGGTCGTTGGCCACGACCCGTAACTTCCGCAGCACGCGTGGGTCACGCTCGAAACGCACCAGCAAGGCGGTCAGCCAGCCCGAGTCGACCCGTACGCCTTTGCGGTGCGCCGTACCGATCCGCACCTTCGTCGTGTCGTCGACCGCGGCCACCGCGACACCGGAGTGCAGGCCGAACGGCGTCGGCCGGCCCGCCATCCGCAGCAGGTACCGGGCGGCGGAGCGGCCCGCCCGGTCCACTTTGGACTGACTGGTCCGGCCGGCGTCGACGGCCTGAAGCGTTCCGGCGAGCGCGGTGCTCGACAGCTCGACGGTTTCGCGGAGGACCGGGTCGTCGAGCACGGTACGCAGCACCTGGCCGGCGTCGGCCAGCCCGACCCTGGTGGCGTCCGCCATCGCCACAGGGGCGGCCGGCATCCGCAACAGAGCCGCGTCGTCGGGCGTGAACAGGGCCACGGGAACTCCTTCCACCTCGGGTCGCACCGCAGGTAACCACGCAGCCAGGCCGGCGTCACCGGCCCGAAGCCCGGCGTCGGCGAGACGTCGGCGGCACGTCGCCGGTCCGCCGGCACGAGCCAGCAAGCTGGATCCGGCGACCCATCGGTGGGTCCCGGTTGAGTCCACAGGGAATGGAAGACGACGAATGACGATGATGACGCTGTCCGAAGAGGACGCGCTGTTCGAGCTTGAGGTGCGGGTCGTGCCGCTGGACGCCAAGGACGACTACGGCCTGGAGTTCCAGATGGACACCGGCACCGTGCACACGTCCTACGTGTCGGAGAGCTGTAGCAGCAGGTGCACGGCGGACTACGCGTGCAGCTACACCTGCCGGGGGTTCGCCGCACAGGGATCCACGATCACGCCGAACATGTGCATCTGACCCGTGGTGTCGTCGGCTCTGTTTGACCCGCGCCGCGCCGCGCGGGTCGCGACAGTGTCCGCCGAGGTGGCGGCGCGCATGGTCGATCCCGACCGGATCGCCGCGGGCGTCGCCGCCATGGCCGGCCAGTCCGCCTTCGCCGACACGGTCCGCTGGCGCCCGGCGTCGTTGGCGTGCGGCGACGTGGGCGCGGCCGTCCTGTGCGCCGCGTTCGACGCCGCTGATCCGCACGGCGGATGGGATCGCACTGGCCATCGTTTTCTCACCGCGGCCATTGCCGCAGTCGACGACCCGGACCTGCCGTTGTCGTTGTTCGCGGGCTCGACGGGCGTCCTCGCCGCGGCGGCTCTGCTGAGCCGTGGCGGGACGCGCTATCCGGGACTGCGCAGCCAGTTGGGCACCGCTGTGCTGCTGGCGTTGGGTCGTTCCTTGCACGAGGCGCGCGGCGACGAGCGCGACTACGACGTCGTCGAAGGACTGTCCGGCTGGACCGCCGCACTTCTGCTGGACGCCGCCCCCGCGGACGTCCTCACCGCCCTTGGCGCCACGCTGGCCCAGCTCGGTCAGGACTTCCCTGAGCCCGGCATGGCGCACGGCGCGGGCGGCCCGCTCGCCGCGCTTGCCCTGCTGCACCTGCACCGAGTACCGGGCGTGCGGCCCGCGCTTCGCGCGCTGGCCGACAGGCTGCGTACGGCCGAAGTCGCGCAAGTCAGCTGGTGCACGGGAGCATTGGGCGTCGCACGGGCGTTGTGGCTGGCGGGTCGTGCCCTGGACGACGCCGAGTTGCGCGCCTTCGCCACTGACATGGCCCTCGCTGACACCGACTACCGCACACCCACGCTTTGCCACGGCACGGCAGGCGCGTTGTTGGTGTCCGCCCTGTTCTGGTGGGACACGGGCGACGAACGTCATCGAGTCCACGCCGACCGGCTCTGCACGCGCCTGCTGGACGCCTATGAGCCGGCGTCGCTGTTCGGCTTTCGCGACGTCGAATCGCTCGGTGCCCTCGTGGACAACCCCGGTGTCCTGCTCGGCGCCGCCGGCGTCGCGCTGGTTCTCCGTGCCGTCACCGCTTCCCGCCCGCCCGCGTGGGCCCGGCTGTTCCTGTTGGCCTGACCGATGCGACCGCACGGGACGGGCGACGACCCGCTGTTCGGCAGCGGCATCCGGCTCACCGACGGGTTCGCGCAACACGAGGGCGCCGCGGCGGATCTGGGCTTCTGGACCATGCTGCGCAGGCTGCCCAACCTGCTGCGGATCACGCTCGGACTGGCCTGGGCGGCCGGTCGCTGGACACTGCCGGTCGCGGTCGGCGCGAACCTCGTCGCGGGCGCGGCCACCGCGTTGATCCTTGTCGCGACCAACTCAGCCCTGTCCGTCCTGTTGTCGGCCCCGCCGAGCAAGGAACTGCTAGTCGCCGCTGTGCCCTCGCTCGTCTGGGTGATCGCGGGCGGCGTGCTGCGCAGCGTGCTGACCTCGGTGGGCAGTGCCGCGAGCGGACGGCTCGCCCCACGCGTCGACAGGGCCGCTTACGTACGGCTGCTGGAGCGGGCTGTCGCCGTCGAACTGGCCGTCATGCAGGACCCGACGTTCAACAACGACCTCGCCGCTGCCCGGCGCGGCGCGCTGGCGGCGCGCCAGGTCACGTCGAACGCGATCGACCTGCTCGAAGCGATCGCCGGGCTGTTGGCCGCCGGCGGCGTCCTGACCGTGCTGCATCCCACGCTGCTCCCGATGCTGCTCGCGGTGAGCCTGCCGTCGGCGTGGGGCGCGGTACGCACCGCGCGGGCCAGATTCCTGTCGATGAAGCGATGGGTCGAGCTGAACCGCCAGCTCGACATGCTCGCCACCCTGCTCACGCAGCCCTCGTCGGCCGAAGAGGTCCGGGTTCACCGGACGGGCGGGTTCCTGCTGGCGAACTACCGCAGGCTCGCCGGGCTCGCCGAGGCGGAGCAGGCCCGGCTGGCCGACGCGCAGGCCCGCACCACCCTGTTCACCGACGGTGTCGCGGGGCTGGCGAAGGTGGCCACCTACGGCGTACTCGGGCTGCTGCTGGTCTCCGGGACGGTGCCGTTGGCGGTCGCGGGCACTGTCGTGCTCGCCATCCAGACCGGGACCCGGCACCTGGCCAGGCTGGTCACGTCCGTCAACGGGCTGTACGAGCAGGGCCTGTTCGTGCAGGACTGGCAACGGGCGTGCGAGCGCGCCGAGGCCGAGGCGATGCCGGTCCGACGGCGCCGCCTGAACCGCCCGCCGGCCGTGATCACCGTGAGTAACTTGTCCTTCACCTATCCGAACGCGAAGCAGCCCGCGTTGACCGAGGTCGACATGACCCTGCGCACCGGCGAGATCGTGGCGTTCGTGGGGGCGAACGGCTCGGGCAAGACCACGCTCGCCAAGCTGCTGGCCGGGCTGTACCTGCCGAGCGGTGGCGTGATCCGCTGGGACGGCATGCCGACCACGGAGGTCGACCGCCAGCACCTGTTCGACCACGTCGCCCTGGTCGCCCAGGACTTCGTGCAGTGGCCGTTCACGGCCCGCGTCAACGTCACCATCGGCCGCACCACCCACCCGCCGGACCCGACCCGGCTCCGGCACGCCGCCTGGTTCGGCCGGGCGGACGAGGTCGTCGCCCGGCTCGACCACGGCTGGGACACCCTGCTCGCCCGCGAGTTCTGGGGCGGTACGGCGCTGTCCGGCGGCCAGTGGCAGCGAATGGGCCTGGCCAGGGCGCACTACCGGAACGCGCCCGTGGTGATCTTCGACGAGCCGACCGCCGCGCTCGACCCGCGCGCCGAGGTCGAGGTGTTCGACCGGGTGTGCGGCCTGGCCGGCGCCGGCCGCGCGGTCGTACTGGTCACCCACCGGCTGGCCTCGGTGCGTCGCGCGGACCGCGTCTACGTGCTCGACCAGGGTCGGATCGTCGAACAAGGCACCCACGAGCAGCTCATGGCGCTGGACCGGACGTACGCGCAGCTCTTCCGGCTCCAGGCGGAGCAGCACGGCCTGACCCGTTGAGGCGATCTTCACCCGTTTGCCGACGTCGGCTGTCCGGTATGGAATACTTTGCGCCGTTCGGGTGCGGCATCGTGCGTGGGGGCGCGCGAGCGGCTCGATCTGGGGACGGAGTCGCGAGTGGAGTTCGCTCTTCTCGGCGCCATGCGGGTGGACTTGGACGGGCATGAGGTGCCCGTGCCGGCGGGGAAGCACCGGGTGGTGCTGGCCTCGTTGTTGTTGCGCGCCAATCAAGCCGTGTCGGTGGCCGAGCTGATCGAGCACCTGTGGGCGGAAGCGCCGCCCGCCGGCGCCCGCGGCACGGTCCAGACCTACGTCCAGCGGCTGCGCCGCGCCTTCGCGCCGCACGAGCTGATCACCACCCACCGTGACGGCTACGCCATCGAGGTCGGCCCCGGCGCGCTCGACCTCGACCGCTTTCGTGCCGCGGTCACCGAGGCCAACGCCGCCGCGGCGCGTGGGGACCTGGACGCCGAGGTCGAGTCACTGCGCGCCGGTCTCACGCTCTGGCGTGGCGCGGTGCTCAGCGACGTCCCGTCCGAGTCGCTCCGGGCCGCGGCCGCGCTACCACTGGCCGAGGAACGGCTGCAGGTGCTCGAACGCGTCGTCGATCTTGAGCTGGCCATGGGCCGGCACGCCGAGCTGGTGGCCGAACTCTCCGGGCTGACCGCCGCACACCCGATGCGGGAGCGGTTCTGGGCGCAGTTGATGCTCGCCCTGTACCGCGGCGGCAGGCAGGCCGAGGCGCTGGCCGCGTACCGGTCGGTCCGGGCCAGGCTGCGCGACGAACTGGGCATCGAGCCCGGGGACCGGCTGCGTGACCTGCATCAGGCCGTGCTCACCGGCGAGGCCGAGCCGCCGCCCGTCAGGACGGCGCACGCGGAGTCACCGCGGTCGGCGCCGTGGGTCACGCAGTGCACGCTCCCACTGGATGTGCGCGCCTACGTGGGTCGTGAGGAGTTGCTGAACCAGCTCGTCCTCACCTTGACGGGTGAGACCGTCCCCGTGGCCGCCCTGTGCGGTCCGCCCGGCGTCGGGAAGACCGCACTCGCCGTGCGGATCGCCCACCAGTTACGGGCCGCGTTCCCTGACGGTCAGCTGTACGTCCGGCTCGGCCGGGTCGAGCCGGCCGAGGTGCTCGCGGACCTGTTGCACGCCACCGGGTTGGACCGCGCCCACCTGCCCGCGTCCACCGAGGCCCGGGCGGCCGAGTTACGCGCCCGGCTGGCTGACCGACGCGTCCTGCTGCTGCTCGACGACGCCGCCGACGTCACCCAGGTGCGCCCCCTGCTGCCTGGCACGCCTGGCTGCGCGGCGCTGATCACCAGCCGCGTCCACCTGGGCGGACTCGCCGCCCTGCACGACGCCCGCGTGTTCACCCTGGACGTGCTGCGTCCCGGCGAGGCGCGGACGCTCTTCGCCGAACTGCTCGGCGACGTCGACGCGGACGTGGACGCGCTGGCCGAGATCGCTCAGCTGTGCGGACATCTGCCGCTCGCGCTGCGGCTGGCCGCGGCCAACCTCGGCGGCGGCGTCAAGCACTATCTCGCCGAACTGCGCGCGGGTGACCGGTTGGGCAGGCTCGCTGTGCCTGGCGACCCGCACGCCACCGTGCGTACCACCTTCGACCTGTCCTACGCCGCGTTACCGGAGCTGCCGCGACGGCTTTTCCGGCTGTTGGGCGTGGTGCCCGGTCCGGATTTCACCGTCGACGCCGCGGCTGAGTTGCTGGGGGTGGACGTGGCGCGGGCGCGAGAGGCGCTCGACCACCTGAGCATGCGTCACCTCGTCGGTCAGCGGATCCCGGGCCGTTACCAGTTCCACGACCTGATGCGCCTGTACGCCGCCGAACGGGCCCGTCAGGACGACTCGGCGGACGACCGGCGCGAAGCGCTCCGCAGGTTGTTCGACCACTATCTGGATGTCGCCGACGCGGCAGGGACGGTGCTGTATCCGGACCTGAGCAGGCTGCCCCGGTCGTCGCCCCGCGCCAGGTTCGACGCGGCCGAGGCGGCCCGCGACCATCTGGAGGCGGAACGCGCCAACCTCATCGCCGCCATCGAGGCGGCTGAGCCGTCCGGCCTGCCGTCGTACTCGTGGCACCTGGCCGACGCCTTGCGCGGCTACCTCCACTCCCGCAGTACGACCACCCAGTGGGACTCCGCCGCGCGCAACGCACTGGCCGCCGCCGAACGCGCGGGAGACGTGGGCGCGCAGGCCGCCATGCGGATGAGTCTGGGCATCCTGGCGTGGACACTGGGCCGGCACACCGAGGCCCTCGACGAGATGGGCCGCGCCCTGGACAGCGGCCGCGCGGCCGGTTCGGCCCCGATCGAGGGCGCGGCGTTGCTGAACATGGGCATCATCCAGCTGGAGATCGGGCGGCCGATGCTGGCCGCCGACCTGTTCGCCCGCGGCCAGGACCTGGGCAGGCGCACCGGTCAGGACTTCGTCGTCGCCAACGCCCTGCTCAACAGCGCGGGTGCTCACCTGGAACTCGGCGAACTCGACGCGGCCCGGCGATGCAGCGAGGAGGCGTTGGCCATCTGCGAGCGCGTACGTTCCCCACACGCCGCGGCCACCGCGCGGTCCAACCTCGGTCAGGCACACCACGCGGCGGGCCGGCTGGCGGACGCGGAAGACCATCTCCGCGAAGCCCTCGCGGCCTTCCAGGACTTGGGGTCCACAGTGGACTCAGCGGAGACGCTGTCGCACCTCGCCGCCGTCCACCGGGACGCGGGCCGTCACGACCAGGCCGCCGCGGTGGCCGACGAAGCCCTTGCCGCCGCCCGCGCCGTCAACGCGGTCCGCGTCCTGGCCGAGGTCCTCGTCGTCCACGGCACCATCGATCAGTTGCGCGACAACCACTGCCAGGCCGTCGACAAGTTCCTCGAAGCCGTCAACCTCCTCGCCGCCGACGAACACAGCCGCGTCCTCGGCGAAGCCCGCATCGGCCTCTCGGTGTCCCACCGCCACCTCGGCGCCCTGACCAGATCGGCCTACTACGCCGACGCCGCCCTCGTCGGTGCCGTCGTGACCGGCCGGGAGATCCAGCGCGGCAACGCACTGACCTCCCTGGCTCTGACCGCCCACCGACTGGACAACCGGGACACCGCCACCGCCCACATCCGGGCGGCCCTGGCCACCCACACCCACACCGGCTACCGCCCAGGCCAGGAACGCGCCCACGCGGCGATGACCGAGATCACCGTCGACCACGTGCCAGCACCGCATGACGTCCCGTGCGCCGGTCAGTCGCGCGAACCCCAGCGATCCAGGTGCAGTACCTGATCGAGGGGAACCCGGGCGGCCGGCTTGAACGTCGAACCGGTGTAGTAGGCCGTCGGAATCAGCGCCGCCTGCCGAACGTCCCGCGGCAGGCCCAGGATCTCGGCGGCCTCCTCCTCGTAGGTCAGATGCAACGTCGTCCACGCCGTGCCCAGCCCGCGGGACCGCGCGGCGAGCATGTAACTCCACGCCGCCGGAAGGATCGAGCCCCAGACACCGGCCTGGTTGCCCGGAGGCAGTTCGGCGACCTGGATACACGGCACCACGAGCACGGGCACCTGACCCATGCGCGGTCCCAGGTACGCGACACTGTCGCCGACGCGTTCCTGCACACCGGCGCGCCCCGGCTCGTCCTGGAACAGTTTCCCGGCCGCACTGGCGGATTCCAGGTAGCTGTCCACCGCGCGGCGGTAGAGTTCGCCCAACGCGGCCCGCTGGTCGGGGTCGGTGACCACCAGCCATTGCCACGCCTGCCGGTTGCTCCCCGACGGCGCCTGAATCGCGATCTCCAGGCACGCCCGCACCAGGTCGATCGGGACCGGCCGGGTCAGATCCAGTCGCCTGCGGACCGAACGCGTGGTCGTCAACAGCTCATCCGGGGTCATGGGCTCACACTACAGATCATGAAAGACACCGAACCGCGGTAAACAGATCGGCCTTGAGCTGAGTCTTCAGTGGTGATGGCTGACTACGAGAACTTCGTCCGGGGGCTGCTGCCGCGGCTGCTGCGCTACGCGACGATGCTCACCGGCGAGCGGGAACAGGCCGCTGACCTGGTGCAGGACGTGCTGGTCAAGCTCTACCGGCACTGGTCCCGGATCAGCGGCACGGAACACCCCGACCGCTACGTGCTGCGGATGGTCACCAACGGCTACCTGTCCTGGCGACGGCGCAGGTCGATCCGGGTGATCACCACGGGTGACCCGCCCGACAAGGCGCGGGCGGACGACTTCGCCTCGGACCACGCGTCACGCGAGGACATGTGGCAGCGCCTGGCGCGGCTGCCCAAACGTCAGCGGGCTGTGGTGGTGCTGCGGTACTACGAGCAGTTGGCCGATCCCGAGATCGCCGACCTGCTCGGCTGTGCCCAGTCCACTGTGCGCGCGCACGCCCACAAGGCACTGGCGACACTGCGGAACGGCTTGACCATCGAGCAGATGGCCGAGATCAAGGAGAACTCATGAACGTCGAGAAGCTGATCGCGGACACCTTCACCGCGCACGAAGATGCCGTGCCGGACAGCGACTCGGTCCTTGCCGCCGCCCGGCAGCGCATCGACCGCGGGAGCGTCGGGCTGAGCCGACCGCTCGCGGTCGCGGGCGGGGCCACCGTGCTGACCCTCGCCGCGGCCGCCGTCGTGGTGCTGAACCGGCCGGCGGACGAGCGCCAGGTCGCCGGTCCGGCCGCCGAGGTCCAGAGCACCAAGGCCGCGGCCGAGCCGGCCGTCACGAGCCTGCAGATGCCCTTCTCCCTCGGCTGGCTGCCGCCGGGCGCGGTCACCTACCTGGCGCACCGAATCAACGTCGGAGCCACCACCTCCAGCCCGGACGCGTCGCCGCTGTACGGCGGTGAGTACATGCTCACCGTCAAGGCCAACGGGCAGGTCCTGGAGGTCGACGTCCAGCACTTCCGGATGATGCCGGTGGACCAGGCGGCGTTCAAGTCCGGCCCGGGCAAGGCCGTCACCGTCAACGGGCAGCGCGGTGTCGAGAGCTCGGTTTCCAGCGGCCCCGGCGGCTACGAGCTGTACGTGACGCACCGTGACGGCGGGTCGATGTACGTGAACGTGTCCGCCGCGCCCGGCAGCAAGGCACCCGCGCAGCAGCTGGTCGACGCCGGTCGGCGGATCGCGGAGAACATCCAGTTCCCAGGCGCGACCACCGTCAAGCCGGCGTACGGACTGCGCGACCTGCCGAACGGCACGCGGATCTGCGCCTTCGACGTCGAGCAGGGCGGCGTCGGTCCGTCCGCGGCGGGGTCGTCGGCGGCCCACACGAGCTACGCACTGGGCACGTGCGCCACCATGCCGCCGATCAACGTCACCACCGCGGTCACCAAGCCGCCGGCCGGCACCCCGGGCCAACCTGTGCAGGGCCACGCGACGCGCCTCGCCGACGAGAAGGGCTACCAGAGTTTGTGGGTCCTCGACGCGGTCGACGGCGCCCCGGTCATCATCGCCGGCCGGGTGCCACAAACCGACCTGTACGACATCGCCGACCGGCTCGTCCTGCCGCACTGAACCCACTCAGTTTCGCGTTTCCGCTGGTTATGCTCAGGGTGACACAACCCTGGGGGTGGATACGGCAGTGGTCGAGCGGCTGGCTGTGGTGGTGTTCAACGGCGTGTCGTTGGGGATCATGTCCTTCGCGTTCGGGGTCTTCGACATGGCCACGGCGCAGGGGGAGCTGCCCGGGTTGGATGTGCGGGTGGTCGGCGGCGAGCCGGACGCGGCGCTGCGCGGCGGTGGGCTGAGCTGTCCGGTGCCCTACGACCTCGCCGCGGTCCGGGGTGCGGACCTGGTGATCGTGCCGAACTGGCGGTCGCCGTTCGAACGGCCGCCGGAGGACCTGCTGGAGGCCCTGCGGGCGGCCCACGCCCGCGGGGCACGGGTGGCGGGCCTGTGCAGCGGGGCGTTCGTGCTGGCCGCGGCCGGGCTGTTGGACGACCGCCCGGCGACGACCCACTGGGGGCTCGCGCCGTTGCTGGCCGAGCAGTTCCCGAAGGTCAAGGTGGACGCCTCGGCGCTCTACGTGGACGACGGGGACGTGCTCACGTCGGGCGGTGGCGCGGCGGGGATGGATCTCGCGCTGCACCTGATCCGCACGTTGTGCGGCGCGGACGTGGCCATTCGGCTGGCCAAGGGCATGGTGTTGCCGCCGCACCGGCCGGGTGGGCAGGCGCAGTACATCGAGTCGCCGATCCCCGAGGTGCCCGAGGAGGACCCGGTCGCCGAGACGATGACGTGGGCGCTGTCCAAGCTCGACACGACCATGCCGGTGGCCGAGTTGGCCCAGCGCGCGCACATGAGCCGGCGCAACTATGACCGGCGGTTTCGGGAGATCACCGGCACGACGCCGGCGACCTGGCTGACGCACCAGCGGGTGATCCGGGCGCAGCGGCTGCTGGAGTCCACCACCCTGCCGGTCGACCAGGTCGCCCGGTACTGCGGGTTCTCGTCGGCGGCCGCGTTGCGCCCGCACTTCCGGCGGCTGGTGGGCGTCGCTCCGGCGTCCTACCGGGACAGCTTCGGCATGGCCGGAAGCCTGTCCTAAAACCGACGGGCGATGGCGAGATCACCTCTCACGGCCGAGCCCGTGATCGGGCGACGCTATCCCCATGAACAGCGAAAACACCGACATCCGGCCGTTTCGGATCGACATCCCGCAGGCCGAGCTGGACGACCTGGCCGACCGCCTGGCCCGCACCCGGCGGACCACCGGCCAGCTCCCCGGGTGGGACCGGGGTGTGCCGGCGGGGGAGTTGGCGCAGCTGACCGAGTACTGGGCGAACGGGTACGACTGGCGGGCCCATGAGGCCCGGATGAACGGCTACCCCCAGTTCCGGACCGAGATCGACGGCACCACTGTGCACTTCCTGCACGTGCGCTCGCCGGAGCCGGACGCGTTCCCGCTGGTCCTCACCCACGGCTGGCCGGGCACGTTCGTCGAGTACCTCGACGTCATCGACCGGCTGACCGACCCACGTGCGCACGGCGGTGACCCAGCCGATGCGTTCCACCTGGTCATCCCGTCCATCCCGGGCTTCGCGTTCTCCGGGCCCACCCCGGACGCGGGCTGGGACGTCAACCGGGTGGCACGGGCGTGGGCGGAGCTGATGCGGCGGCTGGGGTACGCGCGGTACGGCGCGGCGGGCAACGACGCGGGCTCGATGGTCACGCCGGTGCTCGGCCGGGTCGAGCAGGTCCCGGCGGTCCACGTGACCCAGGTGTTCTCGTTCCCCAGCGGCGATCCCACCGAGTTCGAGGGCTTCGGTCCGGAGGAGTACCGCAGGCTCACGTTCCTGCAGCGGTTCATGGACGAGCACTCGGGCTTCAACAAGATCCAGTCCACCCGCCCGGAGACCCTGGCGCACGCGCTCGCGGACTCACCCGTCGGCCAGCTCGCCTGGGTGCTCGACCTGCTGCGCGGGTTCGGCGACCATCCGTCCGAAATGGACAAGGCGCTGGACGCCGACTTCGTGCTCACGATCGCGTCGCTGTACTGGCTGACCAACACCGCCGGCTCGTCGGCGCGGTTCTACTACGAGAACGCGCACATTTCGGAGGAACCCGCGTCGCGGGGGACCGTGCCGACCGGGGTCGCGGTGTTCGCCAACGACTTCCAGGCCATCCGCCCGTTGGCCGAACGCGACCACAACATCGTGCACTGGAGCGAGTTCGACCGCGGCGGGCACTACTCCGGCACCGACGCGCCCGACCTGCTGGCCGACGACCTCCGCTCGTTCTTCCGCGACTACCGGTAGGGGACCACCATGACGATCAACCGTCGCCATCTCTTCTCGCTCGGCGCGGCCGGCGCCGTCCTCGCCGCCACCGGCCAGCCGGCGTCCGCCGACCAGGGCCCGGACGACGAGGCGCTGGTCCGGTCCCTGCCGGGTTTCCGCAGCGGGTACGCGAACGTCAACGGCATCCGGATGCACTACGTGGCCGGCGGTCGTGGCCGGCCGCTGGTGCTGGTGCCGGGGTGGCCGCAGACCTGGTGGGAGTTCCGCAAGATCATGCCCGCGCTCGCCGCCCGGTACCGGGTCATCGCGGTGGACCTGCGCGGCCAGGGCGGCTCGGACAAACCGGCCGGTGGGTACGACAAGAAGACCATGGCGCGGGACATCCACGAACTCGTCCGCCACCTTGGATACTCCACTGTGGACATAGCGGGGCACGATATCGGCGCCATGGTGGCGTTCAGCTTCGCGGTCAACCACCCGGACAGTACCCGCACGGTGACCATCATGGACGTCGCCCACCCCGACGAGAACCTGTTCAAGATCCCCATGCTCGCGCCGCCCGGCCAGCCGGTGAACGTGTGGTGGTTCGCGTTCAACCAGGTCCGGGGCCTGCCCGAGCAGTTGCTCGCCGGCCGGTTCCGGCCCCTGGTCGACTGGCTGTTCGACACCCTGCTGGTCAACCCGGCGTCCGTCGGGGATCGGGACCGCGCGGTCTACGCCCGCGCCTACTCCCGGCCGGACGCGATCCGCGCGGGAAACGCCTGGTACCAAGCGTTCTATCAGGACATCGAGGATCAGACGGCCTACCGAAAGGTCACCGCCCCGATGCTAGGCCTCGCCGCCGAGTACAACGACACCCTGGCGGAAGTGTTGCCGGGCAAGGGAACCGACGTCCGCCTGGCCAAGATCGCCGGCTCGGGCCACTTCCTGCCGGAGGAACAGCCGGACGCGGTCGTCAAGGCCCTCACCGACTTCCTCGGTTGATCACTGGGGCGGCCAGAGGTGGAGCTTCTCCGGGATGACGCGGACGATCAGGCGTTCCGCGTCGGGTTCCGGCGGTGGAGTCTGGCCGCCCATGTAGCGGTCGTACATCTCGTGCAGGAGGCGTTTCTCCGGGTCCTCGGTGATCTCGACCGTGCCCCTGATCTCGACGTACTGGCCGGCCGTCCGGGTGACGAGCAGGCTCACTCGGGGGTCACGGGTCATGTTCCGGGTCTTCAGGCGGCCCTTGATCGTGCTGAAGACGACCGTGTCGCCGTCGCGCTTCACGAAGATCACCGAGGACTGGGGGCGACCGTCCGCGTTCGTCGTGGCGAGCACCGCCGTGTGCGGTCCGTCGAGCAGGTCGCGGCTGGGTTCGTCGAGTTCCATGCCTGTGCAGACCGCCGCGAGTCCCCAAAGGGATCGCCGGTGGAGAAAACTACAGGGAGAGTGGAGAGCAAACCGCAATGGCGGCGGCCGTGTGATCGGGGACGCTCGGTCGCATGGAGAACTTGTTCTTCGCCACCGGTTGGCGAAAACACGCGTGGCTGGTGGCGGGAATCACGATCGGGCTGTTCGGCACGAACAGCGAATGGGCGATTCCGGTCGCCGGCTGGTTGTTCTCGATCGGCCTGATGCGGTTCACGCGCAGCTCCGGTGTGCTCGCCGGACTGCTGTGCGTGGTTCTGTCGTCGGCGGCGACGACAGTGGTCTATGTCGCGGCCGCGGGCCAGTTCGAGGTCCTACCGATCCTGCTCGGCTGCCTGGTGCTGAGCCTGATCCTGAGCGTTCCGCTGCTGGTCGACCGGCTACTTTTCCGGCGTTTGCCCGCGTTTGCCGGCAGCCTGGTCTTTCCCGCCACCCGGGCGGCGGCCGAGTTCCTGGTGGCGGCGGTCAGCCCGCTTGGGACGATCTTCGGGCCGCTGGCGGCGACCCAGTCGACCAACCTGCCGCTGCTGCAACTGGCGTCCGTCACCGGCGTCTACGGGATCAGCTTCGTGATGGCCTGGGTCGCGCCGGTCGTCAACATGACGCTGGAACGCCGGTTGAGCTGGCCGTCGATCCGGGGCGGCACGCTGGCCTACGTTTCGGTGCTCGGGCTCGTCCTGCTCGGCGGTGGCCTGCGGCTGGCCATGGCACCCACTCCGCCGAGCCTGGTCCGCGTCGCGGGCGTCAGCGCGTCGCTCACGGCCGAGGCCCGGATGCGGGAGATCGACAACTTCCACACCCCGAGCGTCCAACCTGAGCAGAAACCGGTGCTGCGTAAGGCGTTCGCGGTACTGAACGACGACCTGTTGGCGCACAGCCGGATCGAGGCCGATGGCGGCGCGAAGATCGTGGCGTGGCCGGAGACCGCCGCGGTCGTCCTCGCCGACGACTACGCCGACTTTCTGCGTGCGGCCCAGGACCTGGCCAGGGCGAAACAGATCTATCTGGACATGGGGATAGCCGTCATCCTGGACGGCGCACCAGGTTCCCGTGACATCGCGGTGCTCGTGGCGCCGGACGGCCAGGTGCTGTCCACCTTCGACAAGGCGCATCCGGTGCCCGGCATGGAAAACCTGCGGCCGGGCAACGGAATCGTGCCAGTGTCCGGGACACCGTACGGCAGTCTGGCCAACGTCATCTGCTTCGACGCCGATTTCCCCGGCACGCTACGCACCCACGCGGACATCATGTTCGTCCCCGCCAACGACTGGAAAGGCATCGAGCACATGCATGCGGCGAACGCGGTGTTCCGGGCCGTCGAGAACGGTTACACCCTGATCCGGCAGACCAGCAACGGGATCGCGATCACCGTCGACCCGTACGGCGCGAACCTGGCCAGGACCAACTACTTCAGCACCACGCGGCAGACCATGGTCGCGTCCGTGCCGACGCGGGGAACCTGGACGGTCTACGGCCTGGTCGGTGACCTGTTCGCCTGGCTCTGCGCCGCGGCCGCCGCCGGACTGGGCGCACTGGCTGTTTTCCGGCCGGTCGAACATCCGGGCCAAAAATGATCTCCCCGGCGGAGAAATGCGATGATGCCAGCGGAACGGAACGGGAGACCTGGATGAGGGCGAGACTTGCGGCACCGGTTCGCGCGCTGGCCATGATCGGCCTGTCGATCGCCGGCATCGGCGCGGCGGCCTTGGTCGTGCTCTGCGCGGCGCTGGCGTTGCTCGGCGTCGGCAGGTACGTGTTCCCGCGCGCGGTTTCGCTGCTGCGGACGGTCGCGAACGCGGCCAGGCGGCTGGCAGGCCAGCTCGGTGTGCACATCGAGCGCCCCTACGGCCCCGAGACGGACGCCGCCGCGCTGCTGGCGGCGCGCACGACCTGGCGGGACGTGCTCTGGGCGTTCCTCGACCCGATCATCGGCACGTGGGCGGCCGCGCTGGCGCTTGGCATGCCGCTCTACGGCGTGTACGGCGCGGTGGTGCAGCCATTCGTATGGCAGGCCAACGCGCGGGCCGGCGGCACCAACTCCTACGGCGTGATTCACGTGACCTCGACGGCCGACGCGCTGGCGGCGATCCCGGTCGGGCTCGCGTTGGTCGCGCTCGGCCTGTACCTCGGGCCGATACTGCTGCGGTTGCGGGCCCGCTGGGCGCGCGACCTGCTTGGGCCGTCGCAGACGACCAAGTTGGAGCGACGAGTCGAGACGCTGGTGGAAACGCGCGCGGACACCGTTGACACACAGGCCGCGGAACTGCGCCGGATCGAACGGGACCTGCACGACGGCGCGCAGGCCCGGCTGGTCGCGTTGGGCATGGGCCTGGGCAATGCCGAGCGGCTGTTCGATGAGGATCCAGAGGCGGCCCGCCAGCTTGTGGCCTCGGCGCGGGAGGCGTCTTCGAAGGCGTTGGACGAACTGCGCGACCTGGTCCGGGGCGTGCATCCGCCGGTGTTGGCCGACCGGGGCCTCGCGGACGCGATCCGCGCCCTGGCCCTGGATTCGCTGCTCGACGTCGACGTCTTCGCCGATCTGCCCGGCCGGCCGGCGCCGCCGGTCGAGTCGGCCGTTTACTTCGCCGTCAACGAAGTGCTCGCCAACACGAGCAAACACGCCGGCGCGGCAACCATAAGCGTCACCATCCAGTACCGGAACGGCGTGCTGAGCTGCGATGTGGTCGACGACGGCAGCGGCGGCGCCGATCCGGCCAACGGCACCGGGCTGCGTGGTGTCCAAAGCCGGTTGGCCGTTTTCGACGGGACGATCGTCGTCGACAGCCCACCCGGCGGCCCGACCCGCGTCCACCTGGAGGTGCCGTGCGCGATCAGGTCCGAGTAGTCGTCGCCGAGGACCTGTTCCTCATCCGGGACGCGCTCGTCCGCATGCTCACCGAGCACGGCTTCACGGTCGTGGCCGCCGTGGACAACGGCCCGGCACTGCGCAAGGCGTTGGCCGACGAGCGGCCCGACCTGGCCGTCGTCGACGTGCGGCTGCCGCCGACGTTCACCGACGAGGGCCTTCAGGCGGCGATCGACCTGCGCCGCCAGCGGCCCGGCTTTCCGGTGCTGGTGCTGTCCCAGTACGTCGAGCAGCTCTACGCGCGGGAACTGCTCGCCGACGGCGCCGGAGCAGTCGGTTACCTGTTGAAGGACAGGGTGTCCAACACCGAGCAGTTCATCACCGCGGTGGACTCGGTGGCCCGTGGCGGCACGGCGATGGACCCAAAAGTGGTCGCCAAACTGCTGACCCGAGGAGACGCGCGCGGCCGTACAGCCGAACTGAGCCCCCGCGAACGTGAGGTGCTCAGCCTGATCGCCGCGGGGCGCTCGAACGCGGCCATCGCTCATCAACTGACGATCTCGGCCAGCGCGGTCACCAAACACATCGCGAGCATCTTCGGCAAACTTCACCTGCCGGAGTCCGAGGACGACAACCGTCGCGTCCTGGCCGTGCTCGCGTATCTCAACCGCTGACCACCGCCCCGGGCGACTCTTCTTGGCATTACGTCAACAATTGTGAGTGCCGGAACTCGCTTCTACATCAACTTGACAGCGGAATGTGACACCGCAAAGCTGCACGCGGGCGATCGACGATTACTCCAGATTGGGGTTGCCGACCCGGCCACGATGTGCAGGGGAATCACGTCGAGCGTGTGAATGACTGTTTACCGGGGAGTAGCGCGGGTGGGCGGTTTTTGGCGGTTCCTGGACGACGTTGAGCCGCGACTGGCTTCGTGGCCGGTCGACGACTTGGTTCGGCTGGTTGACGCGATCGAAGGGGGCGGGCAGAACAGCCCAGTACTGTCCGTCGAGCGATGCATGGGACGGTCGTTGACCGTTGACGAGCTGGGTTTGGTGATGTTGAAGGTCCTGGCTCCGGCCGGTCTGGGGACCCCTCCCGAACCTTTGCGGTTGGCTTTCACCCGGGTCGCCGAGTTGGCGGGGCCGTGGGCCGCCGCCGTCTCGGTGGGGGCCATCGGGTGCGCTGGACCGAACTGAATCACCTGGTACGTACGTGCGCGACGCGCTCCCGCGGAATTGTCCAGAACGGAGCAGATGTGCAGCCGGCAACTGCGATATCGGCGGGTGGAACGGCGACGCCGTGGCCGAGGTCGGTCGAAGTGCTCAGCCGCCTGGTGGCGAGCCGGGTCAGCTCGACTGTCCGAATTCTGCGGGGGCAGGTGCGCGCGTTCGACGAGAACTTCCCGGAGTGGCAGTACTCCCCGAACGCGCGTACCGAATGGGTCGACCGCGTGGCCGTTTTGCTCGTGCTCAGCCTGATCAGTGGTCGTTGCGGGTGCGGGCATCACGTCCGGTCCTGCCGGCCCACATCGACGTCCTGCCGGTGCTGCGTGCGCGGTCACGCGCTGCGGGCGTGGGACCCAGCGGAGGTGCAGCTGGGGGTGTTCCTGGCCAACGCGGTGCGGGGGAGCGCCGATACCCGAAGTAGGAGTGGCACACCGGTCCGGGTGGTCTGGGGTGACGCGTTCAGCCGGAGCATGCTCCGGCCCGTGCTGGATCGGGCCGGGCTGGAGCCGATGGTCGTCGGGGATGTGGAAGTTCGCCGATGTGCGATGTGCGCGCACCGGTTCGAGCGTCCGGCTGGTGTGGACGCCTGCTCGGAGTGCGGTCACGCGGACACGGCGAAGCTGAATCGGCGCGAGGTGAGGCGGCACGTGTTGCTGTATCCCGGGGCCGGGGGCTACCAGCGGGTTCGTCGGGTGCTGTGCCGCGAATGCGGCGGATACTTCGATGCGGCACGGGTGGAACGAGGGAAGGGGTGCCCGCTGAAACAGTGCCGTCACACCCGCCAGTTGCGGTGCGCGACAAGGGGGTGTGGCCAGTGGCGGGAGGTCGACGACCTGATGTCCCGGTGCGAGGGCTGTCGCGGGTATCTCACCGTACGGTGTCCGGGGTGTCCGGCCAGTTGGACGGTCGGTGAGGTGCTGCGGGATTCCGGGAGCTGCCGACGGTGTGGCCACGGTCTCCTGGAAGCGCTCGACGAGCGCAAGTTGGCGCTGTGCCGGACGCAGGAGGTCTGGGTACGGTGACCGAGACGCACCTGCCACGTTCCGACCGTGGCTTTGTGGCCGACGCGGCGCGGATGCTGGCCGCCAGCCCGGTCGAGGTTCCCGGACATGAGCTGCGCACCGCGGACAGCGGGTGGGTCGACCTGGGCGCGGTCTCCGGCGACGCGCTGACGGTGACCCTGTTCCCCGTCGGCGATGAGCAGGTCGACCTCGACGGCTGCTGGATCGTCGCGGCCCGACCGGACGACCCCTATCGTTACGAGCGGCTGGACCGCAACGGCCAGTGCCATTTCCGTGGTCTCGCCCGCGGCCGATGGGCGGTCAGGCTGCTGGCCACCGATCGACCTCGGTCGGTCCCCGACGACGCTGAACCGTCGCGGACCCGGGAGGTCGGCCGGCTGCTTGAGTCCGTTGTGGACGATGACCCGATCGTCTGCTGCGAGGCGCTCGACGCCCTGCGTGCCACCGCGGATGGCGATCCCTGGCCGGCTGCGATGGCCGAACCGATCGTGCGGCAGCTGCGGGCGAACCCCGAAGCGATCGTTCGCCGAGCCGCGGCCGAACTGCTCGGAGCGGTCGGTGGCGTCGGCGCGGTCGAACCGTTGCTGGCAGCCGCGGACGACGCCATGTGGTCCGTACAACAGGCCGCCGTGTGGAGCCTGGGACTGATTGCCAGCTCGGCAGCGGTGGCCAAGCTCGTCGAGATCAGCAACAACGCCGACCGCGATCCCGCCGTCCGGGAGGCGGCGGAGGAGGCGCTCGAACGGCTCGGCGAGACCGAGTGGGACACGCCGACCCCGGTCGTCGAACGCGCGACGCCTGCTCTGCCGGCATCGTCCGCTGACGCCGTCCAGGTCGCGGCGGGACGTTTCCCGGAGATCGACCCGGCCGTCGGCTCCGTCGTCGAGCAGGACGGCGTGGCACTGCTGGCGCATCCCGACTTGTTCGACGCGGACACCCTTGCCCTCGCTGTGGCTCCCGGCGACGCGCTCGGCGGCCATATCGCCTCGTTGTGGGCGATCGGCACGGTCCGGGTGCACTCCGGCGCGTTCGACCGGCTCGGCCAGCTCCGGTTGCGCGATGTCAGTGCGAGACGGTACGAGTTGCGGATTCACCCGCCGGGCCGGCAGCCCGCCGACCGGACCGTGCGAGACCTTTCCGCGCAAGCGGCGACACCGGTTCTGGTGCGCGGCCCGTCCGTTGCCACCGAGCAGGAGTTTGTCGCGGTGCTGGAGGTGTCCGATCCGGACGGGCGCACCATGACGATCCGCCGAGCCGCGGACGGCAGCATCATCGCGGACGTTGTCGGGCTCGGGATCACCGACCGGCGGCTGGTCGTCCGGCTCCCGGTGCGGGCCGCCGGCGGACCGGAGTATCTGCTCGCGCCATTGCGGTGGAACCACCAGACCGACCGGTGCGGAGCGCGGCTCGTGCTGCACGACACAGACCGGCTGGAAGGCAACGGCGGGTTGGCGATCCACAGTGCCGACACGCTCGGTCCGGAGTTCGCCGACGCGGTTGCCGTGTCCGTTCGCCGCGCCTATGCGGAGACCGTGGACGCCTGGGCGGCGCTGGCTGCCGATCCCGGCGTGCACACGCGCATCGCATCGGTCATTCGCGCCGGTCGCCTGCCGGACGCTGACGGGTCCCGGGAGCCGGGATGAGCGAGATAACAGGGCAGCACACCGATGTGCTGACGGCGGTCCGTTGCCTCAACCGCGGCCAACGGGATCGGGCCATGCGGTTGCTGACCCGGTCGTACGCCGAGGATCCGGCCGATTTCCGGATCACCCACGCACTCGCCCTGATGTCGCTCTGGCAGCTGGTGAGCGGCCGGGCCGGGACCGTCGCGGATTGGCGGCTGTGCCTCGGACTGTGGGCGAACCTGCTCGCGGAGCCCCGGTTCTGGACCTGGTTCGCGACCGAGGCCGGCCACCGGTACCGCGCCGCGGTTCCGGCCGGCCACGTTGACGCCGCGCGCGAGAAACTGGAGCAGTGGTTGTCCCAGACCGTGGCCCGCTGCGCCGGGGACGACCTGGCTGTGGCGCTCGCACTCGAGGTGCGCGCGGCCAAGCTGGTGGCGGTCCGTGGGGGTGTCTCGGCGCCGACCGCGCACCGGCCGATCCCGTGTGGACCGATGCTGATCCGGCATCTCGCGCTGGACGAGGAGTGCCACCGGCTGACGGCCGGCTTGCTGGCGTCAC
Source organism: Actinocrispum wychmicini (assembly GCF_004345645.1). Classification (GTDB taxonomy): domain Bacteria; phylum Actinomycetota; class Actinomycetes; order Mycobacteriales; family Pseudonocardiaceae; genus Kibdelosporangium; species Kibdelosporangium wychmicini. The sequence goes on along the minus strand of NZ_SLWS01000002.1, from coordinate 363,825 downwards.
TGGACGAACAGACCCGGCGCGCCGCCATGTACTTCTCCCGGCTGGGCATGGCCGTGGTGCACCTCGACCGGGATGCCCCCACAGCGGCTCTGGCTTGTCTTGCCGAGGTCTGGTGTGCCGACTGCGAGCGGCACGCGGGCCGCCTGGGTGCGGCACCACGACTCTGTCGAGAGGGCTGTCCGTCCTTCGCCGAACTCAACCCGGCGTACGCGCGCGTGAACGCCGGTCAGATGCGGTTTCTCGTCGCCGCGTGCACGCTCACTGTCGAGGCACATCTACGGATCGCCGAAACGGCACTGTCCTCAATGGATCTCGACGTTCCCACGGCACGCGAACATTGGCGAGCAGCCGTGGAACTACCTGGGTCCGCTGAGCTGGTCCGCCAGCACGTCACCGGATTCGCGTTGCCGCGAGTCAGGTTCCTCCAGCGGTCGCGTCGGCGGGACGACGCCATCGCAGTGCTGCAGGCGCTTCCCTTGGACGTCGAGGCGGCGGGCGACGAGGTGTTCGGCGAGGCGACCCGCAGCCTCGGCCAACTGCTGGCGGCACGTGGCGTCGAGTTCGCCAGCCGCACACCACCGGAGTTCGCGCGAGCGCAGGCGGATCTGCGTCAAGCCGTCAAGCTCTGCCCGACGTCCTGGAACGCGTGCCGCAATCTGGTTGTCGTTCTGCAGAACGCCGCGGGGCTCGTGATAGACAAGCAGCGTCCGCTCGGCACGGACTTCTATTCTGCCACGACATTGCTGACCGAGGCGCGTGAGCACGTGACCGCGTTTCCTGGTGGCGGCAAACGCGAAGAGGTCGACGTGCTGCTCCGGTCGATCTCGCGTGCCCTGGGGATGACCTGGAACGCGCAGGCCGTGCGAGCACATGAGCGTGGTGATCACGACGAGGCCCTGCGGATCATCGACCGGGCACTGGCCGAGCTGCCAGGCGACAGCACAGTGCTGCACAACCGGCGGGTCATCTCGGACACGATGCGATTGCCGCAGTTGTCCGACAGCTTGGGCGACATCGACCTGAGCGAGTTGACGCGGCTGTTGGGCCGCGCCGGGAGTCCTTACCCGAGAGGCTCCCGTGGCGTCGGCTACCAGGACGAGTTCCGGTACCCGGAACCTGAACCGCGCCGCCCGTCGGGTGGCCGGTTCAGGCGAGCGTGGCGGGCGCTGGTGGATTTCGTCATGGACCTGATCTTGGAGGCGGGAAGACGGGCGTGATCGAATATGAGGAACTGCGGGTGCGCGTCCGACGCATCGGACGCTGCCGCTACCTGGTGCTGGCGAACGGCCCTGCCGCGGCGGGAGCCGTGGTGCACATCGATCCGGGCAACGAGTTCCGGAGGTCGTACCGCCGGTTGCTCGACGAGGAGTTCCGGCGCGTCGACCGGGCCCACCCCACCGTGCGTGAACGCCTTCGAGAGCTTGGTGAGCGCCTGTTCGCCACGCTGTTTCCCGATCCGCTGGCCAACTGCCTGTTCGACAGCGCGCACCGGGCCGAGAAGGACGGCAGGCGGCTGCGGATCAGGTTCGAACTGGCACCGGAACTCGGCGATCTCCCGATGGAGATCCTCCGCCCACCGCCGCCGCACCGGTGGCTGGTCGGACATGCGAGTCTGTCGCTGACGCGCACCGTGCAGGGAGCCGGGTTGGCACCGGGCCGGTTGCCGACCGCGGCCAGCCGGCCGGAGAAGTTCCGGGTGGTGGCAGTGGCCGCCGGGCGGTGGCGCGACGCGAGCACAGAACCGCGGCTCGATCTCGACGCCGAGATGGAGGCTTTGCGGGCCGAACTGGCCGCCGGCGCCCGTCCGGCCGCGGTGGCCTTGGAGCCGCTTGGCTGGTCGCCTACCGGGCGCCGCATAAACCGCCCGACGGTAGGCAATCTCCGCGCCGCCCTGGCCAAGCACGCCGAGATGCCGACCGTGGTGGTGATAGTCGGGCACGGCACAGGCGGCGACGGCACTCGCGGTGGCCGGGTGTTCCTGGAGAACTCGGACGGTACCCGGGACTCGATCGCGGGCGAACGTCTCGCCACCGAGTTGGCCGCGGCCCCCAACCTCCGGCTTGTCGTGCTGAACCTGTGCGCCGGCGCCGACAACGGGTCCGCCGCGGATCCTGGCTCGGCCGTCGCGGACGAGCTGATCGCCCGAGGGATTCCCGCTGTCGTGGCGATGCAGGCGGACGTCAGCGACTCCGCCGCCAAACGCTTCACGCCCACGTTGCTCGCCGCGCTCGCGGCGAACCGTTCCCTCGACGAGGCCGTCGCAGCCGCCCGCCAGGACCTGGTCAACCCCGAGGACGAGACCACGGTGGAGTGGGCGACGCCGGTGTTGATGCTGCACCAGCAATGCTGGCACACCTGGCTGTTCAAGGCGGTCACGGTCGCCAGCAGCAAGGCCGTCCCGGTCGACCCGCTGGCGGCGGGAGCGCGGGCGACGGCCGAGGTGAACGACCCACCGGACGGGGTGGTCCGGATCGAGGCCCTGGCCGAGGCCGCCCGATTCGCCTGGCTGCAAGGTGACTGGGCGGAGGTCGTCCGGTACGCCGATCTGGGCGGCGACGACGAACGGCTGGACTGGCTGGCCCAGGAGGGGCGGCTGGAGCTGGCCATGGACCGGTGCCGGGCGATCTGCGAGCAGCTCGCCGAGGAGCGCGACCCGAGCGAGGCCCGGGTGCTGCTTGACGGGATTCGAGCCGTCGTCCCCGAACAGATGTATGACTGCCTCGACAGCGAGATTCGGCTCGCGGACAAGGCATCGGGCGCGCTGCGGGCCGCGGCCAAGGCCGCCGAGTCCGGCGAATGGGCGGCCGTGATCGGCTACTGCGACGAGGTTCTCTCCGACTTGCCTGGCGGTTATGGCCGGACCGTGACATTGCGCGAGCATGCCATCGACGAGCTTGACGTGGCGGCGACTTACCAGCGCGGCGGACGGCACGTCAACACGTGGCAATGGCAGGCCGCGGCCGCGGACTACGCGGCCGTGGTGGCCCGCCGCCCGAACGGGTATCGAGAGGCCGACCGGTGGGAGCAGTACTGCCTCGGGCACGTCGCCGAAGCCGCACGGGAGATTCCCGCGGCGATCGCGGCCTACGCGGCCGCCGGCGACATCGCGGACGCGAGCGGCCGGTCGAGCCTGTGCCAGGCGTGGCAGGCGGAGATCGCCGGCGACTGGCGGGCGGCAGTCGCCTGCTACGAGATGGCGCAACGGTCCGGTGTGGACGATGAGCTGGCGCACGCCTACGCGGTCGGTCGCTTGGCCTTCGCCGACGGCGAGTTCGCGCGGGCGGCTCTGATACTCGGCGAGCTGCCCGAGTTGTTGTACGGCGACGCGCGGGTGCGCGGCCGGTTCGCCGAAGGCAAGGTCGCTTTCGCCACAGCGAACTGGGACCAGGTCCTGGACGCGTTGCATGTGCTGCCGTCCGACTTCCTGCCGGACGAGGTGGGCCGCATGCGTGGGCTCGCCCGCGCACATCTGGCGGTGGCTCGGGAGGAATGGCAGGCCGTTGTCGAAGCGCTGCAGGACGTCTCCGAAGACGACGAGGTCCGCGTGCTGAAAGCCACCGCGCTCGCACACGTCGCCTTGGAACGCCGTGACTGGCCGGCCTTCGTGGCGGCCTTCACCGGCACTGTGCTGCCGACGGCCGACTTGGCGGAGCTTTGGGAATACGCCAAGGGCAGGGTGGCGGAGGCGGACGGCCGGCTGGCCGAGGCGTTGGACGCCTACCAAGGCATCGCCGACGCGGTGCGGGATGTCGTCGCCCGACGGGATCTCGTCCGCGGTAAGATGGGCGAGGAAGCCGGTGACTGGTCGGCGGCCGAGCGCTGGTGGGCCGCCTTGCCGACCGACTTCGAGAACGCGGGCGCGCTGCGCGGGTACGCCGCCGCGCGGGCGGCCCTCGATCGTGAGGACTGGCTGGCGGTGGTGACGGAGGCCGGCCGGCTCGGCGGGTTCCGAGATGCCAAGCAGCTCGAATGCTACGGTCGCGCCCGCGCTGCGGAGTCCACTATGGACTGGCTGGAGCAGGTTCGGCTGTTCGCTGAATGCCACGGATTCCGTGACTCCGATGACCGGCTGACGTATGCGCGCGGTCGGGCGTTGGCCGCCGACGGCCGCTGGCGTGACGCACTCGCGTGCCTTCTCCCACTGGCTGACGACCATCGGGACGTGCTGCTCCTGCGCGCGCGGCTGGCGGACCTCCTGACGTCGTTCGGCTGGGCCGAGGGGCTGGGTGACAGGAACCTGGTACCTGATCCAAGCGCTGAGGCCCGAGAGGACTTCCCGTATCGGGTACTTGCTGCCTTCGGCGTCGGCCCCGCGGCCTCGATGGCACGGATCAAGGACGCCGAAATCCTTGCCATGCGGGAGAACGCGACCGCGGCCATTGGTGTCGCCACCCTGCGCTCCTGGAAGACACGCCTGGGTGTGGACGCGGATCTCTACCCTGTCCGCGATCCGGCCCGCCTGCGGGCGGCATTGGGCGCGCTGGTCGATGACGAGCCGGACGTTCAGTTTCAGCGACTGTGCTCGGCCGTCGCGGACGACCGCCCGCTGCTGATCCTTCTGCACCTCGGCCGGGAACAGGCGATGAACGCCTGGGAGGAGCGACTGCGGGCCGACCCCGCGGACACCGCCGTCGCGCACTGTCTTGCGATCGCGCACCAGTGGTCAGCCCGGGACCTTGACCAGGCCGGGGCCTGGGAGCACGGCCGGATGGCCTGGCAGCACTGCATCGGGATGTGGGTGACCGTTCTCGGCGACGAGACGTACTGGGAGCGTTGGCGCCGGGAACGTTCGGACTGCTACCAGTTCATGGTGCCGGTCGCGGAGGTGCGGCGGCTGCGCCGGGTGGTGATCGCCGACCTGGTCGCGGAGTTGCACCGGATCGCGGAGCGGCACGACGACGACGGTCGACCCACCATGGCCGAGAGCTATCGCAGGCTCGGCCTCGCCGTTCAGGTGGAAACGCTGGGCCGCGGGCTGCTCGCGGAGGTGGGTGGGATCACCGCCCCCGTAGGTACCCGCGTGATCGGCGGGCCGGTGTACCTGCGTGCCGTCGGACTGTCCACATGCGTCGGCCGGCTCGTCGCCGACCTGATGCGCCGCCCGGCTCCCGAACTGTCTGATGAGGACATTTCAGCCGCGTCGGCCGACGTCGTGGTGTCCGACGAACTGACCACCAGGCTGCGGGCGGCGTTCTCGCGGCTCGGCCCCGCGCAGACACTGCTGGAGGCGGGCCGGCCGACGCGCGCTTTGGCGGTGCTGCCCGACTTTCCCTACGCGAACGTGGCCGAGGTGCTGGCCGCCCCCGGCTGTGACTGCCCGATCCCGCTCGACGAACTGTGCGAGAGCTGCGACAGGTTCCTCGCTGAGGATCCCGCGTACATTGGCCTGGCCGGCCGCGATTTCCAGCTGTGGCAGGACGCCGTGCGGATCACCGTCGAGTGCCACGTGGGGATCGCGCGCGACGCGGTGCTCGGTGCCGAGGAGTCCGGTGTGGACATCGCCGTGCGATCGATCGGCACCGCCCTCGGTCGCGCCGCGGTCGTGGGCCTGGCCGGGCGGGCCCAAGGCACGATCTCCGACCTGGTGAGTGCCTGTGTCGACGCGATGACCGCACCGGGGGAGGGGCGGAGCCAGCGCCCGAACCGTGCGGTCGAGTTCGTCGAGACGCTCCGCGGCGAGCTGGCGTTGGACAGTCCTGAACTTCGCCGAGCCCACGCCGAGGCGCTTTATCACAGAGCACAGGCGATCGCGCAGAGCGACGAACCTGATGCCGGCGACTACGACCGGGCGATCGCCGACCTGCGCCTGGCGGTCGAGCTCAGCCGCACCACCTTGATGGCTCGGGTCGGCCTGGCCCACACGCTGGTGGACCGGTGCAACGACCAGCGGTGGTCGCGCGGCCGTGCGGCGGCGGTGGCCGAGGCGCTGACCGTGCTGGGCGAGGGACTGCGCCTGGCGACAGGGATGGGGCCGTTGCTCGCCGCCCTCGAGACAGCGGCGGCGATGGTACAGAAGCTGATCTTCCAGGCGATGCCCGAGGACGAGCTGATCGCCTTGCAGCCCACCGTGGACCGGCCGGCGGAACCGGCGACCGCGAAGGCGGTGCGGCTTGCCCAGGCGGCCGTCCGAACCGACGCCGCAGGCGATTCCCGAGGGGCACTTCTGGTTGCTGTTGAGGCGGTCCAGGCCGACCCGACGGCCGTTTTCGCCAGGGACGCGCTGATCGCCCTGGTCAACCGCTGGGCCGCCCGCGATCCCGATGGGAGCACACCGTGAAAGATCCGCTGACCGAGTGGGGCGGTCCGTTTCCCTACGACGTCTTCGCCGATATCGGCATCTCACCGGAGTCGCCGCACACCGAGGTGCAGGACGCTTCTTTCGTGCTGCTGCGGGAGAACCGGCTCACGCACGAGGCGCAGGTGGCGTGGGACGAGCTTCGGCATCTCGATCGACGGCTGTTCGTCGATCTGTTCATCTACCCCGACGGGGCCGAGGAAGGAGCAGCCGACGATGACGAGCGATGACAGTCGCTGGCCGCTGGCCAGTCACCTGCTGGAGCGGATGAATCTCCGCGACGAGCTGGACAGCCTGCTGGAGTCGCTGATCCCCGTCCTCGACTCGTTCGACCGGCTGGAATGCCATGTGAACAACGGAAAACCGCTCGATGACCCGGCCGACCTGGTGGTGACCTGCGTCCGGATCGGTGAGCAGATGCGCTCGGCGCTCGCGGACAGTGGGCTGGTTCCCTTCGGCGCCCGGGGAGATTCCGTCGATCTCGGCGGATATCGGGTCATCGGCGCGCGGCCGTGTGCGGACCTGCCGGCGCGCACCGTCGTCGAGGTGGTACGGCCCGGCTATCAGAAGGACGGCCGGATCTTCCGGTCAGCCGAGGTGATCGTCGCTGACGGAACAAAGGAGTCGCAAGCGTGAAAGCAATCGGCATCGACCTCGGCACCACCAACACCGTGACGGCGATCCACCATCCGGACGGGAAAGTCACCGAGGTCGTGGAGAACGGCGAGGCGAAGCCGTACACGCCGTCCGTCGTGGGCGTGCACACCCGCAAGACCGGTGAGGAGGCGACTGTCGTCGGCCAGGACGCCGTCGACGGCGCTGGAAACGCCACCTGCACGGTGTTCTCCGTCAAGCGCCTGATGGGCCGTGGCGTCTCCGAACCGGAGATCGCCGACGTGCGCAAGCGGTTCCACTACGAGATCGTCCCGGCTTCGCCGGAGGACCCCACGGCCGCGATCCGGATGGGGAGCACGGTGCGCACCCCGCCGGAGATCTCCAGCCTGATTCTGCGCAAGGTGTGTACGGACGTGGCGCGGTCGCTCGGCGGACAGGTGACGCACGCGGTGATCACCGTGCCGGCCTACTTCGAGGTGGCCCAGCGTGCGGCCACCCGCAAGGCCGCGGAGGCGGCCGGGCTGAAGGTGAAGCGGCTGATCGACGAACCCACGGCGGCGGCCATCGCGTTCGGCATGCGCGAGGCCGGCACCACCGGAAAGCGGGTGCTGGTCTACGACCTCGGTGGCGGCACGTTCGACATCTCCCTGCTGCAGATGGTCCAGGACCAGGACGGGCGCAGCCACTTCCATGTGGTCGGCGCCGCCGGCGACAACTGGCTCGGCGGTGACGACTTCGACCACCTGATCGTCGACAAGGTGCTTGAGGAGGTCCGTGACCGGCTCGGCACGGCGCCACCGGACGACCAGAGGTTCCGGCGGGCGGTGAAGGAACACTCGGAGAAGGTGAAGTGGAAGCTGAGCAACCAGGACTTCGCCGTGGTGAACATCCCGGGCGCGTTCCGGATGCCGGCCGACGACGGTCCGCTGATCGACGTCTACGTCGAGTTCACCAGGGAACAGGCCAACCGGATGTTCGCCCCGCTGGTGGCCCGCACCATGGCGCTCGTCGACGACGTGCTCGCCGAGGGCAACTTCACCGCCGAGGACATCACGGACGTGCTGCTGGTGGGTGGCTCCACGCTGATGGCGAGTGTGCGCGAGGCGGTGATCGCCCGGTTCGGCGTCGGCAAGGTGCGGATGGGCGTCAAGCCGATGGAATGCGTCGCGCTCGGGGCGGCGATCCTGGCGAGCACCGAGACCGGCCTCGAATGCCCGTCCTGCGAGACGGCCAACGGCGACGACGCCGAGAGCTGCCAGAATTGCGACCATTCGCTGCTTGAGGTGGGATCGGACGACGGGATCGTCATCTACGAACAGACCGCCATGGCACTGGGCATCGCGGCGATCGACGGGGACAACTCGGACGCCTTCGTCGAGATCATTCCCCGCGGCACCAAATATCCGCTCCGGGAACCGATGAAGAAGATGTTCACCGCGGCCGCGCGCCGCGTCCGGATCCCGGTTCACGAGGGCGTGCACAAGGTCGCCAGCAAGAACCGCGTGCAGGGCGTCGTCGAGGTGGAACTGCCCGAGGGGCTGGAACCCAACAGCGACGTGGAGGTCAGCTTCAACTACGACCGGGATCGTGTCGTCACGGTCATGGTCCGAGTGCCGGGGACCACCTTCGTGCAGGCGACGACCCTGCACCCGCACGTGGTCGACGACCGGCCGCCGGCCGCCGACGACGCCAAGGAGGACCTGGAGAGGTCCATCGACCTCGTGGAGGACTTCCTGGTGCGGTTCGACTCCTACCTTGAGCCGTTCCACGGCGACCGGATCAAAGGCCGCCTGGTCAAGGCGAAGGCGGCGTTCCGCGGTGACGACAGCGCCGAACACCGGCGCTTCAACGGGTTGCTGCTGCGCGACCTGGACTCGGCCGGCTTGGCGACCACGCTGTACTACGCCGACATCGTCGCTGACCGGGCGGAGCCGGCGGACAGCGAGCGCATCCGTCGAACCGCCCAGACCGTGCGGGAAGCCCACGAGCAGCGCAACGAGGCCCGGCGGGCGCATGCCGAGAAGATCCTCCGCGAGTTGATCGAACGGGAGTTGCGCAAGCTGAGCGGGGACACCATGGCGGACGCCAGCGACCTGCTTCGGACACCGCACTCGGCGACGAGCCGATGAGCGGCACAGCCATCGGCGTCGACGTCGGCAGCCTCGGGCTGCGCGTCGCCTGGTCCGGTCCGGACTGTCAGCCGGTGGAGTTGGGCGAGTCGGCGGCGGCCGAGGACCAACCGTGGGTCACGGCCGAGTTCGAGGCCGGCACGATCAACTTCGTCACTGCCCGGCACCTACGATCAGCCGCCGCCGTCCATAAACTCGTGACCGAGCTCTCGGCCGCGCGGACACGCGTCGGCACCGAGACAGGCCACCAAGTTGATCGGGTGGTGTTGACCGTGCCGGCGCGCATGGAGTCCCGCGACCGGATCGGCCTGCGCGCCTTGGCGCGCAGGGCCGGTTTCACCGACGTCCATCTGGTCAACGACGCCATCGCCGCGGCCCTCGGTGAGGACGGCTCGGTCCCGGCCCGGACCGTTCTGGTGTACTCGCTGGGCTACAGCGGGTTCGAGGTCGGGCTGTTGCGCGTGGCCCGAGGCCAGGTCCGGGTACTGCACCACATGGCGGCGGACGCGCCGAGCGGGGCCGGCATGGACAGCTGGATCATGAACACCTGGCTGCGCGCACTCGGCCAGCGGGAGGCCGACGACCTGACGGACTGGACCGCGGCGGAGTGGACGCGCCTGCGTGCCGTCGCCGAGGAGGCGAAGCACCAGTTGGCGGCGAACCAGCCGGTCCGCCGCTTCTGGCCACCTTGGTCCACCGGGCCGTCGCTGGTTCTCGAGACTCCCACCCCGGAGGAGTTCCGTCAGCTGACCGACGCGCAGGTCGCCGCGACAAGGGACCACGTTCGTGAGGTCCTGGCGGACGCGAAGCTGTCCGCCCGGGACATCGACGCCGTGCTGCTTGTCGGCGGATGCACCGCGTTGCCGGCCGTGCCCGCCATGCTCGACAGCGAACTGGGCGTTCCGACCCGCCGAACAGGCCCGAACCATCTGGCCTGGGGAGCCGCCGTGTACGGGGCCCGGTTGGGGCCCATGGACGCCGAGCCGGACCAGGCCGCCGAGTTCATCGATGTGCCGGAACAACCGGTCGCTCTGACCGGCCTGACTCTCCCGGCCCATGGCGTAGCTCCGGACACGACGCGTCCGTCGGACCCGATTGCCGACGCACGGCGGCTCTGGTCCGACGGCAAACCGGACGACGCGAAGGCCCTCCTGACCGCGCTGATCGACCGCGCCGGCCAGTTGCTCAAGGAGATCGCCGAGAGTACGTCTGAGACAGAGTCTCTCCTCGCGGAATCGACACAGGAGGCTCGCGACCGTGCCCGGCGCGCTATCGACCGTGCGGTTCGCCGGTTGACGAAGGGGCAGTTGGCCGACGCGGTGAGCGAATCGCATCAGGCGTGGGAACTGGCGCCGGATCTGGATGACGTCTTCCAGAAGATGATCGACGTCCATCTCGCGGCGGCCAGAGCCGCCGACACACCGGACCGGTTCGCCGACGCGTACCGGTGGCTCAACTGTGCCCAGGCGCACGCCAGATTCAACCAGGAGGTCGTCGACTGCCTGGTTGAGCGGATGTTCGCGCACGCGCGCCACCATCATGATCGCGGCCAGCTCACCGAGGCGATGGGTCTGCTGGAGCAGTGTCTGAACCTCGACCCCGACCATCCAGGTGGGCAGGAGCTCAGCGCCGAGATCGGCGCGCACACCCACGGCTGAGGCGGCGGTAGCCGGCGACAACGGCACCGCTTCCGGCCGCCCCGAGCGCCCAGGCCGGGGCGAGCACAGCCACGATCACCACCGCGGTCAGCACGAGGACGACGCTGATCAGTACCGGGAGCAGCAGCCGCCGGGCGTTGTCCGTGCGGCCTGGGCTGTCGACGATATGTTCGATGGTGGCCAGGAACGCGTGCACGTTGTCGCGCCCTGTCTCCGCATGCCGTTCGACAGTGACATCGTCGCTCACCGATCGCCCTCCTCCAGGACCCGCAGCGTCACGGGGCGCCGGCGTCGTGCGCCGAATCAGGCACCCCCGCCATCTCGGTAGGGGTGAAACTGAGCGAGGGCCGTGCGGCACCGAGCGGGCGAGGTACACTCCCTGGTGATCGCCACGTTTGCCCCAGACCCTGGTGACGTCGTTGTCAGTTCGAGTCGCGGCCGATCGCCCAAGGGGGCACGTGGTGAGAGTGGGAATCCTCGACCTTCTGGGTCCGCCGGCCCGACGGCTGGTGGACGTGGGTTACCAGTCGCTGATCACCAAGCAGTACGCCAGCATCACCCCGCAGGCTATCTCGGTCTGGTGCCGCCGGATGGGGCACAAGACGTTCTACGCCACCTATTACGGCCTCGGCCAGCCACACCGCCTGCTGCCGACCGACTTGGACGTGGTGTTCATCTCCTGCTACACGCAGGTCAGCCACCTCGCCTACGCGCTGGCGAAGCTCTACCGCCGGGCCGGTGTCCGCACGGTGATCGGCGGTCCGCACGCCAAGGCGTTCCCCGTGGACTGTCTGCGGTTCTTCGACCTGGTCGTGCGGGAATGTGACCCGGCGTTGGTCGCCGACATCCTGGCCGGGCAGTTCGATCCCGGGGCCGTGATCTCGGCCAGCCAACCGTTCGACGACGTGCCGACTGTCGAGGAACGGATGCCTGAGATCCGCTCCTCGGCCTTCTTCTGGGGACGCAAGCCGCTGCTGCTGTCGGCGGTGCCGATGCTCGCGAGCATGGGCTGTCCCTACCGGTGTGACTTCTGCATCGACTGGAACAGCACCTACCGGCCGTTGTCGACCGACCGGCTCGGTGCCGACCTGCGCTACCTCGCCCGGCACCTGCCGGGCCGGCTGATCGTGTTCCACGACCCGAACTTCGCGGTGAAGTTCGACCAGGTCTTCGAGACGTTGGAAGCCCAGCCGCCGGGCGAGCGGCCGCCGTACATCATCGAAAGCTCGCTCACCGTCCTGCGCGGTGACCGGCTGCGGCGGCTGAAGGACACCAACTGCGCGATGGTCGCGCCAGGCGTCGAGTCGTGGACGGACTACTCGAACAAGGCCGGTGTGGGTCGTACCGGCGGCGTGGCGAAGGTCGACCGGGTGGCCCAGCATTTCGCGCAGTTGGCCGAGAACGTGCCGTACCTGCAGGCGAACTTCATGTTCGGGCTGGACACCGACCAAGGCGACCAGCCGGTCGAGTTGACCAAGCGGTTCATGGACCTGGCTCCCTTCGCCTTCCCGACGATCAACATCCCGGTGCCGTTCGGTGGCACCCCGCTGCACGACGAACTCGCCGCCAGCGGGCGGATCCTGTCCGCCATGCCGTTCAACTTCTACTACGCGCCCTATCTGGTGACCACGATCAAGCACTACGACCCGGTCACCTACTACGAGAAGCTCATCCAGCTCTACGCGCACGCCTCATCGCCCAGCATGCTGCGTCGGCGCGTGCGGACCACGTCCAACCGCCTTGTCGGATACGTGCACCGGGCCCGCACGGCGAGCTTCCGCGCTGACATCAAAAGCTTCCAGGGCATCCTGGGCATGCTGCGGTCAGACGCCCGGTTCCTGGCGTTCCACGAAGGCCGCACCAACGCCCTGCCGGGGTTCTACCAACACATCGGCGAGCGCATGCTCGGCCGCTACGCGGAACTGCTGTCACCGGCCGATCGGACACCCGACCTGTCTCCCGCCGCCGTTCAGCCCCTTCCACTCACCATCGAGAAGCGGTAGCGGCGACAACGTCGACGGCGGTTCCGGCACCGTGGCCGCGGTGCCGGAACGCCGATGGCCGTCAGCTGGTGGTGATGGCGATGTCGTCGAGGGTGAAGCTGGTCTGCAGCGCGCTGTCCTCGGTGCCGCTGAACTCCAGTGCGACCGTGCGTCCGGCGAAGCCGGACACGTTGGCGGTCCGAGCGGTGTAGCCGGGCTTGGCGTCCAGGTTGCTGAAGGTGGACAGGGTGGTGCCGCCCAGTTTCACGGTCATCCGGTCGAACGCGGTGGTGCCGGTCTCGGCGGTGTCGATGTGCAGGAAGTACGTGAGCGTGGCGGAGCAGCCCGCGGGGATGGTGACGGTTTGCGCGACCCGCTCGGTGGCGGCGTGACCGTAGCCGTCGAGTGACGCCACGCGGGTGCCGTTGTGTGCCTGGCCGAACTGCCCGATGGTGTGCGTGTCGCCCGTCCATGGCGTGGTGCCGGACTCGAAGCCGCCGTTGCCAACGAGTTGGGCCGGGGTGCATCCGGTGGCCGCGGTGACTTTCCAGCTGAACGACGCGGAACCGGTGTTGCCACCGGGGTCCTTGGCGGTGACGGTGACCGTCGAGACGCCGGCCGTGGTGGGGGCGCCGGAGATCACGCCGGTGCCGGCGTTGATGGTCAGGCCGGCGGGCAGTCCGGTCGCGGTGTACGTGAGCGGGTCGCTCTGCGGATCGGTCGCCCGGATGGCCAGTGTGACCGGGGTGCCGGCCGTCGACGTCTGGTTGCCCGGGTTGGTGACCACGGGGTTCTGGCTGGGTGTGCCGCTGGTTCCGGCGAACAGCAGGCGGTTCGGCGAACCGGCGCCGATGTTCGTCAGGACGTTCGTGGTGGCGGTGCTGACGATGAGATCCTTGGCCTGCGCCAAAGTCAGGGTGGGGTTGTTCTTCAACGCCATGGCGACCGTCGCGGTGGCCAGTGGCGCCGCGAACGAGGTGCCGTAGAACCCGGTGAGGACGGTGGTGTCGCTGTCCTTGCCCGCGCCGGTCACGTCCGCGCCTGGGGCGAACGCGGTGACACATGGGCCGTAGCTGGACGGAAACGGCCCGGTGTTGCGGGAGTCGCCGATCGTGGTCGCCGCCATGGTGATGGCGCGGGGGTCCTTCGGGGAGTTCATGCAGTCGCCCTTGTCGAAGTTCCCGGTGATCAGGACCAGCAGCAGCCCGTGGTCGATCATCGCGGCCGCCGCGTCGTCGAGCGCCTGGTCGGACAGGCCGCCGCCGCTCTCGATGCTCATGTTGACCACCGAGTGCGCCGGGACGTTGGCGGCGGCCCAGTTCATCCCGGCCACGATCTCCTCGGTCGACGCCGTGTTGTCGCAGTGCAGGATGCGCACCATCTTGATGGCGGCTTTCTTGGCCGCGCCGAACGTCCTGCCCGCGATGTGACTGGAGACGAACGTGCCGTGGTCGGCGCAGTCGTTGGTGCCGTTGCCGTCGTTGATGGCCGTGAACACGCCGGTCGCACGGCCTTCGAACTCCGTGTGGGTGGCGCGCACACCGCTGTCGAGGACGTACACGTTGACACCGGCCGCGTCGTTGGGCGGGTTGTAGGACTGGTCCAGGGGCAGGGTGTGCTGGTCGATCCGGTCCAGGTGCCACGGCGGGTTCGCCTGGGCCAGTTGGCTGCTCGCCCGCACCGGCTGCTGGTGGATCTGGTCGGCTTCCACGTACGCGACCGCCGGGTCACGGCGGAGCGCGTCGAGAGCCGCTGGTGGCAGGTCCGCGGAGAAGCCGCGCAGGGCGGCGGTGAAGTCCCGGCGCACGCTGCCGCCGTTGGCGCTTGCGGTGGACCTCGTTCTGGTCAGGGCGTCAGGCGTCGCCGACGGCGACAGGCCCTGGTCCGGGCGTTTGAGCACGACAAGGTAGCGCCCGGGAACCACGTGCGGTGATCCGGCCGCGAGCAGCGGCGCGGCCGTGTCTCCGGGCTGGGCGGCCGCCGGGAGCGCGGCGGCCATGCCGAGCACGAGGGCCAAGGCGGTGGTGCCGACGAAGGCCCGGCGAGCACGACGAAGTAGGAGGGACATTCGCTTCAGTTCCCCTCGGTCGAAGCTTCTGATACTGCGAAAGATAGTGCGGACACAGGGAATGCGACGGCCGACAGGCGCGTCGACGGCACGGACGCCACTCTTGCATTTGACGCAAGTACTCCTTACCAACTATGCACTGGGAATCAAGCCCGAACGGATCAATACTGGCTGTTGGGAGTCCTCCCACCATCACCGAGACAGGAGTCCAGTCATGCCCAGGATCGTGCGACCGACCGCCTACGGCACGCCCGATGTGCTCACCCTGACGGACGTGCCCACGCCGCACGCGGCCGCCGACGGCGTGGTCGTCGAGGTTCGGGCCGCGGGGGTCAACCCGATCGATTGGAAGCTCTACAGCGGGGCTTTCCACGCCGTGGACGACGACCACAAGGACGCCGCCGGGATCGCCGCCTCGATGCCGTCGCTCGGCCTGGAGTGCGCGGGTGTCGTCACCGAGGTTGGTGCGGACGTAACGGGTGTGCGGATCGGTGCCGAGGTCATCGTGTACCCCGTGACGGCCGCTTACGCCGACTACGTCACGGCCCCGGCCACCTCGATCCTCCCCAAGCCCGCCGGGCTCGGCTGGGCCGAGGCCGGGTCGATGATGCTGACCGGCACCACCGCGGTCCATGCGCTGCACGCCGCCGGTGTGGGTCCCGGCGACACGCTGCTCGTCCACGGCGGGGCCGGCGGGGGTCGGCCTGATGGGCGTGCAGCTGGCCGTCGCCGCGGGGGCGACGGTGATCGCCACCGCCGCCGAGCGCAACCACGCGTTGCTGCGCGAACTCGGCGCCACCCCGGTCGTCTACGGCCCTGGGCTCGCCGACCGGGTGCGCGCCGCCGCGCCGCAGGGCGTCAGCGCCGCGGTCGACTTCGCCGGTACGGACGAGGCGCTCGACGTCTCGCTGGAGCTGGTGGCCGACCGCACCCGCATCGCCTCGATCGCCGGGTCGCCGCGCCGCGCCACGGCCGGCATCAAGCTACTCGGCTACGGCCCCGGGCAGGACGCGGGCACCGAGGTCCGCGCCGCCGCCCGCGGTGAACTCGTCGACCGCGTCGGATCCGGCGCCCTGCGCGTCATCGTCGACACCACCTTCCCGCTCGCCGAAGCCGCGAAGGCCCACGAGGTCGGCCTCGCCGGGCACGCTCCCGGCAAGCTGGTGCTCATCGCATGACCGACATATTGATCGGGATTCCATGCCATTCATTCCAATTGGCCCGGTGGCCCGCCGCTGGGATTGACGCTCGATGTAAGCTCCAAAAGTATGGCGGATTGCTCGATTAGTGCGATCCAGCTTTTGCAAGTCGTTTAAGAATGGGTGACTTTGCGGAGATTCATCACCAGATCTTGCGAACAAACGCGGGTGTCTGTTGGGGCGGATGAGTCGATCTTTCGATCGGACAAAAAAAGGGGGCACCTTGCTGATGGACAAAAAAGGGGGGCACCTTGCTGACAGGCGTGGACATCAAGGGCTTGGGACTCCTGGCGGCCGCCGGTCAGCAGGCCCGCGTCGCGGCCATGCCACTGGCGACCGTCACTGAACTCGTCTTCGAGACGTTCGGCCGCCGCAAAGGGTCGCCGTCGCAGTGGTTGACCAGGCTGCGGACCGCTTTCCGGACATGCGACATCGCCACCGGTGCCCTGGCACCGGTGTGCGGCCCGGATGGCCCGCCGTTCATCCCCGACTGTCTGATGCCTCGCCCCGAAGCGCCGTTCCCGGCCTTCGCCGACGAACTCGATCAGGTGGCCGCGGTGTCATCCGACGATCTGATGGCCGAACTCGAAGCGGCGGAATTCCGTGGGTCGGCCTGGTCGGTCGCGGCCGAGGCGCCGGACCGTTGGCTGGACGCCTACCTTCTCGCACTGGGATTGGCCTGGGAATGCGTCCAGCCTTGGTGGGAACGCGCCGCGCCGCTCCTTGAACGCGAGGCCGAGCGGATGGCGGCCGCCCTGGCGTGGGGCTCCCTGGGGGAGCAGCTCGCGCGACTGTATCCGGACTACCGAATCTCGGGTGACGGACTGAATCGACCCGGGTATTCACCCACCGCGCTCGCGCCCGATCTGGTCCTGGCGCCGATGGTCGTCGGTCCCGGCGGTTCGCTGGTGGGAACCGACCGGGATCGGGTCCACTACCTCGGCTATCCGCTGCCCGGCGCGCACCGGCTGATCGAGGGGAACGGCCCGCACCCCCATGCCACCTCCCTGGACGAGCTGCTCGGCGCCCCGAGAGCGGACATCCTGCGTCGTCTGGACCGGCCCGTGTGCGCCGGCGGACTGGCCGACGAACTGCTGTTCACCCCGTCCGCGATCAGCCACCACCTCAAAGCGCTGGAACGCACCGGACTGGTGGTGCGCGAGCGCGACGGTCAACGGGTACTCGTTCACCGCAGCGCTCGCGGCACGGCCCTGCTGCACATCTTCGAAGCCTGGGGGTGCACCGCTCGGCGGGCTAGCTCGACACGACGTGTAGTGGCACGTTGATCCGCCGGGTTTCCCGCTCCTCCTCCTGCTCCGTACCCGGTAGCCCGCTGGTCCGGTCCAGTACGGGGAGACCCAGGTAGTTGTCACCGTCCCGGATGGCCAGTTGCCAGTCCATGAGCGCGGCGAGAGCGGACTCGGCGTCGGCACCTGGCATCCTCCGCCGCACGTCACGTACCACCGCGTTGCCGCCTCGTACCTTGTCGATGGCCAGCAGCACCGCGCTCTGCACCGGGGTCAGGTCGATGCGACGGGCCGGGGCGCCGTCCTCGGCGGGACTCACCGTGCGACCGTCCAGCACCACCACGTGGTCGACCTCCCACCGGGCGGTGAGCGTCGACGACGGGTGAACCGCGCGCCACCAGTCGATCGCCCGGGTCAAGGCGGCCACCGCCGCCTTGCTCGCCAACGGCGTCTCGGAGACGATCTTGAAATGGTAGGCGATGTCGGTTCGGTCCGCCGGGGTGAGATCGGCGTAGACAGTGTCGTAAGCCTTCTCGCGCAATAGTTCGCGGATGCCGAGCTCCCTCGGGGTCACGAAGAACGGGCTGAAGCGGTCGGCCCGGGCCGGGCCCACGCCGTCGGGCGGCCGCAGGTGGGTCAGCAGGCCGCACAGCTCCGGGAGATCCAGGTAGTCGCTGTCCTGTTCGCCGGGGAACCCGTGCAGGTAGTTCCAGAACGGCGCGATGCCGGTCTCCATGCACCACTTGAGCAGCTGGATGTTGCGCAGCCGGGTCGTTCCCTTCCGCATCAGCCCGAGCACCCGGTCGTTGAGCGACTCGATGCCCGGCTGCAGATGCCGGACGCCGGCCCCGGCCAGCCGCACCAGCTGATCGTGCCGCAGGTTGGCCTTGACCTCGTAGTGCAGGGCGACATCGAGCTCGGACTCGGCCAGCCGCGGGATGAACGTGTCCAGGTAGCGGTAGTCCAGGATGTTGTCCACCACCAGGATCTGGGGTGTGCCGGCGGGATCGCCATAGGTCGATACCAGGCCGCGCAGCTCGTCGAGCGCCCGGTCGGGGTCCTTGCTGCGGAAACTCATCGTCTGGCCGTTGAGGCCGCAGAAGGTGCAGTGGTGCTTCTCGCCCCACCAACAGCCGCGGGAGGTCTCGAAGGGGATGGCCGCCGTGCTCACCAGGGACGTACCCGCGAGTTCGTCGGTCGCCGCGAGCCTGGCGAAGTAGTCACCGTAGCTGGGCATGGGCACGTCTTCGATGTTGGCGACGGGCTGGCAGCGGATGAGCGCGCGGCCGTCGGGCAGGCGCTTCGAGGCCGATTTCCACGTCGGGTCGGTCGCGACGAAGTCCCGGCGCCCCGCGACAAGGTCGGCCACGAACCGCGGGAACCGCTCCTCGGCCTCGCCCTGGAACACGAAGTCGAGCTCCGGGTAGTTGCGCAGCAGGGACTCGCCCATGGTCCCCTCGCAGTTGGCGCCGCCGAAGACGACGGTCAGCCCGGGGTGGGCCTTCTTGAGGCCGCGGGCCAGCGCCAGTGAGGCGGCGTTCTGCTGGAACGTGGTCGTGAAGGCGACGACCTGGTAGCGGGCCCACACCGGATCATCGGCCAGCCGTTGGATGAAGGGACCGCTGAGTGCCCGCAGTTCGCCCATCCGGAACATGAGGTTGAACTTGAAGTAGCTGGCGTGGTCGCCCAGCAGCACGTCGTTGACGTAGTCCTCGATCGCCCCGATGCCGGCGGGCTCGTTGACCAGATCGGCGAAGATCCACTCGCCGGACAGCGAAGTCGTCGGCGAGCTGACGCCGACCCGGTCGTAGAGCGGGTGGCCGATGGTGTCCGCCCAGTCGACATTCACGTAGACGACGTCGCTGTCCAGCCCGGTCCGCCGCAGTGCCGCCTGCAGCAGGGACACGCCGAGGGCCGGCCACCGCACCTCGGCGTAGGGCATGACCACGAAAGCCACCGGCGTCGACGCGTCAGCCTTCGCCTTGGCCGCGGCCAGCGAGAGGTTCGCGGGCACGTCCCGGTCGACCAGGTGCTCCCAGCCGAGCGGATTCCGCCGCAGCGCGTCGATATTGCGGTCCAGGCCGGCTCGCTGCGCGTCCGACAGCCGCAACCCCCAGCGCTCGGCGGCGGTCACCCCCTCGTCCAGCAGCGCCGCCCTCAGTTCGGCGTCGGTCAGCACGCCCACCAGGAGCCTGCGAAGATCCGAACCCCGGCTCATGGCGCGACCCTGCCTTCCTGCTCGGCTGGTTCCTTGAGGATGGTGCCGTCGGGAGCTTCCCAACGGTCGCCCTGCAGGACCCGGAACCGCGCCAGTGCCACCTCGACGCTCTCCACGGTGAGGACGATCTCGCCCCGGCCGGCGACCTCGAACGTCCCGCTGTCCCCGTGGCGCTGCACGGCGATCCAGTCGTGGAAATCGTCGACGGCGTGCAGTCGCTTGCCGTCGATAGCCAGGAGGACGTCACGCGGCCGGATACCGGCCTTGTCCGCAGGGCCGTCGACCACCACGTCGGCCACCAGCACGCCCTGGTCCTGGGCGCCGCCAACGAACTCCATGCCGGCGATGGCGTAGGGACGCCGCCTGGCCGGCCGGTCCTCCAACGCCGCGACGAGGTCGTCCACCGACTGGCGCCAGTGCAGCAGCAACCCGTCGTACTCGAACAAGCCCGTGCCCTCGGTGGGAAAGCCCGAATGGGTGATCCAGATGTCGCACTCGGCTCCCCGGTCGAAGCCGTACGCCATGAACGAGGGATGAAGCTGCACGGAGAACTGGGTCATGCGGTCCGCGAACCGCAACTTGAAGTCCAACGCCAGCAGCCGTTCCGGGATCACCGAGTGCACGTGTCCGTAGTAGCCGTGCGTCGTCTCGCCGCTCACCCGGCCCTGAGTGACCCATTCCAACGTGAAGGGCTCGCCGGCGGTCTGCGGCATGTCGGCGTGGGTCGCGCCCAGCCACGACCGCAGTTCCGACTCGGTGGTCAGCGCCTGCCACACCCGTTCGGTACTGGCCCGGACGTGTTGCATGAAGTCGATCGTCCGGCATGGCCGTGGCCACGGATGAAGGTCCGCCATTCGGCTCCCCTGTCCTTTCAACGGTTCTCGAACGGTCATCCCGGTGGGCTCGCGTTTTCGGCCTCGTCCGTCCGGAGGGTGGCTTCGTATTCGCGGCCCGCCACCATCAGGAGCCGGAAATAGCCCGCGATGAGCACCAGCTGGAGCACGCCCGCCAGCAGGAAGACGGTGTCCAGGCTGGTCCACGTGGCGACCAGGCCGGCGGCGGTCGCCCCGAGCGGCACCGAGCCGTACGCCAGCAGGCGGTAGGAGGTGAAGACCCGGCCGAGGATCTCGTCAGGGATCAGGGCCTGGCGCAGCGCCAGCGTGATGATGTTCCAGACCAGTGATCCGATTCCGGTGACGCCGAACAGGACCATGGCGATGACCGGCTGGTCGGTCCCGGCGAATCCCATTGTCGCGACGCCCATGACGATCACCGCCAGCGTCAGCGCGAGCCCGGTGCCGAGGGCTTGGCGGACCTTGGGGGCGACCAGGCTGCCCAGCACACCGCCAACCGCGCCGGCGGCCAGGAACACACCCGTCATCCGGCTGCTCAGCCCAAGGTTCTCGCGCGCGTAGAGGACCAGCAGGGCGAGCACACCCGCGCCGAGGAACCCGAGGACGCCCACCATGACCGCGATGTGCCGAAGCAGCCGGTGGGCGAACAACCACCGCATGCCCTCGGCGATCTCCCGGCGGATCGACGGCCGGGCCGCCCCTTCGGCGGGCCGTGGCCGGAAGTCGCCCCGGATCGTCCAGGGAGCGACGGCCGCCACCAGCAACAGCACGGCGATCACCGCGAACGGCAACGACTCCGTCACCGCGAACAGCACGCCGGCCAGGAGCGGCCCGACGAACGACTGGCCCACGTTCTCGGTCGAGACCAGCCAGCTGTTCACCACTTCGAGCCGTCCCGGCGGGATCAGCGACGGCAACAGCACCCGGTTGGCGATGTCGTAGACGATCTCCGCCGAGCCGAAGACGAAGACGATCGGATAGAGCAAGGCAAGGCTGCCGTGGCCGAACGCGATCGCCACCGCGAGCAACCCCACCAGCACGGCCCGCACGGCCGCCGCCCGCACCATCGCCAGTCTCCGGTCCCAGCGATCCATCAGGGCGCCGACGACCACGCCGAGCAGCAGCCATGGCAGGAACCACAGCGCGTTCAGCGTCGACAGGGCCAACGGCTCCCGGCTCACGCTGACGACCAGCAACGGCATCGCCGTGGTGGCGAGCCCGTCCGACACGTTGGCCGCCGCGGCCGCGACCCACATGCGGTTGACGTTGCGCTTCTCGACGGCCGAGGTGTCCCCGTCGGCCTGGCCGCTAGTGGTCATTTCGGCGGCTGGCGATCATCAGTCCCGAGTCCCAGTCCAGCAGCGTGACCAGAAGATCCTTCTCGTGCCCGATCTCGCCGAGGAACCGCTCGACTTTCTCGGCGTGCGTCGGGTTCCACTTGGGCTGCGGGGTGAGGTCGTCCGACACCCAGACCGCCCCTGGGGCCAGCCGCGGTATCAGCAGGTCGCGCCGCAGGAACTTGATCACTGTCGTGTCGACGAAGACGAGGTCGAACCGGGGCCCGGCGTATTCCTCAAGCCAGACGGTGGCGTCGGTCTGGATGACCTCCACCCGGTCGTCCTTGGCCAGCAGCCGGCGGCTGGCCTCGGCTGCCTCCTCGTCGATCTCCAACGTGATCAGCCGGGCGTTGGCGTCCATCCCGGACGCCAGCCAGGCGCTGCCCACGGCGAAACCCGTTCCCAGTTCGAGCAGCAGGCCGCCGGGCTTGGTCGCCGCGAGGGTACGGAGCAGGCCCCCGGTGCGCAGGCTGCTGGCCATGGGGTCGTCGTTGGCCTCCGACAGCGCGATCGCTTCGGCGACGAGCGGAGGAATCTCCTGGGGCTGGTCGTTCATCATCTCGTGCTCCTCAGTGCTCCCGGTGGGTTTCGGCGAGCCGCCACCGCTCAGAGACCGGCGAGCCAGGCCGCCAGTGCGGGATAGGCGATGGCGGCGCCGGCGTCGGTGATGATCAGATGGCCATCGTCGGGGAGTTCCACGAACGTGCCGAACCGCAGTCGCCGCACGTAATCGCGATGGACATCGACCTTGATGCGGGTGTCATGGCGCCCGTGCACCGCCAGCACCGGGACGTGCGCGATGTCGCCGGAATCCGTCCGGGGCAACCGGTACGCGCGCAGAAACGCGCCAACCGCGGGGTGCGCCTCGTTGATCGCCTCCGGGCTGAAGAAGCCGCCGAGGGAGACGATTCCCGCGCACCGCAACCCAAGCGCGACCGCACGGGCCGCGAGGTAGGCCCCGTAGCTCCATCCGACGACCGCCACCGGGCCGTCCGAGAAAGCTGTCGCCAGGCGCGTCACGTCGTTGGCGTCGTCGACCCCGTACTCGCTCTCAACATCCGTTTCACGCGAGCCCATCGCGCTGCTGCTCACGTTGGGCGCGACGACCCGCCAGCCACTCTCACACAGGTACCCGATCAACGGCGAGAAGACCGGCCAGTTCAGCGAGTGGGGTCCGCCGTGGAGCACAAGCACTGTGCCGACGACCGAGATGCGCGGCGTGTACACCACGCAGGGCAGGTCCTCGATGGTGCCGCAATGGCTGCGGTAAGGGCGTGGGTCCGATGTCTCCGCGAACGCGGCCACGGTGTCCGCGAGCTCCCCGACGGAACCGGCGGTGAGCAGCGAGGCCGGTGTCCCGGGGTCGCTCCAGATGCCGGCCACCACCGAACCGTCCGACACCAGGCTCGACAGGATCCCCGGAGGCAGCTGATGCCGCGTGAGCACCGCGAAGTCGTCGCCGCCGCGCCCGACAAGGACCTGCGACGGCCACACCTCGTCGGTGTACCAGAGCATGTTGTCGAACCAGAAACCACGGCCCATCAAGGCACAGCGCCAGCGGGCCATGACGGTGCCGTCGTCCCGCAGGACGCGGCAGGCGCTCACGCCCGGCGACACCCTCCGAGACTGGAACACCAGCGGCTCGTCCGGATGGTGCAGCGACGAGACAGTCGGGAAGCTCTTCACCCGCTCGCGGTCGACCGTCCAGCGCCCGTTGTTGTAGTCCGTCGCGGTCATGTTCTCGTTCGTAGGACTGCTGTTCCACGCGGTCAGCCGCGCGGTTGACTCCAGGCTGTGGATCCAGGCACCCGCGTCGGGCTGCACCGCCAGTCGACCGGCGGAGTACTCGTGCAGCATCCTGCCGCCGTGCAGGTCGCTGAGGACGAAGAGCCGGCCGCGATGGAAGGCGACACTGTCCTCAGGGGCGATCCCGCCCGCACGGGCCAGGTCGAACTCCGGCGAGATGGTCGACGCCGGGCTGGGGACGCGGCGCAGGAGCCTGTCGACCGCCGCACTCATGCGACGCTCATGGGCTGTTCGATCCGGGCGGGCTTCTCAGGCCGCACAAGGCTTTCCAGGGTGCCGAGGATCTTCTCGACCAGATCGTCGTCCCGGAAGTCGCCAACCCTGGCCGCGCCGAGCGCCTCGCTCACACCGACATGGTCGAGCCCGCCGATGATCGCCATGCCGGACGCCGCGAGGGCGGCCTCGACGACACAACCGCAGCGCGCCCCGTAGATCGACAGGTACTGCCAGGTGAACGGGTCCTCGGGATCCAGGTCGAGCAACCGCTTGGCCCACCGCGAGAACTGGTCGGGCTTCTCGGCGCCAGTCGCCGCCACCAGGTGAACCTCGACGACCAGCCGCATGTTCTCCCGTGCGACCAGCAGCGGGTACTCGTCGGCGGGCGTGGTTCGGGCCATCAGCGCCATCGCGGCCGTCATCGTACCGTCCATTGAGGACCGCAGCAGCTTGAAGTCGCGCTGCTTCAACGCGAGCAGGGCCAAGGCCCGGTAGTAACGGCTGTCCAGGAGATCCGCCACGAACGGCGTGTCCGTCCGGTCGACCTCGGCGCGCCGCTGGTCGGCCACGTCCAGCGCCTTGGCGGCGGCGTCGAGGTCGTGGTCCAGTCGGACCGACGCGGCCCCGAGCTGGATGGCGGCGGCCGTCGCCAGCCGCGGGTTGACGTCCTGGCGGGAGATCCGCTCCAGGACCCGCCGGGACTGCTGGTCCTGCGGCTTCACCCTGATCAGGCTGCGAGCCGCCTCGTACAGCACGCAACACCCGTCGGGATCGGCGTAGTGCTCGGCCCATGACAACGCGGGCACCAGCTGAAACGCCACCCGTTGCTCCGTCATGCAGTTCAAACAGGACAGTACCTCGGCCCGGCGGATCATGGTCAGGTCCCGGAACCGCACGATGTCCGCGTTGAGCTGGGCGAGTTCCGGGTGGCCGTCGAACGTGCTCGCGGCCGCGCCGAGCGGCTCCAGCACCTGACCGACCGCGTCGATCAGATGGGCCCGGGTTCCGGTTGGGTACTGGATCGACGAGAACGGCTCGCGCAGCGATCCCAGCTGACCTCGGGCCGTCAAGGGTGCGTGTTGAATAGCGATGGGGCCGGCGGAGCTCGGGAGCAACGTGAGCAAGGTCCGCCACACCCGACTGGTCACCGAGACAGCTGTCGCGTCTGACATGTGTTTCACCCTGGTCGGAAGGACGGTTCTCGTGGCGTAGCGCTCCGCGCACGAGAACCGTCGCATCTGTTGATTAGCTGGAACCGCTAGTAGATGCGGACGGACGTCAACACGTTGAAGTCGGCCTCGCCGATGTTGTCAAGGTCGAACACCGCGTCTTCGTTGACGACGTCATGCTCAGTTGCAGCATCCATTCGTGTACCTCCCCGTGCTTTGACCTCATAACCGGCCGGCCAGCCTCGCGAGGATGGCCAGCTACCCGAAGTATCCGCAGGTTTCGGTAGCGCGATCGAGCTTTTCAACAATCCTCGAACAACCGCGCGGCCGCGGCGGAGCGGGCGGCTGTGTTCCTGGCCGGTGTCACTCCTTCGATACCTGTACGCTGCCTGATCTCCTGCCTATGTTCGAGTGGACGGGTGAGTCACACGGCAGGGGACGGGTGATGAGAGTTTTCGGAGCACTCCTCACATTGGCGTTGGCCAGCGGGATGGTGGTCACTCCCGGTGCCGCCGCCGAGACGTCACCGGCCGCCACGGCGAAGACGGACTGCGCTCAGGCCAGGCTGGTGGACGACCCCGGGCACGACCCGGACAATCCGCCGGAGTCCGAAGTGGTCGAAGAGCAGACCGCCGAGGAGAGGATCCTCCAGGAGTTGTTCGACCAGCACCAGCTGCCGCAGGGGATGCTGGTCGAGGGCCAGGACGGGAAGATCCACGCCAACCTGGCCACGGGCCAGGTGAAGATCCCGGTGTACGTGCACGTGGTGTCCACCGGCGACACGGGCAAGATCACCGATGACACGGTGCGGAAGCAGATCGCCGTGCTGAACAACAACTTCGGCGCCGCCACCGGGTTCGCCTTCGTACTCAGGGGCACCGACCGCACGGACAACCAGAACTGGTTCCAGGCGGTCACTGCCAGCCCGGCCGAGAAGGCCATGAAAACCAAGCTGCACAAGGGCAGGGCCGGGGATCTCAACCTCTACTTCAACAACCCCGGCTACAAAGCCCCCGGGGACGGCAAGCTCCTCGGCATCGCCACCTGGCCCAAGGACTACGCCAGTTCGGCGGCGCTGGACGGCGTGGTGGTCAAGTACAACACGGTGCCCGGCGGTGCATTCAAGCCGTACGACCAGGGCAAGACAGCCACCCATGAGGTAGGCCACTGGCTCGGGCTGTACCACACCTTCCAAGGCGGCTGCGAAGCGCCGGGCGACGAAGTGGACGACACCCCGTACGAAGCGGAGCCGGCCGCGGGCTGCCCACAGGGCCAGGACAGCTGTCCCGCCCCCGGCACCGATCCAGTGCACAACTACATGGACTACAGCGACGACTCCTGCATGACCACGTTCAGCCCCGGGCAGGCACAGCGAGCAGCCGACCATTGGGCGGCCTACCGACAGCCGCGGTCAGCCTAAGCCGACACACCAGGAGCCTCGTGCGACGCGAGATCGGCTGAGCTCACGTGCGCAACGCTTTCTTGAGGATCTTGCCGGTGGGGCCGACCGGAAGGGCGTCGAGCACACGGATCTCGCGGGGGTACTTGTAGGCGGCCAACTGTTCACGGCAGAAGGCGATGACGTCCTCCGCGGCGGCGGTTGTGCCGGGTTTGAACGTCACGCAGGCGACGACTTCCTCACCGAGGCGCTCGTCCGGGCGGCCGATCACCGCGGCCTCGGCGATGGCCGGGTGCGTGTAGAGCACCTCTTCGACTTCGCGCGGATAGACGTTGTAGCCGCCGCGGATGATGAGGTCCTTCTTGCGGTCGACGACGAACAGGTAACCGTCGTCGTCGGCGTAGCCGAGGTCGCCGGAGTGGAACCAGCCGCCGCGGAACGCCTCGGCGGTTTCGGCTGGGCGGTTCCAGTAGCCGCGCATGATGTTGTGGCCGCGGATGACGATCTCGCCGACCTGGTCGGCACCGGGTGGCAGGGGCCGGTCGTCCTCGTCGACGATCATCGTCTCGACGCCCCAGATGGGCTTGCCGATCGAGCCGGTCTTGCGCTGGGCGGCGCTGATGTTGAACGTGGTGGTGCTGGCCGATTCGGAGAGCCCGTATCCCTCGAGGATCACCACGCCGGGGAACTTCTCCTCGAACTCCCGCAGGATCTCGCCGGGCATGGCCGCTCCGCCCGAGACGCCGATCCGCACGGCTGACAGGTCCCGGTTGGTCAGGTCGGCTCGGAGCAGTCCGAAGTACACGGTGGGGACGCCCGCGAGGACCGTGCAGCGGTGGACCTCCAACGCGTCGAGCACAAGCGCGATGTCGAATCGCGGCACGAGTGCGATCGCGCCCCCGAACCGTACGGCCATGTTCAGCACGCTCGACAGCCCGAAGACGTGGAACAGCGGCAGCACCGCCAACTCGACGTCGTCGGGGCGGAACCCGAACAGCTCCCCGGATACCGTGCAGTTCATGTAGAGCTGGAAGTGGGTGAGCTCCGCGCCCTTGGGGTGTCCGGTGGTGCCGCTGGTGTAGAGCAGGACGGCTGGGTCGTCGGCGCGCGTCGGCTCGATTTCTCCGGTGTCCTCGGCCGCGTACAGGTCGTCGAAGGGCAGAGTCGCTTCAGGTCGTGTGTCGGTGCCCGGCGTGTTGACGACGAAGGTGGTCATCGTCGCGGCGAGAACCGCCTGCGCGGCGCAGGACTCGAACGTGATGAGCACTTTCGCTCCCGAGTCCGACAGGTGATAGGCGATCTCGGCGGCGCGCAGCAGGGGGTTGAGCGGAACCATGATCAGGCCCGCCTTGAGGATCGCGAAGTAGCAGTAGAGGAACTCCGGCACGTTCGGCAACTGGACCGCCACCCGGTCACCTGGCTTCAGCCCCAGGTCCCGCAGGCTGGTCGCCACCCGGCCGGACAGGTCGTCGACCTGTTCGTAGGTGAAGGTGCCGGTCCGGTCATGGCACAGCGGCTGGTGCGGATGAGCCCGCCGGGACTCGCGCAGAATCGTCGCCAGGTTGAAGCTCACGGTGGTTGTCCCTTTCTGGAGAAGCCCGTGCCCTGTCCGGCCGAGGCCGGACTCACCATGCCTGACCGGCTGTCGGCTGGTCACTGGGCGCGCGCACCCGGCTCAAGCGGCCTGGGTGTGCGGATGCCCAATGGTGTGGATTGTCGGATTGCCTCTTGACGGATGGTGAGTCAACGCACATCCTAACGAACATTCGTTAGGAAGGTGTGGGTGGATGGCTAGCGTGACGTTCGAGGGCGTGTCGAAGCGGTACGGCGACGTGACCGCGGTCGACGGGCTGTCGCTGGACGTGCGGGACGGCGAGTTCATGGTGCTGCTCGGCCCGTCCGGGTGCGGCAAGACCACCGCGCTGCGGATGGTCGCCGGGCTGGAGGAGATCAGCGACGGCACGCTGCGGATCGGTGACGACGTGGTCAACCGGGTCGAACCCGCCCAACGGGACGTCTCGATGGTGTTCCAGAGCTACGCGCTGTACCCGCACATGACCGTGCGGGGCAACATCGAGTCGCCACTGATCGCCCGCCGCTACCCTGTGGACGGTACGACCCGCAAGCTGACCAAGGTGGAGCGCGCCGAGCGGGTGGCCGAGGCGGCACGGGCGTTGGAACTCACGCCGTATCTCGACCGCAAGCCGCGCGCGCTGTCCGGCGGGCAACGGCAACGAGTCGCGCTGGCCAGGGCGATCGTCGGCCGGCCCAAAGCGTTCCTGATGGACGAACCACTCTCCAACCTGGACGCCAAACTCCGCACCCAGACCCGACGGGAACTCGTCGAGCTGCACCAGCGGGTCGGCACCACCGTCATCTACGTGACGCACGACCAGACCGAGGCCATGACGATGGCGACCCGGATCGCGGTCATGTCCGCCGGCCGCCTGCAGCAGGCCGGCACACCCGAGGAGATCTACACCGCCCCGGCCAACCAGTTCGTCGCCCGGTTCCTCGGCTCGCCGCCGATGAACTGCCTGGACGGGAAGGTGACCGTCGAGGGGATCACCGTGGGTGAGGCGTGGTTCCCGATCCCTACCGGGCTGCGCACCCGGCTTGAGGAGGGCCGACTGGTGACCGTCGGAGTGCGGCCGGAGCACCTGTCCCTCGACGCCGCGGGCACGGTGAAGGCACAAGTGCGGGCCAGCGAGTGGCTGGGCCACGACCGGTTGGTGTTCTGCACGCTGGACGGTCAGGACCTGCTGGTCCGGGCGACCAGCGACCCGCCGAGCGGCGTGGTCACCTTCGCGGTCGACCCGGCCAACGTGCACGTGTTCGACACCGAGTCCGGGCAGCGGCTGACGTGATCGCCAGACTGAAACAGTACCGCGCCAGGGAAGTCGGCCTCGCGCTGCTGTTCCTCGTGCCGTCGCTGGCGATTTTCGTCATGTTCTTCTTCGTGCCGCTGGTGAAACTGCTGTCCTGGGGCACGTACAAGAGCGTCCGGGGCGGCGCCTCGTACCGGTTCGTCGGCCTCCAGCAGTACGTCGACGTGTTGACCGGCAAGGAGTTTCTTGGCGGGGTCTGGCGCAGTGTGGCGATGATGCTGATCACCGTGCCGGCCGGCCTCGTGCTCGGGGTGCTGCTCGCCACGGCCGCGCACCGCCGGCTGCGCGGCATCAAGGTGTTCCAGACCATCTTCTCCACCACCATCGCCACGTCCGGAGCGGTCGCCGCGGTGGTCTTCGCCATGCTGATCAACCCGACCATCGGCGTGTTCAAAGTGGACTGGTTGCAGAACCCGGACATCGCGTTGTTCGCGGTGTCACTGTCACTGGTCTGGCAGACCCTCGGGGTG
Source organism: Actinocrispum wychmicini (assembly GCF_004345645.1). GTDB lineage: Bacteria > Actinomycetota > Actinomycetes > Mycobacteriales > Pseudonocardiaceae > Kibdelosporangium > Kibdelosporangium wychmicini. The sequence goes on along the minus strand of NZ_SLWS01000002.1, from coordinate 334,275 downwards.
TCGTTCGTGATCGTGCTGGCCGGGTTGCAGGCGGTGCCCGAGGAGGTGCTGGAGGCGGCCAGGCTGGACGGGTACGGCCCGGTGCGCCGGATGTTCCGGGTCACCGTGCCGCTGATCTCGCCGGTGCTGCTGTTCCTCGCCGTGGTGCTGACGATCTTCGCGCTGCAGGCTTTCGCCCAGATCGAACTGCTGACCCAGGGCGGCCCCGGCAAGTCCACCCAGACCCTGCTGTTCACCGTCTTCCACAACAACAGTCCGGAGACCCGTGGTGTGGGGGCGGTGCAGTCGGTGGGCATGTTCGTGCTGACCGGGCTGGTGGCGCTGCTGCAGTTCGGGCTGCTGAGCAGGCGGGTGCACTATGGTGATTAGGAAAACGGGCTGGTATGCCCTGCTTGGCGTGTTGTCGCTCATTGTCCTGTTCCCAATCTACCTGACCTTCGTGCGTGCCCTCACGCCGCCGGTCGAGTTCGCGTTGCAGGACTCCCCGCTCTATCCGGCCCACCCGCAGTGGAGCGCGTTCGCCGAGGCGTGGACACGCGCCGGGCTGGGCCACGCGGCGCTACAGAGCCTGATCATGACCGTGCTGATCACGCTCGCCCAGGTCGTCACCGGCGTGCTGGCCGCGTACGCGTTCGTGTTCCTGAAGTTCCCGTTCCGGCGGCTGCTGTTCGCGGTGTGCATGGCCACCATGCTGCTGCCGATCGAGGTCACCCTGCTGGCCAACGTCGGCACGATCCGGGACCTGCACTGGATCGACAGCATGCAGGCGCTGGTGCTGCCGTTCGGGGCCAGCGCGTTCGGGATCTTCCTGCTGCGCCAGGCGTTCGCCGGGATTCCCTCGGAGATCAAGGACGCCAGCCGCCTGGACGGGCACGGCCATCTGCACCTGCTGTTCCTCATCGCTGTGCCGCTGACCCGGCCGGTGGTCGCGTCGTTCACGTTGATCGCGGCATTGGGCGCGTGGGGCCAGTACCTCTGGCCGAGAACCGTCGTGGAGAGCAGCGAAGCGGCCACCCTCCAGGTCGCACTGCGCGGGCTCAGCTTCTCGGCCAACGACCTCAACCTGCTGCCGGCCGGTGCCCTGATCACCGCGGTTCCGGTGCTGTTCCTGCTGATCGTCTTCCAGCGACAGATCGTCCGCGGCCTCACTGCGGGTGCGGTGAAAGGATGAACATGCGTAGATCCGCAAAGCTTCGCGCGGTGGCGTTGACGCTCGCCGGCTGGCTCACGCTGGCCGCCTGCGGTGGTTCCGGCGGCGACGAGCCGGCCGCGGCCGGGTCGGCCTGCCCGGTCGACGCGCTGAAGGACGCAGCCGGTCCGGTGGAGATCCAGTTCTGGCACAGCCGGTCCGCCGAGGTGGAGAAGACCCTGCAGAACCTGGTGCAGCAGTACAACTCCAGCCAGAGCAAGGTCAAGGTCGTGCTGAGTCAGCAGGGCCCCGCGGCCGACCTGACCGCGAAGTACAACTCCGCGATCGGCCCGAACCAGCTGCCCGACCTGGTCGACGTCGACCCGAAACGGCTGCGGTCGTTCATCGACAAGGGCACGCTGATGCCCGCCGAGTCCTGCGTCCGCGCGTCCGGCGGCAACCTCGACCAGATCGTGCCGGTCGTGCGCAACACCTACACTCTCGACGGCAAGTACTGGCCGGGCTTCGCGCACGTCACAGTGCCCGTCCTGTACTACAACAAGGCCCAGTTCAGCAAGGCCGGTCTCGACCCGGACAAGCCGCCGGCGACGCTGACCGAACTGCTCGACGACGCCCGCAAGCTGAAGGCGGCCGGGGTGAAGGCGCCGCTCAGCTTCCGGCAGGACCCGCAGATCATCAACTCCTGGCTGGCCGGCGCCGGTGCCGACATCGTCAGCAACGGCAACGGCCGCAAGGGCCCCGCCGACAAGTCGACGTTCGACAACCCGACCACCCGTACGGTCTACCAGTGGCTGCACGACATGAAGGCCGACGGCCTGCTCAAGGAGTACCCGTTCAGCCTGGCCAGTCCCGACCACTTCCTGTCCATCGTGAACCAGACCGCGACGATGACCATCGACACGTCCAGCGCGGCCAGCTCGGTGAAGGCGTTCCTGGCCGGCAAGACCATCCCGGGACTGGACCTGGTCGCCGCCCCGCTGCCCGGCGTGACCAAGGCCGGTCAGGTCAATGTGGACGGTGGCGGCTTCTACCTGGTCAGCAAGTCCAGCCCGGCCAAGCAGGCGGCCGCATGGGACTTCATGAAGTTCATGCAGGGCAAGGACAACCTGGTCACCTGGAACAAGGAGGGCTCCGCGGTACCGTTCGTCAAAGGCATCTCCGACGACCCCGCGCTGCAGGCGTTCTACAAGACCGACAGCGCCGGCAAGATCCTCGCCGTCGCCGCCGACGAACTCGCACGGGTCGACCCGAACAACCCCGCGCCGGCCATCGGCCCGTACGACCAGTTCGAGCGGACACTGAACGCCTCCACCGAGAACCTGCTGTCCGGTGGCAAACCGGTCGACGACGTCGTCAAGACCACCGACACCGCACTCAACGACGCACTGAAACAGTACAACGGATGACCGAGACTCCCTGGTGGCACGACGCCGTCGTGTACCACATCTATCCCCGCAGCTTCGCCGACGAGAACGGCGACGGCATCGGCGACCTCGCCGGTGTCCGATCGTCCCTGGACCACCTCGTCGACCTCGGCGTGAACGCCTTGTGGCTGTCGCCGTTCTATCCGTCCCCGATGGCCGACGGCGGTTACGACGTGGCCGACTACCGCGACGTCGACCCGCGCTTCGGCGACCTGGACGACTTCGACGCGCTGGTGTCCCACGCGGCGTGGCTGGGCATCCGGGTGATCGTCGACATCGTGCCGAACCACTGCTCCACCGCGCATCCGTTGTTCCAGCAGGCAATGGCCGCCGGACCGGGCAGTCCGGAACGCGAACTGTTCGTGTTCCGCGAGGGCCGCGGACCCGCCGGGGACGAGCCGCCGAACAACTGGCCGTCGTCGTTCGGCGGACCGGCGTGGACCCGTGTCCCGGACGGGCAGTACTACCTGCACCTGTTCGATTCCGGGCAGCCTGACTGGAACTGGCGCAACCCGGCAGTGCCGGCCATGTTCGAGGACGTCCTGCGGTTCTGGCTCGACCGTGGCGTGGCCGGGCTGCGGATCGACGTCGCCAGCGCCCTCTACAAGGACCCCGACCTGCCTGACCTGCCCGACGGGCGGCAGCCCCGCCTGGTACCCGGCCCGTACCGGCATCGCGTCGAACTGCACGAGCTGTACCGGTCGTGGCGGACCATCCTCGAGTCCTATCCGGACGACGTGTTCCCGGGGCGACGGACCGCGATCGGCGAGATCTACGCCCTGCCCGAGGATCTGGCGCCGTACGTGGCGTCCGGCGGGCTGCCCCAGCTGTTCAACTTCTTCCTGCTGTTCGCGCCCTGGGACGCGGCGGCCGTCCGGGCGGCCATCGAGACCGTCACCGGCCTGACCGCCGGATCGGACATGGTGGCGCCCTGGGTGCTCGGCAACCACGACGTCGCCAGGATGGCGAGCCGGTACGGCTGGCAGGACCCGATCTACACCGTCGTCGATGGACGTTCCTACCAGATACCGAACATGCCAGTTGAGTCCGAAGTAGACACCGCGGCCGGCGCCCGCCGGGCGCGGGCGGCGGCGCTACTGATGCTGGCCCTGCCCGGGTCGGCCTACATCTACCAGGGTGACGAACTCGGCCTGCCCGAGGTCTTCGACATCCCGGACCACGCGCGGGACGACCCGATCTGGTGGCGCTCAAGCGGAACACTGGCGACTCGCGACGGCTGCCGGGTGCCGCTGCCGTGGTCGGGCGGCGCACCGCCGTACGGCTTCTCTCCGGACGGCATGGCCACCTGGCTGCCGCAACCCACCGACTGGGCCGACTACACGGTCGCCGCCCAGCTCGCCGAACCCGACTCCACGCTGAACCTGTACCGCGCGGCCATTTCGACACGGCCGCGCGGCGGCCCGATGGCCTGGGTCGACACCCCGGCGGACACGTTGCGGTTCACCCGAGGCGACAGCTTCACGTGCCTGATCAACCTCGGCTCGACACCTGTGCCGCTGCCGCCACACCACCGTGTGCTGCTGGCCAGCGGCCGAGTCGACGACCAACTGCCGCCGGACACCGCGGTATGGCTGAAGAACCCGGAGGCGGAGTGATCGACGACGCGGTACCCAGCCAGGAAACCATCGTCTCCTGGATCGAACAGATCGTCGAGCAGGGCATCCGACGCTCCGGCTACCCGGCGGACATCTGGACGGAACGCTTCTGCACTGAGGAGTTCCGTCGGCTCGGCATGCAGGACGTCCGCCTCGAACCGGTGCCGACCCTGCGGTGGGAGCCGAACGACTGGTCGCTGGAGGTGCTGGCCGGCGACGCCGCGCCCGTTGTCCTGGACTGCTTCCCGGTTCCGTTCGCGGCCCCGGTCGACGGCCTGGAGCTGGAACTGGCCGCGTTCGACCCGGAAGACCCCGCGGCGGTGTCCGGCAAGGCATCCTTGTATGACATCCGCTTGATGCGGCTGCCGGCAGCGCTGTTCATGGCCGTCGGCGACGCGCCGGAGTCACAGATGGCCAGCCGCCGGCTCGACTCGGCGAACACGCTGTCCCAAGAGGTCGTGCTGCCGTTCGCGCTGGAACGCATGCAGGTGATGGAACCGTCGATGGCGGCCGGCGCCTCGGCGTTCATCGGGTGCCTGGCCGACTATCCCGGCGACTCCTGTGACTACTTCGTGCCGTATGACGCGGTGCAACGGCCCATCCCCGGAATGTGGATCCGCGGCAGCGACGGAGCCTGGCTGCACGAACAGCTCACCCGTGGCCCCGTCCGCGTCCGCCTGGCCGTGAAGTCGACCTGTCAACCGTTCCAGGCGAACACGGTCGTCGGCGAACTGCCCGGCGCCGACGAGGACATGGTGATCATCGGGTCCCATCACGATGGACCATGGGCATCCGCGGTCGAAGACGCCAGCGGGATCGCGCTCGTGCTGGCACAGGCCACATACTGGGCTAGCAGACCGGCCGCGGAACGCCCACACCGGATGGCGTTCGTCCTACACGCCGGACACATGGGTACCCTCGGCGATCCCGCCGACGCCCGGTTCATCGCCACACACCGCGCCGCGCTGGACGAGCGGCTCGTCCTGGCCGTCCACTTGGAACACGCGGCCAGCGAGTTCGCCGAGCAGGACGGCGAACTGGTGGCCACCGGCCTGCCGGTGCCCCGCTGGTTCTTCACCAGCCGCATCCCCCGCCTGGAAGAAGCGGTCATCGGCGCGATCCGGGCCGAGCACCTGGAACGGTCGATGCTGCTGGCCCCGAACGCGGTCGGCGAACGCCCCGGCACCGACGCGGGCGGCTACCACCTCGCCGGCTACCCCATCGTCCAGTTCCTGACCGCGCCGTTCTACCTGTTCGACAAGATGGACACAGTGGACAAGATCGACCAGGATGGTCTGGTGCCGATCACCAGGACGACCATCCGCATCCTTGAATCCACCCGTGGCGTCGCCGCGGGCGACATGCGCGGAGGGGCCCGGTGAAGCCGCTGCGGTGGGGAATCATGGGCACCGGCCTGATCGCGGGCGGGTTCGCCGCTGACCTACGCGATACTGACTCCGGCACGGTGGTCGCCGTCGGTTCGCGCAGCCAGGCGTCCGCCGACAAGTTCGCCGACCGCTTCGACATCGACCGCCGCCACGCGGACTACGCGGACCTGGCCGCCGACCCGGAAGTCGACGTCGTGTACGTGGCCACCCCGCATCCCCTGCACCATCCCAACGCACTGCTCGCCTTGCGGGCAGGGAAACCCGTGCTGGTGGAGAAAGCGTTCACGATGAACGCCGAGGAGGCGCGCGAACTGGTCGCCGTGGCCCGCGACGCCGGGCTGTTCCTGATGGAGGCGATGTGGACCCGGTTCCTCCCGCACATCCAGCGAATCCGTGAGCTGGTCGCTGATGGCGCGCTGGGTGACATCGTGACCGTGACCGCCGACCACGGGCAGTGGTTCGCCGAGGATCCCGACTTCCGGTTGTTCTCGCCCGCCTTGGGTGGTGGCGCGCTGCTGGATCTGGGCGTGTACCCGGTCTCCTTCGCCTCCATGATCCTCGGTGCGCCCAGCCGGATCATGGTCATGAGCGATCCGGCCTTCACCGGTGTCGACGGGCAGACCTCGATGCTGTTCGGCTACGACAGCGGGGCGCAGGCGGTCCTCACCTGTACGTTGCGGGCGAAGAGCCCCACCAGGGCGTGCATCGTGGGCACGGATGCCCGGATCGACATCGACGGCGACTTCTACGCACCGACGTCGTTCACCCTGGTGCCACGCCGGGGGGAACCGATCAGGGTGGAGCGGGACCACCACGGCCGCGGCCTTCGCCACCAGGCGGACGAGGTCGCTCGCCGGTTGGCGGCCGGCGAGACCGAGAGTCCACTCATGCCCCTGGACGAAACCGTCGCGATCATGGCGACCATGGACTCCGTTCTGGCCCAGGCTTAGGACTCCGCGTCGAGGGCCTTCAGCGTGAACTCGAAGGCCCGTTCGCTGAGGATGGCGGCGATGTGGCCGTCGTGGTTCTCTTCGCAGCCGTCCTGCAGGATGATGTTGGTAGCGTTCGGGACATCCAGCTGGCCGCTGCGCAACGGCACCACGACGTCGTCGTACGTGCTCTGGATGTTGGTGTACCGCACGCCGTCCACTGCCGCGGTGCCACCGGAGTTCAGCTCGCGCATGAAGTCCGAGTCAGGGGAGAACTGAAGGAACGCGGCACCCGCACGCCAAGCTAGCTTCCGGAGCGGGGACGGCAGTGCGCGCGCCCGAATCGCCTTGGTGGTGCCCGCGTAGTTCGGCGACACACCCACCAGGTGGTTGACCACCGCGGCGCCGCCGAGCACCTTGATGTAATAGGCCGCGACGGTCGAGCCCTCGGACGCGCCGACCAGGTCCACCTTGGCCGCCCCGGTGTGCTCCAGCACCTTCGCCACGAACGATCCCACGGTCTTCGCGCTGGCCACCATGTCGGTGACGCCACCCAGCTTGGGAAGCCACGAATGGGCGCCATAGGTGAGTGAGTACGCGCAGTAGCCTGCCGCGGCCAGCCTGGCGCCTTTCTTCGTGTAAGCGTTCTTGTTGGACCCCATGCCGTGCAGAAAGATCACCGGGTAGGGGTGTCGTGACGACGGCTTGCACGTCAGGTCGTTGTACCCGGCGGAGGGCCTGGTGCTCATGTCTACCACCGTAGGACCTGGCTGGCGGTAAGTCGTTGTGCGGGCGCACAAAACGGTCCGCGACATCGGCGGCACGCGCCCAGAGACGCCGCCCTCGATGTCCTGCACCATGGGTGAACTTCGGTGCCAGAACAGAGAGGTTCGTCACCATGGGAAGACACTTTGGACACACTCGGCTATGGAAAGCGGCCGTCGCGGTCACTTTCGCCGCCACCGTCATGATGGCCGGAGTCGGTCAGGCCGTAGCGGCCGACCAGCCGACACCGCCGACGCAGCCGGCCGCCGGTGCACTCGGCGGCGCCGGGCCGTGCGGCAGCAGCAGAACCGACGAGGCGAACAAGACGGACTGGGGACTGTGGGTGTGGCTCTACCAGCCCACCGGCACGGGCACGCCGCGCAGTGGGGGAACCTGCGACGATGCCAAACGGCCGGTGGTGTTCATGACGCACGGCTGGGGTGCGATGTGGCCATGGTGGTACCAGGGCGTCATCGACAACATGGTCAGCAACGGCTACATCGTGGCATTCGCGAACTACACCTCCCTGCCCGCGGCCGATCTCGACTGGTATGCGGACATGACCTACCCGCAGGTCGACCACGGCTGGGTGCAGGCGACGACCATGACCACCCGGATGGACCTCGCCAACATCGGCTTATGGAGCCATTCCTACGGGGGTGGCATGACCCCATGGCTGTCGAGCAAGGTTGAGGGGCACGGTTGGGGAACCAGTTCTTTCTGGATACTCATGAACGACCCGCGCTACCTGAAGAAGGTCCCGGCTGATCCCCAGGACATCACGTTTCCGAAGAACACGCGTGTGCTCGTGGTCAACTGGGGTACCGGGAACGACACGGTTCTCCCCGAATACGACCGGATGCGGGCGCCCGGCGGCACGAAGGAGCGGGTGCGGGTGCTCAGCGACAACAGCCACCCGGACGTGAAGGTCTACACCGCGGAGCACACCAGCTCCAACGACTGCCCCGACGGGGAGAAGTTCGACCAGCTCGGCGTCTACTTCGAGTGCCATCGCAGCCACATCCAGTATTACGGCCTGTACCGCAACTGGCAGGCGTTGGCGGACAGTGCGCGACTGGGCGCACAGCTCGGCGACCTCACTGGCATGGGAATCTGGAGCGACGGTATCCCGGCGACGGCGGCCACGATCATGGACCCGCCGCCGGCCAGGTAGCGCATTATGATCGGGATATGACGGCGATCGGCAGCGGGTACTGGCGCGACCCGCTTGTCACGCGGATGGCCAAGGAGTTGCTCGCCGGAAACGCCGACGAGCTGGCTGACCGCGCGGCCGAGGCGATGTTCGCCGAGATCGACCGTTACCAGGCGCTGAACGCCCAGCAGCGGGCCGACGTGCGCGAAAACATCGCGCATGTCGGCCGCGGGTTGCTCACCAGCCTGGCCAACGGTGATCCGATCCGGACCGATCCGGTGCAGCTCGGCGTGCGGCTGCGGGCCGCCCAGGGCATGTCCCTCGGCGATCTGCTGCACGCCCACCGGATCGGCCTGCGGATCATCTGGGACGCGATCATCGAACGCGCGTCCGCTGACTCGGACATCCCCGCGGACGAGATGGCCCGTGCGGTGTCGTCGGTGTGGTCGGTGGTCGACGTCTTCTCGACCGCGGTCACCGACGCCTACCAGGACACGCTGGTCGACCTCGCCCGCCACGACGAGCGGCAACGCCTCGCGTTGCTGGATTCCCTGATTGACAACAGGATCGCCGACTGGTCCACATTGGGCGGCACGACGCAGGCACTCGGTCTGCACGAACGCGGCAGCTTCCTTTGCGTGGCGGCTGATCTGACCGACGACGGATCGGCGCTCAACCGGGCGTTGCGCAGGCTGGGGATGCGCTCGGTGTGGCGACCGCGCACCGACGACCAGGTCGGCATCGCCTCAGCACCGGCCCGGACCGACATCGCCCACGTCGTCGAGGCACTCACCGCGGTGGCGACCGGTCGCGTCGGGGTCAGCCCCTGGTACGCCCGCCTGTTCGACACCGCCGCCGCCCTGCGGATGGCCGGCAGCGCGCGAACCAGCCTCCCGGTGGGTACGCGCGGCGCGGCGGCTCTCGACACCAACCCGGTCGGCGTGCTGGTCGCCGCCGCGCCCGAGATCGGCGCTCACGTCGCCGACTCGGTGCTCGCACCCCTGCTCGCCCAGCCCGACCACGAACAGCTGCTCGTGTTCCTGGCGGCCCGGCTGGACACCAAGGGCTCGACCGGTGACGTCGCCGACCGGCTCTACTGCCACCGCAACACGGTCCGAAACCGGCTCGACCGGATCGAGAAACTCACCGGCCGGTCGTTCGAGCGCCCCGCCGACGTGGCAGCCCTCTTCGCCGCACTGTCGGCGCAACGCCTGCGTGACCGCCCGTGAGCCCTGTCCGACCCACTTCCTTTTTGGTGTTGTCCCTGGTCTAGCGTTCCTAACGAATGTTCGTTAGGGTGTGGGTTGTGTCACCATCCGCCAAGGGGCATCCGGGCGACACCCGGAACCTTCCCGAACTCCTGCCGCCTCGCGCCACCATGACCGGCACCGTCCGGCGGCTGTTGGAAACCGCGGTCGTGCAATTCGCCGAACGCGGCTACTACGGCGTGTCCGTCCGCGACATCACCGCGCAGATCGGCATCCGTCCCAGCTCGATGTACGCGCACTTCTCCGCCAAGGAGGACATCCTGGCCGAGCTGGTGCGACTCGGCCTCGACGAACATCGCCACCGGCTCCAGCAAGCGGTGCTGGACGCCGGGTCGGGGGCCACCGACCAACTTCGTGCCCTGGTCCGCGCGCACGTGCGAATGTACGCCACCTACCCGTTGCTGATGCGGGTGTGTGATCGGCAGGAACACGCACTGCCCGAGTCGGAGCTGAAGGCGACGCTCGAGACCCACGTCGACGCGGCCAGCATCGGCATGGAGGTGCTCCAGCGGGGTGTCGCGGCAGGCGAGTTCGTTGACAGCGACCCGTTCCTCACCACGGCCGCGATCGCCGCCATGGGCATCCGCGTCGCGGAATGGTACGGCGCCAGCCACTTTCACCAGCTCCAGGTCCCGGACATGCCCGACGCCGGTGTGACCCGCGAGCGGTACACGATCGACGAGATCGCGGATACGTACGCCGATTTCGCCGTCCGGATGGTGTCACCGTCCGGCTGAAGAAACCCACTCCCATGTGGCAAGGAGGCCGTCATGGAAAGGGCACGTACAAAACGTCGGCTCGCGTTGGTGACGCTTGTGGTCAGCGCCGTCGCGCTGACAGGCGTCGCTCCCGCGAGTGCTACGACGGACGACGCTCCGCTGACCGTCACGACCGACTCCGGCAAGATTCTTGGCACCACAACTGCATCCCTGCGTCAGTTCAACGGAGTCCCGTACGCCGCGCCGCCGGTAGGGGACCTGCGGTGGCAGCCGCCCGCGGCCGTCAAATCGTGGGACGACGTGCGTGACGCGACCAAGACGGGCTCGTCCTGCCCGCAGGACAAGGGCACCAATGAGGACTGCTTGTACCTCAACGTCTCCACGCCCAAGAAGCTGCCCGCCGACGGCCACAAGCTGCCGGTGATGGTGTGGATCCACGGTGGCAGCTTCAAAACCGGCTCCGGCGCCGACTACAGCCCGGACAAGCTGGTCAACGACGGCACCGAGAACATCATCGTGGTGACCATCAACTACCGGCTCGGTGCGCTCGGCTTCCTGGCCCACCCGAAGCTCGCCGGCACGGACGGCGAGCTCGGCAACTACGGCATCATGGACCAGGAAGCGTCCCTGAAATGGGTGCAGAGCAACATTTCCGCGTTCGGCGGGGACGCGGACAAGGTGACCGTCGCCGGCGAGTCGGCGGGCGGCATCGCGGTCTGTGCCCTGCTGGCGAGCCCCAGCGCGGCCGGGTTGTTCCGGGCCGCGATCGACCAAAGCGGCCCGTGTCAGTCCATGACCCAGGACCAGGGCACCAAGGCGGCCGACACCTTCGCCACCAACGTGGGCTGCGCCGACGCCGATGACGTGGCGAAGTGCCTGCGCGGCCTGTCGGTCGACAAGATCATGGCCGCGCCGACGCCCAGGCTGGACGCGACCTCGGGCGGCACCATGATCCCGCTCCCGCTCGGCGACGCGATCGTCCAGGGCAAGTTCAACAAAGTCCCGGTGATGATGGGGAACAACCGTGACGAGATGTCGTTGTTCGTGTGGGCGAACTACGACCTGAAACTCAAGTACATCTGGCCATGGGAGTACAAGAGCACGCTGGCCAAGGAAGTCCCGTCACTCGACGAAGACCAACTCAAGGCCATCGTGGAGAAGTATCCGGTGAGCGACTACGAGTACAACACCAACCGCACGCTCAGCGCGGTCGAGACGGACTGGGCGGTGTGCAAGTCCATCCCGGCGATGGCCAAGGGGATCGCCGACCAGTCGTCCGCGTACGTCTACGAGTTCAACGACCGGAACGCGCCGCAACCACCGGCGTTCTTCGGGATGGGCGCGTACCACGCGAGCGAGCTGATGTACCTGTGGACGATCTGGGTCGGCTCCGGTGACTTCCGGCTGGACTTGCTGCAACTGTTGTTGAACTCGGAGCAGAAGAAGCTCAGCAAGCAGATGGTCAAGTACTGGACCCAGTTCGTGGCGACCGGCGATCCCAACCCGGACGACCTGACCGCCATGCCCAGCTATGACCCGACGACCAAGGAGATCCTGTCGTTGCAGACCGGCGGCAACAAGGTGACCGAGAAGTTCAGTGACGAGCACCGCTGCGACTTCTGGGCCGACTACCCCGCGCCGGCCTTCCAGCAGTCGCACGGCTGACAGACTCGCGGGCCGGTGCCGCCCTTTCCGCCGATAGACGGCACCGGCCTGCGACCACGGTAGGAGAAGACATTGGATGCCACGGTCCGATGTGCTCATGCCGTCCGGTCCGTAATGTCAAGCGGCGAACCCGGGAGGGGAGTGCCACAATGACAATGCGGTCGATGGCGGTCTGGACGATTCAGTATGGCTTGTCCGGCTTGGGGATGCGGATCGGGAGCCGGCGTGGTGACCTGATCTCCCGGCTGGTTGCCGATCCGAGGCTCCGGGAGGACCCGTTCCCGGCCTACGACGAGATTCGCGCGATGGGCGCGATGGCGCATGGCTCGTTCATCAGTGCCACCGCCAACTACGCGACCGCCACCGAGTTGCTGCGCAGCGACATCTTCCAGGCCGGGCCCACACCTGTGCCCTTCCCGCGGCTGGCGCGGCTGCTGGACGCCGTGCGTGAACCGCGGGCGCTCAGCGTCGTCGACCCGCCCTCGCTGATCGCGATCAGCGCGCCACAGCACACCCGGTTGCGCCGGCTCGTCACGCGCGCGTTCACCGCCCGTGCCATCGCCGCGCTGTCGAAGCGGGTGGAGGGACTGGCCAACGAACTGCTCGACCGGATCGAGGCGACCAACTCCGGCACGTTCGACGTGATCGGCTCGTACGCGGCGCTGTTGCCGGTGACTGTGATCGCCGAGATTCTCGGCGTCCCCGCCGGCATGCGCGACCTGTTCCGTGAACTGGGCGACGATGTGGCGCTGGCCCTGGAACCCGGCATGCCCTGGCGCGACTACCGGCGTTCCGACGCGGCCAGCCGGCGCTTTCACGCCTGGTTCGACGAGCACATCGCCCGGTTGCGTCGTGAACCGGAGGACAACCTGCTCAGCCACATGATCCAGGCGGCGGACGGCGCCGACCGGCTCACCGACACCGAGCTGCGGGTCACCGCGATGCTGGTGCTCGGCGCCGGCTTCGAAACCACCGTCAACCTGATCGGCAACGCGGTTCCGCTCTTGTTGGCCAACCCCGGCCAACTCGACCGTCTCCGGCGGGAACCCGCCGGCTGGCCGAACGCGATCGAAGAAGTGCTCCGCCACGACTCTCCGGTGCAGTTCACCCTGCGTATCCCTCGGGAGGACGCCGAGGTCGCCGGCACCTCGCTCCCGGCTGGCCGGCCGGTGCTCATCCTGCTGGGCGGAGCCAATCGTGACCCGGCCGTGTTCCCCGACCCGAACGTGTTCGACACCGCCCGCGCCAACGCCCGGGAACATCTCGCTTTCTCCTCAGGCGTGCACTTCTGCCTCGGCGCCCAACTCGCCCGTCTGGAGGCGGCGACCGCCACCCGGGTGCTGTTCGAGCGGTTCCCCGACCTGCGCCTGGACGGCCGGCCCGTCCGCCGCGGCAACCGCGTACTCCGCGGCTACACCCACATGCCGCTGGCTCCGCAGGCACGTGTCGGCGTCGAGCCGTAGGAAGGCCGCGTTTGTTGACCAGCATGTCGACCGGTCCGGTCGACATGCTGGTCCGGGTTCAGAGCAGGACGCCGCAGTTGGGCTTGAAGTCCTTGGGCAGCGGGCCGTTCGGCACGGCGAGGGCCTTCTCGACGTACTGGCGGGTCACGCCGTCGACGGCCTGCAGGGCGTGTTCGACCGGCCGCCAGGCGCAGTCGTCCTGGATGATCCGGTTGGTGACCTGGTCGGCCGGCCCGGCCAGGGCCTGGTTGGTGTACGGGAAGTTGACCTGGTCGAACTTGGTCTGGATGACGGTGTAGGCGACACCTGGTTCGACGTCGTGGCCGGCGTCGAGTGTCCGGTTGAACTTCGAGCCGACGGCCTGGTCGGCGCAGGCCGGGCAGACGAAACCGACCTGCCCCGCCAGCGGGAACTCGGTGCCGTGGTTGGTCGGCGCCATCCCGATCAGCCGGCTGGTTTTCGCTGTGCCACCAAGGAACCGGAGGTACCAGCGGGGGAGCGCGCCGCCCTGGCTGTGGCCGACGATGGACACCTTCGCGGCGCCCGTGGCGGCGAGCACGCCGTCGACGAAGACCTTGAGCTGCTTGGCGGACTCGGCCATCGGCCCGGTGCCGATCGGGCCGCCGTAGTCGATGGAGAACACGCAGTACCCGAGTGATTTCAGCCGGGGCGCGAGCAGCGCGAAGTTGATCGCGCCGGGCACGAACGTGCCGTGTACCAGCACCACGGGTTCAGGGTGGGTCGCGGTGGGTCGGCAGCTCCAGTTGTTGGCACCCACCAGGTCGGCGCCGGGGGAGGCGTACTTCTTGGCGGCGGCGACCGGATCGGCCTGGGCGGAGGCGGCGAGTGGGGCGGCGACGAGACCGATCGCGGTCAGGGTCGCCACTGTGAAACGACGTAGGGACGAGCGCATCAGTGGGCTCCTTAGTTCGTCTGGTTGACCAGGACGGACACGCCGTCCTTGCCGACCAACGTGACGACGTTGCCGGTGGTCAGGTCGGGCTTGCCGTCGCCGGTGAAGTCCGCGGTGGCGATGGTGTTCGTGCCGATCCCGCCGGTGGACAGCAGTTGCTGCTTGGCGAAGTCGATGTCCGGCGAACCGGCCGGTGTGGTGTTCACCAGCACCGAGACACCTTCGATCAGACCTGGCACGGAGACGTCGTTGGCCACCGCCAGGTCGGGTTTCCCGTCGCCGTTGTAGTCCGCGACCGCGATGTCCTCGGCCAGGAACCCGGTGCCGAACGCGCGCTTGTTGTCGAACTTCGGTTCCAGGGAGCCAACGGGTGTGTTGTTGGTCCACACGTACACACCGGCGCCTGGCGTGCTGACCGTGCTCGCGGCGGCGATGTCGAGCTTGCCGTCGCCGTTGAAGTCGGCCAGGCCGATCGCGGTCGCCAGCGGCGAGAAGATCTGCTTGACCGGCGCGAAGGACGGCTTGCCGGCACCCGGTTTGGTGGTGTTGAACAGGACGGACACCTGGCTGGAGATGGTGTTGCCGATGACCACGTCGGGTTTGCCGTCGCCGTTGAGGTCGCCGACGCCGATGCCCTCGGACCCCCAGCCCTCGGTGAAGAACTCCGGCCCGGCGAACGACGGCTGCTGCGCGCCCCGCTGGGTGGTGTTGATCAGGACGGACACGCCGGTGACGAACGGGCTGGCGAAGTTGCCGACGATGATGTCCGGCTTGCCGTCGCCGTTCATGTCCGCCGCCGCGATCTGGGACGCGCCCAGACCACCGGCGAACTGGCGGGCTTCGCCGAAGCCGGCGGTGGTCGCGCCGTCGGGGGTCTTGTTGGTGAACACCGAGACGGCGTTGAAGTAGACCGACCCGGTGTTGGCGGCGGCGATGTCGGCCTTGCCGTCGCCGTTGAAGTCGGCGGCGGCCACGCCGGTGGTGGCCCAGCCGGCGTTGAGGTTGGCCGGCTTGCCGAAGACGGGCGCACCCGCCCCGCGCGGGGTGGCGTTGAGCAGCACGGACACCCCGTTCCAGCCGAGCTGGCCGGCGTTCGCGGTGACGATGTCGGGTTTGCCGTCGTTGTTGAAGTCGGCGGTGCGGACCGACCATGGCAGGCCGGCGCCGATGGTGAAGTTGGTCGCGCCGGAGAACTCCACCTTGGTACCGGTCATACCGGCGGACGCCGGCCCGGCCAGCATGGCGGTGGTGGTCAGTACCAGCCCGGACAGCACGGCGGCCCGGCGTCGGGTGGGTGTGAAACCACGGTGTTCCACAGTGCCTCGCTTTCGTTGACATGCAGGGATGACGGAAAGCAGCTGAATTTGGCGAGACGGCTTTTCAGATGCCGCGCTCTTCATCATTCGGCACGGCGGCGCTGGCGTCTCTCCACTGTGAACGCAAAGTTTGCCTCGCCAGTTTGTGAGATGTCACAATCTGGTCGTGACCCTGCCGGCCATCCGCCCGGACGCCCCGCTGATGCGCCGACTGCCGCCGCGGATCCGCGAGCTGGCCGCCCGCACGATGGCCACCTGCCAGGCCGAGCTACCGCTCTACGCCCTGCTGCCCCAGGAGGAGATCGACGGCGAGATGGCCGACATCGTCGTCAAGAACATCCGGGTCTACCTCGACTCGATCCGGGCCGGGCGGACGCCGACCGAGTCCGAACTGGCCACGATCATGAGCTCGGCCATGCGTCGCGCGGAGGAACGGATCCCGCTCGCCGATGTGCTCGCCGCGTATCACATCGGTGCGCGTGTCTGCTGGCAGGCGATGATCCAGCTGGCCGGTCCGGACGACACCGATGACCTGCTGGCCGCGGGCACCTACATGATGACCCACATGCAGGCCGTCACCGCGGCCATCTCCACTGCTTTCCTTGAGGTGCAACAAACCATCTACGGCGAGGAACGCGAAGCCCGTCGTGCGCTGTGTGCGGCCCTGCTCGCCGGACAGCCCGCGGAGGAGTTGGCCGACAAGGCCGGAGTTCCCATCGCGCCGGCTTATCTCGTGCTCGCCATCGAGGTGCTCGTCCCGCAGACCGGTGACTCCACCACCACGGCCGGTGCCGCGGTCGCCGCACGCCGACGGATCCGCCGGACCCAGGGCGAACTCGACGCCTTCGCCCAGGCGCCGGTGATCGGCACCATCGACGGCGGCACTGGCATCGCCCTGCTGCCCGCCGCGACGGCATCCCTGGACACCATGCGCACCGGCCTGCCCGATCTGGTCGCCCGGCTCACCGACGCCCTCGACGCGCCGACCGTCGCCGCGGTCTGCGAAGCCACGACCCCCGCGCGTCTACCCGAAGCCGCCGACCAAGCCCGGGAGATCACCCAGCTCGTCCGCGCGCTGCACTACCCACCGGGCCTGTATCACCTGGACGACGTGCTGCTGGAGTACCAGCTCACCCGCCCCAGCCCGGCACGCGATCGCCTCGCCGCGCGCCTGGCCGAACTCGCCGAGCACCCGCACCTGCTGAACGCGTTGCGCGCACACGCACTGCACGGCAACAACAGGCAGGCCGCCGCGGCCGAACTGCACGTCCACCCCAACACGTTCGACTACCGGCTGCGCCGCGCGGCCACCATCACCGGGCTTGACCCGGCCCGTCCCGACCACGCCCGGGTGATCGCCGCCGCCCTCACCGTCCTGGACCACGCCTGACAGTCCTACTCCCGGATGCCGATCGCCGCCACCGGGTCCTGCCGCAGCGCGAGCCGGGCGGGGATCTCGGTGGCGATCAGGCCGAGCAGGGCGACCAGCCCGATCAGTCCGAAGTAGATCGCCGGCGGCACGTCCGGGATCGGTGAGCCGGTCGTCGCTTTGCTGAACGGCACGAGTGTCACCGCGGCTATCGCGGAGCCCGTGAGGATCGCGGTGAGCACCAGGACCAGGCTTTCCCATCTGATCATCCGGAGTGCTTGCCGTCGGGTGCCGCCGACCAGCCGCAGCAGCGCGAGCTCCCGCGACCGGGCGCTGGTGGCCATCACCAGGGTGTTGACCACGGCGATCCCCATGTAGACCAGGATCAACCCGACGACCAGGAAGTTCACCCAGGCGTTCGCCTGCAGCTCCTGCGCCTGCGCGGCCCGCACCGAATCCCGGTCCGCGAGGCCGAGGCCGGGAAAGGACTGGCCGAGCGCGGTCAGGGCCGCGGTCACCGCCGCCCGGTTCGCGCCGGGGTCGAGGCGGACCAGGATCTGCTCGTCGCGGGGGCTGGTGGTGTGCCCGGCCACGACGGTGCGGTCGATCACGGCCTGGCCCAGCCCGTTCTCCCGGTCAAAGACGGCGACGAGGCGCAGCTCGGTCGGCGTGGTGTCACCGAGCCGCAGCTTGACGCGGTCGCCGATCCGCGCGCCGAGGGTGTCGGCGAGCTGCTGGGACAGTGCCACATCAGAGCCACGGACCTGGTCCAGGCTGCCAACGCGCACTCGCATGTCCAGGTTCAGGCTCGGCCGCCCCGGGTCGATCGCGAGCGCGTCGACGGTGTGTGCCTGGATCGCGCCGCCGGACGTGTGTTCCTCGATCAGCTGGGTTTGCCGCAACGAGGTGGCCGAGGCCACTCCTGGGATCGCCCGGACCGCGTCCACCGCGGCGGTGGGGATGCCGTCCGGGGCGCTGAGCGTGTAGTCGGCGGTGATCGTCGCCTGGGTGTCCTCCTCGGCGCCACGCAGCATCGTCGTCTGGGTGAAGATCGACACGCAGCCCAGGCCAACCGCCAGCACCAGCGGGGTGATCGAGCCGGCCATCCGCCTCGCGTTGGCCAGGTTGTTCCTGGTCGCGAGATATCCGCTGGCCCGGGCGCCGCGCAGGATCGGAGTGGTCAGCACGGCCGCCACCTTGGCCAGCACGGGGCCGAGCACCGCGGCCGCGACGATCAGCACCATGGCGACCCCGCCGGCGCTCGCCGCGGCGGCCGGCCCGGTGAGCTGGTTGGCCAGCACCACCCCGGCCACGCCCACGGCCAACAGCACCAGTCCGGTGATCAACCGGCCCGCACCGATCACCTTCCGCTCGGCGGCGGCCTCACCGAGCGCCTCCGTGGGTTTGAGCGTCGCCGCCCGCCGCGCCGCGATCCGCCCGGCCACCAACGCGGCGACCACCAGCGCGGCGACGACCACCAGCGGCGGCAGCGGCCCGTACACGACGGCGACGTCGGTGGGCAGAATCCCCCGATCGACGAACAACGAACGCAGCCACTTCGCCAGCGCCAGGCCGGGTAGGCAGCCGAGCAGCCCGGCGACCGCGGCGACGATCAGCGCCTCACCGCAGATCATCCGGCGGATCTGCCCCGGCGTGGTCCCGATCGCCCGCAGCAGGGCCATTTCCCGGAGCCGCTGCCGGACCGACACCGCCAACGTGGCCGACACCACGAACAACGCCACCATCATCGCCGTCCCGCCGAAGGCGGCGGACAACGCGATCAACGACGCCAGCGAGTTGCCCGCCGTGAGGAACTCGACCGAGCCGCGGTCGAGGCCGGTGGCGACCACGAACCCGTGCTCCGGCAGGGCCTGCTCGATCCGATCGGCCAGCGTCCGCGGGTCGGTGCCGGGCTGGGCCAGCACGCCCAGCGCGTCCACCCGGCCGGGGTGCCCGGCGAGTTCGGTGGCCTTCGGCTCGCTGAAGAACACCGCCGGCTGCCGGGCGTTGTCCAGCGAGGCGACGCCGGCCACGCGGTACGGGGTGAGCCGGTCGTCGACCTGCAACAGGACCTGATCCCCGACGCCAAGACCTATCGACGCGTCCAGCACGACCTCGTCCGGCCGGGTCGGTGCTGTCCCCGCCCGCAGCTGGTACGGCGCCAACTCGGCACTGGCCCAGGAATGGCCGACCGCCGTGGTCCCGGGACTGGCGATCGTCACGGGGAAGGACACGTCCGGCACCACTGCCCGCACCCCGGCGACCGCGGCGATTTCGTTCGCCACAGTGGAGTCCACCCGGACCCGTTCCCGTAGCTGCTGCGACTGCGCGGAGGTGGACCCGGTGGTGTCCCGGTCAGCCGGTTGGGCCGGAACGTACGACTGGTCACCGGCCACCACCACGGCCGCAGCCTGGTACCGCTCGGTGGGCACCCCGCCCGCGATCCCGGTTTCCAGCAGCACCCCGCAGGCGGTGAGCAGGGCCGAGGCGAAGAACAACGCCACGAACGCCGCGATGAAGGAACCCTTGCGGGCGCGCAGAGTCCGGACCGCGAGTCTCAGCATCCCGCACCCCAGTCGTCCAGATGCGCCATCCGGTTGGCGACCTGGTCCGCCGACGGCCGGTCCAGGTGTCCCACCAGGCGGCCGTCGGCCAGGAACACCACCCGGTCGGCGTAGGAGGCGGCGACCGGATCGTGGGTCACCATGACCACCGTCTGCCGGTGAGTGTCCACAACCGACCGGAGCAGCCGCAACACGTCAGCCCCCGTCCTGGTGTCCAACGCCCCGGTCGGCTCGTCCCCGAACACCACTTCGGGCCGGGTCACCAACGCGCGGGCGATGGCCACGCGCTGCTGCTGTCCGCCGGACAGCTCGGCGGGCCGATGCCGCAACCGCTGCGCCAGGCCGACCTGCTCGACGACCTGCCGCAGCCATTCCCGGTCGGGGCGCCTGCCGGCCAGCCGCAGCGGAAGCAGGATGTTCTCCCGGACCGTCAGCGAGCCCATCAGGTTGAACGCCTGGAACACGAACCCGACCCGGTCCCGGCGCAGCCTGGTGAGCTGGTTCTCCTTCAGTGCGGCGAGGTCGGTGTCGCCCAGCCACACCGAGCCCGAACTCGGCCGGTCGAGACCCGCCGAGCAGTGCAGCAAGGTGCTCTTGCCCGAGCCGGACGGTCCCATCACCGCGGTGAACGTGCCCGCACCGAAGGAATAGGAGACCTCACGCAGCGCCTGTACGGCCGCGCCGCCCTTGCCGTACGTCTTGCTCACGCCCGCGACCCGCACGGCGGCCCGTGCCTGACTGTCCATACTCCAAGGGATTGTCGTCCGAGGACGGTTCCCTCGCAATTCGACAACCGCGGCAGTGTCCGGGTAAACCTCGGCGGTATCCCAGCCCTACAGTGGCAGGGTGGCGGTCACGTGGAATCCGCCGTCGGGCAGGGGAGTGGCCGAGAACTGCCCCCGATTCGTCACGGCGTGTTCCCGCATCGCGGTGAGCCCGTGCCCTACTGACCATTTGCGAAGTGTCCAGCCAGGGCCGTTCACGACGTCGATGACCAGTTCGGCCGGTGTGTAAGCCAATGTGACGCGGACCGTGGCGTCGCCCGCGTGTTGGAGCACGTTGGCCAGCGCCTCCTCGACGATCCGGTACGCGGCCCGATCGGTCCCGGCGGGAAGGGGAACCGGTGTTCCCGTCTGTTCGAATCGGACGGACACACCGGACGCCCGGACCGTCGACACCAGGTGGCCGACCTGGTCGATCCCTGGCCATGTCGGCGTTTCGGCCGGTGCGCGGATGGCCTTGAGCACACCGCGCATCTCGGCCAGGGTGTCGCGGGAAGCCGACTCGATCCGGCCAAGGGTGATCTTGGCCGCGGCCCGGTCGTCGTCAGTCAGCAGCCGACGCGCCCGGACCGCCTGGCCACGGACACCACCCAGGCATGCGATCACGACGTCGTGCAGATAGCGGGCGACCCGACCACGTTCGGCGGTGGCTGTCGCCGCCGCGAGGGAAGCCTGGCTGGAACGCAGCTCGTGTAGTCGCTGCTCGAGTTGGCCCGCTCGGATCGCGGTCTGCCTCGCACTGTGCCCCAGCAGCGCCGCCGCGCCCACCATGACGGCCGTCGCGACCGTGTGGTCGGCGGGCAGCCGGGCCCAGAGTTCGACAGCCACCGACGCGGCCATCCCGAACCCGGCCCATCCCCACCAGCCACGGACGGCGACGGCGTACGCGGTGATCACCACGGCGAAGAAGCAGCCGCCGCCTTTGACGCCCGCGGAGATCATCGCGACATAGCCCAGGACGGCCACCGCGTGGGCAACCCGGGGAAACCGCGGTACGACGGCCACCGATCCACCGCCGACCGCTCCGGCCGCGAGCAACGCGACATCCGGGAACCGTACGGCGGTAACCATGGTCGCCACCTGGGCGAGCGCCAGCACGCCGCCGAGGACGCCGTAACCGGCCCGCATCAGCATGGGTGCCGCGGTGGGTTGACCAGGCCGGTGGCGTACGCGAGGGACACCACCTGGGCGCGGGAGGACAGTTCGAGTTTGGCCATCAGTCGGTTCAGGTGGGTTGGTCCGGTCACCTTGGCTCCTCCGTGGCCCGTTGTCCTGTGTGCACAATTTGGACACAAGAATCCCCGCAGGCGCCGGAATCTGTCCATTCTCGGACACCCAGTCCCCCGCGCGGGGTA
This sequence comes from Actinocrispum wychmicini, assembly GCF_004345645.1. Classification (GTDB taxonomy): domain Bacteria; phylum Actinomycetota; class Actinomycetes; order Mycobacteriales; family Pseudonocardiaceae; genus Kibdelosporangium; species Kibdelosporangium wychmicini. The sequence continues at coordinate 312,436 of NZ_SLWS01000002.1, read as the reverse complement.
GTTAGTTGAACCGACCTAGGAGACAGGACGCACGTCGGACACGCACCACACCCCGTCCTGCTGCTCCAACTGCACCGTAACGACAGCGGAGTAGCGCTGTTCGTCCTGGCCGGACGCGCCACCCCCGAACGAACCCTCCACATGCACGACAGCGGTCGCGGTGCTGCCCGTGACATCCGCGCCTCCCAGTATCTGGGCCGCGGCCAACTTGTTGGTGAGTCTGATCGCGTGCAGCAACGCGGGTGTCACGCGCGGCCCTCCGGCGGCGAGCGCGAGGCCAAGGAAGACTTCGTCACTGTCGCGCTGGGCCGGGCAGACGAACCGTTTGGCGCCTGCGGTGTCGTTGTTCCTGATCGCGTCGGTGAACGACTGGGCCACCGATGTCGGCCGGGAACCGGCGAAGAAACCGGGCCACACGAACCCGCCAACGCCGACGACCACGCCGACGACAACGACACCTGCGACAATGCCGACAATCCGGCGAGTGCCTTTCTGCGGCCGTCCGCCTGGCCAGTCGTACGGTTGTCCACCGGGCTGCTGCGGCGAGGAAGTCACCGGGAACACTCTCCTCCATCGGCTGTCCCGGGACACTCGGCCACAGCGGAGTCGCGGCCGCCGGATGCGGGTCCAGAGTATCCCGCCCCCACCGCACAGAAGAACCTTGACGGCCCCTTGATGTCCGGTTCCTGCCAGGGTTCGGCGGGTCAGCGGCTGTCCCGGACAGGCTGAGGTCACCGGAGGAAAGGAGCGCGAAGCCATGGGCGGCAGCGAGATCGACATGAACGTCGGTGAAACCGAGGTGCATGTGGCTCGTCTCGGCGCGGTGGGCGACACACTGCGCGATGAATGGTCGGCAACGTCACGACTGCTGGAGTCGACGGCCGGGCGGCTCGGCGGCGGGCCGATGGGGGCGCGCTTCCGAGCGTTGTATCACCCAAGAGACGCGCGACTGCACGAGGACACCGCGCGGGCGTTGGCGGACGTGGCGCACCTGGCGTCTGCCGGCTTGGCGGGCATCGCCACGTACGTCGATTCCGACCAGCGGTCTGCCGCCGAGCTGGCAGTGGTGCGCCGTGATTCCTGAGCCTCACAGAAGTCCACTGTGGACGGCGGTGAAAGCGGTATACGACGCTTGGCCGCCGGACAGCGAGGATGTGGCGCGCCAACTCGGCGAGGACCTGGCCGGATTCGGGGCCAAGGTCGTCGACGGCCGGACACTGATCGGCCGCGCCGGCGAGGAGATCAGCCACGCCTGGCGGGACACGGCCGGCGGCACAATGGTGGACAAAGTGTCCGCCAACCAAACGGTATGGGGAAAGGTGGTTCAAGCCGTCGGAACACAGACATCCATTGTTCAGCGGCGGTGCTTCGGCCTGCATCATCCACGCGCCCGACGGCGGATGGGCGCCGACGGTCACGCTCGCCGGAGCGGTCGGCACAAGCGAAGGCCTCGACGCGACACTGGGGACAGGACCCATGGTCAGCAACGGGGCGCGAGTGGAGGACCAGGCTGGCTGGTTCGTCCAGGGTTCGGTGGGCGGCGGCACGGGATTCCCCGGCGGGAGCGGGACGATCGCCTACGGCAACAGCCCGGACGGGCCGGTCTGGACCGCCACTGCCCTCGGTGGTGTCGGCGCCGGCGCGGGCGGGGAGGCGGGTGGCAGCTACACCTGGGTGTTCCACTGATCAGACGTCGATGTGGGAGCCCATGATGACGGTGCGGTCGCGGGGGAGGTTGAAGCTGTCGGCGGCGTCGGCGGTGATGTAGGAGGTGGCGATGAACAGCCGTTTGCGCCAGGCGGCCATGGTGGGTCCGGTGCCGCGTTGGAGCTCTATTGTGGACAGGAAGTAGGAGGCCCGGTCGAGCTGCAGCCGGCCTTCGGTGGCGGCCGGGTCGATGGTGGCGAGCACTCCGGGGACGTCCGGGTTTTCCATGTAGCCGAAGCGCGCGGTGACATGGGTGATGCCGTCGTCGCGGTAGCCGAGATTGTCGACGGTGACCCGTTCGTTCGCCGGCACGCGAGGGATGGGTTCGGTCTCGATGGACACGATGACGACGTGCTCGTGCCGGACGTGGTTGTGCTCGACGTTGGCGCGCATGGCCAGCGGCGCGGTTTCGTTGCCCCGGTTGAGGAAGATCGCGGTTCCGGGGACGATCGTGGGTTGTTGGCCGGTGCGGAGCCGGTCGACGAACTCGCGCAGTGGTCCCTCGAGGCGTTCGCGTGCGGCGGTGACGATCTTACGGCCGCGTTCCCAGGTGGTCATGACGGTGAACGCGGTGAGGCCGATCAGCAGCGGCAGCCAGGCGCCGTGGATAAGTTTGGTCATGTTGGCCGCGACGAACAGAAGATCCACGACCAACAGCACGGTCGCGCCGATCCCGATCACCCACCGCGGCGTGCCCCACTTGGCGCGGGCGACGTAGAAGAACAGCAGGGTGGTGATGGTGATCGTGCCGGTGACGGCCATGCCGAACGCGAACGCCAGCGCGGTGGAGCTGCGGAACGCGAAGACCAGGGTCAGCACGGACACCATGAGCAGCCAGTTGATCCAGGGGACGTAGATCTGCCCCACGGTGGATTCGGACGTGTGCGCGACGCGCAGCCGGGGCAGGTAGCCGAGCTGGGCGGCCTGGTGGGCGACCGAGTACGCGCCGGTGATCACCGCCTGGGAGGCGATCACGGTCGCGGCGGTGGCGAGCAGGATCATCGGCACCCGGCCCCACTCGGGCACGAGCAGGAAGAACGGGCTGCTGATGTTCGCCGGGTCGGCCAGGATCAGCGCGCCCTGGCCGAGGTAGCTCAGCACGCACGCGGGGAACACGAGGACCAGCCAGGCCCGGGTGATCGCCCGACGGCCGAAATGGCCCATGTCGGCGTAGAGGGCCTCGGCCCCGGTGACCGCGAGCACGATCGCGGCCAGGGCGAAGAACGCGATGTCGAAGTGGCCGACCATGAAGCTGAGCGCGTAGGTCGGGGAGAGGGCTTTGAGGATCTCCGGGCGCTGGGCGATGCCGGTCACGCCGATCACGCCGACGATGACGAACCAGGCGATCATGACCGGGCCGAACACCCGGCCCACAGCCGCGGTGCCCCGGCGTTGTATCAGGAACAACACGACGATGATCACCGCGGTGATCGGCACGACCAGATCGTCGAGCGACTCGTTGACGACCTTGAGCCCCTCCACCGCGGAGAGCACCGAGATGGCGGGGGTGATCATGCTGTCGCCGAAGAACAGGGCGGCGCCGAAGATGCCCAGTCCGGCCAGGACGAGGGCGGCGCGTCGGCCGCGTTGGGTGCTCCACCGCCGCAGGAGCGTGATGAGCGCCATGATGCCGCCTTCGCCGTCGTTGTCGGCGCGCATGGCGAGCAGGACGTAGGTGACCGTGACGATGATCATCACGGACCAGAAGATGAGCGAGACCACCCCGTACACGTTGTCGACGGTGACCGGGACGGGGTGCGGGTCGCTGGGGTTGAACACCGTCTGCAGGGTGTAGAGCGGGCTGGTGCCGATGTCGCCGAACACCACGCCGAGCGCGCCGATCACCACCGCCAGCCGTACAGCGCTGAGGCCATGCGCCCCAGTGTTCGACGCGGCCACATTCTGCTGATCGGTCACGGTGTTCCTCCCTCGCCGCGCGTACCCTACGTCAAAATCGCGGCAAAGGCGTGCAGGTCGCGTTGGGACGACGAAAGGGATTCCTGCCCAGTGGGCGGAACCGAACCGGGCACGGGCTACAGGTAGTGCTCGTACAGATCCGTCCAGACGTCCAAAACGGACAATTGGTCGGCGAGTTCGTGGCCCTGCCGGGTCAGTTCGTAGCGGCCTACCGGTCGTAGCCGGTCCCAGCTGCCTGGGTGAGTGCGCCTGACCATGCCGTGCGCGCCGAGCAGCCGCAGTGTCCTGGCCAGTGGGCGGCGGCTCGCGTGGGTCTGGACCCGCAGGTCGCGTAGTGCCAAGGACTTGCGGGCGAGGGCGTCCAGGATTTCGACCGCGCGGTATTGGCTGACCAGGAATGCCAGGTCCGTGCGCGACACGGCCATGACGATAAGGCGTCGACCACACCGGGCTGGCTGAGATCTAACGTCGCCGCTACGACCCGGCGGACAATATTTACGCCATCCCTACGCCGTTTACGCAATCCATACGCGTGCGACCAGCGAGAACGTGGGGTGGTTCACCCTATTCTGCTGACGTGCCGGCTCCCGCCTCGTGGTTGAAACGACTGGTGCTCGGCCGGCCGTTTCGCAGTGACAGCCTGGGGCACACCCTGCTGCCGAAACGGCTGGCCCTGCCGATCTTCGCCAGTGACGCGCTGTCCTCTGTGGCCTATGCGACCCAGGAGATCCTGCTCGTCCTGACCCTGGGCGGCCTGGCCTACCTGCATCTGGCGCCGTGGATCGCGCTGGCCGTCGCGGTGCTGCTCACCGTGGTCGTGTTGTCCTACCGGCAGGTCGTCCGCGCCTATCCCAGCGGCGGCGGATCCTACGAGGTCGCCTCACGCAACCTCGGCCGCACCGCCGGCCTGGTCGTCGCGGCGGCGCTGATGGTCGACTACATCATGACGGTCGCGGTGTCGGTGGCCGCGGGTGTGGACAACGTCATCTCCGCGGCGCCGGGCCTCAACGACTATCGCGTGCTGATCAACATCGGGTTCATCGCGCTGCTGACCGCGATGAACCTCCGCGGCGTCCGAGAGTCCGGCCGGGCGTTCGCGGTCCCCACCTACGCCTTCATCGTCGGCGTGGTGCTGATGATCACCCTCGGCGTGGCGCAGACGATCGCCGGGCACGCGCCCGTCGCCGAGACCGCCCACTTCGACATCCGCCCGGAGCAGGTCGGCATCACGTCGTTCGGGGTGGCGTTCCTGGTGTTGCGGGCGTTCTCGTCCGGATGTACCGCGCTGACCGGGGCCGAGGCGATCTCGAACGGGGTACCGGCGTTCCGGCGACCCAAGGCGCTCAACGCCGCCCGCACCATGGCCGCGATGGGGATCCTGGCCATCGTGATGTTCGTCGGGGTGACCGCACTGGCCCTGATCGCCGACGTCCGGATCACGGACAACGCCTGCGATCTCGTCGGATTCCCGGCCGCCGGCTGCGCCGACGCCGCGCAACGCACCGTGATCGCCCAGATCGCGGTCGCCGTGTTCGGCGGCGACCACACGTTCCTGTTCTACTACATCCAGGCCAGTACGGCGTTGATCCTGATCCTGGCGGCCAACACCGCGTACAACGGGTTCCCGATGCTGGCGTCGATCCTGGCGCAGGACCGGTTCATGCCGCGCCAGCTGCACACCCGGGGTGACCGGCTCGCGTTCTCCAACGGCATCGTCCTGCTGGCCGCGGCCGCCGCCGTCCTGATCTACGCCTTCGACGGGTCGACCACCCGGTTGATCCAGCTGTACATCCTCGGCGTGTTCACGTCGTTCACCTTGTGTCAGGCCGGCATGGTCCGGCACTGGTCCCGGGAGCTGAGGCGGGCCACCGAAGGGCGTCGCCGGATCCACCAGGCCAGGATCATCAACGCGTTCGGCGCGTGCTTCACGGGTGTGGTGCTCGTCGTCGTGCTGATCACGAAGTTCACCAACGGCGCGTACCTCGTGGTGATCGCGATTCCGTTGCTGTTCCTCATGATGCGCGCCATCCACCGGCACTACACGCGCGTTCGTGAGGAAATGGCTCCGGACAAGGAAAGCACCATCACGCCCAGCCGCGTGCACGCGGTCGTGCTGCTGTCGGGCCTGCACAAGGCGAGCCTGCGGGCGATCGCGTTCGCCAAGGCCACCCGGCCGGACACGGTCACCGCGATCACGGTGAACGTCGACGAAGCCGACACCCTCGCCCTGCGCAAACAGTGGGAGGACTTCCCTGTCAGGATCCCGTTGAAGGTCCTGGAATCGCCGTATCGGGAAATCACCCGGCCGGTGGTGGACTACGTCAAGAACATCCACCGCGCCAGCGCACGCGACATCGTCTGCGTCTACATCCCCGAGTACGTCGTCGGCCGCTGGTGGGAGAACCTGCTGCACAACCAAAGCGCGCTGCGGCTCAAAGGCCGGCTGCTGTTCCTGCCCGGTGTGATGGTCACCAGCGTCCCGTGGCAGCTGCGCTCCAGTGAAGGCCGCGCCAAGCTCCGCGTCGAGCATGTCCCCGGCGAGATCCGCCGCGGCCTGAGCCCGGGGGAGTGACCGTTGTGATGCCGTCAATCCGGCGCTTCTGGGCGTAAGGACCGCGTCAATCCGGCGGTCGTCAGTGCCCACTCTCCAGTTGACTGATCGCGTCACAACTGAGGGGGACCTGTGGCGACCACGCTCGTCCGCCCGGCCGCTGAGCCGGGCCTTCGTCGATTATCCAGCTACCGCTGGGAAACGCCGACCTGGATCATCACACTCTCCGGCGCCTGTGTGGTCCTGGCCGTCGTGCTGGGCGCGTTCGTCAGCGCTGTGACCAGTTCGGTCCGGGAAGGCGTGCGGGTCATCGGCCGCGAGGCCGCGCCGCAGGTCGCCGCGACCACCGGACTCTACTTCGCGCTCAGCGACATGGACGCCCAACTGGCCAACGTGCTGCTCGCCGGCGGCGAACCCGCCATGGCAGGCAACCGCCGGGAGGCGCTGGACCTTTATCAACAACGCCGGACCGAGGCCACCGCCGCACTCCAGCGGATCGCGGCTGGCGACCCGACCGACAAGAAGGTTGCGGACATCCTCGACCGCCTGGGCTGCTACGAATCGCTGGCCGGCCAGACCACCTTGCTGAACGAACGCGACAACAGCCCGGCAGGCCGGCCGTCGACGGCGGCCCTCCAACGGCACCGCGAAGCCACCGACCTGATGCGGGACATCCTGCGCGAGGTCCGTGACCTGACGACCACCAACCATGACCTGCTCAACCAGACCTACCAGGACAAACACGACGGCGCGACTGAAGCACGCGGCTGGCTGTGGGGCACAGGTGGCCTGCTGGTCGTCGCGCTCGTCGGGCTGCAGGTGTTCCTCCGTGCCCGGTTACGGCGTCGCCTCAATCCGGCGATCCTGCTCGCGACCATCCTCGTCGGCGGCACCGTGGTCGTGGGATCGACCGCCCTGTCGGCCGAGGCACGTGACCTGAAAGTGGCCAAGGCCGACGCCTTCGACTCGATCATCGCCCTGTCCCAGGCGCGGTCGGTCGGCTATGACGCCAACGCCGACGAGAGCCGTTACCTGGTCGACCCCTTCCGCACGGCCCAGTACGAACGGACCTTTGTGGACAAAACACTGTCGCTGGTGACGTTGCTCGACGCCGGAGTCAACGACTTCGACGACCGCTTCGACGCCGCCCTACGGGACTATCGGGCCGACCACACCGACGTGGGGTTCGGCGGCTACTTCGGCGCGGAGCTGCACAACATCACCTTCCCCGGCGAACGAGCCGCCGCCGAACGGATGCTGACCGCCTTCCAGCAGTACCAACGGGACGACCGGCACATCAGGGCCATGGCCGCCAGGGGAGACCTGCGCGGGGCGATCGCGTTCGGGATCGGCACCACACCGGGCAACTCCAACTACGACTTCGCCCAGTACGACAACGCACTGGTCGCCGTCATCGACGTCAACCAGCAGGCGTTCGACACCGCGATCCGGGACGCGGACGGCGAACTGACCGGATGGGGCGACCTCGTCCCACTCGGGCTGCCGGTGGCCGTGACGCTACTGGTAGGAGCCGGAGTATGGCGCAGAGTCGTCGAGTACCGCTGAAGGCCCTGATCCATCTGTTCGGCACCGCGCACTGGGAATAGGGTGTCCAACGACTGGCGCTGGCGACTGGGTCGCTGGGGAAGATCCGGAGGAAGAATGACCGCACACGCCATATCCGCCGATGCCGTTGCCGCCGACTACGTCCACGCGGACAAACTGATCACCCCAGGGCCGCAACTGGACCTGCCGGCAGGCCGGTTGAAGTGGTACGACATCGCCAGACCGGCGCAGGGCGTTGATCCGACCGTCGCCGAGCAGGCGAGGGAGTTCCTGTGCTCGGCCGAGCTCGACGGTGCCGGCCCGCTGGGCTTCGTTGTGTTGCACCGATGCGGACCGAGTTTCCACTTTCTCATTCTGAACACCTGGCGGAACGAGAACGAACTGTGGGAGACCGTGTTCGCCGCCGACGGCGGCCCCTTCGAGATCGTGCCACAGCGGCCGCACCACGCCACGTACTGCGTGTGGGAGTTGGGCGCGGTGTGCCACGAGCAGCAGGCCTGGTTGCGCTACCTGCGGTCCGCCCGTGACGAGCCGGCCCGCGTCGCCTACCTCGCCGACAGCTTCGCCGGCCTGGTCTGACCAGGGTTTTCCGACGGTTTTTCGTGCCCTAGGACGATCAACGGACCGGTGTCCACAGCGTCCCAGCGGCAGGAAACTGTGGGGAGATCGTCGTGGGTGGGCACAAGGGCGGGCAAGACCCGCCTCGCCGTCCGCGCCGCCATCAGCTGGTGGCTGCCGGCCCGTTCACGGGGTCCGCTTCGGCGAAGGCGAAGCCCTGGTCAACCAGGCCAAGGCGCTGATCGGCCGGCGCCGGATCGCAGAGGCCAGAGCGTGCGTCGAAGAAGCCATCGGCATCTTCGAGGAACTCAACGCCGTCGAAGGTTCACGTTCGCCGGCGTAGCGTTGGTAACCGTGATCGATAAGGCGAATACGGGAGATGACCCGGCGGACGGTTGGTTCCCCGAGAGCGTGGCCGCGGGCTATGACGCCCCGGGTGGCGCGAACGTGCCCGCGGTGGTGACGCCCGCGGTGGACGTACTCGAAGACTTGGCTGACGGCCCGGTACTCGAGTTCGCCGTCGGGACCGGGCGGATCGCCGTGCCGCTGGCTGCTCGCGGCGTGCCGGTGAGTGGCATCGAGTTGAGCCGGTCGATGGCGGCGCGGATCGCGGGCAAGCCGGGTGGCGACGCGGTCGAGGTCACCATCGGCGATATGACGACGACGCGGGTGGCCGGGCAGTTCTCGCTGGTCTATCTGGTGTTCAACACGATCAGCAACGTGACCACACAGGACGGGCAGGTCGACGTCTTCCGCAATGCGGCCGCGCACCTGCGGCCGGGCGGGTTGTTCCTGGTCGAGGTGGGCCTGCCGGACCTGCGTCGCCTACCGCCCGGGCAGGACACTGTCCCGTTCGCGGTGGCGCCCGGCGCCGGCGGCGGCTATGTCGGGTTCGACCAGTACGACGTCGTCAGGCAGGAGTTCACGTCGAACCACGTCACCGTGTCCCCGGACGGGACGGGGCGGTTCCGCCGTATTCCCTTCCGGTATGCCTGGCCGGCCGAGATGGACCTGATGGCGCGCATCGCCGGGATGAGCCTGAAGTACCGCTGGGCGGACTGGGACCGCTCGGAGCTCACGGCTGAGAGCACCAAACACGTGTCGGTCTGGGAAACAGACCCCAATACGCCGGCCATGGTTGACGACTATCCAGACAACCACCGGGAGGGTCGTGCGGGTATTCGGGCCAGAGCAAGCGATGTTCAGTACGGCGGTGCGTGCCGCCGGGCCGATCTGGCGCGCCGGTTGCTGGATCCGCACCCTTCTGCTGGCCGGGATGTGGACAACCCTGCTGGCGGCTACGGCGGGCGACGCGTTGCGCGGGGCGGCACAACTGCTTCTTGCCACCGCGGCTGTGATGCTGGCGTTCGCGCATCTCAGCGCCGAAGCGCTGGCCCGCCTCGGCCGTATCCCTGGCCTGACTCGGTTGGTCGACCATCTGGCCAGCACCTCGGGGCGGGCCACGGTCGACGCGTCCGGCCTGCTGGAGGGCGCCGGTGCGTTCCTGGCGACCTGGCTCTACGTCGGCCCGTTCCCGCTGGTGAGCCTGCCGACCGGGGTCAGGATCCTCGGCGTCACCCTCGCCGTGCTGTACGTGTGGGAGGCCGTACTCCAGGCAGTGATCGATCCCGGCTGGTACAGCACGAAGTTCCCGCCACCACGGGGCATGCGTCGGTTCCGGGTGCTGATCCCGGTCATTCTCTGTGCGATCGTGCTGGCCACCGTGTTCCCGTACAACGATGTCGCCGGTCGGGTGCCGCTACCCGTGGTCCTCGTGCTGTCCGCGCTTCCGTTGCTGTACTACCCGATCCGTGGTGCGTTCGACGTCCTGCTCAGGGCGTCGGTCAGCCACGCGCGAAGCAGCTACGTCATCCAGTGTCAGGAGACGTCGATCGACCTGCACAGCCAGGTGAAGAACTCGGCGACGTTGTTGCAGCGCTACGTCGACGAGTCGGATCCGGTCATCGAAGAGGTGCGCAGCCTGACCAGAGAGGTCATGATGCGGGTCGAGGAGCTGCGGCGGGATGTTCTGGCCACGGGCGAGCGGTCCGGCCCCCGGTCGTTCAGCCAACTGTGGGAGACGGTGCTGCGTATCGTGCCGTCGCCACGCCGGGGTTGCTGCGTGCTGAACGAGGGTTCAGCCGCGCTGGTCCTGTCCGCCGCGGACTACCAGATCGCCCGGCGGGTACTGCCGGACCTGGTCACCAACGCGCTCAACGCGGGAGCCAACCTGGTCCATGTCAACTGTGTCCTGGACGACGAGTGCACCCGCGTCCGGGTCGCGGACGATGGCGAAGGGCCGGCCCAGGCGCCTGACCACACCCCGCACAGCAGCCTCGGTCTCCTGCACACCCGTCTGTCCATGATGGACGGTGGCATCGCCTGGAACCGCGCCGGCATCGAGACCGTCGTCGAGGCCCATTGGCGCTCGCAGGGGCACGATGGCGTGACGAGGCTGCGTAGTGGCGATGGTTGGTGGAGGGAACGCTGATGCGGATCGTGGTGGTCGACGACATCCTGGAGATCGGGCACACCGTCGCGCAGTCGTTGAGGGGAACGGCGCATGACGTGCACACGCTGCTGACCCCGCGCGCTCTGGCCGTCGCCTTGCGCGAGCAGCGCTTCGACCTGGCCTTTGTTGACGTGGACTTCTCCTACGAATCGCCGGAAACCGGGCTGACGGCGTTGCGCCACCTTGCCGCGCACGGCGTGCCGTCAGTGATCTACTCGGCGGACAGCGAGGACAACCGGGTGCTGTTCCTCCTTGCCGCGTTCCAGTTCTACCGGCCGCTCACCCTGCTTTCCAAGCGGGCCAACGCCGACGAGATCAGAGAACTGGTCGATGATTTCCAACGGTCCGGGATGACGACGGTGACGGACAAGGAAGGCGACCGGTACCGTTCCCGTGATCGTCCTTCGTTGCTCGACGGGTTGGTGCGCAGTCCTGTCGACCTGACGATCTGGGAGAACCTGTCCACCCACGTGACCCGCACCGAGATCGCGATGGCCTCGTTCGTCTCACCGCGAACCGTCGACTACTTCCTTGCCGAGCACTACGACGCCATGCTGGCGATCCAGTCGCTGCACAGCCGGGCACCCATCATCTCGGTGCTCCCTGACGGAGACGGGTCGAAGAAGCACTTTCTCGCGCCCATGCACGCCTTCGCGGTCACGCACTTTCGGTTCTTCCAGGATCCTGAGGTGCGCGCGCTCGTCGTGGAGCGACCAGTCGTTCGGGTCAGCACCGAGGCCAGCCGCGGAGTCCAGCGACGTAGGGGGCGACGACGGTGACCGGCCCGCTGCTGTTCGTGCTGGACCGAGGTCCCCTGGTGGCCGGTGCCATGGCGTTGGCGATCACCCCTGGCATGCATGTGGTGCTGGCACTCGGTTTGGAACGCCGGGTGATCCGGCCACGCGACCAGTTCCTGGCGCTCATCTACGGCGATCCCTTGCTGTGCCTGGCCTGTGGGGTGGGTGTCGCGCTGGTTCCCCGGGAGCTTTCCGGGCTGATCCGGTCGTTGGCCGCCACCCAGACGGCCCTGCTCGTCGCGAGCTGTTGGCTGGTCTTCGGTATCTGGCAATGGCGTTCGGAAACACGGCTGAACTACTACTCGTTGGCCCAGGCGTTGGCGCCGACCAAGATCTGGCATCAACTCGCGGTGTATCCGGTGTTCGGCACCCTGGTCACGGTCACCGCTGTCGCCGGTCTTGGTGCCCCACTTGGCGATCGGCCTGTCCTCGCGGCGCTGGGCAAGGTGATCATCCTCGGGTGCGGGGCCGGCTGGATCCTCCTGCACCTGCACGACCGGCGGCATCCCAGGCTCGGGCATCCGCCCTTCGACTGGCGCCGGTTGCGGCCCGTGCCCCGCCCTTGGCCAGCGGATTCCATCAGCCTGCGGGCGACGTCCGGTTGACCGTCTGATGTGGTGCGGAGTTTTCCCTGCCTCGGCCGCGCGGTTCGGTGCATCGTGTGAACCGTGATGGTTCACCGACAACGAACCAGTTGCTGAGATAGGAGGGGGAACGTGCCTAAGCGGACCACCGAGGAGATCATCATCGAGGGCGTGTCGACCACGGCCGGTGCGGCCGCCGGTTACGCCGCCGGCGTCAAGGGCGGGGCCGCACTCGGCTTCGTCGCGGGCGGACCGGCCGGTGCGATCATCGGCGCCGGAGTGGGCTTCATCGCCGGAGCACTGGTCAACAACGCCATCGAGGAGGCGATCGAGGACTGAGGCTGGGCTCGGCAGGTCGATACCAGCCGCACAGACGATGTCGCGTGCCGCAACGGGGCAATGCCAAGGTCGCGCCCGCAACTGGCGAGTCCCGTTTCCGGCACGCGACATCGTGGCGTAAGGCCGGCCTGCCTGGTACGGCAGCCGCACTTCCGAGTGGGGCTATGTTTGCTGGTCGCGGCGTAGTCGAGTGCGGTGGTGGAACCAGCGGGCGCGGGCTTGGTGGCGTCGGGCTGCCGCGACAAAGCCGCGCTCCCTCATGGACCCGGGGGCGTCACCGGCGGCCGGGCCGGCGACGCCCCCTGGGCGGTGTGCTGTCAGCCGCGGGTGGCCAGCATGGTTTCCCCTGGGAATGCTGTGGCCTGGGTCGATGCCGCCGGGGAACCCGGGCACAGTGCGGTCTGGAGCAGGTTGTTGTACGCTGCGGTGATCGGGTTCGGCACGGGTTGACCGTCCGGTCCGAGTTGTTCGTACCGCAGCAAGTTGACCCCCACTGAGACCTGGCGAGTGCCGTCCCCGCTGGTGAATGTCGTGGTGCCCATGCCGAGCACACCGCCGCCGTGTCCCCAGAACGTGCCGCAGCCCGGGTACGTCTTCTCGACCAGGCCCAGCCCGTACGCCACGCCGAGCGAGATCGGGACTGTCCTCTTCATCTCGGCCAGCATCGCGGGCGGGAGCAGTTTGCCCTGCAACAGTGCGCGGTAGAACCGGTTCAGATCATCCATTGTGGACACTAGCTCGCCGGCCATGCCTGCCCAGGACATGTTGTCGACGGTGAAGTCCTTCGGCGGGTTCCAGTGGCCGTACATCGACTCGTAGGCCCGGGAGTGCGGACCGCGGATGTACGGGTCGGTGCCGGGGAAGTACGTGGTGTGCCCGATGCCCGCCGCGCGGATCACGTTGCGAGTCAGGTAGTCCCGGACCGGTTGCCCGGTGACCTTCTCCAGCAACAGTCCGATGATGATGTAGTTGGTGTTGGAGTAAGCGTGCGTGCTGCCGAGCGTGCCCGCCGCCGGCGTCATCCGCAGCCCGATCTCCACCAGTTTCTCCGGTGCGTGGGTGGTCAACCGGGTTTGGTCGATGTCGTCCGGGCCGCTCCACAGCGCGTCGGTGTGTTCGTTGATGAGGCTGGTGTGGTTGAGCAGCATCCGTACCGTGATCTGCTGGCCCCGCTCGCCCGGCACCAGGGCGGGGAGGTAGCGGCCGATCGGGGCGTCCAGAACAATCCGGCCGGCGGCGACCTGCTGCAACAGGCCGGTGGCGACGAACGTCTTGGTGATACTGCCAACGCGGTGCTCGAGATTCGGCCGGACCGGCCTGCCGGTGGCCGTGTCGGCCACCCCGGACGCGCCCCGCCAGGTCCGCCACCCGTCCCGGACCTCGGCGTAGATCCCGGGCATCCCGGCCTCGTGAACCGCGGCCAGCGCCCGGTCCAACCCGGGCTGGTCAAGGCCGGTCCGGTCCAGGCCGGGTTGTCCGGCGTTGGCGGGCGCGGTCGTCCCAGCGGCCAACGCCACCGCCGCGACGGCCGGTACCCATACTCGACGTGCGAACGAAACCGCCATTGGACGACTCCCTTGGTTCGGCATCCGGAACTCCGTCGACGGCTTGGGCCGTCCGGTCGGCGTCATCCCACAACGCGCCGACCGTAAGGACACACGGACACGCTCCACATCGCACCGCGGTGCCATCCATCCTCCTACCGAGGTAGGAGGACGCCCCCAGTCGAAAGTCGGACCACGGGTCGGCCGAATGCCCGGAAGCCGGAACACACGGAGTCGCGACAGGTCCCTGGCGTGCGGTGTCGAATCTGGCCGACCTACCCGGGCGGTTACGGCCGCGCTTTGCCCGGGTGCAACCGTTTGCGCAGGCCAGGAAGTACATCCAGGGGCTGATCAGTGATCACCTGCACTGGGTCTGGTGGCGACGACGCCACCAAGCCCGCGACCCTACTAGGCTGAAGCTGAATCCAGGGACGACGCCGGTGGGGTAGTCCCGTGCAACGGGCGAGCGCCTCTGAAGGTACGCCGGTAGGCGTCCGGGGTTGTGTCCAGCGCGCGCCGGAAATGGCGGCGCAGCACGGCGGCGCTGGTGAGTCCCACGCGTTGCGAGACGATTTCGACAGGCAGGTCGGTCTGCTCAAGCAGTTCCTGGGCGCGGCGGATCCGCTGGCCGTGCAGCCACTGCAACGGATTGGTGCCGACCCTGGCGTGGAAGTGCCGATTGAGTGTCCGGGTCCCCAGGTGCGCCCGCCTGGCGAGGTCCTCGACGGTGATCGCCTGGTCGAGGTGCGTCAGCGCCCAGTCCAGCACTGGCGCGAGATCGTCGGACAAGGAGTGGGGGACCGATGTGGCGATGTACTGCGCCTGGCCGCCCTCACGGTGCGGCGGCATCACCAGCCGGCGGGCGATGTGGTTGGCGACCGCCGCACCGAAGTCACGCCGTACGACGTGCAGGCACAGGTCATGACCCGCGGCCTTGCCCGCGGACGTCAGCACCCGTCCTTCGTCGACGTAGAGCACGTCCGGGTCGACCGTGATGGACGGGTAGCGCTCAGCCAGCGTCGTCGCGTACATCCAGTGCGTCGTGGCCCGCAGTTCGTTGAGGATTCCTGCCTCGGCCAGCACGAAGGCTCCGGTGCAGATGGACATCACCCGTGCGCCCCGGTCGTACGCCGCACGCACCGCTTCGACGAGACGTCGCGATGGCTGTAGGTCGTGACACGCAGGTACAACGACCGTGTCTGCTTGCACGAGATCGTCGTAGGTGAACTCGGTCGCCGCGCGAAACCACTCGTCGACACGCGCGTTTCGCGGGCTGCAGACCTGGAGCTCGTACCAGCCTTCGACACCGCGCGGCGCACGGGAACCGAAGATCGCACACGGTGCGGCGAGCTCGTAGATCGGGACACGGTCCGACAGGGCCAGCGCGACGACAGTCATGTCCGAAAGTATACGCAAGTGGGCCGATCGGACACTGGGCAAGAAGATCGAACCGGCCGATGCTCGACGCCATGACCACAGACACTGTGCTCACCGAGCAGACGGACCCCTACTGCCTGTCCGACGAGGACGCCGCGGCCGTGCTCGTGGGCGCTCCGTGGCGCCGCTTCGCGGTCATCGGTGACAGCCTGTCCGCCGGGATCGGCGATCCCAGCCCTGGCTACCGGACCGTGCCCTGGCCGGAACGGGTCTGCACGGTCCTGCGACGCGTGAACCCGGACCTCGCGTATCTCAACACCGCACAGATCGGCACGTCGACGGCAAAGACCACCGCGACTCAGGCAGAACGGATGCTTGCGTTCCGACCCGACCTGATCCACCTGCCCTCCGGCGCCAACGACATCTGGCGGTCCCAGCCGTCCTATTCCGACATCGAGGACGACCTGCGCGAGCTGTACGCACTCGCGGCTGCCACAGGTGCCACGCTCACGGTGTTCACCCTGGTCAAACGGTTCGTGGTCGCCACGATCCCCGACTTCGCCGCACGGGTCAGCCGGGTCAACGACATCACCCGTCGCGTCGCTCGCGAGTACGGCGCCATCGTGGTCGACACATGGGACCACCACATCAACGATCGCCCAGATCTGCTGAGCGCGGACCAGATCCACCTCGCATCGGCGGGACAGGCCGTGCTCGCCATCGAGGTTGTCCGCGCGCTGGCCGGCGCCCTCAACGGCGTGCGGTGAGCGCGATGAACTCTTCCAACAGGATCGGTGTGCCTCAATGAACAGTGCGCAAAATGCGGCGACCGCGTCGCGCGCCCGCGAACCACAGGTCCGGGATCGTTCGAATCTCATCCTGATCGTGCTCTGTTCAGCGGCCTTCATGGCGATGCTGGACGTTTTCGTGGTCAACGTCGCGTTCACGGCCATCGGGGAGGGGTACGCGGGATCTTCGCTGTCCGATCTCAGCTGGATCTTGAACGGATACACCATTGTCTACGCGGCGTTCCTCATCCCGGCCGGGCGGATGTCTGACCGCTACGGGCGCAAAGCTGGATTCCTTGTTGGACTTACCGTGTTCACGATCGCCAGTGCCTTGTGCGCGGTTGGCCCGACATTGTGGTGGTTGAACGGCTTCCGCGTGCTCCAGGCTGTTGGCGCCGCGGCACTGACGCCAACCAGTCTCGGTCTGCTGCTCACCTCGATGCCTGCGGCTCGGCGAGCGTTCGCGGTCAAGGTGTGGGCGACCTCGACGTCGGTCGCCGCCGCCGTCGGGCCGGTCATCGGCGGCGCCCTGGTGAAGGTGTCGTGGCACTGGATCTTCCTGATCAATGTGCCCATCGGACTCCTGGCGTTTGTCGCCGCCGTCTCGCTGGTACCTGATTCCCGCGACACGTCGGTTTCGAGAATTCCGGATATCGTTGGCTCGGTTGTTCTCGCCTTCGGGATCGGCGCCCTCGCCCTCGCTCTCGTCAAAGGCCAGGAGTGGGGTTGGTCGAGCGGGCCGACCTTGGTGTCGTTTGCCGTGTCCGTGCTTGCGCTGGCATGGTTCGTCTTCCGTGCGTTCCGCCACCCCGCGCCCGTGGTGGATCCAGCATTGCTGAGGGTACGGACGTTCTTCTGGGCCAATGCCAGCGCTTTGTTGTTCTGCATCGCGTTCGGCGCCGTTCTGCCGAGCGTCGTGCTGCGGCTGGAGAACTACGCGCACTTCGATCCGTTGATCACCGGTTTCGCGGTGGCACCCGGACCGTTGATGGTGCCGTTGTTCGCCATCGTGAGTCAGAAGCTGACCGGCCGCCTACCGGTCGGTGTGGTGGTCGCCATCGGGAACGCGCTGGTCGGTGTCGGCGCCGTGGTGCTGGCGCTCACCGCGACAACGGATGTCAACTATGCCAGCCAGATCCTGCCGGGCTGGATCATCGTCGGCATCGGTGTCGGTTTCGCGCTACCGAACATGCTCGCCTCCGCGACCGTCGACCTACCGCCGGCTCGGGCGGCGACTGGCAGCGCCGTCATCAACGCCAGTCGCCAACTCGGCTACGTCTTCGGGGTGGCCATGCTGGTCGCCATTCTCGGGAAGTTGATCGCGTCCGACGACCAGGCACTGACGGTCTTCACCTGGGCCTGGTGGGCCATCGCCGCCGTCGCCCTGGTCGGCGCCGCCGCCGCGCTGGGCATCACCCCGAAGCCTGGGACCCGGCGCTAGCCGGGTATGTACCGGTTGATGCCGGATTGATTTCCTGTTGATCAGTGTCAGCGATGCTCCTGTGGCCGCGCCACCCGGCGCGCTTGATGGGGAGGTCTCGCGTAACGATGAACAGGACAAGAAAGCTACGCAGTGCGGTGGTCAGCGGACTGGCCGTGCTGGCGATGGCGGTGCCGGTGGCGCTGGGCGCGGTCCCGGCCGCCAGCGCGAAGATCCCGATCGACCCGGCGAAGGTGATCGCGGACATCGCCAAGGCCGCGTCCCAGAACGCGAAGTACGAGGAGTTCACCTGGGCTGAGGCCGAGGTCGCCGAACGCGACACCAACTACGAGTACAACGTGATCGTCCTGTCCATCTCGGCGATCACCCAATGGGGTGCGAAGGTCGACGTCCGCGGCGGCCCCGACCGGGGCCAGCCGATCTACACCACGGTGGAGGACAACGGCTGGAAGTACGGGGTGTGGATCTTCGACACCGGCACCTTCGACGGCGGCGGATACGACTACGACAAGGACTACCCGGCCTGGTCCCGCTTCCGCGGTGACTTCGGCAAGAGCGGCCGGTACAACGACCATTACACGTTCCGCTCCCGCCCCGACCGCGGCCAGGGCAACCAGGGCGACAAGAAGGCGTTGCGCAGCAGGGAGAACGGGCTTCTGGCCGATGACGATGGCGCCCGCAACGCCAACGGCAACCTGGTGAAAGCCGAGCGTGCCAACAACAACGCCGCACAGGTGTGGTCGCTGGAGGCGCAGGGCGGTGACGTGTACGTGCTCAAGAACGGTGCCACCGGGTACTCCAAGGCGCTCGACCTGGACACGGGCAACGGCAAGGTGCAGGTGTGGACCTACGGTGGCGGCGCCAACCAGCGGTGGAAGATCGTCGGTGGCGGCCCGGACGGCACCGTGTCGATCATCAACACCCAGACGTGGGGATGCCTGTCCACCGGCAGCCTCGGGCAGGGGCTGAGTGTGCAGCCGTGCCACGACTGGGCCAGCCAGTACTGGTACCTCGACGGCCGCTGACCTCGCGCGGGTCGGTAAGCCGCGCAAGCGCGGCTTACCGACGCTCAAGCATCGACGTGCCGGCGTCGCCAGAAAGACGCGTCCGGCCACTGCGTTTCCAAGCCGTAGTAGGCGAGTCTGGCCTGCCGGTACGCACTGAGTTCGTCGGCCTGGGCACGCTGGTACTCCTGTACGGGTTTGACCTGGCCCGCCAGCCAGTGTGCCATCGCCAGGCCGCCGAGGGCACCGGTCGTCAGAGCTCGGGAGATACCGCTGGACGAGAGCGGATCGACGCTCATGGTGGCATCGCCCACCGCGAGCCACCTGCCCGCGGTGGTGCCGGATTCGAGGTGGTGGCTGGCCGCTGTGTGCGCCGTCGGGGCCGACACCCGTTGGGTGTTCGCGACCCGATCACGGATGTGGTGGGTCCGGGCCAGCCGCTCGTCCCAGGTCCGGTCGTGGGTGAGTCGGAGCCGACGGCAGAGGTCCGCGTCGGTCATGAACACCACTATCCGGCGATCTGGTGGCAGCGGCGCGGTGTACCACCATCCGTCCTTTGTGGACTCGATGAGGGTGTTGCCGCCGCTGGTGGTTGGTCCACGGTACTGCGCGGCGACGCCGACCAGGCGATCGCAGGTGTGTCTGTGGGCGCCGACGGAACGGGACAGCCGCCCGGTGCGTCCGGTCGCGTCGATCACGGCATGTGCTGTGATCTCGCCACGTCCACGCAAGGTCAGCCGCCAACAACCGTCGGACGGACCTACGCATTCGGTGACACGCGTGCCACACAGCAGCCTGACGCCCGCGTCGGCTGCGGACGCGGCCAGCCGGGAGTCGAACAGACTTCG
This sequence comes from Actinocrispum wychmicini, assembly GCF_004345645.1. GTDB lineage: Bacteria > Actinomycetota > Actinomycetes > Mycobacteriales > Pseudonocardiaceae > Kibdelosporangium > Kibdelosporangium wychmicini. The sequence continues at coordinate 292,903 of NZ_SLWS01000002.1, read as the reverse complement.
GTCGACATGCGCGCCAGCACCGTGGACGTTGAAGATGAACGGAAACGACTGCAGGTCGCGCCCGCCCCACGCGCTTTCGTTGCCATTGCAGGGAAGCCAGTCGTCTTCGCGAAGTCCCCACTGGGTCAGCAGTGCTGCCGCGTCCGGCGGCAGGGTCTCGCCGATCCGGTGCTCCTCGTAGTGGGACGCTTCGAGGAGCACCGTCCGGTAGCCGGCTTTGGCGAGGGTGGCTGCCGCCACGGCGCCTGCGGGGCCACCGCCGACGACAGCCACCTCGTACATCTCGTTACGCAGCAAGGTCATCGACTGTGCGCCGCGTCCCGCGACCGAACCTCCCGCGCCGGTTCCTGCGCTGGGATCACGGTCTCGTGCCACGTCGTCGCGGTCGCGGACTGCTCTCGCTGGAACGGATGGCCGTCCGCGCTCACCCCACTGATCCGGACACGGCCGCGGTACGTACCAGGCTCGTCCGTGGGGAACGTCCCGGCGAACCGACCTGGCATCTGTTCGGCCAACGGCGTCTCCTGTTCAGAGCCGTCCGGTCTGGTGATCACCGCCCACGCACGGGCGCTGTCCGGGACGAGTTCGGCGTCGGTCAGGCTCGCGTGAATCGCCAGCGGCGCGTCGAAATCGGTGCCACGCGGGATGATGGTGGCGCGCATCGACATGCTGGAGTAGACCTGGGCAACCAGGCTGTACGCGACAGCTTTGGCTCCGGTCGTCGAGAGCAAGGCCCGCCACTGCCCGGCGTGGTCGAAACGGCCGGGCATGAACTCCAGCGGTAGCGTGATCCGGTAGTGGGCGACGCCCGAGGGTGCCTTGATCAGGCGCGCCGGGTCGACCGCCAGGCCGACCGGGCTCAGCAGCCGGAAGTCGACCAGGTCGGCGTTGTCGGTCAGCAGGATCAGGTCGACCGCCGTGTCCACTTCGGTCAGGTCGAACGGGACGCTCTGGTCGTACCCGGGCAGCAGCGTGCCGTCGACGTCCAGGGCGGTTCCCGCGTCCACCAGCGAGGTGGCCAGCCGCACGGCCGCCCGCGCGGGCCCGAAACCATCCGGGTGACTGTGGTCGAGGTCCATCGACTGAAGGTCGGCCACCGCGTCCGGCGTACCGGCGGGCAGCAGGTCGGCCAGGACCGACGCGGCCCGCTGCACCGCCTCCTGGCTGTCTGTTGTGGACAGTGTGGTGGTCGCGGTGGTCGCCCTGATCGGGATGACCCAGCGCTGGTCGCCGACCGGGTCGCTGACGATCACCCGGTCCTCGATCCGCTCGCCGGTCTCCGTCGGCTGGTAGGTCACCCGGAACGACACCGTGGCCATCTCGCCGGCCCCGGTGGGCTCGACGGTGATGGAACCGCGATCCACCTCGAGGCCGGCATGGCTCGGGCCGTCGCCGGGGGCGATCCGGAGGGTGACCGGCTGCCCAGGCGCGGACACGTCGAACGTGATCTGCCCGCCGACCCGTTTCGGGATGTCGAACGCCGCCGGAACGACGTCGCTGAAGTGCAGTTGGTAGCTCCTGAGCCGCACGGTCGGCAGCGGAGCGCGCCCGACTTCCAGGAACTTGTTCCCCACCGGGAGGACGAAGCCGAAGGTGTGCCAGTTGCGGACCATGTTCGTGAAGCCCTTTCGGCCCCGGTCCCAATCCAGCGTACCGGCGGACTCCGTGTGCACCTGGTTCGGCCGGGGGACCGGCCACCAGTTCTCCCCGCAGGCGCTGAAGTCGGTCTGCCACGGGTTCGCCAGGTACGCGGTGATGGCACCCGGTTCGACCGTGCTTTTCAGGCGCAACCGGTCGGTGTCGTCGTAAAGGGAGTTGTCGAGGATGGGCTGCGTACCGAACCCACCGACTTCGATGCCGGGCCCGAAGGACTCGCCGACGCAGGCGCTCAGTGCCGCCCGGTCGAGGTCATCCGGGGTGACCTTCTCCGCCGGCTTCGGGCCGTGGCCGTCCGCTGGCCAGTCGTTGACGACCTGCTCGCCCCCGTCCTTCCACTTCCGCATGATGTCGTACTGGATCGAGGTGAGGCTCACGGTCGTCTCCAGCTTGGGCATGGTGCCTCCACCTGAGGGATTCCTTGGATCCCGCAGGTTCTCGAACACACGCTCCCGCAGCTCCTTCGGCATACTCCGGAGCTTGTCGTCGGCCGCCCAGTCCTTTCCGTGCCGCTTGCCGGCGTTCTTGTTCGTCCACTGTGTATCCACCGCGCGCCTGAGGATGGGATACACGTCATTGGTGTACGAGACCTTGGCCGGCACCGAAAAAGTCGGGTTCCGTAGCTGGAAGAGCCGGTCGTACAGGGTGATGACGGTGTCGAAATGCGGCCCGTACTTCGGCGGCGCCACAATGATCCACGCGCCCACCACGGGAACGTTCCGGCCGTTGATCGTGACGGTCGCCGTGACGGGGCCGTCGGACGTGTCGTCGTACCATCCCGGGTTCCGCATGATGCGCTCAGGTTCCCGGCCGTGCCAGGAGGTGGACTTGCCGTAGCCGCCAAGCACCACCAGGTGCCCTTGTGGGTCGGTGCGGAGCTCGCCGAGTGGCACCGGGCGTTCGGACTGGCGCGAGAACGTGATCTTCCCGGCGAGCTTCGGTCCGGTGTGGGCGCCGTCGCCCCTGACCGTCTGCTTCCCCGAGTCGATGACCAGGCCGGGCGACCGCTCGTTGTCCTCGTCTATCCACGGCTTCTTGTTGCGGACGTGGACCTGCCAGGTGATCGAGATCCCCGGGTGCGCCTTGGTCAGTTCCTTGGGCGGACCGTCGTCGTAGTAGGCGAACAGGCGGAATCTGGCGGCCTGCCGTTTCACTCGGCCGGCCCCGTCCTTGAATTTCTCGTGCGGGTCGGTCCGCTGCCACACTTGTTCGGGTCCGATGAAGAAGTCCGCGCTGTTGCCGACTCTGGCGATGCCGATCGCCGGATGGATCCGGATGCTTTTGATCTCACTCATCGGTGACTTCCTTCGGTGCGGATGGGGAACGGACGGAAATCCGGTCCGTAGTTTCCGAGCATCAGGCCGGGGAGTGGAGTCCTCATCAGTGCCTTGGCGTGTTTACCCATCTCGCGCATTGCCCGCACGGACGCGGAGAAATGCGTGTTCTGTTTGGCGGTGTCCGACTCGCGCCACACGGCGTTGAGCTCGGTGAGCGTCTTCTTGTACTGGACGTCGAATTTCTTGAGATTGTCGGCGACCTCGCCGGATGTGTTCTGCCAGCCGCCGTCGGGCACGGGCATCATCGGGTACACCTTGGTCGGAAACGGGACCTTCGCGCCGACGTAGTCCCACTTGCCGTCCGGTTTCCTGACGTACCGTCGGCCGTTGACCAGTGCGCCGAACCGGTAGTAGTGCGGGAGGACCTCCGGGGTTTCGTCCGGCGGGGTCCGGCTGCCCTCGCCCTCCTCCTTGATTCTCGTGATCACCTTGAGCGCGGTCTGGTAGGTGTCGACGAGGGGAAGGTCCGGGAACCCGTTGCGCTCGTACTGTCGGGCCTTGGTGACCGGCGGAAGGATGTCGGGCCTGGTCCGGATCACCGACTCGACGGCGTCGTAGAACTCGCCGATCGTCCTGGCCTGGCGGTCCGCCGGCCACAGCTGCTCGGGCAGCTCGATGGCCATGAAGACGTCCTGAACGTACTCCCTGGTCAGGCCGCCCAGGTATACCCGCAGCCGGTCCCGGTCGATGCCGGGCAGCTCACACGGGTAGCCGGGCACGCGGGTGACATCCGGCGTGCCACCGATCGCGGTGAGCAGATTGCAGGCCAGCGCCGCGTGGAACATCTCGTCGCGGACGATCTCCCAGATCGTCTCCGCCGCCTCGGCCGAGGACTGGTCCGAGCTGTTCTCGATCGACCAGAGGCCGCAGAGGTACGGCGGGATGGTGGACAGTTCGAGTTCCACGGCCGTCTGCAGCGAGCGCTTGAGCCAGTCGAGATCCTGCTCCTCCGGCGGGCAGGCGAGCTGGCGTTCGATCGATTGGATGAGCGATGTGTCAAATGTTGACGTGGTCACGTTACTTCTCCTTGGAAACGTGAATCATCGAACACGTCTGAATGGTTCGGTCGCGCTTGACGTCAAGCTTCGGACGCTACCACCGGATTCTTGGCACTGACAGCCGTTCGCTCGAAAGGGTGGCCAATGTGCGCAACGGACTTTTGCCCGATGGTGCGAAGAAGGCCGACAGAAAGGTGATTCTCCATCGAGAAATCTCACAGTTCGTGATCGGAACGCCATCTCCCCAACCCGGCGAGCGGCAAAGCCGCACCTACGCGCAGGCCCGGTCCTGCCACCAGCGGCGGGCCGCCAGTGCGGCGAGCCCGGCGCCGGCGGTGTTGAGCAGTACGTCGTCCACAGAGGACACCCGGTCCAGGCGCAGGACGTACTGGGCGGTCTCGACCAGGACCGAGCAGCCGGCCGCGAGCGCCAGGATCCGCGGTACCGACGCCAGTGCGGCGAACCGCAGCGGGCCGAAGAACCCCAGAGCCGCGAACACCAGCAGATTGCCGACGACCTGGACCGTCGCCGTGAGCGGCCCGTCGGCAAGGACCGCGAGAAGATCCCGCAGCGGTACCACGCTTACCCGGCCGGGAACGGCGCCGGCCCGGCCGCCCGGCAACATGATCATCCATACCCACGGCACGGTCCCGTAGACCATGCCGACCTCGGCCAGCGACATTCGCCACGCCCATGCTGGCGTGGTGCCGGTGACGCTCCGGCGGCGTGCCAGAAACCACACTGCCAGTACGGCCAACGGCAGTACGGCCACCGTGATGAGTACGACGCCATGGACCGTACCCACCCAGCTGTGCCACCCCTCGGTCATGCCACCTCCGCGTGCGCCGGCCGTGAATCTACCCAGCCCGGCGACATCCGCTAGCATATAAATGCTCATTCATATCGGAAGGGGTGGTCATGTCCGACGGTCATCACCTCCGCGCCGAGGTCGCGGTCATCGGTGCCGGCCTCTCGGGCCTGGCCGCCGCGCACCGTCTGGTCGAGCGCGGGATCGACTCCGTCGTGGTGCTGGAAGCCGCCGAGCGGGTTGGTGGCCGGGTGTGGAACCGGCCACTGAGCCATGGCGGCCTCATCGAGGGCGGGGCCATGTACGTGTGCCCGGCGCAGCGGGACATCTGGCGGCTCATCGAGCTGTTCGGGCTGGAGATGTTCCCGACGCACAAGGACGGCGCGCACGTCACGGAGCTGAACGGGGTACGCCACGTCAGCGACGGCGCCGTGCCGCCCATGGCGAAGTCCGCCCGTGACGAGCTGCGCCGCGCGCTCCGCGCGTTCGACGAGCTGGTCGCCGGCGTTCCCGCCGGGGAACCGTGGCGCCATCCTGAGGCGGTGGTGCTCGACCAGACAAGCCTGGGCGACTGGCGGGACGGAAGGATCCGTGACCCGATCGCCCGCGTCCAGTTCGACCGCTGTGTCAGTGGCTGGCTGGCGACGCCGGCGTCTCGTGCGTCCCTGCTGGGCGCCCTGCACTACATGGCGACGTGTGGCGGCGTGGCACGCATGCTTGCCGACCAGGAGGTCACCTACCGGTTCACGGGTGGCTCGCAGCGGCTCGCGCTGGCCATCGGTGAGCGGCTCGGTGACCGCCTGGTGCTTGGTACGCCGGTGTCCGCGGTCGAGGACCACCGGGACGGTCCGGTACGCGTCACGAGCCGCCGTGCCGAAGTCGCGGCGGACCATGTCATCGTCGCGCTCAACGCGCTCGGCACCCGTGCGATCGACTTCTCGCCGGGGTTGGGTGCGGGACACGAGCTGCTGGCCGGCTCGTGGCTGCCGGGGCAACTGCTGAAGCTGAACGTCGTCTACGCCGAGCCGTTCTGGCGAGCCGACGGGTTGAGCGGCAGCGCGAGCAGCGACACCGGCCCGTTCCCGGCAGTCGTCGACTCCTCGCCGCCGGACGGCTCGGTCGGCGTCCTGACGGTGATCGGCTTCGTGTTCCCAGCGGACGAGCCGTTCGGCAGTCCGCCGGAGTTCTTCGTCGACGCGGACCTGCGGCGCGCGGCCGCGCTGGAACAGCTCGTGCGCTTCTTCGGCCAACGCGCCCGGGAGGTAGTGGAGTTCCAGGAGACGAACTGGCCCCGGCAACCGTGGATCTTCGGCTGCCAGGGCACAACGCCGCCCGGCGTGGTCACCCGGGCCGGCTCGGCGTTGCGCGCACCAGTGGGGCGGGTCCACCTCGCCGGGACCGAGACCGCGACCCGGTGGACCGGCTGGATGAACGGAGCCGTGCAGGCCGGCGAGCGCGCTGCCGACGAGGTGCTCAGCGAGCGGTCACCCGTTCGATGATCATCGCGTTGGCCATGCCGCCGCCCTCGCACATCGTCTGCAGGCCATACCGTCCACCGGTGTCCTCGAGGTGGTTGAGCAGCGTGGCCAGCAGCCGGGTCCCGGACGCGCCGAGCGGATGCCCGAGTGCGATCGCCCCGCCGCGCGGGTTGAGCCGCTCGGCGTCCCCGCCCAGCTCCGCCGCCCACAGCAGCGGTACCACCGCGAATGCCTCGTTGACCTCGTAGGCGTCGATCTCGTCGAGACGCAGGCGGCCGGCCTTCAGCACTCGGCGCGTGGCCGCGACGACGCCGGTGAGCATCAGCAACGGGTCGCTGCCGACGACGGACATGGCGTGCACGCGGGCTCTCGCGACGAGGCCGAGTTCGGCGGCGCGCGGCTCGGACATCACAAGCACACCAGAGGCGCCGTCGGTCAGTGGCGACGAGTTCCCCGCCGTGACGCGCCATTCGATCTCCGGGAACCGGTCCCCGATCGCGGCGTCCCGGAAGGCCGGCGCAAGCCCGGCCAGTGCCTCGGCGGTGGTACCCGGGCGGATCGTCTCGTCCTGGACGAAGGTGCCCAAGGGCACCGTTTCCCGGTCGAACCCGCCGGCCGCCGCGGTGTGGGCGGCAAGCCGGTGCGACCGGGCGGCGTACTCGTCGAGCGCGGTGCGGCCGATCTTCCAGCGGGCCGCGACCACCTCGGCCGCGTGCCCCTGCTGGATCACCCCATCCCGCACCCCGGTCGGGTCGCCGCCCCGCGTGTTGGCGAACATCGGTGCCCGGCTCATCGACTCGACACCACACGCGATCGCCACGTCATACGCGCCGGCCAGCACGCCCTGCACGGCGAAATGGACGGCCTGCTGGCTGGAGCCGCACTGCCGGTCGATCGTCACCGCGGGCACCGACTCGGGGAAACCGGCGAGGAGCACCGCCGTCCGGCCGATGTTCAGCGACTGATCTCCGCTCTGCGTCACACATCCGGCGATGACGTCGTCCACAATGGCCGCGTCGAGGCCGGACCGGTCCACCAGCGCGCGCAGCACCACCGCCAGCAACTCGGCCGGATGGACGTGGTGCAGCGCTCCGCCCGGCTTGCCCCGGCCCGACGGGGTGCGGACGGCATCGACGATGACCGCCATGGTCATGCGCCGAGCAGCCGTTCGGCGTTGCCGTGCAGCCAGGCGCGTTCGGTCTCGGCGCCGAGGTCGAGCCCCTGGACCTCGCGGGCCAGGATCCCGATCGGCACCGAATGCACCCAGGTGACTGAGCCGAACATGATCTTGTGGCGGGCCGTGGTCCGGCCGTAGTTGAGCATCGGCTCCCAGCCGGAACCCGCCGCGCGCATGTACTTCGGCCGGTGCGCGCTGAACTCCAGGTAGACGTTGGGCTGGCGCTGCAGCACCGCCATCGCCTCGGTGATCCACGGCCAGCCGCCGTGCCCGGCGACGATGACCAGATCGGGGTGCCGTGCGGCGATGTGGTCGAGGTCGCGCCAGGTGCAGTGGTCGAACACCCGGTTCGGCGAGTAGCTCGTGCCGGTGTGGATCCACAGTGGCACCCCCAGTTCGGCCGCGCGCGCGTAGAGCCGGTGACACTCCGGGTCGTCCGGTGCCCGGTCCGCCCACCAGTGCACCATCGACGCGCCGCGCACGCCGAGGTCGGTCACGCAGTGCTCGAGCTCGGCGATGGCGGCGGGAACGTCCGCGAGATCGAGCCCGGCCCAGACCTCCAGCAGGTCGCGGTGCGGGTCGGTGATCCGCACCAGCCGGTCGTTCACCGTCGTCCCGTCCGTCAGCCGGCTCTGGCCGCCGTGCAACACCTGCCGCGCGACGCCGTTCGCGCGCAGGTCTGCGGCGTAGTCGTCCACACCGACCGCGAGCCCGGGGCCGTCCAGCAAGGCGCTCACCGCGTCGCGGGCACTCCTGTCGAGCGCGTCCCGGTACCGCTGCAGGTCGATCCCGGCGTGCCGGGCCAGTGGGACGGCGAAGGTGCGCAGGTAGCCCGGCGCGAGGTTGGCGAACGAGTGGAGATAGCTCTCCCAGCACTCGAGGTCGAAGTACACGCCGCACATGTCGACGACCTGGGGCGGTGTTGTCATCTGTCCTCCGAAGGATCAGGGGGTTGCGCTCTGGGCTGTCCTGGCGCAAGATCGTACGATAATAAATGTTCATTCATATGCCAAGTGGTGGTGATTCCCGATGACGCACGACCCACGGTTTCCGGACCGGGACGAGTGCACGGTCCCGGGCCTGCTCCGCCGGCGCGCCCGGGAACAGCCGGACGACCCGTACGCGACGTTCACCGACACCGGCGAGGAATGGTCCTTCATGGACGCCTACGCGGCAGCCCGAGCAGCAGCCCGTGGTCTGCGGCAGCTCGGTGTCGTCGTGGGCGACCGAGTGCTCGCCTGGCTGCCGAACGGCGCGGAGGTGCTGCGGGTCTGGTTCGGCGCCAACCTGCTCGGCGCGGCGTTCGTGCCGATGAACCTGGCCTATCGCGGGGCGATCCTCGAGCACGTGATCCGCATCAGCCAGGCCAAGGTGCTGGTGGTCCACGCGACGCTCCTCGACCGGTTGGCCGACGTCGACCTGGCGGGCCTGGAAGTCGCCGTGGTCGTCGGTCCCGGCCCGCCCAGCCCCGAACTCCTCGTCGCGACGGCGCCCTTCGAGCTCCTCACCGGGGACGGCGCCGGATTCACCGAGCCGGAGACGCCGGTCGAGCCGTGGGACACCCAGTGTGTCGTCTTCACCTCGGGCACCACCGGGCCGTCCAAGGGTGTGCTGTGCTCGCACCTGCACCAGTACGAGACCGTGCGGGCGGTCGCGGACAACTTCCGGCCGGGTGAGCGGTCCCTGATCGCCCTACCGCTCTACCACGCCGGCGCCACCCAGGACGCGTATGCCGCGCTGGTGATCGGCGGCTCGTTCGTCGTCTGTCCCCGGTTCCGCACCGAGGAATTCTGGGACGTCGTGCGGGCCGAGTGCGTCACCGTCGTCACGTTGCTCGGTGCGATGGCACGGTTCCTGCTGAGCCGGCCGGAATCCCCTGACGACGCCGACAACCCGCTGCGCACGGTCTTCCTCGTTCCGTTCACTGAGGACGGCGCGCGGTTGCGCGATCGGTTCGGGGTGGACGTGTACACGGTCTTCAACATGACCGAGGTCTCCGCACCGATCGTCTCGGCCAGGAATCCCGACCGGGTGGGCAGTTGCGGACGAGCGCGGGCCGGCGTGACGCTACGGCTGGTGGACGAGCACGACCGGCCGGTGCCGATCGGCGAGGTCGGCGAGTTGATCGTCCGCACGGACACGCCATGGGCGATGAGCCACGGCTACCTGGGAATGCCGGCGGAGACCGCGCATGCCTGGCGAAACGGCTGGTTCCACACGGGCGACGCCTTTCGGTGCGACGCGGCAGGCGACTACTTCTTCGTCGACCGCATGAAGGACGCCATCCGCCGGCGCGGCGAGAACATCTCCTCCTTCGAGGTGGAGGCCGACGTGGCCGCGCACCCCGATGTGCAGGACGCGGCGGCGGTGCCGGTGCCCAGTGCCGACACCGAGAACGACGTGCTGGTCGTCGTGACCGCGGTGCCCGGCCGGACGATCGACCCGGAGGCCCTGACGCGCTGGCTCATCCCGCGTATGCCGCACTTCATGGTTCCCCGGTACGTGCGGGTCGTGGACACGTTGCCCCGCACACCCACCAACAAGGTACGGAAATACCTGCTGCGGCAGGACGGAGTCACGCCGGACACATGGGACCGCGCCACCAGCGGTCTCGTGCTCGGTGGCACCCGGACGGAGGCACACGATGCGGTATGACGGTCAGGTCGCGGTGATCACCGGCGCGGCCGGCGGTATCGGCGGCGCCACAGCGCACCTGCTGGCCGAGCGCGGGGCGACCGTCGTCCTCGCCGACCTGAACGGCGACGGCGCACGGGACCAGGCGGCGAAGATCGGCCCCAGCGCCTGGGCCGCCGGCTGCGACACCACCGACCCGGACCAGGTGGACGGCCTGTTCGACACCGTCGTCGACCGGTATGGCCGGATCGACCTGGTGTTCGCCAACGCCGGCTGGGGATCGGTCGGGTCGGTGCTCGACACGTCCTTCGACGACTGGCGCCGGGCCTTCGACGTCAACGTGCACGGCACGTTCCTCACCGCCCGTGCCGCGGCCGTCCGGATGGTGCGGCACGGCACTCCCGGCTCGATCGTGGTCACCTCGTCGACGGGCGCTGTCGTCCCCACCGCGATGATGGCCGCCTACTGCAGCGCCAAGGCCTCGCTGAACATGCTCGTCGCCGTCATGGCCTACGAACTCGGGGCGCACGACATCCGGGTCAACGCCGTGCTGCCCGGTGTCGTCTCGACGCCGATGACCCAGGCCATCCTGGCCGCGGGCGCCGAGGACCACGTGCTCTCGAATGTCCCGTTAGGACGGCTGGGGGTGCCGGCGGACGTCGCCAGGACGGTCTGCTACCTGCTCAGCGACGAGGCGGCGTACGTCACCGGGACCGCGCTGGTCGTGGACGGCGGCGGCGCCATCCCCGGCGCCGGCTGGTACACGAACGACTTCCGCCGGCGCGGTGCGACGACGTGGCGCCTGCAGCGATCACGAGGAGCGAGATGACCGGAATCATCGGCTACGCCAGCTACCTGCCGCACTACCGGATCACCGAGGCGGCACTGGGCACCAGGGCCGGCGGGCACGGGCGGCTGGTGGCCTGCCACGACGAGGACACCACCACGATGGCGGTCGAGGCATGCCGCCGGGTGCTGTCCGCCGGCCGCCATCCGGACCTGGCCGCGGTCAAGGTCACCACACCAGTTCCGCCGTATCTGGTGAAGAACAACGCGTCGGCGGTGCACGCCGCGCTCGGGCTGGACGAATCCGTCCGCGCCACCGACGCGGGCTCGGCGACCCGGTCCGCCCTGGCCCTGCTCATCGAGGCGGCCCAACAGGATCGCGCCCAGTTGCTCGCGGTGTCGGACATGCGCGGCGGGTTGCCCGGCGGGCCGGACGAGCGCGAGGGCGCGGACGCGGCCGTCGCGTTCGTCACCGGCTCCGGGCCGTCGGTCATCGCCGAGGTGCTCGGCGACGCCGCGGTCACCATGGAGATCCTGGAACGGTGGCGGTTGCCGGGCGCGCCGGCCGACCGCCGCTGGGAGGAGCACTTCGGGGCCGAGCAGTACGTGCCGGCCGGGCAGCGCGCGTTCGACGCCGCGCTCAAGCAGGCGGGGCTCACCGCGAGCGAGATCGACTACCTGCTCGTCTCCTCGACCAACCGCCGTGCGGCCCGTACGTTGCGCCGCACGGCGGGCACCCGGCCCGAAGCGTCTACAGTGGACTCCACGGGCGGGTTGGGTCAGGCCGGGGCCGCCGACGCCGGGGTGCAACTCGCCGCGGTGCTGGATCTCGCCGAACCGGGCCAGCACATCGTCGTGGTCAGCCTCGCCGACGGCGCGGACGCGGTCGTCCTGCGGACCACCGACGCGCTGGTGAGCGGCCGGCAACGGATCCCGTTCGGCGACCAGGCGGCCGCGTGCGACGACCCGGTGGACCAGTTCACCGTCCTGCGGTGGCGTGGCCTCCTGCCGGTGGAGGACCTGCCCCGCCCGACACCGAAGGCGCCGATGGGACCACCCGCGCGACGTGCGACCGGCTGGAAGTTCGCGCTGCGGGGGTCGGTCTGCTCGTGTGGCGCGGTCCACCTGCCTCCGCAGCGAGTGTGCGCCTCGTGTGGCGCGGTCGACGACATGCGGGTCCGGCCCGTCGCCGGCCGGCCGGCCCGCGTGGTCACCGGCACCACGGACCGCCTGGCGTGGTCACCGCATCCGCCGGCGAGCTACGCCGTCATCGACTTCGACGGCGGCGGGCGCCTGGAGTGCGAACTGACCGAAGTGGACGACACGGCCATCGCGCCGGGCCTGGCCGTCGAGATGGTCTTCCGGCGCGGCCACACCCGGGACGGCGTGCACAACTATTTCTGGAAAGCGCGTCCAGTGCGCGGAGAGGCGGGCTGATGGGGTCCCACGGACTGAAGAACCAGATCGCGATCGTCGGGATGGGCTGCACCCGGTTCGGTCACCACCGCGACCGCGGTCTCGACGACCTGCTCGTCGAGGCCGCCGTGGCCGCTTTCGACTCGGCCGGTGTCCGCCAGGACCAGGTCGACGCCTACTGGTTGGGTACCTTCGGCTCCGGCGTGGCAGGCACCACACTGTCGCGGCCACTGAAGATCGGCTACAAACCGGTCAGTCGCAATGAGAACTACTGCGCCACCGGGTCGGACGCGTTCCGCAACGCCTGCTACGCCGTCGCTTCCGGCGCGTACGACGTCGCGCTGGCGATCGGCGCCGAGCATATGAGCGATCCTGGTATCGCCGGCATCCCGTTCACGCACCCGTTCAGCGATGGCACCCGGCTCGACATCTCCGCACCCGGCTCCTACAGCTACCTGTTCACCGCCTACGCGCACAAGTACGGGGTCAGCGAAACCGACCTCAAGGACGCTATTTCGCACGTGGCGTGGAAGAACCACGACAACGGCGCCGGAAACCCCAGGGCACACCTGCGGACGCGGGTCAGCAAGGAGGCGCTCGCCACCGCGCCGCCACTGGCCGGGAACCTCAGCCTGTTCGACTGCGGCGGGCTTTCCGACGGTGCGGCCGCGGCCGTGGTCGTGCGGGCCGAGGACGCGGAGAAGTACACCGACCGCCCGATCTACCTGCGGGGCATGTCGTTCGTCACCGGACCGGGCACCGGCGCGATGGATCCCGGGTACGACTTCAGCACCTTCCCCGAGGTCGTGGCCTCCCGCCGGGAGGCGTTCGGCCAGGCGGGCGTCGGCTCGCCGGACCGGATCGGGATGGCCGAGGTGCACGACTGCTTCACCATCACCGAACTGATCCTGATGGAGGACCTCGGCTTCGCCGATCGTGGCACCGCGTGGAAGGAGATCCTCGCGGGCACCTTCGACCGGGACGGCGCGCTGCCGGTCAACCCGGACGGTGGCCTGAAGTCGTTCGGTCACCCGCTCGGCGCGTCCGGGATCCGGATGATCTTCGAGTGCTGGTCGCAGCTGCGGGGCGAGGCGGCGGACCGGCAGCTTGACCTGACCGGCAAGTACGCCGTCACCCAGAACCTCGGCGGTTACCCAGGCGAGTGCGTCTCCTTCGTCTCGGTGTGGGGGGCTGAGCGCGGATGACCAGGGAGCTGACCGGCCGCGTCGCGCTCGTCACCGGGGCCGGCCGGGGCATCGGCGCCGGGATCGCCCGCCTGCTCGTGGCCGAGGGGGCGCTCGTCGCCGTCAACGACATCGACACCGCGGCGGCCGGCCGGACCGTGGCCGAGCTCACCGCGGCCGGGCACCAGTGCGTGGCCGTCCCCGGTGACGTGAGCGAGCCGGGCACGGCACGGGCGGTCGTCGACGAGACCGTCGCCCGGCTCGGCGGGCTGGGCATCCTGGTCAACAACGCGGCGACCGGGCGCCGGCTGAAGATCCGCCAGTGGACGCCCGAGCAGTGGCACCAGGTGCTGGCGACCAACCTGAGCGGGCCGTTCTTCCTCGCCCAGGCCGCCGTCGACCACCTCGCCGAATCCGGGCACGGTGCCATCGTCAACGTCTGCTCGACCGCGGTCATCGGGTTCTTCGGGCAGATCGGCTACGACGCCTCCAAGGGCGGTCTGCTCACCCTGACCCGCTCGCTGGCCGTCGAGCTCGGCCGCGAGGGCGTCCGGTCCAACGCGGTGTGTCCGGGGTTCATCGACACCGGCCAGGTCGATGCCGCGAACCTCGCGACCGTCGCGCACAAGCAGGTGGCCACCCAGCCGATCGCGCGGATGGGACTGCCCACCGACGTGGCCGGCGCGGTCACCTACCTCGTCAGTGATCAGGCCGCCTACATCACCGGTCAGTCGTTGTTCGTCGACGGCGGCTGGATCCGCCACTGAAAGCACACATCACATCATGAAGAAACCCTTGAGCACCAAGCCGAACCTGGTCGTACACCGCGACGTCGAGATGCCGATGCGGGACGGGGTCATCCTGCGCGGCGACGTATGGCGCACGGCGGACGAGACGCCGCGACCGGTGCTGCTGCGCCGCCTGCCCTACAACAAGGCCGTCGCGATGCCGAACAGCGACTGGTTCCGTACCACCGACGCACTCGCCGCCGGCTACACCGTCCTCGTCCAGGACACGCGTGGCCGCTACGCCTCCGACGGCGAGTGGGCGCCGATCATGTGGCCGCAGGAGGGCCTGGACACCTACGACACGGTGGAGTGGATCGCGGCCCAGGACTGGTGCGACGGCAACGTCGGCATGGTCGGCGGGTCGTACCTCGGGATCGTCCAGTGGGTCGGGGCCGCGTTGCGCCCGCCCCATCTGAAGGCGATCGCCCCGGCCATCGCGGCCGGCGGCGCGCTCCAACGCCAGGCGGACGGCGGGGCCTTCCCCTTGGCGCAGGGGGTGTCCTGGCTGGCGTACATGGCGCTGGAACGGCTGATCACCAGTCAGGCCAAGGGAGAACCAGTGGATCAGGTGGTGCTCGGTGAGATCGCCGCGGTCGCGGCCGATCCCGACCTCGCCACCCGCCACCTCCCGCTGCTGGACATGCCCGGGCTGTCCGCCGGCGTGGTCGCCGACCTCGCCGACGTCCTCAGTGGACGGTTCGCGGACACCGCCGAGTTCGACGTCGACGCCATCGCGGTGCCCAGCCTGTCGCTGGCCGGCTGGTTCGACATCTACTGCGACGCGGGTGTGCGCGGGTTCTCCCGGCTCGCGACGGCAGGCGCGGCCGAGCATCGGCTGATCGTCGGGCCGTGGGCGCACGCGTCGAGCGCCCCCGCCGGACAGGGTGACCTGAACTTCGGGATATCCGCCGAGGGTGCCGGCGCGGGCCTGACCGAGAAGCAGCTCGCGTTCTTCGACCGGCACCTGCGGGGCGCCGGGCGGGATCTGCCGCCGGTCGAGTACTTCCTGATGGGCGCGAACGAATGGCGTACCGCCGACCAGTGGCCGCCGGCCGGCACCACCACCTGCGAACTCGCGCTCGCCAGCGGCGGGGACGCCAGGACCTCGGCCGGCGACGGCCGCCTGACCGACGTGGTGACCGGCGCGGCCGGGTACGACGAGTACGTCTACGACCCCGACGATCCGGTGCCCACCCACGGTGGCCGCGTGGCGCTCGGCAACGAGGTCACCGGCCCGCGCGATGTGTCCTTTGTAGAACGACGGCGGGACGTGTTGTGCTACACGTCGGCGCCACTGGAGCGGCCACTCGATGTCGTCGGTCCGGTCCTGGTGGACATGCGGGTGTCGTCGTCCGCTGTGGACACCGACTTCGTCGCTCGGCTGACCGAGGTGCTGCCCGACGGCCGCTCGATCGCCGTCGTCGACGGCATCACCCGCGCCCGCTACCGCGAAGGCCTCGACCGCGAGGTGCCGCTCGACCCCGGTGTGCCGGTCGCGTTGCGGGTGGACTGCGGGGAGACCGCCTGGCGGTTCCGTCCGGGCAGCCGGCTTCGGCTGTCCGTCACCAGCAGCAACTTCCCCCGTTTCGACCGCAACCTGAACACCGGCAACGCGATCGGTACCGATGCCGCCGGACTGGCCGCCACCCAGCGCGTGTACCACGAGTCCGTGCTGCGACTGTCCGTCCTCTCCGCCACTGGCCACACAGGACAGGAGCACCAGTGAACGATCCACGTCGAGGACAGCGCTGGCGAGCGCTTGGCCGCCTCCAGGCCGACATCCTGCGCGCCGTGTTCGCCCGCCGCGGCGGTGACGCGAACCAGCGGCGCAGCGAACTGGTCCGGATGACCTACCGGGCGGGCCGCACACTCGCCGGAGCACGGCTGCGCGGCCTGTTCACCACCAACGCCAACCAAGCGGCGCTGCGCTCCGCCGCCACCGAGAAAGCCGCGGCCGACGTGGCCAGGGCGATGGGCGACATGAAGGGCCTGGCCATGAAGTTCGGCCAGTTCGCGTCCTTCGCCGGCGGGCTCGACCCGGGCACGGAGAAGCACCTGACCGCACTCCAGACGCACGCCGAGCCGATGGACTACGAGGTGGTGCTGGGCATCCTCACCGACGAGCTCGGACCACGGCCGCTGGCGCGGTTCGCGTCCTTCTCGCCGGAGCCGATCGCCGCGGCCTCGGTCGGGCAGGTGCACCGCGCGACCCTGCCCGACGGCCGCGCGGTCGTCGTCAAAGTCCAGTACCCCGGCGTCGAAACGGCCATCATGACCGACTTCGACGCGGTCGCCGACCTGTCCCGCGCCTGGGCGCTGACCGGAGTCGGGTTCGACGTCGAGGCCATCCTCACCGACCTCGGTTCGATGCTGCGCGACGAGTTCGACTACGAGATCGAGGCCGCCAGCCAGACCTACTTCGCCGAGCTGTACCGCGGCCACCCGTACGTGAAGATCCCTGAGGTGGTGCCCGAGCTGAGCCGACGGCGGGTACTGACCTCGGAGTTCGTTGACGGCCAAGGTTTCCACGACATCCTCGACCGGCCGCAGGCGCAACGGGACCGGTACGCCGAGACCATCTACCGTTTCGCCTACGGCTCGGTGGCCGGCGGGGTGTTCTCCTGCGACCCGCACCCGGGCAACTACCTGTTCCTCGACGACGGCCGGGTCTGCTTCCTGGACTTCGGGCTGGTGGAGCGGATGACCCCGGATGACCACGCCCGAGCCATCGCGCCCGTCGTGGCCGCGGTCCAGGACGACTGGGACGCGCTGGTGGCCGGGCTGACCGGCCTCGGGCTCCTGCCGGACAACGGCGGGAACCCGGCGAAGCTCTGGGCCGAGCTGGGTCCGCTGCTGGCCGGGCCGGTCGACGAGGACACCGAGACCCGGCTCGACCCGCGGCACATCGGCCGGCTGATCGCGGCGGCGCAGAAACCCACCGCGGAGTTCTACAAGTCACGCAAGGCCAGCTACCAGCCGCCGTGGTTGAGCATGCTGCTGCGCTACACGATGGGCACCATGGCGGTGCTCGGCCGGCTGCGCGGCGCCGCGAACTTCCACGCGCTCGGCCGGGAACTGTTCCTCGGCGGCACCCCGTCCACCCCGATCGGCGAGAAATGGTGGTCCACCATGCCAGACGACCGCACCACCCGAACACCGGCGGAGCGCACCGGCGGCCCGTCCATCCGCAGCCGGGTGACGCCGTCCGTGCTGCCCACAACGAAGATCGACGGCTTCGTCGCACCCGGTTTCGAGCCCGTCCGGGCGGTGTTCCAGGAGAACTTCGACGAGCGGACGGAGGTGGGCGCGGCGTTCGCGGTGTACCTAGACGGCACACCGGTCGTCGACCTCTGGGGTGGGATCGCGGACGCCGGCAGCGGCGCCGAGTGGCAGCGCGACACGATCGCCACCGTCGACTCGTCCACCAAGGCACTGACCGCGATCTGCGGCCTGATGCTGGTCGACCAGGGGCTGCTCGACCTGGCCGCGCCGGTCGTCGAGTACTGGCCCGAGTTCGCCGCCGAGGGCAAGGCCGACATCCCCGTCTCGCTGCTGTTCAGCCACCAGGCCGGGCTGCCCGCCGTCGACCGCTGGATCACCCTCGACGACTGCGAGGCCTGGCATCCGGTGGTGGACGCACTGGCCGCGCAGCGTCCATTGTGGACGCCGGGAACGGCGCACGGCTACCACGGGCTGACCATCGGCTGGCTGATCGGTGAACTGGTCCGCCGGCTGTCCGGGCTCACCCCTGGTCAGTACCTCGCCCGGCACGTGGCGCCGCGGCTGGACCTCGACATGTGGATCGGGCTGCCGGCCGAACACGAGGCCCGGGTGGCGCCGGTCCACCGGGTCGACTTCGACCACCCCGACGCCCTGGTCGCCGACTACGGCGACGAGGACTACAACCGGTTCCTGCACGAACTCTCCGAGCTGTACCTCGACCCCGAGTTCCTGGCGATGTACCGCGATCCCGGCAGGCGCGACCCGTCGTTCTTCCGCCGCGACCTCACCATCGGGCAGCGCACGATGGGTCCGGTCGAGATCGGCGAGGACATGGACTCGCCGCGCTACCACGCCATGGAGGTGCCGGCAGCCAACGGCATCGCCGACGCCCGGTCGGTCGCCCGCCTGTACGCCGCGCTCATCGGCGAGGTCGACGGACACCGGATCCTCACCCCGGACACCGTCGCCCGCGCCACCAGGCCGCACGCGGTGGGCCCGGACCAGGTCGTCCTCGGACCGACCGCCTGGGGGCTCGGCTTCGCCGTCTCGGGAGGCATCTTCTTCGACGCACCGACCCCGACGGCGTTCGGCCACTCCGGCGCCAACGGCGCGCTCGCGATCGCCGACCCCGCGGCCGGGCTGAGCATCGGCTACATCCGTAACCACATGGCGCACAAGATCCAGGACGACCGGTCCCGCCCCTTGATCGACGCGCTCTACCACTGCGTCCACACTGTCCGGTGAGAGGAGACGCCCATGATCCCGCCGGCTGAGGACTGCGTGCTGCCCGCATTGCTGGCCAAGGGGGCGAACGCCCACCCGGAGCGGACGTTCGCCGTGTTCGACGACGACGTGACGTGGACCTACGGCGACGCCATGGCAGAGGCCCGGCGGACCGCCGCCGGCCTGCGCGGTCTCGGCGTCGAGCAGGACGATCCGGTGCTGGTCTGGCTGCCCAACGGACCGGACGTGCTGCGCACCTGGTTCGGCATCAACCTCATCGGTGCCGTCTACGTACCGATCAACCTGGCCTACAAGGGAAATCTACTGCGGCACGTGGTCACCACGACCGGGGCGCGGGTGGCCGTGGTCCACCCCGAACTGGTGGACCGGCTGCGGCACGTCGACACCCCCGGACTGGACACTGTCGTCGTGCTGGGCGACACCCCGGCCGCCCCGGCACCCTGGCGGATCCTCGGCCGCGACGCGCTGGACGGCGACCCGGACGCGCTGCCGGCCCCGGACCGGCCGGTCCAGCCCTGGGACCTCCAGACGATCATGTACACCTCGGGCACCACCGGGCCGTCCAAAGGAGTCCGCTGCCCCCACCTGCATGCCCACTGCACGGCGGTGGCTGTCCTCGGCCGCCTCGGCGAACACGACCGTTACCTCGTCAACACGCCCTTCTTCCACGGTGCCGCCACCCTTGCCGTCAACGGGGTGCTCGCGCTGGGCGCGTCGATGGTGGTCAGCCGCGGCTTCGACACCAAGGACTTCTGGAACGTCGTCCGCCGGACCGGCACCACCGCCTGCACCCTCCTCGGCGCACCCGTCGCCTTCCTCTCCCAACAACCGCCCCGCGCCGACGACACCGACAACCCACTCCGCTTCGCCCTCACGGTGCCGCTGACAGCCGACGCCATCGCGTTCGCCAAGCGGTTCGACGTCCAGGTGCTGACCGTGTTCAACATGACCGAGACGTCGAATCCGCTGGTGTCGGAACCCAATCCGACCGCGGTGGGCAGCTGCGGGCGGCCCCGCCCGGGTGTCGAGGTCCGGCTCGTCGACGAGCACGACCGCGAGGTCGCCGCCGGCGAGGTGGGCGAGTTGATCGTCCGTGCCGACCTGCCGTGGTCGATGAACGCCGGATACCACGCCATGCCCGAGGCCACCGCGCACGCCTGGCGCAACGGCTGGTTCCACACCGGCGACCTGTTCCGCCGGGACGGCGAGGACAACTTCTTCTTCGTCGACCGCGCGAAGGACGCCATCCGCCGTCGCGGCGAGAACATCTCCTCGTTCGAGGTCGAGGCCGAACTGCTCGCGCACCCGGCCATCCGCGAGGCGGCAGTCGTCGGTGTACCCAGCGAGCACAGCGAGGAGGAGGTGCTGGCCGTGCTCGCCCTCGCCGACGGCCACCGTCTCGACCCGGCCGACCTGATCGAGCACCTACGGCCGCGCCTGGCGCACTTCATGATCCCGCGCTACGTGCGGTTCCTCGGCGAACTCCCCAGGACACCCTCGGCGAAGGTCGAGAAACACAAGCTCAGAACCACCGGACTGACGGCCGACACCTGGGACCGGGAGGCAGCCGGGATCCGGGTGCACCGGGACCGGATCAGCCATCGCCGGTAATATGTGTGAACGTACATTCACCGTGGATCGCGCGAGGAGACAAGCCCGTGGCCGAACCCGACAGCCCGGCCAGGCGCCGCATCGAGGAAGTGGCACTGAAGCTGTTCGCGGCCCAGGGCTACCGGGGCACCCCGGTCAAGGAGATCATGCTGGAGTGCGGCCTGACCCCAGGCGCCATGTACAACCACTTCCAGTCCAAGGACGAGCTCCTCTTCACCATCCTCAGAAAGCTCGGCGACGAGTTCACCGTCATGATCAAGCGGGGCGAGCAGGCGGCCGACCCGGACGACCCCGCCCAACTGCTGTTCAACGTCGTCGAGGCGATGGCCCTGTTCGCGCTGCGCCATCCCGATGCCGTCAAGGTCGCCAACGTCGACTATGTGGAACTCAGCGAGGCGTACCTCAAGGAAGAGGTCGAGTTCCGGCGGACCAACCGCCGCCGCATCGAGAAGATCATCGAGGCGGGCATCGCCACCGGCCAGTTCGTCATTCCCATCTACGACAACGTCAACGAGATCAAACTCACCGCGACCGCACTGGCGAACGTCGCGATCCGCCTGTCCGACGCGGCCGGCCCCCACCCGAGCAGGGACATCGCCGGACTCGCCCGCTTCCACGCCCAACTGGCGCTGCGGATAGTCACCCGGCGGTCCGCCTGACCCACCGCGCCGGTCGGTGCCAAGGTCGCCGTGGACGAAGTGTCACCTGGTGATCGTGCAGTTCACGGCGGACAGGCTGGTGCTGTTGCAGTTGGTGTTCGGGCCGGGGAGGTTGACCGATGTCAACGTCCATGGGCTGAAGCCGCTCGTGCAGGACGTTGTGGTCGCGGCGGCGGCCTCGGTTGACGCGAGCGCCGCGCCCGCTACGGCGACGATGCGGACCACGCCGGATGCCAAGGCGCGACGGGACAGGCGAACGATCATGATGCACTCCGTTCTCCGGCTGCCCTGCTTTGTCTGTGCGGCAAGGCTATGCCTTGCTCCGACCTGACAAGCCGGCCATCTGCGGGATCAGGACGGCTGCCTCTTGACTTCCGGGGGATTGGCTCGGACACTTGCCACGTCGCATTAGTTTGGACAATGTACGAACGAAATACCCTCAGGTCAGCGGCTCGCCCCGGGGCGCCGGTGGTCCCGCGACCGCACTGCCGAGCTCACCTGGCCTCTTCCGTTGACCCTGCACCGAGAGGATCGCAATGGCGCGAACCACAACACGACGGTTAGGAGTCGCGCTTGCCGCGGTCCTGGCCCTGGCGACGACGACCGCCAACACGGCGGAAGCAGCCACATACACCGTGACCGCGGGGACGCCTGGTTCCTGGAGCAACCCCGACGACACCCCCGCGGGGCTGTTCATCGACACGAACGGCAAGTTCTACTACCAGCAATCGCACTCTCTCTACGGCGCGAACGACAGCCGCAGGTGGAGTTTCTACAGCGGCAGCAGATTCGACACGGCCACCCTCGCGTCGATCAGCAACACCGGCGCCAACGCCAACACGACAACGCTGTGCAACAACAGTCCCACCGGCGTGCAAGCCACCTACGCACCCGCTGGTTCCGGCTACTCGCAGCGAAACTTCTGCGACCTGATGGGCGTGTGGGTCGACCCGGACACCGGTACCTGGTACGGCCTGATCCACAACGAGTTCACGCCACAGCCGTTCGGTGACGGCCTGCACTACGACTCAATCGACTACGCCACGTCCCAGAACCATGGCAGCAGCTGGACCATCCAGAACCACGTCATCACCTCACCGTTCAGAACCGTCCGCAACGACACCGCCCAGTTCCCGAACCAGACGTACTACTACGGCGACGGCGATCCGCGCCTGTTCGTCGACAACGCTTCGGGCTACTTCTACGTCTTCTACGGCAGCAGGGTGCTCGACAAGAGCGGCGGCGGCAACATGTGGCTCGAGCACGTGGCGCGCGCACCCATCTCGCAGAAGATGACGCCGTCGTCGTGGCAGAAGTGGTACAACGGCGCGTGGCAGACCGCCGGTGTCGGCGGGCAGGAAAGCAACATCGTTCCCACCAGCCAGTCCAGCACCGGATACACGTCCGTCAACTACAACCCCACCAAGCCGGGCACGGTCGCCCAGCAGAGGTCCGCGGGCACCTTGCCCAGCGGTGACTCGCCGCTGGCCCTGATGAACGTCGCCTGGGACTCCTACCTGGGCGTGTACATCGGGACGCCGCAGAACCAGCCCCCCGGCCAGCACCTGCCGCTGCACATCTACGCCACGAGCAACCTGGCCACCCAGAAGTGGACCGACATCGGCAGCGTTCCCGCCAACAAGCTGAGCGCCAGTTCGTGGTACCGGTGGTTCGTGGACTCCGCCACCCTGACCACCTCCAACACGGTGGGCAGGACGTTCCGCACCTACTGCTCCTTCTTCTGCACCGCGAGCTCCAACGCCACGTACGTGCCGGTCACGATCGATCAGGCGTCGCAGCTGGCGGCAAAGGCTGACGGCACCGCCTCCTACCAGATCACCGCCGCCAACGGCCGACAGCTGGCCCAGGGCAGCGACGGCGCCAGCACCTCGCAGTCCCAGCAGTGGAATCTGACCCCCACCGGCGATGGCTTCTACACCGTCACCAACAAGGCCGCGGGCCAGGCTCTGGGCGTGGCCAGCAGCGGCGACGCAGGCCGGGCCTGGGGTGCTGCCGTCACTCCGGCACCGGCACACAGCACCGACGTTCGGCAGCAGTGGTCCTTGCAGCCGGTCGTCACCGACTCGGGTCCCACCGGCACCTACCGCCTGGTCAGCCGCTACAACGGGTTGGCACTGAGCGTCACCGGCCAATCCCTGGTGACCACCCCGCAACGCAACTGGGACAACACCAGCAGCGCCGCCAGCGGCGACCGCACCCCCTCGGCGGCGCAGGTGCTGACCTTCACCCGTACCGCGACGCAGCTCTCCGCGTCCAACCAGGTGCAGTGACACTCACACTGGCCACATGAGAGCGGAGTGCCCGGGGTTGACGCGGCAACCGGCCACGTCAACCCCGGGCACTCCACTGGCCGTGATTCATAGGGCAGGATTGTGGGCGATGGTGTACCAACACGTACCCGAGAGCGCGGTTCCGGCGGCGCGACATCAGGATGTCGCGAACCGGGCCTCGATCCGGCGTACCAACCTCGGTCTGATCCTTCGCCGTCTGCGCAACGTCGGCCCCCGGTCGCGCACCTTGCTCGCCGAGGACCTTGGCCTGCCCAAAGCCACGATCTCGAACCTGGTCAACGAACTCGTCGAACGCAACCTCGTCCGGGAAGGCGACGTGCAACGGGGTGGGAGCATCGGGCGCCCCAGGCAGGCCGTCGAGCTGTACGGCCGGACGCTGTGCGGGCTCGGCGTGGAGATCAGTGTCGACTACGCCCGGGCCATCGCGCTCGATCTGCGCGGTGACATGATCCTGGACCAGCGGATCACCATCAGCCCGAAACAAGACAGCGACGCTCTGCTCGACGCCGTCGCCGCCCTGCTCGCCCGCGCCATCGACCGCGTCCGCGCGGATGGGGTCGACGTCATCGGCATTACGGTGGCGGCTCCAGGTGAGATCGACCAGGACACCGGAGTCGTGATCTTCGCCGCCAACATGGGCTGGTCACACCTGCCGATCGTGAGCGGCCTCACCGCGCGGCTCGGCCCCCACGCCCCGCCCGTCACGCTCGGCAACGACGCCAGACTCGGTGCCATCGCCGAATACGCCGTCGCCGGAACTTTCGGCGTCCACAATCTGATCTACATCACCGGCGAAGTCGGTGTCGGCGCCGGGATCATCACCAACGGGCAGTTGTTTCTGGGCGCGGCCGGGTTCGCCGGCGAAGTCGGCCACATGCCACTCGATCCCGACCCGCAACCGTGCGCCTGCGGCAGGCGCGGCTGCTGGGAGACCATGGTCGGGCTCGCCGCCCTCATGCGGCACGCCGCCGAACCTGACGATCCGGTTCGCGACCCCACCCGCGACCTGGAGGACCGGCTGGCCGAGATCCGCTCCCGGGCGGCGGCGGGGGACAGCCGCACGCTGGCCGCGCTCGACCGCATCGCACATGGTCTCGGCCTCGGCATCGGCCTGCTGGTCGACATCCTCAACCCCCAAGCCGTGGTACTGGGCGGTTACTTCGCGATTCTCAGTGACCACCTCCTCGACACCGTCCGGCAGGTCGTCGACGACCGCGCCATGGCGCCCAACGCCGGGGGATGCCGGCTGCTGGCCTCCACCCTGGGATTCACCAGCGCCGCACGTGGCGCGGCCCAGGCCGCCCTGGAGTCCGTTTTCGCCGACCCCGGATCGGTCTCGGCGCCACCCGACTCATCTTCCTGAGCGTCCGCCGATTCCACTATGGACAGGTGTTACGTCATGCGGAAGTCGTAGAGGCAGGGCAGCGGGTGGTCCTCGGTGGCTGTCCCGGAGTCGGCGCGCAGGTCGTGGTAGGCGAACCAGAGTTGGTCGAGGGCGTCCTCGCCTTCGCGAAGGTCGGCCACGACAATGCCGGTGTCCACCAGGCGGGTGGCCCGGTCCAGGCGACTGGCGGCGAGAGCGGCGGCGCACTCGAGCATCCGGATTCGGCCGTGGGCGCGCAGGTGCGGTGGCAGCCGGTCGACGAGGGCAAGCGCCTCGGTCGGGCGGTCGGCGACGAGCAGAGCCTGGAGTGTTTCCACCGCGAGTGACCGCATGTAGGGCAGCATGGTGCCCGCGAGAAGCAGTGTGGACGCCGCGTTGTGTGCGTTCCCGGCGTGCAGGTCGTGTGCGGCCAGGTTGCGCAACGCCCACGGGTTGGCGGTCGCGTTCAGCGAGGCGTGCCAGGCGTCGCGGGCGGCGTCGGTGTCGCCGGCGTGCCAGCGGGCCACGCCGCGGTGCAGCCAGACGAACCAGTTGTCCCGGGCGTGTTCGAGCCGCTGCCGCCAGCCTGGGCTGGCCTGGTAGGAGCCCGGCGTGGCCCGGGACGGGGGCGCCGGGATGTCGCCGGTGTCGATCAGGGCCAGCCACGGTTGCTGCTCGCAGCCGAGGGTGTCGGTGTCGAACGGGGTCCCCGGTAGGTCCAGGGAATGATCGCCGTCCGTGCCGCGGTGGCGCTGTTCCAGTGCGCCCCAACCGGATCCGGAGTGCAGACGCTGGGTCGGCGGCTGGTCGGTCCACTGCCGGGCGGCGTCCAGCTCCGCGTCCACGACGTGCCGGGGGACCAGCTCGTGCAACGCCTCCTCAGTGCCAGCACAAGCGGTGTCCCAGTCGTGGTGGTGCACCTTTGCGACGTCCGCGGTGAGCAGGCCGTAAACCTCCAGCCAGGACCACCGTGCGCCGGCGGGCATCGGCAGGTGCTCCAGCTGGGTACGGGCCAGGCCGGCCTGGATCTCCAGGTACGGGTGCCCCGGCGGGGAAAGCCACTGCTGCCAGCGGTGGCCGCCGGTGCTTTGGCCCCACAGGAACAGTTTGCGCCCGCGCAGCTGGTCGGTCGACGACTGCACCAGGCCGGTGCCGTCGCCGTCCAGGGCGGCGATCCACCGGCGGCGCTGCGGCGCGATGTCGTAGAAGTAGTCGGCGGCGTGCTGGGCGCGTGTCGGGTAGCTGCGGTCGATACCGTCGTACGTGGGAACTGGTACCCGGCGCAGAACACCGTCGTAGGCGAGGTGGAAGGCCGCGTCGGCGGGCGCCAGCACCCGGGTGTCAGGTGTTTCGGGAACGGCGATGTTGGACCACCAGTACACCGGAACCTCGTGCTGGTTCGGGTTGATGATCCGGACGTGGACGTACAGCACGGGAGAGCCCGCGGGCGCGTACGCGTCGATCTGGTAGACCAGTTCGCGGCCGCGTTCGAATTCCCACATCCGCAGGACCTCGACGCCGTCGGGCCGGACCACCCTGGCCGCGTGCAGCGGTGCGCACGTCAGAGCCGTGTGACCGGTGGTGCCGAGGTTCCACTCGACGCCGCCGGCGAACCAGGCATTGCGCAGTGCCAGGTTCGCCGGTTGCACGATCGGGTTGCGGTGCAGCAGTTCCCGGCCGGTGGGCAGGTGCACCAGCGATCGCATCCGGCCGCCGAAGTCCAGCAGGAACTCGGCGCGCAGGATGCCGTTGTCCACTATGGCCACGGGCACGTCCCGGTCGGTGAGGTCACGGGTGTAGCCGTCCTGCACGGTGTACGGCAACAGCGTCCTGGGCCGGCCGTAGGCAAGGTTCCGGGCCATCTCCGGGTCGGCGGCCAAGGTGTCGACCATCGGCGTCACCAGCTTCGGCGCACCCAGTGGTGGTAGGGGATTGTCCGGGCCGAGCGCGGCGACAGGCAGCCGCACGGTGTCGAGGTATACCGCGCTCACTCCGCGCCCCATTCGGTCTCGGGTCTCCGCCAATTAATTCGACTATTGTTATAACTAAAAGGGGGCAAGTCAAGGAGCAGTCGCCCGGCTGGACGGACGCCAGAGCATGGCATGGAACGAGCCGTCCGGCGCACTGCCGAGCCCGACCACCAGCCCGTGGTTGTTGATCGCGTACGCGGCGCTGCGCCCGCCGTCGACAAGACTGCCGAGGTTGGTGATCCGGCCGCGCCGGTCCCACAAAACCGCGGACTGCCCCGAGACACCCGCGGCCGTGCCGTGCCGGTTCACGGTCCGGGCGTCGCTGGCCATCTCGCCTGGCAGGATGCCCAGGTCGGTGATCCGGCCCCACCTGTCCCAGCGCACCGCGTGGTACGGGTACAGCTCGCCGGTGGTGGTGGAGATTCCGACAACTGTGCCGTCGTCACCGATCGCGCCCGCCGTGCTGTACTCGCCGCCGGGCAACGCGCCGAGGTCGGTGATCCGGCCCTGTGCGTCCCAGCGGACAGTGTGGCCCTTCGAAGGGCGGGTCTCCGCGTAGCCAACGGCCATCCCCGCGTCGTTGATCCCGTATCCCACGCTGTAGGTGGTGCCGGGTAGTTGGTCGAGGGCGATCATGGTTCCACGTGCGTCCCATTTCGCGGCGCGATTACCGTTGACGGCCGTTGCGCCGATGGTGATGCCGGCGTTGTTGATGCCGTAGGCGTCCTCGGCCGGACCGAGGTCGACGATCTGGCCGGACTGATCCCACCGGAGAGCATGATTGAACAGGGTGTTGTTGGGGCCCAAGGCGTATCCCGAGCCGACCACGACACCGTCGTCGTTGATCGCGGAACCCCTGCTTTCCTGACCGCCGGGGAGGGTACCCAGATCGGTCGCGACTCCATGCCTGTCCCACCGCATGGCGTGGGTCCTCCCCGAGGGCAGTCGCGTGGTGCCCACAATCTCGCCGCGGGCGTTCACCCGGTGAGCTTCGCCGATGGCACCGAGGTCGGCGATGGTGCCATGCCGATCCCATTTGGCCGCGTGCGTCTGACCGTCGGCTGTCGTCGCTCGTCCCACGATGACCCCGGCGTCGTTGATGTCCTCGGCATCACTGTATGTGCCGCCTAACGTGCCAAGGTCGACAATCGTCGGCGAGCCGCTGACCGCGAGCGCATCCGCGGTGCCTGTGCCGGCGACCAGCATCGCAGCTGTGCCGAGGATCGCGATTCTTCGAATACAGCTGTTTGTGCCAGGCATGTGATCCCCTCCCGAGAAAATGTGTCGGTCGAGCGTGGGCGTGTGTAACCAACACGTGTGTTCCCCATTGGAGGTTGCCCTGTCTTGTTGCTCAGCGCGCTGTTCGCTCACGGTCGACGGCGAGGTTCGTTATGACGGGGGCATGGCCGGATTGCAGGCCGCGTTCTACGACAACCCGTTCCTGTCGGGTGTGCCGGCGGTCTGGCAGACCGGGGTCGGCACACCTGATGGTTCCCTGTCCGGTAGTTGGGGTGGCACGCCACCGGTGCCGAATACCGACGGCTGGTCGGGACGGTTCACCGGCGAGATCCAGTTCCCCACCACCGGTCAGTACGGTGTCGGGTTCACCGCCGTGGATGGAGTCCGGCTCAGGATCGACGACGTGCTGACCGTGGACTCCTGGAGCGACAAGCCCAGCACCGCGGTCACGGGCACCTACATGAACGCGACCGCCGGCAGTTGGCACCGCGTCCGCGTCGACTACTACAACCGTGCCGGCACCAGCGGCGCCCTGTCCTTCACCTGGACACCACCCGGCGCCAGCGCGGCAGTCACGGTGCCCGGCCAGAATCTGGCACCCCGCTACGGCTACCCAACCAGCACCGTCACCGACAGCAACGCCGAACGCGCGCCCTCAACCACAACCACGACCAACTACTCGGATCCTGCCAACGGGATCGACCCGGCCCTGGGGCTGGCGGTCGCCACCACCAGCGACCGGAACGGGCTCAACCTGACCCGCCGCAACAGTTTCGAGAAGCCCGGCCAAGGATACCTACGCCGGCTGGCCACCTCGCTACCCGCCGGTGACATCGCCAACCCCGACCAGCGCGGCACCTCGACCTACTACGGGGACACCGAAACCCGCACCAACCCCTGCGACACTCGTTCTCCGGCGGTCAGTCAAGGCGGTATGCCCAAAACCGTGGCAGGCGGCAACCCGTTGGCCACCAAGGTCAGCGACGACAGTGGGTCCACCACCACCGTGATCGACCTACTCCGCCAAATGGTGTCCTACACCGACGCCAACGGTGCCGTCACCGTCTCCCAGTACGACGTCGCCAACCGCAAAACCAGCGACACCACCAGGATCAACGGTGCCACCTCGACCTTGACCTACCACTGGGACACCGCCTCCCGCCTCACCGGCCAGGACCTGGACGGCACCACCATCGCCACTCCCGCCTACGACGCGGGATTCCTGCGCACCGTGGCCTACGGCAACAACTCGAACCTCGCGGTCACCGACAACGACGCGGAATCACTGACCGCACTGGCCTGGACAACCCCCGGCTCCACCGTCACCGACACCGTCACCCGAGCCCGCGACAAGCGCGTCACCGACGACACCATCACCGACACGACCGGTCCGAGCTACAAATCCGCCTACACCCATGACGGGGTCGGTCGCCTGATCGCGGCCACCGTGCCACACCACCAACTCACGTACGCCTACGCAGGCGACGGTGGTTGCGGACCCAACCCGAAGGCTGGCGCGAACACCAACCGAACCGCCTCCACCGACAGCCTCAACGGCGCCCCGGCAGTCAGCACCAGCTACTGCTACGACAACGCCGACCGACTGGTCGCCACCAACGGCGGACTCGCCCTGTCGTTCAAGTACGACACCTACGGCAACGCCACTTCGGTCGGCACCGACACCCTCGGGTATGACTCCACCCGCCGGCACGTGTCCACCACCACGGCCGCCGGACGCACAGTCCGCTACACCCGCGACGTCACCGACCGCATCACAGCACGAACAGCCCAGGACAATGCCAACAGCCCCGTACAGGTAACCCGTTACGGCTTCACCAGTGACACCGGCGGCCCTGACTTCATCCTGGATGGCTCCGAGAAACTTCAGCAGCGGGTGCTGACGCTGCCTGGCGGTGTCGTGCAAACCGACCCGGTCGCCGCCGGCTCCGACAACGACTACGACTACACCAGCGGCGACCCGGTCAACTACAACGACCTCAGTGGTGCGATTCCGGGGGTGGCGGTGGTTATGAACCAATTCCCATTCCGGTCGGCCCGTATCATTGGGGCGAGAAACCGGACAGCTGTGACGAGACCGCCACCTGTGGGCCGAAGCGGCCAGCCAATCCGGACCGGAATCCGAAGACGGACCGGCTTTCCATGAGCAGGCAGTCGGTTGATGAGATCGCCCACAAGTACAACATTGACATCCGCAGCCTCAACATCAAGATCGACAAAAACAGGGATGGCGTCTACGGTATCACGGCACCGAATGGCGACATCACTCTCAGAAGGGCCGCGTTCAGAAGTGAGGAGCAGCTGGCCAGGACGCTGGTCCATGAAAAATTCCATGTGCAACAGATCGAATCCGGAAAGGGGTATCCCGCGGAATACGACCCCGGGAATTCTTGGGAGAAAGAAGCCCAACAGTATGAGGACGACTGGTGGGAACGTTACGGAAAGTATCGGCAGGACATGCCATCATGAGTCCGTCGAAGTCGGAATTCGATGAATGGGTGGAAATGTTCAGCTCCCTCCATCGAGACCCTTCCTCGATCGCTTCACGCACGTGTCCCCATTGCGGCGCACGTCGATTGCGAATGGTGTTCATGGTAGGCGGTAAGAAGATCGAGACCGGCGCTGTCGCCAAAGCAGCCCTCTGGTGTGACTCATGCCTGTTCGGGCTGATGCCCAACAAATCATGGGTACCGCCTGCCGGGGAGACTGTCCTCGAAGGAGAGGAAAACATACCGAACTATCGACTCGTGGTCGATACCGTATGACGCAGGCATAGCATTTGGTCATGGGGTGCCGAGGCTGATGGCGGTTTTGGCGCATTCAATGGATTCCTCGGACGCGGGCATGCCGGGGTTCTCGGTGGCCAACGCCTGGTTGAGGTCGACGAACGGGCGCATGCGTTGCTCGTAGCGGGTGTAGGCCGCCAGGTGGTCGCCGCCAGTCTTGGCGAGTTCGTCGGCGAGGATGTAGGCGCCGACCAGTGCCAGGCTGGTGCCCTGGCCGGACAACGCGGACGCGCAGTAGCCCGCGTCGCCGACCAGGGTGACCCGGCCCCGCGACCAGGTGTCCATCCGGATCTGCGCCATGCTGTCGAAGTAGAAGTCGGTGGCGTCCCACATGGCCTTCACCAGTCGCGGGGTCTCCCAGCGCAGGTCCGCGACTCGGTCGGTGATGATTTGCTTCTGCTGCTCGATGTCGCGGTAGTCGTAGTCGATCGGTCCGGAGTGGAAGCCGATGTTGACTCGGAGTTCGGTGTTGTCGCGCACCGGGTAGATGCCGTAGCCGGCGTTGCCGTCTCTGAGCCAGACCTGCCAGTTGTCCAGGTCGAGGAAGTTGTCCGTGCTGAAGATCCCGAGGTGCATGCCGAGGTGGTGGTGGAACTGTCCCTCGTGGCCGAAGGTCAGCGCGCGCACGTTCGAATGTTGGCCGTCGGCGCCGATGACGAGGTCGAATGTCCTGGGCTGGCCGTGTTGGAAGGTGGCCCGCACGCCCTGCGGATCCTCGTCGAGCGAGGTGATGGCGTCGTCGAAGATGTATTCGACGTTGTCGTGCGTGAGGGTGTGCAGCAGGTGAGTGAGGTCTTCGCGGAGCAGTTCGACGTCGTCGTTGTCGAGCCGACCGCCGCTGACGGTCATGTCCTCGGTGCGGTGGATTTCGTTGCCGTGGCCGTCGAGCATGGACATGCCGCGCATCTGGGTGCGGGCCCGCTGGATGTCGGTGAGGACGCCCATGCGGTTGACGACCTCGAGCGCGACTCCTCGGACGTCGATCGCCTGGCCGCCCGTTCGTGGTGCTGGGGCCTGCTCGACGATCGTGGGGGCGAATCCGTTGCGGTGTAGCCAGTAGGCGAGCGTGGGTCCGGCGATGCTGGCTCCGGAGATGAGCACGGTCTGCACGAGCGGTCTCCCTTGTACGGTGTATGCGCCTGTATGTACGTTGTATATGCAGTTCTAGCAAGAAACGCTCGGAGATGACCAACCCTGTGTGCTAGTACAGGAGGAGCTGATGGCGACCCAGGCGCCACCGCCCTACCAGCGGATCGTTGCCGAGATTCGGCGGCGCATCACGACCGGCGAACTCCCGGCCGGCGCGCGGGTGCCATCGACCAGGCAGATCGCCAAGGAGTGGAACGTCGCGCTGGCCACCGCCGCCAAGGCACTGACCGCGCTGAGCCAGGCGGGGCTGGTCCGCGCCCAGCCCAGGGTCGGCACGGTGGTGGCCGGACGTCGCCCACCGGCCGAGCCGGACAGTACGGACACCGGCGAGTTCACCAGGGACCGGATCGTGCGGGCGGCCATTGACATCGCGGATGAGCACGGGCTGGCCGCGCTGTCGATGCGCGGGGTGGCGGCCAAGCTCGGGGTGGCCACGATGTCGCCGTACCGCTACGTGAACGGCAAGGAGGCCCTCATCGAACTGATGGCCGACGCCGCCTTCGGTGATGAGTCCTATCCCGAGCAACCCCCGGACGGCTGGCGGGCCCGCCTGGAGTTGGGGCTACGCATGCTGTGGCGACTGTTCCGCAAACACCCCTGGCTGGCACAGTTCAATCCGCTCACCCGCCCGCTCCCGTTGGCCAACCAGTTGGCACACGCGGAATGGGCGATGAAGGCGATGGACGGCCACGGCCTTGACCCGACGACGATGATGAATCTGCACGTGCTGGGGTACAGCTATGTGCACGGCATCGCGGTGAACCTGGAACGTGAAGCGCACGCCGAGGCCACCACCGGACTGTCCGACGAGCAGTGGATGGACACACAAGCGTCCGCGCTTGCCGCGATCGTCGAATCCGGTGCCGCGCCAACGTTCGCGAAGACCGTGCGCGCTCTCGACGACGGCTACGACCTCCGCCTCGACGACCTGTTCGAGTTCGGACTCCAACCGTTGCTCGACGGCTTCGCAGTGATCATCGAGGGCGGCCACTGAGGACAACCTCCCACGCGGTCAGCCGCATGAGCTTTGGAACGTGGGCGAGGACCGGTCGGCCCATCTCTGCCGAGACTCTGCGCAAGCGGTTGCGGCTCGGTGCGGCGAAGTCCCGCAACTGGTGTCGAGCGATTCGTGCCGACGGTCAGGCAGCTGTCTGTGGTGCTGGATCGTCAGGTAGGTCCGGTCTTCGCATAGGTCGCCTCTGACCTGCATAGATGACATTCTCGGCAAACGCATCGTCCGTGGCCGGGCGCATAATGCCGTTCAGTCGAGGGAGCTGTCGCCGAGTGCTGTGTCCCAGACGTTGCCGCCGGTTGCCCATGTCCGTAGCCATTCCCGCAATGACGCAGTCGCGTGTCGGAGTCCGTCATGTGGTTCTTCGCCCCAACTGGGTTCCCACCCGTCGGCGTCGAAGAGCAGTACCGGGTTGTCGACCGCGATCAGGGAGACGTACCACTCCATCGTGCATCCGAGGTACAGCCACGACGACGGTAGCCTCCTTGCGCGATTGCGCAGGTGCATGCTGATTGTGGATCGCCAATCACTCGCGTCACCGGGTGCGCGGTGGCCTTCGGTAAGGTTGGGCGAGGCCGGTGTCGGGGCCGAAGCCACCGTTGCCCACTTCGGTGTAGATCCGGCGAAGCAAGGTCGGCACGGGGCGTCCGATGAGGCGTTCGGCGGCGTCGACCTCGTGTGGTGCCAGTGGTGGGAACAACGGTCCTCGGCGCCCACGGCATCGCACGGGACCGGCCGGTGGATTGATTGCCTGTGGCGCCTGGACGTTGCCATAGGCGGGGTCGCGGGCTGGCGTGTGCTTGTGGTCGGTGGTTCAGAAGGTGCGCCACTCGTGGTCGGGCAGGCGGTCCCAACAGTCCTCGACCCATTCCGGTGTGAGTAACAGTGGACGGCTCAGGACGAGGTCGCCGGCCCGCTGTACTCGCATGACGAGTCCGAGGGCAATCGATGCTGGGTTCCCTTCGTGGGTGTAGCGCAGGTCGAGGTCGTTCGTGCCGGTGTGATCAACGATCCACTTGTCCAGTACGGACGGTGTGCGGCCGGTGAGCGGGACGCCGTCGATGGTGACCTGAGGGCCGCGGAGAGCATCGATCGCGACCCCGGCGAGCAGCGAGCCGTGGGCGAAGTAGGTGGTCACTCCGACATCGGGGAACTCGGCGAAGCAACCCGGCTGGGAGACGGTCGGACCGTACTGTGCCCGGTCGCTGTGGTCGAGATTCCGGATCGCGTGGAGTGCGTCGACGACCTCGTCGGCTGTGATCCCGAAGGCCAGCGGCCCAACGGTCTGGTGTGGTGCGTACTCCCACCGGCGACGCTGCTCATCCGCCACCTCCCACAACTCGATCACTCCTCTGCTTGCCGAACCCGCATGCGCAGTCCTTCGCCGGGATGCATACCCGGGGGAGTACGCCGGCGGTGTGGCTGTTCGCCTGCCGGGCCGGACCTTGATGCTTGTTGGCCGGCCATTGTCTTCGAGGCTGTCCGGCTGGGGCTTGATGGTGAGTTGTCCGTCAGCGTAGCCGGAGCCGGCGCGGAGCATGAACAGGATCTGTCCATGTGGTTGGCGAGGAGGATGTGCATGGCGACCGGGTAGCGGTCGTGTTTCTGGCTAGACGTGGTCTTGGCCTTGTTGCTGGATCTGTGCCTGTCGAGAAACACGTCCGTGCAGGTCAACAGGTATCGGCGTGTGGCCGGTGGGGGTCGGGCATGATCGCGGCTCGTGCTGGTTCGCTTCGTCTACCTTGCCGTCGCCCACGCCATCTGGATGATCCGCGAGTGCGGGGAGCCGGGCCACCGACGCTCCCGCCGGCGCACGCTACTCCCGGACCGGGCCAGGACGACACCGTCGGTCATCCCTCCTGAGCTCCCGTGGCCGGTTGCTGCCGAAAGGGCCTCCGCGGCCGGGCCGGCTCGCTATCGTGACCGGCCCAACAGGTTAATCAAGGAGGACACATGCGCAGGACGGCTGGGGTTATCGTGATTGGTGCGGCGTGCGCGCTGCTCGGCATCGCCGGGGCGGCGAGCGCTCAGGCCGCGACGGCGACCGAGTTCGGGGCGTCCGCGTCGGAGCACGGCTACGCGCCGGCGATCGTGGCCGGGGCCTACAAGAAGCTGGGCAAGGCATCCGCCGATGCCACCACCGAGTACGCGTCCGCGAACGTCGCCGGGATCGTGGCCGGGGCGTTCAAGGGCTGACCCGCGACGGAGGGCCCGGGGCCGCGTCCACCGGGCCCTCCGGTCAGCGCCCGATCCCACCGTCCAACTCGCCGTGCCAGCTCCGGACGAGCCTTGACTCGTCCGGAGTCGCTGTCACAGTCCGAAGGCCAGCAGGACGTTTCCCCGGTCGCTCGGGTAGGACGAGAACAGCGCGCCGGCCGCCTGCACGTACAGCATGCCGTTGGCCACTACCGCGCCACCGGCCGCGGAGATCGCGTTACCCCGCCCGGGAACACCGTTCACGCCGTCGAAGTCACGGACCGTGTCGTACGTCCACAACACCTTGCCGTCCTTTGCCGAGTATGCGCGGATCTTGCCGTCGTCGCTGCCTTCCCAGACGAGACCAGGTGATCCGGTCGCCGCTCCGGGGTGGGCTGGCACGCAGAGGTTCGGGAACTGGGCGGCACCGCCGGTGGTGCAGCCGTCGGCTGGGTTGGCGGTCGACCAGATCTCCGTGCCGGTCGCGGGGTCCAGCGCGAAGAGGGTGCCTGGGTTCGCCATGTAGGTGGCTACGTACACACGCCGGCCGTCCGTGCTGGCACCCCACTGGACGCCCCCGATACCCCCACCAGGTATTGGCCGGCCGAGCTGGCGGCGCCAGACGACATCGCCGGTGCGCGCGTCGAACACGTGGTATGCACCGCTCTTCTGGCCGACGCCGACGAGCGTCCGGTCGCCGACCCGCAGCAGGTTGGGGGTGGCGCCGATGTCGTAGTCGAGCGCGGTGCCGTCGCGTTGCCCCGGGCAGAACCCCTCGTTGTCCGGGCGGCTGCACAGCAACCGCCATGTGTCGGCCTTGGTGACCTGCTGCTTCCACCGGACCGCGCCGGACTTGGCGTCCAGTGCGAGCAACGAGTCGAAGTCGCCGCCGCTGCCGCTGTAGTTCTGGCCGGTGCCCACGTAGAGCGTGCCGGTGTGCTCGTCGATCACAGGTGAGCTCCAGACACCGGCGCCGGACGGTTCGTACTTCGTCGCGCCGCTCGGCCAGGTGCCGGTCGCCTTGGGTTCGGGAACGGTGAAATACCGCCAGACGAGGTCGCCGGTGTCGGCGTCGAGCGAGTCGATGTGGCCACGGAACGTGCAACACGGGTAGTTCACGTCGCTGGTGATGTTCTCACCACTCGACGCGCCGAGATAGATCCGTCCACGGTAGTAGAGCGGTGAACTGGTGTGGAGCCCGGCCGGGTGCGACTCGGTGTCCTTCGTCCACAGCAACTTGCCGGTACGGGTCGACAGCGCGTACACGTTGCCGGCGGAGTCGCCGAAGTAGACCTTTCCGTGGGCGACCGTGGGCGCGTCGTTGACGACTGACCGGGTGAGGGTGAAGGTCCACCTCGTGGCGCCGGTGCGAGCGTCGAGCGCGTAGAACTTCCCGTCCGGGCCGCCGAAGTAGATCGACCCGTCGACCACCGCGGGCTGGCTCTTGGCGGCGAAGCCAGGCCGTTCCATCACCATGGCGCCGGTGCGCGGCGCCGCGGTGACGGCGATGTTGGTGCCTTCGGTCACCGTGACCGACACCTGGTGGGACGTGCGTGCCTGGGCCGCCGGCACGCTGGTGAGCAGGGGGATGAGCAAGAGTGTGGGGATGTGTCCTGGCCGCACGGCGGACCCTCCTTCGGCCGACCGGAACAAGGTGACCAGGAAACTACTGAGTGTTGTCCGGTTAACACCGAGGGTGTACGCCGAATGGTCGAAATCAGCGGCCTATGGTCTACGGGTGGCGAAAATAAAACGACGAATGGTCTGGACAACTCACATCGACTCTCCACATCGGACAAAGGGGTCGGCGGATCTGACCGTGGACCGGCGTATCCGGGGAGTCCGCCGGTTACCGGGCCCAGCCGTGCATGTCGGTCGTGACGGCGCCGCTAAGCAGGAAACGAGGCGCGACGCCGTTGTTTGGGGCGGCGACGTGCAGCGTCAACGGGTGCAAGAGGATGACGTCCCTGGCCGCGCCCGTGTTTTCGACCACCTGCAGCGGGATGCCGTCCACTTCCTCGACGCGGTTCATGAACCGATCGATCCGGCTTCCCCGGTCGCCCTCGGTATGCAGGTCCCGGACATACGGATGCCTCTGCAATGACTTGCGCATGTCGGCGCTTCGCGCGCCGGCCGGCGGCGGATGGTCCTCGAACCATTTGCGGATCAACCGATGCGAGCCCGACAGGATCTGGCTGGCGCCGCTGCGGGGCGCGATATCACCGAACAGGGCGTGAGTTTGGACGCCCTTCGGCGGCGACAGCTGGCTGGTGTAGTTCGCATCGACGTGCCAACCGCTCGCCGGCACCCGCCATTCGTCCATGGTGGGGAAGGCCACGAATATGGCGCCCCACCTTTTCGGCTTCTGGTAGGCCTGGGTTTCCAGAATGGCGTCGATGGCCGCGAGCAGGCGTGCGCTTCCCACGGCGTTGAAGGCGGCATGGGCCTTCAGCTGTTGCAGTTTTTCCGGCCGTTCGATGGTCCACGTCGCCGGCGCGTCGCGCTGGACGCCGACGTCCGCAAGGCCGTGCCAGACGACGTCGCGCATGGCCGAGGCCTCGGCGCGGTCGAACGCCCCAGGCACGCGCATCCAACCGTGGATCTGGAAGTGCTCGATGGCCTGGTCGCCGGATGCCATACCTTGACCTTGCCATCAACCGAGAAGCGAATCATTGCGTGAGCCAGCGATCACCGCCCGACACTTGCCGAACTGGCCGCTAGTGTGGGCCTTGGCGATTCGCGAGAAACACCTGGGAGGCCGCGATGGACACCATCGATCATGTGAAGACTTTTCTCGAGGCGTGGGACAACCCGGCCGCGACCCGCTACGAGCTGCCCGCGATCGATGTCAACGAGGTCCTGGCCGAGCGTTACCAGCTCGGGAAACCCTTGGTGTTCACCCGGACGATGCTGTGGGACCTGGAGGTCCGCAAGGCCCGGCGGCCAGACTTGTTCATCCCGTTCGTGGTGGCTTCCGGCAGCGCCGAGTCGTGGGGCGAGGGCGACATCTTCGTACGCAAGTCGATGCAGCGCCTGTGGACCCAGCCCGACACGTACGGACTGGTGCTCGAACAGACCCAGCTCGACCATGCCAACCAGATCGTCACGTTCATCGGGGCCACCGAGCTTGCCGGCAGCGACGGCGAGCCCCTGCGGGCCGATTCCCGCCAGCCGGTCTTCCACGTACAGCACTCGGTGGGCGGCACCGAGAACCAGCCGTTGAACCTGTGGCGCATCGTCCATCTCACCGACGCCCCGGACAGTGGGATCATCGCCGTGTTCGACCGGATAGCCGCTGCCCCATGGCTTCCCGAGTTCATCGAGATCTACGTCCGGGATGTCCTGGGCATCTCCGTCACCCGGTCCGGTTGATCCGAAGTGGACAAGTCACGGCTCATCGGGAGCAGGCGCTCTTGGTGAACGGCGACCCGCCAGGGACCGCACGGACTCCCGGCGCTCACCACGGCGGGGGACGCAGGCCCAGGTTCCTGGAATCGCTGGCCCCGCCCACGTGCACCTGGACCCACACGCTGTTGCCCGGGCGGAAGTTGCAACTGGTCAAACAGCTTGTCCCGCTGATCACGGTGTGGCTGACGTTGTCACAGGTCACGCCGGGGCTTGCGTTCGCCACCGATTGACCCGCCGCTACGACCAGGGGCGCGTTCGTCGCGGTCCCCGGTGCGCATGTGTAGCTGAACTTGACCCAGGCGCTGCCGGTGCCGTAGCCCTCGATGATGGTGACCGAGTTCGCCGCGTGCGCCGTGCCTGGCAGGGCGACGAGGGCCAGAAGTGAGATGGCGGCGGTGAGCAATCGACGTTTCGTCATGATTCTCCTGTGTTCGAGGCCCGGCCCAGCCGGGGCATCTGCTGGGTCGTAGTCCCAGCGCATCGTGCCGCGGAGGTGGAGAGCGGCCTACCACGGCACGTGGACTCCCTTGCCGGGAACGGACTCCCGGAAGGTAGTGGCGCCGTGGCGGCGTCACAAGGCCGGTCCGCGGAATGCCATCGGCCGTACCACACCGGAGAGGCGAACGGGCCAATCAACTGACCCGGCAACGGCACCGCGACCTCCGCCACTATGAGCAGTTCCGCGTTAGCGATGTGCAATCGCGGCTTTAGGGTGCGCTGGCAGTGTTGGCCGTAGTCCAGTCACGAGGAGGTCGGAGTGCGGAATGCGGCCAAGCTTCTTCGTGCTGTTGTGCTGCCGGTTGGCTGGCGTGCGTTGCGGATGCTCGGCGAGATGGTCTGCCAGTTCTATGGTTGTGTC
Source organism: Actinocrispum wychmicini (assembly GCF_004345645.1). Classification (GTDB taxonomy): domain Bacteria; phylum Actinomycetota; class Actinomycetes; order Mycobacteriales; family Pseudonocardiaceae; genus Kibdelosporangium; species Kibdelosporangium wychmicini. The sequence continues at coordinate 253,592 of NZ_SLWS01000002.1, read as the reverse complement.
ATCCCACCGGATCGCCCGCTGGATTTGCGGGTGCCGCCCGGACATCCCGAAAGGCATGCGGCCGACCTGCCGCCATCACCCACCGAACGTGCGCTGTGGCGGCAGTTGGGCTGGAGAATTCCGGAAGCGAAGGAAGACAACAGAACACCATGAACGTCCGGCTGGCGCCAACACCGTTGGTCGACGGCGCGGGACAACGGTGCCGGCGGCGACTTCGCCGCGGCTGGTCATGAAGGTCCTCAGGCTGATGTGGACTGAATGTGCCGGCGGTCAGGGCTGGATGTTTTCCAGGTCTTCCAGCAGGCTCGGGTGTTTCGGCTCCCAGCCCAGTGCTTGGCGGGTGTGTGTGCTGGACGAAGGCTGGTCGGCCGCGAAGATGACGCCGAGGGGGCCGTAGGTCTGCACCGGCACGGACTCGACCGGCAGGCCCAGCCGCCGGCCGATGACGGCCGCGATGTCACGCACCCGGTCGCCCTCGTCGTCCACGGCATGCCAGGAGGTGCCGGCTTCCGCCTGCTCCAAGGCGAGCCGGAACAGGACCGCGGCATCGAGGGCGTGCACGGCCGGCCAGCGCTGCGTGCCGTCGCCCGGGTAGCCGGACACTCCGCTCTGACGCGCGATCCCGGTCAACACACCGGCGAACCCGCCCGTGCCCTCGTTGTGGACGGTCCGCGGCAAGCGGACGGCCGAGCTGCGGACCCCGCGCGAGGCCAAGTCCAGGACTCCTGTGACCGCACGGCCGCGACCACCGACCGGTCCGTCGGTCAGAATCGGGTCGGCCTCGGTGGAGGCGCGGCCCGGCACGGCGGGCGTGCCCGAGCAGGCGACGAAGGGACGGTCGCTGCCGACGAGTGCTTCGCCGAGGGTGGCGAGAGCGGCGCTTTCCTCGGCGACCGCGTTCGCCAGGGCTTCGGGGCTGCTGAAGTCGTTGGCGAAGGCGAGATGGATCACGCCGTCGGCGTGAGCGGCGCCGGCACGCAGGACGTCCAGATCGGCCAGGCCTCCCCGGATCGGCTCGGCGCCGACAGCCGAGGCGGCCCGTGCGGAGGCGTCGGAGCGGGCGAGTGCGACGACGGTGTGGCCGTTGCCGAGCAGCTCGGCGACGACGGCTGACCCGATCAGGCCGGTGCCGCCGGTGATGAAGACGCGCATGGAACTCTCCCGCAAGTGATGGGACTCTTGTCCCGTCACCGTAGCAGAGTGACGGGACAAGAGTCCCATCACCTATCATGGTCCCATGGGTCGATGGGAGCCGGGCGCGCGCGAACGCCTCGTCATGGCGGCCGTCGACCTGTTCACCGAGCAGGGGTACGACGCCACGACGGTGACCCAGATCGCCGAGCGCGCCGGGGTCACCAAAAGCACCTTCTTCCGGCACTTCCCCGACAAACGCGAGCTGCTGGTCGCCGGGCAGGAGACGCTGTGTCGACTGCTGACCGAGGGCATCACCGAGGCACCTTCCGGCGCCAGCCCGCTCGAGGCGGTCGCCGCCGGTCTGGAGCGCGCCTCGACCGCGATGGGCCCGATGAGCCGGGAGATCGCCCCGCGGCTGAAGGCGGCCGTCGCCGCCAGCACCGAACTTCAGGAGCGCGACGCCCTCAAGAGCGTCAGCCTCGCGGCCGCCATGACCACTGCCCTGGTCGCCCGCGGCGTGTCCGATCCGGCCGCGGCCGTGGCCAGTGAGCTCGCCGTCCTCGCCTTCAAGCGGGGGTACGCCGAATGGTCCGAAGCTGATCGTGCCCCCGATGACGGGTTCGCCGCCTGCCTCCGGAAGGCCCTCGACGAGTTGCGCACCGCGAGCGCATCGCTGGGCCTGGGCTGACCGGACAACTCACCCGCTCGCGTTGGCGAGTCGGGTTGCCAGCGTTCTGACGTGTTCGACGAGTTCCGGGGGTTCGTGTATCTGGAAGTCGAATCCCTTGCCTGCCACGTAGATGGCCAACTCGTCCAGCGAGTTGGATCCGGCCCGCAGGGTGCAGCTCTGCTCGTCGATCGGCTCCAGGGTCGCGGTGGTGGGGGAGATCCGCTCCGCCGCGGTCTCGGCGTTGACGTGCAGGGTGAAGCGGGCTTGGTAGCGGTAGGCCGACGTGGAGATCGCGCGTGAGGTGTAGCCGCTGAGATCGGGGTCTGGTGGGGTGCGTGGGGTGAACCGGGGGCCGGTGGGCGTGCGCGGGTTGAGGCGGTCCACGCGGTAGGTACGCCAGTCCTGGCGGTCGACGTCCCAGCCGATGAGGTACCAGCGCCGGCCCGAATGCACCAGTCGGTGCGGCTCGGTGGTGCGGAGGCTTTTGGTTGCGTCGTGGGTGCGGTAGTCGAAGCGCAGGCGCAGCGAGTCTCGGCAGGCGGCGGCGATGGCGGTGAGGGTGCTCGGGTCGACGGTGGGGCCGGTGTTGGCCATCGGCACGGTCATCGACTGCAAGGCGTTGATCCGGTGGCGCAGCCGGGACGGCAGTACCTGTTCGAGCTTGGCCAGGGCCCGCACCGAGGTCTCCTCGATACCGGTGATGGAACCGCCGGCGGCCGTGCGCAGGCCCATCGCGACCGCGACGGCCTCATCATCGTCGAGCAGCAGCGGCGGCACGTCCGCGCCGGCGCCCAACCGGTAGCCGGCGGTGCCCGCGGTGGCCAGCACAGGGTAGCCGAGGGCCCGCAGGCGCTCGATGTCACGTCGCACGGTACGCGCGGTGATCTCCAGTCGCTCGGCGAGTTCGGCGCCGGACCAGTCGCGTCGTGTCTGCAAGAGCGAGAGCAGTCGCAGCAACCGTGCCGAGGTTTCCCACATGCGTTGAAGTCTGCCATCAACCTAGGACCGAATCAGACCTAACCGGCTTCTAGCGTAGTCGGCATGCGGAACAACAGCGAGATCCGGCCCTTCACCATCGACATTCCCCAGGCTGACCTGGATGATCTGCGTGACCGGCTCACCAGAACCCGGTGGGCCGCGGACCTGCCCGATGTCGGCTGGAGCCGCGGGGTGCCGGTGAGCTACCTCAAAGTGCTGGCCGAGTACTGGCGCGACGGCTACGACTGGCGCGCCCATGAGCGGGAACTGAACTCCTATCCCCAGTTCACCACCCAGATCGACGGACAGAACATCCACTTCCTGCACGTCCGCTCGCCCGAGCCGGACGCACTGCCGCTGATCCTGATCCACGGCTGGCCCGGCTCCGTCGCGGAGTTCCTCAACGTCATCGGCCCGCTGACCGACCCCAGAGCACACGGCGGAGACCCGGCGGACGCGTTCCACCTCGTGATCCCGTCGAATCCCGGCAGCGGCTTCTCCGGGCCGACCCGCGAGGCCGGCTGGGACACCAACCGGGTGACCAGGGCGTTCGCCGAACTGATGAACCGGCTCGGCTACGACCGCTACGGCGCCCAGGGCGGCGACACCGGCGCGGTCATCGCCCCAGGGCTCGGCCGGCTCAACCCCGACAAGGTTGTCGGCGTGCACACGAACGGGCTCTCCGCGTTCACCGAGGTCAACCCCGACGATCTGGGCGAGCTGACCGAGGCCGATCGGGCGCGGCTCGCGCATCTGGCGTACCTGAAGACCGAGGGGTCCGGCTACGCGATGATGCAGATCAGCCGGCCGCAGACCCTGGCGCACGGGCTGCACGACTCCCCGGTCGGACAACTGGCCTGGATCGTGGAGAAGTTCAAGGAGTGGACCGATCCGGCCGCCGAACTGCCCGAGGACGCGGTGGACCGGGATCAGCTGCTCACCAACGTGATGCTGTACTGGTTGACCGGCACCGCCGGGTCCTCGGCCAACAGCTACTACGAGACCGCCCATGCCGGAGCCTGGGGCGCGAGTCAGCGTTCCACGGTGCCCACCGGGGTCGCGGTGTTCCCCCTGGACGTGTCGATCCGACCCACTGTCGAGCTCGAACACACTGTCGTGCACTGGTCCGAATTCGACCGCGGCGGCCACTTCGCCGCCATGGAAGCCCCCGACCTGCTCACCGGCGACATCCGGGAGTTCTTCGGCAAACTACGCTGACACCACCGCGGCTGTGCGTGCCGAGGAATACGTCCACGCAGGTCAACAGCCACTCATTCGGTCGACAGCACCCGCCGTTGCGTGATGTCGGCTGCCACCAGTCGTCCCGCGTTGTCCCAGAGCGTGACGTTGGTGCCGTGTGCGCGAAATCCGGGTGGGTCCGATTCGGGGAACCGGATGTCCAGGGCGGGCGTGGTGTGTGCTGCCGCGTGCACCAGTGTGCCGGTCGTGAACATCGATCCGCTGACGCGGGGGGAGTCGCAGGTGATCGTGTTCCCGTTGGCCAGCAGCCCGGTGGTGTCCTCGGGTAGTTTGACGCGTCGGCGCAGGGCCATCGACGGCAGGTCCCAGTGCCACAGTTCGTCGTCGACAGCCGCGGCCAGGCTGTTCGGGACGCGTTGCAGCGACCGGATCTGGTTGTCACGGGTCAGTTCGCGCCACATCACCCTGGGCGGTTCGGCGTGCGTGTCCAGCCACGCGATGCCGTCCTCGTCCACGGTGATCGCGATCGCGCCGTCGTAGGACGGGACGAACCGCGTGTTGTGCAGGCTCGTCCAGCGGGTCACCTTGCGGCTGGTCAGGTCGAGCCGGTGAATCTCGCACGACTCGCCCAGGCGGGCGACCAGCAACGCGCTGCCACCGTGGTCGGCGACCACGAGTTCGTGCGCGGGCACGCTCCACCGCGCGCGGATTGTGTCGTCCGACGCCCGGAGGGTCACGCCCAGGTCGCCGTGCGCGATCAGGAACGCGCCGCTGTCCAGGGCGACCGCGTCCAGGATCGGCAGCTCACCCTTGCGCAGTGGGACTTCGATTACCAGGGTGCCGTTCGGGTCCGCGTGCATCCTCCTGGCCGGGAGGTCGACGACCAGCAACGGGTCGGCGCGGTAAGTCAACGCGCTGACCGGGGTGTCGTCGCCGAGTGATGCGCGCAGGGCGGCTGTGCAGATTCGCCGGTCCACGGCCGGGTCCCGAATCGTGACCTTGGTGAGCGTGGCCACGAACTGACCCCGGTGTTCGCCATCCAAAGTGGACATCGCGGCTCGCTGGGTGTCGGCCGATGGCCACTCGGCCAGCAGATACGCCAGCAGGTGGGCCGCTGTGCGGCCGCCGAGGGCCATGCCGTGCTGGATGTTCGTCAGCACGGTCGGCCGCAGGTCGTCCGCCGGCCACGCGGCTTCCACGGCCGCCAGGTGGTCGTTGGCCTGTTGTAGGAAGCGGACCCATTCGATCCGGAGCGGCCGGGCGGCTTCTTTGTCCACTCTGGACATGAAGGCGATCGCGGTGGCGAACGCCCCGAATGTCCGGGCCACCGTGATCGCTCGGTCCCGGTCGCCCGCCTGCCACCACAGCCGGACGATCACGTCCGGTGCCAGCCGCCGCCCTTCGGCGAGTTCGGCCGCTGTCCGGTAGCGCTGGTGGCGTTCCAGCACGGCGACGGCCGTGGACGGCTGGTTGAGCAGGTCGGCGTAGACGAACGCGGCCTCGTCGATCCTGCCCTCGTGTTCCAGGCGCTGGGCCGCGGTCCGGTACATGTCGTTCAGACGCGGCCCGCCGCTGCTGCCGACAGTCCGGTTGCTGGGGCGCATGATGAACGTGGGCTTGATCTGGCCTGTGCGTCGCCGAGGCAGGCGGTACGCCGGTTTCGTGCCAGCACCGTCGCGGACGCCGATCGCCTCACGTAAGGCGTCGTCCCATTGCCGTTGCTCGAACAGACGCGACAGCCTGCGCAGGTAACGCTCGTACGCGGCTTGTGTCACGAGCCGGGCGAACCGCCACATGAAGCCGGTTTTCGGCGCCGGCTCTTCTTGGCCGAGTTTGCCGACTGCGCGTTGCGTCCGCACGATGGGTGTCTCGACCGCTCGCGTGGCCGTGAGCGGCGCGTCGGCCGGTGTCAGCCGGTGCATCTCGCCCATGTCGATCCAGTCGGCGAGGTCGATCTTGGGCAGCTGGTCCAGGTCGGCCCGCAGCACGTCGCCGCCGACGGGTACGGCTGTGGGGTCCGTCAACGGCAGCCCAGGCGCCTTCTCGGCCCGGACCGTCACCGCCTTCGCCAACACGACGAGCCACACCCCCGTGGGCAGCTCGTACACGCGGGCGCCGTCGCCCCACCACTCCAGAACCCGCTGCCGGGCCTCGTGTTCGCCGATGAGCGGCCGGTCGACGACGAAGGCGGCCGCGGTCACCCGGCCCCGGAACGTCACCGGTCACCCCGCAGCCGCAGGAGCAGCTCGCCGGTCTGGAGGTCGCCGACTTCCACCTTGCCGTCGCTGTGCTCGACCGCGATCCACGGCTTCGTCGGGTGGACCGTGGGCGGGGTGATTCCGGCCGACCACTTGCTGAGCGTCACGACCTTGCCGAGGCGGACCGCGCGCACGAGCAGCCCGGCGCGGGACAGGGTGATCAGCGTCGGCTTGCCGTCGATCCGGTGCAGGCCGATGACCTGGGCGCCGTCCTCGATGGTCACCACGTCGTCCGGGTGCTCGAGCGCCCACTCGATGCCGTCCGCCGACCACGCCTTGAGGCCACCGCCCAGGAAGACCCGCGACCCGGGGTTGATGTTCAGCTGGGAGCCGTTGACCCAGACTCCGGTTGGGGTGCGGTAGGCGCGGAGCGGGGAGTCGAAAACCGGACCGGTGGCGACGGCGGCGATAGTTGGTGAGATGAGCGAGCTGAGCTTGCCGGACGGTTCGGCGTGCCACCATTTCCCGTCGATGTTGAACAGGAGCGCGCCGCTGTCGAAGTACAGCGGCCGCAGGGTCTCGAACATGGCGTCATCCAGCGAGATGTTCTTCAGCGACAGGGAGATCCGGTCCACTCCGCCGAGTTTCTTCCCGATGACCCGCGCGACCAGCGTGTCGTCAGTCTGGCACAACGCGACCAGCCGCCTGCCCAGGTACGACGCGGCGACTACCGGCCCGGGGAACCGGTATTGCCGCACCTTGGTCTGCGGCACATGGACGGCGCGGATCTCGGTGAGGTCCTTGCCGCGTCCGATCAACTGTTGTCCGCCGCTGGAGAACAACGGGTAGCGCATACCTCCGGACGACGTCTCCACCGCCTGGCGGAACGCGGCCCCGCGTAGCGTCCGCACGGCCACATTCCGGCCAGGCAAGGGAAGTTCCGCGTCGGCGTCCGCGAGTGTGATCTTCACGGCGGTGGCGCCGTTGGCGTCCCATGCGGACTCGGCGCATACCAGCGTGTGTGGGCGGCCGGGCAGATGTCGGGCGAGCCGGGGGCCGGTGAGCACCCACATCTCGTCCGCCGCGGTCAGATCGGCGCTCCACCGGCGCACGTCGTCCGCTTCGGGCGCGGTGCTCCGGCGGGCACTTACCCAGCCCAGCAGTAGTTGGGCGATGTCACCTTCGCGCCACCGCCCGGCCTCGTCACCGAGCACTCCCAACGCCAGTTCGCTGCCGCGTGCTTGGGCACGCCTGTGTAGCACGATCAGCGCGGCCAGTTGCACGAGCCGGCTCGCGCCGATCTGGTCCGGGCCGGTGTCCGCCAGCACCGCGATCCGGCCGCGTCGCCTGGTGTTCTGGTACGCAGGGGCCATGTGCAGCAGTTCGTTGCCTGCCGCGCGGCGCAGGAACTCCAGCGGGAACTCATCCGCGAGGGCCCATTCCGACATGAGGATCCGCTCGGGGATGCCGTGTCGTGTGATGCCGCTGTAGCCGTCGAACACGTCACCCTGGCCGGTTCCGTTGTCGTACCGGCTGACCATCGTGTCGAGCGTGCGCAGCAGCGGGCCGAGCGCCACCGCCGCGGCTACTTCCAGTGTGGACAGTGCGGTCGCCCAGGGGGCCAGTGCGGCGGGAAGCTGAGTCATGCCAGCTCCGCCTGCCGTACGGGCATGGCGCCGGTCAATACCCGACCGGGGAGCACAGCCAGCGCGTCGGGCAGCGCGGCTTTCAGGAAGCTGGACGGCACGGATGGCCGCAACAGCGTCGGCACCAGCAGCCCGTCCTCCCACCCGAGATACACCGCGCCGTCGGCCCATGGCAGGTCATCGCCGAGGATCAGCGTCCAGCCGTCACCGACCGCGGCCCTGATCGCCACACCGTCCGCCAGGCGTTTCCGGGCGGCGTCGTACAGGCTGTCCGTGCCCGCGACGGCCACGGGCCGCAATGGTGGTTCGCGGCGGGTCCACGTGATGTTCACGGCCGGGCGGCGAGGATGAGCCGGGCGCGGACGCCCTTGAGCTGTTCGGACATGTCGGTCGAGGCGATGCTCGCGTCGATCTCGCGAAGCGTCGCCTCCACCCGCAGGCGCTCGTCCTGACTGGTCGGGTCGCCCAGTGTCGCGAGCAGCTTCTCGGCGGTCTCCGCGAGCCTTCGGTCGCGTGCCTGGACGCCGTCGGAGAACTCCTCGGCCGCGTACACCAGGCCATCGTTGCCCGCACTGGTAAGCATGTCCGCCAGCGCGTCCTTGGCCAGTGCCTGGGTGTCCGCGGTCGGCGCGACGATCGGCAACACCCACAGGTCGCTGGGCGTCGCTACGGTCCGTCCATCCAGGACGGCCGCAGCCGCGACGAGTCGCTGCGCGCGCACAGCCCGTCGGTCGGTGATGGTGATACCTGCGTTGCGCATCCGGCGGATGGCGGTGGCGACGAGCGGCACCATCGCCGTCATGTCGACGTCGCGGGCTTGGCGCGCCAGTCGGTCGACCGCTGGCAGCAGATCGTTTCCGGCGGTGGCCGCGGATCGCCAGCCGGTTTCCAGCAGCTCTTCCAGGCGAGCGTCGGCCACCGGCGCGACGAACAGGCGGGCCAGGAACCGGTCGGCGAACGCGGCCAGCGCCGGGTCCTCCGGCAGGGTGTTGGTCGCGCCCACACAGACCCGCAGCGGACACGTGACGTTCGTGCCGCCACGCCGGAACACGCGCTCGTTCAGCACACCGAGCAGCGTGTTCAGAATCGCCGTGGAGCCGAGGAAGACCTCGTCGAGGAACGCGACGTCGGCCTCGGGCAGCATGCCCGCGGTCTCGATCTCCACGACGCCGTCCCGCAGGCGCCGCAGGTCGACCGGGCCGAAGATCTCGTTCGGCTCGGTGAACCGGCCCAGGACGTACTCGAAGTACCGCCCACCCAGCTGCGCGGCCGTCCGCCGGACGGCCTCGGACTTGGCTGTGCCGGGTGCACCGACTACCAGCAAGTGTTCACCCGCGACCGCACACAACACCACGACCTCGGCGATGAGCTCCCGGTCGACCAACCCGTCCCGTGTGGCCACCACCGCCGCTCGCACGGCCGCCGCGTCATTCCCCTGCACGCCGCGAGTGTAGGGAAACTTCAAGTCCCCAACCCTCGAATTACTCGACCAGCGCGACCCCTTCGGCGTGGCACAGTGGATGTGTGACGTGGGCGGCGGCGTCACACGACAGCACTGAGACAAGGTCACGCCGGCCGCCCACGGCGCGGCCGATCGCGACGATCGCGGTCCCCAACTCGTCGTCGCTCACGGACCCGGAGGTGTCGACGATCACACAGACACGGGGCGGCCGGCGCCGCAGGCTCGGCATGACGACACCGGGCAGACCAGCTGACCTGCGCGACGGCCGTCCGTAGGTGTAGTCCTCACTCGCACCGGGGCCAGACATCGCCGACCGGACCGCTCCCAACAGTTCCCGCCACGGATCGTTCGCGAGCAGGAGGCGAGTCGTGATGCGATTCCTGCGGTTCGGTGGGTGTTGGTGCCGTGGCGGACTTGATTGTTGTGGCGGCGGATGGTGTTGTGACAGCTGGCCAGTTGTCGCCAGACGGTCCCGTCGACGGTTCATGCACTACCGGAGTCGCCGCCGCAGATAGAGCGACGTGGCATCGCGGTTGCCGGTGGGGCGAGGACCGGCCGGCCTATCACCGCTGAAACTTTGCGCAAGCGATTGCGGCTTGGTGCGGCGAAATCTCGCGAGTGGTGCCGAGCCATTCGTGCCGACGACCGAGCTGTCGTGTGCAGTAGGTAGGGCATCGGCGATGCTTGTGCCCGGCGGTTGGTCAGAACAGTTCGTTCCGAGTTTGACCAACCGGTTGCGGACAGGTCAGTCGCGACAGCTTGACATGCTCAACCCCCGACCGCGACAAGGACAGCACCCGCATCTGGCCGCGTTGGCGCACAGCCGGGTCGCCCGTCCCGCGAGTTGGGCCGGACTCACCCGGCACATGACGGACCTAATCCGGCCCGGAATGACCAGGTGCCGATCTGGCACAAAGTCGCACCCCAACCAACCACTATGACAACCAGCCGACCGCACGTCCGGTGGCTGATCGGGGACAGCCAGTCACGCCGGGGGGCGACAGCCATCGGCGTGCTGGGTGTGGCGGTACTCGTCGGGGTGGCTGGATACCTTGCCTCCGACACGGCTCGCAGTCTGGGACCGCGTCAGCCCAAGGGTGCCTGAACGGTGATCGCCACTGGTGCTTGCTCGCCAGAAGTGATCCGCAGGACGTACGCGCCCTGCTCCAGGCCAGCCACGTCGAACGTGCGACGCCCCGCGGTGTCGACCGACTCCGCCGCGATGTTGCCGGCGTCGTCCAGCAGTTCGACGCGCACCGACGCGGGCAGCACGCCGGTGGTCGCCTCGCCGATGACGAGCTGCCCATCGCTCAGCACGTCCTCGTTGAGAATGATGCCGCGGTACGTTTCGCCCTTCACCCAGTCCGGGTGCGGTCCCTCCCACCAGTGCGGCAGGATCTGGACCTCTGGCCAGTTCTTGTGCAGGGCCTCGTCGTTGAGCGTGAGCCCGACGTAGAGCGAGTAGCGGGTGTGCGTCGACCCGGATACCCGCAGGTAGCACGTCTCTCCGGGTTTCCAGCTGAGCGTGACATCCCTGTCGTGCTTGCTGAATATCTGCTGGCGTGCCGCGTCGTACGCCGTGACGTCCACCTGTTCGTCGCTGTGCACGATGATCTGTGGGATGTTCAGGGCGCCGATGTCGGTGGGCACGGTGAAGGTGAAGTAGTCCACGTCGGTTGTGCCAGGGCCGGTGCCGCTTGTGTGCAGTGTCAGGTTGAACGACCCTGGACCGTGCTTGGACCGGTGGTGCAGGTCGGGGATGGGGTTCCGCACGAAGCGCAGCTGGGTCGCGGTGTCGAACGAGTCGTTGCCCTCGAACCAGTCGGGGTCGAGGTGGCCCGGTGTGAGACGCCCGGTCAGCAGGTACGCGGTCGGGCCGTTGCCGGTCACGACGATCCGATACTGCCCGGAGCCGACTGCGGCGGTGAGCAGGGCCGCGCCGGCTCCTGTCGAGACGACCGTGCTGTCCGGGTCCGCCATCGATGCCGGGTCGGTCGCCTCGATCGCGAGCGTGACGTTCGCGAGCCGCTCGTACCACTGGAGATCCACCTGGATCGTCGAGAACGCGGAGACGTTGATCAGGAACGTGTCGCGATCACCGTTGCGGTTGATCGCCTCGTTGAAGATCGGCTTGAACGTGCCGTCCGCGTGCGGGAACAACGTCTCCTGCGGCTTCTCGAACACGTCCTCCGCGAAACGGCCCGCCATGGCGGCCCACACCGCGGCATAGGCGTCCAAACCCTTGCCGCCCGGTCCCGCGCCGTCCCATCCGGTGTTCACCAGTGTGTCGCGGACCTGGTCCATGGTCAGATTCGGGTTCGCGGCGCGGACCATCGCGGCGACGCCCGCGGTGAGCGGCGCTGAGAAGGATGTCCCGGACAGGGGCTTGCCGTCCATCGCACCAGGATTCGGGACTAGCGGGATATTGACGCCTGGGGCCCAGAGGTCCACGGAACTGCCGTAGTTGGAGAAGCCGGCCTTGGTGCCGTCGTCGTTCAGCGCGCCGATGGTCAGGGCACGCGGCGTTCGCGAGGCCGGGCGCTTGACGGCGTCGTCGGGCAGGCTGATGTTGTCGTTGCCTGCGGCGGCGAACATGATCGTGCCGTTGTCGGCAGCCCAGTTGAAGGTGTCGTTCCAGGCGCTCGTGCCGAAGAACAGCTCGATGGAGGTGAATGTGCCCGAGTAGTTCACGATCGGGATGCCCCACTGGGCGCACCGGATCATCGCCGTCTTCGCCGAGTCGGCGGTGCGGTCGTCATAGAAGAAACACAGGTGGGCAACCGTGCCGCCGGACCCAGCCGCGGCCTTCTTGTTTCCCACGACGGCACCGGCCACGCCCGCCACTGAGGTGCCGTGGTAGTTCGTGCGACCCGGTCCGGTCGGTATGCCCTGCGAGTCGCTCACCGCGTTCCACTGCGGGCCGCCGGCCCCGATGTCAGCGAAGGTCTGTGCGCCCGCCGAGTCGGGCGGCGCCTGGGGAGCGTCGAACCAGAAGCCACTGTCGACAATGCAAATGAACACCACGGGGCTCACCGAACGCGCGATACGCATGCTTTCGATCAGCTGCCACGCCGCGGCAACACGCGTGCGTCCGGTCATGCTGTTCCACTTGAACGGGTCGATGTCGAACGCCAGGTAGGGACCTTCATGAGGCTCGTGCAGTGGAAGCGTCGCATCGGTGCCGATCTCGTTCAACCAGATGCCCCGGCCATCGGTGACCATCGGCGCTATCAGCCGCGTCAGCGCAGCGGCCGTGTCGTCGGAGAACGTCAGGCGTTCGGCGGGCAGCCCGGCTCGGCTCAGGTACGCCTCTAGGTCGACGTCACGCGCTTCGGGCACACGCTCGAACTGGATCCGGACGCTGCGGGGCAGCCCGGCCAGGTCGACCGGGGTCTCCCGGCCGAGCCCGGCGTCGCGGAACTCCGCCGGCGGGTCGGGGTCGTAGACGTCGCGCACGATCCGTCCGCCGTGCGCCAACATGCGGTCGATCAGGTCACGGTCGGCTGCGTCGACGACCACCTCGTCGGCAACGAAGGTGGTCGGGGTGCGCCCATCCAGCCGCAAGGCCGAGACAGTACGCTCGTGCAGATTGGCACTAGCGAGCGCGTATCGCGCCGTCCGTCCGTGCGGCTCGTCGATATCGATTCTCATCGGATCTCCCAATAGTCGATGGCATGTATGGAATGAGGACCCGTTATGCCAACAGATACCGATTGCGGAATCAATTTCAGGTCACGGCCCGACGGGCAGTTCCAGCCAGTAGTTACAGAGCGAACAGAAGCTATCACCCTAGCGAACGACGGGTCATCCGATCACCTGGTCAATTGTGGTCGTCTGCCCGCGGAAGTGGTCAGGTGGAGGCGGAAACTACACCTACTATAGGTAGTCGTCGAGTTTTCGTCTCGTGATGTCAGGACCAGATCAATCAGGTGGATTCTCGCGGGCTTTGTGTCCGGACTTTCCAGTGCCGCATCTGGTCAAGGTCACCCGGTCCACGCGGGACCGTGTCCGGTTGCGGCGGGCCGGGATCGTGCTGGCCTCGGTGCAGGGCCGCAGCGCCAGGGACATCGCGGTCATGTTCGCCGCGACCGACAGTTATCTGCGGGAGGTGATCCACGCGTTCAACGACCTCGGGGTTTGCAGCCTTGGACCCAAAATGGAGCGGCGGCCGACCGCGTAAGTTCGGTCCGGCCGCCAACGCCTCCTGGCTGAACTGGATCGAGTGCGAGTTCACCGCATCGCGGTACTTCACCCTCGACGGCAGCGACTACCCCTCCCACACCGCCCAGGAACTGGCCATCGCCCGCCACATCCGTTGGGCCAACAAGCAAGCCACCCCGAAAAGGCACTTCGCCACAAACTCCAAGATCCGCAGACCCGATTACCCACCCAACGTTGCATGATGCGGCACTAGTGGGCTCCCGCGGTGGCGTCGGGGTGCAGGTGCTCGCGCAGCATCCGGAAGGTGCCGACCAACTGGTCCAACTCTTGGAGGGTGAGCACGTCGACGAGGGCCGAATCGATCGCGGCGAACAGGCCGGGTAGGTGAGCGGTGAGGCGATCGAGGCCCTCGTCGGTGAGCACGGCGAGCAGGCTGCGGCGGTCATCCGAGCTGAGCTGCCTGGTGAGCAGGCCGCGGTGTTCGAGACGGTCGACGATGCGGGTGACCCCGCTCGTCGAGAGGGCGGTCTGGGCGGCGAGGTCGCTCATGCGCAGCCGGTGACCAGGGGATCGGGCGAGCCGAATGAGCACATCGAAGTCCGTGCCAGAAAACCCGGCGGTCGCGTGCACCTTGTCCAAGCGCGCCATCAGCCCACCATGCACCTCGACCAACAGGCCGATCACGGTCAGCCGGGGGTCGGTGAAGGTCGCCACGGCCTCATGCTAGCAGTTAGTTGACGCGAGGAATATCCTCGTGTACAAACTTTACTTGTCACAACAAATTTCCTCGCAGCAACTAACTGGCCAAGGGGCGGTCGGGTCGATGCATCCGCTTCCCCGCGATCGGAGCGACCATGGCGACCTTCACCCCAGCCGAACTGGCCTACCTCGATGTCGAGCCGGGCGAACGCAGGCTCGGCCGGCTCGCCACCATCACCAGGGACGGCCGCCCGCACCTGGTCCCCCTCGGCTGGTACTACAACGCCGAGCTCGGCACGATCGACATTTCCGGCCGCGACTTCGCTGCCACCCGCAAGTTCCGCAACGTGCGGCACAACCCCAACGTCGCCTTCGTCGTCGACGATGTCCTGCCCCCATGGCGCCCCCGCTGCGTCACCATCCAGGGCCGCGCCGAGGCCATCGACGCCCCGGCGACCGGCGGCGAGGCCCTGATCCGCATCACCCCGGAAACGATCACATCCTGGGGTCTGGACGAAGGAGAGCAACGATGACCTCACGCAGGACCGTGTTGACCGGCACGGCGGCCGCAGCGGCCGGAGTGCTCGCTGCGCCGCGAGCAGCGGCCGAGCAGCCGGCGCGATCGCCGATCTGGCGGCAGGAGGATGTGGCGTTGCTGCTTGTCGATTATCAGCCGGAGACATTCGCCGGTTTGCGCGGCGCCGATCCCCGGGTGATTGAGCTCAATGCCCGATTGTTGGCCAGGATGGCGGTCGCCCTGTCCATTCCCGTTGTGCTCACCACGGTTGGCGTGGCGATGGGGATTAACGGGCCGACGGTTCCGGCCTTGCTGGGTGATGTGCCGGGCTTTCAACCCATTGACCGGAGCACAATGGATGCCTGGGACGACCCCGCCGTACGCCGCGCGGTCCACGCGACTGGCCGGCGGCGGGTGGTGATTGGCGGGCTTTACAGCGAGATTTGTGTTGCCTTTCCCACCGTGCACATGCTGGCCGCCGGTCTGGACCTGGCCGTCATCGGCGACGCCATTGCCGGTCAGAGCACCACCGCCTATGATCGCGCGTTGGATCGCATGATTCATGCTGGTGCCACGGCGAGTACCGCCATGGCTATGGTGCTCGAGTGGTTCCGCGACTGGGCCTCGCCACAGGCGCGGCGCGCGTTGCCCGTTTTGCAGTGGTACAACGCCGAACTTGGCCGCCAGGCCAGCTCGTAATCTCTCAACATTGGGCTATTCGGGGAGTGGCAATCTCCTGCACTCACTGATGGCTTCCATCCAGCACAGCCGACAATCAGATCAAGGGCTCGAACTGCTTCCTGAACCCAGGGCCCGTGTGCACGGTGACCGTCTGACCTAGTGCCGCGTCATGCAACGTTGGGTGGGTAATCGGGTCTGCGGATCTTGGAGTTTGTGGCGAAGTGCCGTTTCGGGGTGGCTTGCTTGGTGGCCCAACGGATGTAGCGGGCGATGGCCAGTTCCTGGGCGGTGTGGGAGGGGGAGTCGCTGCCGTCGAGGGTGAAGTACCGCAATGCGGTGGACTCGCACTCGGTCCAGTTCAGCCAGGAGGCGTTGGCGGCCGGACCGAACTTACGCGGTCGGCCGCCGCTGCATTTGGGGTCCAAGGCTGCGAACCCCGAGGTCGTTGAACGCGTGGATCACCTCCCGCAGATGACTGTCGGTCGCGGCGAACATGACCGCGATGTCCCTGGCGCTGCGGCCCTGCACCGAGGCCAGCACGATCCCGGCCCGCCGCGACCGGACACGGTCCCGCGTGGACCGGGTGACCTTGACCAGCCGCTGGGCCTGCTCAGGCTCCAGCGGACGAACGAACACCTCAGGCCGACGTCCCACTCAACCACCACCTCCAGCGGCCCAGCCTGAACCATCAACCAACAGCACGTCCACGCGACACGATTACAGCGCCAACGTTGGTTGACGCGGCACTAGAACAGTGGGTGAGATACGTCGTCGTTCGACTGTGCCGAAGACACAGTTGAACACGAGGATACGTCGCGATTGACTGGCACCGTCCACGGTGCTCAATGTGCGTGAGCGCACTCTTTTCCGGGCAGGACCCTGTGCCAGTCGGTCAACGCGACAGGACGAGGTCTTCGCCGCGACGATCAAAACGCCATGCGGCGCCGGACCGGTCGAGAGATAAGAGCGGAGATCGTCTGTCGGGCATGGATCGAGCCTCGGCATTGCAGAGTCTGCGGGCGGATCCATCGCTCCGGCTAAACGATGCGGGAAGGCTTCTTGTTCGGACACTCGGTGTCTACCCAGCAGAGACGATCGAGTGGAAGAAGGTGGTCGATGATATGCCATCTCATTGCATTGGTATCGTCGTCAACCTCGCCCGCGAGAACGCTATGGCCTGGCAGCGCCTAGCAGACCATCTAAACGGACGCAGACGCGCACTCTAAAGTCTTTGACCGCCTTTAGTTTTACCGCGGCACGCTCGGCAGCGCCCGTGCCCCAGGTTTGGTGAGGCCGGTGCTTTTCATAGTGTCGCTGGTACTCTGGGGCGTGCGATGCCGCGGGCTTCGCTGGCCAAGAACTGCTTTCAAGTGTGGCCGGTTCGACGCGACGCGGGATCGATGCCAGCTGAGTTTGTGCAGCCTTCTCGTCGACCCGGAGCGCGGCTGCCGTTCGGGATTGGACACGCCCGTCGATGAAGGCGACGGGTCGCTCTCCGGCGGTGAGCGACAGCAGGTGTCGATCGCCAGGACGACCCTCAAGGACTCGACGAAAGGGGGACGAGGTTCGTTGCAGAAAGGCAGGAAACGGGTCAGCCGGGACGACGTGGTCGCCGAGTCGCTCGCGCTGCTGGACGAGTCAGGCATCGCCGCAGTCACGCTACGCGGCGTGGCCAAGCGCATGCAGGTGCACCTCAATTCGGTCTCGTTCCAGGTGAATACCAAGGCCAGGCTCTTCGAGCTGTTGGCGGATGCGATCCTCGGTGAGCTCTCGCTCAACGACCTTCCCGAGGATCCCAGAGACCGGATCGCCGAGATGTCGCGACGGCTGCGCTTGGCGCTGCTTGCGCACCGGGATGGCGCGCGCGTGGTCGCGGGCACGAAAGTGCTTGAGTCCAACACCCTGCACGTGGCAGAGGTGATCGTTGCGGCGTTCCTCGAGCTGGGCACCAGCGAGGCCGTGGCGGCGCGCACCGCCTGGGCGCTGCACTGCCTCCTCATCGGGCTGGTCCAGGAAGAGCAGTTCGAGCGCTCGGACCCGGCCAGCCGGTACGAGGCGAGCGCCGAGAAGTACCCGACCCTGGCTCGCGTGGAGAGGCTGTTCATGGACGACACGTTCGACGAGCGTTCGGAGTTCGGCATCGCGGCGCTGATCAGCCACGCGCTCTCGACGATCGAGGCGTTGCCGCGTCGCCGCTTGAGGCGATGACGTGCGACGCGGGTGCAGCATGTACAACACTGATCGGAAAAACAGGTGACGGTCCAGCGTCACCTGGACCCTCGTGTCAGGCTGCGGCGGTGAGGGTTGCAGGCGGTCGGTGTCCGCAGTGCCTTGGTCGTGGATGACATTTTCGGCAAGCGCGGCGTCACCAGTCGGGAACCTCGTTGATCTGCAGGACAGCGGCGGTACATGTGTAACCTCCGCCGCCGCCGAACAGCATGACGTGGTCACCTGGCGACACCGAACCGGTTTCCAGCAGGTTGGCGAAGCCGGCGATCTGGTCGCCACCGCTGGCGAGGTGGCCGGTGCTGGCGGCGAAGTCCCAGCTGGTGCGTTCCACCGGGACACCGAGCACACGGCTCAGCCGACCGGCGCCGACGGCAGGGATGACGAGCACGGCCACATCGTCGATACCGATGCCCGCGTCGGACAGGACAGTCTCGCAGGCGGTGATGAGAACCTTCTTCAACTGTTCTGCGGCGTCACCACCGCCAGGACCGGCCACGTACTCGCGGTACCGGGAGGTGTACTCGAACGGCTCGGCCGGGTCCGGCGGCAGCTCGCTGAAGGGGCGCAGACCGCGGTTGACTTGTTCCAAGGTGTTGTCGACGGCTGTCGAAGTGGCCACCACGCGGGCGAAACCGCCGACTGCCGACAGGACGGCGGCGGTTCCGCCGTCAGCGACCGCGCTCTGTGGGTGGCAGTGCCAGCGGTCGATCGCCGGGGCCACGAACCTGTCCCCGGTGGTGAGCAAAGCCGCGCTGCCGGTGGAGATCCCCGATGCCAGATGGGCGCCGGCGAGTTCGATGCTGCCCAGTGCCCCGTTGCACCGCTGCTGGATCTCGAAGCACGGCACGTGTGCCCCGACCGAGTGGCGGCCCACATAGCTGCCTGACGGCCACATCGGATGTCCTTGATACCAACTGGTGTTGTGCAGTACGACCGAGTACTCGTCACGCGGGATGCCCGCGCGGCCGATCGCGACATCGGCCGCGCGCACCGCCATCTCCGGTGGGCTCAGCTCGTCGGCCACGAGCACGGACTTGTACGCGAGTTCCTCGACCCGGGCCTCGTCAACCTTCCCTTCGATCACGGCCGCCGCCACCGGGAGCGGTTCCGGCAGCCACGTACCCACACCAGCTACATACAAGCTGTCCCAACGCATTGCGGCCTCCTCTCGCTACGGGGCAGCGAACCAGTTCTTCATCTTGATCACCACGGATGTGTCCCCGCTGGTGCGCATCCTGTTGGTCATCCCGAGCGAGGCGCCGGTGACGTTGCCGGTCACCAGCAGCAGGAAGTCCGTCAGCCCCACGGTGATCGTGGACAGGGGGGCGTCCACGGAACCCCGCCGTCCTTCGCAGCTGTTGGGCCGCAACGCCATCACGTAGGACTTGACACCCTCCTCAGTACCGATGTCGAACTGGATGTCGGCATCCATGTCGCCTGTCCGGGCGGGATCGATGCGCTGGACCCAGACAGCGAAGACGGTGTCGAGGACCGCGTCCGTCCCACCTGCCTCAGCCGTCAGTACGGCGGGCAGGTCCTCCACCGGGTTCGAGTCGACGATTTTGGCGATCTGCCCGTAGTGAGTGGCGATGTCGTTCATGGCACTCCTTGTGTGCTGGGATGACGGCAGTCTGCCGCCGTTTGCTCGACGTGTGCTCGAAGTCCGCTGGGCGGCCTCAGCGACTGGCGGTTGCGGGCTTGCTGGGACGCAGATGCCGCATGGGCAGGTCCTCAATGAACAACGCGCCGAGCGCGGCCAGCACCCCGCCGACCCCGCCGACGATGGCGATCGCCGTGGTGATCCCGTCGCTCAACGCGCCGTTCTCTGTGGCCTGGACGTGAGCGAAGATCGTCGCGGCCACCGCCAGGCCGAGCATCTGACCGACGGACTTGAACATGTTGCCGCTGGACATGGCCGTGCCCACGTCCTGCTGCGGGGCCGCGTTCTGGGTGAGGATGGAGATGGCCGCCATCGACGGGCCGAGGCCGAGTCCTCGGACCAGGGCGAACGCCGTGACGAGTACCAGCGGCGTGCCGGCCGAGATCATCGTGAACAACACCGAGCCGATGGTGACCAGGACCGCGCCGCTCAGCAGCACCCACCGCGCCTTGCCCGGGTAGAGCACGAGGCGGGCGCTGATCCGGTTGCCGCCGATCATGGCCACCAACGACGGAATCATCCACAACGCCGACTCCGCGGGTGACAGGCCGCGCACATGCTGGAAGTACAACGGCAGGAACACCCCGGTGGGCAGCATGGTGACCGAGAAGAACAGGCCGGTCGCCAGCGCGGCCGAGAACGTCCTGGACCGGAACAGCCGCAGGGGAACCAGTGGGGTGGACGCACGCCGTTCGACCAGCACGAACAGCACGAGAGCCACGACGCCACCGGCGAGCAGGCCACCGACTTGCGGGCTGGTCCACTCGGCCGGCTGACGGCTTGTGACCTGACTCTTCTCGGTCAGCCCCAGCATGATCAGGGCGAGCCCGACCACGATCAGAACGGCACCGGCAAGGTCGGTCCGGCCGCCCTGCCGCCGGGGCGGGCGGAAGGACGGCAGCAGCCAGGCCAGTACCGCGAGCGCCGGGATGCCGAAGAGGAGGTTGAGCCCGAAGATGGCCCGCCACCCCAGGTAGTCGGTGATCAGGCCGCCGAGGAACGGGCCCCCGATGACCGTCACCGTCAGCATCGTCCCCATGAAGGCCTGCAGTTTGGCGACGCGCTTCATGGGGAACGCGTCGAACATCAACGAGGTTACGACGGTCATCAGGCTGCCTGCGCCAAGTCCTTGCACGCCACGGAAGATGACCAGTTCGGGCATGGACTGAGCGAGCATGCTCCCGACCGACCCGGCCAGGAACAGGATGAGCCCGAGCAGCAGCATGGGCTTGCGGCCGCGTAGGTCGGCGTAGCGGCCGTACAGCGGTGTGCTCACGATAGAGGCAAGCAGGTAGGCGGTGACGGTCCAGGTGTAGAGGGATTGGTCGCCGCGCAGCTGCTCAACGATACGCGGCAGCGCGGTGCCGAGGACCGTGGTGTCCAGCAGCCCCAGGAACATCACCAGGATGGCGACAATGATCACCGTGTGCTGGGTCGGCGGCGTCAGCTGCGCGATGCGGGCGCGGAGACTGTCAGCGGGAGCTGTCTGCTCGCCCCCCTCGGGTGAGGTCATGATCACTCCTTGCTCATATGTAGAACTCTATATATAGAATCATAGATGTCAGGCTTGGCGAAGACGGAGGTCGACTTGTCTCTGCAACACGCGGTGCTTGGGCTGCTCAGCGTCGCCCCGGCCAGCGGCTACGAGCTGGCCAAGCACTTCGAGCAGACGCTGCCGCGGGTCTGGCACGCGCAGAATCCCCAGCTCTACCCGGTGCTGTCGAAACTCGCCGCGAGCGGCAAGATCGAGGTCAGCGCGCAAGGACCCCGCAACCGGAGCACCTACGCGCTCACCCCGGCCGGTCGCGGCGAGCTGCGGCACTGGCTGGTGGAGGTCGAACCGGACCGGACCATGCGCAGTGAGGTCTACCTGCGGGCTTTCCTGCTCACCTTCGCCCTGTCGGCCAAGGACGCGCTCGAGGTGCTGGACCGGGAGGCCAAGGTGTGGCAGCGGGAGCGGGACGGCCTCGCGTCGTTCATCGCCGAGAGCGAACAGTTCGTCGCCCCGCACGACTCGCACATGATCGCCTACGACCTGACTCTGCGGCTGGCCGACGCCATGCTCGGCTGGTGTGACGAGACGCGGCGGCGGATTGAGGCCCGCCTGTGAACCTGAGCGAGATCGGCATTGACCCTGACCCGACGTCAGGTTCTAGCGTCGGAAGCACACACGGGGAGGAACGGTGGCGGAGCGGAAGCAACAGTGGCGGATCGGCGAGCTGGCCCGTGTCACCGGAATCACTGTGCGCACACTGCACCACTACGATCGGCTCGGTCTGCTCGTGCCCTCATCCCGGACATCGGCCGGTCATCGGACGTATACGGACGAGGACATTCGTCGTTTGCACCGGATCATCGCATTGCGCGGGTTCGGCCTCTCACTTGACGAGATACGCACGACACTCGGTCGGATTGTCGACGATCCACGCGATTTGATCCGGCGGCAGCTTCACGTGCTTGAGGACCGCATCGAGAAATCGAGACAAGTTCGTACGCGGCTCCTCGGAATACTCGGCGCGCTCGACCGCACGGCCAAGCCATCGGTGACCGAATTCATCCAGCTCATAGAGGAGATGATCAGTATGGACCAGCCGTTCACACCCGAGCAGGTGGCCAAGATGGCCGAGGAGCGCGCGGACAGGATGGGGCGCCTCAGCGACGAGGAGCTGGCCGAGATGGGACGCAAACGCGAGGAAGCGATGAACGCGCTGCCCGCCGAGCAGGCGGCCGAGATGCGCCAGCGCCGCACTCAAGCCATGCCCAGCGCCGACGGCGGTGACCCGGCGAGCTGACTCGCGGTCAAGCGCAGGGCAAGGGCAAGATCATCTACTGTGACGACGATGTGACCTTGAGTGATCATCTGCGGGTGGGGCGTGCGAACTGGCCTCGCCTGGCGTGATCTTGCCTTTGCCCGGGTCAAGCGCCCCTCAACCCGTTTTCGAGAGTTCGCTGAAACGCTGCGCCTCGAGATTCCGGTGACCCTAGCAGACAGGGGCGCAGCCACCGATGACCCTTTCCACCCATCCGTCAGCGCCACTCGCGAGTGGCGCTGACCGGGACACGGATCCACGCACTCCGCAAGCCTGCCTGGTACACCTGGTGAACGCCGGATCGCTTGACCCGACGGCGATGGGCGGTGCGATGGGACAGGTCCCGTTTTCGAGGAACTGCCTGCGAAATGGGCACCGAACGTGGTGACAGCGCTGACCCGGCTAGCCGGGCACACTGTCGGAGTCGTGTACGAGGACGACGTGGGCGGCGTCCGGCGGGCGATCGGAGTCGTCGACGACACATCAAGCCCGCTCCCGCCCGATACCGGCTGGCCGGGCCCGCCGCCGCTGACCGGGCCCGGGGGACGCGGACGAACATTCCGCTTTGATGTCCTCACTTGCACTGGGGCGCGACCGCTGGCGGTTTGGTTATCGCTGCGCCGGATACCGTGGTACGTTGGTCTGAAAGGCGGTGATCTTTTCAGATGACGGGCTGAGAGAACGGTCAATACAGACAAATATTTGTTTAACTGGTCAGATCGTCGCTGGTGATTACGAATGTGCGGGCAGCCAGGGTCGCCCTCGGCGAGCATGACGAGGACTTCGAGGAAGTGTTTGCCGTGTTTCGCGGCTGTGGGCAGGTAGCTGCGTATCGCGCAGAACTGTGCGGCTCCGGTGGGGGGAGCGTAGCCAGCCGGACACTTTCCGCCGCAGCTTGATCATGCGGGCCAGCGCGTTGTGTTTTCTTCGTCACCTTTGTCGGAATATGCGGCGGTCTGGGGCATGCCGATCCGCGCGGCCGAACGGTAGAGCCGGGTCTGCGTGGCCAGAGCGTCGAGGTCGTCGGTGTCAGCGCTGGTCGTGATCGCCTCGCTGACGAGCTTCCGCATGTCCACGAGCGCGTCGCCGGCCTGACTGGCCCAGCACCACCCTCGGCCTGCCGCACGACAAGAACAGCAAGCTCGTCATAGGACGGACGCCGATCAGCAGGCACCGCACCAATCAACAAGATCAACAAGTCACGCCAACAGGGACTTGACCAGTTCCCTGTTCGTTTGGGTAACATCGTCCCGGCTTGAGTACGTGAACAGATCTTGTCGTGATGTGCGGTTGTAGTAGATGGTTCAATCAATTGCAGCGAGCGCAGTTCATGACAGTTCGCAGTGAAGCTGCTCCGCTTCGTGGTCATGGGGGGCCGCGTGAGACGAAAAGGCAATTCTGGTTCAGGGGGAACCGATGCGTTTTAAGCTGTTCGATTCGTTACAGGTTCACACTGGCGGCGGCACGTCCATTACGCCGACCGCACGAATGCCGCGACGGGTGCTGGCCCTGTTGCTGCTCGACGCAAACCGAATCATCCGATGTGAGCGCCTGGTCCAGGAGCTGTGGGACAACAGTCCGCCGCGCAGCGCCCGTACCACGATGCACACCTACATCTACCACCTGCGCAGGCACTTTGGCCTGGCCTACGACCGGGCGGAGAGCGGCCCGGGCGAGGGCACCGCGGTGCTCACCAGGCCGTCCGGCTACGAACTGCGGCTCGGACCGGACGACTGGCTGGACGTCAGGCAGTTCGGCAGCCTTGTGGCCCGTGCCACCACGGACTACCGGCTCAACCTGCTGGAGGACGCCGAGGCCAAGCTCTCCGAGGCCCTCGCGCTGTACACGGGCCCGGTCCTCGCGGACGTGACTGTCGGCCCGGTGCTGTCCGCCGAGGTGCACCGGATGGAGGAGATGCACCGGTCCGCGCTGGACATGTGGCTCGGGATCAACCTGCAGTTCGGGCGGCACAACGTGTTGCTCGACGAGCTGCGGGCGCTGGTGGAGACCGACCCGACGCACGAAGGGTTCGTCGCCAAGCTCATGCTCGCGCTGGTGCGTTCCGGACAGCGGACCGCCGCCCTGGACACGTACCAGCGGACCAGGCAGCGGCTGGTGGCCGAGTACGGCCTCGAACCCGCGGCCAAGCTGCAGGACCTGCACTACTCGATCCTCACCGACGAGGCGTCCCTGATCGACGAGCCCGCGACGCCCAAGGGAAGTGTGCAGCTGTCGCGGGCGCCCGCCCAGCTGCCGGCCGAGATCGCGGACTTCGTCGGCCGAGGCGCGGAGCTCGCCGCGCTGACCGCACCGTTCACCCGCGCCGACACGGCCGCGCAGGTGCCGTTGATCGAAGTGGTCGGCCCGCCGGGCATCGGGAAGACGACCTTCGCCATCCACGCGGCGCGGCGGTTGCGCCCTTTTTTTCCGGACGGGCAGTTCTACGAAGAGCTCGGCACAGTGGCAGGCCAGCCGAACGCCATCGAGACCGTCCTGCGCAGGATGCTGCGCGCCTGTGGCATAGCTGAGCCGCCCAGCTCGGTCAGAGTGGCGGAGCTCGCCGCGATGTACCGTACGTGGACGGCCGACCGCAGGGTGCTGGTCGTCCTCGACGACGTCGACACCGCCGCGCAACTGCGGGCACTGCAACCGGCGGGCAAAGGCTGCACGATGCTGATCACCAGCCGGATGCGGCTGAACGTGGCCGGCGGGGCACACGTGGTCCAGCTCGGCTCGTTCACTGTGGACGAGAGCGTGGAACTGCTCAGGAAGATCGTGGGCGCACAGATCGTGGACGCCGAGCTGGCCTCGGCGAAGCAGCTGGCGGAACTGTGCGACCACTGGCCGTTGGCCGTCCGGGCCGTGGCGTCGCGGCTGAGCGGCAAACCCGCCGGCGCGGTCGAGCATTTCACCAACCGGTTCGCGACCAGCGGCGACCCGTTCGGCGAGTTCGGTGAGTTCGGTGAATTCGGCAGCGAGCTGTTGCGCAGCGTACGGACCACTTGCGCCCGGCTCGGCCCCGTCGCCCGGGACACGTTTCATCTCCTCGCGTCCCGCCGGATGACCACCTTGCGCGCCAGTGCGGTGGAACAGACGCTCGGGTTGAGCAGGATCCATGCGGAGGCGGTCCTGGAACAGTTGCTGGACGCGCAGTTGCTGGTCCTGCGAACCGAGCAGGACGAGCCCGCCGAGCCAGACTATCTGCTGCCGTCGCTTCTTGGCGTGGCCGCGAGATCGTTACGGGGACGCCAGGAACCGGCAGCCAGGGTATCCACGGTGGACGACAGCGCGGCTTGACTCGCCCCTGGGAGACAGGGACCGGACTGGTGCCTGTCTCCCAGGGCCACCAGGGTCAAGGGATCCGCATGCTGGAGTGATCACCAAGGATGACCCGGCGCCTGGTGGTCCCCGAGCTCGTCACCTCGGCCGACCGGCCGACGATCGAGCCGCGCAGCTCCCGGACGTCGTGTACGCGGGCGTCGTCCAGCACGATCGAATCGGTGATACCGGCCCGGCCGAGCCGGCACCGTGCCCCGACCGAGACGTAGGGGCCGATCTCACTGTCGACGATCACGGTCTCCGCGCCGATCGTCACCGGGCCGACGACCCGGGAGTTGAGGATCCGCGCCCCCGCTTCGACCACCACGGGCCCGGTCACCTGGCTCGTACCGTCCACCGCACCCAGGTTGGCCGTCGGTATGGCGTCCAGCAGGACCCGGTTGCAATCGAGGACGTCCTCGATACTGCCGGTGTCCTTCCAGTAGCCCGAGAACACCTCGGCGCGCACGTCCGCCCCCTGCGTGACCAGATCCTGCAACACGTCGGTGATCTCCAGCTCGCCGCGCGCACTCGGCTGGACACGCCGGACCGCCTCATGCACGGCCGGAGTGAGGAAGTAGACGCCGATGACCGCGAGATCCGTCGCCGGAGTGCGGGGTTTCTCGGTCAGCCGCATGACGCGCCCGTCATGGTCCACCTCGGCCACGCCGTACTCCTGTGGGTTGGCGACCTTGGTGACGGTGATCTGCGCCTGCGCCGGACAGGCCCGGAACCGTTCGGCGAGATCGGCGATCCCCTCGGCGAGCACGTTGTCGCCCAGGTACATCACGAAGTCCTCGTCGGCGAGGAACTGCCTGGCGATCAGCACGCAGTGCGCCAGGCCCAGGGGCGCGGCCTGCGGGATGTACGTGATCGACAGGTCGAGCCCGCACGCTGCCACGGCCGCGCGGATCTCCTCGTGCCTGCCGCCGACCACCAGGCCGACCTCGCGGATACCGGCCTGCCGGATGTTCTCCAGGCAGTGCAGCAGCACCGGTTTGCCGGCCACCGGGAACAGCTGCTTGGGCATGGAGTGGCTGAACGGCCGCAGGCGTGTGCCACTGCCGCCCGCGAGCACGAGAGCCTTCATCGCGCGGCCACCTCGAACCGTACCGGCAGCGTGTGCAGGCCGCGCATGATGTTCGCCCGCCACTCGGCGGGACCATCGAGGCGCAGATCGGGAAACCGGCGGACCACGGCCGAGATCGCCACTTCGGCCTCCAGCCTGGCCAGCGGAGCGCCGACGCAGTGGTGGATGCCGTGTGAGAAGGCCAGGTGCGGGTTGGGATCGCGGGTGATGTCGAGCTGATCGGGATCGGTGAAGCACGCCGGATCGCGGTTGGCCCCGGCGAACGACACCAGCACCACGTCGCCCTCGGCGATCGGTATGCCGTCGATCTCCATGTCCTGCCTGGCGATCTGGCCCGCCGCGCTGAACGGGCTCTCGAACCGGAGGAACTCCTCGACCGCCGACCGGATCAGCTTGGGGTACCGACGCAGCAGGGCGAACTGGCCGGGATGGGTCAGCAGGGTGTGGATGCCGTTGCCGATGAGATTCGTCGTCGTCGCATAGCCCGCGGCGATCAAGGCGATCCCCAGCTCCACCAGTTCGGGTTCGCTGAGCCGGGCGTCGCCGTCCCTGGCCGCGATGAGCGCGCTCATCAGGTCGTCACCAGGGTGTGCACGTTTGTCCGCGATGAGCTTCTCGATGTACTGCTTGGTCCGGTCGTAGACCTCTTCGCGGTTCTCCGCCACCTCGCCGGCGAGGATCTTCTCGGTACGGCTGCGCACGTCCCGGCGGTCGGCGGCGGGTGCGCCCAGCAGCTCGCAGATGACCGCGATGGGGAGTGGATACGCCAGTGCCTCCAGCATGTCCGCGTGCCCATGGGGCGCGATGTCGTCGAGCATCTCCTCGACGGTTCGTTCGAGCCACGGCCGCAGTTGCTCGATCCGCCGGTAGGTGAACGCCTTGCGGATCAGGCCACGGATGCGGGTGTGGTCCGGCGGATCGGAGTCGACCGCGGCCACATCGCCGTCGTCGGCCCGTCTGCGGCTGAAGCGGGGATCGGCCAGCAACCGCCGGGCGAGGTCGTGGCGGGCGACCACCCACACCTCGCCCATGAAACTGGTCCGCACGCGCACCAGGGGCGCGGTCGACCGTAACCGCCGCAGCGGTGGATAGGGATCGGGGGAGCAAATACCGCTGTCGGACTGGGCCAGCGGGGCGATGGTCATGGGGAAACTCCGTCAAGATCGTCCCGGGCGATCACCCGGTCGGCGACCAGCCAGTCGTCGCCGTGCGCGACCAGCAGGTCGTCGCACGTGGTGCTGGCCAGTACGGTGGGCGTGCCACCGATGGGGGTCTGGATCACCAGCGCGTAGCTGCGCACCCGGACGGTGTCGTCGTCGCCGGCCGTGATCGCGAGCATCCCGATCCAGTGCCTGCGCCGGAGCTTGTCCCTCGCGAGGGCCGCCGTGGTCTCGCCAGCGGCTTTCGCGATGGCGTCCCGGCCGGCCACCGCGGCTGGCATGGCGTTCGAGGCGAAGGAACCCGTCTCGGTGAAGGTCTGAGCCCAGCCGGTGACATCACCGTCATCGAGTAGGTGCATCTGGCGCGCGTAGAACCGGCGGACCGAGAGTTCCGGCAAGTCAGTCATCGGTGTTCTCCTTTCGTTCGCCGACAGGCTCTTCGCCCGCTCTCAATGGCCGGTCGATGACGGCTGGAAACTCAGGTCGAGCGTTCGTCCACCGGGTCTCGACCGGCCGGGCGGACGCTGCCCCGGCAGGCCGACAGGAAGGAAACAAAGATGAGTGTGCGCGGGGACAAACGGGTCGCCCTGGTCACCGGTGCCACCAGTGGGATAGGACTCGCCTCGGCGACGGCACTCGCTGAGCGGCAGCATGCCGTATTCCTCTGCGCCCGCAGCAAGGACGACGTGAACTCGACCGTCGATCGCCTGCGCGAAAAGGGAATGGACGTCGCAGGTGCGGCGTGTGACGTGCGGTCCGCGGATTCCGTCGCGCAACTCGTCGACGAGGCTGTGGCGCGGTATGGGCGGATCGACGTGCTGGTCAACAACGCGGGCCGCAGCGGCGGCGGGGTGACGGCCGAGTTGACCGACGAGCTGTGGAACGACGTGCTAGCCACCAACCTGACCAGCGTGTTCTTGCTGACCCGCCAGGTGCTCGGCGCGGGCGGGATGATCGAGCGGGGGTGGGGCCGGATCGTGAACATCGCATCCACCGGCGGCAAACAGGGCGTCGTGCTCGGCGCGCCGTACTCGGCGTCCAAGCACGGCGTGGTCGGCTTCACCAAAGCCGTCGGCCTGGAACTGGCCAAGACCGGTGTCACCGTGAACGCGGTGTGTCCGGGCTACGTGGAAACGGCAATGGCGCAACGGGTTCGCCAAGGGTACGCGGCGCACTGGGGGATCACCGAGGACGCCGTGCTGCAGCGGTTCGAGGCCAAGATCCCGCTCGGTCGCTACACGGCGCCCGAGGAGGTGGCCGCCATGGTCGCCTACCTGGTCTCCGACGACGCTGGTCCGGTCACCGCCCAGGCCGTCAACATCTGCGGCGGCCTCGGCAACTACTGAACATCTCCGGAGAGAGGCAGTCCATGCACGTCGAACACCGGGTGACCGTCCCGGCCGCGGCCGAGTCGGTGTACGAACTGCTCGCCGACGTAACGCTGTGGCCGGCGACCTTTGGGCCGACCATCGACGCCGAGCGGCTTTCCTTGCACGATGGCAAAGAACGTATCCGGCTGTGCGCTCTGGCCAACGGCACCGTCAAGACCTGGGTGTCCCGGCGGACCCTGGACCCCGGCGCGCTGCGGATCGGTTTCCTGCAGGAGCTGTCCGCGCCGCCGGTGGCGGAGATGGGCGGTGAGTGGGTGCTCACCCCGGCCGGGGACCGTACGGAAGTGTCGCTCACACACGACTTCCGCGCGCTGGGCGACGATGAGGAGGCGCTCGCCTGGATCGCCAAGGCCGTCGACACGAACAGCCATGCGGAACTGGCCGCGCTCGCGGCCGCGGTGGCGGCGCCGGCGGGGGCGTTCCTCGACTTCACCGACGAGGTACGGACATCGACGCCGCTGCAGGAGATGTACGACTTCCTTTACCGGGCGGCGGAATGGCCGACCAGATTGTCGCACGTGGACAGTATGGACCTCGTGGAGGACCCGCAAGGGGTGCAGCGGATGCGGATGAACACCCGTACCAAGGACGGCGGTGTGCACACCACCTCGTCTGTCCGGATCTGCACGGCTCCGTCGAGGATCGCCTACAAGCAGACCGAAACACCCGCGCTCATGGCGGCCCACGCCGGAAGGTGGCTGCTGCGGCAGGACGGCGACGAGGTCGTGGCCGTGTCCCGGCATCAGGTGCGGATCAACCCGGACGCGGTCGGCACGGTTCTCGGGCCGGACGCCGGGCTCGCGCAGGCCGGTGAGCTGATCCGGTCGGCCTTGGGCGCCAACAGTCTTGCCACGCTCAATGCGGCGTCCGCACACGTCACGGGAGCAGGCCGTGGCTGAGTCCCTGCCGTCGAGCGTGGACGGCTTGGTGTCGGCCGCGGCGGCGCGGCGCCCGGACGGGGTCGCACTGCGTGCCCATTACGGGGACGTGACGTTCGCCGAGCTCGATTCGAGTGTCTCGGCGGCCGCGACGGCGCTGGTTCGTTTGCTGGGCACGGAACCTGACGTGATCGCCCTCGCGTCACCGCTGCACCCGGATTTCGCCGTCGCCTTCCACGGTGCGATCCGGGCGGGCAAGACCGTCGCGCCCCTCAATCCGTTGCTCACCGAGCACGAGCTGGAGCATCTGCTGGTCACCTCGAAGGCACGGCTGGTGTTCGTGACCGATGTGCTTTTCGAACGTGTCCGCCGCATCGCGCACCGGTTGCCATTGCTGGCCGAGGCCATCCTGATCGGTCCTGGCCCTGCCGCCCAGGCAGGCGCGGTGCGCACACTCGACGACCTCGTGGCCGCCTACGACATCTCGCGAACCGAGCCCGTGCCGCCGGCGCGGACCGCGTGCGTCCTGTTCACCAGCGGCACCACGGGGCCTCCCAAAGGGTGCCGGCTGTCCCAGGCGAACCTGGTGGTCAACGCCGCCCAGACCGCCGTCGCGCACCTGGTGGACGAAACCTCCGTGGTGCTCAACCATCTGCCCAAATACCACCTGATGCACCTGAACTCGGCCGTGCACGCGGCCGCGACCCAGGTGCTGTGCCAGGAATGGGATGTGGTCAAGGCGGTCGAGCTGGCGAACACGGCCGGAGCCACGCACTACTACAGCATCCCGATGCGACTGACCAAACTGGCCGGCCACCCCCGCTTGCCCGAGTTGCGGCTGACCACCGTCCGGGCGATCGCCTCCGGCGGGTCCGCGCTCGCCCCGGCCGCGGCGTCCACTTTGGCCGATCACTTCGGCATACCGGTGTTCCAGGGATACGGGCTGGCCGAGACCTCACCGCTGACCCATTCGGCCACGCCGCTGGATCCCGCGGTGGGCACGGTAGGGCGCCCGGTCGCCGACACCGAGTGCCGCATCGTCGACCCCGGCACCGGCGAGCCGGTCGCCGCGGGCGCCGAAGGCGAGATCCAGGTGCGGGGCCCGCAGGTCATGCTCGGCTACAGCGAGCACGACAGCGGAGTGGACGACGAGGGCTGGTTCGCCACCGGCGACATCGGCCGGCTCGACGACGATGGCAGGCTCGTCGTGGTCGACCGGATCAAGGACGTCTTCAAGTGCGACAACTACCTGGTCTCACCGTCCGAAGTAGAGCGAGTGCTGAGCGAATGTCCCGGCGTGCGCGACTGCGCCGTCGTGGACTACCCCGACGAGTTCAGCGGCGCGTACGCGGCCGCGTTCGTCGTCCTGCAGGACGGTGCGGCCGTCGACGATCTCGAAGCCCATCTGGCCATGCGGGTGCCCTACTACCAGAGGGTCCGGCATTTCGAGGTGGTCGGGGCGATCCCTCGCACCACCAACGGCAAGCTGTCCCGCCGCGCGCTGCGCGCCGAGCTGATCTCAAGGAGAACCATGGCCGAGAAGACCGCCGAGGACCTGGACAACCTCGTTACCGCCGTCGCGCGTTTCACCACCAGGGACGACCCGGCCGCGTTCGAGGCCTTCTTCCTGGAGCACGTGGAGTACATGCGGGCCCGGGACGGATTCGGTGCCCACCAGGCAGTCCGGCTCGCCGACGACCCACGGGTGTACCTGAACTTCGGCTGGTGGACTTCGAAGGACACGTTTCTCGCGGTCACCACGTCCGAAGAGTTCCGGTCCCACCAGACGGTCATGCGTGGCCTGCTGGAGAAAGCCGAAGTGGTGCTGTGCAAGAACGTCCGGCGGGTGAACGCCGGCGAGGCCGCCGGTGAGCGCGCACAGTTCGATGTGCCGCTGATGCAGGTGTGCACGTTCACGACCGGCGACCCCCTCGCGTTCGAGGCCGCGTTCGACAGGTACGCCAAGGTGATCGCCGACACCTACGGGTTCGGCTACGCCGATCTCAACCGGTCGTTCCAGGAACCCGGAACGTACTACGGGCTGGCTTACTGGTGGGATCCGGCCGCCTTCGACAAGGCAGCGGGCACACCGGAGTTCGCGGCGCTCGCCGCGGCCGCGGCCGTACGCACGGAAACCGTTGTGCATGTGGCATGGAACCGGGCGCTGGGGGCCGAGGGTGACGACTGATGTGACCGCGGGCCGACCGGCCGGGGTGACGGCCGGGACGTGGGGGCTTGCCGGCAAGGTGGCCATTGTCACCGGTGGCAGCCGCGGCGTCGGGCTCGCCGTCGCGCGCAGACTTGCCGCGGGCGGGGTTTACGTGCACGCCATCCACCAGCGGTCGCCGCTTCCCGAGCAACCCGGCTCGATCACCTTCCACCGGGGCGACGCGTCCGACCCCGAGGCGATGACCGCGCTGATCGACGAGGTCGCGACGCTGCGCGGGCGGGTGGACGTGTTCGTGCACAACGCAGCGAACGCCTGGCGGCCCACGGCGATGCTGAACACGCCGCAGGACGTGCTGGCGGTCGATCTGCGCCTCGCACTGCATCCGTTGCTGTGCGCGGCGAAGGCGATGACCTCTGCGGCGGGGCGGCTCATCGCGGTGTCCAGTTCCGGGGCGCACTCGGTGATACGAGGCTACGGGGCGCACGGCATCGCCAAGGCGGCACTGGAGAGCATGGTCCGGTATCTCGCGGTGGAGCTGGCGCCGCGGGGGATCACGGTCAACGCGGTGTCCACGTCAAAACTGGACAAAGGACCTGACACGCCCAATCCGGGGGCGGCGGCCGCGTTGGCGGCGGCCACACCGGCCGGGCGGCTCACCACACCCGAAGATGTGGCCGGGGTGGTCGCCCTGTTGTGCACCGCCGAGGCCGGGTTCATCCAGGGACAGGTCATCACGGTCGACGGCGGTCTCGGACTGTGGCAATGAGCGAAGTGAACACCGACGTGTGCGTCGTCGGTGGCGGTCCGGCCGGACTCACTCTCGCCCTCCTGCTGGCACGTTCCGGTGTGCGGGTGTGTGTACTGGAACGCAGCCGGTCCCTCGACCGGGAGTACCGTGGAGAGATCCTGCAGCCCGGTGGCATGGCGTTGCTCGATGCCCTGGGTGTGCTGGCAGGCGCGAAGGCACGTGGCTGTCATCCGCACCGCCGGTTTCAGCTCGTCGACGCGGACCGGACCCTGCTCGACATCGACTACGCGGCCCTGCCCGCCCCATACGACCATCTGCTGAGCATTCCGCAGCGGCACGTGTTGGCCCAGCTGCTGGAGGAATGCGGGAAGCACAACGGTTTCGACCACCGTCCCGGCAGCAGGGTGACCGAACTCCGCCGGGACGGTACCGGCCGGGTCATCGGTGTCGCCGGGACCGGGTTCTCCGTGCGGGCGCGGTGCGTGGTCGGTGCGGATGGCCGGTACTCGAAGGTGCGCTCGCTCGCCGGGATTCCATGGCAGCGGCTGGACATGTTCGCCCACGACGTCCTGTGGTTGCGGCTACCCGGCATGGGTGAGCCGAACGTGCGGATTCACAAGGCGGATGGCAGTCCGGTGCTCAGCTATCGGTCATACCCCGACCAGGTGCAGCTCGGCTGGACGATCCCGCACAAGGGCTACAGTGACCTGGCGGCACAGGGTTTCGACCACGTGCGGGAGCGGCTGTGCGCGGCGGTGCCGGAGTACGCCGAGCAGATCGTCCGGACCATCCGGCGCCTGGCCGACTTGACCCTGCTCGACGTGTTCGCTGCGACGGCCCGGCATTGGGCTGAGGACGGCCTGGTGCTCATCGGGGACGCGGCGCACACTCACAGTCCGCTCGGGGCGCAGGGCATCAACCTCGCTATCCAGGACGCGGTCGCGTTGCATCCCGTGCTGGTCGGGGCGCTGGCCGTCGGTGATCTCCGCGCGGCCGCGCTGGACGCCTTCACCGTGCCGCGACGGCGTGACATCGCGAAAGTCCTTCGCACGCAGGCCTTGCAGAGCAAGGCGATGCTCGGCTCCGGCCGGGTGGCGTCCCGCGTCCGGCCTGCGATGGCGCGTGTGCTCGCGCGCACGCCGGTGTACCCGAAGATCCTGCGGCACATCGCCTACGGCAACAAAGACCTACGCATAGCCAGTGACCTTTTCGTCTGAAGGAGTCGTTTCGGTGCGTCTGATCGATCTGTCGTCCCCTGTGGACGCCACCTTCTGGGAACCGGACCCGGTGCGGCACGAGCCGATGAGCCCGGCCGAGGGCGCCCGGCACATGGCGTCCGAGTTGCGGGAGCACCTTGGCATCGACTTCGACCCGGAGATGTTGCCCGGCGGTGAGTTCCTCAACAACGACACCTTCACTCTGACCGTCCACACAGGAACCCATGTGGACGCTCCGGCCCACTACGGCTCCACCGCGTCCTACTCTCCGGACCCGCCCCGGACCATCGACCAGATGCCGCTCGACTGGTTTCTCGCTCCCGGCGTGCTGCTCGACCTGTACCGCGACGGTCCCGGCCTGATCGACCGCGATGACATCGCGGCCGAACTCGACCGGATCGGCCACGACATCAGCCCCGGTGACATTGTGCTGCTGCGCACCGGCGCTGACCGGCACGTGGGCACACCGAAGTACTTCACCGACTTCGCCGGGCTGACTGGACCGGCCGTGCACCTGTTGCTGGACAAGGGAGTGAAGGTCATCGGGACCGACGCGTTCAGCCTCGACGCGCCGTTTCCCTTTATCGTCGAGCAATGGCAGGCCACCGGTGACCGCGCCGGTCTGTGGCCTGCTCACTTCGCCGGGCGGGACCGGGAGTACTGTCAGATCGAACGACTGTCCAATTTGGACCAACTGCCCGCGCCCACCGGCTTCACCGTCGCCTGCTTCCCGGTCAAGCTGGCCAGGGCCGGGGCGGGCTGGGCGCGAGCGGTCGCCCTGCTGGATCTATGACGCCCGGTGGCGGTCGCCCGCGGCGCGGCCGGGTGCGAAGATCTCGTCGAGCCGCGCGGTATGCACCGGATCGAGGGTGATCTCGCAGGCTCGCACATTGGCGGCCAGATGGGCGCGGCGGCGGGTGCCGGGAATCGGCAGAATGTCCGTGCCGCGTCCCAGTAGCCAGGCGAGCGCCAGCTGGGCCACCGTGATGTCCAGGTCGGCCGCGATGGCGGCCGCTTCGTCGACCAGGCCGCGGTTGTACGTCAGGTTCCCGGCCTGGAACCGGGGATGGTTGCGGCGGTGGTCGCCGCGGCCGAGACTCGCGTGCCCGGTCACCGCGCCAGCCAGCATGCCCTTGCCGAGCGGGGTATGGGCCACAAGCGGCACCCCGAGCTCGCGGGCCGTCGGGAGGACGGCTGTCTCAATGTGGCGCTCCCACAAGGAGTACTCGCTTTCCAGCGCGGCGATCGGGTGCACCGCGCTGGCGCGGCGCAGGTCCTCGGGCGGCGCCTCGGACAGCCCGATGTGCCGTACTTTACCGGCCGCGACAAGCTCGGCCAGTGCCCCGGTGCTGTCCTCGACCGGCACCTTGGGGTCCACCCGCGCCAGGTAGTACAGGTCGATCCGGTCGGTGCCGAGCCGGCGCAACGAGTCGTCGCAGGCGGTCCGCAGCGCGGCCGGGCTCGCGTCCACAATGGTCGGTGGCCCACCGGTGGATGCGGCGCGGACGCCGCCCCGGGTGGCGAGCACGACCTGGTCCCTGCGGCCCGCGACCGACTTGCCGACCAGTTGCTCGACCGCTCCGTCCGCGTAGAAACCCGCGGTGTCGATCATGGTGACGCCCGCGTCCAGAGCGGCATGGATGGTGTCCGCCGACTCCAGTTCGTCGGCCGCTCCGTAGCCGCCGGTCAGCGCCAGCGTCCCGAAGCCGATCGCGGAGACCGTCAGTCCTTGCCCCAGTAGTCGTTTCTGCATGCGGCGAAGCCTCGGCCGTCGCCGTCGAGGCGGTCTGGAGCCGTCCTCGAGCGCACGGTGCGACTGTCACGTCACACAGTTCCCTATCCCGGCAAGTGCAGGGCAGAGGAGACAGACGCATGCCCGAAACCGTGCACACGGCGGTGGTCGCCGCGTCCGCGAGCAAGGTGTACGACCTGGTCGCCGACATCAGCCAAGCTGTCAGGTTCTTCGGCAACGTGGTGCACACCGCCCTTCTTGAGTCCACTCGCGACGGTGATCGGGTCCGGCGCTGGATCGTCGACGGCGACACCATCCGAGTGTCCGAAGTGGCCCGCGAGCTCGACCCGGCGGCCGGCCGGATCGGCTTCCGGCACGAGACCCCGCCACCGGGCCTGGCCGCGGTGAGCGGTGAATGGTCCTTCAAGGCGAGTTCCGACGACCGCACCGAGGTGCGGCTGCGGCATGAGTTCACGCCTGCCGGTGAGCCGCCAGGCGCGCAGCAGATGCTGTCCGACGGCGCTGAGCGGCAGCTGGCCCAGCTGGTGAAGGTCGCCGAGCAGCGGCAGCAGCTGATCGACCTGGAAGTGTTCTACGAGGCCCAGTTGCTCATCGATGGCGACCTCGACGACGTCTTCGACTACTTCTACCGGACCGACCGCTGGCCGGAGACCATCCCCCACTGCTTGTCGGTGGACACCCGCGAGGACCAGACCGGCCTGCAGATCGTCGAGATGCAGGTGCGCGTGCCCAGCGGCGCCGTGCACACCACCAAACAGGCCCGGGTCTGCCTGCCGGGGGATCGGATCGTGTGGCGGCAGATGGGTGGGCTTCCCCCGCTCGACCAGGCCCTCTACGGCTACACCAGCTTCACCCAGACCAATGACGGCGTCCTGGCCAGGGCCGGGCAGACCGAGTTGCTCAAACCCGAGGCCGTCGCCAAGCGCGGCTGGGACGTCCAGCAGGCCAAGGACCACGTCGCCGAGGTGCGCGGCGAGCGCAACCTGGGTGCGCTGCGCAGTGCCCAGGAGTTCCTGAACCGACGCCGCGACCTGGTGACCTGATGGCCGCCCC
The DNA here is from genome assembly GCF_004345645.1 of Actinocrispum wychmicini. Taxonomy (GTDB): domain Bacteria; phylum Actinomycetota; class Actinomycetes; order Mycobacteriales; family Pseudonocardiaceae; genus Kibdelosporangium; species Kibdelosporangium wychmicini. Next base: position 216,769 of record NZ_SLWS01000002.1, on the reverse strand, counting down.
GGTACGGATGGCCACTCTGGGCTGCGCCTCGATCGCGTGGCGGCGAATGCTGGCAAGCATGGCCGCGCACCCGGACGTCGAACTTGTGGCCGTGGCCAGCAGGGACCGCGCGAAGGCTGAGCGGTTCGCCGCGCGGTTCGCCTGCGAGCCGGTCACCGGATACGACGAACTGCTTGCCCGCGACGACATCGAGGCCGTCTACGTGCCACTGCCGGTGATGCTGCACGCCGAGTGGGTGGAGCACGCGCTGCGGGCAGGTCTGCACGTGCTGTGCGAGAAGCCGTTGGCCGGTTGCTTCGCCGAGACCGAGCGGCTGGTCAAGCTCGCCCAGCAACTCGACCTGACGCTGATGGAAAGCCTGATGTTCACCCGGCATTCCCAGCACCACACCGTTCGCGAGCTCGTCGGGGCCGGGACGATCGGCGAGATCCGCGGACTGACCGCGGACTTCGGGTTCCCGCCCAGACCGCCGACGGACATGCGCTACCACCCGGTCGGCGGCGGCGCCCTCACCGAGATCGGCGTCTACCCCGTCCGGACAGCTCTGCTCTACCTCGGCGATGGCGTCCAGGTCGTGGGGGCCACGGCACGCCGCGACCGGCGGCTGGGCGTCGACCTGTCCGGATCGGCGCTGCTCGTCGGTCCGGACGGCACGCCGGCCCACCTCACGTGGGGGATGGAGCATGGCTACCGGTCGGCGTACGAGCTGTGGGGCAGCAGCGGGCGGATCGTCGTGGAGTGGGCGTACACCCCGCCGGCGAGCCATGCCCCGGTGATCCGGATCGAGCAGCAGGACCGCCGGGAATGGCGCACGCTGCCGCCGGACGACCAGTTCGGCAACGTGCTCACGACTTTCGTCCGTGCCGTGCGCACCGGCCGCGAGGGCGACCTGCAGGGCGAGGAGGTCCTGCGGCTGGCCGACCTGATGCAACGGGTGCGCGACGCTGTGGTGGCACTGCCGGGAGGAAGCGATGAGTGACGGCCAGGACCTGATCCTTGAGCTGGTCCGCAAGCTGCACCGGGACCGGGAGCAGGAGCGGCGGTTCGTGCCCGGCGAGACGCTGGTCATGCCGTCGGGCGCCGCGCTGGACGAGGACGACCGGGCCGCACTGGTCGAGGCCGCGCTGAACCTGCGCATCGCCGCGGGCGTCAGCGCGACCACCTTCGAGCGGCGGCTGTCGAAGACCCTGCACCGCCGGAAGGTGCACCTGACCAACTCGGGATCCTCGGCCAACCTGCTGGCGCTGACCGCGCTCACCCAGGCCGAACTGGGCGACGCCCGGCTGAAACCGGGGGACGAGGTGATCACGGTCGCGGCCGGGTTCCCGACGACGGTGAACCCCATCGTGCAGAACCAGATGATCCCGGTCTTCGTGGACATCGAACTGGGCACGTACAACACCACTGCCGAGCGGGTGGCCGAGGCCATCTCCCCGCGCACCCGAGCGATCATGATCGCGCATGCGCTTGGCAACCCGTTTCCGGTCGCCGAGGTGGCCGAGCTCGCGAAGGCGAACGGATTGTTCTTCGTCGAGGACAACTGTGACGCGGTCGGCTCCACCTATCAGGACCAGCTGACCGGGACGTTCGGCGATTTCAGCACCGTGAGCTTCTATCCGGCGCATCATCTCACCATGGGTGAAGGCGGCTGCGTCACCACCGACAGCGTCAAACTGGCGCGGGTGGTGGAGTCGTTGCGGGACTGGGGCCGGGACTGCTGGTGCGAGCCAGGCCAGTGCGACACCTGCGGAAAGCGCTACACGCAGCAGTTCGCGGCCCTGCCGGCCGGGTACGACCACAAGTACGTGTTCTCCCATGTCGGGTACAACCTGAAGTCGACCGACCTGCACGCCTCTCTCGGCCTGTCCCAGCTGCAGCGGCTGCCGGAGTTCGGCGAGAGCCGCAGGCGCAACTGGCGGCGGCTGCGGGAGGGCCTGGACGGCGTGCCCGGACTGATCCTGCCCTCGGCCACCCCTGGCAGTGACCCGAGCTGGTTCGGGTTCATCATCACGGTCGCCGCGGACGCCGGGTTCACGCGGCCGGAGATCGTGAACTTCCTGGAGGCGCGCCGGATCGGCACCCGGATGCTGTTCGCGGGCAACCTGACCCGGCAGCCCGCGTACGCGAACGTGGGCTATCGGGTGTCGGGCAGCCTGGACAACAGCGATGTCGTCACCGAGCGCACCTTCTGGGTCGGTGTTTTTCCAGGTCTCACCGACGAGATGATCGACTACGTGATCGCCTCGATCCGGCAGTTCGCCCACGACCGGTCATGACCATCCACTCCACGGAGGTTCCTGCTGCCATGCCCCCAGCCGGCCCGCCGACCGGTGACGCACCGGCCGCCCGACTGTTCGAGCTGATCACCGCGCACTCGGTGTCCGCGGCCCTGCATGCCGTCGCGCAACTGCGGCTCGCGGACGCCTTCGACGGCGAGACGTCGTACACCGACCTCGCCGAGAAGACCGGCTCTGTCCCGGACGTGCTGTTGCGGCTGCTGCGTTTCCTGGTCGCGCAGGGCGTTGTCGCCGAGTCCGCGCCAGGCCGGTTCGCTCTCACCGACATGGGCGCCTACCTGCGTACCGACCGGGTCGAGTCGCTGTTCGCGGTGGCGTTGCTGCACGCGGGCCCGCACCACCAGCGTCGGTGGGCCGCGCTGGCCGACAAGGTGCGTCCGGCCACGGGCGAGCAATCGGCGCCGCAACCCGCACCGGCCGCGTCGCCGGGAGCGGGCGGCGGCAACCCGTTCAACATGCCGCCCGAGATCGCCGCGGTGTTCCAGCAGGCGATGACGTTCTTCACCAGAAGCACCGCGCAGGCCATTGTGGACGGTTATGACTTCGCCGGGGTGCGGGCCGTCTTCGATGTGGGCGGCGGGCACGGGACGTTGCTGGCCACTCTGGTCGAGGCACTGCCGGATATCAGCGGTGTCGTGTTCGACCTGCCCGAAGTGGCCGAGCGGGCCGCGCAGCAGTTCGCGGCGCAGGGCGTCGGAGAGCGCCTGACCGCGGTGGGCGGCGACTTCTTCCAGCACGTTCCCGCCGGGGGTGATCTCTACCTGCTCAAGAACGTGTTGCACGACTGGGACGACGAGCAGGCCACGCAGATCCTCGCTCGCTGCCGGCAGGCCATGACGCCCGGTCACCGGCTGCTGATCGCCGAGTCGGTCATGCCGGACACCCTCAGTGGTTCGCTGGCATCCCGGCTGGCCGCCATGGGCGACCTGAACATGCTGCTCAACGGCGGCCGGGAGCGGACCTTGCCGGAGTATTCGAAGTTGTTGAGCGAGGCGGGTTTCCGGCAGACCCGACTGGTGCCCATCGTGCCCGCCTGGATCGGCGTGGAGTCACAGTTGATCGAGGCGATGGCGATCTGACCTCCACTACAGCAAATGCTCGGCCCCGCGGTCCGGACCGCGGGGCCGAGCATCCGCTGTAACGGAGGATCAGCCCGAGGCCATCCTCAGTGCCGCGCTGACCACCTCAGGCGTGTCGGCCAGACTGTCCACTTCGGCCAGGTAGCCGGCCCGGCCCTCGGCGAGCCGGTCACGCGCCGCCCGGTCGTTGAGCAGTCCGGCCAGGCCGTCGACGACGCCCCGCTCGTCCAGCAGTTCACTGTGGGCGACCGCCGCCAGGTACGGGTTGTCCTGGAGCACCGGTTCCATCAGCGAGTACATCGACAGTGGCCACAACCGGAACCGGTAGATGTCACCGACCTTGGCCAGCCACTGCCGGACCGCCGGTGTCAGCCCGCCGAACTCGGCACCGGCCTGTTCCGCGTCCCGCGTCCCGGCGATGGTGTACTTGTTGGTCAGGACCATGCCGGGAATCCCGGCGTACATCGCCCTGATCAGCGTCACCGCCTGGAAAGTCATGGCCAGCACGGCGTCGGACGCACACAACAGCTGCGAGTAGCGCTCCGGCGGGCATACCGGCAGGATGTGCGTGCGATCCGGGGGAAGGGATCGCAGCGCGGGCGGAACATCGCCCACGACAAGGAATCGCGTGGACTCGGGCAGTTGACGCAGGTAGTGGGTGACCAGGTTCGGCACCTCGGCGGCGATGGTCAGCACCCGTGGGTCCTTGTTCCGGACCGGCCGCTGCTGCCAGGCCGAGGCGGGCAGGAACAACAGCCGGTCGCCCCCGCGGATGCCAAGTTCGTCGCGGACCGCTCGACGGCCGGCCGCGCTGGGCCGGTCGGCTCCGACCCGCAGCCGGAAGGGGAACTCACCTGCCTCGTGATCGGCCCGGGGCCGGGTCAGCGGGACCGGGCGCAGATGCGCGGGCATCCCGATGATCTCCTTGCTCACCGGGCGGATGTCCTCGGGAGTCATGTCCATCGCGAAGTCCGTCTGCCGCCATTCCCAGGTGTCCACGGGCAGCAGCGGAACGCCGTAGTCCTTGACGAACCACGGGTCGATGCCGAAGTTCTTTTCCAGCACCACCCAGAAAGTGAAGTAGTCAGTGAGGACGAAGGCGTCCGGCCGGTGGGTCACCACGGCCTCGTGGATGACGTCCCGGACCGCCGGTCCCATCTCCGGCCGCAGGACAGTACAGGGATGCCCGGCGGTCCGGAACATGCCCTCCATCCCAGGCAAGATCACGAAGTGGTGCTCGAAGCCCATCGGCTTCAACTGCTCGGCGAGGGACAAAGCGATGACAGCCTCACCGGTGCCCGACGGGGTCAGCACGAACTGCATCAGTCTCATGCGGTACTCCTTTCGCGCCGCCCGGCGACGGCGATCTTCTCCAGCTGGGCAACGACCTCGGCGGGGGAGGGCCGTAGCGCGCCCTGGCGTTGCAACCGCCGCGCCGCCTGGCCGTACGCTGGATTGTCAAGCAGGGCAAGCACATGAGCACGGACCGTCGAGGTGTCGACGTCCCGGCCGTCGGTGAACAGGCCCGCGCCGGTCTTGGCCAGCCGGAGTGCGTTCTCGTCCAGATCGGGCGTCACCGGCAGGGAAAGCTGGGGAATGCCCGCGCCGACCGCGGTCATCATGCAGCCACAGCCACCGTGGTGGATCACCGCGGCACACGACGGCAGCACCAGATGCAGCGGCACAGTGCCCGGCGCGACGGCGTTCGGGGGCAGGTCGCCCAACCGCTCGGCGTCCTGCGGGTTCACCAGCACCATCAGCTCGATGTCCAAGTCGGACAGGGACTCGATGACCTCCGGCACGATGAACGACGTGGGGCCGACGGTCTCGCGCAGCGAGTTGCCCCACACCAGGCACACCCGGCGGCGTTCGGGCGGATCGAGCACCCACAGTGGCATGGCGCCCGGCCCGTTGTACGGGACGAACTTGCTGCGGACGCGGACGGCGTGTGTCGGCGGCTCAAGGTCGTCCGGGCACGGGTCGATGACGTAGTCGATGAGGTCGGCGATGGCGGTGTCGATGCCATACCCGGCCAGGATGCCCGCCCGGTCGACCGGAAGCAGGTTCACCCCCTTCGGCTCGGCCGTGCCCAGCGGACCCCAGAGGTGCAGCACATCCGGCACGCCGATGACCGCGGACACCACAATCCCGTGCAGGCTCGCGATGTCATGCATGACCACGTCGGGCCGCCACCGCTCGGCGAACTGGACGCAGTCCGCCATGTTCTGCCGCAGCTTCCGGGCCATGTCGTACTTCGCCTCGGCGAGGTACACGTCGAGGTCGCCCAGTTCGTCCGCGCTGTGCAGGGGCACGCCGGTGACGGGATGCAATGGCAGGTGCTCGGACCGCCACTGTCCATTATGGAATTTCTGCAGTTCCAGCAGCCGGTGCATGTAGACCGGATCGCGGCCGGCCACGATCGGCACCGGCGTCAGGCCCGCGTGTGACACGTGGTGCACCTGGTTGGGCGCACACGCGACACGGACCTCGTGGCCCGCGGCCTGCAGGGCCCAGCCGAGCGGCATCATCGCGAAATAGTGCGCGGGCCAGTCGGAAACGGTGAACAGCACACGCATGTCGTCTCACTCCGATCGGGAGGGCGGGTCACCACAAGGCGTTCAGGCACGTGATCAGGGTGCGGGCCTGAACGTTGATCAGGCCGCCGAAGGCCTGGAAGGCCATCAGCTGGCCGAAGGTCATCCAGGTGAACTCGTCACCGGGCGGCGCGGGCAGGTCATCGCCGGCTTCCACCACGAGGTACCGCGTTTGCGCCTGATAGAAGCGACCGCCCTCCTCGGACTGCACCACGTCGAACCGGACGCGCGCCGACGGGCCGCGTACGTAGTCCAGCAACGCGGGCCGGCTCTCCGGGGCCTTGTCCCGGTTGCCGGGGACGCACTGCACGGTCGGGCCGATCTCCACCCGGTCGAACAGCCCCGCCTCGGCCGACGCGCGGACCAGGATCCGCAGCACGCCGTCGACGTTGCGGGTGACGAACGCGGCCAGGCCAGGCGCCCGCGGCGCGAGCATGGGTTGCTGCCAGGCGGTGACTTCACGGGTGCTCGCCGATACCGAGACACCGATGACGCTGAAGTGCCTGCCGCCGTCGTCGGAGATCTCGTCGTCCGTGCGATGCCAGCCGGTGACCTCGTTGAGGCGGATCAGCGTGGCGTCCAGCCCACGGGTGAGTTTGGCGTCGTTGAGCCAGCCGATCAGCTCCGCCAGCGAGCGTGGCCCGTTGTCCTCGGGGGTGAGCGACGCCCCCAGGCTGGTGCGGAATCCGTTGCCGCCCCGCGGTGTGGCGAGATAGGGGATTGAGCCGAGAACCGAGCGGGCCGGCATGTTGATGACATGCGGTAGCCGAAGCAGGTCCCGGATCTGGCCGAGCGTGAGCCAGCAGAAGTCCTCGTGCGGCTCGACCTCGCCGTCGGCTTCGACGACCATGTTCCGGTTGCGCTTGCGGTAGAACCACGCGCCCTGCTCGGACTGCAGGACGTCCACCAGTGGCGTGCCACCGCCAGGGAACCGGAAGTGGTCGAGGTGCCGGGTGCGCGTACCGCCGTGCACCTGGGTGTAGTTGCTGAACGTGGCCTGCACGGTGGGGGACAACTGGACCAGGTTGATGTTGCCGGGCTCCATCTTGGCCTGCATGAGCAGGTGCAGTACGCCGTCGAACTCCTTGGCCAGGATGCCGAGGATGCCGACTTCCGGCTGGTTGATGACCGGCTGGGTCCAGCCTTGCCCGTCGGCGCGCACGGCTCGCAGGCCCTCGATGGTGAAGAACTTGCCGCTCTGGTGAGCGATGTCGCCGGTGTCCTGATCGACCTGCCATGTGGTGAGCGCGGAGAAAGGCACGCGTCGCACCACGTGCGTGGCGGCTCGCCGGCGTTCGGCGAACCAGGCATGGACTTGCTGTGTCGGGACAATGCCTTCGCTCGTCAGAGCCGAGCGGGTGAACCGGTCGATGTCCTCTGCGCGGACTGAAACCGGCTGCGGGGTCAGTGTCGTCATGCTGTCGCCTCAGTCGCTTTCTCCTGCAGCCGGGGACCTGGAGTGGTGAAGACGCCCAGATCGCCGACCGTGCCCGGGGTGAGTCCCGAGCCGCGTGCCGCGATGTACCCGTCCGGCCGGATCAGCAGCCAGTCACCGGTGCTCAGCCCCAGTTGCGCACGGATGGCACTGTCCTCGACCGGGCGGACGTCCAGCCAGTCGTCGCCCTCGGGGGCCTCGCCGCCGTCGTGCACCAGGACCCAGCCGGAGGTGCCCTCAAGCAGCGGCCCGGACAGCGTCGCCTGAGTGACACGTTGTCCCGGTTGTGGTCCGGGACACGGTCGTGCGGTGGGCAGGCTCAACGGGCCCGGCGCGTAGGCCAGGTTCAGCCCGGATACGCCGCCCAGTACTTTGCGCTGGATCTTCCGTCTGAGTGCGGGTACCGCACGCACTATCGTGAACACCACGGGAAGTGCGACACCGGCCGCCGCGTTGCGCAGCTGTACCAGCGAAGTCGCGGTCCTGGTGGACTTGAGCAGGTTGCGGCCGACCGGGATCCGCTCGTCCGCGTAGGTGTCGAGTACGGCGGGTGCCGAGCGGCCGTCGATCACCATGGCCAGCTTCCATGCGAGGTTCACCGCGTCCTGCAGGCCGGTGTTGAGCCCCTGGCCGGATGCCGGGCTGTGCACGTGTGCGGCGTCGCCCGCGACGAAACACCGCCCGGCCCGCAACCGGGTGACCATTCGTTGCTGGAAGGTGAAAACGGAGACCCAGGTCGGCTCGTGCACGCGGACGGCACGGCCGAGCCCGCGGGAGAGCTCACGACTGAACATGGCGGCCGGGTCCGGGTCCGGTCTGCTCACCACGGCTGTGTCGAGCAGCCGCCAGTGGCCGGGCGTGCTCATCGGGACCATCATCATCGTGCGGCCCCGGTTGCGGACCCAGTGGATGCTGTTGCGCGGCAGGTCCGCGTCGACCGGGGCGTCCGCGATCATCCATGTCTCGCTGGACGTTCCGACCAAGTCGAAGCCGAGCGCCTTGCGGACCGTGCTGTGCCCGCCGTCGCACCCGACCAGCCAAGGGACCGTCAGGTTCTCGGCAGCACCGCCCGCACGCCGCAGGACGACATGCGCCGCGGCGTCGTCGTGGCTGAGCGACTCCAGCCGGGTGTCCCATTCGACCTGGACTCCGTGCCGCGCGGCCGTGTCGCGCAGAACCTGCTCGGTACGCACCTGATCGATGCACAACGTGAACGGATGCCGGGTGGGCATCCGGCTGTAGTCCGCGTCCAACCGGGCCAGCCTGCGACCGTTGGCGTGCAGGGTGAACGCGTTGATGACCTGGCCGCGCGTCAGCATGTCCGGTAGGACGCCCAGTTGGTCGCACAGTTCCAGGGTCCGGGGATGCACGGCGATCGCCCTGCTGGTCGTGGCCGGCCCGGTGGCGGCGTCCACCAGCCGCACTCGGATCCCGCGCCGGGCGAGCAGGCAGGACATGGCGAGACCGACCGGGCCAGCACCCACGACGAGAACATCCATCACACAACCTCTCTGTTCGCCGTCAGGTGACGGCTTCCCGGGGGTGTGTCCCACTGGCAATCCCCTGGGCGATGGTGAAGATCTCCGAACGGGACTGATGGGGATCCGGGGTCAGGGCGAGCACCTGGCTACGCCCGGAGCGCACGGCCGGATGCCTGCGGGCCAGCGTGGTCAGGCTCCGGCCCGGGCCGGCCTCCAGCAGCAGGTAGTCGCCGGAGGCGAGGAGCGTCTCGAGCGCGGGCCAGAACCGGACCGTCGCGACCGGATGACTGGCCCAGTAACCGGGGTCGACAGCTTGGTCCGGGCGCAGCACTGCGGCCGTGTAGCAGGAGTAGATCGGCATCGCGGGGGCACGCATGGGGACGGTCGCGAACTGCCGGCGGTCCGCGGCGACGAATCCGGCCAGTGCCGGACTGTGGAACGGGGTGAGCGAGGCGACTGGCCGGCAGGTGATCCCGCGTGCTGTCAGTTCGGCGGCGACACTGTCCAGTTCGGGCCGTGGTCCGGCCAGGATGGTCTGCCGAGGCGCGTTGACCGCACCGACCACGACCTGGCCGCCGAGCAACGGGGCCAGGCTCTGCGCGCTCTGTGCCACGGCTATCATCCCGCCGGGAACCGCGTCGGCGAGGCCGCTCATCCGAGTCCACACGAGACGGCTCGCGTCGCCGATGGTGAACACCCCGGCCAGCACGGCGGCCGCCATCTCGCCGATGCTGTGTCCCAGCAACGCCGCCGGCTCCACACCCCAGCTGCGCACCAGCGTGCCGTACGCGTAGTCGATGGCGAAGAGCAACGGCTGTGATCTGATGACATGGTCGATCGGCAGCGAAGGGCTGTCGGACAACCAGTCCGCCCGCAGCTGGTCCCCGTCCGGGCCAAGAGCATCGAACACCTCGTCCATCGCCGTGGTGAAGACCTCCACCTCGCCGTAAAGATCGGTGCTCATGCCCGCGTATTGGGCGCCCTGGCCCGGCAGCAGCAACGCGACTGATCGCATGGTCGGCAGCCTTGGCCGTCCCGGTCGAACCGAACTGGAGTGCCGGTGGAAACCCGGTGCTCCAGCACGTGTCGACGCGGTCTCGAGCGTCCTTCCCAAAACTCTGGGCCTGACCGCGCACCGCAGAGAGGAGCGACATGCCCGAAGTGACCCAGGGCCGGCTGCTGGAGATGCTGACCGCGTTCAAGCAGACCTATCTGCTTCGGGCCGCGATCGAGCTACGGGTCTTCGACGCGCTGGCCGAGGAATCCGCCGATCCGGACACCGTGGCCGCGTTGCTGCGTACCGACCCGCGCGCGACCCGGGTGCTGCTGCGGGCGCTGACCGCGACCGGACTGCTGGAGATGACCGGCGAGCAGTTCGGGCTCGCGCCCGGCGTGGACACGCTGTTGGTCAGCGGGAGTGACCGGTACGCCGGGGGAGTGGCCAAGGTGGCGGCGAGCACCTGGGAGTGGGACTCGATGCGCGACCTCGCCGCCCGGATCCGGGGCGGTGGCATCGGGTTCGACGCGGCGAAGGCGAACTTCCCCTACTGGGCCGACTTCGCCACCCACCAGACATTCGCGACCGTGCCAGGTGCCCAGTTCCTGGCCGAGGTGCTGGACCCGGACCTCGGCGGTGGTGCGGGCCCGCGGGTGCTTGACGTCGGCTCCGGCCCGGGCACGTTCGGCTTCACGCTCGCCGGACACTGGCCCGGCGCGCAGGTGTGGGATGTGGACTGGCCGGATGTCCTGGCGGTCAGCGGCAAGCACGCGGCGCGCCTCGGCCTGGCCGACCGGGTGCACCAGGTGCCTGGCGACGCGTTCACCGTGGACCTCGGCGGACCGTACGACGTGGCCGTCCTCGCCAACGTGCTGCTGCAGTTCTCGCCGCAGCGATGTGCCGTGCTGCTGCGGCGGGTGGCCGCGGTGACCCGCCCGGGCGGTCGTGTGGCGATCGTCGGTTTCACCACGGGCGACGCCCCACCGGCTGTGGACTACCACGCGCACATGCTTGAACTGCTGATGCTGGCTTGGACGGCGGGCGGCGAGCTGCATTCCACCCAGGCGTACCAGAACATGCTGCGCGCAGCCGGGTTCATCGAACCCCGGGTGCACACCCGGGAAGGGCTGCCGTTGCGCGTGGTGCTGGCCACCCGTGCATGACCCAACGACCAGAGGAGGCGAAGAATCTACAATGGACACCGATGTCGTCGTGGTCGGCGGCGGTCCGGTCGGGCTGATGCTGGCATACGAGCTCGCTTTGCGTGACGTGCGGACCGTGGTGCTGGAACGTCGGCCGGAGCGCTCGCCGCATTCGCGCGCCTGGGGCCTGCACGCGCGCACGGCAGAGACGCTCGACCGGCGGGGGTTGCTGGAGCCGTTGCTCCGGCCCGGCGTGACGTGGCCGAAGATGCCGTTCGCCGGGATGTGGCCGCTGCTCGATCTGTCCGTATTGGACAGTGATCACCCGTATCTCGTCAACGTCCCGCAGACGGCCCTGGAAGGACTGCTCGAACAACGGGCTACGGACGCGGGGGCCGAGATCCGGCGGGGCGTCACCGCTACCGGCCTGACTCAGCACGCGGACAGCGTGGAGGTGGAAACCACTGCGGGAACCGTACGAGCCGCGTACGCCGTCGGATGCGACGGCGGCCGCAGCGCCGTCCGTGCCATGGCCGACATCGCCTTCCCCGGCACGGATGCGACGGTGGCCGCCATGCTGTGCGACTGCACCATCCCGGACGTGACCGCCGAACGCCGAGGCATCACACGCACCGCCGCTGGCACCGTCAACGTCAACATCCGCCCTGGCGGCAAGGCCAGGATCGTGGTCACCGAGTTCGGCCGCGCCCACACCGACCGGGAGGCCCCGGTCGAGGTCGAGGAGTTCACCGCCGCCGTGCGCCGGGTGCTCGGCCGGGACATCCCGTTCGTGGATCCCTTGTGGCTCAACCGGTTCGCCGACACGACCCGGCTGGCCGAACAGTATCTCAGCGGCCGGGTGGTGCTGGCGGGTGACGCCGCACACGTGCACTTCCCCTACGGCGGGCTCGGTCTCAACCTGGGTCTGCAGGACGCGGTCAACCTCGGCTGGAAACTCGCCGTCCAGGTGCGATCCGGTGGCCCCGCCTCGCTACTGGAGAGCTATCACGCCGAGCGTTATCCGCAGGCGGCCTGGGTTCTCGCCTACAGCCGCGCCCAGCTGGCGTTGTTCAAGCCGGACGACGACGTGAGTGCGCTGCGCGAGTTGTTCGCCGGTCTGCTCTCGCTCGATGAGCTGAACATCGAGCTGGCCAGGCTCGTCACCGGCGTCGCGACTCGATACGACTTCGGCGGTGACCATCCGTTGACCGGCACATTCGCCACGGACCGCACGGTCGGCACCGGCCTGGGTGATGTCCGGCTGGTGGAGGCGTTGCGGGACGGCTGGAGTGTCCTGATCGACCGCACCGGCGGTTCTGTTGCCGCGGCGGCGAAGCCGTGGGCGGACGTGGTGACGACGGTGATCGCGGCCGATCCCGGTGTTCCTGGCGACAGTATTCTCGTTCGTCCGGACGGGTACATCGCGTGGGCATCCGCGGACGGGACGGCGACCGGCCTGCCCCAGGCGCTGGCCATCTGGTTCGGTGAGCAGCCGGCTGTGGTGCAGGCGGCTGCCGGGGCGGTCCGATGACCCGGATCGTCCTTTTCGGCCATGGCTGGTGGGCGCAGAAGTACCTGGTGCCCGGTCTGCGGTCGGTGCCGGGCGCGGACCTGGTCGCATTGTGCGGCCGGGACACCGGCCGTGCCCAGGCGGCGGCCGCCAATCTCGGGGTCGGCCGGACGTTCACTGACATCCACGCGATGCTGGAGGCGACCGAGCCGGACGGCCTGCTGATCGTCTCGCCGCCCTCGTCCCATGTGGACGCCGTGCGTGCGGCCGGGGCACAGGGCGTCCCGGTGTTCTGCGAGAAACCGCTGGGCCGCAACGGCACTGAGACCGCCGAGATGGTGACGGCGTGTGCGAACGTGCCCACGATCGTGGGATTCACTCAGCGCTGGCATCCCGGGGTCCGGCTGGCCGCGAGGCTGACCGATGAGCTGGGACGACTCAGGCACCTGCGCTACACCAGCGCGAGCTGCATCGCCGCGAACGCCCAAGCCGCCTGGGACTGGCGGTCGGACTCCCAGCAGTACGCGTACGGCGTCCTCAGTGATCTCGGCCCGCACGCGGTGGACATCGCCGAATGGCTGGGTGGAGAGATCACTGACGTGACAGCCACCGCGCACACCGTCTTTCCGGACCGTCCGGATGGCAGGAACGGCAGGCGTGCGGTGGACAACTGGGACGACTGCGTGGTCTCCGCACGGACGGCGGACGACGTCGCGGTCAGCCTCGCGCTGACCAGAGTTCTGCCACCCAGCCCGTACCGCCGTTTCCAGCACCGCCTCGAACTGGTTGGGGACAGCGGCACGTTGACCTACGACTCCGACCGCCCGGCCGAGGTGGTGCTGACGACCGGCGGAGCCGCACCCCGCGTCGTGCGTGCCGACGGACCGGACCTGAACGGTACGACGCCAGGCTCGTTCCAGGAGTTCATGGCGGTCAGCGACCACGCGGCCGCGCGGGAGGCAGCGGACATCCTCGCGGTGTTCGGTGGCCAGAAGCCCACGGCCGCCCCGACTGTCGCCGACGGACACCGCGGCCAGGTCGTGCTGGACGCGGCGGCGGCGTCGGCCCGCACCCGGACCTGGACGCATCTGAAGAAAGCGAGCTCTCCATGACACCGCCTACGACGCAGCACACCCGCCGGGTCGCCGTGACCGGCATCGGCGTTGTGGCCCCCGGCGAGGTGGGTCGCAAGGCGTTCTGGGATCGCATCGTGGCCGGCCGGTCGGCCACCGGGCTGATCAGCTCGTTCGATCCGGCTCCGTTCCGGTCGAAGCTCGCCGCCGAGTGCGACTTCGATCCGGCCGTCTGCGGCCTCACCACGGAAGAGATCACCCACCTCGACCGCGCCGCGCAGTTCGCGTTGGTGGCGGCGGACGAGGCCTTCGCCGACAGCGGTCTCGAATCCGAACAGCTGATCGGCGAGCGGACCGGTGTCAGCCTCGGCACCGCGGTCGGCTGCACGATGAAACTTGAGTCGGAGTACGTCGCCCTGAGCGGTGGCGGCAGCACTTGGACGCTGGACAGTCCGCCGGACGGCTCATGGCTGCCCGACTACTTCGTGCCCAGTTCCATGGCCGCGCAACTGGCTTGGCGGTTCGGCGCGGAAGGGCCGGTCGGTGTGGTGTCCGCCGGGTGCACGTCCGGGCTGGACGCGGTCGGCCACGCCTGTGACCTCATCCGGGAGGGTCGCGCCGACGTGGTGATCGCCGGCGCGACCGACGCGCCGATCTCCCCGATCACCGTGGCCTGTTTCGACGCCATCAAGGCGACCTCGCCGCGCAACGACGACCCCGAGCACGCGTTGCGGCCGTTCGACCGCACCCGCAACGGGTTCGTCCTCGGCGAAGGCTGCGCTGTGCTCATCCTTGAGGAGTTGGGGGCCGCGCGCCGCAGGAACGCGCACGTCTACGCGGAGATCGCTGGATTTGGCGCACGCAGCAACGCCTACCACATGACCGGGCTGCGCACCGACGGCGCCGAGATGGCCGCCGCGATGTCGGCGGCGTTGCGGGAGGCCGGGCTGCGCCCGGAGGAGATCGGCTACGTCAACGCGCACGGAACGGCGACCAGGCAGAACGACGTGCACGAGACAGCGGCCATCAAACGCGCCCTCGGCGCGCATGCGCTGCGGGTGCCGGTCAGCTCGATCAAGTCCATGATCGGCCATTCCCTCGGCGCGGTCGGCAGCATCGAGATCGCAGCGACCGCACTGGCCATCGAGCACGGGATCATCCCGCCCACGGCCAACCTGCACGAGCCGGACCCGGACCTGGACCTGGACTATGTCCCGCTTGTGGCCCGCGAACAGCAGCTGGACGCGGCGCTGAGCATCGGCAGCGGCTTCGGCGGCTTCCAGAGCGCCGTCGTACTGACCAAGGCTGCCGCATGACACGCGCGGTTGTGACAGGCATAGGTGTGCTGGCGCCCACGGGGCTCGGCCTCGACTCGTACTGGGCGGCGACCTTGCGCGGCAGCAGCGCGCTGGCCCAGGTGACCCGGCTGGACCCGGGCAGGTATCCGGCGAAGATCGCGGGCGAGATCCCGTACTTCGACCCGGGCAGGCATCTGCCCGGCAGGCTCGTGCCGCAGATGGACCGGATGACCCAGCTCGCGCTCACCGCGGCTGACTGGGCGATGGCCGACGCGAAGATCGACGGGGAGTTCGACGAGCTGTCCGCCGGGGTGACCACGGCGGGCACGTTCGGCGGCTTCGAGTTCGGCCAGCGCGAACTGCAGAACCTGTGGCGGGCCGGCCCGAAGCACGTGAGCGTGTACATGTCGTTCGCGTGGTTCTACGCGGTGAACTCCGGTCAGATCTCCATCCGCCAGCGGCTGCGCGGCCCGACCGGCGTGTTCGTCGGCGAGCAGGCGGGCGGGCTTGAGGCCATCGCCCAGGCCAGGCGCAATATCGCCAAGGGCTGCACGATCATGCTGACCGGCGGGATGGAGAGTTCGCTGTGCCCGTACTCGTGGGTGGCGCACGAGGCAGGCGGCCGGGTCAGCCACAGCCACGACCCCAAGGCGGCGTACGTGCCGTTCACCGGCCGTGCCAACGGGTACGTGCCCGGCGAGGGAGGTGCGATCCTCGTTGTGGAGGAGGCGGACGCGGCCAGGGAACGCGGTGCCGGCGAGTACGGCGAGATCGCCGGCTACGCCTCGACGTTCGACCCGCCGGCGGGTAGCGCCCGGCCGCCCGGGTTGCGGCGGTGCGCCGCACTGGCCATGGCCGACGCGGGAATTGATCCGTCCGATGTGGACGTCGTGTTCGCCGACGGGATGGGCGTCGCCGAGTTGGACTCGATCGAGGCTCTAGCGATCACCGAGATCTTCGGACCGCACGGTGTACCGGTCGCCTTGCCGAAGACGGGTGTCGGACGGTTGTTCTCGGGGGGCGCTCCCCTGGACGTTGCGACCGCGCTGCTCGCTCTGCGCGACCGCTTGCTGCCGCCTGCGCCCAACATCAGCGCGGCATCCGTGTGCGCAGACCTGGATGTGGTCACCGAAACGCCCAGACCGTGCAACGGTCGCCACGCGCTGGTACTGGCCCGCGGCGCCGGCGGGTTCAACGCCGCCTTGGTCGTGCGGGCACCCGCGGCGGGCACTGACAGCGAAGGAGAACTGTGATGGCGAAGGTCAGGTTGGCGGACCTGATGAGGATCATGCGCGAGTGTGCGGGCGAGGACGAGGGGGTCGAGCTCACCGAGATGGTCGCGGAGACGCCGTTCACCGATCTCGGCTACGACTCGCTCGCCTTGATGGAGACCACGAACCGGCTGGAGCGGGACTACGACATCCGGCTGCCCGAGGAGGACCTCGCGGACATCACCACGCCCGCGCAGTTTGTCGCCTACGTCAACGGGCGCCTTGCCCAGGGCGTGTGACATGGCCGGTGACGAGCTGTACGTGGTGGCGTCCGCCACCTGGTTGCCGCAGCGGATGTCCATCGAGGACGCCATCGCCGCGGGAATGTGCGACCAGCGGACCGCGATGGCGACCGGTGTCTCGTCGGTCGCCATCGCCGGTTCCGAGCACGCACCGGAGATGGCGGCGCGGGCCGCCGAGTCCGCGATGCGGCGCGGTGGTGTCCAACCGGATGACGTCGATGTGCTGCTGCACGCGAGTTTCTACTATCAGGGACACGACCTTTGGGCGCCCGCGTCGTACGTCCAGCGGCGGGCCATGAGTACGGCGACCTGCCCGGCGATCAGCGTCGGGCAGGTGTCCAACGGCGGTATGGCCGCGCTGGAGCTCGCTCGTGCCTATCTGCTGGCCGACACCACGCGTTCGGCCGCGCTGATCACCACCGGGGACAAGTTCTGCCCGCCGGGATTCGACCGGTTCCGGAGTGATCCGGGAACGGTGTACGCCGACGGCGGGACGGCCGTGGTGCTCGGCCGGACCATGGGGTTCGCCCGGTTGTTGTCCCTCGCCTCGGTGTCCGCCCCGGACCTGGAGGGGATGCACCGGGGCGACGATCCCTTCGGCGCCGCCCCGTTCAGCCATCGGTCCACAGTGGACCTGGACGCCTGCAAGAACGCGTTCCTGGCGGGCTACACCGCGTCGATGGCCACCGCGCGAGTGCGCTCCAGCCTGCGGCAGGTGGTCAAGCAGGCGTTGGCCGCGGCCGAGGTCACCCAGGCCGACATCGACTGGTTCGTGGTGCCGCACCTGGGATCCCGCCGTCTGCGGACCGGCTATCTCGGGCCGCTCGGTATCGACGAGGAGCGCACCACCTGGGACTACAGCCGGGCAGTCGGGCACCTCGGCGCCGGTGACCCGTTCGCCGGTCTGGACCATCTGGTGGCGTCCGGCCGGGCCGGGCCGGGCGACCACCTGATGCTGCTCGGCGTCGGCGCCGGATTCACCTGGTCGGCGGCGATCATCCGGATCATCGATCGACCTACCTGGGCAAGGGGGAGCTGAACGTGTCCGAAACGAACATCGATGTGCTGGTCGTCGGCGCTGGTCCGGTCGGGCTCGCCACCGGTCTTTTCCTGGGCCGCCACGGTGTGCGGGCCCTGGTCGCGGAGCGGCATCCCGGCACCACGATCTACCCCCGTGCCACCGGCCTCGCCGTGCGCACCCGGGAGATCCTGCGTGAGGCCGGGCTGGCCGAGTCGGTGGCGGCGGCGGGCAGCGCGATGGCGAGTACCGGCGGGAAGCTGATCGTGGACACCCTCGCTGGGACCGACTTGGCCACTGCGAAGCGGATCTGGCCACGCCAGTCCGAGCAGGCCGTGACGGTCGAGCACAGCCCGACCGCGGACGTGTCGGGCATCTGCCCGCAGGACCGGCTGGAGCCGATCCTGCTGGACGCGGCGCGTGCAGCCGGCGCGCGGGTGCAGTTCGAGACCGAACTGGCCGGCTTTGACGGCGGGGTCGCCACATTGCGTTCGCCCGGCGGGGAACAGGTCGTGCACCCCCGTTACGTGGTGGCGGCCGACGGTGCGGCCAGTGGTCTGCGGGAGTCGCTCGGCATTGGGACGATCGGGCCTGGACCGCTGGGCGGCGCGGTGCTGAGCGTGCTTTTCGAGGCGGATCTGGCCAACCTGATCCGCGGGCACGAGTTCGTGGTCTGCGAGATCGGCACTCCGGCCGCACCAGGCCTGCTGCTCGCCATCAACAACAGCGACCGCTGGGTGTTCAACATCTCCTACGACCCGGATACCGCGAGCCCGGCGGACTATCCGGAGCAGCGGTGTGCCGAGCTGATCAGGACCGCGATCGGCCGGCCCGGCCTCGACGTGCGGGTGCTTGCCCGCAATCCTTGGGTCCCTTCGGCCTTCTCTGCCGAAGCAATGCGCAAGGACATGGTCTTCCTCGCCGGGGACGCCGCCCATGTCATGCCGCCGCTGGGTGCGTACGGCCTGAACACCGGCATCGCGGACGCGCACAACATCGCCTGGAAGCTCGCGGCCGTGATCAACGGCATGGCCGGTCCCGGTCTGCTGGACAGCTACGAGCAGGAGCGGCTGCCGGTCGCCCGGTTCACCGTCGAGCAGGCGATGCTGTGCCAGCGCAACCCCCGCTTGCACTGGGACCTCGCGGGATCCATGGCGGAACGCGAACAGCTCGGCATGGCCGACCCGCAGGTGGTCTCCGCCGGTTACCGGTACCGGTCGCGTGCCGTGGCCGAGTCGCACCGGGAGCTGGCGTCCCTGTCCGACTTCGCGGCCAATGTGGACGGTTCGCCGGGTGGGCGGGTGCCGCATGTGCGGCTTGCTCGCCGTGGTGAACGGCTCAGCACGCTTGACTTGTGCGGCAGGGATTTCGTGCTGCTGGGTGGTGCGTCGGCACACCGCTGGGCCGACGCGGCCGCCGAAGCGGGGCGCAGGCTCGGGATGCGGGTCCAGGCCTACCAGATCGGCCGGGGCTGTCCTCTGGTCGACCTGGACGGGAACTGGCGGCAGGCGGCAGGGATCAGCGCGGAGGGCGCTGTGCTCGTGCGTCCGGACGGGTTCGTGGCGTGGCGGTCCACCGGCCGGTCACCCATCCCCGAACAGACCCTCCACGACACCCTGCGCACCATCCTTGACCGCAGCTGAGAACCCCGACGCTGGGTGGCCTGCCGACGGATTCCGGCAGGCCACCCAGCGCTGTCAGGACTGGCGGTGGTCGCGGTTGATCGCGGAGACGATCGCGGAAAGAGTCGCCGCGGTCACGTCCTGCGCGATCCCGACTCCCCACAGGACACATTCGGCCACCGCGCACTCGACGTATGCCACGACCTGGCCTGCGTCGCGACCGTGTTGCTGCTGATCAAGAATGCGCACCCGGAAGCCGGCAGAACACAGTGCGCCAACGAAGGCCGCGACGGGATCGGCGGTGTCCCGGAACTCCTCGTCCGCCGGGATCCCAGGTGTGGCCGGTACCGCCAGGTACTCCGTCGAGAAGATGTCCCACAGCTGTGCCGGGGTCACCTCGCCGCCGCCGGTGTCGGTGTGGTCCTGGACCACCCGGGAGAACTCGATCTGCAGGCGGCGTGGCAGGTGCATGCCATGGCGGGAACGCATCAGGTAGGCGATGCCGCCCTTGCCGGACTGGGAGTTCACCCGGACAACGGCCTCATACGTGCGGCCGACGTCCTTCGGATCGATCGGCAGGTACGGCACCTGCCACTTGGTGGTGTCGTCGAGTGCCTCGATCGCCTTGAGTCCCTTGTTGATGGCGTCCTGATGCGACCCGCTGAACGACGTGTACACCAGGTCGCCGCCGTAGGGATGGCGAGGATGCACCGGAAGTTCGTTGCAGTGCTCGGTGATCCGGCGGATCTCGTCAATGCCGGAGAAGTCGACTTGCGGGTCGATGCCCTGGGAGAACAGGTTCAGCCCGAGAGTGACCAGACAGACGTTGCCGGTCCGCTCGCCGTTGCCGAACAGGCAGCCCTCGATCCGGTCCGCGCCGGCCAGATAGCCCAACTCGGCTGCCGCGACGGCGGTGCCCCGGTCGTTGTGCGGGTGCAGGGAGAGCACCAGCGACTCCCGGTGGTCGAGCCGTCGGGACATCCACTCGATCTGGTCGGCATAGATGTTCGGGGTGGACATCTCCACGGTGGCGGGCAGGTTCACGATCATCTCGCGCCCGGGACCCGGCTGCCATACACCGATCACCGCATTGCAGATCTCCGCGGCGAAGTCCAGTTCCGTGCCGGTGAACGACTCGGGCGAATACTGGAAGTGCACTTCGCCGCTGGCCCGCTCGGCCAGCCTGACGCACTGTTGGGCACCTGCCACCGCCAGCGCGGCGATCTGGCTGCGGCTCTGGGCGAAAACCACCCGCCGCTGCAGCGTCGATGTCGAGTTGTACAAGTGGACCGTTGCCCGCCGGGCCCCTTTGATGGCGTCGAACGTCCGCTCGATCTGTTCCGGCCGGGACTGGGTCAGCACCTGGATGACGACGTCGTCCGGGACCAGATCGCCCTCGATGATGCCACGGACGAAGTCGTAGTCGGTCTGTGACGCGGCCGGGAACCCGACCTCGATCTCCTTGTAGCCCATCTGAACGAGCAGATCGAACATCATCCACTTGCGCTGCCCGTCCATCGGGTCGATCAGCGCCTGGTTGCCGTCCCGCAGATCCACCGCGCACCAGCGGGGTGCCCGGTCGACCACCTTGGCCGGCCAGGTCCGGTCGGGCAGGTCAACCGGGGGAAACGCCTGGTACCGCTGGTATGGCATGCGGGACGGTTGCTGGAGTGGGAACGACACGGGAGCCTCCTTGTCCGGGACGCGGCTGTGGCCCTGCCACAGATCGTGTTGGGCACTGGTCCAGAGCTGCTTGAGCGGTCGTCGAGCGCGGGCTGTGACTGTCGGTGGGGCACCCACCCGACCCCACGCTCAGGGAGCGCACGTGGAGCTTCAGCTGTTCATCAACGCCGAGTACTCGAGCCAGACGCCGCTGCCGCCCAGGATCGACGAGCACATCCGGCAGGCGCGGCTGGCCGCCGACCATGGGCTGACCGGTGCGTCGGTCGGGCAGCACCTCTCCCTCGGCGACCTGCAATGGCCACCGCCGATCCAGTTCCTGTCCTATCTCACCGCCAAAGTGCCCGAGCTGAAGTTGTCTCTGACGGCTGTTCTCGTGCCGTTCTTCGACCCGGTCCTGCTTGCCGAGTCGGTCGCGTTCCTCGATGTGCTCACCGGCGGCAGGCTCACGGTCGGGGTCGCGCCCGGCTGGGTCGAGGCGGAGTTCATGGCGCTGGGCAGGAACAAGGCGGACCGGCTGGTCGCGTTCGAGCATGGCCTGCGCACTCTCGACGCACTGCTGCGCGGTGACGAGATCGAGGTGGGCGGACGGCCGGTACGTCTCGGGTTGAGGCCCGTGCAACGCCCCCGCCCGCCGATCCTGCTGGGCGCCAGCAGCCCGCGCACCGCCCGCACCTTCGCCCCGCTCGCCGACAGCATGGTGCTCAGCGCACATGTGCCGCTGGACCGGCAGGTCCGTATCCAGCAGGCGTTCCTGCAAGGCAAAGGGCTGACCGGCGACCAGATCCCGACGATGCCGATCCTGCGCAACGTGTTCGTGGCCGAGACCCGGGCGAAGGCCATCGAGCTGGCCATGCCCTACCTGGCCAAGAGCTATGCGCATTTCCGCGACTGGGGACTCTTCACTCAGGTGCTGCGCGAGAAGGGCGAGGTGGACAGGTTCCAGGAGCTGCTGCTCAGCCGGGTCATCGTCGGCGACCCGGAAGACGTGGCGCAGGGCCTGAAACTGCACGCGGACGCCTTGCGGACGGATACTTTCCTGCTCCGCATGCAATGGCGCGGCATGCCGTCCGAGCACGTCGAGAACGCGATCAAGCTGATCGGTGACCGGGTCATCCCGCTGCTGTGAGACGGGAGATGAGCATGGTGCCCCTTGACGGGATTGTGGTGGTGGCGCTGGAGCAGGCGGTGGCCGCGCCGTTCGCCACCCGTCAGCTCGCGGACCTCGGCGCGCGGGTGATCAAGGTCGAACGGGTCGGCGGCGGCGACTTCGCCCGTGGCTACGACCAGGCCATCCGCGGCGGCCTCGGCAGCCATTTCGCGTGGCTCAACCGGTCGAAGGAGTCGGTGGCGCTCGACCTCAAGCAGCAGGAAGGCCGGGACATCCTGGCGAAGCTGGTGTCCAACGCCGACGTCTTCGTGCAGAACCTGGCGCCCGGCGCCGCGGCGCGTCTGGGTTTCGGCCAGGCGCGGCTGCGGGCCAGTGCCCCGAAACTGATCACGGTGGACATTTCCGGGTACGGCGAGCTCGGTCCCTACCGCGGGAAACGGGCTTTCGACATGCTGGTGCAGGCGGAAGCCGGGATCATCTCGGTGACCGGGACCCCGCAGACCCAGGTCAAGGTGGGGACGCCCATCTGCGACATCGCCGCCGGGATGTACGCGTTCTCGGGCGTGCTGTCCGCGTTGGTCCGGCGGGCACGGACCGGCGAGGGGGCGTCCCTGGACGTCACGATGTTCGACGCGGCCGCCGAGTGGATGGCGCACGTCATGTACACCACGCTGTACGCCGGTGCGCCGCCCGAGCGTTCGGCGTTGAGCCATCCCGTGGTCGTGCCCTATGGCGCGTTTCCCACCCGTGACGGTGGTGACGTGATCATCGGTGTGCAGACCGATCCCGGCTGGGCGCTGCTGGCGACCAAGGTGCTCGACCGGCCCGAGCTCGCCACCCACCCGCGGTTCGCGACGAACCAGGTGCGGGTCGCCAACCGCGCGGACGTCGACGCCGCGGTCGTCGCGGCGACATCGCGGCTCGATCGCGCCGATCTCGTCCGCAGGCTCGACGAGGTGGGGATACCGAACGCGACGGTCAACGACGGGCACGGCCTGGCCGCCCACCCGCAACTGCGCGACCGGGACCGATGGCGCGAGGTCGGGTCGCCGGTCGGTCCGGTCAGGACGATCCTGCCGCCGATCGGCTTCGCGGACGTGGCGGCCCGGATGGACCCGATTCCGGCGCTCGGCGAACACACCGGCGCCGTGCTGGCCGAACTCGGCTATGACCCGGCCGTGATCACCCGGCTGCGGGCCACCGGGGTCGTCGAGTGACCACAGTGGACTTCGCTCGGTATGTCCGTCCGGGTGACACGGTGCTCTGGGGCCAGGCGTGCGCCGAGCCACGGACCTTGACCGAGCAGCTGATGGCCCAGCGTGCCCGGATCGGTGGCTTCCGGTGTTTTCTTGGCGTGCCGACGTCGGACACGGTACGCCCGGAACACGCCGATCATGTGCGGTTCGTGTCGTACACCGGTAGTGGCGCGAACCGGTCGCTGGATCGGGCGGGCGTGCTGGATGTGTTGCCCTGCCATTATTCGGCGTTTCCGCGGCTGATCACTTCGGGTGTGCTGCCGGTCGACGTGGTGTTGCTGTCGCTGCCCGCGCCGGACTCGGTCGGCCGGCACAGCCTGGGACTGGCCGAGGAGTATCTGCCCGCGGCCATCGACACGGCCAGGACAGTGATCGCCGAGGTAAGCGAAGCGGTGCCGTGGACCCATGGCAGCCGGACCCTGACCGCGGCGGACCTGGATGTCGTGATCCACACTTCCCGGTCGCCCACCTGTCCGAACCGTGACGAGCCGGATCTGCTCCAGCGGCGGATCGCCAAGACGGTGGCTGGCCTGGTCGAGGACGGCTCGACCCTGCAGGTGGGGATCGGCGCGCTGCCCGAGGCCGTTCTGGCGGAGCTGTCCGGCCACCGCCACCTTGGTGTCCACTCCGGACTGATCAACGACAGGGTCGCTGATCTGATGGCCGCGGGCGTAGTCACCAATGCCCGCAAGACTCTTGACCGCGGCCGCGCGGTGGCGGGCGCCTTGATCGGCTCCGACCGCCTGTTCACCTTCGCCCACCGCAATCCCGCGATCCGTCTTGCCGACACCCGGTACACCCACGCCCACGCCACCCTCGCGGCCCAGCAACGATTCGTGGCCATCAACACCGCGATCGAAGTGGACCTGACGGGTCAGACGAACACGGAGGTCGCTCGAGGCCGCTACGTTGGCGCTGTCGGTGGAGCAGCCGACTTCCTGCGCGGTGCCGCCGCATCCCCCGGCGGCCTGCCCATAGTCGCCCTGCCTGCGGCCCGCATCGTGGCCACTCTGAGCGGCCCGGTCAGCACCGCCCGCGCGGATGCCGGTGTGATCGTCACCGAGTTCGGCGTGGCAGATCTGCGCGGACGCTCTTTGCGTGAGCGCTACGAGCGCCTGCTCGCCATCGTGCACCCCGATCGGCAAGCCGCCCTCGAAACATCCCTGATGGGATAGCGGATGGTTGGCCCTCGAAGACGCAGCGGTTGGTGAAGACCACCAGGTCGACGCGCGTCGGTGCAGGAGCGGCCCGTGGGCGAGATCGCGATGATGTTCGCCGCGACCGAGAACTATGTGCGGAACGGCTGCGTCGCGGTACTCAGGACGACAAGCGGCTCCCGGCGTCCGACGGTGCTGCAGCGTTGACTGGTTCATCCGATCGGTTGGCAACCGTTCGCATCGAGACACGTTTACCCAGTTCAGCGAGCAGCCCATGTCGGTTCGGCCTGGGTCGAACCGTTCCGGCGATAGCGTCACGGGCATGACGATCCAACGATCAGCCGCCGAGTCCACATCAGCTGGGCCACCTGGTCGGGACCCGATGGCCAGACCGATTCTGACCCTGCTCGCCATCTGCCTCGGGTTGTTTCTCGGCCAGGTCGACACCACCGCCATCAACCTCGCGCTGCCCGCGATGGGGCGGGCGCTTGGCGGCGGGCTGGACGCCCAGCAGGGGATCATCATCGCCTACAGCGTCACCTACGCCGCGCTGCTGATGAGCGGCGGCACGCTCGGTGACCGGTTCGGCCGACGCCTGCTGTTCCGCATCGGCATCGCCGTGTTCATCATCGGCTCGATCGTGTGTGCGCTGGCCGGCACCATCCCGGTCCTCTTCGCCGGC
Source organism: Actinocrispum wychmicini (assembly GCF_004345645.1). GTDB lineage: Bacteria > Actinomycetota > Actinomycetes > Mycobacteriales > Pseudonocardiaceae > Kibdelosporangium > Kibdelosporangium wychmicini. Next base: position 191,824 of record NZ_SLWS01000002.1, on the reverse strand, counting down.
CGTGTGGTGCAGGGCGTCGGATCGGCCCTGATGGTGCCGCAGAGCCTCGCCATCCTGGCCACCGCGTTTCCCGGGAAGCGCGAGCGCAACCGCGCCATGGCCGCGTGGTCGGTGGTTGCCGGGCTCGGCGTGGCCGCCGGACCGACCATCGGTGGCCTGGTCGTCCAGGAGATCAACTGGAACTTCATCTTCTGGGTCAACGTGCCGATCGGCATCTTGTCGCTGATATTGGCGTTCACCAACGTGCCTGAGTCGCGCAACCCGAACGCCCGCCGATTGGACGTCCGCGGCCAGGTGCTGTGCACGGTTGCCCTGGGCCTGCTGACGTTCGTGGTGGTGGACGGTCGGAATCTGGGCTGGACATCGCCAACGGTCATCGGGTGTGTGGTGGTCTGCCTGCTCTCCGCCGGGCTGTTCTTCTACGTCGAGAACCGGCATCCCAGCCCGATGGTGCCGCTGAATCTGGTGCGCCGTGGCCAGTTGCCGGTGGCCTCGGTGGTCGCCGGGTGCATGACGTTCGGGATGTACGGCCTGTTCATGCTGGTGAGCCTCGCGTTCCAGCAGGAGCGTGGTACCACGCCGTTGGTCGCCGGCCTTGAGATGCTACCGATGCCGTTGGTGTTCATGGCCCTTTCGCCGGTCGTGGGGCGGCTCACCACCCGCTACGGGCCCAGGTTGCCGATGATCACCGGGATGTTCGCGATGGGCGTCGGCGTGCTGTTCTGGGCAGTGGTCGGCGGCGACGGGAACATCTGGCTGATCGAGATTTCCTTCGTGATCGTCGGCATCGGGCTCGCCGGCAACACCGGGCCGGTAGTCGGCGTCGCCGTGTCCGCCGTGAGCTCCGAGTTGGCCGGGCTGGCGTCCGGGATCGTCAACCTGGTGCGGATGTTCGGCTCCTCGCTGGGTGTCGCGGTCATGGGCACCACGCTGGCGGTCATCAGCGCGGGCGCGATACATGGACCCGCGTTCCTCAGCGGCCTGCGGGGCGCGCTGCTGGTGAGCTGCGCGGTGGAATTCCTCGGCTGTCTGATCGCACTACTGAAGGTGCGCAACCCCAGCCGTGCCGGGAAGAACCAGGAGGTGCACAACAAATGATCACCTGTTGCATTCAGTATACGCTCGACCCGTTCCGCATTGACGACTTCGAGAAGTACGCGACCACGTGGCCGCCGATCGTCGAGCGTTGCGGCGGCCAGCTCGTCGGGTACTACCTGCCCAAGGACGGCGCCAACAACTACGCCCAGGCGCTCATCAATTTCGATTCGCTCGCCGACTACGAGCGCTACCGGGAGCGGCTGGCCGCCGACCCGGACGCGAAGGCGAACTTCGCGCATGCCCGTGACACCCGTTGCATTCTCGTGGAAAGTCGGTCGTTCCTGCGACCAGTGTAACCGATCTGCGCTCGACCCATTCACGCATCAAAGCCTGAGGAGTCGACAATGCCGCCCGCGGCACCAGTATCCCCATTAGTCCTCAGCAAGCTGGGGCGCCCGATTCGGGTCGCTTTCTTCCTGAACAGCGACATCACCAGCCATATCACCGTCAATCGGCTGTTACCGATTCTGCTCCGCTCCGGAGCCACCGTCCATGTCTTCCTGACCCATTCGCGGCCCCATCGCAACCACCCGCGACGACTATGGCAGTTGTACTTCGTCGAGCACGTGTTGTTGCAGGAGCACGTGTATCCGTATGTGGACAACTTCGGCACACCGGCACCGGACTACTTCAACACCCCGGCCGGCTGGCGGGCACTGGTGCCCCCCGGGTCCACTGTCCGGGACGTGAAGGATGTCAACGACCCCGAGTTCGTCGCGGGACTGGCCGATGAGAACCTGGACATCTCCGTGTCGGTCCGCTGCTACCAGAAGTTCCGCCAGCCCATCATCGACACGCTCAGCCGGCCGGGTTCCCTGTTCGTGAACGCGCATCCCGGCCTGCTGCCGTTCTACCGGGGCGTCACCACGTTCGCGCGGTCGATGATCGATGGCGCGCCGCGCGCCGGCTTCACGATGCATCATGTCGACGCGGAGCTCGACACCGGCGATGTGGTCGGACAGGCCAGCTTCCCGTTGAGCTATTCGCGTTCGTTCCTGGAGAACATGATGGCGCACGCCACCGACTCGGCCAGCCTCATGCTGGACCTCATGCACCGGGTCTCGGCCGGACAACCCGTGCCGGCCCGGCCGCAGGACAAGGAGAACGCGGGCTATTTCAGCTATCTGACCGACGCCGATCTGGATCGGTTGGCCAGCAAAGGCGTCGACCTGTTCCGGGCGTCGGCGGTGATCGACGTGCTCGCGGACGCGTTCTTCGGCACCCTCGCCGATATCGGCGGCCTGCGGGACACGCTGATCGAGGCGGTCCGCGAGGCGGGCATTCCGGCCGAGGATTCGCGTGACCGGCGCCTGATGCTCAGCTCGGCGAGCACGTAACGGTCAGGGTTGGCAATGTCCACTATGCGCACGGGGACCGAGGCGGTTCTCGGCGATGTCGAGATCGCCGAGATCGGGACCCTCCTGGCCGATCGGACCCGGCGTCGGGTGCTGATGGCGCTAAACGGTGGCAGGGCGCTGGCCGCGGTCGGGACCGGGTCGCCGGCTACGGCTGGGACGTGGAATATTCGCTCACCCCGGCCGGCTGGACGTTCCCGCACGATGCCGGCGTCATGATCCCGGACGGTTACCGCCCGCTGATCCGGTACTGCGTGGACTGGAGCGAGCAGCGGCACCATCTCGCTGGACAGCTCGGCCGGGCGATCATGGACCACTTCGTTGCCGCGTCGTGGATCCGTCGCCGCACGGTCGGCCGCAGCGTGCAGGTCACCCCGCAGGGCCAGGTGGCGCTGGCCGAGATCTTTCACCTCGCCTGGAACTGCTGACGCGGCACAGGTCGGATCCGGCCGTTTCCTTCAATGCATCCGAACGCACCAGGGAGCCGAACCGATGACGAACGACACCGGCCAGCAGCCGCTCGAGGCGGCCGAATTTCTGACCGCGCTCGACTCCAGCTTACCCAATGCGCTGACCGCGTGCCCCGGGCGCACCGTGCACACGTTGGCCGCGCACGTGACCGGCACCTACTACGAGATCACCCGGCACGTCGACAACTACATGGCCGGCACGCCACTGCAGCGCACCAGGACCTTTGACGAGCGTGAACCGGAGTTCCGCGTGCTGTCCGCGCCGGACCTGATGCGGGCCTTCGAGGAGGGCGAACGGCGGATGCGGGCCAGCCTCGCGGAACTGTTCGACAAGGAGCCGGATCCGGTGCTGCTCTGGACGAAGCGCCAAGCGCACGCGACCAGTTTCATCAAGCACCAACGTGACGAGTGTGCCGTGCACCGCTGGGACCTGGTGGGTGGCGACGAGATCAGCGAGAAACTGCTGTCCCAAGAGGAACTCTTCATGCACGTGGTCAATTTCATTGGTCCGCTGCCGATGACCGCACGCGGGATCGCGACCGGCGCCGGCTTCGGCGCACCGCTGCAGGCCCGGATCCGCGCGACCGGGCAACCCGATCTGCTGGTCACCGTCAATCGCGGCCAGCCGTCGATAGCCGCGGTCGAGCCGGCAGGCGAGGCACTGATCGAGGGCGACCCCGCCGCCCGGCTGCTGTTCATGTGGGGCCGCCGGGCGACCCCGTTCGGTCGGCTGTTGTGCCACGGGACCGCCGAGGAGCTGTCCCGGGTCCAGTGGCTGCTGTCTGGCTACTGACCAACCGGGAGGTGTGTGTGATGGCAACGGCAGGCGGGCGACGTCCCTGGACCGGCTGGCGGAAGAAAGGCGCACCTGGGCCGGCTGGTTGGGGAACGGGACCGTCCGATATGGACTCTGAGCTGCTCGTCACCCGACAGGCCATGGCCAGGAGGTTCGCCGGCATGCACGCCGGGCCCGGTGTCCTCGTGCTGCCCAACGCGTGGGACGCCGGCAGCGCGGCGTTGCTGGCGAGGGTGCCTATGGTGCGGGCGCTGGGCACCACCAGCGCCGGCATGGCCGCGGGCTACGGCCTGCCGGATGGCGAACTGCTGAGCCTGGACCAACTGCTGGCCGCCATCACACAGCTCATCCGCGCGGTCGCCCTGCCGGTGACCGTGGACCTGGAGGCCGGATACGGCAGCACATCGGACGAGGTCGCGGACTCGGTGGCCTCGGTGATCGACGCCGGCGCGGTCGGGGTGAACCTGGAGGATGGCCTGCCTGGCCAACCCAACCAACTGCGGTCCGAGGAGGAGCACGCCGCGCGGATCGCCGCCGCGCGGTCCGCCGCCGGCCAGTTGGGCGTGCCGATCGTGGTCAACGCGCGGACCGACGTCTACTGGCGGCGGATCGGGCGGCCGGACTGCCGCCTGGCCCACGCGGTCTACCGGTTGCGGAGTTACGCGGAGGCCGGCGCGGACTGCGTGTTCGTGCCCGGCTTCCCTGGACCGGACGTGCCCGACCAGCAGGCCCGCGACCTGATCGCCGAACTGGTCGGCGAGTTGGCCGGCACGCCGCTCAACCTGCTGGCCGACCCGAGTCTGCCGCCGGTTGACGTGCTGGCCGAACTGGGCGTTTGCCGGCTGTCGACGGGTTCGAGGCTCTACCGTCTCGGGATGGCGGCGGTGCGCGACGCGGCCGCCGACCTGCTCACCACCGGCCAGTCGGCCGCGCTGGCCGCCGCGGAGAACCTGAGCTACGCGGAACTCCTGGACGTGCTGTCCACGGCGGGCACGTCGTGACCGCGGGAGTCGGCCAGACGCGGCGGCTCACCGTGCCGCTGCCCGGACCGGTTGACGTGGCCGCGTCGGTGGAGTTCTTGCGCCGCAACGGAGACGACCTACTGGACCGCTGGGACGGCGACCGCCTGATCCACGTGCTGACGCTGGACGGGCACCGGTACGACCGTGGCCGAGTTGCGGGCCCTGCAACTGTCCGAGCGCAAGGCGAGCTACCTGATCGGTGTCGCCACTGCGCTGCGGGACGGCCGACTGCGTCTACCAACGCGGGCCGGGCTGGACGACCAGGAAGTGATCACAGAACTGACGAGGCTGCACGGCATCGGCCGATGGACCGCGGAATGGTTCGCCGTCCGGGTGCTGGGCCGGCCGGTCGTCGTGGCCGGCGACGTGGCCCTGCGCCGGGCCGTCGCGCGGCAGATCGTGCTGGAAACCTGTGCGTGACAACGCAACCCGACTGGAAGGAATGAGTTTCGATGATGTGGTATTGCGGTTACCGGGCGTTGCCGAAGGTCCGTGCCGGCGACCTGGCCCGACGGCTCCTGCGCCAGCACGACGCGGGCACCAACCGGCCGGCCGATGTGCGCGCCTGGTTCACCTTTCCCAGCGGACTGGCGGGTTTCGTGCTGATCGAGGTCGGGACCTCGCGTGAAGTCGCCGCGATCGTCGCACCCTATGCGGGCCTGGTGGAGTGGGACATCCAGGCGGTCGAGGACCTGAACTACAACCAGACGGTCGAGGAACTACGCGTGTTCACCAGCAGGGCGGCACTGGGCGACCTGATGTCCGGCGAGTCTCCGGCGGACATGCTCGCCAGGGCGAGGGGGCCACAGTAAACGTGTCAAGTCGATTCACCCAACTGGTCAACGTCCGGCCAGTCCACTGCCGGATTTGAACAATCCCAGGATCTGCGGACACGTCTGTTCCTCGTCCACCGTGCCACGATAGATGATCGCGCAGAGATTCACGATGCGTTCGCGAGTAAGTCCTGTGGTGTAACGCACGTAAGGCGGCCCATTTGTTCGAGTTTTGAGTCTGGTGACCCAATTCTCTCAACAAATAGACCGCCGCTCAGGTCAACACGCCGAAGACTGGCCGGGATTCCCCTGCGTGAACAACCTCATTGATTTCGGTTTCAGTGCGCGGATACCAGCTCGAGCACCCGGTTCTCCTTGTCGACGTGCACGACCGTCGGCTGGTGCGTGAGCAGTTCGACCTCGGTCAGCTGGGCGTAGGAGATGATGATGACCTTGTCGCCCGGCTGCACGAGGCGCGCAGCCGCGCCGTTCACCACGACCTCGTTGACGCCCGGGGTGCCCAGGATCGTGTACGTCTCGAAGCGGGCGCCGTTGTTGACGTTCACGATGCTGACCAGCTCGTGGATGCCGATGTTCGCCGCGTCCAGCAGTTCCGGGGAGAGCGTGAGCGAGCCGACGTAGTTGAGATTGCTGTCGGTCACCGTCGCGCGGTGGATCTTCGAGTTCATGAACGTACGCAACATGATTTCGTTTGCCTTTCTGCGCAGGGGAAATCGGGACTGTTCAAGGGATCATGTCGAACATCAGGGACAGCAGCGCCATCCGGACCGGCACCGCGTTGGCCGCCTGGGTCCAGTAGCCGTTGAACCGGGTGTCGTCCACATCGGTCGCCAGTTCGGCCCGCCTCGGCAGCGGATGCAGTACGACGGCGTGATCGTTGGCATACATGTCGAGCAGGCGCCGGTCGAGTACGACGCCGCTGTCCTGGCCGGGCAGTTCGGCGGCGACCGTCGGCGACGAGTAGATCACGTCCACGTGCGGCAACAGGTCCGGCAGGTCGTCGCGCAGGATGACGTCCAGGGTCTCGTCGTCGGGGGCCTTGCCCGGCGCACACACTCCGTAGACCGTGCAGCCGAAGTGCCGCAGACCCAACAACAACGAGTGCGTGCACCGCATGCGCAGGTCGTTCGTGAGCACGATCCGCAGTCCGTCCAGTCGACCGAAGATCTGCCAGAGCGTGAACAGGTCGACCAGCGTCTGTGTCGGATGCTCGCCGACGCCGTCACCGCCGTTGATCACGAGGGCGCCGTGCGACAGCTTGGCCATCCGTGCCGGCCAACCGGTGACCGGGTGCCGCACGACGACCACGTCCGCGTACAGCGACAGCATTCTGGCGACGTCGTCGTCGCTTTCCTTGGTCGATCCGCCGGCCCTGGTGACCGTGGGATCGGCGAAGCCGGACACGCCGCCGCCGAGCCGGATCATCGCGGCCTCGTGCGAGAGGCGGGTGCGGGTGCTCCGTTCGAAGAAAGCGGACATCAACAGCCGCCCGGTGAGGGACCGGTTGAGTCGGCCCGTCGCCGCGATGACGCGCATGTCCTGGGCGGCCGCGAACAGCAGACACAGGTCGTCCGGGCCGTACTGGGACATCGACAGCACGTGCAGACCAGCGAAACCGTTGGTACTACGCGGTATCGGGTCGACGGCGAGCAGCCCGGCGGTCGGGACGCTCATGTCACCACCACTGGCCCTCGACCACCTTCGCGGTCCAGGTACGAGAATCCATCATCGCGTAGCCGGGCGACGGCGGGAACTTCATGCTGTCACCGAGATCCTCGATGCCGAGGATGCCGAACATCAGGCGCTCCAACAGCAAACCCTGCGCCATCGGCGGGGCACCCGGGATGATCGGGCACGTGGTCTTGTCGATCAGCCAGCCACGCTGCATGTCGTCGGCCGGCCAGGTCGGCCACTCCGGGATGAGGCGGCTCATCAACTGCTTGGCGGTCGTCGGGTTGACCTCGGCGTCCTCGGGCACGCCGAGCAGTTCCTCCAGCGGCATCGAGTCCTTGGTCCACTTCCACAGGAACGTACGGTTGCCGTAGACGTGCGCGGTCATCATGAACTTGCACTTCTCGGACCGGCGGAACGCGCGGTGCAACGCGTAACGGGCGCGGAACTCGTAGGGCTCGATCTCGTCGAGTACGAAGTCACAGCCTTCGAAGAATTCATCGGCCGTTTCCTCGGTGATCCCTTTCGTGCACACGTCGATCGCGACGTCCGGCGCCGTGTTGTGCACAATACTGCCGACGATTTCGGCCTTGCTCTTGCCGATGGTGTCGAATCCGGCGCCGAGCTGACGGTTGATGTTGGAGTACTCGAACGTGTCCAGATCGGCGATGCGCAGGCGCAGCACGCCGAGCCTGGCCAGCCGGTCCACCATGCTGCCACCGATGCCGCCGCACCCGGCGACGCCGACAACGGTGTCACGGAGCTGGGTCTGCCGGGCCCGTGCCTGTTCGTCGGTGTCGCCCAGCCAGCCGAGATTGCGCGCTACCCGGGCCCAGTAGATTTCGTCGTCGTATTCGCTGGGGAAACTGTAAAAATTCCGTGATGACACAGGCGTTTCTCCTTGCCTTCGACATGGGAGACGTCCCGTTCGCAACAGGACGGTGAATTCGAACCTGCTCCATGGTTGCCCGATTCCGGCACGTCTGCACAGGTCCAAGTGGGATCGGGCTGCGGTACCAAACCAAGCGTTACGACCCGTGGCGACGCAACAGGCCGGCCAGCAGGCGCACGGCCGGCCCGATCGCCTCCTCGCGTGCCGCCGCGCAGCCCAGCAGCAGGCCGGCGGTCGCCGGGGCGGGTGTGCTGAAGTAGCGGCTCAGCGGCTCGAGGCGCAGCGACAGCCGCGCCGCGTCGGCGAGCAGGGCGTCCTCCCGGACGTCACGGCTGAACAACGCGGTGAGACAGGCACCCCGGCCGCCGTCGCCGATCATGGCCAGCGGCGTTCCCGGCAGTCGTAGCAGGGCATCGCGCAACGCGTCGCGCCGGCTGGTGCAGGCCGACGTGATCCGCATCATGAACCGCGCGAACCGGTGGTGGTTGAGGAAATCCGAGAGCACGGCCTGGGTGAGGCCGGATGCCTGCGCGCCGCTCTCACACAGCACCCGGCCGACCGGGTCGATCAGTCCGACCGGCACGACGCAGTAGCCCACGTGCAACTGGGGGAACAGCACCGTGTCGAAGCTGCCGACATGAATCACCCGGCCGTCCGGGTCGTCGGCGACCAGCGGGCGGCTGGCGTGCCGGCCGAGGAACGGCGTGTCGCTCTCGTGCTCCACGATCCACATGCCGGTGCCGCGGGCGTGGTCGAGCAACTGGGTGCGGCGCTGCGCGGTCATCGTCACCGACAGCGGCATCTGGCACGCCGCGGACACGAGCGCCATCGCGGCCTCCGGTGCCATCGCCCGGCCGGCGGCCACGTCGAGCCCGTCCGTGTCGACGGGCACCGGGTCACGCCGCACGCCGTGCCGGGCCAGCGCGTCCCACCCCGGGTAGTAGCCGGGTTCCTCGCACCACACCCGGTCACCCGCCCGCAGCAGTGCCCGGCCGAGCAGGTCCAACCCGGCGCCCAGGCCACGGGTGACGATCACCTGATCGGGGGAACAGCGGATACCGCGCACGACCCACAGGTAGCCGGCGATCGCCTCGCGTAGCGGCCGGTAGCCCAGCCGGCCGGAGCCCAGCAGCACCCGCACGCCGGACGCGCGCAGCCGCCGGCTGGTCAGGCCGGCCCACAGCGCGGTCGGAAAGAGGTCGACCGGCGGGACGCCGACCGGGAACGCCGAGTTGGGCAGCCCGTACGGGGCCCGTTCGACGGTGGCCGGGACGGCGGCGACAACGGGCTCGGGCGCTGGCGGGTCGCACGCCAGCGGCGGCAGATCGGCGACCACGGTGCCGCCGCCGGCCATCCCGCGCACGAAGCCGTCCTCCTGCAACCGCTGGTAGGCCAGTACGACGGTGTTGCGGGACACGCCGAACTCACCGGCGAGCTCCCGGGACGACGGCAGCCGCGCGCCGGCGATCCGCCGGTCACCAGCGACGATCGCGGCCCGTAGCTGGGTGTAGAGCTGTGCATAAAGGGGTTCGGCGGCATTCTTGACCAACGCGACGTCATAGCTGGAAAGTGACCGGTCAGCGAGCACCAGTTTGAATCGCGGAGATTGCGGCCGTGTCGACCCGTGATCGCCCATCAGATATCACCCCGTCCACGTTGGTTCGCTTGGCCGAACGCTGGCACGCCAAAGGGCGCCACCGTTCCGCTCAGCGGTTCGGTTTCATGCCAACGTCCGTCTCCGCATCGATCTTGAGCTGCCGCCGATCGGCTGGGCGCCAGGCAAAATCCGGCGATCTACCTCGAACGGCCTGGGGTACGCCAGGGCAGCGACAAGATCACTTGATGTAGCGGCAACTGCAGAGTGTAGCCATCTTGTGGGTCTGATGGGCGGGCTGGAGATGGCCTCCCGACCGGGAATAGTGGCGATCGCCAAAACGAACCAACTTCCCGGCAGAAGGCCATCCGGCGGTATTGTCTCACGGGCGCATGTCGTCATCGCAAACACCTGTCGATCCAGAATTAGAGGATACGCTTCCAAGCTTGCTGGAACTGTTCGCGAACGTTCCCGAGGGTCGTAAGCCACGAGGGCTCATCTTCCCGCTCTCGTTTGTACTCGCCACCGCACTGCTCGCCATACTGGGTGGCGCGGCATACTTCCGACAGATCGCTGATCAGGTAGCAGACTTTCCGCGGGAGCTATCACAAAGACTGGGTGGACGGTGGTGCCACTTCGTGAGCCGGGTCCGGAATCCGTGCTATCGCACGTTCCGACGCGTGTTCGAACATGTCGACGTAGAACGGTTGGAAACCGAGATAGGCGCATGGCTACGAAAACGCGCCCAGCGCGATACTGACGGAGAGCTTCTGCTCGCGATAGACGGCAAGGTACTCCGTGGTGTCTGGACCGACGAGAACGAGCGGTTCAACTTTGTTCTCCGGGATGATCCACCGCGAAGGCATCACCATCGCCCAGGTCAAGGTGCCACCCAAGGCACCGCCAAGATCACTTCGAGATAGTAGTCAACTGCGGAGCGTAGTCATCTTGTGGGTCTGCTGGGCGGGATGGGTGAGCCATCGAGCGGATCAGTCGCACCTACTGCGAGCACTCCGCCTCCTCGTCACCCAACGTAACTAAGGATCACGGAAGATGATCTTGTCGCCGCCCTGGGGTGCCGCCGGACACCAACGAGATCACCCAGGTCAAAGCGCTCCTCGACCCGATAGTCACCCGCGAGACAGAACGCGTCATCGTCACCATGGACGCCGCGCACACCCAACATGACACCGCCGAATACATCGCCGGGATCCGCGGATTCGGCTACATCATGGCCGCCAAAGGACACCAGCCCACACTCCACTCCGCCATCGCGTCCAAGACACTTCCGCTCGTCAAGAACACGCCCGACCACGCTGTCCGCGAACGAAACCACGGCCGCATCAACACCTGGGAACCTGGATCACAGACGCAGACAACATCACTTTTCCACACGCGCGACAAACCGCCTGCATTCGACGCCGAACCTACGACCTCGACGGTCAGGAAACCTGGCAAGAATGGGCGTTCATCATCACCAGCCTCTTCGTCGAAGACGCCACAGCAGTCGACCTTCACGACCACGTCCGAAACCAGTGGGGGATCGATAACAAAAGCCACTACGTCCGCGACACCGTCTGGCACGAAGACGCGCAACATATCAACAACGGAACCGCACCACGCGTCAAGGAAACACTCACCGACATCGCCAACAGCCTGCTCCGACTCCACGGCCATACCGACATGAAACGAACCACCGAGTGGATCAGCCGCAACCCGCTACGAGCACTCCCTCTGCTCGTCGCTCAGCGCAACCAAGGAAATGTAATTAAATAACTAATTGATAGTGAACGGTTTGTGCTACGATCTTTTCGTGGCGATCGACCGGTCCGGTGAGCGTATGGCGATGATGGCTCGACTGGCAGCCTTGCTGCCTCGGCTAAATGAGCGTGGTCGTCGCTTGGCACTGGGCGCGGAAGCGCGGTCGTGGGGGTATGGGGGTATGGGGGAATCGCGGAAGTTCATCGGGCGACTGGTGTAGCACGGTCGACCGTTAAACAGGGACTGCGTGATCTGGAAGTGGCAGCCGAGTCACCAAGGACGGGCCGGATACGGGCCGCCGGGGGTGGGCGTAAGAAGGCAGAAGTCGCTAATCCGGCGTTGATGGAAGCGTTGGATTCGTTGATCGAGCCGGAAACGCGGGGAGGGGCGGAATCGCCATTGCGATGGACAACGAAGTCGACCCGAAACCTGGCTGGTGAGTTGACCGCCTGTGGTCACCCCGCCAGCCATGTTCTGGTGGCTGGCCTGCTGAAGGCGAGTGGCTACAGTCTGCAGGGCACCCGCAGGACACTGGAAGGTGCTCAGCGTCCGGATCGAGACGCACAGTTTCGGTACATCCATGACCAGGTCACGGCGGCGTTGGCCGCCGGGCAGCCCGTGATCAGCGTCGATACGAAAAAGAAGGAGCTGGTAGGGCGATTCACTCAAGGGGGACGGGAGTGGCGGCCAGTCAGCGAACCTGAACAAGTCTCCACCTACGACTTCCCCAGCAAAGCCGACGGCAAGGCTATTCCCTACGGAATTTACGACCTAGCTGACGACAGCGCCCGGGTATCCGCCGGAGTGGATCACGACACCTCGGTGTTCGCTGTAGCCACCATGGAGAAATGGTGGCAGCAGATGGGCCGGGACATATACCCCCATGCCCACCAGCTGGTGATCATCGCCGATGGCGATGGCTCCCATGGACACCGCCCGTGGTTGTGGAAACACGCACTCGCCCGGCTGGCTGCCGCGACCGGGCTGGAGATCGTCGTCTGCCACTGTCCGCCCGGTACCAGCAAATGGAACAAGATCGAGCACCGGCTATTCTCCAGAATCACCCGCAACTGGCGCGGACCCCCACTCACGGCCTATCAGACCGTCGTCAATCTTGTCGCCAACACTACCGCCCGCACTGGTCTCACCGGTCAAGGCGAACTCGACTCCAACCTCTACCCAACCAAGATCAAAACTGGCCAGCCGGAACGAGAAGCCATCCCTCTCCGCCGACGCAAATTCCACGGCGAATGGAATTACACAATCAAGCCAAAACGCAGATAAATAGATTATTTCTTTACGGCTCCTAACGATCACACAGTATGATCTTGCCGCTGCCTGGGTACGCCGATCTTGTTCGACGGTGTTTGCCGGATGCGTGACCGTCCTGTTACAGTGTGCTTGTATTGGTCTGGTACCAATCGGCGTTCGGGGGATTATTCGGGTGAATGTGGACATTCGTCATTTACGGAGTTTTTTGGTCGTAGCCGAGGAACTGAACTTCACACGCGCCGCGAAACGGCTGCGGACGAGCCAGCCGAGCCTCACGAGGACGGTCAACGGCCTGGAACGCATGCTCGGCGCCCAACTGTTGAACCGCACCACGCGACGGGTGTCACTCACCATCGAGGGCGAGCGGTTGAAGACCGACGTGGAACGGCTGCTCAAAGAGTTGGACTCCATCCTCGACATCGGCGGCGCGCCGGCCCGGCTGCGCCTCGGGTTCACATGGCTGCTCCCGGACACCTGGGCACAGCAGGCGATCACCCAGTTCGAGGCCGACACGCACGTCCAGGTCGAACTGGTCCGCAGGGACGAGGTGTTCGCCGGCGTCGACGCGGGGCGAAGCGACATCGCCGTGTTGCGTGGCGAACTGGCCCACACCGGGTTGCAGGCCGTCCTGCTGTTCCGGGAACGCCGGGTGGCCGCGGTGCGCCGCAACACACCGCTGGCCAACCAGTCGCGCATCCACTGGCACGACCTCGCCGACAGCCCGCTCGTGGTGAACACGGTCAGCGGCACCACCCGACCGGAACTGTGGCCGGCGAACCACCGGCCGATGATGTCGACTGAGACCACGAACTTCGACGAATGGCTGGAGGCGGTCGCGGCCGGCCGAGGGGTCGGCGTCGTGCCGATTTCGGCCGCGTACCGGGTCATCCACCCGGCGATCCGGTTCGTCGCGCTGGAGGGCGCGCCACTTGTGCCGGTGTACCTGGTTTTTCCGCGCCAGGGCAGCCATCCGTTCACCCGGCAGTTCGTCAGCGCGGCCCGGCGGGCGGCCCTTCCGCCGCACACGTCGCCGCCACTCGACGTCGTCGCATGACCCGATGTGCCCGGCGGGACGGCCACACGGCACTACCGCCGCGCGTTCCCGCTCGCGTTGGCCCGGGTGTCCGCCTCGGCGCATTCGCTGCGACTGTGCTTGAGGAATCCGGCGGCATGCATCTGCCGGTTGGCCAAGCGCAGCACTGGGTTGTCCTGGATGGACAGCAGTTCCTCGATCCGGACCCGCATCCTGGCCTCGCCCGCTTCGAAGGCGCGGGTGAGCTCCGGCGCGGACAGCATCCGGAACTCCGGTTCGCGTTCGTCGAACGTCCTGGTGCGCATCAACGGCGTGCCGGCCAGGTAGGTCTCGACATGCCGGGTGATTTCCCAGTAGTTGCCGGCGATGTGCGCGGCGAGCGCTTCTGGTGTCGCGGAGTCCAGCGCGCCGAGGAATTCGGCCACCTCGACCGGTTGGTCGTCACTCATCGGTCTCGGCTTCCTGTGCGGTCGGACAATGGCGCGTCTTCCCTAGTTCCAGGAGATGTCGAAGATGTCGGCGAGCGCCCTCGACCCGTTCGCGGTGACCTGGACGCTGCGACCGACCGGGCGGCGCGCGATCCACGCATTGGCGAGGAAGTGATCCAGGATCGCCCGGCCGAGCCGGCCGGCCATATGGTGCCGCTGCTCGCTCCAGTCGACGCAGTACCGGATCAGACTGCGGCCGTTGTCCGGGATCGTGATGCCTACCTCGTCGATGAAGTCCCGGCCGGCCGGCGACAGCTCGTACGCGACGTCCCGGCCGTAGCCGATGATCTTGTCGTGCGGGGCCGACTCGGGATGGAACTCGCCGTCCCCGCCGACCAGGTAACGACATTCGACGAAGTGCGCCATGATACCGACGCCGAGCCGGCCGGCCATGTGGTCGTAGCAGGTCCGGGCGGCCCGCAACTGCGCTCCCCGGTTGCCGTCGCGCAGCGAACGCACCGGCCGTGCCGGCGCGATCTGGGTGAGCTTCTCCAGCAGCTCACCGACTTCCGGGCCGGCCAGCCGGTAGTACCGGTGCCGGCCGTGCGTCTCGACGCGGAGAAAGCCGGCCTCGGTGAGCTTGGCGAGATGACTGCTCGCAGTGGATCTGGCGACGCCTGCCTCGTCGGCCAGTACGCTGGCGGCCAGCGCGCGGCCGTCGATGAGCGCCATCAGGACGCGGCAGCGCGAGCGGTCGGCCAGGAGCGTTCCGATCTCGGCGATCTCGACGTCACCGAGAACCGGTTCGGTTCGCACGCCGGTCATGGTCATCAGGACTCCAGTCGGTGGGTACCCCGGTCTTCAGGGCCGGGACGGGCCGATCCGCATCGACACGCGGACACAACGGGAACCATCACTCGAACGTGTGTTCGAATATCGCTGGAGGGCGCGATGGCATGGAAGGTGCGTCGAAGACGGTGGTGCGGCGGGCATTCCGGTACCGCTTCTATCTTAGTGGACATGCTGGCGACGCTATCGGCGGAACGTTTCGGCCCCGGCCGAACTGATCTGGCCGTGGCCGCTGAACTGCGCGAACGCATATCGCCGTGACCGTTTCCACCCGATCGGGTGAAGTTTTACGGATGCACCGCCGCGGATTCGGTGTTCGCGTCCGACGCGGTGACCCGTTGCGTGGCGCGTCGGCGCTCGATCAGCGCACCGGCCGCGACGACCAGCACGTTCGGCCCGAGCGCGAGCAGGCCGGCGTTGACGTGACCGACGTGCAGGCTCCCGAACGGCGGCGTCAGCACGATCACCGCGGCGACCCCGACCAGCATCCCGGCCAGCACCGGCCGCCAACTCACGAACCGCCGGCCGAGCAACGCGACCAGAATGGCCGGCACGAGCTGGTCGAGCCCGGAATACGTGAGCAGCAACAGGTTGGCGATCAGGTCCGGCCGCAGGAGCGCGAGCACCAGCGCGAGGCCGGCGACCCCGACCACGGCGATCATGGTGGTCCGGTACTGCCCACGCTGGGTCGTCGTCGGCAGGATGTTGCGCGATATCAGCGTGGACATCCCGATGATGATGCCGCCGGCCGGCACCATCGCGGTGGCGGCCGCCGCGACCACGACCACGCCGACCAGCCAGGGCGGCAGCGACCGCGACACCAGGAGCAGCAGCGCGGAGTTGCTGTCCGTACCGGTGGGCAGCAGGCCGATCGCGGTCATGCCGATGAACACCGGGAACACCAGCACGAGGGAGTAGGCCGGCAGCCACACGTAGTTGCGCCGCAGCGCCTGTGCCGACCGTGCCGCGAGCAGTTCCGGCCACATGTGCGGCAGGGTCATGCACGCCAACCCGAGCCCCGACGCGATCACGCTGGAGACGTACCAACCGGTGTCGTTTGGTCCGGAGTGGATGGTCAGGATCGCCGGATGCTGGTGCACCAGACGGGTGAACAGCGAGCCGAGGCCGCCGGAGAAATGGCTCGGAATCACGACGGCCAGCACCACCAGCACGACCAGCATCAGGCCGTCCTTGAAGTAGGACGCCGTCGCGACACCACGAATCCCGGACCACAGCACGAATCCGACGGTGATCGCGAACGCGATCACCATGCCCAGATCCGCCGACGCCCGGTCGCCGGTGGCCAACTGGACGGCGAGGCCGAGCCCGGTGATCTGCAACTGGAGGTAGGGCAGCACGAACACGACACCCAGCACCGCGACCACCCGGCCAAGCACCGGCGACGCGAAGAAGCCGCCGACAAAGTCCGCCTGCGTGAGGTGACCCTCGTCCCGGCACCGGCGCCACAGCCGGGGGCCGAGAAAGTACAAGCCCACGAAGGCAAGCGGGATGTAGAGCAGCGCGTACAGCGCGGCCACCCCGCCGGTGAAACCGAGTCCGGCCAGGCCGAGGAACGTGAAGATGGTGAAAGTCTCACCCGCCTGGAGGAACCACATCGTCGCCCCGCCGAGCTGGCGGCCGCCGACGGTCCAGTCCGACAGCTCGCGCTGCCGGCGGCGGCCGAGTACGCCGAACGCGCCGATGACGACAACGCCCACCAGCATGACCAGGAGTGTCACGTTCACGGGTTCGGCTCCTCGTCGTCCGAGCCGCGACGCGTGAACTCGATCAGGGCGAGCAGCGGGGTCAACAGGGCGACACCGACAAATGACCACACCACCAACGGCGGGATACCAAGCCAGAGCGTGGCCCGGTTGACGGCGGGAATCGCGACCGCGACAGGCAGTGCCAGCACGACGAGAGCGAGCGGAGCGAATCGGTTCATCTCAACCCCCCAGTCACAATTATGCGGCCACAATTATGCGGCGCGCGATGACGTCGGCTGGGCCGTTGGTTGCGTCCGACGATTGCCGCCGGCCGCCGAGTAGCGACGCAGCTCGGCGCGGAGCTGATTGCGTCCCGCGATTCCCAGTTTCCGGTACACCTTGGTGAGATGGTGTTCGACGGTACGGGCGCAAACGTCGAAGTCATCGGCGATGCCCTGGTTCGAGCAACCGTCGGCGGCACGCACCGCGATGCGGTGTTCATGCGCACTGAGCAGGACCGGCGGGTCGACGACGGTCAACATCACATATCTCCGTTTCTGAGGTAATAAATGTCGATCACATGGTTCCGAAACCGATCAATCTTGGCACCTTCCACACACTATGCGGCCGGGTGCCAAAATCCCAAATACCACTGGTAACGCATTAATGTGTACGACGTATAACCGCTGGTGAAAGGGGTTTCGCATGAGGGTAAACGGGTGAGGAAGCACCACCCGGTCGCATATGATGATACGATTGGAGCGAGCTGGTTTCGTCGCCGCCGTCCTCACACGCGCTTTACGGACAAAGGTGTTCCGTCATGCCCGAAACTACAGCGATTTCACAGATATTGGTGCTCGGCGCCGGGCCGGTCGCGACCGGCCCGGCGTGCCGCGTGCTGCGTGATGCCGGATTTCGTGTCACCGTCGCCGACCCGAACCCGGCCACGATCACGGTCGACGCGGAGTTCGCCGACACCACGTACGTGGCGCCGATCACCCCGGCCGGCCTGGCCGGGGTGATCGCGGCGGAACGACCGGACGGCCTGGTGGTGGCGCTCGGTGGCCCCGCTGCCGTCGCGAGTGCACTGGCCTTGCACGAGCAGGGTGTGCTGCGCCGGTACGGCACCGCACTGCTCGGCGTGGATCCCGTTGCGTGGCGACGTATCCCACCCGTACCTCGAGTGTGCGGACGACTGGTCGACGTCGAGACGCTGCGCGACCGGCACGGCCGCGTGTCCGTTCTCGGCACACTGGAACACATCGACGACGACGCGATCATCGTGCCGGCACAGGTAACTGAGGCCGGCGACCGCACCATCCGGCGCGCAGCGACGGCGGCGGTGGCCGCGAACGCACCGGGCGCCGGCTGCTGCTCGGTCCGGCTGGTCGCCGACGGGGACAGTTGGCGGGTCGTCGGCGTGACGCCGGGACTGACCCGGGCGAGCGCCCTGGCCGCCGCCGTGCACGGACTTCCGTTGGCGGCCACGGCCGTCCAGCTCGCCATCGGCGCCGATTTGCCGACGTTCGAGCCGACCCCGGGCGACCGCGTCCTCGTCGCGCTGGGCGACCACGCGGTCGGTATGGGCACCACCGTCCTGGCGGCCCTCAATGCCGCGCTGCGTACAACAGGGCGCACGTGCTGGCCCGCCGGCCGCACCGGATTACCGCCGTGGCTGGCGGTGCGGCTGCGCGAACTCGACACGTTGCGCACGCGGATCGAATGCGCGCCGGTACTCGACGCCGCCGTGCTGCGGGATGCCAAGCGGGCCGGCCTTTCCGACGACCAGATCGCTGACCTGCGACCGGAACTGGCCGACGGCGCCGGTGTCCGCCGAGTGCGCGAGCGTCTCGGCCTGCACCCGCACTTCCACGGCCCAGCAACGGTTCTCGTCGCCGGTCCGCCGACAGCCGGCGATCCGCCGCCGGCCAGGCGCCCGGACGAACCGGCCGTGCTGCTACTAGGACCGGCACCGGACGACCCGGCCGAGTTCGACCACGCCTGCGCCAACGGCGCGCTTGCCCTGCGCCGCGCCGGATACCGGGTCGCCGTGGTGACGGCGTCGATCGGCGGCGTGGCCGGCATCGCCGACCGCTGTTACCTGCTGCCACCCCGGATCGAGGACATCCTGGGCGCGGTGCACGCCGAGCGTGCGATCGGCCCGTTCCTGGGAGTCCTGCCGCAGTTCGGCGGGCCGCACGCACTGGCCATCGCCGCCGGACTCACCGCGGCCGGTGTCGACGTGCTCGGCCGGCCCGCTCGACACACCGAAACCGACCCTGTCCGGGGCCGGGTGCTGCGTGGCGCCGTCGCGCTGGAGGTGGTGGCGCTGTACGACGGCGCGGAACTGTTTCTCGGCCCGGTCTGCGAGCTGATCGATCCGTGCGACGACGACTGGCCCACGTCCGGTTGCGTGCTGCCCGCGCCGTCGGTCGGTCCGCGCACCCTGGCTGTCCTGCGGCGCCGAACATTGAACCTGGCGCGGCGGCACGGGGTGCCCGGCATGTTGACGATCCGGTTCGCGGCGTTGCCGGATTCGGTGCTGGCCCAGTCCGTCACCACGGTGGCGTCGACCGCGCTGGCGACCGCGTCAGCGGCCACCGGCGTCGAGTTCGCGCAGGCCGGCGCGCGACTGCTGCTGGGCGGGTCGATCCCGCGCCTGCGCGCGGAAGGGCTGCTGCCGGCGGCCGGCGAGCCGGTGCTGGACCGTCACGTGGTCGTGCGGTTGCCGGCGGGGTCAGGCGCGGTGCTGGGCGTGGGGGCCACGGTCGGCACGGCGTTCGCCGACGCGCGAGCCGCCGCCGGCACCACGCTGCCGACCGGCGGCACGGTCTTGGTGTCGGTCGCCGAACGGGAGTCGCGCGGTGTCGTCGCACCGGCGCGGGAACTCGCCGCGCTCGGCTTCCGGGTGCTGGCCGGCCCGGCGATCGCGACCGCGTTGCGGCGGCACGGCGTCGACTGCACCACCGTCCACAGTGTACCAGAAGCCGATCTCGTGATCACCAACGACGGATCGGCCGCCCTCGCGGCGCAGGCCATCGCGACCCAGCTGCTGACCTGTTGACCAAACCGGTTTCCACCTTCGAACACGCGAAAGTGAGCCATGGCCACCACGTACGCGGAGATCTGCATCGTCGGACTCGGGCCTCGCGGCCTGTCGGTCCTGGAACGGTTGTGCGCCAACGCACCCGACTGCGTGCCCGACGGACACGACGTCGTACTGCACATCGTCGACCCCTACCTGGCCCACGGCAGCCGGGTGTGGCGGACGGCGCAGTCAGCGGCGCTGCTGATGAACACCGTCACCTCGCAGGTGACCATGTACGTGGACGAGTCGGTGCAGTGCGACGGACCCGTCGTGCCAGGTCCCAGCCTCTACGAATGGGCACAGTTCAACGCACTGGTCGGGCCGTTGGACGACATGCCGGCGCACCTGCTCGCCGAGGCGCGCCGCTTGGGCCCCAACGACTACCCGTCGCGTGCCTTCTACGGCCAGTACCTGACCTGGGTACTGGACCATCTCGTCCAGACTGCGCCGAACAACGTCCGCATCGTTCGGCACGCCCTGCAGGCGGTCGACCTCGTCGACGGAACCGACGGCCGGCAGACTGTGCTCCTTGCCGACGGCGAGCAGTTGACCGGACTGCACGCGGTCGTGCTCGCGCAGGGCCACACGCCCGGCGGCATGTTCGACGCGGACGTCATGCAGGGCACGAACGCCCGCGCCCGCGGCCTGCTGTACCTCGCGCCGCGCAATCCGGCCGACGTGGATCTCAGCGTCATCGAGCCGGGCCGGCCGGTGCTGCTGCGCGGCCTCGGCCTGAACTTCTTCGACTACATGGCGCTGCTCACGCTCGGCCGGGGCGGCCGGTTCGGCCGCGCCGGCAACGGCAAGTTGGTCTACCACCCCTCCGGCCGGGAACCGTTGATGGCGGCCAGTTCCCGCCGTGGCGTGCCCTACCATGCACGCGGCGAGAACCAGAAAGGCGCCTTCGGCCGGCACGAACCGTTGTTCCTGACCACGAGCGTGATCGCCGACCTGCGCGCACGCGCCGACGCCGGCCACCCCGCAGACCTGCGCACGGACGTGTGGCCGATGGTGGACAGCGAAGTACGCGCGGTGTACTACTCGACGCTGATCACCGGACGGCAGTGCACGTGTGACGCGAAGACGTTCCTACGTCAATACGTCGCCCTGCGCAGCGAACCACGACCATGGCAGGGCAGACCGTTCGACTACACGGCCACCCCGGCCGAGGACGCATTGCTGGACAAGTGCGGCATCGGCCGGGCCGACCGGTGGGACTGGCACCGCGTCGCCCGCCCGTACCAGGACCGGAGCTTCGCGAACCCGGCCGGGTTCCGTAGCTGGATGCTCGGCTATCTGGCGCGAGACGTCGAGGAGTCGCGGCTGGGCAACGTGCACGGCGCTCTGAAGGCGGCGCTGGACGTGCTGCGGGACCTCCGCAACGAAATCCGCCTCGTGGTCGACCATGGCGGCCTGTCCGGCGACTCGTACCGCGACGATCTGCAGGGCTGGTACACCCCGTTCAACGCGTTCGTGTCGATCGGCCCGCCGCCGGAGCGGATCGAGCAGCTCATCGCACTGATCGAGGCCGGAGTGCTGGACATTCTCGGCCCCAGCATCGCAGTCGAACTGACGGCGGACCACTTCGTAGCCAGCTCGCCCCGGGTACCCGGATCGGAATTCCGTGCCACCGCGCTGATCGAAGCCCGGCTGCCGGAACCGGATATTCGGACCAGCACCGATCCCCTGATCCGCGCACTGTCGCGCCGAGGCGAGTGCGGCGGCCACCGAATCGCCATTCGCGGCGGCGGCTACTACGACACCGGCGGGCTGGCCGTATCCCGCAGTCCGTACCGCCTGCTGGACGCCGAGGGCGGCCGACACCCACGCCGATTCGCCTTCGGCGTACCCACCGAGACCGTGCACTGGGTGACCGCCGCCGGCATCCGCCCCGGCGTGAACTCGGTCATCCTGGGCGACGCCGACGCGATCGCCAGGGCAACGTACGCGACCGTACCGGCGCAGGAGCTTTCGCTGTCGGCCAGGAACTGAGACAGGAGAAGCCATGCCCGACACCGGACTGCTGTCCCCCGGCTGGGCCGGGACGGACGGCACGGTACCCCTGTCCGACGAGGCGTGGGTGCAGGCCATGCTCGACGTGGAGGTGGCACTGGCCCGCGCCCAGGCTGACCTGGGCGTGATACCGCGAGCCGCAGCCGAGTCGATCGCCAGAGCCGCCCACGTCGAACGCATGGACATGACGGCACTCGTAGCCGGCGTACACGAAACGGCGAACCCGGTCGTCGCGCTGGTTCCCCAGCTGGTCCGTGCAGTGTCCGAAGTAGACCCAGTTGCGGCCGACTACGTACATCGGGGCGGCACCAGCCAGGACATCCTCGACTCGGCCACCATGCTGATCTGCGCGCGCAGCCTGACCGCCCTGAGCGCCGACCTACGACGTACCGCGGCCGCGTTGGCAGGGTGGGTAACGGAACACCGCGACACCCCGATGGTAGGCCGAACCCTGACCCAACACGCGGTGCCCACCACCTTCGGCCTCAAAGCCGCCGGCTGGCTGCACCTGGTACTGGACATCGAGGAGCGGGTCGATCATCTACTCCACAACAGACTGCCAGCATCCCTGGGTGGTGCCGCCGGCACACTGTCGGCGTACGCTGAATACGCGAGCCTGGCCGGACAGGGGACGGACGAGCGAGGCATCGAACTGATCGCACCGTTCGCAGCGCACCTGGGCCTGACCGCCCCGTTGGTGCCGTGGCACGCCATCCGTACCCCACTGGCCGACCTGGCATCGGTACTGACCTTCACCGCGACCGCATTGGGCAAGTTCGCGGCCGACGTACAGGTACTAACCCGAACCGAGATCGGCGAACTGGTGGAACCAGGCGGGGACGGCCGCGGCAGATCGTCCGCGATGCCGCAGAAACGCAACCCGGTACTGGCCACCATGATCACCACGGCGGCCCGGCAGGTCCCGCCGTACGCCCTGGTACTGTTCCAGTCGGTGGCCGCCGAAGACGAACGTTCGGCAGGTGGATGGCACGCCGAATGGCAGCCGCTGCGAGAATGCCTGAGATTGGTGCTAGGCGCCGCGCGCAACGCAGCAGAACTAGCGACCGGCCTGGAAATCCGGCCCGACGCGATGATGCACAACCTTGGCCGCACCGGTGGCGCGGTGGTCACCGAACGGGTGAGCGCGGTGGTGACGCCGTTGCTGGGTAAGCAACGGGCCAAACGCCTACTCGGTGCGGCAACCGCAACGGCGGAACGAACCGGCGAACCACTGGCCACGGTGCTGGACAAGGCCCTCACCGAAGCCGGCAGCCCACTACCCACCAACACACTGGCCGACCTGCTCGACCCGCTGAACTACGCGGGCGCGGCCGGACCATTGGCCGACCGAGTACTTGCCCGCTACCGCGCCGGCGCGGCCGACACCACCAGGGCGTGCTGACTCGCCTCCCAACGGTGTCCGCGGCCGACTACACCGTTTCCCAGCAGGAGTTCGGCGTCCGCTACGACCGCGGCCTGTACTTCGGCGGCTGGTGCCCGAACGGCGCGTGCGGCACCGGGACGGCCGACCTGGCGAAGATGTCCAGACAGTACTTCCCTTACCTGATAAGGGACATCTACGGGTCAGTGGCCGTTCCGGAGTCGCTCGGCGACATCGAGCCGATGCCGTTCAACACCAACCCGGCCCGGCTGCCCGCGGACATCCTGGCCAACGTCAAGGGCCTCACCGTGATCCGGGACGGGGTGCAGAGCTTCTTCTACCACCCCTATCTGGGCAGGTCGTACCTCAGGGACGTGGTCATCGGGATCAAGGCCCTCGGCTACCAGTTCGTCCCGGCGGCGACCGTCGCGGCAGGCTGAGCCTGGTCAGGATATGGTCCATCGGAACGCGCGCGAGGTGTCGCGGTCCCCGGTGGTGCTGCCGACCACGACACCTGTGTTGTTCAGGGCCGTGGGCTTCGCCGGCAGGTTGCCCGGGGTCGGCAGGCCGATCAGGACACCGTTGTGCCAGTCGAACGGGTGCGGTTGACCGTCGATCGTCTGCCAGCCGATGACGTCGCCTCGGTCGTTCACGGCGACCGCCTCGCTCTCACCGGACGTGCCGAGGTCGACAGCCTGGCCGCCGTGCCACAGCGTCGCTTTGTGCACCCCGCCGTCGAGACGCCAGCCCACGACGTCGTTGGTGTTGTTGATCGCGCGGACGTTGTCGGCGACGGCGGCGGTGTCGCCGGGCAGCACGGTGGGTTGGTCCGCGATCCATACCACGGCCTGGGTGTTCGTACCTTGCCGCAAGGTCGCCGCGACGGCGTCGGATTCGTTGAGGGCAGCCACGGCATAGGACCCGCTTCCCGCTGCGGGCAGTTGCACGCAGCGGGTGGCCGAACAGCGGAACACGAACGGGGGGCTGCCGTCGCTGGGTGTCCGCGACCCGGCTGTGGTGCCGCGGTGGTTCGCTGTGCTGTGGTAGATGTATGTGCCTTGCGGGGAAAGTGGCACGTCTGCGAACGTGCCGTTGCGCCATGAGCCCGCGCGGCCGTTGTAGTAGGGGTCGGGGTCGCCTTGGCGGTGGTAGGCCAGGGGGATGACATCGTCGTCGCTGATGTCGCGGACCGGGATGAAGACCGCGCCGCGTAGGGGCGGAGTTCGGTCGGCCGCCTGGCCGTTCGCCCAGACACTGACGGTCGTCACGAGCGGACCGGCCTGACTGTCGGCGATCGTGAACACCACGTCGCCGCGCCTGTTGATGCCGGTGCCGAAGCCGGTGCCCAGGACAGTGGGGGTCGTGCCGTCCCAGCGAACGGCCAGAAGCGTGCCCGGGTACGGCCACTTCGGCGGCGGCGTCCAGCCCGCACCCGTTGCCTGGCCCGCGTCGTTGAGTGCCGACACGATGGCCGCGACCATGCCGGGTGGTGGCGGCAACTCCTCGACGGCGACTGCCGCGTGGGCGGACGGTGCGGCAAGGGCGAATGTGATGACGGCGATGTACGCGGAAGTCAACCATCGCATGGTGGTGGTCCTCGCTGAGTGTCGTCCGAAGCTGCGGAACCACGGTAGCGGCGCAGCCTGGTCGACGGTCCCCCAAGCGGTTCAACCGCCGGCAATCCATTCGGCGTCGTGTCCGACTACCAGTAGGCCGCAAAGTCCGCAGTTCCGCGGGAAGTCGGCCATCGCGCGTCGTCCTCAATGGACAGTTTGAGATCTTCAACCTGTCGGTCGGGTACGCCGAGCCCTACAACGATCTTCACCTCGGCACACTGACTGAGGTCATCGGGTCGCTACCCGCGTCCATATCCTTGGCACCACCACTGACCCGGATGGACCCTGGACCACCCAGCAAGCGCGTAACCTCTTGATGGACTTGGGCGACCGGGCTGACGGCTTCCGGTTCCTGATCCGCGACCGCGCCGGCCAGTTCACCGCCGCGAGGTCACTGTTACAGGTTCGTCGTCGGCCGGTGGTCGGCGGCTTGATCAACGAGTACGAGCCTGCGGCAGCTTAACGTGCCCCAGGAGTTCCCGGCAGCAACCTGCCACGCGAGTCCACAGGTCAGCCGAACCCCGAACACCTGTGGGCCGGCACCTGGCATCGCCCGTTGGGCGATCAGGTGATCGACGAGCGAGCTAGGACTTCGCCGACGTGTGGGGTACCGGGAGTCGGATGGGCACGATGACCTGGATGCCGGCTTTCAATCCCTGGTGAGGGTGGCGAGTTGGTGGTTGACGCGGTCGGTGTCGTGGGTGCGATGTTGGGCGTGGTACAGCTGCACGGTCTGCTGCCAGATCGTGCGGGCTTGTTCGTGTTGGCCGAGCGCGAGGTGTGCGTGGCCGAGACCGTCGAGGATCTCGGCCTTGAAGATGGTGTGGCCGAGACCGTCGCACAGGGTGCTGGCCCGCTGGTAGTAGTCCAGGGCGTCGGCGTGGCGGCCGGTGCGGCGGGCGATGTAGCCCAGGCTGTCGAGGGTGGCCGCCACCGCGAGCGGGAAGTCGTGGCGGATGAGCAGGGCGAGCGCGGCCTCGCAGTGCTCGCGGGCCTTGTCGTAGTCGCCGAGCAGGGCTTCGCTCCAGCCCATCATGTTCAGCACATCGCCTTCCCTTGCGGGCATGTCGAGTGTATGGAACAGCCCTAGGGCGGCGGACAAGTGCCGCAGCGCCTGCCGATGGTCTCCTCGCCGATCGCAGACCCATGCGAGGTACCGGTGGGTGTGGCCTTGGCCGTGCGGGTCGTCGGCGTGCTGGGCCAGGGCCAGGGCGCGGTGTAGGTGGTCCAGGCCTTCGTCGTGTTGACCGAGCAGGGCGCGGACGCGGCCAAGGCCTCGGTGGGCGAGGCTTTGCGCCACGGGGTCGGTGAGGTGCTCGGCGGCGGTCAGTGCGGTCGACCAGATGGCGAGAAAGTCGTGGCTGTGTCCCTGTTGCCAGAGGAAGTCGTTGAGCGTCCACGCTGTTTGCCATACCTGGTGGTGCCAGTGGTGTTCGGCGGCGAGTTGTTGCGCGGCGAGCAGGTTGGGGTGCTCGGTGTCGAACCAGCGCTGCGCCGCCGCCGGCTCGGTCAGTGGGTGGGGGCGGCATCCGGGTGCGGGGAGGCCGGGCTGGATGGGTTGGCGGTATGGGTCGAGTTGTTCGCGCCCGGCGGACGCGGTGTGCAGGTAGAAGTCGACCAGCCGGCGCAGCGCGGCGTCCCGGTCGTGTTCGGACCGGGAGTGGTGGGCGGCGAAGAGCTTGACCAGGTCGTGCATGCGATAGCGGCCAGGGGTGGGCTGCTGCAGGAGCGATACCCGTTCCAATGTTCGCAATGCCTGCGCGGTGTCGTGTTCGGGCAGGTCGGTGAGGCTGGCGGCGGCGGGGACGCTGATGTGCGGGCCGGGTGCCGCGCCAAGCAGGGCGAACACCCTGGCGTGATCGGGATCGAGGGTGCGGTGGGTGCCGGACAGGGCAGCCTGGACGCTGGCGGTGGGGCTGTTGGCGTCCAGGGCGCCTAGTCGGGAGGTGGTGTCGCGCAGGTCGGCGGCGATCACGGCGAGCGGCAGGTCGGGGTGCAGTGCGGCGCGAGCGGCGATGATGGCCAGTGCCAGCGGTAGTCCGGCGCAGCAGGCCAGGATCTCGGTGACCGCTCCGGGTTCGGCAGCCAGTCGTTCATCGCCCAGCCGGCGTGCCAGCAGGTGCCGGGCGTCGTCGTCGTCGAGTACGTCCAGCGGCAGCGGTGTCGCGCCGTGCGTGGCGACCAGGCCGGTCAGCCGGTCGCGGCTGGTCACGATCACCGAGCAGGACGCCCCACCAGGCAACAGCGGGGTGACGTGCTCGGTGTCGCGGGCGTTGTCCAGCAGGATCAGCATGCGCTTGCCGGTGGTCAGGCCCCGGTAGAGGGCTGTCTGGGCGGCCAGGTCGGCCGGGATCGCGGCCGGCGCGACGCCGAGAGAGCTCAGGAGCACGCGGGTGGCCTCCGCCGCCGGCATCGGTGTCTCCTGGGGCGCGAATCCGCGTAGATCGACGAACAGTTGCCCGTCCGGGAACCGGTCGGCGTGGGTGTGCGCCCAGTGCAAGGCCAGCCAGCTCTTGCCGATCCCGCCGCCGCCGACCGCCGAGACCACGACCATCCCGCCCGGCCCAGCGGCGTCGAAGGCCTTGTCCAGGATGGCCAACTCGTCGTGCCGGCCGACGAACACACCGGGCCGGCCGGGCGTCTGCCGCGGCACCGGGGCAGCCGGGCACACTGGACCAGCCGGACCCACCGCGGTCATGGTTCCCGCCGCGGCGACCAATAGCTCCTCCCGCGCGTCCGGTTCCAGGCCAAGGGCCTGGGCCAGTAACCGCACCGTGTCCACGCGGGGGTTGGCGCGCCGGCCGGACTCGAACCCGCTGATGGCGCGAACGGACACACCGGACTGTTGCGCCAGCTGCTGTTGGGTCAGCGTCGCTTGATGGCGCAACTGCCGCAGCTGTGCGCCGAACGTACCCGCCACATGGCCCCCGTTGCCGTCTCCCGCGGTCCTCGAGCGCGGGTGGTCCTCTCTTGTGTCGTGACGTTGCCACGGCATGGCCATATGTTGCTAGTCGCTGTCCTGTTCCTACCGCCACTGCTGCCTCATGATCAACCGCGCCGGTTGGCACGGCGACGTTGACGGTGATGGAGGGGGCATGACCTCGTGGGACCGCGGATACATCCTGCTGTCCACGCGGGCGCGGTGGTGCTGACCGTCTCGCCGGTCGCGTTCGGCAACGACGGAGAGATTTCATCGAAACAGGAAACGCGAGTCGGCTGATGGCTGCCGAGGTGGCACGAGAGAGGCAGCCGAGGGGCTACCAGCGGACGCCCCACCTGCGGCTGATCGTCAGCTGTGCCCTGGCCGCCCTGGTGGTGACCCTGGTGGCCGTGGTGGTGAACTTCGGGCCGAACACCACACCGACTTTGCCCACGCTTCCGGCCGGGGGCCCGAGCGGCATACCCCGATTGCCGTCGGGCTACCCGAGCGGCTTACCCAGGCCGCCGTCGGGCTACCCGACCAGGCCGCCGTCCGGCTTTCCCACCAGCCTCCCCTCGGGTTTCCCGACCGCCCCGCCGCCGGGCTTCCCGACCGACTGACCAGCGCTCCGACGAGGACGAGAATGACCCCGCCCGCTCAGGCCTATCACCCCTGGCAGCGCAGGCCCGGCTCCCGGGACAACCGGATGCGCACGGTGCTGCTCATCGCCGTGACCCTGTCCGCCGTCTACGCCGTGCAGATCGTCATCGACATGTGCCGGCCTCGGTATCCCGAAGAGCTCGCGCACGCTTGGGTCGGCTGGCTGAACCCGTGGCTTCGGTTCGCGGGACCGGAGCCCGCGGTCCTGTGGTACCAGGTCTCCTTCTGGTGCTATCTGGTCAGCCTGCCCGCGGCACTGGCGATATGGCTGGCCAGCCGCAGGACCGCCGGCGATCCGCGGAAATGGCAGGCGCTGGCCGCGGGCGTCCTTCTGCTGCCGTATCCGGTCTGGGTGCTGGACACGGTTTTCGGCCATTTCCTGCTGATCCTGCTCTGCCTGCCGAGCACCGCGTACGCGCTCTGGCTCGTGCACCGGATGCAGCGCTATGGCCGCATGCCCGTGCGGCTGCTGGTGTCCGTGGCCGGCGCGGGCGTGCTCGTGGGCGGTGGGTTTGGTGGCTCCATGCAGCAATGGTGGCAGGACTACGGCTCGAACTTCCTGACCGCCCAGACGATTTCGAGCGTCGGCGAGCAGAACTCGCCGCAGGAGATTCTTCTCCACATGGCGCAGCTCAAGCCCGAGATCACGGCGGGTGGGGTGTTGTTCGCCGGCGTCTTCGAGGAGGTCGGCAAGGCGGCCGGGATCGCGATCGTCTACCTGCTGCTGCGCCGGCACGTGCACAACGTGGTGTCCGGGATCGTGCTCGGCGCGGCCAGCGGTATCGGGTTCAACTTGAGTGAGGCCGCGGCGTACATGGCGCAGTCGCCGGCGACTGATTCGACGCAGTACTTCCTGCGCCAGTCGCTGGGCCTGCTGGCCGCGCACATGGCGTTCACCGCCGCGATCGGCGCCGGCTTCGGCATCGCGAGGCAGATGCCCGACCGGCGGAGCAGATGGCTGGCGATCTCCTCAGGGTTCGCGGTCGGCATCGGCGGGCATATCGCCAACGACGTCTTCATCACCACGTGGTCGCTGAACGAGACGAAATGGTTCTCGCCGAGCCCGATCGTGCACACGCTGGTCCTCACCCCACTCGCTTTCCTGCTGTTCCAGGGGCCGATGGTGCTGCTCTACCTGGTGCTGCTCCGACGAGGGTTACGCGACCAGGCGGCCGGGCTCGCGGTCGAGCTGGCGGACGAGGCGGAACTCGGCTTCGGTGCCGTCACTCCGGACGAGGTCCCGGTTCTGCTGCGCCCCATGCGCCGGTTCTATCTGCAGTTGAAAGCGTTACGGCACGCTGGGCCCACGAGCTATCTGCGGCTTGGCCGGCTGTATGACGCGCAGTTGCAGCTCGGCCTTGCCCGATGGCATCGCAGCCGAGGGGAGCAGGATCCGTTCGCTCCCGACGTCCGGATATTGCGCGACCGCGTTGTCGGCCTCAAGAAACAACAGTTCGCCGCAGCACGATTCGTTCAGCCGCTACAGGGGGCGTCATGATCGCCCGGCGTATGCTCGCCGTCATTGGAGCGGCGTTCGCTTTGTGGCTCTTCTTGCCGCAGCTGGCGCAGGCAGACGTCCCTTGTAGTTCGGTGCAGTACCAGATCGGACCGGTTCCCCCAGCCGGCGAGGACCCCTGCGAGAAATCTGCCAATATCGGGACGTTCGCGACCGACGCGGCCGCGCTCGCGGCGACGGCGGCGGCAGCCGCGGCGGGCGCGATGCGAGGCGGCGCACCAAGCCCCGGTGAACGCGGCGCTGATTCCCCGGCCGCACGAGCGGGCCTTCCCGGCCGTGCCCAGTCCACCGGCGCTCCCGTACCCCCGCGAGCCGGGATTCCTGGCCAACAGGCTCCTGGTTGTCCCTCGGTCCCGAGGGCGGGCGTGGCCCCGGTCAGCGACTACTCGACGGTGCACGTTCCCGGTACTCGACCGCTCCCGCGAGCCGGCGAAGATCTCAACGTCGCCAACAACATCCCGATCGTCGCGGGGCCGACCTCGCGAGCCGGGCTGGCTCCATCAGGCCGGATCGTCGATGGCAACGCGCTTTCCTATGTCGCGGGCGATCCGGTGGACGTGGTGTCCGGCGAGATGATCACCGACGCGACCGATGTCGTCCTGCCTGGGCTGTTGCCGCTCGTGCTGCGCCGGGCCTACGCGTCGGGATATCCCGCCGGGCGCCTGTTCGGTCCCGGTTGGTCGTCCACTTTGGACCAACGAGTCGAACTGAACGCGCAGGGCATCCACTACATCGGCGACGACGCCCAGCTGGTCACCTACCCACATCCGGCGGCGCCCGGCGAACCGGTGCTGCCGTCCCGCGGCGCGGCGTGGCCACTGACCTGGCAGGCCGACGGCGCCATCCGGATCGAGGATCGCCAGCGCGGCGTAACCCGGTATTTCACCGCGGCGTACGGCGGCAATTGCTACCCGCTGAGCGCTGTGACCGACCGCAACGGCCATCAGATCACCTTTCACCACAACGGAGACCAGCCGATCGGCGTGGAACACTCCGGGGGATACCGGGTCGCGGTGGACGTCGAAGACGGCCCGTCGGGAAGGCGCGTCACCGCGCTGCGCCTGGTCGAGAAGGGCGCGGGAGTCGTGCTGCGGCGGTTCTCCTACGACGCGCGCGGCCGGCTCGCCGAGGTGAGCGATGCCTCGGGCAGGCCGTTCCGGTACGAACACGACGAGGCCGGCCGAATCACCGGGTGGACCGACCGCAACGAGTTCCGCTACGTCTACACCTACGACGACACAGGGCGGGTCGTCCGCTGCGACGGACCGGGCGGGGTGCTGTCGTCCTCGGTCGAATACCACCCGCTGCTGCGGGCCACGGTTGTCGTCGACTCGCTGGGCCAACGCACCGAGTACCACTATGACCGCCACGGGCGCGTCACCAGGGTCGTCGACCCCCTCGGCGGCTGCGTGCTGACCGAAGTCGACCGGCACGGCCGCCCACTGGCCTATGCCGACCAACTGGCCCAGACCACGTCGCTCGTCCTCGACGACAACGGCGACCCGGTGCGGATCACCAGGCCGGACGGGACCGTCGTTTCCGTCGCCTACAACGAGTTGCGGCAAGCGGTCGAGATAGCCGGCCCCGGTGGGGCGGTGTGGCTGCACACCTACGACGAGCGCGGCAATCTGTTGGCGCGGACCGACCCGCTCGGCGCAGTGACCCGGTACTCCTACGACCAGCGCGGAAACCGGACCGCGGTCACCGACCCGCTCGGCAACACACAGTACGCGCAGGCCAACGCGGCCGGCCTGATCACCGCGGTCGCCGACGCTCAGGGCAACACGACACGACTCACCCGGGACGCCTTCGGCCGAGTCACCGAAATCGTCGACCCCGCGGGCCAGACGACCCGGTTCGGATACACGCCCGACGGCAGGCCGGCCTCGCGCACCGGCCCCAGCGGAACGGTCGAGCGGTGGCACTATGACGGCGAAGGCAACGAAATCGCGTATGAGAGCCCAGAGGGTGCCGTCACGAGGACCACATACGGCCCGTTCGGCAAGCCCAGATCCGTGACCCAGCCGGACGGCGCACAGTATGAGTTCACCCACGACACCGAGCTTCGCCTCGCCTCGGTGACCGGCCCCACCGGATTGGCCTGGACCTACGAGCGGGACGGTGCCGGCCGGGTGACCGGGGAGACGGACTTCAACGGCCGCCGGATCGGCTACCGGCTCGACCCGGCCGGACACCTCATCGAACGCGTCAACGGGGCCGGGCAACGGACCTGGTACCGGCGGGACGCGCTCGGGCGGGTGGTCGAGACCCGCGACGATTCCGGGGCGATGGCGGCTTTCGGCTACGGCCCGCACGGCGGGCTGGTCTGGGCGCGGAACTCCGACGCGGTGGTCGAATACACCCGGGACGCGTTGGGGCGCGTACTCACCGAGACCGTCAACGGCGCGGGGATTGCGCGGCAGTACGACCTGGCGGGTCGCTGCCTGCGGCGAATGACAGCAACCGGTGTCGTCTCCGAGTGGGCTTATGACGCGGGCGGCCATCCCGTTGGCCTGACCACCGCGGGCGGCTGGCTCGCCTTCGAGCGTGACCCGTTTGGGCGCGAGACCACGCGACGCCTTGGACGGGAGGTCATGCTCACCCAGACCTATAGCGCGGGTGCGCGGTTGTCCGCGCAAAGCGTCTGGACCGTCGGCCCTGCGGGCGCTGTGCCGTTGCGACAGCGGGCCTACGCCTACACGACTGTCGGTGGCCTGGCCATGGTCCGCGATACGCAAGCGGGAACCCGGCACTTCGAGGTGGATTCCCTGGGCCGGATCACCGGTGTGCACGGCGACGGCGAGCCGGAGCGATATGGCTACGACACGCTCGGCAACGTTGTCCACGGCGAATGGCCGGACGCTGACGACGGGGGCGAGCGGGAGCACTCCGGCACGCTCATCACCCGCGCCGGGCAGACCTGCTACGAGCACGACGCGCAGGGCCGGGTGGTGCGCCAGGTCCGTGGTGCGTCGTCGTGGCGCTACACCTGGGACGCCGACGATCGGCTGACGCGGGCGACGACCCCGGACGGGAGCGTATGGCGCTATCGATACGACCCTTTCGGCCGGCGGATCGCCAAGCAGCGTCTCGACGCCCGCGGCGCGGTCGCCGAGCAGATCACGTTCACCTGGGACGGTGCCCGGCTGGCCGAACAGGTCCACTCGCGGCCCGGCGCCTGGCCAGAGGCCACCACCTGGGACTACCAGCCAGGCAGCCACCGGCCGCTGGCCCAGCTGCGCCGCGTGGCAGGCACCCATCAGCGTTTCCACGCCATAGTCACGGACCTGGTGGGCACACCCACCGAACTCGTCGACGCCGGGGGCAACCTGACGACGCTCACGTCGTCCGGCCTGTGGGGCGCGGGCGGCACGACCGACTGCCCGCTACGGTTCCCCGGCCAGTACCACGACCCCGAGACCGGACTGCACTACAACCACCATCGCTACTACGACCCGACCGCGGGCAGCTACCTCAGCCCCGACCCACTCGGCCTGCTCCCCGGCCCCAACCACCACCGCTATGTCCCCAATCCGATGGCCCAGATCGACCCACTCGGCCTCGCCAAGCAGCTACGGACACGCTTCGCCGGCCACGGCGGCTACGACCCCGCGGACGGCTTCGTCCAGACCCCCAACTGGCTTACGTTCCACACACCACACGGCGGGGCGGTCTACTCGGATCTGGCGGACACCATAGCGGCGGGGAACCCACCCAGCGGTCCGTACCACCAAACCCACCCGCCGGGCAGCTGGGTGCCGAACTACACGCTGTTCCCCGAAGACCCTGGCACACACCTCGTCCAGGGCGCGACATATGTCGACCAGCCCACCCGGTTGTCCGAACTGTTCGAAAGCTATCGCGGACCAGCTGACTGGGCCGCCTGCCGCACAGCGGCCGACCCCGACGATTTCAGTCAGCTCGTCACGGACCTCGATGGATGGTGGGTAGAGGGCTGGGGCGCGCAGACGTGGATTCCCGGTCCCTGATCGGACCCACGCGTCGTAGTGGGCGCATTTCATCGACATTGGACTATGACGCCTCTGGGAGATCAAGTGGCGAAGCGAGCACTGTTGATCGGCAGTCAGACCCAGGGCTCGTCCGGGGTGCACGGCGACATCGAGGTTATGGACGACGCGCTCACGATGGGAGTGCTGCCGGACGCCACCATCTTCGGCGCCACAGTGGGCGATCAGTATGTCCTGGTGGCGCCGGGTTCGGACGAGCCGTTGGGTGAAGCGGTCATCGCCCGGATCGAAAGGGGAAACGCCATTCTGCGGTACAACGGCGAGCTACCTGCCGGAACATCCGCGTGGCCAAAGGATGTCGCGCTCACGCGGCGCCAGGAGTGGTCAGCTATCACGGAAATCGCAGGAAAAGGTGTCCAAGTGACCACTTCAGAGCCAACGAGCAGTGTCACGACCTTTGTTAGTCGGAGGAACGCTTCAGAACGCGGTGCGTGTGTCGCTTCGTGGGTCACCCTGCACGACGCGGGATTCGTAGAGCCCTGCACTCGCGATACGGCGCCACGGCCGTGCGAGCCGGACGGCCACATCGATGTCCGTGTCCGGAGAGTCGCGATCGACCTCTGCGACGGCAAGACCAGGCTGTCCATCGCTGTTACAGCGTCCGATCCATCGCCCACCGGGTGCGACGAGGCCAGCTGGAGCCGTCGCGCTGAACTGGGCCGGGACGGAGTAGCCGACCCAGTAGTTGTAGATCGCGCCGTACGCTTGGGCCACAACCGACATCGGCGCATCCTCGGCCATCGCCGATGCCAGTACACAGTCGACACTCAGATCTTCGTACTCAGCGAACAACTCGGGAAACTTGACCTCGATACAGAGCACACAACCGAACCGGAAACCGTCGACCTCGAAGACCAACGGCGCCACCCCAGGCGTGTACAGATAGCTGATCTCGCTGTGCGACAGGTACCGCTTGTCATAGCGTCCGACCAACTTGCCCCGATCGGAAACCACATACAGGCTGTTGTGCGGGCGGTTTGCCCCGGACAGTCGGTGGATCGAACCGAACACCGTCCAGATCCCAAGCTCACCCGCAAGGGCCGCGACAGCCTCCGCCTCTTCCCGTATCACGTCCCACGCGGCCCGCGACCAGTCCGCATCGCGCAATTCCTCTCGTCCACCCCCGGACACCGCGTACTTGTCGGGGTACGTGATCGCCCCCTCTGGGAACTGCACAAGCCGGGCACCCACGGCGCTCGCCTCCCTCATCAGATCGCGGATCCCCGCCCCACTCACACGAAGAGCGTCCCGATCCGACGGGTCCCCGGGCACCGTGCTCTGCGCGACCGCCAACCGCAAGGTCTGACTCATGTGACCATCTTGTCAGCCCGAGCCGGTAGCCGGTCACAACCCGCGCGGTGGCATCGGTTCGTGTGTCGCCCGCGTGACGGCTTCAGGCTGATACGCGCAGCATGCCGTTCTGGTACCAGCCGCTACGTTCGTGCCAGTGCACGTGGAATGGGCCTCGGAGGCGTGAGTAAGCGATCTTTGTGCTGATAGCGTGTTCGCGTTGATCACAGATGGCGGAGATGCCGTTGCGCTCGCCGTTGCTGTTGCCAATAACGTTGATCACCGTCCAGTTCGGACCCTTGCACCGGTAAGTGATGGTACCCTTATGGGTCCAACTGCAGGTCCGCGGTACGCATCGTTTCTCCCAGGAACGGTGTGCCCGTCAAGTAGCCGCGAAGCCGGTGTCCGAGCTGTCCCGATTTGGCACGGTGTCAGCGCGGTGACTGTCCTGTGTCAGGGCGGCAGGCGATCGTGGCTGCCATGACCAATTCATCGATCGCGGCCTCGAGGCCGCAAATGACGAGGGATACCAAGAAAAACAGGGTTCGGACGCCGCGGGTCTTGCGGCTGGTGGGGGTCACGGCGGTGGCGGCCGCGCTGCTGGCCGGGGTGGCCGTACCCGGGGTGGCCGCTGCGGACAGCACGGCCGCTGCCGGGCCGCGACGCCCGGACCTGCAGGCGGCCGTCCAGGCGATCGTCGACTCCGGTTTCGCTGGGGCACAGCTGCGGGTGCACGATCAGCGGGGTGACTGGGTCGGCAGCGGCGGGGTGCGCGAGCTGGGCCGGACCGCCAAGCCGCCGACGAACGGGCGGTTCCGGGTGGGCAGCGTCACCAAGACCTTCGTGTCCACCGTGGTGCTGCAACTGGTCGGGGCGGGCAGCGTGCGCCTGGACGCGCCGGTGGCCGGCTACCTGCCCGAGTACGGGCTGGACCGGCGGATCACGGTACGGATGCTGTTGCAGCACACCAGCGGGTTGTTCGACTACACCGGCCAGGTGCTGCCCAACGGCACGGCCGTGCCCGGAATCCCCTTGATCGGCCAGGAGTTCGTCGACAACCGGTTCCACACCTACCAACCGGACGAACTGGTGCGGTTGAGCCTGTCCAAGGACCCGCTGTTCGAGCCGGGCACCGCCTGGAGCTACGGGAACATCAACTACCTGCTGGCCGGGCTGCTCATCAAGAAGGTCACCGGCCACTCGTACGCCGAGGAGATCCAGCGGCGGATCCTGGGCCCGCTCAGGCTGTGGGAGACCGTGCAGCCGGGCACCTGGCCGGGGATCCCCGGGCCGCACTCCCACGGCTACTACCGGTACCAGGACGCCGGCCAGTGGAAGCTGGTCGACATCACCCGCCAGAACCCCTCCTGGGCGTCCAGCGCCGGTGACATGATCTCGACCACCAAGGACCTCCACACGTTCTTCTCCGCGCTGCTGGCCGGGAAACTCCTCCCGCGCCCGCTGCTGGCCGAGATGCTCAAACCACACCCGAAGAGCAACTACGGCCTCGGGGTGTTCCTGCAGCAAACCGGTCCGAACTGCGGCGGCGCCCTCATCATCAAAGGCGAGGGCGGTTTCCATGGCTACGGGACGCTGATAGCCAGCACGCCCGACGGCAGCAGGACCTTCGAGCTCGCGCTGACCTACGGGGACTCCGCAGCCGACCTGGGACAGGCGTACAACAAGGCGGACCAGACGCTCGTCAACCAGGTGCTCTGCGGCGGGCAGGCCGGGACGGCCGACGGGGCCTAGCCGGTCCACCCGCGCACACACCCGGCCGAGCAGGCAAAACCAGTCGACAATCCGATCGGGGACGAAGTTGGCTGACGGGCTGCCTGCTCGGCCGTGGCGAGGTGGCCGGTGATGTGGTGGGCAGGTAGTCGTCGGCTGGCCGCCTACGGCGGGGTGTTCGTAGCTGGTTCCCTCGCCTGGCGCGTGATCGCGGACAAAGTTCCTGCCCGACAGCTGGGACTGGTGGTCATGACACGTCGGTACCCTCAGCCGGGGTCCACATTCCACTCCTGTGGCAGGACCGCATCACAGAAGACGCAGACGAAGTCATCCTCGCGCACGATGTTGTGCTCCTGGCAGTTGGTGCAGCGCCGGAACACCACCTCGTGCGTGAAACCGGCAGGACGCCTGATCCCGGCCCGGTCCAGGGCCTCCGCAACCGCCGGCCACGAGGTGACATCCGGGCAGTAGCCGGTCGACTGATTGCTCACCTCGCCGACCCTCCAGCGCCCCGCTTCACGGCAGAAACTCATCTCACCGGCGCACAGGACCATTCCTCCGCTGGCACACGCCACGTGCTCGCTGCGGCGTGGTGCGAGTCGCAGGACGCCGTCGGTGTCCACGATGAAGGTGACCGGTTCGGCGAGCTCCTCCGTTGATCGCCTCGACATCCAGCCGTCAAGATCAGCCGTCGAAAGAATCCTGCGGCCTGCACCGCCGGGCCGAATCATGGCCGTCAAATCAGCGGGCCCCACATACCGATAACTCCGCCCCTCTGTCACAAAGATCAACCTAGACCAGGTTCGCAACAGGCCCTAGTCTTGATCTTTAACCTGCCGCTGGGGATCTGGGGGCAGAGATGTCGTCGTCCTCGTCGCTCTGCATGGCGGGGGTGATGAGTGTGCACGACACCGACCATGAGGTGGCGCTCGGGGAGTTGGTCAGGTTTCGGCAGGAGTTCTACGGATGCCTGACCGCGCGGGCGGACGCGTTGTTCGAGCTGGCCGAGGCGGTGTTGTGCACTGAGGGGCCAGCCAAACACGAAGGCGCCCTCGCGGCTTACGTCGCACACGAACTGACGCTACGGCTGAATGTCATCCGCACTGTCCCCCCAGTCCCCAGTCTGCCGCCGTTCCAAAGCCTGGACTATGCGGTGTCCGTGACGAGGACCTTGTAGGGCTCCGTGGTTTGGGGAGCGGGTCCGCCGTTCACCTCGGTGTCGCAGCGGATGCGTTCGGCCGCGAGGGTGCAGCGGGTCAGGCCGATGCGGACGTCCAGGGCCCGGGTGCCACACGTGATCATGTACAGCAGCCCGATGTTGACCAGGACCACCACCAGTGCGTACACGTACGTGTCCTTGAGCAGGCCGAAGTAGATAGCGATGCCGAAGCCCCACACCATGGTGGTGTAGAAGAGCATCGTCGCCGGCCACTGCAGGACCTGGTCGAGCCCGGTGACCTTCTGGTGCCGGGGTGGGACTGTGCTGAGGCCGCGCTGCCGGGCCTGGTCCAGACTCCGCGTGGCGAACCGCGCCAGGACCACGTCGCAGACGAGTGGGCCGATGTAGCCCACCGCGGTACCCAGGGGCCACCATCGCGGCTGGATCAGGTTGGCGGCCAGGATCAACCAGGACGACCAGATGGCGATGGACCGGATCGCGATCTCCGCGCCGACTCGGAACAGGGTGTTGCCACTGGCGACTCGGGTGGTGATGCCACTGAGGACGTTCTGGTAGAAGCGGATGGAGGCGAACGCGAAGCTCAAGGCGACCAGCCGGGCGGGCAGGTTGGTCAGCACGTCACCCAGTCGGTAGCTGGGCTGGCGGAGGTCGTCGATCAGCGGGATGGCGTCCGACCGGGCACCGATCAGCTTGAGGACCGCCTGTTGTCCCGGGTTGAGGATGTCGATGCCGACGTCGCGGTACAGCCAGTAGACGCACACCGCCGTGCTGACCCAGAAATTGATGGCGGCGAGGCGGGAGAAGAAGATCAGCCAGCGGGCGTACATCGATCGCCTCGGGTCGCCGAGTACTCGTTGTTCCTTGCGTACCCGATAGATCCGCCGCTGCTTCTTGGGTTCACGGGACAGCGGGAAGAAGGACCGTACGGCGCCGCCCAGGGTCTGCCGGTCGTCAGGCACGGCGTGCTGGCGTTGTTCGGAGTCTTCGACCAGTGCCGCCTGGGTCACGTCGAGTTCTTGGCGCAGTACCAGAGCCAGTGAGCCGTAGACGTCTCGGTCGTCGGGATGCCGGCGGAAGACGATGAGCCGTCGGCTGGGGTCGGCGTCGACGAGGTCCTCGATGAACCGCGCGACCAGGGGCGCCTGGCCGTAGAAGCGGTCTGGGATGGTGCCGTCCAGGTTCTCCCCGACATCGCCGAGTGTCACCAGGATGCGGCCGAGCGAGTACAGGTCCGCGCTGGCTACGTCATCGGCATTGTCGCGCATCTCGGGGGCGATGTAGGAACCGTCGAGCCCGTCCAGACCGCCTACCGCCCTCGTGTACAGGTAGTTGCGGCCCAGATCGACGAAGGTGACGTCGTAGTCCTCACCTCCGCCCGCGAGAGGTACGCGGCGCACGATGATGTTGGTGGGGGACAGGTCCTCGTGCCGCTTGCCGTGCACCTGAAGCTCGCCGAGGGCATGCAGCAGCGGCAGTCCGAGCCGGCGGATGAGGTCCAGCCGTACGTTCCCGGCGAGCGGGGAGGTGCGTTTGAGCAGGACTGTGGTGTCCTGCTTGAGGAGTTTGAGTTCCTCCACCAGAGTGTTGCCCTCGGCGAGGTCCATCAGAATCCATCGGGACGTGCTGGCCCACACGTGCACCATGTGGCGCACTGTGTGCCCGTCGCTGTCGTGCGCGTTGTGGTCCGCCGCGTACGTCTTGGTGTTGCTGGCTATCAACGGGATCTTGGCGTACGGAAACAGCACGCATTTCAACGCGAACTTGATCTGCCGTCCCGATGTCGTGCTCGGTTGGCCGCTCAGGATCAGCGACGTGGTGCCGTGCCGGTGGAACCCCAGTGTCTCCGGGCGGATCCGCGCCCACTCGTCCCGCGCCTGGACACCGGCGTCGCTGTCCGGCGCGTAGAGGCTCAGCAACGCCGATCTCACCGGGTCGTGGGTGACCAGCTGCCGGCACAGTTCGCAGTCGTGCGGGGCCTGGTCGATGGTCACCAGGGTCAACAGCAGGACGGCCAGGTACCCGTAGA
Organism: Actinocrispum wychmicini; assembly: GCF_004345645.1. GTDB lineage: Bacteria > Actinomycetota > Actinomycetes > Mycobacteriales > Pseudonocardiaceae > Kibdelosporangium > Kibdelosporangium wychmicini. The sequence continues at coordinate 151,634 of NZ_SLWS01000002.1, read as the reverse complement.
TCCCGGCTTGCTGACGGGTCCCTTCTGGCGCGCTCGTCCTGAACCACGCGCACCATCGCGCGAGTTGGCCGACAGCCTCGGCTCGCCGTACGCCGACTTCCAGATGGAACGACAGCTTGTCCAGCGGAATGGCCGACAGCACCTGACGCCAGTCGCCGTCCGATCCGCAGATCTGCCGGATGCGCCACAGGCGAGTACGGTCGTCCGCCGAACAGTCGAACGCGGAGATGTGCTTGAACAACTGGCGCAGGTCTTCGGCCCCGATGCCGGGCTCGGTGGGGCTCACCTGGCTGTTCGCTCCTTCCGTACCGGATAGACGGTGAGTCTTGGAACAACCTGGACGTCCACACCTTCCAGAGCGAGATACAACGCCCGGTACGCCGACCGCGCGCTCTGCAGGATCGTCCCGAAGCTGGTTTCGTGCCGCTTCACTTCGGGAGTTCCGGGCAGCGGTGCCAGATCCAGCACGGCCGCGTCCTGTCCTGGACACAGTCGGCTTTTCTGCAGGTGTGGTTTGTCCTCCGCGAGATACGTGCGGATGGCGCTGATGAAGCCGTCGCCGAGCCCGGGACGGAGCCGGTCGAGATATCGGCTGGCCAGCCGGTTGCCGAGGGTGATCCGCTCCGGGCCACGTCCGATCGGCCTGGTACTCAGGGACAGGATGTGTGTGCACCCGTCGGCATGTGCTGTCCGGAACGGGTGCCGCTGCAACACGGCGCCGTCGATGCCGCGCATTCCTCGAACCGATGACGTTCCCCTGGTCACGACTGGCAACCACGCACTGGCCCGAAGTGCCGCGCGGATGTCCTCCCATGTCTTGAACTCGGTCAGGTCAACGGTTTTCAGTGCGTCCACGTCCGTGATCAACACGTGCAGCCGTTGCGCCGAGTCGATGATCGCGCGGTAGTTCAGCGGTTTGCGCCGGGCGAGGACCTCGTCGAGCACATAGTCGAGATTCATCGGCATCTGCCCGCGCAACGCCCGGCCGAAGTCCAGGAACTGTCCGGTACTCAGGTCGTCGAAGTAGATCGACAGCGGGAACCAGGTGTCGCGGGCGACGAAATACGCCCCGTTCAACGCACCTGACGAGCACGAATAGACCTCGTCGAACCCGTCCGCGTAACCAAGATCGTGGAGTGCGACCAGCATGGCCCCGGACACCACCCCACGCATCCCGCCACCCTCGATGACCAGCCCAACCTTGTGCGGATCGGCGCGCCTGCCGGGAGTCGACCCGCGCTCGCGCCTGTCATGTAGGACCCGCAGAACGGGATGCCGCTCACTCCAGATCCGTTGGGGCATAGTCCTCCCTGTCGGCCCATTCAGTTGAGATCCTGAAGGTATCAGAAGCCGCGGGTCCAATCAGTCAGTCGAGACCGTTGGTAACCAACCTGTCCGAAGAGGTTGAAGCCGGTGCCGTGAAGCTGGTATAGATCTAGATGCTTGCGTGCACCGCCGCGCGGCGATTTTGCTTTGTAACAAATGCTTGTTGCGGCGGCTGTCGATTCGACGATCCGGCAGGTTGCTGAGATCGACATGTTCGGGCGACCGGGCGCCGTCACCGAACCAGCAACTGACGGCCCAACTCCGCCGCCGCATTTCCACCGGGCGGCTCTACCTGGTCTGCGACAACTATGGCTCCCACCGGCAAAGCCGAGGTCACCAGCTGTGTGATCGGCAATTCAGTGCGCGGCCGATGCGCACGGGAGCGGCGCCCCGAAGAGCACCCTTTGATGCAATACCAGCCGATGCCTGCGTGAGATGATCATGTAGTCCATGTGATGCTGAACAGAGGAAAACAGGCCGTGAAAATTACGACTCGTCGTATACGCAATGCGACTGTCGCGATCGCCGGTATTATTGGGTTGTCCGCTTTTGTGAATGTCGCGTCTGCGTCCATCCCCGATTCTGCCGGCAAGATCCAGGGTTGTTACAGCAAGGATTCATCCCATAGACTGCGGGTCATCGACACTGCGGCCAGCGATCCTGACGAGAGGCATTGCGATGGTGATGAGATTGCCATCGTATGGAACCAGACCGGACCGCAGGGACTACCGGGCCCACAGGGAAATCAAGGCGCGCAAGGCGTCCAAGGCCCGCCCGGTGAAGCCGGCCCGGCAGGCCCCGCAGCCGTGTCGGGATACGAGGTCGTCGAAGGCCCGATAGTCGAGACCCAGGACGGAACCGTGACCGCGAGCGCGCACTGTACGGGAACCAAGAAAATTATCGGCGGCGGCCACGAAGCCCTCGATGGCAGTTCGGACCACCTATGGGAAGTGTCTGTGTCACGCCCGGTGGACCAAAATCACTGGGTAGCGATAATGCGCAGCACCGCCCCCGGAGCACACCGCGCCCGCGCCTACGCTATCTGCGTCAACGCCTGATCGAACGTGGCCGCCTGACGCATCACCAGGTGTACCCGGACGATTCCGAACTCCTCTCAAAGTCGAACAAAACACGGTTTGAGCGTGCTCGGGCGTTCCAGGAGTCCTCTTCGGCTGACCGAAAGTCCGCCGATAACTCGGGATTCACCGGATCATCTGGCCGTTCGTCGACCACGAGGGCCACCTCAACGCCCGCCGCCCACGCCGCGCCCACGGCGGCGTCGCGCCGCTGCGAGCGTCCCGGACGCCACCATGAGGATCATCCGGCGCGGTCGGCTCAGAGGCGTGGCCCGCGAACACGCCCCGGTCGCATGGCATGGCCGAGTCCCCGGCGCCCACAGGCGCCCGATTCACCCGGATGGACAGTATTTGGCCGTAGATCAACGGTATCCTGTTGATGGCCGGTTGTTTCGGACGGTTGTCCTTGGCGCTTGTTCGGTTTGCCGGCGCGGGCGGGAAGCCCGGGTATGCGCAACGAGGGGGCATCGTTGGGCGTTGCTGATGGTTTGGAGTTTCGGCTGTTGGGGCCGGTGGAGGTCTGGCGCGGGCCGGAGCGGCTGGCGGTCTCCAGCCGGCACCAACGTTCTGTGCTGGCCGCGCTGGCGCTGCGCCCGGGGCGCGCGGTGTCCGTCGACGCGCTCGTCGACGCGGTGTGGGAGGAGGACTCGCCGCAGTCAGCGCGCCGTCAGGTGGTCAAGCTCGTGTCCCGGCTGCGCTGCGCGCTCGGTGACGCGATCACCACCAGGTCGGGCGACTACATCCTCAATGCCGGGCCGGACCAGGTTGACGCCAGTGTGTTCGACTCGTCCGTGGCCGGGGCCCGGCGACTCTCGGCCACGGACCCGGCGGGCGCGGCCTCGGCGGTGCGGGAGGCGCTCCGGCTGTGGCGAGGGCCGGCGCTGAGCGGGGTCACCTCGGGACTCGCGGCGCAGGCGACCTGGTTGGAGGAGAGCCGCCTCGCCGCGCTGGAGGACGGCGTCGACTGGGAACTGGCCGCCGGCGGGCACGCGGCCCTGGTGGCCGAGTTGACCATTCTGGCCGTCGAGCATCCGTTGCGGGAGCGGCTGGTCGGCCAGTTGATGCTGGCCCTGCACCGGTCGGGGCGCACCACCGAGGCGTTGGAGGTCTACCGGCGCACCCATGAACGGCTGGCCGACGATCTCGCGCTGGCGCCCGGGGCGGGACTGCAACAGCTGCACGTGGCGATCTTGCGCGACGATCCCGCCCCCGCCGCGCCGACCCTGCGGCCGGGCGCCCGGCCGAGGGTCGCGGTGCCCCGGCAGCTGCCTGCCGCGGTGGCGGGCTTCACCGGCCGGGCATCCCAGCTCAAGGAACTCACCGGCCTGTTGGACCGGAACGACACCGTGGTGATCTCAGCGATCAACGGCACCGCGGGCGTCGGCAAGACGGCTCTCGCCGTGCACTGGGCGCACCAGGTCGCGGACCGATTTCCCGATGGGCAGCTCTACGTGAACCTCCGGGGTTTCGACCCCAGCGGTCAGCCGGTGCGGCCCGCCGAGGCGATCCGGGGGTTCCTCGACGCGCTCGGGGTGCCGGCCCAACGGATACCGGCCGGTCTGGCCGAGCAGGCGGCGTTGTACCGATCCCAGCTGGCCGACCGGCGAATACTCGTCGTGCTGGACAATGCCCGCGACACCAGCCAGGTCCGGCCGCTGCTGCCGGGCTCGGCCCAGTGCCTGACCGTCATCACCAGCCGTGACCATCTCGGTGGCCTGATCGTCAGCGAGGGGGCGCGCGCCGTCCCCCTGGACCTGATGACCACCGCCGAAGCCGATGACCTGCTGACGAGCAGGCTGGGCCCGGAACGGTTGGCCGTCGAACCACAGGCCGTCAGCGACCTGATCGAGATATGCGCACACCTGCCACTGGCGCTGAGCATCGTCGCCGCGCGAGCCACTCTCACCCCCGCCCTGTCGCTGACCGAGCTGGCCAAGCAGCTACGCGATGCCCGCGATCGGCTGCACGCCCTGGACATCGGTGACACCAGCGTCAACCTCAGTGCGGTGTTCTCCTGTTCCTACCGGACGCTCAGCGCTGCGGCAGCACGAATGTTCCGGCTGCTGAGCCTGCATCCCGGCCCGGACATATCGGTGCCCGCCGCCGCCAGCCTGGTCGGAACCGGCCGTGATCAGGCCCACGCGGCCCTGTCCGAGCTGACCAGAGCGCAGTTGCTCACCGAACCCAGCACCGGCCGATTCACCTACCACGACCTCCTGCGGGCGTACTCGGCAGGCAAGGCATGCCAGGACGAGACCGCGCAGGCGCGCCGCGCCGCCATGCACCGCATGCTCGATCACTACCTGCATACGGCGCACGCCGCGACGCTGCTGCTCAACCCACCCAACGACCAGTTGCCCCTGGCCGAACCCCAGCCAGGGGCCTTCGTCGACGAGCTCGCCGATGACGGGCAGGCATGGCAGTGGTTCACTACCGAGCGTCCGGTGTTTCCGGCCGCCATCGACCGCGCCGCCGACGCCGGCTTCGACACCCACGCCTGGCAACTCGCCTGGAGCGTGGCCAGTTTCTGCATCCGTGCCGGGCACTGGGAACAGATGGTCACCACCCAGCTCGTCGCGATCGCCGCAGCCGAACGCGCGGGTGAGCCGCGCGGGCAGGCATGGTCCCTGCGTGAACTGGGCCGGGCGTACACCCGGCTCGGTCGTTATCCGGACGCGCAGGCCAGCCTGCACCGCGCGCTCGACCTGGACCAGCGGCTCGGCGACCTGATCGGCCAGGCACGCAGCCACAACAACCTCGGCATCGTGTCCTACGCGCAGGGCGACCACCCGGAGGCACTGGAGCACGGCAAGACCGCCTACGCGCTGTTCCACGCGGCCGGACACCGGCCGGGCCAGGCGGACGCGCTGAACGCGATCGGATGGATGCAGACCCAACTGGGCCGCCACGCCGAAGCGCTGCGCTCCTGCCTCCAGGCGCTCGAACTGCACCGAGCGGTCGGCAGCAGGCACGGCGAGGCCGACACCTGGGACAGCCTCGGCCACGCCCACCACAACCTCGGCGAACACCGGCGGGCCATCGCCTGCTACCACAACGCACTGGACCTGTTCCAGAAGTTGGGCAGTCGCCATCCGCAGGCCGACACACTCATCCGCCTCGGCGCCACCTACCACGACGCGGGCGACTTCCACACCGCACACCACTGCTGGCAGCAGGCCCTGCCCATCCTCGACGACCTGCACCACCCCGACGCCGCCGCCCTCCGCGCACGACTGGCCGAGCACCCACCAGCGCCGTGAGCCCACGCGGCCGGGCCGCGGGTACCGAACGGGTACCAGGCCTGGACAAGCTGAAGGTTGTCGGCCGACACCAAGCCGGCCGCCCGCGCAACTGGGGCGAATTCCCGAAGCCAGTCCGCGACGGGGCGATGATCCACGGGATAGCCGGCACCCGCCCTGTGGGTCGGTCGTCGCTCATCCGAGGATGGCGGCCATGGAGGAGCGGCGCCGGGCGCCCGTTGTCCAACGACGAGCGGATCTGCTCAAGGCCGCCGTGACCACTGCGACCGCGACACAGATTCCTCAGCATGAACCTTTTCTTTCCTTGCCGGGCCCGCAGGGTGGCGTCGACACGCTCCGATCCTTACCGTCACGGGCCGATGCTGGATAGCGGCCGGCCGATACCCGTTGCGGCCAAACAGGCCCCGCCACCGGACTGTTTGGCTCGACCTCGGTCCTGCGCCCGCAACTGCCCGACGCCGACATCCTGCGCGCGACTAGCCGAGTCCCCGCCGGCCCCATGAGCCCACCCAGCCTGGCCGAGGGAACCCGTCGGGTACCGGGCGGGTACCGAGCACGGACAAGCTGCCGGGTGAGTGGTGATCGTCGGAGCGGGCCGCAGGCCCCATGGGGAAGGAGAACCAATGAGCGACGAAGGACAGCGCCGCCCGATGGCCAGGGTGGGCAGGGTGGCGTCATCGGCGCTGGCGGCGCTCGCCATCGCTGGCGTGTACACGGCGGCCGGGCCGGCCGGGTCCGCGTCCGCGTCGGTGGGCTGCCACGGGTCGGGCTGCACCGGCAAGGACCCGGAGGCGCAGGGTTGTGCCGCGGACGCGCGCACCGACCAGACCGTCCAGCCGCAACCCGAGACCTACGCCTACCTCCGATTCTCACCCGCGTGCAACGCCGCGTGGGTGAAGACAGTCTCCTTTTCGCGGGAGAAGCCCATCCACGGAACGGTTTACGGTGAGCGCTGGGGCCGGGGTGGCCAGGTGGTCGTGGAGTGCACGCAGTCGACGGGGTACGTGGCGGGTGGCACGGTGTGGTCGCGGATGTGCGGCGGCAGCCCGATGTATGAGATCACTGCCCAGTAACAGCCCCATCCCTGCTGTGGGCCCAAAGCGGGATTTCCCGCCATGCAGTGCCAGCCGCGTGACGTCGGCAGCTCAAGCTCAGAGACCTGCGAGGTGATTGTGATGGCACGAGGCTTATCCGGAAGGACGGCGCTGGCGGTCGTCTTAGCGGTGGTCGTCGCCGCCGCGATCCCAGCGGGCGCGGCGCTCGCGGCCCCCGCGCCGCCTGGCGCCGAGCCGGCCGTCGCGCTCCCGGATCCGCCGGATCCTGCTGTGGTCGCACCGGATCAGCGGGACAAGGTGCTGGGCAGTGGATGGCGGCAATCGGCCGACCGGGCCTGGACCACCTCGGGGGACTCGAACGGTTTGCATGTGCTGGTGGCCGACGCCCGCGAGGGGTATGCCTGGCGGACGGCGGCCACCCTGTCTGAGCCTGGGTTTGACACCGATCTGTGGATCGGCAATGCCTGTGTGACCGGTTCGGGGGAAAAGCTGGTCGTCGCGTACGCGCCGCGCGCCTTCACCAACCGGGAGGACACGTTTGGCCTTGGCGGCTTCAGCGCGGTAGTGGACCTGGGCAGCGGAGCGGTGACTAAGCTGCCGACTCAGTCCACTTTGGCCTACTACAGTCCTGCGTGCGGGGCGGGGGAGACCGCTCTGCTCACCCAGTCAGCTGGGGCCGAGGCGACCAGGCTGATCGCGGTGGACACGGCCACCGGCGCGCTGGCGGCGCCGATCACGGTGGCCGGACAGGTGACCTCGGCCGTGCCGGTCTCCGGTGGCGGCATTGTGGCCGCCGACCGGAGCGGACTGGTGCGGGTGGACAAGTCCGGACGGCGCACGGTTCTCGCTCATACCAGTGGCATCCCGTTCCACCTCGTCGCTGACGCCGAGGGCGCAGTGTCGTTCATGGACAGTGACAAGGGGACGGCGCATATCCGGCGGGCGAAGCCAGATGGGACTGTCGCCGCGCTCGCCCATGGGAAACTCGCGGAGGTCGGGCTGGTGTCCGGTGGAGCCGGGAAGGCTTACCTGACCGGGGTGTTCGAGCAGGACGGCCCACTGCCAACCTCGGTGCGCGCGCTGTCGGCCCCGAAGCAGGCACAGGTGTCCACTAGGGGTGAGGCGGTGCTCACCAGCGTCGAGTGGTCTGGGCAGCAGGATCCGCGCGTCCCAGGGGCAGCAACCGCGCGGACGCGGGCGGTGAGCGTGAGCATGGCGGTGCCCGCATCGGGGCAGCAGGTGAGCTTCACCGTGGATCCAGCGGCGAGGGGCGCCGATCGCAGCGGGTCCGGGCGCGCGCTGAGGCCGGCTGCGCCGGCGCAGCGCCGCGCGGTGGATGGCGGTTCGTCGAGCGACCCGGTGGAAGCGGAGCGAACCTGCGCGGTTCCCCGCAATGATCCGGCCAATCAGGTGATGCAGCCCAAGCCGAGGCAGGTCGAGTGGGCGGTGGACCAAGCCGTGCGCGACGTGCTCACCGTTGACCGGCCGGCGAACTGGAAGAGCCTTGGCATGCCGGAGTACACCCCGCAGGGCCTGTTCCCGTCGGTCCCGCTGGACGGCGGCGGGCATATCCCGGCGCAGGTCATGCTGGGCGTGGCGGCGCAGGAGTCCAATCTGTGGCAGGCGTCCCAGCACGCTCTGCCCGGATCCACCGGTAATCCGCTGATCGGCAACTTCTACGGCCGCAGCGGGAACCCCGGCGAGCAGTGGGTGGTCAACTGGGCCAAGGCGGATTGCGGCTACGGCGTCACCCAGATGACCGACGGCATGCGGCTGGCCGGCCAGGAGGCTCCCGGTGGCAGCCCGGCCCTGCCGTACCAGACTCAGCGCGCGGTGGCGCTGGACTTCGCGGCGAACGTCGCCGCCGGGGTGCAGAAGCTTGAGCAGAAGTGGAACGAGACCCGGCGGGCCGGCCTGACGGTCAACGACGGCGACTCCTCGAAGCTGGAGAACTGGTTCTTCGCGCTGTGGGCCTACAACTCCGGCTTCCACCCGGCCGACCAGGCTGCCCTGAACGACGGAGCCTGGGGTGTCGGCTGGGCGAACAACCCGGCGAACCCGCATTTCCCGGCCAATCGGGATCCGTTCCTGGACAAGACCTACGCCGACGCGAAGACCCCGCAGTTCTGGCCCTACCCGGAGAAGGTGCTGGGGTGGGCCGGGCATCCCGTGCAGGTGCCCGAGTCGCCGGGCAACTTGGTGGTCGGGTTCCGCGCGGCCTGGTGGCCGGGGGACCCGGTGTCGGCGCCGCTCAACCGCAGCCAGGTCAAGCCCCCGAACAACGTGTTCTGCGACAGCAGCAACTCCTGTGTGTACGGCGACAACTCGCATGTGCCGAATGCCCCCGATGTCACCGGTGAGCCGGCCGGGCCCTGCGCGCACCAGAACGCGGCCGGCCAGTACGACTTGAAGTGCTGGTACCACCAGCCGGCCACCTGGAAGAAGAACTGCCCGGCCACCTGCGGCAACGAACTGCTGCGCTTCAGCCCCGGATACGCCTACCAGGACGACGGGGACTCCTACCCGCCAGACTGTGACCGGAACGCCCTGCCCTCGAACGCGATCATTGTGGACGAGGTGCCCGACACCGCCCCGGTGGTGCGAGCCGGCTGTCCGCGCACCTGGGCCAGCCAGGGGACGTTCAGCCTTGACTTCGCCTCCGACGCCTCGGGCCATTACCCAGCCAAGGTCGACTTCCATCAGCTTGGGGCTGGTTTTGGCGGCCATTTCTGGTTTGCGCACACCCGCGCGAACAATCAGCAGGGCGACGTCCTGAGGACGACCGGAACCTGGCGGCCAGGAGTGCTGAACGGCTGGACCCGGATCATGGTGCACATCCCGGATATCGGGGCGTGGACGCGGCAGGCCGACTACGTGATCAACCTGGGTGACGGCAGGACTCGGCACCGTGTGGTGAACCAGGCCTGGCACAAGAACATCTGGGTGGACCTCGGCGTGTTCCCGCTGGCCGGTGCGGCCAGCGTATCACTGAGCACCGTTACCCCCGACGGGACCGGAGACGACGACGTCGCCTGGAACGCGGCCGCGTTCGTCCCCACCACGAGGCCGTCCGCGCAGTACGTGGCGATGGGCGACTCGTACTCCTCCGGCGAGGGGGTCGGCCCCTTCGATCCCAACAGCGACTACAAGCAGGACAACGGAAACGTCGACGCCTGCCATCGGTCAAGGGCTGGCGCCTACCCTAGGCAGGTGGTCCTTCCGGGGCACAGCAAGCCCATCGCGGCGGAGGCTGCGGACGGCACCACGTCCTTCGCCTTCATCGCCTGCTCCGGAGCGACCACTGTGGACGTCACCAGCGACTCGGTGGACAGTCCGCCGACCGCCGACGACCAGGCCGGCCATACCGACTGGGGCACACCGCGCCAGCTGTACCACGAGGTGGCCCAGGTGGATCAGGGTTACCTCGACGAGGACACCACCCTGGTGACCATCTCCGTCGGCGGCAACGACGCCCGGTTCTCCGACGTGCTCAAGGGATGCGTGCTGACCACCAATCTCTGCAACGCCTCGGACTACAAGATCACCAGACAGAACGGCGTCGTTGATCCGGCCCCTCTGCGGGACTACGAGAAGGACCTGATCACGCAGAGCCTCGGCGACCACCTCGCCCGCACCTACCGGGCCATCCACGCCAAGGCGCCCAACGCCCAGATCCTGGTGCTGGGATACCCACAGCTGTTCGAGGACTACCCCACCGGGGGCTGCGGCGGGCTGCCGATCGAGGCAGTGGGCCTGTTGAACACCTTCTCCGGTTTCCTCACCACCACCATCGGCAACGCCGTGGCCGGCCAGCGCGCGGCGGGCGTGAACATCTCCTTGGTGGACCCCACCCCGGCCTGGCGATTCGGCGAGCACTGGGCGTGCAACGCGCTTGGCGGCGACGGCAATTCCTGGACCAACGCGCTGGTGAACTGGTCGGAAAGCGGTAGCGGGCGCGATGTTCCCGGCAAGGGCAGCTTCCACCCCAAGGCCATCGGCCACACCCACCTCGCCGAGTTGGTCAACGCGGCTCTGGCCGGAAGCAGCACAGTCGCCACCGTGCAGCAGCGAATCCTGGACTACGTGGCGACCCGCTCCGCCGACGGATGGCAGATCACCAATGCCCAGGCCGCCGAGGCGGCGCAGGCGTGCCTGGCGCTGACCGCCAGGGCCGGGCTGGTCGGGGACCCATGCATGCACGACCCGATCATGCTGCCCACCATCACCGACGCCGCGGGCGCCGCCCGCAACGACTATTCCGCGCTGGTGGACAGAAACCCGTCCTGGGTCCAGCTCGGCTACATCAGCAACGCCGAGAAGGGAAAGGTCCTGGCCCGGGACTGGATGAACCGGCAGAAATACAGCCAGACCAAGTGCCCATCGCCGCGCGTGCCGGCCGGCTATGAGTGCGACGAGTTCCCCTTCTACAGCAGCAATCAGGGCGGCGCGTGGGCCTTCGACTACGGCCCGGACTCGCCCATGTCCACCAGGCTGGAGATGATCCCCAAAGACGAGAATGGCACCGAGGGCAGACTGCTTGGCTTGATGTACCGCAAATGCGGCATGACCAGCGGGACGATCGACGCCAGCGCCTCGCCGATCATGACGAATGAAGGCAGCCCATTTCTGACCATCCCGCTCGTGAACGACTCGGTCAGCCTCCCCAACACGTTCTACGTCTGCTGACCTGCTGGCCATCCCAGCAGGTTGAGGCCCGGCCAGTGTGCCGGGGTGGCGGCCCTGGGGCGTCGGCGGCCAGTCCGATGCCCCAGGCTGGGCCGACCGGGCTCGCCTCGACCAGCCCCAAGGCTGTCGAGTCGGCGTTCCACTTCCACAGTTGGTGCCCATCGGGATTGACGGCGGACTCGTAGGAGGCACGGTCGCCGCGAACGTATCCGCGGGCTGGCCGGATCCCGTTGCTATTGGGTTGCATGCCGTAGCGCCGCTGATGTTGCTAGTCATGGTCGAAGCAGGCCGCACTGTGATGCTGAGGCGTGTTGTGGCGGCGGATGGCGCAATGGCAGGTCAATAGCTACCGCGCGGCCTTGGACAACGAAGCTCAGCTTCGAAGCACTCACACCATGCTTCGCGTCCACTTCGGTCGTCACTGGAAGCGCAAGGCGCCAGCAGATCTGCTGTGGATGCTTGACATCCCTCGTTCGCTGAGGAGGCACATTCCCGTCCGTATGCCATGATCAGGGACGATGAGGCGGTGACGGCCACACCTGCGCCACAGGACATTGCGACTACCTGCGGGTTTCTGGGCTCGCCTCCGTCCGTGATGGATGATCACTTGAGAGCGGCGATGAAGATCAATGACCGTCACTGGACTCAGCGAAAACGCCCAGTTTCAGCGGAAACTCTCCGCAAGTATGTCCGTGTCAGTTCATCCCAGGCCCGCAAGCTTGTGGGGTTCCAGAACTCTGAGCTGTAGCTTGACCTGCGGCGATCCGGGCTTCGACGCTGAGGCATGAGCGTGAGCTTGCGACTGGTGTACCTGATCTTCGTTCGTCTCGGTGGATGGCTTGTCCTGCTCGGCCGTTCGTCGGCGTCCAAGGATGTGGAGTTACTGGTGCTGCGGCATGAGGTTGCTGTGCTGCGCCGCACGAATCCACATCCACGACTGGACTGGGCCGATCGCGCAATACTGGCCGCGTTGGTCCGGCGACTGCCCGCCCTGTTGCGCGGATATCGGTTGGTCACGCCGGGCACGATTCTGCAATGGCATCGTCGCTGCGGATGTACGTCACCGCGGACGAGATCACGCCGGACTCCGCGCCCCAGGACATGATCCGAGCCGAGTTGTGCCAGGCCGTCGCGATGATCGACCTGTTGGGAGAGCGGTGGTTTGAACCGGCGGACCTGTCGTCGCCACAACTGTCCACACTGGTCCAGCAGGTGCTGTCGGCCATCGCCCAGCATCAGGGGGCGCACGCGGCCGAACTGTTCCGCGCCCTGTGTCTGTCCGGGCCGTTCCAGCGCGTCGACCAGCGGATGTTCGGTCAGTTGCTGCGTGACCTGGGAAACGCACGGCTGATCCAGCAGGAACCGGACGGTCTTCTCCTGCTGGGGGCGGTGGGCGAACGGATCGTGAACCACTTCGGGTTCTACGCCGCGTTCCTGAGTGGCGCGGAGTACCGCCTGGTCAACGGCCCACGGTCACTCGGTGTCCTGCCGGTGCTGTTCCCGGTGCCCCTGGGTGCGCTGCTGATCTTCGCCGGTCGGCGGTGGCGGGTGGTCGGTGTGGACGACCAGGCGAAAGTGATCGAGGTCGAACCGGCCCGAGGTGGCCGAGCTCCGAGGTTCGTCGGCGGGGCAGCGGCGATCCATGACGAGGTCCGCCGACGGATGCGTAAGTGGTACGAGTCCGACACCGTGCCCGCGTACTTGGACGATGGTGCACGTCGACTGCTCCAGGAGGGCCGCGTGGAGTACAGGCGGTTGCGGCTCGGTCAAGATCCGGCCGTGGCCAACGGGAGCGACACCGTGGTGTTTCCCTGGCTGGGGGACCGGGTGCTGAACACACTCGCGGTGTGGCTCACCCGGTCAGGTTTTGACACGGCCCGGGACGGCGTGGCGCTGACGGTGTCAGACTGCACGCCCGCTCAACTGCGCCATGCGTTCCAGGAGATGCTGCTGGCCGATGGTACGACCGCGGCAGACCTGGCGGGATCTGTCCCCAACAAGGCGGTGGAGAAGTACGACGAGTACCTCGGCGAAGCGCTCCGGACATCCGCGTACGCGAGTGCCCGTCTTGACATGGTGGGTGCCCGCGACTCGCTCACCGAGATGCTGGGCCGGATGCCGGAGTACGACCCCGACCCCAGCACCGGGCTTGTCGTTCACGCACCGCCGATGGACATCCGCGTGGTGCCTTTCGCGGTCGTCGACCTGGAAACGACCGGTTTCGCCGCCCGTGGGAAGGACAGAATCCTGGAGGTCGCGGTCGTCCGGCTGAGTCCGGACGGCGCACCCGTCGCGGAGTGGAGCACGCTCATCGATCCTGGCAGACCTGTTGGGGCGCAGTCCGTACACGGCATCAGCTCGGCGGACGTGCAGGGTGCGCCAAAGTTCGGCGACATCGCCGAGACACTCGCCAGCCACCTTGAGGGCGCGATCATCGTGGCCCACAACGCACCGTTCGACGTCGCGTTCCTGGCGGCGGAGTTCGCTCGTGCGGGGATGTCGTTGCCGGGTGTCGGGACACTCTGCACGATGAAGCTGGACCAGGCCATCCACAACGACGGCAGACGAACTCTCCAGCGATGTTTGACCTCCGCCGACATCCACCTCGCAGACACGCATCAAGCGCATCGAGCCCTGCCCGACGCCAGGGCCACCGCCCGGCTACTCGGCCACTATCTGCGGACACAACGGATCCGTGTCCACGACACGACGTTGTCAATCAAGGTATTCGTAGATCGTGGGGCGGGCTTCATCTCTCCTTGACCAGCTTGTCGTAACCGACAGTGATCGTTGGTCAACCCGTGATCGCCCTTACCGTGTCCCGAACATCAGCGTTCTTGTCCTAGGAGGTGTCTCGTGCCTGACCCCTTCACGCTGACCGCCGTGCGCGCCACTGTCCTTCCCCATCTGGTGAAGTTTATGTTCGAACAAGCGGGGAAAGTCATCGAAAGGCGCAGATCCACAGCCTCAGCCGACACTCCCGCGAAGAACCAACGACAAGGAATCACGCGAGCTTGCTGAGCTGCAGCAGTCTGCTCAGGCTGTGTCCGTATCGACACGGTGACTGGACACCAGGATGGTGTGGGAGATGATGCCGCACTGACGGGGTGTGCAGGTGTGTCTGTCCAATCGGCCACGTATCGGCGCGGAGGCAACGGGTTCGGCATTCGGCGACGTGTCTGAAGGCTCTGCCCAGCTTGAGGCGGCGGTGAGGCTTAACGAACGTCACTGGGCCCAGCGAAGTCGTCCGGTGTAGGCCGAGACGTTGCGAAAGCACCTGCGTGTGGGTGCTGTGCAGGTACGAAGGTTGGCGGCGGCGGTCCGTGCGATGGACCGAGCAGCGTGTTGCGCTTGTCGAGTGACATCCGAGTGGTGCATTCCTCGGGCGTCTGTGTGCGTTTCGAGCCCGTGAGTTGGCCAGAACCACCGGTAAGGAACAGCATCACACCCTTGTGCGCGTTGATGTTGCCAGCCGCTGCGACCTGCAGTGTCGACGAACCCGGCGCCCTACCCAGACGATCGAGCGGCGTACTCAGCGTCAAGTAGGTGAATCCAGGCTGTCCCGCGTAGGGACGCGGAATCGGTCAACGCGGGACGTACCTCATCTTGCGCCGCGCTCGCAGCGAACCGCGCCTACAGACGGTTGTCACCGCTGCGACAACTGCCGCGGCGAGGGTCCGCTTGCGCCGCTCATGTCCGTTGTGGCTGTGGGGTTTCAAAACGGTGCGCTGCGTCCTTGACCTGCGATGTTCGCAGTGATCGGCGGGCAGGGCATGATCGTCGGACATGTGGTTACGACTGGTGTACTTGATCCTGCTGCGGGTCGGTGGATGGCTTGTCCTGCTCGGCCGGTCCTCGGCGTCCAAGGACGTGGAGTTGCTGGTGCTGCGGCACGAGGTCGCTGTGCTGCGCCGCACGAATCCACGCCTGCGGTTGATCTGGGCGGATCGCGCGATGTTTGCCGCATTAGCGCGGCACCTGCCCGGCTTGCTGCGCCGCCACCGGTTAGTCACACCAGGCACGCTCCTGCGGTGGCATCGCCGCCTCGTCGCCACGAAGTGGACCTACCCCCACCGAACAGGTCGGCCTCCGGCCGACCGGAGCACGGTCGCGTTGATCGAACGGATGGCGCGTGAGAACACCAACTGGGGATACCGCAGGATCGAAGGCGAGCTACTCAAGCTCGGCCATCGCGTGTCCACGTCGACTGTGCGGTCACGCTCAACCGGATCTACGTGTTCTTCGTGCTCGAAGTCTCCACTCGCGACGTCCACATCCTCGGCACCACCACCCATCCGGACGGGCCGTGGACCACGCAACAGGCCCGCAACCTGCTGATGGATCTGGGTGACCGGGCCGGCCAGTTCACGGCCGCGTTTGACGTCGTGTTCGCCAGCGTTGGCATCGAGGTGGTGACGATTCCACCGGCCTGTCCGCGAGCGAACTGTTATGCCGAGAGATTCATCGGCACAGTCCGGCGTGACGTCACCGATCGACTATTGATCTTCGGCGAGCGTCACCTACACGCTGTGTTGGTAAGGTACATCGCTCACTACAACCAACGCCGTCCTCATCGAGCTCTGCAACTCGTCTCGCCGCGACCCGATCGGCCGAGCCCAAGCGAGAGGCACTCGCAGGTCCACCGCCGACAGATCCTCGGCGGCTTGATCAACGAGTACGAACCCGCAGTGGCTTAGCCTCAGGCCAAAGGGACAGGCCGACTTGTGAAACCCCACACGGTTATAGTCTTCTATTGTTGCCGGAACCGTGAGTTCCGCAGTTGATCTATTACCCTAAGACTTGCTGTCCCGAGTCCTGTCGGACCACAAGGGATGCCGATATTTGAAGGATTGCTACTTTCCTGCCCTTCGGCCTTCGTATCGCTTTGGGCAACCCTGTACCTTGGTGAGAATCCTTCCCAAGTTTTCGTCGCGTCGGCGCATATTTTGAAGTTTTCGTAGGCTGCTACACAGGACGGGTCGTCTTCGGTTGCCAGTAGTTCCCCTAGCGTAGTTATCAAGTGAACATAATTGTCGTCGATCATGGCGGCATGCTCTTCATCAGTGAGTCCGTGTGCGGCTATCTCATTCCACTCGCGGGAGCCTGATTCCTTTTCGAGCGAATGCCTATCGTTGACCATCACCGTGTCAAGCTCCAGGTGGTACACATAGTTGTGCAGTTTCAAGGCGCCAAACTTCTCGGGCGGCAGCTTGCGAATTGACCATAGGGTATAATGTACAAGAATAATACCCATGGTCTTACTTTTGACTCTACTGTACAGAAGCCAACTATTTTTTACCTTGCCTTGTAGTAGGTTTGCTGAACAATATTCTCGAAACAGATCCATAAATTCACCGTAGGCCTCAGGGAGTTCGCTCTTAATTTGCTCGGTGAATTCGTGCACTACCGGATCCGCCTCGCTGTCGTCGATCAATCCTTCGAGGTTAATTTGCAACCGATGGTCATCGACGTAGAAAATCAACAACATGCAATGGTTTAGGGTGGCCAGCGTACTGAAATCCCGGATCTCCGGAAAAGCAACGACAGTGAGATACGTCTGATCCTTTATGTGCTTCGGGTTGAGGTGTCGAACGAAAGGGAATCTGCGATACCACTCGTAAAATTCGTCAAGAAAGTCCAGGTCCTCCGGCGGAACATAGCGCAACGCTTCCGTGCTGATCGGCGGAGCCACTTTCCCGCACACCCTACTGGCGTGCCAGAACGCCGTCATCCATTGCTTGTGAGATTCCAGGTTATGTCCGGAGATCTCGATGCCGATCCGCTTCGGTTCGGGGCGCGGGGTTGCGGTTTGATGAGGATCATCTATAGCCTTGCGTCTGGACATGATTCCAATCCTCGCTACGTTGTTAGGGTATATCTGGCTGAAGCAGTTGTTTGGCGGAGCTGATTGGACCTGCGGCGACGCCAGGGCCATGCTTGCCTGTCTGAAGCTGCATCCGACCTTTTCCCGTCCGTCTCACCTTGACCAGGACGGAGCAGTCGGGCCGAGGTTGCCGAACTAGAGCGCCGATTGGGGATGAACTCGATGAATTCGTCGAAGCCGCCGTCTTTAACAACAACGCCGTAAACGGGCAATCCGGATGGTCAAACTCCGCCAGAAGGTATCCGGATGCGACAGAACCCTTACCGGAGCCCGCCGGTTCACCGCGATCCGCTCCTCCCTCGCCATCGCAGCCAAGCACGGAATCACCCTCTTCCAACTGATCGAAGGCAAGCCCTGACCACCCGTCACGTAATGACCTGAGCAATCACCAGCTCGATTTTTGGGGTAGATGATAGGAGTGTCTATCCGTCGGAAGAATGAAAGATCGGTTCTAACGGGTGACTGTCACCAACGGAGCTTCGCTTCATCTCGTGGACCTGAAGCGCTGTGTCAACGTCGTCCGAAAATTGGTTATGGCACGGTTTGCGTGATCGACCCCGGCGGCCGGGAGACAACCGGATAGTTGATCATGGACCGAGTGTGTTGATCTTGACTTGGTCCGCGTTCTCTGGCCGCACCTGACCGGTGTCCAAGGCCAGGCCGTCTCGGCGACCGGTCATACGGTCCGCATTGACGCCATGACGAGCCCGGCACCGGCCGCATGCCCTGGGCCGAGTCGTGGTCGCATGAGGAGTTCCTGGCGGCGTGTCTGCAACGGGAGGTCGCCGGCCGCGAGTCCCATGGCGGTGAGGGACGCATCCGTGCCGCCCGGTTCCCGGTGCGGAAGTCGTTGTGGGAGTTCGATTTCGACCACCAACGCTCGCTGAAACGGGAGACGGTCACCCACCTCGGAACACTGGATTTCGTGGCTGGGAAAGAGAACGTGGTGTTCCTCATAGTTCCGCTGGTGGGCTGACGCTCTCAAGGCCGGGGCACTACCGATCCTGGCTGGTGCGGCACGGCTACACACCACAGACCACCAGGAACATGCTCAAGGACCTGGGGCAAGTCGGCCTGTGGCTGTCACAGACCAGGTTGCGGATCAATGAGCTGAGCGAGAAACGACTTGCGGAGTTCCTGGCCGTCCGCCGTGGCGTCCGGCGCCGCGTTCCCGGAATACGCGGGATGGCGCCGCTGCTGACCTTTCTCCGCGAGACCGGGGCGGTCTCCCCGCCGCAGCCCGCGCCGACGCCGATGACGACCCTGCTGGAACAATTTCGATCCTGGATGGAAAGGAACGCGGCCTGGCAGCGGCCACGATACCGCGCTATGAGAACACCGCCCGTCGCTTCCTGACCGAACAGGCGATGACCGGCACAGACTTCACCCCCGGCACGGCTGAGTGGGGCGGAGGCTGGCGCCTGGCCACGGTGCCGCCGACCATGGCCGACGTCCAACTGCTGCTAGATCACTGCCCGCGTGACACCGCCGTCGGTGTCCGCGACCACGCGATCCTGACGGTGGTCGCGCGGCTGGGCCTACGCTCGATCGAGGTGGCCCGACTGGAGTTGGGTGACATGCACTGGCGGGCCGGGGAGATCGTCGTGCGCGGCAAGGGACGTCGCGAAGATCGCCTTCCGCTGCCCGCCGAGGTCGGTGACGACTCCCTGGCCGGCATGGAGGCCGCAGGGCTCCGAGGCACTGGCCGCGATGCGCCGTGTCGTCAGCCCGCTGCTCGACACCAACGACGCCGACCCCGCGACCTCCGGGCGCGAGCAGCACAGCGAACTGGTTGAACGCTTCACGGCCACGGCCCCACAGTGCACCTCCAGTTGCCCGCCAACGAGCCAACACGCCCACTGTCCGAACGGGAGACCGAATACGGGCGTCGACCGAACTGTCCACAATGGGAATGGCGTCCACGCGGCATTGCAGGACTGTCGCCCAGGATGCGTCGGTCAGTGTCAGTGTGAGGTTGGCGGTGCGCCGTATCTCGCCGGTCCCTGTGCCGACTTCGAGGATGTGCTGCCCGGGGTGGAGCGGTGAGGTGTTATGCCGACGTTGGCATAAGTCGTCTTATATGGAACTCGTTGTTATGCCGCTATGCGGGGATACGGCGGGCCAGTGCGGTGGGTTGGTGCGAGGGGTTCGGCATAAGCCGGACGCGCTGAGGGCAGGTATTCACTCGGGCCGGAGGTAGCGGGCCCAGATCTGAGCCATGCGATACGGACCGTCCCCGCTGCTGTCGTACTGGGGAGCGTCAAACTGCACCCAGCACTTCAGCTCGCCGCTGTTTGCCTGGGGGTGGTCGACAGGCTCGGGAGCGCCGAGGGTGTCGATCGTGGCGGAGAACTCCTGCTGCCAGGGTCCGTCCCAGTGCGGGTCGCGGATGACTGTGACTCGGCTGCCGGGGGCGAGGGCTTCAGTCGGCCATTGCGTGGGAAGTGGCTGGCCAGTGACGTGCTCAATCGCCTGTCGGTCTCGTTCTCTGTGTGGCGTGGACTCCGAGTCGGTCATGTGGCTATGGTCCCGTGTCCAAGATCGCCTGTCATCCCGGATTCGACCGTCGTCGCATGGCCGGTAAGCGGCTCGGCCGCGTGGCGCGAGGTCCACCTATCGTGGGATGTGCGGCTGGTGATGGGTTCACGATCAGGTGGTATCCGCCGTGCGGTGGCGGCGGTTGGCGGCAAGGTTGATCTCCTGTATCTAGGGTCGGCTGGTGCACGTCACTCATCACCCGGTCGAAGGCCCTATGGCTGTCGAGCCATCCGATTTCCGGCGAGAGCTTCTCCGCGCGGCGAACTGGGTCGCCGACTATCTCGATGCCGTGCCCAGCAACCCGGTGGCCCGCCCGCTACCCACGCGTCATCGCCGCCGGCTGTCCGCGTCCCCGTTGCGGGACAACGGGCGTCCCCTGGCGGAGTTCCTCGACTTCGTCGACACCGATGTGGCCCCGTACCCTGGAGGGAATGGGCACCCGGCCTTCTTCGCCTGGATCACCACGCCCCCGGCCCCGATCGGGATCATCGCCGATCTGATCGGCTGTGCCCTCAACGCCAGTTGTGGCTACGGGGAGAACGCGCTGGTGGACATGGAGCGAGGTGCCGTGCGTGCCCTGGCCGAGCTGGCCGGTCTGCCCGCGGGCACTGGCGGGGTGCTGACCAGCGGGGGTTCCATGGCCAACCTGCTGTGTCTGGCCGCGGCGCGAACCTGGTTCTTGACAGCACGGGCCGCGACCGACGGCGACGCCTATGACCACGCGCACGCCCGTCTGGTGTGCTACCAGTCCACCGAGACCCACATGAGCGTCGGCAAAGCCGCCCGCACCATCGGGTTGCCACCGTCACGAATCCGGAACATCCCGGTCACCGCCGACCTACGCATGGACACCGACAGGCTGCGGGCCGCTGTCGAGGCCGACCGTGCCGCCGGGCTGCTGCCGTTCTGTGTGGTGTCCACTCTCGGGACGGTCGGCACCGGCGCGGTCGACCCGGTGGCGGAGGTCACCCGGTTGTGCCGGGAACACGGCATGTGGCACCACGGCGACGGCGCCTACGGCGGCCTAGGTGCCGTACACCCCGATCTGGCAGCCCACTACGGCGGGATGGCGGAACTCGATTCGTTGACCGTGGACCCCCACAAGACGCTGAATGTCCCCATCTCCTGTGGTGCGGCGTTGGTCGCCAACGCCGACAGCCTGCGTGCGGCGTTCTCGACTCAGGCGTCCTATTTGGACGGTAATGACGAATGGCCGTGGCTGTCGGAGTACACCCTGGAGCTGACTCGGCCCAGCGGGCGGGCGCTGAGCGTATGGGCCGTGCTGCACCAGCTCGGCAGACAGGGCGTGGTCGACCTGCTCGACCACTACCTACGCCACGCCCGGCTGTTGCGGGAGTTGATCAGCGAGCACCCTGACCTTCACCTGGTCACGGGCGGCCCTTGGGCGATCACCTGTTTCCGCTACTTGCCCCAGAACTTCACCGGGGACGCCGACGTACTGACTGCCCACATCGCCCAGCAGCTACAGGCCCGCGGCAAGGCGTTCCTGGCCACCGTGCGAGTTCACGGCAACCTGACGCTCCGCGCGTCGGTGTGCGGGCACCGCACCACCAAGGCCGACATCGAAACCCTCCTCGCCGAGGTACTCCATGTGGGCAGCCACCTGACCATGAGCTGACGGGTGGAGCCGCGACGTCGAGCCTGGGGCTTGTTGGCGCTATGGCAAGGGTTTGCGTCAGACCCGGGGTGGTTCGGTAGTGGTACCTGTGGTGACAACGGCGAGTTGCACGCGCAGGGCGACGTCAACGCCGCCTCCCGCGAAAGGCCGGCCGTGCCAGGCTTCGAAACAGGGCTGGTGGTCCGGGACGAAACCGCTTGCGGGCAGCCACGTCCTGTACAGCCGGCAACCGGCCGCTGTTGTTGTTCCACGACCTTTCGCCGTCGGTAGTCTCCCAGACGTTCGCGGCGATATCGCCTTCGCGGTACCCGGAGAATGCCACGAACACGTGCCGCGCGTCAGTGGGGTCGACCACGGCCGAATTGACCGACCGGGTGAGCAGCTCCTTGCCGGTGAACTCCGTCCAGTGTGCGCCCAGGTCGATGGTCTTCGGCGGTGGTCGGCGCGTGCTGGCCACTGTCACGGTGAACGAGTTCGGAACAGAAGATCCGGTTTGGTCGGTCAGATTTGGCCAGCCGACGCCGCCAGTACGTCAGCGTGCTCGGGTGGAACCCCTCGTGGTCACAGACAGACCGCAGGCGACTTCGGCGGACAGGCCCGGCCGACCGGGATAACAGGTCCGAGAACAACTCGGCGGGAACACCTCGCGTCGGTGTTCGGCTAGGAACGCGAACACGCTGCCCACCGGTACAAGATGCCCGACCAACGCACAAGCATCCATTTGGCGGCCGAGTACGGCGCACAGTCGATGCAGACGCTGCACGAATGGGCTGTGTGGGCACTGGACCGGATCGACCAGGCCACACCAGCCGACAGGCCCGCGGAGCACTCGGGCTGAGCCGCACGTCGGGAGGCCGGGACTTTCGGCCTGCCGCTGGGTGCCGGACGGCACTGACCTGGGCCGCCGCCGGTGGGGCACTGTGCGGGTATGCGCGTACTGACGGTGAACCCGGGCTCGTCCAGCCTGAAGCTGGCGTTGGTGGCGAACGGTGTCCAGGAGCGGCAGGTGACTGTGGACCGGTGGGACGGGACGATGTCCGGCCCGCTGTCCGGTGCGTTGGCCGAATGGTCCGATGTGGACGCCGTGGCCGTCAGGTTCGTGCACGGCGGGAATCGCCGGTGGCCGGTGGTGTTGGACCGGACGGTGCTGGATGAGCTGGCCGGGTTGTCGCGGCTGGCTCCGTTGCATCAGCCCGGTGCGGTGATGGCCGCGGAAGCCGTGCTGGCGAGTATGGCGTCGGTGCCGGTGGTGGCGTGCTTCGACACGTCGTTTCATGCCTCGATGCCCACCGCGGCGCGGTTGTACGGCCTGCCGGTTGATCTGACCCGCAAGTACGGGTTGTATCGGTACGGGTTCCATGGCCTGTCGTGCCAGTACTCGCTGCGGCGGGTCGCTGAGATCATCGACGTCGAGCTGACCGCGCCGAGGGTCGTGTGCGTGCACATGGGGGCGGGTGTGTCGGTGACGGCGATCCGGGACGGCGTAGGCGTGGACACGAGCATGGGATTCACGCCGTTGGAAGGCGCGGTGATGGCGACCCGGTCTGGCTCGGTCGATCCTGGTGTGCTGCTGCACTTGCTGGACACAGCCGCCGTCCGGGCGGAGGGGCTGAGCGACCTGCTGTATCACCGTTCTGGGTTGGCGGGGATGACCGGAACCAGTGGTGACCTGCGTGATGTCCTCGCTGCACGTAGGCGTGGCAGCCGGGATGCCGAGTTGGCGGTGGATGTGTACGTCCATCGGATTCGCCGGGAGATCGGTGCGATGGCGATGTCGCTGGATCAGGTGGACGCGGTGGTGTTCACCGGGGGCGTGGCCACGTACAACCCGGATCTGGTCGCCCGGATCGCGGCCGGGCTGGAGGTGCTCGGGGTACGGGTCGTGCGCGGGCTGCTCGCGGCCGCTGGAGACCGGGTGGTGAGTCCGTTGGGGGCGTTGCCGCGGGTGTTCGTGATCACCGCGCGGGAGGATTTGGAGCTGGCCACGCAGGCTGAGGCCGTGGTGGCGTCGCGAAGTGGAGTGCCGTCATGACCAGCCAGCAGATCGACACCGCACTCAAGGCCGCGGTTCTGGCACCGTCGCCGCACAACACCCAGCCGTGGCTGTTCGAGGCCACCCCTGAGCACGTGGACATCTTCCTGGACGAGTCGCGGATCCTGCCTGTGGCCGACCCGCACGGACGTGAGGCCCGGATCTCCTGTGGTGCGGCCCTGCTGAACTTGCGGATGTCCTTGCGGGCACAGGGCCTTGCTGTCCACATGAAACTGCTGCCTGACGACACGCGGCCGTTGTGGCTGGCGCGGGTTCGGGCGAGCGGTTGTCTCGCGGTGAAGCCGGACGAACGTACGTTGGCGGCGGCGATCCCGTGCCGGCACACCAACCGTCGGCCGTTCCGGGACGAGCCGGTTCCCGGTGCGGTGCGGAAGCTCCTTCGCCAGGCGGCGTTGCACGAAGGCGCCCGGCTGGTGATGATCGACCAGCCCGCCCGGTACAGCGCGGTGGCGAAACTGCTGCGGTTGGCCGAGTTCACTCAGCGCGAAGACGTGGAGTTCCAGGACGAACTGGCACGGTGGGTGGCGATCGACCCGGAGCGGCTGGACGGTGTGCCCTCGCTCGCCGGTGGCCCGCCGCCGTTGACCGAACCGCTGGTTCTCCTGCGGGAGTATGGAGAGAACAGTGGGAAAGCCCCACGGGAATACGAGCAGGAACCGTTGCTGGCCGTGCTGCTGACCCGGCAGGACAGTCCGCATGACCATGTGCGTGCTGGTCAGGCGATGCAGCGGGTGCTGCTCGCGGCGACGGCATGTGACGTGAGTGCTTCGTTCCTGTCGGCAGGTGTCGAGCTGCCGTCCACCAGAGCGTCGCTACGGGCGCTGCTGGACGGGGACGGCCATCCACAGGTGGTGCTGCGGCTCGGGTACGGATACCCGATTCCGCGGACGCTCCGCCGTCCCGTCGGCGAGGTGAGCACCTGCGTCGAGCACGCCCAATGACCAGCGACCATGATGAGACCTCCGCGGTCGTTGTTCACCCTACGGTGGATGGTAGGAGCTGGTCCGTCAGAAGATCTGGGCGTTGGTCCATTGCTGGTGCCGCACCGTATTGACCCGACTGAGCGAACTCGACGTCGAGTGCACCGCGGTGCTTGCGAGATGTGGTGGCAAGAACCATCGCAGTGGTCGGCGGGCCGTTGTCTGCGGCCATCGGCCGAGAAGACCGTGTGACCCACACTGGGGACCACGGCCCCTGGCAGACGGTGTATGGACTGTTCCGGGCTGGCAGCGGGACCGGACCTGGAAGCAGATCCTGTCCGGGTTGACTACTACATCGCCGACACCGAGAACGGCGACCATATCGACGACCCCTCCGAAGACGCGCTGTTCATGCTCATCACCGATCTTGCCCACCCCGAGAACACGTTTCTGACGGTCAACCCCGCTGACATGCACGCGGGCTGGTACGCCTCCGTATCCCTGCTCGACGACGACGCAGCCAGGCGGTTAGTCGGGCTTGACGACGAGGACGGGGCACGGGGCCAGGTGCAGCGCGGTGGAGGCGACCATGGACAGCCGGTTGTTCTGGTTGCCTGGGCCGATGACCAGCAGGTCGCTGCGGGTGGTGGCGCGAATGGCCTCGTGCGGCTGGCTGCGCGTCAGCAGCAGGCTGGGGGTGATGTCCGGGGCAAGTCCGCGCACCATGTCCGCGGCGCGTTCGAGGACCTTGGCGGGGTCATCGGTCTCGACGTGTCGGGCGGCGGGCAGAGGGACCGCGTGTACCAGTCGCAGTCTGCTGCGGCTGCGGGTCGCGGCCTGCGCGGCTCGCTGGAGGACGAGGGGGTCGTGCGCGCCGCCGATGGCTGCGGTGACCCAGCCGTACTCGCGGCGCACGGCTCGGATCTCGCCCCGCACGACAACCGTGTCGCAGTGGGTGCCGGTGAGGATGGGGGTGATGGACCGGCCGAGGCCGAAGGGTCCGTGGTGGTGTCCGCGATAGCCCAGGACCAGAAGGTCGCTGTGGGCGCTCGCGGCGACGAGCGCCTGGACCGGGCTGTCAGGTGATGCGGTGACGGTCGCGTGCAGCCAGCGGTAGGCGTGCAGGCGGCGGGCGATGGTCTGGTCCCCAGCACACTCCGCGGCATAGACGTGGATGGTGGCCTTGAGCGTTGACGCGTGCCGCAGTGCCCAGTCCAGTGCCACGTCGCCCCATTCGGAGCCGTCGGTGCCGACGGTCACATGCGGTTGGCGGGTCTGGGTCTCCTGCAGGGGGATGGTCACTGGCCGGGTACCCGCGCGGGTCATCGCTCCTCCAAAGGCTCGCTGCCGTCGAGGGTGTTCGGGACGGGTGGGTCGCGGGTAGGGCCGGCGGGCACGGCGGTACAGGGCGAAAGTCCCGAGCCGCTCGGGGCTCCCGGCGGTGTCGGTGGGTCTGGCCCGGCGGGCAGCGTGGTGGTCGACGACTTCGACGGAAGGCAGCCGATGACCGCCCAGACCCAGCCCGCCGACGTTCGCTCCGGCGCTGACACCGTGCATCGGATCGACGCGTGGTGGCGCGCGGCCAACTACCTCTCGGTCGGCCAGATCTACTTGCTGGACAACCCTTTGCTGCGCACTCCGGTGTTGCCCGAACACGTCAAACCACGGCTGCTGGGCCATTGGGGGACGGTTCCGGGGATCACGTTGACCTACGCGCATCTCAACCACGCGATCATGCGTGACGGCGTGAACGCGTTGTTGGTCACTGGTCCCGGCCACGGTGCCGCCGGTCTGAATGCCGCAGCCTGGTTGGAAGGTACGTATTCCGAGCTGTACCCGCATGTCGCCCAGGACGAGGCCGGGATGCGGCAGCTGTTCCGGCAGTTCTCCTTCCCCGGCGGGGTGCCCAGCCACGCGTCACCACACCTGCCCGGCTCCATCCACGAAGGCGGCGAGCTGGGGTACGCGCTCGCCCACGCGACCGGGGCCGCGTTGGACAACCCGGACTTGGTCGTGGCGTGCGTGATCGGCGACGGCGAGGCCGAGACCGGGCCGCTGGCCACGAGTTGGCACGCGCCCGCGTTCCTTGACCCGAGAACCGACGGGGCGGTGCTGCCGATCCTGCACCTGAACGGGTACAAGATCGCCAACCCGACCGTGCTGTCCCGGCTGCCCCGCGAGGACCTGGCGGCGATCCTGCGCGCGCACGGCTGGCGCCCGATCGAGGTGGTCGGCTCGGATCCGTTCGAGGTCCACGAGGCGTACGGTCATGCGCTGCGCGAGTGCCTGACCGGTATCAGCGAGATCAAGAACGGTGGTCACCGCCAGGCCGGGTGGCCGATGATCGTTCTGCGTACGCCCAAGGGCTGGACCGGGCCGCGCGAGTTCGAGGGCTCATGGCGCTCGCACCAGGTGCCGATCACCGACATCCGGTCCGACCCGCACAAGCAGGCCCAACTGGAGGCATGGCTGCAGTCCTACCGCCCGGACGAACTGTTCGACGTCGACGGCACCCCGGCAGGGCCGGTGCGGTACTGGCATCCGCTGGGCGACAAGCGGATGAGCGCCACCCCGATCGCCCACGGCCTAATCCAGCGGGATCTGAACCTTCCCGACTGGCAGCGGTACACAGTGGACGTCACCCGGCCGGCGGAGGCGACCCGCGCGCTCGGTGGGTATCTCCGCGACGCGATGTCCCTGAACGCCGGGCGTCTGCTGTATTTCGCGCCGGACGAGCACGCCTCCAACCGGCTCGGCGACGTCTTCGAGGTGACCGGCCGGCGGTGGCAGCTGCCGATCGAGCCGGGCGACGAGCACCTGTCGCCGCACGGGCGGGTGTTCGAAGTGCTGTCCGAGCACCTGTGCCAGGGCTGGCTCGAGGGCTACCTGTTGACCGGCCGGCATGGGCTGCTGTCGAGCTACGAGGCGTTCACGCACATCGTCGACTCGATGGTGGCCCAGCACGCCAAATGGCTGCACACCGCGGCGGACATCCCGTGGCGGCGGCCGGTGCCGAGCCTGAACTACCTGTTGACCTCGCACGTGTGGCGCCAGGACCACAATGGAGCGTCCCATCAGGACCCGGGGTTCGTCGACCACGTGCTGAGCAAACGACCCGAGGTCGCCCGGGTCTACCTGCCGCCGGACGCCAACACCCTGCTGAGCGTGGCCGATCACTGCCTGCGCACCCGTGGGCTGGTGAACGTGATCGTCGCGGGCAAGCAGCCCGCCCACCAGTACCTCACCGCCGATGAGGCCCGCGCGCACTGCGAACAGGGACTCGGGGTGTGGAGCTGGGCCAGCAACGATCTCGACGGCGACACCGACGTGGTGCTCGCCTGCTCGGGAGACGTTCCCACCCAAGAGGCGCTGGCGGCTGTGGACGTTCTGCGGGAGTTGGTGCCGGACCTGCGGATCCGGGTGGTGAACGTGGTCGACCTCGGCCGCCTGTTCTCCCCCGAGCAGCACCCGCACGGCATCAGCGACCGCGAGTACGCCGAGATCTTCACGGCCGACCAGCCGGTGATCTTCGCGTTCCACGGCTACCCCTGGCTGATCCACCGGCTGACGTATCGCCGTCCGGGTCACGACAACCTGCATGTCTGGGGTTTCCACGACTACGGCACGACCACGACACCGTTCGACATGTGCGTGCTCAACGAACTCGACCGCTACCACCTCGCCCTGGCCGCCCTGGAACGCGTGCCGCGCATCGGAAACCGGATCGGGCACCTGCGTCAGGAACTGCTGGCCAGGTTGGCCAAGCACCACGACCACATCCGTCGGACAGGCGAGGACCTGCCCGAGATCCGTGACTGGACACCCAGGAGGACATCATGACGATCGTTGTCGGCGTCGACGGCTCCGCCGTCAGCATCGAGGCCCTGAAGTGGGCGATCGACGAGGCCGCCCGGCGCGGCACCCGCGTGGACGCGGTGAACGCCTGGCACTCCGACCCCACAACCACCGGGCTCGCCCGAGCGGACATCATCCAGCTGCGCCCCCGCGACGAGGTGCTCGCCGACCAGCAGCAGTTGCTGAGCAGCTCGGTCGAGGAGGCGGCCGGGGACGACAAGCGGGTGGAGATCCGGCAGGTCCTGCTGGAGGGCCAGCCCGGCCCGGCGTTGGTGCGTGCCGCCCAGGACGCGGATCTGCTGGTCGTCGGCAGCCACGGCGCGAGCCGGCTGGCCGAGGCGCTGCTTGGTTCGGTCAGCTCCTACTGCGTGCACCGCGCCTCGTGCCCGGTGGTCGTCATCCCGGAGAAGCACCGCAAGCGCGAGAAGGTCGCGGAGACCGCGAGCGCCACGATGGGCCCGCTCTACTGACCCCTGGAGAGTGTCATGTCGTTCTGGTCGCCGATCGAGGTGCGGACCTTGTTCCGGGCGGTGGCGCAGGCTCCGTCGGTGCACAACAGTCAGCCCTGGGTGATGGAGTTGCACGAACGCAGCGTCCTGCTGTTCGAACGGTGGGATGTCGCGTTGCCACACCACGAGCCCAAGGGCCGCGACCGGCTGCTGTCCTGCGGGGCGGCGCTGACCAACCTGCGGCTCGCGATGCGGGTCATGGGTTGGCAGGTCAGCACGCTCCTGTTGCCGGATCCGGCGCAGCCGGACCTGGTGGCGACCGTGACCGCGGTTCGGCGTCAACCACCGACGGAGACCGAGGCGGACTGGTACGCCGCCATTCCCGAGCGACGCAGCCATCGTTACCGGTTCGACGACAAACCGCTGACACCACACGAGATCGACGCGGTGGAGGCGGCTCTGGTCGGCGAACGGGTGAGTTCTCGCCGGCTCGCGGCCGACGAGGCGGGCATGGTCGCCGGACTGATGGAACACACCGCTGAGCTGCTCCACCACGATCATCGCTACCAGCGGGAGCTGCGGTCGTGGACGGTCCGGCGTGGCCGGGACCGGGCTGGGATCCCGGTCGACCAGTTGACGCACGGCCTGTTCGGCGGGCTGGTGCGGCTCGGTGACGGGGTGCCGGACCACGAGGTGCTGACTGCCCGGATCGCCGACGAGTGCGTCCTGGTGGTCGAGACGGTGGACGACGGCAGGCGGGATCACCTGATCGCCGGGGCGGCGATCGAACGGGCCTGGCTGGCCGCGACCCATCTCGGTCTCGCGGTCTCGGTGATCACCCAGCCGCTGCAGCTCGCCGAGGTACGGGCCGGGCTCAGCGAGCGACTGCACCTGCCCGGGTTCCCCCACGCCCTGCTCCGGGTCGGGCGGCCCAGCCTGTCGGTCGCGGCCAGCCCTCGTCGATCCTTCTCGGACCTGGTCCGGACACTGTGAACGAGCGTTGACGATGGCCCGGTTTCTGCTGATCGCGTCCGTCGCGTTGCTGTTGGCCGGCACGTTACTGGTCGGGAGTACCTGGCGGGCAGCGTGATCGCGGTGAAGAAGAGAACTACTTCACTTTGACCGGGTAGCCGCCATGATCAGCGCCTCCGACAGGCGTTGCAGAGCGCGGGCCGCCGCCAGTTCGTACTGCGTGCGTGACGTCGGGCTGTCCACGGACACGGGACGGAACTGCGCGGTGGCCGTCAGCACACCTTCGTCCTGGTCGACCAATGTCGCTGTCGCGACGACGGAACCCGCTGACTCGCTCAGTCGCAAACGTACTGTCCAGTCCATTGTGTTGTTTCCTTCCCTGGTTCATGGTGGCCGATCGCTGGCGGTTCCGGTCATGGGCGGACGGCCGGATTTCCTGGGCGATAGCCCTTAACGGACAAGGACTTCCGGCCGTAGGACGGAGACCTGGGCGAAAGGAGTGACGATGAGCGTGTCCGCCGACGCGGTGACGACCTTGCTCGCCGACGGCACGATGGTGACCGTCCGGGAACTGGGTCCGGCCGACTACGATCAGGCGGTCGCGCTGCGTCGCGCGATGCCCGATGACGACCGGTACCTCCGACGTGGTGTCCCGCCAGGTGCAGCATCATGGCATCGGCACCGTGCTGCCCACGAACTGGCGGATGCCGCGGGTGTTCCAGGACCTCGGTCTGGACGTGGCGATGAAGTCCGACTTCGACGCCATCGAGGTGTGCATCGATCTGGCACCGGACAACCGATACCTGGACAAGGCGGTGGCCAGTGGGCTGTTGCACAAGGGCCGTGGTGGCGGTGTCCGACTGGGCCTGGCCACCGAGAAGGACGTTCGTGACGCCGTTTCCGAGTTCGCACCGAGGCTGTTCAAGTCAACGGTGGACAAGTCGGTCGCGCGAGACGTGCTGGTGCGGGTCGCGAAGCTCGCCGAGGCGCTGCCAGAGGTCACCGAGTTGGACATCAACCCGTTGGTCGTGGGGGAGAACGGCGGGATCGTGGTGGACGCGCGGGTGCGCGTCGCGCCGACCGGGTACGTGGATCTGTTCCTGAGAAGGATGCGATGAGCGAGTTCCAGAAGTAGGTGGCCTCCCATGCGCCCGCTGGACTTTAGGGGCCAGCGGGCGCATCGGCGTGCCTGAGCCTGCGGCCGGAGATGATCTCGATATCGACGCGCAGGTAGTATTCTCGCGTGCCCGGGGCCCACGGTCGCAGGCCGCGCTGGCGTACGGAGGCGAGTTCCTGGTCGTCGGTGACCTGACCGGCCCTGCCGACCGCGACCACGCTCCATCCGTGGCGGACACAGTTGTCGTTGAACTCGTCCACTTCGAACGCGACCACGGTCCCGGTCGCGGCGATCGCCAAGCGGCTGCGCGCAGCTGTCCGGATCACCACCGACTGTCCGTGCACGACGAAGTTGACCGGTTGGATCGCCGGCAGCGCCCGGTCGATGTACACGATCCGCCCCACCGGGACGTCGGCCAGCAGCCGGAGGCATTCCTCCTCGCCGAGTATCTCCAGCCCAGCGGTATCCACCCTGCACCCCTTTGATCTCACTTCCCCTTCACTGTGCGGCGGCCTGGCGGAATCAGATAGGGTCGAAAGTCCCTGACAGGACAAGGCGCCCGCCGTGACCACGGCGGGCGCTTGGGGATGGCTGGTCGTCAGATCAGCCAACGGTTCTGCCGGACGATGTCGAGCCTGGCCCACGTGCGGCCCAGGCCCCACGTGTTGCCGGCGTACGTGACGGCGAGCGCGATCAGCACGACCGCGTAGACGAAGTGGTAGTCGATGAGCGGGTTGGTCGACCCGGACGGCTGGCCGGCCAGGTTGGTCTGCGCCAGTGGCCATTCGGCGACCCACATCAGGAGCATCATGAGCGTGCCGGCGACCGCGGAGATCCGCAGTCCGATGCCGAGGGTGACGGCGACGCCGATGCCGAGCAGACCGAGCATGAACAGCCAGTCGGTGAGCCAGCCGCCGGCCCAGCCCTTGAGCGTGTCGGCGAACGGGCCAACGTTGACGTGGCTGAGGAAGCCCTTGGTCGGCGAGCCGCCGTTGATCCAGGCGTTCGCGGCTTTGGTCGAGTAGCCCAGCCCGAACGTCTTGTCCAGGAACGCCCAGAGGAACAGCAGGCCGGTGGCGATCCGCAGCACCGCGACCCACTTGCCCGCAGTCGTGGTCATCACCGCACCATGCGCGGGAGCGCTCTCGGCGGCCTGGCGTGTGGACACTTGCAGCTCGTCGTTCACCGTGGGGTTGTCATGGATGGACATGAAGACCTCCTTTCTCGAAGCTGACCACAATGCTGTCGACTTGGCGGCGCGCACGATCGGGCCGAAAGTCCCGACACCACAAGGGCATTGGACGGGACATCGGGTAGACCGTCGACTCATGTGCCGGCACCGCTGACCTCGCCACGATGAGACGCGCCCGAACCCGGGGAGGTAGTCATGAAGCGGTGGAGCGATGTCCTGTCCGTCAAGCGGCGGCCGCGCGGCCCGGCCAAGCGTCGTCGGCCGAAGAACAACAAGGACATTCCGGGGATGTACCTGGCGTCACTGAGAACGACCGTCCCGGCGCACCCGGACCTGTTGGCACCGAGCACTTGTGCCCGGACGGTCCGGCGTACTGTGACCACTTCCAACGGCTGCGTCAGCGGGCAGGTGGCGAAACCGAACGACGTGGCCCAGAGCAGCACGGCGCTGGCCGCCTCCCCGGCGCGAAGCCGCGAGTGCAGGTCGTCCGACGCGGTGCCCACGACGACAAGCTCGCCGGCGTCCGGATCCGCGTAGGCGTTCGTGGGCTGTGGCAGACCGGCACCGGCGAACCTGCGACAGAACCCTTGGCACCGGCCAGGAACTGTCGAGGCGGCGGTCGGTCCGGCGGCAGGGGATCGCGGCGGCCAACGGGATGTCGTCCGGCTGTGGATCGCCCCGCCGGTGTGCCCTGTTCGCGCCCCGCGTGCCGCGCCGTTCCGGCTGGACACCGGACCGGACGACCCCGCGTCCTCGGGCAGTTCGACCCTATCGGCAGAGCCGGCGCGCGACGGACAGTGAGTAGCGAGAACCCAAGGGAGAAAGGGGCTGTCGAGATGGTCGAGCAGAACGGTAACCGCCCGATAGTCGTGGGCGTGGACGATTCCGACGCCGCGCGCCGGGCGTTGGCCTGGGCGATCGACGAGGCGAGTATCCGGCGTTGCTCGGTGCACGCGGTGACTGTGTGGTCGGTCGGGCCGGTCGCGGACTTCGCCTGGATGCCTGACAACGAAGTCCGTCAGGTCGCGGAGAAGAAGCTGTCCAGCACGGTACGGCTGGCCATCGAAGGCCGCACGACGGTCCCGCCGATCGTCGAGTCCGCGGTGGAGGGCGTACCGGCCAAGGCACTGGTGGAAGCGGCGCGGGACGGCGCGATGCTCGTCGTGGCGACCCACAGCGGAGAGCACCTGCGCAAGGCGCCACTGGGTTCGGTCAGCTCCGCGTGCGTGCGGCACTCGAATGTGCCCGTTGTGGTGGTCCGGCCCGAGGTGAGGAGCACCGGTCATGCGAGCTCGTGACGTGATGACCCGGCCTCCGGTCACCGTCAGCCCGTTCACCTTGGCCAAGGAAGCCGCCAATCTGTTGGTGGAAAACGGATTCACCACCCTGCCGGTGGTGGACGCCGACGGGCGGCTCGTCGGCATGGTCACCGAGGCCGACATCCTGTCCGGGCGTATCAGCGTCGACCCACGCTCGCGGATGCACTCCGACTGGCCGGTTCGGCCCACCAGCGCTCCCGCGTCGACCGTCGGCGCTGTGATGACCAAGGACGTGATCACGCGCGGCCCCAACGCCGACGCCGCTGAGTTGGCGCGGATCATGCTCGAGCGGCATCTTCGGGCCATTCCGATCGTGGACGGCGAGTTCCTGGTGGGCATCGTGACCCGCCGGGACCTGCTGCGCACGATCGCCCGTGACGACAACGCCATCGCAAAGGACGTCCGGCACCACCTGGAGCTCTGTTTCCGGCGCGGTGACTGGGACGCCACGGTCCAGGACGGTGTGGTGACGCTCGCCGACGAGTTCGATGACAACGCTGACCGGCACATCGCGACCGTGGTCGCGGGTGCGGTCCCTGGCGTGGTCGATGTGCGGGTGATAGCCCCCATCCGCTGATCGGCACACGAGAAAGTCGCTCCATTGGCCTGTCCTCGTGGACGGGTCGATGGAGTGACGTGTTTCTGGATGGTTGTCCGGTATTGACGTACCCAGCCAGCCAGCGCCGACGGTGAAAGCACAGGCCGGCACGGGCATGTGAACCCGCTCGTCCACCCAGTGTCCTTTGACGACAAGGCCACTGGAGGACATTCGAACGGGCGGTCCACGTCGGCCCGTGCCAGCACATGCTCCACGAACAGTTTCAACGCCGACGCCGAGCTTGGCGTCACGGTGCACCAGCTGGCTCACGTCAGCGAAACCACGTGATCGCGAACTACATCAGGGTGTCGTCGACTACCTCCGCGAAGGCGATCACCACGCCTCCGGTGGAGTGCTCAAGGGTTGCGCCGACCAAGCTGCCCGCCTCCGCGGCGGCGGTGCTGGCCGCCGCGTAGTCGGTAAAGTACAGGTCCAGCAATCGGTACGCCGGGGTCGGGCTGCCGTCTTCCTTCGGCCAGACCTTCGACGCCTGGAGCCGAATCAGGCCGGGGAGCTTGCGCGCCAGCGCGAGCTGGTCGGGGTAAGCCGCTTCGAAGGCGGCCGGGTCGGTGGGGTTGGGATAGACGAAGCTGATCTTGGTCGGCCTGTCCGACATGGTTCGGGTTTCCTTCTCGTCGAGTTACCACGGACTCCCGGGGTGACGCCGGTCCCGGTGCTGCCAAGTCAACTGGCCGGGAATCGGCGGCACCACGCAGAACAGCACGCAGAAGTGGCCGCGCAAGGACCGTGCGGGGCGCCGACGGGGTCAGGGACGCCGGGGGCGTGGAGATCGCGCCGGTCCGGCGGCAGAGGACGGCGGTCGCTGGGCAATCCGGAAACGCGCAGCGGGCCGGCTCCGTGCCGCGATCGTCGGCATCATCCCCGACGCCTCGGCGTGGCGTCCCTCGTGACAACGGCGGTGGAGCCGAGCTGGGCGGCCTGCTGCGGTAGGTCATTCAGCGCGGCGGTGGCCTCCGCGCCGAGCGTGAAGACCAAACGCCAGTGCGCTGCGTGCGGCCACCGCTCGGAGAACCGGCGCATTGACGCCGCGCAGTCCACCACGGCGAAGTGCTGGCCATCCTCCGCCGCGGACCGCAACGCACCCAGCCAGTTGTCCACATTCGCGCGCAACCAGTTCTCGGCCTCTTCCGCGCAGGACACGATCAGGAGGTCCGGGTCGGGCGGACCGGAGCGACCATCGCCGGGTTCGAACCACCGCCCGGCCATCGTGGCCATCCGCAGCAGCCATGACGTCACCCTCGCCGTCAACGCCTCACGTTCGGCCGAGGATTCCTCCTCGTCGAGCCGCGTGCGAGCGAACAGACGGACCAGGTCGTGGAACCGGTACCGTCCCGCAGGACTGTCCAGCAGCAGGCCGAGGTCGACGAGTTCGTCCAGAGCATCCCAGGCGACCTCCACCGGCACCTCGCCCACCACCCCGGCGAGGGCAGCGTCGAAGTCGCGACCCGGTACCACTGCCACCCGCCGAAACACCCGCCGGGCGGCGTCCGCGAGTTGCTCGTAGGACATCCCGAACGCGGTTGCGATCTTGAGGTCACCGGCCTTGAGCTGATCCAGACGATGCTCCTCGTCCGTCAGCCGAGCCGCCAGTTCGGCGGCATCCCAGCCGAGTCGGCTGACCAGCCGGTTCCCGATGATCCGCAGCGCCAGCGGCATGCCCTCGCACAACTGGGCAAGCTGGTCGAGTGCCGATTCCTTGTCGTCGGCGGCGCGCTGGCCCAGGATTCCGGTCAGCAGCTCCGTGGCCTCCGGCAACGAGAGAGGGCCGAGGGCGAGCCGGCGTACGCCCTCCAGACCGGCCAACAGCCGCCGGGCGGTGATCAGCGCACGGCTCGTGCCGTCTCCCGGCAGCAGCGGACGCACCTGCTCTTCCGACCCGGCGTTGTCCAGGACGACCAGCGCACGCCTTTCCCGCAGCAGCGACCGGTACAGCGAAGCACGCCCCGGGACATCCGCCGGGATTTGCTCGTCCACGCCACCGAGCGCGCGAAGCAGCAGCCGCAACGCGTCAGCGGCGGCTGCGGGCCGCGGGGACATGCCCAACAGGTCAAGGAAGAACACCCCGTCGGGGAAACTCGGTGACAGCGCGTGGGCGGCCCGGATCGCAAGCGTGGTCTTCCCCATGCCCCCTGAGCCGGTGATGAGCCCCACCACACCGGCGCCCGACGCACTCTCGGCGTGCACCAGATCGCTCGCCCAGGCCAGTTCCACGGCACGGCCGGTGAAGTCGTCAACCAGC
The DNA here is from genome assembly GCF_004345645.1 of Actinocrispum wychmicini. Classification (GTDB taxonomy): domain Bacteria; phylum Actinomycetota; class Actinomycetes; order Mycobacteriales; family Pseudonocardiaceae; genus Kibdelosporangium; species Kibdelosporangium wychmicini. Next base: position 115,435 of record NZ_SLWS01000002.1, on the reverse strand, counting down.
CGCGGCAGCTCACACAGGCGGGCTGGGCGCGTCCAGTGGTCCCGCAGCCTGCCATCACGCGCCAGCTCGACGAGCTGCTTGTAGGCATCCCCTTCCAGGGCAAGCGCGTCTGCCAAAGCGGTGACAGTCCGGTGCTGGGGCCCCTTGCTTCGCCCGCGCTCCATGTCCGACAAGGTCCGTGCGCTGACCCCCGACGCCTCGGCCAGCTGCTCCAGCGTCAGCCGCGCCGCGCGCCGATGACCGCGCAGCACTTCCCCGAAACCCTGATTCTCAATGATGGACGAACGTATACAACGAGCTGGGCTGGGCGTCAACTGAACGTGGCCGGCATCGTCACGGTGGAGACGATTCACTGATGCACGCATCGATCACGCTCGGGACAACCCGGCGCATTCGCACCCAGCTACGGCACGACCCAGGCACGGTCGCCCTGCTGATCATGGTGCCGACGCTGCTGATGGTCCTGTTGCGGTACGTCCTGAACTCGCAAGCCACGTTCAGCGCTCGCGCGCCTGCGTTGCTGGGCATCTTCCCGTTCGAGGGAGAACGCGGGCAACCCGGCGAACACCGGTGCATGGTGGGTCACGATGATCGCGGACTTGCCCTGGGTGGCGCTACGGATGTCGTCGGCGAGGGCTTGTGCGGTCGGGGTGTCGAGGTGGGCTGTGGGTTCGTCGAGCAGCAGGATTGGTCGGTCGGACAGCAGGGCTCGGGCGACGGCGATGCGTTGGCGCTCGCCGCCGGAGATCGGTGTTCCGTGCGTACCGAGCCGGGTGTCCAGGCCGTCGGGCAGGCTGGCGAGCCACGGTCCCAGGTGAGCCTGGCAGAGGGCGGCCCGCAGTTGCTCGTCCGTGGCGTCGGGGCGGGCCAGGCGGAGGTTCTCGGCCAGGGTGCTGTCGAACAGGTGCGCCTCCGGGCCGCACCAGGCCAGCCGCGCACGGACCGAGTCGCTCGCGTAGAGCCGGGTGTCGGCGTGGTTCATGAGGATCCGGCCCGCCGACGGGTCGAGTTCGCGCATGAGCGCCGCGATCAGCGTGCTCTTGCCCGCACCGGACGGACCAGTGAGCACGATCCGCTGATCGGGGGCGAGTCGCAGGTCGACGTCGTGTACGGCGTCCCCGCGGGCGCCGGGCCAACGGACCGACAGGCGGCTGGTGGACATGCTGCGCGCCGGTGGGGCCTGGTGTGGGGCGGCTGGTTCGGACTGTGGGGTCGGGGTGCCGTCCAGATCGGCCAGGCGACGGGCGGCGTGGCCGGCACCGAGTAGCCGTTGGGCGGCGTCGGGCAGGCCGGCGACGATCTCGGCGACGGCGAGCGGCGTCAACGCCAGCACGGCGAGGACCGGACCGGACACCCCGGCGCGGATGCCCAGGACGAGGCCTAGTACGGAGGTGAGCCCGACGCCGAGGTACGCCAGCCCGTTGCCCAGGCCACGGGTGACGGCCGCCGTCCGGGCGGCGGCGGTGAGTTGGGCGTCCATGGCAAGGAGGTGATCTCGGCGTGCGGTGGACGCGTCGAAGGCGATCAGGTCGGCTGACGCCTGCATGAGTTCGGTGGTGCGGGCGGTCACGTCCGCCCGAAGTGAGGCCGATCGCAGCTGGGCGCGGCGCGCGGTCGCGGCGGAGACAGTTGGCGCGACAACACCGGTCAGGACGAATCCGACCGCCGCGACGATGCCCGCGCCGGGGAGGAACGCTCCCAACGCGGCGGCCGTCCCAGCGAGTACGAGGAATGTCGAGACACCCGGAACCAAGCCACGCACCAGGACGTCCTGTTGACTGTCCACATCCGACACAAGGCGGTGTAGGAGTTCGCCGCGTCGCATGCGTTCGGTCACGGCCGGGCCGATCCGCACCAGTTGCCGCCACACCCGCACACGTAGCTCGGTGAGTGCCCGCAGGGCGATGTCGTGGGACAGCAGCCGTTCGACGTACCGCAGGACGCCCTTGGCCAGGCCGAAAGTACGGACGGCGACGATGGCGACCAGCAGGCTCAGCACAGGTGGGTGCAGGGCGGCGCTGGCGATCAGCCAGGAGGATGTCGCGGTCAGAGCGATGCCGCAGCTCAGAGCGAGGGTGGCGACCACGCACGCCAGGACCAGCCTGATCCGGTACGGGCGGATGGCGGCCAGCAGCGGTCGCCAGGTTGCGCGCCGCACCTGCGGATCTGGCGAGATGGAGACCGGGGCTGGGCGGGTCGAAGTGGGCTTGGCCCCGTGATCGGGAACGGGATCGGGTTCGGTGGCGTCCGAGGTCTGACCGGACAGCGCGATCACCCGGTCGCACAGGTCGAGCACGGCCGGGTGATGGGTGACGATCACGGCGGTGCGTCCGGCCAGGACGGCGGGGAGGCGGTCCAGGATGGCGGCCTCGGTGTCGGGGTCGACGCCTTCGGTGGGTTCGTCGAGCAGGATCAGCGGTCGGTCGGCGAGGATCGCGCGGGCGAGCGCCACTCGGCGGCGTTGTCCGGTGGACAACCCGGCGCCGAGTTCGCCCACACGGCCGGCGACGGGAACGTCGAGCGCTGCGGCGAACGCGGCGGCCTCCAGGTCGGTCGTGGTGGCGTCCTGGTTGCCGAGGCGGATGTTGTCCGCCACGGTTCCAGCGACGAGGTTGGGGTGCTGGGGGACCCATGCGATTCGGCGCTGCCACGCGGCGCGATCCAGGTCGGCGAGCTCGACGCCGTCGACGCGCACCTGGCCGGAGTCCGGCTGGCGCCAGCCGAGTAGCAGGTCGAGCAGGGTGGATTTGCCGGCTCCGCTGGGGCCGGTGACGGCGACGATCTCGCCTGGTTCGATCCGCAGGTTCAGCGCGTCGAGGATCGGGCCGGACCGGCCGTTGACGGTCACGTCGATCAGGTGCAGTGGCGCCTGCCCAGGGTCCGGGGCGGGCGTCCGGGTGGCCTGCGGGGTCGGGGTTTCGGTGAGCGCGGCGATGTCCTCGGCCGCGGCGAGGCCTTCGGCGCTGTCATGGAACCGTGCGCCGACAGCTCGCAGCGGTAGGTACACCTCGGGGGCGAGGATGAGTACGACGAGCGCGGTGTGCAGGTCGAGTCCGCCGGCCAGCAGCCGCAGGCCGATGGACACCGCGACGACCGCGACCGACAAGGTGGCCAGTAGCTCCAGCGCCAGCGCGGACAGGAATGCGACGCGCAGAGTGCGCATGGTGTGCCTGCGGTACCGGTCGTTGATCTGGCGCAATGACTTCACCTGTGCCCGTGCCCGCCCGAACGCGGTGAGCACGGCCAGTCCGGCGACCAGGTCGAGAAAGTGGTTGCCCAGGACGGAAAGTGTGCGCCATTGGCGGCGGACGTCCCGTTGCGTGTAGCGCCCGATCAGGATCATGAAGATCGGGATCAGCGGCACGGTCACGCCGACGATCACCGCGGCCACCCAGTCGGCCAGCAGGATCCGGGCCCCGACCACGGCGGGCACCACGGCCGCGATCAGCAGTTGCGGCAGGTACCGGGCGAAGTAACCGTCCAGTTTGTCCACCCCGCGGGTGGCGAGGGTGGCCAGCTCAGCGGGTGACTTCGTGGTCCGTGGGCCCAGTCGCAGGGCCGCGCCTATCACGGTGTCCCGGAGTTGGGACAGGACACTCGCGGCGGCCCGGTGGGCGGACGTCTCGGCGAGCCAGGCGATCCCGGATCGGCCGAGCACCACCAAGACCAGCGCTCCGATCGGTAGGGCCAGCACGCTGAGTCCCGCGTGGTCGAGGAACGCCCGTGTGATGATGGTCGCGAGCAGTTCCGCTTGGCAGAGAACCAGAACCGCGGTCGCCACACCCAGTGCGGCACAGGTGATGACGAATGGGCGGGCGGCTGACGCGTGTCGTAGCAGCCGCGGGTCCAGGGGTCTCATCGCTGCCCCGAGGGGATCGAGGCGCGGGTGACGCGCTTGCGGAACACCCAGTACGTCCAGCCCTGGTAGACCAGCACGATCGGGGTGAACGCGACCGCGACCCAGGTCATGATCCTGAGTGTGTACGGTGTAGACGACGCGTTCGTGGTGGTGAGGCTGTTGGCGATGTCCGTGGTGGACGGCAGCACGTTCGGGTACAACGCCGCGAACAGTGTGACCGTGGTGGCCACGATGGCGACCGCGGTGCACACGAACGCCACGCCTTCCCGCCCGGCGATGGCGTAGGAGACACCCAGCACGAGCGCCACGGCGGCGGCGATCGCGAACAGCCACGCCCATCCGCCATGGTCGGCGGCGGTCCAGGCGAGGAAGCCTCCCGCGCAGAGGATCGCGGCGGAGCCCAGCGGTTTGGCCAGTGCGATGGCGTGGTCCCGTACGGTGTCGGTGGTTTTCAACGCGAGGAACACGCAGCCGTGCAACATGAACACGGTCAGGGTGGCGAGGCCGCCGAGCAGGGCGTAGGGGTTGAGCAGGATGAAGAACGTGCCGGTGAAGTGGTGCTGGGCGTCCAGCGGAACCCCGTGCACGATGTTGCCGAACGCGACACCCCACAGCAGCGCCGGGACAGTGGATCCGACCATGATCGCCCGGTCCCAGTTGCGGCGCCACCGGACGCTGTCGATCTTGCCGCGGAACTCGAACGCCACGCCCCGGATGATGAGCGCGACCAGGATCACCAGCAGTGCCAGGTAGAACCCGGAGAAGAGGCTGGCGTACCAGAGCGGGAAGGCGGCGAAGGTGGCGCCGCCAGCGACCAGCAGCCACACTTCGTTGCCGTCCCACACCGGGCCGATCGTGTTGATCAGCACCCGGCGGTCGGTGTCGTCCTTGCTAAGGACACGCAGCAGCATGCCGACGCCGAAGTCAAAGCCCTCCAGGACGAAGTACCCGGTCCACAGGACCGCGATGAGCACGAACCAGATGTCGGTGAGAGCCATGACCGTTCTCCCTAGTAGGCGAAGACCGCTGGCCGCGGCTCGGAGGGCACGGTGATGGTGGCAGGGTCCGTGTGGCTGCTCGGTTTGGGCAACGGCGGCTCACCGGCACGGGTCCGCTGTGGACCTGGGCCGCGCGGGCGGCGTTCGCCGCGTTCGTCGTGCAAGGCCCGGTGTTGATCGGGTTGGCGACGGCCTTGCGACCGCTGGCCGCGCCGGCCGAGGTCAAGGCACTCGCTGTGGTCGTCGGCGGGATCGTGGGGGTCGTTCTGCCTGGGCTCGCTACTCGTCACCCGCACCCGGCTCGGCCGGTTCCTGTAGATGGCGGCCGAACCGGAAGTAGACGATCGGGCCGATGAAGTTGATCGCGATCACCAGCGCCCACATCGCTTTCGGTCCGTTGACCAGCTCACGCGGCCGGTGCGACAGGTCGTACCACGCCCCGAGTGCCAGCGTCGCCTGAACAGCGCCGCCGATGACGATCGCGCGCCGTTGCCGCGGTTCGAGATCACGCCATCTCTTCTTGTCCATCAGCTCATCATCTCCCTTGGGCGGGAATGATCACGACCGGACAGGGGGCGTGCCGGACGCACGCCTGGGTGACGCTGCCGAGCACGCCGTTCTCGGCGACGATCGCGTGCAGCCGTTCAGCCCGGGTCTCCCTTGGTGTCTCAGGCGGCGTGCCGTAGGGGAGAAGTGCCATGGACGCGGCTGGCATGAGCGCGGGCGTACGGCGTTGAACATCGACCGCGGCCACGACAGCGCCGGTGGTCGCCGCGAGGTCGGTAGCCCAGCGCAATGCCGCGTGGCTCGCGGGCGATCCATCAACGCCGACAATGATCTTCTGTGTCTTCATACGCCCAGATTCGTGCCTTGGCCACGGCAGGGGCGAAGGACCCTGGGGACGAGGGTCTTAGCGCTGTTCTTCGCGTCTGCGGGTGGCGTAGACGGCAGCTTCGGTGCGGCGTTCGAAGCCGAGTTTGTGCAGCAATGAGGAGACGTAGTTCTTGACGGTCTTCTCAGCCAGGTACAGCTGGCTGGCGATCTGCCGATTGGTCATTCCCTCGGCGATCAGGTGGAGAATGCGCCGCTCCTGCGGGCTGAGCGAGGCGTAGCGCGGGTCCTCCTGCTCGCCGCCGCTGCGCAGCCGGTTGAGGACGGTGGCGGTGACACCCGCGTCCAGCAGTGAGCCGCCGGTAGCGAGGGTGCGGACCGCGCCGACCAGGTCGTTGCCGCTGACCTGCTTGAGCATGTACCCGGCCGCGCCGGCCATGATCGCGCTGAACAGGGCCTCGTCGTCGGAGTACGACGTCAGCATCAGGCACGCCGGAGGTGGCTCGATCGACGCGCGGATATCCCGACAGACCGAGACGCCTTCGCCATCCGGGAGCCGCACGTCCAGGATGGCCACATCGGGCCGGAGCGCGGGGATCCGGGCCAGGGCCTGGGCGGCGGTACCCGCCTCGCCGACAACCTCGATGTCCGGCTCGGCCTCCAGCAGCTGTTGCAACCCGCGGCGGACGACCTCGTGGTCGTCGAGTAGAAAGACCGAGATGCCCATGGTGACTCCTTGAGGCCGGCAACGAGAACGCTACTGGAGGTCTCGCGATCTCCACAGTGCCCGCCGACGGGCGATGCCACCTAGGGCCGGGTGCCAGGATTGGGAGGGTCGAAAGGCCCTACTGCCGCAGAGCGTCCCAGCGCCGCCGGTACTCCTCCTCGTCGATCTCACCGCGGGCGAACCGCACGACCAGGATCTCCTCCGTCGACTCGCCCTTCGCTGGGCCGGCGCGGCGGAGCTGACGCACCACGATCACGCCGAGCGTGACCAGACCACCGAGGAACACGATCGTGGTGATGGCGGTGAACAACCAGCCGAGCCACCCAGGACCCACCCGCTGTAATACCAGTGCATGTGACTCTCCTTCGTCACCCGCACTGTCGCCTGGTGGCGGCACGGCCGGCAGTTCCGAAGGGACCGGTCCGCCAAGTCCTCCGGCCCGGCCCTTCATTCCAGTGGAAATTGGATGCGGCTTCACGGTACCGCTCATCTTTTGTTTGTGCGCACCAAAGTAGGGTCATGTACGTAGCTGGGCGTACGAGCGCTGGTTGACGCGCTTGGTGAGGCAACGACCGGACCATGCTCTACTTCCGGCTAACCCAGCGCCACCAGAGCGTTGGCGAGCTCCGGGCGCTGGAGTGGACGGCCGCGATCGTCCGCGCCAACTGGCGGATGGTGTCCGTCAACGGCTCGCCGGCGCGGACGAGCGCGCTGAGCCTGCGCTCGTCCGGCATCCGGCGCATGACCACGAGATGGTCACACGGTTCACCGTCCGGGCCGATGATGTCGGCCACGCCGAGATACACGTCCGGGGCGAACCTGGCGTTGAGTTCGACCTCGCGGCGGCACGCCGCCAGCCGTTTGGCCCGCGTACTGAAGTCCAGGGATCCCATGTCCACGGGCTTCTTGATCTTGTAGGCGCGGTCGCCGGCCAAGAGCACCACGGCGATGTGGGTCTCGTGCCGGGTCATCCATCCCGCGGTCATACGGCGAATCGTCCAAGCCGGAGCCACGCGGCCGTTAGGGACTAACGGCCCAGGTGGTGTGGGTCGGTCGCCACTGCGTCACGGGCATCGTCATGGGGGATTGTTCAGTAGTACCAAGCCATCTGTGGAGGAGCCGATGAACACCCTGTCGCATCACCGTCGGCCCGTCGTCGTGGGCGTCGACGGTTCGTCCGCCGCGCTGGCCGCGGTTCGCTGGGCCGCAGGAGAAGCGGCACTGCACCGGCTTCCTCTCACCCTGACGCACGTCCAGCATGACCCCACCGGTAGGTATCCGGACCAGACGATCGAGGACGCGATGCGGCCCGCGCTGCACGCCCAGGCCGAGAAATGGCTGCGCGGAAACGCCCAGTTGATCGTGGTGGGCAGCCGGGGACTGGGCGGATACCACGGCATGCTGCTGGGCTCCACCAGCCAAGCCTTGGTCAACTACGCCCAATGCCCGCTGGCAGTCATCCGGCCCAGGACGTCGTCATGACCGCCGTCGCCGCGCGCGCCGCCGAGTTGGCGACCGCGCCGGTGATCTCCATCGACGCCGAAGTCGACGCGTTGGCCGCGTTGAGAACCATGCAGGCCAATCAGATCAGGCACCTGCCGGTGCTCGCCGACGGCCAGTGTGTCGGCCTGCTTGGCGAAACCGATCTGCTGTTCGGGTTGTTGACCCGCACCCGAGGCCCGCTGCCCACCACAGGGGAGTTGTGCCACCGGCCGCCGCCTACAGTGGACGATCGAACCAGCCGGGCGGACGTCGCGCGGATCATGCAGGAATCCGGCTGCGACGCGCTCGTCGTGTTCTCCGGACAGCGGGTGGTCGGCGTGCTCACCGCGGTCGACCTCGTCCGATCCCTTGCCCAGGAAGGAAACTGACAATGTCCATCAAACCCGTTGTGGTCGGTGTCGACGGCTCGGAGTCGGCGCTGCGCGCGGTCCGCTGGGCCGCCATGGAAGCCGCGGCCCGTAAGATCCCCCTGCGTATCGTGCACGCCTGCATGCCGGTGGACGGCAGGTCGCCGTCCCCGATGCCGCCGTCGATGGCGGACACCGTGGTCGCGGCCGGCCGCCAATGGCTCACCATCGCGGCCGACGTCGCCAAGGAGACATGGGATGACGTGAGTACCGAACTCGTCCGTGAGTACGAAGTCGACGCGTTGATCCGCGGGTCCCAGGACGCGCAGTTGATGGTGCTGGGTGCCCGCGGTCACGGCGGGTTCGCCGAACTGTTGATCGGGTCGGTCGCGGTGGCCGTGTCAGCCCGTGGCCACTGCCCGGTCGTGGTCGTCCAGGGCGCGGACGTCGACCGCACCGGCAAGCCGATCGTGGTCGGTGTCGACGGCTCCCCGGCGAGCGAGGGCGCCATCGCGTTCGCCTTTGACGAGGCGTCCCGGCGGGATGTTCCGCTGGTGGCCGTGCACACTTGGAGCGACCCGGTGACCGCGTCCGCGTTCGCCATGGCGCCGTTCGCGGTCGACTGGTACGAGGTACGTACCGAGGAAGAGCAACTGCTCGCCGAGCGGGTCGCGGGCTGGCAGGAGAAATACCCGAACGTCCGGGTGCAGCGCGTGGTCACCCACGACCACCCGGCGCGCACCCTGATCGACCAGGCCCGCAACGCCCAGTTGGTCGTGGTCGGATCACGCGGACGCGGGCCGGTCGCGGGCATGCTGCTGGGTTCGACCAGCCAGGCGCTGTTGCACCACGCGCCGTGCCCAGTGGCCGTGGTCCGGCCCGACGAACCCTAGTCCCGTGTCGGTAGCGGGACCGCCCAGGTGATGGCGGTCCCGCTACCGGGTGTGGAGTCGATGTCGCAGGTGCCATGCCAGCGCGCGGCGCGCTCGGTGATATTGGCCAGACCGCTTTGGCGCTCCGGCTGCGTCGGCATGCCTTTGCCGTCGTCGCGGACCGACAGCCGCAGGCCTGTTCCGTCCCTGTCGACCCGGATACCGATGGTGACCGTGTGCGCTTCGGCGTGCCGTGCGGTGTTGGACAGCGTCTCGCGGAGTGTTGCCAGTACGTCGGGTCGGATGTCGTCAGGGACCAGGCTGTCCAATGGGCCGTCCATGCTGACTGTGGGTTCGAACCCGAGCGCGCCGGCGCCTTCCTGGATCACCCGCAGCAGTTCGCCCCGCAGGCTGACTGGCCCGCCTGGGGCCTCTTGCAGGGAGAAGATGCTGCGCCGGATCTCGCGGATGGTCTGGTCGAGGTCTTCGACGAAGCCGGCCACCCGGGTGCCGACCTCTGGTTTGACCACCAGTCGGGTCAGTCCTTGCAGGCCAAGCCCGATCGCGAACAGTCGCTGGATGACCTGGTCGTGCAGGTCGCGGGCGATCCGGTCGCGGTCCTCGAACACCGCGAGCCGTTGCCGGTCCTCCTGGGCCCGCGCGAACTCGATGGCCAGTGCGGCGTGGCTGGCGAACGTGGTCACCATCCGCAGGTCCGGTTCGAGGAACGGGATCTGCCCGGCGGTCTTGGCGACCACCAGCACACCCAGCACTTGTTGGCCGGCTGCCAACGGCGCCAGAACGGTCGACCCCAGTTGTTTGAACGCGACCGGTGCCTCGCCGGCCCAGCCGATCGGTGACTGATCGGCCGACCCCACTACGTTGTCGATCACCCGAGGTTCGCCCCGACTGAACACCTCGCCGAGGACACTGCCCATGAGCGGCACCTGATGGTCGACCAACTCGGTGAAATCGCCCTCCACCAGCTCGAACACCAAGCGGTCAGTCAGCTCGTCGGGCAGGGCGACCGCCACCAGCGGCGCCCCGGACACCTCAGCCGCGCGGCGAGCGACCAGCCGAAGCGCGCTCGCGGAAGTCTGGTCGGCCAGCAGCGCCCCGGTCAGCTCGTTCGACGCCTGCAACCACGCCTCACGCTGACGAGTCTGCGCGAACAGGCGCGCGTTCTCGATCGCGATCCCCGCGGCGGCGGCCAACGCGATCACGACCGTTTGATCCTCCTCGGTGAACTCGCTGCCGCTCTTCTTCTCAGTCAGGTAAAGGTTGCCGAACACCTCACCACGGACCCGCACCGGCACCCCCAGAAAAGACTTCATCGGCGGGTGGTTGGCGGGAAACCCGTACGACTGCGGATGTTCATGTAGATCAGGCAAGCGGATCGGTTCGGGATGCTTGATCAGCAGACCCAGGATGCCCTTGCCGTGCGGGAGATCGCCGATCAGCTCGCGCTGCTGGTCGTCGATGCCGATGTAGATGAACTCCTGCAGGCTGGTGCCTTCCGGGGCGAGCACGCCCATCGCGGCGTAGCGGGCACCCACCAGGTCGATCGACGACTGCACGATCCGCCGCAACACATCCGGCAACGACAGGTCACTCGCGACGGACACCACCGCGTCCAGCAACCGATGGATCCGATCCTGGGACTCCAACACCTCGGCAGCCCGATCCAACAGCTCACGCAACAACGCGTCCAGGCGAAGCTGGCTCAGGTCGGGAATCATCCGGTCACTGGACTCATCTCTCACCGCGCGCCTCACCTAACGTCATGCCGTGGGCTTCCGACAGTTGAGGCTAACGTGTGCCGCAACCAGCGGCGACCTCCAGGCAGGCCATGCTCGGCGAAGATCGCGAAGACCCGGTCCGGCCGGGCCGTTGGCCCCTATCTCCGGCGGACGCTACACAGCGACAGTAATGCCGATACGAGGAGGTTCCGATGCACAATCCCACTGTCGCCAGCGTGATGACCAAGGACCCGTACACCGTCGGCCCGGACACCGACTTCAAGACGATCGTCGACCTGTTGGCCGACAAGCAGATCAGCGCGGTCGCCGTGATCGCGAAGGACGGCCGCCCCTTGGGCGTGGTGTCCGAGGCTGACCTCCTGCACAAGCAGGAGAACGACGGCGAGGACGAACACCACGGCCTGTTCACCGGCAAGCAAACGCGACAACGCACACGCAAGGCGAACGCCCTGCAGGCCAAGGACCTGATGACCGCCACTGTGTATTCAGTGTCGCCGGACGACACGGTGACCTCCGCCGCTCGGGAGCTGGCCCGGCGCGGCGTACGCCGACTGTTCGTCACCGACAACGGAAAGATCGTCGGTGTGGTCTCCAGGCGTGACCTGTTGAGTTTGTTCCGCCGGTCCGATGAGGACATTCAGCACGAGGTCATGCGGGAGGTACTCGTGGGTACCCTGTGGGCCGATCCTAAGTCGGTCACCGTGACCGTCCACGACGGTGTGGTGACCATGCTCGGTCGGCTGGAGCGCAAGTGCGAGGTCGAGATCGCCGGCCGGCTCGTGCCCAAGATCCCCGGTGTGATCGAGGTCCGCAACCGCCTCGACCACACGTGGAACGACATGCCCGAACGCCAGCAGGCATAAGGCCCGCTCTCGGCGCATCCAGTCTTGGCCCAGTGCCGGCTGGGCCCGCGCTGGATGTCGGACCGGTAACTGGACATGATCTCTCCGTCGGGCACGCTGATGCGGCCTGCCAGACAAGACGTCGACTGGATTCGCATGTTCCCGGTGCCGGCAACGATCTACGGCGGTGCCTGATGGTGTCCCCGACGCGGCACCCGCACCGGGCCGTCGCGAAATGGCCGGCGGTCGCCAGGCGGCGACACGGTAACCAAGTACACCTACCCCACGGGCGCCGAGCAGCCGCATACGCTGACCCGCGCTTCAATGACCGGCCCCGGTTCTGATGCGTCGAACTTCACGTCGATCAAGGACCCGGAGAAACGCCTCGCCGCCATCCTCAGCTACGACAACTTCTCCTTCGGCCAATACCTACGCCGGGAGATGGGCTGGAAGGCCGACCGGATCAACTACGTCGAAACCGTCCTCTCGGCCACCGGCAACTTCGACCACGCCGTGCCCGAGGTCGTGCTGTCAAGGGGCGAGTTCGACCCCAACGCACGCTGGGCGACGCTGGAAGGCGGGCTGGGCAAGCTCACCGCGGCGATGGCGGACTACCTGCGCGCGCACCACATCACCATCCACATGACGACCCCGATCGCCGCCGTCGCGTCCTGGGCAGTGGAGAAGAAGGCCGCCATGCGACGGTTGGCCACCGAGGACCTGTACAAGGTCGGCCTCCAGTTCCCGAAACGCTGGTGGGACAGCCCCGGCGGCCAATCCCACACCGACCGCGCACCGTGGTGGCTCGTGTACCCCTCGGACCCGAAGATGAACACAGTGCTGCTCTACGCAACATCATGCAACGCAACGAGGGCTACGTGTCCTTCGCCGGTGAACACCTCAGCCTGCACCACGGCTGGATCGCCGGCGCCTACCAGTCCGCGCTGCTGGCTGTCAGCCACGCCCTGGGCGTCATCGTGAACCCGATCAGCTTCGACGCCGCGCCACCCCGACCACGCACCGGGACAACAACCGCTCGCCGGGCCGTCAAACTCGTCAGGTGACTCTCGCGGGAGCCTGTCCCGGTAGAGAACGCGGCCAACCAGTTTGGCCTGGGCGATCGTGACGTTCGACGATCATGTCTGTTCCCTGGTTCTTGTCTCGGCTTGGCCGAAATCCGACGACGACGGATGTCGACGGGAAGTCCCGGTGGAGTAAGGCGAATCGCCTCTCGGCCAGTTCTGCCGCTGTTTCCCGGCGCCCCGCGCGCCCGGGGCCAACGTTGTCGCGAGCTCCGCTGCGGCAGCTGTGTAGTCGTCCGGGCGGGCCGACGGCCGAAGGGGTGCGAGCGAACGAGACAGTTAGAGCCCGGTGATCATGAGGTCGTCGACGTCGTAGCGGATGTTGTTGTGGACGGCGACGACCCCGGGTACGTGGTGTGCGGCGTGGCCGGCGCGCTGGACGGTGCTGTGCAGGGTGAGGGTGCCGTCGAGGGTGACGATTCCGTCGGTGACGCACACGGTGACCTGGTTCGGGTGGCTGGTTCTGGTCGCGAGGTCGGCTTCGACATCGGTTTCGATGGCGCTGTCGCTGCGGACGAACAGGTGTAGGGCGTCGCGGCGGGCGAGCATGCCGACCAGGTGGCCGGAGCAGGTCACGACACAGATCTGGCGGATCCGGTGCTGTGCCATCTGGTGTATGGCGGTGCTGATCGAGGTGCGTGGGGTGGTGGTGATCGGTGGCGTGGTCATGAGGTCGGCCGCGTGCAGGGCGGAGGATTTGTGCCATCGGGCGCGGCCGTGTGAGCCGGCGAGCAGGGGTAAGGGGTCGGTGCCGCCGTGGAATTCCAGTTTGGTCAGGATGTCGGCTTCGGTCACCACGCCGACCGGCCTGCCGCTGATGTCGATGACCGGCAGCGTGTCGATGCCGTGGGCGAGCATGGTGCCGGCGAGCTCTTTGAAGGTGGTGTCGGATACCGCGGTGATGACGTGTCGGGTCATCACGTCGTGCACGGTCGGCTCACGCATCTCCGCCTCCCGCTCCCGTGAGGGCGATCACGGCCCTCCGTTGAGGTACGCTCTTTCGGACTTGCTAAGATTGGCAACTATTGAACCATGCGACCGAGTGTCCTGTCCTTGCTGTATGGCGCGGACGCGGGAGGATCGGCGGTATGTCGACGATCGATGGTCCGGGTTGCCGGATACGGGCAGGTAGGGAGGGGTGCTGGTGAGCAGGCCCCTGTATCAGCTCAAAGCGGAGTTCTTCAAGACGTTGGGTCATCCGGCCCGGATCCGGGTGCTGGAGCTGCTCAGTCAGCGGGAGCACGCGGTGGCGGAGATGCTGCCGGAGGTCGGGATCGAACCGGCGAACCTGTCCCAGCAGTTGGCGGTGCTGCGCCGCGCGGGGCTGGTGACCACGCGCAAGGAAGGTTCGACCGTCTACTACTCGCTGATCAGCCCGCACGTGGCGGAGTTGCTCGCGGTGGCCCGGCAGATCCTGACCGGCGTGTTGTCCGGGCAGGTCGAGCTGCTGGCAGACCTGCGCACCCCCACGTCGGCGATGGCGGGGGTGGACCGGGACTCCGGTGCGTCCGGCTCTGCCCCGTCGACCGGCTAGGCCGCGGACACTCCGCTGGCCCCTGGCGGGGTGACCGCCCCCTAGTCCCTCCGAGAACCGACACGTAATCAATGCGGGAGCGAGACTGTGCTGGGTTTGTGGCGCAAGATCCGCGGGACCGGGCGGGTTGCCGAGCCCGCGCCACCACGTCCAGCCGACCGGCTGCCGGCCGCGGCGCCGCTGGGTGGGTCGGTGCAGATCCGGCATGTGGACGCGGGCTCCTGCAACGGGTGTGAGGTGGAGATCGGGTCGGCGTTCGGGCCGGTCTACGACGCCGAGCGGTACGGCGCCCGGCTGGTGGCCTCGCCTCGGCACGCTGACGCGCTGGTGGTGACGGGGCCGGTGACCCGCAACATGGCCGAGCCGCTGCGACGTACGTACGACGCCGTGCCTGGTCCCAAGCTGGTGATCGCGGTCGGTGACTGTGCCCGGAACTGTGGTGTGTTCGCGGGGGCGTACGGGGTGGCCGGTGCCGTGCGGGACGTGGTGCGGGTGGATGTGGAGATCGCCGGGTGTCCGCCGCGGCCGGAGGCGATCGTTGAGGGGCTGCGGAAGCTGACCGGCCGATGAATCTCGCGGGACTGGGACTCGGCGTTGCCGGGCTCCTGGGTGTGCTGGCGGCGGTGGCCGCCCTCGTGGCTCCGGTCCGGTTGCGGCCGGCGCTGGTGGGTGTGGGTACCGCGCTCGCGGGTGCGGCTGGTGCGGTGGCCGGGATCGCGGCCGTGGGCGGCGAGTCGTTGTCCGTGGCGCTGCCGGGAGTGCTGCCGCTGTCGGGGGTGTCGTTCACGCTCGACGCGTTGGGGGGATTGTTCGTCGCGGTCACGGGATGTGTGGCGGTCGCGGTCGGGGTCTACGCGATCTCCTACACCCGATCGCACGGCTTGGACGCCCGTCCGGCGCAAGTGGTGTTCCCGCTGTTCGTGGTCGCGATGCTGCTGGTGCCCGCGGCGGCGAGTGTGGGCACGTTCCTGGTGTGCTGGGAGTTGATGGCCCTGTTCTCGCTGCTGTTGGTGGTGGCGGAGCACCGACGCCGACCACAGGTGGCTCAGGCCGGCCGCTGGTACGCGGTGATGACCCATCTCGGGTTCGTGACCATCCTCATTGGACTGTTAGTGCTGGTCGCGCACGCGGCGGACGACTCGTTCCCCGCGTTGCGCGAGGCCGGCCGGCACGTGTCGCCGTGGGTTGCCGGGCTGGTGTTCGTGGTGACGCTGGCCGGGTTCGCGTCGAAGGCGGGGATTGTGCCGTTGCACGCGTGGCTGCCGCGGGCGCATCCGGAGGCGCCGAGCCACGTATCGGCGTTGATGTCGGCGGCGATGGTGAATCTGGGTGTGTACGGGTTGGTACGGGTAGGGTTCGATCTGCTTGGCGGCGGGGCACGCTGGTGGTGGCTGCTGGTGCTCGCGTTGGGTGCGGTCTCGGCGGTGTACGGGATCTTGCAGGCCGCGATGAGCACGGACCTGAAGCGACTGTTGGGGCAGTCGACGACGGAGAACATGGGACTGGTGCTCATCGGGGTGGGTGCGGCCGGGTTGTTCGCCTCGTCGGGTAATCGAGTGCTGGCGGGCTTGGCGTTGGCGGCGGCGCTGTTGCACGTGGTCAACCATGCGGCGTTCAAGACCCTGTTGTTCCTGGCCGCCGGCTCGGTTCTGCACGCGACCGGCACTCGGGATCTGGACGCGCTCGGTGGTCTGCGGTCGGGGATGCCGTTGACCACCGGGGCGTTCGGGCTGGGCGCGTTGGCGGCGTCGGCGTTGCCGCCGGGCACGGCGTTCGTGTCCGAGTGGTTGTTGTTGCAGGCGTTGATTCATGGGCTGTCTTCGGGGGTGGCCGCGGCGATCGCGATGCCGGTGGCCGTGGCGGCGGTCGCGCTGACCGCCGGGCTGGCAGTGGCCACCTTCGTCAAGGCGTTCGGCGTGGGGTTCCTCGCCAAACCGCGTACCGCGGCTGCTGAGTCCGCGCGGGAGAGTCCGCCGAGCATGCTCATCGGGATGGGACTGGCTGGTGCGGCATGTGTGGTGTTGGCGGTGCTGCCGATGGCGGCGCTGCCCGCCGTGGGAACGGCGACAGGTATCGCTGTGGGGGCAGGCGATGTGACGGCGTCCGGGGCGGTGACCGTACGGCTGGCCGGGGTCACCGGCGCCTTGTCGCCGCTGATGCTCACAGTCGCCTTGCTGGTGGGTTTCGTTGTCATGGTGGGTGTCCTGCGGCTTGTGGTGGTGCGGCGGGCGCGTCGGATCGTGCGTCTATGGGACTGCGGTGGTGGTCCGATGTCGGCGCGGATGGAGTACACGGCGACCTCCTTCGCGGAGCCGTTGCAGCGGGTGTTCGACAACGTGGTCCAACCGGAGACCGATGTGGACGTCACTCATCACGAGGAGTCCCGGTATCTGGTGCGGGCCGTGGAGTACCGGCGGCGGGTGCCCGACCGGATCGAACGCCGGCTTTATGAGCCCGTGCTCGCCCTGGTGTCCCTCTGGGGGCGAGTGGGACGGCGGCTGGCCACCGGGAGCGTGCACCGTTATCTCGGCTATGGCTTCTACACCGTGTGCGGGCTGCTGGTCTTGCTGGCGGTGATTCGGTGAGCGCGCTGGGAGTTGTCGGCGGGATCGGGCAGCCGGTGCTGATAGTGGCCGGATCTCCGTTGCTGGTCGGGGTGATGCGACAGGTCCGGGCCAGGCTGGAAGGCCGTGCCGGGGCAGGTGTCCTGCAGCCGTGGCGGGATCTGCGCAAGCTCTTCGGCAAGGAACGGATCACGCCGCACGGAACCAGCGAGGTGTTCCGGATCGCGCCGCTGGTGTTGATGGCCACCACCCTGGCGGTCACGGTGGTGGCGCCGTTCGTGACCACCGATTCGGCGGTGGATCCGGTGGCGGATCTGTTCGCGGTGGTGGCGTTGCTGGCGTTGGGCGCGGTGGTGCTCGCCTTGGCCGGGCTGGACACGGGGACCGCGTTCGGCGGGATGGGCGCCAGCCGCGAGATGACGATTCTCGCACTGGTCGAACCCACGCTGCTGGTGTCGATCTTCGCCTTGTCGGTGCGGGTCGGCTCGACCAACCTTGGCGCGATCGTGTCGTCCACCCTGGATGATCCGGCGCGGGTGATCTCTCCGGTGAGCTTGCTGGCCGCGGTGGCGTTGGTCGTGGTGATCGTGGCGGAGACCGGTCGGCTGCCGGTGGACAACCCGTCGACGCACCTGGAGTTGACGATGGTGCACGAGGCGATGGTGTTGGAGTACGCCGGCCCGGACCTGGCGCTGGTGGAGTTGGCCTCGGCGATGCGGCTGTCGGTGTTCCTGGGGCTGTTGGCGAACCTGTTCGTCCCGTGGGGGATCGCGACGTCGGCCGCGCCACTGGCCGTGGCGGTCGGCGGGCTGGCGTTGGTGGTCAAGGTCGGTGTGCTCGGTGTGGTGCTGGCGGCCGGGGAGGTGTTCCTGGCCAAGCTGCGTCTGTTCCGGGTGCCCGAGTTGCTGGCTGGGTCGTTCCTCCTCGCGCTGCTGTCCGTCTCGGCCTCGTTCTTCCTGGCCTGAAAGGGATTCGTGATGGCCGAGAGCCCGTTCACGCAACTGCTGGACCTCGCGTGTGGGGGCCTGCTGTTGACCGCGGTCCTGGTGCTGTGGCGCCGTGAGCTCGCGGTGATCATCCAGGTGTTCGCGCTGCAGGGGCTCGCGCTCGCGGTGCTGGTCGGCGTCCTGGCCGCGCACGAGAACTCCCTTGAGCTGTGGGTGGTGGCGGTTGGCGTGTTGGTATTGCGGGCGGGCGTGCTGCCCGCCTTGTTGCGGCGTGCGTTGGCGAGTGCGGGCGAGGCCCGGCGGGAGACCCGACCTCTGGTGAACGTGGCCGCGTCGTTGCTGGCCGCCGCTGTCCTGACCCTGCTGGCGTACACGGTGTCCCAGCCTCTGGTGCGGCTGGCGCCCTCCGTGGCGACGCAGGCGATCCCGGTCGGGGTGACCGTGGTGCTGATCGGATTCTTCGTGCTGGTCACCCGACGTCGCGCGTTGTCGCAGCTGGTCGGGTTTCTGTTGATGGACAACGGGATCACCGCGGTCGGGTTCCTCACCACCGCCGGTGTCGGCCTGGTCGTCGAGCTGGGCGTATCGCTGGACGTGTTGCTGGCCGTGCTGGTCCTGCAGGTGCTCACCGCCCGGATGCGGGAGACCTTCGGCGATACCGACCTGGACGAACTGCGGGAGTTGCGCGACTGATGATCACCTTGCTCACGCCGGTCGTGGTGCCGGTCCTCGGCGCGCTGGGCTACGCGGTGTTCGGGTGGCGGAGGTCCACCGTCTGGCTCAGCGCGGCGAGCGCGGCCGTGGTGTTGGCCGCCGCGATCATGATCGCGGTAGACGTCGTCCGGTCCGGTGCAGCCGTAGCGGGGTTGCTGCGAGCGGATGCCTTGTCCGCGTTCATGCTCGTCGTGATCGGCGCGGTCGCGCTGCTGGCCACCGTGGCCAGTCCGGCGTACCTGCAGGCGGAGATCGCGGCGAGCCGGGCCACGACACGGACCGCCGCCCGGCACAGTGTCCTGGTCCAGCTGTTCCTGGCCGCGATGGCACTGGCCGTGCTGGCCGCGAACCTCGGCGTGGTGTGGGTGGCGATCGAGGCCACCACCATCGTGACCGCGTTCCTGGTCGGGCAACGCCGAACCCGCCCGGCGGTCGAAGCGGCATGGAAGTACGTGGTGATCTGCTCGGCCGGGATCGCGTTGGCGTTGCTGGGCACCATCGTGCTCAACTTCGCCGCCTCGCACGCACCCGGCCGAGCCGGGCTGGACCTCGCGGCGCTGGCGGCGAACGCGTCCGGTCTTGACCCCGGGGTCACCAAGATCGCCGTCCTGCTGCTGATCCTCGGGTTCGGCACCAAAGCCGGCCTGGCACCGTTACACGCGTGGCTGCCCGACGCGCACTCCCAGGCCCCGGCGCCGGTGTCCGCGCTGATGTCCGGGGTGCTGCTCTCGGTCGCGTTCTACGCGATCCTGCGGGTCAAGATGATCGCCGACGGCGCCTTGGGCATCGGGTTCATCCGCACCCTGCTGGCCGGCATGGCGGTGGTGTCGCTCGCGGTGGCGGCGTCGCTGCTGGTGGCGCAGCGGGACTACAAGCGGATGCTCGCGTACCCAGCATCGAGCACCTCGGTCTGGTCGCGTTGGGCGCCGCGATCGGCGGCCCGCTCGCCCTGGCCGCGGTGCTCCTGCACATTCTCGGCCACGGGTTGGCCAAAGCGACGCTGTTCCTGGGGGCTGGGCGGGTTCTCCAGGTCACCGGCACCAGTCGGATCGACGGCGTGCGGGGCTTGGCCGCGCACCACCCGGTGCTGGCCGGCGGAGTCGGGGTCGGCATCCTGGCTCTCATCGGGTTGCCGCCGTTCAGTGTGTTCGCCAGCGAATTGGGCGTAGTCCGCGCCGGGTTCGCCGCCGGCGTGGGCTGGGTGACCGCCGCGGCGTTGCTCCTGGTCCTGGTCATCGCCGCCGCCCTGGTCTCGCACACCAGCCGGATGCTGCTCGGCAGCCCACCCGACGGCCCCGGAACGGCCACCGGGACGCGCAGGCTGCCGATGCCCACCGCGTTCGCCCTGATCGGCGGACTGCTCGTCTGCGTCGTGCTGGGTGTCGTCGCGGGACCGCTGGCCACGCTGCTGCGTCTGGCGGCCGAGACCACGGTGGGCGCACGATGACGACACGATCTGCTGCCGTGACCGTCGCGCCGGCCGTCCTGCCAGTCGAGGCGGAGTCACTGTTGCAGCAGGGTTTCCGGGTCGCGCTGGTCGCCGCGCATGACGACGGTGACCAGCTGCGCGCGGTCTACCTGTTCACCGCTGCCGGCCCGGACCGAGGCGTCGAACTGCATGTCCCGCTGCGCCGCGACAAGCCGGAAGTGCCGAGCCTGGCCGCCCTGTCCTTCCCGGCCGGCCGGTTCGAGCGGGAGATGCACGACCTGTTCGGCATCGTGCCCACAGGCCACCCGCTGCCACGCCGCCTGGTCCGCCACTTCCATTGGCCACAGGGCTGGCACCCGATGCTCACCGACGCCGGCGAACCCCCGCGGTTCGGCGACGTCGACGGCCCGTACCCGTTCCGGACCGTCGAAGGCCCTGGCGTGTACGAGATCCTGGTCGGGCCGGTGCACGCCGGGATGATCGGCCCGGGGCACTTCCGGTTCTCCGTGGTCGGCGAGACCATCCTCAACCTCAAGGCCCGGCTCTGGTTCGTCCACAGAGGACTAGAGAAGCTGTTCCAGGGCAGACGCCCGGAGCAGGCGCTGGAACTCGCCGAACGAGTCAGCGGCGACACCACCGTCGGGCACTCTCTGGCATTCTGCCAGGCGATCGAAGACGCCCACCGGCACGACGTCTCCTCGGCGGCCCGGCGGATCCGGGCGATCCTGCTGGAACTGGAACGCCTCTACAACCACATCACCGACATCGGCGCGCTGTGCAACGACGTCGGCCACGGCATCCTCAACACCCACGCCCAACGCGTCCGCGAGCAACTCCTGCGGATCAACGACCACGTCACTGGTCACCGGTTGCTGCGCGGCGCCATCCACCCTGGCGGGGCCACCATCGCCGCCCTGCCCGACATCGGCCAACTGAGAGCTGTCGGCGCGGACATCGCCGAGATCGTCGCCCTCGCGCTCGACAACACCGTGGTGGCCGACCGGTTCGCAGGCACCGCTGTGCTCACCCAGACGCAGGCGGCCGACCTGGGCACCCTCGGCTACGTCGCCCGCGCCAGCGGCCTGACCACCGACGCCCGATACGACCATCCGTTCCTGCACGAGAAATTCCCACGCATCCAGTACACCCGCACCGAGGGGGACGTCCTCTCGCGCTTCCTCGTGCGCGCCGAAGAGATCACCGCGTCCATCGACATCATCGACAGGCTCGCCGGGGCGACCGGCGACACGCCCTGCGCGCCGCTCGGCCACGCTGTCAGCACGTCCGGCGTGGGCATCGTCGAGGGGTGGCGCGGCACGATCGTGCACCGGGTCGAACTCGCTCCCGACGGCACGCTGACCCGCGTGAAGATCGTCGACCCGAGTTTCTTCAACTGGCCCGCCCTGCCGGTCGCGTTGGCCGACACCATCGTCCCGGACTTCCCGTTGACCAACAAGAGCTTCAACCTCTCCTACGCCGGCAACGACCTGTAGCCCGCCGCGCTCACCCATCGCGAGGTGTTTCAGCTCACATCCACACGTTCTCGCACGATCCAGCAGTTGCGAAGTTCTTTAAGTGCGCAGATGATGTATTTGTTGTTGGCGCAGCAGATGTGGGGATGATGAGCCAGTTCGAAGCAGCCTTGCGCGGCCAGGTCCAGCGGGCCCGACAGACGTTGACCGCGGCCCAGCGGGCCGGTCACGACTACGAGGTCCACCTGCACGCGGCCCGGATCCGGGACCTGCTCGACCTGGCCGCTCGGCATGGCATCGACACCGGCGACTGGATCGACCCGGCGGTGCTGGAATCCGCGACCGTAGGAGAGTGATCGTGGAGGTGCCAAGGCAGGTGCGTCGGCTGGCGGAACCGCGGCTGGGGCACGCCTCGTGACGGCGAACGATCCCGTGGTCGCGGTGGTCAGCGACGGCAGCGCCTTGCCAGACCAGGACACCCACGTAGAACACCTGTTGCGCCGGTATTCCGCGTTGATCCACGACGCGGCGGGTCTGTCGACCCACGTGATCCCGCTCAACGCCGATGACCCGCAGCGACTGCGGACCGCACTACGTGGCCTCCCACCCGCGGTCGGCGTGGCCTTTCTCCCGCATGTCACAGCTGATCGTGCCCACGTAGCGCGCCTCGCGGCGGGCGAGACGCCGGTGGTCACCGATCACGACACCACCGCGATCGCGCTGACCGCCATGGTGCTGACCACGCTCACCCGTGCTGGCCGCTCGACCGGGTCCGGCCGAGTCGTGATCGCGGGCGCGGACACCATGCCGCTGCTGTCCCCGCTGCTGGTAGCCGCCGAGGTCGGCGACATCACCACCTGGAAACGTGCCGACGCCGTCGCCTTTCCCCTACACCGCATCGCGACGGGTGCCGATGTCGTGATCGACCTGCACGGCAGCCTCACGGCAGTCAACCCAACCGCCACACCCGTCGTGATCACCCGCCAGGACTCACGCATGCCGCTGCTCGTGCTTCCCGGCTTGCTTCGCGCGATCACCCAGGTCCGGCACGCGCGGCTGGACGTGGACGTCTACCACGCCTGCGCGCTGGCCCTGGTCATGGCGACCCCACCTGAGCTGCAGTTACCCGACGGTCCCGACCGTGCCCTCGCCCGCCGGGTCGCCGACGCCGCGATCCGCGCCTTCCACCAGACAACCCCTCGCCCCCGCGACCCACGTTTCGGCTGACCGGCCGTAGCCGCGCCGGGTGGCCGCAAGGAGACCACGATGACCGCAGCCTCCATCCCCGGCCTGGACCACGCCCCGACCATGCATAGCTCCTTGCTGGCCTGGGTGCGTCAGGTCGCCGAGCTGACCACCCCGCAGAACGTGGTGTGGTGTGACGGTTCGAACGAGGAATGGCGGACGCTGACCGACAGGCTGGTCAAGACCGGGACGTTCGTGCGGCTGCGGCAGAAGCCCAACTCGTTCTGGTGCGCCTCGGATCCCAGCGACGTCGCCCGGGTCGAGGACCGCACGTTCATCTGCTCGACCTACGAGGCCGACGCGGGTCCGACCAACAACTGGATGGACCCGATCGACATGAAGGTCATCATGACCGAGCACTACCGGGGTAGCATGGCCGGCCGCACCATGTACGTCATCCCGTTCTGCATGGGCCCACTCACGGCCGAGAAACCCATGCTGGGTGTGGAGATCACCGACTCCGAGTACGTGGTCGCCTCGATGCGCATCATGACCCGCACGGGCAGCGAAGCCCTGGCCCTGTTCGGCGAGGACGCGGAGTTCGTGCGCTGCCTGCACTCGGTCGGCGCGCCGCTCAAGCCCGGTCAGCAGGACGTGCCCTGGCCCTGTGACCAGACCAAGTACATCACCCAGTTCCCCGAGGAGCGGATGGTCTGGAGCTACGGCTCCGGGTACGGCGGCAACGCGTTGCTGGGTAAGAAGTGCTACTCGCTGCGGATCGCCTCGGTGATCGCCCGTGCGGAGGGTTGGCTGGCCGAACACATGCTGATCCTCAAGCTCACCGCACCCGAGGGGAAGGTCCACTACGTCGCCGCCGCGTTCCCCAGTTCGTGTGGCAAGACCAATCTGGCCATGCTCGAACCCAGCATTCCCGGTTGGCAGGTCGAGACCCTGGGCGACGACATCGCCTGGATGCGCTTCGGCGAGGACGGCCGCCTGTACGCGGTCAACCCGGAGAACGGGTTCTTCGGCGTCGCGCCCGGCACCGGGTGGAGGACCAACCCGAACGCGATGCGCACCCTCTACAAAGGAAACTCGATCTTCACCAACGTGGCGCTGACCGACGACGGCGACGTCTGGTGGGAGGGTTATTCCGAAGCGCCGCCGAACCACCTCACGACCTGGAAGCGTGAACCGTGGACGCTCGCCAGCGACGAGCTCACCGCGCACCCCAATTCCCGCTACTGCACGCCGATCGCGCAGTGTCCGATCACCGCGCCGGAATGGGACGACCCGAACGGCGTGCCGATCTCGGCGATCCTCTTCGGCGGCCGCCGGGCCACCACCGTGCCGCTGGTGGTCGAATCGCGCGACTGGCAGCACGGCGTGTTCCTCGGCGCCACCCTCTCCTCGGAGACCACCGCCGCCGCCACGGGCACGGTCGGCGTGGTACGACGCGACCCGATGGCGATGCTGCCGTTCATCGGGTATCACGCCGGGGACTACTTCCAGCACTGGATCGACACCGGCAAGCACGCCGACGCCGCCAAGCTGCCGAAGATCTTCTACGTCAACTGGTTCCGCCGCAGCGCCGACGGCCGGTTCCTCTGGCCGGGGTTCAGCGAGAACGCCCGCGTGCTCAAGTGGGCAGTCGAACGCCTCGACGGCACCACCCCCGCCGTCGACACCCCGATCGGGTGGACCCCCACCACGGACGGGCTCGACCTGAACGGCCTGGACACTCCGCGGGCGGACATTGACGCCGCACTGGCAGTCGACGTGCGGGAGTGGACGGCCGAGATCCCCCGGATCGAGGAATGGTTCGCCACCATCGGCGACAAACTGCCCACCGCGCTGCACGACGAACTCGAAGCACTCAAGCACCGTCTCACCTGAGCAACTCGTGCCCGCCCCGGTCCGACGTGCTGTCCCGCTGAATGGGTGAACTTCGTGTGGTGTTGGGCGGCGCGTGCGGCAGCGTGCTCGGCAGGATCTTGTGGTCGCGAGATGATCGCAGGGCGGCGTACGGTGCCGAGGCTCTTCGGTAGGGTCGTCGGCCGGGCGGATCGGGGAGGGATCGGATGACGGTGATGCAGCAGTTGCCGCTGCCGCCTGCGGAGTTCGTTGACCGCACGCCGTTGTTGGCCTGGATGGGTGAACGGTTGGCGGCGGCCTCGGCGGTTGGTCGTCCGGCGTGTTTGGCCTTGCACGGTCCTGCTGGTGTCGGCGTGCGTAGTGTGGTGCAGGAGTGGTACAGACGGATGGCTGAGTGGTTCTCGGCTGGGGCGTTGCGGATTCCGTTGGGGGACGCTGTCTCTGGCGGTGACGCACTGGTGTCCGAGGCGCTTGGCGATGTGCTGGCCGACCTTGGTGTGCGGCGCGGAGACCTGCCGTCGTCGATTGAGTCGCGCAAGAATCTGTTCCGGACCCGGACGCACGGGAAGCGTTTTCTGGTGGTTCTCGAAGAGGTGTCCAGTGCGGCGCAAGTCGAGCATTTCCTCCTGAACTCGCCGACGTCCGCGGTCGTGGTGATCTCGCGGTCCCGTATTCGCCGGCTGGACCTGATGGGATTCGAGTCCAAGGCGGTCGATCCGCTGGAGGAACGGTTTGGGCTGGAGTTGTTCGAGCGGGTGCTGGGTGGTGGGTGGTTCAGTGCGGCGCGGGTTGCTCCGGGGTCGGTCGCGCGGGTGTGCGGTGGTTATCCGTTGGCGATCCGGGCGACCGCCGCGCAGATCGCGAGTACGCCTGAGTGGGAGGTCGCCGAGCTGATCCGGGACCTGGCCCGCCGGGGCCTCGGCGCGTTGGACCCGGAGACGCAGGAGTACGTCCGGGACAGTTTCGATCGTGCGTACGTGGGCCTGCCCGAGGCGCAGGCTCGGGCGTACCGGCTGGTGGTTGGGCTGTATCCCGGGGCGACGGTGTTCGTGGACGCGGCGGCGGTGATGCTGGATCAGTCGCAGCACGATGTCAGGACGCTGCTTGCGGCGCTTGCCGCCGCGCAGTTGTTGACGCGGGTGAGCGCGGATGTGTTCGAGTTCCACGACGTGGCTCATTGGCACGCCCGTGATCGCGCGGAGGCGGACGAGCCGTTCGCGGAGCATTCGGTTGTGGTTGAGCGAGTGGTGCGCTGGTATGTCGAGCAGACGATCAGCCGCGATCGTGTTCTGTCCGACCGGCCGCGGATCGGGCCCGGTTACCTCGCACCCGACCCGACGGTGGTCACTCGGGAGGCTGCTCTGGACTGGCTGGAGGAACGCCGGGGCAACCTCTTGGCGGTGGTGACCTCGGCTGAGCGGTTCCAGTTGGCGGACGTGGTCTGGCAGATGTGCGAGGCGCTGTGGGGTGTGTACCACCTGCACGGCCACTACGAGGAGTGGATCACCAGCCACCGCGTCGGTCTCGAAGCCGCCACACAGCTCGGCGATCCGCGGGTACGGATGAGGATGGCGTCCCAACTGGGCTCCGCTCTGTTCGGTGTCGGGGATCTGGATCAGGCGGGGGAGGCGTTTTCCGAGTCCTACCGGTCGGCTGTCGAGGCGGGTGACGCGACCGGAGCGCAGAGCGCACTGGAGTGGGAGGGCAAGATCGAGACGAAGAGGGGGAACTTCGACGCCGCGATGCGCAAGTTCGACGCGTCGTGGAAGGTGGCCGCGCGGGATGTCCCCGAACACCTGCGCCCGCGCATGTTCGCCCTGCTGTGGCTGCAGCGTGCCAGGACGGCATTCGACGCCGAGCAGGACATCGACGGTCTGCAGCCCGCGCGACACGCGGTCGAGTTCTTCGAGGGCACGGACGAGCGCGACAACCTCGCCAAGTCGTTGCTCGTTCTGGGCAAGATCCTTGCCCGGCTCGGGGACACGGCGGCCCTGGCCACGGCACGTCGTGCAGCGGACCTGTTCCGGTTGGACAGGTCCGCGCGAGGTGAGATGGAGGCGTTGGAGGTCATCGTCGACATCGCGCCCGAGCAGGACGACCTGGACCGGCTTCGGGACCTGCGCAGGGATCTTGGCGAGCCGGACGAAGAGCAATAACTGGTCAGGTCCGTCTCGTGATCGAAAGTGTGTGGGGCGGACCTGCGTCGGTCTGGACGCGCAGGGAATCCGGGGTCTGTCCGTTCCGGTACGAGTGCCACACGTACAGGGCAGAGGTGGCGATGAGTGGATCCTGGCCTGCCACCCGGCACTCGACCGTCCTCCCGTCCTTCATCCGGATCAGGCAGATGTCGTCGGAGGGGACCAGGGCGGCCATCGCGCTGACGGGATGCCAGGTGAAGGCGTCATCGAGCCACTGGACGTCGTGGCCCCGCCGGAAGATGATGTCCGCGTTGCCGCGAACGACGGGCAGTGGATGGTCGGCGGCCGCCACGAGGTGCGCGTCGACAAGCCGGGGACGTGCGGTGGCCCGGCCGATGAGCGCGTCGGCGGGATGCCGGGACAGGTGGACCACGCCGTCGTCGCGCACGGTGCCGGACACGCGGGCAGCCATGCCGCCTCGGGTGCCGGCCGCGTCAGGCAGGGGGAGCAGGGGGACCGGAACCGGCCCGAACGGCTCGGGCAACCCGAGCATGCGGTAGCAGAGCTCGCGCAGCGTCGCTGCCGACTTGCCCGGAACAGCACTGACCAGCGCGGTCAGCTGTTGGTGGCGGGCAGGGACAAACCCCGCGATCGTCTCGTCGACCTGGTCAAGGAGCGAACGATCGCGGTCCAGCAGGGGAGCGACCGCGCCCAGCGC
The DNA here is from genome assembly GCF_004345645.1 of Actinocrispum wychmicini. GTDB lineage: Bacteria > Actinomycetota > Actinomycetes > Mycobacteriales > Pseudonocardiaceae > Kibdelosporangium > Kibdelosporangium wychmicini. Next base: position 88,038 of record NZ_SLWS01000002.1, on the reverse strand, counting down.
GTGGACGGCCGTGTACTCGGCCACATCGTCGGTGGGGAACGTGGCGAGCAATACCGGTTTGTTGATCGACGCCCCGTACGTCGTGACCGCGCCGTGGTCTCCGACTACGACGTCGGCCGCGATGAGCGTCGCTGCCCACCCTTCCTGCGGCGGGACCAGGATCAGGCCGGCGCGCAGGCACGCGGCCAGCCACGACCGGACCTGAGCGGGACCGTGACCGAACCAGATGTGCGGGTGCAGGACCGCGGCCACTCGGTAGCGGTCGACCGGCAACTCCGCCAGCAGTTGCCGCAGCAGGTCCGGCCAGGAACCGAAAAGCGACCGCTGCCACCACGTCGACGACACGACGACCAACGTGTCCTGCTGCGCGACACCGAGGGCCGCCCGGTATCGGGACCGCTCTCCCAGCGAGGCCAGAATGCGGTCGAAACGTGGATCGCCGGCCACCACCGCGTGATCCACGGCGGACGGCAGCACCGTGGCGAGACGGTCGAGCTGTTCCCCGTGTGACAGCACGAGCACGTCTGCGATGACGCGCCCGCCGGAGATGAGAGATTCCGCGGACAGGCCGTAGACCGATTCCCGATTCCCGATTCCCGATTCCCGATTCCCGATTCCCGATTCCCGATTCCCGATTCCCGATTCCCGATTCCCGATTCCCGATTCCCGATTTATGTTCTTAGTGTATCCGATTCCGTGTGAGATGATGATGATCGGCCCGTGCAAGTCGTGCAGGCCGCCGCTGGTGTTCGCGGTGATCACCAGGTCCCATGGGGTCTGGACGGCTTGCGACCAGGGTATGGCGACAAGGCCGCGGTCAGTGAAGTACTCGGTCACTCCGGCGGGGATGCCCGCGGTGTCGGGGCAGGTGTGGACGATCTGCACCCGGTGGTCGGAGTCGAAAATGTCGAGCAGGTCCATGAGCCGGTTGGCCGAGGCCATGGTGTGCGTGACGAAGAGAATGTTTCGAGCGGCGGCGATCGTGCTCCAGCGGTCCGCGTGGATACCGACCGGAACCCGCACCCACGGTGTTCTCACGGGGTCGCGCCCGTCATCGAGACAGGATCGTGCACTGATGTGTGCACACTCAGATCAAGCTGTGCTGCGGTGGGGAAACCGTTGGGAGCGGCGAGCGATGAGGATCGGGCGTTTTCCTCCGGACAGGAGGAATGCCGACCGTCGTCCACCGCTCCATGGGAGCCCGGCTTGCCGGTCTGGCGGACGCATGCGATGAGGACGGCCGCACCGATCGTGGGCTTGCCGAACGGTGAGCGCGCCTTGGGTCGGCCGGTCACGACCAAGGTCAGCACCGCACCCGGAACCGAACCAGCCGGCGCAGACACCTGCCAGGGCCCGGACGACGTCATACCCGCACCGTAATACCTGCCCTAACCTGGAACGACGCGGGCTCCAGCCCGGATCGCCACGAGTGTCAAGCCCGCGGCCGGTCGGGTCATCCGCCGGCGATGGCGTTGACGGTGCTGTAGGCGATCGCGTTGTCGTCGTCGAGCTTCTTGACGTTGGCTTTGTCTGGACATATTCGGGGCCACCCTCCGTGGTCACTCAGTACCAGCGGTCAACGGTGCGAACCGTGACTTGACATCGAGGTCGGCGCGGGCGGTGGCGACGAACTCGCGCATGGTGACGGACAGCTCCTGCTCGATCTGTGTGTGGGGTTCGCGGAACCGTTCGGCGATCGTGTTGCCTGGGCCGGGCCTGCTCTCTGCGCGGATCGTGACAATGTGGTCGGCGAGTCGTTCGGCGGCGAGGAGGGTCGCGGCCGCGTGCTCGGTGACACGAGGCGGAGCGATGATCTCGAATTCGACGGTCAGCAGGCGGATCGCGGCCAGCGCCGTGTGCGGCTCGGTCTCGGCGGCGGTCCACACCGCAAGGCGCCGCAGGTCGTGGCAGGATTGCGTGAAGCTGATGTAGAGCTGCTTCTTGGCCTCGACCCACCGGAACGCGGTCTCCCTGCGTTTGGTCCTGTAGGTGATCCACATTGTGGAGAACAGCGTCAGCAGCACCCCGGCGAAAGTGACGACCGGTGTGCCCCACCATGGTCCTGTGGTGTTCATTCGGGAACAGTAGCTGTCCGGGTGGGTGGGGTCCCGTTGTCGTCGGTGATGTGCGACGTGCCGAGAAACTATGCGGTGGATGGCGTAGCGTTGTCTTCCTGTCACCGACGGCGGGATGTGTGGGGCGTGGATGGTGCGTGTGGATGACCCCGACCAGGTTCCTCGGCCAAATCCGGCCTTTGTGAACCGGGTCGACGAGTTGGCGCTGCTGGATCAGTTGGTGCCGCGACGACCGGGCGTGGATTCCCAGCTCGCGGTGGTTACCGGGCTGGTCGGCGTTGGCAAGAGCGCGATGGTGTACACGTGGGTGGCGCGGCAGCGCGAGCATTTCCCGGATGGCCGGCTGTATGTCGATTTCGCGGCGCTGCGCACGCCGGACGGTACCGCCGTGGGAGACGGGTTGGCGGACGTTCTGCGATCGTTGGGAGTGGCGGAGTCGACCATTCCCACGTCGTTGGCGGCTCGGACCAACTTGTATCGGTCGACGATCTCCACGCGCCGCTGCGTGGTGATGCTGGACGATGTCACTGAGCCCGCCCATGTGCGTCCCTTTCTCCCCAATTCGGGCGGCAGTGTCGTCGTCGCGACCAGCAATGGCCGACTCGTGGAACTGGAATTGGACGGCGCCATGCCGGTCGAACTGGAACCGCTGGCCGACGACGACGCTGTGGAACTGCTGCGGCGGCACTGCGGCGACGGGCGCGTCGATGCCGATCCGGCAGCGTCGATCGCGTTGGCCAGGCTGTGCTCGGGCTTGCCGATCGCGTTGCGGGTGGCGGTGGCGCGGCTGCTGCGACGCCCCCACCTGCCGGTGGCCGCCCTGGTCGCCGAACTGACCGACGACGACCGGAGGCTCGGTGGCCTCTCCGTCGGGGGCAGGCACGATTCAATTGCTGATCTACAACGAGCGCCACGCCGCCGTCTTCCTTGCCGACTACGTCGACCACTACAACGGTCACCGACCTCACCAGTCGCGGGCACAGCGGGCACCTGATGACGTGGATCGGCCTTCCGTCACGGCCCTGGATTCGGCGATCCGGCGCCATCGGGTACTGGGTGGTGTGATCAACGAGTACCGACGAGCAGCCTGAACCTGTTTGGTACTCCTGCTGGCCACTGACCTGAATTCTATTTTGAAGCGGTACAACGTGGTTTTCGGCACCCACAACGGTAGAACGATCCCCGCGTACGCGGGAGCGACTCAATGACCACCGGCCACACCAGAGCCTCGATCAGCGGCCACCGAACCATGATCCAGCCAGTGTCATCCCGCTGGATGCTCCGATCACACGCCGAAATACCCAAACTCGGTCACTGGGCATACCACTCGTATGTCATCCTCAGGCCCTCGGCCAGATTGACCCGAGGTTGGTAACCGGTCAACGTCCTCAGGGTGGTCAGGTCCGGCAGTCGCCGATCGGGCGAACCCGGCGGTGGGCCGAAGATCTCCACCCGCGGCTGGACTCCAGCGACGGTGAAAATATGGGCCGCGAGGTCCCTGGCGGTGATCTCCTGGGTGTCGTTGCCGATGTTGGCGACCACTTTCGCGGGCGCGGACCTGGCCACCGCGACGGTGGCGGACACGGCGTCGTCCACGTAGCAGAACGCGCGGGTCTGGTTCGCGCCATAGATCGGGAAGGGATCCACGCCGTCGAGCGCCCGTCGCAGGAACTGGGGGATGACATGTGAATTGCCCATTCGGGGCCCGTAGACGTTGTGGTAGCGGCCGATGCGAACCGGGAAGTCCTTGGCGCACTGCGTCACCAACAGCTCGCCGGTTACCTTACTGAGCGAGTACGATGTCCTGGGCGACCAAGGTTCCGTCGCCACATAGGGTACCTGTTCCGGCGCGGGCAGTTCGGTCAAGCCCGCTGTCACCGCGCCGTCCGCGACCTCACTGGTGGAACTGAAGAACAGCATGCCCGGCGGACTTGCCAAACACCAGTCGAGCAGGTTCAGGGTGGACAAGACGTTGGTACGCAACACATTGACCGGGTTGTCGATCGTGCGTTGGACCCCTACGACGGCGGCGAGGTGGTACACCCCGTCGAAGTCGCCGGGCAGGAGGGCGGCGGGGATGGCGAGGCGCAGGTCGTGTTCGACCACTTGGACGTGCTTTCGCAGACGGTCGAAGTCCCGGTCGGGCCGGCTGCGGGAGAAATCGTCGAGGATCACGACCTCCGCGCCGTCGCTGAGCAGCCGTTGGGCCAGGTGGTAGCCGACGAACCCGCCCCCACCGGTGACGAGTATCCGGTCAGCCACGGCCGTACCTCACATAGGTGATGCCGTCCTCGTCGGCGAGCGCGTCCTCAGCGATACCCCACATGTCCAGTATGAGGCGTGGTCCACGCATCAGCGCACGGACCTGATCGGCGGTGATGTCTCGGTAGCGAGGGTGGTCTACCAGCAAGAGGGCGCCGTCAGCGTCATGCAGGCCGCCCTCAAGTCCCGCTGGTTCGAACCCGAGCCCGCGCACTACGTGGTCGGGGACCAGGAAATCATGCCCTGCCAGCGTCTTCACGTTTCCGCCGAGCAGTCGCGCGACCGTGGTGCTGGCGGCGCCGCGGACGTCATCGGTCTCCGGCCGCCCTTTGTAGGCCATGCCGCACACCAGGATCTTCGATTCGGTGAACGGCCGGTTCGACAGTTCGGCCAGTTGCCGAGTGAATCGTCCGACGGCCAGTACGGGAACTTCTTCGTTGAGTTGCCTTGCCGCGGCGACCATCGGAGGCGAGTATCCGGCAGAGGAGGCCGAGTACATCAGAAGATAAGGGTCCTTGGTCAGACAGCTGCCACCGACATATCCGGGAAGCGAGATGTCCGGTCGCGGGTAGCCGGTGTTGGCCGAGCGGATGACCTCGCCGGCATCCAGACCGAGGGCCGTGGCCATCAGCGCGACCTCGTTGCCGAAGCCGTAGATCAGGTCCGTGTGGGCGTTGCCGACAAGCTTGATCATCTCGGCCGTCTCCAACGAGGACACGGATACCCGCTTGTCGGTCAGGGTGGCGTGGAGATCGTCCGCGGCGGCCAGGGACCGCTCGTCGAGCGGCCCGACGATCTGGGGGAGGCTCCGGATTTCGGCCAGTGCGGTGCCCTGGATCAGCCGTTCCGGACAGAACGCGAGCATCGGGTTGGCGACCTGCGCGCGCAGCCTCGGCAGGACAAGTTGTCGGCAGGTGCCGACCGGCACTGTGCTGCGGACGACGACCAAGGTGTTGTCGCCCATGTGCGAGGCCCCGACATCCACAGCGGCCTGCAGGTGTGTGAGGTCGGGCTGGAGCGTGTCAGGATCTGTTGGGGTACCGACGCAGATGACGATCGCGCGCGGTGGCCGAGTGGCCGGCGGTGCTGCGGCGACGGTAAGCATGCCCTCCGGGAGAGCGCGTAACGCCTCGGTGAGGCCGGGTTCGAAGAAGGGTGCCTGGCGGGCCTGGACGGCGTTCCGTACCACCGGGTTCGTGTCGACCCCGGCCACCCGGACCCCGGCTCCGGCGAGGGACACCGCCACCGGGAGGCCGACATAACCGAGACCGATCACTGTGACGTATTCAGCCATGACCGTGATCGTACGGGCAGGACGGCAATTCACGACCCCATGTGGACAGGCTGATCCACAAGAGACGGTCCGTAGCGGCATCCCTTGCTTTGAATTGCCCGCGCTGGCATGCTTGGATCTCATGAACGTTGCTGCGGGGGAAACTATCGACGTCATCGATTTGGCTGCGTGGCGTACGAACGCCGACGAGGCGACCGCACTCCGCCTCGTCGAGTCTTTTCAGCGCACCGGCTTCGCCTATGTCACTGGGCACGGCGTGCCCGGTGACACGGTCGCGGGGGTATTCGACGCCTCGCGGCAGTTGTTCCACCAGGACGCCGAGGCTCTCGATGCCTTGCACTACCGTCATGCGAGCAACTATCACGGCTATGTTCCCGCTGGCGTGATTCCAGGAACCGGCTCGTTCCACGAGATTTACGACACCGGCATGGAGATCGCGACCACATATGAGGGTCCCGGCGCGTTCATGCGTCGAGTGCCCAACTTGTGGCCGACGGACCTACCCGGCTTCAAGCCGGCCGTCCAACGCTACCAAGTCGCGATGCGGGCTCTCTGCGACGAGATCCTCGGCGCGATATCGACGGGCCTGGGGCTGCCGACGGATTTCTTCACGATCCGATGTGCCGAGCCGCACGCGCAGATGCGGCTGCTGCACTATCTTCCGCGTCACGACGCGCCGGACGACGCGCTGAGCGTCGGGCGGCACAGCGACTACGAGGCGGTGACCATCCTCGCCCAGGACAATGTGGGCGGTCTGCAGGTGTGTGGCCCGGACGAGCAGTGGATCAACGTCCCGCCGATCGAGGGCGCGTTCGTGATCAACGCTGGGGACATGCTCACCTTCTGGACCAACGGACGGATGCCGGCGACGCCGCACAGGGTGCTGACGCCCAGGACCGAGGAGCGCTACTCGGTGGCGTTCTTCTACGGCACCAGCTACGACGTGCTCATCGAACCGATCGGTGAGCCGATGACCGACGAGGCGCAGGAGTACGCGCCGATAACTACCGGAGCGTACATGGAGAAGCGGTTTACCGAGGACGGCATCTGACATCCCCGCCGACCGGGGCGGCGCCCGTACCAATCGCTCCACAGCGGATCGTGTGTCATGGTTGTTCGGGTATCAGACGTTTCTGGCCCAGCCGGGGCTACCCGGCTGGGACCGCTGGTAACGTGACTCCCTGATCGAGAAGTCAAATGCCTTCTTCGGTAAAGCGTTGCCACATGTAGGCGCCAGTAGTAATAGGTTCATACTGGGGACCATCGGGATCGGCCGGTGGCAGTGCTGGTTCAACTACTACGTCATAGCTGGTGGCGTAGAAGAACGCGACCGAGAACCGTTCCGTGTCAGTGGGGGAAAGGACACGGTGCGGGGTGGCAGGGAGCAGCCCGTTGGTCCATCTGGTCAACATGTCGCCGGCGTTGAGGACGAACGTGCCGTCGAGCGGCGGGACATTGATCCATTGCCCGTCCGGGCCAGATACCTGAAGGCCGCCCACGTCATCCTGGGCGAGGATGGTTACAGTCTCGTAGTCACAGTGCCGGCCGACGCTGAACCTGTCCGCTGAGTCCGCGGCGAACGGCAGGTAGTGCAGCAGTCGCATCTGCGCGTGCGGTTCCGCACAGCGGATCCTGAAGAAGTCGGCGGGCAGACCGAGGCCGACTGCGAGGGCGGCGAGGATCGAGTCGGCGAGGTCACGCATCGCGCCCTGGTAACGCTCGACAGCCGGGCGAAACATCGGGAGGTTCTCAGGCCAGAGGTTGGGGGTGGTGCGCATGACAGCACCAGGGCCTCGGTAGGTGGTGGGGATGTCCAAGCCCAAGTCGTACATTTCGTGAAACGACCCAATACCTGGGGTCGCACCCCTGGGCACGAACCCGTGGTACTTGTTCGCGTGGCGGTAGTGCACGGTGTCCAGTTGGGCCGGGTCTTGGTGGAAAAACTGTCGGGAGGCGTCGAAGGCACGCTCGACAGTCTCGTCGGGAACACCATGCCCGGTGACATATGCGAAACCGATGCGCTGAAATGAGTCAACCAGCTGACGGGCAATCTTTTCGTCCGCGTTGGAGCGCCAGCCGGTTAAATCGATGGTATCAATCAGATCCCCCACACTATTCATGAACTCAAGCATGCCACCGGCGGGCGATTCAAGGCAAGACCGTGTCGACGTGAGTCCTCAGTGTCTGCCCTGGCGGAGTGGGCGGTGACGGGCCGCATCAGCAGGTGCTACAGGTGAACGACCAACCGGGCGGGGTCGGCGGTGGCGTGGTGAAGGATGTCGAGGTAGCGGTCGATGATTTCGTCGATGGTCGAGCGGCGAAATGCGGAAGTCGAGTATCCGATCGTTCCGTGGATGGCGGGTTCGGTGTTCCACAGGTGTACGGCGAAGTTGCTGAACATCTCGCCGCGGTCCAAGTTGACTGGTTTGAGCGGCGCGCCCGCGAGTTCGAACGCCGGCATCGGTGGCTGGAGGACGAACATCGCCGTGTAGAGCGGATGGTGGGCGAAATCGCGATCCACCTCCACGCGATTGAGGTACATGGGCAGGGCGAAGTCCTGGTGTGTCATCGCGTCGGACGCGACGTCCCGGACCCTGTGCAACAGCCTGTGGAACGTGTCGCCGTCCTCGATGACCGTGCACAGCGGCACCACGCTGGCGAAGAACCCGATCAAGGGGAGGGTCTGCGGATGTGGCCTGCTGACTGCCGGGGTTCCCACGCTGACGAGGGGATCCCCGGTCCGCTCCCGGACAAGCACGGCGAACGCGGTGAACAGGACGGTGAACAACGACACCTGCTCGGCCTGCGCCAGGCGACGCACGGCCGCTGACAATTCGGGCGACAGCGCCATCTGTGCCAACCCGGCCCGCAGGTCGCGGTTCGCGCCCCGAGGGAAGTCGGTCGGCAGTCGGGTCGCGGAGACGGGCCGGAGGACCTTCTCCCAGTAGTGGGCGTGCCGCAGTGCCTCTTCGCTGTCCATCCATTGCCACTGCCAGCGCGCGTAGTCGCGGTACTGCACGGGCAACGGGGCCAGATCGGGCGTCTTCGCGGAGAGCAAGGCGTCGTAGATCTGGGTGGTCTCCTTCATCGCGATGGCCAATGACCATCCGTCGGCGACCGCGTGGTTGGCGACCACCGCGATCAGGTGCCGGCCGGGTCCGAGTCGGTACAGCACGACTCGGACCAGCGGGGGCGTTGTGATGTGGAACCCCTGCTGGGCCAAGGCATTGGCCATTCGGTGCGCCTCGGCGAGCGCCTCGCCGGGCGGGAGTGACGAAAGATCGACGGTCTCGAGTTCGGGCCGCGGTTGGTCATGGATGTGCTGCCATGCCAATCCGTCGAAGGTGATCGTGGTCCGTAGCGTCTCGTGGCGCAGGGAGAGTTGGTCGATCGCAGTGGCCAGGGCGCCGGCGTCCACGTCGGAGTTCACGGTGGCGGCGTAGGAGATGTTGGAACTGCTGCTCCCGGGAGCCAGGTCGTACAGGTCCCAGAGTTCCTTCTGCTGGATCGAGGCCCGGACGGGGCCGTCAGGCGGTGGGCCTGGCGTGATCTCGACCGGCGCGGCCGGCACCTGACCGGACCGCCACCGCGCCAGCAACGCTTGCTTCGCCGCCGACAGTTCCCGACCATCCCCCATCGTGTCTCCCCAGAGTCGTCAGTGTTCGTACGTCGATTCTCGCGCGGGTCACACGCGGGGTGGGCCTGCGTCGACAACTTCCATGGACAGTTCCAGCGGGTCGAAGTGGATAAGTGATTCCATCCACCAAGTCATACCCGCCTGGGCAAGTCCCGCCAGGTCGACCTTGATCGGTTCCTGCCAGGCCGGGCTCGCGTTGCCGCGCACGGCGACGTCGTACGGGCGGTCCGCGGGCACTCCGGCACGACGCACCGCGTCGAGGACACCAGCGACGTCGTCGGGCGTGATGGCACCGTCGTCCGGGTTGGGGAAGATGCCATCGCAGCCCGCCGCGCGGCGGATGACGTGCGGGTTGCCTGTGGAACTCGCCACCCAGACCGGCAGGCGGTGCGGTTCCGGTGCGGTCTGGTCGAGAGTGACCTGATAGTGCGTGCCTTGGTGCTGGTAGGCCCGCCCCTCCCAAAGGGCTTGGATCACCTCGATGCCCTCGTCGAGCATGGCCGAGCGGGTACGTGGGTCGACGGTCTCGCCGAACCGGCTGAAGTCACCGGTCTCGTCCGAGCCCAGGCCGACACCGAGTACGAGACGACCGCCCGACAGGCGGCTCACCGTTGAGGCGTGCCGCGCGACCACCCATGGGCGGCGCCGAGGCAGGGGAGTGACGGTCGGACCAAGCAGCACGCGTTCGGTGGCCTGCGCGATGGCACCCAAGGTGGTCCATGGGTCGGCGATCGGCATGGCGTCGGTGACCACGTGATCCCAGAGGAACACCCCGTCCCAACCGGCGGCCTCGGCACGTACCGCCAGTTCGACGAGCGCTTTCGGGTCGCCTAGCGGACCGAAGGGCGGAAGGTAGACTCCGTAACGGAGTGGGTTCTCGGTCAAGGGGTTCGCTCCAGAGACGTCAATGACGAGACCACGGGATCGTATAGCGCTTGACCGAATTGACCATGGGGGGATCTGTGAAGGTCGAAGGCTCCGTCGCGTTGGTGACCGGAGCGAACCGAGGACTCGGGCACGCATTCACCCGTGCGTTACTCGAGCGTGGCGCGGCGAAAGTGTATGCGTGCGCGCGAAACGCGGCAACGGTTACCGCCGACCAAGTTGTCCCGGTCGAACTCGACGTCACCGATCACGTGGCGGTCGCCGCCGCGGCCGCGCGGCTGCTGGACGTCAACGTCATCGTCAACAACGCGGGCGTCGCCACAGCTGGTCGGCCCCTCACAGTGCCCCTGGAGCACGCGCGTGGGGACATGGAGGTCAACTACCTTGGCCCGCTGGCCATGGCGCAGTCGTTCGCGCCTGTGCTCTCCTCGAACGGAGGAGGCGCATTGATCAACATCTTGTCGGTACTTTCCTGGGTGACCGTGCCGCAGATCAGCGCCTACGCGGCATCCAAGGCGGCGGCCTGGTCCATGACCAACGCGTTGCGTCAGCAGCTTCGCCAGCAGAACACCTTGGTCGTGGCCGTTCACGCCGACTCGATCGACACCGACATGACGAAGGGACTGGAGCGAGCCAAGAGCGACCCCGCCGATGTGGCACAGGCGGTGCTGCGGGCAGTCGAGAACGGGGTCGAAGAGGTGTTGTTCGACGAGTACACCCGCAAAGTCAAGGCTTCGTTGCACGACGACTTGCGGCTGTTGTATTCCTAGGACTCGGCGAATATGGGGGCTGGATGGACACTCAGACTTATCCGCTGACTTTCGGCCAGGAACACCATCTGACCGGCGTGGGACGTCCTTCGAACGGGCATTCGACATCTTTGCACCTGGTGTATCGAATCATTGGTCCGTTGTCGGTCGGCGGTGTCGTCTCCGCGTTGAGGGCGGTGGTGCGAAGAAACGACTGCCTGCGGGTCGCTCTGGTTCTGTCCGGGGATGGTGGGTTGCGGCAGCGCCTGTTGCCGCAACCCGAGGACTCACGTATTGTCGCCGCCGCGGCCGTCCAGGCTCGTTCGGAGGAGCAGTTCGACCGGTACGTCGAAAACATGCTGACCGCCGATCTCATGTCCGAGGCGGATCTGGTGGGCGACTACCCGTTTCGGTTTCGTCTCTTTCGGTACTCCGCAGATCTGCATGCGCTGTTCGGTGTGTTTCAGCATGTGGCCGTCGATGACCGGGCCAGGGGGCTGATCGCGAGTGAGATCTGGCAGCGCTACGACGGTCGAATCGACCCCGAGGAAATGACGATCGAATCGGCGAGGCTGACATTCCTGGACGCCGTGACGAATCAGCGGAGCCGATTTGAACAGCGGAATGGATCCGCGGTCCGCGAGTACTGGCGCGACAAAATTGCTGGCGCGCCTCCGGTGACTCAAGTCTGGCCATCGAGCAAGGCGCAGTCCACGGGTTCGATACATAGTCTTTCCCTCACCGGTGAGGCGCTGTCCGGGTGGCGGGCCGAGTGCGCCGACATGAACTTGTCCGAGTTCCAGCGAGCGGTGGCGGTCTTCGTGGCGGCGATTCTGGAAGTCTCGCCGCAGGACCGGCTGGTCGTGCATGTGCCGATCGACCAGCGGACGGCCGCGGACCGCGAGGTCGCCGGCATGTTCGCGGTGAGCCTGCCGCTCGTGATCAACCGCGCGGACGACTTGCGATCGCTCAGTGCGCAGGTGCAGGGCGAGTTGTTCAAGACGATGTCGCGCAGCCACGTGCCCGCCGGCGACCTGCGGACAGAATACGAGAAGCTGTCGAACGGATGGTCGTTCCCGGCCACCCGTACGGTATTCGCGAATCACTTCGAACACGCCACGGACACCCGCCGTTTGGCACCGGGCGAGCTGGAGATCGACTCACGGTACTATCTCTCCAGAGCCTCGACGCGCGCAGTCGGCATCGAGCTGATGGTGCACACCTATTCCAGTCGGATCGAGTTTGTCGTCGGCTTGGTGGACTCCTATTTCGCGCCACCGGACAGCGACGACTTCTTTGCCCGATTCACCGAGCTGTTGTCCAGCCCGTCGGAGACGTTGGTTCGGTCCGTCGAGCGTCATGGGTTGGCCGAGATACGTGACTCGGCGGGACGGGTCGTGATGTGCGCCGATCTCCATGCGATGAGCGAAGTGGTGGAGTCTCATCCTGCCGTGCGATCGACCACTGTATCGCTGGAACACAGGGAAAATGAGCGGGACGTACTTCACGCTGAAGTAGAAGCCACCGTATCGCTGTCCATCGACGAGATACGCGACTACTGCACGTCGGCCGCTGAACCGGCGGAGTTTGTGCTCGTGCCGAACACGTTCAGGGTGACAGTGGCCTGAACAGAGCGACGCCCGGACCGGCATCCGAGGACGGCGGTCCGGGCGACACTGACGTTGCTTGCTGCAAAATGTCAGCAGGTCACGCAGAGCGAGAGGGTGCCGGTGCCACCCACAACGTCGTCGAGTTCCTCATCCGGCATTGCTCGGATGTCCACAACCTCAAGGTCGAACTGATCGTCCATCAGCATGGCAATTCCTCCAGTTTGTTCGACAATACGATGCTACCTTAGCAACTGGATGGACGTCAAATGGTCGGAGGTGTTTTCGTGGTATCGCTGACCTGCGTGAACTCGGAGTCAACCGCGAATTGAACCGGTCGAATCGGCGACTGAATTGGGTCACGCCTGGGCGTCGGGCGGTGTTCCGAGGTCTGCCTGGGTCAGCTCCTGGTCGACGCCGCTGCCGGCTTGCGCGCCCGCCGCCGCCGAGTTGAGTACCGTGGCGGCCTGGTAACGGGTGGCCGTCATCCGGGCCATGTCACCGGCCGCGTAGACGCCGTCGACCCCGGTGTAGCCGAACTGGTTGACCACAACCCGGCCGTCCGGCAGGAACGTGCAGCCGAGCTGTTCGGCGAACGATGACCGTTGTTCCTGGACGGGGGTGACGAACATGCCTTCCGCCGCGATGGTGCGTCCGTCGGCGAGATGGGCGTGGACCTCGCCGACGGCACCGTCCACTCGCGCCACGGTGCCGGCGACGATCCGTACGCCGGCTGGTCGGGGTGGTGTGTCCGCCGACGTGATCCAGGTGACGTCTTGGCTGAACCGGGCGAGTCGCGTGACGAGATGTGCCGCACGCCTACCACCCAGAACCATGATCGGCCGGTCGCGCAACTCCCAGCCATGACACTGCGGACAGTGGTAAACGCCGCTTCCCCAGGCTTCGGCCACGCCCGGTATGTCCGGGAGGAGATCACGCAGCCCAGTGGCCAGGAGCAGGCGTCGAGCCAGGATGAGCTGACCGGTGTGGAGGGTGGCCCGGAAGTGGTCATCCCACTCGATGGACGCCACGGTGTCCGACGTCAGCGACAGATCCGGGTAGTTCTTCAGCTCCTGGAGGCATTTCTCCCGGAAGGCCGCCGGCGGTACGCCGTCGAAGCCAGGGTAGCCATGAAGGTGGTGTGACTGTTCGTTTCTTCCCTCGCCGGAGTCGACCACAGTGACGGTTCTGCGCATCCTGGCGAGCGTCAGGGCAGCGGCGGTACCGGCGGCCCCGCCACCGACGACCAGTACGTCGATCAATGGACCCCCTCGTCGGCAAGGCATCGTAGCCATACCGTTAGCAGCTGCGAGCGTAGCTTGTCCAGGGCGTTGACGCTGCTCACCCATCCCCCTATGGTCGATATCGGGGAGTGTCTGGACAGCGGGCACGTGACGGCCGGTTCGGCGATCGGTCGCGCATCCTCGCTGCGACTGGGGGGTGGGCAGTGTGGGGGATCGACGCGCGGGGGTCGTCGATGACTGACCCGGTAGCCGCCGACGGGCAGACAACAGCGGCGATCCGCGAGATCCTGGGTGAGCTCGTCGGCAACCGGGACGTTGACCCGGACCTGGGCTTCCGTAAGCTCGGTGGCGACTCGATCAGGGCAGTCAAGGCGGTGGGCCGGATCGCGGTCGAGTTCGGCACGTCGGACGAGACCAACGAACTCCTGCTGGAGGCGTTGCTCGACGGCGCGAGCGCGACGCTTCTGGCTGGGCTCGTCGACGGAATGGCCGACCGCACCGGGACGACGTCGATCACAGTCCCCGCCGAGGACAACCCGTTGTCCTACAACGAGGAACGGTTGTGGCTGGCCCAGCGCTACCACCCGGCAAGCCCCGCGTACAACGTCGTGAACGCGTTCCACGTCGTCGGAGACCTGGACCTGCCCGCGCTCGATCGTGCGGCGCAAGCCCTGGTGGCCCGGCATCCCGCGTTGTCCACCCAGTACACCCACCAGGATCCCGGCTTGGCCGACTGTGGAATCACGGCTACCGCGGACATCGCGCATCGCGACGATCGTCAGTCACCCGCGGAAGTCCTGGCGTCCGCTCGGGCAGACGCGGACATGCCCTTCGATCTCGCCGAAGGGCGCCTGCTGCGGCTCCGCACCTACGCCACCGCGGACGGTGGACGACTCCTGCTCGTCGTGGTGCATCACATCGCCACCGACGGTTGGTCGATGGACCTCATCTACCGCGAGCTGACCGACCTGTACGCCGGTCGAGAGCTGGGCCCGGCTCCGGCCGGCTACCGGGAGTTCGCCCAGACCCAGCGCCGCTCCCGGGAACCACTCGCCAGTGCCGACAAGTTCGCCGCTCGACTGGTCCCGGCGCCCGATCGGGTGGAGTTGAGCCCGGATCGCCAGCGGCCGCCCGCTCGCTCGATGGCAGGGGAGATCCTGCGCACCCGGTTACCTGCCGCGACGGCAGATCGGTTACGCACACTGGCCGACGAGACGGGAACATCGCTGTACGTCGTTCTGCTTGCGATGTTCTATCTGTGCCTCGCGCGCTGCACCCGGCAGTGGGACCTGTTGATAGGTACCGTGGTCGCGGCGAGGACCGAGCCGGAGTACCAGAACACCGTGGGCTTCTTCGCCAACACAGTACCGATCCGGGCATCCGCCGCCATGGACACGACAATCGTCGATCTGCTCGACAAGCTGTGGGCGGAGTCCCGGTGGGTGCTCAGCCATCAGAACGTGCCTCTTGAGGAGTTGGCCGTCCGGATCAGAAGGGCCGCCGACCGAGCGCACAGCCCGCTGGTGGATGTCGTCATGGTGCTTCAGAACAACGACAGCGTGACGCCTCGGTTCGCTGGCTGCGCGGTGACGCCCGTCCCGCTGCACACGGGCACCGCGAAGTTCGACCTGATGCTGGAGGTGACGCCGGTCGGCGCGGTCGGGGACCTGGACCTCGGCTGGGAGTACGCCACGGATGTGCTGAACGAGGGCACTGTGGCCGAGTTGGCCGCCACGTTCGATCAGTTGTCCACGTCGATCACCGAGCCGGCGGCCACCGTACGATCGGTGGTCGGTGTAAGAGCCGGCGAACGGGCACGTATCGCGGCGGTCAACGACACCGCGCGTTCATGGCCTGAGATGGACGTGTCGGTTCGGTTCGACGATCTTGCCGATGCCGACCCCGGCGCCTTGGCCCTGCTGGACGGCCCGGTCACCGTCAGCCGTACCGAACTGCGGGCGTTGCGCGATGGTCTGGCACGCCGCCTTGATGTGTCCGGGGTTCGAGCCGGTGACGTGGTCGTCGTTCATCTGCCGAGGTCCGCGCGGTCGGTCGCCGCGCTCTTCGCGACTTGGCGGGTCGGCGCGGTACCGATGTTCGTCGACGTCCATCACCCGCGGGAGCATCGCGACATACTGGTACGCGCATGCCGGCCAGCCGCCGTGCTCACCGACGAGATCGACGGTTGGGCGGTCGGGACCCGGATCGTGGCAGTGGTCGATGCCGAACAGGAAGCGCCACCAGGGAAGCCGGCCGTGCGGAGGGAGCTGGATGACCCGGCCTGGCTCGTCGCCACCTCGGGGAGCACTGGGCCACCGAAGATCACCGTGGGTACGCATCGGAGCCTGCACAACCGGTGTTACTGGGCTTGGGACGCTTTTCCTTACACGGCAGGTGAAGTAGCCGCGCTACGGACACCGGTAGGCTTCGTCGACGCCATCGCGGAGACCGTGGTTCCCCTGCTAGCCGGTGTGCCGTTGGCGATCGTGCCGGATCGCGCGGTGTGGGACGCGAGCGAACTCGTGGACGTGATGAGCCACCATCGGGTGACCAGGCTGCTCGCCACGCCGTCGATCCTGCGTCACTTACTGGACGCCTATCCCGACCTCGCCTCGGTCGTCCCCACGCTGGCTTGGCTGATGTGCAGTGGCGAGCCGCTCGACGCGGGCCTGCTGGTTCGGCTGCGCACCGCGCTGCCCGGCACTCGGCTGGTCAACCTGTACGGAAGTTCGGAAGTGGCGGGCGATGCGACATGCGTCGATGTCACAGAACTACCGGCAACCATGCAGGTCCCGCTCGGGCGACCGATCGCGAACGCCGGTGTGCTCGTGGTGGATGACGTCGGTGAACCGGTGCCGATGGGGGTGGTCGGTGAGTTGGTGGTGACCGGTGCTCCGGTCGGCCGTGGCTATCTGGTGGACGGGCACGTGACGTTGACCGAGGGATACCGGGACAGCGAGCGCGGTCGCGTGTACCGGACCGGGGACCTCGGCCGGCTTGGGGCCGATGGGCGGTTCTACTTCGTGGGACGGCGCGATCGCCAGGTGAAGGTTCGTGGCTGCCGGGTGGAACTCGGGCAGGTGGAAGCGACCATGCTCGGGCTGCCCGGGGTACGGCAGGCGGCCGCGTGGGTCCAGAGCGGACCAGACGGTGCGGTTCGGATCGACTCGGCGGTCGTGCCCGCGCCCGGCTGTCCATTGGTGGCAGCCGAGGTACGCGCTGGACTGCGTGATCTGGTGCCGAGCTATATGGTGCCGTCCCGAGTCGCGGTGGTGGACGTCCTGCCACTCAACGTCAACGGAAAACTGGACCGTGCCGCAACCGGCCGGCTGTCCGCCCGCCTCGAGCCTGACGCGTCGGACACATCTGTCCTGACGCTCCAGCAGCAGTACGTACGGCAGATCTGGGCGTCCCTTCTGGCCGGTGAAGTCGCCGGACTCGATGAGAACTTCTTCGCGCTCGGCGGTGACTCGCTGGCGGTCAACACCATGCTCGCCACTCTCGTCCGAGACACCGGCGTGTCCGTGGACGTCGGTGCCTTTCTTGGCACACCAACGATCCGCGCGCTCGCCGATCGGCTTGTCGGCGTTGCCGCCACGATCCTGGCGGAGCGCGTCGGGTGACCGCGGCGGCAAGCCGGACCGCTCCGTCCGGCTCGTTGTCAAACCAGCTCAGCGCCGCTGAGGAGGAGCTCTGGCTGCTGGAACAGGACAGCGGCGGCCCGGCCTACCTGGTGCCGTTCGCGGTGTGGGTCGACGGGCCGCTGGATGTCCCGACGCTCGCCGACGCCCTGCACGAAGTGGTGGCACGCCACGACATCCTGCGCACGGTAGTTCGCTCCGTCGAGGGCACACCCGTCCGCGAGGTGCTGCTCGAGGTACGGGTGCCATGTCCCATGATCCCTGTCGAGTCGGACGCCGAGGCCATCGCCGAGGCACAAGCCATGGCCAGCAAGGTGTTCGTGGACGGGGAGTCGCGTGTTCGGGCGGCCGTGTTCGGCATCCACGACCGGCGGTGGCTGCTGACAGTCGTGCTGCACCACGCGGTATGTGACGCTTCCTCGTTGTGGGTGCTGCTGGAGGAGGTGGCAGCCCTCTATTCGGCCGCGGTCCAGGGACGACAGAGTGACCTGCCCGATCCGGTCCAGGTCGCGACGATCCGCGCGGCCGAACTGGCTCGCGACGCGTCCGGCGAAACAGATCGGCTGTGCCGCGAGGTCGCCGACACGGTCAGGTCCGCGCCGGACATCGTGAACTTGCCCTACGACCACATGGGCGGCGACGATGGGCTGCCTGCGGGCCGCTTGATCCGCATGGCCTTGCCGGCCCAGCTGAACGAGACCATCGAACGGACCGCTCGCCGTTTGGCGGTGAGCCCGAACGCGGTTCTGCTCGCCGCTTACGGCGTGCTGCTCGACATCATCGCGGGTGCCGACGACGTAGTGGTGAGCGTGCCGGTGTCGCTTCGCCGGTCCGCGGTTGACGAGCGCGTCATCGGGTTTCTTGTCCACAGTGTGCCGGTGCGGGTGCGCGTCGGGCGACACAACACAGTGGACACTCTGATCGCACATGCCTGGGCGGCACTTCGGCAGGGCTGGACGCACGCGGACGTGTCCTTCGGCAGGGTGGTCACCGAGGTCAACCCCCAGCGCGTGCCAGGCATGAACCCGTTGTGCCAATGTGAGTTCTCGGTGCAGACCCTGCCGGATCGCCTGCCAACGCTCGGCTCAGCGTCATTGCGGTACCAGTTCATCCACAACGGCGGCGCCAAGTTCAGTCTCAGCTTGGAGATCGTCAAATCGGCGGAGGGACGCGCCGTTGCCATCGAGTGCCCGGCGAACCGCTTCCTTCCTGGCACCCTGCGCCGGCTGGCAAATCTGTACGTACGTGTGCTCACGGCACTGACCGCGAACAACGCGGGTCGGCTCGCTGACCTGGAACTGATGACCCGGGCCGAGCGCGTATGGCTCGCCGAACACGCCGGCACCCAGAGCACACGACAGCCCGTGCCGGTGGCCGACCGGATCGAGGCGGCGATCCGGGATCGTCCCATGGACTTGGCCGTAGTCGCTCCCGACGACTCGCTGACCTACCGCGAACTCGGTGTGCTGGCGGACAACCTGGTTGCGGGCCTGCGCACCGCGGGCGTCACGCCCGGTGCGCGGATCGCAGTGCTCGGTGAGCGGTCGGCGAAGGCCGTCGTCGCGGTGGTGGCGGCGATCCGGGCCGGCATGAGCTTCGTGGCGATCTCGGACGACGTGCCCGCCCGTCGGCTGGCGGAGATGCTCGCCGTGGTGGAACCGGCCGCGGTCGTGGCGTCCGCGCCGTTGTTCCGTGGACTGCCCGAATCATGGCGCGCCAACGAAATGTCCTGGGGGGACGGTTGGCGGATGTCAGTTCGGCAGGAACCGGCCCAGCAGCGAACCGGCGAGGCGTACGTCGTGTTCACCTCCGGCTCGACCGGGGCTCCACGAGGCGTTTCGGTACCCAGTACGGCGATCGCCGCGATCACCAGTGCCTGGGGAGTCGAGTTCGGACTTGCCGGCGCTCCCGGCCGGCATCTGCAGCTGGCGCCGTTCTCGTTCGACGTTTTCGTGGGAGACCTGGCTCGTGCCCTGTGCTTCGGGGGAACTCTGGTCCTGGCCGCACGTGACGATGCCCTCGACCCGGCCCGGCTGGCCGGGCTGATCCAGCGAGAACACGTTGACACGGTGGAGTTCGTGCCGGCCGTGGCCAGGCTGCTGGTCGACTACCTCGAACAGGCCGACGAGCACCTGCCGACGCTGCGCCGGGTGATGGTCGGCTCGGACACCTGGCACGCCGCTGACGCGCGCCGACTGCGTGCCTTGTTGCCCACAGCGGCTCGACTGTACTGCACATACGGCACGAGCGAGTCCTCAGTGGACGCCACGGTGTTCGACATCGGTCCGGCCGACTCGTTGACCCACCCGGTGGTGCCCATCGGCCGGCCGTTCCCCGGCGTGGTCGTGTCGGTACGTGACCGGTTGGGTCGCGAGCTGCCACCACTCTGGGCGGGCGAACTGTGGATCGGAGGCACCACGGTCGCCAGCGGCTACCTCCCTTCGAGATCGACCGCTTCAGATCGGTTCGGTATCGAACGGGGACCGGGCGGCTTGACGGTCCGCTGGTATCGAACGGGTGACAGAGCTGTCTGGGACCAACGCGGGTACCTGCGGCTGCTCGGCCGGGTCGACACCGAGACCAAGATCAACGGTGTTCGGGTGCATCCGGCCGAGATCGAGTCCGTCCTGTGCGGACATCCGGCAGTGACCGCCGCGGCTGTGGTGACGACGGACCACGACCAGCGTCGCTCACTCGTCGCGTTCGTCGTGGGTCCTGATCAGTCCACTCTGGACGATATCGCGGCGCACGCCCGGCGCCATCTGCTGGCCGCCGCGGTGCCCAACGCACTCCACGTTCTTGACCGCATACCGACTACCCGGCACGGCAAGGTGGACTACGCCACGCTTGTGGAGCGAGCCGTCAGCCGGCCCGCGGCCGGGCATGTGGCGCCGTCCACCGAAGTGGAGGGGATCGTGGCCGCGGTGTGCGCGGATATCCTTGACTTGCCGGAGATCGGCGTCACCGAAGACTTCTACGCACTGGGCGGCTCGTCGATTCACCTCGCTCGGATCACCTGGCGCGTCTCGCGGGCCACGAGGTGCCCGCTGTCCGTGCACGACGTCGTCAGGAGTCCGTCGGTACGTGCGTTGGCACGACTCGTCGAACAGCACCCCCGGCAAGAGATGAGTGTGTCGGACGAGCCGGACACGCCTCGGCCGCTGGTAGTTGTCACACCGCCCAGCACGACGAGCCGGGCCCCGGTTCCCCCTGAGCGAGTGGTGCTGACGGGTGCGACCGGCGCACTTGGCCCTGGTGTCCTACGGGCCTTGCTGGCCAGTCGCGGCGTCGCCGAGGTGGCTTGCCTGGTTCGTGCCGATGGACTCGACCATGCCAGAGCCCGAACGCGGGCCGCGCTGGACGCGTACGGCGCGGATCCGAACCTGGCCGACGATCCGCGGCTGCGTTACCACCCAGCGGACCTCGCGAAACCCAACGCCGGACTGTCCACCGCAGACCTGGAGGCAGTGACCCACGCGGACGCGATCGTGAACGTCGCGGCATGGGTGAACTTCCTGTACCCGTACGAGGTGCTCGCCCCCGTGAATGTCGATGGTGTTGCCAAGCTGGCCCAGTTGGCCGGCCAGACGAGGATCAAGTCGCTGCACCACCTGTCCACCCGCTCAGCGGTGTCGACGGACGGCAGGCGCCCCGCCGGCGGGTACAACGAGTCGAAGGCGGCAGCCGAACTCGTCGCGGTCCGCGGCAGGGAAGTAGGCATGCCCGTCTCGGTGTACCGGCCGGGGTTCGTGCTCGGCCGGCTCTCCGTCCGACCGCCAAGGCCGGGGCTCCTGGAGAGCTTCCTGCGGGAGTGTGTCCGGACTGGTACGGCGCCCGCGCTTCCGGGTCGGCTGAACGTGGTGTCGGCCGACCACGTTACCGTCCGTATCGTGACCAACGTATTGTCGCCGTCCCCCGTCGACGACCTGGATCTCGTCGGAGCGGCGCCACTGTCCTGGACTGATGCCTGGGCCACCCTGCGCGCTCACGGTGTCGCGCTCGCCGAAGTGTCCGTTGAGGACTGGATGGATCGGGTCGGCGAGGGATGGTTCGAGCCGTTCCTGCCGTTGTGCGCGTCGGTGGGCTTGCCCGCACTGCTCAGTGAGGACATGTCCGCGACGGGCGCCGACCCGGACGCCCAGCCGGTGGCGGACGCGTGGGGGCCGATCTGCGCCAGGCTGGCCGAACTCGCGGGTGCCCGGTGAACCGCCTGGCGGCCGAACGCGGCCAGGGGATCGTGGTCCGTGAGGCGCGGGAGAACAACCTCCGGTCGGTGACCGTCGAGATCCCCCGCCACGCGATCACCGTGATCACTGGTCCCTCAGGCAGTGGGAAGTCCTCGCTGGCGTTCGACACGATCTTCGCCGAGGGACAGCGCCAGTACCTGGAGAGCCTGTCGCCGTTCCAGCGGCGCGGCTTCGACCAACTGCCCAGGCCGAAAGTCACGACCATCACCGGACTTGGCCCGACCATCGCGGTCAGGCAACACGTCCCCGGACGTAACCCAAGGTCCACAGTGGGCAGTATCACCGAGATCGGGAACCTGGTCCGGCTGCTGTTCTCCCGGGCCGGCGTCCACACGTGCCTCGGATGCAGCGCGTTGGTCGCCCCACGTTCGCCCGACGCGCTGATCGCCGAAGGTGTCGCCGCGGTGGGCGATCGCCCAGCCGTCTTCAGTCTGGTGCGGCGGTCAGCCCTGTCCACGGGTGCCCAACCCGACCTGCCGCGAAGAGTGGTCGCGCGGCGGTCCGGTGGTGCGGACGAGGATCTGGCGGCTCAACTGCGCCGATGTGTCCTGCAAGCCACACGGACACCGGACGCGGTGCTGCTGGTGGAGCCGGATGGCGCACCGCCAAGGTACCTGGACACCGAATGGACGTGCGGTGCGTGCGGTCATCTTGCCATCGCGACCTCGTCGCAGTTCTTCAGTCCCAACTCGCCGGAAGGCATGTGTCCGGACTGTGAAGGCCTCGGCGTGCGGTACGGCGTGTCAGCGGACCTGCTTGTCGCGGATGAGGACGCCTCTGTCCGGGCCGGGGCGCTCACCTTCTACGGCGACCGGCGGCTCGACCGGAAGAAGACGTACTGGCCGTTGCAGGATCTTCCGCAGCTGGTGGACGTGTTCGGCGCCAGCCTGGACACCGCGTGGCTGAGCCTGACTCCAGCGTTGCGGGACGTGATCCTGCACGGCGGGACCGAGCGACCGGTGTCCGCGGAAGTCACCGCGTTCCTCGGCAAACGGACGAGCTCGGGCCTCATCCCGGAGATCGAGCGGCTGTTCCGCGCGGCAAAGACGCTGGAACGCAAAGAGTTCTACCAGCGGTTCATGAAGTCCGCGCCGTGCGCCGGCTGCGAAGGACGCCGGCTGGCGCCCGGCGCGCTCGCGGTTCGGTTGGCGGGCGACGACATCGTGCGCACCATGGGCCGGCCGGTGCGGGACCTGCCCGCCTGGCTCGACCAGGTGCGAGCCACGGACATGCCCGCCGTGGTCGCCGCGGCGGTGACCGAGATCGACAAGGAGTTGCGACGAAAGATCGTCCATGTCGAACAGGTCGGCCTCGGGTATCTCGCTCTCGATCGCCCGGTGCCGACCCTGTCCGCGGGGGAGGGGCAGCGGCTGCGCATCGCCCGGCAGCTCGGCAGCACCCTCGTCGACGTGGTGTATGTCCTCGACGAGCCGTCGGTCGGCCTCCATCCGGCCGACACCGGGCGGCTGGCCGACAGCCTGCGGCAGTTGCGCGACGCGGGCAACACGGTCATTCTCGTCGAACACGACCCGGACTTGATGCGCGCCGCGGACCACATCATCGACATAGGTCCCCGCGCGGGCGAGTTCGGCGGCCAGGTCGTGGCGATCGGGCCGCCGGCGGTGCTCGCCGCCGAGTCCGACTCTCCAACGGCGAAGTACCTGCGTGGTGAGTTGGTGATCGGCGCGACCAAACGGCGACCCCGCGATCCGGCCGCCGAGCTGCGACTCACCGGCGCGCGGCTGCACAACCTGCGTGACGTGACCGTAGCCGTTCCGCACGGCCTGATGACCTGCGTCACCGGGCCAAGCGGCAGCGGGAAGAGTTCGTTGGTGACCGACCTGCTCCAGCGCGCTGTGTCGGCCGCCGCGGACACCGGCCGCGTCCCTCGTGGTCCGTTCACGGACCTGAGCGGGCACCAGGGGTTCACTCGGGTGGTGAGCGCGAGCCAGGACCCAATGGGCCGCAACTCGCGGTCGATCCCAGCGACCTACATCGGCATCTTCGACGAGATCCGGCGGCTGTTCGCCCGGCTGCCGTTGTCGGTGCGGCACCGGTGGTCGACGGCGCACTTCTCGTTCAACGCGGAGGCCGGGCAGTGCCTGACCTGTCGCGGTTCCGGTGAACAGGCCATGGAGCTGCACTTCCTGCCTGACGTCCGGGTGCCTTGCCCAGCATGCCACGGCCGGAGGTTCAACGAGGACGTGCTGGCCGCGCGATGGCGGGAGCACACGATCGCCGAGGTGCTGGACCTGGATGTCAGCACGGCGGCGGAACTCTTCAGCGACCAGCCGAAGATCGCTGACGTGCTGCGAGTTCTCGTCGACGTCGGACTCGGCTACCTGCGCCTGGGGCAAGGCGCGGTGACCCTCAGCGGCGGTGAGGCCCAGCGCCTCAAGCTCGCCCGCGAACTGTGCCGTGACGGCCGGGACGGACCTTGCCTGTACATTTTGGACGAGCCGACCAGTGGCCTGCACGCGGTCGACGTAGCACTGCTCGTCGGCTTCCTGCGCCGGTTCGTCGACACCGGCCACACCATGATCGTCATCGAGCACAACGTGGACGTCATCGCGGCCGCGGACTGGGTGATCGACCTCGGCCCGGGAAGCGGGGCCGACGGCGGACGCGTGGTCGCGGTCGGCACACCGGAGGACATCGCGCGTCACGAACACAGTGCGATGGCACCGTTCCTGCGCCGGACACTCGCCGGGCGGGGCCTCGGTGCACCAGATCCGACAACGGAACCAGACGCGAGGAGATCCGATGCTCCAGGCGAATTCGCTCGTCCGTAGGGCCAACATCCTGATTCGGTCGGCACGGCCGAAGGAACAGGAGAGCTGGCGCTACGCCGTGCGAGAACAGCGGGTCGCCATGGACCCTCGACCCAGTGCGGAGCGCGTTCTCACCTACATCTTCTTCCGGTCGTTTGGCTGTCGTTACGACCGTGCGGGGGAGTGCACGATGTGCAACTACGCCGTGGCCGAGCGAGTGGGCACCGACAGCATCGTCGATAGCGTACGGGAAGCGTTATCCTTGAAGGACAGTTACGACGCGCTCGGCATCTCTCCGCTCGGCAACATGTTCGACGTGACCGAGGTCCCGGCGGCGGCTCGGGACGCGATCCTCGCCATGGCGGCCGAAACGGACGCGTCGATCTTCTCCTGCGAGTCAAGGCCGGAGACACTGTCGCCCGACATGATCGCCCATGCGGCATCCCTGGTGGGCGACAAACGGTTGTTCGTCAACCTCGGCCTGGAGGCCGCGCACTCGTGGGTGCAGGCACACTGTGTCGGGAAGTCGTTGAGCCCGGACAGCTACCGGAACGCCACCGCTGCCCTTCGGCGGCATCACGCGTTCCCCGTGAGCAACGTTCTGCTGGGGGTGCCGTTCCTGACCCAGGAGGAGGCCATCGAGTCGGCGGTCGGCACGATCCGTTGGGCACTGGGCAACGGCAGCCACATCTGCGTCCTGTTCCCGTCCAACGTGAAGGGATGGACGCTGCAGGAGTGGTTGTGGGAACGGGACTCCTACCGTTGTCCCTCGTTGTGGTCCTTGGTGGAGGCACTGCACCGTCTCGGCCCGGACGCGGCCCGGTCGGTTGTCCTCTCCTGGTACTCCACGACGCCCACCGACCCGCGCCGCCGCGAACAGGTGTCGGATCCGTTGCGCGAGGCGCCAACGACATGCCCGCTCTGCAGGGACAGGGTGATCGATGGCCTGAACGCCTTCAACGCGAACGGCGGCTACGACATCGTCGAGGACCTACGTCGGCAAGGATGTGCCTGCCGGGACGAATGGGCCGAGCGGATGGCCCAGGAGGCATCCATTGCGACACCACTGGGCGAACGAGTACTCGCCGCCTACGACCGGATCGGCCACGAGCTGGTGGGCAGCCGCTGGTGGGAAAAAGCTCGGGACCGTGTCCGGCGGGAACTGGAGACAGGTTACGACGGCGCGGTTGTCGCCGCCTAGCACGCTAACCGGCCTGAGCGAGTAGTTGTCCGGAGCGTAACACGAGCCATCCCTTCGCGGGCACCGCGAGTCGGCGGCCGGGCAACGGGGAAGCTGTGATCCCGTGGTTGACCAGGACGGTCGCCGGCTGCCCGTCGATCGTTCCGGTGACGACCTCCACCTCGGGTGGTGTCGCCATCGGTGGCGTGATGCCGGCAAGGCCGGCGATCGTCGCGTAGAGAGTGTGCAGGTCCGTGTCTTCCAGCGCCCCAGGGCGGTCGAGCTGTAGTTCCACCGGGACGGTGGCGACGATGAACCGGCCGGGACCGACGTTGTTGACCGTGCACGCGGGTATGTCGTCGGCGAGGACCGCCAGCACTCGGGCCGTGGTCGGCCGGACCACCACCTGCCGGACGGGCGTCGGTGCCAACGGCCATTCGCCGCCTGGTCCGCCTTCCTGGGCAACCCATCGCAGCCGCTGGTGGTGGTCGTCGTCGTCGACGAGGGTGAAATCGACCGGCTCGACCCCGGTCAGGTCGGCGCCTGGCAGGCCGCCGACATGGTCGGCCACCGAGAGGTACACTGTGCCGCCGCGCTCCAGGTGGTCACGTAGCCGGTCTTGGTCTCTCAGCGTCAACCGGGCCACCGACGGCACCACGAGCAGGTCAGCGTCGCCGACGTCGCCGGCGACCACTCGGTGTGGCAAGCCCGCGCGACGCAGCAGGAGGCTCGCGAAGAACGTGGCCACGGTGCCCACGGGTGCGTCCAAATAGGACGAGTTGGCGGTGCGGGCCGACTCCGGCAGATACAGGGCGACCCTGGGGCGATCGGGCCGAAAGTCGTTGAGCAGTGCGGCGAGTCGCGCGGTGTCGACGAGTGCGGTGAGCGCCGGCCGCTCGGTGCCGTCCGCCCTGAGCAGGCCCGCGACCCGTTCAGCCGGTCGGGTGTCATAAGGCGGCGCGGTGGAAGTGATGTCCTGCCAGCACCACGCCAGGACGCCAACCGCGCCTGACGCGAGCGCAGCGGCACCACCCGCACGTTGGTAGCCCGCCGCGATCGTGTCGCTCACGCCGTAGGAACCGAGTTCGTCGACCAGCGCCGGACCGTACGCCGAGGCGTAGCCAACGAGGAAGGATGGCAACTGGCTGGCCTTCAGCGACGCCGTCGACTCCACCGCACCCGGTGTCCACAGCGGCCAGCCATGCACGGCGTGCACATCGAGTCCGACTCCGTTGTCGGGGCCGAACGACGCGGAACGCAACACCCCGGACACGTCATTGGCCTGGCAAACCAGCACTCCAGGCAGGATCTCGCGAGCCGCGGTGGACATTCTTGTCTGCCAGTCGGCCACCTCGGTACGATCCGGCGCGGCCGAGGCGCCCGGGTCGATGTTGCCGATCTCGTCACCGAGATCGAGGGCGAGCACGTTGTCCAGCCCTCGCAGGACATGGGCCAAGGCCCGCAAGTACGCTTCGCCGCGGTCGAGCAACACGGGATCGCGCCACAGGTTCCGCCCCCGCCGCCACGACAGGTCGAGTCGCTCGCCGTTCATCCAGATCGTGAACACCGACACCACACAAGCCAGACCGTACCGCTCAGCCAGTTCGACGAGAGTACGGACGTGGCCGAGCACCTCGGTGTCGTGACAGCCTTCCTCGGGCTCGACATCCCGCCAGAACACGAACACCCGCACGGTGTTGAGCCCATGACCGGCGATGGTGCGAAAGTCGTGCTCGATCGCGACGACGTTCCAGTCCAGCCAGATCCGGCAACCCGCAGCCGATGGATGGTAGTTCACACCCACGGCACGCCAAGGCATGCCGTCTTTCAGCAGCTGTCCATCTCGCAGCGTGAAGGTCATCGTGTGGCCAGTACCGAGCGCAGCTCGTTCGCCACGTAGTCGACATCCTCATCGGACATTCGCGCGTGCAGCGGCAGGGTGAGCAGTCGGCCGGCGACACGGTCGGTGACCGGTAGATCAGTGACCGTCGTGCCGCGATAGAAGGACAACTGGTGCGTCGGCGGATAGTGGACGGACGTCGGCACTCCCCGCTGCCGCAACGCCTCGCGTACGTCGGTTCGGTCGACACCTTCGGGGAGCAGGACAACGAAGAGGTGCAGAGCGGAGTCTTCGGTGACCAGGTCTCGGTCGCCGAACGGGATGACCAGGCCGGGCCGGCCGGCCAGCAGTTCGCGGTATCGGGTAGTGATCGCCAGGCGCCGCTTGCGGTCCGCGTCCAGGCGACTCAACTGCACGGTCCCGATCGCCGAGGCGATCTCGGTTGGCCGGTAGTTCATGCCCAGCGCCGTGACGTCGTAGCTGAGCGCCCCGCCCTGGTGCCGGTCCCAGGTGGCGGAGGTCATGTGGTGCGAGCGCATCCGTCGGGACGCGGCCAGCCGTGCCTCGTTGTTCCCGACCACCAGACCACCCTCACCCGTGGTGATGTTCTTTGTGGCGTAGAAGCTGAAGCAGCCAACGTCACCGATGGTGCCCAACATCCCGGAGTCGGTCAGCACGAGCGGGGCGTGCGCGGCGTCCTCCACCAGTGCGACGCCCCGGTCCGCCGTCATGGCGCGAAGCTTGGGCATGTCGGCCGAGAAGCCGCTGTAGTGCATGGCGATCACAGCCTTGGTGCGATCGGTCAGCAACGCCTCGACCGCGTCCGGATCGACGGTGAGATCGTGCTCCGACCGCACGTCCGCGAACACGGGCCTGGCTCCCAGCAGGGTGGTCATGGCTGCGCCGGCGACGAACGTCAGGGAAGGCATGACGACCTCGTCGCCCGGCCCGACGCCGAGTGTGGCGAGCGCGACGTGCAACGCGGCCGTGCCGTTGGAGACCGCGACCGCGTCGGGGACGCCCAAGGC
This sequence comes from Actinocrispum wychmicini, assembly GCF_004345645.1. Classification (GTDB taxonomy): domain Bacteria; phylum Actinomycetota; class Actinomycetes; order Mycobacteriales; family Pseudonocardiaceae; genus Kibdelosporangium; species Kibdelosporangium wychmicini. The sequence continues at coordinate 59,578 of NZ_SLWS01000002.1, read as the reverse complement.
GTCGGCGAACGCCCGCTCGAACCTGCGCGTCACCTTGCCGGCCGACAACCAGCGGCTGGTGAGAACGTCCGTGACCGCCGCGACCTCCTCCTCGCCGATCGTGTTGTCGCTGAACTGCACCTGCCGCACGGTCGTCATAGGATCCCCACTCCGACAACTTCGCGATAGCAGGACTCGACCGCTTCGGCGACGACCGCCCACGTGAGTTCCCGCTCGGCCCGCGCTCGTCCGGCCGCGCCGAACCGTCTACATCGGGCTGGATCGGAAAGCAGTTCGATGATCGCCTCGGCCACCGCTTCCGGTCGCACGTCGCAGATCAGTCCATCCACGCCGGCCCGCACCACGTCCGCGACACCCGGATAGTCCCCGCTGATCACCGGACGGCCAAGCGTCCACGCCTCGACGAACACCAATGGGAAGACATCGGCTCGCGTGGGCAGGCACAGCACGGTGCTGCCCGCTATGGCGTCGGTCTTGGCCCCTACGTCCACTTCGCCGAGGTCTACGAACCGCGGGTCGTCCGGTGCGGTACCGCCGTCGTCTCCCTCCCACGACGGTCCGGCGACCGCGAAGATCGCCTCAGGGATCGCGCGCCAGACCAGTGGCGCGGCGAGTCGCAGGACATCCAGGCCCTTGAGCGGGCTTCGCCGGCCCAGGAACAGGACAACCGGGCCATCGCTGGGGAGCTTTCGCCGGAACGTCTCAGGATCGGCCGTGGCGGCCAGGCTCGGGCCGATCCCGACCAGCCGCGCGGACGAACGATCCGGCAGCGCGAGCGCGTCCACCTCGGACGGGGTCAGACCCAGGACCAGATCGGCCGAGACACACGCGGCGTCCCCGAAGGACGGGTCGGGCCAGACCTTGCGGGCGCTCGACGGTGTCAACACGAAGGGCGTCCCGAACTGCCGCGCCACGTCAAGTCCAGATTGGACGGTCGACGGCTTCGCCAGGTCGAAGGCGTGCACCACGTCCGGCGTCCATGGCGGATCGCCGCCGTCGACCGGCCACGGCACCAGTGGTGGGATCAGATGTGACTGACTGTCGGTCAGCACCGCGACCTGGTGCCCGCGCTCCGCCAAGGCGCCACCGGTGCACAACGCCATGAGTTCCGCCCCAGCGCGTGTCGGGGTGGCGGCCGGCGGGCCGACCACGGGCGGTGCGTAGCCGCCGAAAGTGATCAGCACCTTCATGACTCCCCCACTTCTTCGCTCGGCGTCAGCGACTCCACGGATCAAGCCAGCCTGGGCAGCCGGCCGCGATCGATCTTGCCCATCCCGTTGCGCGGCAGCCAGTCCATGACGTGAACTCGATGAGGCACCTCGTAGGCCATCAACTGGCAGCCGCAGTACGCCGACAGTTCCTCGACCGAGCAAGGCTTGGACAGCACTACCGCCGCCCATACTTCCTGGCCGCCGACCGCGTCCACGCCGTAGACCGCGACCTCGGCCACGGCGGTGTGCCCCCCGATCAGCCGCTCCACCCGCGCCGGGTTGACCTTGCGGCCGCCGACGTTGATGAACGTGTCCTTGCGACTGACCAGCGTCACGGTGCCATCGGCGGCTATGGTTGCCAGATCACCGGTTCGATACCAGCCTTGGTCGTCCAACGCGTCGGTGTCGCCGCCCCAATAGCCGGTGAACATGGTGCTTGTGCGGACAAGGAGTTCGGAGGCGGCGTCGTCGTGGTCGGCCAGTCGCAACTCGACGCCGGGTGCGGCGACGCCGACATGCCCTGCCGGCCAAGGTTTCGTTCTGGGGAACTGGCTGGCGATGATGCCCATCTCCGTGCTGCCGTACAGGGGGTACACAGGGCAGCCGAGCCGTTGCCGCGCGGACTCGGCCACTGCGGGGTCAAGGGGTCCCCCTGAGGACAACGCCATCCTCAGGTCGCTGGTGGCCGGTCGGGCCAACCTGGTCGTGAGTTCGTACACCAGGGGAGTACCGAGGACGATGGTGGCGCCGGACTCGACAGCCGCCCGTAGTCCATGCGGGCTGAACCGGGTGAAGGTGGTCAACGCGGCACCGGAGACCAACGCGCACATCAGACCGCCTACGAGCCCGAACGAGTGCGCCATGGGTACGGCGGCCACCACCGTGTCCTGTTCGGTCACGTGGTAGCGCCCAGTGTAGATTTCGCCGCCACGCAGCAGGTTCGCGATCGTTTGCCGGGCCAGTCGGGGTTCGCCGGTCGAGCCTGACGTGGACTGCCAGACGGCGGCGTTCCGGTTTTCCAGCCGCGCGATGGCGGCGAGCGTGTCCCGTTCGGTGCTGGGCCGGGTCAGTTCGCCGGCCGGCAGGACGCGGTAACGGCTTGGCACATCGGCAGTTCCGACGACCGTGTCAGCCCCGAGTTCGTGTAACGCGGACCTGTCGTCCCGTAACAGGGAACTCTCCGCCTCGAACACCGCGAGGTCGACGCCGGCCGCCGCAAGTCCGACCAGGGCGGCCAGCGACACGATGCTGTTGTCGAGCTGGACCAGAGCCGGCCGACCGGCCGGGAACTCGTTCGCGGCTCTGATTGCGCTCGCCGCGGCCAGGTCACCGAATTCCCGCCAGGTCGCCTGCTCCCATGTCGAGCCGTCATACACCCGGAACGCCGGCTCGTCCCCTCGGGACATCGCGTGCTTCCGGAGCATGGCGACGAGGGAAGTGGACTGGACGTCGTCGTACGGCTCGCCCTCGCGTGCATAGTGCCGAAGCCCCCGCCCCCCATGGCTCATGGCCGCGAGTCTATAGGTCGCGAACGCGTTGTGGGAGATATCGGCCCGCTGAGGATCATTCTCGGCCGCGGCGGCGGAGGTGGGTTACGATGCCGATGAGTCACACCGCCAGATCGTGATGCCGTGCGTCCTTGGGGGGCTCTTGTCAGGTTCGGCCGCGTCGAAGGACGGCCTTCTTGTGCCCTTGGCGACCGCCGACTCCCGCGACGTCGGCGGTAAGGCCGCGAACCTGGCCAGGCTGTTGCGGCTGGGCTTCCCGGTGCCGCCAGGCTGGGTTGTGACGCTCCGAGCGGACCAGCTGCGCCGGTCCGGTGAACTGTCCGAGAAGGCCGTTGAAGCACTTGTCCGTGAAGGGATGCGGACCAACTGCCGGACCTTCGCGGTACGCAGTTCGGCGGTCGCCGAGGACTCGGCACTGGCCAGCTTCGCGGGCCAGTTCGGCACGGACCTGAACGTGCCCTACGACGAAGTTCCGGCCGCGGTGTGGCGCGTGGCCGCGTCCGCGGACCGTTCTTCCGCGCACGCCTACGCCCGTCGTCTAGGCGTCCCGATACCCCGCGCGATGGCAGTGCTGGTGCAGGAGCAGCTTGAGCCGTTCCTGTCCGGGGTTTGCTTCACCTGTCACCCGGTCACCGGCGCGTCCGAGCTGGTGCTGGAGTACACCCACGGCACCGGCGACACGCTGGTGTCCGGTGGCATGCCAGCTGGTTCGTACGTTCTGCCTCGACGGCCGGACGGGTTCGACGACGAGCGCCTCACCGATGTGGACGAGCGGACGGGAGCGTGGCTACGAGCGGCGGCGCGTCTGGCGATGAGCGTCGAGACCCAGTTGGGCGGTCCGCAGGACGTGGAATGGGCGGTCGACGACCGCGGCCTGTGGGTGGTGCAGGCACGACCCGTGACGACGGTGGGGAAGTCATCGAGGACGCGGGTATCGAAACGAGGTGGGACATCATGAGGCCGGTGGCCAAGGGGATCGCCGCCAGCGGGGGCCAGGCGCGTGGCCGGGCGTGCGTGATGCGGGACAAGCTCCGTCCAGTCGAGCCCGGTGAGGTGCTTGTGACGGTGCTGACCGACCCGGTGTCGTTCGCGGATCTCGTGGAGCACGCGGTGGCGCTGGTGACCGATCTCGGTGGACTCACGTCCCATCCCGCGATCCTGGCCCGGGAACTCGGTATCCCGGCTGTGGTCAGCACTCGGGATGGCACCAGCACGATCCAGGACGGGGCGCTCATCATGGTCGATGGCGACACGGGCGAGGTGTTCGCGGTTGACTGAGCCGACGATCGGCCTGTCGGTCGACGCTTTCTTGGAGTCCGTTCGCACGGCGTTCGACAACGCGGGGCAGATCGTCCCGTGGCCTCTGCATGTCGCGCGGATCGCCCCGTACTACTCCGATGTCGAGGCTGTCGATCTCGTGCGCAGGCTGCACACGCTGCGGGCCAAGGGCTTGGGGCCGGCCGAGATCGTCGCGTTGTACCCCAGTGCCAGTTCGGCGAAATCGCTTATGCTCGACCTGGTGCCCGGTATGAAGGACGCCGGTCTGCCAGTGGCCGAGAGACTCGACTTCGTCGACACCGTGTTCGCTGGCCTCGCCGAACGGGAAAGCGGCGACGTGTTCTGCCGCGACGGCACCCACCGCCTCCTCACCGATGGCGAAGCGTCAGAATTCGCTCGAACGGCCCGGTGGTGGGACGCGACCACGGTCGACGGTCGCGAACTGGCCCAGGCGGCGTTCGCCCTGTCCGGCGCGGCGCAGTCGTTGGTCTGGTCCCTCCACTTCTACGGGTGGACGGACATCTCATTCGTCATCCACGGGCCCTATCAGGTGACAGGACCCGACGGCTGGTCGCGAGTGCTGGTGGTGCGTGACTTCTTCGACATCTCGCCGGGCGTGCTGTGGCCGCAACTGCCCGTGCCGCCCTGCCGGACCATCCGGCTCAGCACACTGCACGACGACACTGACGAGTTCAGCATCGACATTTTCAACCATCTGTTGCACCGCAATGCCTTGCTCGCGTCCACAACGGCGACGAGCCTTGACGTCGACGGAGCTACCGTGGCCGACGTTTCGGCGGCCAGGGCGATGAGCGACGCGATCGTCTCCATCGTGCGGCAACAGAAGAAGGTGGTTGACGGGCTGAGCGTGCGCGAGCTGGCGACCAAGTTCGTGGAGAGCCGGTACTACGCGTTCCGCGACTGGCGGGCCGCGACCGGCGACAGTTGGCGTCCGCCCGAGGAGGTGTACCGGCGGCTGCGGGACGTGCCCCTGCCGCCGGACCCGTCGTCGGAGCCGTCTTGGGACGAGCTTCGCGACATCTTCGACCCACGGTTGGACTGGCCGGCGACCACCGGGTAGCCATGCCCGGGGAGGGAGGAGGCGCGAATGGCGGCCGCAGAGACACGAGAGCACGGGCGGCGAGTGGTCGACCTGAGTCATGTTGTCCGGTCGGGCATGATCACCTATCCCGGGCTGCCCGGACCGGAGATCGTCGACCATCTGTCCCGCGCGGACTCGCGAGCGCGCTACGGGCCAGGAACCGAGTTCCAGATCGGCCGGATCACGATGGTCGCCAACACGGGTACGTACCTTGACACCCCGTTCCACCGGTACGCCGACGGCCACGACCTCGCCACTTTCCCGTTGTCCCAGGTGGTCGACGTCGACGGCGTGGTGGTCGACGCGTCGGATGTGGACCGGGTCGCGATCGACGAGAGCACCTTTGGCGGTACGGACGTCGCGGGGCGGGCGGTGCTGATCCGCACCGGCTGGTCACGGTTCTGGGGCACGACCCGTTACACCGACGGCGACCATCCGTTCCTCACCCGGGACGCGGTGACCTGGCTGGTTCAGCGACGACCAGCCGTGGTGGGCATCGACTCGGTCAACATCGACGACATGTCGGACCACAGTCGCCCCGCGCACACCGGGTTGCTGGCCGCGGGCATTCCGATCGTGGAACACATGTGCGGCCTTGAGCACCTGCCGCCGGACGGGTTCCGGCTGCACGCCGCGCCGGTCGCGATCGCCGGTATGGGCACTTTTCCCGTTCGGGTCTACGCGATGGTGGACCAGGGCGGGTCCCGCGGATCACGATCGCGACAGCCGTGATCCGCCAAGCAGGATCTCGATTACCTCAGGGTGTCGGTGGTAGCTTGGTGAACACTGCGGTCAGGAGAGAGGGGGCGGCTGCCGGAACGTCATGGGGGTTGAGCTGGTCCGAACATCATCCGATGCCCCCGAGCGCACGGCGGCGAGTCTCGGTCACGCGGGCAAGTCGGGAGATGTGAATGGCATCGTGGTCACCTAGGTTCGAGAACGTGTTGCGGTCGAGCAGCAAGATGCTTGGCGAGGATGTGCCGCTCGACCCGGACACTCGCCTGTTCAAGCTGGGCATCGACTCCATCCAGATCGTCGAGTTGATCGTGGCCCTTGAGGACGAGTTCCGGTTGGACATCCCCCAGGAACTGCTCAGCCCGGCCGCGTTCGCCACGCCAGGGGCGATCTGGGAGCTGCTGTGTACCGTGGATCCCACGCTCGTGGACGTCAAGGTCCGGGAATAGGAGCCAAGATTGACCGCACGGAGCCGCCTCAACGAGATCGCGAGCCGGTTGAGCCAGCTGTCCAGGGAGCAGCACTACAACGTCTACCAGCTGTTCGAGTGGCCGGAGTCGTTGGCGGAAGACCGGTACTGGATCGCGCCCGAACTGATGACGTGCTACGGCACCGACGCCTGGGACGAACTGTCCGAGCCCCAGCGGCTGCGGCTCGCGCACTGGGAGTCGGTGAACTTCTTCAGCATGAACGTGCACCTGATCCGTGAGCTCATCGGCGAAGTGGCCAACCGCATCTACACCACCCGCTACCCGGGGCTCTCGGAGTTCTTCCACGACTTCATCCATGAAGAGAACGAACACATGTGGTTCTTCGCCACCTTCTGCCAGCGGTACGGTGGCAAGATCTACGAGCCGAAGAAGCTGATCTTCGGCGACGGACCGGAGCAGGACGTGTTGCGGGATGTCATCGTGTTCGGCCGCATCCTCATCGCCGAGGAGCTGTGCGACGTGTTCAACGCCCGCATGGCCAAGGACGAGCGGCTGCCGGCGCTGGTTCAACAGATCAACGACGTGCATCATCGCGACGAGTCGCGGCACATCGCGTTCGGCAGGCAGATGATGCGCGCACTGAGCGAAGAGGCGGCGGACACCGTCGGCCGCGACGAGGTCCGCAAGGCCGGTGACTATCTCGGGCGCTACATCACCATGTGCCTGCGTGCCCTGTACAACTCGCGTGCCTACGCGGATGCCGGGCTCCCGGATCCGCACGGGTTGCGTTCACGCCTCACCGCTGACCCGGCGCGCAAGGCGATCCATCGCGAACTCATGGCGCACACGATGGAGTTCCTGGAACGGATCGGTCTTTGCGAGTCAGCGTCTGTCGACTGGTGAGCGTGCCGCCGGCCGGATCGCCGTCCCGGACGTTGCCCGACTGGTTCCTGAGGGGTCTTGCGGCGGCGCCGTACCGTCCAGCTCTGCGCATCGGCGGTGAGTCCTGGACGTACCAGGAGATCCATCAGACGGCCCTCATCTGGGCAGGGACGTTGCTCGCCGCCAAGGGGTCCCCCGGTGCCGTTGGAGTACTGGCGGGGCGCACTTTCGAGGCACGGGTCGGCATCCTCGCCGCCCTGTACGCCGGGGCGGCGGTCGTGCCGCTCAGCCCGGACTTCCCGGTCCGGCGGACGGCGGCCATGGCCGAAGCGGCGGCGCTCGACGCCGTGATCGCCGACCGGTGGGGGCTTCAGATCGCGGCCGAGTCGGCGGCTCTGTTCGCTGGGATGCCGATACTGGTACCCGATCCAGAGACCGCGATCGCCGCCCGAGGGGTACGTCCGGACCCTGCTCAGGCGTTGACCTCGCCAGTGCCGTGCCGAGCCGAGGACATCGCCTACGTGCTTTTCACCTCCGGGTCCACGGGCCGCCCCAAGGGCGTGCCGGTGACGCACGCGAACGTCGATCACTTCTTGGCCGTCAACCACGAGCGCTATGCCCTGACCACGGAGGATGTGCTGTCGCAGACCTTCGACACCACGTTCGACCTGGCGATGTTCGACCTGTTCATGGCCTGGGGTGCCGGCGCTGCCAGCGTGAGCACTCCGCCACAGGTTCTCGCCGACCTGCCGCGGTTCGTGCGGGACCAAGGGCTTACCGTGTGGTTCTCGGTGCCCAGCGCGATCCCCATCGTGCGCCGTCGAGGTGGGCTGACGGAACGCAGCATGCCGTCGCTGCGCTGGAGCCTGTTCTGCGGTGAACCCTTGACCGGGCGTGCCGCGACGGACTGGCAGCTGGCCGCGGACAAGTCCACTGTGGAGAACCTGTACGGACCAACGGAACTCACCATCGCGTGCAGCGCGTACCGATGGCAGCCGGACCACTCCCGCGAGGTGTGCGTGAACGACATCGTCCCCATCGGGAAGCTGTACCCCGGCTTGGCGGGCATCCTGCTCGGTGAGGACGGCGCCGTCACCACCGAGCAGGGTGAGCTTTGCGTTGCCGGGGACCAGGTTTTCGCTGGCTACCTGGATCCGGCCGACGACACTGGCCGGTTCGTCGACCATGCCGGCCGTCGCTGGTACCGGACCGGTGACCTGGTCCGCCGGATGGCCGGCGCCGGCCTCGCCTATCTCGGCCGGGTGGACCACCAGGTGAAGATCCGGGGCAACCGGGTCGAGCCGGCCGAGATCGAGGTCGTCGCGCGCGGTGAACTCGGCGTCGACGACGCCGTGGCGGTGGAATTCGCCCATGACGGCCGGGGCGAACTGGCTCTGTTCTACGTCGGCGACCCGCTGCCGACACAGGCGGTGACCGACCGGCTGGCCGACGTGCTTCCGTGGGAGATGGTGCCGCGATGGACTTGGGCGCTGCCCGAGTTCCCGTTGAACGCCAACCGGAAGGTGGATCGCCGGGCACTCGCCGAACTCGCGGCGAACTGGTCGCACCAGCCCACACCCGTGCCGAAGACCACCCAGGACATGCCGAGGGGGAAGTAGTGGATCACCAGATGACGGGCGGCCCGGTCGTGGACACCGCCGCCGGCAAGGTGCGTGGTGTCACTGTGGACGACGTCCACATGTTCAAGGGCATCCCGTATGGCGGCCCCACCGGGGGTGCGAACCGGTTCCAGCCGCCCACTGCACCGGCCGCGTGGACCGGTGTCCGCGAAGCCATCGAGTTCGGACCCGCGTGTCCGCAGGCACCACGGGCGCTGCGGCCGCAGGAGGGCGACACGCTGGTCGACTTGTTCGACGCGCCGGCCTCGCACAAGCAGAGCGAGGACATGCTCACGGTGAACGTGTGGACCACCGGCCTGGACGCGGCCGGCAAGCGTCCGGTGATCGTGAACCTGCATCCGGGTGCGTTCCTGTTCGGCTGGGCCGCCTGGTCCATTTTCGACGGAGCCGCCCTCGCTCGCCGTGGCGATGTCGTGGTGGTGTCGCCGACGTACCGGCTGGGTGTGCTCGGCTTCCTGCACCTGGCCGAACTCGGCGGTGAACAGTACGCGAGCGCGGGAAACGTGGGCCTGCTGGACGTCGTCGGCGCGCTGCGGTGGGTCAAGGACAACATCGCGGGCTTCGGTGGCGATCCTGACAATGTCACGCTGATGGGCGAGTCGGCCGGGGGAGGCGCGGTCAACGCGCTGCTGGCCATGCCGGCCGCACGGGGCCTGTACCACAAGGCGTTCTCGGTGAGCGCCGGTGGCTCGCTGGGGATCCTGCCGGAGGACGCCACGCGAACAGCCGAGGCGGTGCTGCACGAGGTCGGCTGCACGCCCCCCGACCTGAGCCGCTTGCACGAGGTGAGTGCCGGACGGCTGATCATGGCGCACATCAAGGCGGGCGCGAAGACGGGCGGCCAGTTCCACTTCGGCGGCACCTTCCGACTCGGGCCGGTCCTCGACGGCGTGGTGTTGCCGGAGAACGTGTTCTCGGCCATCGAACGCGGGCACACCCCGGACGTGCCGATGGTCGTCGGCAGCACCAAGGACGAGATGACATTGCTGGGCGTGGACATCGTGGCCGGGCTGTCCGACGACGTCATCGACGACATCCTGTTCGGGATGCTCGGTGACGTCGCCGAGGACGTGCTTCGCCTCTACCAGGCCGAACACCCCGACGTGAGCCCGGCCGACCGGCTGCTGACCCTCTGGGCGGAGACGACCAGGATCCCGGTCCTGCGGCTCGCCGAGAACAAGGTCAGGTACTCGACGACACCCGTGTTCTGTTACTTCTTCCGCTGGGAAAGTCCTGCGGCAGGAGGGAAGTACAAGTCGACGCACATCGTCGACGCGCCGTTCTGGTTCGACAATGTCGACTCCGCGCCGATCACCCACGGCGGGCCTGAGCGGTACGAACTCGCGGCGAAGATGAGCACGGCACTGGTGTCGTTCGCGCGAACCGGTGACCCGCGGCACGACGGGCTGCCGGACTGGCCGCGGTACGACCTCGACAGCAGGCCGACGATGATCCTGGACGCCGAGTGCCGGTTGGAGCTCGATCCTCTCGGCAAGCAGCGGGAGATCATGTCCACCATCCCGCTACGCAAGCTCAGTAAGCGCGGCATGTAGCCGCTCACGCCGTCAGGGGTGGCAGCAGGTCGGCGAGGCGCCCCGCCAGGGCCAGCGTTGTGCGGTCCGCCAGATAGGGACCAACCACGGCGATCCCCAAGGGAAGCCCACGGGTGTCCAAGCCGACTGGCACCGCCGTGCTCGGCAGGTAGCTGACGCTGGCTAGCCCAGACCACACGATCTGGTCCCAGTAGGGTCGTGGGACACCGTTCACCACGATCGTCCGGTCCTCGAACGGCCTGCTGTCGTGCTCACTGACCGGGTTGGGTGTGACGGGCAGCAGGATCGCGTCGTACTTGGCGAAGAACTCCTGCCAGCGCAACCGGAACTGGGCGCGTTGTTCGTTGGCGACGAGCCAGTGTCGATGCCGCTGGGCTACGTATTCGGCTCCCAGTTCCGCGCTCACCGGGCGTCGCCCCACGGCGATGTCCTCGATCAGGGCATCGCTGTAGCCGCCGGACGCCACCGCGGTCAGCAGCCGGCGGAACACCTCGTCGTTGCGGGCGAGGTCAATGTCCAGACCGAGCTCCGCGGCACTGCCGACGTCGACGCTGATGCCGTCGGCGACCAGCGCCGCTGCCGCCGTCGCGAGTGCGTTCCGCACCTCGGCGTCGACTGGGCAGTACGGGGCGTCGAACCAGGCAGCGACCCTGCGTAAGGGACGTGATTTCGGCAGCGTGAGATGCCATGCGGGACGGTCGAACGGATGCGGCCCGGCGACCACGTCCAGGACGATCTCGACGTCCCGCGCGGTCCGCGCGATAGGTCCGACCACGGACATGTCGGGCGTGGCGTGCTTGTGCGGGAACGGCGGCACGTGCCCGTGCATGGACACGATGCCGAAGCTGGGCTTGTGCCCGAGCACTCCGCAGTTCGCGGCCGGGATGCGGATGGACCCGGCGACGTCGGAGCCGAGTTCCACGGGCGTGAAACCGGCCGCCACCGCGCCCGCCGAGCCGCCGGAGGAGCCGCCGGTCGTGTAGTCGGGATGCCAAGGGTTGCGCGCGAGACCGAACAGGGCACCGCCGGTCTGGACATCCGCGGCGTATTCCGGCATGTTGGTCTTGCCGAAGATGATCGCGCCCGCGTGGCGCAGGGCAGCCACCACTGGAGCGTCCTCATCGGGTACATGTGTCGCGAGGTCGGGAGTACCGCCCGTAGTGCGCAGTCCGGCCGTGGACAAACTGTCCTTCACGGTCATCGCGACGCCATGCAGCGGTCCGACAGGCTCGCCGCGTGCGACCGCTTCGTCCGCCGCCCATGCGGCGGAAGCAGCACGCTCATCGAGCGTTACCACAAGGCCCAGCGCGCTGTTGTGCCGCTCGACGCGATCGCGCAGCAGGGCAAGGAACTCACGGGCTGACAGACGTTTTGCCGCGATCTCGGCCGCGACGCGAGATACCGGCCACCAGATCGGGTTGTCTGGCTCGCGACCGGCACTTCGCACATACCGGCTCGGCCTCGTCACCTGGCATCCTCGGTCTTGTCGCGTGGGTGGCCGACCAGCGAGGAGTAGGGACCCGGCTGGTCCCGCAAGGCGCTGTGCGTGCCCTGTTGGACGATCCGGCCGTTCGACAACACGAGGATCTGGTCGGCGGCCTCCAACTTCGTCAGCCGATGCGCGATCACCACCAGGGTGCAGCCGAGGCCGAGCAGGCCCGTGAAGATCCGCTCCTCCATCTGCGGATCGAGCGCGCTGGTGGCTTCGTCCAGCACCAGCAGCTTCGGCTTGCGCACCAGCGCCCTGGTCAGCGCCACGCGCTGGCGTTGCCCGCCGGACAGGCCGGTCCCGCCAGGCCCGAGCAGGGTGTCGTAGCCCATCGGCATGTTGATGATCGTGTAGTGAATGCCCGCGAGTTTGCTCGCGACCTTGACCTCCTCGTCGGTCAGGCCATCGGTGCCCCAGGCGATGTTGTCCCTGATCGACCCGGCGAACAGCCTGGTGTCCTGGTTGACGAACGAGATGGACGCACGCAGGCTGGACCGGTCCACCTCGTCAGTGGCCACGCCGTCCACGAGCACCTGACCCGAGCTCGGCAGGTACAGCCCGGCGACGAGCATCGCCAGGGTCGACTTGCCGCACCCCGACGGGCCGAGCACGGCGACGAACTCTCCCGGCCGCACCCTGAGGTTGACGTCGCTGAGCACGGGGGAGGAGCCACCGGGATAGCTGAACCCGACGTCGCGAAGGTCCATTCCGCCGCGGACTTCTCGCACCTCGACCAGGTTCGCGCGATCGTTCTCCGGCCGCGTGTTGAGGATGTCACCCATTCTCGACAACGTCGCGCCGAGCTCGGACAGCTGCAGTCCAGACTGGACCAGGTTGGCCAGCGGCACGAACAACCCCATTGCCAGCGCGGAAAAGCCGAGAACCTCGGCCAGTGAAAGAGCTCCGTTCGCGATCCGTAGCCAACCGACAAGCAACACCACGAGTGGCGCTCCGAACTGGACACTGAGGCTGCCGCCGGTCCACAGGGACAGGTTGCGCTTGCTCCGCACCCGGCTGTTGATCTCCTCGACCAGGCTGTGGCTCCACCGCTCGGCCGCCGCGGCGTCGAGACCGGTGGCCTTGAGGGTGCCCAGGCCGTCGAGAAGCTCGACCAGTTCGCTCTGCGCCCGGGACTGGGCCTCCAACGCGTCGGCGGCGAGCGAGCCCTGCCGACGCCAGGCCAGCACCATGACCGCGACCTGGAGCACGGCCAGCGAGATCACCACCAGCGCCAGCACGGTGTCGGCGATCAGCAGCAGCGCCATGTACACCAGGATGAGGATGCCGTCGAACATGCTGGACATCGTGGCGCTGGTCAGCACCTGCCTCAGTTGGGTACTGGTCCGTACCCGCATGGCGAGGTCACCCGGGCTGTGGCCGAGAAAGAACTCGTACGGCAGGGCAAGCAGATGATGGAGCACACCCAACGTGACCCGCTTGTCGGTCACTGTCTGGAGCATGAGGATCGCCAGACTCCGCGTCGTCTGCAGCAGGAAGAACGCCGCGAGGAGCCCGAGTATGGCAAGCAGGAAGAAGGACGACGACACGGTGGAACGACCTTGCAGTACGCTGTCCGCGAAATACGCGGTGGCGAGCGGAACCACCAGGTTGGCCGCCAGCAACACCAACGAGGTGGCGGTGAGCGGAAGCCACGCGCGGGTGGTCGGGAAGAACAGGCGGAGCAAACGCCACGGGTTGTCCGCCTTCTCCCGCCGGACCGGACGGCCCGCGCCAGGCAGCGGCGGCTGGAACTCCAGTGCCACGCCGGTGAACGACTCGGCTACCTGGCTGATCGCGATCCGGCGCCGGCCGTGAGCGGGGTCCACGACATCCACGAACTCCCGTGTCGCACGTTCCAGGACCACGAAGTGACCGAAGTTCCAGAAGAGGATGCTGCCGGCGGGCAACCCACGCAGCCCACCGACGGTCGTACGCACACCTCGCCCGGTCAAGCCGTAGCGGCGAGCGGTGTCCAGCAGTACGCGCGCGGACACCCCGTCGCGACCGGCGTTGGTCTCCTTGCGCAGCGTGGGAAGGTCCACGTCGGTTCCGTGATACGCCAGCAGCATCGCCAGGCAGGTCGGTCCGCAGTCGCTGGCCTGCATCTGGACGCGCACCGGCACTCGGCGCCGTTGGAGGCGCGAGCGGCGGAGGTTCGCGACAAACTGGCCACGGAGGCGTACGTGTCCGAACGGAATCGTCGAAGGCGACTCGACCGCCGGCCCAAGCGCTCGGCTGATGCTGTGGCTGTCCAAGGCTTGCTGGCGAAATCGCTGGTCGCGACGGGCCTGTTCCGGCTCGTCGGGGCGCGGTGGTTCGCGGCCGTCGTTCTCGACGGGTTGGCCGGTCACGGCTTCTCCCGGCGGGGGCGGAGCACCAGGGGGACCCCGTTGGCGGGGACGAGGTCGAGCAGGGCCTTCGGCTTGACCGTCGCGCCCGGTGCGAGACTGAGGCGAAATCGCTGCACGACCATCGCCACCACAGTGGACAGTTCGACCAAGGCCATGTCCTGGCCGATACAGAGATGCGGGCCGCCACCGAAGGGGAAGTACGCGTACCGGTGCCGGGCCTTGCTGGCGTCTTCGGTGAACCGGCCCGGCTCGAACTTGTTCGCCTCGGGCCAGAATTCGGGATGCCGGTGCGTGACGTACTGCGAGAACACGAGGGGAGTGCCGGCGGGGATGGGGTGGCCGCCGAGTTCGTCGTCGTCCAGGGCCTCGCGGACCCCGCCCCACGCGGGCGGGTAGAGCCGCATGACCTCGTAGAACACTTGGTGCAGGAACGGCAGCGCGCTCAGGTCGTCCGGACCGGGCGGCCGCCCGCCCAACCTGGCCAGTTCCGCGTGGACCTGGTCTTGGATGTCCTGGTGGGTGGAGAGCAGATAGAGGGTGAAGGCGATGCTGCTGGCGACGGTGTGCTGGCCCGCGTGCAGCATGGTGAGCAGTTCGTCGCGCACGACCCGCGGCCCGAGGTCCGCTGCGATGAGAGTGTCCAGCAGGTCACCGCGATCGTGTCCCTCGGCGATGCGCCGCTCGACCGCGGTGGTCACGACGGCGTCCAGTGCGCGAATGTCGGCGGCGAACCTCGCCCGCCGCCTTGCGGTGACCACGGCGGGCAACGGGTACATCCGGAAACTTTCCGCGCTGACGAACGTGAGCGCGTTGGTGAGCTGTCGCAGCGCTGGATCTTCGCCGGCACCGAGGTCCATCCCGAATAGTCCACTGAGGACGATGCGGAACGTCAGTCGCTCAAGGTCGTGACAGACGTCGAACGCGGTGTCCGCCCGGGACGCCCACAGGTCCAGCAGCCGGCTGGTCTCCGTCCTCGTCGCCTTGACGCTGTCGTCCTGATGGTCCGCGCGGAAGTGGGGCGCCATCAGCCTCCGCCGGACCGACCAGGTCTCCCGCTCGCTGGTCAGCAGGCCGTCGCCGAGGAACAACGCGAACGGCTGACTCAGCGAGCCACGTCCGTAGTTGCGGTGGTTGCGTTGATGGATGTGCGCGACCATGTCGGGATGGGCGATGAACACCCACGGCGCGCCGGTCGGTTCGTGGAACCGGATGATGTCACCGTACTTGGCGTGACTCCCCAGGTACGTCGTGAGCGGGTCCCGTCGGAGGGACAGCAGGAGTCGCCACATCTCCAGGCCACGGGGTCCTGGGATGGTCGAACGGTCGGCCACTGTGCTCATCCGAAAACTGTCCCTCGGTTCGGTCATGGTCGGTCGGCGCTCAGTTTGGTCGCCGGCATGCGGTCACTGGAGACTGACTCGCGCAAGAACGCCGACGGCTTGGCGGCGAAGGACCGCCGTGCGTCTGCGAGCCGTTGGGGTGTGCCGATGTCGTACCAGTCCTCCGAGAAGCGGTAGGCGCTGACCGTTCGGCCCGCCAACAGCAACTGTTGCATGAGTTCGTTCATGCCGAACTCCTGATCGGCCGGGATGTGGTCGCGGACCTCGGGTGAGGCCACGTAGATGCCGGCCGACACGTTGAGTTCCATCCGCGGCTTCTCCACCACGTCGACCACGTGTCCGTTGACTACGTGCACCAGGCCGTAGTCGATGTCGAGGTCCTGTACGTGGGCGGCGACCGTGAGCACCGCGGAACCAGCGGTGTGGTGCGCGTAGAGGTCCGCGAAGTTCATCCGGGTGAGAATGTCCGCGTTCATCACCACGGCCGGTTCGGTCCAGTCAACCACCGAGGCGAGTGGTCCTGCGGTGCCTCTCGGGTCCATGTCGACGCAGTAGTCGGCCGTGACGCCGAAGCGGCTCCCGTCGCCGCACTGGTCCATGATCATCTCCGCGAGGTGGGAGACGCAGAGAGTCACCCTGGTCACCCCGAACGACCGCAGCTGCCGGATGATGATCTCCAGTATCGTCCAGCGGTCCATGCTGATCAGCGGCTTGGGGCTGGTCAGCGTGTACGGGTGCAGCCGCGTACCGCGACCGCCGGCGAGCAGGATGGCGTGCGCCGGTGACAGGCTCGTCATCGGTGGTGTCCCAGCAGGTCGCGGCGCTCAGCCGTGGACGAGAACAACCTTGGTCGCCTCCTGCCGGTCGAAGAGGTCGTAGCCGTTGACCACGTCCGTGAGCGGAAGTCGATGGGACACCACGGCGGTCGGGTCGAGCCGACCACTGGCGATCAGCCGGAACAAGGTGTCACGCACCCGAATGGGGTTGCCCACGACGAACTTCACGGTCAACTCACGGGCGAACGCGGCTCCGGTGGGGAACGGGAACGCGACGCCATGGTGGGCACCGACTGACACCACGGTGGCCTGGGGCCCAGCCACGGACAGGGCCAGCCCAAGAGCGGCGTCGGTCCCCACGGCCTCCACCACGACAGGTGCGCCCGCGCCACGGGTGAGTTGGGCGACCAGGCCGGGCAGCTCATCCGGGTGGGACGACAGGAACCCGAGTTGGGCGGCCGCTTGACGCCGTTCCGCGGCCAACTCGGCGATCACGATCGCGCCGGCGCCAGTCACGCGCAGGCAAAGCCCCGCCGTCAGGCCCACAGCCCCACCACCCACGACCACAACGGTGTCGCCGGGCGCCATGCCGGCGGCCAGAGTCGCCTGATAGCCGGTGGCGAGCACATCCCCGGTGAACAGTGCTTGCTCGTCGGTCAGGTCGTCCGGTATCTCCGCGAGCACGACATCGGCGTGTGGGACGAGCACGTACTCGGCCTGTGCCCCGCCCAACGATCGACCGACCACCGTGGAGTAGCCGAACAGCGTGACGTCGGCGCACTGGTAGTGCCAGCCCCGGATGCACATCGGGCACCGGCCGCACGCGACGATGTCGGAGCCGACCACCCGTTGGCCGGGCTTGACCGACGCCGCGACACCGGCTTCGACCACCACCCCGGTGAACTCGTGGCCGAGCACCGTACCTGCCGCGAAGTCAGGCAACTCACCCCGGTAGGGGTGCAGGTCGGTACCGCAGATCGCGGATCTGGTGACACGTACTACCGCGTCCCCGGGCTCCGCGACGGTTGGCATCGCGAGGTCCGTACACAGTTCGACGTGGTGTGCTCCACGGTAGACCGCCCCCAACATGTCCTTCCCCCGTTCGTGGAGTGCCGAGTGGCGACTCACCTGTCGTCGGAACGCAGCAGACGCTCGGCTTCTTCCTCGGTGAGCGATTCGAGCCGCTTGAGCATGTCCTGCTCGGCCAGCTCCGCCAAGTACGCCACGGTGAGACGGGCGAACGCGTCCGCCGCAGTGATGCCGACACCCAGCGTCCTGTTCACCTCCAGCACCATCTGGTTGGCGAACACCGAGTCACCGCCGAGCTCAAAGAACCCGTCGTGCACCCCGATCCGGTCGAAGCCGAGCGACCGCTGCCAGATGCCCACGATCCGGCGCTCCAACTCGTTTCGGGGCGCGATGTACGACTGTTTCAGCGTGGGCCGGGATGAGGGCTGGGAACCGAGCCCGAAGCCGTACAGCACGGCATCGTCCGCGGACGTGAGCTCACTGAACCGCGCGACGCCGACCACGCCGGGAAACAGACGGACCAAGTGCCGTAGATCGGTGGCGAGTACGACGGTTCTTGGCCGACCCGCTCGCACGATCGCCGACAGCGCCTCGATGCCCTGGTCCGGGTCAAGCGTCGAGTACGCGCCCAGAAGCGGCCCGTCGGAGACGCCCTGGGCGAGTCCGGGTCCTGCCCACGCACCCCAGTTGACCACGATGGCCCGCCTGCCCGACGTCCGCTGGGTGACACCATAGGCGTCGAGAAAGGCGTTGGCGGCGCAGTAGTTGGCCTGGCCCGGTGAACCGAGCACCGAGGCCGCGCTGGAGAAGTGGACGATCCAGTCAAGGTCGTCCTTGGCGGTGGCCACGTCGAGGCACAGCGCCCCGCCGACTTTCGGACGGACCACCGACTCGATCGCCGCGGCCGGCATGTCCAACAGCGGTCCGTCGGCAAGAATCCCAGCGGCGTGCGCGACTCCTTTGATGGGGGCGAACCGCCGTAGTTCGGCGGCGGCGCTCTCGGCGGTGCCCGGATCGGCGATGTCGCCGAGAAAGAGGTGTATTTTCGGGCCATCTCGTTCGAGCTCGGCGAGAGTCTCGCGCGCCTGCTCCCCGGGTGGCGTGCGACCGACTAGTCCAATGTGGGCGGCGCCAAGAGCGGCGAGCCAATGCGCGACACGTAGCCCGATCGCGCCGTAGCCGCCGGTGATGAGGTAGCTCGCGCCGGGCTGTACGGGTTCGATGCCTGGATCGGCGTCGCCGCCGTCAAGAGCCGGAGCCGTGACGAACCTGGCCACATAGCGTCGGCCATCGCGCAAGGCGATCTCGGTCTCGGTCGACGGCGCGCGCAGTTCGGCCAACAGCCCGGTCATCGAGTTCTCAGTCGGCGACGCGTCCAGATCCACGCAGTACGCCCGCAGGGTGGCGTTCTCGAACGGCAGGGCGCGCACCAGACCCCACAGAGCGGCTGGACCAGGCCGGACAGGTTGCGTCGCGCCGCCGACATCCTGGCAACCAGCCGTGACGACCCACAGCCCGCGCACCTCTACGTCGGCGAACGACGCCGCCTTGATCAGCGCGGCGAGTTCGGTGATCTCCTCGGTGGTCTCGCGAACGTCCGGGACCGCCGCGACACCGGCGACGTAGACGACATCGACGGCGCCGGAGTGATGTACGTCGGCGAACGTCCTGGCCAAGTCGGTGTTGTGGCGGTCGAGAGTTCGCACCGTGGCGCCTGCCGCACGCAGTCGAGCGGCGAGATCGTCGGAGACGTCTCCCGCCCCGGCGAGTACCCAGGCCGAACCGTCCAGCTCACGCGCTTGCGTCTGGTCGTTCTCTTGTTGGCGCCAAACGATGTCGTAGCAGTGCAGCTCGTGACTGTGAGCGTCGGCGACGGGGGGCGTGGCTGCCGCGACCGCAATGCCGTCGACCGTCAGAACGGCTTGCTGGCCCACGAAGATCGCGGCGCCAGTGTCGTCAAGCCTGGCGACGGCGGACACTTCACCGGACGTGGGCCAGTTCGCGTCCACCACGAGGCGTCGTACCCCGAGTAGGACCGGTCGGGTGTCGGGCGCGACCCGCGATGCCGCGGCGAGCAGTTGAAGCGCGCCGTCCAGTGATCTGGGGTCGACCACACAGGACTGTTCGGGGTCGGGAGCGGCTGCCAACGTCGCCACGGCCATGCCCGCACCCGACCAGATGTCGTTCAGCAGTTGGTATCCGGTGCCGTAGTCGAGGCCGACCGCGCGGAGTGTCTCGTAGAACAGGGATGGTGAGAGGGGATGGAAACAGGTGGCTCGAGCGGTGGCCGGGTCGGGCACGGTCGTCGGCACAACCTCAGCGGGCGCGACGGTCGCCGTCGCGTTGACAGTCCAGTCACCATCGTCCTGTTTGGACATAATAGTGACGGTAAAGCCGTTGTCCCTGTTAGGTTCGGCGATGGTCTGCACTGTCCCAGACCCGTCAGACAGCGGGAGGAACGCGCTGAACCGCGCGTCCCGGATCTCGATCGGTCCCTTGATGCCCAACTGCCGCCCCGCCGCCAGGGCCATCTCCAGATAGCCTGCGCCGGGCAACACAGCCTGGCCGGCAACCACGTGCCCGGCCACTATGGACGGTGGCTCGCCGGTCAGTTCCAGCTCCCACCGGTCGCTTCGGCGTCCCGAGGGTGCGGGCAGGTCGAGCCGCCGGCCCAGCAGGGGATGCCCACCCCGGCCACCGCTGGTCCGGGTGGCGGGGCGGGGCAGCCAGTAGCGCTTGCGGCGCCACGGGTAGGTCGGCACGGGGACGTAGTCTGATGGGCCGACCACCTGGTCCCACTGTGGATCCACGCCCAGTTCGTAGAGTCGCGCCAACCCGGCGCGGAACGATCGTGACGGTTCGACACCACGGTCCATGGTCGCCACAAAGGCCAGATCCGGCCGCCCTGCCGCGGCCGCGAGTTGGGCGAGCGGAGTGCGCAGGACGGGATGGGTGCCGAGTTCCACGACCGTGACCGGCCCTGCCCGCAGCATGTCGCCGGCGGCGTCGGCGAAACGCACTGGGCGGCGCAGGTTGTCACCCCAGTAGGCCGCGTCGAGGAGGCCCGTGAACGCGCCCCCTGTGGCCGAAGACCAGAACGGGATGACCGGCGTTGCCGGCTCCAGGTCGGCGAGCGCCGCGGTGAGATCAGCCGCCGCGCCGGACATCCACGGGCTGTGCGACGGATAGTCCACCGGCACCCATCGTGCCAGGATTCCGTCCGTCTCGGCCCGTGCGCGAACCTGTTCGAGCGTGGTGGAGTCACCCGCCAGCACCACCGATGCGGGGCCGTTGACCGTCGCGACAGCGATCCGGCCGGCGGCCGCGGTGACGATGTCCTCCGCGTTCCTGGGACCGATCGCCATCGCCAGCATGCGGCCCGTTCCGGTCACGGTCTTGATGACCCGTCCCCTGACCAGGCTTACCCGCAAGGCCTGGTCCAGCGACAAGGCCCCGGCCGCGGCCGCGGCCGACACCTCGCCCAGGCTGTGGCCGATCACCCCGTCCGGGCGCAGCCCGAGGCTTCGCCAGGCGGCGGCGAGCGCGAGTTGAGTGGCTACGGTCGCCGGTTGGGCCTGTGTGGTGTCCGCTCGCAGCACCTCATCGGCGTCCGGCTGGGCCAGCACGTCCAGCAGGTTCCACCCGGCCTCGTCCTCGATGATCTCACTACAGCGACGAAGAGTCGCCGCGACGAGGGGCATGGTGTCCGCGAGAGCGAGCAGTGCCTCGGGCGAGTGTTCCGACTGGCCGGGGAACGCGAACACCAGGCGGCGGTCTGGCTGGGACGTGGCGGGCCGGTTCGTCTCGATCTCGCGTAACTGGGCGACGAGTTCGTCGACGTTGCTGCCGACAACGGCGTGGCGCCACTGATGATGGGTGCGACGCAGCGACAGGGCCGAGGCCACCGCGGGAAGATCACGGACGTCCGTCCCGGCCAGCCGGTCCGCCAGGCCATGCGCGGCTGCCACCAGCGACTCAGGGTGTCGGGCCGAAACCGGCAACACGTACGGTCCATGGTGGGACTGTCCGGTGGCGACGCGACGCGCACCGGTCGGGGCTCCGCTGAGCACCACGTGCGCGTTGGTCCCGCCGAAGCCGAAGCTGCTGACCGCGGCCAGCCGGTCGCCCGCCGGCCAGTCATGGGCGTCGGCGACGACTTCAAGGCCGAGTCCCGCGAAGTCGATGTGCGGGTTGCCCGACCGGAAGTGCAGTGTGCCGGGGATGGACCCGTGGTGCAGGCTGAGCGCGAGCTTGACGAGCCCGGCGAGCCCCGCTGCCGACTCCAGATGGCCCAGGGTGGACTTCACCGAACCGATCAGGCACGGCTGGTGCGCCGGTCGGCCCGCACCGACGACGGTGCCGAGCGCGCGTGCCTCGATGGGATCACCGAGCAGAGTTCCCGTGCCGTGACATTCGACGTACTGCACGGCGGAGGGTTCTATCCGCGCGTCGGCGTAGGCACGGCGCAGGACATCCTCCTGGGCCGCCGGGTTCGGTGCCGTGAGACCGTTGGTGCGACCGTCCTGAGTGACGTCGCTGCCCAGCACGACGGCGTATACGCGGTCGCCGTCGGCCAGTGCGCGATCAAGAGGCTTGAGCACCGCGACGACGCAACCCTCGCTCCGGACGTACCCGTTGGCCGCAGCGTCGAAGGGCTTGCAGCGGCCGTCCGGCGCGAGCATGCCCGCCCTGGCCAACGCCAGCGAGGCGTCCGGCTCGACCAGCAGGTTGACACCCGCGACAATCGCCAGCTCACACATGCCCGCTCGGAGGTCCCGCATCGCGAGGTGAACGGCGACCAGGGATGACGAACAGGCCGTGTCCACCGCGAGGCTTGGGCCGCGCAGGTCGAACATGTACGACAGCCGATTGGCGGCGACCGACAGCGCGTTCCCCGTGGGCGTCAGGCCGTGCACGTGTTGCGGCGACCCCAGTTGCCGCCGCACGTAGTCGTTGTTGGAGATGCCCACGTAGACACCTGTGCGGGTGCCGGCCAGATCTGCGGGTACCTGGCCACCGTCCTCCAGCGCCTCCCATGCGCCCTGCAGCAGCAGTCGCTGTTGCGGGTCCATCCGGACGGCTTCCGCGTACGGCACCCGGAAGAATTCCGCGTCGAACGACTCGATGTCGGCCAGCAGGCCGGCGAAGCGCACACCCCGCTCGGCATCGGTCAGCGACTCCGGGTCCAGCTGCCAGCGTCGCGACGGCACCTCGCCGACAGGATCGTGACCTTCCCGCAGCAGGGTCCAGAGTTCGGCCACCGAGTCCGCGCCCGGCACCCGGGCGGACATTCCGATGATCGCCATCGCGTCCCCGCCGGGCGGCGGCGGAGCAGGCCGCCGCTTGCTGGACACCTCGCCGCCAAGGGCGTCCGCGAGGGTACGGATGGTGGGGTACTGGAACAACACCGCCGGATGCACCTCGGTGCCGGTCAACGCCGACAGGTCGGCGGCGAGTTCCGCGGCCAGCACCGAACTGATGCCAAGACCGGCGAGTGGCAGGTCGATGTCGACATCGGCCGACCCCAGGTCCGCTCGTTCACGGACCCGGTCGGCAAGCCACGAACGGAGTGCGTCAGGCCGCATGCTCACGTCCTACGCCTCCGCCGGCTCGACGCGGGATCCGGTGCCCCGCAACGGGAACACCACATCGAGTGCACCGGCGCGATAGTCCGCGCGGCACGCGTGCCTACGCAGTTTGCCGCTGGACGTCTTGGCGACCGACCGAGGCCGGATGAAGAC
This sequence comes from Actinocrispum wychmicini, assembly GCF_004345645.1. Taxonomy (GTDB): domain Bacteria; phylum Actinomycetota; class Actinomycetes; order Mycobacteriales; family Pseudonocardiaceae; genus Kibdelosporangium; species Kibdelosporangium wychmicini. The sequence continues at coordinate 36,512 of NZ_SLWS01000002.1, read as the reverse complement.
CACGTCGTCGACGCCGACCTCCAGTCGTTCGAACACGGCCCGCCGAACGGCCGACGCGAGTTCGGCGAGTTCGGCGTCGTCCTGCTCGCTGGTCTCCTGAACGAGCACCAGGTTCGAGCTGTCGCCGTCGGCCAGGAAGCTCGCGCCGCAACCGGGCCGCAGGCGCGAGTCCACGGCCTGCGCCGCTTCTTCGACGTCCGCGGGGTAGATGTTCCGTCCCCGGACCACCATCAGGTCCTTGCGGCGGCCGGTCAGGTAGAGGTCGCCATCGCGCAGGAAGCCAAGATCTCCAGTGCGCAGGAACGGCTCACCGCCGTTGGCGAGGACCGCGCCGAAGACGTCGTCCGACTCGTCACGCCTGCGCCAGTAGCCGGATGTGACGCTGGGACCGGCGAACCACACCTCACCCACGCGGTCGGGACCGAGCGGGCGACCGGTCGTCGGTTCGACGATCACGACACGATGGCCGTCGGCCACGCGTCCACAGGACGCTATCTCAACCGCCCCGGACGCGTCTGGTTCTGCCGGCTCGGCTCGGTCGTTCTCCAGCGCGGACCGACTGATCCACGCCGTGCCGACCCCATTCCCGTACTGGGCGCCGGAGACGAACAAGGACGCTTCGGCAAGGCCGTAGCACGGGAACATCGCGTTGGCGTCGAAGCCGACCGAGCTGAACCTTCGCGCGAACCGTCGCAGCACATCCGGCCGGATCTTCTCGGCACCGGAGAACGCCACCCGCCAGCTCGACAGGTCAAGGCGATCGCGGTCCGCGTCGTCGACGCGCCGGGTGCACAGGTCGAAGCCGAAGTTCGGACCACCGCTCACCACGCCGCCGAACCGGGAGATCGTCTCCAGCCAGAGCGCGGGCCGGCGCAGGAAGTCCTGCGGTGCCATCAGGTATGAGGAAAAGCCGGCGTACAGCGCTTCCAGGATGAAGCCGACCAGCCCCATGTCGTGGTATGACGGCACCCAGCCGACCGCGGTGGTGTCGGCGGACAGCTTCATCGCGGCGCGGATGGCCTCCAGGTTCGCCATAAGATGTCGGTGACGCACCACGACGCCCTTCGGCATCGCCGTGGAGCCGGATGTGTACTGCACGAACGCCACGTCACCGTCAAGCACTCTCGGGGGTTTCCAGCCATCCCCGGATCCGGGGCACACGCGGTCGGTGGCCATCCAACGCGCGCCCGCAGGGGTGTCGACGAGCCCGGCGGACTCGTTCGCGGCGAGCAGCGCGCCGGTGGTGAGGAGCGCCTCCGGGCGAGCGTCGGCGATTACGTGCTCCAGGCGGGAGAGCGCGTGGCGGAGATCCGCTCCGCTCGGCGGGTAGACCGGGACGGGGGCCACACCCGCGTACAGGGCACCGAAGAACGCGACAACGAACTCAAGCCCCGGCGGATAGAGCAGGATCGCTCTCGCGCCCTGCGGCGCCAACAGGCTCAGTTCGGCGGCGACATCGCGGGCGCGACGGTCAAGCTCCATATAGGACAGTGACATGGGCGGGACCTTGCCGTCGCTGACAAACCGGTAGCCGCGCTCCGCACCGTCGGCAGCGCGTTCACGCAGCACATCCACGAGTGTCATTTGCCACCCTGCCCGACGTTGAGCCGCCAGAGTTGAGCCGCGTCCAGCGCGCGTTTCGCACCCCACTCCTGACTGTTCACTCCGCGCCGCTCCCACAGCACCGGGTACGCTTCGACCGGTTCAACGGCAGTGTCCGGCAGGGGCGGAACATGCCGCAGCGCCTGCTCGACGTACGGCGCGAGTTCCTCTTCCTTCCGTTTCTTGCGTGTCTCGTTGCGCTCGCTGAACTCAGGCAGCACCTCGGTACCGAGGAGCTCCAGGGACTCGCACACATGATCATGCTCGTAGTCCCCAGCCTGCTGGAGAAAGATGACCTGGTCGACACCGGCGGCCTCGAGTTCCGCGATGTGGGCACGCGCCTGATCCGGCGTGCCGACCGCGGCGATGCCGGCCATGGGTTCCGGCTCAGCCTGGGAGAACTCCCGCCACAGGTCGCTTCGCCCCGGCGTGTGCGTGCCGAAGCGGAAGTAGTACGCGAGCGCCCATTTGAAGAACTGTTGGCCCGCCAGCCCGCGTTGACGAGCGACATCCTCGTCGCGGTGAACCATGACGCCGGCGAGCATGGCGATGTTGGGGTTGACAGCGCGACCGATCGGGCGACACTCCGCCTTGAAGGTGTCGTAATACTCCCGAACCCAGAAAGCGGCCTCCTCACCGTTCATGAACGCGAACGTGAGCGCGCCAAGACCCAGGCGCGCGGCCAGCTTCACGGTGTCCCGGTTGGTACACGCCACCCACATGGGCGGATGCGGCCGTTGCACCGGCTTCGGTACGATGTTGCGGGCGGGCATCGAGAAGAACTCGCCCGAATAGCCCGGGTAGGGGTTCGCGGCCAGCATTTTCGCGCATTCCCGGAGCGCTTCCGCCCACAGTGCGCGTTTCTTCACGTAGTCGACATGAAACGCTTCGAGCTCCAGCCTGGAACTGGACTCCCCGGTGCCCCACTCCACCCGCCCGCCGCTGACGAGGTCGAGGGTCGCGATGCGTTCGGCGACCCGCGCGGGGTGGTTGTACTGCGGCGGCATCAAATTGACGCCGTGGCCGATCCGCATGGTCTTCGTGCGCTGGCTGACGGCGGCGAGGAACACCTCCGGGGCACTGGAATGGGAGTATTCCTCCAGGAAATGATGCTCCTGTGCCCAGGCGTAGCCGATCCCGGCCCGCTCGCCCAGTTCGGCCCACTCAAGCGCGTTGTGGAACAGTCGCTGCTCGTCGTCATCCGCCCACGGCCGCGGCAGTTGGAGTTCGAAGAACATGCCGAAGTCCATGCCGCCCCTGTCGTCGCTCGCAAAAGTCCGGGCCATCACCCGGGGATGGCACGCGTCTCGCGTCCACGCCGCAACCCCCAGTTTGCAGACGACACCGTGATCTGATGGGTACCACAGGCCCAGCGCGTGCGCAAGGCGCGGCGCCGTTCGTCCCAGTGCTGGTCGCGTGCGAAACATCAACCACCGCAAGGCCCTTGGCTTGTAGGGTGGTTTGTGGTGGACTGACGCTCAGTTACCTGGGGGTGGCGTACATGCGTACTGCGGTGCTCGGCGGATGAGCGATCGACGGATCCGGCGTGTTCAGGACATCGCGCGGCTCGGTGGCCACCGAGCACCCGTGGTGGCGCTGTACAGCGGCGGGCTGGACAGTTCCTATCTGCTGAAGTTGCTGCGTGAGGCCGGTGTTCGCGAGGTCGTGGCGCTGGTCGTCGACGTCGGTGACGACCTGGGTGTCGACTCGTTGGCCAGCCGGGCGGGCAGGCTCGGCGCCGATCTGGCCGTAGTGGACGCTCGCGAGCAGTTCGCGGACGAGTTCGTGGCCCCCGCGATCCAGGCCGGCGCGCACTACCTGGCGGGCTATCCGATCAGCTCCTCCCTCAGCCGTCCACTGATCGCGTTGAAGGCCATGGAGGTGGCCACCGAGTGCGGTGCCACGGCGATCGTTCATTCGGCCCACCCGTCGCAGAACACCCTGCGGCGTATCAACACTTCGCTTGACATTCTCGGTTTTCCCGGGATGTTCGGCACACCGTTCGAGCTGACTCCGGTGTCCCGCTCCCGCGAGGCGGCGGAGCTGGCCGCTGTCGGTGTCGACGAGCTGGCCGACCGCACGATCAGCGTGGACAGCAACCTGTGGTGCCGTGAGTTCGAGTCAGGTGTGCTTGAGGATCCGGAGCGGTTCGAAATCCCCGAGCGTCTCTACGAGTGGACCAGGCCCGGCCAGCCGGTCGCACAGGACTCGACCGAGATCCGGTACGAGGGCGGCGTTCCGGTCCAAGTGGACGGGCGGCCGCTCGGCCTGGTCGAGCTGATCGCCGAGGTGAACCGGCTGGCCGGAGCCCATGGACTCGGCAGGTATGTGGGGCTGGAGCACCTGAGCACGGGTGCGAAGGTGCTCGAAGCCAGGGAAATGCCCGCTGCGCACGTCCTGCTGGCCGGCTTCGCCCACCTGCTGTCGGCCACGGTGGACGCGGAGACGATCCGCGAGAAGCTGCATCTGGATCAGCTGTGGGTTCGTGAGGCCGTCGAGGGCCGTTGGTTCGGTCGGCTGCGCGTGGCGGCCCAGGAGTTCATCTCCAGCGTGAGCGCGGGCGTGTCCGGGACCGTCCGAATGAAGCTCACTGGCGGGCAGGCCAGTCCGGTGTCGATTCGCGCTCGCGCACCGCTCTATCTCCGCGACCGTGGTTCATGGGACGCGACGAACTCGCCTCGACCCGGTGCCACCTCGACAGCGGCAGTCGAGGAGCGGGTGCCGGCGGAGTGGCCCAGGGACGAGCTGACCGGTGTGCCGGGGGACCGTGGACCATCTCGTCCGCGCGGACAACGAGAGGATCGACCACCATGGAAATGACCGGGAGCACCACGGTGTTGAGCGCCGAGGCTGTCACGGCGTACCACCGGGACGGGTACGTCCTCGCCCCCGGACGCCTCCCTGCCGTGGCCATGACCCGATTGTCCGCGGCGGTGCCAGCCATTCTAGACGAGGACAGCGCACGACGGATCATGGAGCGCGACGGGGTCACCGTCCGGTCCGTCTACGGGCCGCATCTGGCCGACCAGACGGTGGCGTCGCTGAGCCGGTTGACGGAACTGGCCGGTGCCGCGATGGACCTGATCGGTGAGCCCGTCTACGTCCACCAGTCGAAGGTCAACGTCAAGGCGCCGTTCGTAGGTGACCAGTGGCAGTGGCACCAGGACTACATCTACTGGCTCCAGGACGACGGCATCCGGGAACCGAACCTGGTCAACGCGGCGGTGTTCCTCGACGAGGTGAACGAGTTCAACGGGCCGCTGACGTTCGTCCCAGGCTCGCACGACCAGGGCGTGCTCGCCGCGGTCGAGAAGGAAGGTCTGCCGATCGGCTACGAGGACGCGCCCCAGTGGGTGTCGACGTTGACGGCCGACGAGAAGTACGGTGTCCGGCACGACGTCATCGAGCGACTTGTCCGCAGCCGGGGGTTGGTCAGCCCCAAAGGGCCGGCCGGGTCGGTACTCTTCTTCCACCCCAACATTCTGCACGCGTCGTCGCAGAACATCTCGCCCTTCGGGCGGCGCACGTTGATACTGGTCTACAACGGAGTCAGCAACCCGGCGACGAACACGGAGAACCCGCGGCCGGAGTTCCTGGCCGCTCGGGACACCACGCCGATCGCCGTCGGCGAGTAGCGCCGTTCGGCCGTCGCGACTCAGGGCAGGGGGAACATGGCCGTGACAGGCAACCGTCCAGCCGCCGCCCGGCGGCTGGCGGCGGCGTCCCTGGGCCGGGGAGACCCGGTTGGCTGGTTCGAGGAACTGTACGCGGCCGCCGGGCGCGGAGAGGCCGTCGTGCCTTGGGCGGAGTACATCCCGAACGTGCACCTGGTCGCCTGGGCGGCAGATCAGGAGGTGACCGGCTCAGGCAGGCGCGCGTTGGTCATCGGATGCGGGTTAGGCGACGACGCGGAGTACCTGGCGCGTCTGGGGTTCGCCGTCACCGCCTTCGACGTGGCACCGACTGCCGTGGCCCAGGCGAAGTCCCGGTCGGCCGGATCACCGGTCGAGTACGTCGTCGCCGATGTGCTGAACCCACCCCCGGCCTGGCGCGGTGCCTACGACCTGGTGGTCGAGGCGTACACAGTGCAGGTACACCAAGGTGATGCCAGGGCGACCGCCATCGGGAACATCGTGGACACGGTCGCCTCGGGCGGCACGCTTCTGGTTGTCGCCCATGCCCGTGCGGACGACGAGAAGCGCGGGTCGATGCCGTGGCCGCTCACTCGCGGCGAGATCGAGGCGTTCGCGACCGACGGCCTTGTGCTCGCGCGAGTCGACGAAGTCCACGACAACATGCCACCTGGGCGTCGATGGCGAGCCGAGTACCGACGGCCGGAGGTGGTGAGTCAGGTTCGTGAGTGACTCCACGCTGACTCAGGTATCCGCACTGGCAGCGATCGCCGCCGCGCAACGCGTCGCGACCAGCGTCGCGGCGGATCATGCCGCTGCCGTGGACCGGGCGGCCGCGTTCCCGGTCGAGACACTCGGCGCTATCGCCGACGCGCGACTGCTTGCCGCGGCGGCTCCGACCACTCTGGGCGGGCTGGGGCTGCCGTTGTCGACCCTGGCGCGCATCGGCATGGCGCTGGCCCGTGGATGCGGGGCGAGTGCCATGATCTGGGCGATGCACCAACTCCAGTTGGCGTGCGTCACCCGCCACGGAGGGGACGGTTCGTCCACTGTGTCCGGTTTGTTGTCCACCATCGTGGCGGACAACCTGCTTTTGGCCTCCGCTACCAGTGAGCGGGGCTCAGGAGGCGACCTGCGCCGAAGTCACGCGGCTGTCGTACGGGACGCATCGGGATACAGCCTGGAAAAAGATTCCCCGACAGTGTCCTACGGCGAGCAGGCTGGGGCGTTTTTCCTGTCGGCGCGCCGCAACCCGGCCGCCGCCGCGGACGATCAGGTGGCGGTGCTGGTCCTCGGCGGCGAGGTCGAACGGCGACGGACCGATCACTGGAACCCGATGGGGATGCGTGGCACCTGCAGCCCCGGCTTCATGTTGAGAACGAGGTTCGAGGCGGACCACATCCTGCCCGACCCGTTCTCGGAGATCGCCACCCGAACGCTCATCCCGTGGTCCCAGATCCTCTGGTCCGGGGTCTGGATCGGGCTGGCGTCCGAGGCCCTCCACCGCGCCGCGCGTTGTCTTGACGAACGCGCGCAACGGACACAGTCCGCCGTGACCGATCGCAGGATGGCCTGGGCCGACCAGATCCTGGTGGGGCTGGAGGCCCAGTTGGACGACGCGATCGCGTGGTTCGAGGCCGTCGACCGTGACGACCGGACAGCGGACAAGGCGTTCCGGGCGCGGATGAACGCGCTGAAGCTGGCCGCCTCAACGTCCAGTGTGGAGGTGGCACAGCACGCGCTGGCAATGTGCGGCTTCGCTGGCTACCAGGAGGACGGGCCGTACTCCATCGCGAGGCTGCTCCGGGATTTGTACTCGGCGCAGGTAATGGTGTCCAACGACAGGCTGCTCGACATCAATGCGGCCAACGTGGCCGCCGTGCGGGCAGCGGACGCCTGAGTCCGCTCAGCGGTCAGGTCGCACCAAGTCGAGATCGGCGGGCACGGCGATGCCGTCTCGCCGATACGCCCTTTCGAGCTCCGGCTGGGCGTCGGCCAGCACCGCGTCGGCGAGTCCGTCGATCACCGACTCGTCCACTGTGGACCTTCCCAGGTCCCAGTCGTCCACGACGCCCCAGTAGTCCCACGGCAGCATTTCGTCCTTGTTCAGCGCGGCCAGGTCACGGATCACGCTGCCCGCGATCATCTTGGCGCCACGACTGTCGCCGAAGCCGAACAACTCCGGATCGAGCTCGCCCCGCCGGTAGCCGCGCCAGGCTTCAGCCCCCGCGAGGAACGCCGTCGCCGGTAGATCTTCTGGGTCAAGGGCCACCCGGAAGACCTTGGTGACCACCGGGTCAAGCTCGGCGTCGGCCCGCTGCCAGCGCTGTGTCCCGGTGTTCCAGTACTCCAGGATCCAGTGATCCACCCAGCTTGCCGGATCGAAGTAGTTGGCGAAGCCGCACCGCACCCGGCTGGGCACGCCCTGGTCTCTGAGCAGCGCGCAGTACAGCACGGCGAAATGACGGCAGGAACCCCAAACTCGGTCCTCGGGCTGCCGCGCGACGGCCAGCGGAAGGTCCGCCCTGGACCGCAATGCGGCGAGCAGTTCGCCCACCGGGCGGAGATGGATCTCCCGCATGCGGACGTCGTCATGACCAAGTCCGTAGAGGTGAACCAGGTCGCCGTGGATCAGGACGCCGTGCAGAACCTGCCGGAGCAGGCCGGGGTCTGTGGGCAGGTCATGGAACCAGGACAGCGGGTCGGGCAGGGCCGTCATCGGACCCGGTTGGGTATAGAACCACTGCTGGATGTCTTGTGCTGTCATGTCAGGCTTCCGTCGAAGCCGGCGGAAGACGTGAGACTGGACTCGATGGCGTCGCGCACCGTGTCAGCGTAGCTCTCGGCGGTCGCGGCGTCAGCACCGAGGGTGACGAAGCCGTAGGACCGTTTACGATGGGACAGCAGCCGAGTGGCCACAGGTAGGGCAAGGAACCCCTGATGCCGCAACCGCTGGAAGGCCGGGCGCAGGTCCGGGTAGCCGAGGTTCGGCGGAGCCGACGCCGGGACGGGGATCGCGTGCTGGGCGTGGGCGACGGCGTCCCGAGCGGGCTGCCAGCTGTCCAGCAGCGGGATCCACTGTGTGCCGCCGGTGCGCCGGGCGTTGAACTCGGTGACGTGGATGTCGCCGCGTTCGTCGGCGAGGAAGTCGATCCCGAACCAGCCGCGGAAGCCCAGCCGGCGGGCCGCGGCCGCGACTTGACGGGAGATGTCGGTGATCTCGTCGGCGATGGCGGAGGGGAGCAGGCCGGCACCGATGTTCACACTCACGAACCGGTGGATGTCCACGGTCATGATGCTCAGGACAAGGTCCGCGATGCCGTCGTCGGCGATGAGCATGTCGACCGCGGGGTTGCCGAAGTCGTGGTGGTGTGGCAGGTACTTCTGGACGAGCAGGGGGAACATGCGCAGCAACGGATCGTCGCGTAGCACGCGCCAGAACTCGTCCAAGGCTCCTGGTTCGGGCTGGACCACGGCCGAGCCCTCGCCAGCGGTGCCATAGAAGCCGCGGACGATCGCGGTGTCGCCGTTCGCGCGCATCATTTCGAGGATCCCGCGCAGTTCGTGCCAGGAGTCCACTGTGACGCCCGGGGCGACCCGCACACCGGGGATCTGGTTGGCAAGGTCGAGGCAACTGGCCTTGGAGTCCAGGTACAAGCTGGTCCAGTACTGGTTCTCGGCGGGAACGTCAAGCAGAACCTCGTGTCCGAACCCACGGACCGCCGCCGCGAGACGGTAGAGGTCCTCGGTCGCTCCCCAGGAGACGAACTGAACTCGCTTGTGGTCCGCGAGATGCCGGCGTAGGGCGGCCATTGCCGCCGCGTCGTCAAGCATGTCCTCGATGATCCTGCCACTGCGGAACGTCGGGCAGATCAAGGGCGGTGACCTCAGGCCCATGGCCTCGTGCACGTCAGCGAACCACTGCATGTCGACTGTGGTCGGCAGTACCTGTACGCGCCGCTCTCGGCTCCAGAACACGCTCTGGTCCGCCATCGCGCGCCCGAACAGCTGGAAGCTGTCGACCGTGGCCGGATCGAGCGTCAGTCGCGGATGACGGAGGTTGAACTCCGCGATGTTGGGGACAACCAGGTCGATGGTGTCGGACATTGCGCTCCCGCCGAGGACTGGGCCAGCGCCGCCCCACCGCCGGCCGGGGAGGCACACCGAATAATCGCACAGCGGACCGTTGGCCGTCGACGACCCGACCATCTAGCATCACGACATGCCCAACACGCCGCAGTCTCCTTCGTGGCTGCGAGAGGACTGGCAGCGCGCAGTATGTGTGGTGGCGCACCCGGACGACCTGGAGTTCGGTGCCGCGTCGGCGATAGCTAAATGGACCGCGCACGGCAAGGAGGTCAGCTACCTGCTGGCGACCCGCGGCGAAGCCGGTATCGATGGCATGCGTCCGGACGAGGCCGGGCCGTTGCGCGCCGAGGAGGAGCGTGTCGGCGCTCGCGAAGTCGGCGTGGACGCGGTCGAGTTCCTTGACTATCGCGACGGTGTCGTGGAGTACGGGCTGCCGCTCCGCCGTGACATCGCGCGGGTCATCCGGCGGGACAAGCCGGACGTAGTGGTCAGCTACGCCTACACCGAGCGGATGGCCGCACGACTGACCAACCAGGCGGACCATCGGGCGGTCGGGCTGGCAGCGCTCGATGCCGCGCGGGACGCAGGTAACAGGTGGGTCTTTCCGGAGCTTCTCGACGAGGGGCTGGAGCCATGGTCGGGCGTACGGTTCGTATGCTTCGCAGGCTCGGCGCAGCCGTCGCACGGTGTTGACGTGACGGGCTTCCTGGACCGCGGCATCGCCTCCCTCAGTGCTCACTCGGCTTACCTGCGTGGGCTCGATGACGCGGCCGTCAAGCCGGCTGAATTCCTCACGGAGATCGCGTCAGCCCACGGCAGCCGCCTGAATGTCGAGCACGCCGTCTTGTTCGATGTGTACGAACTCGTCCCGGACAGCGCCACCGCACGTGGTGAAAATGGCCAGTGACAGGGGGAGTGTCCGTCGTGGTGAACAAGGAACTGCCGGTGCTGAACCCGGCGACGGGCGAAGTGTTCGCGACCGTTGCGACGAGTGCGGCTGAAGATGTGACCCGTGCCGTGCGAGCGGCCACGCTTGCCGCACCGGCCTGGCGAGAGTTGGGCGAGGACAGCAGACGGGACCGACTACGCGCATGCGAGAAGGCGCTCGACGCCCACATACCGGAACTGGCCGAGTTGCTTACCCGCGAACAAGGCAAGCCACTCGCGGACGCCAGCGCCGAAGTCACCCTCGCGGCTGAGTGGTTCGGCCATACCGCCGCTTTGCGGGTGCCATCGGAGTCGCTGGTGGCGGAGCCGGCGGCGGAGATCGACCTGAGTCGTCCGCCCTATGGTACGGTGGCGGCAATCGCGCCGTCGAACTATCCCGTGTTGTTGGCGGTGACCAAAATCGCGCCCGCGTTGCTGGCCGGGAACACCGTCGTCCTGAAGCCTTCGCCGGTCACTCCGCTGTCGAGCCTGCGGATGGTCGAACTGCTGGCGAACGTGTTGCCCGCCGACGTTCTCGGCATCGTGATCGGCGCCGGCGATGTGGGGCAGGCGCTGGTGGGGGACCCAGCTGTGCAAGTGGTGTCGTTCACCGGGTCGATCCACACCGGTCGGCTGATCGCCCGGTCGGTGGCGGGTGACTTCAAGAAGGTGATCCTCGAACTGGGTGGGAACGACGCGTGCATCGTCCTTCCCGGCACGGACATCAGTCGGATCGCTCCCGGGATATTTCGACGTGCGATGGTCAACAGCGGCCAGTTCTGTGCGGCGATCAAGCGGGTATACGTACACCAGGCCGACTACGGCGATCTGGTGGACGCGCTGGCGTCCGAGGCACGGCGAGCTGTCGTGGGCGACGGGGACGCACCGGTGACCGACCTCGGCCCGCTGGCCGAACACGCGCAGCTCGAACGGGTGTCGGGCCTGGTGACGGCCGCCCGGCAGGCCGGCGGGAGAGCGGTGACCGGTGGGGCGAAGCTTGACCGGCCCGGCTACTTCTACCCCCCGACGGTCATGGACCGGCTGCCGCCAGGAACCGAGGTGGAGGTGACGGAGCAGTTCGGCCCGGTGCTCCCGGTGCTCGCGTATACGGACGTCGACGTGGCGATCCGGCGGGCGAACGACACCGAATACGGCCTCGGCGGCTCGGTGTGGGGTGACGAGGCCGAAGCCGCCGCTGTCGCCGCGTCGCTCGACTGCGGGACCGCTTGGGTCAACACTCATGGCGACCTGCGGTCGAACGTGCCGTTCGGTGGCTTCCGTTCGTCCGGCATCGGTGTCGAGTACGGTTACTACGGCCTGCTCGAATACACCCGGATGCGGGTGCGGAGCTTGGCGCGCTGAGCGGTTCGGTCAGGACACGCGTCGCGCCACCGACTCCCGGTCGATCTTCCCGTTCGAGCTACGGTCGAAGTGGTCGAACACCAGGCACACGTCCGGGACTTTGGCCGAGTCCAACCGTTCACCGAGTCCACTGAGGATGTCCGCTGGCCCGATCGTCGCCACCGCACACAACACGATGTCGCGCTCTTCGTTGGGAAGCAACAACACCGCTTCGGCGACACCCGGGATGTCCTTGGCGGCGGCTTCGATTTCCTGGACACTGGTGCGTGTGCCCCTGCGCTTGAACATGTCGTCTCGTCGGCCGTGGAAGTAGATATGCCCCACGCTGTCCAGACATCCATAGTCGCCGGTGTGCAGGGCGACAGTTCCGGTGTCCTGGTCGGTTCGGAACGTCCGTTCAGTGAGTTCGGGAGATCTCCAGTACCCCGCCATGACGTGTGGACCGCGCACCACGATCTCGCCGGTCTCGCCGGCGGGCAGCGGCCTACCGTCCTCCCCGACGATATCCACCTTCGTGCCGTCCAGCGGGCGACCGACTGACCCGGGACGCTCCAGGTCACCGTCGACCTCAAGGATGGAAATCCGTTTGCACTCCGTGGTTCCGTACATCAACTGGATCCCGGCACCAGGGAAGTGTTCCCGCAGTCGCGCGATGGTCGCGGGCGACAGGGCCTCGCCCGTGTTCGTGAAGAGGCGTATGCCGGTTGAAGCCCGGTCACGTCGCGCGCAGTGCAGCAGAATCGTGGCCAGTGACGGCACTACTGGAACCACGGTGGCGCGGTTGCGTCGCGCTTCGGCGAGCAGCAGCAAGTCGGGAGCGCCCTGGCCGGGCAGGATCAGTCGTGCACCCGCCTGAGCGCACAGGAACACCTGGTACAGCCCGTAGTCGAAGGCCAAGGACAGCCGGCACAGCACGGCGTCGTCGGGCCGGTATCGAAGCCGGGAGCCGATGGCACCGGTCGCGAAGACGACGTGGCCGTGGTGTGATACCACGGCCTTGGGAGCCGCCGTGGTTCCGGACGTGTAGATCAGCAGTGCGATATCGGTCGGCAAGACCTCGGCCGATCGGAAGGGTTCGGTGAGCGTCGCCCGAACCTGCTGCCACACGTCCGCCTGATCGGAGTCCGCGATGACGATAGCCGGCTCCGCGTCGGCCAGAACGTGGTCACGTTGGTATTCTTTCATGCTTGGGCTGATCGGGACGAAGATCCCGCCGATTCGGAGGCAGCCGTAAAGCATCGCGACGAACTCACGACGAGGCGTGGCTTCAACCACAACTCGGTCGCCGGCACCGATCCCCGCAGATGTGAGCCAGGCGGCGAAGCCATGGCTGTGGTCGGCGAGTTGGCCGTACGTCCACTCGCCGGCATCGTCGACGACCGCGAGATCGTCCGGTCTGGCTGAGGCCGCCGTGTCCAGAAGGTCGAAGACACGCGAGATCACCTGGCTGACTCCTTGCCCGCGGGCACCCGCACCAGTTCGAGACGGGACTCCGAGACGATCTTCCCGTGCCGCAGGACGATCTCACAGGGAGTGGGGCGGCTGAGGAACCCGAGCAGGCTCGCGGTGAGGCCGTAGGCGCCGACGTTCGGGATGACCAGGCGATCTCCCGGTCGCACGGCGGGCAAATCCACGTTGCGGCCAAGCACGTCCGCGGGTGTACACAAAGGACCGACCAGCGTGGCCCGGATCTCGTTGGCGTCGGCACTGGGGAACGGGGCGAGGGGATGAACGGACAACGGGAGCAGCCGCCCGATACCGGAGAGCCCGCCGAGGACGTTCACGCCCGTGTCGAGGACGACGAAACAGGTGTCGTTGCTGGTCTTGACGTCCGTGACGGTACACATGAGACTGCCGCTGTCCCCGACCAGATATCGCCCGGACTCGAAGGCCACCTCCGGGACACCAGAGCGCCAGCCAGGGAGATGCTGGTCGAGTTGTCTCCGCAACGCCTCCCGCAGAGCGGGATAGCTCGGCCGGGTCTGTGCCTGGGTGTAGGGCGCGGCGAAGCCGCCGCCCAGGTCGACCAGCCGAACTCGCAGGCCGAACGTGTCCTGGATCCGCCGAGCGGTGGCGATGTTGGACTCAAGTTCTTTGATGAGGCTGTCCTCGTCCTGAGCGTTGCTCATGGAGAACAGGTGCAGACCGCGCACATCGATCGACGGGCAATCCTGGGCGACCGCGACCGCTTCGCCGATCTGATCGAAGTGGATCCCGAACTGAGACGCGGAGCCGGTCATGTGAATGCCGCCGGACCCGGCCTCGCGGTGGGCGTTCACGCGCAGCAGGACACCGGCAGGACCCTGCTGCGCGGCCGCCAGTCGGTCGAGCCGACGCAGTTCGGCCACCGACTCGACCGAGACAAGGCCGACGCCGCGCCGCAGGGCATAAGCGATCTCTGCGTCGGTCTTTCCCGGGCCGGTGTACAGGCAGTCCTCGCCACTGTGCCCGGCCGCCAACGCGCTGTCCAACTCACCGGACGAACTGACTTCCGCGAGACAACCCGCTGAGCACAGCTCACGAACGATGTCGATGTGCGGGTTGGCTTTGAGCGAATAGTAGACCCGGCTGTGGTCGGGTAGGGCTTCCCGGAGATCCGTGATGGCGGCCACTACCCGGTCGAGATCATAGATGTAGACGGGACCCGGATACCGGTCAGCCAGATACTCGTACAGTGACACAGTGGCTCTGCCCCCAGGGTTGTGATCCCACCTGCCACGACTATCCCAACATCGCCGGCAACTGGCAACACATCCCGCCCGGATGGGAGCGCGGGACGTCCGGCTCGATCGCTGATTGAGTGGTCAACTTGATGAGTCCCCGGCATCGTCGTCATGTTTGGCGGGTCGTCGGGTGATGGCTGGTGGCACTCGGGATGACGAGTCGCACACACCACGCCGACGACAACTCACCGGTCGCCTACGGGCCGGCCGCGGATAGGGGCGGCGACCCTCTTCGGGAACTCGCCGAGAACTCGTCCCGCTTCAGGATTCTCGACGGTGTGAATGTTATTCGTGCCGAGAAATTCATCGAAGCAGGTCAACGGCCATCGGCGTGTGACCGGTCGCTGTCCGGCATGATCGCGATTCGTGCTCGTTCGCTTCGCCTATCTCGCTGTCACTCACGCCTTCGGCATGCTTCGGCTGCTGCCGATGACCGATCGTGAGAAGGACGTCGAGATCCTTGCGTTACGCCACCAACTCGCCGTCTTGCAACGACAACTCGGCGACCGGCGTCCACGATTGTGGCCTGAGGACAGGGCGTTGCTCGCAGCACTGCTGGTGCCGCTGGGCCGCGCGGCGCTGCGTAGGTTGCGGCTGCTGGTCAGTCCGGACACGGTGCTTCGGTGGCATCGCAACCTGGTAAAACGCCGCCACGTCCGCGCGAGCATGAGCCGCGGGCCAGGGCGTCCGCGCACGGTCGCGTCGATTCGCCGCCTTGTCCTGCGCCTGGCCGCCGAGAACCCGTCGTGGGGCTACCGGCGTATCCATGGCGAACTCGCCCTCCTGGGCATCTCGATCGCTCCCTCGACTGTGTGGGAGATCCTCAAGAGGGCTGGCGTCGAACCGGCCCCGCTCCGGGTGTCTGTCACCTGGGCTGACTTCCTGCGCTCCCAGGCCAAGGCGATCCTGGCGATGGATTTCATCGAGACCGTCACTCTGACCGGCGTCCGCCAGTACATCCTCGCCGTCATCCATCACGCCAGCCGACGCGTGCACATACTCGGCACGACCACGCATCCCATCCATGCCTGGGTGACGCGGGCCGTCCGCAACTTGCTGATGGATCTCGAAGACGCTGGACACCTCGTGCGGGTCAGGTTCCTCGTCCGCGATCGCGACGCCAAGTACCCCGCACTGATCGACGAGATCCTCAGTGGCGCCGGGGTCGCCACGGTGTTGACCGGTGTCCGGATGCCTCGTATGAACGCGATCATCGAACGATGGGTGAGGACGTTACGGGCCGAACTGTTGGACCGGATGCTGATGTGGAACGAGGCCCACCTCCGGCACGCGCTGCGTGAGTACGAGCGGCACTACAACCTGCACCGAACCCACCGATCGCTGGCCGCCGCAGCACCTCTGCGAGCCCTCCCGCTGGTACTTGAACCCGGCCAGATCGAACGCCTTACCGTCCACCGACGCGATCGTCTCGGCGGAATCCTTCACGAATATCAACGTGCCGCTTGACCTTGATGGACGTGGTTTTCGGCACGCACAGGCTCGGCGACCCGTACGGGGAGGCCAAGATCTGCCGGGTACTGGGCAAGTCTCTCGTCCGGCAAGGCCGGGACGCGGAAGCCGAGGACTTCCTCGGACGGGCGGTGGTCCTGTTTCATGAGCTCGGCGAGCAAGCCGAGGAGTCTGACTCGTTGCTTGGCCGGGTCACCCAGTCTTGGCGACAGGACCGGGTGGCCGAGGCGTACGCCGACGCGCGCCAAGCCCTGATGTTGGCCGAAGCCGCGAGCAGCGCCAATCTCCGCGCCACTGCCTTGAGCGCGATCGGCCGCTGCGCGCTGGCCCTGGGCGCCCCGCAGGAGACGATCAGCTGTTGCACCGCCGCCCTCGCGCTGTACCGGGCTATCGGCAACGACGAAGGTAGGGCGTATGCGTTGCGCGTACTCGGTTCCGTCTATCACCATCTCGGGCAGTGGGACGCGGCGGTGGCGACCTATGAGGAATCGCTCGCGCTGGACGTCGCCTTGCGCGATGACTATTTCGCGGCACTCGCGCTGGACCAGATCGGGCTCGTGCACCAGGCGGCCGGGCGGGTGGCTGAGGCAACCTCAGCTTGGCGGCGTTCCTTGGCGCTGCTGGAGTGCTTGGGAAACCCGGAGGCTGACGGGGTTCGCGCCCGCCTGAACGCGATCTCTTGAGACGTCAGCCCAGGTGCACCGCACTGCCTGGGCGGTTCGTGCCCGCCAATCGGTCGACCACGGCGTTCCAGCGCAACCTTGGGGCGAGCAGCTCACGGATATGGTGTGCGTGGTCGAACGCGCCGGACAGATCGGTGAGTGTGCGTCGCATCGCATCCGCCCACGCCGCAGCGTCCCGGTCCACGTCGCCGGTGACCGGCACGATTAAGGGTTCGGCCGACCATCCGAGCTGTTCGGCGAGCAGCTCGGCGATGCCGCTTCGGGAACTGACCAAGACCGGTGTGCCTGCGGCGATCGCTTCCTGGGCGACAAGGCCGAATCCTTCGACAGTGGAAGGCATGACGCACAGCGCAGCCTGGTTGAGTTCGATATCCAGCCGGTCCCGGTCCGGTACGAACGGAAGCACCGAGATCAGGTCCGCTGGCGCTCCGGCCAGGCCGGCCAGGTGGGCGCGCAGCCGGTCACATTCGTCCGCGGGTGCGCCGCGTACCCGCAGGCAGAGGGTGGGGATGTCACTGCTCGCTGCGAGCACGGCCACCGCTTTCGCGGCGATGTCTTGTCCTTTGAGCCGGATCTCGTTGGTACGGCCCAACATCAACACAGACGACGTAGCCGGCACACGCCTGCGGCGACCCTCGGCAGCCGCCGGAACTGTCAGCCCTGGATCGAGCCGGACCACCTGGACCGTGCCGTACCCGTCGTCGATGACAGACTGGGTGGTGCGCGTCAGCCGAGGTCCGACAGCCGCGACGACGTCCGCGTCAGCGGCCAGGCGCCGTGTGAAGTCTTCACGTTGTTCGATGATCCGGGTGGTCTCGTTGTTGCCTTTGTGCGGCTCGATCTCCGCCGGAGCGGTGTGCACGATGTGCACCAGCCGGGCGCCGGGGAACTGTACCTTCGCGTAGCACCACGCCGCGTTCCCGCTCACGCGATCGTGGCCGATCACGACGTCCGGGGCGAACTCTCGCACCTTGTCCGGGCAGACATACCAATTGGGACCACCCGGCGTGTCCACAGCGGTGATCAGCCGCACACCATGGTGCTCCGCGTCCGCGTGTTCCGCCGGCGACGCGGTCAGCACCAGCGACGCGATACGGTAACCGGCTGTGACGAGTGCGATCGCGAGGGATCGGTGGAAGGACGAGATCCCGCCGTGCCGGGGCAGCCATTCGTCGCACAGCACGAGGAACGAGGGTGTTGATGAAGAACTCCGCCGCATGACGCCACTGTTCGGACGACCGTCATATCCGCGCAAGTTAACATTGCCGCGGCATCGTGTCCCCGGGGCGACCACGTGTCATCGGATCATCCTGTGTATCCAGCGAGAGGGGCTCACCGGCGTGGCGTCGATCGACTTCTGGCAGGGCGTCAGGCTGGCCGGCGTTCGGCTAGCCGGCGCTCCACGGCATATCGTCCCCACCCGCGAGCTCAGCGCCGCGATGCGGCAGATCAGAGCCGCGACCGGCGACAGCCAAGAGGCGTCGGCCGAGGTGCTCAACGCGACGCTCCGCCGGTTGTATCCGGACATCGAGGGGGCTGAATCGCGAACCGGCGGCCGCCATTCGCCGCCGCATCTGGTGACCCAGAAGTATTTGTCCCACGTGGAACGGGGGACCAACGCGCGGCTGCGGGTGCCGGAATGGCTGAGCAAGAACGGCGTCGACGAGACTGCCGAATACGCTCAGGCCAGCCGGGTACGGCCGTGGCTGGTCCGCGCCTACGACATCGCCTTCGGCGGCGACGGATACCTCATTGCCATGCACGCGTGGGCGAACGCGATGCGCGCGGACCAGCGCCACGTTCCGCCGAAACGAACTCGCAACCTGCCGACGGATTTTCCGCCCGGCACGGAGTTCGAGGCGCTCCGCGCCGACCTGCGGGACGCTCCGGACCACGTACTCGCCATACTTCGGGACCAGGCCAACGAACTACGCGCCCGTCGGGATCGATGGAATGACCGGTCGGCCTGGCATCCCAGCCGCGGCGACAAGACGGGCACGCTCGGCGACGGCGACCTACCCAACCCGGAAGGCATGCTGGTGTGGCCGGGCGAATACCGAGTGGTGCGGTGGGTGCTGCACAACACTGGCACCGTGCCGTGGCGGGACCGGCTGCTGTTTCCCGTTGGCCTCACTGCCGACGGCCCGAAGACGGTCCCGTTCCTGCCTGTCCCCGACACCGATCCCGGTGGCACGGCTGAGGTGCGGTGCGTGGTGCGAGCGCCGGAACGGCCCGGCACGTACCGGTTCTGTGTCAAGGCGATGTGGCCCAACGGCGTGCACTGCTTCCCTACGCTTCTGCTGGGCCTCATCTACACGGCTACGGTACCTCCCGAAGATCTCGGTGACTGTTACAAGGAATGGGCGCAGCGATGAAGGGGCAGCACTTGAAGGCGTTGCGCGGGACGATGTCTCAGCAGAAGTTCATCGAGCTGCTCGAAACGCATGGCTTTCCCGAGGATGAGGTGAGCCGTCAACGGCTCAGCAGGGTCGAGAAGGGCGAAGCGGACCTGCCGCCCGAGATCTGGGAGGCACTGGCGGAGGCCCTGCTGGCCGGTGGCCGGTCCGAGGCCGAGGTCGAGCCGCTCTGGCCGGACGAACCGGTGCTGGCGGCCGCGCCGTCGAACACACCGGAGTTCCGCCGACGGCAGTGGCTCAGTCTGGCGGAGCGGCTGCCACGCAGCCGATGGTGGCGTAGCTTCGACCAGTTGCTGGCGGAATTCGCCGGCCCACGCTGGCTCCGTGACTACCAGAAAATCGTCCGGGAGATCGGTTTCGACCAATACGACCAGCTCACTGAGGCCGAACGGCTGCTGCGCCTCGGCGGTACCCCAGAGGGACGCGGCGTGCCTGTGCCGGGCGACTCGATCGCGCTCGCCAGCGACCTCGAAGCGTTCGCCGGCGATGTCACCGATCGCACGGTTGGCCTGCCATCGAACCACGTCTTCCTGCTCCGGCAACGGCTGGCGAACACCGGAACCGCACATTGGCGGGACCGGATGCTGTATCGGTCGGGCCGCTGGTAACCGCGAGCACCCCATTCGTCCCACCCCTGCTGCCGATCCCGGCCACCGCACCCGGTGAGGAATGCGAGATGATCATTCCCGGTCGCGCGCAGTTCTTGGCCAATCTGGCGATGGTTAGCTATGTGATGGTCTTCCCGGACTGTTCGGTGTGTCTACCCGGGCGCCTGACCCTCTACGTCGATACACGCACCAACGAATTCGCCCCCATCCCCGAACTGCCGCCCGACTTCGACACCCCCTCGGCCCACAGAGACGACAAGACGCCCAGGAGTTGATCTCGTGCTTGGCCAGCCAGGGGTTCGAATAGCGATATGGGTGTTGGCTTGGGGCGGTGTCAGCGTTGTCCTGCTCTTGCGATGATCACCCGGCAGGGTTGTCCATCAGGTATATCGCCAACGCCCAACCACTACGGCCGCTGCCAGCGCTGATCACCAATAAGGACGAACTCGCCCGTGTCGACATCCGTCGACGCCCGCGTTTGGGCGGCATTCTCAACGAGTATCACCATGCCGCCTGACCTGCGTGGATGACATTCTCGGCAGGCGCAACCTTGTGGGTGACCACCTTCGTTGAGCCGCAGTGGGGCCTGGCGAAGCTGGTCACCGAACACGCCCAGGGCGCCTCACCCGAGTACTGGAAGCCGGACACGATGGCCGGCCATCCGGTGATCTACTACACCGGCCAGGGTTCCCCGGAGTTCTGCAACCTCGCGATCGGCATCACCGACACCAGCTACGTCGGCGTCAACGTGCTCCAGTACAACGTCATCTCGCCTCGGGAGCAGGGCTCATGCAAGGCGACGACAGCGGTCGCCGAACAGGTCCTGGCCACGATCACCGGCAGGAAGTAGACGCCACGCGGTGAACCGCACCGGTGGTGATGGCGACACTGACGTGGCCCGGCGTCTCGACATGCGCGAGCGGCCCTGCCCGTCACTCACATCGGTGATATTTCTCGATGTTCTCTTCGGATCGTTTGCTTGCGGGCGTATCTGACGTGAGATGAGGTGTGCTGGCGCGGAACGACTTGGCTGTTGTTCAGGGCGTTGTGTGTAGACGATCTGGATGCGGGGTCTGTGATGCGGCCCGGTCGACGCTCAGTGGCAGCGCCGTGGGTAGGGCTCATAGATCGATATGTGAAGGGACCTCATGATGGACAGGCGAGGAAACGTGTGCAAACGGTGTGGTTGTCGCGTCGACGGGCGTCGCCTCGGTCGAGGGTGTCCGCGGTTGAGTGAGCGTGGGCATGGGTCGTGGTATTTCTCGTTCGAGTTGCCGGTTGGCCGGGACGGGACGCGGCAGCGGGTGCGGCGTGGTGGGTTTCGGACGCGTGTTGCGGCTGAGCAGGCGCGCGACTATCTGCTGGGTGCGGATGTGGATCCGGATCTCAGCGTGGTGACGGTGGGGCAGTGGCTGGATCTCTGGCTTGAGACCCGCCAGTCGCTGGCTGTGTCGACTCGCCGTCTGTATGTGCAGCATGTCCGGGACTATCTCAAGCCGTACCTGGGTGGGATTGTGTTGAAGGACTTGACCGTGGGCAAGATTCAAGCCATGTTCGCAGCGTTGATGCGGATGCCGACCGCGCGGGGCAAACCGTTGTCGGCCGCGACGTTGCAGCGTATTCGGGGTGTGCTGCGGGTGGCATTAATGGTGCGATCCGGCGTGGTCTGATCGAGCAGAACCCGGCTCGGTGGGTGGAGTTGCCGTCCGGGCGTCGGCCGAGAGCGGTGGTGTGGACCGAACCTCGGGTCGCTCACTGGCAGGCCACTGGAGAGCGGCCGTCGGTGGCGGTGTGGACGGTCGCGCAGACTGCGGCGTTCTTGGACCACGCCCGTGGCCATCATTTGTATCCGCTGTACTTTGTTGGTCGCGTTGCTGGGTCTGCGCCGCGGTGAGGCGGCGGGGTTGCGGTGGTGCGACATCGATCTGGATGCGCGGGTGTTGATGGTGTCGCATCAGGGTTCAGGATCACAATGGCAAGACTGTGATCTGTCCACCGAAGACGGAGTCGAGTGTGCGCGTGGTCGCGTTGGATCATGTGCTGGTGGCGGTGTTGCGGCGCTTGCGTGACGCGCAGGAGCGTAAGCGTCTCGTGGACGGCGTGCTGACGGGTTCTTGTTTGTCAACAAGTATGGTGATCCGTTGAGTCCAGGCTATCTGACCCACACGTTCCGGAAGGTGGCGGCACAGGCTGGGCTTCCGCCGATCAGGTTGCATGATCTGCGGCATGGTGCGGCTAGTCTGTCGCTGGCGGCGGGCAACGAGCTGAAGACGGTGCAGGACATGCTGGGACATTCGAGCATCGTGCTCACCGCGGACACGTACACCAGTGTGTTGCCATGCTTGGCGCACAAGGCGGCGGAAGCGGCCGTAGATCTGGTATTGCGTGCTGCGCAACGGACGGCGCGCAAGTTGCGAGGTCGGCCCCGGCGTGGTCGCCGACGCTCGCGTGCCGGAGTGACGCCGATAGTGATGCCGCCGCGGACACGGGCGCGGGTGAAGGTGGCGTAGCGAGCAGATCGATCAGAAAGACCAACTCATATGTGAGGAGTTGTTGCCACAACCGAAGAAGCGTCTGGCTGAGCGACGTTCAGGCCACCGGACGAGGAAGTCCGCAGATGACATGGCGACTGCGGACGGGGTCTGCTGTTCCAAGCTTGAGCAGCCGGTTGTCCCCGGATGGGCGGCAGACTGTGACGCCGCGGGCGTGCCGTGGCGGCGAGATCGAAGCGCTGGGAGCGTGAGTTCGTCGATATAGGGTGGGGCTTCTGAACGCGTTCAGTGAACAGCTGCACCGAGGCGAGGTGCTGCGTGCGCGAAATGGATTGTCGCAGGTCGGATGCGAAGTCTGGCAAGACGACCTCGGCGCATCACGGACGCGTTGGCGGCCAACCGTGGCCACCCGCCGGCCCCACCATAGATCAACGGCGACCAGCATGATCCTCAACGATGAGAGGATTGGCTGGTCGCCGCCGACTTTCTCGGGTGCGCCGCCAGGGACTCGAACCCCGAACCCGCTGGTTAAGAGGAGGCCGTGTCAGGTGGTGACGAATAATGGTGTTCTACAGTGTTTTCGCACGTCGTGTCCATTGTGGCTTGCCGGGTCGTGTCGCGAGGTGTTGTGTTGTTTCGGTCCTCTCGGGCTCTCCTCGGGCTCGCACGTGCCGGGTTCTGTCGGATCGTTCACCGGCAGGAGGGTGGTCGTGATGAGCATGGTGGCAGCGGCAGCCACGACTGCGGGAGGAATCTCAGCAATGATGTCCTCATCGGACGAGTTCTCGGCGGGGGAACGTGTGCGCAGGTTGAGTTCGGGACAGCTCGCAGCTGTGGCTGCGGCGGTGGTTCTGGGTGTGGTGGTAGCCGGTTATGGGTTGGCAGGTTCGTATGTGACGGTGTCTGAGTTGGCTGCGCGGCAGGGTGTGCCGTTGGCAGACTGGGTGCCGGCCGGTATCGACGGTGGCTTGATCGCTGTGGTGGTGCTGGCTTGGATCGGCGCGCCGGTCGGGTGGCTGCGGCAACTCGTTCGTGTGCTGTCGGTTGGCACGATCGCTGCGAACGCGGCGGGCGGATGGCCGGACTGGATCGCGGTTGGGTTGCATTCGGCGGCCCCGTTGATGCTGCTGGCGATCGTCGAAGCAGGCCGTACGGTACTGCTTCGGCGGATAGGCCAGGCCAACAACACGTTGCGCGACGCGATCCCATTGGTTCGATGGGCGTTGGCGCCATGGCGGACGTGGTTGTTGTGGCGGCGGATGGTGTTGTGGCAGCTGACCAGCTATCGCCAGGCAGTCGACACAGAGTTGGAGTTGCGTCGGGTGATCGCTCTGCTTCGGAGGCGTTACGGTCGGCGGTGGCGGCGACTGGCTCCGGCGGATGTGGTGTGGTTGCTGCGTGCCGGTGTCCACGCGAGCGATGCGTGTGCGCGTGTGCTCGCTGCGGTCCAGGCTGAGGGCGCTGTTGCGGAGATGCCATCGGCGCCGTTGACCCCGGCGCCCGGCGCTCACTCGGAGAGCACCACAGAGCAGTCGACGGTTCATGTAGTGGCGGAGTCGTCGCGGCAGGTTGAGCGCGAGGCGGTACCTCAGTTGCCGGTGGGGCGGGCTGATCGGGGTCGGTTCTCCGAGGCGGTTCGGCTCAATCGCGAGCATTGGGTGAGGACTGGTCGGCCGATCTCTGCGGAGACTCTGCGCAAGCGGTTGCGGCTGGGTGCGGCGCGGTCCCGCGAGTGGTGTCGAGTCATTCGTGCCGAGGACCGAGTGGCGGTGTGTGGTGCTGGGGCGTTGGGCAGGTCCGATCTCGCAGCGCTCGCCCCTGATCTGCGTGGATGACATTTGGTAGCGCGGTTTCGACCGGGGCCTCATCACCGGGAACGTCACCTACGCGACGTGCTCGACGTCTATGCCGCCTTTCAGAACGCCGGGCGCAGTCACCAGAGCGATGGGTTATGGTTTGCGTGTGACTGCCGCAGCAGCTCCTCAACCTCGGCACGGCCGGAGCGGACCGCCGTTCGCCAACGCCACCGCCGCCGAGGTGCGCGCTGCCCTCATTCCGGAGGAGGCCGAGGAGTTCGCACGGGACTGGCGCGCGGCTCTGGCCATCGCCGCCGATACGCTTGACCTGGCCCCTGTCCTGGAGACCCTTGAGGACTGGCGGACGGTCGCGCAGCTCACCGCCGCAGCTGGACCTGAAGGGCACCGGGCGATGTACCGGCGGGCCGCGGGCAGGCTCACCGGGCAGCGGGTCCCCGACGACGAGCCTGTGTCTGAGACCAAGGCACGCCTGGGCCTGTAACCGCGTGTACGAAGTCACCACCGACGAGCAGTCGCAGGCCCAAGTCGACGCTCTACCGGCCTGTCCTGGTCGAGAACGCGGCCATCTGGTTTGACCTGGGCGTTCGTGGTGTCTGAAGATCGGCGTTCGTGTCTGTTGGTCTGGTCTATCGGCTCGTTGTCCAGGTGCTGTCGTGGCTTGCTCTGTTCGCTCGATCGTCGGCGTCGAAGGACGCGGAGATACTCGCATTACGGCAGGAGGTCGCCGTATTACGGCGGGTCAATCCGAGGCCGCGCCTGTCCTGGTCAGATCGGGCGGTCTTGGCCGCGCTGGCCCGGCTGCTTCCCACCGCGCTGCGCGCCTGCCGGATGGTCACGCCGGGAACGTTGCTGCGCTGGCACCGTCGATTGGTCGCAGCGCGATGGCGGCAGCCGAGGCCGCCGGGTCGTCCGCCGATCGGCGACGAACTGGTAGCTCTGATTGTGCGTCTGGCGAAAGAGAACCGGACCTGGGGTGTGGTTCGTGTCCAGGGCGAGTTGCGTCGCCTCGGCCATCGAGTCGCTGCCTCCACCATCCGTAGGATCCTGCGCGCCAACAAGGTCCCGCCATCGACCCACCGCGACGACAGTTGGCGCACTTTTCTCCGCGCCCAGGCCGAAAGCCTGATTGCTGTCGACTTCTTCCACGTCGATACCGTGGCGTTGAAGCGGTTGTATGCCGCGTTCGTCATCGAGATCACGACACGCTGGGTCCACTTGCTCGGCATTACAGCGCATCCGACGGGGGACTGGGTGGTTCAGGTGGCCCGTGGTCTTGCCGGTGATCTGGAGGAGGTCGGCCACCGATTCAGGTACCTGATTCGCGACCGTGACGCCAAGTTCAGTGCTGCTTTCGGCGCGGTCTTCGCGTCTGTCGGCATCGAGATCGTGCTCACCGCGCCGCAGGCCCCGCGGATGAACGCTTTCGCTGAGCGCTGGATTGGCTCTGTCCGCCGGGAGTGTACTGACCGGATTCTCATCACCGGAGAACGTCATCTGCGCCAGGTGCTCGACGTCTATGTCACTCACCACAACGCCGGGCGCAGCCACCAGGGTGCCGGGATGCTTCTGCGTGCTCCTGACGATGAACCAACCGTGGTCCCGTTCCCTGCACGGTTCGATCGGATTCGGCGCCGACAACGCCTCGGCGGACTACTCAACGAATACCAACCCGCCGCGTAAACGCCCAGGCCAGAACCGATAGCGAGGTTCTCGACTAGGACAGGCCACGAAGGTCAAACTGAACATGTTCAAGAGTCGCGGCCAACTATTTGAACATGTTCAGGACTGACGCCGGATCCCCGGCACCCTGTCGGCGAAGTCCCAGCTCACAGCACGGACCTAGTTTTTCGGCACGCACAGCACTACGCGGTGCGGGATCTCATGCACGAGGCCGCGGACGATATGGACGCCGATGACGGCCTGGACGTGGACGAGTTGTCGTTCGTCCGCAGCCTCAACGCCGTCCGCCGCCAGGTCACCAACCAGGCGGGTTTTTCCCCCTCACCGCCTGACGAACGCGATCATCGAGACCTGTGACGAGATCCGGCAACGCCGCACCCGGGGACGTCGGCAACGCTCGTATCCCCGCGTGGTCAAACGAATTCAGGTTGGCGACAAGCTGACCAAACGTCCCAGCCACACCGGCACCCGCTACGACCAACCCCCTGAACTGCACATCTTCGGCAAGATCGCTTAACTAAGCGGCATTGATGTTGACCATGGCCGATGTCTCCTCCGCGGTAGACCACTCATGGGCGCGACAGCGGTGACTCATGCGCCGCCAGGGTCTGGAGCGGTCCTTCGTCCACCGGACGGTGTTCCGAGCCCGATCGCGGAAGGAGCAATGCCGTGACAGCACCAGTATAGACCCGCATTGGACACGAGCGGCGCCGAGTTCTCGGACGGGGACCGTCGAGCATTATCGGGTGATCCAGAATTGCCGGGCCGGCCTGAGTTTGAATCGGGTCGAATTGGTCACATATCCGGCACGCCGGGTCAACCGGTGTAGTGTTCGAGATGGTTGTTCCTGACCGCCGGTGACCGCTCCTGCGGGACGTTCGAGTTTTGCGCTCGACCACCATCGGTCTCAGTTCCAAGAAAGTCCTCATGCGATACAGTCGCACAATTCTCGCCTTTGCCGGAACGGCAACTCTTGCCACCGGCACGGCCCTGCTCGTACCCGCGACCGCCGAGGCGGCAGTCGCATGTGACGAGACATCCCTCGTCACGGCGGTGACGGCGGCCAACGCGGCCGGCGGTGGGACAGTGACCCTGACCCCGGGCTGCACGTACACCCTCACGGCCAGCCATGGCAGCGACGGTGTGAACGGCCCTGCCGGGCTCCCGGTCATCACCACACCTATCACCTTCGAGGGCAACGCCAACACCATCACCCGCGCCGGTACGGCGTCGGCGTTCCGGATCGCCCAGGTCGGGCCCACGGGCGGAATCACGCTCAAGGCGGTCACCGTCAGCGGCGGCCACGCCGCGGCGACAGGCCACAACAACGGCGGTGGGATCCTCAACTTCGGTGCGGTCACCCTCACCGGCAGTCAGCTGTCCGGCAACGCCGCGGACGGTCTCGGCGGTGCCGTCTACAGCACCGGTACGCCGGCGGCCGCGACGTTCACCAGCAGTACCGTCAAGTCCAACACCGCCCACCAGGCCGGCGGCATCGCGAGCGTCAACGGGACGCTCACGATCACCAGCAGCATGGTAACGCTCAACTCCTCGGTCGTGAATCCCGGTGGGATCTACTACGTCGCCGGCTCGGCGACACTCAACACCTCCACGGTGACGGCCAACACCCCGACGAATTGTGTCAGCAGTCCGTCTCCTGTTCCGGGTTGTATCGGATAACAGGGAAAGCCGAATGAACAGGCCGGGCCGCCCGTCTTCACGGGTGGCCCGGTTTATTTGTGAGCGCGGCCGGCTCACGGCCGGATGCCTCGACCTCGGTTTGGTCGGCGGTTTCGTTGCGCAGAGAGCGGATACCTGAGTTGAGCACCGCGAGCAGCGGGACGGCGAGCAGTGCGCCGGGGATGCCGGCCGCGACCAGGCCGACCGCGATGGCGAGTACCACGGCGAGTGGGTGGAGTTGGACGGCTCGTCCCAGCAGCAGGGGTTGCAGTACGTGGGCCTCCAGTTGCTGGACGCCGATGACGATGCCCAGCAGTACCAGCGCCTGCACCGGTCCGTTGGCGACCGGGGCGATCAGCACGGCGATGCCGCCGGCGAGTATCCCGCCGACGATCGGGATGAACGCGCCGAGGAAGACCAGTGCGGCCAGCGGGATCGCCAACGGAACACCGAGGATGACCAGGCCGGTCCCGGTGCCGACCGCGTCGACTGTGGCCACCGCGACCGTCGCTCGCACGTAGCTGGCCAGGGCGCGGCGGCCGGCGACGTCGATCCGGGCGTGGACCCGGTGCGGGGCGGCGCGTAGCAGGAACGCCCAGATCCGGGATCCGTCGGACAGCAGGAAGATGAGCACGAACAGGATCAGCAGCATCTGACCGAGGGCCTCGCCGATGGTCGCGGCGGTGGTCAGGGCTCCCGAGGTGATGCCGGTCTGGGTGTTGGTCACGGTGGTGAGCAGGTTGTCGACGACGGTTCGTACTTGCTCGGCACTCAGATGCAACGGGCCGGTGGTGAGCCATTTCCCGACGGTGTCGAGGCTGGTGCCGAGCTGGACTCGCAGGGCCGGCAGGCCGTTGACAAAGGTGATGATCACGAACGTGAGCAACCCGCCGAGTACCGCGAGGCCGCCGATGAGGACCACGACGACGGCCAGCGGTCGGGGTACTCGATGGTTGACCAGGTATCCGACGGCAGGTGCGAGCAGGGCGGCCAGCAGCAGGGCGATGGCGATCGGGACGATCACCGCGCCGAGATAGCCGGCGACGAAACCGATCACGTACAGGGCGCCGGCGACCACCAACAACCGCCAGCCCAGTGCGGCGCTCACCTGCAAGAGCCTCGGCACGACCGGCAAGGCGTCGCCGACCGGGTGTGGACTCTCCGCGGGGTGACGCTGCGGGCCGGTATCCGAAACGTCCACTGTGGTACCTCTCGACCTGGCGTTATGGGCGTGCACACATGCCGCCGAGGTCCGGAGCGGTTGTGCCTCAATGGTAGACCTGGGCCTGCTATCTCGGGATGTGGTCGCGTCCCGGTGCTTTTTGGCGGGTACTGGCCGAGTAGTGCGCGACGCCGATCGCACCGGTGATCGCGAGGACGAATCCGGCGACGGCCGGGACCGTGAAACCGCCGCGGACACGGTCGTCGAGGTAGACGAGCCCGATCAGCGACGAGAGTGCTGTGTTGGTGGTGAACATGATGGACGTGACCGCTGTCGGTCTGCCCTTCTGCAGGGCCATCGCGAACACCACGGCCGCAGTGAGTCCATTGAGGACGGTGGACCAGACCGGCGGTTCCAGGATGAGCCGCCAGATCGCGTCCGGGGGATTCAGCGTTCGCGCCGAGATGCCGACGACACTGAAGCCCAGGCCGGCGCCGAGCGCCAGCATCAGCGCCGCCCACCTGTCATCGCGGCGTTTGGCGTAGCCGGCGATGGCCGCTACCGGCGCCGCCATCCCCAGCAGGATCCAGTGCCACCCGGGTCGCAGGGCGGCCGCCGGGCTCGGATCCGCCGACACGCCCAGCAGGATCAGGCCGGCCGCGCCGATACCCAGCGTGACCCAGCCCGCCCCGGCCAAGCGGGTACCCTTGAAGGTGGCGATCGTCGCGGTCACGCCGCTGCTGAACGCGAGCAGCGACTGGACCAGGAACAGCGGCAACAGGTGCAGGGCGGCGGCCGCGGAGTTGCCATGGGTGAATGTGGTCCGCGTGCGCGTGCCACGGTATCTCTCCCGGTGAGCGCGGCGGTGACGTTGCCCCGGGACACCCCATGATCTTTCTGAAAGGACCTTCCATCAGTACCGTAGTGCAAGCGGAACAAGGCCTGTTCAGTCATCCGTGCACCTACCAGTGGAACGGCGAGACTGATCCGCTCGCGGAGCACCGCGCCTCACGCGAGAACCTGTTCAGTGAACCGGTCGAACCGACGCGCGTCGCCGACCCCGACGGTCAGGACAGCCGTCCGCCCCGCGACCCGTTCGTTCGGACTCCGTCACCACGCTGACACTGTGATCGGCCCTGCATCAAGGCCGGCCACACGGTCCGCGGTCCCGCGCCGGGACTGGCCGCGATCTCGCTCTTGGATCGACCTGCGAGCCGCTAGATCTCTGTCAGATCCACTATCTCAAACGTCCTCCTGCCCATTGGCTCCTTCTCCCACTGTCCACAGTGGGGGTGCGACACGAGGCACTCGTGCAAGAGCTGTGCGCACGAGTTCCGTGGGGTCGGGGACGTCCAGCCGCGCGTTTGTGAGGCGGGTCACGACCTCGAGAATATCGAGGCGGAGTTTCCGCGCCGCACGGATCAGGAACGTGAGGGTCACCGGTTCCGCTCTGGTCAGCCACGGATGTGTACCGTCAAGGTATCGGCTGAGAAGCTTGAGATCGATCAGCGTCGGGCGGTCGGGCAAAGTGCTCGTCGGTGGCGGGTCGAACCCGTAGGCTCGTAGCCGGTCAGCGATCTCTTCGGCGGTGCGACCGTGCCGTTGCGCAGCGTCGAGAATATGACCGGGCGCGATCGGATCCTCAGTGGTGAGCCACGGTGGTTCCTCGTCGAAGCCTTCGCTGAGAAGCATGAGATCACCGACTTCAGGCCTGTCCGGAAGTTCCGCCGGGATGGTCAGTTCGTAGTTGGCCATGCGATCGGCGGCTTCACGAACGGTCCAGCCGTAATGATGGGACAACGCGACGAGGTGACCTGCGGGAACGGGTTTGTCGGTGTCGATCCAGGAGCCCTCGCCGTTGAGCTCCCTTCGAAGAAGGGCAAGTTCGCTCTCACCCGCGCGTGCCGGGAGATTCTCGATCGGACTCACGTCGAATCCGTACTCGCGAAGTCGAGCCGCGATGTCAGCACAGGCGAGGCCAAGTATCGCCGAAGCCTTGACGACGTGATGCCGCCGAACCCGGGCCGTAGGCTTGAGCCAAGGTTCGTCACCGTCCGCGTCTCGGCAAAGGATCTTGACGTCATGGTCGAGTACCGGTTCGGGAATCGAACGCGCGCGTAGGCCGTAGACAGCGAGACGTTCCACGACCTCTTGGACGGGCCTGACCAGCCGCCGAGACACCGCCAGTATGTGTCCGGGGGGCACGATTTCGCTGCTGTCCAAGCCTCTCAACAGGACCGCGTCCTGCTCTGCGGGCTGTTTCGGCAGGTGGTCGGCATTGCGTACGTGATAGCCGAGTTCGCTGAGCCGCCGAACTGCGGTGTCGCAACTGATCCTCATCCGCTGGTGGGCCAGAACGATGTGCTCGGGCTCCACCGGCTTGTCGACCGTGAGCCAGAGCGGGCGGCCGTCGAGGCTGCTACTGAGCAGCGCGCGATCGGTCGTGTTCAGGTCCAGCGTCACGTCGCCGGTGAAGTGTTCGACCGTGACGCCGTTCGCGCCCAGATCAATTGCCCGTTGTGCCGCCTCGCGCGGGGTCATACCGGTCCCTGCGGCTATCGACAGCAGATGTCCATGCGGTGGCGGGATGTCTATGTCCGGCTTCCCACTGTGCGACCACGATTCCAGGTCGAAGAAGTACGCGGCGTCCGACGGCCGGGCCGGCAGGATCGGACCCGGTGATCGGATGTCCGGACAGACAGCTGCCAACTGGTCGATCAGAGTGTCGCCGTGCGCCAGTAGGCGCCACAACGTGAGGTGGTCGGGCAGGTCGTCCACGTCGACCGTGGGCAAGGATCCACCAGGCGGTCCGGGGCTGGCGTGGGTTTGCGGAGACCATGCCTGGTCCTCTTCATCTTGGACGCCCAAGAGCTTCGCGTCCAGGGGAAACCACCCGGTCTTCGACATGTCGATGACCCGGTTGCCCAGCGGAAGACTCACCCGGACCCGGGCGGCCTCCCTGGTCACCAGGTCGGCGATGCCGGGGCTGAGCTCGGCAAGGTGGGAAAGCCACCCAGCACGGAAGAAGGACGGCATCTTTCGCCCGGCTTTCCCCGGCCTGCGGGTGTAACCCCGCGTACCTGTCCTGACCTGCTGGTTTGTGCTCGTTGCGTCCGGTTGCGGCGGGACGTGGCTGGACGTGGGACGGCCTGTAGACGGCCTGGCCTTGCCTGCCCTGGTCCCTTTGGGACGGTCGGGGCCGTAGGTCTGGTTCAGGTCGTAGCGGGTCCAGAGGGTGAGCTGGAAGGCGGGGAACAATGCGAGCTGTCCGGTCATGGTGGCCTCCTCGGTGACGGGCGGTGTGGAGGTGATTGGGGCGGTCCCTGCCCGCCCCCTCACCCCTCGCCCTTGCCGCGCGTTAGCACCGGGTCGTCGTTGTCAAGAGTGGACGCTTGCGTCCATCGCGGAGCTTGCGGAGCGACGCCGTTAGGCGCTCTTGATGGCGGCGGGCCGGTGTTAAATGATCAAAGGAGAGGGACCTTTGGTGACCTCGCGTTGCGGTCGTTGTTGCTGTGCCCGTATCGGTAGGGGGCTGGAAAGTGAGACGGCGGGAGCGGCGCAGGGTGACCATGCTGGAAGTACGCCCATAAAAGTCGTTGGGGTAGTTGTGGTGCTGCCCGGGTGGATTCCGCGGCTGGTGCTGGCCTGTGTGGGTCACTGTGTTCGTGGGTTGTCGACCCGTCGGCTCCGCGTGGTTGGAGCTGGCGGGTTGACGTGTGTTCGGGGTGTGTTGAGGGGCTGGTGTGTGGGGCCTGTGCGCCGTCGTCGGCTGCTGGGACTCACGCGTGCAGCTTGGGGCTCGGCGGGCGGCCGACCGGGCGGAGCGGAGCGGGAGCCCGGTCGTGTCGCGATGCCGCTGGCCCGAGCTGCGAGCGTGATGCGCGCCGGCGGCGGCGGCGCGCCTTGATCCCATAGAGCCAAATTCGGCAACACACGACGGACGCAATCGGACGGACACAATCGACAGACACGAGAGGGCGCCCCACGCGCGGGTAGACGGATAGTCCTCCGGCGTTGAGCGTGACCGGTTGTGTGCTCCTACAATGGCATTATGGGTATCGAGACGTGGGCACGTGAGATAGCGCGGACGCGACTTGAAGTAGCATTGCCGCGTCGGTGGGCGCATGTGCAAGGTGTAGCAGTTCGAGCGGCCGAAGTTGCTGCACTGTTCGGGCATGACGCTGACTTGCTTGTCGCCGCAGCCCTGTTGCACGATGTCGGTTATGCTCCCGACGTCGTACAGACCGGATTTCACCCGCTTGACGGTGCGCAATACCTCGAAGGCTTGAATGCAAATAGCAGGCTTTGCGCCCTGATAGCCCGTCACTCCAACGCGATCCAAGAGGCAAAGTTGCGCGGTTTGGAGTCGACGCTTGAGGGTTATCCGGATGAGCGCACAGCTCTTCGTGACGCCCTTTGGTGGGCAGACATGACAACCGCGCCAGACGGGCGGCCGACGACAATAGATGATCGCCTGAGTGAAGTTCGGCGCCGCTATGGTGCCGACCATCTAGTGTCGAAGGCCATTGAAGCATCCACTCCCGAATTGCAGGGTGCTGCTGAGCGAACCTGCCGGCGAGTAAAGCAAGGTATCCCGCCAGGCTAGCTAAAGTAGGCCGCTTCCTGACGTGTTAGTCCATGGTCGATGCGCAAGCGAATAGACGGATGCATGTCAAGACCCCTCAAATCCTTGAGGCTGATCCATTGCACCTCGCTTGACTCACTGCTGGTCTGAAGAGTGCCCGAGATAGGCTCTGCTCGGAAGCAAATAGAAAACTCCTGCTTTACCTCGCCGTCCGTGTACGCTATAACGTGCTTCGGGTCGGAATAGACCCCAATCACTCCGACCACTCGAACGGTAATGCCGGTCTCTTCTCGAACCTCGCGAACAGCCGTCTGCGCAAGCGACTCGCCGACTTCTTGACCGCCTCCAGGGATCGAGTACAGGTTATTGTCCGTGCGCCGAATGAGGAGAAGCTCACCAGTCTTGTTCTGAATAACAACACTTACCGCGACAGTAATACTATTTGCTACGGGAGCGCCGGGGTCGTTATAGAAATCTTTGCGTGACAAGAGGAACCTTTCCAAGGTGAACCAGTCCACAAACTACCAAACCGGGAGTGTTGAGCCCTTCCATACTGATTCGAAGCTTTCTGAGTATGTTTCAAACAAGCTACCACTCGAAAGCTGCCGTAGGTGTATGACGGGAGCGTGAGCGGCCATAAAGCCGTAAACGTGTGTATTTACGAGCATGTCCTGGTCGAATCGATAAATTGAGTTGTAGAGAATGGTCGAGTGACAACGAACCTCAATGCCAGATTCGCCGTTAATAGCCTTGAAGAAGGCGAGTGCGTTGCGCACTTTCGCCCCCATTGTGCCGGTGCCAATATTCTCGTCATTACCCCGTTTCTCGACCTCATCACTGTCGGGCTCCCCAAGTAGTATGCGAATTCTCGCACCAGCCATGGCTTTCCCGCGAAGTCTGCGGATCATCTTGGGGTCTTCGGTCATAAAAAGCCCCGAATACACCAAAATCTCAATGTGGTCATTGGCGTTGTGCAGCAACGTATCCCATACTTCACGCGGGAGTGCATGTCGGTGCGGATATATCTTTACCACCTCGGACTCGGCGATTTCTGCTACCCGCTCAGGGGCGATTGCGTCCGGCCATAGGTAGTTCTCCGACTCGTGAACAAGGGCAGAGATTGTGTGGCGATGCTTCGCGTACGGTGTACGCCCTTTGGTGATCCAACGCTCAACCGTCTTGTAGTCAACGCCGATCTTGGCCGCTACGTCGGCGGGCGCCAACCCCCTCCTGAACAGGGCATCTCGTAGACGTTCGTTCGGCACGCGGGACCTCCCAGGGACACGAGGGACGACTTGAGTGTACCAGGGACGTCCCAAGAAATCCTCTGGTGCGGTGGGTACGTCCCACGTTTTCGTCGAAAGTGGTAGGTGCCGGGAACGTCAGGACGAGTACAGGAGGTGCTGAGGATGATCAGCCAAAGCGGACCCCAAGCGCAACGTAGGTCCGGGTACGGACGTGGTGACTGCTGAGTGCTGCCGTGGGAGACGTAGTACTGGTGCACATCACGAACGACTTGCCGGTTCGCCTGCGAACGCTCGGTTTCGCCGACCGCGTGGAGGTGCGCTTTGGCAACGCCTTCCCGATCGTATTGCTGGTGGATCGTACGGCGCTTGACTCGCTGATTGACGTGCTTACGCGGGGGCGTTCTGAACTTGTGGACCATGAAGCAGGAAGCAACGATACACAACAACCAGTGAAGGACTAATGATGGCTATTCCCAAGGGTCACCGGTTTCCGATTTCGTTTGATGAGGCGTTCCCGAAGGGTCTGGTGTTGGTCGGTGAGGTGTTGCCGGACAACGAGTATCAGTCTCGGGAGGACAGGGCGTCGGGTCGGCCGGTGCGGCAGAAGAGTGACGAGCTGACGGGCAAGCGGCAGTGGAAGATCAACGTGACGGACCCGGATGAGGGCAACGCGAAGCGGGCGTCGTTCACGATCACGTTGGTCGGTGACGTTCAGCCGGTCCCGACTACGAGTGAGGTGTTGCCGGGGATGCGGCCGATTGAGTTGGAGGGTGTGACGGCTGAGCCTCGGCTGGCGGGTAACGGTGAGTTCAAGTACCAGTCGTACGCGTTCCGGGCGACCGGGTTCAAGGCGGCCGGTGCGGGTGCGGGCTCGCGTGCCTCGGGTGGTGGCAAGGCGGCATCGGCCGGTGATGCGTCGAAGTCGGCGGCGTGATGTCTGGGCTAGGTCAGGTGTTGTGGGCGGTGGGTCCGGAAGCGACAGTGGAGGTATTGGTGGGGAGTAAGAACGATCCGCCGGGCCTGTCACTGTCGCTGGACCCGGGCGAAGTGTTGATCGCGTCACCGGCTGGGAAGGGTGACCGCGCGATGTTCGCGGCGTTCCTGTTGGACCTGGCGGATGCGGCCATGGTGTTGGCGGAACGGCTGGACCCGGACGGGATGCCCGCGCCTGCTGAGGCGGGTGACCGCAGTGGACGTTGTTTCGTCGCGCGTGATCCATTCGGCGATTCGGGCGGCGGGTATCAGTGATGGACATGCAGGGGCCGGGTGATTCCCCGAGTGTGTTGGCGGTGGCGTTGGCTGACCTGCGGTCGGCGCGGCCTACCGAGTCGGCGACCAGGGTGCAGTGGGCGGCCTGGTATCTGCGGCAGGCCAACATCCTGGATGAGATCGCTCGGGTTGATTCGTCGCATACGGCGTCGGCGCGGCGTGAGGCTGAGGCGGCGCGGGAGTGTGCCCGTGAGTTGTTGGAGGGCGGCCGTGACTAGGAAGGAGTACAGCGCGGTCGATGTCGCTTGGAAGGTGGTTGAGGTGCTGGCGAATCGGCCGAGCGGGGGGCCGCTTGTTGATCGGGTGCGTTGGCATGAGCGCAACGCCAAGGTCCTGTTCGAGCTCGGCGGGTTGTACCCGGTGCTGGCGCGGGATGCGAACGTGGCTGCTCGCCGTGAGCTGCAACAGGCTGAGCGGATTGGTGAGCAGGGGCAGGAGGCGGCGACGGGTACGGATCGGGCGGCTGAGTTCGCGCGCAGGATCGTTCAGTTGGTCGAGAACCGGCCGAATGACTCGGTTCCTGTTGAGGAGCGGGCGGAGTGGCATGAGGCGAATGCCGATGTGTTGATCGACATCGGGAAGATGTACCCGGTGCTGGCGCGAGAGGCGTTCGTGGCTGCTCGCCGTCAACGTACCCGTGCTCAGGCGATTCGTGAGCAGGACAGGGCGACGTCATGATCAGGCAACGGCGCGGCGGGCTTGCTACTCGGCGGGAGGTGCTGGCACATACCCAGGAAAGCTTCGCGTATGCGTTGGGTGTTGACCGGTCCACTGTGAGCCGGTGGGAGCGTGGCGAGTCGGTTCCCGAACCGCTACGTCGCCGTCAACTCGCGGCGGTGTTGAAGGTGTCTCTGGAGGAGCTTGACGTGCTTCTTCGGAGGAGTGGTGATGGTTTGTCCGGCAGGGCGGCGGGTGTCTCGGGTGGCTGCCTGGAACCCGCCGTCATGCCTGGACACGACCTTAGGAATATCGAGGAGGTGTGAGAGATGACTGTACGGGGGTCGCGGCGCTTTGGGGAGGGCGTGACCACCTTGCAACAGGCGTACTCGGTGACACCGATGACGCCA
>NZ_SLWS01000001.1:871545-1734129 GCF_004345645.1 Actinocrispum wychmicini | reverse complement strand
GCTCGCTGACGCATGACCTGAGGAATCCCTGCGGCACCAGCCACGAGCAGGGGACAACACGAGGGCCATCACACTGTCCCCTGTAGTGCAGAGAAGCACAGGAATTCCCGCACCGCGGAGCCCGTCCATCGGCCGACCGCGCGGGCGGGGTCAACGGGTTGCGGTGGCGGGTTGCGCTCCAGGTCGATGTTGAGCTGGTCGGCGATGGTGTCGTAACCGAGTTTCTCCAGTGCCCGCACCGGGAAGATGCGAGTGATTACCGGTCCACGTACGGGATCGGGCACCAGTCGGTGTTTGGTGCGCCCTTCGGCGCGGCGGGCCGGCACGGGGTGCGGCACCCTGTCGGCGAGGTACTCGTAGGGTGGTCGACCGATGTTCCAGCCCTGCTTGGTGTGTTGGATGAACCCGTCCCAGGCCAGTTCCACCATGTTGAGCACATACCTCCGCGATCGCCTGTTTGACTCGCCGGTTGAGTACGGGGGTGGCCTTTTTGGGCGGCTGCTGCCGGTGGTGCCGATGCGGGTGATGCGGGAAACCCGGTCGATCGATTCACAGACCACGGCGACGAACCGCCGGTCGGGGCGGCGGGCTTCGGCGAGCAGGTCGTTGATACCGCCGTCAGGACTGTGACTGACAGACGTTTGTGGTCGGAGTCTGGACGGCCGGGGTCGAGGGGCTCGTGGATGCAGACCGAGCCAGGTACGACTCGCTCTGACAACCGACGGTTGAGCAAACTGTGGTCTATCTGGGTACATTGCCGACCGCTGGGTTTGGGGAGGTTGGTGCCGGTGTAGATGCCGGCGAGTTCGGCTGCGTCCTGGAAACCGATGCCGCCGACGCGCTTGCCAAGTTGGTCATCCCAGTAGCCGCATAGGTAGTTCATGGCGTACGTCGCCAGCCGGGCGGGCCGTACAGGGTTGCCGTTGTTGTCTTCGCCTAGGCGATGTACGTAGCCGGCGGGATCTGTGTAGATGCTCGGGTCGTCTAGGTCGGCGGGCTCGTGATGAGGCCCGCTGAGTGACTCGTTCATGTCACCGACTACCGCGCTGAGGACGGTGTCTCGGGCGAGCCAACGTCTCGCCTTGGCGTCGGCGGCACGGTATCTCGGTTCAAACAGGTCGCCGTGCATCACGGTCAGGTACATCACGTCCCCATCAGGGAAAGGTTTGAGGCGCAGCAGATTGCGCTTGCGTTCGGCGTGTCCTGGTACTCGGTGGTCCCACCAGCGTTCCACGAGAAGGGCTGTTGTGTCGTAGAAGATGATCGGCGCGAAGGGGCCCCAGTCGCGCGGCAGCGAGCGATGTGTGGCCAGCGGTCACCCTCGCCGAGAATGCGGACCAGTCCCGTGTACTCGTAACGTCCAACCTCGTCTCCCCTGCTGTTGGCGTCCACCAGGCCGCCGTGCTCGTAGTTGATGTAGGCCATGTCGAGGTCCAGCATTGTGCTTTGGTCTACCTTTCCATCCAGGCGGCACTCTGTTGGTCCGGTCGGACAACCGATCAAGTAGTAATGCCACTTTGGACAGTGGCGGAATCCAATCGCGGACTAAATGGTCTTGAAGCCAACGCCTCCGTAGCAGAGTGAGCGAGGAGGATCGATGAACTCGGCGGGGTCTGGTTGCCAGAGTGGCGCGAGGACGACACCTGGTGGCGCCAGGTCGAAGCCTGCGAACAACTGCACGACTTGGTCGTGGGTACGTGGAGTGAGCCGGTTCCTAGTGTTGTGATACAACTCGACAGCTTGTGCGAGCTCTTCTGGATAGTGATCGTCTGTCGCGTGGGAGATGACCAAGGAACTCCCGAGGCTGAGCATCTCGCGAAAAGAAGCGACAATGTCCCCAGGGCTATCGTCGTCAGCCAGGAAGTGCAGCACGGCGAACAGAAGAGCGGCAACTGGCTTGCGGAAGTCCAACAGACGGAGGGTGTCGTCGCGGCCGAGCACGGTGGCCGGTTGACGTAGATCGGCCAGGATCGCCGTCGCGTTCTTGTTCTCGGCGAGCATCAGTTGGCTGTGTGCGACGCCACCGGATCGTTGTCCACGTACACGACGGTGCAGTCAGGTGCGTCGCGCTGAGCTACCTGGTGCACGCTGCCGACTGTGGGTACGCCAGAACCGAGGTCCGGAACTGGCGGACACCAACGTCCCGCACGAGGTGCCGCACGGTTCGTCGGAGAAAGGCCCGATTGGAACGGGCGGCCTCCTCGGCGGGAACAACCTTCAGCACCTTCTCCGCCAACTGCCGATCCGCCGCAAAGTTGTGGCTGCCCTCGAGGATGTAGTCGTACATCCGAGCGGCGTTGGGCACCTCGACGTCAACGCCTTCAGGTACCCAGGGCATGGCGTCGCTTCGCAAGGTAGGAGCGGCTCTGCGAGGCGCAGTTTCGCCGCATGCCGTTCGAGATCGGACCACGCCCGCAGCGTGCAATGGACATGCCTAGGTGGGCTAGCCCATCCGCGGGACCAGTTTCTGGACACCAATTGGACACTGGACAACCGCGCAGGATGTCACAGCGACCACTTCGGACGGTCTACACTTGACTGGGGCTTGCATAAGGGCACAGTCCGAGATGCTTGTGACTTGTCGACGAGCATGCTTCGTAGTCGGTGTGCCTCGCGGGCGCTCGGTCGCCGGTCCAGATCGTGGTTGAGTTCCTGGCGTCCTTCAGGCGCGGTCGGGACCTGCGAATTTGTCTTCTCGCCATGATGGAACGGTCTACTCACGCAGGGTCGGGCACACTTGGACGCGAGACACGGTCACAGTAGGTGACGAGGGAGCGCTGGCGTGGAACAGGTGGAGTTGACATCCATCGATGGCATACGGCTGGACGCCGCGTGGCATCCTGCCCGAGTACAAGAACAACGTGGCTTGGTCATTCAATGTCATGGCATCAACGCCAACATGACCGAGGGCGGAATGTTCGTTCGCCTGGCGGATCGCCTGGCGGACAGCGGCTTCAACGTCTTGCGGTTCTCCTTTCAGGGCCACGGTGACAGCGATGGATCTCAGCGTGGGATGACGATTGCCGGCGAGATGCTCGACTTGCAGGCTGCCATCGAGTACGGGACTCGCCGCTTCCCAGGCACGTTGGCGATCGTGGCGTCGAGCTTCGGAGCAGTATCTACCGCTCTCACCCTCCCGCGGCTTGGTGATCGTCTCGGTCGGCTGGCCCTATGGAACCCAGTGTTGGATCTTCAACGTACTTTTGTTCACCCGGAACTGCCATGGGGTAACGAAAACTTCAACGTCAGCCAGGCCGCACAGGGTTTCCTGATGCTCGACGACGAGTTTGAGGTCGGTCGAGTACAGTTCGAGGAGTTCCACCACTACAAGCCGCTGAAGTACTTGACGGCCAACATAGTCCCTACTCTTGTCGTGCACGGCGACCAGGACACGGCAGTCTCGTACGAGATCACACGGGATGACCGGCTCACCGTCGCTCGGCCCGGTCGGCAGACCGTCGACGACCATGACAAGCACCGCGAAGTCCGGACGCAAGCGATGTACCGCCGGGTCCACGCGAACCCCGGCGAGCAACGCCTCCAGATCGTGCATGATCTCCCTCTGCGTCCGGCCACCGCAGTCCATCACGGACCAGAATATGAAGCCGTCGCCGCGGCGGGCGTTCAGGTGCTGGAACGCGCTTCGCCAGGTGCGGCCCCGATGTGGTGCAGGCGTCGATAGGTGCTCGGCGACATGCCGGTCTCCCGGCGGAAGATGGCCCGGAAGTTCGCGGCGGTGCCCATCCCGGTCACGTTCGCGATCCGCTCGACCGACCAGTCTGACGTTTCCAGCAGCCGCCGGGCCAGCAGGACGCGTTGCAGGGTGAGCCAGCGTATCGGTGGCATCCCGGTCTGTTCACGGAACCTGCGGATGAAGGTGCGCCGGGCCATGCTGCTGCGTCGAGCCAGCTCCGCCACGGTGACCGGCTCGTTCAGGTGCTTGACCGCCCAGACTCGGGTCGCTTCCAGGTCCGCGCCTGGCGGGGAGAACACGTCCACGATCTGGGGCTGTGGCCCCGGGCGTGCGGGCGAGGCGACCATGTCCTTGCTCGCCAATCGTTCGGCGTCGACACCGAAGTCAGTACGGATCAGGTGCAGACACACATCGATGCCGGCACCAGCGCCCGCGGACGTCAGCAGATTCCCGTCCTGTACGAACAGGACGTTGTCGATGACGGTGGTCTCCGGGTACAACTGTCGTAGCTGTGCGGTGTACCGCCAGTGGGTGGTCACTTGCCGTCCGGTTGTGATCCCGCTGGCCGCCAACGCGAACGTGCCCGTGCAGATCCCGACCACCGTGGCACCTCGATCAGCACTGCCGGCGATGGCGTCCAGGTAGGCGTCCGCGATGGCGAGATGCGGATCGGTGTATCCCGGGACTATCACGACATCCGCCCGTGCGAGCGCGGCCAGCCCGTGCGAGGCGACGATCGTCACCCGCTGTTCCGCGGCGACCGGCCCAGGTTCCCCGCACACCATCAGCTCGTAGCCTGGATGACCGCCAAGGACGTTGGCCGCGATGCTGTAGTCCAGCGCGATCACTCGCGGCATCGCGACGATGGCAACCGTGCGAGCAGGCCTGGACACCACCACACCTCCTGACACGATCCTTGCCAAGAACGGCACCGATACCTCTGGCCACCGATCGGCCACGGCTCCTACGGTCAAGACATCCCGGCCATCGCACACTGTGAAGGAGAGCGCCATGTCCGCAACGCGCACCGAGAACTTCGGTGTTCCCTGGGAGGAAGCTTACGGCTACGTTCAGGCGGTCAAACGCGGTGACACGATCTACGTGTCCGGGCAGCTCGCCCACAACGGCCCTGAGCTCGTCGCTCCGGCTCCGCTCGACGAGAACGGGAAAGTGATCGACTACGGGAACATGGGCGAGCAGATGCGACGGTCCTACACCAACGCGGAGGCGCTCCTGCGCCGGTTCGGCGCCTCGCTCGCCGACGTCGTGGAGGAAGTCCTGTACGTCCTTGACATCGACGCGGCTTTCGACGTCGCCGGACCCATACGCAAGGCGGCATACGGACGGGATGATCCACAAGTGGCGAGCACCCTGGTCGGCACACCGCGGCTCGCGTTCCCCGCGCAGCTCGTCGAGATCAAACTGACCGCACGGATGTGACCGGACCATGGCCCGTGTGACCACGTCAAGGCGCTTCGCCACCTCCCCGGAGGACATGTGGAAGCGTATCGGCGGCTTCGGTTCCCTCCACGAATGGCATCCCGCCGTCACATCAACCGCGGTGACCGCGAGCGGCCAAGGTCGAGAGCTCGTCACCACGGACGGTGGACGGATCGTGGAGACGCTCCTGGACAACGGACCCAGCCACTACAGCTACCGCATCGACCAAAGCGCGCTCCCATTCGCGACCTTGGTGTCGACTCTTCGCGTCCTGAGCGATCTGGGGGGCTGCGTGGTCGAATGGGACGCCGAGTTCGAGCCACTTGGCGTGTCCGCGACGGATGCCGCGAACTCGGCCCGGCAGTTCCTCCAAACCGGGCTCGACGCACTCCAGTGAGCACACCGTTGCCTCCGCACCGCGGCCACGATCAGATCAGGAATCCCACGGATCACCGCTGGCGGAAACCCGCTACCAGATGAAGGGGATGAGTCGCTTGTGTGTGGCGGCGTAGTCGCGATACCGCTGACCGAGCTCCCGTAACAACACCCGGTCCTCCACGACGACTCGGTAGACCAGAGCGGACAGCATGATCGCGGTCAGACTGATGATCGACAGCCAGTTCGCGACGGACATACCCGTCCCCACCACGACCAACAACAACCCGACATAGCTGGGATGCCGAACCACGCGATAAGGACCGGTGCTGATCACCGGTTGGTCGTCGCTGGTCTGCACGGAGTAGGTGAAGTACCTGCCCAAGGTCCGGAAGCTCCACACCCGCAGCGCGACACCGCACGCGAGGATGCCCAACCCGACCCACGCGGCAACGGTCGGCTGCACCGCCGTGGCCGGAACCACCCGCCAGAGGCCG
This sequence comes from Actinocrispum wychmicini, assembly GCF_004345645.1. Lineage (GTDB taxonomy): Bacteria > Actinomycetota > Actinomycetes > Mycobacteriales > Pseudonocardiaceae > Kibdelosporangium > Kibdelosporangium wychmicini. The sequence goes on along the minus strand of NZ_SLWS01000001.1, from coordinate 1,728,123 downwards.
ATCGCCACGGCGAACCCAACCCCGACGGCGACATGCAGCAACACCCGACTGCCGTGGTCCGCCGTCACCGCCTCGGCACGGGAACGCCTGCTGTTGACCAACTCCACGATCAGCCACACCGTTCCCGCGGCGAACAGCAGCCCACGGACCACATCCGTCAAGACCGTCATACGACAGACCCCCTTACCACCGTTCGCTCCACCACCTCGCCACATAGGACAGTTCGACATCGGCAAGCACGGCTGGCAGGTCGCTGTGGACAACCCGCCCGGCCGGGGCGCCGAAGTCGGCAACGACCGGTTTGGCGCAGGACCACCCGCACAGCGCCCGTCCGGGTCAAGGTCGGTTCAGTCGCGCCGCGATCGCACGGATCGCCGAGCGCGGGGCGACCCGCAGCACCTCCGCCCGGAATTTGGTCCCCAGGTCGGGAATGGCGATCGTCTTGCCGGCTTTCATCGCCTCGAAGCCGGATCGTGCGACCGTGGCCGCGTCGGTGAGCCCGGACGTGAACAGGGGTGAGCGTTGCGCACCGGCGACGGTGGCGAACTCGGTCGCCGACGGACCAGGACACAGCACGGTGGCCGTGACCCCACTGCCCCTCAGTTCGTAGGCGATGGCCTCGGTGAAGTTCACAACGAAGCTCTTTGAGGCGTAGTACGTGGCCATGTACGGTCCGGGCAGGAATCCGGCCGACGAGGCGACGTTCAGGATGCGACCGCTCTCGCGCGCGACCATCGACGGCAGGAACAAGCCCGTGAGCCGCGTGAGCGCTTTGACGTTGAGTTCGATCATCGCCAACTCCCGGGCCAAGTCCAGTGTGGCGAAGGACCCGTTGGTGCCGAAGCCGGCGTTGTTGACCAGGAACTCCACCTCGATGCCGGCCTGGGTCATCTCGGCGTGCACCCGCGCCGGTTCGGTCGGGTCGCTCAGGTCCGCGGCGATGACACTGACGTCGATCCCGTGCGCGTCACGGAGTTGATCAGCCAACGTCTCCAGCTTGGCGCGGCGGCGGGCGACGAGAACGAGGTCATGCCCGTCCGCGGCGAACAACCGCGCGAACTCGGCACCGATTCCGGCCGAAGCCCCGGTGATCAACGCTGTCATTCCAGTGCGTGTCATGGCGATCTCCATCTACGTAAGGATCGAACGACAGTTCCCCGCCTCGACTGGGCGAAGGTCTTCTGGAAGTCCGTCATGGGTACGCGCACGATCTGGAGCAGGAACGTGCCGCCGAACGCGATGATGACGACGGTGATGAGCACGACCCCGGCGAGGATCCAGGACGAGTCGCTGAGTTGAAGCACGGGCGGAGCCTTTCCAGGGCGTGTGGTCTCACCGGTCTTCATCAACTTGACGCCGTCAAGTTAGCGGTGTCAGGTTGACGATGTCAAGTTGACGGTGTCAGTCTGGTGTCATGAGCACTAGGCGCGTCCAGGCCCGTGCCGGCGAAGGCGGCCAGCTCCCGCGAAGACATGCTCCGCGTCGCCGAGGAACTGCTGGACGAGGACGGCAAGGAGGAGGCGCTGACCATCCGCGCGGTCGCCCCAGCGGGCGGGGTTCACCACGCCCTCGGTCGACAAGTGGGCGCGCACGAAATCGATTCACGACGCCGTGTGCCGGATCCCAGCCAGCACGACGTCGGTGATCCGTTCGGCCTCCGTCCGGGTGAAAGGCCGCACCCGCTGGTCGACGTAGCTGTAGGCCGGACCGGAGAGCATCTGGGTCACGAGGTAGCTGTCCACCGGCGGCAGCTCGCCGCGTACGACGGCGCTGTCCACCCGTCGCATCACGAGATCAGTGCGCTGCTGGAAGATCGCGTTCACCGTGCCGCGGGTCGCCGGGTTCTCCTGAGCCGACCGGGCGGCCTGCAACAATGCCCGCCCCCTGGGCGAGTTCAGGCTCTCGCCGAGCGCGATCAGGAAGTCGACCAGATCGCGACGGAGATCCCCGGTGTCGGCAATGGACACCATCCCCTCGACATTCCACAGCAGCGCCTCGCTGACCAGCGCGTCGCGATCAGGCCAGTTGCGGTAGACGCTCGTCTTGTGCACCCCGGCCAGCTCGGCCACGTCCTCGTAGCCGAAGCCGGCAAAGCCGTGCCGCGCGACGAGTTCCGCTGTCGCGGCGAGGATCCGCTCCCGGACACGGGCGGTGCGGCCACCGGGCCGGCGGGCCGCCGGCCGCGGCGGGGAGTCGTTTGCCATCTCTCGTTCACTCCTTGTCCCGCATCCGGGCAGTAAATCCCATACCGATGGGTGATCCTCGTCACGGGCCACCCCTTCGGGCATTAAAGCTATATCTTGTTGCTTTAAGATGGGCCTCAAAGGAGGCACAGACCGGGCCTACTCACCAAGATCAAGCAGAACCGTGTTCGCGCGACCGAACTGAGCGTGTTCGTCGACGCCGACGGCCAGGAGATCGGCCAGATGCCGGTGAACGAGTTCGACGTCTCCGACCACGACATCGAAATCGCCCGGGAGGACCTCGCGCGGATCATGATCGACGCGCTCCCTGCCAGCACCACGGTCCGCATGCGGGAGCACATCGAATCGCTCGCCGACGACGGTGCCGGTGTCGACGTCCGGTTCGCCGCCGGCGACACCGGGCGTGCTGGCGCAGGTTCGCGGCAGGCCCGCGTGCTGGCACACCTTCATGCGCCGATTCACCGAGGAGACAGGCACAACCCTGTTGCAGCGGCTGCTCAACGCCCGTCTCGGCCAGGCGCGGGAACTGCTGGAAACCACCGACCACCATCACATCCGCTGCCGCGGCGTCACCTCGGCAGGGTGCGAAGGAGAACGAAAGGATACGACGTGCCTCACTACCGAGTCAGCGCAACGAGTTCGGCACCCGTCGACACCGTGTGGGGCCTGCTGATCGATGCCCGCAGCTGGCCCCGATGGTCCTCCGGACTGGACGAACTGGTGGAGGAACGCTCCAGCGGCCTCGACCCACACGGCCACGACGGCGTCGGAGCGATCCGCGCGTTCCGCACGGGCCGGGTCGTCACCGGTGAACGACTCACCGAACTGGTGCCGCGCCAACGGATGTCGTACGAGGACGCCTTCAACTTCGCCATGAAGGACTACCGTGCCGTCATCGAGTTGGATCCCACCCCGGCCGGCGGCACTACCATCACCTGGCACGGCACCTGGCGGATGCGACCCGGTATCGGCTGGACCATGCCCTTCGTCCTGCCCCGGGTGATGCAGCGGATGGCCGACGACCTCGCCCACTACGCAGCCGACCCGGCGGGAACACCCGACCGCCCGTGACCAGCACCGCCCGGGGCAACGGTCCGAGTCCTTGAAGCCTCGAAGAAATGCCACGAATTTCGGACTATTCACGCGCGGCGAGATCCTACAGGCGACCACATGATCCCACCGGCCGTCACGTACCCGCCCTTCGACGACCGAGCAGCCGGTTTGCCGCGCGGTGTGGGATGAGCAGCATCCGCCGTCGCGGCAGCGGGCTGCCTCTCACCGTCGGGACGGGGTGGGTCTCGGCGCTCGATGATCCGCTGGCGGGCCAGGTCAAACCCACACAGGAGTACCAGCGTGCCCAGGCCGGCGAGCTCAACGCGTACCGGCAGGCCAGACTCGCCTACTACGGCCTGGAAACGCACTGGCCGGACGCGCCATTCTGGCGACGCCGACACGTCGACGTTTGAGCGTGACCGGTCTTGGCAGAAGGCGGTGCTGGTCCGGGGTGCACCGTGAGTGCACCAGCGTCGATTTCCGGGTAGGGCACATTCCTTGCCCGCCGCGGACACCACCAGCTCCGGAAGCGCTTTCGTTGCCGGCAGCCTGTTCTACTGGGCAGGTGCGGAAAACAGGCCAAAACAAACGGAACAAGCGGCGTCGGATGTCGACGTCGCGGGCAGGTGCGGTCGGTGCGTGCCTGGTGCTGTTGGCCACCTCGGCCGCGGCTCCGGACGTGCCGACGAACGCACCGCGAGCACCGGATTCGCTGCCCGCCGGAAATTCCCTGCCACCAGGGAATACAGACCACGCCGAGGCACCGCCGGAGGTGGATCAGCCGACCGGTGGGACGGAGAATCTCGACGACTCCGGTCCGTTGACGATTCCGGCAGTGTTCACCGGGGATGTCCCGGCCACCGTGCTGGACGCCTATCGACGCGCCGCCGATCTGATCCACAAAGCACAGTCGGGATGTCACCTGCCGGTCGAGTTGCTCGAGGCGATCGGCAAGGTGGAGGCCAACCACGCGGAGCACGGCCAGGTCGACGGAAACGGCACCACGCTGCACCCGATCCTGGGGCCGGCGCTGGACGGCGCCGGAGGCTTCGCCGCGATCCCGGACACCGACGGCGGCCGGCTCGATGGCGACCCGGCCTGGGACCGTGCGGTCGGGCCGATGCAGATCCTCCCGAGTACCTGGGCGACCTGGTCCGACGACCGAGCGAACCCCAACAACGTGTACGACGCGAGTTTGGTCGCGGCCCACTACCTGTGCGCGGACAACCGAGACCTCGGCACTCCCGAAGGGCTCAGTGACGCCATCCTGAGCTACAACCACTCGACCAGCTACCGGAATCTGGTGCTGGCGTGGATGTCCACGTACGCCAAGGGAATCACCGCCGTCCCGGACATCCGGCCACTGACCGTGCAGACGCCCGTCCAGGCGCAGGCCATGCCGGTGAAGGCCGTGACTCCGCCAAGGGACATCGTCGCCGCGGCCCCTCCCCGACCGGCCACACCCCAGAGCCCGCTACCAACAACCTCGACCCCGCCGCCCACGACCTCACCATCGGCCAACCCCTTACCGACTACACCACCGCCACCGACCGATCCGCCGCCTACCGCCCAGCCGGCCGCGTCGGTGCCCGGATTGATTTGCGGCGTAACAGGATTGGTCGGCAGCGTGACTGGCTTGCTCGGCGGGCTACTCGGTTCACACTCCGGCAACAACCACCGGTCGCACTGCGACGACGGGGACTAACGCAGTCGCTGCTCGTTGAGGATCGGCTCGACCTGATCAACGCGATCCTGTGGAAGCTGCGCACCGGGCACCGTGGCGTGACCTGCCCGAACGCTATGGGCCGTGGAAGACCGCGCACCAGCAACTACGTCGGGACTGTGATCACGCGACCAACGTAACGTCGGGCCGGCGGAACCAGATGGTCCGTACGCTACCGTAGAGCGCGGTTCGACGACGTTCAACGCACATCAGTTCTCCAGATTTCCTCCACCCAACGGGGTGTGAAACGGACAGCACCACCCATCCTCCATGGACAGATGCGACACTCGCCGCCCAACTTTCTCTCTCACCAGCGGAAACTTTCCGCAACCTTCCCCGCGCGATCAGCTCAGCCGGCGTTGACCCAGTCCATGTGTTCGATCCAGTGGTCGAGCAGTGCCCGATCGCCGTGCAGGTCCAGCGTAGGAGCCGCGTCCAGCGGACGACGCCTGCTGAGCACGAGCAGTAGTTCGGTGGCTGGGCCGCGTACCGCGACGTCTGCCTTGGTGTGCGTGCGTTCCAGGACGACCATGTCCGGTTCTCGGCGTACCAGCCACTCTCCGGGCGCGTCGGTCGCGTGGAAATGCAGGGTCTGGCCGCCGCCGCGCATCGCGTCGGCGAAGTCCGGCCTGTTCTCCCAGTAGCCGCGGGACGTCATCGTGTCCAGCCAGTCCTCGATGGCCGCGACGGCAGGCTCTGGCGCCAGTTCGTACTGGATGCCGAGCGCCGCGGCCGCGTCCGCGCGATGCACGCAAGCCTCGCCGAACAGTCGACGTGACCAGAACTGCACGCCCGCAGCGCCGCCGGACGGATCCCATACTGGCGTGTCATCGGCGACCAACTCGAACGCCTGCTTCACCTCGGCCGCGGCGTCGGTCAGCCAGGCGCGCCACTGGGCCGAATCGGTCGGACCTGGAACGTAGCTGGCGAACGCCCTGCTCGGCTCGGTCATCCGTTCCCCCACGAGCTTGGCCACCACACGCTGTGTCCCGCCGACATGGTCGACAAGATCAGCTAGCGTCCACTTCGGACATGTCGGCACCGGGGCCGCCGCGTCCTGGCCGTGTACCCAGTCGGCGAACGTGTTCGACTGTTCGAAAACAGCCTTCACATACGCGGACGTGTCCATCGCCGCACCTCCCAGTGCTCCGTCGATACCTGCTGAAAACGCGTCATGCCATTGCCCTGCTCCGCCTGCCGATACGATGGCGTACATGATCGCAGTTCCCGGGATCCTTCCCCTCAGGCCCCGGCAGGACAAGCTCCGCACTGAACTCAGCCAAGTCGCCCCAGCTCAGAGCGATCCAGACAACTTCTGACCCAGAGCGCCTAGACTGAGGGAATGCAGCGGCGGATCTTCGGGATCGAAACCGAGTTCGGCGTGACCTGCACGTTCCACGGCCAGCGCAGGCTGAGCCCGGACGAGGTCGCGCGGTACCTGTTTCGGCGAGTGGTGTCCTGGGGGCGTTCCTCGAACGTCTTTCTGCACAATGGCTCTCGTCTCTACCTTGATGTCGGTTCGCACCCTGAGTACGCGACAGCGGAATGCGATGACCTCGTGCAGCTCATCACGCACGACAAGGCCGGTGAGCGGATCCTCGAGGACCTGCTCGTCGACGCCGAGCGGCGGCTGGCGGACGAGGGCATCGGTGGCGACATCTTCCTGTTCAAGAACAACACCGACTCGGCCGGCAACTCCTACGGCTGCCACGAGAACTACCTGGTCACCAGGGCCGGGGAGTTCTCGCGGATCGCCGACGTGCTCCTGCCGTTCCTGGTGACGCGGCAGCTGATCTGCGGTGCCGGGAAAGTGCTACAGACCCCGCGTGGCGCGGTGTACTGCCTGTCGCAGCGCGCCGAGCACATCTGGGAAGGCGTCTCGTCGGCGACGACTCGGTCCCGGCCGATCATCAACACCCGCGACGAGCCGCTCGCTGACGCCGAGCGCTACCGCCGCCTGCACGTGATCGTCGGCGACTCGAACATGGCCGAGGGGACCACGCTGTTGAAGGTGGGCAGCGCGAACCTCGTGCTGGAGATGATCGAGGAAGGCGTGCAGTTCCGGGATTTCAGCCTGGACAACCCGATCCGGGCGATCCGGGAGATCAGCCATGACCTGACCGGCCGGCGCCTGGTGCGGCTGGCCGGCGGGCGGGAGGCCTCGGCGCTGGACATTCAGCGGGAGTACTTCTCCCGGGCGGTCGAGCATGTGGCGAAGCGGTCGCCGGACCCGATGGCCGAGCGGGTGATCGAGCTGTGGGGTCGCACGCTGGACGCGGTCGAGCAGCAGGACCTGAGCAAGATCGACCGGGAGATCGACTGGGCGATCAAGCACCGGCTGGTCGAGCGCTACCGGGCCAAGCACAGGATGGAGCTGTCCAGCCCGCGCATCGCCCAGCTCGACCTCGCCTACCACGACATCCGGCGTGGCCGCGGGATCTTCGACCTGTTGCAGCGCAAGGATCTCGTGGCCCGGGTGACGGAGGACGGCGAGATCGAGGCCGCCATGGACACCCCGCCGCAGACCACGCGGGCGAAGCTGCGCGGCGACTTCATCGCCGCCGCACAGCAGGCGGGCCGGGACTTCACCGTCGACTGGGTGCATCTCAAGCTCAACGATCAGGCACAGCGGACCGTACTGTGCAACGACCCGTTCCGCGCGGTGGACGAGCGGGTGGAGCGCCTGATCGCCTCGCTGTGACCCACGTCCACGATACGAGCGAGCCTAGGCCCAATCCGCTCGTTCAGAGGCTGTGGGCGGCGATGTCGCCGTGGGCGGTGGTCGCTGTGATGTCGAGTTCGGTGGTGCCGTTGTTCTTCAGCGAGTTGCTGATGCGGCCGTAGGTGGTGCCGGCGTCCAGGCTGGCGGAGACGCCGGTGGCGGCGCCGAGGGTGATGCTGCCGGATTGGGTGCGCAGCACGACGGTGCCGCGAGTGGCTTCGGTGATGTGGATGTCGCCGCGGGTGGTGGTGACCTGGGCGGGGCCGTCGAGGTGGCCGACGTGGACGTCGCCGTCGACGGCGGTGAGCTGGAGGGTGGTGGCGTGGTCGATGGTGATGTGGCGGTAGGCGCCGTTGAAGGTGACGTCGCCCAGGCGGCCGACGGTGTGGAGTTCGCTGGCGCCGGTGGTGGCCTCGACGCGGGAGTCGGTGGGTAGGTGGATGGTGACGGCGACGCTGCCGGTGGGGCCGAAGTACTGGTTGTCGGTGGCGTGGGTGTGGATGCGTAGGACGCCGTCGGTGTAGTCGACGGTGGTGTGTTCGGCTGCTTTGACGTCGCGGTTCTTCGAGGGGTCCGCGGGCTGGATGGCGACCTCGGTGTCGGTGCGGTCGGTGGCGATGAGGTGGACGCGGCCGGCGGGGATGTTCAGGGCGGTGGTGATCGGGGCGGGGGTGTCAAACTTCGGCATGGCGTGCTCCTGAGGATCGGGGGTGGATCTGATCACGGTGACTACGGTCGCCGGCCGTGCTGACAGCGCACGGCCACGGCGCTGACACGGCCCCTGACACGGCGCCACCGCTCACCACCAACCAAAAACCGGCAGACGCGGACGCTCGATCAACCGGCATGGCGAAAGCCGAACCGCTTGCCCAGTCGGTGACGCCGTTAGGCGGCTGTGGCGCGTCCGGTCAGCCGCTCCCAGTTGCCGGACCCGATGGCGGCCTTCTCCTGCTCGGTGAACGGCGCGTTCTCCAGGAAGGACCGGGCGACGCCGCCGCTGGTGTCCAGGTACGGGAAGCCGCCGGGCCGGGTGCCGTAGGTGTAGGGATAGTCGGTCGAATACAGCATGCGGTCGGTCCCGACGACTTCGGCCGTCCAGCGCAGGTAGCGCTCGCTGACCGTGCCGCTGCCGGCCACCCAGAAGTTCTGGCGGAAGTAGTCGGCCAACGGCCGTCGCAGCCCGGCCATGTCCCGGAGGAAACCGACGTGGTCAAGGTAGAACAGGACGACCTCGCCCCAGTGCCCGGCGATCACCTGGAGTTCGGGATGGCGGTCGAACACTCCGGCGAAGATCATGCGCAGGTACTGCACGCCGAGGTCGTAGTACCAGCCCAGCCCGGCGGTCGCCAGCGCCGATCCCACACCGTGCGGCAGTCCCGCGTAATAGGCCTGCTGCACCGCCTGGACCGGGGCTTGTGGATGGAAGTGTAGCGGGACGCGGAGCTGCTCGGCGGCTGCGTAGAGGTCGTCGAACTCTGGCGCGTCGGCCAGTTTGTCGCCAGTGCGGCCGTAGAGCATCGCGCCGGGAAAGCCGAGTTGGGTGACCGCCCGTTCCAGTTCCGCCGCGGCAGCGTCGGGCGAGGACGTCGGGATGGCTGCGAGCGCCTGGAATCGCGGCGGATGGGTGTCGACGATCTCGGCGAGTGCGTCGTTGGCCTCGCGCGCGACGCTCACCGCGTCGGCCGCCGGGAGGTTCTGCACGCCGGGGGTGGCAAGGGACAGCACCGCGACGTCGATGCCTTGGTCGTCCATGTCGGCCAGGCGTCGATCGCCGACGTCACGCAGCCGTCGCGTGACCGGGTGGTCGGCTGCGTAAGGACCCTGTGGCACTCCCGCCCTCGCCCATGCGTCGAGCAGAACCGGCAGGACCACGTGTTCCTCAAGGCCGACGATGCGCAGCTTCTCGGGCATGTCCACAACTCCCCTACCTCGCGTTTCCAGTGGTATCGACAAGACGGTATCACAGATAACATCACCGGAAACGATTTGGTGTTATCGTTGATAAGTGACTGATGGCACGGAGGTGGAGGTCGCGGCTCGGGAGACCTCCCGGCAGCGGGTTGTTGAGGCGGCGGCGGACCTGCTCGCGCGCGAGGGACGGGACGCGGTCACCACCCGTGCGGTCGCGGCCGCCGCCGGGGTGCAGGCCCCGGCGATCTATCGCTGGTTCGGCGACAAGGACGGGCTGCTTGAGGCGGTGGCCGAGTACGGCTACGCCACGTTCCTCGCGGCCAAACACGCCGACACCCGCCCGCAGGATCCCGTCGAGGACCTGGGCACGGGCTGGGACCTCGCCGTCGAGTTCGGGCTCGCCAATCCCGAGTTGTACGCGCTGATGTACGGCGAGCCCAAGCGCGGCACGAACTCAGCCGCCTTCCAAGCCGGTATGCGGATCCTGCTCGGGCGCATCCACCGACTCGCCACAAGCGGCCGGCTGCGCGTCGACGAGGACCTCGCGGCCTCGCTCATCCACGCGACCGCCCGCGGAGCCGTGCTCACCTGGCTGTCGCTGCCCGACGATCGACGCGACCCCGCCCTCCTCACCGCCATGCGCGAAGCAATGATCTCCGCCGTCACCCTCGACAAACCCGCCGTACGCGACCCAGGCCCCGCCGGTGCCGCCCGTGCACTGCGCGCCCTGCTGCCCGAACAAACAACGCTCAGCGACGCGGAACAACGCTTGCTCGGCGAATGGCTCGACCGCCTGACCACAGACCGCCACAAGGACTGCTGACGCGGCGCTGGGTTCACGGCGCGCCGGGGTGGTTCTTGGCGATCCACTTGGTGGCGGCTTTGGCGGCACGTCTGAGGGCTGAACGTTCGCCCAGGTAGTCGCCGGCCATTCCGACGACCGGGAGCAGGCCCAGTGCTTTGTGGTAGAAGCGGCCTTGGGGGCGTTTTTCCAGTTCGTCGCGGATGGCCATGAGCATTCGGCCTTGGCGCCACAACAGTTTCGCGGCCGCCTTGACTCCGAACTTCTTGCCTTTGGGCGGTTCCTCGACCTCTCCGGCGACGGCGTCGGCCGCCAGTCGCTCGACCGTCTCCTCGTCTTCCTTGTCGTTGCCGTCGCCGGCTGCCACAACGGGATCGATGTCCCGGTCGAACAACACCGAGGCCAGCAACCGCACCCGCGTGCCGACGTCGTCAATGCCGCGCTCGGCAGCTATGGCGCACAACAGAAGTCCCTGCCCAGCCGAACCGAGCATGTCCTGCAACGGAAACCGGTCGCCGATCGCGCCGGCGAGCCCCGTGAACGAGGCCACCAACGCCGTCAACCGGCCGACTCGGCCGACCCACCAGGTGGACCGGTCGTCCGCGTCCATCCGCGCCCACGCGTCCGAGCCCGGGAACTTCACCTGGGCCAGCTGGTCCTTCACCTTCTCCAGCAGGCCACGGTCCACATCGGTCTCGTCGTCGTCGATGTCGACCGGCTCTCCCTCGTCCCGCAGCCGCTGGACCATCGGCCCACAGCCGCGGACGAAGACCCGGAGGACAGCGGAAACACGCGCGTCGGTGATCGGCTCGGCCACGAACCGGAGACTACCCACTCACCGCGACGGTCAACGCCAGGACGGGAGCCAGAGTTCGGCCTGCCAGCGGCCGCCGGTGATCGGGTCGCCGTTCAGGATCGGCCACAGCCACACGAAGTTCGCCACGACCAGGCCCACGTACAGGGTGACCACCAGCAGTCCGGTGCCGCGCCGCTCGTACCCGTCCCGCACCGAGCCGAGGATCTGGCCGAGCGGCAGCACCAGGCCCAGCACCAGGAACGCGGACACCGGCGTCATGTAGAAGAAGTACATCTGCCGGTCCAGGTTGATGAACCACGGCAGCAGCCCGGCCAGGTACGCCACCAGTACCGCCGCGTACCGCCAGTCCAACTTGCCGATCGCGCGCCAGAAAGCCCATGCGAGCATCGGCAGTGACAGCCACCACATCGCGGGCGTCCCGATGAGCATGGTTGCGCGCACGCATGTCGGCGCGCCGCAGCCGCCCGAGACAACTTCGTAGTAGTAACGCATCGGACGCAGGCCCATCGGCCAGGTCCAGGGCTTGGACTCCCACGGATGCGGATTGTTCTTCGGTGTCGACAGGGTCTCGTGGAAACGCAGCACGTCCGCCGAGTACTGCCAGAGGGAACGCAGCGCGGCCGGGAACACGTCGGCGAACGACGCGGTGTCCCGTGCCAGATGCCGGTTCACCCCGGTCTCGCTGGCGAACCACGCCCACCACGTGCCCAGGTACACCATGACCGGGATGAGCAGCAGCGCCCACAGTGCGGGTAGCACGTCACGCAGCAGCGTGCCGATCCACGGGTGCGTGATCCCGGCGGCGCGGCGAGCGGTGACGTCCCAGAACACGGTCAGCAGGCCGAACGCGACGACCCAGTACAGCCCGCCCCATTTCACTCCGCACGCCAGCCCGAGCGACACGCCCGCGGCACAGCGCCGCCAGCGGAAGCCCAGCCGTGGCCCGTACAGCGATGTGGTCGCCCAGCCCTCGCGTGCGGCGGTCGCGAGCCGTTCGCGTACCTGGTCGCGGTCGATCAGGACACAGCCGAACGCGACGAGCACGAACAACGCCAGGAAGATGTCGAGCATCCCCATCCGGCTCATCAGGTGCAGCACGCCGTCGCAGATGAGCAGCACCCCGGCGACGCCACCGAGCAGGGTGGACCGGGTCAGCCGCCGCGCGACGCGGACGATCAGCAGGACCATCAGCGTGCCCGCGATCGCGGCGGTGAACCGCCAGCCCAAGCCGTTGTAGCCGAACAGCATCTCGCCGATCGCGATGATCTGCTTGGCCAGCGGCGGGTGCACGGTCCAGTTGAAGCCGGGGTTGTCCTCGATCCAGCCGTTGCGCAGCATCTGCCACGCCTGCGCGGTGTAGTACTTCTCGTCGAAGACCGGCGTGCCGTGATCGGTGGGCCACGCGAGGTTCTGGAACCGAACCAGTCCGCCGACCACCGCGAGTACGCTCGCGACCAGCCAGCCACGCAGCCGGTCGCCGGGCATCGGCCGGCCGATCAGGCGGTCGGCGGCGCTGCTCGGCGTCGGCGACGTCGCCTCGGTATCGGCGAGCCCGTCGTCACGCACCCTTTCAACGTCTCCCAGCGGGAAGATTCATCACAGTCGGGATGATCATCCCACGTCGGACGATCGCGGGACAGCCGGGGTGACCGCCCGTCGGTGGTCACCCCGGCTGTGTGCCGGCCTAGCCCAAGGTTGTCAGTTGGCCGGCGGCATGAGGACGGAGTCGATGATGTAGACGGTGGCGTTGGCGGTCTTCACGTTGCCACAGACGACCTTGGCGCCGCCGGTGCCGACGGTGAAGTCGGTGCCGCTGCCCATCGTGGTCAGCTTGCCCTTTTCGACGGTGTCGAAGCTGCCGTTCGCCAGGTCCGTCGGCGTGACGGTCTTGCCGACCACGTGGTAGGTCAGGATCTTGGTCAACGTGGCCTTGTCCGCCAGCACCTTGTCCAGGTCCGCCTTGGGGATCTTCGCGAACGCGTCGTTCGTCGGCGCGAACACGGTCACGCCCTTGAGGCCGTTGAGCGTGTCGACCAGGCCGGCCTGCTTCACGGCCGCGACCAAAGTGGACAACACCGGGTTGTTCGAAGCGGCCGTGGCCACCGGGTCCTGGGCCATCCCCTGGAAGCTACCCGCGCCATCCTTCGGCACCGCGCTACACGCCGGGCCGAACTGCTCGGCCGGGATCAACACCGAGTCTACGATGTACACTGTGGCGTTGGCGGTCTTCACGTTGCCGCAGACCACGTTCGCGTTGTCGACCTTGAACGAGTCGCCGCTGCCGCTCGTGGTGACGGTGTCCTTGGCCAGCGTGTCGAACGTACCTGAGGACAGGTCGGTCGGCGTGACGGTCTTGCCGACCACGTGGTGGGTCAGGATCTTGGTCAACGTGGCCTTGTCGGCCAGCACCTTGTCCAGGGTGGCCTTGGGGATCTTGGCGAACGCGTCGTTCGTGGGCGCGAACACGGTGATGTCCTTGGCGCCGTTGAGCGTGTCGACCAGGCCCGCCTGCTTCACCGCGGCGACCAAAGTGGACAACACCGGGTTGTTCGAAGCGGCCGTGGCCACCGGGTCCTGGGCCATCCCCTGGAAGCTGCCCGCGCCCTCCTTGGGCACCGCGCCGCACGCCGGGCCGAACTGGCTCGCCATCGCCGATGTGCTGGGGGGTGCCGGGGACGGCTGGGCGGCCGGGGCGGCGGTGGTGCTGTTCCCGCAGGCGGCCAGTGCCATCAGCGCGAATCCGCCGACGACGACCACTGCTTTGCGTGGCAAACGCATGTCGTTGATCTCCCTTGGGTCCTGTGCCTGATGACCGGGATTCGCCGCGGGTCACGGAGCGGATTGGTGAGATCTCGAAGAGTTCGGCTGTCCGAAGTGGATCTTCGAGCCGACCCGCGGGTTCGGGTCCACGGGCGCCTCTTTACCGATCGACCCAAGTATGCGTAGGCTAACCTAAGTGACGGGTTGACAGGAGAACGTTCCTCACCGCGCTCGGCGGTGGCACGCTCGCGCTCGCGGCGTGCGGTCCGGGGGATCGTCGGGACGGCGATCCCCCGGGTCGCGACGAAACCGGTTGTCCACCCGTACGGGACGACTGACGTGCCGGTTCAACCGCAACGGGTGATCGCGCTGGATCCCGGCCAGGCGTTACAGGTGGCGCTCGAACATGGCATACCGCTCGTCGCGGCGGCGACATTGGACGCTTCGCCGCCCGTTCCGGCCTACTTGCCGTCGCCCCGGCAGCCCTTCGACCACCTCGGGTTCGGCCAGGTCGACGTCGCGGCTGCCCGCTGTGCAGGCGGGCAAGGTGTTCGAGGTGCCCCGAGTGTCCTGATGGGACGGTGGGTCGCCGTCGGCCGCGAACGCGGTGCTCGCCGACCTCGAACGCGTCATCCCAGCCTCGCCTGATCCGCCCGAGCGACACGGCCAGGTACAGTCCGCCAAGGGCGGCGGTGGCCACCCCGACTGGCAGCTCGCCCGTCGGGAAAACCGCTGGGTCGACACGTCGGCCACCAGCAGGAGAATCGCGCCGACCAGCCCGGAGCCGACGAGATTCGGTCCGGCCACACGCGACAGTCGTTTCGTGATGTGCGGTGCCGCCAACGCAACGAATGCCACCGGACCAGCCGCCGCGGTGGCCGCGCCGGCCAAGCCCACCGCGATCACGTACACGGCAAGCCTTGTGCGCGCGGGGGCTACTCCGAGTGCGGCACCGACGTCGTCGCCCATCTCCAGCAAGGACAGGCGTCTTGCCGCCAGGCATGCCGCCGGTACGAGCGTCCCGACCGCGACCGTGACGATGGTGACGTGGTCCCAGGTCCGGTCGAGCAGACTGCCGGTGAGCCAGACCGCGGCGCGAAACGCGTCGTCGAGTTCCGCGGCGAGCAGGAGGTACCGGTTCAACGCGGTGAGCAGTGCAGCGACGCCGATGCCGACCAGGACAAGCCGGTATCCGGCAACGCCCTTGCGGTAGGCGAGGAAGTACACCGCGGCGGCGAACGCGCCGAGCGGCGCACTGCCGGCTATCGCGAGAGTTCCGCCCCGAACACCAGGATCTGGAGGATCGCGCCCGTCGCGGCGCCGCCGCCGAACTTAGGTGACCCTAACACGGGGGTCGGGCGCCGCCTAGATCGTGATCCGGGCGTCGGTCTCCGCCGAGCCGTCCACAGTGGACAGTGCGTTCAGCGCGGAGTGCCGACGGGCGTAGAGCAGGTAGTAGGCCAACGCGACCAGCAGCCAGCCGGCGAAGATCACCCAGGTGATCCAGCCGAGGCTGATCATCACGTAGCCGCAGACGACCACGGTGAGGACCGGGATGACCGGGCCACCGGGAATCCGGAAGCCACGTGGGCCGTCCTTGTTCGTGCGGCGCAGGATCAGCACGGTCAGCGCCACCACGATGAAGGCGAACAACGTGCCGATGCTGGTCAGGTCGCCCAGCGCGTCCAGCGGGAAGAACGCCGCGCCCAGCGCCACCAGGACGGTCACCAGGACGGTGTTGAACACCGGGGTCCGGGTGCGCGGGCTGACCTTGGCGAACCGCCGCGACACCATGCCGTCGCGGCCCATCGCGAACAGGATCCTGGTCTGCCCGTACAGGCTGACCAGGCACACCGAGAAGATCGAGATCACCGCGCCGAGCGACAGCACCTCGCCGGGCCATGCCTGCCCGGTCAGGTCCTGCAGGATCACCGCCAGGCCAGCCTCCTGGCCGTCGAACCGCTCCCACTGCTGCGCGCCGAGCGCGGCCACCGCCACCAGGACGTAGAACACGATCACCACGCCGACGGCGATGAGAATGGCGCGCGGCAAGGTCTTGCGCGGCTCGCGGACTTCCTCGCCGGCCGTGGACACCGCGTCGACGCCGACGAAAGTGAAGAAGATGGACGCGCTGCCCGCGCCGATTCCGGCCATTCCCATCGGCGCGAAGTCGGCGAAGTTGTTGCTGTGGAACGCACTCAGCGCGAGCACGATGAACAGCGCCAACACGCTCAGCTTGAGCAGCACCATGATGGTGTTCACGACCATCGACTCGGTGACGCCGCGCACCAGCAACAGCCCGCACAGCAACAGCAGTATCACCGCGGGCAGGTTGACGACGCCGACCTGGCCGCTGTCGGACACCCCTGGCGCGTGCAGCGCCCAGTACGGCAGCTTGACGTGCAGCAGGTCCTCGAACAACTTGGCCAGGTAGCCGCTCCAGCCGACCGCGGACGCGGCAGTGGACACGCCGTACTCCAGCAGCAGGCAGGCGGCCATGGCCATCGCGGCGAACTCGCCGAGCGAGGCGTACGCGTAGGAATACGTCGACCCGGCCACCGGAATCCTGGAGGCGACCTCGGCGTAACACAACGCGGACAAGGTGGCGGCCAGCCCGGCGATCAGGAACGACACGATCACCGCGGGTCCGGCCTTGGGCACCGCGGTGGACAACGTGAAGAAGATGCCGGTGCCGACCACGCAGCCGATCCCGATCATCGCCAGGTGGAACGTGCCCAGTGACCGTTTGAGCTTGGCCGCCGACCCGACGGCGACGTCGAACTGCTCGGGTGGCTTGCGCCGCAACAACTGTGCCCGTAGTCCTGGTAACGCGGGCTGGGGCTGGTCGGCCATGGCGACTCCTGGACGGTGCGGATGGGACTGGGGTTGGCGGGTCTTCAAGACCTCGACACGCCGAGTTGGTGGGTCTTGAAGACCTCGGCCGGCGGTGGGCTGCCGACGTAGTCGCGTGGCACCCGGGCGCTGATGCCGCAGAACACCTCGTCCGGGATGGTGCCGGCCCAGTCGGCGACCTCGGCCACGGTGATCGACTGCTCGCCCTGCCGGCCGATCAGCACCACCTCGTCGCCGGGCGCCACCGGGTCGTCCCCGACGTCGACGGTGAGCTGGTCCATCGCGATCACCCCGGCGACCGGGTAGCGCCGGCCACGGATCAGCACCTCGCCACGGTTGGACAACTGGCGTGGGTAGCCGTCGGCGAACCCGACCGCCACGGTGGCCACCGTGGCGGGGCCGGCCACCCGGTAGGTCAGTCCGTAGGAGACGCCCTGGCCGGCGCGCAGCCGGCTGGTCTGGACTACCCGGCTGCGCCAGGTCAGCGCCGGGCGCAGCGCGTCCGCGCCGGACAACCCGGCGTTCAGGATGGCGCCGAACAGGCCGATCCCGGGGCGCACCAGGTCAAGGTGGGACCGCGGCCAGGCCAGGACGGCCGCGGTGTTCGCGGCGTGCCGCAGGACGGGCCGGTGTCCGCCGGCGTGCAGGCCGGCCAGCACCTCGTCGAACCGGTCGAGCTGGCGGGCGGTGAAGCTGTCGATGTCCTCGGACTTGGCCAGGTGCGTCCACACACCGTCGAGCCGCAGTCCGGCGCGGGCCAGTCGGCCGGCGAACCCGACGGCGTCATGGCCGGCCACGCCGGCCCTGGCCAGCCCGGTGTCCACAGCCAGGTGCGCCCCGACCGGACGGTCGAGCGCGCGGGCCGCGTCCGCCAACCGCAGCAGCCCGTCGTCGGTGTGGACACTGATCCGCAGGTCGGCCCGCACCGCGTCCACCTCGCTACCGGCCGGTAGCTCGGTGCTGACGAAGATCGGCACGGCGAACCCGGCCTGGCGCAGTCGTAGCCCCTCCTGGACCAGGGCGACCCCCAGCCATCGCGCCCCGGCCGCCACTGCGGTGGCCGCCGCCTCGATGGCACCGTGGCCGTAGGCGTCGCCCTTGACCATGGCCATCACCGGCACACCGGGCGGGGACAACTGGCGGACGTTGTGCCCGATCGCGTCCCGGTCCACCGACACCACGGTCCGGTGCCATCGCGGCTCGGCCGGTCCATCCGGTTTCGCCATGCCGACCTCCTGTCCTCACCCGGGCCGATTCGCGGCGACCCGCCCCGAGGTTGCGGTGAGGCAGCCCACTGTGCTGCGGTTCGACATGGGGAGCTACCCACAATGTGTTCAAATCGGACGGCCGGTTGCCGCACAGGTTGTGGCTGTCCGGCCCGGCCCGGGAGTCCTCATCATCGACGTCTCCCAGTGGTAGGAGGTCACCGATGACCCGTTGGACCCGTGCCGTACTCGCCGCGCTGACCGTGGCGCTGTTGCCGGTGGGCAACGCCGCCGCCGCCGGAACACCAGGTCTGCCGAGTATCGGCGATCCGTACTATCCGAACGACGGCAACACCGGGTACCAGGTGGACCACTACGACCTGCGGTTGACCTACCAGCCGGGGGCCGACCGGCTGTCCGGCACCGCCACCATCCTGGCCACCACCACCCAGTACCTGAGCGCGTTCTCCTTCGACTTCGGGCTGGACACCAGCTCGGTGCTGGTGGACAACGCCCCCGCGAAGTTCGTCAAGCGGGGCAACAAGTTGGTGGTCACCCCCAAGGCCGGCGTGCCGGCCAACCGGCCGATCACCGTGGTGGTGCGCTACCAGGGTGTTCCGTCCACAGTGGAGATCGACGGGGAGAACCCGTGGGTGGCCACCCCGGACGGCGCGATGTCCACCGCCGAGCCGCACATCGCCTCGGCGTGGTTCCCGTGCAACGACCACCCGACCGACAAGGCGACCTTCGACGTCTCGGTGGCGGTGCCCGACGGCACCCAGGCGATCTCCACCGGGTTGCTCACCGGCACCACCAGTCAGTTGGGCTGGACCAGGTGGAACTGGCGCGGCACCAAGCCGCAGGCCACTTACCTGCAGATGCTGACCATCGGCCACTACGACATCCGTCGTACCACCGCGCCGGACGGACGGCCGTTCGTCACCGCTTACGACCGACGGCTCAGCCCAGCCGTGCGCGACTCGTCGATCGCGAGCGTGGAACGCACTCCTGAGGTGATCGCCTGGGAGTCCAGCATCTTCGGGCCCTACCCGTTCGACTCCGAAGGTGGTGTGGTCGCGGCCAACGACGGCAGCACCGACGCCGAGGAGTTCCAGAGCCAGCCGGTGTACTACAGCGGGAACTTCGCGCCACACTCGGACATGTATGTCGTCGTGCACGAGAACGCACACCAGTGGTTCGGGGACGCGGTGTCGGTGCGCGGCTGGCGGAACATCTGGCTGAACGAGGGGTTCGCCAACTACGCGGAGTGGCTGTGGTCGGAGTACGCCGGCGAGGGCACCGCACAGCAGTTGGCCGACTGGACCTACGGGCACCAGAAGCCCGGCTGCTGGAAGATCAAGCCAGGCGACCCGACCCCGGACAAGCTGCTGGCCGACCCGGTGTACACCCGCGGCGCGATGACCCTGCAGGCACTGCGCAACGTGGTGGGAGACAACAAGTTCTTCACCATCGTGCGAGAATGGGTCGCGCAGCACCGGTACGGCAACGCGGACACCGCGGACTTCGTCGCGCTGGCCAAGCGGGTGTCCGGGCAGGACCTGGACAAGTTCTTCCAGACCTGGCTGTTCACCTCCGGTCAGCCGGCGGCCACGGCGGCCAACGGTTTCCCGCCCGCCGCCGCGACCGCGCAGCCCAAGTCGTACGACAAGCTGACAGCTCTACATCAGCATGTGGTGTCCTGATAGGTGCCGTTGACGAGGAACGCCGTGACCGCGTTGTCCCCGCACGGGTTCCCGTTGACGAGGTACGCGCCGTGGCCGCCGGAGTTGACGGTGACCATCCGGGCCCGGTGGCCGAACGCCGCACGCATCTTCAACGCGCCCGAGTAGGGTGTCGCCGGGTCACGAAGGTTCTGCACCAGCAGCACGTTGTCCGGTCCGTACGGAGTGATCCGCACGGGCTGGACTGGCTGGAACGGCCAGAACGCGCACGGCATGATGTTGGCGGGCATGCCTGCGGTCAGCGGGAAGTCGCTCCGGCTACGCGCGACAGCGTCGGCGTAAAACTGCACCGAGCGAGGCCACGCGACGTCGTTGCACGCTGTCGCGGTCGAAACGGCGACGAGGTTCTGCAGGTTCGGCGGGACGGGAATGGCCGGCACCGGGCCGCCGGTTCGCACTCCCTGCAGGACCTGTGCCAGCAAAGGGAAGTTGCTGGTGTTGTACAGACCGTTGAACATTGTGGACCGAAAGCCGTTTCCGGTCAGGTCGGGCCGGGGCGCACGGTCCAGGGACGCGGCCAGGCTCAGGTAGGTCTCCCGCACCGCGGCCGGGGTGGTGCCAAGACCGTAGGTGGAGTCACGGGCCGCGGCGAAGGCGGCGAAATCGGGGAACCGGTCCTCGCCGCCGACGGCGAAGTTGTTGAGCCATCCACGTTCCAGCCGCTTCGGGTCAGGGTCGTCGTTGCTGTCCAACACGACCCTGTCGGTGTGACCGGGGAACATCGTGGCGTAGACCGCGCCGGCATACGTGCCGTACGAGGTGCCCCAGGAGGACAGCTTCCGTTCACCGAGCGCGATCCGGATCTGGTCGATGTCCCTGGCCTCGGTGGGGGTGCTGATGTGCTGCATCAGTGGGCCGCCGTTGCCGGCACACGCCTCGGCCACTCGACGGGCATGGGCGGCGTTCGCGGTGATGTCCCCGTTCGCGTCCGGCCAGGGCAGGAACTGGTCCGAGGTGATGTCCTGCGGGGTGAGTGCGCAGTTCACGGGTGTGCTCTCGCCGGTACCGCGTGGGTCGAAGCCGATCAGGTCGTAGCGGTCCAGGACGTCCTTGGGCAGGTGCAGGCCGAGGGCGGTCGGCCGCTGCAGGCCGGTGTTGCCGGGTCCGCCGGGGATCAGCAGCAGCACTCCCCGGCGCAGCTGGGGTGTGGCCGTGCGGATCCGGGAGATCGCCAGCGAGATCCGCGGGCCGGCCGGGCGGTCGTAGTCCAACGGGACTTCGATCTTCGCGCATTCCTGCTGGACAGCCGTGGCACAGGTGGCCCACTCCGGCCGGGACGACGCGGCGGCGACCGGCGCCGACACGCCGACGGCCACCGCCGCGATCGTCAACAACTGCAATGTCTTTCGCATGCCGAAAGCATTTCCGGCGGCCCGCCCGATGACCATCCGGCGGACCGGCAGAGCCGGGGTAGGGCCGTCCTCACCCGGTCGGGGTGCGCTCTTCACCGGTCCGGGGGCGGCCGGTGTGCCGGACGAAGAGCGCACCGATCACCGCGAGCGCGAGAACGATGACCGGCAGGATCAAGGTCAGGCGCATCGCCGGGATGTACGACTCGTGGAACGCTTTCAACGCGATCTGCTCGATCGCCGGCCGGACGGACGCCGGGACGTCCGCGGGGATGTGGGCGCCGCTCTGGCCGGCCCCGACTTCGAGGCCCTTGGCGGTCGCCGCGGCCTTGTGGAAGCCGTCGAGCACCCAGGGGCGGAAGGACTCGGGCAGCGCGTCGACGTTCTGGTCGGCCGCCGGGCCGAGCCGGGCGGCGAGTTGGGCCTGCAGCAACGCGCCCGTGACGGACGAACCGAGCAGCGCGCCCAACTGGCGTGCGGTGTTCATCAGACCGGCGGCGGCGCTGGCGACGTTGGGCATGATGTCGCGCATCGCGATGCTCTGCAGCGGGGCGAAGGTCATGCCGAGGCCCAGGCCGGCGATGACCAGGCCGGCGATCAGCTGGCCGCGGTCGTCGTCGATCCGGGTGGACCAGAGCACCAGGGCGATGCCGCCGGCCCAGAACACCAGTCCGAAGATCAACGCGTCCTTCCCGCCGTAGCGGTCGGCCAACCGGCCGGCGACCGGGGCGCTCGCGATGGACGCGAGGGACATCGGCGCCAGCACCAGGCCGGCCTGCAACGCGCTCAGCGACAGCACGGACTGCAGGAAGATCACCAGCGGCAGGAACAGCCCGAGCATCCCGAACGAGATCGCCGCCACCACCCCGCTCATCACGGCGAAGTCGCGGTTGGCGTAGATACCTGTTGGGACAAGGGGTTCACGGTCGCGATGGGCGCGTTGCTGCCACACGAACAGCAGCAGGACGACCACCCCGGCGCCGAGCACGGTCGGGATCGTCACTGGCCCCCACACCGCGCCCCAGCGATGCGACGGCCCCTCGATCAGGCCGAAGCTGATCAGGAACAGGGCAAGCGACACCAACGCGGTGCCGCGCCAGTCCAGCCGGTGTCGGCGGTTGAACCGCAGGTCGGGCAGGAACGCGGCGGCCAGCCCGAGGGCGGCCAGCCCGATCGGCAGGTTGACGTAGAAGACCCAGCGCCAGTTCAGGCTGGTCACCAGCCAGCCACCGACCGCGGGCCCGGCGACGGTGGCCAGCCCGGCCACCGCGCCCCAGATGCCGTACGCGGCACCGCGCCGGTTCGCCGGGAACGTCACCGTGATGATGGCCAGGGTCTGAGGTGTCAGCAACGCACCGCCGACGCCCTGCAGCGCGCGGGCGGCGATCAACTGGGCAGGTGTCTGGGCCAGGCCGCACACCGCGGACGCCGTGGTGAACAGAACGAGCCCGATCATGAAAAGCCGCTTCGCACCGTACATGTCGCCGAGCCGGCCGCCGGTGATGAGCAACGCGGCGTAGGTGATGGTGTACGCGTTGACGATCCACAGGACCTGATCGAGCGTGGCGCCCAGGCTCACGGTCAGTTCCGGGACCGCGATGTTCACGATGGTCGTGTCCAGCAGGATGACGAAGAAACCAAGGCACAGAACGGCGAGCACGAGCCACGGGCGCTGCCGCGGCACAGCCGGCGCCGGTAAGCCCGTCGATGAGTCGACAGCCATGACGTGACCTCCGAAGCAGAACGTGTCGCCGTCACGCGACGGGCGTGACGGCGACACAGTGGATCGCTAACCGGCCGTCCTGCAGCGCCTTGGGCGGCGATGCAGTTGCCGGGCAATCGGATACTGTCCGGTGATCGCGGACTGTGGAGTCGACTTGTTGGCAGGGCTGGGGTTCCGGCTGTCGTGACGGGTCAGGCTGGACGTCGCGACGGCCGCGGGGGTCGCGTCCGGCGCGGGTGCCACGGCGTCGGCCGCCGAATCGCCCACCAAGCCGGCGCTGACGTTGGGCGCGCCGGGAAGGCGGAACACGTTGGCCGGCAACTGCGTTGCCGGGACGTCCGTGTTGGCCGCGATCACCTGCGCCAGCGTCCGGTGCGAGTCGATTCCGAAGTTGCTGCGGATGTAGTCCTGCAACGGGTCGTTGAGGTAGAAGAACCGGTCGCCGTCGCGGGCGGCACCGAACTGGTCCTTCCAGATCGCCATCTGCAGCTCGCCCAGCTCGGACCCGGTCAGGTGCTTCTCCGCGAGCATCCCGGTGAAGGCGTCCAAGTTGGACACTGAGCCGTACAGTGCCTTGAGGCGGGCGGCCACCGTGCACCGCCTGACGACACGGGTGGCGTTGTCGGCCGCGACGGTCGTCGGGTTGCCCTTGATGTCGAACAACGCGACGACATCGAGGCAGTTCGGGTCGTTGATCTCGTTGCCCGGGGTCAGCAGCGGGTCGGCCGGGAACGAGTCGGTCGACTCACCGGTGATCGCCGTGAACGAGGTCTTCGTCGACAGGCCGTAGGAGTTGCGCATCTGGTTGTACGTCGGCATGCCGTGGTCGCGGCCACGCTGCAGGTCGATCGCGCCGAGGTCGACCACGCCACTGAAGCACTGCGGCATGGTCGGACCGTCCAGACAGTCCGGGTTGCTCGATGTCGGGACCTGGAACAGGATGCTGCGCAACTGGTTGTCGATGGTCTCGTCGTTGCGGTAGTCCGACTCGCCGGTGATGCCCGTCATGATGGGCCCGAGCTGGATCTGCTCGACGATGTTCGGGTTGAAGAACAGCAGGTTGTCCGGCACGGCGATGTCCACGTTGGCGCCGTCCGGCGTGACCTCCACACCGGCCGCCTTCAGCGCGTCGAGCGTCGCCTGCGAGTAGCGGCTGAGGTTGGTGGTGGTCTCCATCTCGCCGTGGATGAAGCTGTGCGCCCGGTATCCGACGGTGGCGAACTCGTGGGCGGTCGACGGGTCCAGGTTCGGGTCGTAGCCCTGGTAGGAGGGCAGCGACACGCCCATCGCGGGCAGGAACTCGTTGTACGTGATGTTCTGGATCTCCGCGATCACCACGGCACGGGCGAGCTGGAACTTGTCCTCCTGCGACATGCTCCTCGGCAGCGCCGCCACGATCCGGTTGTGCTCACGGGCGAACAGGGTCTGCACCGACGTGAGCAGCGCCTGTTCGTTGGCACGGACGTCGCCCGCGACGACGGCCTTGCCCGGTGTGGTCAACAGCCGACCGTCAACGGCCATGGTAGGGGCCGCGGACGCGTTGCCGCGGCTGTCCGCGCGGGGCAGGTAGTTGTTCGGCATCATCAACGTGGCGGAGTTGTTGTCCGGGTTGCCGTCGACCGAGCCGCTGCGCAGCCAGTCGAGCCGGCCGTCCGACGGCCCGTAGACGGCCTCGCCGTCCAGGAACGAGTTCTCCGTGTTGAGCTGCTGCCGGGCGTTGTTCACGCCCGTGCCCGGGGCGGGCACGGACCGGTTGAACGGGATGACACCGAGGGTGTCGCGGAACGACTCCATCGGGTCGTTCGCGTTGAACGGGATGTCCGCCTTGGTGCCGGCCTCGTCGCGGTGGCCCATGTTGTGGTCGACGAACTGGCCCCACACGTTGCCCCACTGGGTGACGCCACGGTCGGAGAACACGTTGATGTGCATGTCGTTGAAGATCCGGTTCGACACCGCGCGGGCGTTCGGCCCGGAGACCATCTGGCTGAGCCCGTCGGCGTACCGGGTTGGGCCGATCCGCAGGTACTTGGTGTTGCCGGCACCCAGGGACGGGAAATTGGGGTTGTTGTTGACGCCGTTGAGGCTCTGGGCCTCCCAGATGCCGAGGATCGGCGCGTCGGAGACGCCGCCGTCGTCGGCCTGGGCGGGGTTCGCGGTGGCCACCACGGCCACGACCGTGGCCATGGCCAGGCCGACCAGGAGGGATCGCCTCACTCCGGCCCTGTACAGACTTAATCGCATTGCCCACTCCCGTAAGGATGATCAATCCGGACGGTGCTTGAGGAAAAATGAGCGCGGAACGAACACGGCCCGACCAAAACGGCAGGGTCGTCCCGGGTCCGCGGAATAGCTTGGAGAAATCGCAGGGTTGTGGTAACCGGAAAATTTAGAACGTGTCGCACAGTTTGGTCAATGTCCCCATGACACGATTCCCTTAGGTCATCGTGTCCCCCGGCAGGATGAACGCGTTCCCTGGCAATGTCCCGCTGGGCCGACCGGCCCAGCGGGTGAGTTCGGGCTGGTCAGCAGTACGTCCGTCCGGCCGCCCCGGCAAACCGCCCGCTCCGGTTTCGCCGATCTCAAATTGGTCTAGAACACTTCCGGGTGACCCGGCGCGGCATTCTCGCCTTTCCGCGACGGCGGCCGAATTCGTTCCAGACCGCCGTCGCGGACCGGGGCATTGACTGGATTGGTCCGGACCACGTACCGTCGCCGGTCGAAGACCGCCCGTCCGGGCGCGCCGCCGGTACGCACAGGGAGACCGGCATGCGCGAAATCAGAACCGGCTGGGCCGCCGCTCTCGCCGCGCTCGTGATGGTCGCGGGACAGACCGCCCAAGCTGTACCTATTACTGTACCGATCACTGGGACGATCACGGTCGACAGCGCCCATCCGGCCGGCCGGCTGCCGGCGGACTTCGTCGGCCTGTCGTTCGAGATGCGCGAACTCGGGATCGGCAACCTCGACCCGACCAAGGGCAATGTGGCCGCGTTGTTCCGGACGCTGGGCCGGAGCAACGTCCGGATCTCCGGGAACACGCTCGACCGCGACACGCTGTGGGTCCCGCGCGGCCAGCAGCCGCCGAACCCGTTGCCGCCCTGGGTGAACGACGTGGTCACCCCGACCGACATCCAACGGCTCAACACGTTGCTGGCCCAGACGGGCTGGCGGGCCGAGGTGGGGATCAACCTGGGCCGCTGGGACCCGGCGCTCGGCGCCGACCAGGCCAGGACGATGGCCCGGACCCTGGGCGGGAAACTCGTGGCCGCGGAGTGCGGCAACGAGCCGGACCAGTGGGCGGGCAAGGGTTTCCGGCCCGCGGGTTACGCGTACGCGGACTACAAGAAGGACTGGGAGACGTGCGCGGCCGCGGTCGGCACCACCCGCATCGCTGGCCCGGACACAGCGAGCACGTCGTCGTCGTGGGCGGCCGGCCTGGCAACGGACGACCACGACAAGTTCTCGATGCTGACCGTGCACCAGTACGTCGGCGGCCCGGACACCACGATCGCGAAGCTGATGGCCCCGGCGACGGTCACCGCACAGCTGAACTCCGTGGCGAAGAACCTCGCGGCGGCGCGGGCGGCGAACCTGCCGATGCGGGTGGACGAAGCCAATTCCGCGTTCGGCGGCGGCGTCGACGGCGTCAGCAACAAGTACGCGTCCGCGTTGTGGGGCATGGACTACAGCCTGTCGTTGGCACAGGCGGGGATGTCCGGCGTGAACATCCACGGCGGCTTGGGCGTCTGCAACGAGCCGATCTGGAACGGCAAGTTCCAGCGCTACACACCGTTCTGCGCGGCGACCAAAGACGACGAGACCGCACAGGTCTACAAGGCCATGCCGATCTTCTACGGCCTGTGGATGGCCCGCCAGATGGGTCCGGGCACGTTCCTGCCGGTGACCGTGTCGACCGACCGCAACATCACCGCATACGCCGTGCGCGGCGACGACGGCCGTACGCGTATTGCCGTGCTGCAGAAGGACGACACCAACGCGGGGCCCGTGCATCTGGATATCAACGTCGGCGGACACAGCAGCGGAGCCGAGGTCCTGCGCATGACCGGCACCGCGCTGGCCGACGAGCAAACCTCGATTCAGGGGTCCACGGTGGACCGCAATGGTCACCTACGGCCGGGCCACCCGGACCATGTCCGGGTGCGCAACGGCACAGTCAGCCTGGACATCGCGGCCGGCAGCGCGGTCGTGATCACATTCGACCGCTGCTAGGGACAACTCGGGTGGACGTTGTCGGCGCCCGTCCCGTCGGGCACCATTGGTTATCGTGGTTGGTGAGAAGGACAGCGACCATCGGGTGCTCTCCACTCGGACCATCGTTCTCTGGACGATCGGCTTGGTGCTGGTGGCTGGGCTCTCGGTGGGATTGCTGTTGGCGTTGCTGGGCTCCAACGACCCGCGCGACGCCATCAGACTCGACACCATTCGCACCGCGTCCAACATTGTGATCGGCACCGGTGGCGCCGCGGCGCTGCTGTTGGCCGCGCGCCGACAACGGTCCGCTGAACTCGATCTGTGGAAGAAAGACCACGACGCCACCGAACGCCGGGTGACCGAACTGTACGGCAAGGCAGCGGATCAGCTGGGCAGCGACAAAGCGCCGATCCGGTTGGCCGGGCTTTATGCCCTGGAACGTCTGGCCCAGGGCAATCCGGCCCATCGGCAGACCATCGTGAATCTGATCTGCGCCTATCTGCGGATGCCTTTTGATCCGCCCGTGGCCGATCCGGGACGGGCCGGGAACGGCCACTCCCCACGGCTGCGATCCCCGCGCGTCGATCGGGCCAGGCACCCGGCTCACGAAGGTCGGGTACAGGAGCTGGAGGTCCGTCAGGCCGCGCAGACCCTGCTCGCCGGCCATCTGCGTCCGGGCGACGGCGCGAGCGGTCCGGCGGATGTCTTCTGGACGGACATCGAGCTGAACCTGTCGAATGCGACCTTGGTCAAATTCGCACTGACGCACGCGGTCGTGCGATCAGCGGCGTTCGTACATACCCGGTTCGTCGGCCCGACCACTCTGCGGGGGACGACTTTCCGCGCGAACGCGGATTTCCGTACCGCGGTGTTCGTCGGCCTGGTCGACTTCCGCCGGGTCACGTTCAAGGGCGACGGGGCCGCGTTCCGCGGTACCGCCTTCGAAGGCGAGGTCGACTTCGGTGTGCACACCGACACGGGTCTTTCCGGCGCCCTCACCAAGGTCAACGGCAAAGTGCGCCGGAAGTGGCCGACCGGGTGGAGCGAGCGGGACATTCCCGACCGGCCGGGCTGGGCGACGTTGGGTTTCAGCCGCTGACCGATAGATCGGCCAACGTTATTCGAACGCGTCTCGCCAGGCATGTCCGCGACTGGGGATTCGCGATAGAGTCTGCACGCCAATCGAGTTGAGACCGACGGTGAGAAGCGGAGGCAACCGTGTTCATGGCTCAACTATGTACCAACACGGCGCTCCTCGCCGTGAGCACACGGTGCCATCGGACCGGCATTGGTCCGATGTGGACAGCACTGTGTCGCTGCGACACGGCCACAGGCCCGGTCTCGACGGAAGTCTCGCATGGCTTCGCCGGTCATGCCCGCCCCGCCGGACCCGCCTGAGGTCTGGTCGTGGTGGCGGGTGGCCGGCGCCGGCTGCACTGAAGGACCGGCTTCACTGGCGGCTTGTCGGCCGCCGGGGATGCCCTCCGATCAGTCGGCGTCGCCGCGACCGCTGTCGAGGCTGAACAAGTGTTCAGCTTCCTGAACGGTTTGACGACCGGCCGGTCATCGGCTCAGCCTGAGTGTGTGGATGTCAGTGACCTGACCGCGCGGGCCCGGATCCGCGACGCGGCCCTACGGCGCTTCGGTGCCGACGGGTTCGCAGCGACCCCGGTCCGTCGGATCGCCGCGGACGCGAAAGTCTCCGCCGCCCTGGTGGTGCACCACTTCGGCTCGAAGCAGGGACTCGTCGAAGCCTGCGACCTGTACGCCATGGCGTTCGCGCGCAACGCGCACGCTCACGGCAAAGCGACCGATGGCGGCAACGCGGTGCTCAGTTACCTGGCCCGCGCCATGGTCGAACGAGCCCAGGACACCGCGTCGATGTTCGACGAGATGGTCGTCGCCACCGAGCAAATGCTTGCTTCGAACAACGCCCGGCCGGTCGAAGACCCGAAGCTGCGCGCGGCCGTCCTGGTCAGCCTGGAGCTCGGCGGCTTCGCGCTGCGCGCGCACCTGAGCCGATACCTGGGCATGGACGCGGTCAGCCAGGACGGGTTCGAGCGGATCGGGCAGCTGGTGAACGAGATGGTGACCCAAGGAGTGTTCGAATGAAGGACGAGACCTGGCGCAGGCACGCGAACCCGTGGAGCGTGTGGACCCGGTTCGCGGCGGTTCCGGTGTTCATCCTGTCGGTGTGGAGCCGGGCGTGGTTCGGCTGGTGGTGCCTTGTCCCGCTGGCGCTGGTGATCGGGTGGCTGGTCGTCAACCCGGGCGCGTTCCCGCCGGTGGACCGGCCAACGAGCTGGTCGTCGCGGGGAATCTACGGCGAACGCATGTGGCTCAAGGACCGCAAGTCGCTGCCGCACGAGCTCAAGCAGGTCCTGCGGCTGCTGGCGGTGACCGGCGGGGCCGGGTTCGCGCTGCTGGTCTGGGGTCTGGTCGCGCTGCAGCCGTGGCCGACGATCTTCGGCGCCACGTTGATCGTCTTCGGCCAGCTGTGGCGGATCGACCGGTACACCCGGCTGTACGACGCCCGGCTAGACAACACCGTCGCCCAGTGATTCCAGCAGGTCGCGCAGGACCCGGGCGAGGTCGTGGCGTTGGCGGCCGGTGAGGCCGGCCAGCAGCCGGTGTTCGGTGTCGACGTGGTCCGGCAGGGCCCGGTCGATCACGCCCCGCCCTTCTTCGGTCAGGTCGACGTACACGCCGCGGCCGTCGGCGTCGCTGGGGGTCCGGGTGACCAGGCCGCGGGTCTCCAGCCGGTCCAGCCGCTGGGTGACCGCGCCGGACGTGATCATCGACGACCGCATCAGCTCCGCCGGGGTGAGCCGGCCGCCGCCCCGACGCAGCGTGGCGAGCACGTCGAAGGACGCCCGGTCCAGGTCGTGTTTGGCGAACGTACGGCCCAGTTCGCCGTCCACCAGCCGGTTGAGCCGACTGAGCCGGCCGAACACCCCCATCGGGGAGACGTCCAGGTCGGGACGGGTTTCGGCCCACTGCGCCAGGACATGGTCGACGTGATCTGCCACACCCAACGGTATCAATTGCTTAGCCCTAAGGTAAATTGTCTTAATGCTAAGCAACCGGACCGGGATCGTCCTCACCACCGCGCTCACGCCGGCCATCTGGGGAACCACGTACCTGGTCACCACCGAGTTGCTGCCGCCCGGCCGGCCCCTGCTCGCGGCCGTGATCCGGGCGCTGCCCGCGGGTCTGCTGCTGATCGCGATCACCCGACGGCTCCCGCAAGGCATCTGGTGGTGGCGCGCGCTCGTGCTGGGCGTGCTCAACATCGGCGCGTTCTTCGCGCTGCTCTTCGTCGCCGCGTACCGGCTGCCTGGCGGCGTGGCCGCGACCGTCGGCGCCATCCAGCCGTTGATCGTCGCCAGCCTGTCCGTCGGTCTGCTGGGCGATCGCTTGACGCTACGAACCACGCTGACCGCCATCGCGGGCGTCGCCGGAGTCAGCCTCCTTGTGCTGCGCGCGGACGCACGGCTCGACGCGTTGGGCATCCTCGCGGCCGTGGGCGGGGCGGTCGTCATGGCCACGGGTGTCGTGCTGAGCAAGCGCTGGACGTCACCCGCTCCCCTGCTCGCCACCACCGGGTGGCAGCTCACCGCGGGTGGCCTGGTGCTGCTGCCGCTGGCGTTCTTCGTCGAAGGCCCGCCGCCCGCGCTGACCGGCACGAACGTCGCCGGCTACGCGTACCTCGCCATCATCGGCGCGGCGTTCGCGTACGCCCTGTGGTTCCGCGGCATCCGCCACCTGTCCGCCACCAACGTGACGTTCCTGAGCCTGCTCAGCCCGGTGGTCGCGACCACTCTCGGCTGGCTCGTGCTGAACCAGGAGCTGACCGCGCTGCAGGCGCTGGGCGGGGCGATCGTGCTGGCGTCGGTCGTCGCGCAGAACTACACACGCAGGAAGGTCCCTGTGCTCACATGACGGCCATGTACGCGATCACCGCCGCGCCGACGCCGGCGACGATGCTCACGACGACGTTCATGGCCGCGTAGAAGTACTCCTTCTGTTCGGCCAGCCGGAAAGTTTCGTAGCTGAACGTGCTGTACGTGGTGAGTGCCCCGCAGAACCCCGTTCCCAGGAGCGAGAACGTCGCCGACGCGGAGCCCGCGCCACTGAGCGCGCCCAGGATGAGGCATCCCGTCACGTTCACGGTGAACGTCCCCCACGGGAACGTGGTCTCGTGTCGCTTCTGGACGGCCCGGTCGGTCAGATACCGCAGCGGCGCCCCGACCATCGCGCCGACGAACACAAGCAGAACGGTCATGCGCGCACCACGGAACGAGTGGTCTTGACTCCGATCAGGACCGCGATCACCGCGCTCACCAACGTTCCCGCCAGGTAGGCGAACGCCAGCCCGACCTGCCCGGCCCGCAACAGGTTCTGGAACTCCACCGCGTATGTGGAGAACGTGGTGAAGCCGCCGAGCACGCCGACCCCGAAGAACGGCCGGACCAGCCGATGTGCCCGCGCCACGAGCACCATGAGCACGCCGATGAGCAGGCAGCCGGACACGTTGGTCACGAACGTCGCCCACGGGAACTGGCCGGGACGCACGGGCATCGCCTGCGCCAGGCCGTACCGGGCCACCGCGCCGAGCCCGCCGCCGAGCGCGATCGCGCCGAGCACCTGGACGTGGTGCCCGACCAACTCCCGCCGCTGCCCCTCGACCCGTAGGTCGACGTCCGGATCGATCTCTCCGCTCACCGGGTCAACATATGCCGGGCGGACCATAGGCTTCACCCAAGGTAGGGGCAGTCCCCTGGTGGGGGATATGTCCGACACCGGGCCAGGTGATTGTCGGCGAGCTTTCTCGAACCAGCCCGGAATGTCCGGCTACCGTTGCGCTCATGACCGAGCAGCCCGACTTCCCCACGCACGGGAGCAACCGCGCGCTGGGCCTCGCCCGGATCGAGTACGCCGAGATGCTGTTCCAGGAGGCCCCCGAGCCGTGCGGGGCCCCACAGCCGACCTCGGAGCTGACCGCGCAGGTCCAGGCGTCCGTCTTCCTGGCGATGTACTACGAGATGCGGCACGGCCACGACCTGATCGCGGCGCACGCGCAAGCCCTGGAGGAGCATCGCGCGGCGATGCTGCAGCTGACCCGCGCGTACGAGGCGGACCAGCTGATGCCGGCGTTGCAGAATGAACTGCCCCCGGCCCGGGAACCGGTCGACTGAACCTGTCCTTTTCACGGTGGGCCCGTTCGTCGTAGGAAGGGGACACCTGTGAGGAGGACGAGTTGAAGTACATGCTGTTGATCTGCGGCGACGAGACATCCGCCGAGCACGCCCAGGACGGCTGCGGCGGCTGGTCGGCGGAGATGATCGAACGCGGCGTGATCGTCGGCGGTGGTGGGCTACACCCGCCGACGGACGCGACGACCGTGCGCGTGCGCGACGACGCGGTACTGCTGACCGACGGCCCGTTCGCGGAGACGAAGGAGCAGATGGGCGGGTTCTGCCTGATCGACTGCGCCGACCTGGACGAGGCCATCGAGATCGCCGCGAAACACCCGGCGGCCACCTACGGGACCATCGAGATCCGCCCGATGCTGTGAGCGTCGAAGCAGCCGTCGCGCGGGCGTTCCGGGACGAGTGGGGCCAGGTCGTGGCCACGTTGATCCGGATCACCGGCGACTGGGACCTGGCCGAGGAGTGCACGCAGGAGGCGTTCGCCGCGGCCCTGCAGCGTTGGCCACGGGACGGCGTCCCGCGGCGTCCGGGCGCCTGGTTGACCACGACCGCGCGCAACCGTGCGACGGACAGGTTGCGCCGGGACGCCGTCGGCGCCGCGAAGTTGAGGGAGGCCGCTCAGATGGCGTATGTGGAGCCGCCGGACGAGTTCCCGGACGACCGGCTCAAGCTGATGTTCACCTGCTGCCATCCGGCGCTGGCGCTGGACGCCCAGGTCGCGTTGACCCTGCGGACGTTGGCCGGCCTGACCACGGACGAGATCGCGCGGGCGTTCCTGGTCGGTGAGGCCACCATGGCGAAACGGCTGACCCGCGCCAAGGGGAAGATCCGCAACGCCGGGATTCCGTACCGCGTTCCGCCGGCGCATCTGCTGCCGGAACGCACGCCGGGTGTCCTGGCCGTGCTGTATCTGCTGTTCAACGAGGGGTACACGGCCGTCGTCCGGCAGAACCTCAGCGAGGAGGCCGTGCATCTGGCCCGGATGCTCACCCGGCTGATGCCGGACGAGCCCGAGGCGGTCGGGTTGCTCGCGTTGATGCTGCTGCACCACGCCCGGCAGGCCACCCGGCTCGACGACGCCGGGGCGATGGTCACCCTGGAGGACCAGGACCGCGACCGGTGGGACCGCGCGATGATCGACGAGGGCACGGCGTTGCTCGACGCGGTGCTGCGGCGCGGCCAGGCCGGGCCGTACCAGGTCCAGGCCGCGATCGCCGCGTGCCACGCGACCGCACGGCGGGCGGCGGACACCGACTGGCCGCAGGTCGTCGCCCTGTACAGCCAGTTGACGAGGTTCGTGCCGTCCCCGGTCGTCCGGCTCAACCAGGCGGTGGCCGTGGGCATGGCGTACGGTCCGGCGGCTGGGCTGCGCATGGTCGACCGGCTCACCGGGCTCGACGGGTACTACCTGCTGCCGGCGGCCCGGGCCGACCTGCTCCGCCGGCTCGACCGGTTCGGCGAGGCCGCGACCGCGTACCGGCAGGCGCTCGACCTGGCGCCGTCCGACACAGACCGGGACTATCTGCGACGCCGGCTCGCCGAGGTGTCCATCTCGGGCTGACCCGTTCGTCGGTGGGGCATGGACCTGATGACGACGATCACCGAACAACGCACGGAACTCGCCGACACGCTCGACGGGCTGAGCCCCGCCCAGTGGGACGCGCCGACGCTGTGCGAGGGCTGGCGGGTGCGTGAGGTCGCCGCGCACATGACCATGCCGTTCCGCTACAAACCGGGCCGGATCATGCTGGAGATGCTCAAGTCCGGCGGGAGCTTCACCCGGATGTCCGACCGCCGCGCCAAAGCCGACGCCGCCCGGTTGTCGGCGCAAGATCTGGCCGGCACGATCCGGGAGAACCTGGCGCACCCGTGGCGCCCGCCGGGCGGCGGTCTGGAAGCCGCGCTGAGCCACGACGTGATCCACAGCCTGGACTTCGTCGTCCCGCTGGGCCTGCCGTGGCGGATCCCGGCCGACCGGCTGCTGATCGTCCTGCATGGACTCTCGCCGAAGCGCGCGAAGTACTTCGGCGTGGACCTGACCGGCGTCCGGCTCAGCGCCACCGACGCCGACTGGACCTACGGCTCGGGCAAAGAGGTGACAGGCACCCTGCAGGACCTGGTGTTGTACGTGTGCGGCCGGAAGACGCCCACAATCCGTATGCTCGGGTGAGTGGCTCGGATCCGGCTGTTCATGGACCTCCGGCCGTTGGGGGAGTCGTCCGCGTTCCGCCGGTTGTGGCTGGGCGGCTTGCTGTCCGTGATCGGCAGCCAGATGACGACCTTCGCGGTCGCGCTGCAGGTGTACACGATCACCCGCTCGGCCATCGCGGTCGGTGGGGTCGGCCTCGCCGCGGGCATCCCGGCGATCGTGTTCGGCCTGATAGGCGGATCCGTCGTCGACGCGGTCGACCGGCGCAAGCTGATGCTGCTCACCAGCAGCCTGCTCGCGGCGGTGTCGGCGGCCTTCGCGTGGCAGGCGCTCGCCGGGAACGGGCAGGTGTGGCCGCTGTACCTGCTCATCGTGGTCCAGTCCACGATCGCGTCCGTCAACAGCGCGGCCCTGCGCACGTTCGCGCCCCGGCTGTTGCCGCCGGAACTGCTGCCCGCGGGCGCCGCGCTCAACGTGTTCGCGTTCCACGGCAGCATGATCATCGGCCCGCCGATCGCCGGCCTGATCGCCGCCGGGTGGGGGCTGCGCGGCTGTTACCTGGTCGACCTGGTCAGCTTCGCCGGGGCTTTGTACGGCATCGCCCGGCTGCCGCCGATGCGTCCACGGGGCACGCCAACGCGTCCCGGTCTGCGTTCGGTGCTGGCGGGACTGCGGTTCATCAAAGGCAGCCGCGTGATCACAGGCGCCTTTCTGGCGGACGTGAACGCGACCGCGCTTGGCATGCCGTTCGCCCTGTTCCCGGCCGTGAACGCGGAGCACTTCGGCGGCGACCCGAAAACACTGGGCCTGCTGAACGCGGCCCCCGCGATCGGCGGCGTGATCGGATCCGTGCTGTCCGGCCCGATGCGGCACGTGCGCCGGCAGGGGCTCGCGATGCTGGTCGCCGGTGGGGTGTGGGGGCTCGGGGTGCTGGGCTTCGGGTTGGCCCCCACGCTCGGCGTGGCCATCGCGTCACTCGCCCTCGCCGGAGCCGCCGACGCGATCAGTGTGGTGTGCTGGAGCGCGATGGTCCAGGTGCTGACGCCGGACGAGTTCCGCGGCCGGGTCGCCGCGGCCGAGATCGTGGTCGGCGCGGGTGTCCCGCAGCTGGGGAACTTCCGGGCCGGGGCGGTCGCCTCGCTGACCACCCCGGCGGCGGGCGCGGTCATCGGCGGTGTCAGCGTCATCGGCGGAGCTGTCCTCATTGGACTGTTCGTGCCCGCGCTCGTCCGGTACCGGACTACGAGATGAACTTGGCCGTGAAGTCGCCCGGCGGGACCGCGGCGCCGTAGAGGTCACCCATGGCCAGGTCCGCGCCTGTGGACCGCCACCAGTCCGCCTGGCCGCGGGACTTGACGCCGTCCACGATCACCGTCGCGCCGGCCAGTTGCACCAACGGAACCACGGTCATCAGCGCGCTGGCCAGCGGCGCGTCCGTGGCGGCGGTGGCCTGGCGCTCCACCAGACGGCGCGACAGCCGCACCGACCGCACCGGCAGGTCCTCGATCAGCGTCAGCTCGCCCGGTGCCGTGCCGTAATCGTCAAGCACGGTACGGATTCCCATGTCCGTCAGCACCCGGACGTTGTCCATCGTCTCCGGTGTGCGCAGCGCGCCGACCGGGACGCCTAAAGTCAGCACGGCGGGATCCTCGACGGCCCGCACCACGCGCGCGACGAGATCCGCGTCCGACGTCTGGTGCACGGTCAGGCCGACCACCAGCGGCAGGTCGAGCCGTTGCCGCCACCAGGCCACCTGCCCGCTCGCCACGTGCAGCGCCCATTCGCCCAACGGCAGGATCAGCCCGGTCAGTTCGGCGAGCTCGACGCACACGTCATGGCCCAGCACCCCCAGGCGCGGATGATCCCAGCGCAGCATCGCCTCGACCCCGGCGACCTGTCGGTCGGCCAGTCCGACGACCGGCCGATAGCAGACGGTGACCTGGCCGTTCTCCCACGCTCCCGGCATCTCCGCGGCCAGCGTGTACGTCCGGCGGTCCTGGAGGTCCTGGTCGGCGTGGAACAGCTCCCACTGGCCGCGGCCGGCGGCCTTGGCCCGACGCAGGGTGAAGTCCGCCGCCCGCAACAGTTCCGTGGGATCCAGCTCGGGCGCGGGCCGGTGGACCACGCCGATGCTCGCGGACACCGCCACCCCTCGATTGTCCACATAGGTCGGTTCGGCGAGTTCGCGGTTGATGTCCGCGACGATCTTCGCCACGCCGGGGGTGTCCGCGGTGTTCTCGACCAGGATCCCGAACTCGTCGCCGTCGAACCGGGCCACCATCGCGGTCTCGCCGCTGACCACCGCCTTCAGCCGCTGGGCCACGGTCACCAGCAGGTGGTCCCCGGCGCGCCGGCCGAGTCCGTTGCAGATCATCGCGAAACTGTCCAGGTCGAGGTGGAACAGTGTCACGCCGTACCGGGAACCGGCCCGCCGCAGCGCGCCTTCGATGTACGTGGAGAAGTACTGCCGGTTGGGCAGTCCGGTGAGCACGTCGTGCAGCGCCTGCCGGTTGAGTTCGCTCTGCAGGAGCATCAGTTCCGTGCCGTCCTCGACGACCGTCACGAAATGCGTTGGCTGGTCGTCGTCGCCGCGCAGGACCGACGCGGTCAGCGTGATCCTGGCGATGTCACCGTCCTTGCGGAGCAGGCGTTGCGGCTGTTTGACGCGTTCCTTCCGACCGTCGAGCAGGGCTTGGTAGTCCTCGCGCAGGATCGGCGCGTAGTCGGGATGGACCAGTTCGAACAGGGTCAGTGCGGTCAGTTCGTGCGGTTCGTAGTCGAGGATGTCGGCGATCGCGCCGTTCACCCGGAGCAGGTTGCCGTCCAGGTCGGTGATCAGGATGCCGTTGGCCGTGGACATCACGACCTCGTCGAACCGGGCCTCGCTGGCGCGCAGGTTCCACTGCGCGTCCCGCACCGCCTTGAGCAGCGAGAGCTTCATACTCTCCTGCTGGTCGAACGTGTTGCGCCGGTTGGCTTCGGCGTAGCCGGACGCGAACTGGCCCAGCCCGAGCACGATCCGCTCGGCGAACCGTTCGACCGGTTGGAACTCCGGCAGCCCGAGCAGGCCCTTGCCCAGAGTGTCCATTGTGCACGGCAGCGCCCCGTCCCCGGAGCAGCCGAGCTCGATCAGCTTGGCGCCGGCCGCACCGGCCCGGTCGGAGGATTCGGACACCGTCGAGCACACCGCGTCGAGCAGTTCGGCGAGCTCGGTTTCCAGCTCTTCCTGGGACAACGGCAGAAAGGCCGCGCCGTGCAGCACGTACGCCCACTTGCGCGCCAGGATCAGCCGGTCACGGGCGGCGACCGGTCTCGGTTCGTGGCTGGGTTCCGGCACTGTCGACCTCAACCAGTCACCCGCGAAACACCTTCTTCTCCTCCGGGAAGGTGTCAAAGCTTACTTGAACCGTTAATGGTTCCTTGTTGCCCCATCCGCGTGACAAGACGCCACCCGATCGGGTGCTGTCGATGCCGCTCGAACAGCACATATTGTGGACAGTTCGATATTCCGCCGACCAATTTCGGTGATCACCAAACAATAGGCGGGCAGTCAGGCCACCGCGATCGCCGCGATTCCGGCCAGCACCACCAGCGAACCGGCCAGGCGGCGAACGGCGTGTGCCTCACCCAGGACCCGCCACGCGGCCAGTCCGCCGAGCACGATGCTCAACTCCCGGGCCGGGGCGACCAAACTGACCGGCGCGATCCGAAGCGCGAAGAGCACGAGCAGGTAGCCCACCGGCGACAGCAGGCCGATGGTCAGGACCTGGCGGCGATGGTCCCGCCACAACCCAGCGATCTCGGCCTTCCCGCGCAACGCGTACGGCGCGAGAAGCAGGCACTGGACAAGCGCGCGGATACCGAAGTAAACCAGCGGCGGCACCGCCAGCGCAGTCACCGAGTACGCGTCCCAGAGCGTGTAGGCCGCGATCGCCACCCCGGTCAGCACGCCGTAGCCGACACCTGCCCGGCGCCGCTCCGGCGACACGCCCTCCCCCGTCGGCCGGCCGGTGCTGATCACCAGGACACCCACGATCACCAGAAACGCGCCGACCAGGCCCGGCCAGCCGGGGTGTTCACCCAGCACCAGCACCGCCACCAACACCGACAGCAGCGGCCCGGTGCCTCTGGCCAGCGGATACACCACCGAGAGGTCACCGACCGCGTACCCGCGCTGCAGCACGATCCCGTACACCACGTGCAGGGCCGCGGTCACCACCGCCGCGAGCAGCCATGTCCACTCCGGACGCTGCGGTTCGACTGCCAGCAGAACCACCGCCGCCGGGGCGAACACAGCGGCCGAAACGGCCGAATACAGGAAGACGAGCCGCGCCCCGCCGCGGCCGATCCGTTTCGCGGAGATATTCCAGATCGCGTGTGCCACGGCGGCGACGAGCACGAGCCCGAGAGCGAAGCCATTCACGACAGAGCCTTCCCCCGGACACCGCGAACACAGGCCCAGGAAGACCTCCAGGCTTTTGTCCCGTCAGTTGACCGACCACACCCTGCCGTGGTTGATGGTGCCGCTCGGACCTGGCCCGCCGTCCCTGATTGTCCTTCGGTCACCGTGGTGACAGCGGAACGGCGGCGGAACCCTAGGCACTACGCCGTCCAGGCTACCCCGCCGGCCCGCTGTCGACGCACTACGCCCTGGTGGCGCTGAGATGCCAGACGGGCACCTGGGCGGTGCCCTGCTCGCTCTCAGTGAAGACGTCGAACGCCGCCGGGTCGATCTCGGCGTTCGGGTCCATCTGCCGGCCCACGGCCGCGAACTGCTGTGCGGTCACCGACGTGTCGTAGCGTTCCTCCTCGATGGCCGTGATCGTCCACTTCGGACCCACGGTGTCCCGCAGGTTCTGCTCGCTGATCCGGAACGGGCCGGGGAACCCCTCGGGGATCTTGTCGGAGAAACAGAAGATGTGCAGCCGCGCGCCCGGCCGGGTGGCCCGGTGCAGCGCGGCGATGTACTCGTGCCGCTGCTCTTCGGTCAGGCAGTGGTACAGGGCGCTGTCCAGGACCGAGTCGAAGCGGTCCACCAGCCCGTCGAGCCGGGTGGCGTCGCCCTGCTGGAAATCGATCTCGGCGCCCTGCGCGGCCGCCCGCTTGCGGGCCTCGGCGAGCGCGGTGGGCGCGCCGTCGACGCCAGTGACGTGGTAGCCCCTGGACGCCAGGAAGATCGAGTTGTTCCCCAGCCCGCAGCCGATGTCGAGCACCTCGCCGCCGAACCCGTCGGCGTCCGCGACCCGGATCAGGGCCGGCTGCGGCCGGCCGATGTCCCACGGCATCCGCTCGCCGAGCGGCGTCTCCCCCTGGTACGCCTCCTCGAAGTTGAGCTCCTCGGGGGCGAACCCACTCTGCGTCATGACCAACCTCCAGTGATCAACCGAACTTTATTCAACGCCTGATGAGATTTATCATCCTCTCCAGGTGATCGACCGTCAACCCGCTGTGACGAACAGTGACGCACAAGTGGACCGCGGATATGCTCCGGATTCATGTCCGTCGAGTGGTCCGGTGTCAGCCCCGAGCTGATCGTCGACCTGGACCGCGACCAGCCGACTCCGCTGAAATGCCAGCTCGAACGGGCTCTGCGGCAGGCCGTCCAGTCCGGCCGGCTCACCGTCGGCGAGCGTCTGCCGTCGTCCCGCGAACTGGCCGGCACGTTGGGTATCTCACGCGGAATCGTCCAGGACTGCTACGCGCAACTGCAGGCCGAGGGCTACCTGACCACCCGGGTCGGCTCGGCGACGCGGGTCGCGGCGACCGCACAGGTCCCGCCGACCCAGCCGAAACCGGTGACACCCCAGCTCGACATCGACTTCGCGAGCGGCGTCCCCGACCTGGCGAGCTTCCCCCGCACGGACTGGGCCTGGGCGATGCGCGAGGCCTGCCGCCGCGCGCCCAACACGGCGCTCGACTACGGCGACCCACGCGGCGATGCCCACCTGCGAGAGGTCCTCGCCGCCTACCTGCGCCGGGTTCGAGGCGCGGCCGCCGACCCCGAGCGGATGGTGATCTGCTCCGGCTTCTCCCAAGGGCTCGCCCTGACGTTGAAGGTCCTGGCCGCCAACGGGATCACCCAGATCGCGTTCGAGGACCCCGGCTACGGAGACACGGGCGCGGCCGCGTGCGCGCTGAGTGGCGCCACCCTGGTTCCCGTGCCCATCGACGAGGACGGCATAGACGTCGACGCCCTGGACCGGACGGCCGCCCGCGCGGTCGTTCTCACACCCGCGCATCAATGGCCGACAGGCGTGGTACTCGCTCCGCATCGGCGACAGGCGCTCGTCGAGTGGGCGAACAGAAAGGACGCGTACATCATCGAGGACGACTACGACGCCGAGTTCCGCTACGACCGCGAGCCCGTCGGCGTCCTGCAGGGCTTGGCGCCGGACCGCGTCGCCGCGATCGGCACGGTGTCGAAGTCGCTCGTTCCCGCCGTCCGGCTGGGGTGGATCGTGTGTCCGCCGAACCTGGCCGACCACGTCGCCGAGCTCAAGAAGTCCAGCGACCACGGCTCACCCGGACTGGACCAGCTGACCCTGGCGACCATGATCGAGTCCGGGCGGTTCGACAGGCACCTGCGCCGGATGCGCCAGATCTACGCCCAACGCAGGAACGTTCTCGTCGACGCGCTGAGACCGTTCGACGTAGAACTGACCGGATTGGCCGCCGGGTTCCATGCGGTGGCGCACATCGCCGCGGACGAGCGCGCGGTGATCGAGAAAGCCCGCGTACGCGGGGTCGGCCTGTACGGAATGAGTGTGCAGAGGTCCGATCGCGCGACCACGCCGTCGCAACTCGTGTTGGGTTTCGGCAATCTTGGCGAACGAGCCATCCGAACGGGGATGGCCAAGGTGGGCGACCTGTTCAAGACTGCTCGGTAAGGCGCCCTTTCCTCGGGTGCCGGGACTGGCGTACGGTTGTGTATACCGTATGCAGACGTTGGGAGACGAGGATGACCCTCGCGGACCGGGTCCGCGCAGTGATCGACGCCCACCGCGGCGACCGAGGTGCGCTGCTGCCCATCCTGCACGGCCTGCAGGAGGAGTTCGGCCACGTGAGCCAGGAGATGGTGCCGATCATCGCGCACGAGCTGAACATCTCCC
Source organism: Actinocrispum wychmicini (assembly GCF_004345645.1). GTDB lineage: Bacteria > Actinomycetota > Actinomycetes > Mycobacteriales > Pseudonocardiaceae > Kibdelosporangium > Kibdelosporangium wychmicini. The sequence goes on along the minus strand of NZ_SLWS01000001.1, from coordinate 1,686,576 downwards.
GCGCCGACGTGCACGGCGTGATCACCTTCTACCACGACTTCCGGCCCGAACCGGCCGGTCGGACCGTGGTGAAGCTGTGCCGGGCCGAGGCATGCCAGTCGGTCGGCGCGGAGAAACTGGTTCGGCACGCGCAACAGGTGTACGGGATCAAGCTCGGGCAGACCACGCCGGACGGCTCGATCACCCTGGAGCAGGTGTTCTGCCTGGGCAACTGCGCGTTGGGCCCGGCCGCCCAGATCAACGGCCGGATGCACGGCAAGCTGGACGAGCACCGCCTCGACGAGCTTATTCTGGAAGCGGAGACGGGAAACCCATGACCACCATCTATGTCCCACGCGATTCGGCCGCGTGCTCAGTGGGCGCGGACGCGGTCGCGGCTGCCGTCACGGCGTACGCCGAGGCGCATGGCCTGGACATCAGGTTGGTGCGTAACGGTTCCCGAGGCATGCTGTGGCTGGAGCCGTTGGTGGAGGTGGTCACCGACAACGGCCGCGTCGGCTACGGCTCCGTCACCCCGCAAGACGTACCCGCGATCCTCGGCGGCGAGGCCGAGAGCCTCGGACTGGTCGAAGAACTCCCTTGGCTGGTGGCCCAGAACAGGCTCTGCTTCCAGCGTGTGGGTGTCACCGATCCGCTGTCCGCGGACGACTATCTCGCCCACGGCGGCATGGCCGGGCTGAGGAAAGCCGTCCAGATGGCCAAGGCGGACGTCGTCGCCCAGGTGACCGAGTCCGGGCTGCGCGGCCGGGGCGGTGCCGGATTCCCGGCCGGGATCAAGTGGAAGACCGTCCTGGACACGCCGGGTCAGCTGAAGTTCGTGTGCTGCAACGCCGACGAGGGCGACAGCGGCACGTTCGCCGACCGGATGCTGATCGAGGGCGACCCGTTCGGCCTGATCGAGGGCATGACGATCGCGGGATACGCGACAGCCGCCACCGAAGGCTACGTCTACGTCCGGTCCGAGTACCCGGACGCGGTGCGAACCCTGCGGCAGGCGATCGAGATCGCGTACGCGCGCGGCTGGCTCGGTCACGACGTGCTCGGCTCCGGGCACAGGTTCGACCTGTACGTCCGGGTGGGCGCGGGCGCGTACATCTGCGGCGAGGAGACCTCCATGCTGGACAGCCTGGAGGGCAAACGCGGCATGGTGCGGGCCAAGCCGCCGATCCCGGCGATCACCGGACTGTTCGGCAAGCCGACCGTGGTGAACAACGTGCTCACCCTCGCGTCGGTGCCGGCGATCCTGGCGGACGGCGCGGCGGCGTACGCCGCGCTCGGGATGGGCCGTTCCCGCGGTACGCAGGTGTTCCAACTGGCCGGCAACATCGCGCGCGGCGGCGTGTTCGAGACCGCGTTCGGCATGTCGCTCGGCACGTTGGTCAACGATTTCGGCGGCGGCACCCGGTCCGGCCGCCCGGTGCGGGCGGTGCAGGTCGGCGGCCCGCTCGGCGCCTACCTTCCGGCCGACGGGCTCGACATCCCGCTGGACTACGAGGCGTTCGCCGCGGCGAAGGCGATGCTCGGACACGGCGGGATCGTGGTCTTCGACGACACCGTGGACATGGCCGCGATGGCCAGGTTCGCGATGGAGTTCTGCGCCGAGGAGTCGTGCGGCAAGTGCACGCCGTGCCGGGTCGGCTCGGTGCGTGGCGTCGAGACCATCGACAAGATCGTCGCCGGCCAGGACACCGACACCAACCTGGCCCTGCTGAACGACCTCTGCGAGCTGATGACCGACGGATCGCTGTGCGCGATGGGCGGCCTCACCCCCAACCCGGTGCTGAGCGCGTTGCGGCACTTCCCGGACGACTTCGCCAGCCAGGAGACGAGATCATGACGCTGATGAAGGAACCAGACCTGGGCACGCCGGCCGTCACTGGCGAAGCCACGATCACCGTCGAGGTCGACGGCATCCCGGTGACCGTGCCGGAAGGCACGTCCGTGATGCGCGCGGCCGCGTTGAGCGGTATCGACATCCCGAAGCTCTGCGCCACCGACAGCCTGGAGGCGTTCGGGTCGTGCCGGCTGTGCCTGGTCGAGATCGACGGGCGCAAGGGCACGCCGGCGTCCTGTACCACGCCTGTCGCGCCGGGCATGCAGGTCCGGACGCAGACGCCACGGCTGGAGAAACTCCGTCAAGGTGTGATGGAGCTGTACATCTCGGACCATCCGTTGGACTGCCTGACGTGTTCCGCGAACGGCGACTGCGAGCTGCAGGACATGTCCGGCGTGGTCGGCCTGCGGCAGGTGCGGTACGGCTACGAGGGTGAGAACCACCTTGACCTGCTGACCGACGACAGCAACCCGTACTTCGACTTCGAGATGTCGAAGTGCATCGTGTGCTCGCGGTGTGTGCGGGCGTGCAGCGAGGTGCAGGGCACGTTCGCGTTGACCATCGAAGGCCGTGGGTTCGACTCCAAGGTCTCCCCCGGCGGCATGGATTTCATGAGCTCCGAGTGCGTGTCGTGCGGCGCGTGCGTGCAGGCGTGCCCGACGGCGACGCTGCAGGAGAAGTCCGTGGTGAACCTGGGCATGCCGACGCGCAGCGTCGTGACGACGTGCGCGTACTGCGGTGTCGGGTGCTCGTTCAAGGCGGAGTTGCGCGGTGACGAACTCGTGCGGATGGTGCCGTACAAGGGCGGCGACGCCAACGAAGGCCACTCGTGCGTGAAGGGACGCTTCGCGTTCGGGTACGCCACACACCCGGACCGCAAGCTGGAGCCGATGATCCGGGAGTCGGCCGACGACGAGTGGCAGGTCGTCGACTGGGCCACCGCGATCTCGTACACCGCGCGCAAACTCCTTGAGGTGCAGGCGAAGCACGGCCCCGCCTCGATCGGCGGCATCACGTCCTCGCGGACCACCAACGAAGAGGTCTACGTCGTCCAGAAGATGATCCGGGCGGCGTTCGGCAACAACAACGTCGACACGTGCGCCCGCGTCTGCCACTCGCCGACCGGGTACGGGCTGAAGCAGACGTTCGGCACGTCCGCCGGCACCCAGGACTTCAAGTCGGTCGCGGCGGCCGACGTGATCGTCGTGATCGGCGCCAACCCGACCGACGCGCACCCGGTGTTCGCGTCCCGGATGAAGAAGCGCCTGCGCGAGGGCGCCAAGCTGATCGTGCTCGACCCGCGCCGGATCGACCTCGTGCGGTCCCCGCACGTCGAGGCGCAGTACCACCTCAAGCTCCAGCCCGGCACGAACGTGGCCGTGGTCAACGCCTTCGCGCACGTCGTCGTCACCGAGGGGCTCGTCGATCAGTCCTTTGTGGACGACCGGTGTGAGGGCTACGAAGAGTGGGCGGAGTTCATCGCGCGGCCGGAGAACAGCCCGGAGGCGACCGAGCCGATCACCGGTGTGCCAGCGGCGGACCTGCGCGCGGCGGCCAGGCTGTACGCGACCGGCGGCAACTCGGCCATCTACTACGGCCTGGGCGTGACCGAGCACAGCCAGGGCTCGACCATGGTGATGGGCATGGCGAACCTGGCCATGGCCACCGGCAACATCGGCCGGGACGGCGTCGGCGTGAACCCGTTGCGCGGTCAGAACAACGTGCAGGGCTCGTGTGACATGGGCTCGTTCCCGCACGAGCTGTCCGGCTACCGGCACGTGTCCGACGACGCGGTGCGGGAGGTGTTCGAGACGTTGTGGGGCCGGCCGATCCTGCCCGAGCCCGGCCTGCGGATCCCGAACATGTTCGACGCGGCCATCGACGGCACGTTCAAGGCGTTGTTCGTACAGGGCGAGGACATCGCGCAGTCGGACCCGAACACCAAGCACGTCTTCGCCGCGCTGCAGTCGCTGGACCTGCTGGTGGTGCAGGATCTGTTCATCAACGAGACGGCCAAGCTGGCGCACGTGTTCCTGCCGGGCACGTCGTTCCTGGAGAAGGACGGCACGTTCACCAACGCCGAACGCCGGATCAACCGGGTGCGGCCGGTGATGGCGCCGAAGACCGGCAAGCACGAGTGGCAGGTCGCGTGCGAGATCGCCGAAGCCATGGGCTACCCGATGAAGTACGGCCACCCCAGCGAGATCATGGACGAGATCGCGGCGGTGACCCCGACCTTCTCCGGTGTGTCGTTCGCCAAGCTGGACAAGCTCGGCAGCGTCCAGTGGCCGTGCAACGACAACGCGCCCGAGGGCACGCCGATCATGCACGTCGACAAGTTCGTGCGCGGCAAGGGGCACTTCGTGCCCACCACGTTCGTGCCGACCGACGAGCGCAGCACCCGCAAGTTCCCGTTGATCCTCACCACGGGCCGAATCCTGTCGCAGTACAACGTGGGCGCGCAGACCCGGCGGACCGCGAACGTGGCCTGGCACCCCGAGGACCTGCTGGAGATCCACCCGCACGACGCGGAGGTCCGCGGCATCAACGACGGCGACATGGTGGCGTTGTCGTCCCGGGTCGGCGAGACCACGTTGCGCGCGGTGATCTCTGACCGGATGCCGGTCGGCGTGGTGTACACCACATTCCACCACCCGGTGACCGGTGCGAACGTGGTGACCACGGAGAATTCCGACTGGGCCACGAACTGCCCGGAGTACAAGGTGACCGCGGTCCAGGTGGGCCTGCGGACACCACACCGGGCGGCCTCGACGGGCCAGGAAGCAATCCCCATCACAGCACTGGACTGAAATGACCACATCACCACAGGGCTGGCGCGCCAACGAGATCGCGATCCAGTTCCACCACCTGGACTCCACCCGGGCGGCTGCCGAGATCGCCAACCACATCCGCCTGTTCTGGGATCCGAGGATGAAGACGGACCTGATCAGGCTGGTGGCGTCCGATCCAGGCGCGCTGGACCCGTTGGTGATCGCGGCAGCCGAGCAGCTCTCAGGGAATCAGTAGGCACTTCCCCACCAGGGCGCGTGATTCCAGCGCCTGATGCGCCGTGCCGGCCTCGGCCAGCGGATACGTGGACCCGATCACGGGCCGGATCCGCCCGGCCGCGGCTTCGGCGAACACCGCCTCGGCCCGTTGGCGGTACCCGTCGTGCAATGGCTTGAGCTTCTCCAGGCCCTGCACGTGGATGCCCTGGTCGCGCGGCACGTCCGCGGGACGGGTGCTGGCGTTGCCGTAGTTGAAGAACTGGCCGCCGGCCCGGACCGTGTCGAACGCCTGCCGGCCCAACTCGCCGCCGACCCCGTCGAACGCGGCGTCGACCGTCCCGACCTGGTCAGTCCACTCAGGACGGCTGTAGTCCACGGCCGTGTCCGCCCCGAGTTCCTTGACGAGACTGAGCTTCCGTTCACCCCTCGCCGCCCCGACCACCCGCACCCCCCGCATAGCCAGCAACTGCACCAGAACGGTCGCCAACCCACCCGCAGCCGGCTGCACCAACGCGGTCTGTCCGGCCGCTACCGGCGTCAGCTCCAACAGCCCCCACGCGGTCGCGCCATCGTGCAGCAGCGCGATGGCTTCCCTGAGCCCCAACGCCTCCGGGACCCGAATCACCTGGTCGGCCAACGCGACCACCTGTTCGGCATAGCCCCCGTCAACCTCCGCGACCACTCGCCGCCCAATCCACGCGGAGTCAACGCCCGCACCCACCGAACTGACCACCCCAGCCACGCCGGCACCCGGCCGGTACGGCGGCTGTACCGGGAAGTACTCGCCGCCAAGGCCACGCCGGATCATCGTGTCCATCATCAACAACTCGGCAGCGGCCACCTCCACCACCACCTGCCCCGGCCCGGCCGTCGCGTCCGGCACCTCCCTGACCTGCAGCACCTCCGGCCCACCAAACGCCGTCACTTCCACAACACGCACGCCTGCCTCCTCGGTCTCACCCCCAGTGTCAAACCTCAACCATGGTTGACGTCAAGTTCTACTCGCACGCGACTACTCGCTCTTGACTCGTCCCGACTACTCGTGTTTGAGTAGTCATGTGAACGGAACCAGGTTGTTCATCCTCGGGGCGCTCGCCAAGGACGGACCGATGCACGGGCACCAGATCCGGCGCGCGGCTCAGCAGGACCGGACCGAGTTGTGGACGGACATCAAGCCCGGGTCGCTGTACGGCGCGTTGCACCGGATGGCGGCCGACGGTGTCGTCGAGGTGGTACGGACCGAGCAGGAAGGCAACATGCCGCCGCGCACGGTCTACGCCATCACTCCCGAAGGCTGGGAGGAGCTGGCGGAGCACCGGGACGAGGCGTTGGGGACGGTCCGGATCCCGCCGGACCCGGTGGATCTCGCGTTGCAGTACACCCAGGGGCTCAGCACCGCCGAGGTCCGGCGGTTGATGACCGCGCGACGCGACGAGATCGCCGAACGACTGCGGGCGTGGCGGGAGCTGCAGCAGCAGGCGGCGCCGTACCTCACCGGTTATGAGCCGTTGACGTTCGAGCACACCTTGTTCCGATTCGAGGCCGAACTGGCCTGGCATGACAGGTTTCTGGACAACATGGGAGACGGACCATGAACGTGTTAGTCGCCGGTGGCGGGCTGGTCGGCCTGTCCACCGCTGTTTTCCTTGGGCAGCACGGAGTCAGGACGACGGTGGTCGAGCGGCACGCGACCACGTCGATCCACCCGAAGGCCCGCGGGTTCACCCCGCGCACGATGGAGTTGTTCCGTGGCGCGGGTTTCGCGGACGAGGTCCGGGAGGCGGGCGCCGCCCTCAAGGACAACCACGACCTTGTCGTGTACGAGACGCTGGACAAGCCGCCGTTGCGGCGGATCATGGAGACCACCGACAACGAGCCGATCCTGCGGGTCAGCCCGGATTCGCACTGCGCGTGTCCGCAGGACGCGCTGGAGCCGATTCTGCTCGCCGCGGCGCGTGAGCTGGGCGCGGACATCAGGTTCGGCACCGAGTTCCAAAGCTTCACCCAGGATCACGACGGCGTCACCGCCATCGTCGACGGTGCGACGATCCGCGCCGACTATCTGGTCGCCTGCGACGGCTCGCGGAGCTCGATCCGGGAGCGGCTCGGCATCGACATGGTCGGGGACGCGCCGACGATGTCCAGTGTCGGCATCTCGTTCGAGGCGGAACTGGACCTGGACCATTTCATCCTGGCCTGGACCACCCACCCGGACGGCGCAGGCATCCTCCTGCCGATCGACAACCGGCGCCGGTGGGTGTTCCATGTCGAGCTGACCGGATCGCGGACGCCGGCCGACTTCACCGACGAGTACTGCACGCGGCTCATCCGGGTGGCGACCGGCCAGCCGGACCTGGACGTCAAACTGGTGTCGGTGGCGCCGTGGGAGACCACGAGCGCGGTGGCCGCCAAGTACCGCGCCGGGCGGGTGTTCCTGGCCGGCGACGCCGCCCACCTCATCCCGCCCGCCGGCGCCTTCGGTGCCAACACTGGCATCCAGGACGCCCACAACCTCGCGTGGAAACTGGCGTACGTGCTGAACGGCATGGCGGGCCCGGCACTGCTGGACACGTACGAGGCCGAACGCCGACCGGTCGCGGAGATGACGACCGACCAGGCGATGCGTCGCTGGCAGACGTGGATGAACCACAACCCGATGCCGTTCGCCGAAGACCTGGCCGTGATGTACGGCACGCAGTACGTGTCCAGCGCGGTCGACCACCCAGGCCCGGCGCGGCCGCTGGAACTCAACCTGGACGGGACTCCAGGTACTCGCGTGCCGCACGCGTGGCTGCCCGACGGACGGTCCACACTGGACCTCGTCGGCCCCGACTTCGCCCTGCTGCACGACGGTACGTGGCCGGCCGGACCTGTCCGAAGCCACCAGGTCGACCTCGGTCCCGGCGCCATGCTCGTGCGCCCGGACGGCTACGTCGCCTGGCGGTCCACCGAACCCACGGACGTCGACCCGATCATGGCGAAACTTCTCACCAGGTGACCTATGATCAGCCGACATGGACCGCTTTGACCGGGGAGAACACGAGTTCCGGGGCCTGATCGGCGCCGAACCACAGGACACACTGGCCGAACTGCGGCTGCGCTCACCGCAGATGTACGACCTGATCATCAGGGGCATGGGCGTGACCATGGCGCAGGCCGAACTCAGCCGGACCGCCAGGGAAATCGCCACCGTCGCCATGCTCGTCACGATCGGCGCGGCCGATCCGCAGCTGGATCTGCACACCCGAGCGGCGCTGAACCAAGGTGTCACCCCAGCCGAACTGATCGCCCTGTGCGAACACGTCGCGATGTACGCGGGCGTGCCGCGCGCGCTCAACGGACTGGCCGTCATCGACCGAGTCCTTGCTGACGAAGGGTTTCCTCGTCCGGCGGCACTGCGGCGCGTGCGGCTCACGGATCACGAGACCTTCGTCGCCCAACGTGGTGCCGAAGGTCCGCCCGTGGTGTTGGTGCACGCGATCGGTTTGGACTGGCGGATGTGGGAGCCGGTGATGGCCGAACTCGCTGACACCAGGCGCGTTTTCGCGTACGACGTGCGCGGACACGGCCTGGCGATGGGTGCTCCGGCCGCGCGGACGACAGGTGACCTTGCCGACGATCTCGTCAAGGTGCTCGACGAGTTGGCGCTCGACCGCGCGCACGTCGTCGGCCTGTCGTTCGGCGGCGCGGTCGCGCAGGCCACAGCGGTCGCCTATCCCGAACGGATCGCGTCACTCGCCTTGCTCGGCACAACGGACCAGCCAGCCGAGGACCTGTTCGAAAGCCGTGCCCGCGCCGCCGAGAAGGACGGCATGGCTGCCCAGGTCCCGGCGACCTTGCCGCGCTGGTTCACCACCGAGGCGCTCGCAGTGAACGGGTGGGGTGTGCAGTACGCGCGTGAACGTCTGCTCCGTGGCAACGTCGCCGACTGGGCCGCGTCGTGGCGTGTGTTCAAGACCCTCGACGTGCAGGGGAAGCTCGGGTCGTTCCCGGCGCCGGCGCTGGTGGTGGCCGGGTCGGTCGACGTCGCCGGCCCGCCCGAGGCCATGCGTGGGCTCGCCGGCCGGATCGCGGGCGCGCGCTTCGAGGAACTGCCGGGGACGCCGCACATGATGTCGTTGGAGCGACCGGAGCTGGTCGCGCGGGTGCTCGGGGACTTCATCGAATAGTCCTTGACAGGCATATACCCATAGGGGCATATTGAGGTGGTGTCCATGGACTCCTTCGCCGTACTCGCGGAGCCGACCCGTCGGCGGATCCTCGACGAGTTACGCCACGCCGAGAGCAACGTCGGCGACCTGGTCGAGACCCTCGCGATCAGCCAGCCGACCGTGTCCAAGCACCTGAAGGTGTTGCGGGAGGCCGGTTTCGTCTCCGTGCGGATCGCCGCGCAGCAGCGGATGTACCACATCGAGCTGGAGCCGCTGGCGCAGGTCGACGAGTGGCTCGCGCCGTACCGGCGAATGTGGACCAAGCACCTTGACGCGTTGGAGCGTCACCTCGACACCCTGGAGTGACTGTGAACTACGAGCCAAGCCCGGTCGGCGACGTCGAAGCGCGACCGAACGGGGACCGCTGGACACTGGTGTTCGTCCGCGACCTGAAGCACCCGCCGGACAAGGTGTGGGGCGCGTTGACCCAGCCGGACCAGCTGACCAGGTGGGCCCCGTACACCGCGGACCGCGACCTTGGCGGCACAGGCGGGGCCGTGCTCACCATGATCGACGACGAGTCGTCTGTGGACCTGCCGGCCGAGGTGATCCACGCCGAGCCGGCCAAGCTCCTGGAGTACTCGTGGGGCGACGACCTGCTGCGCTGGGAGCTGGCGGCGACCGACACGGGCACGCAGCTGACGTTGCTGCACACCGTGCGGGACAAGGACATGGTGCCCAAGATCGCGGCCGGCTGGCACCTGTGCCTCGACGTCGCCGACCATCTGCTGGACGGCGACCCGATCGGCCCGATCCGCGGCAGCGAGGCCGTCGACTACGGCTGGACGGAGCTGAACTCGCGGTACGCGGCGAAGCTGGGCATCCCGGACACCGGCCTGCCCGAGCACCTCACGTGACCCGGTCGATCCGGGCGGCGACGCCGTCAAGGTAGACCGACAGGCCGAAGTCGAAGTCGTCGAAGTCGATGTCCTCGCCCCGTGGCTCCTCGATGTCGAACACACCTTCAAGGACCAGCCTGCCCAGTGCCGGCATCCGTTGGATGTCAACAACTCTGCGTAGCCCCGCGGCGTAGTCACGAGTGAACGCCGCGGGGTCTTCCGCGCGTCCCTCGGCCAGTTCGATCTGCAGCCGGTACCCGCCCTGCACGTAGGTCACCAAACCCATGACCAGGGACAGTTTCTCCTCGGCCGGAATGTCTATGTCGGACAGCGTGCCCAACGCGCGGTCGAACCACAGCAGATTGCGCGGCCCGAACGGCGGCCCGCTGATCGGGATCCGCAAGAACCACGGGTGCGCCCTGACCGCCGCGAACACACCGTGCGCCCAGAGCGTCATGCCCGCACGCCAGTCGTTGCCGTCCGGGAACTCCGGCGGATACTCCAGCGCGGCGTCCGACATCAGCACCAACAGCTCGCGCTTGCTCTTCACGTGCCGGTAGAGCGCCATCGTGGAGTTGCCCAACTGCGCGGCGACCCTGGCCATCGACACCGCGTCGAGCCCTTCGGCGTCCGCGACGTCGACCGCGGCCCGGACGATGTCCTCAAGCGTGAGCGCCGGCTTCGGCCCACGCCGGGACGGCTCCCGCAGGCCCCACAGCAACGCCAGGTCGGACGCCAGGTTGCTCTCCTCGCTCATCCCCCCATTTTAGGGTGGCGAACCCCACTGCGTATCAACTACGCTAAATGGCGTATCGGATACGCAGTATCGAGGAGGGGTCGTGATTGTCGAGGTCACAGGTCTACGCAAGACCTACGGGTCCACAGCGGTGTTGGCCGGGATCGACCTGCGGGTGCCCGCGGGCTCGGTGTTCGCCCTGCTCGGACCGAACGGAGCCGGCAAGACCACCACCGTCCGGATCCTCACCACGTTGACCCGGCCGGACGCCGGGACCGCGTTGGTGGCCGGGCACGACGTGGTCCGCGAGCCGGCCCGGGTCCGCGCCGCCATCAGCCTGACCGGCCAGTACTCGGCAGTGGACGACGAGCAGACCGGCCGGGAGAACCTGGTGATGGCCGCCCGCCTGATGCACCTGGGCCGCGCCCGCGCCCGGCACCGCGCGGACGAGTTACTGGAGCGCTTCGACCTGGTCGACGCCATGACCAAGCGGGTGAGCACCTACTCGGGCGGGATGCGCCGCCGCCTCGACCTGGCCATGAGCCTGGTCGCGAACCCACAGGTGATCTTCCTCGACGAACCCACCACCGGCCTGGACCCAGCCAGCCGAAGCACCATGTGGGACGCGATCAAGGAGCTGGTCCGCGGCGGCACCACGATCGTGCTGACCACCCAGTACCTGGAGGAGGCGGACCGCCTCGCCGACCGAATCGTGGTGGTCGACCACGGCCGGGTCGTCGCCGCCGGCACCGCCGACTCCCTCAAAGCCCAAGTCGGCGGCGACCGCCTCGACCTGACGTTCGACACCCACCCCACCCTCGCCCGCGCCACCAACCTCCTCGGCGGAATCCCCACCGACCAAACCCTCAGCATCCCCTCCGACGGCACCGCCACCCACCTCCACCACGTACTGAACACCCTGCACACCAACAACATCCCCATCCTGCGCGTCACCTCCCACCGCCCCACCCTCGACGACGTCTTCATGGCCCTCACCACAACCACCCAAAGAACCCCGACTCCCCAAGGAACCCTTCGGTGACCGTCATGTCCACGGAACGCCGGCATGACCACCCACCCCAACCCCAGCCCCTCCACTCTCCTCACCCGCTCCCACCTTCACCTCCTCACCACACCAACCCCACCTCGCCGCCCACGCCAACCCCGCCTCCACCCTCTCCCTCCCACTCCACCCTCACCACCCACGCCAACCCCACCTCCACCCTCCACCCTCACCACCCACACCAACCCCACCTCCTCACTCACTCCCTTCACCTCCTCACGCAGGCCAACTCCACGTCGCCACCCACTCCCACCTTCACCTCCTCACCCACGCCAACCCCACCTCTCCTCGCCCAGCCACACCAACTCCACCTCGTACCCTCTCCCACCCACGCCAAACCCCACCCCGCCCACGCACTACCACGGCATCCCCATCTCCTCACCCACGCCAACGCCAACCCCACCTCGCCCACCCCACTCCAGTTCCACCTCCGCCCTCTCCCTCCCACTCCAATTCCACCGCGCCGCCAACCCCACCTCACCACCCACTCCCACCTTCACCTCCTCACGCACGCCAACTCCACCTCTCCTCGCTCAGCCACACCAACTCCACCTCCCATCCACTCCAACCCCAGCCCACCCTCCTCACCCACTCCCACCTCCACCGTCCTCACCCACGCCAACCCCAACCCCGTCTCGCCCAGCCACTCCAGTTCCACCTCCGCCCTCCCTTCCACTCGAACTCCACCGCGCCGCCAACCCCATCCCGCCGCCCACTCCAACTCCACCCTCTCCTCACCCACGCCAACCCCAACACCAACTCGCCCACCCACTACCAGTCCCACCGCCTGCATCAACCCCGACGTCACTCCTCGACGATCGCCCCGTCCACCCGGCACCGCCATCGCCCTCACCACAACCCCAGCCTCCCAAGGAATCGACATGAGCACGCACACCAAAGCCAGCACCACCTCGCCCACCCCAACCGGTTTCGGCGCGACCGTCGCCGGCTCCGGCTCCGCAGTGACCGTTCACACCGGCTTGGGCAACGCCATCAGTGATTCGTTGACCATGATCGGGCGCAGCATTCGGTTGAGTCGTCGCAATCTTCAGACGTTGATCATGTCGATCATGTTGCCGCTGATGATCATGGCGATGTTCGTGTATGTGTTCGGCGGTGCCATCCACACTGGGACGGCGTACGTGAACTACGTTGTGCCCGGGATCATTTTGCTGTGTACGGGTTACGGTGCCGCTTCCACCGCGGTCATGGTCACTGAGGACATGCGGGGTGGGATGGTGGACCGGTTACGTTCGTTGCCCATTCGAAGTTCTGCGATGTTGACCGGCCATGTTGTGGCGAGCGTGACGCGGAACGCCTTGTCCACCACCATTGTCGTCGGCGCGGCGGTCGCGATGGGGTTTCGGCCGACGGGCGGGTTTGTCGACTGGGTGCTGGCGGTCGGGCTGCTGCTGCTTTACGTCGTCGCCTTGTCCTGGTTGGGGGCTGGGCTCGGGGTGATCGCGCGGACGGCTGAGGCGGCGACGGCGTTGAGCTTCTTCATGCTGTTCCTGCCGTACCTGAGTAGCGCCTTTGTGCCGACCGACACCATGCCGTCGTTCCTCCGCGCGATCAGCGACAATCAGCCGATGACGCCGGTCATCGAGACGGTACGGGGCCTGCTGACAGGCACCCCCATCGGTGACCAGGGCTGGGTGGCGTTGGCCTGGGTGGCGGGGATCTTGGTGGTGTCGTTCAGTTTCGCGACATGGATGTACAAACGGCGCACCCGCTGACGAGGGGACATCACCCGCTGAACGGAGGCGTCCGGTCCCGCCAGGGCAGGGCGTCCTCAAGTTGGGCGGCGACGCGGAACAGGAGGTCTTCGCGACCGTAGGGGGCCACGAGCTGCACGCCGATGGGCAGTCCGTCCGCACTCTGGCCGAGCGGGAGGCTGATGGCGGGGTGGCCCGTCACGTTGAACACCAAGGCGAACGGCCCGTGGTCGAAGATCGACGTGAGCCAGCTGTCCACTGTGTGCGACGGATTGTCGTAGGTGAATGTGCCGTGCGGGGCGGGCAGTTGACCAAGTGTGGGGGTGACCAGGATGTCGTAGTCGGTGAAGAACGCGCCGACGGTTCGGCTGACCCGGTGTTGCGCGGCCAGGCAGGCCAACAGGTCCGTCACCTTGAGGTCCCGGACCCAGGCGAGGACCGCTCGGCTCACCGCCTCCAGTTTGTCCGGCTGGGGTGGGCGGGGCGAGGTCAGCCACGGTTCAGCGACCGCCGCCAACTGGCCCTTCAACCCCAGAAAGGCGTCCGCCCAGGAGACTTCCGGGCTGGCGTGCTCGACCTGAAGGCCCAGCTCCGAGAGCACCTTGGCGACCCGAACCGTCTCGGCGGCCACCTCCGGGTCGACCGCGACGCCGGACCAGGCCGTTGTGGACAGTCCCACCCGAAGGGCCTTGGGTGACGCGCCGAGTTCCTGAAGGTACGGCCGTGCGGGCGGTGGCGCCGTGTACTTGTCGCCGACGCCGGGTCCGTGCACGAGGTCCAGCAGGAGCGCGGCGTCCCGGACGGTACGGGTCACGGCGAACTCGCCTGTCATGCCGAAGCCTGGGTCGCCGGAGCCCGGGGCGCCCGTGACCCTGCCGCGGCTCGGTTTCACCCCCACGAGACCGCAACACGACGCCGGGATCCGCAGCGAACCGGCGCCGTCACTGCCGTGCGCGATCGGCACGGCGCCAGCGGCGACCATGGCCGCGGCGCCGCCGCTGGAGCCGCCTACGCCTCGCGAAAGGTCCCACGGGTTGCGGGTGATTCCGTACCGGACACTTTCGGTGGCGTAGCTGATGCACATCTCCGGGACCGTCGTGACCCCGAAGGCCGCCAGCCCGGCCGCGCGGAAGCGGGTCATCAGCTCGCTGTCCTGAGGTGACTTGACACCCTGCAAGGCACGGCTGCCGATGGAGAATTCCACACCGTCCGCGACCGGCCCGAAGTCCTTGAGGAGGAACGGAACTCCGGCCAGGGGGCCGTCGGGGGCGGATCCCAGTGGTGTGTCGAAGATCTGGGTCATGCCGTTGACCCGGTCGTTGGCGGCCACGATCGCGTCCTTGGCGGCGGCGGCCACTTCGGCCGCGCTCACTTCCCCGGACGCGATCAGGTCGCGTAGCCCAATGCCGTCGTAGCGGACGTACTCGTGGTGTCGCACGCCGCGAGGCTCGCTGGAACGCTGGGTGTGCGCAAGCGGAATTCGGGCTGTCCCCAGGTAGTTGCCCGAACGGGCTGGATAGTTCGCCCTTGTCAGTGCGGCCAGAACGCGTCGACGTTGCCGTGCAGCCGGGCACGCGGCTTGGGCATCCGGTGGTGGTTGCGCTCGAGGCCGTATATCACGAGCCCCAGGACCAGGAGTAGCAGCAAAAGTGTCATGGCAGTAATTTTGCGCTGTGACAGTTCCAGACAACAGTGGCAGCACGGACCCTGTACAACAAAATCCTGCCAATCTACTCTGGGAGTGTGCTCAAGACTGTCGCCGTCGTGCTGATCGACGAGTTCGCGCCCTTCGAGTTCGGGGTGCTCTGTGAGGTGTTCGGCGTCGACCGGACCGACGAGGGCGTCCCGCCGATCGAGTTCCGGGTCTGCGCCGAGCGGCCCGGGGTGCCGCTGCGGACCACCGTGGGCGTGCCGCTGACCCCGGACCACGGGCTGGCCGCCCTGGCGGACGCCGACCTGGTGGCCATGCCGGCCGCGAACATCCGCGCCGAGTACCCGCCGGCCGTCCTGGACGCCATCCGCGCGGCGTCGGAGCGCGGGTCGACCCTGCTCACCGTGTGCAGCGGGGCGTTCCTGCTGGCCGCCACGGGCCTGCTCGACGGCCGGCTGTGCACCACCCACTGGCGGCACGCACAAGAGTTCGCGGAGCGCTTCCCCCAGGCGAAACTCGACCCGGACGTGCTGTTCGTCGACGACGGCGACATCATCACCAGCGCGGGCACCGCCGCCGGCATCGACGCTTGCCTGCACTACGTGCGCCGGGAGTTGGGCGCCGGGCCGGCGACCGCGATCGCCCGCCGGATGGTCGTGCCGCCCCAACGCGACGGCGGCCAGCGGCAGTACGTCGAACTGCCGATCCCGGAGTCCACAGGCGACAGCCTGGAGCCGGTGCTCACGTGGATGCTGCACAACCTGGACGCCGAGCACACCGTGGCCGGCCTCGCCCGCCGCGCGCAACTGTCCGAACGGACCTTCGCGCGCAGGTTCGTCGCCGAGACGGGAACGACACCTTTGCGTTGGCTGTCGATGCAGCGCGTCCTGCACGCCCAGCAACTGTTGGAAGAGACCACCCTGAGTGTCGAGGAGGTCGCGCAGAAGTGCGGCTTCGGTGGTGCCGCCCTGCTCAGGCACCATTTCACCCGCGTCGTCGGAGTCGGCCCCAAGGACTACCGGCGTACATTCGCGGCAACCCTTTCGGGCAGAGTTACCGCCACGGTCGAGTGACCGGGACCACTTCCCGACACGTTCGAGTGATCATCTGGGATAACGACGTCAGGTGGTCGATGGGGGGGCGTCTCATCGCCGCAGGGCCACACGAAGCAGGGAGGCAGAGCGATGACTCGCGACGAACACACGGAGATCACCACCACGGTCACGTTCGACCTGGTGTCGGACCACCCGGTCCCCGTCGACGTCGAGCTGCGCTACGACACACGCGACCCGTTCGCCGTCTACGCGCTGTTCGAGCCGGAGGGCGCACGGGCGGTGCAGTGGATCCTGTCGCGTGACCTGCTGGCCGACGGTCTGATCGTTCGCACGGGCGAGGGTGACGTGCGGATGTGGCCGGCGCCGGACGACGCCGAGATGGTGCTGATCGAGTTCGTGACCCCGAAGGGGCAGGCCCGGTTCGAGGCGCTGGCCCAGGACATCGCGGACTTCCTGGACAGCACCTACGAGGTCGTCCTGCCCGGGGACGAGGACAACTGGTTCGACTTCGACCACGAGATCCAGCGGATGATCGCGGCCGGGTAGGACCCCTGACCTCTGGTTTGACTGTGGCCCACCGCACGGCTTGGTCGCGCCGGTCGTTTACGCCCCGCAACACGCCCGACATCGCCCCGAGCACAGCGAAGGCCGGCCCGGAGCGAAGATGTCGGTCGCCTGGGGCGGGGTGGAAATGACCGGCTTAGGCGACCAAGCCCGCCCGAGCGAAGCGAGGGCAATCGAACACGGCCGTTTTCTCCTGGCAAGTTCGGGGATTTGCCAGGGGAAAACGGCCCTTTGCGGGTCAGATCCGCGGCACAGGCACGCCGACGGACGCCAGCTGGCTGTACAACATCCGCACTGACACGTCGTCGCCGTGCTTCGACAGCCTGCGCACCACCGAGGTCAGGCAGATCTGGTCGCGCACCGGACGGATCGGCGCCGTACGCGGCACCACTTGCGAGGCCGTGGCGCAGGCCTCTTCGATCTTCCGCTGGTCGGCCAGGGCCGAGGCCAGCAAGGTGCGGGTGCACAGCCGCACACCCGGCCACCGGTCGCTCAGTTTGACGGCCGTGCGGGCGAACCCTTCGGCCTCTTTCGGCCAGCCGAGGAACCGGAACGACAACGCGCAGCCGGCCGCCAGGTACAGCCGGTCCGTCGGGTCGGTGCTGCCCCGTGCCTCCAAGGACTTCTCTGCCCGGCGCAGGACTGTCAGGCACGTGTCGCGATCGCCCATCATCGCGTAGCAGGCCGCTCCCATCGAGCCGACCTCCACCTGCAGCTGGACCAGCCCGGTGCGTTCGGCCGCCTGCTCGGCCATCCTGATCACCGGCACCGCGGTGTCCAAAGTGCCGTGGAACAACGACTGGAAGCTCAGTGCCGCCAGGATCTCCGCGGACAGCGGGGCCTCGCCGGACCGGCGCGCCAGGTTCAGCGCGATCCGCATCCGCTGGCTGCCCAGCGCCACTTCGCCCTCGTCGTAGGCGTACCAGCCACCACGCAGGTACGACTCCGCCGCGGCCCGGAAGACGTTGTCGTTCGGCGTCTCCGGCTCGTCGGTCATCTCGTTGCCCAGCCAACGGAAAAGCGACCGCATGCCCATCCCCACCTGGTCGTCCGGGCGGCTGACCGTACGCAACGCGTTGAACAGTCCATCGCCGCCGGCGAACTCCGCCGGGCGGGCACCGGACAGCTGGAACCACAGCAGCCGCTGCGGGATCTTCAGCGCCTTGGCCCAACGCTCCAGCTTGTCCAGGTCGTGCACCTGACTTCGGTCCCGTTCGATCCTGCTGATCTGGCCCTGGCTCACCCCCAGCCACTGGGCCACCTCCGCCTGGCCGACGTTGCCGGCGCGGCGGTATTCCCTCAGCAGCTGGCCGAAGTGCCGTTCGGTGGAGGCCGCCCGCATAGGCGCGGCATCCCAGAACTCGTCGGGCCGTGCCGGGGCGCCGGACCGGCTCGACCGCCGGGTCTCGACCCCGTAACCACCTAACTGTTGCTGCTTCATTCAGGCTCCTTCTCGCGGCCGAGGTTCAGGGGTTGCTCAGCACCACCGGAGCGCCATCGGATCGCAGTTCGTCCCGCTCGATCCCCGGGAGGACCAGTCTGAGTACCAGCTTGTCGCCGGCCGGGCCGGCTGCGGGGCGCCGGGCCTGCCTGTCACGGGGCTCTGGTTCTGCCCACGGTTCACGGGTTCGCTCGCACCGGCGAAGTCGGTCATCACAGTCGCGGCAACGGTCGCCGCCGCCAGTCCGGCGACTCCCACCACGATCAGACCCGTGCGTGGCTTTACCGTACGAGCTCGCTGGCGGGTTGCTCTATGCCGTGCACGCATACGGGAACCTCACTATCGGCTCGAATCCTGCAACCTGGTCCTTCAGGGGCGGCGCATATCTCACGACTTCAACTGGCGTAGGAGTTCTAGTGAATCACCCCCAACAGGAGTAGAAATACGCCGACCGGAGCATAGGGCCGCGACGCACAGTGTTCAACCCTTGCCTGTCTGTTTCGAACGAGTACATTGTCGACACCTGTGAGGGAGGAGGGCGACATGACGCGTGTCGGGGAGGGGCTTTTCGCAGCTGTGCTCGACGATCTCTGCCGCCACCCACCGGGACGGCGCAGGCGGCTCAGCAACGTCGAACTGTCCGCCGCGATCCGTGACCGTGGCGGGGACATAGGCCACGCTTATATCGCCCAGCTCCGCAAAGGACAGAAGGACAACCCGACCAGACAGGCCATCGAGGACCTCGCCGGCGCGCTCGGCGTGCACCCCGCGTACTTCGTCGGCGGTCGCCGGGAGTTAGCCGAGGGTGAACGTCCGACGTGGCGACACGAAGCGTTACGCACGCTGTTCGAGACGACGCAGGGCGCGGTGTCGCCGGAGGACGTCGCCGGCGCGATCAGCGCGAACGGCCGCTTCGGCTCGATCTCGGCGAGTTACATCCGCGAGCTGCTCAACGGAGTCAGCGACAACCCGCGACTCAAGCACATCCTCGGCCTGTCCGAGCACTTCGACGTTCCGCCGGCGTACTTCTTCGAC
Organism: Actinocrispum wychmicini; assembly: GCF_004345645.1. Lineage (GTDB taxonomy): Bacteria > Actinomycetota > Actinomycetes > Mycobacteriales > Pseudonocardiaceae > Kibdelosporangium > Kibdelosporangium wychmicini. The sequence continues at coordinate 1,667,424 of NZ_SLWS01000001.1, read as the reverse complement.
GACCGGCTGGCCCGGTGGGTCGACACCGAACGCGCCGACCTGGTGCAGCTGCGGGAGCTCGGCGTGGTCGAGTTCGTCACCCGGCTGGCCGGGAAGGTGCCGGAACTGTCCCAGCAGACCAGGCGGGCCACCATCCAGGCGATCGCCGACGCCCTGGAACCCGGGAAGTACGAGGGCTGGTTCATTCAGCGCGATGGGGACCCCCGATGAACAGACGCACCCGCCGTGCGATGGTCAACCGAATCGCCCGTGAGCTCGACCTGGCACCGGACGCGACCTACCAGGAGGCCGCGCGGCGGGTGTGCGAGCTGATGGGCCGGCACTTGGGCAAACACGTCGAAGTGCGGTTCGCGCCACTGCCGGACGCCCGGCTGACCGGCGTGTCGGCGTTGCTCGCCAACGGCACCTACCTGGTGATCTGCGCGGACTCGCCGCGCTGGTACCACCGGCTGCAGATCCTGCTGCACGAGTTCGCGCACCTGATGCTCGGCCACCAGCCGGTGACCATGAACAAGTCCGAGAGCCTGCGGCGGATGGCGCCGAACCTGTTGCCGCACATGGCCAGGTACCTGGCCGGCCGGACGATCTTCGACGACCACGAGGAGCGCGACGCCGAGGAGCTCGCGGACGAGCTGCTGGAAGCCATCACCGACCACCAGCGGGCGATGGCCGGCGACGGCCTGCCCAAGCACGTGCGGCGGATGGTGGCGTCGTTCGCCCACGCCGACGAGGTCGCGCATGACGTCTACATATGACGTCGTCTTCCTCACCGGCGCGATCATCGGCACGCTGGCCACGACGTTCAAACTGTCGCGGCTGTACCGATACGGCGGCCACCCTCGGTCATGGGCGCTGACGATCACGCTCGCGTACGCCACGGGCACGGCCTTCATGTCCGCGCCGTCGTTCACCACGTGGTTCGACACCTGGACCGGTGTCGGCAACTTCTCCACGTTGCTTGAGGTCTGGTTCGAGTGTGGGTTCGCGTGCGGCGCCATCTCGCTGGTCACGTACTGGCGGTTCGCCGCGAAACGCGCCTGCCAGCTGGTGTGGCGGTTCAGCAGGATCTTCTTCGCGGTGATCGTGCTGCTGACCGCGCTGTTCCTGATGTCGGACGTGCGCGGCAGCGACAAACTGGCCTTCACCACGCAGTTCGGGACCCAGCCAACGGTGGCCGCCTTCGTCCTCGTCTACCTGATCCCGACGACCATCGCGGTGGCGGCGTCGACGCGTGGGTGCGGGCGGGCCGCGAAGGACCCGGACATCGCGAACGTGCCGTGGCTGCGCCGGGTTCTGCGATGCCTGCAGGTGGGCGTCATGTTCGCGTTGCTGCACCTGCTCGGCCAGTTCTTCGCGCTGGCGTCGGTGTGGTTCGAATGGCAGTACGTCGAATGGGTGCCGCCGGTGATGTCCGGGCTGTCCGTGCTCGGGTTCGTGCCGGGCGCGATCGCGGCCGTCCTGCCCGGGGTGGAACGGCTCCGCCCGCAACTGGGCCTGTGTGCCGAACGCTGGCACGTGTTCACCCTGCTGCGGCCGCTGCACCGGGCGTTGCGGTTCGTGAACCCCGAGGTGGTGTTCGTGGCCAAGGGCAAGAAGTTCTCGCCGCACCACCGGGTCCGCCGGCAGATGCTGGAGCTGAGCGAGTGGCGGTGGGCGCTGGCACCCCGGTTCGACCCGACGGTCCGCGCGACCGCGGAACGCATCGGCGTCGGCTGCGGCCTGTCCGGCGACGAGCTGCTCGCGACCGTCGAGGCGGCCCAGCTCAAGGCCGCGATCCACGCCGGACGCGAGTCCGACACCGTCATGGTGGAGGCCACCACGGACGGGTCCGGTTTGGACAGCGAGTACGCGTGGTGGGTGGCGGTGGCCAAGGCCTTCCGGGACTCACCGGTAGTGACCGCCGCGCTCGCGCAACCGCGGCGGTTCTCGGTCACACCCGGTCGCTGAGTGACCGGCGCAACGCCCGAACACCGTGGTACATCCGGGACTTCACGGTCCCGGGCGGCACCCCCAGCATGGCCGCGACCTCGTTGACCGTCCGGCCCCGCAGGTAGGTCTCCAGGATCACCTCGCGCTGAGCGGCGGGCAACCGCTCCAACGCCCGGTGCACCACCATGGACGACACTGTTTCCTCGGCCGGGTCGGGCACGCTGACGTAGTCCTCGTGCGCCTCCTCCACCTCGAACGGCCGAGCCCGCCGATGCCTGCGGTCGTCGATGACCACCCGCCGCGCGACCGTGTACATCCACGCCCGCAACAACTGTGGCCGCGGGTCGAGCCTGCCCGCGTTGCGCCACGCCCTGATCAGGGTCTCCTGGACGACGTCCTCCGCCCACTGCCGGTCATAACCGGTGAGCCGCATGGCATACGGCATGAGCGAAACGCCCATCTCCTGATACCGCACGTGCCCCATGCCCCCATGCTCTGGGCCCGCCCGCCGAGGGTCCACCCCATACGCCCACAACGCATACCTGGGGAGGGGGACCGGGGAAAGACCTGGTCACCAAGTCCGTCCGAGCGGAGCGAGGACAGTTAGACGGGGAGGGGCCTGCTGACCCGGTTCGGGGGTGAAACCGGGGCGAGCCCCTCCCGCGATGGGCGGCAGGTGCTGGGGACACCGAATGCCGCGCCGGCCGCCTCCCCACCGTCCCGGACAAGAAGGCGCCGTCCATCAAGCGTGTGTGATCGGCGTCGGTACTACTACCGTTGCCATCAGGCATGGCCGGTTGGCACGCTTGTGCTTTCAACTATCGCTCGGCCGGGTCGTGGGTGGCAGGGTTTGCTCGTTGCCTCGGCGATTGGCAACTGGATGGGGGCGGGATGACCAGTGCGTTCGGCAGCCGGTTACGGCAGGCCAGGCAGGCGGCCGGCTGGTCACTGCGCGAACTGGCCGGTCGGGTGCACTACAACACCGGGTATCTGAGCAAGATCGAGAACGGTCTGCGGCCGGCGTCGGTGGAGCTGGCGAAACGGTGTGACGAGGAGTTGGGCACCGGCGGCGCCCTGGTCGAACTGGTCCCCCGGGTGCTGCCGAAGTCGAACCGGCCGACCCCGCGGCAGCTGCCCGCGCACGACCCGAGGGTGGTCGGCCGGGTCGACGACCTGCGGGCGCTCGACCGAACCCTGGACAGCGACCGGATGACGATCGCCGTGATCAGCGGGACCGCCGGGGTCGGCAAGACCACGCTGGCGCTGCACTGGGCGCACCGGATCCAGTCCCGGTTCCCGGACGGCCAGCTGTACGCGGGCATGCGCGGCTTCGGGCCGCAGGCACCGCTGGACACCGGCCGGGTGCTGCGCGGCTTCCTGCAGGACCTCGGGGTGGCGCCGCAGGCGGTTCCGGCCGAGGCGGACGAGCGGGCGGCGATGTTCCGCAGCCTGCTGGCCGGCCGGCGGATCCTGGTGATGCTGGACAACGTCCGGGACAGCGAGCACGCCCGGCCGCTGCTGCCGGGCAGCTCGACCTGTGCGGTCATCATCACCAGCCGGGACCGGCTGGACGGCCTGGTGGCCGCGACCGGCGCGCATCGGCGGTGTCTTGACCTGTTCACCGTCGCGACGAGCAAGGAGCTGCTGGCGACGCGGCTGGGCGAGCGCAGCGTGGCCGCCGAACCGCATGCCGCGGCGGAACTGGCGAAGTTCGCCGCGGGCCTGCCGCTCGCGTTGAGCGTCCTGGCGTCGCGGATCAACCCCGCTTTTCGCACACCGCTTCAGGATCTTGTCGACGATTTACAGACCACCCGGCTGGACGGGCTGAACGGCGGCGACGACCTTGATCTGCGGACCGTGTTCTCGTGGTCCTGTCAGCGGCTCAGCGCGGGTGGCGCGCGGCTGTTCCGGTTGCTTGGCGTGTATCCCGGGCCGGACATCGGCATGCACGCGGCCGCCGCGCTCACCGGCACGGACCTCGGTCGCGCCCGCCGGGACATCGCCGAACTCGTCCGGGCGCACATGCTCGCCGAGCACCGGCCCGGTCGGTTCGGTTGCCACGACTTGTTACGCGTGTACGCCACCGAGCAGGCCCAACAGGACGAGCCCGCAGCGGAGCGCAGGGCGGCGGTCAGCCGCGTGCTCGACCATTTCCTGTTCAGCGCGGTCGCCGGGGACCGGCATCTGTACGGCAGCCAGTCCGGGATCGAACTGGACGTGCCCGTCGCCGGTGCCCGGCCGCGGGACCTCGCCGACTACGGCAAAGCCGTGCGATGGTTCGAAGAGGAACACCAAGTGCTGATGGCGTGCGTGCAGCACGCCGCCGACGACGGCTGGGACGTGCACGCCTGGCAACTGCCGCGGGTGCTCGAAGGCTATCTCCGGTTACGCGGGCACTGGCAGGACTGGGTGCACGCGCAGCACATCGGCCTGGCGATCGCCGAACGTGCGGGAAGTGAAGCGGCGCAAGCGGACGCGCACCGCTCGCTCGCGCAGGTCTACTACAGCCTCTGTGAGTACGGCCAGACCGAGATCCACGCCGAACGTGCGATCGAGCTGTACGGCAAAGTCGGTGACCGCGCCGGGGAAGCGTTGGCACACCGGCACTTGGCGTGGGCGTACCAGGACAAAACCGACTACCAGCGGGCGATGTTCCACCACCGGCAGGCACTCGCGTTGTTCCGGTGGAGCAGGCACGGGCTGGGTGAGGCGAGCAGCCTCAACGGTCTGGGGTGGACGACCGCGCATCTCGGCGACTACCACGCCGCGCTCGGGCTGTGCCGGCAAGCGCTTTCGCTGGCGGAGAAAACCGGTGACCGGCACCTGCAGGCGGCCATTCACGACAGCCTCGGCTATGTCCACCACCGGTTGGGCGCACCGGGCGAAGCCTCGGCGAACTACCGGATCGCGATCGACGCTTTCCGGGAGTTGGGTTCCTCGTACTACGAGGCCTTGTCGCTCAACAACCTCGGTGACGTTCAGCTGGACGAGCTGGACACCGAGTCGGCCACCAGGTCATGGCGGGCCGCCAAGGCCATTCTGGACTGCCTCAATCACCCCAGAGCGGCCGAGGTGGCCGCGAAACTCGAACGGTAGAGACTTCGTCTCCGGCGGGATGGGCCCGCGCTCGAAAGGCGCGGACCCATGCCACGAAGTGCTGGGTCAGATCGCTCGCACCTGCTGGGCCTGCGGGCCCTTCTGGCCCTGGCCGATCTCGAACTCAACACGCTGGCCCTCGTCCAACGACCGGAAGCCCGTGCCCTGGATCTCCGAGTAGTGCACGAACACGTCGGCGCCGCCGCCGTCCTGCTCGATGAACCCGAAGCCCTTCTCGCCGTTGAACCACTTAACGGTGCCTTGCGCCATACCACTATCTCCCTGAAAGACAGCCCAGGTCTCCACAGCGAAGACCCGCGACCGCTATCCATACTGCCATCAGCGAGCGACCAAGGCATAGCTGGCCAGGCCATTTGATCGAAAAAGTACATCTGACCTGGGAGAATGCCCGCACAGAGCGGCAAAGGTACGCGATCCGGTCCAAATCCGGGGCGATCGGCGACGCCGTCGGGCCCCGGATCGCGCTCCCGTTAGCCCGTTCGGGATCCATTGTCGACATTGTCGGCGCGGACGCCGATTCCGTTGGGACGCGACGTGAACATTCTTCATTCCGGCTGATCCGCATCCGGCCCCTGGCCCCGCAGCGCGGCGGCGAGCTGCGGCCGGCCGGCGATGCCCAGCTTGCGATAAGCCTTGGTCAGGTGCTGTTCCACGGCACGCTGGGTGACGTAGAGCTCGGCGGCGATCTCCCGGTTCGTCTGCCCGCGTACGGCCATCGAAGCCACGCACATCTCCTGATCGGTCAACGCGCACGAGTCCCGGCGGGACCGCCGGCCGCCCGCGGCACGCAACTCGTTCGCCGCCATGGTCATGATCGGCACCGCGCCGCACGCCTTCGCCAGATCGTGCGCGCGCCGGTATACCGCCCGTCGGTCGGCCTGCGGCAGCACACCGCCCCAGCTCAGCAACGACCTGGCCAGCTGCAACCGGGCCGTCGAGTTGTTCAGCACCCGCACGGATTCCGCGACCAGATCGTTGTCCTTGGCGGCCAGCCCGGCCACCCGCAACGCGCCGCCGAGCGCCCTGGGCCGGCCCCACCGCCGGGCCAGGGCGACCTCCTCCTCGGCCAGTCGCAGCGCTTCGGCCGGCCGGCCGAGCGCCAGGTACTGCTCGGCGGCGTGCGACCGCCACGCCGTCCCGCCCGGGTTCAGCACACCGCGCTTCGCCAGCCGCCGACCGCACTCCAGCAGATCGAGCAACGCGCCACCGTGGTCCCCGAGCCGCGACCGCACGATGCCGCGGTGGTACAGCACTCGATCGAACCGACGTGCCTCCGGCACAGCCCCGTCCAGCCGGTGCGACGCGAAGAGTTCGTCGGCGCGGCCGGGTTCGCCCATCTCCGCCCAGGTTGAGCACAGCCCGGTGACAGCCAGCGTGACCACTCGCTGCCGGCCCAGCCTGAGCTGGTCGAAGATGCGTAACGCGGCCAGTCCGGCCGACTCCGCGTCGGCCAACCGGCCGGCGCGCAGGTACAGATGGGTCCGCAGGGACTGGATCTGGGCCGTCGCGACCGGAACCTCCCGGCTGGCGGTGGCCGCGAACGCGTCCTCGCAGAGTTTCAGCGCCAGGTCCAGCTCGTCCGCGATCATCAGGGTGATCACGAGGTGGGTGAACGTGGCCCGGTCGATGATGTCGCCGACCGCGCCCGCCACCAGCCGCGCCGGCGCCGCCTTGGCCAGGATCGCCGCCCGGCCCGGGTCGTCGCCGCGCAGGCAGTCGCGGAACGCCAGCAGGGCGGACAGGAAGAGCTCGTTCTTGGCCGACATCGCCGGCTCCGCCCGCAGTTGGGCGAACCGGCCGGGCAGCTCCTCGTCGACGCACGACTCCTCAAGGATCAGCCTGGTCGCGTACAGCCGCAGGGTGTGGCCGAGGTCCCGGTCGAGCCCGGCGACGGACGCGGTGGCCTGGTCGAGGGTGGCGACCGCGCGGCCGCGGTCCTGCCGCTCCGCGATCTCGTAGGCGAGGGTCAGGGTCAGCCTTGCCTCCTCCACCGGATCGGTGACCTGGGCGCGGGCCCGTTTGAGCGACTCGAACGCCGCGTCCGGGTCGAGATGGCTCTCCAGCGTGCCCAGCTCAGCCAGGACCTCGGCGCGCAACCCGTCGTCGGGCAACGGTTCCTGCAACAGCCGCCGGAGGTAGCGGACAGCCCGGTCCGGGCTGCTCTCGCCGCGTGCGGCCGTTCTCAGCGCCTGTACGGCCCACTGCTGGCCGATCGGCGCACTGGCGAGCAGGTGTTCGCCGGCGGGCTCACCGCGGCGGTGCAGGTACCGCGCGGCGCGATTGTGCGCGGCCTCGCGTTCAGGGCTCGTCATCGTGTGCAGCAACGCCATGCGGGCGATCGGGTACGTCATGGCGAGCGGTTCGTCGCCGACGAAGCCGAGGTCGGCGAGCTGCCGGGCGGCGGCCGTGGCGACCTTGACGTCCAGGCCGGCGACCTCCGCGGCCAGCGTGATCCCGGCCGACCCGAGCAACGCGACCGCCTTGGCCATGGCGACCAGGTGCGGGCCGTAGCCGGCGAGCCGCGGGACGAGGCTGTTGGCGACCGTGGCCGCGGCCAGCTCGATCCCCTCCACGGTCCTCGGGGCTGACGCGGCCAGCAGTTCCCTGAGCAGGTACGGGTTGCCGCCGGTGGCGAGGTAGCAGGCGTGCACGTACTCGTCCGGGGCGTCGCCGATCATCCGCGCGCACCCGCCGGGATCCAGGCCGGTCAGCCGGATCCGCTCGACCGGCCCGGTCAGCTCGTTGACCAGGCTGGAGCGGACCGGGCCGCAGGTGAACACCATGGTCACCGGCAGGTCCGCCAGGCGGCGGCGCATGAACGACAGCCAGCGCAGGGACGGTTCGTCGGCCTTGTCCACGTTGTCCACGCCGATGAACACCGGCTGGTGGGTGGCCAGGTTGCGCAGGTAGCGGGACAGGTAGCGCAGGGCGCGGTGCATGTCGGTCAACTCGAAGTCGTCGAGCTTTCCGGCGAACAGCTGGTCGACCACGCCGAACGGGAAGTCCGACTCGGACATCGACCCCTGCGCGATCAGCACCCGAAAGCCGCCGGTGTCCGCCTGGCGCGCCATTTCGGCCAGCAGAGTGGTTTTCCCGGTGCCCAACTTCCCTTCGACACAGGTGATCCGCTGCCGGTTGTCCCGGGCCGCTGCCCGCAATTCCGCCTGGCCATTTCGAGCGTCCAGAACATCGGTCATAACATACCCCCGGAGGTAAGTAAAAGAATGATATCACCGACCCCATTAACCGGTACCCAACAAATTGCCATAACTCTGCGATTATGATTGGTCACCCTCGCGCGAACTCCACCACTTGGCGTACACCGGGGACGCCCGCATGACCTCCAGGTACCTCGCGAGCATGCGCTCGTAAACCTGGTCGGCGACCGGCGCCACCGGCGAGTCGCCGCGCCAGGCCACCATCAGCCGCCGGTAGTGCGGGTTGCCCGCGATCGGCCGCAACACCACCTCACCCTGCGGCTGTGACGTGGGAAAATAGCACCCGATCGCCTCGCCGGCGGAGATCAGCAGGCCGGCCGCGATCGAGCTGGCGATGCGGTGGCGGACCTGCGGGACGAACCCGGCGGCGCCGCACGCGAGGCGAAAACTCGCCAGGCCGCCGGCCTCGTCGTCCGGCGGCAGCACCCAGTCCGCCTCGGCCAGGTCGGCCAGGACGATCTCGTCCTCGGCGGCCAGCGGGTGGCTCGCCGGCAGGCCGATGAAGAACGGCTCGGTGACCAGCACCCGGTGCTCGATGCCCGGCCCGAGGTAGATCGGGTACCGCGGGAACTCGTGCAGCACGGCGACGTCGGCGTTGTTGGCGCCGAGCGCCTCGATCACCGGACGGACCTCCGGGTGGATCCAGCTGGACACCTCGGGCGCCGCCATGACCTCCCGGATCACGGTGACCAGCGCCGGTGTGTGCCGGTTGTCGATACCCGCGACCCGGATGACCGGCTCGTGCGCGCGGGTGGTGAACTGCTCGCCGGCCGCACCCAGCCGGTCGAATCGGTCGACCAGGTCCCGCGCCTCGTCGATGAACTGCTGGCCGAGCTCGGTGACCACGATCCCGTCCCGGCCGCGCCGGAACAGGTGGCCGCCGACCTCACGCTCGATGCGCTGCAGCTGCGACGACAGACCGGGCTGGGTGACCTGCAGAATCGCGGCGGCCCGGCTGATCGAACCGGCGTCGGCCACCGCGAGCACCGTCCGCAGGTGCCTGATCTCCAGTCGCATGCATCCACTCCACCTCCGAAGGTGTTCGCCTTCGCAATCGGACGCTTCGGTCGCCCCGAACACAGTATGCGAAACGCCGGTGAATTCCCAAACCGTCCTTGTGCGCGCGGAACATCAGGGTAACGTCGCCTCTGGCACCCGTTCGCGGGAGAAGTCGAATAGTTCGATGGCTTGCCGATCTTTGTGATGGATTCCTGTTCGACCGGGACGGAACAATCGGCCAGGACAACGAGCCGATCCCGTTCATCCCGAAAACAGTCGAACTGCTGCCCGCGGTGGCCTATATGTCCGCCAACGCCACCATGACCCCAATCCCGGTGGCGGAAATGCTGGCCCGCGCGGGGGTAGTGGCTCGCATCGCGACCGTTCGGCTAGTGCAGTGCGGTCAGGTCGATGCTGACGGAACGTTCCAGCTCGACCTCGAGCTTGGACTCGTAGACGCCGGTGATGTCGTACCGACTCGCGCCGGGCGGCAGCTCATGGACGTAGACCGTCACCACGTCCTCGCCGCTCGCCGGCCCTTCGACCCGCCAGTAGTACGGGACACCCGCCTCGGCGTACGCGATCGGCTTCGACCCGCGGTCCTCCTTGCGCGACCCCTGGGACACCACCTCCACGACCAGCAGGACGGCGTTCCCTGGGACTGGGCGGGTGGTAAGCGGCAAGGCGGCGGGGAAGACGACGATGTCGGGGGCGACGTAGTCCAGCGGGTTCTCCGCCAGCATCACGTCGATGTCGACCTCCAGCTGCCAGCCGGCGGGCAGCTGGCCCTCCAGCGCGGCGGCCAGCCGGCGCGCGATCCGCTGGTGGACCGGCAGGGGACTCGGGTTCACGATGAGAGCTCCGTCTAGGACTTCCACGCGGTAGTCCTCGGGCAGCCGCTGGACGTCACGCAACGTCCATCCGCCCGCGCGCCGGATCAACCAGTCTTGAGGCAGGGCTGTCATGTGAGCTCCCTCCGCGTGCCAACGATACCGGACCAAGTGCCCTGCCTGGGCGAATTGCCTGGTGAGGAGGCTAACGACAGGCACCGACAATTCCGGACGGGGCTACAGGGCGCAGTGCAGGGGGCCGTTGTTGTACGTGACGGCGTCGGTGAGGGCGGCGGCCAGGTCCATGGGGGTGTTGGTGCGGTCGGCGTAGGCGCGGTGCAGGTTGAGGACGATCCGTTCCGGGTCTGGGAGGGTCGCGAACTCGCCGAGGTCGCAGTCCTTGGCGGCGTCGAGTGGGGTGCGGCCCTGGGCGATTCCGGTGGCGGCGGTGGACTGGACGAATTCGTAGTAGCGGGTGTGGGTGTCCAGGACGTCGTTGAAGGTCTCGTCGGTGAGCAGGGGGCCGTGGCCGGGGACCACGGACCGGGCGGGGAAGGACCGCAGCCATTCCACCGAGCGCCGAGCGCCGTCGACCGAACCCATGAACACCAACGGGGTCACCTGGTGGAAGACCAGGTCGCCGGTGAAGAGCACCTGCTGTTGCGGCAGCCAGGCGACGACGTCGCCGACAGTGTGGGCGGTGTAGCCGGGGTGGTGGAGTTGGACCTCGGTGGTGCCCGCGTAGAGGGACATGGTGTCCCGCAGGGTCGCTGTCGGCGGGCGGATGTCGTCGATCTCCCAGTTGGGGGTGGGCGACCAGATCGGTGGGGTGTTCTTCAGCAGGAAGTCGGCGAGCAGGCCGTCGCGGGTGTTCTGGTGGGCGACGATCGTGGTGGACGCGGGCAGTAGCGCGTTGCCGTACGTGTGGTCGCCGTGGAGGTGGGTGTTGACCGCGGTGCGGATGGTGGCGTTTCCTGTCGCCGCGGCGACGGCTTCGAGGAACAGGGTTGTCCGGCGGCGGGTCGCGCAGGTGTCGATGAGGACGATGTCGTCACCGTTGTGCACCGCTCCCGCGTTGTTGAGCCACCATGAGCCGTCTGGTTGGACCCATGCGTGGACGCCGGGAACGACTTCACGCAGACCTGGCTCGCTCATGGCCCCAACCTAGAGCAACCGGAGTTGGCGGCTCCGCCTGGATGTTCGGCCGGCGAGCCGTTCGACCAGGGAATCGTCCAGTGACCGCAGGAACGGCGAAGGTGCGCCACGACGTTGCGCGTGGCTGAGGTACAGGTGGTTCTGGGCGCGGCTGATGCCCACGAAGAACAGCCGGCGTTCTTCGTCAGGTTCCTCGGCCCACTGCATCGGTAGCAGGCCGTCGGCGCAGCCGATGATGAACACCACCGGGAACTCCAGTCCCTTGGCGGCGTGCAGGGTGAGCAACGAGATCCGGTTCGCCCTGGGGTCCCAGGTGTCCACCTCGGCGCCCAGCGACAGCTCGGCCAGGAAGCTCTCCGGAGAGTGCCGAAGAGCCAGCGGCTGCAACAGTTCAAGGGCGTCCTGGACGGTGTCCGCGAACTCCTCGGGCACCTGCTGGGCCGCGCGGCGCAGCAACGCGGGCGTGGCGTCCTGCGCGACGACGAAGTGCTTCACCAGTTCCTGGACGCCCGGATGCCCGGCCAACGGCGAATGCGACCGCTTCTGGAACGGCAGTCCCTCCCGGGACAGCGCCTCCATCACCGGACGGGCCTGCGCGGCCGTCCGGTACAGCACCGCGATGTCGTCAAAGGACAGTCCACCTTGGACACCGTCGCCGGCGACCCGGCCGGAGTCCCTGGCGTGGAACGACGAACCGCCCAGCAACTCCTCGATGGTCTGCACCACGAACTGGGCCTCGGCCTCCTCGTCGGCCGCCGGGTGGATGCCGATCCGGTCGTCGGTGGCCGGCCGCATCGCCTGCAGCTCCCGGTCCGGCACCAGGGTGGCCGGCCGGACCGCGGCCACCGCGCCGGCCACGATCACCGGGCTCGACCGGTAGTTGCGGGTCAGCTGGACCGTCCGCGCGGTCGGGAAGTCCCGCTGGAACCGCAGGAAGAACCCGACGTCGGCGCCGCGGAACGAGTAGATGGCCTGGTCCGGGTCGCCGATCGCGCACAGGTTGCCGGTCGGCGGCGTGAGTTCCTGCAACAGCCGGTACTGCAGCTCGTCGACGTCCTGGTACTCGTCCACGCAGATCCACTTGTACCGGGCGCGGTAGTGCTCGACCAGGTCGATCTGCCGGGACAGCAACGTGACCGGCATCGCCAGCAGGTCGTCGAAGTCGACCAGGTCTCGGCTGTGCATGGCTTTGTCGTACCGCTCGACCAGGCCGATCAGGTCGCCGTCGATCTCGTCGCCGATCGGCAGCTCGCCGGCGGCGGACGCGGCCAGCCGGGCGGCGAACATCCGCTTCACCCGGGAGATGTCCTGCAACGCCTTGCGCACCGACGAGTCGCCCAGGATCTCGCGCAGCACCGCGATCCGGGTCGGTTCGTCGGCGACCGCGAAGTCCGGCGCCAGGCCGAGCACCGCGTGCTGCTCGCGCAGGACCTGCAGCCCGAACTGGTGGAACGTGGCCACGTTCACGTCCCCGTCCACCAAGGCGGCCAGGCGCTCGCGCATCTCCTCCGCGGCCCGCCGGGTGAAGGTGATCGCCAGCACGCTCCCCGGATCCACGCCGTGGTCGATCACCAGGTGCGCGATCCGGTGCGTCAACGTGCGCGTCTTACCCGTGCCCGGCCCGGCCACGATCAGCAGCTGACCCTCCACAACGGACGCGGCAGCCCGCTGGTCCGGATCCAGCCCGTCCAGCAACGCACCGGGAACCGGTGCCACGACCGGCTCCTCGATCGGTTCGTCCACAGTGGACGGCTGCACCACGCGGCGCGGAACCACCACCTCGTCGACCGCGGGCATGTCGAACAGGCCAGGGGTGTCCATGGTCGGCGCGGCCGTCTCCCCGGGCGCGAACACCGAGATCGTGCCGTACTCGCCGTCGAAACCTGGATCGCAGCGGACCTGCCCGGCCCGCAGCCGCGTGATCGCCTCGTGCACCAACGGGGTGCGCGCGGCCTTGATCTCGTCCAGCGGTACTTCCAACAACATCGGCAACTCCGGGCCGAGCGTGCCGACCAACTCGGTGACCGCGCTGGCCACCGCCTTGCTCTTCGGCCCCACCTTGAGGATCTCGCCGACGATCTCCGGCAACGGCACGATGCTCCACGTCGATCCCGCGTTCGCCGGCCGCACACCGCTGTCCCGGTCGGCCAGCTCCTCGATCCGGTGCAGCACACCCACTGTGAGCGGCTTCCGGCACTCCGGGCACAGCAGGTTGTGCTTCCGGGTGTCGGCCGGTTCCATCCGGACGTCGCACTTCCTGTGCCCGTCAAGGAAGTACTTGCCCTCCTCGGGGAACATGTCGACGGTCCCGACATACCCGGGGCCGTCGCGCAACGCGTCCCGGAGCGCGAAGTAGCTCAGCTCGGTGTCGAACACCGTGGCGTTGCGGCCGAGAATGGGCGGCGAGTGCGCGTCGGAGTTGCTGACCAGGGTGTAGGAGTCCAACCGGGACACCCGCCAGTTCATGCTCGGGTCGCTGGACAGGCCGGTCTCCACGGCGAAGACCTCGTCGGCGAGGTCGACGTAACAGTCCGCGACCGCGTCGAACCCGGACTTCGAGCCGAGCACGGCGAACCACGGCGTCCATACGTGCGCCGGCACCAGGTACGAGCCCTCGCCGGACTCCAGCGTGATCTCCAGCAGGTCACGCGAGTCCAGGCCGAGGATCGGCCGCCCGTCCGAGCCGAGGTTGCCGATCTTGGCCAACGCGGCGGTGAACTTGTCGGCGGCCTCGAACGACGGCACGTAACAGAGGTGGTGGACCTTGCGGGTGCGGTCGTCGCGCTTGTAGATGGTGGAGATCTCCACCTCCAGCACGAACCGGACCTCGCCGTGGCAGGTCGGCGGCAGCTTGCGCAGCACTTCCGCGTCCACGTCGTCGCGCAGCTTGAACAGCCCCGGCTCGGCCGGCTGAAGGGTCTCCCGCAGCTCCCGCGCCCAGGCGGGATGGGTGAAGTCGCCCGTGCCGAGCACGGTGATCCCCTTGCGCCGCGCCCACCACGCCAGGTTCTCGACGTCACAGTCACGACTGCAGGCCCGGCTGTACTTCGAGTGCACGTGGAGGTCAGCGTAATAACGCACCGCCGGATACTGCCATGCCCGCCATTCACCCCGCGCGAGGCACGCGGATCAGTGGTCCCGGGAGTGCTTGATCTTGAGGTGGCCCATCCCGACCTTGGCGTGCACGTGCAGGACGGGCATGGCCGGGTCGGCGGGGTCGGTCGCCTTGTTCACCGCGTGGCCCATGCTGGTGGTGACCTCCTCCATCCGGACCAGCCAGCCGCGCGGCACGATCACCGTGATGTGCCCCGACCCGCAGGTCGCACGCAGCGTGACGTCCTTGTGCGAGCACCGCGCGTGCGTGAAGTCGATCTGGACGTTGCCCATCGTGCACTCCGCGGTGATGCTCCTCGGCACCACCCAGTCGCCGTTCTGCTTCACCGAGCCGGACCGGGTCCTCAGCACCATCGGCTCGTCGACGGAGACGACCTCGGTGTGGACGACACCGGGCAGGTCGATCACGACGCTGTTCAACTCACCGCGGGTGCGCGAGACCAGCGCCCGGTCAGTACGTTCGGTGAACTCGTCGAGCGTCAGCATGCCGAGCGCGACCGCCTTCTGGAGCAAGCCCGTGACGTGCTCACGCTCGGCGTCGGACACCCGGAGGTTCTTCGGGTCATACGCCTGCGGCTCAAGCTGACTGTTCTCACCCACCGAACCACCGTATCCGAGCGAGCGCCGCGCCGGGCGGTATCCCAGCCGCTTTGTGTCCCACGAAGCGGTCTCCACGTCGCCCGGACGCCGCGATGATCTTGCACGTTCCACGTGGATCAGCGCTGCCGCTCGTCCAACGGTTGAGCCATCTCAACCCGTCGTCGCGCGGGGTAGGTGCTACCGCGTGGTTTTGCTGACGGCGCCGCTGACGTAGAGCATGTCGCCCATGTATGTCGTCGTCCTTCAGCAGCGGAAGGTTGTTGGCGGCGAACAGGTCTCGGATGCTGATTCCGATCGGCGCCCAGCCACGGTCGGTCAGGGTAGGGAGCCGCTTCGTTGCGCTCGCCGAAATATCGCGGCCTCGCCATGTCGGGATCGAAGCTGTGTCGCCACCGCCCGCGGCGCCCACCAGCAGGCCGAACTGGTGCGAATGCACGCCACCGGCGACCACACCATCGCCGAACTGACGGAGGTGCTCTCCGTCGGCCGCGCCACCGTGCACCGGGTCCTCGATCCCGCCGACAGCCCCTCGCTTTCCCGGGTCTTCGGTAGTGCGGGTCCCTCACCGAGGTCTTCCGAATCGCCGCCGCTGTTACTTCGCTGGAGTCCGGCTTCGGCGGATGCGTCCTCGCTGGCGGCTTGTTCCGCGGCCGAGGTCTCACTGGCCGACGCTTGCGACCCTGTGGCCTCAGTCGTGGCCGCTTCGGAACTCGCCGCCTCGGAGGTGGCGGCTTCGGTGCTGGCGGCCGTTTCGGCGGCGGGCGGTTCGGCCGCTGCCTCGGTGCTGGTCTGTTCCTCCATCACCGTCGGTGGTGACGACGGTTTCGTCGACCGTAGTCGTCTCAGGGATCGTCACGGTCGCGGTACCCCACATCGACAGCGGCCCGCCTCCGTAGGGCGTACGGTCGATTGGGCCCCGCGTCGTGACGGTGTCGCCGGTCACTGTGTGGTGGGTTTCACTGGTCCGATACCGGACATAGGTCCAACAAACCAGGGCTTCCACGAAATGGGAAGTCTCGGTTTTGGAGATTACTCAGTCAAGTTTTCGATCGCTGATCCGGCGATACGAGCACCCCCAAATTACCCATCGCGAGTGTGGTGCCCCATCAGGTCGCGGGTGACAACCCGGCAGCCGTCGGTCGGTACCGCCGAGGCTGCCTCGCGGACGCGGTAGGGCATGCAGTTACTGTTGACTACCTAGTGGCTCGTCTGGTCGTTCTTCTCTGCGACCATGGCTTCCCCTCCGCACGTTCATGATACACGAACAAGCCTCCCGACTAGTGCATCCAGAGCAAAGCGTCCAGATCAGGAGACCAGTCGCCCAGCCATGACAGCATCTACGAATTGACGAGGTGGCAGATACTGGTGTTTCGCCACGTAGTGCAGCACCAGGTTAGGTGCCACCAGCCAGGTGCCAACCTCATCGTATACCCGAAGCTCGGCGTGCCCAAGCGGAATCGAGATCCCGCCCAAACTCGCCATTACCATTACTGGCGGATCATCAATACCAGACCGTCCGCACAACGTACAGTTCTGAAAGCCTCTCGTCCGAGCACTTTGATGTGATTGGCAGAATTCGAACAGACGTTCAGCGAATCCCTCTGGGCACGCCCCCGTTTGGTACGGATGCTCCGCGTCCAACCAACCTACCGTTAGCGCAGTCCGACCCTCCGGGACACTCTCCGGAAGGTAGTCATACACGGCGAGATCGGCAAAGTAAGACATATCCACCCTCTGGTCAGTCCGCGGCAAGCCGCCCAAAGTACCCTGCCCATATCACTCGTCATCAGGGAGGGCTATCGAATCAGCCGATCTCTGGTCATCGATTGCTCGAAGCTCCGGTGTGTCGTCCTAGCCGTTCACAGCTCAACCATTCCCGTCGTGAAGAACTGACAAACTCGGATTATTCATACTACTGGCGCCCGTGCAGGGTCAAAGCGATCCCATTCCAGGCTCCAGAACGCATCGAATCCACGCGAGCGAACAAAGTCTCGTTCCGACGAGTGGACGGGGTAGACGCCGATGATTTCCACCAGGCCAGGCTCTTTCGGATCAACTTCACCGCAACTTAGATCAATCAATCCTGAGCTCCACTCAACTGCCGGTTCAGACAAGAGGACACTATTCATTGCGGAATCTTCCACGAACGGCTGAACATAGCCGAGAACTTGACCGGAGTTGAAGGGACAGACTCCCCTTAGTGTGGCAACCATCCTCGCGGGGACCTGAGACCACTCGACGTTTTCAGAGCGGACGGTGATGGAAAGCTCACGACCTCTCGACCGCCAATCCGGATGACTAGAGAGCGAGAGTCCATATGTGAGCCCGGTTACATATCCAGGTTCCGGCGTTCCTATATACACGACAGCGCGAACCGGTCCGTCCCCCATCTCTCGCGGTTCAACCTCACTGATGACAGACGTTGCGCCGATAAGCGAGTCGAGTATCTCACAGTAACGATCAAACCGGTCGAACGCGTCGCGGTCATTCATTACACCTCCTGGAACGGGGTGGACGCTGTCCACGATACACGCCATAAAGCCCTAATATCACATACCTATCCAAGCGGCAAATAGAAGTCCTGGCATGTATCATACCACTGGACTGACCATCGAACAGATCAACGATCTGTGCTTGGTCGTCGATATGGAAACCTCCGCCCAAAATGGCCTTGCAGCTACCCCGCCCTTCACCTTTGCTTGTCCTGCGCTCTTTGCCGCTCGATGGAGGACTTGCGAGCAGTGAGCCGCAGTTCGCCCCCCAAAGGTATGATGAAGTCCAATGTCACCGCCTCCAGCACAGCACCAACAGCGGGGAAGTCCGCGGGCGACGGATGCTCGTCGGAATCCGCAAGCATCACGAAATCGATGAATCCGGGAACTCTGCCGGTCGGTGTAACAACATCGACATCGATACCGAACCGGCCACGATGTTCGGTAACCACACACTGAACAATCTGAAACTGATGCAAGCCGCTTTTTCGCCAGAGCTCCTCTTTATCTACCATGAATACCCCATATAAAAGTTGATCCATTTACTATCGGCAATAAGTGAGTTGAATCGGCCAATATCACCTCTCGGGATGACCCACTGGAACTCTCCAGGATAGTTGTCGTGCGTTGCCCGGAAGACGTTCGCCGGGAACTCGGTCTCAAATTCCGGCTTCATCGTGTACTCCCAATAGCCGTCCTCATAAACCCCCTGACCAGCATACTTCTCAGCCACTCCCGCGGAGTCTCCCAGGTAAGCAGTGCCCTGGTGACGGCCGACATCCGGGTGATTGGCGGGATCGAGGCCCTTCTCCTCAGCTGCCATGTTGCCCTTTTCCGGAGCCCGGTACAGCTTTGTCGGCTCCCCGGCGCTGCCGCTCCCCTCGGTCGCGGAGGACTCCGAACTGGCTGCCTCGCCACTAGCGGCTTCTTCCGTAGCCGCGCCCTCTTCGCTGGCGACTGCTGCTTCCGAGCTCGCGGCCTCGGAACTAGCCGCCTCCGTGGTAGCGGCTTCGGCGGCGGCGGTTTCGGCGGCGGCTGGTTCGGCGGCGGCCTCGGCCACCACCTCGGTGCTGACTTGTTCTTGCATCACCGTTTCGGTGGTGACGACGGTTTCGTTGACCATGGTCGTCTCAGGGACCATCACCGTCGCGGTACCCACATCGGCCGCGCCCACCTCGACGGCTGCCGCACCCGCTTCGATACCCACATCGACAGCGGCCGCTGTGGCGACACCGACCTCGACGGCCACCATGGTGACCACGGGTATGGCCACCACGGTGACCACCGCGATCGCGACCGCGACGATCGCGACGACCTCGAGGATGTCCCAGAACCCGCGGCCGCTTGGGTCAAACCAGGTGACTGGGTTGTTGCCGCTGTAGGAGTAGTTGTTCCAGGACTGCGGGTGGGTCAGGTCGAATTCCGGGTCGACCTGGGTGAAGCGGCCCTGGGTCGGGTCGTACTCGCGGGCGCCGACATGGGTCAGGCCGGTGGTGTCCTGGTATCCGTCGAGGAATCCGTGTTTGTCCGGCCACGACCCCGGGTCCGGTCCGCGCGCGTTGCCGAACGGGTCCTGGTAACGCCGCGCCACCGCCAGGTCACGAGCACCGATCTTGGCCAGGCTGGTGCCGTGATGGTCGCCCACCACCCAGTCCAGCCCGCCGGCACCACGCACGGCGATCTTCTGTCCGCCGTGGGTGTAGGACCTGAGTGCCTTGGCCGTGGTCGTGCCGGTGAGCACGAACAGTTCCAGGTCGCCGACGGCGAGCGTGGTGCCGGTCTGGTCCTTTGTGATGACCCGGTTGCCGTCGGCGTCATAGAGGTAGCTGGAGACCTTCCCGTCCACGTCGGTCACCGTGGCAAGGCGTCCCTCGGCGTCGTACGTGGACGTCTGGTTCTTACCCGCGACATTGCGGGACACCGTGTTGCCGGCGTCGTCGTAGCCGTAGATGTTGCGCTTCTGCCCGGTCGTCACGGATTGCACGGCGTGCGGTTGTTTGCTGCCCGGGTCGGGGTAGGTGCTTGTCGCGACACTGTCGCCGGTCGCGGTGTGTTGGGTTTGGCTGGTCCGGTTACCCGTCTTGTCGTAGGTCCAGCTGGTCCAGTACGGGGCCGCGCCGCCCAGCGCGGCGACCGAGCGCGATGAGGTGCAGTCGCCGTTGCCGGGGGTCCAGGCTTCGGTGAGCCGACGTAGATAGTCCGTGCTGAAACACTGGGTGTCGAACGCGCTGCCGTCGGGGGTGTCGGCGATCTTGGTGACGTTCCCGCCGTCGTCGTAGCTGTAGGTGCGGTTGACCACCTGGGGGGTGGTCCTGGTCGCCCGGACCGCGAAGACGTTCTGCAGTCGTCCGGTGGCGTCGTCGTAGGTGTTGGTGACCGACACCTGGTTCGGGTCGGTGGCGGCGGCGAAGTTCTCCCGCAGCACCTGGCCGAACGGGTTGTACTTGGTGTCCGACACCAGTGACGTGCCCGACCCGTTCGAGGTCGCGGCGTAGGCCGTGGTCGGGTTGCCGTACGGGTCGTAACCCCGGTAGATCGTCTCCTCTGCCAGCCCACCGACCCCTGGGCTGGTGCTGGTGGCCACCAGACCGGTGTTCGGGTCATAGGTGACCGGGAACGTGTAGGTCCCGTTCAGACCGGCCTCGTTGATGACGGTCACCTGCGAGCCGGTCGGCCGGTTGGCCTTGTCGTAGCCGGTCGCCGCGTTGACCACGTGCGGTTGGCCGTTGACGTAACGGATCGAGTTGGTCGGCATACCCTTGAGCAGGCTGTCATACGACCAGGAGGCGAGCTTCGGCCCAGTGGGGGACCCATCGAACTCGCCGGTCCGGCGACCCAGCGCGTCGTAGCCGAACGCGACGGTCCGACCTCGTCCGTCCGTGGTGGACACGACCTGGCCGGCCGGGTCGTAGGCGGCCCGGCTGGTCCCGCTGTCCGGGTCGGTGCCGACGGTCTTGCGGCCGCGCAGGTCGTAGCCGGTCGTCCAGACGTTCTTGCCGGTGGTGTCGGTGATCGTGGCCTGGTAGCCGGCCGGGGTGTAGGTGTAGGTGGTGGTGTCGGCCGGGTCGCCGGGGTTGGTGTGCGCCCGGTCCAGGTACTGCGCCCGGGCGGTCATCTGGCCGCGGGCGTTGCTGACCACGGTTTCGGCGGTGCCACCCACCGGTGGGATGGTCGTGGTCCGGTCACCGTCAAGGAGCACACGGGACTCGGCCAGCTTGGTGTTGTTCTTCAGAATGGTCGCGGCGGTCTGCCGGCCGGCCGAGTCGTAGGTGTTGACCGTGGTGTTGGGCACGGCCAGGTCCTGCACCACCAGCAAGGTCGTGTTCGGCCCCGAGTCGCCGTTCCAGTAGGCGTTGTGGGTCTTCCACGGTCGGCCCTGCGAGTCGAAGAAGCTGTCGCTGAGGACCCGGCCCGAGGTGTACGGCGTCGGCGCCTGGGTTTGGACCGTGCGGCCCAGCCCGTCCACCAGGCGGTAGGTGGTGGCGTACTGGCCGGAGGACTGCAACACCTTGCTGGCCACGATGCTGGGTTTGTCGGTGCTGACGGTGTACTCGTATCTGGCGTCGGCCGGGCCGCTCTTGTCGTGCCCGGGTTTCCAGACCGCGGTGAGCCGGCCGAGCGGGTCGTAGGTCGCGTCGGTGTGCCGGCCGTTCGGGTCGATGGCCGACTGCAGCAGCCCGGACGACGGGTCGAACACCTTCGCCGCGGTCAGGCTGCCGAGGGTGCCGCCGAGCGACGGGCTGGTCGTGGTGATCCGGCTGGCCGCGCCGCTGGACGGGGTGTAGGCGGTCGTGGTGGTGCGGTTGAGTTCGTCGGTGCTGGCGGTCACCCGGTCGTAGGTGTCGAAGGCGGTCTTGGCGGACACGAAGGTCTCCGCGCCACCCGCGGGCCAGGTGTCCACGGTGTCGGTCTGGGTGACCAACCCACGCGACGGTGGCGCCCCGACGTCGCCACCGTCGTAGTGGTTACGGGTGTCGGAGATGATGCTGCCGCTGCTGGCTTTGTTGCCGTCGGTGCACGGGCCGGTGATCTTCAGTGTCACGCTCGGGTACGCCAGCAGCCACGCGTCCCCGTTCTGCGCGTAGCTCGTACGGGTACAGGTGGCCTGCTTCGGGTCCGCGACATCGCCGTCGTCCTCGACCGCGGTCGTGAGACCCTGGCCGTTGTAGGAGGTGGCGGTGCGGGTGGTGCGCCAGGACTTGCTGTTCTCGATCCAGGCCCGCTCACGCGTGACCGCAGGGGCGACGTGGAAGGACTGCCTGCCGCTGGCCGCGGTCGCGGTCGGGTCGGAGGTCCACGGGTCGGTGACCGTCACCGAGATCGGTTTGCCGTCAAGGAACTTCTGGGTTTCCCACGTCATCCCGTGGAACTGGTCCCGGTCCGGCATGGACTCGCCGAGAGAGTTGGTCAGCTGGACGCCGCGCCGGCCACCACCCGGCAAGGTGTCGCCGTCCATGCCGCGGAAGAACAACGACTGGGTCACCGACCTTGGGCCGGCCGGGTCGTCCGGGTTGCCCTTGGTGGTCTTCACCGTGCCGTAGCCACGCCACACCGACCACGTCTTGTACGTCGGGTCGCCGAGCGGGTTCTCGTCGTAGTGCCAGGCCGCGTCGCCTACGTAGTCGTAGTGCGTGCGGGTCTGCTGCGACTGCACGGTCCGGCCGTCCTCATAGACGTCGGTGACCACGTACCTGTTGAACCAGTCGATCTGTGGGTCGGAGTTACCCTGAAAAGACCAGAACACCGGGTAGCAGCGGGTGTGGTTGCCCTCGGGGGCCGGCGTGCCGCCCTGGCAGTCCGGCTCGGTGTAGTCAACGGTGATCACACCGCCCTGCTCGTTGATCACCGAGGTGAGCCGGTTGCGGGTGATCCCAGTCAGGTTGTTCTGCCCAGGGAAGGCGCGGTTGCGCTTGGCCGTACCGATGAACGTGCTCGGCGGCAACGTCAGGGTGCCACCGGTCAGGCCGGTGCGGGTGACCGTGTCCAACCACAACGCGTTCGCCGACCCGTCCCCGGTCTGCGGGAACGACTGGCCCAGGGTCCACCGGTTGACCGGCACACCCGCGGCCTCCGAGGTGATCGCGGTGACCCGCTTGCGGGTGAAGAACGTCGGGTTCATGTTGTTCTTGCACACGTCACCCGCGTTGCAGATCTTGTCGGCCGGCACGTCCGGCCACGAGTTCGCGGTGTCCTTGGTGAGCTGCCCGGGATCGCATGTGATCGCGCCGGACGGCACACACCGCTCCGCGGTGTCGAACAACACCCTGATCGGCGCCGGGTCGTACACCCCCGCGCCCGGGACGGTGACGTTGAACCCGTACTGGATACTGGTCAGGAAGGCGCCGCGGGTGTACTGCACGCCAGGATCGGTGTAGTTGCCGTTCAGGCCGTAGAAGTTCGTCTCGGGCTGGTAGTAGTACGACTGCGCGTTGCCGTGCGGGTCGACGACGTAGTCCAGGTTCCACCGGTAGGCATACGTGCACCAGGAACTGGCGAAGTCGTCGGTGTGGCACGGCTCGCCAGGATGGTTACCGAACACCGGCACGGTCAGCGCGGACTGGGTCTCCGGCTTGCCGTCACTCCAGCCGGGCAACCGGTTCAGGCCGAAGAAATACTGGGTGCCGTCGTTCGTCGTGACCTTCCAGTACTGACCCTCCTTGTCCCCGTTGGCCGCGCCACCCAACCGCTCGTAACGGGCCCCGTCGTCGTTCTTGGCGTGCCAGGAGTTGTTGTCCTTGTCCTTGACCAGTTCCCCGGAACGGTCACCGAGAGCGAACGTGGCGTTGTCCGCCGACCAACACAGGTCACCGGTCTTCTTGTCGCCGTTGTTCCCACCGGGATCGGTCACACAGGACTCGAACTTGCGCTCGATGTACCCGGCACCCGACAGAGCCCAACCGTCCCCCACCGCCGACGGCTGGTTGTTGGTCGCCGAGGTCAGCCCATCCACCAACCCAGAGGAATAACTGAGCTTCACCTGCGGTGCGTTGCCACCCTGCGGCGTCGGCAACCCGATCGGATAGGTGTAGGAGAAATCACCGGACGACGTCCCCGCCGACCAGGTCCCCGCCGGCGACAGCGACGTCTCGGTGAAGTCACCGCCACCGGAGTTCGCCCCAGGCGTAGCGCCCAGCACAGTGCCCCCCGCCGGCACCGCAAGCTCACCGACCAGATGCCGGTCGGATTCCAGGTTCACCGAGTCCACCGGAGTCGGCACCTGACAGGCCGGCTTCTCCGGCGTGGTCAGCACACAGTCCGGATAGGACATCCAACGCAACCGCTGGCCGTACCCCCCGCCGTAAGCATCGACGAAACCGGCATAGTCCAGATCCACCGACACCGGCCCGGTCGTGTCACCGGACACCGGCGCCACACGCACCAGCGTGCCCGTAACCCGCGCCTTGTCAGCGATCGCGTGCTCGACCGTGTCGACCTTGACCAAACCCTGGTCATGCCCAGCAGCGGCGGTGCCAGCCCGTGGGCTGAGCTTTCCCTTGCCGTCCTTGCCATGGCCGCGGGTGACCGACACCGGCGAATCACCGGCCCGGCGCGCCTCAGGTTGCGGCTTGCCGGTCGTGGTCGCGGGCAACGCCACATCCGCGCTCTGCGCACGTGGCCAGGACACCAAGGGCGCGGCACGCAACGCCGTGTCCCTGGTCGCGTTCCTCGGCGCCGCGCGCAGCGTGCCCTCGGTTCCCGGCACATGCACTGGCTTCTGCAACTCGGGCAGCTCCCACCCAAGCCCGTGCCACCCGGTCGCGGGCGCCGCGGTCGCCGAAACCCCGGTGGCCACCATGCTCAACGCCACCGCGACGGCCACACTCGAGAATCGCCACTTAGCCATCGTCCTGTCCCCTCCACCGGGCCAACGTGCACGGAAAGTCAAGAAACCGAACGGAACTCGATGGTGCTACTGGTAATGCTTCACGCCGAACAGGTTGCCGGGATCGTCCGCCGAGCGGTCATTCCTGATCTGGTCATCGGTGCGCACCCCGGAGTAGACCCGCACTCCCGCGACACCACCGTTCCAGTTGTTCACCATCTTGCCGAGCCACTTGAACTTGCCGATCCGCAGATCCCCGGTGGAGTCCGCGACCGACAGGCCGGAAACGCACGTGGACTGTCGGACACCGTTGACATAAAGGCACACGGCGTTGGTGGTGCTGTCATAGGTGGCCGCCAGGTGCGTCCACGTGTTGCGCTCCGCCTTCGCGTCGCTCCACACCACGCTGAGGCACGGCGATCCTCGGGTGCACGCGAAACCGAAGGACCAATGCCCCTCCGTCAGGTTGTCCCGGCGGAAATCGAGCGAGAACGCCTCGTCGGCCGACACCGCGATCCGGGTGTAGTCGTCGGCGGCATCCTGCTTCACCCATGCCTCGACCGTGAACGAACGATCCGTGCGCAAGCTGTCCGGCCGCTGGGCCTGAACCACGCCGTCCCAGGTGAACTGGGCCCGCGCGGTGTCACCCTGGGTGGCGACCTCCGCGACGTTACCGCTCGGGGTGACCGTCGCCGGGCCAGTGAAGCTCCACGTTGCGTCCACATAAGACAAACCAGCGAGCGCGCCGACCTGGGACGCGGTCAGCGGCCGCTGCCACACCTGAACCTGGTCGACGGCTCCCTTGAAACCGTGCGTCATGCCACCCACGTCGTAGGAACCGATGCTCAACGGTCCGGCCGCGTTCCACGGTGCGTCGGTGTACTTGCGCTGCGCGGCCAACCGGCCGTTCACATAGATCTGCAGTTGCCCCGCCTCCCGGTTGTACACACCGGTCACCAAGGTCCACTCCCCGGCCTTCGCCCCCTGGTTCGGGAGGAAGGTCCATTTCATCTGGCGGCCCGACGCCTCAGTCGGCGAGCTGTTCAACCCGAAGACCCACGCGTTGACGTCCTTGGAATAGCGCATCAGGAAACCAGGCACACCGCCCGACGCGGACTGCCCGACCACACCGTAGTGGCCGTCGAGATCGTCCAACTTCGCCCAGGCCGAGACCGTGAACGACTGACTGGTGTCCACGACCGGACCGGCGGTCTTGCCGTAACCGGTGCCGTCAAAGTGCACCGCATTACCGGACTTACCCGATACCCAGGTGCTACCACCGGTCAACGTCAACGGTTGCGGCGAGTACCCACTGCCGTTGTTGCCGGCGTCCGCCGCGGTCGTCCCGGTGCTCTCGTCCAGCTTCCAGTACCCCTGCAGACTGGGCACCGGAGCCGGCACGAACGTGTCCGGCTGGCCCCGGCTTCCCGTCGACCCGACGGCAAGCAGGTCCGCCGCGCCCTCGGCGAGACCATACTGCGCCCGGGACACACTGGTATTAACCAGCGCACGCACATCTTCGAGCGACAGCGGACGCTGCCACACCTGCACATCATCGACCCACCCGGAGAAGTAGCTGGCGCGGTTGCCGTTCCACTTCAACGCGCCCACGGTCAGCGGACCAGTCGCCGACCAGCCGCGCCGGACCAGACTGTTCTGCTTGACCCCGTCGACATACAGCGTCGCCAACCCACTCGCGGCATCGTAGGTACCGGTCAGATGCGTCCACACGTTCAGCCGCGGCGGCGCCTTGGACACGACCCGCGAGTTCGCGGGATCAGTGCAGTCACAGTCCGGCAGGTTGAACGTCCACGCGTTCGCGTCCGAGGAATACTCGATGAGCGCGCCGCTGGAGGTGCTGCCGTCCTGCGAGATGACCGCGTGCCAGGTGTTCGGACTGGTGTCGGTCAGCTTCGCCCAAGCGGACATCGTGAAGGACTGGCTGGTGTCCAGCACCGGACCGGACGTGGACAAGTACCCGTTGCCGCCACCGGGGAAGAACATGCCACCCTTGACGCCGTCCTTGGCGCCGCTTGCGTCGGGCTGGGTCCAGGAGTTGCCCCCGCTGTAACCGAGCGACCAGGCGGCGTTTCCCTGCAGCGCCAGCGGGTGCGCGGTGGCACCTGCCCGCAACGCGGCCACGTTGTCCGACGCCGCAAGCCCACCCTGATCATCGACCCCCCACGCACCGGCAAGCCCCTTCTCCGGAGTCAACGGCAGGACGGTGTACGCACAGGCCGGCCCGTCCAGACCGTTGCCCGGCACACAGGTCGCGTTCGGGCCAGGCTTGCCGGTCTTGTTCACCGCTTTGACCCGGATCAGGTTCTGGTTGCCGTTGACCGCGGTGGCGGTCAAGGCGGCGGTCACGTTGCCGCCAGCGTCCCGGCCCGGATTGCGCGCCACACTGGGTGACCCCTGCACGCTCGGGTCGCTGCCGTCAGTGGTGTAGACGAACCGGTCGATGTCATCCAGACCGGATGTGGCCAGCGGCACCGAGATCGCGAAGGCCACCAGGTCACCCTGCACCTGCGGGGCCCTGCCAGTCAACGCCACCTTGGGCGGCAACGGCACCACGGTGTCCACATAGAACTCGCAGTCCCAGTCCCAGCGCGGCGAGTCGACCTCGCCGTCACCGACCCGGATGGCCCACTTGTAGATCCCGTCGCCGGTGATCCAGTCCCCCGGGACCCAGTACTGTGCCAACGCTGCCTGGTTCGGTCCCGGCGTGCCCACCTCGAACCGGTTGCCGTTGTTGTCCCGATAGGAGTTCGGCACGTCGTTGCCATACGGGCCGCCGCTGGTGGCCACCTCCACACTCAGACTCCCGCCGTCAGGGTCCGAAACCAGCGCCTGCACCTGCGGAGTCCGGGTATCCAACCACGGCCGGTCGTCCCCCTTCACACACGGCACCGCCCCGTTCTGCATGGCATGGCCCCACGGGTTGTTCGGCACCGAGTCATAGGCGACCTCCAGATAAGGATTGAGCGCGAACCTGCGCCACCCGGACACATTGCCCTCGTCCGCCGCCTTCAACTCGAACGTCGTCGTACCCCAACCGTTGTTGGCCGCGTCCACGACCGCGCGCCCCGCGTCGAACACCGAGTGGACATCGCCGGCGTCATGACAGTTGGCCACATTGCTGTTACTCAGCCAGTAGACGCCGTTCGGCTGGTTGCCCCACGTCGTGCCGCCGTCCACCCCGCCGGCCAGCCACAGTTCCGTGTCCGAGGTATCGCCCTCGCACTTCCACGAGTGGATGACCGTGGTGTTCAGATTGGCCCAGTGGATGCGCTTGCCGAGAATCGGAGCGGTGTTCATCTGAATGTACGAACGAGACACGCCCGCCCGGTCCAACGTCTCGTAACCGGCCTTCAAATCATCCAGGCCGTCGAAGTTGTGCGCGCCAGGAAAACCCGACTGGACCACGACCCGATGCTGCATACCGCACCAGGACGTGTTCGAGCACAAATACTCCGGATCCAGATACACCGGAAACCTGGTGTCCTTGTCCGACAGGAACGCGGCGTCCGGACTGATCGTCACCCCGGCCGGAGTCACCTCATTGCGCATGACACCGCGACGTGTTCCTTCCGCGGAGCCACCCTGTCGGTCCCGCTCGCTGCCCCTGCCTGAGGAGTCCCACATCCGGGTGGCGTCACCAGTGAAGACCACCTCGCCCGTGCCGTCGACCACCTCGATACCCGTGGCCGTACCGTCGGCGGCACGTGCCCGGCCCTTGCCGGCCGCGCCACGTACCGCGGTGTTCTTGGTGTACGTGCCGAAAGTGACCTTGCCCAGCTTGGGATTCTTGGCGGCCTCGGCGTTCTTGACCACCAGGGCCTCGGAGAAACCCACGGTGTCGGCGGTGACCTTCAGGTCGACTCCCGGCCACACTTCGGGATAGGTGGCGCTCGGCCCGTCCAGCACGGGTTCGGGCAGGACACCGTCCCAGGTCAGACCGACCTCTGCGGCGCCATGGCCGACCTTGACCAGCGGCCCCGTCGAACCCCCGCCCGACAATGCAAGGTCCAATGTAGACACCCGAGGTCCGACCTCGCCGCCGGCCCGTCGGACCAGGGTGGTGTCCACGTCGGCCCACTGTCCGTCCTTTTTGGTCCGCACTGGCCGGACATGCTGACGCCATACCAACGAGCCGTCCGGCTGCGCCAAGACCTCCTCGGTCTCAGTCAGCCTGGAACCGACTCGCACACTCTTGCTCCCCTGCTTCGCATACTGCTGCGCCAACGTCTCAGTCGGCGCCTCGTCCGGCACCGCGACCGGCACCGCCGCGGACACCACCGGCTGCAACAGGCCCATACCGACGGACATCACCACGCCGGCCGCCAACCGTCTGGTCAACACGGCACACCACGACACGCGAGCACGCATCAGACCCCCAGTTCCTCGACCGGCACCGGCAATCGGGCCGACCTCAACGCACCGAGGAGTCTTGACGATGGCGAGCACCGCTGAGTATCGGCCAACAGGCCCAACCGGACAGAACCACATTCACTGGACGACTCACACCCACAACCGAGTCGGACAGGTCATACGAAAAGCGGCATTCAACGGTCCCATAATGGACAATTCGGAGCTACGCGAAGCCGTTGGCGGCTAAAAATGTTGCGACCATTCAAGTGCTTGCCGAAGGCTTCAGTTGAACGATCAGCGGGGCGCCGCTGTACCGTCAGCCCTCCGCGCCGACACAATGGCACTGAGTGTCATCCATCGAGGGCGTCCTCGATCCGGCGGACCACGTTCGCGAGCGGCATCCCCCGGCGCATGACCGCGACGACCACGTCGTCGACGTCGGCCGAACGGGCCGCGGAGACCCCGAGCGTCTCCCGGATGTAGCGGAACGCACGGTCCGCCTTGCCCAGGACGTCGCCCTTGCCGCCGGTCTTGAGCCACTGGCGCAGGACGTGGTTGTGGGCGGCGACGACGGCTGAGCCGGCGACCTCGGCCCACAGGGCGCCGTCCGGCTCGTCGCCGACGCGGTCGACCAGATACCGCGTGACGGCGATGTGGTAGCTGTGCGCGCTGGCGATCTCGCGGGACCGCAACTGGGGGAAGTCGCGGGTCAAGCCGTACCGCTGTACTGCGACGACGCCCTCGTCCAGGTACGCCTCGAGCACGCCGTGGACGGCTCGGCAGGCGACCGACAGGGGCGCCTCGTCGGCGGGCGCGGTCGCGAACACCTCGGCGACCCGGGCCAGCCGGGCCTCGTGGTCGGGGAAGATCACGTCTTCCTTGGAGGGGAAGTACCGGAAGAACGTCCGGCGGCCGACCCCGGCGGCGGCGGCGATCTCGTCGACCGTCGTCTCCTCGTAGCCCTTGGTCAGGAACAGATCGATGGCGGCCGCGGTCAGCGCCGCACGGACCCGACGCCGCCGGTCGGGCACCCCGCTCGTCATGACCGAAAAAGTAGCACGGGGTGTTGCGCAATGGCACTGAGTGCCATTAGTGTGGTGCATCACGCTCACCAACGGAGGTTGCGATGAACCCCACCACCGCGTGCCTGTGTGTCTGCGCCCCCGCCGGGCATCATCACAGCACCTGCCAGGCCACGGCTGAACCCGGTCTGAGCGTGTCCTTGAACCAGTCACCCACCCGCCCGATCAGGGTCCCCGCGTGCCGCCCGTGTTACGAGGCCGTCCGCCGTGCCCTCTGGGCCGGCGTCGCCCTGCGCCTGCACCCGGCGACCGCGAAGTCCGCCTGACTTCGGACGCCACGCCGCCTGTTCCGGGACGGCGTGTCGCCCATTCCTGGACCATGAAATTCTCGCAACCCTGCCCCTGCGGGAATTTCATGGTCCGGCAACCTCCCGGTCCGCCAGAGTCCGCTGGGCGACGGCGAAGGCGCGGTTGGCGGTGGGGACGCCCGCGTAGAGGCCGACCTGGAGCAGGACTTCGATGATCTCGTCCCTTGTCACGCCGTTGCGCAGGGCCGCGCGGACGTGCATCGCAAGCTCACCCTCGTGCTGCAGCGCGGCTAGTAGTGCGAGGGTGACCAAACTCCGGTCCCGTTTGGACAGTCCCGGGCGGGACCAGATGTCGCCCCAGGCGTTGCGGGTGATGTAGTCCTGGAAGTCCCGGGTCACGTCGTCGGTGCCCGCGACCGCCCGGTCGACGTGCTCGTCGCCGAGAACCTCCCGGCGAACGCGCATCCCCTGTTCGTAACGCTCTTCGTCAGTCACCCGGCAACAGTAGGCAACTGTCGCCGAACTCGTGCCACAGGTATCCGCCCGCGGCCGCGGCCCGGTACGCGTCCGCGACCAACCGGTCCCCGGCCACTGCCCGCAGCAACAGCAGGTGCGAGGCGCCCGGCTCGTGCCATCCGGTGATCAAGCCGGTGACGACCCGTGCCGGCCGGTCCGGGCCGAGGACCAGGTCCGTCCACCCGGCACCCGGACGCACTATTCCGTTGCACGCCACCGATTCCAGCGCGCGGGTGACGGTCGTGCCCACGGCTACGACCCTCCTGCCCGCGTCCCGCGTGAGGTTGACCATCCGCGCGGTCGACTCGGGGACGTGGAACCGTTCGGGCAGCGGAGCCTTGCCTTCCTCGATCGACGACACGCCCGTGTGCAGCGTGATCGGCGCGACCGACACGCCCGCGGACACCAGGTCGGTGACCAGTTCCGCCGAGAACGGCCGGCCGGCGCTGGGCATCTCGGCGCTGCCCGGGTGACGCGCGAAGACCGTCTGGTAGTCCTCGATCGGCCAGTCGCCGGGCACGTACGCGTACTTGATCGGACGGCCGTACCGGGCCAGCATCGCCGGCACGTCAACGGACACGGCCGCGCGCCACAACCGGCCGAGCACGTACTCCTCGACGAGGACCAGCACGCCGTCCGGGAGGTCGACCTTCTGGCCCGCTCTGGTGTCGGACACCGGGCCGGTGGCCGGGCCGGGCGGCCGCAACTCCACCACCCAGGAGCCGTCGTCCAGCCTGGTGGAGAAGTGGACGGTCAGCTCGGAGCCGTCCCGGTGCCCGGTGACGGCCGCGGCGAGGGTGCCCGAGTTGTTCACCACGACCAGGTCGCCGGGCTCGAGAAACCTGGGCAGGTCGGCGAACCGCGCATGCGTCACACCTCGCGGCGTGGCCACGAGCATGCGCACTTCGTCGCGGGCCACGCCATGTGCCTCGGGTGGTTCGATCGCGGACGTGATCATCGGGTGTACCGTCCGCTCGGCGGTCGTTCGTCGATCAGCTTGAGCAGCGCGGGCACGACGGTCTCCGGCTCGGGCCGGTCGGAGATGTCCTGGCCGGGGAAAGCGGCCTGGTGCATGTCGGTACGCATGTCGCCCGGGTCGAAGGCGTACACGTGCAGCGACGGATGTTCGACGGCGAGGACCGCGCTGATCCGGTCGAGCGCGGCCTTGCTCGACCCGTAGCCGCCCCAGCCCTCGTAGGCTTCGACGGCCGCGTCCGAGCTGACATTGACGATGATCCCACTGTCCAGTTTGGATAGTGCGCGCTGGATGAGTGCGAGTGGTGCCAAGACGTTGGCCTCGTACACCCGCGCGAACTCGTCGAGTGGGTAGTCGGCCAACGCGGGCTGTGGGCTGGGGCCGAGCGCGCTCGCGTTGTTCACGAGCAGGTCCAGCTTGGGTAACGCGTCGACCAGGTCGGCGCGGTGCTCCGGGTCCGTGACGTCGCCCGGGATGATGGTCACGTTCGGGCCGAAGTCGGCTTGTTTCAACGCTTCCGCGCCACGCGCGTCCACGACCAGATCCCAGCCGCGGTCGGCCAGCGCGTGCGCCAACGCCCGCCCGAACCCTTTCGAAGCCCCTGTGATGATGGCAGCCGGCATATCCGTCTCCTTGCCATGCGAAGTCCTGTCCGCCATCCTGGTAGTTGAAGTCAACTTCAAGTCAAGGGCGCGGCCATGCACACCAGGGATCTGCTGACCGTCGGCGAGGTCGCGCGGCGCAGCGGGTACGCCACGTCGGCGCTGCGCTACTACGACCGGCTCGGCCTGATCACATCCACCCGCACGGCCGGCGACCAGCGCCGTTACGAACGCGGCGTGCTTCGCAGGCTGGCCTTCATCCGCGCCGCCCGGAACGTCGGACTGACGCTCGACGAGGTGGCCGAGGCCCTCGCGTTGCTGCCCGCCGCCCGGACGCCGACCAAAGCGGACTGGGCGAAGCTGTCCCGCGGCTGGCGGGAGCGGCTGAACGAGCAGATCAGCGCGTTGGAGAAACTGCGGGACGGGCTGGACTCGTGCATCGGCTGCGGCTGCCTGTCCCTGCGCAAGTGCGCGTTCTCCAACCCGGCCGACGGGCTGGCCGCGCTCGGGCCGGGCGCCGCCTACTTTCCGCGACGGCTGCGTGCACCCGAGACCGGACAGGATGGTTAACTCGCGCCCATGGATTACCAGCTCAAGGCCGAGGTCGCCCCGCCGGCCGGCACCCCGGAACTGGACGCACTGCACCGCCACGGCGTCGTGTCCCTGCTCGACGAGCAGCTCGACCTGCTGGCCGGCATCGAAGGGCCCGATGGCGTCGAGATCGAACCGCTCGATCACGAGGTGACCGCCCATGCCGGCGGCGCGTCGATCAGCTGGCTGGTCGAGGCGCCCGCGCTGGCGTTCGCGGAAGAGGCGGCGCGCGCCGTGCTCACCGAGCTGTTGGAACGGACCGACCTGCTCGCCAGTTGGACCGTGCAGAGCTGTGAGGTCACCGTCAGCGACGAGGACCTGGAGACCGCCCTGGAGTCCGCCGCCGAGGACGAGGACGACGAGGAGATCGAGCACGTCGAGCTGACCGCGGAGGAGGTCGCCGAGCGGCACGACCAGCTGCTCGGCGAGGCCGGGCTGGTGCAGGCCCTCGGCACGGACGCCTTCGGCAGCTCCGACGGCGTCACCCCGGAGCAGGCCGAGCTGGTCGCGGGCGCGTTCGCGGAAGCCGTGGTGATCATGATCGACGAGCTGTTCGAGGACGTGAAGACGCTCGACGAGGACGACACCACCGCGGACGAGCACGAGGAGCTGCTGGTCCTGGACGAGCTGCCGCCGGCGTTCAGCGACCAGTACTCGGCCTGGTTCGCCAAGCGGTTCCTGATCGCCACCGTCATCGTGGGCCAGCGGCTGACCGAGGACGAGTGGGAGCCGCCCACGTGCCCGGCCGAAGCGCTGGCGCTGCACGTGCTCAAGGGCCGTGCGCAGGAGGAGCTGCTCGCCGCCGGCCTGCTGGACGAGGACGTGCTCAAGCGGTCGTTCGCCGCGTTCGACGAGCACGCCTTCGACGACATGGAGCACGAGGCGCTGTACGCGGAGGACGCCGAGGGGTCCGTGGTGGAGTGGCTGCCGGCGATCGCGAAGGCGTAACTTCGGTCGGGCCGGTCGAGTCCGGGCCGGCCCGATCGTCATTCTCCTGACTGAAGGAGGAGCTGATGCGGTACATGCTGATGGTCTACGGCTGCCACCGGGAAGAGCTGCCCGACGCGTACGACCGGATCAACGCGTACTACAAGGAACTGCGGGCCAGGGGTGTGTACGTCGCCGGCGACCCGCTGCACCTGCCGGACACGGCGACGACCGTGCGGGTGCGTTCCGACGAGACCCTGATCACCGACGGCCCGTTCGCCGAGACCCACGAGGCGCTCGGCGGGTACTTCGTGGTGGACTGCGCCGGGCTGGACGAGGCCATCGAGCTGGCGTCGATCTGCCCGCTGGCCGAGCTCGGGTCGATCGAGATCCGCCCGATCCTGGAAGTGGCCTTCGGCTAGTGCACGCGGTCGAGCAGGTCTTCCGTGAGCACCGGACCCGCATGCTGGCGGCCCTGGTCCGTGTCCTCGGCGACATGGAACTCGCGGAGGACGCCCTGCAGGACGCGTGCGCGCAAGCCCTGCGGACCTGGTCGACACCGCCGGCCGACCCGATCGCCTGGCTGTTGACCGTGGCCCGCAACCGGGCGATAGACCGAATACGTCGAGCCAGACGAACTCCCCCGGACCAGCCCATGGCGCCCCTACCGGACTACGACGACGCCAGCCTGCTCACCGTCGGTGACGAGCGGCTGAGCCTGATCTTCACGTGCTGCCACCCGGCTCTGTCGTTGGAGGCCCGCGTGGCCCTCACATTGCAGGCGGTCGCCGGCCTGACCGCGGCCCAGATCGCCCGCGCGTTCCTGGTCACCGAGTCCACAATGGCCCAACGCCTGGTGCGCGCGAAGCGAAAGATCCGCGACGCGGGCATAGCCTTCGCGGTGCCCGCCGACCACCTGCTGCCGTCCCGGCTGTCCGCGGTGCTCGCGGTGGTGTACCTGGCGTTCACGCAGGGTTACGTGGCCGCGGACCGGGTGCTGGCGCTGGAGACGATCCGGTTGGGGAAGCTGATCGCCTCGCTGATGCCGGACGAGCCGGAAGCCCTCGGCCTGGTCGCCCTGATGCTGTTGCAGGACTCCCGACACCACGCCCGACGGACCCGATCGGGTGATTTCGTCCTGCTGGCGGACCAGGACCGTTCACTGTGGGACCAGGCTTCGATCACCGAAGGCGCGGCCCTGGTGGACCGAGCACTGACCCGCCGCCAACCCGGCCCCTACCAACTACAGGCGGCCATCGCGGCGGTGCACGCCCAAGCGTCGTCGACATCGGACACGGACTGGCCCCAGATCGTCGCGTTGTACACAGAGCTGTCGCTGCGCTCACCCACCCCGGTCGTCGCCCTGAACCGAGCGGTCGCCGTCGCCATGGTCTCCGGCCCGGCCGCCGGACTCGCCCTGATCGACGAGATCCCCGGCCTGGAACGTTTCCACCTGATGCACTCGGCCCGCGCCGACCTGCTGCGCCGCCTCGACCGGACCGAAGAAGCCGTCACCGCCTACCTTCGCGCCCTGGCACTGGCCACCGAGGACTCAGACCGCCGCTTCCTGCGCGGCCGCCTCACCGAACTCGGGCATCGGATCGACCCAGGCGATCATGTGCCCCTCCCCGAAAAGAAATGAAATACCGTCGACCGAATCGAACGACCCACTCATCCCCGGCCGAACCGACCGAACATCCACATGGTCGTGATGCCCGAGCCCCCAAGCGATAATCTCGCCGTCGCCCAATCGGAAGACAGCAAACCGACTGGGCGGATTCCACAGGGCGGATTCTCGAGGAACAGCGTCTTGTCCTGTACTCATGCCAAAACGGTTGCACAGAAGAACGTTGTCCCGGCAGCTGAGACAACTACGCCGATCGTGTAATGGCGCCCCGATGTCTCCACCGATGGGATGCGGTCATGCCCAAAAAGCACGGAACCGCCCGAATCCGCGGCCTCGCGGCCGAACTCAAGGATCTCCGTGACAAAGCCGGCCTCAACACCCGAGACGCCGCCAGGCGTGTCGGCATGTCCCCGGCGACGTTGAACCGCATGGAACTGGGCAACCGCGACATCACGCCCGAGGACATGGCAGCACTGCTTGTGGTCTACGGCGTGGTCGGCGTCGAGCGAGAACGCCTCCTGACGATGGCCCGCGAAGCAGGCCTCCCCGGCTGGTGGGAGACCACCGGCAACCGAGTACCCGACGACTTGCCCGCCCTCATCAACTTCGAGTCGAAGGCCACCCGGATGGTCGAGGTCGCGCTGGTGAGGTTCCCCGGGCTGCTCCAAATCCCCGACTACATCCGCGAAATCATGACCTCGGCGGCGGTCGTCGGGTCAAGGATGGAAACGATGGTCGCGACTCGACTCGGCCGGCAAGCAGTACTTACCCGGCCTGGCCCGCTGCATTACCTCACCATCCTCGACGAGGCAGCGCTTCGGCGGCCAGTAGGTGGCCCTCAAGTGATGGCTCAACAGATTCGGCACGTCATAGCCCTCGCTGCCCGGCCGAACATCGATGTGCGAGTCATCCCGTTCACACGCGGCGCCCACACCGGCCTCGACGGCAGCTATTCGACACTGGAGTTCGCCAAGGCGTGCACCATCGTCTATCTGGAGCACAAGGGCGCATCCCTGTTCATCGACGACCCCGACGATGTTGCCCCGTTTCAGGATGCGACCGATACTCTGATCGAGGCAGCCCTGAGTTCACCCGATTCAGTGGACTTCCTCGCCGAAGTCGCAGCCGACTACGACAAAGGATGAGACAAGATGGATCTTGCTAACGCCGACTGGCGCAAGTCGTCCTACAGCGGATCGTCCGGCGGCTGCGTGGAGGTCGCCATGGTGCCCGGGGTCGTGGGGGTTCGCGACACCAAGAACCGCGATGCCGGCACCCTCCGCTTCCCCGAGTCCTCCTGGCGCCTGCTCACCCGCTCAGTCACGCCCGCCAGTTAGATGTGAGCGGGCGGAGGGCACTTATCACCCGGACGGAACCTAGGCCGAGCTTGAGGGCGACCCGTATCGTTTGACCCGATTCTGGCTGGAGTCGGGGTGCGGCGATGGTGCCGATCTTCATCGCTCTCGAGGGAGCGAAGGGTGTCGGTAAGTCCCAAGTGTGTCGTGAGCTTGGGCAGGGACGGTACATACCCCGCATACCCCGCGATCTGGGTTGAGTGCCACTGGGATGCCAGCGGACGTGCGCGTGCAGCCGTGCCGCCAGCCTGGCCCCTGTCGGCACCACCACCGACCCACTGTTTCGGTCCCTACGCTGACTCGACCAGTATATAGATGTTGTGGTCCTCATGGGGCATGAGGACCACAACCTCTGCATAGACCTTGTCACACCTCTCCCGGCTGGGGACAGTGGACGGAGACACCGACCACAACCTTGAGAGGCCACGATGTTTCCCAGCGGCCACACCGTTCAGCGGGTTCGACGGCTCATTGCTGCGGGCTCGACGCCCCGGCCATTCCGTCGCGTGCAGAACGCCGCTCGTCGCAAACGAGCAAGCGGGACACTGCCTTCGCGAATCTCGGCCGATACGGGACGGTCACAGGCCATTGACCTCAAGGAAGCAAAATGAGCGTTGGTGGCTCCGGTATCCCAAGACTCAACGACCTCGCCTACCTCGAAGTTGCAATCACCAACGCAGCCGCGGGCGCAACCTTCGAACAGATCCGCCGCGCTCTGGTCGATCGAGCGTCCGCTGTCGATAGGGAGAATGACACCGACGGATCCTTCGACGAGCGGAAATGGGCCAAGACGCGCTCAGATAACACCAAGCACGTGCACAACACCGTTGACGCGCTCAAGGAGCTCATGCGCTTGGGCTGGGTGGACAAGCATATTCTGCCGTCAGGTCCCCGATCGGCGTACGCTCATGCAGATTCCTCATTTACAGTCACATGTGCAGGCCGGGAATGGGCCACGCTTGTCGCGCATGACCGACGCGCCGCCTACAACGTGCTTGTTGGAGCATTGCTCGGCGCGCACCCTCAATTCGCCGGCTTCCTACGTGTGGTCGGCGCTCTCCCGCAAAGCACCACGTCCCATTTCACGATACCTCTGCTCAAATTGGTTGGCACAAAACACTCTACACACGATGCTTACCTGAACGAGTTCATTGCATTCGCTGTCGACGCGATCGCGCAAGGTGCACTCGGCTGGAGCGCCGATACAGAAGCGCTCGATGAAGCTGTACGCGGCTACGTGAGGCGAATCTCTGTGAGGCTGCACGCTCGACAGAAGACGATGACTCGCAAGCAGTTCGTCACCACCTGTGAAGAGGCGATCGCCCGCTTCGCTTTCACAGCGGCCAATTGCCCATTGGACTACATCAGCTTGGAGCTGCTGCGTCGATGGACGAGATTCCTTGGATTGGCAAATTTTAGCTACTACGCGCCAGGGCCACCAGCGTTGCGATTGTGGGCTATCAGTACGGTAGAAAGCGGCGAAACCGGCGTAAAGATCACGCGTCGAGTCGGCGAGCAGACTCGGAACGACGCACTTGATGCCCTCTGGCAGGTGTGGTGCGAGCAACGGGCCGACGCTGCAGCAGGAATGTACCTTCCGGTGTGGCAGTTGCGAGCCGCAGTCTGCTGGAAGCAACGGATCAGCGACGACGAGTTCGACCGCGCCGTCGCGGAAGTACTCGCAGGCAAGCATGAACGACTTGGTCTACGCATTCACCTGGATCAGGCATCGCTGCGTGCCACTCCTGCTTCCACGAAGCCACTGATCCTGCCTACCGCAAGTGGGTTGCAACGAGTGTTTAACGTAATCAGTGTGACCCCCACCGAGGAGACCCGATGAACTCCACCCCCCGAACTGCAGGCCCGGTATGGCTCAAGAAGCAATGGAAGCTGGTTAATAACCCGTTCCCGACAACTGGGATCGCCCGGCTCGGCGGTTCTGATCGACGCGAGAATGGTCTTCTCTACGAGCCCGCCGTAAACGCAGAGAAGCTCCAGGAGGCGACCGAGAAATTCGTGCTGGGCGCCGCTTTTTCCGGGCTGCGCTTCGGGTATCTCTGGTCAACTGGAACCGGTCCGGGTGACTCCGATGCTCGCGGGTTCGGTAAATCCGTGCTCATGCAGCATCTTGTCTGGAGCCTGAACCAGGACTATGGTCGCGCGTCATATCTTGCCTGCGGCCTAGACGAGGACGATGCTGCCGAGGCT
This sequence comes from Actinocrispum wychmicini, assembly GCF_004345645.1. GTDB lineage: Bacteria > Actinomycetota > Actinomycetes > Mycobacteriales > Pseudonocardiaceae > Kibdelosporangium > Kibdelosporangium wychmicini. The sequence goes on along the minus strand of NZ_SLWS01000001.1, from coordinate 1,628,644 downwards.
CCCATCTGTGGTTTGCTCACCAGCTTCGACACCGCCCAGATCAGATCTCTGAACGCCGCCCTATTCACCTCCGTCGAGTATGCGACTGACTTCCGCATCGCTGACGATGACCACACCCTCTCCCAGCGATTGCGCATCGCACTAGTCGAGAAGACCGGAGTCAAGGATCCGCAGACGCTCGCCAAGGTGGTAGCCGAGCAACATCGGTCTCTACGCGGCCGGACTCTTGGCCCACCTGACGATAAGCTGATCCTCGCGCTTTGCGACGCGGATCCGGCTGTCGCTGCTGATTACCTGGACAAGGTCAAACCCGCTTCGCGGACCCGTAACGGCGCCGTTTATCTGGCAACCTTCCTGCTGTTTGCGGCTGCCGCAGGAATGAAACATGTCCTGCTGTGCTGTGATCAACTTGAGGACCTGGCCAGTACCACCACGGCCAAGGCCAAGCGGGACCTAGAGACCGAGCGGTTCCGTGACATTATCCTTGAAACGCTGCCCATGGCCGACATGCTCAGCATCGTGGTGACAATGCATCCGCGAGCCGCGCTGACAATCGGCACAGCCTGGGAACTGGCCGACCTGCCGACCTTTGAGGTCTCTGAAGCCAACAAACACCGTATCGTGGTGCTGCCGCCACTGCGCGACCTAGGTGCCGCCACCAAGCTGCTAACCAAGTATCTCGACGACGCTCGCAAGAGCGCTACCGATCACGGGCCAGAAAGCGTGTACCCGTTCACGCCAGGAGCCATCGAGGCGCTGTTCACTCGGTCCAGTCGCAAACCGCGCGACGTACTGCGCAAGGCACATGGGCTCATCGAGGCCGCGTCCGGCGACAACCTCGATCTGATCAATGAGGAGGCAGTGGGTCGTTACCTCGACGCCCTAGGGCCAGATACTGAAAGCGACATCGGCCCGTTTGTGGCAGCTCCGGCGACGACCTCACCAGACTGGAGCGAAGGGTGAGCAGTCTAGCCGCTCTGTCGATGGATCTCTTCCTGCTCGCTCACGCTCATCTCGCCGCCGGGCAGGACGGTAACGGGGCCGCGCTGGAACGCCGGATTCGCGCCCACCTGGTATCCACGCGACTACCCCACACACCTGGATGGCGCGTATTCGGGCACCGCAGTTTGTCCGGCCTCTATCACCAAATCGACGAGCAAACGCAATGCCATCAAGCTCTTGTCATCGGCGAGTGGAAGGCGTACACCGGGCGTATTCCCAAGAACGACCTGCTGCGGTTCAAGGCCGTCACCGACGACTACTGGCTGTCAAGTTCCACTCGCCGAGATGTTCCCATTGTGCGGATCTTCGGAGGCACCGGCACCATCACTGAGCAGATGCGCGCCTATGCCGCCCAGGCTGGGATCATCCTGATTACCCCGGACCACTGGCCTATCCCGGCCCTGTGCGACCCCGACCTGCTTTGGTGTCCCGGCGAACTCGATTCGCCGAGCCCTCTGGACGTCCGCACGATGTTGACCTTGACTCGTTCGCTCGGGGACCTCCTGCAACCACAGCTCGATGGCTCATGGCGGATGCCACCGTTTCCGACCCCATCCGACCTCGCCCCGCGCTTCGCCGTATGGCGACATTGGTCGGAGCGCGCCTGGGCTTGGTGGGACGACGCGGCCCCGGCTAGGTTCGACTGGCTAATGGATACCCGCACTATTACGACCGGGGCCACCCGGTGAGCGGACTGACGTCACGCTGCAGTAGCTGCGGTCATTTACTGACCCCTTGGGAAGGCGAACGCTGTAGCTGCCTAGGCCCACGCCGGGCCAGCAACACCGAGGTCCTCTATGCAGTTGCCTGCGACGTCCAGACATCCCTTCATGTGCGTGACTTCGTTCGGCTTGCCGAACGTGACTACGGCCAGCACCTCAGCACGGCGACCGCCACTGCTGTTCTGGCGCCAAACCGACGGTTCTGCTGGGCCGGTAAAGGGCTGTACGCCCTCTACCGGCACGGTCCTCTGCCAGGACCAAGGAACCTAGAAGAAGCCACTCGCTTGTTGCTCGTCGCGGCCGGCGTACCACTCACGATCCAGGCGATTGACTACTGCTTGAAGCAGCTCGGTTATCGCTATAACGTCGCTTCTCTCGTCAACGCGATTGGTCGATCCGTCCAGATCACTCGGCAACGAGACGGCCTGTGGGATCACCCACGTGGCGATGCCGCCGAGCTTGAGCTTCGACGCGAGATCCCTGTGGTGCCTCCTAGACAACGTGCCGCCTGGATAGACATCCGCGATCGACTCGCTCACAGAACCCATGAGGCGCTGCTTCGTCGAGCCAAGCGCCTGCAGGACCTTGGAGCGCCGACCCGGTTTGGACTCATCTGGGACGAACGCGACTAGGGCGAGGTGCCAGGACTCGGATCGATCAGCGGGCCGCGGGGCCGCGAACGCCTTCTGCGTCGGCTTCAATATCCAGAGAAGTATCAAGTCCGTTGGGACAACTCGGCTTGTGTCACGTCCCGCCCAAAGTGATCAGTCTGTCCTGGTCCAGAGCAGACACCTGATCAGGTTCAGTGGGAACTGAGGCGCATATGCCCTTGCAGGGACGAAGGAAAAGAACCAACCTAGCCAGAATGGTGCTCACGCTTGGCGATCCGGCGGTACTTTTCTGTGGGTCTTCCTCGTTGCCCGGCTTCTCTGAAGGTCTCGACTCGCCCGAAGCGACCGCTTCCATCAGCCATTCGACAATCTGTACGAGAGCTCAGTCGTGCAGCTGTGGAATCGATTCCCCTACAAAGAGAATCACATGAACAAGTATCTCGAGCGAACCATGATGACGATCGACTGACTAGAACCTTCGCTCGTCCAAGAAGCCGATCTTCCCGGCCACCGCACCAGCCAGGTCGACGTCGAAGATCTGCGCCAACAACATTGTGCACACCATGACGTCAGCGAGTTCACCGGCGAGGGTTTCATTGGTGTACTGGTCGACCTTGTCCGCCCGGCAATAGCGGATGGCACCGAGCACCTCGGCATGGAGTTCGCCCACCTCTTCGCCGAGCTTGACGGTCTGCGCGAGCGCGAACAGGTCCCGGTCGGCCTGACTGTCGAGGCCGAAATTGGCCGCCAGCCGTTTGGCCTGTTGGCCGGCCCACGCTGAAAACTCCCGCAGGCTCATGTCATTGTGACGCTCGACGGCATCCACGGTTTCAGGCTCCAGTGATTCGTCCGGCCCGGCAACCGACTCGATGCCTGGGCTTCGAACCGCGGACAGTAGCTTGACACCGCTGTGGATCGCTATGTGGACAACTCGTTCGGGTTTCGTGGCACACGGCCGTAAAAGATCTTGTTGGTTCCTGTCGAGTTGGGTCTTGGCTGGTCGTCCTTGGGGCACGTGACCTAGTGAAGGGACTCATTCCATGTCTGGTGAGATCAACTGGTTCGAACTGGCCGTCGAGGACACCGCGAAGGCGAAGACGTTCTTCGGGACCGTGCTGGGGTGGCAGACGCAGCAGTTCGAGAGCGACGACTACCACCTGGTCGGCACCTCGCCGGCGGGGGCGATCGCGCCGAAGAGTGCCCGGCTGCCGGCGAGCCGGGTGTACTTCCAGACCGACGACCTGGACGCCACGCTGGCCAAGGTCGCCGAGTTGGGTGGCAAGCCGGGTGAGGCGTGGCCGATTCCGGGGATGGGACGGATCGCGCACTGCGAGGACGACCAGGGCACCACGTTCAGCCTGTACCAGCAGGGGTGACCGGATCGGGGCGGTCCCACGGCCGCCCCTCACCGCAGTCGTCGTTCCAGGCCGGGCCAGAGGGCGTCCATTGTGGTGGTGACCAGGTGGGACCGGGGAGTGGTGGGGTGGTCGTACCACCAGAGGGCGAGGGCGCGCAGGGAAGCGCCCATGATCTCGACCAGCATCTCGGCCTCGGTGGTGTCGCCAGTCTCGCGCAGCACGCCGGCGACAAGGGGGAGCACTTCCGCGCGGCTTGCCGCGGTGACGTCGACCTGGGCTTGGCGGGCGTCATGGTCGGCGGTGGAGACCTGGAAGAGCAGGGGGATCGCGGTCCGGCGTCGCTCGACGTGGGCGAACCAGGCGTCGATCGCGCCCGCGACCCGCTGCTGCATGGGGCCATGGCCGGTGACACCGCGGTGCCAGGTTTCCCGCAGCTGGGCGTACTCGGTGTCGAGCACCTGCCGGTACAGGGCCAGCTTTGACGGGAAGTGGTCGTAGAGGACCGGTGCGGAGACCCCTGACCGACGGGCGATCTCGTCGACCGAGGAGCCGTCGTAGCCGCGCTCGGCGAAGACCTCGGCGGCACACGAGCCGATCAGCGCGCGCCGCTGCGCCGCGGGGATTCGACGACGCGGTCTTGACAACCTAACGCTCCTTCGGCAAAGTCCGGCACAACCTAACGATCACTAGGTTAGCGGCCAGAAGGACGTCATGGACCCGAACACCGTGCCTCGGTACCCAGAGATCATCGACTTCCTCACCGCTCGCGGCGCGGCGGAGATGGAGCACCCGGGCGGCACCCTCCTCGACCACCTCCACCGCACCGCGCGCACCCTTGCCGAGTGGAGCGCTGAGACGAGCCTGGTGACCGCGGGGCTTTGCCATGCCGCCTACGGCACCGCCGGATTCCCTGTCGCGCTCGTGCCCGTTGAGCGGCGGGACGAACTGGCGGAGTTGATCGGCACGTCCGCCGAACAGACCGTCTACCGGTACGGCGGTTGTGACCGGGGCTTCCTCTATCCGCAACTGGGGGTTCGGCAGCCGGTCGAGTTCCGGGACCGGTTCACCGGCGACACCGCTGTCCTGGCCGACGACGAGCTGGCCCCGTTCATCGAACTGACCTTCGCCAACGAACTCGACGTGTTCGGCCACAACGACGAACTGCTGACCCAGCACGGTCCCGGGCTCGCCGCGCTGTTCGAGCGGTGTGAACGCATGGCCTCACCAGCGGCCTACCGGGCGTTCCTCGCCAGCGACCTCCCGCGCGGCACCGAAGAATGACGGGGCTGGCGCGAGTACTGGACGACGTGCTCACCGTCGTGACCACGACCGAGCAGGACACCTCGTGGACGCGTCGATGGGACACGGCCGACGAGATGGTCCGGGAACTCTCGGATCACCGGGACCGTGTCCGCCTCGGTGATCTGTCCACGTTGCCGGAGCTGAAGTTTCTGTTCGCGCCGACCGGACCGCTGCAGGACGTGTCGCTCAGCAGCGGCTGGGGCGAACTGTTCCTGCGACTCGCCGAGCGGTTCGACGGCGCCTACGCGGAGATCATGGACAGCTGACGAACGTGCAGTTCACCGAGGTACTAGGTTTGAGAGGCCATGAACCTCACCGAGCGCCTTCCCGCCACCCCTGATCCCGACAGCCTGTTCGAGGCGTTCGCCGAATGGGCCGCCGACCGTGGGCTCAGCCTCTACCCCGCGCAGGAGGAGGCGCTGATCGAGGTGGTGTCCGGGTCGAACGTCATCCTCGCCACCCCCACCGGGTCGGGCAAGAGCCTGGTCGCCGTCGGCGCGCATTTCGCCGCGTTGGCGGCGGGGAAGCGGACGTTCTACACCGCGCCGATCAAGGCCCTGGTCTCGGAGAAGTTCTTCGACCTGTGTTCGGTGTTCGGGGCCGACCAGGTCGGCATGATGACCGGTGACTCCAGCGTGAACGGCGGCGCGCCGATCATCTGCTGTACGGCCGAGATCCTGGCCAACATCGCGTTGCGCGACGGCGCCGACGCCGATGTCGGCCAGGTGGTCATGGACGAGTTCCACTTCTATGCCGAGCCGGACCGCGGCTGGGCGTGGCAGGTGCCGATCCTCGAACTGCCGCGGGCCCAGTTCGTGCTGATGTCCGCGACCCTGGGCGACGTCACCCGGTTCGAGAAGGACCTGACCAGGCGCACCGGGCTGGCCACCACGACGGTGAGTTCGGCGCAACGGCCGGTTCCGCTCTTCTACAACTACGTGCTGACGCCCCTGCACGAAACCCTCGAAGAACTGCTGTACACCAACCAGGCGCCGATCTACGTCGTCCACTTCACGCAGGCGTCCGCCATCGAACGCGCGCAGGCGTTGATGAGCATCAACGTGTGCAGCCGCGAGGAGAAGGACGAGATCGCCCGGCTGATCGGCCGGTTCCGGTTCACGTCCGGGTTCGGCAAAACCCTGTCCCGGCTGGTGCGGCACGGCATCGGTGTGCACCACGCGGGGATGCTGCCGAAGTACCGGCGGCTGGTCGAACGCCTCGCCCAGGCCGGCCTGCTGAAGATCATCTGCGGCACGGACACCCTGGGAGTCGGGATCAACGTGCCGATCCGGACCGTCCTGTTCACCGGACTGTCCAAATACGACGGTACGCGGACCAGGCACCTCAAGGCCCGCGAGTTCCACCAGATCGCCGGGCGCGCCGGTCGGGCCGGCTACGACACGGTCGGCAACGTCGTCGTGCAGGCGCCCGATCATGACGTGGAGAACGAGCGCTTGCTCGCCAAGGCGGGCGACGACCCGAAGAAACGCCGCAAGGTTGTCCGCAAGAAACCGCCCGAGGGCTTCGTCTCCTGGGGTAAGCCCACGTTCGAACGGCTCATCGCGGCCGAACCCGAACCGCTCACGTCCAGTTTCGCGGTGAGCCACTCGATGCTGCTCAACGTGATCGGCCGGCCGGGTGACGCCTTCAAGGCGATGCGGCATCTGCTGGAGGACAACCACGAGGACCGCCCGTCGCAACGCAGGCTCATCCGCCGTGCGATCGCGATCTACCGCGCGTTGCTCGCCGCCGGCGTGGTGGAACGGCTGGACGAGCCGGACGACGAGGGCCGACGGATCCGGCTCACTGTCGACCTGCAGTTCGACTTCGCTCTGAACCAACCGTTGTCGCCGCTCGCGTTGGCCGCGATCGACCTGCTGGACAAGGAGTCCCCGACCTACCCGCTGGACGCGCTGTCCGTGATCGAGTCCACATTGGAGAGTCCGCGGCAGGTTCTCTCGGCGCAGCAGCACAAGGCGCGCGGCGAGGCCGTCAACCAGATGAAGGCCGACGGGATCGAGTACGACCAGCGGATGGAGCTGCTCGAATCGGTCAAACACCCGGAGCCGCTGGCTGAACTGCTGCACGCGGCCTACGAGATGTACCGGCAGGGCCACCCGTGGGTCGCGGACTACCACGTCGAACCGAAGTCCGTGGTCCGGGACATGTACGAGCGGGCCATGACGTTCGCCGACTACATCTCGTTCTACCAGCTGGCCCGCTCGGAAGGGCTCGTGCTGCGGTACCTGGCGGACACGTACAAGGCGCTCCGGCAGACCGTGCCCGACGAGGCGAAGACCGAGGAACTGCAGGACATCGTCGAGTGGCTGGGCGAACTGGTCCGCCAGGTCGACTCCAGCCTGATCGACGAGTGGGAGAAACTCCGCAACCCCGACGACGAGCCCGAACAGGAACAGGATGCCGCGCCGCCGGCGGTCACGTCGAACGCCCGCGCCTTCCGGGTGCTGGTACGCAACGCCTTGTTCCGCCGGGTCGAGCTGGCCGCGCGGCGGCAGTACCACGAACTGGGCGAGCTGGACGCGGCCTCGGGTTGGGACGCCGCCGCCTGGCAGGAGGCTCTGGAGCCGTACTTCGAGGAACACGGCGAACTGCCTGCCGGCCCTGCGGCCCGTGGCCCGCATCTGCTGGTGATCGAGCAGGAATCGGACCGGTGGGTGGTCCGGCAGATCTTCGACGACCCCGCGGGCGACCACGACTGGGCCATCTCGGGCGAGGTGGACCTGGCCGCGTCGGACGAGGCCGGCGGCGCGGTCCTGCACATCACCGAGGTCGGCAACTCATAGTCAACATTTGCCTGTCCGACAATTCCGCATAATGGTGGGATTGGTTCTCTGGCAACGAATGGCGCCCATTTGCACGATAGGCAGGCGAAAACGTGGCGCGCGATAATCGGGCGAGAGGAGTGATATGAACGGTATCGGATATCGTTTGGCCCGTCGCGCCGCGGCTGTCGCGGCAGCGGTCGTGCTCGTCACACCACTGGCTCCGACAGCGGCCACAGCGCCGGTCCAGAGTTCGGTGGACTTCGGCAAATACCCCCATGGAATGACGACCAGCGCGGACGGAAGCAAGGTGTACGCCGCGGTGCAAGACTACGGCCAGGGCTACGGGAACCCGGCTGTCGCGGTCGTGTCCGCCGCCACCCGACAGTTCATCAAATGGATAGTCCTGCCGGCCGGCTCGAATGCCCGCTACCTGGTGGCCGGCCCGACCGGAAATCGGATCTACGCCTTGGTCAGTGGCGGAGTGGTGCTGATCGACACCGTGACCGACAGCGTCAGCGCCTATGTGCCGTTTCCCGCGCAGCCCCTGCCGTTTCCCAACTGGATGCCGGGTGAGGTGACCGACCTGGCAGTCAGCCCGGACGGTGCGACGTTGTACTTCACCCAGTACGGACCGAGCACGTTCCGGCAGAGCAGGCCGGGACGGGTGCTGGTGTTCTCCGCCGCGACCCAGACCTTCACCGGCGTCGTCGGGCTCGATTCCGCCCCCGGCAACACCTTCGCGGTGCAACGCGTGGCCGTCAGCCCCAACGGCAACGACGTCTATGTCGTCACTGGCGGGCCGCCCGTGCACCTCGACGCCCGGACCAACCCGCCCAGCATCCGGGGTGCGGTGACCATTCCGGGGCCGTTCGGCAGCGACAGCAACGCGCTGGTGGTCAGTCGTGACGGGACACGCCTGTACGTCGGCGCGTTCCAGGACGGAAATGTGTACGTGGTCGACACGGCCACGGACCGCACCACGGCCACGATCACCGTCCAACCCGGTTACGACTCGCTCGTCCAGGTCATCGTCGGGCACAGCGCCGGGCGACTGTACGTGGCCGAGTTCTACAACAACGGCGCGCCCAGGGTCGCCGTGGTCGACACCAACACCAATCTGGTCAGCGGCTGGATCACCCCGACCGGTGTGGTCGACATCTGGAGCATCGCCCTGAGCCCGGACGACCGGACGCTCTACGCGCTTGACGAGGTTTCATGGGCGACCAACGCCGCCCGGCTCGACATTCTCGACAACATCGCCTGAACTTCGCTTACCGGACAAGGCAGCCCCCGGCTGGGGAGCTGCCTTGTCCGCGCGGTGGTTATGTGGGCACAGGGAAGGCAACTGGGCTGCGGTGGCCGGACTTGTCGACCGCTCGGACGCCGAAGAACACGTTGTCCTTGGAGAGGTCGACTTTGGCCGTGGTCACGTCGCCGACGTTGATCACGTTGGTCCAGTCCGAATCCGTGGTCTCCCGCCAGACGATCTCGTAGCCGGCCAGGTCGGGTTCGGTGCCGCGAGTCCAGAGCAGGGTCGACTGGTTGGTCAGCTGGGAGGTGTCGATCTTGACGCCCTTCGGCGTTCCCGGGGCGCTGGCCAGCGACCACAGGACCGCGCCGTTCACCCGGGCCACCCGGGCGGTGAAGGCGAAGTCGCAGAACTCCGGCAGGTCGCCGAACTGCACGCCGTTCTCCACCCGGACGTCCTGGTGTTGGTGGGCGAAGTTCTCGTGCGGCTCGGTGAAGCGGCAGGCCGGATAGCCCTGGGTCAGGAACGAGATGTGGTCGCCGCCGCGCAGGTAGCGGTCCCTTCGGTAGACCACGCGGACGTTCATGTTGGTCGCGTCGTTCACCGCGACACTGCGTACGAACCGGGACAGCTGGCGGGACGTCGAGTCGTTCTCGCCGCCGACCGACCGGCGGACGTTGGCCTGGGCCGGGGTTTCCGCAGTGGGGACGCCCTCGGCGAACAGCCGGATCGTGTGCGGGTCGCGGCTGCCGTCGTCGGCCGTGCTGCTGCCGACGATGTCATTGGTGAACATGGCCTGGACGTCCGTGTTGGCCGCCTTGAACTGCTTGGCCATGAAGTCGGAGCCGAACAGTCCCTGCTCCTCGCCGGCCACCGCGACGAACACGAGGGTCGCCTTGGGTTTGCGTTTGGCCATCACCCGCGCCAGCTCCATCGCGACCGCCACACCGGAGGCGTCGTCGTCGGCGCCGGGCGCGTCCTTCACCCCGTCCAGCCCGTCCGTGCAACGGGAGTCGTAGTGGCCGGAGATGACGTAGACGCGTTCGGGGTTGGTCGACCCGCGCAGAGTGCCGACCACGTTCGTGATCTTGACCTCGACCGGGATCCGCGGCGGCGCGGCCGGCTGGATGTAGGACTGAAGTTGGACGGCCAGGTTCGGGATCTTGCTGAACTCGGCGAAGAGCCAGTCCCGGGCGGCGCCGATGCCGCGGACCGGATCGTCCTGTGAGGACAGTGTGTGCCGGGTGCCGAAGGCGGCCAGCCTGCGGATGGTCGCCTCGATCCGGCGCTCGTCGATCTCCCGCAGGATCGCCCGTAACTCGGCGTCGGGTGGCTGCGGCCGGACCGGCCGGCCGGGGCCGCGGTCGCCGAGTTCCTCGGCACCCGCCGGAATACCGACAAGTGCCGCAGCGGCGACTGATGCGGACAGGAATGTTCGTCTCGTGCCCATGCGAGCCTGCCTACGCCTGTCCTGAGGTCAAGACCAGCGCCGAAAGTAGGAGCTACGGAGTGTCAGTCGAGCTTCCGCCAGGCCTCCCGGCGACGCCGCTGTTCCGCCGGGTCGGCGACCGGCGCCGCGGCCAGCAACCGTTGCGTGTAGGGGTGCACGGGCGAGGACAGGACCGCCTTGGTCGGCCCCTGCTCGACCACGTGCCCGCGGTGCATCACCGCGACCCGCCCGGCGAGTTGCTCGATCACGGCCAGGTCGTGGCTGATGAACAGGCACGCGAAGCCAAGTTCGTCCTGCAGCGAACGGAACAGGTCCAACACCCGGGCCTGGACCGACACGTCCAGCGCGCTCGTCGGCTCGTCGGCGACGAGCAGCTCCGGATCGAGCGCCAACGCCCGAGCGATGCACACGCGTTGCCGCTGGCCGCCGGACAGTTCGTGTGGGTAGCGGTTCCGCAGCGACGCCGACAGCTGCACGGACTCGAGCAGCGCGGCCACCCTTTTGTCCACTTCGGACCCGCGGAAGGTGTTGTGCAGCCGGATGGGTTCCGCGACACTGTCACCGACGGTCGCCCGCGGGTTCAGCGACGACAACGGGTCCTGGAACACCAGGCCGATCCGTCGCCGCAGCGCCTTGGCCGCCCGGCCACGCACCGAGGTGATGTCGACCCCACCGATCGTGACGGCGCCCAGCGTCGGCGTGAGCAGACCGGTCACGACCTTGGCCACCGTGCTCTTGCCCGATCCGGACTCGCCGACCAGGCCGAGCACCTCACCCGGCTCGATGTGCAGGCACACGTGGTCGGCGGCGCGCACCGAGATCGACCGGAACCGGCCGCCGTACACCACCGACATGTCCGAAATGGACAGTACGGGCGCGGTCGCTGGCACGTCCGGAACCGATGTGGTGGCCGGGTGTTCGGTGACCGCGAGGTGGTCGTCCCGGACGACCACCGCCGCGGCCAGAGCCCGTTCGACACCCTCGGTCGCGGCCGAGCCGAGCGAGATCACCGACCCCAGCAGCTGCCTGGTGTAGTCCTGCCGTGGCGAGCCGAAGATCTCGGTGACCGTGCCCTGTTCGACGACCTGCCCGTCGTACATCACCACGACCCGGTCGGCCAGGTCCGCGACCACGCCCATGTCGTGCGTGATCAGCAGGATCGACGTGTTCAGGCGGCTCTTGAGGTCCCGCAACAGCTCCAGGATCTCCGCCTGCACGGTCACGTCCAGTGCCGTGGTCGGCTCGTCGGCGATCAGCAGCTTCGGGTCGTTCGCGACCGCCATGGCGATCACGATCCGCTGCAGCTGACCGCCGGACAGCTCGTGCGGGTACGCGCGGAACCGCTCGGCCGGCAACGGGATCCCGACCAGGTCGAGCAGTTCGATCGCCCGCCGCTTCGCGTCCGAAGAGGACAGTCGCTGGTGGGCGCGCAGGGCTTCGACGATCTGGTAGCCGACGGTGAACACCGGGTTCAGCGCGCTCATCGGCTCCTGGAAGATCATCCCGACTTCGTAGCCGCGCACGCCGCGCAGCTCGTCGGGCGTCATCGCGTAGAGGTCGCGGCCGTCCAACAAGGCACGGCCGGTCACAGCCGCGTTCGACGGCAACAAACCCAACAGGGACATGGCCGTCACGGTCTTGCCGGAACCCGACTCCCCCACCACGGCGAGCACCTCGCCGCGGGCGATGGCGTAGCTCACCGACCTGACCGCCCGCACCGAGCCGTTGAACTCGACCGAGACGTCCGACAGCTCCAGCAGGTCAGCCCCGCCAGCCGAATCAGCCAGCGACCCGGCTGGCGAGGCCGATGTCACTGGATGATCCCGAACTGGCGGTAGTCCACGTACGCCGGGAACCGGCCGATGGTGACGTTGCCGACCTTGGACCCGTGCAGGAACGAGTTACGGGTGTAGATCAGCGGCACCACCACCGAGTCGGCCATCAGCTTCTTGTCCAGCTCGACCCACTTCTTCGCGGCGTCGGCCGGGTCCACAGTGGCCTGCGCGTCGGTGATGCCCTTGTCGACCGCCGGGTCGTTCAGGCGGGACTCGTTGACCCCGCCGCCGCCGATCTCGGTGGACTGGAACAGCGGCTGCAGGTTCGCGTTCGCCGTCGGGATGTCCGGCTGCCAGGACGCGAGAGTGAGGTCGTAGTCCGGGTTCGCCTTGGTGTCGATCTCCTCGGTGTACGTGTCGCTTTCCAGCGTCTTGATGTTCACCTTGATGTTCGCCCTGGCCAGCGCGGCCTGGATGGACGCGGCCAGCTCCGGGTAGTTGTTCTCGTTCTTGGTCGCCAGCACCAGGTTGTCCAGCCCGTTGGGCAGGCCGGCGGCCGCCAGGATCTGCTTGGCCTTGTCCGGGTCGCCCTCCGGCTTGGTCGGGTACAGGTCGAACTGCTCGCGGCCGGCGATGCCCGGCGTGATCAGCGTGGTGGCGACGTCCCCGGCGAGCTGCGCGCTGCCGGCGCTGGCGACCTGGTACGCGGCCTTGTTCACCGCGTACTGGAACGCCTTGCGCACGTTCGGGTCGGTGAGCTTGCCCCTGGTCGTGTTGAGCGCGAGGTAGGCCAGCGCGCCTGACTCGGAGGTGACCAGCCGCGACTTCGCACTGGCGTTGCCCTGGATCTGCGCCAGCTGGGCGGGGGACGCGAACGACACGCCGAACGCGTTCTGGTCGTTGCCGGTGTCGGCGATCAGCCGCTTGGAGACCACGTCGGTCTGCTGGCCGAACTGCCACTCGACGGTGTCCGGGTAGCCCTTGCGGGTGGTGTCCTCGGTGGCGCTCCAGTACTGGTTGCGGACCAGGGTCGCGCCCTTGCCCCGCTCGTACTTCTGAATGGTGTACGGACCCGACGCGATCGCGTGCTCGCCGTAGTTCGGCTCAGCGCCCTTGCCCTTGGGCACCGGTGCGAACGCGGGCGTGCTGGCCACCCAGTTCCAGTCGCCGTACGGCCGGGCCAGGTGGAAGATGATCGTCTTGTCGTCGGGGGTCTCGATCGTGTCGAGTTCCTTGCCGCCGTCGTATGGGCCCTTGTACGCCAGGCCAGGCGAAAGCAGGTCCTTGTGGTAGGTCAGGCCGCCGGAGAACGCGGACGCGAACGACCGCTCCAGGCCCCACTTGACGTCCGCGGACTTGATCGGGGTGCCGTCGGCGAACTTCACGTTGTCCTTCAGCGTGAACGTCCACGTCTTGCCGCCGTCGCTGGCTTTCCCGGTGTCGGTGGCCAGGTCAGGGACGATCGTGGTGTCCTTGCCGGGCGCGACCTGCCACGAGGTCAGCCGCCGGTGCACGAACTGCAGGCCGGTCACCACCAGGCTGCCGCTCTTGGCCGGGTCGTACTGCTGGCCGGCGGCGTCCGAAAGGATGTAGAGCGTGCCGCCCGCCTTGATGGTGCCGGCGCCACCCGCTTGATCAGCTGGTTTGTCATTGGCGCCGCAGGCGGTCAGCAGTGTCGCTGCGACTGTCACCCCGGCGATCAGGCGTTTCAATGGATTCCCCTTCATGTCAGGCGGGCCCGCGGATCGAGCACGCCATAGAACAGGTCGACCAGGAAGTTCATGACCGTGACGAGCAACGCCGAGAACAGCGTCACGCCCAGCAGCACAGGCAGGTTGAACGAGCCGATCGCGTCGATCAGCAGCCGGCCGACGCCGGCCATCCCGAAGATCCGTTCGGTGATCACGGTCCCGGCGAGCAACTGGCCGAGGTCCACACCGAACACCGTGACCACGGGCAGCAGCACGTTGCGCAACGCGTGCCGGCCGACCACCTTGGTCTCGGTCAGGCCCTTGGCGCGGGCCGTCCGGATGAAGTCCTCACCCAGCATCTCCAGCATCTGTCCCCTGGTCAGCCGCGCGTAGGTAGCGGCGAACAGGAACGCCAGCACGCACCACGGCAGCACGAGGTGCCACGCCCACTGGGCCACGTTCTGGCCGATCGGCACGTATCCCGTCTTGGGCACGACGTCCAGCGCGAACGCGAAGATCGTGATGCCGATCATGCCGGCCAGGTACGCGGGCATCGACACGCCGGCCATGGCGAGGGCCATGGTGATCCGGTCGATCGGCGTGCCCCGCTTGAGCGCGGACAGCACACCGAGGCCGACCCCGGTGATCAGCCACAGCACCGCGGCGCCGAGCGCGACCGAGAAACTCACCTCGACGCGCTCGGTGATCTCGTGCAGGACGTCCACGTTGTTCTGGAAGTCGTAGCCGAAACACGGGGCCGTGCAGTGGATCGCGGTGGCGCCGGTGCCGAACGTGCGGCCGCCGAAGATGCCGCCGAGGAAGTCCAGGAACTGTTGGTACCACGGCACGTTGTAGCCCATGAACTCCCGGGCCAGCGAGAGTGCCTGCGGGCTGCACGGCCGCCCGCACGCCAACTGCGCCGGGTCCGACGGCAGCACGTAGAACACCAGGAACGTGATGAACGTGACGATGAGCAGGACGAGGACCATGCCGCCGAGCCGGGCCGAGACGAACCGCGCGATACGCATCAGGCGCGTCCCTTCGACCTGGGGTCGAGCTCGTCCCGGATGCCGTCGCCCACCACGTTGAACGCCAACGTGACCAGGAACAGCGCGAGACCGGGGAAGACCAGGTACATCGGATCGGTCTCGAACCAGTCGATCGCCCGCGAGATCGTCCGCCCCCAACTCGGCGTGGGCGGCAGCACCCCGACGCCGAGGAACGACAGCGCCGCCTCACTGCCGATCATCGCCGGGATGCTGAGGCTGCCCACCACGATGATCGGTGCCCACAGGTTGGGCAGCAGCTGCTTGGTGAACACGTGCCACGAACCGCCGCCCATGGCCTTGGCCGCGGCGACGAAGTTGCGTTTGCTCAGCGACAGCACCTGGGCGCGGACGATCCGGGCGACCCGTGGCCACCCGAAGATCCCGAGGACCACGATCATCAGCAGTTGCCGGGGGAACTGGATCGGGGTGACCGCGCCGAGGGCGATCATGAAGATCAGCGACGGGAACCCGAGGAACACGTCCGCCGACCACGTCACCAGCCGGTCCCACCAGCCGCCCAGGTACCCGGCGCTGGCGCCGATCAGCACGCCGAGGAACGTGGCCAGCAGCGTCGAGGCCAGCCCGACCAGCAGCGACACCCGGGCGCCGTGCGCGACCAGGGCGAACAGGTCGATCCCGGTCAGCGGCTCGACGCCGAACCAGTGCGACCCGCTGACCCCGCCGAGCGACCCGATCGGCACGCCGTTCGTCAGGTTGTGGATGTCCGGGTCGAGGTTCTGCCCCTCGATCGACACCCACAGGTCCGCGCCGAGGGCCATGAGCACGATCACGACGACGATGACCGCGCAGGTGAACGTCCACTTGTCCGCCCTGATCGCGCGCCACAGAGCAGCCGGCAGCGAGCGCGCCGCAGTGGGCGCGACACCGCCGTCGAGCGGTAAGGGGTCAGACACAGCACCTACCCGTGTTCGGCCGATCAGGTGACGTGAACGGACCCTAGGCAACCCGAGTCACAGGTCCGTACACGCTCACTCGTTATCTCATCATGTGGGCGGTTAGTAACGCACTCTGTGAGATTCCCTTGTTACGCCGTGTCAGAGATCAGGCCGGCTTCCTGGGCCAGAATCGCCGCCTGCACCCTGGACCGCAGGTCGAGTTTGGTGAGCACGCGGGACACGTGCGTCTTGACGGTCGTCTCGCCGATGAAAAGCCGTTTGCCGATCTCATGGTTCGACAGGCCCTCGCCGAGACACACCAGGACCTCACGCTCACGCTCGGTGAGCAGGTCCAGACCGGCCGGGGTGCTGACCGGCTTGGGCACGGCCGCCGCGAACGTCCGCAGCAGGCGGCGGGTCACGCTCGGCTCGATCACCCCGTCGCCGGCCGCGACCAGGCGGACCGACTCCACCAGCCGGACCGCCTCGACCGACTTCAGCAGGAACCCGGCGGCGCCGGCCCGCAACGCGCCGTGCACGTACTCGTCCAGGTCGAACGTGGTCAGCACGACCACGTCGCACACGGCGTCCTGGGTCAGCTCCCTGGTCGCGGCGATGCCGTCCATGTTCGGCATCCGGATGTCCATCAGCACCACGTCCGGGCGCAGATTCCGGGCCATCTGGACGGCCGTGGCGCCGTCACCGGCCTCGCCGACGACAGTGATGTCCTCGGCGCCGTCCAGGATCATCACCAGACCCGCCCGGATCGCCGCGTGGTCGTCCGCGACCAGCACCCGTATCACGTCAGACCTCCCGTAGGCAGCACCGCGCGCACCTGCCAGCCGCCGGATCCCGGGCCGGCGATCAGCGAGCCGCCGACGGCGTGTGCTCGTTCCCGCATACTCACCAGTCCGGTGCCGGTGCCGCCAGTCGACGGGCCGGTGAGCGAGTTGGTCACCTCCACCACCAGCTCGGCGCCGGCCACCGCGACGCACACCCGTGCGGACCCGCCGGCCGCGTGTTTCATCGCGTTGGTCAACGCCTCCTGGATGATCCGGTACGCGGCCAGGTCGACCGCGACCGGCAGGCCGTCCACTCCGGACCACTCGACGTCGACCGTGAGCCCGCCGGCGCGGGCGGACGACACCAGCCGGTCCAGGTCGGCCAGCCGGGCCGGCGCGGTCCGCGCGTCCTCGCCGTCCCGCAGCACCTCGATCATCGCCCGCATCTCCGTCAACGACTGGACGCTGTTCGCCCGCACCGACTTCAACACCGAACGCACCAGCTCCGGCTTGGAGTCCATGATGGACAGTACCGCCTCGGACTGGATCGCGATGGCGGACAGGTGACCGGCGACGACGTCATGCAGGTCCCTGGCCATCCGGG
The DNA here is from genome assembly GCF_004345645.1 of Actinocrispum wychmicini. GTDB lineage: Bacteria > Actinomycetota > Actinomycetes > Mycobacteriales > Pseudonocardiaceae > Kibdelosporangium > Kibdelosporangium wychmicini. The sequence continues at coordinate 1,611,367 of NZ_SLWS01000001.1, read as the reverse complement.
CGCGTTCGGCCGTGACCGCGGCCTGCCGGTCCAACTCGTTGATCCGGGCCAACTGCCGGGCGCTCGCCCGTTCCCGCTCGGCGATCTCCTTGTGCTGCCGGATGTTGAACGCCCACCACACCGGCACGATCACCAGGCTGAACACGCCAAGCCCGATCCCGACCGTGGCGCGCAAGTTGTGCAGCACCACCGCGGCGACCACCACGACCGCGAACACGAAGCCCACCACCGCCCGCACGATCCAGCGGGCGGCGCGGGGTGAGCTGTGCAGCGTGCCACAGAACAACAGGTCGAGGAAGACGATCATGACCGGGGTGCTCGGCCCGGTCGCGTTGTCGGCGGCGAACACCACCAGGCCGGCGACCAGCGCGGCGAGCGGCCTGGTCCGGCGGAACGTCTGGGCGACGCAGATCACGAACAGGAACACCCAGTGCAGCCACAGCGGCGACGGCGGAAAACCCGGGCTCACCGAGCCGAGGTCGGTGAGGTACAGCAGGCCGAGCAGCAGCGAGGACACCGCGATCCACCGATCCCACCAGGGCCGTTCGCTGAGGCGGGAGATCGACTGCCCGAAGAGCACACCCCATCAGAACACATCCGCCCGGCGCCGGCGGTCCTTCGAAGGGATGACCGGCGGCCGTTCGTCCGCCTGACGATTCGCCGGCGCCGACCGGCCACGCTGGACACATGCTGATGGTGATCGGGGCGTGCGAGATCGGGTTCTGGGTGTTCCTCGCCGCCGGGCTGGCGACGCGGTACCTGCTGCGCTGGCGGACAGTGAGCAAGGTCCTACTGATCTGTGTGCCGCTCGTGGATGTGGTCCTGCTCGTGGTCACGGTGATCGACCTGGGCAAGGGCGCCGAGGCGAGCTTCACGCACGGCCTGGCCGCGGCGTACCTCGGCTTCAGTGTCGCGTTCGGACACAGCATGATGCGGTGGGCGGACCAGCGGTTCGCCCACCGCTTCGCGAACGGCCCGGCGCCGTGGAAGCCGCCGAAGTCAGGGCCGGAGCGGGTGCGTCATGAGTGGCGGGAATGGGGCAAGTGCGTACTCGCGTGCGGCATCGCCTGCGCGGTCATGGCGGTGTTGATCTTCATGGTCAGCACGCCACAGCACACGACGGCCCTGTGGCAGGGCATGATGCCCAAACTCGCCCTGATCACCGGCATCTGGCTGCTCTGGCCGCTGACCACGTCCCGCAAGCCGGCCGCCTAGATCAGGGCTGGAACAACATTTCCGGGAACCGCGGCGACGGGCCGTCGAGCAGGTGCTCGTCGTGGTGACGCAGGTGCAGCTCGAAGAACGCGTCCACATAGCTGGACTGGACCTTGATCGCCCGCGCCGGGTCGATCGTGCCGATGATGGCGGCGAGTTGGACCGGCGTCAGGCCCATCACCGACGCCGTCTGCGGGAAGATGACCTCCGCGTCGGAGTACGAGAGGTGCCGGGAACCTTGCAGCTGGAAGTCGCGTTTCCAGCCGGTCGAGGCGTTCCAGAACGGGCCCCAGCTCGGGTCGGTGTCCCGGGTCTTGTCCTGGTGGGCCAACAGCATGGCCGGGCGGTTCAGGCCGGCGGTGACGACCGGCCCGAACAGCGTGCCGTCCATGTCGACGCCTGCCTTGATCCGCGGGTCGTCGAGCATGGTCGCGAACGTGGTGGCCCCGCCCAACGAGTGGCCGAACATGCCCACCCGGTTGAGGTCGAGCGCACCACACAGGCCTTGCGGCAGCGGGTGACGTTCGGCGTCCGGGTTGGCGCCGTGGTCGATCGCGGTCAGCTCGTCCAGCAGGAACCGGGTGTCCTTGTCCCGCTCCGCCACCTCGTCGGTGAGCTGTTGGAGGGTCTGGTCGTTCGGTAGGACCCGCTGCGCGACCCGGCCGTCCGGAAACTCGACCTCGTCGTCGCTGTACGTGTGGTCGACCGTCGCGACCAGGTAGCCGCGGCTGGCCAACTCCTGCACGAGCGCGGTGTTGACGGCACGGTCACCGGTCGACGGCGGCGAGTACAGGATCACCGGCAGGCCACCCGGGTGGCGGTCCACGGGCGCACCGTCATGGCCGGCGGTCTGCGGCACCACCACCGAGTCCGCGGGAATCCCACGATTGTGCTCGAACGACGACCAGGCGCCCGGCGTCATGTACGGCACGGTCGGGTAGCGATCGGCGTGGCGGGCCGGGTACCACAGGCTCACCATCAGCTCGCGCGTCTGGCCCGGCACCCAGGGGTCCGGGCGCCCGGCCTGCACCAGGTGCAGCGACACCGTGCCGATGGCGTCGGGACCGGTCGGTGCGGGCATCGTGAGCTGTATCGGTGCCGTCGACGCGGTGGCCGGCACGGCTGTGGCCAGCACGGCAGCCACCCCGGCCGCGAGCGGCAGGAAACGACGCAATTCCATGAATCTCCCCTATCTCGGAAACTGCGAACACCCACCAGCGTGCCGGGGAACGCCTAACACGGCGGTCTCGACATCGGTTAACCCGCTGTTATCGCCAGCCACCGAAGCACAACGTCACCGTCAGCCCGCCACCCGGCCGGGGCCGGGTACGCACCGTGGCGCGGTGCGACGCGGCCACCGCGCGGACAATGGACAATCCGAGCCCGAATCCCTCACTGTGCAACCGGGACCGGTCGGCCCGATAGAACGGCTCGAACAACCGGTCGATGTCCGCAGGCGGCACGACTGGCCCGGTGTTGCTCACCTCCAGCACGACGCCATGGTCCGATGGGGAAGTGCTGGCGCGGGTGAGCACGTGCACGCGGCCGGCGCTGACGTTGTGCCGCACCGCGTTCTCCACCAGGTTGGCGACCGCGCGGGACAGCAGCGCGATATCGCCGTGCACCGGCGCAGGAGCCAGCTCGGTGGTCACGGTCAGGCCGTTCCGACGAATCTCGCCGCGCACCGCGTCCAACGCCTCCATCGCCAGATCCGCGAGATCGTCGCTGCCGACCTGCTGCACCGCGGACTCGCTGCGCGCGAGCGCGAGCAGGCCCGCGATCAGCCGTTCCGCGCGAATGGTCGCCCGCTGCACCTCGACACCCATGGCGCGCAACTGGTCGACGGTGGGGTCCGCTTTGGCCAAGGTCACGTCCACCACGGCGCGGGTCACCGACAGCGGCGTGCGCAGTTCGTGGCTGGCGTTGGCGACGAACCGCCGCTGCGCGTCGAACGCCGTGTCCAGCCGTTCGAGCATGGCGTCGAACGTGTCACCCAGTTCCGTCAGTTCGTCCGGCGGGCCAGGCAAGTTCAGCCGTTCGTGCAAGGTCGTCTCGCTGGCCCTACGCGCCGCCTCGGTGACCCGTTTCAGCCGCCGCACCACGCGCCCGGCGATCCACCAGCCGGCCGCCACCGAGAACAGGGCCAGCCCACCGAGCAGCACCCCGGACGACTCGACGAGCCGACTGATCGCCTCATCGCGCAGTCGCTCACGCAACTGCGTCTCGATGGCGGTGGTGCTGCCGTTCCTCGTGTTGATGAACCAGGTGATGACCGGAGCCAACTGCCGGTACTTGACGAGCACCTGGACGAGCACCTCGGCCGGCACGATCAGATCGGCCAGCGCGAGCTTCTTCTGTGGGAGCAAGGACGGTGGCAGGGGCGCGAACAGGTCCTTGTCCACCAGCGCCACCGCCCCGCCGATCAGCAGCGTCCCACCGAGCAGCACCATCGACCCGTAGGTCAGGGTCAACCGCATCCGGATGGTCAGCCTGGGCCGGTGCCACCAGGTCGACAACGGTCTCATGGAATCCGGTAGCCCGCGCCGGTGACCGTCTCCACCATCGGCGGATCACCGAGCTTGCGCCGCAACCGGTTCATCGTCACGCGCACGCAGTTGCTGAACGGGTCGGCGTACTCGTCCCACACCCGTTCCAACAGTTCCTCGTGGCTGACCACCCCGCCGTCCGCCGCCAGCAACACTTCGAGGACGCCGTACTCCTTGACCGACAAGGAAATCGGCTGACCACTGCGGGCCACCGCCCGGCGCAGCGTGTCCATCACCAAGTCCTGCCGCGCGAACACCGGCGCCCGCCCGCGGCCCCGCCGGGCCAGCGCCCGAACCCGCAGCACCAGCTCGGCGAACGCGAACGGCTTGGCCAGATAGTCGTCCGCGCCGAGCTGCAACCCGTCCAGCCGGTCGGACAGCTCCGCCGCCGCGGTCAGCATCAGCACCATGGGCGCGGCCGGATCCTGCGACAGCGAGCGGCACACCACGTCGCCGTGCACCACAGGCAGGTCCCGGTCCAGGATCATCACGTCGTAGTCGTTGGCGTCGAGCTTGGCCAGCGCCGCGCCACCGTCCGGCGCGACGTCCACCGCCATGCCGTTGTCCCGCAGCCCGTCCGCGACCGCGGCCGCTAATCCGCTCTCGTCCTCCGCAAGCAGCACCCGCATCAATACTGCCCCCTCCCCGGACACGGTGCCACGCCGCACATAACGCCGACGTAACAGCGCGCTTCCTAGAGAGCTGCCAGTGCGGCCTGCAGGCCGGTGACGAGGTCGACGACCTGGGCGTCGGTCATGGTCAGTGCCGGCGAGATCTGCAGTCCACCCGTGCCGACCGCGCGGGTGGACACGCCGTGCTGCCGGGCCAGTCGGACCAGTTTCAGCGCGTTGGCCGCTTCCGCCAGTTGAACGGCCGCGACCGCGCCGAAGCCGCTGCGGACCTCGGCGACCGCCGGGTGCCCGGCCAGGACCGCCAACTCTTTGTCCAATGTGGACTCCAGGCGGGCGGCCGACGTGAGCAGGTCCTCCCGCTCGACGATGTCCAGGTTGGCCATGGCGACCGCGGCGCTCGTGGCGTGCCCGGAGTACGTGTAGCCGTGCCGCCACCACACCCCGGCGCCGGCCCGGTGGAACGGCTCGGCCACCCGGCCCGCCACCAGCAGCGCGCCCATCGGCAGGTATCCGCTGGTCAGCCCCTTCGCGGTGGTGATCATGTCCGGATCCAGGTCGAACCGGGCGCTGGCGAACCACGCGCCGCCGATCCGGCCGTACCCGGTGATCACCTCGTCCGCGACGAACAGAATGTCGTTGTCCCGGCACACCTGGCGGACCTCGGCCAGGTAGCCGTCCGGCGGCGGGTACACGCCCCCCGCGCCGATCACCGGCTCGCAGAAGAACGCCGCGATCCGGTCCGCGCCCAGCCGCTCGATCGCCTCACGCAACCCGTCGGCCTTGTCCCAGCTGACCGTGGCCGCGTCGGGCATCAGCTCGCCGTAGCCGTCCCGGTTCGGCTGGATCCCGGCCAGCGCGGTGCCGCCGACGTGGGTGCCGTGGTACGCGCGCTCCCGGCCGATCACGATCGCCTTGTCCGGCCGGCCCAGCTCGTGCCAGTAGCGGCGGGCGAGCTTGACCGCGCTGTCGATCGAGTCCGACCCGCCGCTGGTGAAGAACACTTTCGTGGCGGCCATCGGCGAGATCGACGCCAGCCGCTCAGCCAACGCGATCGTCGACGGCGTGGCCACGTCCCCGAACGTGTAGTAGGCGGCGATGTCCCGCATCTGGCCGGCCGCGGCGTCGGCGATCTCCGCCCGGCCGTGCCCGACGTTCACGAACCACAGGCCGGCGGTCGCGTCGAGGTACTTACGCCCGTCCGTGTCGTAGACGTACACACCCTCGCCGCGGGCGACGACGAACTCACCGTTCTGCTGGACCGCACCCATGTCCGAGAACGGGTGCCACAACGCCGCCATTGCTCCTCCTACCGGAACTGCGTGAACTACCTGAACGCGCTCACGCCTGTGAGCGCCTGGCCGATGACGAGCAAGTGGACCTCGCTCGTCCCCTCGTAGGTAAGCACTGATTCGAGGTTGTTCGCATGCCGCATCACCGGGTACTCAAGGGTGATGCCGTTCGCGCCGAGGATCGTGCGGGCCTCCCGGGCGATCTGGATGGCCGCCCGGACGTTGTTCAGCTTGCCCATGCTGACGTGCTCCGGCCGGAGTGTCCCGCTGTCCTTCAGCCGGCCGATCCGTTCCGCCAGCAGCATGCCTTTGCCCAGCTCAAGCGCCATTTCGGCGAGCTTTTCCTGAGTCAGCTGATATGCGCTGAGCGGCTTGTCGAAGACCTCTCGGTCGTTCGCGTACGCGATCGCCGTCTCCAGGCAGTCACGGGCCGCGCCCAACGCGCCGAACACGATCCCGAACCGGGCCTCGTTGAGGCAGCCGAGCGGGCTGGACAGGCCCTTGCTCTTCGGCAGGACCGCGGCCGCGGGCAGCCGCACGTCCTCCAGCACGAGCTCGCTCGTGACCGACGCGCGCAGGGAGAGCTTGCCGGGCACGGTGTTCGCCGTGAACCCCTTGGTCGACGTGGGCACGACGAACCCACGAACACCCTCGTCGGCGCGGGCCCACACGATGGCCACGTCGGCCACAGAACCGTTGGTGATCCACATCTTGGTGCCGTTGAGCACCCAGTCGGCGCCGTCCTTCTTGGCGGTGGTGCGCATCCCGCCGGGGTTGGAGCCGAAGTCCGCCTCGGTCAGGCCGAAACAGCCGATCTTCTCGCCCGTGGCCATGGCCGGCAGCCATTCGTTCTTCTGCTCGTCGCTGCCGTAGGCGTGGATCGCGTACATGGCGAGCGACCCCTGAACGGACACCAGGCTGCGGATACCGGAGTCGGCCGCCTCCAGCTCGTGGCACGCCAGGCCGTAGGACACCGCGTTGGTGCCCGCGCAGCCGTAGCCGTCAAGGTGCATCCCGAGGACACCGAGCTTGCCCAGCTCGACGGCCAGTTCACGAGCTGGGATCACGCCCTGCTCGAACCACTCGGCGAGGTGCGGGCGGACGTGTTCGGCGCAGAACCGGCGCACGGTGTCACGGATCGCGCGTTCCTCGTCGGAGAACAGGTCGTCGGCGGCGACGAGGTCCAGGGGCGGGATACCAGTCATGACCAGCAGGCTAGCCAGGGTTGGATACAATATCAATTCTCCAATGATAGGCTCGGCCGGTGACCAAGCGCCCGCCGACGGCCCAGGAATTCGTGCTGGACGAGCTGCGCCGGCTGATCCTGACCGGCGAGATGGCGGCCGGCTCCCCGATCCGGCAGGACGCCCTCGCCGAACGCCTCGGCGTCAGCCGGGTCCCGTTGCGGGAGGCGCTGCGGACCCTGGAGGGCGAAGGCCAGGTCACGTACCGGCCGCACCACGGCTACCAGGTCGCCGACCTCTCCCTGGACGACCTGCTGGAGGTCTACCGAATCCGCGAACTGCTGGAAACCGAGGCGACCGTCCGGGCCGTCCCCCGGCTGACCGACACCGACATCGACCGCCTGCTCCAGGCCAAGGCGGATATCGAAAAAGCCGCCCAGGCCGGCGACATAGTGGCGATGGCCGCGGCGAACCGCCAATTCCACTTCATCGTGCTCGAAGCCGCCGGAATGCCCCGGCTGACCCGTCTGGTCCGAGTCCTCTGGGACGCCACAGACGCCTACCGCGCGCTGTACTACAGCGTGCCCGAACACAGAGACCGAGTGCACCACGAGCACAACGCGATAATCGAGGCGATCCGCGCAAAGGACACAGCCAAAGTCGCGCACCTCTGGGACGAGCACCGCGCCGGCGCCGTCGAAGCCTTGCGCCAGGTCGTGCCGTAGTCAGGGCGAGTTTTCGAGGGTTTCCAGGGCTCGACGGGCTCGTTCGGCGGCTTTTTCGGCCGTTCTGAACACCGTTCGGGTTTCTCTGACTTCGCTGTTCGCTTCCTTTTCCGCGGTACGGGCTCGTTCCAGGTCCGCTTCGAGGTCTCGGACCTGGGTGGCCGCGCGTTCGGCTTTTTGTTCGGCGTGGGCCAGGGCGTTCTGGGCCCGCTCGCGGACTTCGGCGGCGTGCTGGGCTTCAGCTCGGGCCCGGCCCAGATCTTGGCGGCGGCGTTCGGCGCGCTGCTCGCGGCGCAGCGCGACCTCGTCGACGACCGGTGGCGACGCGTCCGGCCAGCCCTCCGGTGTGGCCAGGTCGGCGGTGGCGGCCAGGGTGCCGGTCATCAGGGTCTCGGTCACCGCCGGGTCGGCGAGCGCCGCCGTGAACACGGATTCGACATCCCGCAGAACGGTGTCGCTGAGCTTCTGCCCCTCGTCGTTCGCGATGGACCGAACCTGCGTGACCATCGCGCGCACCACCTGCCGGCGTTGCTGGGAGAGCTCGCGGATCGTCTCGCCGTCGAACCGGCCGTGGGCGTCCCGCAACGCGGCGCCCAGGTTGGCCAGGCGCTTCAGCTCCGCGGGCGCGCGCCGGGCGAGCAGGTTGAGCACCCACGCCGCCTGGGACGGCTTTCTTAACTTGGCTATCTTCTCCGCGGCCTCCTTGTCGCCCGCTTCTTTCGCCGCACGCGCGTACTCCGTCCGGGCGGCCATGAATTCACCTGGTCGCAGGGCATAGAGGTGGTGCGCTATGGACTTGAGATCCATAGTCACTAGTGTGGCCCAGATGTACGAGGAATCCGGCGGACGCGCCGCGCCCGTGCTGGCTGATCGCTACAAGCTGATCGCGCAGCTCGGACGTGGCGGCACCGCCCGGGTCCTGCGGGCATGGGATCAGCGGCTGGGTCGCGAGGTCGCGGTCAAGATCTTCCAGCCGCACGCCGACCCGGTGGGTCGGGTGCGGTTCGAGGACGAGGCCACGCTGCTCGCCGGATTCGACCACCCCGGCCTGGTCAAGGTCTACGACTCGGGATGCGTCCACGGCGAGCCGTTCCTCGTCCTCGAACTGGTCGACGGCCAGCATCTCGGCCGCCGGATCGACGCCGGGCCACTGGGTGTGGAGGAGACCCGCACGCTCGGCGCGGACCTGGCGGACGCGTTGGCGTACGTGCACGCGCGCGGTGTGGTGCACCGGGATCTCAAGCCGGGCAACGTGCTGCTCGACTCGGCTTCACGGCCGCACCTGGCCGACTTCGGATTGGCGAAGTTGTTGGCGCGCAGTGGGATCACCGCGTCCGACCGGCTCGTGGGGACGGCCGCGTACCTGTCGCCGGAACAGGTCCTGGGGACGACGGTCGGGCCGCCCGCCGACATCTACGCGCTCGGCCTGGTGCTGCTGGAATGCCTGACCGGCGAGGTCGAGTATCCCGGCCTGGAAGCCGAGACGGTGTTGGCGCGGATCAGCCGCCGGCCACGGATCCCGATCGGCGTGCCGGCGTCGATCACGACGGCGTTGGAGCTGATGACGCGCAACGATCCGGCGGATCGCCCCTCGGCCGACGAGTGCGCCGAGATGCTCCGCGCCGACCGGCCGACCACCCCGATCGTCCGTACCCGGCGGTTCCCGCGGGTCGCGGCCGTCGCCACGGTCAGCGCCGGGGTGGCCGCGGGCGTGGTCGCGCTGTGGGCGTCCACGCTATCCGGCGAGCCGGTCCCCCAGCCGCCCCCTGGGCACAGTGGCGCCGTCGGTTCGACGCTCGGCCAGGTGGTCCCGTCGCAGGTACCCGGGCCGCCGGCGCAACAACAACCCGCCCGACGGTCGCAGCAGGCGGTGGCCGAGCCGAAGCCGTCGACGACCGTGACGGTCACCGAGTCCGTGCCCGGAGCCCAGACCGGGAACGCGGCCGGCAGCGAGAACGGGAACGCGGGGGTGGCCCAGCAGCCCGGTGGGCCCCCGGCGCAGGGCGGCCGGAACAGGAAGTCCAAGAAGCCGAAGGGCTCGACCCCCGGCGGGCCCGGCGCGGCGCCGTAGGAAGGTGGGATGGGTTAGCCCGAATGGCGCTAGCCACGGTGGACTAGACCAATTCAGAATCGGAGGCACTTCTCTTTTCATGGGTCGGGGCGCGACGACTACATGACATCCTGCAAGGAGACGTCATGCCCAAGCGTTATCGCGCCGCCCTCGTGGCCTTCGCCGGCGCCCTGCCCATCCTGCTGTCCGCGGTGCTGCCGGTCACGTCGGCGAGCGCGCACGGCACCACCATGAATCCGCCGAGCCGGACATGGCAGTGCCGATTCAACGAAAGCCCGGAGAACCCACAGTCGGCCGCGTGCAAGGCCGCTATCGCGGCCGGCGGCACCCAGCCGTTCTACGACTGGAACGAGGTGAACCTGCCGAACGCCGGCGGGAACTCCCAGGCCCTGATCCCGGACGGCCAGCTGTGCGGCGCCGGCCGGGCCAAGTACGCGGGCATCAACCTGGCCCGCAACGACTGGCCGGCCACCAAGCTCACCTCCGGTGCCAGCATCACCATGACGATCAAGGAAACCGCCGCGCACCTCGGGATCTGGACGTCGTACATCACGAAGAACGGCTACAACCCGCTCACTCCGCTGCGGTGGTCCGACCTTGAGGTGTTCAACACCGTGCAGAACCCGTCGTTGTCCAACGGCATCTACTCGATCTCGGCCCGGCTGCCGGCCCGTACCGGCCGGCACGTGATCTTCACGATCTGGCAGCGCCAGCAGCCGGACAGCGCGGAGGCCTTCTACCTGTGCAGTGACGTGACTTTCTAGGAGGGAGTCCGCCGTCCTCGTGGACCTCGGTTCACGAGGGCGGTCCGCCACGGTCGACCAGTCCCTCAACCTGGACCGCGGTGACCCCGGGCAGCGCCTTCACTTTTGACACAACGTCACTGGGGACGCTCACTCTCAGGTAGCCGACGCTCGCGTCACTGGCGACGACCCGTCCGCCCAACGCGGTCACCGCCGTGGCGACCTCGTCGGCCTTGCCGTCCACAGTGGACACGATGAGTCCGGTGCCGCGCACGGAAGGCTCCTGGGTCTGGGGAACGGAACTCGGTACGCTCGCGGGCTCCTGGCGCGCGCCACAGCCGGCGGCCAGCACGACCACCAGGATCACCGCGAAGGACCTCATAGCCCAAGGACGGTATACCGGTCGAACCGGTTGCACATGGTGAAGCCCCTCGGCGGATCCGAGGGGCTTCACCATTGGCACCTAGCTCACCGAGCCGATCTGCACGACACCGCCGCCGACGATCGAGCCGTCGCTGGTGCGGACGTTGATGTCGCCGCGCAGCTTCCGGCCGGCCGGGGGCACGGAGGCCGCCGTGACCGTCGCCGACGCCGTCCACGTGGCACCCGTCGCACGCTGGGCGTCAGTGTCCGTGATGGACACCGTGCCCAGGGTGGGCGAGCTGAACATGTCGGCGTAGTCGAAGTCCGTGGTGCCGCCGGGCACCGCGAAGCCGACCACCAGGGCGATCCACCGGCCGGGCGCCGGGTTGTTGATGGTGACCTGCTCGTCGGCGGTCGCGCCGCCGCTCACGGCCGTCTGCACACAACTGCCGGTGGTGCAGTTGAACAGATACAGGTCAAGGTCGGACGCGGCCACACTTGGGTTGCCGGTCGTCACCCGCAACGACGTCGAGCCCGGCACCACGGTGATCGGGAACTGGGACTGCTTCCCCTCCGCGATGGTCGGCCGCAGGTTCAGCACGCTGCTCAGCGGGCCGCCGGCCAGCTTGCCGTTGAAGGCACCCGCCGAGTTCGCCACCGAGTAGCTACGCGCCAGCGGCACACCCGCCTGCAGGCTGGGGATGACGTCCGGGTTCGGCGTGACCTGGGTCGTGATCGCCGTCGCCGTGATGGAGTACGGCGCCGCGGGCACGTCCGAGGTCCGGCGGGCCTCCACGTAGAACTCCCAGACACCGGGGATCGGGTTGGTCACCGTGCGGGAGGTCGGCGAGCCGGTGGCGCAGCCGCCGCCCGCGTCCGGGTTGTAGCAGATCGTGGAGTTCACCGGGTACTCGGTCGGGATGCCCCTCGGGTCGATCCGGATGAACCGGACCTGGCCCTTGCCGGCCGCGCCACCGCCGGTCAGGTCGATCTTCAGACCGGTCGTGCCCTGCGGGACACGCACCAGGAACGACTTGAACTCGTTGCGGTCGATCTTCCCGTTGGCGCTGTACGAGAACCCGTTGCGGGCGTTGAGTTCCTGCGGCGCGAACACCGTGTTCAGGATCGGACTGTCGACGCCGAGCGTGAACGGGTTGTCCAGCTGCAGGATCGCCGAGTGGATGCCCGTGTCCCGCGGGTTCACCTGGACGTCCACCTTCACCGGCTGGTTCAGCGGCAGCCAGACGTTGTGCTGCGACGAGAACGTGCCGTCGTCGCCCTGCCAGCGGAGCCGGTAGAACTGCGGGCTCGGCGACCCCGTGGTCCGCGTGAACGTGTACGTCCGCACGTACTTCTTGCCGGCCGTCACGCCCTCGCGGTCGTGGATGCCGACGCCGATGCCCGGCTTGGCCAGCCCGTCGGACAGCACCGTGTGCACCTCCACCGAGCTGGTCACGGTGTCGGTGTTCGGGCCGAGCTGCAGCAGGAAGAACGCGCCGAACACGTCGAACAGGCCGTTGCCCTGCTCGTACGCGCCGAACTCGTCGATGTAGCGGGCGGACGAGTAGATCGCGGTCCGCAGCTGCGCCACCGGCGGGCGCTTGCCGCCGTGGGTCGCCTTGTACGCGCTGATCAGCAGGGCCGCCGCGCCGGTCGCCTGCGGGGCTGCCATCGACGTGCCCTGAAGGTGCGCGTAGCCGGCCGGCAGGTCGTACGTGCCAGGCACCGCCGCGCCCGGGTTCCAGCGCGGTACGGTCGAGATCGCGGAGCCGGGAGCGACGATGTTCGGCTTGAAACCGCCGTTCTCACTCGGGCCACGGGACGAGAACGGGTGCAGGTTCTCGCGCTGCTTGGTCTCCGAACCGTAGTTCGACAGCCAGGTCGCGGAGGTGATGTACGAGCCGACGCTCACCGCGTCCGTGGCCACCGACGGGTCGCCGACGGTGTTCGCGCCGGAACCGTCGTTGCCGGCCGAGATGAACAGCTGCACGTTGTACTGCGCGATGATCCGGTTGTAGATCTGCGCCCGCGCGGAGCTGCCGTCGTTGAGCGCCGGCAGGCTACCGATGGAGATGTTCACGACGTCGGCGCCGTTACGCGCCGCGTACAGCACGCCGTCGGTGAGGCCGCTGTCCGTGCACGAAGTCGTGGTGAGGCATGCCTTGACGGACATGAGCTTCGCACCCGGCGCGGCGCCTTCCACCTTGCCGCCGAACAGGTCGTTGCCCGCCGCGATGCCGGCGACGTGCGAACCGTGCTCGGCACCCGCGATGCCGATGTCGACGAACGGGGTGTCTTCAGTGCCGTACACGGACTTGTCCGTCTGCACGACGAACGCGACGCGCTCGACCACGTCCGTGGCCGGGTTGTCCGTGCCGAAGAAGCCGACGTCCTGCTTGACCTTGTAGTCGATCATCGGCTTGTCGTCGGTGAAGTCGCCGTTGCCGTTCAGGTCGACCCGGACCTCTTTGGTCGTGACGTCCTGTAGCACGCCGATCTTCTCGCCCCGGACGCCGTTACGGTTGACGTCACCGCCGAGCTCGCTGCCGGCGCTGCCCAGGTCGCTGGCGCCGTTGGTCTCGCTGAACACGCCGACGCTGTACGGGCCGCCGGTGGCGGGCGCGGTCCAGGTCTTCCCGCCGACGGTGAACTGGCCGGTGTGCGTGTCCTGGGACATGGCCACCCAGGTGCCGTCGCCGGAGTCGGGGGCGTTCGCGTCGTACCAGTCGGTGATCTTGCGGTCGCCGCGGCTGGTCTTGGCCAGCGCCGGGTGGTCCAGGTCGATGCCACTGTCCAGAATGGCCACGGTGACGTCCTTGCCGTCCCAGAACGGGAACAGCTGGCCGAACTGGGCGGCGTGGGTGTCCCGGGTCGGCATGTACGGGTTCGACCGTGGGGTGTTGGCGCCCGGTGCCGGCTGCGGCAGCGGGTTGCCCGCGCCGGCCTCCTTGGGGTCGTCCTGCGCGATCAGGCCGTCGACGTCGATCGACCGGACCGAGTCGAGCCGGGCGGCCTTCCTGGCCGCTTCGGGCGACAGGGTCGCCTTGATGTAGTCCACGTCCTTCTCGGTGGACCGCACCTTCGCGCCGATCGAGCGCAACTCGGCCGCTGCCGCGTCCGACCGGCCCTTCTCGGCGGCCACCAGGATGGACACCTCGGGCCGCCCCTCTTGTTCGGCGGCTGCCACGAGCGCGCGGTCCCGCGCGTCGAGCTGCTTGTCCGAAGCCGGCACGGGCTGCTCGGCGGGTGGCTGCGCGAACGCGGCGGGCGTGGACAGGCCGAACAGGGCGGTGCTCAGTGCGAGCACCGCCATGCCGGCTCTGGATCTGGCTGTGGTCACGGCGAAAACCCTTCGTGGGGATCCCATAGGTCGTGCTTTACGAAGCACATCCCGCCGGTGACCGCCGCTCAATCAGACAACCGGCCTATTCCCTCGAAGTCCACATTGGTCTGATCAGAGCAATGTGGGAATAGTGACGCCCCGCCGGTTGCGATCCCATAACGTCCCGCTACCGCGACCACCCACCGCACCCGAACGCACACGGACAGCGACTTCACCTATGGCGTGACGGCCATGTGTTTCGGCGTACCGAACCACATCGCCAACGATTCCGGAAGTCCATTGTGGACATCGTCGCCGGCCCACGCGACGTACCCGTCCGGCCGGACGAGCACTGCTCCGGCCGGCGCCGCCGGCGACCGCACCGCGACCACGTCCACCCGGTCGCGCCAGCCCTCGGGCACGTCCACCCCGGCGAAGTCGAGCAGCACCGGCCGGCCGGACCGCATCAGCTCGGCGATCCGCCCGTCGGCCAACGGGATGTCCGGCAGGAACCGGCCGACCAGCGGATGGTCGCCGGACAGGTAGCGGACGTCCGAGCCGGCCATGGTCTCCGCGACGTGCCGCAACGTCGACTCGTCGCGCAACAGCTCCTCGAAGAGCTCACGCAACGCGGTGACCTCCGGCCCAGGTGCCACCAACGCCGACTGTGCCATCGAATGCATGACCACCCGTTCGGCCAACGGACGCCGTTCCGACTCGTACGTGTCCAGCAGCCCGTCCGGCGCCCAGCCCTTGACCGCGGCCGCGAGCTTCCAGCCGAGGTTCGCCACGTCCTGCAAACCGAGGTTCAGCCCAGGGCCGCCCATCGCCGAGTGCACGTGGGCCGCGTCGCCGACCAGGAACACCCGGCCGGCCCGGAACCTTTCCGCGATCCGGGTGTTGCGGCCGGCCAGCCGGCGCAGCAGGTTCGGGCCGGGGTGCTCGGGTTCGCCGATCGGCACGTCCGCCCCCAGCACCCGGTGGATGCTCGCGCGCAACTCGGCCACGGTCATGGGCACGTCGTCGGCCGGCTCGGACGACGACCATTCGGTCGTGTTGATCATCGGCCGGCCGGGCTCAAACTGCGAGTACACGAAGACACCGCGCTCAGTCCTGGTGAACGCCGTGTTCCCGATCCGGCCGAAGCCCGGCACGTCCAGCGCTCCGTCGACGACGGCGCCGTCGGGCAGCGACACGTGCGCCGACCGGGTCACAGTGTCCACATTGGTCACGCCAGGGAAGTCGATGCCGGCCTCCTTGCGCACCACACTGGCCGCGCCGTCCGCGCCGACCAGGAAAGGCGTGCGCATCTCGTACTCGCCTTCGGGTCCACGCACCTGCACGACGACCTGCGTCTCGTCCTGCTCGAACGAGATCACCTCATGCCCGCGCCGGATCTCCGCGCCCAACTCCAGCGCACGTTCCTCCAGCATCTGTTCCAGGCGCCGTTGTGGCACGGGCAGGATCGTGATCGGGTTGTCCGCCAGCCGGTCCAACTCCAGTGGCAGCGCGCCGAACATGAACCTGGGCACCCGCATCGGCACGGGCGCGCCCACCCGCTCGTGCAGGCCACGGTGGTCCATCAACCGGACGACCTGGCCGACCATGCCGTTGGCCTTCGGCTGGTTCGACCGTTCCGGCAACTGTTCCAGCACGATCGCCGGCACCCCGGACAGTCTCAGTTCGCACGCCAGCATCAGCCCGTTCGGGCCGCCCCCGACGATCAGGATGGTCATGGTGTTCCTCCCTGTAGGTTCTTCAGTTGCGCCAACGCCTCCAGGATCAGCGGCCCCATCGGCACCGGCGGTTCGATCTCCAGCCAGTAGTCCCGGGCGGTCTGGTACGCGGCCATCACCGCGCCCGCGATGACCCGCGGGTACATGTCCCTGGACGGGTCGAGCCCCAGGCGGTCGGCGATCGCGGTCGCCAGCTCGTCCTGCACGGCGACCTGTCCCTTGAGCACCTCCCCCAGCATCTGCGGGGTGCTCATCATTCGCTTGATGCCGTCGATCCAGCCCGCCGGCGGTGCCGCGGTGGCGTCCCCGCCGAACACCTGGAGCACGGCATGTGTGATGCCGTCCCAGAGCGGCTCGTCCGCCGGCCGGGCCCGCAGCAGGTCCCCGATCACCATCGCCCGGTTGAGCTCACGCCACCAGATCGCCTCGTACTTGCTGGAGAAGTAGTTGTTGAACGTCCGCGGCGACACGTCCACGGCCGCCGCGATGTCCTCCACCAGCACGTTCTCGATCCCGTGCGCGATCGCCAGCCGGAGCGCGGCCATGCTCAGCGCCTCGCGGGTGGCCTGCTTCTTGCGTTCCCGGAGTCCTGACACACCCTCACGATACCTAAAAGTGCGGGACACGCAAGTTTGCTGATCGCGCATCTTTCAGCGATTGGCTAGATTTGCCGCATGACGGACTGGATCGGCTTGGCCGAGGAGGTGGCCGCGCAGCTGAGGGCGGACGCGGCCGAACGGGACCAGGCGAACCGACCGCCGGTGGCCGAGGTCGAACTGTTGCGCTCGTCCGGGTTGCTGAGTGCCGACCAGGAGGCGACGAACGCGGTGACGCGGATCGTCTCGTCCGCGGACGCCTCCATCGGCCACCTGATCGGTTATCACTACCTGCACCTGTGGCGGGCGACTCTGTTCGACAACCCGGGGCCGGCGCGGCAGATGCGGGCGAACCCGGAGTGGTTCTTCTCCGGCGTGTCCAACCCGCTGGACGCCGCCCTGCGGCTCACGCCGACCGACGACGGGTTCGTCGTGGACGGTCGCAAGACGTTCGCGACCGGCGCGAGCGTGGCCGACCGGCTGGTGGTGTCGGCGACCACGGTGGACACCGACGAGAAGGTCACGTTCACGGTCGACGCCCGCGCCGAGGGCATCTCGTACCCGTCCGACTGGGACAACACCGGCCAGCGGCTGACCGCCAGCGGCGGCATCGTGTTCGACAGTGTCACCGTCGACCCGGACGACGTGCTGGGCGCCAACCCGCCGGACAACCTCCGGCTTTCCTTGGCCGCGCTGGGGTTCCAGGTCGCGCTCACCCAGATCTATGTGGGTATCGCGATGGGCGCGCTGGCCGAGGCCGCCGACTACACCAAGTCGCTCACCCGACCATGGTTTCTGTCCAATGTGGACGCGTCAACGGACGACCCGTACATCCTCGCCGGCTACGGCGAACTGTTCGCCGCAGTGGAGGCCGCCGGCCTGCTCACCGACCGCGCGGCCGACGCGTTGCGGGCCGCGGACCTGGCCGGCACGGACCTGACGCCGGAACAGCGTGCGACCACGGCGGTAACGGTCTCGTCGGCGAAAGTGTTCGCCACCAAGGTGGTCAACGAGACCACGACCAAGGTCTACGAGTTCATGGGTGCCCGCGCGACCGCCACCAAGTACGGCTTCGACCGGTTCTGGCGCAACGCGCGCACGCTCACCCTGCACGACCCGGTGGTCTACAAGGCCCGCGAGGTGGGCACGTACTTCCTGACCGGCGAACACCCGCCGATCACCGGATACAGCTGATGGACCCGGTGCTCGCCGACAGTGTTCGGCTGACGGACGACGGCGTGCTGATCCTCGACCGGCGGGAGTTCCCGTTCCAGCGGAACTGGGTGACGTGCCGGACGGTCGAGGAGGTCGCCCGCGCGATCGAGGACATGGTCACCCAGTCGTCCGGGCCGTACTTCGCCGCGCTGTATGGCATGGTCCTGGCCGCCCGGGAAGCCGCGGGCATGCGTCCGCACGCTGCCCACGCGGCTCTGGAACAGGCGGGCGAACGGCTGATCCGGACCCGTTCAACGAACAACCACTTGCGCAAGGCCGTCAACGCCGTGCTCAGCGCGGCCACGGGCGCCGGCGAGGAGTTGTTGACGTCGACTTTGGCGGGCGCGCAAGCAGGTGACGAGCTGTACCGGTCCCGTTGTCGTTCCCTCGGGACACACGCGGCCGCGTTGCTTCCCGACGAAGGCGGTGTGCTCACGCACTGCTGGGCGGACCTGTACCTGATCGAGACCGTCAACGCCGCCCACCGGGCAGGCAAACGCTTGCGCTTCTTCTGCACCGAGACCCGGCCGTACCTGCAGGGCGCCCGGCTGACCGCGGAGACGCTCGGTGAGATGGGCGTGGACACCACGCTGATCTCCGACGGGATGGGCGCGGCCGTGCTGCAGTCCGGCGAGGTGGACGCGCTGGTCACCGCCGCGGACCGGGTCGCCATGGACGGGCATGTGATCAACAAGGTCGGCACGCTTGCCCTCGCGGTGGCCGCGTCGGCCTTCCACGTTCCGTTCCACGCCCTGGTCCAGGCGCCCGACCAGCAGGTCACAACCGGCGCGGATGTGCCGATCGAATACCGGTCGGGCGACGAAGTCCGGTACACGCTGGGCCGGCGGACGGCCAGCGACAAAGTCCGTGGCCTGTATCCCGCGTTCGACGTGACGCCGCCGCGTTTCGTGACCACGATCGTCACCGACCGCGGCCCGTTCGAGCCGGGCCTGGTGGCCGAGTACTACCGCGAAGGAGAACACAACCAGTGACCACGCTGACCGCGCGATGGGTCGTCGTCGACATCGAGGGCACGCTGACCCCGACCAGCCAGGTGCACGTGGTCCTGTACGACTACGCCCGGCCCCGGCTCGGCCCGTGGATCACCGAGCACCCGACCGATCCGATCGTCGTCGACGCCGTCGCGCAGATCAAGACCCTGGGCGGGCTCGGTGCGGACGCCGGCACTGACGAAGTCGTGGCCGTGCTGCACAGGTGGATGGCCGAGGACAAGAAGATCGCGCCGCTGAAGACCCTGCAGGGGCTGATCTGGGAGCGTGGCTACGCCGACGGCGACCTGGTGACCGAGTTCTTCCCGGATGTCGTGCCGGCGCTGCGGGCCTGGCACGACAAAGGGGTCGACCTGGCGGTGTTCTCGTCGGGCTCGGTCGCCGGCCAGGTCGCGTCGTTCTCCCGGTCCACGGACGGAGACGTCACAGGGTTGTTCATGGCGCACTTCGACACCGTCAACGCCGGGCCGAAACGGGCGGCTCCGTCGTACCAGGCGATCGCCGCCGCCCTGGGCGCCGGGGAGATCGT
This sequence comes from Actinocrispum wychmicini, assembly GCF_004345645.1. GTDB lineage: Bacteria > Actinomycetota > Actinomycetes > Mycobacteriales > Pseudonocardiaceae > Kibdelosporangium > Kibdelosporangium wychmicini. The sequence continues at coordinate 1,592,191 of NZ_SLWS01000001.1, read as the reverse complement.
GTTCTTCTCCGACGTGCCCGCGGAACTGGACGCGGCGGCCGAGGCGGGCTGGCGCACGGTCGGGCTGGCCCGGCCGGGTGAGCCGTTCGGCGACGCGGACTTCGGGCCGCACCTGGCGATCCGGTCGTTCGCCGACGTCAGTGTGGAGTTGGCGTGAACCTGCCAGAAGCCGGCGAGCTGCTCGCGAAGGAAGCCGCCCGGTACACCGCGATGGGCTGGATGCGGGGCAGTTCCGGGAATCTGTCCGTCCGCCTGCGGGACGAGCCGCTGCGGCTGGCGGTCACCGCGAGCGGCCTGGACAAAGGGGAACTGACCGCCGCGGACGTGGTCGAGATCGACTCGTCGGGTGCTGCTGTCGGGCCAGGCGTGCCGTCCGCGGAGGCCGGGCTGCACGCACGGATCGCCGCGGTCTCGGGTGCCAGGGCCGTCGTCCACGTGCACGTGCACGCGCCCGTGTTGGCGGCCGAACGCTGGCCGGACGGGGTTCAGCTGCGTGACATGGAGATGCTCAAGGGCTTCGGCCGGTCCGCGCACGACGACCTGGTGACCATCCCGGTCGTGCCGAACAGCCAGGACATGGTCGTGCTGGGCGACAGTTTCGAAGCGGGCCACCGGGCCGACACCCCGGCGTTGATCGTGGCCCGGCACGGGCTGTACGTGTGGGGCGCGGACCTGACGCAGGCCAGGCATCGCACGGAGTGCCTGGAATGGCTGTTGCGGTTCATAATGGCGGTATGACGCTGCTGACTGTGTGGCCCGACACGGACCCGTCGACCGTACTGACGCGCACCGAGGACGCCGCGGAGATCGAAAGCGAGCTCAAGCGGATCGGCGTCCGGTTCTCCCGGTGGCCGATCGTCACCACGCTGTCGGCGACACCGCCGTCGGAGGAGGTGCTGTCCGCCTACCGGGAACATGTCGACCAGGTGATCGAGACCGAGGGGTACGGGTACGTCGACGCCCTGCACATGACCCCGTCGGACAGTCCGGAATGGACCGAGATGGCCGCCAAGGCTCGCCAGAAGTTCCTCGCCGAGCACACCCACGACGACGACGAGGACCGTTTCTTCGCCCGCGGTTCAGGTGTGTTCTACCTGCACGTCAACGGGAAGGTGTACGGGATGCTGTGCACCGCGGGCGATCTGCTGAGCGTCCCGGCGAACACCACGCACTGGTTCGACATGGGCACCCGGCCGGACTACGTGGCGATCCGCTTCTTCCACGACGACGAGGGCTGGGTCGGCAACTTCACCGGAAACCGGCTCGCCGAGGACTTCCCGAGCTTCGACGCCCTGATGAGCGGCTGACCACACCAGCGCGGTTAGCATGCCGGCATGGACGAGCGCGAGATCCTGACTTGGGACCTGTTCGGCAAGGCGTCCCGCGAGCTGGCGGAAATGGTGGCCGCGGACGGGTTCCGGCCGGACCTGATCCTGTCCATCGCCCGGGGCGGGCTGTTCGCCGCCGGTGCGCTGGGATACGCGTTGAGCGTCAAGAACCTGCACGTCATGAACGTCGAGTTCTACACGGGTGTGGACGAGCGGCTGGAGCTGCCGGTGATGCTGCCGCCAGTGCCCAATGTGGTCGATCTCACCGGCGCCAAGGTGCTGGTGGCCGACGACGTCGCCGACACCGGGTCGACGCTCAAGCTGGTGCACGACTTCTGCCAGGACCACGTGGCGGACGTCCGGTGCGCGGTGCTGTACGAGAAATCGCACTCGATGGTGAAGTGCGAGTACGTGTGGCGGCGGACCGACCAGTGGATCAACTTCCCGTGGTCCACGCTGCCGCCGGTGGTGGACGCCGCGGTGCTGGACGCCTAGTCCATCGTGATGGCGTCGAGTTTTTCCTTCAGGTAGACCGAAGCGGTCACCTCGGGGTAGTCGACGTGGCCGACCGGCGGGCCGAGGGACGTGATCCGGGCGTCGTGGTCGGTCTCGTAGAAGTAGATCAACGACACCAGGTCCTCGTCCGGCGCGCTGGCGTGCGGCGGCAGTACGCGGTGGCGGGTGGAGCGCCAGCGGTCGCCGGTCCAGCGAGCCATCAGGTCGCCGATGTTGACGGTGAACGCCTCGGGATGGTACGGCGCGTCCACCCATTCACCGTCCTTTGTGTACACCTGGAGGCCGCCGACGCCGGGCTCCCGGTCCAGCACGGTGACCGTGCCGAAGTCGGTGTGCGGGCCGATCCGGAACTGGTCCTTGTCCGGCTGGCCCACCGTGGTCAGCGGCGGGTACCAGTTGATGTTGAAGGTGTAGGTGGAGTTGCCCGTGTGCCGCGTGAAGTGGTCCGGTGGCAGGGAAAGCGCCGCGGCGAAGACGGTGAGCAGCTCGTCGGCCAGAGCCCGCATCCGGCCCATGTACTCGCTCGCCGCGTCGCGCAGGTCCGGGACCTCCGCCGGCCACACGTTGGGGGCGAACCAGAAGTCGTCGACCGACGGGTCGCCGACCGCCGCTTCGGCACCGACCGAGTACGACTCCTTCAGATCCGGCGGCGACTCCACGCCTTCCGCGTACGAGTTCGCCTCCGCGCCCGGCGGCAGCCAGCCGCGCCCGCCGACCGACACCGCGTACGGCTGCTTGACCTCACCGGGCAAGGCGAAGAACTGGCGTGCTTCGGCGCGGACGCGGGACCGTAGGGACGACGGCACACCGTGGCCGGTGACGAGCAGGAAACCGGACTCCTGCAGGGCCTCGTCGATCCGGGCGGCCACCTCGGCCCGGCCGGAGCCGTCGAACCAGGGCCGCAGGTCAACCAGGGGAACCGTCATGGACCTCTCCGATGTCCTCGTACCACAGTTCGGGGTGTTCCCGGATGAACTCGGTCATCAGCTCGACGCAGTCCGGATCGTCCACAATGGTCACCTGGACGCCGATCCCGGCCAGCCACTCGTGGCCGCCGAAGAACGTGGTCGCCTCGCCGATCACCAGCCGGGAGATGCCGAACTGGCGTACCAGCCCACTGCAGTACCAGCAGGGCGACAACGTGGTGACCATGATCGTGTCCCGGTAGTGCGGCCGGCGGCCGGCGTTGCGGAACGCCGCTGTCTCCGCGTGCGTGGACGGGTCGCCGTCCTGGACGCGCCGGTTGTGGCCGCTGCCGAGCAGCTCACCGTCCGGCCCGTAGAGCGCCGCACCGATCGGGATACCGCCCTCGGCCTTGCCCTTCAGCGCCTCCTGCCGTGCCACGGTCAGCATCTGGTTCGCCTCGATCACCTCGCGGCTCGCGTGCATGGTCACACCTTCGTGGTTTCAGGACGCTGGTGCAAGAGCCCGGACGCCCGATCGGGCACTGAGGTCGGCCCCCATGGCGTGGTCGATCTCTGTCACCATGGGTGACATGCGCGGTGCCGAGTGGCTGGCCCGGTCGGCGGAACTGGCCGCCGTCGAGCGGCTGCTTGACGACCGCGACCCGGGGCCACGCGCGTTGCTGATGCACGGTGAGCCCGGCATAGGCAAGACGACGGTGTGTGTGGCGGCGATGGCCGCCGCCCGTGATCGCGATTTCCTGGTGCTGGCGACGCGCGGTAGTCAGAGTGAGACCGGGCTGTCCTTCGCCGGGTTGACCGACCTGCTGGACGAGGCCACCGACGGGCTGCTGCACGAACTGCCCGAGCCGCAGCGGATCGCCCTCGAGGTGGCGCTGGCCCGGCGGATGCCCGGGACGGCGCCGGTCGGCCAGCGCGAGGTCGGCATGGCCGTGCTCACCATGTTGCGGACGCTGTGCGCGCAGCGGCGGGTCTTCGTCGTGCTGGACGACGTGTCCTGGGTGGACAGTCCGACGGTTGAGGCACTGCGGTTCGCGTTGCGCCGGATGCGGTCCGAGCCGATCCGGCTGCTCGGCAGTGTCCGGCTGGACCAGACACCGTCGCAGCTGTGGCGCGAGATCACCGTGGACGACCTGCACCTGGACCCGCTCGACGAGCGCACGATCGACCAGCTGCTGCGGACCCGGCTGAACCTGTCCCTGCGGCCGCGGGTGCTGCGCACACTGGTCCGGCGGACCGCGGGAAATCCGTTCTGGGCCTTGGAAGTGGGCCGCGCCATCACGCGTCAGCACGGCGAGCCGACCACCGACCTGCCGTTGCCGACGTCGCTGACGACCGTGGTCAACGAGCGGCTCGCCGAGCTGGACATGGACACCCAGGCCGCGCTCATCGCGACCTCGGCGCTCGCGTACCCCACGGTCTCCCTCACGACACGCGCGCTCCAGGGGATAGTCAAGGACCCGCTCGACGCGATCGACGCGGCGGTCACAGCGGGCATGGTGGCGGAAAGCTCCGGCCGCTTGCGCCCCGCGCACCCACTGCTGGGGTACGCGGCGCTGGAGACGCTGGCGCCCGGCGGGCGCGCCGCGCTGCACCGGCGCCTGGCCACGATCGTGAGCGATCCCGAGCAGCGGGCCCGGCACATGGCGATCGCGGCCGAGCCGCCCGACGCCGAAGTCGCCGGTGTCCTGGACGACGGGGCCACGGCGGCGCGTACCCGTGGGGCGACCGGGGCGGCCGCGGAACTGGCCGAGTTGGCGGTCGAGTTCACGCCCGCGTCGGCCTTGGTGGACCTGGGCCGTCGTCGGGTCGCTGCGGCCGAGGTGCTGTACGCGCTCGGGGAGCGGGAACGTGCCCTGCAGTACATCGACGAGAAGGACATGGCCGGGATGCCCCCGGACCTGCGCCGCCAGAACCTGCCGTTCCTGGTCGAGGTGATCTACTGGAGCCGTGGTCCGGAGGCCGCGCAGGACATGATCCGCCGCGCCATCGCCGAGGCCGGGGACGACACCCATCTGCGCGCGGTCGCGTTCGCCATGGCGTCCGATGTCGGTGACGGCGAAGGCGGCGACCGGGAGGCGTACGCGACGAAGGCGTTGGAGCTGTTCGACGGCCTTGACGTGGAGCCGGATCCGGCCGCGCTCGCCTCGGCGTTGATCCACCTCACGGACACGAACATCGGTGCCGGCCGTGGCATGCGGGAGGACCTGTTGAGCCGCGCCGAGCAGGTCCAGGCCACGATGCCGTGGATGCCGATCACCGCACGGGCGTCGACGATCCGCGGCTACTTCCTCAAGACCGTCGACGACCTGGCCGGCTCCCGGGTCGTGTTGGGCCGCGCGATCAAGCAGGCGATGGACGAGGGCGAGGACGGCGCGTTGTCGCCGTTGTTCGGGCATCTGGCGTTGACCGAGTGTTGGGCCGGTCGGTATGCCGAGGCCGGCGCCGCGATGGACGAGGCCGTGCGCCGCGCGTCCGGCTTGATTCCGGCGGTCCTGTACGCCACCGACGGTCTGTTGCGGGTGCTGACAGGTGACCTGGACGGGGCACAGCAGCTGATCGAGGACCAGTTCAATGCCGAAGGACCGGCCATCGGCTTCCGTAAGGCCATTGTGTACCGGCAAGTGCTGGGTGCCGTCGCGCTCCTGCGCGGCGACGACACCACAGCCGTGTCCGTGCTGACGACCGCGATGGACATGGCTGGCGCGGAGGGCATCAGGGAACCATCGCGCCGCCAGCGCCTGGACAGCGACCTGGGCCAGGCGCTGGTGAACACCGGCCGGCTGGACGAGGCGCAGTCGCTCGCGGACGAACTGATCGACCTGGGCACGAGGTCCGCCCGCCCCACCCTGCTCGGGGTGGGCCTGCGGATCCAGGGCCTGGCCGAAGCCGCCCGCGGCGACCTGTCCTCTGCCGCGTCCACATTGGACAACGCGGTGGCGGCGCACACGCAGACCCAGCTGCCGCTCGAGTACGGCCGGACTCTCCTGGCGCAGGGCCAGGTTCTTCGGCGCAACAAAGCCAAAGGGGAAGCCCGCATCGCACTGGAGAACGCCCTGGCGTGCTTCACGGCCATCGGCGCGACCCCGTTCACCGAGATCGCCACCACCGAACTCACCCGGGTCCAGCCGGCCCGTTCCGGCGGAACACTGACCAAGACGGAACGGAAGATAGCCGAGCTGGTCGCCACCGGCCTGACCAACCGGGAAGTGGCGGCGCAGCTGTTCGCCAGCGTGCGGACAGTGGAAGGCCATCTGGCCGCGGTGTACCGAAAGCTGGGCGTGCGCTCCCGGACCGAACTGGCCCGGCTGCTGTCCGATCAGGAGGACTGACACCCACCGGTCAGGGCCGGGCCACATAGTCCGCAATGGACTTCACGTCCTTGGGCGTGGCGACCATTCCGATGTGGCCGTCCGGCCGCACCAGCACCAGCACGTCCTTGTCATCCTGCTTCGGCATCAGATGCGTGCGGACGCCCGCGATAGTCGGGGCCTCGCCGGCGAACGCCAGGAGGGTGAAATCCGGGCCCTTTGCCTTGTCCGCCCAGGGTGATCGGTCGCCGGCCCGCGGACCGGTCCAGTCCGTCAGGTTCTTGGACAGGGGGCTGTTCGGGTAGGCGAGGTCGAGTTGGCGGTGTTCGTCCTTGACGCCCGCCTCGATCTTGTTGCTGCCCGCCCGGACCACCGCCACCACCGTCATCAGGGCCTGGGTGCTGGTGGCCAAGGTCCATTCGGCGACCGGCAGGCGTTCGTCCTGATACGTGTCGAGCAGACCGGGGGAGGCTGTGCCGGCGACCGCTCGGGCCAGTTTCCAGCCGAGGTTGTAGGCGTCCTGGATGCCCGTGTTCATTCCCAGGCCACCCGTGGGCGGGTGGACGTGGGCGGCGTCGCCGGCCAGGAACACCCGGCCGACGCGGAACCGGTCGACCATGCGGACGTTCGGCCGGTAGGCCGACATCCAGGTGAAGTTCGACAGGGTGACGTCGGTGCTGCCGATGTACTCGCGGCACAGGCGTTGGAACTCCGGCGGCGTCGGAGTGGCCGGGTCGCCGGCGACCTGGATCTGCCACTGCCTGGTCGCCGGGAACGGGGTGACGGCGAACATGCCGCGGTTGGGGTCGATCCACATGTGGGTCGCGTCCCGGGTCAGGCCGGAAACCTCCGCGTCCGCGATCAGGAAAAGCTGTTCGGCCGCGGTCTCGCCGTCGAACGCGACACCGAGCGCCTTGCGCGTCACGCTGCGCCCGCCGTCGCAGCCGACCATGTACTTGGCCTCGATGGTCTCCCCCGGCACCGAGGCGACCACCGACGAGTCGCTCTGGGCGAACGACACCAGTTCGACGCCGAACTCCACCCGAACACCGGACTGGCGCAGCTTGTCCCGCAGCGCCTTCTCCACACTCCACTGGGGCAGCAGAAGCGCCGCTCCGCCCACCCGGACCTCACGGACCGGTTGGTCGCCGATGTGGATCCTGGTCGGCAGGTCCCAGCCGGCCGCGGTGATCTCGTCGATCACACCGAGGTCGGCCAGCACCTCCAGGCTGCGCTCCTGCAGGCCCTTGCCACGCGAGCCGCCGAACGGCTCCGGCGCCTTGTCGATCACTCGCACGTCAACACCCCGCCGGGCGAGGTCGCAGGCCAGCGCCAACCCGGTCGGCCCCGCGCCGACCACCAGGACATCGATCATTTCCGTTCCCCTGTCATCCCGTCCATCAACAGTGCGACCACCTGGTCCCGCAACGCCGCCATGCCCCGGCGGGCGATCAGGTCCGGAAAGTGCCCGGCCATCCCAGGCACCGAGACGAGCGCGCTCACCGCGGTCACGTACACGACGTCCAGATCGAGGTCCGCACTGAAGATCCCCTCGGCCACACCTTGGTCGTACAGCGCCCGCAACTCCTCGGGCACCGCGTCGTCGGACATCTGCGGCCGCGCCCCCCAACCACCGACCGCCTCCTGGGTGACCAGCGCGAGCAGCAGCGGCCGGGCGTGCATCATGTCGAAGTACGTCCGGTACACGTGCCGCACGCCGTCGTACGGCTCCATGCCCGCGGCCTGTTCGAGCGCCTCCCGCCAGACTTCCTTCACGCCGGCGGCCTCGTGCTTGAACACCGCCTGGTACAGGCCCTCCTTGCTGCCGAAGTGGTGGTAGATCATCCGCTCGTTCACCCCGGACCGGGCGACGATCTCCCGAATCCGGGCGCCTTTCAGCCCGAGACGTGCGAATTCCTGCGCCGCGGCGGCCAGCAGGGCGGCCCTGGTGTCCATGCAGTAAATGTTTACTGCAGGATCGGCGGTTGGTCAACCGTGACCCGGCGGAAACGTCGACGATCTAGGGTGCCGAACCATGTACGGCCAGAAAGTTGTGAAGGTGGAGCCGGGCGGGATCGAGCCGGTCGCGGACGCGGACAAGCACGGCACCGCACGGCAGCTGTTCTGGACGTGGACGTCGCCGAACCTGGAGTTCGCCACGGTCTTCGTCGGTGTGCTGGCGGTGTCGGTGTTCGGCCTGAACTTCTGGCAGGCGGCCGCCGCGGTGACCATCGGCAACCTGCTCGGCTCGGTCACCCACGGCGTGCTGTCCGCGCGCGGGCCCGCGCACGGCGTGCCGCAGATGGTGCTGGGGCGGGTCGCGTTCGGGTTCTTCGGCAACGCGCTGCCCGCGTCGCTGATGTCGGTGATGGCCGGTGTCGGGTGGTTCGCGGTGAACAGCGTCAGCGGGACGTTCGCCCTGAACTCGCTGACCGGGATGCCGTTGGTGCTGTGCCTGATCGTGATCGTCGCGGTCCAGGTCGTGGTGGCGTTCTTCGGGCACAACCTGGTCCAAGCCTTCGAACGGTACGTGTTCCCGCTGCTCGCGCTGGTCTTCCTGATCACGACCGTGGTCATCTTCAGCAAGTCGTCGCCAGGGGCCAGCGTCGGAACCGGCGGCCTCGGCGGGTTCATCATCACGGCCAGCGCCGCGTTCGGCTACACCGCCGGCTGGAACCCCTACGCCGCCGACTACACGCGATACCTGCCCAAGGACGTGAGCCGACGGGCCGTCGGCTGGTTCTCCGGCACAGGATTGTTCTTGTCCACCACGGTATTGATGCTCGTCGGCGCCGCGTCCACGACCATCAGCGGGTCCACATCGGACAACCCGGCCACGGCGTTCACCGGGCACCTGCCGGGATGGCTGGCGTCGTTGACGTTGCTGTCGATCGCGCTCGGAGCCGTCGCGGCGAACGTCCTGAACGTCTACTCGGGCGCGCTCGCGTTCCTCACGTTAGGCATCAAGCTCCCGTTGGCACTGCGCAGGGCCGTTGTGGCCGTGGCGTTCGGGGTGATCGGCTTCGTGCTGGCCTGGCTGGGACTCAAGGACGCCGGGAAGGCGTACGAGAGCTTCCTGCTGGTGATCGCGTACTGGATCGGGCCGTGGCTCGGCGTCGTGCTCGTCGACCAGCATTTCCGTCGTGACCAGCAGATCGACGCCGCCCTGCAGGACACCCGGGTGAAGAACTGGGGCGGCCCGACCGCGATGCTGATGGGCATGATCGTCGGCATCGGCCTGTTCTCCAACCAGGAACGGTACGTCGGTGAAGTGCCGAAGGCGATCCCGTGGATCGGCGACATCACGTTCCTGGTCGGGTTCGTCGTCGCGGCCGGGATCTACTACATCTGGCCGAAACGCCGGTTCTCATAGGCCGTACGCCCGGGTGGCGTTCTCGACCGCGACGAGTTCGGCGAGCCGGTCGGCGTCCGCCGCGGTCCACGACCCCTCGGACACGCCGGAGCCCAACACCGACGCCAGGCCACGCCGGAAAAGCACGGCGGACAGGTGGTAGAACTCCGGCAGCCCGAAGGCGTCCGACGAGAACAGCAGTTTGGTGAACGGCGCCAACTCCAGGGTCTCCTCGACCAGCACGGTGGCGCGGTCGCCGAGGTTGTGGGTGGCGAGGCCGACGTCGACGTACACGTTGTCGAACACCTGGGCCAGGTAGCCGGCTTCGCGGTGGAACGGGTAGTTGTGCAGCAGCATCACCGGTACGCGCAGGTTCCTGATCAGGCCGGTGAGCAGCAGCGGGTCGCACGACCGCATGTCCACGTCGGCGTCGCCGAGGCCGACGTGGAACTGGACCGGCAGGCCGAGGTCCGCGCCGCACCAGATGAGGAACCGCTGCAGGACGGGATCGGCGAGCCGGGCCGGGCCGGCGAGCCAGTGCGCGGCCGCGGTGACCACCTCGGTGTCGGCCGGCCGTTCGGCGGCGAGGCCGAGCCCGACGCGGTAGGCCGCGATCGACTTGACGCCGACCGCGGCCGTGCACCGGGTGTCCAAAAGGGACCGGAAGGCGTCCGGGAACCCGCCCGCGGTCACGGCACCGTGCAGCGACTCGGCGACTTCTTCGAGCCGGACGATCTCGTACGCCGGGCCGCCGGCCAGCGCACCCAGTTCGGCGGGCGACAGGATGGGCTCGGGCGTGTACCCCGTGTCCACGCACAGCGCGTGCAGCCCGGCCGCGCCCAGGAACCTGGCGTTGACCTCGTCGAACCCCAGTGCCGTCCGCCGGTCGACGTAGTCCTCGGCGGGCGCGTGCGCGGGTAGGTCCAGCACGGGCGCGCACCAGCGCCGGACCGCCAGCCCGATCCGGGACGCGAACGATCCCACCGCGGCCTCGGTGAGATGACTCTCTAACGCTGTTAGAGAGAGATCGCGGCGGACCACACCGTGGCAGTGGTGGTCAATCAGGGACAGTTGCTCGAACATCGGCGAGCCTCTCCCCGACACGACGGGCGGTGGCCGGCGCGGCCCACACGGCGACCAGCGCGAGCAGCAGCCACCCGCCGGCGACGATCGGGAACCACTGGGCCGCTCCTTCGGTCGGATACGGGATCACGTTGCTGTACAAGGTGTATCCCAGAACCACGATGGCCGCCAACGGGATGACCACCTGCCAGCGTGGCACGTCCATCACCCGCCGCACGAACAGCAGCCGGATCGCGCCCACCGTCGTCAGCAGGTACGCGACCAGCAGGATCAACGTCCCCATCGCGCCGAACCAGCCGACCAGGTCGGTCGCGGTCGCCCCGAACAGCACCCAGCACCCGACCAGGCAGACGAAGACGATCGTGGACACCACCGCGGCCGCGCGGGCCGGTGTCCCCGCCGCCGAGGCCGCGCCCAGGCCGCGGGCGCCGAAGCTGTCCCGGGCCAAGGCGAACAGCAGCCGGGAACCGCCAGCGACGCACGCGAGCATGCAGCCGAACGCGCTGACCGCCGCGCCCAACGTGATCGTGTCCCCGACCCACGAGCCGACATAGGACGTGCCCAGCTCACCCACCAGGGCCTGCGAGTTGGCGAAGGCGTTCGGGTCGCCGAACCCCATCATCTCCACGGCCGTGACGACCACGAAGAACACCCCGCCGAAGATCGCCGTGCCCAGGATCGCCCGTGGGATGTCCCGTCGCGGGTGGGCGGTCTCCTCACCGAGCGTGGCCGCCGCCTCGAACCCGGCGAACGACAGGAACCCGAACACGACGCCGAGGAACACCGCGGAACTCCCGGTGCCGGCGGGGACCGTGAACACGTCCAGGTCGAACTTCGACGGCACCAGCCGCACCAGCACGATCACCGTCACCAGCAGGATCAGCGCCACCGTCACCCCCTCGACCAGCAGCAACAGGCCCATCCCCCGTTTGGCGGGCACGACCGTCAGCTGCAATCCGATCAACAGCGCCACGACAGCCAGCAGGAACGGCGCCCACGACGGCGGGTGCGGCCACACACCGATGCTCTGCAGGAACGCCGTGCCGAACCGCCCCGCGGCGGCCGCGGTCCCGACGGCGTAGAACGTGTACGTCCCCAACAGCCCCACGCCGGCGACCACACCGGTCCGTGGCCCGAGGGTGGCGCCGACGAACGCGTAGACCGAGCCCGCGTGGTTGAAGTACTGACACAGCCGTACGAACCCGTACGCCACGAGCAACACGGCGACCGCGGCCAGCAGGAACGCCAGCGGCACGGCCCGGCCGACAAAGGGAACGATGAACTGCGGGTTGATGTTCGCGGCCATGCTCGGGGCCATCAGGGCGACCGAGAGGCCGATCGCCTGCCACACGCTCAGGGTCCGACGGAGTGGTGCCATCGCGCGCTCCCACCAGGAAGGAGATCATTGAGCCCTAAGCGTAGGAGCGAGGGGAAGACCATGGATTCCGCGAACTTGACTGCCCGCGGGGTGCTCGCGGTGGCGGTGACCTGGGTCGACACCAGTGGCATCACCCGGGTGAAGGCGGTGCCGGTGAAGCTGTTGCCGCGGGCCGTCCAGGACGGTGTCGGCACGTCCCCGGTGTTCGACCACTTCCTGCTGGACGACTCGATCGTGGGCGGCGGACCCGTCGGTGACCTGCGGCTGAAGCCGGACGTGGAGCGGTTGACGGTGTTGTCGGCCCAGCCCGGGTGGGCGTGGGCGCCGGGTGTCCGGTACACGCAGGAAGGCGCGGTCCACCCGGCGGACGCCCGTGGCCTCGCCATCCGAACCGTCGACAAGCTCAAGGACCAGGGCCTGACCGTGATGGCGGCGTTCGAGGTCGAGTGGTGCGTGTCGATCGGGCAGGGCGACGAGTTCGTGCCCGCGTGCAACGGTCCCGCGTACGGGATGACCCGGATCACCGAGCGGGCCGACTATCTCCATGACCTGCTCGAAGCCCTCAGCGGCCAGGGGGTCGAGGTCGAGCAGATCCATCCGGAGTACGCGGCCGGCCAGTACGAGGTGTCCGTGGCGGCCCAGAACCCGGTCCGTGCGGCCGACACGTTGGTCCTCGTCCGCGAGACGATCCGGGCGATCTCCCAGAAGCACGGCCTGCGCGCCACCTTCGCGCCGAAAGTCCTGGCCGGTGGGGTGGGCAACGGCGGCCACGTGCACCTGAGCGTCTGGCGCGGCAGCGAGAACCTGTTCACGGGCGGCGACGGGCCGTACGACATGACCGAGGACGGCATGGCGTTCATCGGCGGCGTGCTGTCCCGGCTGCCGGCGCTGCTCGCGGTCGGCGCGCCTTCGGTGGCCAGCTACCTGCGGCTGGTCCCGTCCACCTGGGCGGGCCCGTACGCCTGCTGGGGCCTGGAGAACCGGGAGGCGGCGCTGCGGTTCATCACGGCGGGCTCGCCGAACCTGGAGGTGAAGTGCTTCGACGGCGCGGCCAACCCGTACCTGGCGCTGGCTGGGCTGATGGTCGCCGGGGCGGCCGGCATCACCGAGGGCGCCCGCCTGCCGGACCCGGTGAACGTGGACCCGGTGACCCTGGACGGCGTGCCGATGCTGCCGACCTCGCTCGACCAGTCGGTGGCCGCCTTCGAGGCCGAACCGGCCTTGGTCGAGGCGTTCGGCCCGGAGCTGGTTTCGGCCATCGCAGGCGTGCGCAAGGGTGAGGTAGCCCTTTTCGCCGATTCGACCCCGCAGGACGTCACCGAACGGAGCCGTTGGCGTTACTGACGAGTAGAGATACTGTGGCTTGGCCAGGGGACGCAAAGGAGCGGTCTTGATCAGCGGTGATGACGTACAGCGGGAGATCGACGGCCAGACGGTCGCAACCCTGTTGCGGCGCAACGCGGACGAGTACGGCGACCAGCCGGCCCTGAGTTCGCACTGGGGGCCGGACAGGACCACTCTGACCTGGGCCGAGTTCCGCGAGCACGTCGCGGCCGTCACCCATGGGCTGGCCGAGCTGGGGCTGGCGACCGGCGACCGGATGCTGATCATGGCGTCGCGGCGGCCGGAGCACTGGATCGTCGACCAGGCGGCGATGCACCTCGGCGGGATCCCGTGCACGACGTACGACACATTGTCCACCGAACAGATCGCCTTCGTGGCCAGGCACAGTGCCGCGCCGTTGGTGGTGATCGAGGGCGCCGAGCAGCTGGCCCGCTGGCTGCCCGCCCTGCCCGACCTGCCGAACCTCGCCAAGATCGTGGTGATCGACGAGGACGCGATCCCGACGGGCGACAGCAGGTTCGTGTCGTACCGCGAGGTGCACGAGAAGGGCGCGGCGGTCCACGCCAACGCCCCGGAGCGGTTCGAGCAGCTGACCGACAGTATCCGGCCGGAGCAGCCGGTGTGCATGATCTACACGTCCGGCACCACGGGCGACCCCAAGGGTGTCGTGATCAGCCACCACAACGTGTTGTCCGCGGGCGCGTCCGTGCATGTCGTACATCCTTTGCCGCTACACGGAAAATCAGTGGCATACCTGCCGTTGGCGCACATCGCCGAACGGATGCTCGGCGTCTACCTGCTCATCTTCCGGGCCGGCCACGCCACTCTGGTCGCCGACCACACCCAGCTCGTGCCCGCGCTGCAGGGCGTGCGGCCGTTCGGGTTGTTCGGCGTGCCAAGGGTTTGGGAGAAGATGACGGCCGCGTTGCAGGGCGGGCTGGGGGCGTTGCCGGAGGAGCAGGCCGCCGGTGTGCGGATGGCACGGGACGCCGCGCTGGAGGCATGGCGGCTCGGCAGCGAGGGCAAGCCGTTGCCCGACGAGTTGAAGGCGAAGCTCGCGGCGCTGGACGAGAAGGCGTTGCTGCCGATCCGGACCATGATCGGCCTGGACCAGCTGCACCGCGGCGGCAACAGCGGGGCCGCGCCGATCCCTGTCGCGGTGCTGGACTTCCTCGCCAGCATCGGCATTCCGGTCCTTGAGGTGTGGGGGTTGAGCGAGACGACGGGTGCCGTCACCGAGAACATCCCCAACAGCTACCGGGTCGGTTCGGTCGGCCAGGCGCTGCCCGGGTCGGAGATCAAGCTGGGCGAGGACGACGAGCTGATGGTCCGTGGCCCGCTCGTGTTCCTCGGCTACCTGCAGGAGGACGGCTCGGTCAAACCGGACACCGACGCTGACGGCTGGCTGGCCACCGGCGACATCGGCCGGATCGACGAGGACGGGTTCGTGTTCGTCACCGACCGCAAGAAGGAGCTGATCATCACCTCCGGCGGCAAGAACATCGCGCCGACCAAGGTGGAGGGCCTGCTGCGGGCGCACCCGCTGATCGGCCAGGCGGTCGCGATCGGCGACACCAGGCCGTTCGTGACCGCGTTGATCGTGTTGGACGACGAGACCGCCCCGCTGTGGGCGCGGGCCAGGGGCATCGGGGAGACCGACCTCGCGCTGCTCGCCAAGCACCCGGATGTCCTGGCGGAGCTGGAAAGCGCGGTGGTCGCGGCCAACTCGGTGCTGTCCAAGGTGGAGCAGATCAAGAAGTACGAGGTGCTGACGACGGTGTGGACGCCGGAGTCCGGTGAGCTCACGCCGACCCTGAAACTGCGCCGTCGGGTGATCACCGACCGCTATTCCCAGGCGATCGAGGCGCTGTACGCATAGTGTGGTGCGGTGACCCACCACCAATCACTCAACGTCAACGGGCAGGTCCGCCAGTTCCCGGCGGACCCCCGGACGACGTTGGTCGACGCCCTGCGCGAGCGTCTCGGTCTGACCGGCACGAAGAAGGGCTGTGACCGCGGCGAATGCGGCGCGTGCACAGTCCTGGTCGACGGCAAGCGCGTGCTGTCGTGCATGATGCTCGCCGTCGCGGCGGAGAACGCCGAGATCACCACCATCGAAGGCCTGTCCGCCGACGGCGAACACCCGGTGCAGCAGGCCTTCCACGCCAACGACAGTTTCCAGTGCGGCTTCTGCACGCCGGGGCAGGTGATGTCCGCCGTCGCGTGCATCGCCGAGGGCCACACGGGTTCGTCCGACGAGATCCGTGAGTGGATGAGCGGCAACATCTGCCGTTGCTCCGCGTATCCGCAGATCGTCACTGCGGTCCGGGAGGCGAGCGTACAGTGAAGACGTTCACGTACTCCCGCGCGACCACCGTCGAGGACGCGCTCGCAGCGTTGGGCGAGCCGGGGACGCGGCTGATGGCCGGCGGCACCGAGATGGTCAACTGGCTGAAGGAAGGCATCGAGCAGCCGGACCGGCTCGTCGACATCACCGCCCTGCCGCTCACTGGGATCGCCACGGACAGCGGTCTGCGTGTCGGCGCGCTCACCACGATGAGCGAGCTGCTAGACCGGACCACTGTGGACTATCCGGTGCTGGCCGAGTCCTTGCTGCGGGCGGCGTCCCCGCAGCTGCGGAACATGGCCACCGTCGGCGGCAACCTGCAGCAACGCACCCGGTGCCCGTACTTCCGCTCGGACACGAAGGTGCCGTGCAACAAGCGGGAGCCCGGCAGCGGCTGTTCCGCGCTCGCCGGCGACACCAGCGGCCAGGCCATCTTCGGCTGGAGCGAGCACTGCGTCGCCACCCACCCGTCGGATCTCGCGGTCGCCTTGGCCGCCCTGGACGCGTCGATCGAGGTGCGTGGACCGCGCGGTGAACGGACCATCCCGGCGACCGAGTTCCACCTCCTGCCCGGTGATCACCCCGAACGGCACACCGCCCTCGAACCGGACGAACTGATCGTCGCGGTCCATGTCCCGGCGCCCGCGCCTCGGTCGCACTACTTGAAGGTGCGCGAGCGGGTGTCGTACGAGTTCGCCGTGGTCTCCGCGGCCGCGGTGGTCTCCCTTGACGGCACGGTCATCGACGCGGCCAGGATCGCGCTCGGCGGTGTCGCCCACCGGCCGTGGCGGCTCACCGCGGCCGAATCGGCGTTGCGGGGTGTCAGCGTGAACGACAAGGAGGCCATCGCACAGGCGATCGCGGAGTCCTTTGTGGACGCCAAGCCGCTCGCGGACAACGGGTACAAGGTGACGCTCGCCCAGCGCGCGGCGGTCCGCGCCCTGATGACCGCAGGAGGTGCGCGATGACCAGCGTTGTCCGGCCGGACGGTCCGGCCAAACTCACCGGCAGGGCGACCTACGCCGCCGACACCCAGGTCCCTGACGTGGTGTACGCGGCTTTGACACCAGCGACCGTCCCCTTCGGACAGTTGGCGTCGGTGGACATGACAGCCGCACTGGCCGCGCCGGGTGTCCTGGCGGTCTACGACGAGCTGCCGCCGATGCCCCCGATGCCCAGCCCGATGCTCGGCCACTCGATGATCCCGTTGCAGGGCAAGCAGATCCACTACGACGGCCAGCCGGTAGCGATGGTCCTGGCGGAGACCCTGGAGCAGGCGCAGTACGCGGCCGGCCTGGTCACCGCCACGTACACGGACGTGCGCAGGCCGGTGTTGTTCGGGCAGGGCGAGGAAGTCGTGCCGGCCGGCGGTCACACGTTCCACCCGACCGACGAGAGCGTCGGCGACTTCGACGCTGAGGTGAAACTGGCCGACCATGTCGTGACGGCGACGTACACCACGGCGGACCGGCACCACAGCGCGATCGAACCGGCCGCGACCATCGCCTGGTGGGAGGACGACCAACTGACCCTGCACACGTCGACGCAGGCGGCCGGGCTCGCGCAGATGGCGGCCGCGATGGCGTTCGAGGTGGCGCGCGAGAACGTCCGGATCGTGTGCCCGTTCGTCGGCGGCGGCTTCGGCTCCAAGGGATACGTGTGGCCGCATGTGTTCCTGGCGGCGGGCGCGGCCAAGGTGAGCGGCCGTGCGGTGAAGCTCGTGATGACCAGGGCGCAGATGTTCTCGCTCAGCGGGCACCAGCCGGCGACCAGCCAGACCGTGACGCTCGGCGCGACCGCGGCCGGAAAGCTGACCGCGATCAGGCACCACGGCGTCAACGCGGCGGCCAGGGTGGACCAGTACACCGAGTTCACCACGCACGCGTCGACCTGGCTGTACGACAGCCCAGCGATCGACGTGCGCACCCGGATCCAGGAGGTCGACCGGCCACAGCCGACCCCGATGCGGGCGCCGCACGAAGGTCCCGGTGTGTTCGCCCTGGAGTCCGCAATGGACGAACTGGCGCACCGGCTCGGCATCGACCCGGTCGAGTTGCGCCTGCGCAACCAGCCGTCGGTGGATCCGTTGACCGGCCAGCCGTTCTCGGCCAGGTCGCTGGTGGAGTGCCTCCAGCAGGGCGCCGAACGGTTCGGGTGGGCGGACCGCAAACCCGAGATGCGCGACGGCGACGACCTGATCGGCTGGGGCATGAGTGTCTCGACCATGAACACGTTCCGCAACACGTCGTCGGCCCGGCTTCGCGTCCAGTCCGACGGGCACGTCGTCGTCGAGACCAGCATGCAGGAGATCGGCACCGGCCTGCCCGGTCTGGTCCAGCTGGCGGCGGCCGAGATCCTCGGCTGCGACCCGGGCGACGTCGAAGTCCGGCACGGCGACACGGCATTGCCGCCGCACTTCGGCACTGTCGGGTCGATCTCCGCCGGCGCGTTGGGCGCGGCCGTGCAGGACGCGGCCACGGCCGTGATGGAGAAACTGCAGGCGTCGCCCGGCCGCTCGCTGGCGGACCTGGTGGGCGCGTCCGGCCTGGAGTTCGTCGAGTCCGAAGGGCACTGGGCACCGGACGAGAAGTCCTCGGGCTACTCGATCCGCACGTACGGCGCGGTGTTCGCCGAAGTGCGGGTGGACGCCGACCTCGGGCTGGTCCGAGTGCCGAGGATCGTCGCGGTGTACAGCGCGGGCCGGATCATCAACCGGCTGGCCGCGCGCAGCCAGATGACCGGCGGCATCATCTGGGGCTACGGCCAGGCGTTGCTGGAGAAGTCCGTGCTGGAGCCGAATCTCGGCCGGTTCCTGTCCCGAAACCTGGCCGGCTACGTGGTCCCGGTGAACGCGGACATCCAGGACATCGACGTGTCGTTCATCGACGAGGAGGATCGGATCGCCAGCCCGATCGGCGCGAAGGGCATCGGCGAACTGGGCGCGACCGGAGTGTCGGCCGCGATCGCCAACGCGATCTTCCACGCCACCGGCCGCCGGATCCGAGACCTCCCTATCCGTATCCACGACCTCCTCTGACCACTCCCCCCGTTAACGACGTTCGTCGGTACCGCGGACGTCGTTAACGGGGGTTCACTTTGTCCAGTCTCGAACGACTTCCCTGCTTATTGTCGTCGAAAGGACTGGATCATGCGTAAATCAGTCGTGGCCGCCGTGGTGTGCCTCGCCGCGCTCGCGGTCGCCCCGGCCGCTCAGGCCGGTGGTGTGTCTCCGCAGATCATCGGGGGTGGCACGGTCGGCTCGGCGCCGTGGGGCGCCCAGATCTACTGGGACCAGGGCGGCAGCCAGTTCGACGGATTCGAATGCTCCGGCACGATCATCGCGGCGCAATGGGTGATGACCGCCCGCCATTGCGAGAATGCGTCCGGAATGCACGTTCTGGTCGGGAACGTGAATTTCGACCAGGGTGTCCGGGGTCAGGTCGACCGCCAGGTGACGTCCCCCAACGGTGACATCGCGTTGCTGCACCTGACCGCGCCGATCAACACCACATTCATGCGCCTCGGCAACGCCGACCCGGCGACCGGCTCCACCAACCAGATCTTCGGTTGGGGCCGCACCCTCAACCAGAGCCCGCCGTCACCGGTCCTCAAGACCGCGAACGTCCGCGTGACCGGCCGCAGCACGGACGCCTTCGGCGGCCGTGCCATCGGCAGCCAAGGCATCAACGGCGCCGCCTGGCACGGCGACTCAGGCGGTCCCGAGGTGGCCAACGGCGTGCAGGTGGGTGTCGCGTCGACCGCCGGCAACAGCGGCTCGAACCCACAGGGCATCCAGAACTACGCCAGCGTCGCGGCCAGCCGTACCTTCATCCGCAACACTGCCGGCGTCTGACTCCTTAGCTGGCCAGGTCGGCGCATGCCCTGGCCAAGTTCTGGGTCAGTTCGGCCTCGGAAGCGGTGAGCAGGCGGTCCTTCTCGACGACCTGCTCACCGCCGACGAGCAGCATCTCCAACGGCGGTACGCGGCCGAAGACAAGTGCGGCAACAGGATCCGCGATTCCCGTGTGCGCCAAGGTGTCCAGGCGCCAGATCGCGAGGTCCGCGAGTTTGCCCGGTTCGATCGACCCGAGGTGCTCGTCCCGGCCGAGGCACTGGGCGCCGCCCATGGTTCCCAGCCACAGAGCCTGCCTGGCGGTCAACGCCGCAGGGCCGCCGCGCAACCTGGCGACCAACAGGGCTTGACGAAGTTCCTCAGCCAGGCCGCCGGACTCGTTGGACGCCGCCCCGTCCACGCCGAGGCCGACCGGCACGCCGGCGTCGAGGAACGAGCGGACCGGGGCGATCCCGGCGCCGACCCGGGCGTTCGAGCTCGGGCAGTGCGCGACCCCGGTTCGGTTGCGTGCCAACAGGTCGATCTCCGCGTCATGGACGTGCACGCCGTGCGCCAGCCACACGTCCGGGCCCAGCCAGCCCAGTTCTTCGGCGTACTGGACCGGAGTCTGGCCGAACATCGCCAGGCACTGTTCCTCTTCGTCGACTGTCTCGGCGAGGTGGGTGTGCAGGCGGACACCGTGTCGGCGGGCGAGTTCCGCGCCGGCGCGCATCAGTTCCTTGGACGCCGAGAACGGCGAACACGGGCCCACCGCGACCTGGATCCGAGCGTCCGGGGCGGGGTCGTGGTACGTCGTGATCGCCGACTCGGTACGTGCCAACGCTTCCTGCGTGTCCTCCACAATGGAGTCCGGCGGCAGTCCGCCTTTCGAAGACCCGAGGTCCATCGACCCGCGGACCGCGTGCAGCCGGATGCCGATCCGTTTCCCGGACTCGACCAACGCGCCGAAGACGTCCGTGGGGAACACGTAGTGATGGTCAGCCGCGGTCGTACAGCCGCTCAACGCCAGCATTCCCAGCCCGGCCGCCGAAGTCGCGGACACGATGTCCGGGGTGATACCGGTCCACAGTGGATATAACGACGTCAGCCAGCCGAACAGGTCCGCCTGCTGCGCGTACCCACGGGTGCCCCACTGGTAGAGGTGGTGGTGGGTGTTGACCAGGCCTGGGGTGATCAGGCACCCGGACACGTCCACCCGCCGCAGCCCCTCGAAACCGGCGGGCACAGCGGAACCCACGGCGGCAATCCGGCCGTCCACCACCGCCACGTAACCCGACGAGTACTCAGATCCGGTGACGGTGGCGACATAAGCGCCGTAGTAGAGCGCGTCCACGCTAGGCGAGCCACTCCTTGACCTGTGCGATCAACGCGGCCGGGTCGGCGCCGATCGGGGTCACGTTCAACGTGGTGACACCGGCTTCCTTGAACGCCTGCAGGCGTTCCTTCACGTACCCGGCCGGGCCGACCAGGTTCATCAGCTCGGCGAACTCGGCGGGCACGGCCGCGGCGGCTTCTTCCTTACGGCCGGACAGGTACAGCTCCTGGATCTGCTCGGCCTCGGCTTCGTAGCCGTAGCGGCGGGCCAGGTCGTTGTAGAAGTTCCGGCCCTTGGCGCCCATTCCGCCGACGTACAACGCGATGACCGGCCGCGACGCGTCCCGAACCGCGTCGACGTCGTCGCCGATGGCGAGCAGCCCGCCGGCCACGATCTCCAGGTCGCCCAGGCTCGCGTCCCGCTTGGCTTTGCCGGCGGCGAGCGAGGCACCCCAGACGTCGTTCGCCTTCTCCGGGATGAACAGGGTGGGCAGCCAGCCGTCCGCGATCTCCGCGGTCATCTGGACGTTCTTGTCGCCCAGGGACGCGATGTAGATCGGGATGTCCGCGCGGATCGGCCGGGTCAGCATCTTCAGCGGCTTGCCGAGCCCGGTGCCCTGGTCGGCCGGCAGCGGGATCGGGTAGTTGCCGGTGTTGGTGATCACCTCGCGGCGCCAGATCCGCCGGCAGATGTCGACGATCTCGCGGGTCCGGCCGAGCGGCTTGTCGTACGGGACGCCGTGCCACCCCTCGATGACCTGCGGGCCGGAGGCGCCGAGGCCGAGGATCGCGCGTCCGCCGGACACCGCGTCGAGACCGGCCGCGGTCTGGGCGATCAGCGCGGGCGTGCGGGAGTAGATGGGCAGGATGGCCGACCCGATCTGGACCGTCGTGGTCTTGGCGGCGAGATATCCCATCAGGGTCGGCGAGTCGAAGCCGTACGCCTCGGCCACCCACACCGCGTCCAGGCCGGCGTTCTCCATCGCCGAGACCTGCTCGATCAGGTCCTTCGGGTCGCCGGCGTACATCAGCTGCGTACTGATCTTCATGGGTCAGCCTTCTTTCACAGCGCCTTGCGCCAGCAGGTCGTCGATGTCGTCGAAACCCCAGTCCGCCAAGGCGGCCCTGGTGTGTTGACCGGCGAACGCCGGTGGTGTCCTGAGCGACGCGGGGGTGCCGGAGAACCGGGGCGCGGGCGCGGGCTGGACGAACCCGTCCCGCTCGACCAACGTGCCGCGCGCGGCGATGTGCGGGTGCTCGGGGGCTTCGGCCAGCGACAGGACAGGCGCGACGCACGCGTCCGTGCCCTCGAACACGTCTGTCCATTCGCGACGGCTGCGGGTGGCGAACACCTCGGCGAACCGCTTGCGTAACTCGGGCCACCGTGGAATGTCCAGCTGCGTGGGCAGATCCTCGTCCGCCAGGCCGAGCAGCCGGATGAACTCCTGATAGAACTGCGGTTCCAACGGACCGACGGCCATGTGCTCGCCGTCGGACGTCTCGTAGACGTCGTAGAAAGGCGCGCCGGTGTCCAGCAGGTTCACGCCTCGCGCGGGTTGCCAGCCGCCTTTGGACACCAGGCCGTAGATCATGGTCCCGAGGTGGGCGGCGCCGTCGACGATCGCCGCGTCCACCACCTGCCCCTGCCCGGACCGCAGCGCGGCCAGGATGCCGACCGTGAGGTACAGGGCGCCGCCACCGAAGTCGCCGAGCAGGTTCAGCGGGACCTGCGGCGGCCCGTCCGCACGGCCGATGGCGTGCAAGAGACCCGTGATCCCGATGTACGCGATGTCGTGGCCGGCGGACTGGGCGAGCGGCCCGTCCTGGCCCCAGCCGGTCATCCGGCCGTACACCAGCTTGCCGTTGCGGGCCAGGCAGTCGGCCGGCCCGATGCCGAGCCGTTCGGTCACCCCCGGCCGCAGGCCCTCGATCAGCACGTCGGCCTGGGCGGCGAGGCGGAGCACGACTTCGGCGCCCGCCGGGTTCTTGAGGTCGACGATGACCGAACGCTTGTTCCGGTTCGTCAAGTCCCCGCCGGCCACACCGGGCAGCGCGGCGGCGCCGGGGCGGTCGACCCGGACCACATCGGCCCCGAGATCGGCCAGGAGCATGGCGCAGAACGGGGCCGGCCCGATCCCGGCCAGCTCGACCACGCGGAGTCCCGCCAGCGGGCCTGTGCTCACCGTCGACCACCTCCTACTCGCCAGTAAGGCGACTTTATACCTAACGCTGTACGGATAGATGTGACAATCACCCCATGGTGCAAGCGGCAGTGGTACACGGACCAGGCAACGACATCGAAGTGGCCGAGATCGAGCTGCCCCAGCTCGGGCCGCGCGAAGTGCGGGTGAGAGTGGCGGCGGCCGGGGTGTGCCACTCGGATCTCTCCATGGTCAACGGGACGTTCGCGCCGAAGTTCCCGCTCGTGCTGGGCCATGAGGCCGCCGGCACGGTCGCGGCGGTCGGCGACCAGGTCACGCGGGTGCGCGAAGGCGACCGGGTGGTGGTGAACTGGGCGCCCGCGTGCCGGCGGTGCTGGTTCTGCCTCAACTCCCAACCCTGGCTGTGTGTCCAGGTGGAAGGCAACGTCAGCCAGCCGCGCGGCACGATCGACGGCAAGGAACTGCAGGTCACGCTGGGTGTGGGCGCGTTCGCCGAAGAAGTCGTGCTGCCCGAGGCCACGATGGTGCCGCTTGCGGACGGCGTACCGCTCGACACCGCGGCTCTCCTTGGCTGCGCGGTAGTGACGGGCGTGGGAGCGGCACGCAACACCGCAGGCGTCCGCGCGGGTGAATCTGTCCTTGTCATCGGGCTCGGCGGCGTCGGCCTGTCGGCGATCATCGGCGCGCGGTTGGCCGGCGCGGGACCGATCATCGCCGTGGATGTGGCGCCGGCCAAGGAAGAACTCGCGTTGCAGGCCGGCGCGACCCACTTCCTGACCGCCAACGACAAGCTCGCCAAGCAGGTCCGTGGCCTGACCGGTGGCCGCGGAGTGGACCACGCGCTGGAGTGCGTGGGCGCGTCGGCGACGATCCGCACGGCGTGGGGATGCGCGAGGCGCGGCGGCAAGGTCACGATCGTCGGCGTCGGCCGGCGCGACGACCAGGTGAGCTTCAGCGCCCTGGAGCTGTACCACTTCGCCCGGACGATCGCCGTCTCGGTGTACGGCTCGGGCGACCCGGACCGGGACATCCCGCTGCTGGCGACGCAGATCGAACTGGGCAGGCTGGACCTCGAACCGCTGGTGTCGCACCGGATCTCCCTCAACGAGGTGAACGAGGCGTTCGAGCGGATGCGGACAGGCACCGGGGCACGGTCGCTGCTCGTCTTCAGCTGATGTTGAGCCACGGAACGAGGTAGGTACGGGCGAAGGCGCGCATCTCGCGTTCGTCCTCACAAGGGATACAGCCCTCCGGGGTCAGCACCATCGAGTGGATCAGGCGCGCGAGCATCTCGGCCAACGGTTCCGCGTCGAAGAACGGCAGCAGCCCGGCGTCCTGGTCGGCGCGGATCTTGTCGACCAGGTACGACCGGGCCAGCGCGATCACCGGCCCGCCGGACAGTGTCAGACCGGGCAGGATGGCCTCGGGCTCGCTGGACAGCAAGCGGTTGAGCAACGGATGCCGCCGCAGCCCGCGCACGACCGCCACGAACCCGGTGATCATCCGCTCCTCGGCACTGGGCGCCTTGCTGATCTCCACGTCCACTGCGTCGAGGAATCGTTCGACCTCGCGCAGGCCGACCGCCGCGATCAGGTCGCCCTTCTGCGGGAACCGCCGGTACACCGTGGCCCGCCCCAAGCCGGCCCTTCGGGCCACATCGTCAACGGAGCTGCGCCGAAGTCCGAACTCCTCGTACACCTCCAACGCGGCGTCGAGAATCCGGACCGTGCTCTCGTCGGTCAACGGCATCGCCGGGCCGCCAACGCCATCGGGTGGTACCGCAACCTGGGCGGCACCAGCGGCATGCCCACCCGTACCGCCCGCTTCAGGGCACGCAGCCGCAGCTCGTCCGCCTTCGTCCACTGTAGACCGAGTCGGCTCCGGAAGGGCGGCGGCAGCGTGCCGACCGTCGCGGTCATCAGCACACCGGACGCGACCGGCCCGGCCAGCCGCCACACCGGGTCCGGCAAGTGCGGCCAGGGCGGTTTGACGGGTTTACGGTCGGCGAGCGAGGCCAGCACGTCCCGGACGGACTTGTTGTCCGCCAACTCGTCGGCGACCATGTGCCGAAAGTACTCCCAGAATCCGGTGAGGGTGGCCGGCATCCGGCTCGCCTTGATCCCGAGGACCTCGCCGAGCCACCGCCATTCCGCGTACAGCCGGTGTTGTTCGGCGAGCGGCAGCGGCGGGCCGAAGTTGGCGTGCAGGTCCACACCCGCCTCGAACAGCGTGGCGTGCACCCAGCAGTACGCGTCCGGGTCGAGCGCGCTGTACCGCTGGCCGTGCTGGTCGACACCCTTGAAGCCCTTGTGCAGCTCACGCAGCCGCCGCGCCTCGGTGTACGCGCGTTCGCCGCCGTATTCCTGAAGCATCAACGAATCGATCGTGCGTCGCAGCCGTTGCCAAGGCCGCTTCCGGAAGTCCGAGTGATCCGCGACCCCGGCCCCCACAGTTGGATGGGCCACTTGGAGCAGCAAGGCCCGGCCGGACCCGAGCAACAGCCGCCAGTCCACGGCGTTACGCCATGTCGCTGAACCAGGCCCGATCATCGACACCTCTCACGTGAGACGACGATACGCCGAATGTATCACTGCTCGATCTTCCTGGCTACCCTGCGTGGTGGTAGTTTCTGCAGGCCACGGGTGGGGAACAGGAGGCAGGAAATGGCGCGTATCCCGCTTATGCCGATCACCGACTCCATGTTCCTGATCGGCGAGTCCCGAGAACATCCCATGCACGTCGGCGGGCTGCAGCTGTACACGTTGCCCGACGGCGCCGGCCCGGACTACCTCAGCCAGCTGTACCACTCGCTGGTCGGTGCCGAGGAGACCGTCCAGCAGCTGTTCCGCAAGCGGCCGCGACGGCCGGTGGGCAGCCTCGGCCAGTGGTCCTGGTCCACGGACAACCAGTTGGACATGGAGTACCACGTCCGGTTCTCCGCGCTGCCCCGGCCGGGACGCGTCCGTGAACTGCTGGAACTGGTGTCCCGGCTGCACGGCTCGTTACTGGACCGGCATCGCCCGCTGTGGGAGTTCTCGCTGATCGAAGGCCTGGAAGGCAACAGGTTCGCCACGTACTCGAAGGTCCACCACGCGCTGATGGACGGCGTTTCCTCGATCATCCTGGCCAACCGCGCGCTCTCAACGGACTCGACGACCATGGGAATGCCGCCGGTCTGGGCGGTGCCGCCGATCGAGAAGGCCGAACGGAACGGCCAAGGTGGCCCGTTGGCGTTATTGGAATCGTTGCGGGGCATGACGACTGACATCGCCGGTGTGCTGCCGGCGGTGGTCAAAGGCGCCCAGACGGCCCTGCGCGAGCAGGCTTCGGTGCTGCCTTTCCAGGCGCCACGGACGATCTTCAACGTCCAGATCACCGGTGCCCGCCGGTTCGCGGCCCAGAAATGGTCGCTGGACCGGATCAAGGCGGTCCGCAAGGCGACCGGCGCGACACTCAACGACGTCGTCCTGGCGATGTGCGCCGGCGCGTTGCGGCGCTACCTGCTCGAACTGGACGCGCTGCCCGACCGGCCACTGATCTCGATGGTGCCGGTGTCCTTGCGCGGCAAGCAGAAACGGTCGGAGGCCAGCGGCAACTCGGTCGGCGCGATCCTGGTGAACCTGGGCACGCACCTGGCCGACCCGGTCGAGCGGTTCACCCAGATCACCGAGTCCGCCCAGGTGGCCAAGCGGTCACTGGCCGAGCTGAGCCCGTTGCAGATCCTGGCGCTGTCCGGGCTGACCATGGCGCCGCTGGCGTTCGCGCCGATCCCGGGCTTCGTGAACCTGACCCCGCCGCCGTTCAACCTGATCATCTCGAACGTGCCCGGCGCGCAGAAACCGTTGTTCTGGAACGGCGCCGAACTGCAAGGCATGTACCCGCTGTCGATCCCGTACGACGGGCAGGCCCTGAACATCACGATCACGAGCTACGCGGGCGCGTTGAACTTCGGCCTGACCGGCTGCCGCCGGAACGTGCCGCACCTGCAACGGCTGCTGACGCATCTGGAGGATTCGTTGGCGGAGCTGGAGAAGGCGGTCGGCTAGGGCCTGTATCGAGGTCCCCGTTCGATGAGAGTCGGGATCGGGGCGGT
The DNA here is from genome assembly GCF_004345645.1 of Actinocrispum wychmicini. GTDB lineage: Bacteria > Actinomycetota > Actinomycetes > Mycobacteriales > Pseudonocardiaceae > Kibdelosporangium > Kibdelosporangium wychmicini. The sequence continues at coordinate 1,565,187 of NZ_SLWS01000001.1, read as the reverse complement.
TCCTGGCGTCGCCGCCGGTACGCCGCGAATACTGGTTGTCTTTGGGTGTGCCGGCGGTGGCGCCAGGGACCGCATCCGGCCCGGCTATCGCGGACGGGGACCTCGATACAGGCCCTAAATGTCGTTGGCCGCGATGTGGCCGAACGTCATGGCCGGGCCGATCGTGGAGCCGGCGCCCGCGTAGCTGTGCCCCATCACGGCCGCGCTGGCGTTCCCGGCCGCGTACAGTCCTGGGATCACGGTTCCGTCCGATCGCAACGCCCGCGCTCGGGCGTCCGTGACGATGCCGCCCTTCGTCCCCAGGTCGCCCGGGACGATCCGGAACGCGTAGAACGGCGGCAGCCACAGCGCTGCCAAGCTGGACGACGGAAACACAGCAGGGTCCGTGTAGTAGTGGTCGTAGGCGCTGTCACCGCGGTGGAAGTCCAGGTCACGGCCGGTGAAGGCGAAGCCGTTGAAGCGGTTCACGGTCGCGCGCAGGGTCGACGGCGGCACACCGATCGCTATGGCCAGTCCTTCGACCGTCGCAGCCTTCACAGCCGCGCCTGAAGCGAACCACGCGTCCGGCAAAGGCAACGCCGGCAACGTGTCCCGGAACAGGTACTTGTTGCGGTAGCTCTGGTCCACGACCATCCACGACGGAATACACGGCGCTGTGGGGTTCTTGTCGTACATCACGTGCACGACGTCGCTGTACGGCGCGGCCTCGTTGACGAACCGTTGCCCTGCCTGGTTGATGATCAGGCCGCCGGGCAAAGTCCGCTCGGCGAGGCAGAAGTACGGCCCGTCAGGCAACGGGATCGCCGGCCCCCACCACGCATCGTCCATCAAAGCCAGTGCCGCGCCGGCGCGTTGCCCGGCTTGGATGCCGTCGCCGGTGTTCGTCCGCGTCCCGACCGTCCACTCTGTACCAATCGGCGCACGTTGGTACTGAGCGCGCATGGCGGCGTTGTGCTCGAACCCGCCCGATCCGACGATCACTCCTCGCGTCGCCCTGATCGGGCCCTGCGGTGTCAGCACTCCCGCGACCCGGCCGTTCTCCACGAGCAGGTCCTGCAACGGGGTGTTCAGCAGCACCGGGACCCCGGCCTGCGCCAACCCGACCCGCAGCGCCCCGGCCAGCGACTGACCCATGGTCAACGGCTTCTGTCCGGCCAACGCGGCGGCTGTGCCTCGCGCGAGGCACTCGGCCGCGACCGCAGCGCCCTTGACGTTCACCGCGGCCAGGTTGAGCCACTTGTAGTCGGCGCCGAAGACCACCATGCCGGCCGGAACCGGCAGGTAGGGCGGGTTCAGGTTGGCCAGCTCGGCGCCGAGCGCGGTGCCGTCGAACACGTCCGGCTCGATCGACCGGCCGTTCGGCATTCCGCCGGGCAGCTCGGGGTAGTAGTCGCTGTAGCCCGGCATGAACCGGAACCGCAAGGGACTGTTGGCCGTCACGAACGAGATCATCTTCGGCCCGTTGACCAGAAACGCCTGCTGGCGCTCGGGAGACGAGCCGTTGCCGACGACGGCAGCGAGGTACTGCGCGGCTTTCTGCGGTGTGTCCGGCACGCCCGCCGCGAGCAGGACCTGGTTGTTGGGAATCCAGACGGCCGCACCCGACCGGGCCAGCGAGCCACCGAACACCGACGCCTTCTCGATGACGACGACCTTCAGGCCGCGTTTGGCCGCGGTCAACGCGGCCGTCATGCCCGCCGCGCCCGCGCCGACGACCACGACGTCGTACGCCCCCACGTCGGCCGACGCGATACGTGCCGGCGTCAGGCCCGCGGCCAACGCGAGCCCGGCTCCGGCGAGGACGTTCCGGCGGGACACCTGTGTCATGCCACAGACGCTAGAACGTGTTACATATTTTTCTCAATCCATCAAACGGTGTAGTGGTTAGCTCCACAAGAACGTGTTACTACAACGCCATGAACAACGCGATCAGCTCACGCCTGCTGCGCACCCCGGTCTTGGTGAACACCGACCGCAGGTGGTCCTGCACGGTGACCGGGGTGAGGGTGAGCAACCCGGCGATCTCCTTGGTGCTGTTGCCCCGCAGCACGGCCCGCGCGACCTCCTGCTCGCGGCTGGTCAGGCCGTAGGTCATCAGCGCGATCGGCATCACCTCCGCCGGTGCGGCCGGCCTGGCCACCACCGCCACCCGCCCCTCGTCACCGCCTTGCAGCAGCGAGGCATGCAGCATCAGCCATCGCCCGTTCGGCGCGCGCAGCCGGGCCATGGCCGGCGCGCCCCCGGCGCCCCTGGCCTGTTCGGCGACGGTCAGCAGTCCACTGTGCTCACCCAGTTCGGCGAGCAGTGCCTGCGCCTGCTGGTCGGCCGCTGCCACCTGCCCGTTCGGCCCCAACACCGTCACCGCCAACGCGGTTTCGGGTTGGCTGCCGGCGGGCTGGTAGCAGCTCCGCAGCGCCATCCCCACATGCCGCGTGAAGGTCTCCACCAACCGCAACTCCTCGGCCCGGTACGGCCCCCGGTCCGGTGCCCGCATCAGCGCGGCGGCACCCCACCGGCCACCCTGCGCGTCGAAGTTGAGGCGCATCTCGTCGCCGTAGCCCATTTCGGTGAGCAGTTCCCGGTATCGCACGCTGCGCTCGGGCCGGCCATGAGTGGCCCGGGTGACCGAATCGGCGCCACGGCCGCTGCGACGCAGCCGCTCGAAAGTGAGCGGATCGTCCGACCACAGCTCGATGTGCACCGCCTGCTCGAACCGGGACAGGTCCAGCCCATCGGACACAGTGGACGTCACGAACCCGGTGACCGGGTCGGCGCCGTGCCAGCAGCCGGCGTCGAACCCCACCACCTCCCGGAGTCTGTCGCGCAACTGGGCGAACAGGACGGGCATCGGCAGCTTGTCCCTGGCCAGATCCCGCACGTCCGCGACGAGTTCGCGCTCCAGATCACGAAGGCTTGGCACCCCGGGCACGGTACCCGGCCCGCCGAAGATCCCAGAAATCTGGGATGGATTCCGCCACCGGTGACCCAACACGATGGCCTCTGGTGACGGGAATTCCCCATGCCGAAATCACAAGGAGTGTTCATGAAGTACCTTCGACGCATCGCGGCCACGATCCTGCCCGCAGCGGTACTCGCCGCGGTGGCGGTCACCGCGGGCGCCGGCACCGCCTCGGCCTCCATGCCCGATCGCGGCTCCCAGTGCAACGCGATGTACGAGTCGTTGAGGTCGACCCCCGCACTCGCCAGGGCCGCCTATCTCGGCTGCGTGGCCACCGCCGGTTACTGATTGCTGACCCCAGGGGCGGCCTGCCGTCAGCTCCGCGAGAACGTGTTCCTGATCTGATCGACGGTCCCAGCCAGGTCAGTGTCGGCGGCCACGGTCGCCAAGTGCTCGAACACCGTGTTCGCCACCGGCAGGTCGCCCTTGGCCAGCGCCACATCCTTGGCCGCCAGGCGAATCGGGTAGTACACCCCCTCCGCGAAGGCGCGGCCCGCGATGCCGGCCAGCGGTGACGCCGCCATGGCCTGCCTGACCACGTCCTCCGGCAGGCCGAACCGGTCCGCGAGGGCCATCGCCTCGCCGATCACCGCCACCCCCGCGATGACCGCGTTGATCAACACGAGTTTCACGGCGGCGCCGGCACCCCTCGGACCGTCCCGCCGGACCGTCCCGAACAACTCCAGGACGGACGTCACCGGATCCGCGTCCCCGCCGACGTGCAGCACCAGCTCACCCTTCGCGGCCCGGTCGACGCTGCCCAGCACCGGGGCGTCGATCAACGTCACACCGGCGGGCAGCAGCTCCGCGACCTCGTTGACGGCGTCCGGGCCGATGGTGGACATCTCGATCAGATGCGTGCCGGCGGCCAACGGCAGGCCCTTCACCACCTCCTTGACCACGTCCGCGTCGGTGAGCATGGTGATCACGACTTCAGCGTCACGTACCGCCTCAGCGGGCGTGGCCGCCACCTTGCCCGGGAACTGTTTGGGTGAACGGTTCCACACTGTCAGGTCATGTCCGGCGGCCAGGACGCGCTTGGCCATCGGCAGGCCCATCGCGCCGAGGCCCAGAAAAGCGATCTTCATGACGTCCACGCTAGGCGCTGGCGAGCGATGCAACCAGCGAATGTCTAGCATGGAATCCATGCCGCTCTCGCATGACTTCGCCACCCCGCTGCTGCGGGTCTTCGTGGCCGTGGCCCGGCTGGGTTCGTTCACCGCCGCGGCCCCGGACCTGGGCTACACCCAGTCGGCGGTGTCCCGGCAGATCTCGGCCCTCGAAGAGGAGGCGGGCACCGCCCTCTTCGACCGCCTGCCGCGAGGTGTCCGGCTGACCGAGCCAGGACGACGCCTGCTCGGCCACGCCCAAGCCGTGCTCGACAGGCTCGACGCCGCCCGCCGCGACCTGGCCAACCTCCAGGCGCTGACGACCGGCAGCCTGCGCGTGGCCGGCTTCGCCACCGCGGACGCCGTCCTTGTCCCCCAAGCCATCAGGGCCTTCCAACAGTCCTATCCGGACGTCCAGGTCACCCTCCGGGAAGGCTTCACCCCGGGCCTGCTCGCCATGGTCGCGGACGGCGACGTCGACGTGGCCGTGGTGAGTTTCCCGCGCAGGCACCACATCGACGGCTTCGACCTGCACAAGCTGCGCGACGACTACATGTACGTCGCCCTGCCGCCGGGGCACGCCCTGGCCGGCGCGCGCCAGGTCCGGCTGAAGGAGCTGGTCGACGAGAACTGGATCGCCGGCAGCACCAAACCCGAGGACACCCTGATGAGTTCGTGCCTGCGCAAGGGTTTCCAGCCCAAGATCGGCTTCGTGGCCCGGGACTGGATGGCCAAGCAGGGCTTTGTCGCGGCCGGCGTCGGCGTCACGCTGATCCCGTCGCTCGCGGTGGACGCCTGCCGCCCGGACATCTCGCTGGTGCTCGTGCACCCGGACGACATCGCGCCGCGTCAGATCTACGCGGCCACCGCGAGCGGCATCACCCTTTCTCCTGCGGCGCAGGCTTTCCTGGACCTGCTGACACCAGTAGATCAGTAGGCGAAGCTGGGTGTCGCCGCCACCTTGAACAGGTCGTCGGCGGTCAGCGGCGGGTCGTCCCTGGTCGCCGCGGTGGCGAACAGGCCCGTCGTGTTCTCGACGTACATCTCCAGGAACGACCCGTTCGGCCGGATGACGGTGAGCCGCCGCAACACCGAGTTCGGGACAGTGACCGGACCGTGGATGTCGAAGACCCTGGCCTTGCTGCCGTCCGGGAACCTCTTCTCCAGGCAGAAGATGCTCTCCTGCACCGCTTTGCAGCTCAGCACGTCGGTCAGCGGCCGCGACCGGGTGACGTTGACGGCCACCCGGCCGGCGCCGCGGCTGTCCCTGAGAATCGCGTACGCCTGGTAGGAGTCGGTGTTCTCCCGGGCGAACTGGAACGGTTCGTCGGGCGCGTCGGCGGAGGGTTCGACCGTCATTCCCGGCGGGACGATGTGGGCGTTGGCGAACATCTCGGTCAACCGCTTGCCGCGGTCGTCGATGACACGTTGGGTCGACGGCGGCTGCCCCACCGGTGGCCGGCCTGGCCGCTGTGCCGGGTCCGCCGCCGACGTCTCAGGTGCCGTCGTGCTCACGTCGGTCCGGATCGAGGGACCGATCGGCACGCTGTCCTTCTTGTTCCCGGTCAGAATCACCGCACCCATCGCGACGGCGACCACGCCCAGGATCGCACCACTGCTGATGACAGTCCGCCGACGGGACTGGCGTCGACGCGCGGTCCGCAGCAACGCATGCGGGTCCATGTCCAGCGGCGGCTCCGTGCTCACCGCGCGCTCCAGCAACGCCTTGGCCACTGTTTGGTCGTCGTCGTTCATCGGTGTCCCTCCAGCAGCCCGTCGTCGCTGGTCATCGCACGTAACGTGGCCAGCCCGCGCGCGGCCTGGCTTTTCACCGTGCCCTCGCTGCAGCCCAGCACCTTCGCCACCTCGTCGACCGGCAGATCCTCCCAGTACCGGAGGACGACCGTGGCGCGTTGCCGGGCCGGGAGCGCCGCGAGCGCGCGGAGCACATCGACCGAGATGTCCGGGTCAGGGCCTGTCGTCGAGGTCTCAGGCAGGACCGCGGTCGCCCGTTCGCGGTGCCAGAACCGGCGTGACTCGTCGATCACCGTCCGGACCAGCGTCTTACGGGCGTAACCGCGCAGACCGTCGTCCCGATGCAGTTTCGGCCACGCCAGGAACAGCTTGATCAACACGTTCTGGGTGAGGTCCTGAGCGCGGTGCCAGTCGCCGCACAGCAGGAACGCGGTCCGTCGGAGGTCCGCGCCGTGCGTCCGGACGAACTCGACGAACTCGTCGTCGCGATCCCCCATGCCCCGCTCCTCTCGCTCTACGCATGGGAACGAGGTGGACCCCACGGTTGGTTGCAAACAGGATGCCGCCTGCCAGCAACACGGCCGTGAGCAGGCGACTGTTGCCGGTGACCAGACCGGCCTGGCCCGGCTCCAGATCAGGCCAGACGAGCATCACAGCGAGGACAGCGGCCCCCACGACGACCTGAACGGGTCTGGCCGACCACACCAGCCACAGCCCGGCGAGCACCACCCAGAACAGATGATGCCCCCAGCTGATCGGCGACGCCACGATCGCCGCACACCCGATCACGAGCATCCCGAGCACGTCATGTCCACCGCGGGCGAGCAACCTGCCCTGGTACAGCGCGAAAACCATGACCGCGCCCGCGATCACCGGCCACAGGCCCGGCAGCCCGGTTCGCAGCAGGAAACCCTGGGCGGACTGGTTGTCCACATAGTCCAGGTAGCCGAGACGGGCCTCCATGTGAAAAACAGCGTCCGTCCAATAGGCCCCCGAGTCGCGCGGCAGCACGGCAAACGCGAGCGCGCCGCAACCCACGAACGCGGCCGACGCTCGTAGGCCGTCCCGTGGGCGCCCGCATATCAGCAGGTACACCACGAACGCCAGCGGCGTGAGCTTGATCGCGGCCGCGACGCCCAGACAGATTCCGCGGGTCGACTGTGGTGTCACCTTCAGGACGTCCACCGCCACCAACAGCGCGATCAAGGCGCTGACCTGGCCGAGACCCAGGTTCAACCGGCTGGGCGTGGTCACCAGCAGCAGGCTGTAGCTGCCGAGGACCACGGTCCACCAGACAGGGGGACGCCACTCCTGCCGTTTCCCCCAGGCCAGCACGACCACGAGGAACAGGAGTACAACAAGCGTCCCGGCTGTCCACAACGCGCTCGCCCACCGTTGCGTGACCCAGGACATCGGCCACATCACTAACGCCGCGAACGGTGGATAGATGAACGGGTCGCCGTTCGGCGCGCGCACCCCGTACAGCGGCATGCCGTTCGCTGCCGCGTGGACGCCTAGGAGATAGACGTAGAGGTCGTCCTGGCCTTGGCGCAACGCCTCCCGGACGCTCGCCACGCTCTGCCAGGCCGCCACCACCAACGACAGCCACGGAAGTATCCGGATCACTCACCGCTGTACGAGGTGGCCCACCGCGTGGGTTGTCAGGGCAGCAGCACGATCTTGCCTCGCGTGTGTCCCTTCTCGAGTTCCTCGTAGGCCGCGCGGACCTCGGTCAACGGATACGTCGCCGCGATCGGCACCTCAAGGTCGCCGGCCGCGACCAGGGCGACCAGCTCGCCGACGACCTCGGCCGTGCTGGCCACCGCGCTGCCTTCCGCCTTCACCCCGTAGGTCTGGACGGCCGCGAAGTCCGCGATCGTGTCGATCCGGTCCGGGCTGATCCCCAGCTCGACCGCGAGTTTCACGTAGCCGTCGCCGTGCGTGTCGATGAAGGCGTCGATCGTGCCCGCGGCGCGCAGCCGGTCGGCCAGCCCGTCCCCGTAGGCGACCGGCTTGGCTCCGTGCGCCACGAGCCAGTCGTGGTTCGCCGGGCCGGCGATGCCGATGACCTCGGCGCCGGCGCGGGCCGCCAGTTGTACGACGAGAGAACCGACGCCGCCGGCGGCCCCGGACACCGCCACTGTGTCGCCTGGCTTCAGGGACACGGCACGGACAGCCGCGTAGGCCGTGCTCCCGGCGACGAACAACGTCCCGGCGACCTCCCACGGCACGTTCGCGGGCTTGGCGGTCAGGTTCTTGGCCGCCGCGACCACGTACTCGGCGTGGCTGGCGCGGTCGTCCGTGAAGCCGACGACCTCATCGCCAGCTGTGAAGCCGGTCACCCCTTCGCCCACCTGCTCGACGATCCCGGCCAGGTCACTGCCCTGGCCGGACGGGAACGTGGCCGGCCAGATCGCGTGCAGCAGCCCGGCGCGGATCTTGCCCTCGCCCGGGTTGATCGACGCCGCCTTGACCTTGACCAGCACCTCACCGGCGGCCGGCTCAGGCACCGGCACCTCCACCACCCGCAGGACGTCGATCCCGCCGTACTCGTCGAACCGCACTGCCTTGGGCATTCGTCCGCTCCTCGCTCGTTCACTCCGCTCACCGAGCGCTAACAAGGGCGGGGCCGCCGGTATGCCCGATCACCCCTCGCGATCGACCGAAACCTACTCTAGAGTAGGTAAGCAACGGAGCGAGGAGTTGGTGACATTGGTCGAACGGCACAAGCGGGACGCCATGGGTATCGCGCTCGCGGTACTCAACCGGATCGCAGGGGCACGCATCGTGCAGCGGCTCGGGCTGAACAAGCCGATCGAGCGCGGCGTCTACCAGGCGACCAGGACCGGGTTCCGCACGTTCGGCGCCGCGACCCGCACGTTCCAGGCCGCGACCCGGCTGGGCAAGCCCGCCCGGCTCGAGCCGGTGGGAGAACGCGGCCTGTTCGACCTCACCCCCGACGACGAGCAGCAGATGATCCGGGACACGGTCGCGGAGTTCGCGACCGAGCGGCTGCGTCCGGCCGCCGCCGACGCGGACACCGCGTGCACGCCTCCCGCCGAGCTGCTCGCCACCGCCGCCGAACTGGGCGTGACCATGATCGGCGTGCCGGAGTCCCTCGGCGGCGTGGGCACCGAGCGGTCCACTGTGTCCGGTGTGCTGATCGCGGAGGCGTTGGCACACGGCGACATGGGGCTCGCGGTCGCCTGCCTGGCGCCCTCGGCGGTGAGCAACGCGTTGGTGCTGTGGGGCGACGCCGACCAGCAGGCCACGTACCTGCCGTCCTTTGTGGGCGATAACGTGCCCGCGGCCGCGTTGGCGATTCTGGAGCCGAAACCGTTGTTCGACCCGTTCGCCCTGGCCACGAAGGCGACCCGGACACCGCGGGGATACCGGCTGGACGGCGTGAAGTCGCTGGTGCCGCGGGCCGCCGACGCCGAACTGTTCGTGGTGGCCGCGATGCTGGACGGCTCGCCCACGTTGTTCATCGTGGAGTCCTCCGGTGTGCTGATCGAGGCCGAGCCGGCGATGGGACTGCGGGCCGCCGGAATGGGCCGGCTGGTGCTCGACGGCGTCACCGTGCCGCGGTCCGCCCTGTTGGGGGACAAGGCTTCGTACGTCGAATGCGTCCGGCTCAGCCGGCTGGGGTGGTGTGCCCTGGCGGTCGGCACGGCCCAGGCCGTGCTGGACTACGTGATCCCGTACGTCAACGAGCGGGTGGCGTTCGGCGAACCGGTCAGCCACCGGCAGGGAGTGGCGTTCAGGGTCGCGGACATCAGCATCGAGCTGGAAGGGATGCGGCTGCTCACGTACCGGGCGGCAGCCCGTGCCGAGCAAGGAAAGCCGTACGCCCGTGACGTCGCGCTCGCCCGGAAGCTGTGTGCCGACAAGGGAATGACCATCGGCAGCGACGGCGTGCAACTGCTCGGCGGGCACGGGTTCGTCAAGGAGCATCCGGTGGAACGGTGGTATCGGGACTTGCGAGCGATCGGTCTGATGGAAGGGGCGGTACTGCTGTGATCAACCTGGAGATCCCCAAGAAGTTCGGCGCCCTGATCAACCAGGCGCACCAGGCGGCCGCCGAGATCTTCCGGCCGAACTCGCGCAAGTACGACCGCGCGGAACACACGTACCCCAAGGAGCTGGACATCTTCGCGGCCCTGTTGGACGGCGTGAACGCGTCCGGCGAAGGTGGCGGCGGCGCGTCCGGCGTCCGGCGTGACTCGACGAAGGCGACCGGAATCCGTAACGGCGCCAACATGTCCACGGTCCTTGGCACGATCGAGCTATGCTGGGGCGACGTCGGCTTCCTGCTGTCCATGCCGCGCCAGGGCCTGGGCAACGCGGCCATCGCGTCGGTCGCCAACGAGGAGCAGCTCGCCCGGTTCGGCAAGCTCTGGGCGTCCATGGCGATCACCGAGCCGGACTGCGGCTCGGACTCGGCGGCGATCACGACCACCGCGGTCAAGGACGGCGACCATTACGTGATCAACGGCGAGAAGATCTTCGTCACCGCGGGCGAACGGTCCGACGCGGTCGTGGTGTGGGCCACTTTGGACAAGTCACTCGGCCGGGCCGCGATCAAGTCCTTCGTGGTGGAGAAGGGCACCCCCGGCATGGCGGTGGTGCGGCTGGAGAACAAGCTCGGCATCCGCTCCTCGGACACCGCGGTCATCCGGTTCACCGACTGCCACGTGCCCGCCGAGAACCTGCTCGGCAACCCCGAGATCAGCCAGGGGTTCGCGGGCGTCATGCAGACGTTCGACAACACCCGCCCACTGGTCGCCGCCATGGCCGTCGGCCTGGCCCACGCCGCCCTGGAAGAGACCGAGAAGCTGCTCGCCGAAGCCGGCGTCAAAGTCGACTACGACAAGCCGGCGAACAACCAGCACGCGGCCGCCGCGGCCTTCCTCGCCCTCGAAGCCGACTGGGAGTCCGCGAACCTGCTGACCCTGAAAGCCGCCTGGATGGCCGACAACTCCAAGCCGAACTCCCTGGAAGCCTCGCAGGCCAAGGCGAAAGCCGGCCGGGTCGCCACCGAGATCACCCTGCGCTGCGTGGAACTCTGCGGCTCCCTCGGCTACACCGAGAACGCGCTGCTGGAGAAGTGGGCCCGGGACGCGAAGATCCTGGACATCTTCGAGGGCACCCAGCAGATCCAGCAGCTCATCGTGGCCCGTCGCCTGCTCGGCAAGTCCTCGGGCGAGCTGAAGTAGCTCCTCAGACGTTCCGGCCGGAGGCCAGCAGGATCCGATGCCACGGGTCCGGCTCCTCCGGCAACGGGGCGTACCGCCGCTGCCACATGTCCAACAGCGGCTCCAGGACTGTCCGTTCCGGCCGGTACGGGACCACGTCGTGGTGATGCAGGACGAGTTCGTTGAGGCCGAACACCAGCTGCAACGCCACCGGGATCGGGCCGCGCTGGTTGGCCATCATCTCCATCGGGTTGGTCGCCTCGGCGATGAAGCCGTCGACCTCCTCGGGCAGCTCGGCGAAACTGTCACCCGAGTACTCGGCGACCGAGGCGAGGTTCCAGCGGGACAGTTCCTCCGGCTCGAACGGCTTGGTGAAGTCGCCGGACCGGGACCGGGCGAGCAGCATCCGGTACCGCCGGAACGTCGCCACCAGATGCGCGGTCAGGTCGGTGACCGTCCACGGTGGACACGCGGTCGGACTGTCCGGCATGGTCATCGCCACGTCGAGATAGTCGGTCAGCTCTTTCCGGACCAGGTCCGGGGTCCACGGCCAGGCGCTCATGCGGCCGCGTGTTTCTCCAGGAAGGCGTCCATGGCCTTCCACGTGGTGTGCCGGGCACTCCGTCCGGTCAGCACGCCGAGGTGGCCACCCGGGCACACCTCGAACCTGACGTCGGGTGAGTGGTCTAGCAGCATCGTCAGCCTCCGCACCGCCGGTTCCGGTGCGATGCCGTCGGTCGCGCCGGCGATCACCAGGACCGGAACTTCGATCTTGGCCAACGAGATCAGCCGGCCTTCAATGTCAACGACCCCGTCGTGCAGATCGTTCCCGCGGAAGAACCGGTGGTACAGCTGCCCGAAGGTCCGGCCGGGGTAGGCGACCATGTTGTCCATGAACTCCTCGACCGCCTCGATCTGGGCCAGGAACTCCATGTCGTCCAGGTGGGTCAGCAGCGCGACCGGCTTGGTGACGTACTTGTCCACCGAACTGAGTTGGAACGCCCACCGCACGATCTGCCGCGGCGCCCCGCCAAGCAGGCGGTAGGGGGCGGTCAGCAGCCAGCCGCCGGTCAGCTCCACCAGCGGCCGGGCCGGCGCGACCAGCGGAATGGCGGTGAAGTCGATCGGGCTGGCCACCGTCGTGATCGACGCGACCGGCAGGTCCGCCTGGTCCGCGACGGTGAGCAGGCTCAGAATCCCGCCGAGACACCACGCCACGACATGCACCGGCCGCCCGCCCGCGTCCGCGCTGGCCGCCCGGATCGCCCGCGGCAGGACCTCGTCGATCCAGTGCTCGATGCCCAGGCCGCGGTCGGCGAAACTGACCGTGCCGTAGTCCACCAGATACGTCCGGCGACGGGCGTCGACGAAGTGCTCGGCCAGGCTGCAACCGCGGCGCAGGTCGAAGCACAGCGCCGGCGCCGCGAGCGGCGGCACGAGCAGCACCGGATCGCCGGCACCGGCCCCGGCCAGCCGGTAGACCCACCGGTTGGGGCCGTGATCGACCAGCACCCGCGGCATCGGCCGCAGGTCGGCGACGCCACCCCGGAACACCTTGTCGAGCACGTTCGAGGCGGCCGCCGGAAGATTGATCATGCCGCCATTATCGCAGGCCAAGCCGCCTGAACAGGCGCAGTGTCAGGCGCATCGCCTTTGTGTACAGCGTATACGGAAGCCAGCCGGGCGGGGCGGACAGCGGCACGCGCTGCTCAGAGACGTTCTGCGCCTCGGTGTACTTCAACAGCCCCTCGGCACCGTTGCGCCGGCCCAGACCAGAGTCCTTCATGCCGCCCATCGGCGCGTCCGCGCTGCCGAACCCGACGACGTGACCGTCGTTGATGTTCACCGTGCCGGCCCGTAACCGCGCCGCCACGTCATGGGCTTTGCGCACGTCACGGCCGAAGACGCTGGCGTTGAGGCCGTAGACAGTCTCGTTGGCGCGTTCGACGGCCTCGTTCTCGTCCACAACCCGGTAGATCGACACGACCGGACCGAACGTCTCGTTGTCGTAGCACAGCATTTCGGGCGTGACGTCGGTCAACACAGTCGGCTCGTAGAAGAACGGGCCGATGTCCGGCCGTGGCTTGCCGCCCGCGAGCACGGTCGCGCCCTTGGAGCGGGCGTCTTCGACGTGCTTCACCACAGTCTCAAGTTGGCGTTGTGAGATGAGCGAACCCATGTCGGCCGCGAAGTCGTACGTGGCCGTGAGCTTTATCTTCCGCACCTGCGCCAGGAACTTCGCCACGAACGCGTCGTACACGGCCGTGTGCACGAACACGCGCTCCGGCGACATGCACAGCTGCCCGCTGTTGGAGAAGCACGTCTGCGCGGCACCGACGGCCGCGCGGTGCAGATTGGCGTCTTCCAGCACCAGCAACGGGTTCTTGCCGCCAAGTTCCAGCGAACACCCGATCAGCCGCTGGCCGGCCCGTTCCGCGATCTGCCTGCCGGTGCGGGTCGACCCCGTGAAGCCGATGTAGTCGGCGGTGTCCACCAGGGCCGTGCCGACCACCGGACCGTCACCGAGGACCACCCGCAGCAGTCCCTGCGGCAGACCGGCCTGGTAGAGCAGATCCACGCCGAACAGCGTGGTCAGGGCGGTCTGCGTGTCCGGCTTGAGCACGACGGCGTTGCCTGCGATCAGCGCCGGGATGAGGTCGGTGAACGCCAACGCGAACGGGTAATTCCACGGCGTGATGATCCCGACCACGCCCTTGGGGGAACGGAGTTCCGTTGTCCTGACCGCGACCGGCATCATGCCCTCGCGCCGACGGGGTTCGAGCAGGCCCGCGGCCTTGCGCGCGTAGTACCCGACCGTCACGAGTGGGGCGCTGACCTCCAGGAACGCGTCCTTGCGGGCCTTGCCGGTCTCGGCCTGCAGCAGGTCGTACAGGGTCTCGGCGTGCTCCAGCACGAGACTGTGGAACCGGTCGAAGATCCGGATCCGTTCGGCGAGCAGCACCGTGGCCCACGACTTCTGGGCCACCCGGGCGGCTTCGACCGCGTCGGCCACGTCCTTCGGGGTCGAGTGCGGGACCTTGGCGAGGGTGCCCCCGCCGTACACGTCCACCGTGGCCAAAGTGTCCGATGTGGACGCCGAGACCCGGTCGGTGAGGCGGGCGACCAAGGTGTCGGTGATCGATGCGGCCGTCATGCCTTGAAACCGTACGCCTCGTCCGCACCCGGCGCGCTGGCCTGAGCCCGCGCCTCATAGGCGGCGCGCTCGGCCGAGTTCGCCGCGTCGATCATCACCCGGTCGCCCTTGAGCACGTGCACCATCCACTCGGCGGCCCGGCGCGGCAGCAGCCGGCCGATCCGGTTCAACGTGCCGACCGAACGCGGCACGAACACCTCGAACCTCGGGCGCTTCAGCGCCTGGACGATGGCGGCCGCGACGTGCTCCGGCGTGATCGACTTGACCAGCGCCGCGTCCTTGACCCCCGCGGTCAACTCGGTGCGCACAATGCTCGGCAGCACGCACGTGATCTCGACACCGGACCCGCGCAACTCCATCCGTACCGCCTCGGACAGGCCGACAACGCCGTGCTTGGTCGCGCAGTACGTGACCGCGCCGGGAAACCCCGCCTTGCCCGCGGCCGACGACACGTTGACGATGTGGCCCGTGCCGCGTGGACGCATCCGCTTGACGGCCTCACGGGTGCCGTGGATGACCGCGTGCAGGTTGATCTCCAACTGCCGCACGGTCGAGGCGTCGTCCTCGTCCTCAAACCGGCCGAGCGGCATGATCCCGGCGTTGTTGACGAGCACGTCGATCGGCCCGGCCGTGCTCTCCACCTCGTCGAGGAACTTGGTGAACCCAGCGCGGTCGGTGACGTCCAGCACCCTGGCCGAGTCCAGGTCGCCGACCACCACCTTGGCACCCTCGGCTTCGAGCGCACGGGCCGTGGCCGCACCGATACCCCGGGCGCCACCCGTGATCACAACGACCTTGCCCTTGAGCTGACGGACCATCGAACAAACATACACACGTGCAGGTATGTAATGGCAAGACTAAGGTGTCCCCATGTCGGTGACCACCGGCCGCAGGTCCAAGACCGGGCGCACCCAGGAAGAACGCAGCGCGGCCATGCGTGAGCGCCTGCTCGACGCGACCATCGACTGCCTCGTCGAGTACGGCTACGCGGGCACCACAACCACCCGGGTGGCCGAACGCGCCGGCGTCACCCGCGGCGCCCAAGTCCACCACTTCCCCACCAAAGCCGACCTGGTCACCGCCGCCGTCCGCCACCTGGCGTCGCGCCGCGCAGACCTGGCGTTCGCCGAGATGGACCGCCTGTCGACATCAAACGACCCAGTCGGCGACACCCTCGACCTGCTCTGGGAGATCCACCAAGGCCCGATCTTCGCGGCCAGCATGGAACTCCTCCTGGCCGCCCGCACCGACCCAGACCTACGAGCCCAAGTAGCCGACGTGGAACCCCAGATCAGCGACCTGGTCCTCCAGTTCGGCCGCCGCCTCTTCGGCCCCTCAGCGGACACCACCCAGTTCCGCCACTACGCGTACACAGCGATGGACACCGTCCGCGGCCTCCTGGTCAGCAACTGGGCCTACCCCGACGACACCCAACTGGAAGCCCGCTGGCAACGAGCCAAAGCCTGCCTACGAACGATGGCCCCAGAAACCCTCACCTAACCCAGCAACCCCACCCACAACCCCAACCAACTCATCCCGCAAACCGAACGCCTCACCACAGCCAAGCCGAACGACCTCCCCCCTCAAACCCCCTCAAGCCGGACGCCTCAAACCGCCCCGCCCCGCCTTCCGAGACGCCGGCCCGCGCCCTCTGCGCCGAGCCGCCTCGCGCCTCCCGGGCCGCCCGCCCGCGCCTTCCGCGCCAAGCCGCCCGCGCCCTCCGCCCAAGCCGAGCCGCCTCCGGCCTCCCGAGCGCCCCTCACCCCCTTGGCTCTAGCCACCCCGCCCTCCCCGCCAAGCCGAGCCGAGCCGCCTCCGGCCGCCCGCGCCGAGCCGCTCCTCACCCCTGGTCTTGGCCGCCCCGCCCCGCCTCGCCTTCCGAGCCGCCCGCGCCTTCCGCCCCAAGCCGAGCCGCCTCCGGCCTCCCACGCCGAGCCGCTCCTCACCCCTGGTCTTGGCCGCCCCGCCCACGCCCTCCGCGCCAAGCCGCCTCGCGCCTCCCGAGCCGCCCCTCACCCCTTGGCCCTAACCGCCCCGCCCTCCGAGCCGCCTCACCATCCGTCGAGCCGCCTCACCTCCATCGAAACCGCCGCGCCACCCCTCGCATCACCTCAGATCCGAACCGTCTGACCTCCCCTTGAGGTGCAGCGCCTCACCCCCGAGGGTGCACCGCCTCATCGCCGAACCGGCCGCTTCACCTCCCGATCCACACTGCCTCACCTCTCCCGATCGCCCTGCGAGTCCCTAATCCCTTGACCAGAATTAGAACGATTTCGTATTATCCGAAATCGTGACACCTGGACACGACCCTGTTGAGCGGTCCGCGTTGCTGGCACTGCAGCGCGCGACCCACGCGACGCTGCACCTGCTGGCCACCGAGCTTGTCGACCTTGACATGACGGCGTCCGAGATCAACGCGCTGGCCAACCTCGCCGACGGCCAGGGGCGCACGGTCTCTCAACTGGGCGCCGCCGTCGGGACTCGCCCCACCACGTTGACCAGCGTGCTCGACCGCCTGGAACGCCGAGGCCACATCACCCGAAACACCCGTGCGGGCGACCGGCGTTCGGTCCTGGTCGAGCTGACCCAGTCCGGTCGCATCGCGGCCGACACGATCCGCCACACCCTCACCGATCTCGAACGCCGCGCCCTCGGCGATCTGCCGCCGACGGCGATCGCCGGCTTCCACGAAGTTCTGCGCGCACTGACGGAGGTATCCACATGACCCGGTTCCAAGGCCTGATGCAGGAGGTAATGCTTCAGGCGAACCATTTTGGCCACCGCCAACACGTCCACCTCACCTGGCTCGCGATCCGCGAGTACGGCACCGAGACAGCAGTGGACCTGATCAGCGACGGCATCCGGAACACCGCCCGCTACGCGGGAGCACCACAGAAGTACAACGCCACGGTCAGCCGCGCCTGGGTCGAACTGGTGGGCCACCACGTGTCCGAGTCGACGGTCGCCGACTTCGACACCTTCGTCGGCGACAACGCCGCACTCCTGGACAAGAGGCTGCTCACCAGATTCTACCGAACGTCCACATTGGCCGGTGCGAAGGCGAGGGCGGAATGGGTGGAGCCGGACCTCGCCCCCTTCCCCTGGCAGTGCGAAGCGAGCTGAACAGCGTCCGGATTCTCCATCCACAGGGAGGCCTTCGTTCGCCGCCGCCATAGGGTCGCAGTGGTGGCTGCGGCTCAACGCCAGGCGACGGAAAGAAGCCCGAGGTAACCGGCGATGACCGCGACACCGACCACAATGCCAACGAGCACACCAACAAGCCCGTCCTAGTTTCCGACCAGCCGAGGGCCGAGGCAACCAATCAAACCGCCAACCGCAGGCAGAATGAGGCCACCACCCCCATCACCCCAACAACCACCGAAACGGCCAGCAACGCCCACGCCACCACAGTGAACCGCCGATTGACTCCGGTACGTGCCCATCTCATCCTCCCCCTTCAGCCCGAAAGCCTGGCCGCCTCCTGCACCACATTCGTGTGCGAGGGCGATCTTCGCGTTCGCGAACCAGTGGAGAGCCGGTTGTGTCGACGAGGCGCACGGCGGATTCCAAGGGCAGGCACGGGAAACCTGCCGGCGGAAACGCCGGAACCAGACCCGTGCCCGCCAAAACCCAGTCGTACCTGGACTTCCTGCGCACCACCCATACAGCTCACCGCCACGACCAAGATCTCACCCACAACCCGCGCCCGACTCCTATACCGAACACCCACTCCGTGGAGGCAAGCTTCACTACTGCTGCAGATCCTGCATGGCCACTGCGGCGCCCGCTATGCCCACCACCGCCGACACTCCGCCCCGCACTGCTGGACGAGCCCGACTGAGTTCGACACAAAGTCAAGCCTGAACTGATCACCGGCGAGTCCGTGAAACCGAGGCACCAACGAGATGCCCGGCCCAACGGGTCACGCTCGATTCTGGCGTCGGAAGCCGGAAGTCGCGAATACCAAGTGAGCACCAGATCTCGATCAGTTCGCGGCGACGTAGGGCCGGGCGGATATCACCGCACTGAACGGCGAACCACCAGATGCCGCCATTCGCCAGCCAAGGCTGCAGACGGGCGACAGCCACCCCAGCCGTGATGCGGGTGCTGGCGGCAAATGGCCCCCGATGGGACGTTCCGATCGTGATTTCTCAGGGCGGGTCCTAACTGGTGGCCAGGGCTGGGGCGCGTTGGGGCGCCCTGTCCATGAGGGATGTCGCGAGCCAGATGAGGGTGGTGCCGGACAGGACGTGAAGGGCGCTCTTGATCGGTGAGTGGGGTAAGGGGCCGACGACCGCGAACACCGCCAGTATGAGGGTGTAGCCCCAGGTGGGGATTGCGGGGAACACCTTGGTGCGGAGCATGGAGATCCCGAACATCACCGAGCCGATGGCGAAGACCGCGGCGCTGCCGAACAGGGCGACCTTGGTCGCGGCGGCCAGGGGCACGGAGATGTAGTACACGACCATGTCCAGGGCGAATGCTGCGCCGCCATACAGGCCCAGGCCGACGAGGTTGACGAAGAAGGCCAGTTCGCCGAACCGGCCGCTCGCTCTCGCCTGCCTGGTGTGTAGGGCCACCAGGAGCGGGGTGGCGAGCGCGGGTGTGAGGGCGATGACGAAGCTGGTCGCGGCGGTTTCGCCGATGAATCCCTCCAGCCCGCCGATGACCGCTATCGCCAGGCCGGCGAGTAGGCCGGACCAGGTGCTGAGTCGGGTGAGTGCGGTTGTCATGGCTTCGACCTTAGGAATTCGGAAACATGACCCGAAAGTGTCAGGCGGCACGTGCCGGTCGGCACTGTCCAACACGCCCCAAACCGACGACAGTATTCCCATGCGCGTGATCTCCGTGGTCACGGCGATGGTCTACTCGGTCGTCCTGCTGGCCGGCCTGTACTACGCCGTGGCCGGTCTGTCCCCTGGTGGCGGCGACCTCCTCCGGCTGGCCGGGTTCGTCGCCGGCCTGGTCGTGCTCTACCTCATCGAACGGAAGCCACGATGGCATCCCGTCCGCTGGCTGATCGTCCGAGTAGTGCTGTACGCCGGTATCGCGGCACTGGACGAGTCGGGGCTGTCCCGGGCCTTGTTCGTCCTGGTGCCGTTCGTCGCCTACTTGACGGTGGGTCGGCGGGCCGCGTTGTGGTTAGGCGCGGCGTGCCTCGCGGCGCTCCTCGGCGGCTACTTCATCTGGATGCCCGGTTGGTACACCGACGCGAACTACCTGTCTGATGTGCTGATGTTCGCCGTCGGCCTGACCTTGGCGCTCACCATGGCGCACATCGCGGTCGGCGCGCTGGAGGCGCAGGGGATGGTGGCGGAGATGACCGCCGAGGTGGAACGCACCCGGATCGCGCGGGACATCCACGACACCCTCGGACACCATCTCACCGCGATCACAGTGCAGTTGGAGATGTCCATGGCGTTTCGCGACCGAGATCCGGAGAAGGCCGACCGATCCGTCGCCAACGCGTACGCTTCGGCTCGCCGTGCCCTGACCGACGTCAGATCAGCGGTGCGGGCCATGCACAGCGGCGACGAGTTCGACCTGCCCGCAGCGCTGCAGGAGCTGGTCAGGGACGACCTGTACGGCGAGCTCAAGATCACCGGCGCCCCGACCGCCGGTATCAAGGCCGAGTCGACGCTGTACCGGGCCGCCCAGGAGTCGATCACGAACGCGCGCAGGCATGGCAAGGCGACCAAGGTGTCCATGGCCTTGACTTACGGCGCCGACACCGCACGGCTGGTGATCGCGGACAACGGGTGCGGTTTCGATATCGACGACTACACGGAAGGTTTTGGCTTACAAGCAATGCGGGAACGGGCTGAGCTCATCGGCGGCCACCTGCAGATCGACAGCAAGCTGGGCAAGGGCACCCAGATCACCGTGACGGTACCGGCATGACGGTCCGCGTACTGGTGGTCGACGACCAGGAACTGGTACGAGACGGAATCGCGTCGTTGCTGGACATCCAGGACGGTATCGAGGTCGTCGCCGTCGCATCGAACGGAAAGGAGGCGATCGAACAGGCCAACGTGCACTCTCCGGATGTGGTGCTGCTGGACGTGCGGATGCCGGAGATGGACGGGGTGGAGGCCGCCCAACACCTCGCGTCAACGTGCAAGGTCGTCATGCTGACCACATTCGACGATGAGCAGTACGTCGTCCAGGCGCTGCGCGCGGGCGCGGTCGGCTACCTGCTCAAGGACCTGCCGACCCAGGAACTCGCGGAGGCCGTCCGACTCGCCCACGCCGGAATCGCACAACTGCATCCCGCCATCGTCAAAGGCCTCGCTGGCGTGCGACGGCCTGTAGTCGACGACGTCCTCACCGCCCGAGAAACCGAAGTGTTGCGTGTCCTGGCCACCGGCGCGACGAACAAGGAGATCGCCCAACAGCTCTACCTCAGCGAAGGAACCGTCAAGAACCACGTCTCGCGAATCCTCAACCGCCTAGGCCTCCGCGACCGAACCCAAGCAGCGATGCACGCCCGCGACCTTGGCCTGCTGTAAGCCGAAGCCGAGTGGCAGAACGCCCATCGACGACCGCTGCCGAGGGAAGTGCTCAGCGCGAGTCGCCCCGACACCACAACTCGACGAGTTCGTGACGTTCTCAACGACAACTACCAAAAGCACCAAGGGAACTCGTCGACCGCTACAAGCTGCACTGCCAACCCGTCCGCGACCTGCGCCTGGACTACCTGCGAGAACGGTAGCCCGCGCTGGACTACACCCGCCTGCAGATGCGCGTACCCGGAGCCGACTCCCGGCCCTGCCGGCCAGACGCTAACGCGCTCGACCACCAATGCCTTCGCGAAGATCTGGGCCGGCACCCACGAGATCGTGCCGCGGCAGCAGATCGCCCCTCGAAGACCGACAAGAAGAGGCTTCCGCGGGTTATGTCCAGGTGGAGAGTTGGTGGTCGATCTCGGCCAGGGTCCAGGGTTTGTCGGTTTCCGCTGTATGCTTTGACTGCCAGCCTTGGAGTTCTTGGATCACTCCGCCTTGGACTGCGAAGACTTTGCCGTTGATTTGGCAGTTTTCGGTGGCCAGGTAGGCGACCAGGGGGGACACGTGGGCGGGGTGGAAGGCGTCGAAGGCTTGGGGGTCCGTGGGTGAGGCGAACAGTGTTTCGAAGCCGGGGGTGGCCAGGGTGAGGCGGGTTCGGGCGATGGGGGCGATCGCGTTCGCGCGGACCCCGTAACGTTCCAGTTCCTGGGCGGCGACGAGGGTCATGGCCGCTATGCCCGCTTTTGCCGCGCCGTAGTTGGCTTGGCCGGCGTTGGGCATGATGGTGCCGGAGGCGGAGGCCGTGTTCACCACCGCGGCGTTGACTGTGGCGCCGGCTTTGGCTCGTTCCTTCCAGTGGACGGCCGCGTGGTGCAGCATGGCGAAGTGTCCCTTGAGATGCACGGCGATCACACTGTCCCATTGGGACTCTTCGGTGGACGCTATGAAGGCGTCACGCAGGATTCCCGCGTTGTTCACCAGGGCGTCCAGGTGACCGAAGCTGTCAACGGCTTGGGCGACAACTGATTGGGCGCCGTCCCAGGTTGCTATGTTCGCTGTGTTCGCGACCGCCGTACCACCGAGAGCAGTGATCTCGTTCACGACGTCATGCGCGGGCCCCGCGTCCGCGCCGCTGCCGTCGTTGGCGCCGCCGAGGTCGTTGACCACGACGCTGGCGCCTTCGCGGGCGAAGAACAGCGCGTGCTCACGGCCGATGCCGCGGCCGGCGCCGGTGATGATCGCCACCCGGCCGTCCAGTGCGCCCATTGTCAGTCCTCCGCAATCTCGGCGTAGCCGTCCCTGATCACCACGGTTTCACCGACCTTGGTCTCGTACGTGTAGTTCGGGCCGGATCGCCAGACCTGAGTGGCGATGTCCTGGCCCGGCAGCACAGGTTTGTTGAACCGCACGGCCAGGCGCCGCAGTCGCGCGGTGTCGCCGTTCGCCACCTCGGTCAACACCGCCCACGAAGTGAACGCCATAGTGCACAGTCCATGCGCGATTATTCCCGGCAGGCCGGCCATTCGGGCGATCTCCTCGTCCAGATGAATCGGCATCGGGTCGCCGGACGCGAGCGAGTACCGGAACGTCTGGTCATCGTCCACATGCGACACCACGTTGGCGACCGGATCATCTTGGGTGAACGAATGCACCGGAGCGAGTGAACCGACCAACGGACCGGCGTCGATGTTACGGAAGAACGAAGTCACCCATTGCTCGTTGACCAACGATCCGTCCGAGGAACGGCTCTCGATGTAGACCGCGACCCTCGTCCCCTTCGGGTTTCCCCCGAAACCAATGGGTTTCGCCCTGGACACCAGAGTCATTCCCGGCCGGATCACTTGATGGAACCGGAAATCCTGCATGCCGTGCACAATTCGCATGACGTACTCGGCCGGCGCGACCGCCAACGCCGCCGGGATCAACGACATGAACACCGGCACGATGGCGAACACCGGCGGCGCGATGTCGCCGGACAAGTGCGCGGGAATCGGATCATTCGTGGCGGCCGCGTACTGCGCGATTCGTTCCGCGGTGACTTCGAACGTGTCCGGCTCGGTCCACTGCCCGACACCGTCCGGCGAGAAGCCGGTCACGCGACCAGCTCGGTGAGTTTCGCCAGCGATTTCTCCAGTTCACCCCGGCTGTTCTTCTCCACCGCCGCGCCGATCGGGCCGACCACCATCTGCCCGCTGAACTCCGCGTCGATCGTGGCCTTCGCCTTGTCCCCCAACGGTTCGACGGACAGCGTGAACGACACCCGGACACCGGCCATCCCGGTGCCGGAAATGCGCAGCGAGCGCGGCGGGTCGTAGGCGTCGACCGTCCATTCGATCTTGTTCGCCATTCCCATCACCGACACGATCTCGGTCATCCGCGAGCCCACCGCCAACACGTCGGGCAACGAACCCCGCCACCCCTGGTGAATGGTCAGCCATTCCTCGAACCGGGCCAGGTCCGCCATCGCGGACCACACCTTCTCCGGCCCGGCCGGCAGTTCGACCGAAACGTTCACGCTCGCCATTCCGTCACCTCTCCGCCGGGCGGTAAGCCGTCACCACGACCGCGCCACCCAGTCCGATGTTGTGCTGCAAAGCCACTTTCGCCCCGTCTACCTGACGGTTGTCCGCCGAACCACGCAGCTGCCACGTCAGTTCCGCGCACTGCGCCAGCCCGGTGGCCCCCAACGGATGGCCTTTGGAGATCAACCCACCGGACGGATTGACCACCCACCGGCCGCCGTATGTGGTGTCGCCCGCGTCGACGAGCTTTCCGCCCTCGCCCTCGGCGCACAGTCCCAGCGCCTCGTAGGTGATCAGCTCGTTCGTGGAGAAACAGTCATGCAGTTCGATGACGTCCACATCGGACGGACCAATACCGGCCCGCGAATAGACCTGCTCGGCGGCCGAGGCGGTCATCTTGGCGCCGACGATACTGATCGCGTCGGTGAACGTGTTCGTCATGTCCGTGACCATGGACTGGCCGACGATCTCCACGGCCTTCCCGGCAAGATCGTGCCGCTCCAGGAAACGCTCGCTGACGATCACCGCCGCACCCGACCCGTCGGACGTCGGCGAACACTGCAACCGGGTCAACGGCGGATAGATCTCCTTGGCGTCAAGGATTTCCCGTAGCGTGTAGGCATCCTGGAACTGCGCGTACGGGTTGTTCACCGAATGCCGGTGGTTCTTCTCGCCGATCTTCGCGAACTGCTCGACCGTGGTCCCGTACCGTTCCATGTGCTCACGGCCCGCGGCGCCGAACATCCACGGCGCGGGCGGCGCCGCGAACTCACGCAGCTCGGCCAACGCCAGGATGTGCTTCATCAGCGGCTGTTCACGGTCGTCGTACGTGGACGCGAGCGAACCCTTCTGCATCTTCTCGAAACCCAACGCCAGCACGCAATCCGCGAGCCCGCCGCGAACCGCCTGGGCGGCCAGGAAAAGCGCGGTCGACCCGGTCGAACAGTTGTTGTTGACGTTCACGACCGGGATCCCGGTCAGCCCGAGCTCGTAGACCGCCCGCTGCCCCGACGTCGACTCGCCGTACACGTACCCGACAAAGGCCTGCTCGACGAGGTCGTAGCCGACACCCGCGTCGGCCAACGCGGCGCCGCCCGCTTCCCGTGCCATGTCCGGGTAGTCCCAGTCACGGCTGCCCGGCTTCTCGAACTTGGTCATCCCGACCCCGGCGACGAACACCCTGTTGGCCATGGACGGAAACATACAAGCTTGTCGGTATGTTTCACAAGGGCGGAGTTCCCTTGGCCGAACTGGGGTACAGCGGCATGTCGCGGGCCTGTACCTCGGGAACCCACGGCCCCTGGGAAACGTTCCGCTGGTGACCGACGCTGGGTGGGGCGCGGCCCCACCCAGCGCTGGGCTACCAGGTCGGCCGCAGGTCCATGAACGAGCGGCCCTGGGCGTCGAGCTTCACGCCGAGCACCTGGTGCAGCTGGATCATGTTGCGGTCGAAGCCAAGCCGTGAGCCGGCCATGTACAACCGCCAGACGCGCGCGGTGTGCGGGCCGACTTCGGCGACCGCCTCCTCCCAGTGCGAGTCCAGGTTCCGGCACCAGCCGGCCAGGGTCCGCGCGTAGTGCTCACGCAGGTTCTCCTCGTGCCGGACTTCGAAACCGGTGTCGTGCATCTGGGAGATGATGCGGCCGGGGCCGAGCAGTTCGCCGTCCGGGAACACGTACCGGTTGATGAAGCTCTGGGTCCTGGCTTCCTCCAGGTTGTTCGGCCGCGTGATGCAGTGGTTCAGCAGTCGGCCGCCGATCCGCAGCTTGCTGTACAGCAGCTGGAAGTAGCTCGCCAGGTTGGCGTCGCCGATGTGCTCGGTGAGGCCGATGGAGCTGATCGCGTCGAAGTCCGTCTCCTGGACCGCGCGGTAGTCCAGGTGCCGCACTTCGGCGACGTCGCTCAGCCCTTCCTGGGCGATCCGCTTCTGCGCCCATTCGGCCTGGTTGGCCGACAGGGTCACGCCGAGGGCCCGCACGCCGTAGTGCTTGGCGGCGTGGATGACCATGCTGCCCCAGCCGCAGCCGACGTCGAGCAGCCGCATGCCCGGCTCCAACGCGAGCTTTCGGGCGACCAGGTCGAACTTCTCGTACTGGGCCTCCTCCAGCGTCGCGTTCTCGTTCGGGTAGACGGCACACGTGTAGGCCATGGACGGGCCGAGCACCCATTCGTAGAACGTGTTCGACACGTCGTAGTGGTGCGAGATCGCCTGCGCGTCCCGCCTCATCGAGTGCCGGCCGCCGCGCAGCCGCCGTTCCTCCCTGGGCGGCCGGGTCGGCCACCAGAGCCGGGCACCGGCCAGCTTGGCGACGAGTTTCACCCGTGCGTCGGTGGGTATCGCGCTGAGCTTGAGCGCGGGCAGGGCCGCCAGCGCCGTGTACATGTCGCCGACGATCTCGAGGGCACCGGTCACGTAGGCGCGAACCAGGCCGAGGGTGTTCGGCGACGCGGCGATGTGCGACAGCGCGAGCGGCGAGCGGATGTCCACCTGCACATCCGCGTCCGGGGCACCGGCCCGGCTGCCGTCGTAGGCGACGAACTCGACCGGCACGTCGCCGGTCATCTGGTGGATGGTGTCCGCGATTCGCATCAACTTCCTCGCACGCACTTGTCGTAGAGGTCGGGCAGCCGACCGTCCGGATCGAATTCGCGCTTGAGGGCGCGGTAACGCTCCCCGTTGTACAGACGCCAGAAATCCTCACGCGCGTAGAAGGATTCCGAGTACAACGACTTGTGGCCGCCGAGGTCGGTGACGACCTGCTCGATCAGCCGGTTGTGCGCGCCCTGCCGTTGGCCCGGCCGCAGCGGGACCGTGGCCCAGAAGCCGGCGTTCACGTACAGCGTGTCCGGGTCCATCGGGTACAGCGGCCAGGTCTCGCTGTCGCGCAGCTTGACCGGGCACAGCCAGACCGGGCTGATGCCGATCTCGCGGTGGAAGAACTCGAGGAACTCGGCCAGCCGGGCCAGCGGGATCTCCACGTCCTGGATCACCGGTTCGCGGTCGGGCGCGCCACGGACCCGCCGGATCCGGTCGGTCACCTTGTACCGGCGGTCCCACGCGACCACCTTGCGGTAGACGTCCGAACGGAGGTACTGCTTGGGCCACAGCCGCCGGACGACCGGGTTCTGTACGCCGAACGCCTTGGAGCACCAGAACCAGTCGGTGTCCCAGCGCCAGATGTAGTCGCGGACCGTGAGGACGTCGGCCCTCCGGTCGCGAATGGACTTGTAGAAGATCTCGGTGCCGGTGTAGTCACTCGGCCGCCGTGTCGCTTTGTCGACAAATCGACCCAAGGTCAGGTACTGCTCGTGCGGGCTGAAGACCGTGCCGTCCAGGAAGTCGACGTCACTGTGGTCGGCGATCACCGCGGGGTCGTCGAACCGCACGTGCGTCAGCTCGACATACGGCTGTACGGGCTGCAGTTCGATCTTGAGGCGCAACGCGTAGCCGAGCGTGCCGTACGAGTTCGGGAAGCCCCGGTACAGGTCGTCGCCGCGTTTGGTGTGCACGATCCGGCCGTCGCCGGTGAGGATCTCCATCTCCAGCACGGACTCGTGCGGCAGGCCGTTGCGGAAGGACGTCGACTCGATGCCCAACCCGGCCACCGCGCCGCCCAGCGTGATGGTCTTGAGCTGCGGGACGACCAACGGCATCAGCCCGTGCGGCAGGGTGGCGTCGACCAGGTCCTCGTACGTGGTCATGCCGCCCACGTCGGCCGTGCGGGCCTCGGCGTCCACGCTCAACACGCCCGCGAACCCGCGCACGTCCAGGGTCCGGGCCGCCGGGTCGCGGAACCGGAACAGGTTGGACGTGTTCTTGGCCAACCGGACAGGAGCGCCCGGCGGCAACGCCGCGTACTGGTCCCGCAGCGCGGCGACGGCTCGCTCGTGTTGGTTGCCCATGACAACCGATGTTATTCGGCCGTCGGCGTGACGGCAGCGTGATTTTCGGACATCCGGAGTACCTCACGTCACAGCGTAAAAATCCATCTTTACGACGGGTCTCGGGTAGGTCTAGCCTCACCCACAGGTGAGCCGGGAAGTCTGGTCGGCGTGTTGTATCCGCACGCGTCGAAGGGGGCACGGAGCATGCCTGAGGACTTATGGTTGGCCGTTGGAGCGGTGGTCGTCTTTCTCATCCTGCTGGGGTTGCTGCGAGCGTTCTGGCGGGTCGCCGAGCCCAACGAGGCCCTGATCGTGTCCGGCCTCGGCGCCAAGGCCAAGCACCACCTTGAGCCGAACACCACCGGCTTCAAGATCGTAACCGGTAAGGGAGTCCTGGTCCTGCCCGGTTTCCAGGTGGCCAGGCGGCTCTCGCTGGACACCAGGGTGTCGGAGATCTCCGTGCACTGCGTCACCAAACAGGGCATTCCGGTGTCCGTGCAGGGTGTGGTCATCTACAAGGTCGGCGACGACTACGCGTCGATCGCGAAGGCGGCCCGCCGGTTCCTGGACCAGCAGGACAACATGGACACCCGGATCCACAGTGTTTTCGCAGGTCACATGCGGTCCATCATCGGCGCGCTGACGGTCGAGGAGCTGATCCGGGACCGGGAGCGGCTGATCACCGAGGTGTCGCGGTCGTCGGAGTCGGAGATGATCCGGCTCGGCCTGATGGTGGATTCGTTGCAGGTGCACGAGATCGACGACACCACCGGGTACATCTCGAACCTCGGCAAGCCGCACGCGGCGGCGGTCGCGGCGGCGGCCAGGATCGCCCAGGCGCAGCACGACCGGGAGGCCACCCAGGCCGAGCAGGCCGCGGAGATCGAGAAGGCGGCCGCCTGGCGCGAGTCCCGGATCAAGCAGGCCGGGTTCCAGGCCGAGATCGACGAAGCCAGCTCGCGGGCCAGCCAGGCCGGGCCGCTGGCGGACGCGACCGCGCGCCAGGAGGTCGTCGTCGAAGCGACCAAGACCGCACAGCTGGAGGCCGACCTGGCCGAGCAGCGGCTGCAGTCCCAGGTCCGCAAACCCGCTGACGCCAAGGCATACGAGGTCCGCATCCTCGCCGAGGCCGAACGGGACGCCCAGTTGGCGCGCGCCGAGGCGAACGCCAAGTCCACCCGGATCGGCGGTATCGCCGAGGCGGAGGCCGTGCAGGCCAAGGGTTTGGCCGAGGCGGAAACGGCCCGCGCCAAGGCGATGGCCGAGGCGGACGGCATCAAGGCCCGGGCGGCGGCGCTGGCCGAGAACCAGGACGCCGTGATCGCCCAGGAACTGGCCGAGAAGTGGCCGGAGATCGTCGAAGCCGCGGCCAAGTCGTTCGGCAACATCGACCACATGGTCGTCCTCAACGGCGCCGAAGGCATCGAGGACCTGTTCGCCAAGGCGTTGTCGCTCGGCGGCACCGGCCTCGGCCTGGCGAAGACGTTGATGCAGGCGATGAACTCCAACGGCAAGGTCAGCTTGCCGGAGTAGGGTTTTCCCCACCCTGACTCGGGCGGGAACCTTCATGGTCTCCAGCGTGGCAAGGGGGCAGGCTGGCCCCATGACGCGATCCCTGACCCGAGCATCACCGCGCATCACCCCGCTGCGGATTCCCACCGCGGCGGGGACGTTCGACGCCGTCGCCGCCGGCCCGGAGGGTGGCCCCAAAGTACTGCTGCTGCACGGTTTTCCGCAGTCCGGCAGGCAGTGGGACCACCAGCTGGACCGGTTGGCGGCGGCGGGTTACCGGGCCGTGGCGCCCGACCAGCGCGGCTATTCGCCGGATGTCCGGCCCACGGCCGTCGAGGACTACTGGCTGGACTACGCGGTGGACGACGCGGTCGCGATGGCGGACGCCATGGGCTGGCACCGGTTCGACCTCGTGGGCCACGACCTGGGCGCGGCGGTCGCGTGGATCGCGGCCGCGCGCTATGCCCGCCGGGTTCGTTCGCTGACGGCACTGTCCTTTCCGCATCTCGGCGCGTTCGCCGGAGCCCTGCGAACGGACCCCGCGCAGCAACGGATGGCCAAGGCGATGCTGGATCAGCGGCCGACAGCGCCCGCCCCGGCGCTCAACTGGTACCTCGCCAACGACTTCATGGGATACGACCAACGGGTGACCGTGCCGACGAGTTTCATCGCCGGCACCAAGGACCCGTTCATCGCTTCCTCAGGGGTCATGGCGACGTGCACATGGGTGGCCGCGCAGTACGATCTGCAGTACCTGGCGGGCGTCGGGCACGACATTCCCGGCGAGGCCGCCGAGACGACCTCGCTGTTGCTGCGACGACACCTGGATCTCACTGCCAGGGGCGTTGCAGGCCGAGATCGCGGGCGATGAGCATGCGCTGCACCTCGCTCGTTCCCTCGCCGATCTCCAGGATCTTCGCGTCGCGGTAGAAGCGGCCGACCGGGAACTCGTTCATGAAGCCGTAGCCGCCGAAGATCTGGGTCGCGTCCCTGGCGTTGTCCATGGCCGCCGACGAGGCGACCAGCTTGGCGATCGCGGCCTGGCGCTTGAAGGGCTCGTTGCGCAGCATGCGCGAGGCCGCTTCGTAGTAGGCCAACCGGGCCACGTGGGTCCGGGCCTCCATGTCGGCGATCTTGAACTGGATGGACTGGTACTCACCGATCTTGTGCCCGAACGCCTCCCGCTCGCGCACGTACTTCACGCACTCGTCCACGCAGCCCTGCGCCAGGCCGACCGAGACCGCCGAGATGGCCACCCTGCCTTCGTCCAATGTGGACAGAAACTGGGCGTAGCCGCGGCCTTCCTCACCGAGCAGGTTCGAGGCCGGCACCACACAGTCCGAAAAGGACAGTTCACGGGTGTCCGACGCGCTCCAGCCGACCTTGGAGTACTTCTTCGACACGGTGAAGCCCGGAGTGCCGGCGGGCACGATGATCGCCGAGATCTGCTTGCGCCCGTCCAGCTCACCGGTCACCGCGGTGACGGTGACCAGACGCGTGATGTCCGTGCCGGAGTTGGTGATGAAGGCCTTGGTGCCGTTGATCACCCAGTTGTCACCGTCCCGGCGCGCGGTCGTCCGGGTGGCGCCCGCGTCCGAACCGCCGCCAGGCTCAGTCAGGCCGAACGCGCCAAGGGCCTCCCCGGACACGAGGGCGGGCAGCCATTCGGCGCGCTGCGCCGCGGTGCCGTACCGGAAAACGGGCATGGCGCCGAGGGAGACACCGGCCTCCAGGGTGATGGCCACCGACGAGTCGACCCGCGCCAACTCCTCCAACGCCAGGCACAGGGCGAAGTAGTCGCCGCCCATCCCGCCGCACTCCTCCGGGAACGGCAGGCCGAACAGGCCCATCCGGCCCATCTGGGCGACGATCTCGTACGGGAACTCGCCTTTCTCGTAGTACTCGCCGATCACCGGCGCGATCTCGTCGCGAGCGAACTCCGCGACCGTCTTGCGCAGCGTCTCCTGGTCCTCGGAGAGCCTGACGTCGATCATGTGTCCTCCTGGACGGCCGGGGTCACCAGCGCGAGAGGTTGATTCAGCGCGACCTGTTGGCCGGCCTGCACGGTCAACTCGGTGAGCACGCCGTCCACCGGTGCGGTGATCGTGTGCTCCATCTTCATCGCCTCGACGACGAGCAACGGCGTCCCAGCCGCGACCACGTCACCGACCGCGGCCTTCACGACCAGGACGGTGCCGGGCATCGGGCTCGTCACCGGACCGCCACGCGAACCCGCCACGCCGCTTTCCTCCAGCAGCGAATGCTCGGCCACGGCCCAAGAGGATCCGTCGGCGGCCAGCCACAGCACCGAGCCGTCCTTGGCGCGTTGGTAGGCCCTGGTCTGACCGGCGTACGTCAACCGCAGCACGGAACCGTCGACCGTCACCGACGCCGGCGTGAAGTCGGACCCGTCGACCGAAACGGCGCCCTCCACCACCCGGACCAGCACGTGCCGGTCGGCGCAGTCGAGC
Source organism: Actinocrispum wychmicini (assembly GCF_004345645.1). Lineage (GTDB taxonomy): Bacteria > Actinomycetota > Actinomycetes > Mycobacteriales > Pseudonocardiaceae > Kibdelosporangium > Kibdelosporangium wychmicini. The sequence goes on along the minus strand of NZ_SLWS01000001.1, from coordinate 1,534,119 downwards.
CGGACCGAGAACCCGGCCGAGCCACCCAACCGCCACCCGTCAGGCACGTCCCATCGGGAGACGACCGGGCCCGTCGGCCGCGACGACAGCAACTCGTCGAGAGCCGCCGCCACGAACACCTCGTCCGGCACGGCCTGCGTGAACCTGCCCCGGCGCTCGACCAACTGCGTGTCCAACCGGCCGGCCACCACGTCCGGATCGGCCAGCAGATCCCGCAGGTACGCGATGTTCGTGCCGACACCGAGGACGACGGTCTCCCCCAGCGCCGCCGAAAGCCGGGTCAGCGCCTCCGCTCGGGTCGGCGCCCAGGCGACGACCTTGGCCAGCATCGGGTCGTAGTCCGAGCCGACCGCTCCGCCGACCCGCAGCCCGGAGTCGACCCGCGCGTCGGCCGGTTCCCGCAACGCCAGCACGGTCCCGCCGGTGGGTAGGAAGTCGCGGGCCGGGTCCTCGGCGTACACCCGGGCCTCCACCGCGTGTCCGTCGAGCCGGACGTCGGCCAGCGTCAATCGTTCGCCGGCGGCCACCCGAAGCTGCCATTCGACCAGGTCCAGGCCGGTCACCAGCTCGGTCACCGGGTGCTCGACCTGCAGCCGGGTGTTCATCTCCATGAAGAAGAACTCGTCCGGCCGGTCCGCCGACACGATGCACTCCACGGTCCCGGCGCCGACGTACCCGACCGCCCGCGCGGCGTCGACCGCCGCGGCGCCCATCCGTTCACGCATAGCCGCGTCCAACAACGGCGACGGGGCCTCCTCGATGATCTTCTGGTGCCGCCGCTGCAGGCTGCACTCCCGTTCGCCGAGGTGGATCACGTTCCCGAAACCGTCGGCCAGCACCTGGATCTCGATGTGCCTTGGCCGCTGCACGAACTGCTCGACCAGCAGGGTGTCGTCGCCGAACGAACCGCGTGCCTCACGCCGCGCGGACTCGATCGCCGCAGCCAGCTCGTCGGCCGACGTGACCAGCCGCATCCCTTTGCCACCACCGCCCGCGGACGGCTTCAGCAGCACCGGGAACCCGATCTCGGCGGCGGCGTCGACCAGGTCCGCGTCGGACATCCCGGACTCGGTCCGGCCACGCACGACCGGGACGCCGGCGGCGGCCACGGTCTGCTTCGCCCGGATCTTGTCGCCCATGGCCTCGATCGCCGACGCAGGTGGCCCTACGAACACGAGCCCGGCATCGGCGCAGGCCCGCGCGAACGCCGCGTTCTCGGCGAGGAACCCGTATCCGGGGTGGATCGCCTGAGCGCCCGTCCGCTGCGCGGCCGCGATGATCCGCGGGATCGACAGGTAGCTCTCCCGGGCCGCGGACAGTCCGATGTGGACGGCGAGATCGGCTTCCAGGACGTGCCGGGCGGAGGCGTCCGCGTCGCTGTACACCGCGACCGACCGGACACCCAGCCGCCGCAGCGTCCGGATGATCCGGACCGCGATCTCGCCCCGGTTGGCTATCAGAACAGACTGGAACATGGTCACATCCGGAAAACGCCGTAGGAGACCGATTCGAGCTCCGCGTTCGCGGCCGCCGACAACGCCAGGGCGAGCACGGTCCTGGTGTCGCCTGGCTCGATCACGCCGTCGTCCCACAGGCGAGCGGTCGAGTAGTACGGGTTGCCTTGGTCCTCGTACTGCTGGCGGATCGGCTCCTTGAACGCTTCCTCTTCAGCCGCAGGCCAGGCGTCGCCCAGTTGGTCCCGGCGGACGGTCGCGAGCACCGACGCGGCCTGTTCGCCACCCATCACCGAGATCCGGGCGTTCGGCCACATCCACAGGAACCGCGGCGAGTACGCCCGGCCGCACATCGAGTAATTGCCCGCGCCGAACGAACCGCCGACGACGACCGTGAACTTGGGCACGCGGGCGCACGCGACCGCGGTGACCATCTTGGCGCCGTGCTTGGCGATCCCGCCGGCCTCGTAGTCCCGGCCGACCATGAAGCCGGTGATGTTCTGCAGGAACACCAAGGGAATCCGACGTTTATCGCACAACTGGATAAAGTGGGCACCCTTCAGGGCGGACTCTCCGAAGAGGACGCCGTTGTTGGCGACGATCCCGACCGGATGGCCGTGGATCGCGGCGAACCCGGTCACCAGAGTGGTGCCGTACTCCCGTTTGAACTCACGGAACCGGGACCCGTCCACGATCCGCGCGATCACTTCGCGTACGTCGTACGGAGTCCGTGCGTCGGTCGGCACCACGCCGGTCAGCTGGGCGGGGTCGACGACCGGCTCTTCGACCGAGTGCACGTCCCACGGACTGGGAACACGCGGGGGCAGCGTCGACACCAGCGACCGGACGATCCGCAACGCGTGCGCGTCGTCCTCGGCCAGGTGGTCGGTCACCCCGGAGATCCGTGCGTGCACGTCCCCGCCGCCCAGTTCCTCGGCCGTCACCACCTCGCCGGTGGCGGCCTTCACCAGCGGCGGGCCGCCGAGGAAGATCGTGCCCTGGTTGCGGACGATCACGGCCTCGTCGCTCATCGCCGGCACGTACGCGCCGCCCGCGGTGCACGAGCCGAGCACCGCGGCGATCTGCGGGATGCCGCGCGCGGACATGGTGGCCTGGTTGAAGAAGATCCGGCCGAAGTGGTCGCGGTCCGGGAACACCTCGTCCTGCCTTGGCAGGAACGCGCCGCCGGAGTCGACCAGGTAGACGCACGGCAGGTTGTTGTGCAGGGCGACTTCCTGCGCGCGCAGGTGTTTCTTGACCGTGACCGGGTAGTACGTGCCGCCCTTGACCGTGGCGTCGTTCGCGACGACCACGCACTCCCGGCCGGCGACCCGGCCGACACCGGTGATGATCCCGGCCGCGGGCGCCTCGTCGGAGTACATGCCGTTCGCGGCCAACGGGGACAGTTCGAGGAACGGCGAACCGGGGTCGAGCAGCGAGTCCACCCGGTCGCGGGGCAGCAGCTTGCCCCGGGAGACATGCCGTTCCCTGGCTTTCGCCGAGCCACCGAGCCGCGCTTGGGCCAGCCGCGCGCGCAACTCGTCGGCGAGCGTGGCGTGTTCCTTGACGTATCGCTGGTAGGCCGGGTCGGCGGGATCGGCCTGGCTGGCCAGCACGGGCGCGTCCATCTGCTCCCTTGCTCCACAGTTAGTCATCGTTAACTCCTCCGTCCATGTTAGCGATGACTAACCGAAGACGAAAGGCCCGGGTCAGGCGACCCGGGCCTTCGGCGGGAGAACGCTCAGCCGGTCACCCGGTTGAGGGCGACCAGGTAGCCCTTGGCCTGGCCGTCCTTGGTCGGGTGGTACGACTCGCCGACCGGCCAGGTGAGGCTGTTGAGCCACCGGTCGCTCGAGCAGATCTCGTGGTTCGTCCAGATGGTCCGGATGTCCACGAAGGTGAACCCGGCCGCGGCCGCTCGCGCCGAGGTCACCGAGGCCAGCGCGTCGGCGCCGCTGTTGATGGCCGACCGCTTGGTGTCCGACAACCCCAGGATGCAGTTGCCGGGGACCTTGTAGAAGTGCGGGTAGCCCAGGACGATGACGCGCGCGCTTGGCGAGCGCTGCTTGATGGCCGCGTAGACACTGTCCAGCTTGGCCGGCAGCTCGTTGTTCACGAACGCCTTGCCCTGGTTGACCCGGTTGATACAGGTCTGGTCGTCGTTGAGGGTGCAGGTGGTGATCACGTCCACGAAGCCGGCGTCGTTGCCGCCTATGGAGATCGTGACCAGGGTGGTGCCGGCGTTGAGCGAGCCGACCTGGCCGGACAGCACGTCCCCGGTGCGCGCCCCGGAGCAGGCGGCGAAGGTGAACGAGGAAGGACTGTGGCTGTTCGCCCACAACTGTGGATAGGCGCTGGCACTGCGGTCACAGCTGCCCCCGCTGTAGGGGCCGCCGGTGCCCACACCGGACGAGTACGAATCGCCCAGCGCCACATAGTTCGCCCCGGCGGCGTTGGCCGGAGCGGATACCGCGACGAGGCCCACGGCAGTGGCCGCGAGGCATAACAAGGTACGGAACGGTCGCTTCATTGAGCCCTCCGCGAGTTACCCAAGCAGGATTGGGACTTTCATCATCGTCAGGCTTTGTCGATTGTGGAAGCACCTGGTGAATTGTTAACCCGTCCGCCGGTACCGCGTCACTGTTAGCGCTCGCTAACTTCGCCGGGCTAGCATTGTGACGTGTCGTCACACCCCGTACCGGCCGGCACCCCAGGGTCCCGGCGTGAGCAGATCCTGGCCGCCGCGGCGGAGCTGTTCGCCCGGCACGGCTTCCACGGCGTCGGCATCGACGACATCGGCGCCGCGGTCGGCATCTCCGGCCCGGCCCTCTACCGGCACTTCCGGAGCAAGGACGCGATGCTCGGCGAGATGCTCACGGCCATCAGCGAGGTGCTGCTGGAGGGCGGGCTGAGCCGGGCGGAGAAGTACCCGGACAGTTCGGTCCGGCTGGCCGAGCTGGTCCGGTTCCACGTCGACTTCGCGCTCGACAACCCGGCGTTGATCACCGTCCAGGAGCGCAACCTCGGCAATCTCGCCGACCCGGACCGGCGCCGGGTGCGCACCCTGCAACGCCGGTACGTGGAGGTGTGGGTCGAGACGATCCAGGACGTGGTGACGGGCATCGGCGAGCCGTCCGCCCGCGCCGCGGCCATGGCGGTGTTCGGGCTGATCAACTCGACCCCGCACAGCCGGCAGCTCGACCGCACCCAAATGGGTGCCTTACTCCGCCGGATGGCGATGTCGGCCCTCACCCGGGGTTCGCTCGGGTAGGCTGCGAGATCCCGTACGTCTCGACGAGAAGGCACCATGGCCGGCGACCGGCGCTGGATACCGGACGACATCGACCCTGGACGGCCGAGTATCGCCCGGATCTACGACTACGCCCTGGGCGGCGGGCACAACCTCGCCTGTGACCGGGCGGTGTTCTACCAGATGCTGGAGATCCAGCCGAACATCCGGGAACTGGCCTGGAACAACCGCGCGTTCATGCGCCGCGTCGTGCTGTTCATGGTCAAGTCGGGGGTCCGGCAGTTCCTCGATCTGGGCTCGGGCATCCCGACTGTGGGCAACGTGCACGAGATCGCCCAGAAGGTCGACGCGGCGTGCCGGGTGGTGTACGTCGACCGCGAGGAGGTGGCGGTCGCGCACAGCCGGCTGCTGCTGGAGGACGACCCGCTGGCGGACATGGTCGACGCCGACATCGCCCGGCCCGACCAGGTTCTGGGGCATCCGAACGCGGTGCGGCTGCTCGACTACCACCAGCCGATCGGCCTGCTCGCGCTCACGGTGGGCCAGTACATCCCGGACAACCGGGTGGTGTCCGTGTTCGACGAGTACCGTGCGGCGCTCGCGTCCGGCAGCATGCTGGGGATCAGCCACGGCACCGACGACTTCGAGGACGTCAACACGCACACGATCTTCGAGACCGCCGCGGTGGCCGGCGGGGACCGGATGAGCGTCCGGACCAAGGCCGAGATCCTTCGGTTGTTCGGCGACTTCGAGCTGGTCGAGCCGGGACTGGTGGCGCCGTCGAAGTGGCGGCCGGACAGCCCGCCGCCGACGCGGGCGGCCCAGAGTGGCGACGGCATGTGGGCGGGTGTCGGGACCAAACTCTCCGTGACGACTGCGGAACGGATATTTCCGGATCGATAGAGTCGAAATCACTCCTCGGTCATCACTCTTTTGGAGCAGTCCACACTACTGTGGGCAACCATTTGTCGGTGCACACTCGCCTGAATGGGCCGGGAGGGTGCGCCCGTCTACCGGCGGGCTACTCCGCTGAGTAGCCTGACCATCACCAGAACACACGAGAGAGGTGTCCGGAAGCCGTGCGGTGCGACCCCAGTACTCGCCTACACAGAGTTCCCGGCCGCCGAGATCGAATGCCCGGACGGCGGTAACCGCCGGTCCGGACCGATCCGATATCTCGTCGGAGAACACGCGAATCCAGAAATGTCCCGACCAGCAAGAGGTGTGGTGTGAGGCCGAGCCCCCGAAGCACGGTGGCGCGTCGGTGAACGACCAGACGCCGCTGGATCCCGAGCGCGCCCGCCGGCGGCTTGAGGTGGCCAAGGCCTGGGCCCATGTGGTCGGCCGGACCGCCTACGTGCCGATGACGATCGACGAGATGACCGAGTTCCTGCTCGCGCAGGTGACCGTCCTCGCCGACGCGCTCAACGCGGACATGTTCGACCCGTCGCCCGCGGTCGACGTCGGCCGGGCCCTGGTGAACAACGACTTCACCGGTCCGGAGAGCCTCCAGTGCACGGTGGAGATCCTGGCCGCCGCGCTGCTGCTGGACTCCGACCGCCGGGACAAGCCCGGGTTCGCCGAGCGGGTCGTCGGCCTGCTGTCCGGGCTGGCCACCGGGTACGCGTCCGGGATGCGGCTGCGCACGCTGGAGCAGCAGGAGCACATCAAGCAGGCGCTGCTGAAGGCCAAGCGGGAGGCCGAACGCCGGGAGCGGGTGGCGAACGACCGGTTCGAGGAGGTCTTCCTCGGCTCGGCGATCGGCATCGCGCTGACCGACATGTCCGGCCGGTTCGTGCAGACCAACCCGGCGCTCGCGCACATCCTGGAGTGCGAGCCGGGCGACCTGGCGGACCGCAACGTCAGCGAGCTGTTCCCGGCTGCGGACGTCGACGACGTGGTGATCTCGTACCGCGAGGTCACCGAGGGCATCACGCCCCGGATCCGGGAACGCCGGCGGATGCTCCGCCAGGACGGCACGTACGCCTGGGTCTATCTGGTGATCTCGTTGCTGCGCGATGACCGGGGTGTGCCGCTCTACCACATCACCATGGTGGAGAACCTCAGCGAGCTGCAGGCGCTGCAGAACCAGCTGGGCCAGCAGTCGGTGCGGGACATGCTCACCGGGGTGGCGAACCGGCAGCACTTCCAGTCCAAACTGGACGCGGTACTCGAGGGCGCCGGTCCGGACACGTCGATCACGTTGCTGCACATCGGGATCGATTCGTTCTCGGTGATCAACAACGGGCTCGGCCACCTGGTCGGCGACCGGATGCTGCAGGTGGTGGCCAACCAGCTGCGGGCGATCGTGGCGGACCACAACGCGGTGGTCGGCCGGGTCGGCGGCGACGAGTTCGCGATCCTGATCGAGAACAGCGAGCACACCCCGAACTACCAGGAGCTGATCAACGAGATCAACAACTGGCTCGCCGAACCGACGTTCATCGGCGAATCCGGCGTCGCGGTCTGCGCGAGCATCGGTGTCGTCGAGCACACCGGGCGCGTGTTCGGCCGGTTGGACCTGTTGCGGGCGGCCAACTCCGCGATGCGCCGCGCCAAGGCCGTCGGCAAACGCCAGTGGGAGATCCACAACGTCCACGACGACGCCGACGACCGGGCCCGGTTCGCGATCACGTCCGGCATGCCCGGCGCGTGGGAGTGCGGCGAACTGGACGTCGAGTACCGGCCGATAGTCGGCCTGGCGGACAACAGGACCGTCGCGCTCGAGGTGATGCTCCGCTGGCAGCACGCGGAGGAAGGCCGCCTGATCCGGCACTACGAATGCCGGGACATGGCGGAGAGCACGGGTATGTCGCTGACGATCGGGCCCTGGGCGTTCGACCGGGCGTGCGCCGCGCTGGCCAAGCGGCCGCCCGCGAACGTCCGGCTGTTGCTGCGGTTGACGCCGCTGCAGTCGTCCGACGGTAACCTGGCCGCGGTGGTGAACCGGGTGGTCGCCCGGCGCGGACTGCCCGCCGAGCAGATCGAGATCTCGCTGGACGCGCGGGCGGTCGTGGCCGACCGCGGTGAAGCCCAGTCCAACCTGCAGGCACTGCGGGACAACGGGGTCGTGGTCGGCCTGCACGAGTTCACCGGCAGCCAGACCGAGTTCGCGATCGTCGAGGAGCAGGAGATCGACTCGGTGATCCTGGCCGGCTCGGTCACCGCCACCCGGCCCGGACCGGACTCGGTGCTCACCAAGCTGACCGGCTCGATGATCGCCACGCTGAGCCAGATGGGCGTGACAGTCGGCGTCGTGGACGTGCCGACCGCGCAGGACGCGGCCTGGTGGCACGCGATGGGCGTCACACTCGCCCAAGGCGACTTCGCCGGTCAACCAGGAGACCTGGACACCCAGCTGTCCGAACATCCGGCCCCGTCTGGCAACGGGGCGTGACAGCTCGCCCGAGCTTGCGAGGGCAAATTCCACACCGTAGATCATTCGGCCGCGCGGGTATCCGCGTGGCCGGCCTTGCGTTTCCGCCCTACCGCTGGTGGAAGATGTCGTAGTGGACCCGAACTCTCCGCCGCCGCCGAGCATCATCGCCGTCGCCAGTGCCGCGTTGGCGTCGATGCATGCCGGGCACGACACGGGCGCGGTCGACCAGATGACCGCGTTCGCCCGTGACCGCGGCCGCGAGGAGGCGACCGAGCTGATGCTCGTGCTGTTCCAGGAGTGCAGCGCGATGGTGGCCGCGTTGGGCTCCGGCGGCACGGCCCCGGTGAAGATGCAGGTCTACGACGACGACGGCCACGAAGTCCCGATCGACGAGGCCGACCCGCCGGTGCGGACCGCGGTCCGTACTCTGCTCGCCCAGGTGCACGGCGACACCGAGGCGGCGAAGGACCAGATCGACATCGCCATGGCCAACGCCAGCCCGGCCGAGATGGCCATGGTGATGATGCAGGCGCTGCGGTGGACCATCAAGCTGGCCGCCGAGTGCACCTCCCGCGACCTGCCCGTGGCCCTGTGGATCACCGCGGCGCTAGGTTCCTAGCAGCTCCTTGACGAGCCCGGAGACCTGCTGGGTCTCGATCAGGAACGCGTCGTGGCCGTACGGTGAACGCACGATCCTGAGCTCGCCGGCTCCGGTGATCCCGTCGGCCAGTTGGACCTGTTGGTAGAGCGGGTACAGCCGGTCGCTGTCGACTCCCGCGACGACCGTCCTTGCGGTGACCCGGCCGAGCGCGGCCCGCACTCCGCCCCGGTCCCGGCCGACGTCGTGGGTGTTCATCGCCTCGGTCAACACCAGGTAGGAGTTGGCGTCGAACCGGTTCACCAGCTTCGCCGCCTGATGGTCCAAATAGGACTCCACGGCCCAGCGGCCGTCACCCTGCTCGGCGCGGCCGAACCGGGTGGCGAGCTCGTTCTCGCTGCGGTACGTGACGTGCGCGATCCGCCGGGCGATCCCCAACCCGGTGAGCGGGCCGGTCGTGCCGTAGTAGTCGCCGCCCGAGAAGTCCGGGTCCGCCCGGATCGCCGCCAGCTGCGGCGCGGCCCAGGCGATCTGGTCCGCCGACGCGGCCGCCGGGCAGGCCAGCAGGAGCACCGACGCCACCCGGTCCGGGGCCGTCACCGCCCATTCGACCGCGCGCATCCCGCCCATCGAACCGCCCAGCACCCCGGCCCACCGGTCGATGCCGAGCGCGTCCGCGAACGCCGCCTCGGCCGCCACCTGGTCCCGGACGGTCAACGCGGGAAACCGGCTGCCCCAAGGCTTTCCGTCCGGCCCGGGGCTGGACGGCCCGGTGCTGCCCTGGCAGCCGCCGAGCACGTTCGGCGCGAGGACGAAGTACTGGTTGGTGTCCACCGCCTTGCCCGGCCCGATCAGCCCGTCCCACCACGCCGGGCTGGCCTGGCCGGGCACGTCCGGACCGGCGACGTGACTGTCCCCGGTCAGCGCGTGCAGCACCAGCACGGCGTTGGACTTCGAGGGGTTCGGCAGGCCCCACATCTCGTACGCGATCCGGACATTCGGCAGGGTTGTTCCTGAGTCCAGTGTCAACGGCCGGGGCAGGTGGACCCACCGGCGCCGGCCGGCCGGGTCCCCCTCCCGCCAGCCAGCGGTCACGTGTTCGCCTTCGCCGCGCGGAAACCGGCCTCCAGGTCGGCCTTGAGGTCCTCGATCCCCTCCAGCCCCACGGAAAGCCGGACCAGCCCGGGGGTGACGCCAGTGACCGCCTGCTCCTCGGGGCTGAGCTGGCTGTGCGTGGTGCTGGCCGGGTGCACGATCAGGCTGCGCACGTCACCGATGTTCACCAACTGGGAGAACAGTTCGGTGCCGTCCACGAACGCGCGTCCCGCGTCGACGCCACCCCGCAGCTCGAACGACACCACCGCGCCCGCGCCCTTCGGCAGGTATTTCCGCGCGGCTTCGTGCCACCTGCTGCTCGGCAGGCCCGCATAGTGCACAGCCAACACCTCGTCCCGCTGCTCCAGCCACTCCGCCAGGGCCCGTGCGTTCGCCACGTGCCGTTCGATCCGCAGCGACAACGTCTCGATGCCTTGGATGACAAGGAAACTCGTCAGTGGCGCGATCGCCGCCCCGGTGTCCCGCAGCAGCTGCACCCGCAGCTTCGCCGCGAACGCGCCGTGCCCGAGCGCCGGCCAGTAGCGCAGTCCGTGGTAGCTCGGGTCGGGCTCGTGGAAGTCCGCGAACCGCTCCGCGTGCACACCGAAGTCGAACCTGCCACCGTCGACGACGATACCGGCGATCGCGGTGCCGTGCCCGCCCAAGTACTTGGTGGCGGAGTGGATGACGATGTCGGCGCCGTGCTCGATCGGCCGCAGCAGGTACGGCGTCGGCACGGTGTTGTCGACCACGAGCGGGACACCGACCTTGTGTGCGACGCCCGCCACCGCTTCCACGTCGAGCACGTGGCTGCGCGGGTTCGCGAGCGACTCGGCGAAGAAGAGCTTGGTGTTCGGCCGCGCGGCCGCCCGCCAGGCGTCCAGGTCGTCCGGGTCGTCGACGAAGCTGACCTCGATGCCCAGCTTCGGCAGCGTGTAGTGGAAGAGGTTGTACGTGCCGCCGTACAGCGAGGCGCTGGACACGAGGTGGTCGCCTGCGTGCGCGAGGGTGAGGATCGCGGCGGTCTCGGCGGCCTGCCCGGACGCGAACGCCACGGCGGCGACACCGCCTTCGAGCGCGGCCACCCGCTGTTCAAGGACGTCCTGTGTGGGGTTGTTGATGCGGGTGTAGATGTTGCCGGCCTCGGCCAGGCTGAACAGGTCCGCGCCGTGCTGCGTGTCGCGGAAGACGTACGACGTGGTCTGGTAGATCGGGGTGGCCCGCGCGCCGGTGGCCGGGTCGGGCGCGGCGCCGGAGTGGATCTGCTTGGTGTCGAAGGACCAGCCGTCGGAAGACATAGGTATCTCCTGGAATCGCGGATAAGGGTGAACTCAGGCAGCAGCGCGACAGGCCATGCTCGTCACGCGCATGCAGTCCACATACGGCCGGGACACGAGCAGATCCATGTTCAGGGACGCTAGCCCGCCGCCTCGGCTGACGACACCGCGTCCACTGGGTGGAACGACCTACAGTCCACCTTGGACTCCAGATGCCTCGTTTCAATAGACTCTTGCACATTGAGTCTCTTAGTGTCTAAGATGCTTTCATGACCGATGTAGTGATCGTTGGTGCCGGCCTCGGCGGCACGTCAGCAGCCATGTTTCTGGCCCGGCAAGGCGTCCAGGTCCTGGTCGTGGAGAAACACGCGGGCACGTCCCCACACCCGCGGGCCGCCGGGCAGTTCCCGCGGACCATGGAGTTCCTCCGGATCGGCGGGGTCGCCGAGCGGATCCTGGCGGCCGCGCCGCCGAACGACGGGTTCAAGATCAAAGTGGCGGAGAGCGTGCGCGGCAAGGTCCTGCACACGATCGCCGAGGACTTCAGTGAACTGCTCGCGGCCGTCGAGAAGGTCACACCGGCCGGCTGGGGGTCGGCCAGTCAGGACCAGGTCGAGCCGATTCTCCTGGACAAGGCCCGGGAACACGGCGCCGACGTCCGGTTCGGCACCGAGCTGACGTCGTTCGAGCAGGACGCCGACGGAGTGAACGTCCAGCTGCTCGATCTCGCGACCGGACGCGTCGAGCAAGTGCGCGCCAAGTACCTGATCGCCGCCGACGGCAACCGCAGCCAGATCCGGGAACGTCTCGGCATTCCCCGTACCGGCAAGGGCAACCTGGGCAATGCCATCGGCATCGTATTCGACGCGGACCTGTCCGGTCTGCTGCCGGACGGGGAGACCTGGCTGTACTACCTGCAGAATCCGAAGTTCACCGGCGCGTACGTCACGTCCAACTACGCCAACCGGCACATCTTCGCGCTGGAGTACCACCCGGAGCAGGGCGAGTCCATGCACGACTACCCGCCGGAGCGGCTCGCCGAGTTCATCCGGATCGGGCTGGACAGTCCGGATCTCGAACCGGAGATCGTGTGGACCGGCCCGTGGGAGACGGCCGCGAAGGTCGCCGAACGCTGGCGTGCCGGCCGGGTGTTCCTCGTCGGCGACGCCGGCAAGGTCACGCCGCCGACGGGTGGCATGGGCGGCAACGCGGCCGTGTGCGACGGCTACGACATCGCGTGGAAGCTTGGGGCGGTACTCAGGGGCGAGGCCGGTGACGGGCTGCTCGACACGTACGAGGCCGAGCGCAAGCCGTACGCCCAGCTCGTGGTGAACGAGTCGCTGTACAACTACGTCCAGCGGCTGGCCCCGCACATGGCGGGCGACGACATTCCCGAGCCGGTCGGCCACCCCGAGGTCGTCCTGGGCTACCGCAGCCGGTCCACCGCCGTGGTCATCGACGACGACGACCCCGCCCCGGTCGAGAACCCCTTCGAACCGTCGGCCCGGCCCGGTTTCCACGCGCCGCACGCCTGGCTCGCGCCCGATCAGTCCACTGTGGACCTTTTCGGCGACTGGCAGCTGTTCACCGGGCCGGACGGGTACGAGGCGTGGCAGGAGGCGGCGAAGCACGCGCCGATCGACGTCGGGGTGCACAGCCTGGGTGAGCACGCGGACGTCTACGGCGTCGGCGCGCAAGGCGCGAGCCTGGTCCGGCCGGACGGCGTCGTCGCGTGGCGCACCACCGACACGGCGGACGGCGAATCCCTCAACGAGGTTCTCCGCCGAGTGCTGTCTTGTTAGGTTGTCCGGCATGCGGATCGTCGTGGCTCTGGTGGCCCTGCTCGGACTGATCACCCTGGCCACGCCGGCCACGGCGGCTGGATCGCGCGGCGGCTACGTCGCCCTCGGCGACTCGTACGCGTCCGGCCCCGGTATCCCGGACCAGACCGGGACACCGGCCGGATGCGCGCGGTCGAACCACAACTACCCGGCGCTGCTGGCGAGCTGGCTGCGGGTCAAGCTCACGGACGTCAGCTGCGGCGGCGCGAAGACCACGGACATGACCGCGCCGCAGAAGGTCACGGGCGGCGTGAACCCGCCGCAGCTGACCGCGTTGACCAAGGACACGCAGGTGGTCACGCTGATGATCGGCGGCAACGACATCGGCTTCGGCGAGATCCTGCAGACGTGCGGCAGGTTGGGCGCTTCCGACCCGACGGGCAACCCGTGCGAGAAGCACTACCAGGCCACCGGCAAGGACGAGCTGGCCGGTCGCGTCGCCGCGACCGCTCCGAAGATCGCCGCGGTGCTCGACGGCATCCGCAAGCGTTCCCCGCACGCGCACGTCGTCGTGGTGGGGTACCTGCGGATCCTGCCGCAAACGGGCAGTTGCTTCCCCGCTGTCCCGTTCGCGACAGGCGACGGACCGTACTTCGACTCCGTCGAACGGCTGCTCAACACGATGCTGGCCGACCAGGCGCGCCGGCACGGCGCCGCGTTCGTCAACCCGTACGCGTTCTCCGCCGGCCATGACGCCTGCCAGGCGCCCGACCGCAAGTGGGTCGAGGGCCTGGTCCCGACGTCGCCGTCGGCGCCGATGCACCCGAACGCCCGGGGCATGCAGACGGTCGCCCTGGTGGCGTTCCCGTCAGTCCTCTTCGGACTTCTGGGTTAGCCCGTACCGCGTGCCCTCGTTGTCCTCGAACACCGACCACCAGCCGAAGTGCATCTTCGCCGGCGGCGTCGGGAACTTCACGCCCCGGGCGGCGAGCTCCTGGTGCGTCTGCTCGAGGTTCTCGGCGTAGAACATCACGTTCGACGTCGGCATGCCTTCCGGTGTCTCCCCGGCCGACCAGCCCGGCAGCCGGGTCGACAGCACGAGCCGGATGTGGCCGTCCGGGGAGTCGATCTCGATCCACCGCTGCCCTTCGCCGTAGGCCTCGTCCCGGGCGAGCGGGAAGCCCATCTTCGTCGTCCAGAACTCCTTGGCCTGGCCCTGGTCCTCCACGTAGAGGATGGCCTGGCGCACCCCACCGATCACAACTATCCCTCCTGGATATATCCACATCGGATACAACGAGTCCGGACTGTAGACTGCCCGCATGCCGGACCGCAATCCTCCCCTCACCCCCGCGGGGTTCCAGGTGCTGCTCGCCCTGGCAGGCGGGCCCGCGCACGGCTACGCGATCATGCGGTTCGTGGAGGAAGTCTCCGACGGAACTGTCCGGCTCGGTCCGGGCACGCTCTACCGCACGTTGCAGCGGCTCGTCGTGGACGGCATGGTCGTCGAGGTGGCGGGCGACAGCGAAGAGCCCCATGACGCCAGACGTCGTTACTACGAACTGACCGCGCAGGGACGGACGGCTGCGGCCGAGGAAGCCGCCTTGCTGGCGCGCCTGGTCGAATGCGCCGCGCGCGCCGGCCTGATGGCAAGGCAGAAGTCGGCGTGAAACCGAGTCGCGCGGTCAGTCTCACGCCGCACGTGTTCGTCCGGGACGTGCCCGCGGCCCTGGAGTTCTACAAGAAGGCGTTCGGCGCCGCCGAGGTGTTCCGCAACGTCCTGCCGGACGGGACGGTGCTGTTCGTCGACCTGGCGGTCGGCGGCGGGCGGCTGCTGATCAGCGAGGAAACGCCGCAGCTCAACGCGTTCAGCCCGGCGGCCCTGGGTGGCTCGCCGGTGATGCTGACACTGGAAGTCGAGGACGTGGACGACCTGGCCAGGCGCGCGATCTTCGCCGGCGCGACGGTGGAGATGCCGGTCGACGAGATGTTCTGGGGCGAGCGGTACGGCATCGTGCGCGACCCGTTCGGTCACCGGTGGGCGCTGTGCTCGACGCGGGACGAGATCTCCCTGGACGACATCATCCGGAACTCGCCGAACGAAGTGTGAAGGTCCGGGGCGCGGTGGTGTGGCCGCCCCCGATGACGGCCACACCACCGCTCGCATACCCGACGTCAGTCGGGCTCGCGGGCCCCCTGGTTCACCCCGTCGTGAACCTTCAACGTCGTACCCCACTCGGTCTTTCCCGAACCGCTTTTTCCCAAACCCTCTGATCACAAGACGACCGAGGCCCCCAAAAGGTTGCGCGTGTTCCGGACGAAAGTTCGCCGAAAACCGATCACACTTTGTCCATGACGACCGTGCGGGGCCTGGTTGACCGGGTCGGCCCGACCCTGTTGCGGACCGTCCTGCCCGGCGACCGGCCAGTGACCGACGTGGTGATCGCCGAAGGCGGCCGGCGCACGCACGTCGCCGAAGGCGACCTGGTCCTGGGGGTCGCGGTGACCACCCCGGCCAAGGCCGCCGAGTTGGTCGAGCGCACCGAGGGCGCGTCCGCCGTGCTGCTGAAGCCCCCGCTGGCCGCCAGTCCAGGCGTGCTCAGCGCGGCGCGCGCCAACGGCACCGCGGTCGTCGAGGTGCACAACGGCGCCGCGTGGGCCCAATTGGTCTGGTTGCTGCGGACCGTTCTGGACGCGGCGGCCGACGACGAGTCCGGCGCCGAGCCGGGCGCGGCGGGTCTGGGCGACCTGTTCCGGCTCGCCGACGCGGCGGCCGCCGTCGTGGACGCGCCGGTCACCATCGAGGACGCGAACTCGCGGGTCCTGGCGTACTCGGCGAGGCAGGACCGGACGGACCCGGCACGGATCTCGACGATCATGGGCCGGCGCGTGCCCGACGACGTGCTCGCCCGGTTCCGGTCGCGTGGCGTGTTCCGGGAGCTGAGCCGTGGCCGGACCACCATCTTCGTGCCCGCTCAGCAGGACGGCACGCTGCCCAGGCTGATCGTGCCGATCCGGATGGGCGGCGAACTGCTCGGCTCCATGTGGGCGGTGGTCCCCGGGCCGGTCGCGGACGAGCGCGCGGCGGCGTTCGCCGACACCGCACCTGTCGTCGCCCTGCACCTGTTGCGGCGCCGTGCCTTGGCGGACGCCGAACGCCGGCGGTCCGCCGAGCTCGTGCGAACCATGTTGCAGGGCAAGGGAAGCGTACGGCTGGCGGCGGCGGAGCTGGACCTGGAGGACGAGCCGCACCGCGTTGTCGCGATCGACGTCGACTCGGGTGACGTGCTCGGCGCCGAGGGTCTGCGACTGGCTTTGTGGGAGCGGATCACGGCCGGCGTGGGCCGACGGCTGGCCGTCACGGAACTGCATGGCGTGCTGTACGCGATCGTCCCGGACCGCGCGGGCTGGCCGGCGCTGCGGGACGCACTGTGGTCGGAGTCACAGGCATTGGTCGGGGTCGGCGCGCCTGCGGAGGTCGTCGACCTGACCGAGTCGCGTGCCCAGGCGGAAGAGGCCCTCGGGCTGGTGCGGGCCCGGCTGATCGACGGTCCGGTCGCCGTTCACGACGAGTCGTGGCCCGTGGTCGCCCTGCACCGGGCCGCCGTCGCCACCGTGCCGACGGGCGCGGCGGACCTGGGACCGATCCCTTTACTCAGAGCGCATGACGAGCAGGTCGGCACGTGTTACGTGGACACCCTGTACGAGTGGCTGCGGCATCCCGGCGACCCCAAGGCGGCCGCGCGGGAGCTGCGGATCCACGCGAACACCCTGCGGTACCGGATCACCAAACTGGTCGAGCTGACCGGCCTGAACCTGGACGATCCGGACACCCGACTGGCGTTGACGGTCCAGCTCGCCACCGGCCGCTGGGCCTAGGGGTTGTGCTCGGAACACAACACGATCACCCCTACCTAGTGCCAACGGCATGATGACATGGCCCAAAGTGTGCGGGACCGTGGTGAAAACCACCCGAATGGCCCTGTAGGAGCGTCAGGTGAAGATCGCAGTCCCCCGTGAGATCAAGAACCACGAGTACCGGGTCGCCCTCACCCCCGCAGGCGCCCACGAACTGTCCAGCCGCGGCCACGAGGTCTACGTCCAGGCCGACGCGGGCGCCGGATCGGCCATCCCGGACGAGGAGTACCTCGCGGCCGGCGCGAAGATCCTGGCCACGGCCGAAGAGGTCTGGGCCGAGGGCGAGATGGTCATGAAGGTCAAGGAACCGATCGCCGCGGAGTACAAGTACCTGCGCGACCAGGTCCTGTTCACCTACCTGCACCTCGCCGCCGACAAACCCCTCACCGAGGCCCTGCTGGCCGCCGGCACCACCGGCGTCGCCTACGAGACGGTCCAGACCGCTCGCGGCGCCCTCCCCCTGCTCGCCCCCATGTCCGAGGTCGCGGGCCGGCTGGCACCCCAGGTCGGCGCGTACTCCCTGATGCGTCCCTCCGGCGGCCGTGGCGTGCTGCCCGGCGGCGTTCCCGGCGTGCACCCGGCCAGGGTCGTGGTGATCGGCGGCGGCGTGGCCGGTGTGAACGCGGCCCGGATCGCCGCCGGGATGGGCTCGGACGTGGAGATCCTGGACACCAACGTGGACCGTCTCCGGCAGATCGACGTGGACTTCGGCGGCCGGATCCGAACCCTGGCCTCCAACCGGTACACCCTGGAGCAGGCGGTCCTCGAAGCCGACATGGTGATCGGCGCCGTGCTGATCCCCGGCGCGAAAGCCCCGAAGCTCGTGTCGAACGAACTGGTCGAGCGGATGAAGCCGGGCTCGGTCCTGGTGGACATCTCGATCGACCAGGGCGGCTGCTTCGCCGACTCCCGCGCGACCACCCACGCCGACCCGACGTACATGGTCCACGACTCGGTCTTCTACTGCGTGGCGAACATGCCCGGAGCCGTCCCCCGGACCTCCACCTATGCCCTCACCAACGTGACGCTCCCGTACGCGGTGGCATTGGCGGACAAGGGCTGGCACGCAGCGCTGAAGGCGGACGGAGAACTGGCCCTTGGCCTGAACACCCACGCCGGAGCCCTGACCAACGAGCCCGTCGCCGAAGCCCACGATCTGCCGCACACCGCCCTCTCCACAGTCCTCTAAGACAGGCATCGGAGAAGAGGCCCCGGCTACCAGCCGTGGGCCTCTTTCACTGCGGTGGAGATGTGTTGCTCCGGACCCCAGCTCTAAAAGACATGCCTTCGCCAGGCGGGCAGATCGACCAGGAGGAGGGGGGCGCCCTTCCTCCCACCCGACCTGTCAAAGACAACCACAGGCGTCAAGAGGTCCGTATCGCCGCCGCTCGGGGTTGCTTCGCGTAGGCGGACCTCTTGACCCCTGTGGTTGGGCTGCGCCCAGGTCGGCCGGGAGGAAGGACGAAGCACACCCCTGTTACGCGAGCACGCGTCAACCCTGCTTGCTGTTGTCGTTGTTTGTTCTGCGGCTCCGCCGCAGCGGCCGCGAGCGGGTAGTGAGGCGGCGAAGCCGCACGTGGGGGGTTTGGGGGGCTCGGCCCCCCAAAGATACGGGGCCCCTGGAGAAGCGAAGCTGAGCCCGCCTCAGCGAAGACGGGAGGTCCAGGGGCGACCCGCTCAACCAGCCTGGGGGTCACCGGGAGCGGGTCGCCACTTACTAGCTTAGGCAATAACGGGCTCGGGCGCTGCACTGGGGGGTCGGTTGTTCGGTGATATTTATCAACACACCGGTTGTTGGTGTGGTGAAAACCTCTTCTGGTCGGTGGTTGCCCCGGGTGGGGGCTTAAGTCACGGTCTGGTCACGCCGATTGTCTTTGAGTGAGCGTTGAGGCGTGTCGTGGCTGAGCCGCGGTGGGATTTCGGGTGTCATGACCTGTTCGGTCGGGATCGGGCGTTGACTGTTCTGGTGGACCATGGGCGGGTGCTCCTGGTGCCGCCGGCCGGGGCGTCGGCGGTGTTGTCCGCGCAGCAGACGCGGAGCCTGAGACAGGCCCTTGACCAGGCTGAGGACCGGGCGAGCGAGCCGTGACCGATCCGGTGGACGAGACGTTGCGGGCCGCGGTGCTGCGGCGGCTGGACTTGTTGGATCAGATGGCTGACGAGGGGGATCCGGCGACTTTGCTGCCGTTGGCCCGGTCGGAGATCAGTCGGCTGGCCGATGGGTGGCGGCTGTTGTTGACGGTGCACCAGCCTGGGCCGGACCGGAAGTGCGCGGCTTGTCCGCGGGGTTGGCGGGGGCGGCGGTGGCCGTGTCAGGTGTGGCGAATGGCACATGAGCATCTGATTGGCGAAGGTTTGCCACATCGGGAGCGGCGCCGTCCGTTGCGCGACTCGCTGGGGCGTGCGCTGCGGATGTCCCGGGCCCGGGATGTGCCTCCTGAGTCGTTGGTCGAGCAGACCACGGAGATTCCGCGGGTCCATCGGACCGATCCACGTCGCCGCGCCTAACCGTCCCGTTATGTCCCGCTACGGCACTATGTGCGGATGCACGACGGTAGCGGTCGGGTGGTGGTCCAGAACCTGACCAAGACGTTCGGTCAGGTCCTCGCGGTACAGAACCTCAGTTTCACGGTGGAGCCAGGCACGGTCACCGGCTTCCTCGGCCCGAACGGCGCCGGGAAGACGACGACCTTGCGCATGCTGCTCGGCCTGGTGACGCCCACCGCCGGGTTCTCCACGATCAACGGGCAGCCGTTCCACCACCTGGGCAATCCGGGGCGCGTGGTGGGTGCCGTGCTCGAGGCGCAGAGCTTTCATCCCGGGCGGACGGCCCGTAACCACCTGCGCGTGTACGCGCGTGCCGTTGGCGTGCCGGATCATCGCGTTGAGGAAGTCCTGCACCTGGTCGGCCTGACCGACGCCGCCGGTCGCGGACCGGGCGGTTTCTCCATGGGGATGCGCCAGCGGTTGGCGTTGGCCACGGCGTTGCTCGGTGATCCCCAGGTGCTTGTGCTGGACGAGCCGGCCAACGGCCTTGACCCCGAGGGCATCAAGTGGCTGCGGACTTTCCTGCAGCGTTTCGCCCGCAGCGGGCGGACCGTGTTGGTGTCCAGTCACCTGCTCGCCGAGATCGAACAGACCGTGGAGCAGGTGGTGATCATCAGCCGCGGCCAGACCATGTACTACGGCTCGCTCGACGACCTCCGCAAGTCCCAGCGCTCCCGGGTGATCGTGACACCGTCCGACCCGGCGGCGTTGCTGAAGGCGTTGCAGGAGGCCGGTTACGCCGCGATCGAGCAGTTGCCCGACGGGGTGCTCGCGGTGTGGGACGCGGAGGCGCGGCAGGTCGGCGACATCGCGTTGGCCGCCCAGGTGGCGATCTACGGCCTGGAGTCCAGGCACGCCGACCTCGAGCAGATCTTCTTCCAGTTGACCAGCGGCCAGTTCGCCGGGAGGCCACAGTGAGCCTGTTGCTGAGCGCGGAGTACCGCAAGGTCTTCTCCACCAAGCTGTGGTGGGCGCTGCTGATCCCGGCGGCCGTCGTCAGCCTCGCCTTCACGTGGGGCGGCGCCGCCATCGGCGCGTTGGGTGAACTCAGTTCACGGGGTCCGTTCCCGGTGGCGCTGCCCGCCTTCGCCCAAGGCATCAGCATCGCCACAGTCTTCGCGTTGATCCTCGGCGGCACCGCGGTCACCGGGGAGATGCGCCACAAGACCATCACCACGAGCTACCTCACCGCGCCCTCACGCGGCTCGGTCCTCGTGGCCAAGCAACTCGTGTACGCCTCGATGGGGGCCTTGTACGGGCTCGTGTGCATGCTGGCCGCGACACTGGGCGCGCTGCTGGGCGACAACTTCCCGGACGCCAAGGCGTGGTTCACCGTGGCGGGCGTCGGCGTGATCGCGATGATCCTGTGGACGCTGTTCGGGGTGGGCCTCGGCGCCTTGATCGGCAACCAGTTGGGAACCATCGTCGGCGGCGTGGTGTACGCGATAGTCGTCGAGCCGATCGCCAACACGGTGATGCGCTTCAACGACCTCGGCGAGATCCCACCCTTCCTGCCGAACAAGACCAGCAGCGACATGGTCTCCACGCTCTCCATGGACCTCTTCGTGCAAGGCCTGCCCGCAGGCCTCCGCCGCGGGGAGTATCTCGACAACCAGGCCCGCGAACTGCTCGGCCTGCAGTACTCACCATCCTGGTGGGGCAGCGGCCTGCTGTTCATAGCCTGGACAACAGTGTTCGGCCTGGCCGGCCACCTCACCGCCCGCCGCAGGGACATCACCTGACAGTCCGGAATTGTCGGTGGTACGGCATAACCTGGGTTTGTGGCTGAAACTTCTGGACCGACCTCGGCAACCACCGAGGGGTGGATACGGCGGCTGACCCGGGCGTGCTGGCGGCACCCTCGGCTGGTGCTGCTGTCCGTCCTGGCTTCCGTTGTGGGTGTTGGTTTCCAGGCGGTTGGGCCGCTGCTGGTCAAGGTGGCGGTGGACGACGCGGTTGGCGGCCGGACCAATGGGCTGGTCGGGTTGGTGGTCGTGCTGGTCACCTTGGAGCTGCTGACGTTCGGGAGCGCGTTCCTGCGGCGGTATCTGGGTGGGCGGCTGGCCATCGACGTCCAGCACGACCTGCGGCAGCGGGTGTTCCGGTCGGTCCAGCGGCTGGACGGGGCGCGGCAGGACGCGTTGCGGACCGGGCAGGTGGTGTCCCGGTCCATCACGGACCTGCAGTTGGTGCAGGGGCTGCTGTCCATGGTTCCGTTGGCGATCGGGACCGTGGTGTTCGCGGTCGTCGCCGTCGCCGCGATGTTGTGGCTGTCACCGTTGCTGACGTTGGTGGCGTTCGTCGTTGTGCCCGTGGTCGTGTACGTGGCCATGCGCACCCGGAAGCGGGTGTTCCCGGCCACTTGGTCGGCTCAGCAGCGGGCCGCCGACCTCGCTCAGCACGTTGAGGAGACGGTCACCGGCGTGCGCGTGGTCAAGGGCTTCGGCCAGGAGACCGCCGAGGTCACGCGGCTGGAAAAGGCGGCGCGCAAGCTTTTCGCGGAGCGGATGCGGGCGGCGAGGCTCGTCGCGAGACCCTCGGCGACCTTGGTGGCGATGCCCGCCGTCGGGCAGGTCGGGGTGTTGGCGCTCGGCGGTTGGATGGCGCTGCACGGACAGGTCACCTTGGGGACGTTCCTCGCGTTCACCAGCTACGTGGCGAACCTGGTCGGGCCGGCGCGGCTGCTGTCCAGCCTGATGGTCAGCGCCCAGTTGGCCAGGGCCGGTGTCGAGCGCGTGTACGACCTGATCGACTCCCAGCCCGAGGTGACCGACCCGGCGGACCCCGAGCCGGTGCCGGTCGGTCCGCTCAAGGTCGACCTGGACGGCGTCCGATTCGGCTACACCCGCAGCGAACCGGTGCTGGACGGCGTGTCCATCACCGTCGCGCCAGGCGAGACCCTCGCCCTTGTCGGCACTGCCGGGTCGGGCAAGTCGACCGTGTCCATGCTGCTGCCGAGGTTCTACGACGTCCATGAAGGCGCGATCCGGATCGGTGGCGTGGATGTCCGGAACCTGCGGCTCAACGACTTGCGGCAGGCCGTCGGCGTCGTGTTCGAGGAGGCGTTCCTGTTCTCGGACACGGTCCGAGCGAACATCGCGTACGGCCGGCCGGAGGCGCGGGACGACGAAGTGTTCGCGGCGGCCAAGGCGGCGCAGGCGCACGACTTCATCATGAACCTGGCCGACGGCTACGACACCGTTGTGGGCGAGCGCGGGCTCACGTTGTCCGGCGGGCAAAGGCAGCGCGTGGCGTTGGCGAGAGCACTGCTCACTGATCCACGGGTCCTGGTGCTCGACGACGCCACGTCCGCCGTGGACACCGCGACCGAGTCCGCGATCCACGAGACGCTCAGGGACATCACGGAAAGCCGCACCACCATCCTCATCGCGCACCGGCGGTCCAGCCTGGGCCTGGCCGACCGGATCGCCGTGCTCGACAGCGGCAAAGTCGTGGACATCGGCACCCACCAGGAACTCACCGAACGCTGTGAGCTGTACCGCAACCTGCTCGCCGGCCCGGGTGAGGCGATCGAGGACACCCATCGCTGCGCCGAGCAGGACCTGGCCGAAGGCGGCGTGACCGAGGCGCTTTGGCCGCAGGACGCCCAAGACCACGAAGACCCGGTCGCTCGGGTCCGTGTCGCCAGTGTGAGTGTCGGCCGGCGGGGTGGCGGTGGCGGCATCGGCGGCGCGATCGGTGGTCTGCCGCCGACTCCCGAACTGCTCGAACAGGTCGAGGCCTTGCCGCCGGCGAACGAGCGACCCGACCTGGCGAACGAGGATCCACGCGAGCCCGACCCGAGATTCTCGCTCGGCCGGCTGCTCCGGCCAGTCCGCCGGGGCCTCGCGCTCATCGGCCTGTTCATGATCGCCGACGCGGTGGCGTCCATGGCCCTGCCGTCGCTGGTCCGCTACGGCATCGACAACGGTGTGAACACCGGCACCACCACCGGGTTGTGGGTGGTGGCCGGGCTGGGCCTGGTGATCGTGGCCGCGGACTGGCTGATCACGTCCAACAGCGCGGTGCTGACCGCACGGCTGGGCGAACGGCTCCTTTTCCTGTTGCGGGTGCGCAGTTACGCGCAACTGCAACGGCTCGGGCTCGACTACTACGAGCGCGAGATGGCCGGCCGGATCATGACGAGGATGACCACGGATGTGGACGCCCTGTCGACGTTCCTGCAGACCGGGCTGATGACGGCGGTCACGAGCCTGCTGACCGTGGTCGCGGTGACGGTGGCCCTGGTGGTCACGGATTCGGCGCTGGCGCTGGTGGCGTTGGCCGTCCTGCCGATCGTGATCGTCAGCACGGTGATCTTCCAGCGGGTGTCGTCGGTGGCGTACGCCGAGGCGCGGGAGCGGGTGAGCGCGGTCAACGCCGACATGCAGGAGAACGTCTCCGGCCTGCGGGTGGCCCAGGCGTACACGAGGGAGGACCGGTCGGCGGAGGCGTTCGCTCAGCGCAGTGACGCGTACCGACGGTCCCGGGCCCGCGCGCAGCGGTACATCGCGACCTACTTTCCTTTCGTGGACATGCTTTCCGGCTTCGCGCGGGCCGCTGTGCTGGTCGTCGGCGCGCACCGGGTGGCGGAGAACACGTTGAGCCCGGGGGTGCTGCTGGCGTTCCTGTTGTACCTCGGGTTGTTCTTCGCGCCCGTGCAGCAGCTGTCCGGGGTATTCGACGGCTACCAGCAGGCCAGGGTCGGCCTGCGGCGAATCGGTGAACTGCTGCGCACCCCGACGTCGGTCCCGCCCGCGGAGCACCCTGTCGCCGTGCCCGCCAAGCTGCGCGGCGAGGTGGAACTGCGGGACGTGTCGTTCCACTACCCCGGCGTCGACGAGCCCGCCCTCGACCGCGTGACGTTACGCGTCCGGCCAGGCGAGACCGTGGCCCTGGTCGGCGCGACCGGCGCCGGAAAGTCCACATTGGTCAAACTGGTCGCCCGCTACTACGACGTGAGCGACGGCGAGGTCCGGGTGGACGGCGTGGACATCCGGCGGTACGACCTGAGCGGGTTCCACCAGCGCCTGGGGGTGGTCCCGCAGGAGGCGCACCTGTTCACCGGCGACGTGGCCAGGAACGTCGCCTACGGCCGGCCGGACGCCTCCCAGGCCGAGATCGAGGACGCGGCGCGGTCGGTTGGCGCGCTGACCATGGTCGCCGGCCTGCCGGACGGGTTCCGCCAGCAGGTCGGCGAGCGCGGTCAGGGCCTCTCGGCTGGACAGCGTCAGTTGGTCGCGCTCGCCCGCGCCGAGTTGGTGCGGCCGGACATCCTGTTGCTCGACGAGGCGACGGCCGCGCTCGATCCGGCGACCGAGTCGGCCGTCCTCGTGGCGAGCGAACAAGTGGCCCGGTCCAGGACGACGTTCGTGGTCGCGCACCGGCTCGCGACCGCTGCCAGGGCGGACCGGATCGTCGTGCTTTCGGGCGGCCGGATCGTCGAGGAGGGCAGCCACGAGGAACTGCTGGCCGCGGACGGGCAGTACGCCCGGTTATGGAGCTACGGGACCGTGGCCGACGCGCCCGACGACGACCTGGCGAGATCAGGGGCCGACGGCTCGTGACCTGTTCGTGATCGATCAAGTGATCGATACCCCATGAGCGAGATGTGCACAAGGTTCAATCGGGTCACACACACGCCGAGCGGGGTACTAACCTGGTCGGGGCGTGTGTTCAATATCGAGAACGAGATGGATAGAGGCGAGTGCCAGCCGTGTCCAGCAGCAGTCCTGCGTCACAGTTCGGCCCCAATGAGTGGCTCGTCGAAGAGATGTACGAGCAGTTCCTAGCGGACCCCAGTTCGGTGGACCCCGCGTGGCACGACTTCTTCGCCGATTACAAGCCCACCCAGCAGCGGACTCAGACGACGACGGCGACAAGCACTGCCACCGGGCAGACCAAGACGGTGACCAGGGTCGAGCCCCCGGCGCCGGAGACCAACGGGCGGGCCCCGGTCGCGGCCACGCCCGCGCCGGTGCCGGCGCCCCCGAAGCCGACACCCACGGCCCCGCCGACCGCCCCACCCGCCGCCCCGGCCAAGAAGCCGGCGGTCGCGGCGCCGAAAGCGGCGACGCCACCAGCGGTGTCGGCGGGGGACGAGAGCAAGCCGATCCGCGGCGCGGCGGCCGCGATCGTGAAGAACATGGAGCTGTCGCTCACCGTGCCGACCGCGACGAGCGTGCGCGCGGTGCCGGCGAAGCTGCTGTTCGACAACCGGATCGTGATCAACAACCGGTTGAAGCGGACCAGGGGCGGCAAGGTCTCCTTCACCCACCTGATCGGCTACGCGGTCGTCAAGGCCCTCGAGTCGTACCCGAACATGAACCGGCACTTCGCCGAGGTCAACGGCAAGCCGACCCTGGTCACGCCGGAGCACGTCAACCTGGGCCTGGCGATCGACCTGCCGGGCAAGGAAGGCCAGCGCACGCTCGTGGTCGCGTCCATCAAGAACTGCGAGACCATGACGTTCACGCAGTTCTGGCAGGCGTACGAGGACCTGATCCGCCGCGCCCGCGCCGGCACGCTGAAGACCGACGACTTCCAGGGCACCACGATCTCGCTCACCAACCCGGGCACGATCGGCACCAACCATTCGGTGCCACGGCTCACCGCGGGTCAGGGCGCGATCATCGGCGTCGGCGCGATGGAGTACCCCGCGCAGTACCAGGGCACCAGCGAGAAGGCCCTGATCGAGATGGGCATCAGCAAGATCATGACGCTGACGTCCACCTACGACCACCGGATCATCCAGGGCGCCGAGTCCGGCGAGTTCCTCCGCCGGATCCACGAGATCCTGCTCGGCGAGGACCGCTTCTACGACGACGTCTTCTCGGCCCTGCGCATCCCGTACGAGCCGATCCGCTGGGTGCAGGACATCCCCGAGGGCTCGGTCGACAAGACCGCCCGGGTGCTGGAACTGATCGACGCGTTCCGCAACCGCGGCCACCTGATGGCCGACACGGACCCGCTGAACTACCGCCAGCGCCGGCACGACGACCTGGACGTGCTGTCGCACGGCCTGACCTTGTGGGACCTGGACCGCGAGTTCGCGGTCGGCGGGTTCGCCGGCAAGGAGTCGATGCGGCTGCGGGACGTGCTGGGCGTGCTGCGCGACTCGTACTGCCGGACCGTGGGCATCGAGTACACCCACATCCTGGACCCGGCGGAGCGCCGCTGGATCCAGGACCGCGTGGAGATCCCGCACGAGAAGCCGGACGCGGCGGTCCAGAAGTACATCCTGTCGAAGCTGAACGCGGCCGAGGCGTTCGAGACGTTCCTGCAGACCAAGTACGTCGGCCAGAAGCGGTTCTCGCTGGAGGGCGGCGAGACGGTCATCCCGCTGCTGGACACGATCCTGGACAAGGCCGCCGAGTACGAGCTGGACGAGGTCGTCATCGGCATGCCGCACCGCGGCCGGCTGAACGTGCTCGCCAACATCGTCGGCAAGCCGATCTCGCAGATCTTCCGCGAGTTCGAGGGCAACCTGGACCCGGGCCAGGCGCACGGCTCCGGTGACGTCAAGTACCACCTCGGCGCGGAGGGCAAGTACTTCCGGATGTTCGGCGACGGCGAGACCAAGGTGTCGCTGACCGCGAACCCGTCGCACCTGGAGACCGTCGACCCGGTGCTGGAAGGCATCGTGCGGGCCAAGCAGGACCTGCTGGACAAGGGCGGCAGTGACACCGGTGGCTTCACCGTGCTGCCGGTCGCGCTGCACGGCGACGCCGCGTTCGCCGGCCAGGGCGTGGTCGCCGAGACGCTGAACCTGGCGCTGCTGCGCGGCTACCGCACCGGCGGGACCGTGCACGTGATCATCAACAACCAGGTGGGCTTCACCACCGCGCCGGAGAACTCGCGGTCGAGCCAGTACGCGACCGACGTGGCCAAGATGATCCAGGCGCCGGTGTTCCACGTGAACGGCGACGACCCGGAGGCGTGCCACTGGGTGGCGCGGCTGGCTATGGACTACCGCCAGGCGTTCAACAAGGACGTCGTGATCGACATGCTGTGCTACCGGCGGCGCGGGCACAACGAGGGCGACGACCCCTCGATGACCCAGCCGGCGATGTACGACATCATCGACACCAAGCGCAGCGTCCGCAAGACGTACACCGAGGCCCTGATCGGCCGTGGCGACATCTCCGTCGACGAGGCCGAGAAGGCTCTGCGGGACTTCTCCTCGCAGCTGGAGCACGTCTTCAACGAGGTCCGCGAGCTGGAGAAGCACCCGGTCTCGGCGAGCCCGACGGTCGAGTTCGAGCAGCAGGTCCCGACGAAGGTCACCACGGCGGTGCCCCGCGAGGTGATCGAGCGGATCGCGGACGCGCACATCAACCTGCCGCCCGGCTTCACCCCGCACCCGAGGGTCAAGCCGGTGCTGGAGCGGCGCGCGAAGATGGCCCGCGAGGGCGACATCGACTGGGCGTTCGCCGAGCTGCTGGCGTTCGGTTCGCTGAACATCGAGGGCAAGATGGTCCGGCTGGCCGGCCAGGACTCCCGGCGCGGCACGTTCGTGCAGCGGCATTCCGTGGTGGTGGACCGCAAGACCGGCCAGGAGTACACGCCGCTGCAGAACCTGAGCGACGACCAGGGCAAGTTCCTGGTGTACGACTCGGCGCTGTCGGAGTACGCGGCGGTCGGCTTCGAGTACGGCTACTCGGTGGCCAACCCGAACGCGCTGGTGTTGTGGGAGGCGCAGTTCGGTGACTTCGTCAACGGCGCCCAGTCGGTGATCGACGAGTTCATCTCGTCCAGCGAGGCCAAGTGGGGCCAGCTGTCGGACGTGGTGATGCTGCTGCCGCACGGCCACGAGGGCCAGGGCCCGGACCACACGTCCGGGCGGATCGAGCGGTGGCTGCAGCTGTGCGCCGAGGGCTCGATGACCGTGTCGGTGCCGTCCACCCCGGCGAACTACTTCCACCTGCTGCGCCGGCACGCCCTGGACGGCGTGCAGCGCCCGCTGGTGGTGTTCACGCCGAAGTCGATGCTGCGCAACAAGCACGCGGTCAGCTCGGTCGAGGACTTCACCGACGCGCGGTTCATGTCGGTGCTCGACGACCCCACCAACCCGGAGCCGAACGGCGTGCGCAAGATCCTGCTCGTGTCCGGCAAGCTCTACTACGAGCTGGCGGCCGAGAAGGAGAAGCGCGGCGCGCACGACACCGCGATCGTCCGGATCGAGCAGCTCTACCCGGTGCCCGAGAAGAAGCTGCGGGCGGCGTTGGACAAGTACCCGAACGCGCGTGACATCCGCTGGGTCCAGGAGGAGCCGGCCAACCAGGGCGCGTGGCCGTTCTACGGCCTGTTCGTCCGGGAGAAGTACCCGGAGCGCCTGAACGTCATGCAGCGGGTCTCGCGGCGGCCGATGTCGGCGCCGTCGGCGGGTTCGTCCAAGGTGCACGAGTTCGAGCAGCGTGGCCTGATCGAGCAGGCGTTCGCCGACTGACCTGTCCCAAGTCGAGTCCCAGCGGCTCCCGCGGTGTCGACCGCGGGAGCCGCGTCGACATCGGAGGAACACACATGTACTTCACCGACCGAGGCATCGAGGAGCTGGAAGAACGCCGCGGCGATGAAGAGGTCACGCTCGGCTGGCTGGCCGAGAAGCTCCGCGCGTTCGTCGACGCCAACCCGGACTTCGAAGAGGCCGTCGAGCGCCTGGCCACCTTCCTGGCCCGCGACGAGGCCACCGTCGAGGACTGACGTCGACAACATCTGAGCCCCTGCCGTCCCCATACTGGATATGACGGCCAACATCGGACGTATGGGGCTGCGCGCGATGCCTGTCGACCCTCCTGACGGTCTCGCCGACCGGGAGCTGTGGAAGCGTGTCGCCGCAGGTGACGAGGACGCGTTCGCGCAGATCTTCCGGCGGCACCTGAAGGCGTTGTGGAACTACGCGAACCGGTTGACTGGTTCGGCGCATCTCGCCGAGGACATCACCTCGGCGACGTTCCTCACGGCATGGCGTAAACGCAAAGACTTCGTGCTTGTCAGCGAGAGCGTGCTGCCGTGGCTTTACACAGTGGCCGGGAACCTGGCGCGGGACGAGTACAAGAGCTCCCGGCGGCGACTGCGGCTGACCAGGCGGGTCGCCGATCCGGTCGCGGCACCGGACCACGCTCAGTCCGTTGTGGACCAAATCGACAGGTTTCACCCGGTGGTGACGGCGATCCAGCAGTTGCCGACCGCGCAGCGCCGGGCCGCCGAACTGTGTCTGCTGGGTGAGCTGCCGCAGAAGGACGCCGCCGCGATCCTCGGGGTCGCCGAGGTGACGCTGCGATCCACCCTGTCCAGGGCCAAGGCCCGCCTTCGCGATCTGGTGACCATCCGGGAGGCCCGGCAATGATCGACAACGACTTCGAAGTCCCGCCCGCGACCGACGTGCCGGCCGATGTCCGGACGCGGATCGAGACCAAGGTCCTGGCCGGGATCCGCCGCACCCCGCGCACCAGGGTCCTGGCGTTCGCCGCGGCCGCTGCCGCGGTGGTGGCGGTGTGCGGTGTGGTGGTCGCGACCCTCGGGTCCAACTCCACCTCCATGCCCCCGGCGGGCAGGCAGGTCGAGCAGGTGCCCGCGCTGCCCGAGGGGTTCCCACCGGCCATGCCGCCCAGCCAGGCCGGGTACGAGATGGACCGCTGTGCGCTGGCCATCCAGCAGTTGCCCAACAAGGACCAGTACCCCGCCCGCCAGACCTGGCAGTCGCTGGTCGTGGTCGGATCCATGTTCTCGAGGCTTTCCGCGATCCGCGCCGACGGCAAACTGCTGTTCTGCGAGACGACCGTGAACAAGGTGACGGTGTCGGCACCGGACGGGAAGGCCCAGCCGCTGCCGGGCACGAAGGGCGGTGTGCTTCTGGTCACGGAGTTCGGGGCGATCGCGGGCACGGTGGATCCCACCTGGTCGCGGCCGATCGTTCAGGAAACGACCACGGACGGGGACACGCATGACTCGCCCGCTCAGCGGCTGAACGGCATGTTCCTCACCACGCTGGGTTCGCCGCCGTCGGACGACACCACTCTCAGCGTGCGCGGGCAGGACAACGGCGAAAAACTGGCGCTGCCCAGAACCCTGGGGGCAGTCGTCGACAATCCGCCGTACCCACCGGCCGGCCGGACGTCCGAGCGCGACAGGAAGTTAAGCGAGTGCCTCGCGAAGGTCAAGGGTGGAGTGCCGGACGCGAATCTGTGGCAGGCCGGCGCGATGGCCGAGGCCGGCGGCGAACGGCTGATCATGGCGACGAACCCGGCTGGGACCAGCGCGTGCCACGACAAGGGCCAGACCGCGACGTTCCTGCCGATGTTGGCCGAGAACCTGCCCACTGTGTTCGAGGGTGGCGCGGTTTCCCTTTCCGTTCCGTCGACACTGGGTGGCCACAGGCTGGTGGCCGGCAGCATGGGCAATCTCGTGGCCAGAATGGAGCTGACCTTCCCCGGTGGGAAGCCGATGGATGCCGATGTGCTGAACAACAGTTTCGCTGTGCTGCTGCCGGCCGGCGCCGAGCCCGACCAGGCCACGACCACGCTGTCCAACTCGGCCGGGGGCGTGCTGCAAATCGGTCGGGGCATCGACTCGGGGAACAAGATGATCATCAACCATTGACGGTAGTTTGGCGGTATGAACGACGCCAATGCGGACCGGCGGCCGCGGCGGGTGTGGCTGCCCGCCACGGCCGCCGTGCTCGCGCTGGTGGTCAGCGGGTCGATCGCGTTGGTGCGGCACGGGGACGCCCCGCCGAAACGCGACTACCACCCCACTGTGGTGCGGCTGGCCGTGAATTCGCGCGAAGTGACCGCCCAGCTGGACCGATGCTGGCGGACCGCGCGTGAACTGTCCACAATGGCCAAGTACCCGGACCGGTCCGAATGGCGCCCGGTGCTGGCGGTCAAGGGCGGCGAGCTGTGGACGGTCACGGCCATCAGGACCAACGGCCGGCCGCTGTTCTGCGAGACCGTCATCGGCGGGACCACACTGTCCAGCCCGGACGCCGATCCGGTGTACGCGCCGGGCACGAGGACGGCCGCGATGCTCACCACGAACGCGGGCACGGTCGCCGGCGTCGTCGACCCGTCGTGGCCGGACATGCGCGTGCGGGTGGTCGGCAGGTACCAGGACGACATCGAGGGCCGGGCGGTCCAGCAAGACGGCTTGTTCGTCTATCCGTCCTATTTGTCCGCTGTGGACGACAGGGTCACGGTCGGCCAGGACGGCGACCCGCGGATCCCCCTGCCTCCGGCGCCTCAGCCGTACGGTGTGGTCAACCCCAGTTACTCGTCCAGCGACCGTTCGTCCACGGCCGGTAGGCACCTCGGCGACTGCATCGCGAAGAGCGGCGAGCCGGACTCGGACGGCTGGAGCCCGGCGGCCACCGTCCAGGCGAACGACGAACGGCTCATCCTCGCCGTCAACCCGGCCGGCGTCGGCGCGTGCCTACAGCAGGCGCAGGGCAGCCGGTTCATGCCGTACGTGTCCAGGGCCGTCAGCGCGGCCAAACCCGAACTGCTGTCATTGACCGCGACGGTCGGCGGCCGGCAGGTGGTCGCCGGAATCCTCCCCCAGGGCGCCGCGGACATGCGGCTGACCCTGGCCGACGGCACCACCCTCGACGCCGACGTCGATCGGGACACGTTCGCGGCACTGCTGCCACTCGGCGTGACGGACACCCATGGAATGACCGCCAAGCTGGCCGGCAACTCGAGGCAGATCCTCTACGTCGGCCCCCTCACGTAGCCTGCTAACGGGGATAAGGCACGGACACGTGCCGAGTGAACGCCGTCGGGACCTGCTCGTAGTCGTGGTTCAGCGGGTTCCAGACGACCTGGGTCTCCGGGCCGAGTGCGCGGGCCCGCGTGTTGAGGCCGTCCGGGTCAGTCGCCGGCCAGCGTCCAGTGTCCATGCGGTCGAAGAGGGTCTGGAACGCGGTGATCTCCTCGGACGCGGTCAGGGCGCAGTGCCCCGCGCGGTCGACTGCCAACTGCCGGAGGTTCGCGGGGCGATCGGTGCGTGCGGCGTACGGGGTGTCGTTTGCGATCGGCAGGACGCCGTCGGCCGTGTCGCGGATGCCCACGACCGGCCACGGCGCCTCCGCGAACGGCTGGCTGGTCCGCAGCAGGTAGGCAGTCGCCTTCAGGTCAGGCGCGATTCTGGGGGCGGCGGCCAGTCGGTCCAGGTCAGTGGACAGGTCCAGGCCGGCGGCCGCGTATGCCTGCCGCACGAACGCGAGTTCACTCGAACGGGCCAACAGGACCCGGTAGTCCACGCCGATGTTCCAGGTGGGATTGCCGCCGGCCCATCTCTCCATGTCCGTGCGCGTGACACCGACCGCGCCGGTTCGGACAGCCGTATCCCAGATGCTCATGGCGCTGACCTGTTCGGCGATGCTCGTCGGTCGCGGCTTGGTCGGGTCGAACCAGCCGGGGACGTCCGCGAGCGCGTTCGCCAACGCCAGCTTGGCCTGCTGCTGCGGCGTTCCCTGCGCGGCCGCGTCGATGACGGCCGCCGCCTTGTCCTCGTTGCCCGGGTCCGTCGGCTTGACGAGGGCGAAATCCCCACCCAGCAACGTCCTCACCGCGAACATCAGGTCGAGCCCGGAATTCCAGTACGCCAACCCGCCGGCGAGCATGCCGCACTCCGTGACGACCCCGCCGAACCGGCCAGGACTGCGCTCCGCGAGCCCGGTCGCCGTGGCCCCACCCGCCGACGCCCCAGCCGACACGACCCGCCTCGGCGCCCCGACATTGACACTGAACCAGTCCATCAACCGGATCTGGTCCACATACCCGTCCGCGATCGACCACCCCAACACATGCCTGAACCCGGACGCCGCCAACGCGTATCCGTGCCCCACCAACCAGTCCTCAGTCGCCGGCTGCGACGTCAACGAGAGCTCCGCGGGCTCCTGTCCGTCCGGCGAATAGGTCCCGTGACTCCACACCACCAGAGTCCCGTTCCAGTTCGCCGGCACCACAACCCGATACCGCGCCCCGTCGAGCACACCCACATATGATCTCTGGCCCGCGTCAGCGGGCGCCACAACCAGTCCGAGAACCGCGAGAACAGTCGAGATCAAAACCCCAGTACGTCTCATCCCCGGGTTCTACCGCGTCCGGAATGCGAGGTACAGAACCTTTCACCCACAAGTGAAAGGTAATCTGTACGTCCTCTCTCAAACAAAGGATCTTGTTCATGGCGGGCAAAGCGGGTGTGGCGATGTTCGCCGCGGTGGCGGCCGTGGGACCAGTGGCGGCCCTGATCTGGCCCGATGTCGTCAAATGGATGGTCGTCGCCGGGTACGAGGCGGCACTCTTCTTCGCGAGTGTGGCCGCGGAACTGCGGAAACGTTGGCTCAACCGCGCCGTGGACCACGTCGACGAGGCACTCGGCCGACGCTTCACCCGGTTCGCCAAACGGTATCGCGAGTACATGCTGGGCAGCCTGCGCTCCATCGACCTGAAGGGCCTGACCACGATCGGGTTCTACAATCCCGATCTGGACGAGGTCTTCGTCGACGTGGGTCTCGACCTCAGCGCACCCCACCGAGTCCCGGCGGGTGTGGTGAGCGAACAACCGCCATCCCCCGGAAACCGGTATTCGCTGTGGGATTTCCTCGACAACAAACAACCGGCGGTGCTGGCCATCCTCGGCGCACCGGGTAGCGGAAAGACAACGTTGTTGCGATACACCGCCCGACGTGTGTTGGACAGCGGCAAGCGACGCACCATTCCGATCCTGCTCTACCTCCGTGATCACATCACCACCATCACCCCCGATGTCACCCTTCCCCAACTGGCCACCCGACCATTGGGCCCACTCGGCAAGTCCGAACCGAAAGGCTGGTTCGAACAGCGACTGCGCGACGGCGACTGTGTAGTGCTGCTCGACGGCCTTGACGAAGTCGCCCGTCAAGAAGATCGTGGACGGATCGCCGAATGGGTGGAAACGCAGATCGCACGATATCCGAGGAACGACTTCGTCATCACATCCCGCCCGCACGGCTACAAGTCGACCTCGATCAGCGGCTCCCTGATCCTGCACGCCCTCGGCTTCACCGACGAACAAGTCCGCAAGTTCGTCCAAGGCTGGTACCTGGCCGTAGAGCGACACACCAAGAACGGAACGCCCGCGGAAGCTGCCCAGCGCGCCCACACCGAAGCAAACGACCTCCTCAGCCGCCTCAACAACTCACCGAACCTGACCGACCTCACGGTGAACCCCCTACTGCTCACCATGATCACCAACGTGCACAGGTTCCGCGGTGCCCTCCCAGGCAGCCGCGCGGACCTGTACAGCGAGATCTGCCAAGTGTTGCTCTGGCGTCGCCAAGAAGCCAAGAAACTGACCAGTGAACTCAGCGGCGACAAGAAAGAAGCCCTCCTGCGCGGCCTCGCGTTCACCATGATGGAACGCCGCGTCCGCGACCTGCCGACCAAGGACGTCCTCGACGCGATCAAGATCCCCCTGGACCGGATATCGCGCCAGGTCAAACCCGCTGACTTCCTGGCCGACGCCAGTTCGAACGGGCTGCTCGTGGAGCGGGACGTGGGCATGTACTCCTTCGCCCACCTGACCTTCCAGGAGTACCTGGCCGCGAGCCACATCCGCGAGAAAGGCCTGGTGAAAACGCTTGCGGACAACGTCGAAGACGACTGGTGGCGCGAGACAACGCTGCTCTACACCGCCCGTTCGGACGCTGACGAGATCGTCAGGGCATGTCTGCGCTCGAACACGATCACCGCGCTGTCACTCGCGTTCGACTGCACCGAGCAGGACAGTGAACTGGATCCAACTTTGGCCCAGGAGTTGGAGACGCGGTTCAACGAGGGCCTGCACCCGGACGCCGCCCCGGACCGGCGACGGCTGGCCGCGGGCGTCCTGCTCAACCGCCATCTGCGGAACACCATCCAAGTCAGCACCGGCCGAGTCTGCCCGAAACCCATCACAACTCAGCTCTATGCGCTGTACTGCCGCGACACAGGAGCGCTGCCCGTCCGTCCGACTGACGACGTGTTCCTCGGCGTACTGCGAAGTGAAGCGGCCAACTTCGCCAGCTGGGTGTGGAGCGTCCTTGACAACACGCAGACCTACCGGCTGCCCACCGAGCAGGAGATCATGGAACCCGTTGTCCAGCGGGCACTTGGTGGCCTTCCGTTGAGTGTCTGGCTGAACACACGAAACCGAACGCTGTGGACCAATGCCGATCCGCACCCGTGCCTGGTCAGCGAGGAGATAGTGGCGAACCACGTGCGGGCCGATCTCCAGCGGTCGGTCGATACCCTCACGAGGTGCGTCGCGCTGTACGCGGTCGTCATCGGCCGTCAGCTCATCGAGTTCGACCCGGACGAACTCGCTGTACCCCTCGCGAACATGTTGAACGACACTTCCTCCTACAACGGCAGGCAGACCATCATTGAAGGATCGGCGGATGACGACCTCATGCGCGCCGTCGAGATCGCCTGGCGCATCCATCGACTGGCGCGGGCCTCCAGTGACGTCGAGCGGATCCGCCGTCTCGCGTACGGTCTGCATAGTCGAACGAACGCCACAACAGACCTCGACCGCCTGCTGTTCACGGACCGATCGCGGCTGTACAACGCCGCAGTCGTGTACGCACGACAATCGATACCCGCGGGTCAAGAGGTGGTGGCCGAACGCATCGGCTCAGCCTTGTTTCGGGGCCTGGGTTGGGCGATCAAAGGGAGACAAGGGCTTCTACACGGAGGGAGCGCCGCCTCATTTCTCGACGACCTCGACGGTCGCAGTGACTTCACACGTGAGTTCCTGATGTACACCGGCCCCTGTACCGACCACGTCGTGATGCTGGACGGACTCCTGAGCATGGCCCGCAGGTCGGCGGCCAGTCTGCGAGAGTCAGGTGGCGGAACACTGAACTGGGGCGCGGAGGTCGCCGCCAATCTAACGACAGAACTTGCCGACCCGATCGACCGACAGTCTCCGCTCACGCCCGAGAAGGCAACAGCCCTCCGGCTCACCGCGTTGTGTCTTGCCGCCGAGGCCGACATACATCACATGCGAGACATCGGAGACAACTACCGCTACATCGCCGCTGGTGTCACGCTGATGGAACGACGTGCCAACGGCAAAGCCCCGATCACCGAGGCGATCATCCTCGCCACCGGCTAGCGAGCCCGCGTGCCCGCACGCCAGACTGAGTGGGTCAGCGGAACGCCTGGACGGTAGGCGAGATGCGTGATCGATGGGGCGTTGAGCACGTGGATGTCCGCTCGCGCACCAGGTGTGAGAATGCCGATCTCGTTCTCCCGCCGCAATGCCCGTGCACCGCCCCAAGTGGCCGCGCGGACCGCCTCCGCGACCGACATCTTCATCTGCAACACGGCCGTCGCCACGCAGTAAGCCATCGACGTCGTGTAAGAAGACCCCGGGTTGCAGTTGGAGGCCAAGGCGACCGTCGCGCCCGCGTTCAACAACGCCTGTGCGTCCGGAAGTGGTTGGCGCGTGGACAAGTCGCAGGCGGGCAGCAGCGTGGCCACGGTCTCCGAGCTGGCCAGATCGTCCACATCGGACTTCGTCAGATAGGTGCAGTGATCGACCGACGCGGCGCCCAACTCGACGGCCAAGCGCACACCCGGACCATAGTCGAGTTGGTTCCCATGGACACGAAGGCCGAGGCCGCGCGCGGCGCCAGCGGTCAACACGGCCCGAGACTGAGAAGCGTCGAACGCACCTGTCTCACAGAAGACATCGATCCACTGAACGTGCGGGGCCACCGCGTCAAGCATGGGGCCGCAGACAAGATCCACATAGGAGTCCGCGTCCCAGCCTTGGGGTACCAGATGGGCGCCCAGGAAGGTCACTGCGTCGGCGTAGGCACCCGCCAAACGGGCCGAGCGGAGTTCGTTCGGGACGTCCAGGCCGTAGCCCGTTTTCGTCTCTATGTAGGTTGTTCCCTGGGATACCGCTTCGGCTATGTGTCGCTCGAGAACCGCCGACAGCTCGGAGTCCGAGGCCGCGCGGGTGGCTCCGACGGTGACCGCGATTCCTCCGGCGCGGTAGGGTTCGCCGGCCATTCGGGCGCCGAACTCGGCTGTTCGGTCGCCGGCGAAGACCAGGTGGGTGTGGCTGTCCACCCAGCCGGGGAGGACCGCTCGGCCGTCAAGGGAGACCGCTGTGTCCGCCGCGGGTGCTGACGCGGCCGGACCGATCCACGCCACGTGCGTTCCGTCGATCACCAGGGCGGCGTCGCTCAGGATGCCGAGTTCGTCGGAGTTCGTGGTGAGTTCGCCGATCCCGGTCAGCAACACACTCATTGCCACAGCTCCCCTATCGCTTCCGCGAGCACAAGTCCGACATCACCAAGCTTTTCGTGCTTTCCGTCCCGGGCGACGATCTGGCCGCCCGCGACCACGGTGTGCACGTCCGACGCCGTCGCCGCCAGCATCACCTGCTCGGGCGAACACCCGGCGGTACGCGGACTGTCGAGTCGGATCGCGACCAGGTCGGCGAACCCCGTGGGCCAGCCAAGGCTATCGTGCGCCGTCAACGCGCCATACAGCTCATGTGGACTGAACCGTCCGCGCTGTCCGGTCCGCAAGCGTTCGCCGTGTTCGAGCGCACGC
The DNA here is from genome assembly GCF_004345645.1 of Actinocrispum wychmicini. Lineage (GTDB taxonomy): Bacteria > Actinomycetota > Actinomycetes > Mycobacteriales > Pseudonocardiaceae > Kibdelosporangium > Kibdelosporangium wychmicini. Next base: position 1,496,227 of record NZ_SLWS01000001.1, on the reverse strand, counting down.
GCTTCGAGCAGTGGATCCACCACCGCGTTCTGGTCGCTGCCAAGGGAAAGCAGGCATCCGGCGTCGACGAGTTCGCGGGCCGGGCCGATCCCGTCGGCCAGGTCGGCCTCGGTGGTCGGGCAGAAGCACGCACCCGTCGACGAGCTGCCGAGCAGTTGGATGTCCTTTGCCGACAAGTGGGTGGCGTGCACGGCCGTTGTTCGAGGCGACAGTGCCCCTTCCGCGGCAAGTAACTCCGTGGGAGTCATACCGTACGCGTTCACGCACGCCTCGTTCTCCGCGACCTGTTCAGATAGGTGAACGTGCAACGGTCCCGTCGGCCGGGCCGCGACGATCTCGGCCAACGCCTCGCGGGGAACCGCCCGGACCGAGTGGATCGCTGCCCCAGCAAGCAAAGTCGGGTCCGACGGCAACGACGACACCCGCGCTGCCCACGCGTCCACGGAGCCGTCCGAGAAACGGAGTTGGTCGACGGTCAGGTCCTGCGATATCCCGCCGGTGAGGTAACACGTGTCCAGCAACGTGATCCGAATGCCGGCGTCCTTCGCGGCCTGACGCAACGCCTCGGCCATCGCGTTCGGATCCCTGTACGGCACGCCCCCAGGCCCGTGGTGCACGTAGTGGAACTCGCCGACGCACGTCACCCCGGCCATCGCCATCTCCGCGAACACGGCCGTGGCCAACCGCCGGTAGTTCTCCGGATTCAGCCGGGACGCGAGGGTATACATGCCCTCGCGCCACGTCCAGAACGTGCCGCCGTCAGCGTGTGTACGCCCACGCAGCGCGCGATGGAACGCGTGCGAATGCGCGTTCGCGAATCCCGGCACGACCAGACCGTGCAACCGGTACGCGTCCAGGGGCCGCGGTTCGTCGACCGTCACCGACAGGATCCGGTCACCGACGGTCTCGACCAGTACGCCCGGCTGGACCCCGGTCGCGTCCAGCCACGCGTACTCACACCAATATCTCATCCGGCGAGTTTCTCGAGCACCTTCGACAACGCCACCACGCCGGCTTCACAGTCGCCGGACTCGGCGTGTTCCGCTGGCGCGTGGCTGACGCCTGTGGGGTTGCGGACGAACAGCATCGCGGTCGGTACGTGCGCGGCCAGGATGCCGGCGTCGTGACCCGCTCCGGTCGGCAGCCCAGGGGCTTGGCCGATCGCCTCGGCGACCTCCTCACGCAGTGCCGAGTCGAAGTGCACGGCGTCCCCATAGGACTCCTCGGTCACGGTCACCTCACAGCCCTCGTCCCGGGCGGCCTGCTTGGCCGCGGCCGTGATCCGTTCCACGACCGTCCGCGTCCGGCCGTCGTTGGGCGCCCGCGCGTCCAGCCACACATCGACCGCCGACGCGATCACGTTCGTGCCGCCCGGAATCGGCTCCAGCCGGCCGACCGTGGCCCTGGCGCCGTCCATACTGGACGCCGCCCAGCGGGCGGACAGCACGAGCTGGGACGCGGGCAGCATCGGGTCCCGCCGCGAGCCCATCGGGGTCGCGCCCGCGTGGTTGCCCTCGCCGGAGAACCGGAACCGCCACCGGCCGTGCGCCAGGATCGACGTGGCCACCCCGACCGGTGTGGCCAGGTCGACCAGCCCACGGCCTTGTTCCACGTGCAGCTCGACGAACCGGCCGATCCGGCCGAGCGCCTCCTCGTCCTTGCCGACGCGCTCCGGGTCCAGCCCCGCGGCCCGCAGCACGTCGGCCAGCGTGTCCCCGGCGGGGTCCGTCAACGCCAGGGCCTGTTCGGCCGCGATGGCGCCGGTGAGCAGCCGGGAGCCCAGGCACGGCACGCCGAACCGGCCGCCCTCCTCCTCGGCGAACACCATCAGCGCCAGCGGCCGGCCGGGCTTGAACCCCTTGGCCTGCAACATGTCCACCGCGGCCAGCCCGGACACCACGCCGAGCGGGCCGTCGAACGCGCCGCCGCCCGGCACCGAGTCCAGGTGGCTGCCGGTCACCAGCGCGTCCGGCCCGGGTTCGCCCCACCAGGCCCAGATGTTCCCGTTCCGGTCGACCTCGACGTCCAGGCCCCGGTTGCCCGCCTCGGCCGTGAACCACTCACGCAGTTCCAGCTCGGCGGTGTCGTAACCGTGCCTGGAGTATCCGCCGCGCGTCGAGTCCGTACCGACGTCCTTGATCGCGGACAGCAACTCCGTCGCCGTGCTCATGCGAAGATCATGCACGGGTCATCGGTATATGCACACCCCGTGATTGGGCGATCTCACCCGCACGGTCGTATCCGGCGTCCACATGGCGTAGTACACCCATTCCCGGGTCGTTGGTCAACACCCTTTCGATCTTCTGGGCGGACAGTTCCGTACCGTCCGCGACGGTCACCTGGCCGGCGTGGATCGAGCGGCCGATGCCGACGCCGCCACCGTGGTGGATGGACACCCAGGTGGCCCCGGAGGCGGTGTTGACCATGGCGTTGAGCAGTGGCCAGTCCGCGATCGCGTCCGAGCCGTCGGCCATCGCCTCGGTCTCCCGGTACGGCGACGCGACCGAGCCGCAGTCCAGGTGGTCGCGGCCGATCACGACCGGCGCGGACAGCTCACCGCTGGCGACCATCTCGTTGAACCGCAGGCCGGCCAGGTGCCGTTCGCCGTAGCCGAGCCAGCAGATCCGGGCCGGAAGCCCTTGGAAGGCAACGCGTTCGCTGGCCATCCGGATCCACCGGGCGAGCGACTCGTTCTCCGGGAACAGCTCCAGGATCGCGCGGTCGGTGGCGGCGATGTCGGCCGGGTCACCGCTCAGCGCGGCCCACCGGAACGGGCCCTTGCCCTCGCAGAACAGCGGCCGGATGTACGCGGGCACGAACCCGGGGAAGTCGAACGCCCGGTCGCAGCCGCCGAGCTTGGCCTCGCCGCGCAGCGAGTTGCCGTAGTCGAACACCTCGACGCCCTTGTCCAGGAAGCCGAGCATGGCGTCGACGTGTTCGGCCATCGAGTCGCGGGCCCGGTCGGTGAACTCGTCCGGCTTCTTGCCCGCGTAGTCCGGCCAGTCGTCCAGCGCCACGCCTTTCGGCAGGTACATCAACGGGTCGTGGGCGCTGGTCTGGTCGGTGACGATGTCGACTTCGACCCCTCGGCGCAGCAGTTCCGGCAGGACTTCGGCGGCGTTGCCGACCACCCCGACCGACAGCGGCCGCCGCTCCCGCTTGGCGGCCTCGACCCGCTCGACCGCACGGTCCAGATCGGACGCGAGCTCGTCCAGGTACCTGGTCTCCAGTCGACGCTGGGCGCGGCGCGGGTCGCACTCGATGACCAGCGCGACGCCGTCGTTCATGGTCACCGCGAGGGGCTGGGCGCCGCCCATGCCGCCGAGGCCGGCGGTCACGGTCAGGGTGCCGCGCAGCGAGCCGCCGAACTTCTTGTTCGCGATCGCCGCGAACGTCTCGTACGTGCCCTGCAGGATGCCCTGGGTGCCGATGTAGATCCACGAGCCCGCGGTCATCTGGCCGTACATGGTCAGTCCGGCCGCCTCCAGCCGGCGGAACTCCGGCCACGACGCCCAGTCCGGGACCAGGTTGGAGTTGGCGATCAGCACCCGCGGCGCCCACTCGTGCGTCCTGAGCACGCCGACCGGGCGGCCGGACTGCACCAGCAGGGTCTCGTCGGCGTTCAGCTCGGTCAGCTCACGGGTGATGGCGTGGAAGCTCGGCCAGTCCCGGGCGGCCTTGCCGGTGCCGCCGTAGACGACGAGGTCCTCGGGGCGTTCCGCGACGTCCGGGTCGAGGTTGTTGTGCAGCATCCGCAGCGGGGCCTCGGTGGCCCAGCTCCGGGCGGTCAGTGTCGTGCCACGGGCGGCCCGAACGGTCACTTGATGCCTCCAGAGCGGATGAGTTCTTCGGCGGCGGCGATCTCGGGGGCCAGGTGCCGGTCAGGGCCGGGCCCCGGAACGGTCTGGCGGAGGGCGGCGACGGCCCGAGCGGTGGCCGTCGCGGGCTTGAGCGGGGCCCGCAGGTCGAGCGCGCGGGCCGCGGTGAACAACTCGATGGCGAGCACGGTCGTGAGGCCGTCGACGGCCTTGCGGAGCTTGCGCGCGGCCGCCCAGCCCATGGACACGTGGTCCTCCTGCATCGCGCTCGTCGGGATCGAGTCGACGGACGCGGGCACGGCCAGGCGCTTCAGTTCGGCGACCACAGCGGCCTGCGTGTAGTGGGCGATCATGTGTCCGGAGTCGACACCCGGGTCGTGCGCGAGGAACGCCGGCAGGCCGTGCGACCGGGCCACGTCCAGCATCCGGTCGGTCCGCCGCTCGGCCATGCTCGCCACGTCCGCGACCGGGATGGCCAGGAAGTCCAGCACGTACGCGACCGGGGCGCCGTGGAAGTTCCCGTTGGACTCGACCCGGCCGTCGGCCAGCACCAACGGGTTGTCCACGGCCGACATGAGCTCCCTGTCGGCCACGAGTTCCGCGTGCGTGAGGGTGTCCAACGCGGCGCCGTGGACCTGTGGGGAACAGCGCAGCGAGTACGCGTCCTGCACGCGCGTGCAGTCCGGGCCGCGGTGGCTGGCGACGATCTCGGAGTCCTTCAGGATCTCGGCCATCCGGGCGGCGGACTCGGACTGCCCAGGATGCGGGCGCAGCGCGTGCAGGTCAGCGGCGAAAACACGGTCAGTGCCGAGCAGCGCCTCCACGCTCATGGCCGCGGTGAGGTCGGCGATGGCCATCAGGCGACGCAGGTCGTGGATGGCCATGACCAGCATGCCGAGCATGCCGTCGGTGCCGTTGATGAGCGCCAGGCCTTCCTTCTCGGCCAGCTGGACAGGCGCGATGCCGGCTTCTTTGAGGGCCTGGGCGGCGTCCCTGAGTACGCCGTCGACCCGGACCTGCCCCTCGCCGACCAGGGCCAGCGCGATCGACGACAGCGGAGCCAGGTCACCGGAGCAGCCGAGCGAGCCGTACTCGTGCACGACGGGCACGATGCCGGCGTTGATCAGGCCGGCCATAGCCTCCACAGTGGACACTTTGACACCGCTGTGGCCCATCGCGAGCGTCCGCAACCGCAGCAGTTGCAGCGCGCGGATGACCTCGGTCTCCACCTCAGGCCCAGCGCCCGCCGCGTGCGACCGGACGATGGAGTGCTGCAGGGCGACCCGCCGCTCCGGCGGGATGTGCCGGACCGCGAGCGCGCCGAATCCGGTGGACACGCCGTAGGTCGGTTCGGGACTTTCGGCGAGCCGCTCGATGTGGTCGCGCGACCGGGCCACGGCTTCGAGGGCTTCGTCAGTGAGCCGTACGCCCACGCCGTCACGGGCGACGGCCACCACGTCCGCGCGGCTGATGGACGCGGGACCCAGAGCTACCGGTTCGGCCATTGGCCCATCATGTCCGCGCGAACACCGCAGGCACGACCCGACCGGCCCGAGTTGCGTCTGGGATCCCAGACATTTTAGCGTGGGTCCGTGGTGAGCAGCAGCGATGTGCCGGCGCTGCGGCGCGGACTTGCCGTGCTTCGGATGATCGCGGCACGGCCGGGGCCGGTGTCGGCCGTTACCGTGGCCCGTGAGCTGGGGCTGCCACGGTCGACCACGTACCACCTGTTGGCCGAGTTGGCCGAGGCCGGTTTCGTCACGCACCTGCCCGAGGAGCGGCGCTACGGGCTCGGTGTGTCGGCTTTCGAGGTCGGATCGGCGTACCTGCGGCACGACCCGCTGGAGCGCCTCGCACGGCCGTTGCTACGCCGGTTCGCCGACCGCGTCGGGCACACCGCTCACCTGGGCGTGCTGCACGGCGCGGAAACGCTGTACGTCGTACGCGAACAGCCCACGCACCCGCAGTCACTGGTAACGAGCGTGGGTGTACGGCTGCCCGCGCAGTTGCCCGCGTCCGGCAGGGCGATACTCGCGCACCTGCCAGCGGCGCAGATCAGGGCGTTGTTCCCGGGCAAGGACAGTTTCGTGAACCGGACCGGCCGCGGCCCACGGGACCTGCCCGCCCTGCGTCGCGTGCTGTCCGCGGAACGGCGTCGCGGGTGGGCAGTCGAGGACGGGTACGTGACCGAGGGGTTCGCGTCGGTGGCCGCGCCGGTGTTCGACCACGGCCACCGCCCCATCGCCGCGATCAGCGCCACGTTCCGGCACTCGTGCGACCCCGAGTGCGGCGAGACATGGCCCGACCTGGCCGCCGAGGTGCTGAGGTTCGCCGCCGAGATGACCACCCGCGTCGGCGGGAATTGACCTCCACCTAGGTTGAGGTTGCAGGGTGGGGTCATGACGATCCTCGTGACAGGTGCGACAGGCAAAGTCGGCAGGCAGGCAGTGGCGCAGCTCGTCGCCCAGGGGGCCGAGGTCCGCGCGCTGGTCCGCACGCCGGCAACGGCCAGGCTGCCGGACGGGGTGGACGTGGTGGCCGGCGACCTGACCGATGTGGACAGTGTGCGGGCCGCGGCGACGGGCGCGGACAAGGTGTTCCTGGTGTGGCCGTTCTTCACCGTCGACACGCTGCCGGCAGTTCTGGAGGTACTGCCGAGGCGTGTGGTGTACCTGTCGTCCGAGGGCGGCGCCAAGTGGGCGGACGACGCCGAGGCGCTGATCCGGGCTGCCGGTCTACAGTGGACGTTCCTGCGGCCGACCGGGTTCGCCGGCAACCTGCTGGAGTTCGCCGCCGAGATCAAGACGAGCGGCGTGGTGCGCGCGCCGTTCGCCAAGCTGGCGCGGCCGTACATCCACGAGTACGACATGGCCGCGGTCGGCGTCCGCGCGTTGACCGAGGACGGTCACGTGGGCAGGTCGTACTCGCTGAGCGGCCCGGAACTGGTGACCCAACTCGACGCCGTCCAGACCATCGGTGACGTCATCGGCCGTGCGTTGCGGTTCGAGGAACTCACCCCCGAGCAGGGCAAACAGCGGATGCGCGACGCGGGATGGCCGCCCACGCTGTTGACCGCCGCGTTCGACGGATGGGCCGGCATGGTTGCCGAACCAGAGCCGATCACGTCCACAGTGGCGGACGTCACCGGCCGGCCGGCGAAGTCGGTCCGCGAATGGGCGATCGACAACGCCGCCTCTTTTACAGTGTAAAACGACTGGTGACGACCACTCCGTACACCACCAGAAGCGAGCTGACCACGGCCATCGCAGCCACAGCCGCCGGCAACGGCAGCAGCACGGCCGCCAGGATCAGCACCGCGCCCAGCACGATGTACCGCAGCGCGACCGGCTCGTCCCTGTTCATGATCTTGTGCTGCAAACCGACGACGACCATGTAGACCACCACCGGCACGGCGACCGCCAGCGCCGCGCCGTACGTCGGCAGCTCGGTCTTGCCGGCCTCGGTGTCGACGACGACGCCGAGGCCGGCACCGACCGCCGCCACCGAGCCGAACACGGCGTAGTGGCTGTACGCCCAGACCATTGTGGACTTCAGCGAGTTACGCAGCCGGGGCGCCGCGTCCCGTTTGAAGTACGCCCACCACAACCCGAACAGCAACACCAGCCCACTGCCGGCGATCACCAGCAGGGCCGCGGACAGCCCGGACTCGCTGATCGCGGTCTGGATCGCGGTCGTCGCCGACAGCACACACTCGCCGAGCACGATCAACGTGAACAGCCCGTACCGCTCGGCGATGTGGTTCGGATGCCACGACGTCCGGTTGCCGCGATACTCCGCCCACACCGGCACCAGCAGTTCCAGCACCGCGAACAAGCCGAACCCGATCCACCCCCACACGCCCGGCAGGAACAGCCGGACCACCCAGCACAGCTGCACGACACTGATCCCCAGCGCGTACCGCAGCGCCGCCGGACGCCCGGCCGTGTGCTCGCGCGCCGCGCGCAGCCACTGGATCACCATGGCCACGCGCATGATCACGTACCCGATCGTGGGAACGGTGAAGTCGCGGTGCTCGAACGCCTCCGGGATGCCGGCCGCCATCACCAGCACCCCCGCGATCTGCAACAGGGTGAGCAGCCGGTACGGCACGTCGTCGGTGTCGTAGGCGGACGCGAACCACGTGAAGTTCACCCACGCCCACCAGATCGCGAAGAAGGACGTGGCGAACCCGAACAGGCCCGCGCCAAGGTGGCTGGCGGCCAGGGCATGGTGCAGTTCGGCCGCCGCCGAGGCGACCGCCACCACGAAACACAGGTCGAACAGCAGCTCCAAGGGGGTGGACGCGCGATGCGTCTCGTCCCGGTCCCGGCCGACCATCGGGCGTCGCCAACTCCGCACCATGCCCACATCATGCAGCCTCAGGTCACCATCGACCCGACGACAGGCTTGGTGAGCAGGGCGGATGTGGCCGGCTCCGGGCGCGGGTCGAGACTGCCCTCCACGAAGATCGCGTACCACAGGCAGAACACCAGCACGGTCCAGATCTTCCGGCTGTGGTCGGCCTGTCCCAGCCGGTGCTCGTGCAGCAGCTTGCGGACGTACCCGAGGTCGATCAGGTGGCCGGTCTTGGACGTACCCAGGATGTGCGCGGCCCAGTCGTGCATCTCGCCGCGCAGCCACACCCGGATCGGCGTGGGGAAGCCGAGCTTGACGCGGTTGACGATGTCCGGCGGGACCACGCCCTCCAGCGCCCGGCGCAGCGCGTACTTCGTGTCGGCCGAACGCGGCGGCAGCTTCAGGTCGGTCGGGATCCTGGACGCCACGTCGAACACGGCGTAGTCCAGGAACGGGACCCGCACCTCCAGCGAGTTCGCCATCGACATCCGGTCGGCCTTCACCAGGATGTCCCCGCGCAGCCACGTGTAGACGTCGATGTACTGCATCTTCTCGACGTCGTCCAGCCCGACGGCCTCGGCGTACAGCGGCGAGGTCACGTCGGTGTACCGCACAGTGCCGTCGTACTGTCGCATGAGGACGGACTTCTCCTGCTCGGTGTACATCCGCGCGTTGCCGTAGTACCGCTCCTCGATCGGCGTCGTCCCGCGTTCGAGGAACGATTTCCCTTTGACCCCTTGGGGAATCGCCTTCGAAACGGCCCGCAGACCTCGGCGCATCGACGTCGGCAGCCCGCTCACCGAACGCAACGACAACGGCTCCCGGTAGACGCGGTACCCGGCGAAGAACTCGTCCGAGCCCTCGCCGGACAGGGCGACGGTCACGTGCTGACTCGCCTTGCGGGCCACGTAGAACAACGGCACGAGAGCCGGGTCGGCGACGGGTTCGTCCAGGTGCCAGACGATCCGCGGCAACGCGTCCATCATCATCCGCGCGGTGACCGACACCGGGTGCATGGTCACCCCGAGCTGACGCGCGGACTCCTGGGCCACCGGCAGTTCCGAGTAGCCGTCCACCTCCAGGGCCGCGGTGAACGTCAGGATCCGCGGGTTGACCTCCCGCGCAAGCGCCACGACCGCGGTCGAGTCGATACCGCTGGACAGGAACGCGCCGACCGGGACGTCCGAGCGCATGTGGATCCGGACACTCTCCCGCAGCGCCTCGCGGATCCGCCGGTACAGCTCCGCCGGATGGTCCTGCGGGGTCGGCCGGAACTCCGCCCGCCAGTAGCGGCGGATGGCGAGGCCGGCGTCGCCGGGCCGGTAGCTGAAGCACTCGCCGGAGCCGATCCGGCCGATGTCCCGGTGCAGGGTCCCGGGCTCGGGCACGTACTGCAGGGTCAGGTAGTGCGACAGGGACGCCAGATCCAACGCGCCCTCGCCCCACCGCGCGAACGGCAGCAGCGCCTTCTTCTCGCTGGCGAAGTAGACGCCGTGCTCGGCCACATGGTGGAACAGCGGCTTGATCCCGAACGGGTCGCGGGCGCCGAACGCGACCCGTTCCCGGCGGTCCCAAATGACGAAGGCGAACATTCCGCGCAACCGGCGGACGACCGCCTCGCCCCAATGGTGATAACCGGCGACGATCACCTCGGTATCGCCGCGCGTGGCGAATTCGGCGCCCAGTGCGACGAGCTCCGCCCGCAGTTCCACATAGTTGTAGATCTCGCCATTGAACGTGATGGAATACCGCCCATTGGCGTAGTTCAACGGCTGGTCGCTGTGCGAGACGTCGATGATCGAGAGGCGTTTGAACCCCATCACGACATCGTCGTCACTGATAATGCCTGTTCCGTCCGGGCCACGGTGGTGAATACTCGCCAACGCCTCGGAAATGGCGTCGGTCATGGTTCGCCCGATACCGGTCGTGCTGATGTAGGTGAGGAGGCCGCACATGATTCGGTCAGGGAATCAGGGGAGGGTGCTCGGGATCGAGCAGGCCACGGGCGGCGAGTTCACCGTACAGCGGGGTGGTGTCCGGGAAATGTCCCCAAAAATGGTCACCCGTGCCGTCGCCGACCGTGCCGAGCAGCTGGCGCTGCACCGGGGTCAACGAGTTCCACCACGGCCGCTCGGACAGGTCGGCGACCTCGTCGCGGATCGCGATCCACCGGTAGGTGTACCCGACGAACACGACCTTGCGCGTGACGTCCGAGTAGTTGTCCGACCGGGCGTGCCACAGCCGGCGGTCGAAGAACAGCACGTCACCAGGGTTGACGGTGATCTGGACGGCACCCTCCGGCTGCGGCCACTCGATGCCGCGGCTGGGCGGGCCGACCAGCCAGTTCGTCCGGTGACTGCCCGGGACGACAGTGAGATTGCCCCGGCCGGGCCGCGACACGTCCGACAGCCAGAACGCCAGCTTGACCGACATCCGCGGCCGCGGATCGGTCTCGATCTCCCGGTTCTGCCGGCCGCCGTCCTGATGCCACTGCCACCAGAACGGTTTGCGTTCGGCGAGTTTCGGATGCACGTCGATATGCGAATGGTAGACGTGCGTGTTCCAGCCGAGCATGGACCACACATATCCGAACACCGCCGGATGGTCGAGCAGAGTGGCGAGTTCCGGACAGTTCGGCGCCGCGCTCAGCAGATGCAACGAGCCATCCGCGGCCAGTCCGCCGGACTGGCTTGCCTTCTGGTAAACCCCATCGACCGCGGCCTGGTAATAGTCGACCTCGTCCGCACTCAACGCACCAGGAATGAGTAGAAAGCCGTCCTCGTCGAACTGCTCGCGTTCGGCGCGGGTCATCGCCTTCCACGCCTGGTTCACAACGGGTGTGCTCACGTACTTTGGCCCTCTCGTGCAACCCCAGCAGGACAATGCGCCGGCCCGTCACTCGGCGCAGGGATCGCGACGGTGTTTCGACCCCTTTGCCCCTAAGACGCCCGTGTGTCCGCCCGGGTTGAGACCCAGGTTCGAAAATCTTCGAGCACGAAAAAGCCGAACCCGGCCAGTGCGGCCGGGTTCGGCTTGGTTCCCAGGTCGAGGCTAGATTCCGGCGGTCTTCAGCCAGTCCTCGGCCACCTTGGCGGGGTCCGGCTTGTCCGGCGAGGACAGCTTGCCGTTGAGGTCCAGCAGCGTCTTGGTGTCCAGCTTCGCCGAGATGGCGTTGAGGACCTTCTTGACGTTGTCCGACGCCTTCTTGGTGTTGATCACCGGCACCACGTTCTGCGCCGCGAAGTTGTTCTTCGGGTCCTCCAGCACGACGAAGCCGTTCAGGGCGATCGAGGCGTCCGTGGTGAAGATGTCCGCGGCCTGGATGGTGCCGTCCAGCAGGGCCTTGGTGGTGATCGGGCCCGGCTCCAGCGACTTGTAGTCCTTGAACGTCAGGCTGTAGCGCTCCTTGATGCCGGGGATGCCGTCCGGCCGGTCCTTGAACTCCGGCGGGCCGCCGAACGTGATCTCGCCGCCCTTCGACGCGATGTCCGCGATGGACTTGGCGTTGTACTTGGCCGCGGTCTCCTTGGTCACCACCACCGCGTCCTTGTCCTCGGCGGTGGCCTTGTCCAAGGCCGTCAGGTCGGCCGGCAGCGTCTTCTTCAGCGCCGCGTAGACGTCCTCGGGGCTGGTGGCCGTGGCCTTCTTGTCCAGGTACTGCAGCACGGTTCCGGTGTACTCCGGGACCAGGTCGATCGAGCCGTCCTTGAGCGCCGGGAAGTACACCTCCCGGCTGCCGATCCCCAGGTTCTTCTCGACCTTGACCCCCTTGGCGGCCAGCGCCTGGGCGTAGATCTCGGCGAGCAGCTTGCTCTCGACGAAGTTGGCCGAGCCGACCTTGATCGTGTCGGTCGGGGCCGGCGAGCCTCCCGTCGACGGGTTGCTGAGCGGGTCGGACGAGCCCCCGCATGCCGTGAGCATGAGCGCCGCCGCGACGGCGGTCGCCAGCCCGGCGAGTGTGCGCTTCATTGGTAGTTCTCTCCTCATGCGGTTTCTGTTGCGATTGCGGCGGGCGAGCCCCGCCTGTCCCGGCGTCGGGTCGGGTTGCCACGCAGCCCACGCGACACCACAAGCCATTGCAGGAGCAGCAGGAGCCCCTCCACCACGAGGGCAAGCGCCGCGACCACGATCGCGCCGCCCAGCATCTGCGGGAAGTCCCGGGCGTACTGCCCGTCGATCACGTACCGGCCGAGCCCGCCGAGCGACACGTACGCCGCGATGGTCGCGGTGGCGATCACCTGCAGCGTCGCCGACCGCAGGCCGGCCAGCATCAACGGCAGGGCGTTGGGCAGTTCGACGCTCCACAGCACGCGCCATCCCGTCATCCCCATCCCGCGCGCCGCGTCCACAACGGACGGATCGACGTTGCGGATGCCGGAGTAGGTGCCCGCCAGCAGCGGTGGAATGGCCAGCACCACGAGCGCGATCGTCACGGGCAGCACGCCGATTCCCATGAGCAGCACCAACAGCACCAACAGGCCCAGTTCTGGGATCGCCCGCAGCCCGTTGGCCGCGCCGACGACGGCGCCGCCTTTGCCGGTGTGCCCGATCAGCGCGCCGAGGGGCACCGCGATGATCGCGCCGAACAGCACGGCCAACCCGGTGTACCCCAGGTGTTCCACGATTCTCGTCGGGATGCCCTCCGACCCGGACCAGTGCTCGGCGTTGCCCAGCCAGTCGAAGGCGCCGGTGAACGGGTTCACTTGGCCACCCCCGCCCGGGTCCACGGCGTCAGCAACCGCCCGACCAGCAGCCAGATCCGGTCGAACAGCAGCGCCAGCAGGATGATCAGCACCAGCCCGGCGATGATCTCGGAGTACCGTTCCACGCCGTAGCCGTCCGGGAACGCGTAGCCCAGCTGCTTCACCCCGAGCAGGCCGCCGACGCTGACCAGGCTGATGTTCGACACAGTCGCCACGCGCAGGCCCGCGACCAGCACCGGGATCGCCAACGGCAGCTCCACCCCGAGGAACCGGCGCACCGGCCGGTAGCCCATCGCGTTCGCGGCCGCGATCACCGGTGGCGGCACCGCCGCGAGCGAGTCCGCGACCACCCGCACCAGCAACGCGACCGTGTAGATGGTGAGCGCGATGACGACGTTGATCGGGTTCAGGATCTGGGTGCCCAGCAACGCCGGCAACATGACCAGCAGCACCAGCGACGGGATCGTGTAGAGAATGCCCGCGACCGGGACCAGGATCGCCCTGGCCACCCGCCAGCGGTTGGCCACCCAGCCCAGCGGGATCGAGATCACCAGCCCGATCGCCACCGGCAACAGCGACAGCCACAGGTGCTGGCCGGTCCAGTAGACGATGTCGCCGACGTGGTCGAAGATCCAGTTCATCGCGCCCTCACGGCCGGTGGCTGGCCCTCGATCAGGTCCAGCACCTGGCGCGCGGTGATCACGCCGACGTACTTGCCCTCGGTGTCGACGACCACTCCCAGGCTCGTCGGCGACGACAGCGCCGCGTCCAGCGCACCCCGCAGCGGGGTGCCGACCGTGTACAGGGAACCGCCCGCCACCAACGAGTCCGCCGACAGCTCGCCGTCCACACTGGACTCCGGTGGGAGCCAGCCGCGCGGGCGGTCGGCACTGTCCACAGCGAGCACCCAGTCGGCGGCCGCCGGACCGTACGGTTCGCCGACCGTGGCCTTGGCGACCTGGTCGACCGCGATGCCGTCGGCCTGCAGGAACGAAAGCCCACGGTAGCCACGGTCCCGGCCGACGAACGAGGCCACGAACTCGTCCGCCGGATACCGCAGCACGTCCGCCGGCGTGCCGTACTGCGCGAGCACACCACCCTTGCGGAACACCGCGACCTTCTCGCCGATCCGCACGGCCTCGTCGATGTCGTGGGTGACGAAGATGATCGTCTTGTCCAGCTCGTCCTGCAGGCGCAGCAACTCGTTCTGTAGATCCTCCCGGACCACCGGGTCGACCGCGCTGAACGGCTCGTCCATCAGCAGGACCGGCGGGTCGGCCGCGAGCGCCCGCGCCACCCCGACCCGCTGCTGCTGCCCGCCGGACAGCTGCACCGGGTACCGCCTGCCCATCTCCGCCGGCAACCCGACCGTCGCCAGCAACTCGGCCGCACGGGCCCGTGCCTTGCGTCTGTCCCAACCGGACAGCAGCGGCACGGTCGCCACGTTGTCCAGCACGGTGCGGTGCGGGAACAGGCCGGCCTGCTGGATGACGTACCCGATGCCACGGCGCAGCAACGCCGGATCGGACTCCTGCACGTCCTTGCCGTCGATCAGGATGCTGCCGCCGGTCGGGTCGATCATCCGGTTGACCATCCGCAGCGAGGTGGTCTTGCCGCAGCCGGACGGCCCGACGAACACCGTGATCGCGCCCGCGTCCACGGTCAGGTTCAGCTTGTCGACGGCGATCGTCCCGTCTGGATACCGCTTGGTCACGTCCCGGAACTCGATCACCCGGGGCCCCTGTCGTCGTGGCGGCCACTCGCCGGCCGGCCTAAGTCCGATCGACCCTATCCCGCGGCACCGACAACAGCACGGCATTCCACGATCCGGGCTGATCACAGTCCACTGTCGATCAGATAAACCCGCAGGTCAGGACGGTACGCGCAGCTTTCCCGGGCTGAGCAGCGCACGAAACTCGGCCGGCGGCACCGCTCGGGACAGCAGCCACCCCTGGTAGGCGTCCACACCCATGTCACGCAGCATCGTGAACTGCGTGTCGGTCTCGACACCCTCCGCGACACAGCTGCGGCCCATCGTCCGCGCCAGGTCGACCACCGCGCGCGCCACCGCGAAGTCCAGCGGATCGGTCCCGATCCCGGCGACGAACCGCCGGTCCACCTTGATGATCTGCGCCGGCAGGTCCTTCAGCCGGGCCAGCGACGAGTACCCGGTGCCGAAGTCGTCCACCGCGAACCGCACACCCCGCGCCACCAGCTCGGCCATGGCCGTGCGACTGCGCGACGGCAGGTCCACGAAGTCGATCTCGACCAGCTCAAGCACGACCCGTTCCCACTCGATGCCACCGCCCGCGATCGCGGTGGCCACCACGTCCACGAACTCCGGGTCGCCCGGCACCAACCCGGCCAGGTTCACCGCCACCGACACCTGCCGCCC
This sequence comes from Actinocrispum wychmicini, assembly GCF_004345645.1. Lineage (GTDB taxonomy): Bacteria > Actinomycetota > Actinomycetes > Mycobacteriales > Pseudonocardiaceae > Kibdelosporangium > Kibdelosporangium wychmicini. The sequence continues at coordinate 1,480,955 of NZ_SLWS01000001.1, read as the reverse complement.
GGCCACCGCCGGCCAGCTCCTGGCCTCGTGCAACGCGGTTCGCAGCACCCACTTGTCCAAGTCCCGCAACAGGTCGCCCTGTTCGGCGACCACCAGGAACTGCGCCGGCGCCAACATCCCACGCTCCGGATGCGGCCAGCGGACCAACGCCTCGGCGGACAGGATCGACCCGTCCACCCCCACCACCGGCTGGTAGTGCAGCACCAAACCGTCGTTCTGCAACGCCTCCCGCAGCTGCCCCTCCAGGTACAGCTGGCTGCCCGCGGACGCGATCAGCGTCGCGTTCGCCAGCGACACCCGGCCGGCCCCACGCCTTTTCGCCTGGAACATCGCGGCGTCGGCGAACCGCAACAGGTCCGCGCCGGTCGTCTCCGGACCACTCGGCACCGCCGCGCCCACCGACGCCGAAACCCGCAACAGCTGACCCCGCACCGGAATCGCCGTCCGGAACAGGTGCGCCACACCGCTCGCGAACTCGTCGACACCACCGACCGTCGTGACGTCACGGCAGATCACGACGTACTCGTCGCCCGACATCCGCGCGACCACACAGCCTTCGGGCACACCGTCCTCAAGCCGCCGGGCGAGCGCGACGAGCAGCTCGTCACCGGCGTCGTGGCCCATGGAATCGTTGACCCGCTTGAAGTTGTCCAAGTCGCAGAACAACAACGCGACCTTGCCGGCGTCCTCGCCGGTGAGCAGTTCGGCCAGCAGCTCGTTCACCGCGACCCGGCCCGGCAGGCCCGTGAGGTCGTCGTGGGTGGCCTGATGCCGCAGCAGTTCCGCGGCGCGACGGCGTTCCGTGACGTCCTGGAACACCACCAGCCCGAACCGTTGGCCGTCGTCGGCGACGGACGAGACCACGCTCAGCTCGCAGTACACGGGCTCGCCCGCGGCCGTGACCAACACCCGCTGACCAGCGGCCAACCGGTCGTCCGGCGAATGATCCGGATGGGTCAGCTGCGCCACGGTCATTCCGCGCAGCCGCTCCAAGTCCATTCCGAGCAGCCGGCACAACGCGTCGTTCGCGTCGACGATCCGTTCGGTGGCGTCGAACAGTCCGATGCCGACCGGGGTGATCGCGACCAGGTCGGTGAACCGCTGGCTGGACCGCTGCATCCGGCTCTCGGTGGACCGCTGCTCGGTCACGTCCTGAGCGGTGCCGACCATCACCGGGCCGTCCTTGCGGCCGGCGAACGAGGCACCCCGGCACCGGAACACCCGCACCACGCCGTCCGGCCGGACCACGCGGTACTCGCACACCACCGGCTCACCGTTCTCGGCCAGCTGCCGCCAGGTCCGATCCACCCACTCGCGGTCGTCCTGGTGGACGTACCGCAGGTAGCCGTCGTACGTCATCGCGGTCTTGGGTTCGACGCCGAACAGCTCGTACAGCATCGTCGACCAGACACAGTCGCCTGTGCTCGTGTTCCACGCCCACGTGCCCAGCAACGCCACCCGTTGCGCGTCCTCGAACAACCGCCGGTCCAGGCCGCGCTGCCGGTCAGGCGCGCGCAGGTCAGTGATGTCATGGACGACGCCGCGAACCCGGTACACCACGCCTTTGCTGTCGAAGACAGGCTGCGAGCGAACCAGATATGTCTTGTCGCCGTCACGTTCCCGCAGCTCAAGTTCGAGCGGCTCGTCGTCGGTCGCCTCCATCAGGCGTTCCCGGAACTCCACGACCGCGGGCAGATCCTCCGGATGCGTCCGGAACAGCAGCTGCGCCTCCGTGTCCTCGGCCCCGAGCGCGACGCCGAGCAGCTCGTACAACGGCAGGCTGTAGTGCGTCCGACCGAGTGCGACATCGTGGACGAAACTGCCCAACCGCGCGACCCGTTGCGCCGCCAGCAGTTCGTCGACCGTGGTCATCCCCATCGACGTGGGCGCGAACACGACCGTCGACCGGCCGTCGCCGTTGCAGATCCGCAGCGCCGTGACCTCCACCGCGGTGCCGTCCGGCCGCAGAACATGCTGGCCGTTGTCGTCCTCGACGAGAAACCCTGCCAACGACTGGCCCACCAACTGCTCCGGCGAATGCGCCCCGGCGAGCAGCGCGGCACCCAGATTGGCCTGGACTACCAAGCCGTCCGAACAACGGACCCAGCCGGCCTCCGCCCACGCGGACCCACGGGCCGCACCCGCCGGCTCGACCAGTTCAGCCACGGTGCCACCCTTCCCGCGCCTGGAACCTGGGGCGGGCCGAGCACCGTCTCACGAACCTCCCGCCGCAGATCAGGTTACAGTGTTTGATGGTCCTCGCTCCGCTCGGACGGGCTTGGTCGCCTTCAGCCGATCATTTCCACCCCGCACCACGCGACCGACATCTTCGCTCGGGGCCGGTTGCCAGCCTGGCTGGGGCGAAGTCGGGCGTGTTGCGGGGCGTAAGTGATCGGCGCGACCAAGCGAAACACCCCTTTGACGAAGTTGGGCCTAGGCAACACTTGGTTGCCTAGGCCCTGAACTTTCTTGTTCTGTTGTCTTTGTCAGGCAACGCCGTCTCGGAGGGCTGCCGCTGCCACTGCTTGGGCGACCTCGGGCGCCACTCGGGGGTCCAGGGCGCTCGGCATGATGTGGTCGGCGTCCAGTTCGTCCAGGGCCACCGCCGCGATCGCCTCGGCCGCGGCGAGCTTCATGCCCTCGGTGATCCTGGTCGCGCCGGCGTCCAGCGCGCCGCGGAAGATGCCCGGGAACGCCGAGACGTTGTTGATCTGGTTGGGGAAGTCACTGCGGCCGGTGGCCACGATCGACGCGTGCCGGCGCGCAATGTCAGGGCGGATCTCCGGGTCCGGATTGGACAGTGCGAACACCACCGACTTCGGCGCCATGGTCGCGATCAGCTCCTCCGGCACCTGCGACGACGACAATCCCAGGAAGACGTCCGCGCCGCGCAACGCCTCCGCGATCCCGCCGCGCAGGCCGCTGGCGTTGGTGACCTCGGCCATCTCCTGCTTGATCCAGTTCAGGCCGTCCCGGCCGGAGTGGATGATCCCGCGCGAGTCCAGCAGGGTCACCTCGCCGACGCCGGCCGCGATCAGGATCTTCGCGCACGCGATCCCGGACGAGCCGGCACCCGCGATGACCACCCGCTCCGACCCCAGTTCCCGGCCGAGCACCCTGGTCGCGCCCTGCAACGCCGCGAGCACCACCACCGCGGTCCCGTGCTGGTCGTCGTGCATGACCGGGCAGTCGAGCGCCTCGATCAGCTTGGCCTCCAACTCGAAGCAGCGCGGCGCCGAGATGTCCTCCAGGTTCACCGCCCCGAACGACGGCCGCAGCCGCACCAGCGTCTCGACGATCTCGTCCACATCGGTCGTGTTCAGCACCAAGGGGATCGAGTTGAGGCCGCCGAAAGTCTTGAACAGGGCGGACTTGCCCTCCATCACCGGCAACGACGCCGACGCGCCGATGTCGCCGAGGCCCAGCACGGCCGTTCCGTCGCTGACCACGGCGACGAGGCGGTGGGTCCAGGTGTACTTGGCGGCCATCTTGGGATCCCGGGCGATGGCGTTGCTCACCTTCGCGACCCCCGGGGTGTAGGCGATGGCCAGCGTGCGCGGATCCTCGATCGGCCGGGGGACCCCGATGTCGAGCTTGCCACCCTCGTGCGCGGCGAAGACTTCCTCGTCGGTCACGGGTTTGCCGAGGTCAGTAACGATCCGGTCGTTGGTTGCGGTCACGGCGTCCTCTACTCGCGTTGCAGCTGTTGGGTAACGCCATTCGGTCCGGGCGCGGTGGCGCCGGAAACGTCGAACGGCGTCGACCGCCGGGTCGTGCCGCCAGTGGTGAGACGGACCGGCCGCGGACGCTGCGGTTCGGTAAGTGTGGCAGGTCGAATTTCCCGTGTCTGCGGCGGGGATCACAATTCCTGCGGTGATTTCCGCACGTCAGAAGGGAATTTCGCAAGACGTCCGTCCGGTATGTACGCCAAACCCACAGGCGGACGGGCTCACGATCGGTCAAGTCCGCCCAGGTGGCGGCGGTCGCGCCGGCGGAACCGTCACCTAGACTTCGGCGCATGCAGGTACGGGAGCTGTCCATCGCGGGCGCGTTCGAGTTCCAGCCACAGACCTTCGCCGACGGCCGCGGCATGTTCGCCGCGCCGTTCCAGGGTGACGCGTTCGCCGAGGCGGTCGGCCACCCGCTGCGGCTCGGCCAGACCAACCACAGCGTCTCCCGCCGGGGCACGATCCGCGGCGTGCACTTCGCGGACACCCCACCCGGCCAGGCCAAGTACATCTACTGCCCGCGCGGCGCCATGCTCGACGTGATCGTGGACATCCGGGTCGGCTCGCCGACCTTCGGCCAGTGGGAGTGCGTGAAGCTGGACGCGCACACGTACTCCGCGGTGTACGTCCCCGAAGGCCTCGGACACGGGTTCTTCGCGCTGGAGGACGACACCGCGATGATCTACCTGTGCTCCACCGGCTACAACCCGAGCGGCGAGCACGGCATCACCCCGATGGACCCGACGCTGGACCTGCCCTGGCCGGCGGACATCGAACCGGTCCTGTCGGACAAGGACCAGAACGCGCCGACCCTCGCCGAAGCCGCCGACGCAGGCCTGCTTCCGTCATACGAAAAGTGCATGGCCCACTACCAGTCCCTCCGCGAGGGCTACTAGATCAACCGGGTGATCACCACGCCGACCACCTCAGCCGGCCCGAGCTGCCGCGAGTCGGTCGACGCGTACGGGTTGTCGCCGACCACGAAGTAGCCGGGCTCCTTGACCCGTTTGACCGACAGCTGCCCCGGCCGCCCGGCCCACCGCACCAGGACGATGTCGCCCACCTTCGCCCGGCTCGACCTGCGCACGAGCACGACGTCGCCGTCCTTCAGCGTGGGCGCCATCGACGGGCCACGCACAGTCACCCGCCGGATCGGCCACCAGCCCATTGGGTGAGCCACCGATCACCTCCACCTGCCTGACCTGTGCCGCCAGAGTAGGGTCCTCATTGTCGGAGCATCCGTATTACCGAGCGCGTCGAGGTGCGTGAAACCCCGGCGCGTGGACTGCCAGGGAGGCACCACATGCGACTGCCGTCGCGGATCAGGGCGTTCGTGCGCCCGCGGCTCGAGGCGACCGCTCACTGCGACCTGCCGTGTGGCGTGTACGACCCCGCTCAGGCGAGGATCGAGGCCGAGTCGGTCAAGGCCATCCAGGAGAAGTACCAGGGCAACGAGGACCCCGAGTTCCGCGCCCGAGCCATCCTGATCAAGGAGCAGCGCGCCGAACTCGTCAAGCACCACCTCTGGGTCCTCTGGACCGACTACTTCAAGCAGCCCCACTTCGACAAGTACCCCGAGCTGCACACCCTGTTCAACAAGGCCACCAAGGCGGCCGGCGCGGCCGGCGCCAAGGGCAGCATGGACCCGGCCAAGGGCCAGGAACTGCTCGACCTGATCGCCCAGATCGACAAGATCTTCTGGGAGACCAAGCAGGGCTGAGGTCACACGCCTCAAAACGGCGCTCGCCAACGAACACTCGTTTCGGTGGTAAGCGCCGTTTCTCGTCGCTGATCGATCTTTGACGGTCCGGATGCAGCCCGATCCTGAACCCCAACGGCCCGAACACTTGTGTGAGTGCGTAGCTTCGCCACCGCACGAGTTGGCCGCGACGAGGCTGCCGCCCTCCGCATGAGGTTTCCTCGGTGACGATCGAGATCGAGATGAATCGGCGTCAAACGACGGGCGACGCTTGCCACCATCGCGGAGCTCGGACCGACGCTGACTTCCTCGATGCGGGTGGACCGACGTTAACGAGCAGAAGCGAAAGACCCTCGTGAGTCACCAGTCGGACTTAACTGGAAGTCTGTCTCTGCCTGTTGGTGTATGTGCGTCGCTGGCACCGGGCCAACTCACACGACAGCTCTTGGGCCTGACCGGGGCGACCGACCGGGCAGAGCCAAGCGGGAGTTTCGGCATCTTACGTACCTGTTCCACATGGCGAACCGTCCGAACTACGTTTGAAGGTCTGGTGTCGAACCGAGACATCGAAAGCCAGGGCGGTTGCTGAGCGCCACTTGTCCTGACCAGGCCGAAAGATTGGTCAGGACCCGTGCCATTCGACAACGCTCTACCCGATCGTGGCGATGACGGTTACCCTCCGCATGCGGTAGCCGAGTCGGAGCACGTGAAGGGCCATGCAGGTGCCCTCATGGTCAAACAGTAGCTGGAAAGTACTACATATGTGAACATTCCGTTCACCGTGTACGACGATCAGGCTCAAACAACTCTGATTCGACTCGATGGCGAACACAAACGATATGACCTTACCGGCTTCTTCCTGGGAGACGATCGGCCGCCACTCTATGTAGAAGTGAAGAACTACGGCTGCGTGAGGAATCAGCCGACCGAGTGATCACCAATAATCTGGAAGACAGCTTTACAGATCCCAGCGCCGAGGTCCGCACGACTGGCGACGGTAATGACGGCGGAAAAATAGAGGTCGACTTCAAGAAAATGTCAGCGATCGCACACAAGCGTGCGTCTGTTGAAAGTCTTTCGAAAACGGCTCTTCAAATACTCGGCTACCGGTATCCCGTCGACCTCAACCACAGGATCAGGTATGTCGGGTCTTAGAAAGCATTCTTCTCATTGCTTGCAGCTGTAGTTTCAAGTCGAATCGGTCAGCGAGCGTTCCACGCTGCTAACCTCAGCGCATGCGTGGGGCTGGTGATCCGCTGACGGTCGGGGAACGTATCGCGTTCTACCGGCGCCGTCGTGGGTTGGCGCAGTCGACGCTGGCTGGTCTGGTGGGGCGGTCTGAGGACTGGTTGAGCAAGATCGAGCGTGGCGAGCGGGACATCAACCGCTTGGACGTGCTGATGGAGGTCGCGCGAGCGCTGCGGGTGTCGCTGGGGGATCTGCTTGGGGAGCCCGTGCTCCTGGAGGATGACCAGAAGAACGACGACGTGCCCGCGATTCGCGACGCACTGATGACTCCGCACCGGTTGTCGAAGACGTTGTTCGGGCCATCGATTTCGCCGGAGTATGTGGATCCCAAGCCGGTGGCGCACTGGACTGAAGCCGCGTGGATGGACTATCAGGGTGGTCAGATTGGGCGCGTTGTCGCCGTGTTGCCGAGGTTGGTCAAGGTGGCTCAACAGATGGAGTCGGCCGATGTTGACGATGCCTACCGAAGACAGGCAGCGGCAGTGTCGGCGCGGATTCATCACCTTGGGGCCACGACGTTGAGCAAGATAGGTGAGGCGGATCTGGCGTGGATCGCGGCGGAGCGGGCCATGCATGCGGCTGACATGGCTGATGATCCGCTGGTGTTGGCATCGGCCGCGCGATCTGGGACGCACGCGCTGTTGGCGACCGGGAGATTTGAGGACGCACTCGAACTTGGGAATGCGGCGGCGCGGTATCTAGCGCGGAGGATGCGCACGGGTGACCCGAGTGCGCTGAGCCTCTATGGCATGCTGCACCTCAGAGCGGCGGTGGCTGCGGCGCGGCACCATGAGCGGGCGACGACCAACGACCTGCTCAACAAGGCGGAGGATGCGGCGACGGCGTTGGGGCACGATGCGAACTACTGGCAGACCGGGTTTGGACCCGGCAATGTCCGGCTGCACCGACTGTCCGCGTCGCTGGACCTGGGCGATATCGGGTTTGTAGTCGACCACGGGAGCGATGTCGACACGGATGGGCTGCCGGTCGAACGGCAGGTAACGCATCTGATCGACTTGGCACGCGCGTTTAGCCTGCTGGCGAAGGACCAAGACGCACTGCAAGTGTTGTTGTCCGCGGAACGGAAGTCGCCACAGTTGTTGCGGCACAGTGCAATTGCGCGTGAGGTCGTGCGGACATTGTATCGGCGGGCGCCTGTGACGGGCGGCAAGAAGTCCTCGCTCCTGCTGGCGTTGGCGGAGCGATGCCGCGCGGTGAGCGAAAGCTGATGCCCGCTCGTGTGCTGGGCCTGGTCGGGTGTGCGGCCGGCGGATTGGACGAGATCACGCCGAAGCTGATCCAGCCCATGATGCAGCGCGGCTGGCAGGTCGCGGTAACGCTGACCCCGACCGCGTGGACCTGGCTGGACGCGACCGGCGATGTCGAGAAGATCGAGAAGTTGACCGGGTTGCCGGTGCGGCACAAGCCTCGGATGCCGTGGGAAGACAGTCCGCACCCGAGAGTCGACTGTTACGCGGTGGTGCCCGCGACCTCCAACACGGTGGCCAAAATGGCCCTCGGCATTGCGGACAACCAAGCGCTCACTCAAGTATGCGAGACCATCGGCCTGGGCGAAGTCCCGGTTGTGGTGTTCCCCAGAGTCAACGCGGCGCACGCGAATCAACCAGCCTGGGCCGACCATGTCGCGGCTCTCCAGCGGGCTGGCGTGCACCTGGTGATGGGTGAGAACGTGTGGCCGCTTCACAGGCCGCGGTCGGCTCCAGGCCGTGAGCTGCCCTGGGCGGCGATCATCGACGCCATCATTTCCACAGGCCAAGCCCCTCGATAGGGGATACCCGGACAGTTTGTCCGGGGTGTTGCGCTTGATCGGCGGTTCCCTTGGAACACATGCACCCGCCCCACCGATCACGGGTCGCGACAAACCGGAGGTGTAACCCGGCATGGCTGTACAACGGTCACCGCGCGTCGGGGAGGCCCTGGCCACCCTGGGCGACGCCAACTCTGTGCGACCGATGATGCCGCCGGGTGATGCCACGGCACAGGAGACGCGGGACTTCTACCAGGATCGGGCGGACATGTTCCGAAGCGTCGCCGAGAAGGACAAAGATCACTATTGGGAGGCCATGGCGTGCGCCGGACTGGAGCAGGAGAAGGCAGACCAGATTCGGGACATGCTCCGGGTGGACCAGGAGCCCAATCGATGATGACCCACGACTGCCGGACGCGATGACCAGATCGGCAAGATCCGAGGCGTCCACCGGCACACACGCCGGTGGACGCCGGGGCGGTCCGATTTACAGGTCGAGGGGTGGGATGTTGAGACGGCCGACTCGGGGCTCGCCGCGTTCGTGGTCGAGCACGGTGGTGCCGGCCGCGTCGAGTCCGAAGTGGACGCCTTGGTCGACCGGGAGGTTGAGCCAGCGGGCGATCAGGGCCCGGGTGAAGTGGCCGTGGCCGACCAGGACCACGTCGCCGCACGGCAGTACCTTGCGCACCTTGTCGAGGATGGTGTCGGCCCGGTCGCTGACCTCTTTCACGTCCTCGCCGCCGGGGATCTGCTGCGTCCACACCGTCCAGCCGGGGGCGGTTTCGCGAATTTGTTCCGTGGTCAGGCCTTCGTAGTCGCCGTAGTTCCACTCGGCGAGTTCGTCGAGGGTGTCGTCGACCTCAAGGCCGGCCAGTTCGGCCGTGCGGATCGCGCGTTTCCGCGGGCTCGTGTAGACGCGGTACGGCGGTACAGCGGTGCCGCGCAACGCGCTGATCACCAGTCCTGCCCGCCGGGCCTGCTGCTCACCGTTGTCCGTCAGTGGAACGTCGGTGAGGCCGGTGTGCTGGCCGGCGAGCGACCATTCGGTCTCGCCGTGCCGAAGGAGATAGACCTTCGCGTCCGTTTCGACTGTCACCAACCGATCGTAGATTCGCCGGACCCCGCGGGCCGGTCACTTCGGCTGTGACTTGCGTCGTATTGGCCATACAAAACACGCGTCCTGCAAAAACTATTGGCTCCTCACTCGTACCAATAGCGGGCCATCCTGTCCGATTCCGACCTTGACTGGTATAGACCAATTTGGCGTACGCTCCGAACACCCTCTCGCCCCTGCACTTGAGGAGTACGCCATGCGAACACGCCATCTGGTGGCCGCCATCGCGGTATGCGCGGCCACGATGGGAATCACGACACCCGCGACATCAGCGGCCGCGCCAGCGTGTGCCGCCGCGTGGAGTTCCGGCCAGGTCTACGTCGGCGGGAATGTCGCCTCGTACAACAGTCACAACTGGTCCGCGAAGTGGTGGACCCAGAACGAAACCCCCGGCCGCGCCGACGTCTGGGCCGACCAGGGCACCTGCGGCGGCGGAACACCGCCGCCCACGGGCGGCTTCGTGGTGACGGAGGCCCAGTTCAACGCCATGTTCCCCGGCCGAAATCCGTTCTACACGTACAGCGGCCTGACCACGGCGATGAGCGCCTACCCCGGCTTCGCCAAGACCGGCAGCGACACCGTCCGCCGTCAGGAGGCCGCCGCGTTCCTTGCCAACGTCGCCCACGAGACCGGCAACCTCGTCTACATCGTCGAACAGAACACGTCCAACTACCCGCACTACTGCGACGCGAGCCAGCCCTACGGCTGCCCGGCCGGGCAGGCCGCGTACTACGGCCGCGGCCCGATCCAGTTGAGCTGGAACTTCAACTACAAGGCCGCGGGCGACTCGCTGGGCATCGACCTGCTGCACAACCCGTGGCTGGTCGAGCAGGACAGTTCCGTGGCGTGGAAGACCGGCCTCTGGTACTGGATGACCCAGAACGGCCCGGGAACCATGACCCCGCACAACGCCATGGTCAACGGGGCCGGCTTCGGTGAGACGATCCGCAGCATCAACGGCAGCCTGGAGTGCAACGGCCGGAACCCTGCCCAGGTGCAGAGCCGGGTGAACAACTACACCAGGTTCGTCGGCGTCCTCGGTGTGCCCGCGGGCAACAACTTGTCCTGCTGAACCCATGCACAGCTGGTGGTCGCGCGGGCACCGAGAGCGGCCACCAGCTGCCACCGCCATGCCTCAGCCACGCTCCTCGAACGGACAGGTAAGTTCCGCTCGCACAATCACCACTTTCGAGGAGCAGTCCGATGGGTACCTGGGACAAGGGTGCTTTCGACAACGACGACGCCGCCGACTTCAGCGGGGACCTGGATGACGCCGAGCCGGGCGCCCGGGTGCGGCTGATCCGGGAGGCGCTCACCGCGGCCGCGGACAACGCGGACTACCTGGAGGCCCCTGAGGCGTTCCAGGCGATCGCCGCGGCCGCCGTCGTGGCCTCGCAGCAGCCGGACGGTCCCGAGGTGGATTCCGTGTACGGACCGAGCTTCCTGTCCGACGGCGATTCCTTGGACCTGCCGGACGAACTGGTGGAACTGTCGCTGCGGGCGATCGCGCGCGTGTTGGACGAGGAGTCCGAGTGGCGCGAGCAGTGGGAGGAGGCCGAGGAGTTGACCGAGGCCATCGCCGCGCTCGAACCTATCCGGGCGGCCCTCAACCGTTAGTCCGCACCATCAGGTAGCCCTGGTTGGCGGACGGGGCCAGCCAGCCAGGCGCGGTCCGCAGTACGTCGGCGAACGCCAGCACCCGGTGGTACGCGCAGAGCGACTCCGCGACACCGAGGATCGACGGGGTGTCCATGCCGATCGGCAACTCGTTCAGGAAGTACTCACTGGCCGTGATCACCTGTTGCTCGGTGGGGGTCTCACCACGGTGGCGCAGGTAGTCACGGGACACCGCGAGGCAGGACGCGCGGAACCGTGGGTCGTCGTCGAACGCGGTCCGCACCAGCCCGCGAAGCCGGGTGTAGCCGGGGTTGCGTTCGAGGTCGTCCCAGCCCAGCAGCAGGCTGTCCGGGTCGGCCGCGCCGGCGTCCACCAGTGCCCGGCGCACCCGGTTGCGGGCCAGCCTCGATTCCTGGTCGACCTTGGCCCGCGCGCGCTCGGCTGGGTATCCCAACGCCATCAACGTGTGCGCGCTCGGCCGGTCGGCGACGAGGAAATGCACGGAGTCGAACCGCACGAGCGCCCAGGCGGCCAGCTCGGCCAGCCGTACGGCGGAGAAGAAGCTGTTGAACAGGCTCACCCCGAACAGCATGTGTCTGCCGCCGGCGAGCAGCCGCTGGCAGTTCGGGGACGCGGCGACCGCCTCACACATACCATCCACAATGGACCACGCGACCCCGACTACACGAGTCCCGCATCGGGTGATCTCCGCCGGGGCGGGCCGGTCGCGGAATTCGACCGGCCCGTCCGGGCAACCCGCGTCAGACTCCGGCCACCGACCGGATCCACGCACGCTGCTGGGTGATGTTGTTGTACGCGGTGGTCGTCGCACGGTCACTTGTGGACGCGACGCCGACCTGGCGCCCGGAGGCGAACATCGGGCCGCCCGAGTCGCCGCCGGCCGTGATTCCGTTGCCACGGCGTGCGCACACGGCCAAAGCACCGGCGAAGTCACGGCAGGACACCGAAGTCACGGTCACGCTCGCGACCTTCAGCACCCGCGACTGGCAGTTGATCTCCGGCTGGTTGGTGCACGTCGCACCCCAGCCGTAGACCTGCGCGGTCTGGCCGACCCGCACGTCGGCCGTGGTGCCGAGCGGCGAGAACGTGGCCTGCACAGCCCGGTCCAGCCGGACGATCGCGATGTCCGCGGACGGATTGCGGGTGATCGTGGTGCCCGTGGCGACCGTGCCGCCGGTGGTCTGGTCCAGGCTGCCGATCCGGAACGTGTACGTGCCCGCTCCGGACACGCAGTGCTTGGCGGTGAGGATGAACTGTGGCGCGATGATCGTCGCGGAACAGTTCTGCCGTCCGTTGACGAACAGGCGCGCGGCCCATGGCGCGTTGGACGCGGTGCCGCCGCCGATGATCGCCGGCGCGGAGTCCGCGGCCGTGGCGGCCGGCGCCACAGCGGTCAGGACGGCCACTGCGGACATGACTGTGCCAAGGACGTACTTCATACGGATCACTCGATTCCGCGGCCCGTGGGCCGCCACAGGGTGGAATCAGGGACGTCCGTAGGGTCGCCCGTCCGAGTGATCGCTAGTAACCGACAAAAGTACTATTTCGCATCTTCTTGGGCGTATCCGTCAGCCCATGCCCGCGACGGCGCCCGGAACAGCAGCACCAGCACGGCGACGCACACCATGGCGACCGGCACGCCGAGTTCCGGCCGGTCGGACGGGCCCATGGCGTACCACGCCACGCCGAGCAGCAGGATCTGCACGGCCGTCGACGGGCCCCGCGCCCAGCGTTTGCCGAGCAGCAGGCCGATCCCGCAGGCGATCACGCCGCCGAAGATGACCGTGAAGTAGCCGGCTTCGCCGTAGATGTTGCGACCCGGCCCGGAACTGCCTGCGACCAGCAGGACGATGGCGAACACGACACCGGCGGCGCCCTCGGCGGCGACGAACACGCCGGCCGCTCTGACCGTGCCAGGCACGGCGGATTTGGTGGTCACGGAGAAACTTCCTGGTTGATGCAGGGTTGTGACTTTCGGTACGTGGTAACCGATCGTATGCCACCCAATCAGCCGGTCCCATCGCACCGGGATTCGAGCGATGATCCCTACAACGTCGTTGTCGAGCGGATCGGTCGTCCGGGTGCACTCGTCGCGACAGCCAGATGTCATGACGAAGGGGAGCACGGTCACAGGCCGGCACGAACCGACTCGGATGGGTTACCCCATGCCCCTCGATCGATACCCGTGCTGGACAGGTCCGTCTACGCACTGTTTTACGCTGCAGTAATGCGCGCAGTGCTGGTGGTGAACCCTCAGGCGACGGCGACCACGCCGGCCGGGCGGGACGTGCTTGCCCACGCCCTGGCCAGCGAGGTCAAGCTGGACGTCATCGAGACCGACTACCGGGGCCACGCGATGGCCGCGGCGGCCCGTGCCGCCGAGGAAGGCGTCGACCTGGTCGTCGCGCACGGCGGCGACGGCACCGTCAACGAGGTCGTGAACGGCCTGCTCACCAAGGACCAGGGGCACCGGCCGATGCTCGGTGTCGTGCCCGGCGGCTCGGCGAACGTGTTCGCCCGCGCCCTCGGCCTGCCGCGCAACCCGGTCGAGGCGACCCATGTCCTGTTGACCGCGCTGGAGGAAGGCCGCAGCCGCACGGTCGGGCTCGGCCGGGCGTCCTGGGGGACCGACAGCCGGTACTTCACGTTCAACGCCGGGGTCGGCTGGGACGCCGACGTGGTGGCCGGCGTGGACCGGCGGCGGGGCAAGGAGACCAGCCCGTGGCTGTACGCGCGGATCGCCGTGGCCACGTACTTCAAACCGGCCAACGGCCAGCCGCAGCTGCAGATCGAACTGCCCGGCGAACAGCCGCACAACGGCATGCGGATGGCGTTCGTGTCGAACACCGACCCGTGGTCCTACCTGGGCAATCGCCCGGTGCACCTGAACGCGGGCACCACGTTCGACGGCGGCCTCGGCCTGTACTCGCTGAGCACGCTTCGGATGCCGACGGTTCTGCGTGCGGTCCGGCAGGCCGTGTCCAAACGTGGAAACCAGCGCGGCGGGAAGCTTCTGCGGCGCGATGATGTTGAGCAGATCAGGGTCACCGCCGAGGAGCCGGTTCGCCTCCAGGTGGACGGTGACCTGTACGGCGAGCGGACAAACGTCGAGTTCACGTCGGTTCCGAAGGCATTGACGGTTGCCATCTGACCGACCGGGTACTTGAGATACCGGGCGTGTGACACGAGGTCACGCAACGTCCGGAGATACATCGCGACGTCGATCTTTTGGGTGAGTTCACTCACCGGACTGCAGAAGACCTCTTGACATCCGGCTGGTTCGTGAAAGCATTCACAAGCACCCCGACGACCGAATGACATCGACTGGCGCGACGAAGCGCGCCTGGCAAGGAGCTAGGAACAATGGACTGGCGCCACCGCGCGGCCTGCCGTGACGAGGACCCTGAGCTGTTCTTCCCAGTTGGAAACAGTGGTCCCGCGCTGCTGCAGATAGCCGAGGCGAAGGGCGTTTGCCACCGCTGCCCCGCGACCTCCTCGTGCCTGTCCTGGGCCCTCGAAAGTGGCCAGGACGCAGGCGTTTGGGGCGGAATGAGCGAGGACGAGCGCCGTGCCCTGAAGCGGCGCAACGCTCGCACCCGGGCGCGCAGCAACGCCTGAGGCTCTGCGAATACCCGCGTAACACAAGCACCTGAAGGCCCTGTCCCCCATCGGTCGGGACAGGGCCTTTGGGTTTTCTACCGGCGGTGTGAAAGTGGGACCCGAAGAACCGCTTCGGTGCCACGCGGTTGCCGCCGCCGCAACGAAAGAGATCCACGAAGTTCGGATTCGACAAGCGTCCGAACGATCTGCAGCCCCAAACCGTCGGTGCGTTCCAACGAGAATCCGCGCGGCAGACCGCGGCCGTCGTCGGAGATGGCGACATCCAGCCACCGCGCCGAGCGGTCCGCCGAGATGGTGACCTCACCGCCCTGACCGGCCGGAAACGCGTGTTCCACCGCGTTCTGCGCGAGCTCCGACACCACCATCACCAACGGCGTGGCCAGTTCGGCGGACACGATCCCGAACTGCCCGACCCGCCGCACCTTCACGTGCGACTCGGCCACCGCGACGTCGCCGACGACCGGGATCACCTTGTCCAACAACTTGTCCAGGTCGACGCGCTCGTCCACGGACATCGACAGCGTCTCGTGCACCATCGCGATCGCCGCGACCCGCCGCACGGACTCCGCGAGCGCGGCCTTGGCCTCGGCACTGTTCGTCCGCCGGGATTGCAGACGCAGCAACGCGGCCACGGTCTGCAGGTTGTTCTTGACGCGATGGTGGATCTCCCGGATCGTCGCGTCCTTGCTCAACAACGCCCGGTCCCGGCGTTTCACCTCGGTCACGTCCCGGACCAGCACCAGTGCGCCGGCCGGATTGTCCAAGGGACGCAAGGGAAGCGCCCGGAACAGCACGACCGCCCCACGGCGCGACTCCGCCTCGGTCCGCATGCTCGGCTGCCCGTCGACCGCGGCGAGCACGCGCTGCGCGACCTCGGTCGCGTCGAACGGATCCGCGATCAGCGACCGGGTCAACGGCGCCAGCCGCATGCCGACGAGGTCCGCCGCGTGCCCCATCCGGTGGTACGCCGACAAAGCGTTCGGGCTCGCGAAGATCACCGCGCCGTTCGCGTCGACCCTGATGAGCCCGTCGCCGACGCGCGGGCTGGTGTGCACGTCCGCGGTCGGCTCCATCGACGGGAACGTGCCGTCCGCGACCATCTGGCACAGGTCGCCGGCGCTGCCCAGGTACGCGATCTCCAGCGGGCTCGGCACCCGCGGCACAGCCAGGTTCGTCTCCCGGGACAGCACGCCGATGACGTCGCCGTCGTAGACCACGGGGATCGTCTCCCGGCGCACCGGCACCCCGAGGTACCAGTGCGGATCCTCCTCACGGCAGATCCGCCGCTCCACCACCGCGCGCCGCAGCTGCGGGTGGTCGGTCACCTTGATGAACGTGCCGACGACGTCTTCCGGGTGGGCTGTCGGCGCCGTGGTGGGCCGGGCGTGCGCGACGCACAGGAACTCGCCGTCCAGGTGGTCGCCTTCGCCGTCCAGGTCCTGCACGTACGGCACCCACAGCAGGAAGTCCGCGAACGACAGGTCGGACAGCAGCTGCCACTCCGCGACCACCTTCTGCAGGTGATCGACCGCACCCCCGGGCAGGCCGGTGTGCTCGGCCAGCAGGTCAGCGAGTGTCGACACCGTTCCCTCCACCCCGACTAGATCCAACCATGGTCCAGGCCCGCCCGGCGGACCTGTCACAATGAGGTGAACAAGTACCGCAGTAGTAGGAGACTCGCATGTCGAAGCGCGCTCGCAAGCGTCGCGACCGTAAAAAGGGTGGCGCGAACCACGGCAACCGCCCGAACAGCTGACCGAGACGAAGCCCCCGGCAGAGCCTGGGGGCTTCGTTCATTCAGTCAGTTCCACCTGCACGGTGGTGGTCTCCACGGTGACGCCGCCCTGCTCCACCACGGTCCGGCGGATCTGGGCGCGCAGCCGCTCCTTGAACTCGGTGGACGCGTGGTCACCGCCGCACTTCTTGGCCAGCAGCGCCTTCAGGTGCTCGTCGAGGCCGTATTCCTGCAGGCACGGGTTGCATTCGTCGAGGTGCTGCCGAAGCAGCTCCTTGCGGTCTCCGTCGCACTCACCGTCCAGGAACAGCCACACCTCGTTGAGGACTTCGGAGCAGTCCGTCTCGTGGTGGTCTCCGCAGCTCACGACCCCGCCACCTCCGCCGCGCCGGACTTGAGGAATCCCCGCTCCTTCGCGACGTCGGACAGCATGTCGCGGAGCTGGCGGCGGCCGCGGTGCAGTCGCGACATCACGGTCCCGATCGGGGTGCCCATGATCTCGGCGATCTCCTTGTAAGCGAATCCCTCGACGTCGGCGAGGTACACCGCGAGCCTGAACTCTTCCGGCAGCCGCTGCAAGGCCTGCTTCACATCGTCGTCCGGCAGGTTGTCCATCGCCTCGACCTCGGCCGACCGCAGCCCGCTCGACGTGTGCGACTCGGCCTGCGCGAGCTGCCAGTCCGTGATCTCGTCGGTCGGCTGCTGCAGCGGCTGGCGCTGCCGCTTGCGATAGCCGTTGATGTAGGTGTTGGTGAGGATCCGGTACAGCCACGCCTTGAGGTTCGTGCCCTCGGAGAACGACGCGAACGCGCCGAACGCCTTCAGGTACGTCTCCTGGACCAGGTCCTCGGCGTCCGCGGGGTTGCGGGTCATCCGCAGCGCGGCCGAGTACAGCTGGTCCAACATGGGCATGGCGTCCCGTTCGAACCGGGCGGCCCGCTCCTGCGCGCTCTCCGGTTCCTTGCTCACCTGGGTTTCGGTGCCCGGCACCAGACTCCCTTCCCACCGACCGGCGATCGTCCCGGTCGCTCGCGACACCTTCGAGGATACGCGGGGCGAAATCGGCCGAGTGGGCGCCTGCGCGCGCCGCGGCTTGGTCATCTGCTCGGTCAGCACACCGGGATAAACACGGTTGCGGGTGCTGTGATTCCCGACCGTAAGCTCCCCCACATGGCGGGTAAGGGCACTCCGGGCACGGCCTTGCTGGCGAAGCAGCGTGTGCCGCACACATTGCACTCCTACGAGCACGACCCACGGGCCGCGTCGTTCGGCCTGGAGGCGGCGCAGGCGCTGGAGCTGGAGCCGGCGCGGGTGTTCAAGACGCTGCTGGCGGACGTGGACGGCTCGTTGACGGTCGGCATCGTGCCGGTGACCGCCCAGCTCGACCTGAAGGCCCTGGCGAGCGCGGTCGGCGGGAAGAAGGCGCGGATGGCCGACGTCGCGGCCGCGGAACGGGCGACCGGGTACGTGGCCGGCGGAATCTCGCCGCTCGGCCAGCGCAAACGTCTGCCCACCGTGCTGGACACGTCCGCCATTGAGTTCGCCACGCTGTTCTGCTCGGCCGGACGACGTGGCCTTGAGGTCGAACTCGCACCGGACGACCTAGTCCGGCTGACGAACGCGGTCGTCGCCCCGATCGCGACCGCGTAACAGGCCCTTGCTTTGGTGTCGTGACACCACCTACTCTTGGTGTTGCGACACCAAGGAGGCGCTCATGTACGAGATCCGCGAGGAAGCCGTCATCAACGGCACGGTCCGGGACATTTGGGCGGTGGTCACCGATGTGGCGAACTGGCCGTCCTGGGACCCGCATGAGGAGGCGGCCCGGCTGGACGGCACGTTCGAGGTCGGCACCACCGGCTGGTCGAAGCCGCGCGGCGGGCCGGCCACCGACTGGACGATCACGGACGTGGTCCCACTCACCCGGTGGGCGTCCGAATGCGGCCTGCCGGGCGGGCGGATCACCGGCGTGAACACGTTCGAGCCGGTCGGCGACGGCCAGGTGCGGTGTACCAAGACCGTGCGGGTCACCGGGCCGCTCGTGCCGTTGTTCCGCCTCTACTTCGGCCGTGGGATGCGGAAGGACATGCTGAGGACATGGAAGGCACTCGAGGAGCAGGTGGCCTGAGCGGCCCGCTGGCCTCCCCCGGTTACTGGCTGCACCAGGCGGCGCTGGCGTGGAAGGCCGAACTCGACGGCCGGCTGCGGCGGCTCGGCCTGACGCACACCCAGTTCATCCTGCTGGCCACCGTGGGCTGGTTGGAGACCGTCGGCGGCGGCCCGCCCGGCCAGCAGGAGGTGGCGGACGGCGCGGGCACCGACCGCCAGATGACCTCCAGGGTGGTGCGCACGTTGGCCGACCATGGCCTGATCGCCCGCCTGGCACACCAGTCCAACGCCCGTTCGCTGCGCCTGACCCTCACTCCCCAGGGCCGCGAGCTGGCGCGCCAGGCGATCGTCATCGCGCAGGACGTGGACGCCAGGTTCTTCGGCGCCGACCCCGCGGGCATCCGCGACTCGTTGCGGGGCATCGCGGAGAAACGCGACTAGGTCGTGTTCGCGGTACCCAGCCAGCCCATTTAGTCACCGGGACACGTCCGCCCGTTCCCGCCACGCGCGCTCCCACTGCCGGGTCAGCGCCGGATAGACGACGAGGTAGCGGAAGGGGGCGATGGCGGCCATGTAGAGCCGGCCGAAGGTTCCGTTGGGTTTGACGAGGACGGTCATCAGCAGCTCGTAGTCGCCGTCGGTCCGCTGCGCCCAGCCGAGGTGCATCACGCCGTGCACGGTCTTGTTCGCCAGCTCACGGGCACACTCGGTGTCCAGTTCGTAGATCGTTTTGAGCGGTAGGTCGGCGCTGTCCAGGCCGCGCGGGGCGGTGCGGAGGTCGTCGGGCATTCGGTCGCGGAGCGAGGTGACTCTGCCGCCGACGCCGGTTGACGATTTGTCCCAGCCGAGGAGCGCGCCGAGCTTCCAGCGGGCCTCGAACAGCGACCGGATCCACCAGGGCTGTTTCGCGGGTGTCCCGGCCGCCCGCAGCGCGGCGAGCATCGCCGGGAAGTCGTGTGGTCCGGCTCCGGGGGTACGGAACGCCCAGACGTCCTCGATCCGGAAGTCCTCGGTGAATTCCTGGACGCGCCACGACCGCCCGGTGTAGGCACTCTTGTCGATTCGGGTCACGGTCCCCGGCCTCCTTGTATACGATGGCGTACAACGCGAGGCTAACGCCTGTTATACGGTGACGTATCACTCTTGGGAGGGAGACGCCTCGGTCGTCGGAGGGAGAGAGGAGGCACGTCGTGGGTTCGCTCCGGACACCGCGCGGCATGTGGATCGAGGAGGGACTGCGGGCGCTGGCCGCCGGCGGCCCGGACGCCGTCCGGGTCGAGGCGCTGGCCAAAGCGCTCGGCGTCACCAAAGGCGGCTTCTACGGCTACTTCACCGACCGTGGCGCGCTGCTGACGGCGATGCTGGACACCTGGGAACGGGAGAGCACCGACGAGGTGTTCGCGCGGATCGAGCGGGAGGGCGGCGACGCCCGCGCGAAGATCCGCCTGGCCGGCCAGCTGACCCTCTCGGAGCGCCTGCTGCCCATCGACCTGGCCGTGCGCGAGTGGGCCCGCCGCGACGACGACGTCGCCGAACGCCTGCGCCGGGTGGACAACCAGCGGATGGACCTGCTGCGCGAGATGATCGGCGTCTACTGCCCGGACCCGGACGAGGTCGAGGCCCGCAGCCTGCTCGCCTTCTGCGCGGCCATCGGCAGCCACTTCCTGGCCGCCGACCACCCCGGCGGCCGGACCCGCCGCGAGGTCGTCGCCCGCGCCGCCGACGTCGTCCTCAGTCCAATGGACGCAGCACCCGGGCCAGCCACTCCTGCACCGCCTGGCACACCCCTGGGACGTCGGCCTTGAGGCTGTGGTCGCCGGCCAGCAGCACGACTTCACGGTGGTGCGCGGGTTCCGGCCGGCCGAACGTGTCCTTCTCCCCCTGTACCACCAGAACAGGCACCTCGACGCCGTCCAGTTCGGGTTGCCGGGTCTTCTCCGGCTTTCCGGGCGGATGCAACGGGAAAGCCAGGCACAGCACGGCGACCGCGTCCCCCTCGGCCGCCGTCCGGCAGGCCACCCGGGCCCCGGAGGAACGGCCGCCGAACACCAACGGGAGCTCCGCGAACCACCGGTCTGCCAGGTCGTCCACGACCGCGAGCCACGCCTCGTCCAACTGTCCGGAAGGCGCGGGCGCACGCCGTCCGGCCACCCGGTAGGGCTGTTCGACGAGCGCCACATGCACCCCGGCGGCGGTGGCTCCACGCGTGGCGGCGACCAGGTCGGGCGCTCCGATACCGCCGCCCGCGCCATGACCGAGCAGCAGAGCCGCCCGCCCCTCGGCGGCACAGTGGAGTTCCGCGCGGGCCGGGCCGCGCGGGGTGTCGATCGTCTCCGTAGTCATCGGAACCGCGTCATTTCCGCTGGTCGAACAGTGCCGGCTCGCCCTGTTCGCGGAGCGGGTCGAGCAGGGACGGGTCGTTGTTCTTCACGCTGTTGACGGCCGTGGACACCGGCCGCAGTTCGAGCGCGGCCAGGAACTCCTCGGACGGCGGCACGATCAGCGCCGAGGCGTCCGTGGAGTCCGGGTCCAGCCAGGCGTTCCACGCGGACGGCGGCAGCAGGACCGGCATTCGGTCGTGGATCTCGGCCAGCTGCTCGACCGCGGGCATGGTCAGCACGGCGCAGGTGACCAACGGTTCGCTGTCCGGCTTCTGCTTGTCCCGCCACACCGTCCAGAGGCCGGCCATGGCGAGGCTGGCGCCGTCCTTGCGGGTGGTGAAGAACGGCTGTTTGACCTTGCCGTCGCGCTGCCACTCGTACCAGCCGTCGGCCGGCATGATGCACCGGCGGTTGGCCATGGACGTGCGGAAAGCCGGTTTGGTCGCGGCGCTCTCGGACCGGGCGTTGATCATCTTCGCGGCGATTCCGGCGTCCTTGGCCCACGCGGGCACCAGACCCCAGCGCATCACCCGCAGCGATCGCTCGGTCGTGGTCGGGTCCGGTTCGCCGGCCTCGTCACGCGGATGCCGTTGCACGACGGCCACGACGTTGCGTGTCGGCGCGACGTTGTAGTCCGGGCCGCTGATGGCGTCCTCTGTCGCGTCCAGCGCGTCGAACTCGGCCGCCAGCGTGGCCGGGTTCTTCGTGGACGCGTACCTGCCGCACAATTTCCCCACACCTTTCTACCCAAGTGTTACTCGAGATCGTGACACGCGCACGCGAGTGTGGCGAGTGCATGGGGGATCATCGACGCATGACTCAGGCATGGCTCGCTCCTGTCACCCGGACGCCAGTGAGGGCCACCGTGTCGATCCCGGGGTCCAAGTCGATCACCAACCGCGCGCTGATCCTGGCCGCCCTCGCCGACGGTCCGTCCGCATTGCGCGCCCCGCTGCGCAGCCGAGACACGCATCTCATGGCGGACGCCCTGCGTTCCCTAGGCGCGGGCATCGCCGACGAAGGTAATGACTGGCTTGTCACCCCGTCGACGCTACGCGGCCCGGCTGACGTCGACTGCGGGCTCGCCGGGACGGTCATGCGGTTCGTCCCGCCCGCGGCCGCGATCGCCGACGGCGAGATCCGGTTCGACGGCGACGAGTACGCGCGCGAGCGTCCGATGGGGACGATCCTGAACGCGTTGCGCGGCCTGGGCGCGGACATCACCGGCGACCGGCTTCCCTTCACGCTGGCCGGGAAAGGCGCGCTCGCTGGCGGCGAGGTGACCATCGACGCGTCGGCGTCGTCGCAGTTCGTGTCGGGCCTGTTGCTCTCCGGTTGCCGCTACGACAACGGTTTGACCGTGCGCCACGACGGCAAACCGGTGCCGTCCATGCCGCACATCGAGATGACCGTGCAGATGCTGCGCACGGCGGGCGTCGACGTGGACGACACCGAAGCCGACACGTGGCAGGTTCGGCCAGGACCGATCCACGGCCGCGAATGGGTCATCGAGCCGGATCTGTCCAACGCGACACCGTTTCTGGCCGCCGCCGCGGTCACTGGCGGCACGGTCACGGTCACCGGCTGGCCCGCCGAGACCACTCAGCCGGGCGACGCGATCCGGGAGATCCTCGCCAACATGGGTTGTGACGTCGAGTTGAGCACCGACGGACTGGCGATCCGCGGGCCAGGTCCGCGGCGGGGGTGGGAGCCCCCGCAGGGGGCTGGAACAACACTGTCCGGTGTGGACGTTGACCTGCACGAGGTCGGTGAGCTGACACCGACTGTCGCCGCGTTGGCCGCGCTCGCCGAAGGCCAGTCCGTGCTGCGTGGCATCGCCCACCTGCGTGGCCACGAGACCGACCGTCTCAAAGCCCTGGCCAACGAGCTGAACGCGCTCGGTGGGGACGTCGAGGAGACCGACGACGGCCTGGTGATCCGGCCGCGGCCGCTGCACGGCGGGCCGTGGGCCGCGTACGCCGACCACCGGATGGCCACCGCGGGCGCGATCCTCGGCCTGGTCGTCGACGGCGTCGAGGTGGACGACATCGGCTGCACCACCAAGACCATCCCGGACTTCCCAGGAATGTGGTCGGCGATGCTGGGCGGCAACTGACGTGCCCCCGCGGGACCGGCGCCGCGACTGGACCAAGCTCGACGAGACGGACGTACACGTCCGGCCGGGTCGCGGCACCAGGCCCCGCACCAAACGCCGACCGGAGCACGCGGACGCCGAGGCCGCGATGGTCGTCGGCAAGGACCGTGGCCGCTGGACGTGCGCGCTCGGGCATGACCCCAAGCAGCTCGTGGTCGCCATGCGGGCCCGTGAGCTCGGCCGGACCCCTGTCGTCGTCGGGGACACCGTCGACCTGGTCGGCGACACCAGCGGAAAGCCCGACACGCTGGCCCGGATCGTCCGGGTCGCCGAACGCACGAGCGTGCTGCGCCGGACCGCGGACGACACCGACCCGTTCGAGCGGGTCGTCGTGGCGAACGCGTCCCAACTGGTGATCGTGACCGCGTTGGCCGACCCGCCGCCACGCCGCGGGTTCATCGACCGCGCCCTGGTCGCGGCCTACGCCGGCGGCGTCGAGCCGATCCTGTGCCTGACCAAGTCGGACCTGGCCGGCCCGGCCGGGCTCGTCGCCGCGTACGCCGACCTGGACCTGCCGATCGTCGTCACCCGACAGGACGAGGAACCGGACGAGCTACGCGCGAAGCTGGCCGACCAGGTGTCCGCTTTGGTGGGGCACTCCGGGGTGGGCAAGTCGACATTGGTGAACAAGCTCGTGCCGGACGCCGACCGGGCCATCGGCGTGGTCAGCGGGGTTGGCAAGGGCCGGCACACGTCGGTGACCGCGGTGGCCCTCCCCCTGCCGGGGGGTGGTTGGGTGGTCGACACACCGGGTATCCGGTCGTTCGGCCTGGCGCACATCTCAGCGGACGACATCGTGCACAGTTTCCCGGAGTTCACCCAGGCCGCCGAGGAATGCCCGTCGATGTGCGGCCACCTCGGCCCGCCCGAGGACCCCGACTGCATGCTGGACACGGTGGTCGCCGACGGCGAGGCCACGAAAGGGCGACTGGAGTCACTGCGCCGTTTGCTAACGTCTCGGGCGGGGCTGGACGATTCAGTCCGGGGATGACGGAACCAGGACGTGCCCTGTCACGTCCAAGGAAGTAGCGTTGCGTTACCCATGAACCGCACTAGCTGGGGTGGGACAAGAAGATGCGAAAGACACTAGTCGCCGCGGCGGGCCTCGCGCTCGTGCTGACCGTGGCTGGATGTGGCACCAAGGAAAATGGCACCCCCGTCGCTGCGGACAACAACTCAGCGTCCACCGGTGGTGGCAGTGGCGGCGGACTGAAGATCTTCGGCAACACGCTGGATCTCGCCGGCGCGGTCAAGAACAACAACAAGGCCACCAGCGCCAAGATGTCCATCGACATGTCCGGCTCGGCCGGCAGCGCCGGTGCGATCAGCATGAAGGGCAGCGGCGCGTTCAAGGTGGACGGTTCGAACGTCGCCATGCAGATGTCGCTGGACATGTCCTCGCTCGGCACCATGGAGATGCGGATCGTCGACAAGGCGCTCTACATGAAGCTGCCGGCGAACCTGGCCGGTCAGGCCGGCATGTCAGCGGACAAGCCGTGGGTGAAGATCTCGGCGGACGGCACCGACCCGCTGTCGAAGACCCTCGGCCCGATGATCGAGAACATGAGCTCCAACTTCGACGTGTCCAAGCAGATGGAGCAGATCAAGGCCGCCGGCCAGATCACCAAGTCGGCCAAGGAGACCCTGGACGGCCAGGAGACCACGCACTACTGGATCACGGTCGACATGGCCAAGGCCGCGCAGTCGCTGCCCGACCCGGAGATGCGCAAGCTCGCCGAGCAGGCGGCCGGCACCGCCGGCATGAAGACCATCAACGAGGAGTTCTGGGTCAACGCCGACAACCTGCCCGTGCAGGTCGTCGTGGCGACCCCGATCGCCCAGGGCCAGTCCGCGAACGTGACGGTCAAGTACACCGACTGGGGACAGCCGGTGGACGTCCAGGCCCCGCCCGCCAGCCAGGTCGGCGAAATGCCCCGCTAAGTGCTTTGAAAGTCTGAGAAGGCCCCCGCTTCGCGGGGGCCTTTTCGCTGTTCAGCCCATGTGCGGATAGCCGTGCGACGTGGGTGGGACGAACGTCTCCTTGATGGACCGTGGGCTGATCCACCGTTGCAGGTTGAAGATCGAGCCCGCCTTGTCGTTGGTCCCGGACGCGCGGCTGCCGCCGAACGGCTGCTGACCGACCACGGCCCCGGTCGGCTTGTCGTTCACGTAGAAGTTGCCCGCGGTGAACCGCAGCGCCTGCTGGGCCTCCTCGACGGCGTGCCGGTCGGTCGCGAAGACCGCTCCGGTGAGGCCGTATGCGGTGGACGAATCGACGAGTTCGAGAACTTTCGGGTAGTCGGCGTCGTCGAACACGTGCACGGCGAGGATCGGGCCGAAGTACTCGGTGCGGAACACCTCGTGCGTCGGGTCGTCACCCACCAGGACCGTGGGCTGGACGAAGAAACCCTCGCTGTCGTCCGCGGTGCCGCCGGTGAGGACCTCAAGGGTGCCTTCGGCGTGGACACGTTCGAACAAGTCCGCGTGTTTGGCGAACGCGCGGTGGTCGATGACCGCGCCGCCGAAGTGCGAGAAGTCCGTGACATCCCCGTAGGTCAAGGACTTCGTGGTGTCCGCGAGCTGGTCACGCACGCCGCCCTCCCACACCGAGCGGGCGACGTACGCGCGGGACGCGGCCGAGCATTTCTGGCCCTGGTACTCGAAAGCGCCCCGGACGAGGCCGACTGACAGCGCGGCCGGGTCCGCCGAGGCGTGCGCGACCACGAAGTCCTTGCCGCCGGTCTCGCCGACGATCCTCGGATAGGCCCGGTAGGTGTCCAAATGCGACGCCATGGTCCGCCACAGGTACTTGAACGTCTTGGTGGACCCGGTGAAGTGCAGGCCGGCGAAGTCCGGGTCGGCGAGCGCGACCTCGCTGACCGCCGGCCCGTCGCCGGTCACCAGGTTGATCACGCCGGGCGGCAGGCCGGCCGCCTCCAGCAGCCGCATGGTGTGGTGCGCGGCCAGCGACTGGGTCACCGACGGCTTCCACACCACGGTGTTGCCCATCAGCGCGGGCGCGGTCGGCAGGTTCCCGGCGATCGCGGTGAAGTTGAACGGCGTGATGGCCACGACGAAGCCGTCCAGCGGCCGGTGGTCGAACCGGTTCCAGATGCCCGGACCGGACTCCGGCTGCTCGGCCAGCAGGCGGCGGGCGAAGGCGACGTTGAACCGCCAGAAGTCGATCAGCTCGCACGCGCTGTCGATCTCGGCCTGCTGCACGGACTTGGACTGGCCCAGGATGGTCGCCGCGTTCAACGTGTCCCGCCACGGCCCGGCCAGCAGGTCCGCGGCCCGCAACAGGATCGCGGCTCGTTCGTCGAACGGCAGCGCGCGCCACGCGGGCGCGGCGTCCTTGGCGGCCCGCACGGCGCCTGCCACGTCGTCGGGGGTGGCCTGGGCGGTCACGCCGAGCACGTGCGCCCGGTTGTGCGGCTGCACGACGTCCACCCGGTCGCCGCCGGCCATTCGCCGTGCCCCGCCGACAGTCTGGGTGAACTCGACCCGTTGACCCGCCAGTTCGGCCACCGCGGCGCTCAGCGAAGCCCGTTCGGGGCTGCCCGGCGAATAGCTCCGGATCGGCTCGTTCCGTGGTTCCGGCACGGCTGAGACAGCGTCCATATCTACATCAACTCCAGCAAGAAGGGGAGTTCCTGGGTGGCGTACCAGGCCAGGTCATGGTCCGCCACGTCACCCAGCACGAATTCCGCGTCCTCGTCGCCCATGTCGGCCGCGTCGACCACCAGCACCGCGGCGCGCACGGCCGGTTCGGCCTCGGCGGCGTCCACGTGGATCGACGCGATGTCCTTGACCACAACGGGTCCGGTGATCCGGACCACCGAGTTGTCCAGGTCAGGACGCGGGGCGGCAGTGTCCACATCGGCCGCGATCACCACGCGCCTGCGCATCGCGTCCGGGTCGTCGCCGATCAGCCGCAGCGAGGCGCGGGCGGCGTCCGCCATCGCCACGTACTCGAGGTCCTCGGCCGAACCGGTCGTGTACGCCTCACGCAGCGCCGGCGTCAGGGCGAAAGCCGTTCCGTTCAACGGTTTGAGCTCACCGGCCGCGTTCAGCTCGCGCAGCATCGTCACCGTGCCAGGGATGTAGACCCGCACAACTCACACCCTTACCGTCGAAAGCAGCTCTTCCAGTGACTCCTCGACCATCCGGGCCAGGTTGTCCACATCGGACATGGCACCCCGATCCCCGTTGAGTCCGAAGTAGACACCACCGTCGTACGAGGTGACCCCGATCGCCAGCGCCTGGTTGCGCACCAGCGGCACGACCGGGAACATCTCCATCATCTTCGCGTTCGCCGCGTACAGCGGCACCTGCGGCCCCGGCACGTTGGTGATCACCACGTTGAAGATCCGCCGGGAGAACGTGCCCGCGGCCCGCGCGCCCAGCGAATGCAGCGTCGGCGGCGCGAACCCACTCATCCGGCGCAACGCCCCCGCGGCGACCTTCCGCGCCGAGTCGTTGTACGCGCGCATCGCGTGGCTGACCTGATGCAGCCGCACCACCGCGTTCGGCTCGCCGACCGGCAGGTCGACGAGCTTGGCGGTCACCGTGTTGCCCAGCATGCCTGGGATTGTGGTGTCCGTTTCATCCTCGCGCACTGCGAGCGGCACCAATGCGCGCACGGTCGTGGACGATGTGACCGCTTGCCCTCTGGACAGCAGCCACGTCCGTAACGCCCCCGCGAGGGTCGCGAGCACGGCGTCGTTGACCGTGCAGCCGTGCTCGTTGCGTATCCCGCGGAAGTCCTCAAGGCTCGTCCGGGCGACCGCGAACCGCCGCTGCGGCGACACCTTGGCGTTCAACGGGCTGCTCGGCGCGGCACTCGCGGCCGTGCCGATCGCCGTGACCAGGCCACCAGCGGTGTCCGCCAGGCGCTGGACCACCGTGCTGGAGAAAATGTCGCCCGCCACCGACCTGGCGTTGTCCACCAGCTCACGGGGGCGCTGCACGGCGTCGCTCAACGCGTCCAGCACGAGCCGCCCCGCCGACGGGGTGCGTTTCGGCAGCCAGGCCGTGTCGCCGTCCTCACTGATGTGCGGCGTCGGATCCAGGATGATCTGGCCGATGTCGATCGTGCCGATCCCGTCGACCAGCGCCAGGTGGGTCTTGGTGACCAGGGCGAACCGCCCCCGAGCCAACCCCTCCACCAGATACGCCTCCCACAACGGCCTGGACGGGTCCAACGGCCGCGACATCAGCCGCCCGACCAACTCATGCAGTTGCTCGTCGCTGCCCGGCCGTGGCAGCGCTGAGCGGCGCACGTGGTACGTCAGGTCGAAGTCGGCGTCGTCCGCCCACACCGGCCTGGCCAGATGCCCCGGCACGGACAGCACCCGCTGCCGATACCGCGGCACCAGGTCCAGCCGACGCCCCAGAAGGTCGACAAGCTCGTCGTAGTCGAAGCCACCTCGCGGCCGCCGGAACACCGCGACGCCCCCGACGTGCATCGGCGTCGCCTGGTCCTCCAGGTAGATGAACGACGCGTCCACCGCGGACAGACGATCCGACATAGCCCGATCGTTCCACATTCGGCCGACGTGGGATTCTGGCCAAGTGGGATCGCCGAAGGACAGGTTCGTCACCGTGTACGGCCGCAAGCCGGTGTTGGAGGCGCTCGGGGACGTGACCTTGCAGGTCGACAAGGTGGTTCTGGCGGACACGGCCCGTGGCCACGCGGCGCGCGAGATCCTGGACGCCGCCTCGTCGCGGGGGGTGCCCGTCCAGCGGGCGACCGCGCAGCGGGTGAAGGTGCTGGCCGGCAACGGCAAGCAGGACCAAGGGGTGCTCGCGGACGTCGTGGCGCCCCGGATGAAGCTCCTGACAGACGCGCTGGCGGGGCCACGGCCGCCGCGTGGGGTGCTGTTGCTCGACGGCATCACCACGCCGGCGAATGTGGGCATGATCCTGCGCACGGCCACCGCCGCGGGGATGGGCGGGATCGTGGTGCCGAGGCGTGGGGTGGCCGGCATCGACCCCCTGGTGGTCAAGGCGTCCGCGGGGGTGGCGTTCCACGCGCCCGTGCTGCGGTGCGCGACCGCCACCGAGGCCGCTGAGCAGCTGCACACGGCCGGGTACCCGCTGATCGCGTTGGACGCCAAGGCGCATTCGTCGCTGTTCTCGGCGTCGTTGCCGAGCAAGGCGGCGTTCGTGCTCGGCAGCGAGACGGCGGGGGTGTCCGACGGGGTGCGGGCCCTGGTGGACATGTGGGTCTCGATTCCGATGCGCGGCGGCGTGGAATCGCTGAACGTGGCGAGCGCGGCGGCCGTCCTCTGTTTCGAGCACCTCCGCCGCGACTCATCAACATATTAACGTTGTTCTATGTGATATCCGGCGACCCGGGCGGTCGAAAGCAAAAGTCCGCGGCATTCGGCGACCGAAGGACTAAACCCCGGCTCGGCGATAGACCCCAGCTCATACCAGAAAGAACCGCCGGCCGCACAGTGCGCCACCACCCGATACGAAGAGGGTGGATACGGCAGGTAGTTGCAGTACGCCGTGACGCGCTCACCTGCGAAGATGGGCTCCACGACGGTATCGCACCCGGGCGGCGGGATGTCCTCGGCGGCCGTGGCGGCCGGCGCCAAACCAATCACCGAAACAATCACCGCAACGAGTGTCAACAATTTTGCGCGCATCGCGCCTCCCCGGATCCGATGGATCAGACCGCCTCAGAATAGAAGCCGAAGTGAACGCGGGACAATTAACCACCCAAGTGACAGACAACCGCAAACCGTGACCCCGACTGCTCCAAAAGAGCGACGTTCCGCGTGATTACGGGTGGTTCGGCGACGTAACCCGGCCGGGCGAACCTTGTCCGGTTCACCCACCGCACCGACTCTGTACCGGCGTGACACCGACCCTGCGCCCGCTGCGCGGCTACGAACCCACCGACGAGATCCCCCTCGACCTGGAACGCTGGGCGACGCCGAAACCCATGGTCGAGCCGCAGCTGATCCTGACCGAGGAGACGCCGGACGACGGCCAGCTCCGGACCATGCTCACCAAGGTCCTCGAAGTCCTGGACGGTCGCCGGCACATCGCCCAGGTCCGGACCCTCCTGGCCGACCCGATCTACGAAGCCACCCTGACCCGCCTCCGAACCATGCCGGCGGCCACGCGCTACCAGCTGTACTCGGTGCACACCTGCTGGCCGACCCCGAACGCCGTGGAGATGACCGGCCGCCTGGAGACCACCCGCCCGGGCCACCGCCGAGCCCAGGCACTGACGGCCAGGATGGAACGCAGGCAAGGCATCTGGACCTGCGTCTTCCTGCGAATCCTTGAAGGCCGCCAGGCCTAGTGCTGTGATGACCACAGTGGAGTCATACGTCGAGCGTGCGCCGTTGCCCGAGCTGGCCGGGGCGGTGCGGACAGTCTGGATCCAGCGCACCGGCCCGGCGGTGTACGTGCAGCGGCACCTGCCCACGGGCGGGGTCGAGATCCACTTTCCGATCGGCGGCCATCCCCAGCTGGTCGGTCCGCTGACCGCGCCGGCGATCGAGGCCATTCCAGCGCACACCACGGTCGTGGGTGTGCGGTTCCAACCGGGAACCGCGCCGCCCCTCCCGACGGTGCTCGACGACCTGGTGGACCAGCGCCTTGGCTTGACGGAGCTGTGGGGACCTTCGGTGGACCGCCTGGTGGAGGCGATGGCTCTGGCCGGGACGCCCGAGCGGGCGCTCATGGTGGTGCAGGCCCATCTCGTGCGGGAGTTCCGGCGTGCGGACCGCCTGGATCCACTGGTGGGCGAAGCCGTGCGGGCGCTGATGCCGTGGCATCCGGTCGACATCGACACCCTGGCCACCCACCTGACGCTGTCCGCCAGCCAACTACGTCGCCGCTGCCTGCACGCGGTGGGGGTGAGTCCCAAGGTCCTCCAGCGGACGTTGCGGTTCCAGGGGTTTCTCGCACTGGCTCAGGCCGGCGCCACCGCCTCGGGCCGGCGCGGCACGGACGGCATCGCGGGACTGGCGGTCGACGCCGGGTACGCCGACCAAGCCCACCTCAGCCGGGAATGCCTCCGCCTGACCGGCCTCACCCCGCGCCAACTCCTCGGCGGCAGCGTCGACCGGTGCGCCTGTGGCCACGAGCACTCCGCCTCCTACAAGCCCTTCCTCGCCACCCGTGGTGCGCGATTCGGTCAAGAACTGTCGTCGCGCCGCTCCTAGTGGTTGCGACCGGAGGTTCGTTGGGGGTATTCGGCGGATCCAGGTTTCCGCTGGGCGTGCGGCCGGAAGGTCCTCGTACCGGGTTGTATTTGGGCCTTTCGGCCGTGCGGCCAGCGGGAAGCTGGGCCGTCGAGACCCCCGACGAACTTCCGGTCGTGACCACTAGTTTCGGGCCCATGCCCTCCCTGGCCGAGTTCCGCGATTCCCTCGACGGCGAGTTGTTCAGCCCCGGCACTTCGGGCTACGAGACGATCCGCCACCCGGTCAACGCCGCGTACCGGGAGGTGCGTCCCCGGCTCGTGGTTCTGTGCCGCTCAGTCTCGGACGTCGTCGGCGCCATGGCATACGCGACAGCCATCGGTGACCGCATCGTCCCTCGTGGCGGCGGACACTGCTTCGCGGGCCGCTCGTCGACGGACGGCATCGTCCTCGACATGTCCGGCCTCGACGGCATCACCGTGGCACCTGACCAGGTCGCCACGGTCCAAGCCGGCGCCCGCCTGGAACAGGTGTACCCGACGCTGCACACCTACGGCCGAACCCTGCCGGCCGGGTGCGGACCCACCGTCGGGATCACAGGTCTCACCTTGGGCGGTGGGATCGGGTTACTCGGCCGCAAGCATGGGCTGACCTGCGATCGTCTCGTCGGCGCGCAGGTCGTGCTCGCGGACGGCAGCGTCGTGGACTGCGACCACGACCACCACCCAGACTTGTTCTGGGCGCTGCGGGGCGCGGGCGGCGGCCAGTTCGGCGTGGTCACGTCACTGCGGTTCGACACCGTGCCGGAGCCGACGACCACTCGGATCGAGGCACACTGGTCGGACATCCCCGTCGCGGACCTGGTCTCGGCCTGGCAGGTCTGGGCACCGGACGCCCCGGACGACCTCACCGTCAACCTCACCCTTGAGTCCGAGCCCGGCGCACCTGTCCGGGCCACCCTCTTCGGCGCCGCCACCCTCGACGAGGGACCGACCCGGGACCTGCTGCGGGAGTTCACCGACCAAGCGGGCCTGGCCGCCGCGATCGACCTGCGCCCCGGCCTCCCGTACCACCAGTTGAAGCGCACCTTCGCCGACCCACGGGACCTACCCGAACAACCCGTGCGGATCCGATCGGAGTTCTTCGCCCACCCGATGGCCTCCGACACCCTCACATCGCTGCTGACCCAGCTCGCCGCGGGCCGACGGCAGCTCAGTTTCACCGCGATGGGCGGGGCCTACAACCGAGTCGCCGAGGACGCCACCGCGTTCGCCCACCGCACCGAGCGCTTCCTGCTCGAACACATCGCCGACCCGGGCGACCCATGGGTGGACCAGTCCTGGGCGACCGCCCACACCGACGGGTCCGGGCGTGTCTACCCCAACTTCCCCGACCCCCAACTCGACAACTGGGCCACGGCCTACCACGCGGGCAACCACCCCCGCCTGGCAGCGGTCAAGAACGCCTACGACCCGCACAGGTTCTTCGACTTCCCCCAAGCTCTCTGACCAAGGTCAGCGAAGAGGCCCGCCGTTGGCACGGCGGGCCTCGTCCGGGTTTGTCCTTTGTGGATCAGCGGCGGGGGCCTTTTCGGCCTTTCTTGGCGTTTGCTCGGGCCGCTGCCCGGCGTTCGCGGCGGGTTCCGCTGCCGCCGCCCGAGGCGCCTTCGTCGTCGGCGGTGTCGTCGTGGGAGTTCACGCCGCCGTCTTCGGCTGGGCCGCTGTAGTTCAGGCGTTGCTGTTGGCTGGGGCCGCCCAGGCCTTTGCCGCGCAGCGCTGGGGGGACGTTCTGCTGTGGTTCCTCGTCCTCCGGTTCCGGTGCGGCGTGCCGGCCGCGACCGTTGCCGTTCTGAGCTGTGCCGTTGGACTGGGTGCGGGCCGCCTCGGCCGCGCGGGCGAAGGCCTCGGGGACCTCGGTCGGCGCGGTCGCCTGGGCGGGTTCCGGTTGGGCCGTCTCGACCTGGAGGTTGAACAGGAAGCCGACGGTCTCCTCCTTCAGCGCCTCCAGCATCGCGCTGAACATCTCGTAGCCCTCGCGCTGGTACTCGATCAGCGGGTCGCGCTGGGCCATCGCGCGCAGGCCGATGCCTTCCTTCAGGTAGTCCATCTCGTAGAGGTGCTCGCGCCACTTGCGGTCCAGCACCGAGAGGACGACCTTGCGCTCCAGCTCACGCATCGCGCCTTCGCCGACCTGGCCGTCGATCTGCCGCTCGCGGTCCTCGTACGCCGCCAGGATGTCCTCGGTGATGGCTTCCTCGAGGTACTCCCTGGTGAGGTCGTCGTCGCCCTCGGCCAGTTCCGTCCAGTTCAGCTTGACCGGGTACAGCGTCTTCAACGCCGTCCACAGCTTCTCGTGGTCCCAGTCCTCGGAGTAGCCCTCGGAGGTCGCGCCAAGGACGTACTCCTTGGCCACATCCACGATCATGTTCCTGATCTGCTCGCTGATGTCCTCGCCCTCGAGCATCCGGCGGCGCTCGGCGTAGATCACCTTGCGCTGCTCGTTCATCACGTCGTCGTACTTGAGGACGTTCTTGCGGATCTCGAAGTTCTGCTGCTCGACCTGGGTCTGCGCGCTCTTGATCGCCCGGGTGACGATCTTCGCGTCGATCGGCATGTCCTCGGGGACGCGCAGCGTGGTCATCACGCGCTCGACCATGGCCGCGTTGAACCGCCGCATCAGCTCGTCGCCGAGCGACAGGTAGAACCGCGACTCACCCGGGTCGCCCTGCCGGCCGGAACGACCGCGCAGCTGGTTGTCGATCCGGCGGGACTCGTGCCGCTCGGTGCCGAGCACGTACAGGCCGCCGAGGCTGGCGATGACCTTCCGGTCCGCGCTCGCCTTCTCGTACTCCTCGTCGTACGTCCGGTCGTAGACGACCTGGTCGAACAGGTCGTGCCGGAGCCGGCTGAACACGTCATGCAGCAGCGGGGTGTGCACCGCCTCGTAGACTTCCTTGCCGATGGTCGTCTCAAGCTGCTCGACGCGCTTGCCCTCGTCCATCCCGCGGTCCTTTTTGGACGACCGCTCGGTGGCCTTCTTCACCGCGGTCTGCGCCCGGTCGGCCGCTGACGACGCGACCTCGCCGACGTTGTCCGCCGGCAGGTCGTGCTGCTTGGTGAGCACCACCTGCACACCCTCGTGGACCCGCTCGCCGATCAGGTCGTACTGGCGGTCGCGACGCTCGAAGAACTCGTCGTCTACCTTGCCCCCGCCGCCGATCCGGTTGGCCAGCACCCGCTGCTCGGCCACGGCGTCCGTGGTCCGCAGGTACTCGCGGACCGCCGAGCCGAGCCTGCCGAGCACCTCGTCCTGCGCGGCGTCCGCGATCGGCTTCGCCTGCCGCTCCGCCGCGTCCCGGGCCTTCGACTCGGCCTTCTCGGTCGCGATCCGGTGCGCCTGGATGTGCGTCGGGTCGCCGGCGATCTCCGCCTCGGCTTCCTCCAGCTCGTCCTCGATCGCCGGGTCCTGCTGGAGCTCGATCTCGCCGCCGCCGAGCACGATGTCGGTACCACGACCGGCCATGTTGGTGGCGATGGTGACCGCGCCGCGCTGGCCGGCCTGGGCGATGATCTTCGCCTCGCGCTCCTGCGCCTCCGCCGCCTTCGCCGCGTTCAGGACCTCGTGCGGGATCCGCATCTTGGTCAGCAGCTTCGACAGGTACTCCGACCGCTCCACGCTCGTGGTGCCGACCAGCACCGGCTGGCCCTTCTCGTGCCGCTCGGCGATGTCCTCCGCGACCGCCTCGTACTTGGCCTGCTCGCTCTTGTAGATCAGGTCGGTGTGGTCCGTGCGGACCATCGGCTTGTTGGTCGGGATCGGCACCACGTCCAGCTTGTACGTCTGGTGCAGCTCGGCCGCCTCGGTCTGGGCGGTACCCGTCATCCCGGCCAGCTTCTCGTACAGCCGGAAGTAGTTCTGCAGGGTGATCGTGGCCAGGGTCTGGTTCTCGGCCTTGATCTCCACCCGCTCCTTGGCCTCGATGGCCTGGTGCATGCCCTCGTTGTAGCGCCGGCCGTGCAGCACGCGGCCGGTGAACTCGTCGACGATCAGGACCTCGCCCTGCTTGACGATGTAGTCCTTGTCCTTCTTGTAGAGCTCCTTGGCCTTCAGCGCGTTGTTCAGGTACCCGACCAGCGGCGTGTTCGCCGACTCGTACAGGTTGTCGATGCCCAGCTGGTCCTCGATGAACGCGACCCCGGCCTCGACCACGCCGACCGTGCGCTTGCGCTCGTCGACCTCGTAGTGGATGTCGCGGCGCAGCAGCGGCGCCATCCGCGCGAACTCCTGGTACCAACGGGACGACTGCTCGGCCGGGCCGGAGATGATCAGCGGCGTGCGGGCCTCGTCGATCAGGATCGAGTCGACCTCGTCGACGATCGCGAAGGAGTGCTCGCGCTGGACGCAGTCCTCCAGGCTCCACGCCATGTTGTCACGCAGGTAGTCGAAGCCGAACTCGTTGTTCGTGCCGTAGGTGATGTCCGCCTGGTAGGCCGAGCGGCGCACGTCCGGCGACATGTCGGACAGGATCATGCCGACGTTCAGGCCGAGGAACTGGTGGATCCGGCCCATCCAGTTCGCGTCCCGTTTGACCAGGTAGTCGTTGACCGTGACAACGTGCACGCCGCGCCCGGCGATCGCGTTCAGGTAGGCCGGCAGCACACACGTCAGGGTCTTGCCCTCGCCGGTCTTCATCTCGGCGACCATGCCAAGGTGCAGCGCTGTGCCGCCCATCACCTGCACGTCGAAGTGCCGCTGGCCGAGCACCCGCTTGGCGGCCTCGCGGGCCGTCGCGTACGCCTCGGGCAGCAGGTCGTCCAAGGTCTCGCCGTTGGCGAACCGTTCCTTGAACGTCTGGGTACGCTCCCGCAGCGCATCGTCGGACAGGGCGGCCACGTCGTCTTCGAGGGTGTTGATGTGCGCAGCGATATTGCGCAAGCGCCTCAGTGTCTTGCCTTCGCCCGCGCGGAGCACCCGAGCCAGCACCATGTTGCCCTGACCTCACTACGTGATCGACTGTGCGCCCACCGATGACGGGCACCTCGATGTCCCATCGTAGGGAACGCGCAAACGGGGACGCACGGCCCGTACGACGGGTGGTCTTTACACAAGGAGAACGTCCCGGGAGCCACATGGTTCCCGGGAGCTGTGCCGGGGCGATGTCGGGCCTGCTGCGCGGCGTGAACGTGCGGCGCGGCCTGGCCGCGGGACTGGTGTCGCGCGGCCAGGCCGGCCGGTTGTTGGGTCGTTCGGTTGGTGGGTCGGTTATGCCATTCTGATCACGCCGTAGTCGAAGCCCTTCCGGCGGTACACCACGCTCGGCCGGCCCACTTCGGCGTCGAAGAAGAGGTAGAAGTCGTGTCCGACCAGCTCCATCTGATAGAGGGCCTGGTCAACGCTCATGGGTGTGGCGGGATGCTCCTTCTCCCGCACGACGCGACCGGGCATGGGTTCGTCCAGCCCGCTGTCCCATCGTTGCTCCGGAACGATGCCGTCGTCGGACAGGCCGTCGAACTCCGGGGACTCCAGCAGCGCGGTCCGCGCGGATCGCTGGGGGGTCATCATGGCGTTGCGCTCGCGCAATTCAGGCGCGGCGTCAACGGAGCCGATCTCAGGCGAGGACGTCGCCTCGGCCACGGAGGACGGGCTACGACGCCCGTGGTGCACACGCCTGCGGTCATGCAGACGCCGCAACCGGTTCTCAAGCTTGTTCACCGCTGAGTCGAGCGCGGCGTAGAAGTCGCCGGCGCACGCCTCCGACCGGACGACCGGTCCCCTGCTCTTGGCGGTGATCTCCACCCGCTGGCAGCTCTTGGCCTGCCGGCGGTTGGGCTCATGGAACAATTCCACATCGAAGCGGATGACCTTCTTGTCATACCGCTCAAGCCGGGCGAGCTTGTCCGTCACATGCACCCGGTAATGATCGGGCACTTCGACGTTGCGCCCCTTCACGACGATGTCCATACACGACCTCCTCGCTGTCCACATGCGAGCCATTGATCGGCGAATACATGGCGTCCGGGGCCCTGCCGAACCAACCCGTGCCTTCTTCCGGGTCAGCTCCCCACCGGCGCCAGGATCATGGGCTGATCGCCTCCTCCCTCATGCCGGGACTGATAGCGCTGCACGTTAGCCCGGGTTGCGGTTCGGCAACAGCCCCCGCGACGGGCGAACTCGGTGCGCGACGGAGAGTGACACACGGCACACGAAAACCCGGGACGCGATACCCGAGCGGCGCACGAACGTCCACACGACAGCGGGCGATTTCACCCTTGTGGAGGAGTGAAGTACCCGTGGCGGTCGCTGTCCGGGCTGGCATCGGCAGGCTCCGTCGTCCCTCCAACGGGCCCACCGGCCGAACACTCCGCCACCACATACCCGGCCAACGTCCGAATCCCGATCTTGGTTCCCGGCGAGAGTTCACCCGTACGGGGGTATGCACCAGATCTAGGTGGCGGTCAAAGCCAACACGGCTTTCACATTCGCTCCGGCCTTTCGTAGCACGTCAGCGCACGCGGCGGCGGTCGCGCCGGTGGTGATGACGTCGTCGACGACTATCACCTCAGTCCCGCGGGCGAGGGGCGCGCACCGGATCCGGCCCTTGAGGTTGGCGGCGCGCCCGGCCCGGTCCAGTCCGACCGAGTCCCGGGCGCGCCGGTCCAGCCGGAGCACCGACCGGACCGGGACACCGGTCCGCCGGGCGACTTCGAGCATGTGCTGGCCACCTCGCCGGCGGGCCGCGGCCGCTCGGGACGGGGCCGGGACGACCACGACCCCTGGCCCGGACAGCCGGGCGAGGGCTTCGGCGAGCAGCCTGCCGAAGTGGGCCGCCAGCTCCCGCCGGCCACGCTCCTTGTACGCGATGACCGCGCGCCGGGCGGGCCCGTCGTACTTGGCGAGCGCGTACATGGGTGGGCCCTTGGTTCGTTCGACCAGACGTACGCAGGCCATGCCCCGCCGGCAACGAAGGCACAGCACCTCACCGGGGGTGGCGCAGCCCGCGCAGCATGCGGGCAGGATCAGGTCCAGCAGTCCTCGCAACATGGCGACACCGTCGCACACGGGACCGACAAAACGGCGTTACCTCGACTCGAAGCCCTGGTCAGCCAGGATAGAAGGCGTGCGCGGTCGGGCCTTGGCCGCCTTCGAAGGGCTGCCAGATCTGGCCCACCTCGGAGGCTCCCCACATACCCACCGCGTCCGTCACGACCACCGTGCGGCTCGGCGCCGCGGTGATCGAGGTGAGCGGCTGGGTCAGGTTCGAGAGGCTGTAACGCTCCGGCTCGACCCCGTCCACCGGGACCCGCCAGACCGGGCCGGTTGGGCTGTTGGTGGCGACCATGACCGTGCTCGGGTTCAGCCAGTCGACGCTGACCGCGCTGGTGACCCGGGGAACGAGCTTGGGGGCCGCGATGGTCACCCCGGTGCTGTTGTCGGTGCGGGCCACCGCGCCGACGTAGAGCTTGCCGTCGGCGACCACAGCCACTCGCACCCCGTCCCGGGACAGCCGCAGGTCGGTGATCTTGCCGAACTTGCTCAGGCTGGTGTAGTCCACCGGCAGGCCGTACCAGTTGTTGTCCTTGGTCCTGGCCAGCCGGACCACCGCCCCGTCGGCCACCGTCCAGACCTCGTTGCTGCCCGTCTGGTTGGCCGACAGTCCCGGCTGCCACGTCGGCCGGGTCATCTCGGTGGTGGGGCCGTAGACCACGCGCAGGCCCACGTTGGTGTTGCCGACCCGCAGCTGCAGGCCGGCGTTGGTGCGCTCGACCAGCGCCAGGTCGGAGCCGTCGCCGGACTGGGCCACGCTTTCCACGTGGTACTCGCCGCTGCCGGCCGGGCCGGGCACGGGCGTCAGGTCCTTCAAGGACTTCATCCGGTTGTTGACCACCACGTAACCCGGGTACTGCGCGCCCGGCGTCGTCTTGTCGCTCAGGGTCTGGACGTCCGCGGCCCGCCACTCGCTGCGCTCCGGCACCAGCGGGACGCCTTCGGCCTGGATCCGGACCGTGCTGGCCAGGTCCCGCAGGGACAGCATCACCTGCTGGGCGATGAGTTCCTTGTCCTCCCGGTTGGGATTGCCGATGTCGCCGAGGTTCACCACCAACACGTTGTCCTTGGCCAGTGCCGCGTTGGTGCGTTGCGTCGCGGTCCGCGGTAACGCGCTGCGCATCGCGCCGTCCAGGCTGCTCGCGGGACCGAGCAGCAGTAACTGCACGACATCGGAGGGGGTCACGCTCGGCGCCGCCGGCAGGTACCGCAGGTCCGGTACGACCACGCTCTTGGTCACGTCGTAGAAGTAGAGCCGGACCGGCCGGTAGTTCAGGTTGAACTCGATCAACGGCACGATCAGCCCGTTCGCGGGCACCTGCGCGATCCGCCACTGACCGTCCTGTTTGGCCAGTCGCACGGCCTGGCTGAGCGCGCCCTGCTGGGCCGTGAAGGACTTGTCCTGATTGAGGATTCCCATCCGGGTGCCCTTGACCTCGACGGTGATCTGGTTCGGATCGCCCTCCTTGTCAGGCGACTGCGGGACCGTGGAGAAGTCGTCCTCGATGATCGTGGGCTGGTTGTCCGGATGCCACGCGCGTTTCGCTTCCTCGGTCAGGTACGCCTGCGCCGCCGTGGTGTTGCCGCTGTTGCGGATGAAGTCGCGGACCACCGTGATCGCCTCGGCGTCCTTGGCCGGCCCCTGCGGGGGCTTCTGGGTCGGCGCCTCGGAGTTCGGAATGATCTGCGGGACAGTGTCGTCCTGGATGTTCGCGCACCCGCTGAGCACCCACACACAGGCCAGCAGGGCCAGCAGGCGGCCGGTCAACGGACTTCCTCCAGCGGTTGCTGGGCGACCACTTCGGTGTCGTCGGCCGGACGCAACGGCAGCGGGCTCTCGCCGAGCTCGACGCCTTGCTGCCGCGGCAACAACAGGCGGAAGTTCGCGCCTCGGCCGGGTTCGCCCCACGCCTCCAGCGCGCCGCCGTGCAGCCGGGCGTCCTCCACGCTGATCGCCAGCCCCAGTCCGGTGCCGCCGGTATGCCGGTTACGGGACGGGTCCGCGCGCCAGAACCGGTTGAACACCAGCTCCGCCTCGCCCGTCCGCAGACCTACGCCGTAGTCCCGGACGGTGACCACGAGCGTGGTGTCGTCGAACGCCAGCCGCAGCCGCACCGGCCGGCTTTCGCCGTGGTCGACCGCGTTGGCAAGCAGGTTGCGCAGGATCCGTTCGACGCGCCGGGCGTCGACCTCGGCGGTCGCCGGCGCGGCGGGCAGTTCCAGCTCGATCCGGCTGCCCGCGTTCTCCGCGATCACCCGTACCGAGTCCAGCGCCCGCTTGGCGATCGCGCGGACGTCGGTGACCTCGGCGGCCAACTCCTCCACGCCGGCGTCCAGGCGGCTGATCTCCAGCAGGTCGCCGAGCAGCGACTCGAACCGGTCCAGCTCGTCCACCAGCAGCTCGGTCGACCGGGCCAGGCCGGCCGGGAACTGGCTGCGCGAGGCGTGCAGCACGTCCGCGGCCATCCGCACGGTCGTCAACGGGGTCCGCAGCTCGTGCGACACGTCCGAGGTGAACCGGCGCTGCAGCTGGCCGAACTCCTCCAGCTGCTGGATCTGATACTTGATGCTCTCGGCCATCTGGTTGTACGACTCGGCGAGCTTGGCCACGTCGTCCTCGCCGATCACCGCCATCCGCTCGTCCAGCTCCCCGGAGGCGAACCG
Source organism: Actinocrispum wychmicini (assembly GCF_004345645.1). GTDB lineage: Bacteria > Actinomycetota > Actinomycetes > Mycobacteriales > Pseudonocardiaceae > Kibdelosporangium > Kibdelosporangium wychmicini. The sequence goes on along the minus strand of NZ_SLWS01000001.1, from coordinate 1,439,883 downwards.
CTCGGCGGCCTCGGCGGCCCGCCGCACCGGGCGGACGACCTGCCGGGTGACCAGGTTCGCGATGCCGGCGAGCAGCAACAGCAGCACCAGACCGCCGACGATCAAGGTGCTCTGCACGACGTTGATGGTGTTCTGCTCGGCCGTGAGCGGGAACAGCAGATACAGCTGGATCGGCCGGTTCGCGCTGGTCACGGGCGCGCCGACGAACAGGAACGTCTTCCGGCTGGCGTCCCGGTCCACGGTGAACACCTGGCGGGCCATCTGGTTGTTCTGGACGGCCTGCCGCAACCCGACAGGCACGTCGATGTACGACCCGACGCTGACGACCGTCGTCACATCCCGGCCGTCATACGCGATCACCGGCTCGAACGCGCCGGCGACCGAGTCCGTCGCGTTGGACTGGTCGTCGGCCGAACTGGACGGGCTGGACAGCTTGGTGCGCGCGCTGGACAGCCGGTTCACCAGGCTGTCGCCGAGCACGTCCGCACCGAGCAGCTCCCGGTCGACGACCGCGACGGCGGCCTGGGTCTCCACGGTGGCCGCCTGCTGCTTGCTGGACAGCAGCCGGTCGGTGATCTGGTTCTGCAGGACCATGCCCAGCACGAAGACCACGGCGGAGGACAGGGCAAGCGTGCTCACGACGACCCGGACCTGCAACGAACGGCGCCACAGCTCACCGAACGCCACAGACCGCTCCCGGCCGAACACCACCGCCCGGCCGATCTGCCGTACCACCATCCGGATGTGTCGCCGGACGAACGCCCTCACCCGCATAGGATCACGGAGGACCGGCCTTGTAGCCAACCCCGCGCACCGTGAGGACCACCTCCGGGTGCTCCGGGTCCTTCTCCACCTTCGACCGCAGCCGCTGGACGTGCACGTTCACCAGACGCGTGTCCGCCGCGTGCCGGTAGCCCCAGACCTGTTCGAGCAGGACCTCGCGGGTGAACACCTGACGTGGCTTGCGGGCCAGCGCGACGAGCAGGTCGAACTCCAGCGGCGTCAGCTGGATCGCCTTGCCCTCCCTGGTCACCTCGTGGCCGGGGACGTCGATGGTCAGGTCGCCGATGGCGAGCACCTCGGCCGGCTCGGACTCGGTGCGCCGCATCCGCGCCCGCACCCGGGCGACGAGTTCCTTGGGCTTGAACGGCTTGACGACGTAGTCGTCCGCGCCGGACTCAAGGCCGAGCACGATGTCGACCGTGTCGCTCTTGGCGGTCAGCATCACGATCGGGACGCCGGACTCGGCGCGGATCGCCTTGCAGACGTCGATCCCGTTCATGCCCGGCAGCATCAGGTCGAGCAGGACCAGGTCGGGCTTGAGCTCACGCAGCGCGGGGAGCGCGCGGGAGCCGTCGGCCACGACCGCGGTGTCGAAACCTTCGCCGCGGAGCACGATCGTCAGCATCTCGGCGAGGGCGGGGTCATCGTCAACGACCAGCACGCGTGCCTTCATGCCTCCCATCGTCGCACTATCGCCCGCGTGGGCGTGCGCAACCCGCTGATCTTGCCTCTGCGTCACCCAAATACTCCATCACTCGACGTTTGGTGTGCTATCCGTATCAATGAGTGCGGGTGTTACGCGTCAGCCAAAAGGGTGTCAGCCAGCGAGTCGAATTCCAGTTCGGCGTCGCCGTGCAGGACAAGCCACGGCGAAAGCCAGCCGATCCGCGCCAGCCCGTCGTAGACCGCGGCGCATCTGGCCTGCAATCCGCTGTCGGTCTCGTAGGAGTCACGGACCCGGTCGCGGTTCTCCGCCCTGGTCGCGGCGAGCTCGACCGGGACTTTCAGCAACAGCTGCCGGTCCGGCACGGGCAGGCCGAACCTTTTCACTTCCAGCTCGGCCACCCAGTCGACGATTTCGCCGCGCTCGTCCTGACGCAGCCGGGCCGCTTGATAGGCGGCGTTCGACGCTATGTAACGGTCGACAAGCACAATGTCGAAGTCGTTGAGATCCGCGCGCAGCGTTTCCCGGGCGGCATGGCGGTCGAGTGCGAACAGCACGGCCATGCCGTGCACGGAGTCGGCGACGTCGCCGAGCCTGCCGTGCAGGGCGTCGCTGACCAGATCGGCGTGCACGTCCTCGCCGTATCTCGGGAACGCGTGCTGCGCGACCTTCGCCCCACGCCGCTGGAACGCCTCGGTGAGCGCACCGCCGAGGGTGCGCTTGCCCGAGCCGTCCAAGCCTTCGATGACCACCAGTCGACCCACGGCGGCAGGCTACCTGCCTCGGTGTTTGGCCTTGGCCTTGGCGCGGGCGATGGTCCGCCGCCGGTCCTTCTCGGCCGCCTCCCGGTCCTTGCGGGCGGCCTTGCTCTCCACCGAACGTGCGGCGACGGCGGCTTTCATGGCCCGCTGCGCCGCGGTGCCGACCATGGGTGTGTCGACGTTCCGCAGCTCACGCTTCCAGCTCAAGGCGCGCTGCTCGGACGACACCGCCGGGGACCTGTGCGCCAACCGGGACAGCCGGTCGAACTCGCCCCGGCAGGCGAACTGCAGCAGTTCGGCGTTGGTGGGTTCCGGACCGAAGACGTGCCGGGCCGCGCGGACCCCGTCCTCGTCGTGCACCTCCAGCACACCGACCCAGAACTGTCCGTCGAAATAGACGGTGAACATCTCACTCACGTCCGACCTCCAGGCATGCGAAAGCAGCCTGGCCAGCCTGGTTTCCCGAAACGGGACAACGGACCGCTGCCACAACGGACTGCGCGGCCGCCCGGACTACCGACCGGGCCGTGAGGTTCGTCCAGCCAAGAATGACCTGTTCAGTGTGCCAGACGAAGGCGCCGGCGGGTGATGATCACCCCGCCGGCACCGATGGCCAGCCCGCTCGCCACCACCAGCAGCAGGAGGGGGTCCTGTGTGGTAGCCGCGGGTGGCGTGATCGCCTCGCGTTCACCCCTGGCGATCACCGTGGCCATCGGTGCCGGTTCGGCAGCGGCTGGTGGGGCCGCCGCCAGGACGAGACCTGCGCCGAGGATCGCGGTCGCGGGCAGACAACGCGTGAGCCTCGGCGCGGGCATGGGCTTGGGCTCCCTTCTCGCCCTCACAGGTGTCGTGCGGAGTGTCCTAACGGTTGCAGGGTGACCGTTCGGAGAACGCTGAGCACGACTGTTGTGAACACAGTGCGACCAGGCGATACCTGACGGCAACCCCCCTTGTCACGTAAGGGGATCGTTCGCACCTACCTCTCGTCGGGCGGAGGAACTACTGTGAACGTTCACAGGTCGTTCACAAGGCGTGAATGGGGTGAGGAGTGGATACCGGTCCGTTGCCGGAACGCCTCAGTGACGCGCTGCGCTACGGTCCGTTCCACCGAGCGTTACGCGAGGCGATCGAGTGCCGTGGCCTGTCGCTGACGCGGATCACCGCGCATCTGGACCGGCTCGGCGTGAAGATCGGCCAGTCGACGCTCAGCTATTGGCAGCGCGGCCTGCGCCACCCCGAGGTGCCGAGGTCCATCGACACGGTACGCGCATTGGAGACCGTGTTGCGACTGCCCACGGACTCGTTGGTGGTGCTGATCGGGCCCCGGCAGCGGGCCGACCGGGCCGGCGAGGTGGTGCCGAAGTTCATCGAGGTCAGCAAGGTCTGGGAGGACGTGGCCGACCTGCTGGCCGAGTTCGAGGCCGCGCCGGAGAGCAAGACCAACGCCGACCTGCGGATCGAGGCCGTGCACGACTACATCCACCTCGGCCCCGAGCGGGAGATGCGCACCCAGACCACGCGGTTCGTGGTGACGGCGTTACGGTCCGGCCCGGACCGCTACTTCGCGACCCAGCGCGGTGACAAGGGCAGCGAGATCGAACGATCCGAGCTCAGCACCGCCGAGGGGTGCCGGCTCGGCCGGGTCCGCCACTCGCCGCTGTCCGAGTCGATGGCCCTGGAACTGTTGTTCGACCGCCGGCTGAACCAGGGTGAGACGCACGTCTTCTGCTTCACGTTCGCCAACAACCTGGGTGTCGGCCCGTCGCCCGGAATGGAACGCACGTTCCTGCGCGGCGCGGGGAGCTACCTGGTCCAGCTAGCGTTCCACCGGAAGGCGATGCCGTCCAAGGTGATCCGGCAGTTCCGGGCGCGGGAGGGCACCGAACCGGTCGGCACCGAAGGACTTGTCTGCGGGCTGGGCCGGGTGACCAGCGGTTACTTCACGAACCTGCCGGCCGGCCTGGCCGAGGTCCTGATCGAGTGGGCCTGACACCGATCACCACGGTGGCGCCGATCTCGTCGTCGGTCGCCACTCGGGCCGTGAGCCCGGCGCGGGACAGGGTTTCGACGGCCGTGGAGACCTGCTGCGCACTCGTTTCCAGGAACACCGAGCCGCCCGGGGCGAGCCAGTCGGACGCCGACACCACGACCCGGCGGAACACGTCGAGCCCGTCCGGTCCGCCGTCCAACGCCACGGCCGCCTCGTGGTCCCGTGCCTCCGGTGGCATGGACGCGATCGCTTCCGTTGGCACGTAAGGAACATTCGCCAACAGGAGGTCTATCCGGCAGCGCAGGGCCGGGGGCAACGCGTCGTACAGGTCGCCTTGGTGGACCGCCCCCGTGACGTTCCTGCGAGCACAGGACACCGCTGCCGGGTCGAGATCCGCCGCGTGCGACGTGACATCGGAAAGTGCCGCAGCCACAGCCGCGCCGACCGCGCCCGAACCGCAGCACAGGTCGACGACGACAGGCGACGCAGGAGCTGCCATGACGGCTTCGCGAACCATCAACGCCGTGCGTTGGCGGGGCACGAACACCCCTGGCTCGATGAAGACGCGCAGTCCGCAGAACTCGGCCCAGCCGAGGATGTACTCAAGCGGTTCACCGGCGACGCGCCGGGCGACCATGGAGTCCAGGTCACCCGGCGCGTCGGCCAGCAGCGCGGCTTCGTCCTCGGCGAACACACAGCCCGCCGCGCGCAGCCGCGCGACAACATCAGTAACGGTAGTGCTCCGCCTTGAACGGGCCTTCCACGTCCACGTCGATGTACTCGGCCTGCTCCTTGGTGAGCCTGGTCAGCTCGCCGCCCAACGCCTCCAGGTGGATCTTGGCGACGTACTCGTCCAGCTTCTTGGGCAGCCGGTAGACCTCCTTGTCGTACTCCTCGTTCTTGGTGAACAGCTCGACCTGCGCGATCACCTGGTTGGAGAAGGAGTTCGACATGACGAACGACGGGTGCCCGGTGGCGTTGCCCAGGTTGAGCAGCCGGCCCTCGGACAGCACGATGATCGACCGGCCGGACGGGAACACCCACTCGTCGACCTGCGGCTTGATGTTGATCCGCCGGATGCCCGGGTAGCGGTCCAGGCCGGCCATGTCCAGCTCGTTGTCGAAGTGGCCGATGTTGCCGAGGATCGCCTGGTGCTTCATCCGCGACATGTGGTCGGCGGTCACCACGTCCTTGTTGCCGGTCGTGGTGATCACGATGTCGGCCTCGCCGATCACGTTGTCCAGCGTGCGCACGGCGTAGCCGTCCATGGCCGCCTGCAGCGCGCAGATCGGGTCGATCTCGGTGACGATCACCCGCGCGCCCTGGCCGCGCATCGACTCCGCGGCGCCCTTGCCCACGTCGCCGTAGCCGCAGACGACCGCCACCTTGCCGCCGATCAGCACGTCCGTGCCACGGTTGATGCCGTCGATCAGGGAGTGGCGGATGCCGTACCGGTTGTCGAACTTCGACTTGGTGACGGAGTCGTTCACGTTGATCGCCGGGAAGAGCAGCTCACCGGCCGCGGCCAGCTGGTACAGCCGCAGCACGCCGGTGGTGGTCTCCTCGGTGACGCCCTTGATCTCGCCGGCGATCTTGGTCCACTTGGCGGGGTCGGCCGACAGGGACGCGCGCAGCGTGTCCAGGACGACCTTCCACTCGTGCGGGTCGTCGTCCTCGGCGGACGGCACCACGCCGGCCTCCTCGTACGCCTTGCCCTTGTGCACGAGCATGGTGGCGTCGCCGCCGTCGTCGAGCAGCATGTTCGGCGTGGCGTCACCCGGCCAGGTCAGCATCTGCTCGGTGCACCACCAGTACTCCTCCAGGGTCTCGCCCTTCCAGGCGTACACCGGCACGCCCTTGGGCTCCTCCTCGGTGCCGTGCGGGCCCACCACGATCGCGGCGGCCGCGTGGTCCTGGGTGGAGAAGATGTTGCAGGAGGCCCAACGGACCTCGGCGCCCAGCGCGACCAGCGTCTCGATGAGCACCGCCGTCTGGACCGTCATGTGCAGCGAGCCGGAGATGCGAGCACCGCGCAGCGGGTACACCTCCGCGTACTCCCGGCGCAACGCCATCAGGCCGGGCATCTCGTGCTGCGCGAGACGGATCTCCTTGCGGCCGAACTCGGCCAGGGAGAGGTCCGCCACGGCGAAGTCGAGCTCGCCGACCTTCCCGGCGTACCGGGTCCCGGTGTAGTTCCGCGTGTCTTCAGCGGTCATCGCGTGATTCCCTCCAAACTCGGTCGTCCGAACACTACCGTTGGCCCACTTGAGGAGACCTCGTGCTCATGCCAAGCTCCGGCACCCGAGTCGTTGAGCTGCGCGTTCACGGGATCATGGGCACCCGCGCGGAGTCTCTCGTCGGGGCGGCGGCCGCGGTCGACGTGGCCGGCGACGGCGCCGGGCGGATCGTGCGCCCGGCGGACCGGCTGATGCGGCCGGGCCCTGGGCCGGTGCTCCAGGCCGACGGCCGGTTCGTGCCGCGCACGGTCGAAGGGTATGTCTGGGGCGGCATGACGTCCGGTGGCGCGGCCAAGTCGGCGTGGGCGTTGATGTTCCCGTTCACTCTGGCGAACGTGGCGCACTGGACGTTGCCGCCGATCCCGGAGAACAACCGCGCGGCCGATCTGCTCGGGCTGGCCGCTCGGTCGCTGCTGCGGCTCGGGGCGCTCCTGCTGACTGTGCTTTTCGTCACTCAGGTGGCGGTCGTGAGCCTGGACCTGCTGGCCGCGCAGTGCCTCGCGCCGGGCTCGGGCTGCATGCCGTTCGTGCCGGACTGGCTCAGGCGCGCGAGCGGGTTCCGGCCCGCGGTCGGTCTGCTCCCGGTGCTGGCCGTGGTGCTCGCGCTGCACCACATCTCGGCGGTGACGTGGCGGGTGAACGCCCCGCCCATGCCCAGCCCGGTGCCGGGAAACCGGCCGCAGAAGATGCCCGGTGCGAGCCTGGTCGCCGATCCGGACACGCCCACGTTGCGGTCGCTGCACACGATTGCGGCGCTGTCCGCGTTGGCGTTGCCGCCGGTCGGGTCGCCGGTCGGCACGGTCCAGATGGTGGTGCTGGTGTTCGCGGCCGTGGGCGTGCTGCTGCTGGACGACCCGACCGGGGCGTCCCCGGATCGGGCCGGCCGGTGGCTGCGGCTGGTGGTGGGCCGGATTCCGTGCCGGATCCTGGTCATCGCGAGCGCCGGGCTCGTTCTGTGGTCGGCCTTCGCGCAAGATCCGTTGCCCACCAAGCTTCCTGGCACGAACGCCACGGTCGAGGGCATCGCGGCCGCGCTCATCGTGGTGTGCGTGCTGTTCGGGATCGTGGTCGTACCGGCCGCTTTGTTGGCACGCAAGGCTTTCTGGGCTGACGATCCGCGCGAGCTGCGGCCGTGGGCGGGCGGCTGGATGTCACCGGTGGTGTTGGCGACCGCGGCTTTGCTGGGCGGCGGGTTCGGCGCCGGCGTGGCCGTCACGGTCCGCAAGGCGGTCGGCAACGAGGGCATGGATCTGCCGCGCGGATACGAGCCGGTGACCTTGCTGTGGGGCGTTTCCTTCGTTCTGACGACAGTGATCGGGCTGATTCTGGGAGCGGTGACGGCGGCTTACCGATGGCGGGCCGCGCATACCGGAAAGGCGCCGCCTGAGGTGGATCTTCTGCACGAAAGCGCGGACGATTACGGCCATGCCGTCGCGGCACGCGCTTGGCGCCGGGGCCGGTTTCAACGCCACCACCTGCACCACCTGTTGCTCGGAGCCGGCGCGGTGCTGTGCGGCGGCGCCGGGGTGTCGATCTGGATGCGGCTGCGGGACCTCGGTGCGCCCGATTGGCTGAAACCGTTCTCCACAGTTGGTGTCTTCGCGCTGGGCCTGCTCGCGGCGAACCTCGTCCGCGTGGTGTACCAGGCGGTCCGCAAGCCGGACACGGCCAGAACCCTCGGCATCCTGGCCGACCTGGCGTGTTTCTGGCCGCGGGAGGCACATCCGATCGTGCCGCCGTGCTACGCGCTCAAAGTCATCCCGGAGCTGGCCGCCCGCGCCGCCGAGCACCTCACCGACCGGGACACCCGCGTGGTCGTCACCGGGCACAGCCACGGCTCGCTGATCGCGGCCATCGCGGTGTCCCGCCTGATGGAGACGTTGCCGCCGGGCGATCGGGAACGCGTCGGCCTGGTCACCGCCGGATCGCCGCTGCAGTGGGCGTACCCACGGGCGTTCCCCGGCGTGGTCCCGCACGGGTCGCTGGCGGAGCTGCACGGGTTGCTGGACGGGCGTTGGCGGGCGTTGTGCCGTGGCACGGACCCGTTGGGCGGTGGAGTCACCACCTGGCGACGGCAGGTCGTCGCGTCGAAGCTGATCGGCGTGGGATTCCGGCCGGACGGCACCAGCGGCCCACTCGCCGCGGCCACGCTCACGTCGTCGGGAGCGTTGGTCCTCGGCGGCGACCACTGGCTGCCGGACCCGGCGCTGCAGCCCACACCCGGTCTGCGCTGGTCCCCGGGGGTGCGGCGGCACGGCGACTACCTCGCCGACCCGGAATGGGACCTGGCCGTGGCCCAGGCGGCCGGCTTGGTTCTCTAGGGCTTCTTGCGGGCCCAGGCGGTCACCAGGCCCATGGACAGCTCGGTGAAGCCCGGCTCGCTCATCACGCCGACCGCCGCCTCGAAGAGCTCCTCGTCGACGTACCCGTCGGACAGGATGCGGTCCCGCAGGTGCCCGAAGTTGAGCGCCCAGAACCGCCCAGCCGCGGAGTTCATCGTGATCGGCGGTTGGTACATCTCGACGCCAACGTCGACGAACCCGGCCTCGTGCAACAGCTCCGGGTACTGCCACGCCCACGAGTTGTCCGTGCCGATGGACTTCTCCAGGGTGCGCCAGTGCCGTTCCATCAGCTGGCGGAACGGGTTCTCCGGCGGGCTGACCATGGTCGCGTGGACCGCGTCGGCCAGGACGATCCAGCCGCCCGGCGCGACCCACTGGGTGAGCTTCTGGAACACCTCGATGCGGTTGCGCAGGTGCATCAGCACCATCCGGCAGTGCACCAGGTCGAACGTGCCGAAATCGAGCGTCTTGTCGCTGATGTCGGCCGCGACGACCTGCACGCTCGGGTACACGTCAGGCAACGCGTTGAGCAGCCGGACATCCTTGTCCAACGCGGTCACCTGGCCCGGCGCGACCTGCTCGGCGAGCCACCCGGAGACCCGGCCGAGGCCGGCGCCGACGTCCAGGCAGCGCATGCCCGGCCGGGCGATGACCTGGAGTCGTGCCTGAGTCGCCGGATCGTGCATCCGGGTCATCGCGTCCAGTCGCACCGCCTCCAGATCGTGGTCGTGGGCGAAAAGTGCGTCACCGTACAACTCGGCTATCTCAGTCACGGGCCGAAAGTTAGGTGAGGGCGCGACGGACCGTCAATCGCGGCCAAGTGTTACCAGCAGCCGCCGCGCGGCTTCGGTACGGTCCGCCTGAGTCAGCAAACCCGCGGGCGCGAGAACATAGTGACGGTCGACGACAACTCGCGCGTTGCGCAGAACCGGCCGGAGTACGGGATCGGCGCGCAGCTCGTCGAAAACCGCGGAAAGGTCGTCCGCGTGCCGGAAAACCCCGCCGGACAACACAATGAGCCCGGCGCCTTTCGGCCCCAGCCGGTTCTCTAACAGTGTTAGATGACGACGGACGGCAATGACCGCCGCCAAACCCGCCAACTTCAGGTCGATTCTGAAATCAGCGGGTGTCAGGGGAATGAAGTCGACAGTCCTGGCCCGATAGCCGGCTTCCTCGTGGAGTTCTCCTGGCGCGATGAGTCGTTGTGCCGCCGCCTCCTGGACAATTCCGGGCGCGGACCACCGCATGCCGATGTCGCCTTCGACCGTGCGCCGGTCCGCGGGCAACGCGACAGCCCGTCGCTCATCGTCCTGTGTGGACACCGCCGAGTACACGTCCGTGGTCGCACCACCGACGTCGATCACCAGGACCGCCCCGTCGTCACCCTGGACGGCGGCAAGTTGGGACACCCCCGTGAGGACGGCGTCCGGCGTGACGGCGCTGACCATGCCACGGAACCGTGGCCCCCTGGACAGGCCCTTCCCGCCGATGACGTGCCGCAGGAAGACGTCCCGGATGGCTGTGCGGGCCGGGCCGGGCGCGAGCTCCCCCACATCGGGGAGAACGTTCTCGGTGGCGACAACAGTCCGCTCCCGCAACAGGTCCAGAGCGTCCGCCTGGGCCTTGACGTTGCCGGCGAGGACGATCGGCGGCCGGAGCCGGTTGCGGGCCAGAGCGCTGGCGTTGTGCAGGAGGACCTTGGTGTCGCCGCCGTCGGTGCCGCCGACAAGCAGGATCACGTCCGGCTTGGCGGCCCGCAGCTCCCTGATGCCCGCGCCATCGAGTTCACCGGCGGAGACGTGCACGACCTTGGCACCAGCGGACAACGCGACCCGATACCCGGCCTCGGCGCTGATCAGCCGTTCCTGACCGACCACGGCCAGCCGCAGGCCGCCACCCGCCGAGGAACAGACCAGGACCTCGTCGTGGGCGCCCATCGCGGCGAGGACCTCGCCCATGCCGTCCAGGACTTCGGGCGGGGTGGTGGCGTGCTGCGCGGTGGCGAGGAGTTCCCCCTCGGCGGAAACGAGAGCACCCTTGGTCCAGGTCGACCCGACGTCGAGACACGCGATCAGCACAACGGGATTGTCCATCAGGGGTGACGGCATGTCAGAGCGACCGGCCGCGGGGTGGTCGTGGACCGACCCGGAGACGTGCCAGGTCAACGCCCAAGGCCGGCTGACCCCGCTGCAGCGGGCGATGGTCGTGACTTCGCGAAAGCGCCTGCTCAGTGTGGCCACGACGCTGCTGGTGCTCTGGCTGTTCATGGAGGTGGCGGCGTTCCGCTGGGGTGTCCAGGGAGCGGTCGTCCTGGCGCTGCTCACCGCGTGGTGGATGCCGGTCCCCGCAGTGGTCGCCGTTGTCCGCCGCCGGCACCACCGCCAGATGGTCGCCGGCTTCGCCTCGAAGCGGGTCACCAACGCGGTGGGCAGGATCACCAACAGCGACACAGCGGTGACGGGTTCGACTCGGATCCGGGCGCCCGAGGGAACCCCACCTCTGCCGCCACCCGGTCCGTACCGCCTGTACTGGCTGGAGCGGCCGGGAATCCTGCTGTCCGTACGACCGGTGGACCCGGACTCGCTCGACGTCGACCGCGCCCGGCAGCTGGCACCCACCCGTCTCACCCTGGCCGAGCACCTGTTCCTGATGGCGCATCACGACTCGGAGATCGTCAGCCGGCTGCGCTGGTTCCGACGCGCCGAGTGCGACCGGCCCAGTGGGTGGGCCGCGAGTGCGCCACGATTCACAAGCGGATGCGAGACCGACTGCGGGCACACGAACTTCCGATCGCGCACACCAGTTACGTCAACGAGATGTTCGCCGCGGCGGACGAAGACGACCTGTCCGATCCCCGCGCGAGTGCCCTGTTCGCCTTGCTGAACGCGGTGTTCGACGCCGGGAACAGGCTCAGACCGCTCGCGCGGAAACAGCGACTGCCGTGCGCTCCCGTCATCGACACCAACCCACGGCTCGCCTGGCCCGTGGACGCCGTGTACCAAAGCATTCTGCGTGCCCGCCGTTAGATCACAAGAAGTTCTCGGCCGACAGGCGTTTGCCCAGCACGGAGTTCCTTCGGCTGTAGGTGAAGTACACGATGAAGCCGAGGAGCATCCAGACGGCGAACCGGATCCAGGTCAGCACCGACAGGTTCAGCATCAGCCACAGACAGGCCAGGATCGCCAGGATCGGGATCAGCGGGACCCACGGGACCCGGAATCCACGTTCCAGGTCCGGCCGGGTCCGGCGGAGGATCCAGACCCCGGCGGAGACCAGGATGAACGCGAACAAGGTGCCGACGTTCACCATTTCCTCAAGTTTGTCCGCCGCGAAGAAGCCGGCCGCCACGGCGACCAGCGCGGCGATGATGACCGTCGCGCGCGCCGGGGTGCCGCGGTTTCCTGTCCTGGACAGGCTTCTGGGCAGCAGGCCGTCACGGGACATCGCGAACACGATCCGGACCTGGCCGAGGATCAGCACCATGACGACCGTGGTCAGGCCGGCGAGGGCGCCGATCGAGATCACGTTGGCGGCCCAGTCGACCCCGTTGGCCGAGAACGCCGTCGCCAGTGTCTTGCGGCCGGCCGGGGCCGCGTTGGTCGCCAGCTTGCCGTACGGCAGCATGCCCACCACCACAAGGGAAACCGACACGTACAGCACGGTCACGATGGCGAGCGAGCCCAGGATTCCGCGCGGCACCGCCTTCTGCGGGTTCCTCGTCTCCTCCGCGGTCGTCGCCACCACGTCGAAGCCGATGAACGCGAAGAACACCAAGGAGGCGGCGGCCAGCAACCCGAAGATGCCGTACGTGCTGTCCGCGCCGCCGGCCAGCAACGAGAACACCGTCTGGTCAATGCCTGTGCTGGACGTCGCGGTCGGGGGCGCCTGGGGTGGCACGAACGGGGTGTAGTTCTGTGCCTTGATGTACGCGATCCCGAAGAAGATCACGAACAGCACGATGGCGACCTTGATCCCGGTGATCACCAGGCTCACCCGGGACGACAGCTTGGTGCCCAACGTCAGCAGCGCCGCCAGCACGACCACCAGCAGCAGCGCGCCCCAGTCGATCTCCAGTCCGGCCACGTGCGCGATGGTGGAGACGCCGTCGCCGAAGATGTATCCGAGGACCACCTGCAGGTACGCCGACCATCCCTTGGCCACCGCCGCCGCGCCGACCGCGAACTCCAGCACCAGGTCCCAGCCGATGATCCAGGCGATCAGCTCGCCGAAAGTGGCGTACGAGAACGTGTACGCGCTCCCAGCCACCGGAACCGTCGACGCGAACTCCGCGTAGCACAACGCGGCCAAAGCACACGCGACCGCCGCGAGCACGAACGCCAACGCCACCGACGGACCGGCGAAGTCACCGGCCGTCCGGGCGGTCAACGTGAAGATGCCGGCCCCGATGACCACGGCGACACCGAACACCGTCAGGTCCCACGCGGACAGGTCTCTCCGAAGCTTGCTGTCCGGTTCGTCGGTGTCCGACATCGACTGCTCAACCGACTTGGTCCGCCACAACCCGACCCCTGGCATCCTTGCCCCCAATCATCGCGTGACCACGACACTACGGGGTGCGACCGGGGATGTGTGATCAGGACGTGCTGGTCGACCAAGTTCCCGGCCGCTTGGCCGCGCCGGTCATTTACACCCCGCAACACGCCCGACATCGCCCCGGCCAAGCTGGTGACCGCCCCAAGCGAAGATGTCGGTCGCGTGGGGCGGGGTGGAAATGGCCGGCTTCAGGCGGCCAAGCCTGTCCGAGCGGAGCGAGGACGATCAAACACGGTCCAGGTCGGGTTCGAGATAGATGAGCCGGGCCGCTGGGACCTTCGAGCGGACCCGCAGTTCGGCGTCGTCGATGGCCTGGGCGATGTCCTCGGTGGCCAGGCCGGGCGACAGGGCGATCTTCGCGGCCACGAGCAGCTCGTCCGGGCCCAGGTACTGGGTGCGGATGTGGATGACCCGCTCGACCCGGCCGGCGGCCAGCTCGTCGCAGATCGTGTCCAGTTCGGCCGGGGTGGCGCCCTCGCCGATCAGCAGGCTCTTCATCTCGACGATCAGGATGACCGCGATGATCCCCAGCAGGACACCGATCATGATCGTGCCGATGCCATCCCACACCGGGTCGCCGGTGATCATCGCCAGGCCGACACCGATCAGCGCGAACACCAGGCCCAGCAGCGCGCCCGCGTCCTCAAGCAGCACGACGGGCAGCTCCGGCGCGCGGGACTGGCGGATGTACTGCCACCACGTCGCGGTGCCCTTGGTCTGCCGGGACTCGCTGATCGCGGTCCGGAAGCTGAAGCCCTCCAGGACGACCGCGACCACCAGGATGATCACCGCGACGATCGGCGACTCCAGCGGCTCCGGCGCCTGGACCTTGTGGATCCCCTCGTACAGCGCGAACACCGCGCCGAGGGTGAACAGCATCAGGGCGACGATGAACGAGTAGAAGTACCGGTCGCGGCCGTAGCCGAACGGGTGCTCGCGGTCCGCCTTGCGTCGCGACGTCTTCTGCCCCAGCAGCAGCAGGCCCTGGTTGGAGGTGTCGGCGAGCGAGTGCACGGACTCGGCGAGCATCGACGAGGACCCGGTGATCAGGAAGCCGACGAACTTGGCCACCGCGATGCCCGCGTTCGCCGCCAGCGCGGCGATGATCGCCTTGGTGCCGCCGCTTGCTGACACGTGCCCTCCCCTAGCGTCCGGTATGTCCGGACAAACCCTAACCGCCGGCGGTGGCCCGGAAGAGCTGGGTTCGGACGCCGGGCACCGGGGTCACCCGAACGGCCGGGTCATGGGCCGCCGACCACACCGACTCGCCCCGGCCCAGCTCGACCTTCCGGCCTTCGGACTCGCACGTGGCCGCCCCGGCGGTACAGATCATGATCTGCGGCCCCGTGCTGGACAACAGCACTTCGTCCGTCTCATCGGGCGCCCATTCCAGCCGGGACAGCTCGAACTCCGGGGCGTCGGTCGGATAACGCCACATCCGCGGCGCCACCGCCGTGCCGCGTTGGACGGGCATGTCGGCGGACGTGAAGTCCAGGACACGCAGCAGCTCCGGCACGTCCACGTGCTTCGGTGTGAGCCCGCCGCGCAGGATGTTGTCGGAGTTCGCCAGGATCTCCACGGCCGTGCCGTGCAGGTACGTGTGCAGGTTCCCGGCCGGCAGGTAGATCGCCTCGCCAGGGGCCAGAACGACCCTGTTCAGCAGCAACACCGCCAGCACACCCGCGTCGCCGTCGTGGGCTTCGCCGAGCTCAAGGACCGTACGACACTCCAGGTCGAACTCGCCGTGGTCCTTCACGTGCAGGACGCACGCGTCCAGCAGCTCCGGCAGCAGGGTGTCCAGGGCCGGCTGGGGCAGGGTGATCCACGTCGTGAACAGCGCACGCAGGCCGTCCGCGTCCGGCTGGCCGGCCAGCAGGTCGGTGTACACGGCCATCCCCGGGGTCTCCAGCTCGCGCAGCAGCCGGACCGTCCGGTGCGGGTCGCGGAACCCGGCCAGCGCGTGGAACTCGGTCAGCGCGCACACCAGCTCGGGTTTGGCGGTCGGGTCCGGGTAGTTGCGGTTCTTCGCGTCCCGTGGGATGCCCAACGACTCCTCGCGGGCGTAGCCCTCGCGGGCCTGCGCGGCGGACGGGTGCGCCTGCAGGCTCAACGCCTCCTCGGCGGCGAGGATCTTCATCAGGAACGGCAGCCGGTTGCCCCACCGGTCGGCGCAGTCCGCGCCCAGCTGGCCCACCGGGTCGGCGTCGACGACCGCCAGCAGGGACCGGTCACCGAGGTGTGAGGGGTCACCGGGGTGCGCGCCCATCCACAGTTCGGCCTCCGGGTGCGGCGCCGGTACCGGCCGCCCCAGCAACTCCGCGATGGTCGTGCGCGACCCCCATGCATAGGGCCGCACAGCGTTGCGCAGCAACTCCACTCTTGAACCCATCTCCTCGTTTCAGCCGCCGGTCGGCGTCTGCCCCGCGTCACACCCCGGCGGGCGCGTACCGTCCTGACCCGCCGATGGTGCCGGCCGCCAGCCCCAGGTACAGCGCTGCCAGCTCGAACCGCAGCGCGAGCACCGCGGCCCGGGTGGACTCGTCGGCGCCCACCTCCTCGGCCGGGACCAGCACGTCCCCACCCGGCAACGAGTCCGCGGCCATGTGTCGCGCCACGTCCGCCGCCGGTCCGGCCGCGATCGCCAGCAGCTGCACCCGCAGCATCGCGGTCGGGTCACCCACGTAGTCGTCCGGGTCGTCGAAAATACCCTGACCGCTGGTGGCCCGAACGGCCGCCCGATGCAGGGCGAACCTGGTCTGGGCGTCGGCATATGAGCCCACGTCGCAGACGTACCCCGCATGCGCGGCGAGTACGTGCCGCGCGTGATGGGCCACGGCGGTTCCCGCCGGGTCCAAACCCCACAGTAGCGGCACCCGGTCGGTCAGCCGCAGCGCGAGAGACTTCGCCGGGTTGACGAACGACTCGTGCGCGAGATGTCCTTTTTCGGCTTCTTTGTCCAATTCGTCGGCGAGGACCTCGAGATCGGTGCTCAGCAGCCCCAGCGTCCGGACCGTGAACAGGCCGGTGGCCAGGGCGCGCGGGAACGCGAACCCGGGCGGCACAGGCACCCGCGGCGGCAGCAGGAACGCCTTCCCGGCGCCCGCGGCCGCCACCGGGCCTTCCGGGGGCGCGGTGAGCACGGTGGTGGCGCCGTACCGAGTCGCCCGGCCGACCGACTCGGCCAGCACGCGGTCGCCCGGGTCCTCGGTGTGCGCGATCACCACGTCCAGTGGGCCCACCCAGGCGGGCACCTCGTCGGTGATCACCACCGGCACCGGACACGTCGGCCCGAGCAGGGCGGACAGCAGGTCGACGATGGCCCGACCGTCGCCCGGCCGGGTGACCAGGATCAACGCCCGCGGCCGGAAGTCCCGCAGGCCGCCGGGCACGCCGAGCTCACCGGCTATCTCGATGACCGACCGGACCTGGGCGCCGGCCTGCGCGGCGGCCCGCAGCAGGCCCTCGGTGTCCGCCTCGGTCAGCCTGGCCGGGTCGTCCAGCAAGGTGTCGTCGGGCATCGGGACTCACTCGCCCACGGTGGGGGACTCTGTCGCTTCGTCCAGCAGCAGCACCGGGATCCCATCGGTCACCGGGTATCGGCGACCGCAGGAAGTGCAGGTGAGGACGTCCGCGTCCGGGTCGTCCGGGGTGCCGGGCCTCAGCGGCGCGTGGTCGTCCGACGGGCACGCCAAGATCTCCAGCAACCGCTGATCAAGCTCTACGGCCACGCTTTCCTCCTCTGCTCACGTCCAGTGTGGCTCAATCCCGCACCAGAGCGAGCACCTCGTCGCGCAGAGCGGCCACCGCGTCGGCGTCCCTGGCCTCCACGTTAAGCCGCAACAGCGGCTCGGTGTTCGACGGACGCAGGTTGAACCAGGCGCCGCCGGGCAGCTCGACAGTGAGACCGTCCAACTCGTCGATGGTGACGCCGTCGCGGCCACCGAACGCCGCGCGCACCGCCCGCATGCGTCCGTCCTGGTCGTCGACTGTGGAGTTGATCTCACCGGAGGCGGCATAGCGGGCATACTCGCTCGTCAACGCGGACAGCGGGCCGTCCTGCTCACCGAGCGCGGCCAGCACGTGCAACGCGGCCAGCATGCCGGTGTCGGCCCGCCAGAAGTCCCGGAAGTAGTAGTGCGCCGAGTGCTCGCCGCCGAAGATCGCGCCGGTCCGGGCCATCTCCTGCTTGATGAACGAGTGGCCGACGCGGGTGCGGACGGGTGTTCCGCCGTGCTCGCCGACGATCTCCGGGACGGCCTTGGAGGTGATCAGGTTGTAGATGACCGTCGCGCCCGGCTCCTTGGCCAGCTCACGGGTGGCGACCAGGGCGGTGATCGAACTGGGCGACACCGGGTCGCCGTTCTCGTCGACCACGAAGCAGCGGTCGGCGTCGCCGTCGAACGCCACGCCGGCGTCCGCGCCGACCTCGCGGACCTTGGCCTGCAGGTCGACGATGTTGGCCGGGTCGAGCGGGTTGGCCTCGTGGTTCGGGAAGCTGCCGTCCAGCTCGAAGTACATCGGGACGATCTCGACCGGCAGGCCCTCGAACACCTTCGGCACGGTGTAGCCGCCCATCCCGTTGCCCGCGTCCACCACGACCTTCAGCGGCCGGATCGCGGACAGGTCGACGAGCTTGTTCAGGTACGCGGCGTACGCGTCCAGCATGGTCTTCTCGTCGACGGCGCCGTGCGTCGCACCCGACTCCGGCATGCCGCGCTCGACGTCCGCCCTGATGTCCGACAGCCCGCTGTCCTGGCCGACCGGGGCGGCACCCGCGCGGCAGAGCTTGATCCCGTTGTAGGCGGCCGGGTTGTGGCTGGCGGTGAACATGGCGCCGGGCAGGTTGAGGTTGCCGGACCCGAAGTAGAGCATGTCCGTGCTGGCCAGGCCGATGCTGACGACGTCGACGCCTTCCCGCGTCACACCCTCGGCGAACGCGCCGGCCAGGCCGGGTGACGAGTCACGCATGTCGTGGCCCACGACCACCGCGGGGCCACCGACCAGCCGCGCGAACGCGGCGCCGATCTCCCGGACGAGGTCGCTGTCGAGCTGTTCACCCACCAAGCCGCGGATGTCGTACGCCTTGAACACTGCGGACAGGTCACGCACAGGGCTCTCCCGGGATCGCAGGAAACTCGCCTGCCGAGCCTATTGGACGGGCTATTCCACGACGGGATCGGGCAGCACCCTCAGGTGGCCGCGGCGGCCGTTCTGGCTGCTCAGGTCCGGCGGCTCCACCGGCCGGTCCGGCCGGCCGGCCTCCCGCACCGCCTCGGCCAACGCGGTCAGGTCGTCATGGGACGGCTCGGGCGCGGCGAACTCGCCGTCGTGCCGGACGACCTCCCAGCCCTTCGGCGCGGTCAGCCGGAGCGCGTGCTGTTCGCACAGGTCGTAGCTGTGCGGCTCGGAGTACGTGGCCAGGGGCCCGACAACGGCCGTCGAGTCGGCGTAGGCGTAGGTCAGCGTCGCAACAGCCGGATTCACACACCCGGTCCGCGAACAACGCCGCACGTTCCGCACGATCGTGGACGATAGCGCGTTTCGCGGCGGCGGGCAGGCAGGCACACCGGGACACGGCCACTTGTACTCTGTTCTTCCTAGTCGTCTCTTCTTAGTCGCCGTGTCGCCATGTCTGGAGGTTGGTGTGGTCATGCCCCGCCGAGCGCGCCGCCGAGGCGGCCGCGGCCGGGACCGGCATGGCCGCGGCCTGCGCGGACCGTTGATCCCGGCGACACTGCCGGCGGCGAGCACCCGGGCCGAGCGGTTTGACGCCCTCGTGCTGGACGCGCTGGAGCCGATCGAGGCGCGCTGGCGGACCGAGCTGACCAAGCTGGACGTGGCCGTGGACGACGTCCCGGAGATCGAGACCCGCACCCCCGGCGCCCCACCGCCGGACGGCGTGCTGGCCGACGGCGGTGTCCCGCTGGCCCGGCTGGTGCCCGCCGGCATGGACCGCCGGGGCAACCCGACGTCCGCCCGGATCGTGCTCTACCGCCGCCCGCTGGAGGCGCGCGCGAAGGACAGCGTCGACCTGGCCGACCTCGTCCACGACGTGCTCGTCGAGCAGGTCGCGAACTACCTCGGGGTCGACCCGGACGCGATCGAGGGCGGCTGACAGTCCACTTAGGACTCACGGCGCGATGGCCTCGACGGTGGCGCGCAGGCGGAGCAGAACGGACTCCAGCTCCGCCAGCGGTGGCGTGCCCAACGCTAGCCGCAGTGCGCGCGGCCGGTACGCGCCGGTGGCGAACGCGTCAGCGGTGGACACGAGGATCCCTTCCCCCGCGAGCGCGGCCGCGACCTGATCCGGGCGCAGGTGCGAATCGAGACCCAGCCATACGGTGTAAGACGTCGGGTGCGCGGTCATCTCCATGCTGGCGAGCGCGGAGCGCGCGATGCCTTGCCGGACAGCGGCTTCCTCGCGGCGATCCTGCTCCAGCCGCGCGACCGTACCGTCGGCGAGCCACCCCGTGGCGACCGCGGTGACGAGCGCCGGCGCACCCCAAGCCGCCGCGCGCAGGCTCCTGGTGACGGCTCCGATGTACTGCTCAGGCACCACGGCGAAGCCGAACCGCAGTCCGGTCGCAACGTTCTTGGAGAGGCTGCCCACGTAACAGGTGCGCTCAGGTGCGAGGGCTTGCAGCGGCGGGGGCGGCGATGAGTCCAGGAACGCGTACGTACCGTCCTCGATGATCACAGTGTCACGTGCGATGTCGACGAGGCGCGAACGCTGTTCCGCATCCAGCACCCAGCCCAGCGGGTTGTGCACGGTGGGAATCGTGTAGATCGCGCGGACCGGTCGGCTGCGGCAGAGTCGATCAAGGGCTTCAAGATCAGGACCTGACGCCGTGACAGGGACAGGTGCGAGATCAAGTCCGTGCACGGACGCGAGCAGAGTGATGCCGGGGTAGCTGAGCGCGTCGACCGCGAGCACGTCGCCGGGCCGGGTCAGCGCACGCAGCACGGTGTCGAGCGCCTGCTGGGTTCCGTTGGCCAGCAACACGTTCGCCGGTGCGGTGTCGATGCCGCGGTCGAGCAGGTAGGTGGCGACGACCGCCCGGTCCTGCCGTCGCCCGCCCGGTGGGTGTTGGCGCAGCAGGGATTCCACGTCACCCGAGGTCGACAGGGTCCGCAGGGCGTGCCGTAACTGGTCGGCCTGACCGACGGACAGCGGCTGGTTGAACGACAGGTCAGCCACACGCGGCACCGGCAGGACGCGAGACGGCTCCGGCCCGTCGAAGCCGGACAGGTCCCGGACGAACGTGCCGCGGCCGGGTTCCCCGACGACCAGGCCCATCGCGGCCAACTCGGCGTAGACGCGGCTGGCCGTGGCCAGGGCGATCCGCTGGTCGCGGGCCAGCGTGCGGTGGGCCGGCAGCCGGGTACCTGCCGGCAGCCTCCCCGCTCGGATCGAGGAGGCGAGCTCGTCCACGATGCGCTTGTAGGAGGGTGGCCGCATGCCGGATCCTGTATCTAGGACAATTACTGGATCGTCCTAGAATAGGCTCCTAGCCTCCGGGTATGGCAATCCACGTGGATCAGGACGAGTCGCTCGTCACGATCACCATCGACCGGGAGCGGAAGCTCAACGCCCTGGACTACCCGACAATCGACGCGCTGCTGGCCGCGCTGGACCGAGTCGACGCCGACGACCACGTCCGCGCGGTGGTGCTGACTGGTGCCGGCCGCAGGGCGTTCAGCGCCGGCGCGGACATCCCGTCCCTGGCCGAGAGCATCGCCGGCGGCACCGAGCGGGCGCTGCGCGAGATCGTCCGGCGCGGCCATGGCCTGACCCGTCGGATCGAGGAGTTCCCGAAGCCGGTGATCGTCGCGGTCAACGGCCTGGCCTACGGCGGCGGGTGCGAGCTGACCGAGGCCGCGCCGCTCGCGATCGCCGCCGAGCACGCCACGTTCGCCAAACCCGAGATCACCCTCGGCTTCCCGCCGCCGTTCGGCGGCTCCCAACGGCTCCCACGGCACGTCGGCCGCAAGCGCGGCCTGGAGATGATCCTGACCGGGGACCCGATTCCGGCCGCGCGAGCCGCCGAGATCGGCCTGGTCAACACGGTAGTCCCGGCCGACGAACTGCTCGACGCGGCGCGGGACCTGGCCGCCCGGATCGTCCGGCAGGCCCCCACGGCCGTGGCGGCCTGCCTGCGCGCGGTCACCCGAGGCATCAACCTGCCGATCGACGAGGGCCTCGCGGTGGAGGCGGCGTGCTTCGCCAGCACGGTGCCCACCGAGGGTGTCCGGGTCGGGCTGCACCGCTTTCTCAACCGGTCCGACGACGCCCCGGGATCGCGGTCATCAGCGTGAAAAGCAGCACAGCGCCTTGGATCAGCAGCAGGAACGCCCGCAAGGTGGACGAGTACTCCACGTGCACGTCCGCCGCACGAGCGGGCACGGCCACACCGACCAGGCCGCCCCAGGCGCGGACCACCGGGACCTGCTGGCCATTGATCTCCGCGCGCCAGCCGGGTTCCTCCGCCGCCGCGACCACGAGCAGCCGTCCGTCCGAGCCGTCGGACACCCGGACGGCCACGTCCGGGGGTTGGGCGTCGATCGGCACGATGCCGCCCGCGCCGAGCGCGGTGGGCGGGTTTCCGCCGGTGACGGCGAGTCTGGCCTGGTCAGGGGCCAGCAGCACGGCCAGTCCGGCGGCGGGCTGCAGCCGGAGGATCGGCCGTCCGTCCGAAGTGGACGCGGCGGGCGACACCAGGTCTCCCGTGGTCCTGCCCAGCGCGTCGGCGGTGGCCTGGTCCGGCATGACGACGAAAAGGACTCCAGCGGCCGCCGCTTGGGCGACCGCGATTTTGGCCGTTTCCGGCACGGTCGAGCGGAGATCGCTGTCCCAGCGGCGCATCCGGGTCTCGGCCGAGTCGACCGGAACCAGGTTGTCGTCGCCGAACTGGGGCATCCGGCCGGCCGCCTGACGGACCGGATCGGCTCCCCGGGACAGCACCAGCACGCCGCGGGCGGTGTTGGCCAGCTCGTGTTCCGGCGACGACGCCAGCCGTACCCCGTCCCCGGCGGTCAGCGGCCCGGCGCGCAACACGAAGGCACCGGCGGCCAAGATCCCCAAGCCCACGGTGCCGGCGATGATGACGCGCCAGGAGAATCCCGTCCCGCTCACGCCGGCCAACGCCCACAGCGCGCCCCAGCCGACCACGATCAGCGGTGTCCCCACCCAGCCCGTCGACTCGGCGAAGACACGCACCACGGCCAGGCCGACGAACCCCAGCGCCGCCAAACCCAGTCCTGGCAACGCACCTGCCCGGGGCCGCCACACCAGGCACACGACCACAATGAGCGCGAGCGCGCCCGCCAGCCACACCGCGTTGCCGAGTCCCGTGGCGGGCACCTGCGCACCCACGCCTTGCAACATGATCTCCGGGTGCTGCAACACAACCGCGGGCCACGGCAGCAGCAACGCCAACGGCAGCAACACGATCGCGAACAGCGCGACCGCGCGCCGCCGTCCGTCCCCGCGCTGGCCGCCGACGAGAACGAACCCGCCCAACGCGCACACCAGGACAATCACGTGCACCAACGGCGAGAACGCCCCGATCACGGCCAGCCCCAGCGACGACCCGGCCGCCACCGACAGCCACGACCGTGAAGCCCTGGTGAGCACGGAAACCACACCGGCGACGACGGGCGGCAGCAGGATGTGCACGACGACGGCGTCCAGCCGCCCTTGGGACACCGCCGTGAACGCGGGCGGCACCAACGCGTACGCCCCGGCGACAAGCGCACGAGCGCCCCGCCGCACAGGCAGCCGTCGCGTCGCGAGATAGGCGCCGAGTCCGGCCAACGGCAGGTCGCCGATCATCAGCAACCCGGCCTTGCCGCCCACCAGTGCCAACACGGCGAGGGCCGCGGGTGCGGGCGACGCCGTACCACCGGAGACCGCGTGCCAGGCCGAAAGGTATTCACCCCAAGGGTCCTGCATCGGCAGCAGCCGGCCGCCGGTCATGTCCAGGCCGAGCCTCTGCCAGTTCACCGCGAACGTGACCACGAGCAACGCCAGGACCAGCACCAGCGGCGGCGCGAGCAGGATCTGCTTGACCACCCGGCCGCGATCGACCTCCACCAGCATCAGGTCCGTGACCTGCGGCGCGCTCCCGTCGCGCGGTACCGGTGACGGGCGTGGGCGCGGACTGGGCCGTCTGGTGCGCGGCAAGGACACCGCGACGGATCTCGGTGGCCGGCGCAATCCGGCGGTTCGACGGGGACCGCGGATCATCGCTCCGGCGGGCAACGCCTGCGGGCCAACTGGCTTCGGCAGGTCCTCGGGCGGCACCCACACCGGCGCCTCAGGCAGACGACCCAACGCCGCGTCGGCCGCCACCCGCCTGCGCACGAACTGGGTCATCCCCGCGCGGACCGTGTTACGCAGCCTGGTGAACCGGCTCGTGAACAACCCACGGACATTGCCGTGCTGGTGCCGCCGTGCCCGGCGCGCACGGGCGATCCGCAGCCGACCGCCCAGCATCCTGCCCAACGCCACCAGCTCGTCCCGCGCGGCCGACAACCGGCGGATCAGCGTGAACCCCAAGGCACGCAACAGACACAGCACGGCCAGTCGCGGAATGCCTATGACGTAGGAAAAGAACGAACAGTTCACCAGGAACGTCCGGATGCCCGCGGCCCGGGACCCCGCCACCCGCGCCGCTCTGGCGTGGCGAATTCTCGCCGCCGGCACGCACAGGACCACCGCTCCGGAACGGTTGGCGCGCCACCCGAAGTCGACGTCGTCGAACACACCGGGCAGCGCCGGGTCGAATCCCGCCAACCGGTCGAACAGGTCGCGCCGGACCAGCATGCCGGCCGACGACACCGCGAGCACCTCGCTGCTCTGCTCGACCTGGTGGACCACCTCGCCGGAACCGATCCCGGTCTGTCGATGACCGGATGAGTCCATGGACAGGCCGGCCTCCACCACCAGCCGGGGATCCGCCCAGTCCACCGCGACCGGGCCAAGCACCCCGGCGGACGGCGAAAGCTCCGCCGCGGTCAACAAGTTCCCCAGGCAGTCCGGCTCGGGCGCACAGTCGTCGTGCAGCAGCCAGATCCATCCGCCGGGGTCACCCCACCGCTCCACCGCGTGGCCGACCGCGGCCCGGACGGCATCGCCGAAACCGGTGCCACGGCCGAGGGTGAGAACGCCGTCCACCACATCACCGCTCGCGGCCAGCAACTTCGCCGTGCCGTCAGCGGAACCGGTGTCGACCGCGACGACATGCCGTGGCCTCGGCGTGCTGCGTCGCAACGCCGACAACGCGAGCCGAAGCCACTCCTCGCCGTCGTGACAGACCAGGACGGCGAGCACCGGCACGGTCCTCAGCACCGGAGGTGACGGGAACGACGCCCCGCGCGCGGTCAAACCAGTCACCTCCGTACGGCTCTTACCAGCCGGTAACCACCGTACGGAATCGTCCGACCCTGCTCTAACCGCCCCTCGGTGTTTGACTGCCCTCGCTTCGCTCGGGCGGGCCTGGTCGCCTTCAGCCGATCATTTCCACCCCGCCCCACGCGACCGACATCTCCGCTCGGGGCTCAGCGGCGATGTGCCTGGGGCGATGTCGGGCGTGTTGCGGTGCGAAAATGACCGGCGCGACCAGGCCTCGGGTGAGCTAGATCGCGCGTTTCTTCAGCTTGCGGCGCTCCCGCTCGGACAGGCCGCCCCAGATGCCGAAGCGTTCGTCGTGCCCGAGGGCGTACTCGAGGCACTCGGAACGCACCTCGCAGCCCTGGCAGATCCGCTTGGCCTCCCTGGTGGAGCCGCCCTTCTCCGGGAAGAACGCCTCGGGGTCGGTCTGCGCGCACAGCGCGCGCTCCTGCCACTCCTGCTCGTCGTCAGCCGTGTCGAAGAGATGCACCAGGACGCCCAGATCCTCGGTCGGCGCGTCCCCCCACTCCACGACTCGGTCCCCTTCTTCAGCCATCATGTCCGTCCACCTCCCCGCCTTCCGCACTCCCCGGTCGGCGGACACCATTCGCCCTCCCATTAGGCGAATGACATCTCTGTGATTACACCTGTGTAGTCCCAGCGGGTCAAGCGAAAGACCCACCTGGGTGACATCGGTCAGCCAGGAAACGCCGCTTCTCTGACCGATCGGGTGACATTTCTCAGGCGCATCTCAGGAAGGGCGGATCTTCGGCCCGGTCCGGCTCTTGACACACTTGTGCGGTGCGGACACGAAACGTGCGGCCCAGCCCCCTGTTCCTCGGCCTGATCGCGGCCACGATCGCGGGCGGCGCACTCACCATCCTGGACAACAAGTTCGCCTACACGGCCGGGGTGGTGATCCTGGTGCTCGGCGGGTGGGCGGTGTCGCTGTGCCTGCACGAGTTCGGTCACGCGTACACCGCCTTCCGCGGCGGTGACTACGAGGTCCGCGCGAAGGGGTACCTCAGCCTGGACATCCGGCGGTACACCGATCCGGTTTTCAGCATCGTGCTGCCCGTGCTGTTCCTTCTGATCGGCGGCATCCCGCTGCCCGGCGGCGCGGTGTGGCTCAACCGGCACGCGATGCGCAACAAGCGAGTCCAGTCGTGGGTGTCACTCGCCGGACCGTTGACGAACCTCGCGATCGGCGTGCTGCTCATCGTCGCGGTCCGGGTCTTCTTCGACCCGTCGCTCGTCGAGACGACGCGGATTGGCAACACGACCTACGTCGCGCCCGATCCCTCCACCAGCATCCTGGCCGCTGGACTGTCCTATTTGGCGTTCCTGCAGATCTTCGCGTTCGTGCTGAACATCCTGCCGCTGCCGGGCCTGGACGGCTGGGGCGCGATCGAACCGTGGCTGTCCTACCAGGCGAAGGCGTTCGGCGCCAAGGCGCGGCCGTGGGCGCCGCTGATCCTGTTCGCGGTGCTGCTCGGCATCCCGCAGGTCGGCTCGGCGTTCAGCGACCTGATCGACTCAGCCTTCCGCGCCATCGGGGGTCAGGCCGGGTACTCCGCGTTCGGCCAGCTGACCTTCAAGTTCTGGAACTGACCAACTGGCCAGCAGCGCCAGCTTCTCGGCCGACGCCGAACCGGGCTCCGGCATGTAGATCACCAGGATCATGTCCTGCTCCCCGGTGAGCGGGAACGTCTCGTACCCCAGGTCCATCCGGCCGACCAGCGGATGCCCGACGGCCTTGTGGCCGAAGGACTTCTCCATCACGTCGTGGTGTGCCCACAGCTCCCGGAACTGCTGGCTGTGCATGGCCAGCTCACCGATCACGCTCTCCAGCCGCGGGTTGTCCGGGTGCCTGGCCGCCATCAACCGCAGGTTCGCCACGGTCTCCCGGGCGACCCTGTCCCACTCCGGGTAGTACACGGCGGCGTCCGGATCCCGGAAGACATGCCGGGCCATGTTCGTGTCGTCCTTGCCGGTGAAGTCGTACATCGCGTCGGCGAGCCGGTTCCAGGCGAGCACGTCCAACGCCGGCCCGAGGACGACCGCGGGCAGCCGGTCCAACTGGTCCAGCATGGCCTGCACGGTCGGCCGGACCTTGGTGGCCTTGGATGCCCCGCGCGGCGACGGGCGCGCGCGCCGCGTGGGACGCACAAGGGTACGCAGGTGCTCCAGTTCGGTCTCGTTCAGGGACAGCACCGAGCCGATGGCATCCAACACGGAGTCCGACACGTTCGGGCTCCGGCCCTGCTCCAGCCGGGTGTAGTACTCGACGCTCACCCCCGCGAGGCGCGCCAGCTCGTCCCGCCGAAGACCCGGCACCCGGCGCCGCGCCCCACGCGGCAGCCCGACCGACTCCGGCGCGATCCTCGCCCGCCGCGCCCGCAGGAACTCACCCAGCTCGTTGCTCACACCGTCCAGTGTGCAACGGGCCGCCCACCCAAGGGTGGTCTCAGCAGAACCAGTTTGGCGGTGACCAGGTAGAACGGGGCCTCGCAGCCGTGCTCCGGGAAGCGCACGGTTGAGCCATGACGAACTACGAGAACCTGGCAGGACGGACCGCGGTTGTGACCGGAGCTGCGAGCGGTATCGGTGCCGCGACCGCCCAGGTGCTGGCCGCGAACGGGGCCAAGGTGGCGCTGCTGGCGCGGCGCGGCGGGCGGGTCACCGAGCTGGCGGACAAGATCAAGGCCGATGGCGGACAGGCGGTCGGTGTGGTCGCGGACGTCACGTCCGACGAGTCCGTGGCCGCCGCCGTCCAGGCCGTCCACGACGCCATCGGGCAGGTCGACCTGGTGGTGAACAACGCGGGTGTGATGATCCCGCGCTCGGTGGTCGAGGACGACGCGCCCGCCGAGTGGCAGCGGATGATCGACACCAACGTGCTGGGCCTGCTGCGGGTGATGCGGGCGTTCACCCCGGACCTCACCGCGAGCGGCCACGCCGACCTGGTGAACATCTCCTCGATCGGGGCGCACCTGACGATCCCCGAGTACGAGGTCTACACCGCGACCAAGGCCGCGGTGACCCACCTGTCCAACAACCTCCGGGCCACCCTCGGCCCGCTCGGTGTGCGGGTGACGAACATCGAGCCCGGCATGGTGGCCACCGAACTGGGCGACCAGATCACCGGGGCCCGCAGGGAGTTCCTGGACAGCTTCATCGAGAACGCCGGCATCATCGAGGCCGCCGACATCGCCGACCTGGTGGCGTACGCCACCAGCCGCCCGGCCCGGGTCAACCTGCGGCACGCCGTCATGCTGCCCATCACCCAGTTCTGAGGGGTGGCGATCAAGGCCCTGGTCCAGACGGGATTGGGGCCTTCATGGCAGGATCGTGTGGTGAAGGTCGTCGTTGTGGTCGGCGGGGTCGGTGGGGCCCGGTTCCTGCTCGGTGTGAAGGCGCTCCTCGGGCTGCCGCCGGTCGGTCCCGGCTCGTCCGAGCATTCGGTCACCGCCGTGGTGAACACCGGTGACGACGTGTGGATGCACGGCCTGCGGATCTGCCCGGACCTGGACACGTGCATGTACACCCTGGGCGGTGGCATCGACACCGACCGCGGCTGGGGCCAGCAGGGCGAGACGTGGGTGGTCAAGGAGCAGCTGGCCGCGTACGGCGCCGACCCGTCCTGGTTCGGGCTGGGCGACAAGGACATCGCCACGCACCTGGTCCGGTCCCGGATGCTGCGGGCCGGCTATCCGCTCTCCGCGGTGACCGAGGCGTTGTGCGATCGCTGGCAGCCTGGTGTGCGGCTGCTGCCGATGACCGACGACCGCGTCGAAACCCATGTGGTGGTGGACACACCTGAGGGTGAGCGCAAGGCGATCCACTTCCAGGAGTGGTGGGTGCGGTACCGGGCCGAGCTGCCCGCGCATTCGATCGTGCCGGTCGGGGCCGATGAGGCGGCGCCTGGTCCTGGTGTGCTGGACGCCGTCGCCGAGGCGGACGTCGTGCTGTTCGCACCCTCGAACCCGGTGGTCAGCGTGGGCACTGTGTTGGCGGTGCCCGGCATGAAGGACGCGGTACGCAAGACGGACGCGACCGTGGTCGGGATCTCGCCGATCATCGGCGGGAAACCGTTGCGGGGCATGGCGGACGCGTGCCTGACGGCGATCGGCGTGGAGACCAGCGCACAAGCTGTGGGCCGGTACTACGGTTCGCGCAAGTGTTCCGCCGACGGGGTGCTCGACGCGTGGCTCGTGCACACGGGCGACACCGCCGACGTGCCCGACGTCGCCGTTCGGGCCGTGCCGTTGCTGATGACCGATGTGGACGCGACCGCGGAGATGGCGCGGGCGGCTTTCGAAATGGCAGGGCTTTCGGTATGAGTGATCACGCCGGCCAGGGCGCAGTGCAGATCCTGGGTGTTCCCGGGCTGCCCGAGTTCCGTCCAGGCGACGACCTGGCCGAGGCGATCGCCTCGGCCGCCCCATGGCTGCAGGACGGCGACATCGTCGTGGTCACCAGCAAAGTCGTGTCCAAAGTAGAGGGACGACTGGTGGCCGTGCCGCACGACCCGGTGGCCCGGGACGCCGAACGCAGGCGGCTGGTCGAGGCCGAGGCGGTCAAGGTGATCGCACGGAAGAACCGGACCCTCATCACCGAGAACAAGTTCGGCCTGATCCAGGCCGCGTCCGGGATCGACGCGTCCAATGTGTCCGGTGACGAACTGGCGCTGCTGCCGGAGAACCCGGACGCGTCGGCCGCGGCGCTGCGCGCGGGCCTCAAGTCCCGGCTGGACGTCTCGGTGTCGGTCGTGATCACCGACACCATGGGCCGCGCCTGGCGGGTGGGGCAGACCGACGTCGCCATCGGCGCCTCCGGCCTGCCCGTCCTGCACCGCTACGCCGGCCAGATCGACCCGCAGGGCAACGAACTGGTGGTGACCGAAGTCGCCGTGGCCGACGAGGTGGCCGGAGCGGCCGACCTGGTGAAAGGCAAGATCGGCGGCATGCCGGTGGCGGTCGTGCGCGGCCTGGGCCGTCCGGACGACGGCTCGACCGGCGCCGACCTGATCCGGCCGGCCGACGAGGACCTGTTCCGCCTGGGCACCGAGGAAGCACTGGCCCAGGGACGTCAGGAAGCCGTGCTGCTGCGGCGGTCCGTGCGGTTCTTCAACACCGACCCGGTACCCACCGAGGCGATCCGGCGAGCGGTCAGCGTGGCACTCACAGCGCCCGCGCCCCACCACACCCGACCAGTCCGGTTCGTGCACGTCAGCGCCCGCCGAGACGCCCTCCTGGACGCCATGCGCACCAAGTGGCGCTCGGACCTGGCCGCCGACGGCTGGTCCCCGGAACGGATCGAGAAACGCGTCAAACGCGGCAACATACTTTACGGCGCAACGGAAATAGTCGTCCCCTTCCTGATCCGAGAAGGCTCCCACACCTATTCGGACACCTACCGGACAGCTGCCGAACGCACAATGTTCACCATCGCCGGCGGCGCGGCCGTCCAAGGCCTCCTGGTGGCCCTGGCGGCGGACGGAATCGGCTCCTGCTGGGTCTCCTCCACGATCTTCTGCGCCGACATCGTCCGCGAAGTCCTTGACCTGCCAACCGAATGGGAGCCACTGGGCGCCGTCGCGATCGGCTACCCGGCGGACACCCCGCTCGCCCCCCGCCCACCCCGCGACCTCCCCGACGGCCTGGTGGAGCGGTAACCCCACGATTTCCGAATGTCCTGCGGGGTGTCACTGTCCTCTGTGATACTCCGCGCATGACCATGCCTTCCCCAGGCGAGCAGTGGCAGGCCGAGTACGAGACGAAGCTTCGGGACACCGAGCAGCGGGCCGAGCGGATGCAGCAGGAGCTCGGCGACATCCAGATCACCCAGCACGGGATGAACGGACAGGTCACGGTCACCGTGAACGCGTCGGGCAACCTGGTCGGGCTCGAGCTCGGCAACAGTTTGCGCGACCGTGACGGGCATGCCGTCGCCCAAGAGGTGCTTCGGTTGGTGGCGGCCGCGCAGAGCCGGATCGCGGACGAGGTTCAGCGGGTGTCCGAGCCGTTGCTGGGCGACACCGAGGCTTTGCATGTCGTGGTGGACAAGGTGCGCAGTGCGTACCCGGAGACGCCGCCCGAGGACTACCGGCCCGGCGGTGGTGGGTACGGCCAGGAAGACGACTCGATAATCCGGGGAACCCAGCCGCCGCCTCCGCCGTCCAACCGCCGGCCCAGGCCACCGGCCGCCGTTGGTCCCAATGACGACGACTACTTCGACAACGGCGGCTTTCTGCGTTAACGAGGGAGCGAGATGGCTGACGACGGCTACATTGTCGATCCGGACGGGATGCGGGCGCACGCCAAGAAAGTGGACGCCGCCGGCGACCGGCTGGGCACCGCGGCGGACGCGGCCGGCCAGATGACGTTGCACAACGAGGCGTTCGGCCTGATCGGGCAGCCGTTGGCTGCCGGTGTGATGGTCATCGAAGGGGTCGCGACCGGCGCTGTCGCCGCCAGCCGGCTGATGGTCGAAGGGGTCGCGGCCGGGATCAAGGCGATGGCCGACGCGTACGACGAGGTCGAGCACGCCAAGAAGCAAGCGTTCGGAGGCAACTGATGCCTGACGGCAACACGCTGATCGCGCCGGAGAAGCCAGTCAGTGACACGGCGGGCGCGGGCGCGATCGACACGGTGGCCACCGCAGCGAAGGCCATCGGCGACGGCAACTGGGCCGAGGGCCTGGTCAACTCGTTCAGCGCGGCCAGCGCGGTCAGCAAGCTGATCGACGCGGGCGACCCGCTGGCGGGGCTCGCCGCGGCCGGGTTCGGCTGGCTGATCGAACACGTCAGCTTCCTGAAGGAACCGCTCGACAAGATGGTCGGCGACCAGCAGGCCATCGACGCGATGAGCGCCACCTGGGGCAACGTCGCCAAGGAGGTGTCCGGCGCGGCCGACGACATCACCAAGGCCGTGCAGACCGACACCGCGCCATGGGAGGGTGTGGCGATCGACGCCTACAAGGTGTTCGCCGCGGGCCAGGTCGCGATCGTCAACTCGGTGTCCACCGGGTGCCAGGCCGTGTCGATCGCGGTGAGCATGGCCGGCGGCGCCCTCAACGCGGTCCGCAAGGTGGTCCGCGAACTCATCTCGCAGGCCGTGGGTGACCTGGTCGCGGCGGCCATCGAATGGGCCGCGGCCGAGGTGATCTCGGTCGGCCTCGCCACCCCCGGCATGGTCGCCGACATCGTGCGGCGCGCGGTGAAATGGGCGAAGAAGATCGCCGAGTGGACGTCGAAGCTGATCCGGGTGGTCAAGAAGATCTGCGACCTGGTGAAGAGGCTCGAACTGGCCATCGACCGGCTGAAAGGCCCGCTGGACAAGGCGATCGACGCGAAGGGCATGTCGAAGCCGCTTGCGGACATCACCAAGGGCATCTACACCAACACCCGCAAGGTCGTGGCGAAGAACATCGACAAGACCTACAACCAGTAATGTTGCCGGGTGACCTTGCACGCCAACGCTGTCGCACTACTGGAGAATTGGCGGCCGGACGACTTCGGGCAGGAGTCGCTCCGGCAGGCCTACCTCGGATTCCTTGCCGCACGGGAGGATTCCTGTAGACGGGAGTGCGCCGCCGGGCATCTGACCGCGTCGGCCGTGGTGTTGGACGCGAGCGGCGAGCACGTGTTGCTGACGCTGCACCCCCGGGTCGGCCGGTGGTTGCAGCTCGGCGGGCACTGCGAGCCGGGCGACGCGGGACTGGTCGAGGCCGCCCTGCGGGAAGCGACCGAGGAGTCAGGGATCGACGGCCTGACCATCGATCCCACACCGGCGCATTTGGACGTTCACCCGATCACGTGCTCATTGGGTGTGCCCACAAGGCATTTCGACGTTCGCTTCGCGGTACACGCGCCGGCCGGAGCGCAGGCCGTGCGCAGCGACGAGTCGGACGACCTGCAATGGTGGCCTGTTTCGGAGTTGCCGCCGGACTCCGAGGACCTGCTGCCGATGATCTCGGCGGCTACATGGCGCGGTAGTCGCGGGGAGCCAGTCGGGGTCCGAAGCGGGGACGGCTGAACCCGGCGGCCTCGATGTAGCGGACGGCCCGTTGGCGTTGCGGCGAATAGGGGGCGAGGACTTCGAACATGCCTTCGTCGTCCAGTTTCCGGCCCAGCAGCGCGTAACCGACGACCGCGGGGATGTGGAAGTCGCCGAAGCTCACCGCGTCCGGGTCGCCCCAGGCGCGTTGGGCCACCTCGGCGGCCGTCCACACACCGATGCCGGGAACCTTGCGTAGCAACGCCCTCCCCTCGGCACCTTTGAGCGACACGGCCCGTTCCAACCGGCCCGCCACCTGTGCCGAGGCGATGAGAGCGCGGCGCCGGGCGTTGTCGACTCCGGCGCGATGCCAGTCCCAGTCGGCGATGGACATGATCGCGCGTGGTGACGGCGGGACGCGCAGACGCATCGGGCCAGGCGCCCAAGTGCCGAACCGGCGGCACAGTTCACGCCACGAGCGACGGGCCTCGATGCCGGTGACTTTCTGCTCCAGGATCGCCGGCATCAACACGTCCCACACCCGCCCGGACGCGCCGAGCCGCATCCCGGGCATGCGGTGGCGAACCTGGGCCACAACGTCATGGTGGGCCACGAAATCCGAGTCGTCATCGTCGGCTCCGAGCAACGCGGGCAGGCCGTCGAGCAGGAAATCCGCCCCGTCGCCCCAAGCCTCCGCGCTGACCTCGCCGTCGGCGGACCGGCGCAGACTGAGCGTCCCCGGACCGGTCGGGGTGTTCGCGGCCAGCCAGATGACACCGTCCGGAGATACCTGCGAACTGGGATCGCCGGCCCCCCGACGCAACGGCGCGAGCACACCCACCATGTCCAGCGGGTAGTCAGGTCGCCAAGCGCGGACGGTCATGGTGGCGACGTTACAGTGGCCTTGTGGACCTGCATGTGGTTGTGCCCGCTGGCGGCAGCGGGACCCGGTTGTGGCCCCTTTCCCGTGCGACGAACCCCAAGTTCCTGCACCCGTTGACGGGCACCGAGCGGTCGCTGCTGCAGGCGACCTACGACCGGCTCGTGCCGCTGGCGTCACCTGATCGGGTACACGTCGTGACGGGGACCGCGCACTCGGCGGCGGTCGCCCGCCAACTGCCGGACCTGCCGGGGCGCAACATCCTGGTCGAGCCGCTCGCCCGGGACTCGTGTGCCGCGATCGCCCTCGCCGCCGCGGTGATCCAGCAGCGCAGCCCCGGTGCGGTGATGGCGTCGTTCGCCGCCGACCACCTGATCAAGGACACGGACGCGTTCGCCCGTACCGTCGCTGAGGCCGCCGCCGGCGCCCAGCGGGGCGAGCTGATGACCATCGGCATCACGCCGACGCGTCCCGAGACCGGCTACGGCTACCTGAGGTGCAGCGAGACCGCGGAGTTGGGTGTCCGGCAGCAGGTGCTGGAGCTCAAGGAGAAGCCGACCCTGCCGGTGGCGCAGGAGTATGTGGGCTCCGGCCGGTATCTGTGGAACGCCAGCATGTTCGTCTGGCGCACCGACGTGTTCCTGCGGGAGTTGGAAAAGCGCAGGCCGGACGTGTTCGAGCCGGTCACCAAGATCGCCGAGGCGTGGGACACCGAGGACCGGGACGACGTCGTCGGCACGCTGTGGGCGGGCATCCCGAAGGTCGCGGTCGAGTACGCCGTGATGGAGCCGGCCGCCGCGGAAGGCCTGGTCGCGACCGTGCCCGGCGACTTCGGCTGGAGCGACATCGGCGACTTCGAAACCCTCGGGGAGCTGCTGGCGACCGAGGTGGACGGCGCCAGGGTGGTCGACACCCCCGGTGGTGGTGTGGTGGTGTCGGTGGACACCCAAGATGTAGTGGTCGTACCGGCCGGTGGGCGGCTGGTGGCCACCCTGGGGGTCCGTGACCTGATCGTGGTGGACACCCCGGACGCCGTCCTTGTGTGCCAACGCGAACGCGCCCAGGACATCAAGCGTCTCACCGAGATCCTGCGTGACAGCGGCCGGACCGGATACGTCTAAGATCAAGATGCGGATTTCACTTCATCCCTGACGACAGCGGCCTCAAGGGAATACTCTGGTGGCAACACGACAGCCGGTGGCGGTGCCGGCTTGAGGCGACGCGGGAGAGGCCAAGGCATGGATCCCCGGGAGCGAGCCGACGCTGCCCTGGCGCGAGCCCGCGCACGCGGCGCCTATGTGGTGACGCCGGAAGACGCGATCTCGCCGATGGACGCTTCGGCGACCCTGCAGATTCCCCGAGTGGTGGTCTCCTCGCTGGACAAGCGCGAGACCGACCCGGAAGCAACGATGGTGGTGCAACACCCGCTGGCGCAGAACCAGCCGACCCAGTCCCAGCCGTCCCCCCGGCCGCCCTTCCAGCACGGGCATCCACAGCAGCAGCACCAGGGCTACCAGCAGCAGGCGCCGACGCCGCAGCCCCGGCCGCGTGATCCAGAGCCGGAGCAGCAGCCCGAGGGCATGGTGCCGACCGTCAAACAGCCGCCCAAGCCGCGCCGGACCATGTCGGAGCGGATGGACGGCACCCTCTGACTATTTGCGGGTCTCGAGTTTCAGGCGGAGTTTGAGGCCGGCTTTGATGGCGGCGAGCAGCGGGCGCCATTCCGCGCCTTGGTGGCGGTCGGCGAGGTAGCGGTACGCGCTGGCGTGGTGGGCCGCGAGCATCTTCTCCGACGCCTTGGCGGTGGCGTGGCCGCCGATGTGCGTCACTTCCGCTGACGGCACGTACACGTTCTGCCAGCCCGCGCGGCCGATTCGGTCGCCGAGGTCGACGTCCTCGAAGTACATGAAGTAGCGCGGGTCGAAGCCGTCGACCGAGTCGAACGCCGCCCGCCGCAGCAGCAGGCACGAACCGGACAGCCAACCGGCTGTGCGCTCGACGATCGCGCCTTCCGACTGCCGGTACGCCTTGGTCCACGGGTTGTCCCGCCAGACGCGGCCGACGACGGCGTGCCCGACGCCTTTGCCCAGGGACGGCAGCAGCCGCGCGGACGGGTAGACGTCGCCGTTCGGTTCGCGGATCAGGGGGCCGAAGGAGCCGCCGCGCGGCCAGCGGTCGGCCGCGTCCAGGAGGGTGTCGATCGAACCGGGGCCCCATTCAATGTCGGGGTTGGCCACCACGACCCAGCCGTAGGCGTCGTCGAACTCGGTGACCCCTCGGTTGGCGGCGGCGCCGTAGCCCAGGTTCTCGCCCGTGGACAGCAGCTGCACGCCTTCGCGTTCGGCCGCTTGTTCCGGGGCGCCGTCGGTGGAGCCGTTGTCGGCGAGCACGACGCGGTAAGGCCGCTTGGTGGCCTTGTCCAGGGTGTCGAGGAACCGTTCGAGCGTCTCGCCCGGGGAGTAGGTGACGGTGACCACGGCCAACTCGTCGCCATAGTGTCTCGGTTCGGTCACGGCTGTGCATTCTGTCACGTCCCTGGCGAGCCCTGAAAGTGACAGCTACTCTCACATGAGAGTTACTTTCAAATGAGGGGTGCTGTCATGAACAGAGGACGTTGGTGGGTGCTGGGGGCGCTCGCCGTGGCTCTGCTGACCTTCGGCCTGGACGCGACGATCCTGAACGTCGCGCTGCCGACCCTGGCGACGGACCTGCACGCCACGACCGGGCAGCTGCAGTGGTTCGCCAACGCGTACACGCTCGTGCTGGCCGCCGGCCTGGTGCCCGCGGGCCTGCTCGGCGACCGGTTCGGCCCCAAACCGCTGCTGATCGGCGGCCTGGCGCTGTTCGGGGTGGCCTCGGTGGCGTGTGCGTACGCCGACGACGCCACCACGCTGATCGCTGCCCGTGCCGTCCTGGGGGTCGGCGCGGCGTTCATGGTTCCGTTGTCGAACTCCGTGCTCACCAAGCTTTTCCCAGCGGGCGAACGCGCGCGGGCGATCGCCGTACTCACCATGGCGATGGCGCTGGGCATCCCGCTCGGGCCGGTGCTCGGCGGCTGGATGCTGGACACGTTCTGGTGGGGCTCGGTGTTCCTGATCAACGCGCCGTTCGTGGTGATCGGCATCGCGGCCCTGGCGTGGCTGCTGCCGACCATCCCCGGCCGCCGGGACCAGCGGATCGACTTCCTGGGCATCCTGCTGTCCAGCGCCGGCCTGGTGGGCCTGACGTACGGGCTGATCGAGGCCGGCGACAAGGGCTGGGGCTCGGCCCAGGTACTCGTCCCCGCCCTCGGCGGCGTGGCGCTGTTGGCAGCGCTTGTGTTGTGGCTACGGCGTTCCGCGCGTCCACTGTTCGACCTGGCGCTGTTCCGTTCACGTGGGTTCGCCTGGGGTTCGGTGATGGCCACGCTCGGCTCGTTCGCAATGATGGGCGCGATGTTCGTTCTGGTGCAGTACTTCCAGGCGGTCAACGGCTCGGACTCGCTGCACACCGGGCTGAAGCTGCTGCCGATCGTCGGCGGCCTGCTCGTCGGTGCCCAGGTCGCGGACCGGCTGCGACCCGCGTTGGGCGCCAAAATCCTTGTCGCCATTGGGTTCCTGCTGATGGCGGTCAGCCTGGTGGTGGCGACGTGGACGTCCGTGGACACCGGCTACGGGTTCGTGGCGGTGTGGGTCACCGGAATCGGCGTCGGCATCGGGTTCGCGTTGCCGCCGTCGATGGACTTGGCCATGGGTTCGTTGGACAAGGACCGTACCGGCGTGGGCTCCGGGCTGCTGCAGGCGCTGCGCCAGGTCGGTGGGACGTTCGGGGTGGCGATCCTGGGCACGGTGTTGATCTCCGGCTACCGGGCCGGCCTGAACGTGCCGGGTCCGGCCACCGACAGCGCGGCGGCGGGTGTGCAGATCGCGCACGCCACCGGGCAGCCGTGGCTGCTGGACGCGGTCCGGAACGCCTTCATGTCCGGAATGGTCGATATGCTGTGGGTATGTGTGGGGTTCGCGGTTCTCGGCGGCGTGTTGACGCTGATGTTCCTGCCGCGCCGCCCCGCGGACGTCGAACAGTCAGAATCGGAGCATGACTACGTCGTCGCAGGCTGACCGCCCAGGGCTCAGGGAGCGGAAGAAAGCCAGGACGCGTGCCGCCATCCAGCAGCACGCGTTGCGGCTTTTCCTGTCGCAGGGCTACGCCGAGACGACCGTGGAACAGATCGCGGCCGCCGCCGAGGTGTCGCAGAGCACGTTCTTCCGGTACTTCGCGACCAAGGAAGAGACGGTCCTGTTCGACCAGTACGACCCCATGATGGTCGAGTCGTTCCTCAGCCAGCCCGCCGACATGAAGCCGCTCGACGCGATCCGGGTGGCGCTGACCGATGTGTTCACGCGGATGACCGCGGAGGAGACCGAGCTGGAACACGCCCGGATGCGGCTGGTCTCGTCCGTCCCCGAGCTGCGGGTGGTGGTCATGGACCAGTTCACCTCGGGCCTGACCCTGCTGACCGACATGGTCGCGGAACGGCTCGGCCGGGACCCGAAGGACTTCGCCATCCGGATGTGGGCCGGCGCGGTACTCGGCGTGGCGATCGCGGCGTTCTACGGTCGCGAGGACACCGACTTCGTCGAGGCCCTGGACCGGGGGTTCGCCCTGCTCGAGGCCGGACTGCCGCTCGACTAACGGCCGCGCCGGTGAATGGTGACGGCCCGGGCGTACAGCTCACGGTGTCGTTCCGCGCTCTGCGTCCACGTGAATTCCTTGGCCCGCCGCTGTGCCGCGGACGCCAGCTGGGACCGGCGCGCCGGGTCGTCGAGCAGTTCGGCCAACGCCGCCCCGATGTCCCCCGCGCCGACCCCGCAGTACGCCACCGCGTCCCCGCCGACCTCGGGCAACGACAGCCGGCTGGTCGTGAGCACGCACGCACCGCAGGCCATGGCCTCCAACACCGGCAAGCCGAAGCCTTCGCCGAGGCTCGGGTACGCGACCACCTCGGCGCCGCCCAGGAAGCCGGGCAGCTGCGTGAACGGCAAGTAGCCGGCCCGGATCACCCGCAGCCGGTGCGGCAACGCGTCCAGGGCGCGTTCGACCTGGCCGTCCCACCCGGGCTGGCCGGCCAGCACCAGGGCCGGCGGGTCGGTCCGGCCCTCGCAGGCCCGCATGTAGCCCCTGATCAGGGCGGGAACGTTCTTCCGCGGCTCCAGGGCACCGAGGAACGCGATGTACGGCTGGCGGGGCAGGCCGACCGTCTGCCGCGCCGCCCGGATGTCCTCCGGGCTGGGCGGGCGGAACGACTCACCGCTCACGCCGTGCGGAATGACCTCCATGACCCGTGGATCCGCGTTCGCGACCCTGGTCAGCTCCTGCGCCGTGGCCTCGCTGGGGACCGCGCACATCGACGCCCGACGCAACGCGATGCCGGTCCAGCCACGGAAGAAGCGCGCTTTCACGGAGGAGTGCAACAACGCGTCCGTGTAGAACGTGGCGTCGTGCAGTGTCACGACCGACGCCGCCGAATTGGCGAGTGGCGTCGTGTAATGCGGGGAATGCAGCACGTCAGCGCGCAACCTGCGGATCAAGCCGGGTAACGTCGTCTGTTCCCACACCAGCCGCGCGGTCCGGGTCTCGATCGACTCGCTGGCCGGCAGTATTCGGGCGCCTGGCGCGAGGGTGCCGTACAGCTCGGC
Organism: Actinocrispum wychmicini; assembly: GCF_004345645.1. GTDB lineage: Bacteria > Actinomycetota > Actinomycetes > Mycobacteriales > Pseudonocardiaceae > Kibdelosporangium > Kibdelosporangium wychmicini. Next base: position 1,400,605 of record NZ_SLWS01000001.1, on the reverse strand, counting down.
GTCCCGCTGCTGGCAGGCGACCGCGATCCTGGCACCGTCGGCGTCCAATGCGGACACCAGCGAATCGACATACCGACCGACGCCACCGCGATCCGCGGGGACGGCGGTGGCGTCGATCAGCACGCGTGGTTCAGGACTTGCCACCCGAGCAGACTACGACGCCCGGCGCGGCGATATCGGCCGAACCCGGGAACTCACCGGACGAAGTGGTACAGCTCCAGATGCAGTTCCCAGAGCGATTCGGCGGCCTTCGCCCAGGTGAATCCGGCCGCTCGGGCCCGCGCCGCCTCGACCAGCGTGGCCGTGCGCCCAGGGTCGGTGAGCACGTCCCGCAGAGCGGTCGCGAGCGCCACCGGATCGTTCCGGCTGACCTGCACACCCGTGCCGCCGGCCACCTCGACCAACGCCGGGGCGTCCGAGTGGACCACCGGGACACCCACGGCCATCGCTTCGAGCACGGGCAGCCCGAACCCCTCAGCCATGCTCGGCGCCGCCAGGACAGTCGCGTGGCGCAGCACGACCGCGAGTTCCGCGTCGGACAGATACCCCAAGAGACGCAACCGGTCGGCCGGCAGGCCACCGAGGTGGACGTCGCCCCATCCACTGGGGCCGGCGATCACCAGCGGCAGGTCCGGCGCGTCCGGCAGTGCCATGGCCTGGACCAGGACACCAAGACCCTTGCGCGGCTCGACGGTGCCGACAGCAAGAACGTAGCGAGGCGGCAGTTTCAGGCGTTCGGCAATCTGGTCGGCGTCCTCCGGGGCCCGCGCAACGAACGACGGGACGCCATGGCCGACAACGTGCACGCGCGCGGGACCGGGGGCGTACTCGCTGAGCTCGGCGGCAACGGCCGCGGTCGGCACGACAATGGCCGTCGCACGCTCGGCGGCGCGCCTGATCATCGCCTGGTGCCACGCTGCACCCCGTTTCGTGAGCGTCTCGGGGTGGGTGAACGGAACCGTGTCGTGCACAGTCACGACCAAGCCGCGCTTGGCGTTCGGCGGCGCGAGTGGCGTGGGCGCGTGCACAGCGTCGCCCCCTGGCCACAGCCGGACGCCGCGCTCCCACGCGGCCGTCAACGCCCTCCTCGGCAACGGAAGCGCGCGTGGGCCGTCAACACCTGGGATGACGGCGTTGCTCAGGTCGCGGTGGCGCGCGGTGACACCTGTGATCGTCCAGCCCGTAGGCGCGCACTCGGCCATGGCCGTGACCAGTTCGCGGGTGTAACGACCGGTTCCGCCGGGAACCGGGGCCAGGAGTTGCTCGGTGAGCACGACCAGCTCGGGCACCCGAACAGGGTGCCACGCCGGCCGGACGTGGGCAGCGACCGACCCGCCGGCCTGAGCACCCTAATCGGCATCCGGTGGAGCGCGCCTCATCCGCTGGGCTGATCCCCGGCACGGCGAAGTCCGGGGTTTCCCCCCGATGTGCCGCGCGGTCGTTTCCCAATAACTTGACCGGTGTGCGTCTGATACCCATTCTCGCAACAACTTCCGCGTTTGTCCTCATCGCCGGATGCGCCATGGACCTCAGAATCAAGACCACCGACGGAGTGAAGGAAACCCGAGTTCGCGCCGTTCAAGCCGACATCGACCGGATGGTCGGTTTAGGCGCGGCCGGCGCGATCGCCACGATCACCGAGGACGGTGCGACTGTAACCCTCACCAGCGGTGTCGCCGACCGTGACAGCAAGACCAAAATTCCCACCGCGCCGCAGCAACGCGTCCGCGCGGGAAGCATCACCAAAACATTCACCAGCGTGGTACTGCTGCAATTAGTGTCCGAGGGCAAGGTGTCACTCGACGAGCCGGTGGAAACCTATCTCCCCGGATTGTTACGCGGCGACGGCATCGACGGACACGCCATCACCGTCCGTCAGCTGATGCGCCACCAGAGCGGGCTGCCCGACTTCGCCGCGAACCCCGAGGTCAACGAGTACCTCGCGGGGGTCGAGAAGCGCACGGCGACACCGGCCGAAGAGGTCGCGATCGCGCTGCGCCGTCCCGCGGACTTCGCACCGGGCTCGCGGTACGCCTACAGCAATACCAACTACATCGTCGTCGGGATGCTCATCGAACGCGTCACCGGCAAACCGTTCGGCGACGAACTTCAACGCCGCGTCATCACCCCACTCGGCCTCCAGGACACCTACCTCCCGGCGACCGGCGAACTCGATATCCGAGGTCCACACCCCGAGGGTTACGCCACCATCGCCGGCACGGTCACCGATGTCTCACGCGTCGAACCATCGGTGCCATGGGCGGCCGGCTCCATTGTTTCCACCGGCGTCGACCTGAACCGTTTCTATGCCGCTGTTGTCGCCGGACAAGTGGTCAAGGCGCGTGAGCTTGAGCAAATGCTTGCCGGTGTCCCGACCGGACCCGATCCCGGTTTGACCTACGGGCTCGGCATCGGCTCGACCACATTGCCGTGTGGCGCCGAATATATCGGCCACACTGGTGGCATCTACGGTTTCTTCACCATTTCTGGCGTGACGAGGGACAAGCGCGCGGTCACCTTGACATTCACCAAGGAGACGACCGAGAAGCCCGACGTGTCCGGAATGCTCAGTCACGCTCTGTGCCCGCAGCCCACATAGGCGAATGCCGGCCGCGTGGGCTGGGGTGGAATGATCGGCCTGCGGCGGCCAGGCACGTCCGAGCGAGGCGAGGACAATGAGAACAACTGTCGTGGTGGTGACCTGGCGCGGCCGCGACCACATCACCGCCTGCCTGGCCGCACTGGCCGCCCAGGACCGTCCACATCGGATCCTGGTGGTGGACAACGCCTCCGACGACGGCAGCGGCGACCTGGCGGCCGCCTACCCGGTCCCGGTCCTGCGCCTGCCGGTGAACACCGGCTACGCGGGCGGAATCCAAGCCGCCCTCGCGGAGTGCACAACCCCGTACATGGCCTGGCTGAACGACGACGCCATGCCCACACCCGGCTGGCTGGGCGCACTGGAAGACGCCCTGGACGCCGACCCAGGCGCCGCGGCGGCCAGCTCAAAACTGCTGACGCTCGACGGCGACGTCCAGTCGATCGGCGTGGGCCTGACCCGCGACGGTCACGGCGTGGACGTCACCGACGGCCCGGTCTTCGGCTTCTGCGGCGGAGCGGCCCTGGTCCGCACGGACGCCCTCCGCCAGGTCGGCGGTGTCCCGACCGAGTTCTTCTGCTACTACGAGGACACCGACACGTCATGGCGGCTGCGACTCGCCGGCTGGCGGATCGTCTCGGTGCCGAAAGCCGAGGTCGTGCACGTCCACGGCGCCACCACGAAGCCCGGGTCAGTGCCGTTCCACCGGTGGAACGAGCGCAACCGGCTCCTGATGCTGCTGCGCTGCGCGCCCCTGCTCATCGCCGCTCGCGAGATCGCCCGCTTCGCCGCCATCACAGCCCTGCTGCCGGTCCGCCGGAACGTGCCCCAGGCCGCCAATTTCCGGCTCGGCCTGCGGATCCGTGTGCTCGGCGAGGTGCTGGTGATGGCGCCGTCGTGGATCAGGAGTCGGGTGGGTCGACGGTCAGGTACACGCAGTCCCATTTGACCCAGTTCGCGTTTGTCGCGACGAAGAAGCGGACCATCACGGTCTCCGGTGGGGCCATGGCTGGGCCGAGGTCGAACCTGCCCAGCTTCTTGTCCGTGTCAATGAAGTGATTCGCCTGCACCGACCGTTCGGCCACCTGGCGGCCTTGGGCGTCGTAGAACCGCAGGCCGATCGGCTGGTTGTGGGACAGGTCGCTGGTGCCGGCCCAGACCGTCAGGCTGTACGTGCCGCGGGGGACGACCGTGGGGATCGTCTCGTAGGCCGTGCTCACCCGGCCTGCGGGAGTGGCGATGACCGCGTTGAGCTTGCCGTCCGAGGCCTGCGCGGGTTCGGTGGACAGGCGGGGTTGTTGGTCGTCCGGGGTGCCTGGGGGAACGCTCCAGGTCGGTTCGAAGGTGTAGCCGGCCGGCTGTCGGTTGGCGGCCACCTGCTCGACGCTGGGGTTGGGCGCGACCCCGCCGGCACACCCAGGGGGGACGGCGGGTGGCGGGTCCGCGGCGGCGACGCCGGCCGGGAGGGTCCCGACCAGCAGCAGAGCGGCGATCACACGCTTGACCACCGCCGCAGGCTAACCACTGGCGGGCCGCTTCGCACGATGAGGCAGGCTTATGGGGAACCAGAGTCCCCAGGAGGTGTTGTGCCGGACGACGCGCTGCTACCGGTGGTGTCCGTGGTCGTGGTCAACTACCGCGGCGCCGACGACACGATCACGTGCCTGCGGTCGCTGCGGGACGACCTGGCGTACCCCGCGGACCGGCTTCAGGTCATCTGCGTGGACAACAGGTCCGACGACGGCAGCGTCGAGCGGATCAAGGCGAACGTGCCTGGGGTGAAGGTCGTCGAGTCAGCGACCAACCTGGGCTTCGCCGGTGGCTGCAACCTGGGCGTTCAGCACGCCAAGGGCAGCGTCGTGGCGTTCCTGAACAACGACGCCCGGCCGCATCAGGACTGGGTGCGGGCCGCGGTGGACATGCTGCTGGCCGAGCCGACGGTGGCCGCGGTGGCGAGCAAGGTGCTCGACTGGACAGGCGAGAAGGTCGACTTCGTCGACGGCGGGCTGACGTGGTTCGGCATGGGCTACAAAACCCATCAGGGTGAACCTGACGACGGCCGCTTCGACACTCCGCGTGACGTGCTGTTCGGCACGGGGTCGGCGCTGTTCGTCCGGGCCGACACGTTCCGTGGGCTCGGCGGGTTCGACGAGCGGTTCTTCATGTTCTACGAGGACGTGGACCTCGGCTGGCGGCTGAACCTGCGGGGCTGGCGGGTGCGATACGAACCCGCGTCGGTCGCGTACCACCGCCACCACCGGTCGATGGCCGACGTGGACTCGTCCCGCGAGACGTACCTGCTGGAGCGAAACGCGCTCGCGTCCCTGTACAAGAACGTCTCGGACAAGACGCTCGCCATGGTGCTGCCGGCCGCGCTGGCGTTGTCGGTCCGGCGGGCCACCGCCCGCGGTGAGATCGACACGACCCAGCTGGACATCACCAAACGCCGGCTGGACGGACCGGACGACAGCGACCCGATCGCGATCCCCCGGGTCTCGGCGGCCGCCCTGTTCGCCATCGACCAGTTCATCGAGATGCTGCCCTCGCTCAAGGAGTCCCGGGCGGTCGAGCAGGCCGCCCGGGTCCGGTCGGACGGCGACCTGCTGAAGCTGATGCGCAACGCGATGGAGCCCGCGTCCCCGGAGATCCCGTACCTGATGGCCCACCGGGCCCTGTCCGAAACGCTCGACCTGGGCGAGGTGTACGGGTACCGGCGCAACATCCTGGTGATGACGTCGGACGCGATCACCGAACGGATGGCCGGGCCGGCGATCCGCGCGTGGAACATGGCCGACGTGCTGTCCGGCGACCATGACGTCCGGCTGGTCACGATGAACCCGCACTCCGACCCGCCGCCCGCGCCGTTCCAGGTGCGGTACACGCACGAGAGCAAGGTCAGCCCGGACGTCGAGTGGGCCGACGTGGTGATCATGCAGGGGCATGTGCTCGAACAGGTGCAGGAGCTCAAGTTCGCCAGCAAGATCCTGGTCTGCGACATCTACGACCCGATGCACCTGGAACAGCTGGAGCAGGGCAAGGACCTGACCGACGCCCGGCGCGCGCACGTGGTCGAAGTGGTCACCGAGGTGCTCAGCAACCAGTTGCTGCGGGGCGACTTCTTCCTGTGCGCGTCCGAACGCCAGCGCCACTTCTGGCTCGGCCACCTCGGCGCGATCGGCCGGCTGAACCCGACGCTCTACGACAGCGACCCGTCCGTGCGGTCGCTGCTGGCGGTCGCGCCGTTCGGCCTGTCGGCCAAACCGCCGGAGCGCACCGGTCCGGGCCCGCGGGAACTGGTGCAGGGCATCAAACCGGATGACAAGCTGACGATCTGGGCCGGCGGGATCTACAACTGGTTCGACCCGTTGACCCTGTTGCACGCCTTCGACCGGCTGCGGCACCGCCGGACCGACGCGAAGCTGCTGTTCCTGGGCATGCGGCACCCGAACCCGGACGTCGGCGAGATGGACATGGCGACCCGGACCCGCGCCCTGGCGCACCGGCTGGACCTGGTGGGCCGCAACGTGTTCTTCAACGAGACGTGGGTGCCGTACGACGAGCGGCAGAACTGGCTGCTGTCCGCCGACTGCGGCGTGACCACGCACTTCGAGCACGTGGAGACGACGTTCGCGTTCCGCACCAGGGTGTTGGACTACCTCTGGGCCGGGCTGCCGATCGTGACCACCGCCGGCGACTCGTTCGCCGACCTGGTGGCGCAGGAACGTCTCGGCGTGGTCGTGCCGGCCGAGGACCCGGAAGCGCTCGCCGACGCCCTGGAGCGGGTGCTGTACGACGAGGAGTTCGGCAAAACCTGCCAAGTTCGCATCCAGGCTGTCCGGGAGCGGTATACCTGGGAGACAGTGCTCGCACCGCTGGTCGAGTTCTGCCGGAACCCGCGGCCGGCCGCGGACCGTCTCACCGGGACCGGGCCGTTGGTGGCGCAGGAGCCGCTCGGCGCGGTCGGGGTGATGCGCCGGGACCTGGCGCTGATGAAGGAGTACCTGAACGCCGGCGGACCGGGCGAGCTGGCCAAGCGGGCCGGCGGCCGGATCCGCCGGGTACTGCGGCAAGGGAGGTAACACGTTGGCCAAGTGGTCACCGCCGGAGGTCCTTCGAGGGTATTCGGCGGATCCAGGTTTCCACTGGGCGTGCGGCCGGAAGGCCCTCGTACCGGGTTGTACTTGGGCCTTCCGGTCCGCGCGTCCAGTGGGAAGCTGGGCCGTCGAGACCCCGAAGGACCTCCGGCGGTGACCACTAAAGGCAGGTTGCGGGTACTGCTGGACGGGACGCCGTTGCTCGGCGACCGGACCGGCGTGGGCAGATACACCGCTGCCCTGGCTGAGGAGCTCGCGTCCATGCCTGAGGTTGACATGCGAGCCGTCGCGTTCACCCTGCGCGGCTGGCGGAAGCTCCGCAAGGTGCTGCCGCACGGCTCACGGGCCCGGGGAATGCCCGTGTCCGCGCGGCTGTTGCGGAAATGCTGGCTGCGTGGGCCGTTCCCGCCGATCGAGCTGTTCGCCGGGTTCACCGACGTGGTGCACGGAACGAACTTCGTGCTGCCCGCGTCCCTGCGGGCGGCGGGCGTGCTCACCGTGCACGATCTTGCTTTCCTTGACGCGCCTGAGGAACTGCCGCCGGGTGACCGGGACCTGCCGGAGCTGGTCCGGCGGTCGGCGCACCGGGCGGCGATGGTGTGCACGCCGTCCCAGGCCGTCGCGGACGTGGTGACCGAACGCCTCGACCTGCCGGCCGAGCGGGTCACGGTGACGCCGTTGGGGATCGACCCGGCGTGGTTCACCGCCCGCCCACCCGGCGACCAGGTGCGTAAACGCCTTGGCCTGCCTGAGGAGTACCTGCTGTTCGTGGGTGCGGCCGGGCCGCGCAAACGGCTCGACTGGCTGCTGAAGGCGCACGACTCGGCCGTCGACCTGCCGCCGCTGGTGCTGGCCGGGCCGGGACACCGGGCCGCGTCCGGCCGGGTGCACCCGGTCGGCTACCTGTCCGATGTGGACCTTCGGAACGTGGTGGCCGGGGCGTCCGCGCTGGTGTTGCCCTCCCGGGACGAGGGCTTCGGCCTGCCTGTGCTGGAGGCGATGGCGTGTGACGTGCCGGTGGTCTGTACGGACCTGCCGGCGTTGCGCGAAGTGGCCGGCGGGCACGCCACCCTGGTGCCGTTCGGCGACCTGGACGCCCTGCGGCTGGCGCTGACCGCTGCCCTGCGGGAACCGCCGACACCGGCAACCCTGGCCGTCCGGCGGGCCCACGCGGGCGAGTACACTTGGCGGCGCTGCGCCGAGGCGACCGTCGCCGCGTACCGCCGGGCGACCGCCTAACTGTTCGCCTGGAACGATTTGGTGAGCGCCTCACGCCACGGCCGCATCGGGGTCAGGCCGGCGTCATTCCAAGCGGTCGGGGACAGCACCGAGTTCTTCGGCCGGCTGGCCGGGCGGGGAAAGTCCGCCGTGGTGCACGGCTGTACCCGGGCGGGGTCGGCGCCGAGTTCTTCGAAGATCGCCCGCGCGAAACCGCACCAGGTGGTCTCGCCGCCGCCGGTGCAGTGCAGGACACGCCCTTCCGGCGCGGTGCCGGCCACGATCCGCCCGGCCAGTTCCAGCAGGCCGGCGGCCAGGTCCACGGTCCAGGTGGGCGAGCCGCGCTGATCGTCCACAACGGACAGTGTGGCGCGTTCGGATTCAAGCCGGGTGATCGTCTTGACGAAGTTGTTGCCGTTCGCCCCGTAGACCCACGCGGCCCGGACCACCCAACCGTCCACACCGGACCGGAGGATCGCGTTCTCGCCGGCGAGCTTCGTCGTGCCGTAGACCGACTTCGGGCCGACCGGGTCGTCCACTTCGTACGGTCCGGTCTTGTCCCCGGAGAAGACGTAGTCGGTGGACACGTGCACAAGCGGCACCCGCCGGGACGCGCACACCGCCGCGAGCAGCCGCGGGCCGTCCGCGTTCACCGCGAACGCCTTGTCCTGGTCGGTCTCGGCCGCGTCCACCGCGGTGTAGGCGGCCGCGTTGATCACGACCGGCGGGCGGTCGCCGGCCGCCGCGACCAGCCCATCGACGGCTTCGACTACGGGACCGGCCTGGCTGATGTCCAGCTCGGCCCGCGCGGGGGCCCGCACCACCGACCCGGCCGGCGCGCCGACCGCGAGGTCGTGGCCGAGCTGCCCGGTGCCGCCCGGCACCAGGATCGCGAGCGCGGTCATCGGGATGACGCGAGCGCAGCCCGCTTCTTCAACGGCTCCCACCACGAACGGTTGTCGCGGTACCACTCGACCGTGCTACGCAGGCCCTGGTCGAACGGCACCCGCGGGGCGTATCCCAGTTCCGTGCTGATCTTGGTGATGTCCACCGAGTAGCGGCGGTCGTGGCCCTTACGGTCGGTGACCGGCTCGACCATGGACCAGTCCCGGCCGACCGCGTCCAGCAGCCGCTGGGTCAGCTCCTTGTTCGGCAGCTCGGTGCCACCGCCGATGTTGTAGACCTCACCCGGCCGGCCCTTGTCGGCGACCAGCTGGATACCCGCGCAGTGGTCGTCCACGTGCAGCCAGTCACGGACGTTGAGGCCGTCGCCGTACAGCGGGACCTTGTGGCCGTCCAGCAGGTTGGTCACGAACAGCGGCATGACCTTCTCCGGGAACTGGTACGGCCCGTAGTTGTTCGAACACCGGGTGATGCACACCGGCAGCCCGTACGTCCGGTGGAAGGAGCGGGCGATCAGGTCCGACGACGCCTTGGAGGCCGAGTACGGCGAGTTCGGCAGCAGCGGGTGCTCCTCCGGCCACGAGCCCTCGTCGATCGAGCCGTACACCTCGTCGGTGGACACGTGCACGAACTTGCCGACCTCCGCGTCCAGCGCGGCCTGCAGCAGGTACTGGGTGCCCAGCACGTTGGTCAGCACGAAGTCGGCGGCGGCCATGATGGACCGGTCCACGTGTGATTCGGCGGCGAAGTGCACGACCAGGTCGGTGCCCCGCATCAGCTCGCTGACCAGGGAGATGTCACAGATGTCGCCGCGTACGAAGCGTAGCCGGGGGTTGTCGGCGACCGGCGCGAGGTTGGCCTCGTTGCCCGCGTACGTCAACTTGTCCAGCACGATGATCTCGGCGTCGGCCAGTTCCGGATACGCGCCCGACAGCGCCTCCCGAACGTAATGGGAGCCGATGAAGCCCGCACCCCCGGTCACCAGAACACGCATCCGTCAGCCTCTCACTAGGTGGTAACGGGTCGCAGTCTTTCATGCGGGCCTAAATCGCCAGCCAACCGTTCAGGGGTGCTGGGCGTATTACCGGTACACCGCCGTTTTACGGCGATGTTCAGTAATGTGGGTCGAGGCGGGAGATCCAGGAGGCGACCTTGTCCAGGGGCGGTTATCGGATCGCGCTGTACATGGCACGGTGCGTGATCGCACTCGGGTCGATCTTCGTGCTGACCTTCACCGCCTACGCCTACGTCACATACCGTGACGTCAACGCCGATGTGGTGACCACCGACGTGATCCCGCCGGACGTGCAGAAGGCCGGCCCGAAGCCGCTCGACGGCGCACAGGACATCCTTCTCGTCGGCATGGACAGCCGGACCGATTCGTACGGCAACCCGCTGCCCAAGGAGGTCATGGACATCCTGCACGGCGGCATCAACGACGGTGAACGCAACACCGACACGATGATCCTCGTGCACATCCCGACCGACGGCAGGCGCGCGGTCGCCATCTCGTTCCCGCGCGACTCGTGGGTGACGATCAACGGCGGTTTCGGCAGCCACAAGCTCAACTCGGCGTTCGTGTACAAGTTCAACGACGTCATGAAGGACCAGCGCAACGTCCCGCCGAAGCAGGCCGAGGACGTGGCCAAGAAGCAGGGCCGGATCAACCTGATCACCACGATCGAGCAGCTGATCGGCAACGCGGTCACCATCGACAAGTACGCCGAGGTGAACCTGGCCAGCTTCTACGACATCACCAAGGCCATCGGCGGTGTCGAGGTGTGCCTGAACAAGGCGGTGGACGAGCAGAAGTCCGGCGCGAGGTTCCCGGCCGGCGTGCAGACCGTGTCGGGCGCGGACGCGCTGTCGTTCGTACGCCAGCGCTACGAACTGCCGAACGGGGATTTCGACCGGATCGTCCGGCAGCAGGTGTTCATCGGCGCGTTGGCCCGGAAGGTGCTGTCCACCGGCGTGCTGACCGACATGTCCAAGCTGAACGACCTGACCACGGCGATCAAGAAGTCGGTGGTGCTGTCCTCGGGGTGGGACATCACCACGTTCGCCCAGCAGATGTCCGGGCTGTCCAGCGGTGCCATCGACTTCTACACGATCCCGACGGTCGGGCCGGCCAAGATCGGCGGCGCGGACGTGATCAAGGTGGACCCCAAGCAGGTGCACGACTTCGTCGCCGCACTGACCCGCGACGACCACCCGCCGGCCCCGTCCGCCCCGCCGACGTCGTCCACCGCACCCACCAGCACACCCTTCGCGCCGGGCACGGTCACGGTCGACGTGCGGAACGCGTCACCGATCCGGGGAGCGGCCGCGTCGGCACAGGCGGTGTTGAAGGGTAAGGGTTTCCTGCCTGGGACAGTCACCGACACGGCGGCACAGCCGACGTCGACGCTGTACTACCGGCCCGGCGAAGAGGATTCCGCGCAACAGGTGCAGCTGGCGCTCGGCGGGCAGTTCACGCTGACCGTCGACTCGACGCTGAAAACCGGCGAAGTCCGCGCGGTGCTGGGAAAGAACTACCAGCCGGCGACCGGTCACCAGGTCCAGACCAGCGCGCCGCCGACCAGCGGGGGCACATCGTCCACAAACGTCACACCGACGTCGCCACCGATCAACGCCAACGGTGTGACCTGCGTCAACTGATGCCGGCCGGGGATCGCCGCGGAGTCGCCCCAACGGGCGGTCCTTCGGGTGGCGTTCGTTCCCGGCGAACCGAGGGCGGTTACGCTCGTACACGAATGCTGGGGTGGGAGGAGTTCCGGTGGCCGACGAACCGGTGACGCACGACGAGGACCCGGTTCCCGACGAGCCGGTGACACAGGTTCCCGACGAGCCGGTGGCGCAGGACAAGGACCCGGTCGCGGACGAACCTGCCGAGAGCGCACCGAAACCGAGGGGGCGCGCGAAGCGAGCCGCGTGGATCGCCGCCCGGGTCGTGGTCGCGTTGGCGTCCGCCGCCGCCCTCGCCGCCGCCGGGCTGGCGCGGAACACGGTCAACACCGTGAACGAGAACACGAACACGTCCGACGTGCTGAGCCCGGAGGTGCAGAAGAACGCGCCGCCGGCCGAGGACGGCGCCGAGGACATCCTGATCGTCGGCAGTGACACCCGGACCGACGCGAAGGGCAACCCGTTGCCGGCGTCGGTGCTCAGGGAGCTGCGGACCGAGGCGGCGGACGGCGTGAACACGGACACGATCATCCTGTTGCGCCTGCCGAAGAACGGCGCGAAGGGCTACGCGATCTCCATCCCGCGCGACACGTACGTGTCCATCCCGGGCTACCGCGACGACAAGATCAACGCGGCCTACGGCGCCACGAAGTACCTCAAGGCGCAGCAGATGACGGCCGACGGCGTCAAGGACAGGGGCCAGATCGAGCGCGAGTCCGACCGGGTCGGCCGGTCCGCGCTGGCGCAGGCCGTGCAGAACCTGACCGGGGTACGGGTCGACCACTACGCCGAAGTGAACCTGTACGGGTTCTATCTGCTCACCGAGGCGGTCGGCGGTGTGACGGTGTGTCTGAACCATTCGACCAGCGACCCGAACTCGGGCGCCAACTTCCGCAAGGGCGTGCAGACGATCAGGGGCGGCGCGGCGCTGTCGTTCGTCCGGCAGCGCGACGGCCTGCCGCGCGGCGACCTTGACCGGATCGTGCGTCAGCAGGTGTTCCTCAGCGCGGCCATGCAGCAGGTGCTCACCGCGGGCACGCTGACCGATCCAGGGAAGCTGTCGCGGCTGACCGACGCGGCGGCGAAGTCCGTGGTCGTCGACCCGGGCCTGGACCTGCTGACGCTGGCCAGGCAGCTCAGCGCGATGTCGACCGGCCAGGTGGACTTCACCACGATCCCGGTCAAGGAGGTCGGTGCCCGCAACGAACGCGGCCAGAGCATCATCACCGTGGACGTCCCCGCGGTGAAGACGTTCGTGGCCCAGTTGCTCGGCCGGCAGCCGTCGAACTTCGCGTCCAACGGGCCGCTGCGGCTCAACGGGGAACAGCCGCAGCAGCAGCCGAACATCATCGACGGTGTGCGGTGCGTGGACTGATGTCCGTGACAGAGGCGCTGTTCCGGCCGTTGCTGCGGGGCGACCAGTCCCGTCCGCTGATCACCCACTACGACGACCTCGCGGGCACCCGCGTCGAGCTGTCCGTGGCCACGTTGGCCAACTGGGCGGCGAAGACCGCGAACTGGTTGACCGAGGAGTTCGACGTCGAACCGGGGACGGATGTCGCGGTGCTGCTGCCGGCGCACTGGCAGACCGCGGGGGTGCTGCTCGGCGCTTGGTGGTGCGGGGCCCACGTCACCACGGACCCGACCGGCGCGGCGATCACACTGACCACAGTGGACTCGACGGTCACCGGCCCACGGGCAGTGGTGTCGCTCGACCCGATGGGCATGGGCCTGCGCGGTGACCCGCCCGCCGGGGCGCTGGACTACATCGCCGAGTCACGGATCTTCGGCGACGACTTCACGCCGTTCGTGGACGTCCCCGGCGACACCCCGGCGCTGCTCGACCTGACCGTCGACGACGTGGTGAAAACCGCAAGGGCCAAGGCGGTCAACGCCCGCGTTCTGTCCACTCAGGACTGGAACTTCCCGGACGGCGTGCTGTCCGGGCTGCTCGCGGTGCTGGCCGGCGGCGGCTCCCTGGTCCAGGTCACCCACCCTGATCCCGCCAAGCTCGACGCCCACCGCACGGCCGAGCGGGCGGTCCCGATCCCGGAGGTATGACAGTGCTCGACGAGCCGATCGCGTTCGCCGCGTCGACCGACCTGGCGCGGTCACGCGAGTTCTACGAGGGCGCGCTCTGGTTGACCGTGCTGGCGGTGACGCCGTTCGCGCTGGTCCTGCCCGGCATTCGGGTGACCAAAGTGGACTCGTTCACGCCGCAACCGTTCACCGTGCTCGGCTGGCGGGTCGACGACATCGACTCGACGATCCGCACGTTGACCGAACGCGGCGTGAAGTTCACCCGTTATGACGGGATGGGCCAGGACGACCTCGGTGTCTGGACCACCCCGGACGGCAGCAAGGTCGCCTGGTTCACCGACCCCGACGGCAACACGTTGTCGCTGACTCAGTTCGCGGCCTGAAGGCGCAGCCCGGTGCCGGCCGCGCTGGTCAGCGTCAGCACCCGGCCCTCGATCTTGTAGTCGACGTCGCCGGACAGGACCGCGAGGATCGCCTGTTCGGTCTCGGCCAGGTCCGGCGGGCACGCCTTGCGGGTCATGGCCACAGTGGACACCGCGAGGCGTTGGCCGGCGGCCTGGTAGTCGCCTTCGCCGGTGTTGCAGCCGGTGGACACCGTGACCTTCCGGTCGGTGAACACCAGCGACCCCTTCGGCGGGGTGGTGGTGCCGGTGTCGCCGCCGACGATCGAGTCGATCTGCCAGGTGGTGCCGGTCAGCGGCACGTTCTTCGCCTCGCTCAGCACGATCTCGGTCGCCCCGGACGCGATCCGCAGCGTCGAGCCGTCCAGCTTCCAGGTGGCATCGCCGTTGAGCACGTCGTACAGCCATTTGTCCTGGTTGTCCAGGTCGTCGTCGCAGCTTTTCTGGGTCATCGCCAGGTCGGCCGCGACCTTGCCGCTGTCCAGCTTCACCGGCCCGACGATCGAGTTGCACCCGACCTGGGCGACCACGTCCCCGCTGTCCTCGAACTGGATGGACACCCGGGTCCCGGCGACCAGCGTGTGCGCCTGCCCCTGGTCGGTGACGCTGTCGGACAGGTACGTGTGGCCGCGCAGCGGGGCGCCGGCTGCCCCGATGTCTGGCGGCTTGGTCGTCGTCTTCGGCGTGTCGCTGCCGCACCCGGCGACAACCAGGACCAGCGCGACCGCGGCGGCAAGTCCCATGCGACCCGGCGACGGGCGGAAATGGTTGCTCACGAGCTCTCTAACAAGAGTTGGCGGAGTTCTCGTTTGAGGATCTTACCAGCGGCCGAAACCGGGATCTGGTCGGTGAGGATGACCTCGCGCAGTCGCTTGTACGGCACGACTTTCGCGTTGATGTCCGCCATCAACTGCTCGGCCGTGACGTCCGGCCGGGCGGGCACGACGAACGCCACCGGCAGCTCGCCGACCTCCACCGACTTGCGCCCGACGACCGCGGCCATCACCACCCCAGGGTGCGCGACCAGCAGTTCCTCCAGCTCCCGTGGGTAGACGTTGTACCCCTTGTAGATCAGCATGTCCTTCTTGCGATCCACAATGGACAGATAGCCGTCGGCGTCGAGCACGCCGATGTCGCCGGTGTGCAGCCAGCCGTCGACGAGCACGTCCGCGGTGTCGGCCGGCCGGTTGTGGTAGCCCAGCATCACCTGCGGGCCACGGATGCACACCTCGCCGCGTTCGCCGGCCGGCAGCGGTTCCTCGCCGCCCTCCACCGGCACGACCTTGATCTCCGTGTCGAACACGGGCAGGCCGACCGTGCCGACCTTGCGCGTCGCGGACACGGCCACTGGCGAGCTGGCGGCGCCCATGGTGACCTCGGTGAGGCCGTAGCCCTCGACGATCACCGCCTTGGGCATGAGCCGCTGCAATGCCCTGGTCATCTCCATCGGCATGGGCGCGGCGCCGGACCCGATCCCGGTCACCGAGGACAGGTCCGTGGTGTGGATGGCCGGGCACGCCAGCAGTCCCGCGAACAGCGCGGGCGCGCCACCCACGTACGTGACCTGGCGTTTCTCGGCGTCGGCGAGGTACGCGACGGGGTCGAACCGGTCGTGCAGCACGACGGACGTGCCGGCCAGGATCGTCACGTTCAGCCCGGCGATCGTGCCCATCGCGTGGAACCACGGGGTCAGGTTGATGGCCACCCCCGCGCCCACCCGAGCGCGGTACTCGCCGGGGTCGTTCACCTGGTTGAGGACGAGCCCGCCCTCGTCGTCCAGCGCCGGCACGCCGCCGGTCTGCCAGCAGGCGAACTGCAGCGTGTTGACCACGACGTTGCGGTGCGGCAGCCGGACGCCTTTCGACAGCCCGGTCGTCCCGCCCGTGTACGCGAGGTGCGCCAGGTGGTGGTGGATGTCGATCTCGACGTCCGGCGGCGTGTCCGGCTGTCCCTGCCCGACCGTGGCCACATCGGCCGCCTTGAGCACCACCTTGGCCTCGGCGTCCTCGATCTGGGCGCGGACGGCTGGCTCCGGCATCAGCGGGTTGACCGGTACGAACGTGGCCCCGGCCAGCAGCAGCCCGTAGTACGCGACCGGGAACGCCAGGCAGTTCGGCATCACCAGGGCGACCCGGTCCCCGGGCCGGACACCGCGGCCGACCAGGCCGTTCGCGAACCGGCATGCCTGGGTCCAGAGCCGGCTGAAGGTCAGTTCGTCGTCGTGGTGCCGGAACGCCGTCCGGTCGCCGAAGCGGCGGGCCGCGCCGGCCAGGATCGCGCCGACAGGGACCTCGGGATAGTCGAGTGCGGGACGCGTCATCACTCGACTAAAGCCAAGTGCGGCTCACGACACAAGCTCCGGGTTGTGAACGCGCGCTAACATCGGAGAGCTTGAGGACGTATTCGTGGAAGGCGGACAAGGGTGAACGCGGGCATTTACCAGCTGGCGGAGGAGCACGACGCACTGCGTGAGGCGGTCCGTGCGCTGGCCGAGAAGGAGATCGCGCCCTACGCCGCCGACTGCGACGAGAACGAGCGCTACCCGGCCGAGGCGCGGGACGCGCTGGTCCGGTCCGGGTTCGCGGCGCCGCACATCGCGGAGGAGTACGGCGGCGAAGGCGCGGACGCGGTCGCCACGTGCATCGTGATCGAGGAGGTCGCGCGGGTGTGCGCGTCGTCCTCGCTGATCCCGGCCGTGAACAAGCTCGGCTCGATGCCGATCATCCTGTCCGGCTCCGAGGACCTGAAGAAGCTCGTGCTGCCGTCACTGGCGGCCGGCCAAACGTCCATTTCGTACGCGTTGTCCGAGCGCGAAGCCGGTTCGGACACCGCGGCGATGCGGACCCGCGCCCGCCTCGAAGGCGACCAGTGGGTGCTCAACGGCACGAAATGCTGGATCACCAACGCGGGTGAGTCGTCCTGGTACACCGTGATGGCGGTGACCGACCCGGACGCGGCCAAGCCGTCCCAGGGCATCTCGGCCTTTGTCGTGCACGCCGACGACCCGGGCTTCTCGGTCGGCCCGAAGGAACGCAAGCACGGCATCAAGGGCTCGCCGACCCGCGAGATCTACTTCGAGAACTGCGTGATCCCGGCGGACCGGATCATCGGCGAACCCGGCACCGGCCTGAAGACGGCCCTGCGCACCCTGGACCACACCCGCCCCACCATCGGCGCCCAAGCCGTCGGCATCGCCCAGGGCGCGTTGGACGCGGCCATCGCGTACGTCAAGGAACGCAAGCAGTTCGGCAAAGCGATCGCCGACTTCCAGGGCGTCCAGTTCATGCTCGCCGACATGGCCATGAAAACCGAAGCGGCCCGCCACATGGTCTACGTGGCCGCCGCCAAAGCCGAACGAAACGAACCCAACACCGGCTTCGTGGCCGCCGCAGCCAAATGCTTCGCCTCCGACACAGCCATGTCGGTGACCACCGACGCGGTCCAACTCTTCGGCGGCGCCGGCTACACCCGCGACTTCCCGGTCGAGCGAATGATGCGCGACGCCAAAATCACCCAGATCTACGAGGGCACCAACCAGATCCAACGCCAGGTCATGGCCCGCTCCCTGCTCAGGGGCTGACTTCGGTCAGCCGCCGATCACCGGTGGCGGCACCCGTTGGTCGGCGCCGAACAGTCCGTCGGTGTCCGGCTCCAGCAGGTACGACGCGCGTTTGTGTTCGTCGTCCTCGCCTTTCTCGCCACGCGCGGCACCCGGCGGCATCCCGCCGGGTGCACCGGCGGCACCGCGCGCACCAGTCATGCCGCGTTGCCGCGCCGCCTCTTCAGCGGCCAGGGCACCAGCACCCGAACGAGCCCCATCACCGCCGGACCCACCTGCACCGCCGGATCCACGAGCGCCACCAGATCCGCCAGCACCGCCTGACGCCTGCCCGTACCCACCGGACCGGCCTCCCCCACCAGAGCCGTAGCCCGAACGCGCCGCGTCAAACCCGCCCCCGGCAAACCCGCCACCGGGGCCGACCATGCCGCCACCGAACCCGTCCCCGCCCGCCGAACCGCCTGGGTAACCACCACCGGCGCCGAACGGCAGGCCGCCCGGAGGCCGCGAACTGCCGCTGCCAAAGTCCGAACTCGACGGAGACACTGGCGCCCCACCACCACGCCCGTCTTGGCCATCCAACGAGGGGAACCCAGCCTGGCCAGGCACGCCACCACTCGCCCCTGGCGCCCCACCACCCGGCCCCGACTGTCCCGACGCCCCACCCGCGAAACCCTGTCCGTGCCCCACACCCGAACCGCTCCCGGACCCACCACCGGGTGACGCTGGTCCGCCCGGATGCGGACCTGGTCCCGGACCTGGCGGCGGCGGCGGTGGTGGCGGCGCGAAGCCCGGTTGGTTCCGCGAAGTCTGCGTCACCACCCGGTCATACAATTCCACGATCGTGGCCGCCTGGTCATGGGCCTGCTGTTGGGCGGCGAACTGCTCGTACTGCTGCTGGGCCAGCTTCGCGTTCGCGACCGGATCCGTCACCGTGGACAGTTGCCGCTGTGCGGCCGCCTGATCGAACGGAGGCTCCGGCGGTTTCGGAATGGTGTTCCTGGCCTGGGCCAGCGCGTTTGCCTGCTGCTGATACAACTGCGCGGACACCATGGACGCGTGACCGACCTGTCCGGCCTGGTTGGTCAGCGACGCGACGGCCGCCCGTGCCTGGTCACCGCCCTGTCCCTGCCACGCGATCTCGCTGCCGGCCAACACTTGGGCGGCGTTGCTCTGACTCGCCTCGATCAGGTCGTCCGATGACATCTGCCAGGCCGAGGCCATGTCCCCGATCTGGCCGGCATCCGCGCCCTGGGTCACACTGTCGTACAGCTTCTGATGCGGAATCCCGCGGTAGACCACCCCTGGCCCGGCCGGCGCCGCACGTGGATACAACCCCTGCTTCATGTTCGCCAATGCCGCCGGATCCACCGTGTCGACAGAGTTCGGATCCTGCCCCAGGATGGTCTTCACCAGTTTCCGCAACTCGGCACACAGGTATTCGTCCTGGTACTGCTGCACGTTGAACTTTGTCTGCGCCGCTTGCACCTGAGCGTCAGTCGGCGTCGGAGCCTGCTGTCCCCCGTCAATCGACGTCCGATCCACCATCAGTTCGCTCCTCTCCTCCGGTGCACCGCTGACTACGAGATCTTTTTCTCGACCACTGTCGCCACGGCCAGCGACTCCGGACAGGGATCACCCCCACTGACGGCGGTGACTTCGATATCCACCCGGGACTTGTCCGTCACGCCAAGCGAGTACATGCAGCCACCGCTGACTTCCTTCAACTGTTTGGCTGGATAGCGTCCGATCTGAGTGTCACTGACTGTGCCACCGTTGACCTTCACATCGGCCAGACCGGCGGTGGTGAAGATGCCGACGATGACGATGAAGCTCGACCCGTCCCATTCACAACCGGATTTGGCACCCGCGTTCATTTTGTAGCCCGCACCGGGCAGCCCGAGGCTGGTTGCCTCGCTCGTGGAGAGCAGGGAACACGCGTTCACGGTGGCCATGCCCCCAGTCGGTGTGCTGCTGGAATCCACGCTGGATGTCGAGCTCCCAGGTGGAGTGCCGGTGACAGAAGTCGACGTGGGTACGCCGGCGACGCCGTTTTGGCAGGCCGATACCACTACGCACATCGCCACCAGACCGGCAGGAATCGCGCACCGCTTCACGTTGCCTCGTCGCCTTCTTGGTTGTCAGGCCATCATGGTGTTGAAAATGTGGACCATCGACACACCATGTCCATGGTCGGTTTGCTGATACAGGTCGATCGACTTCTGAATGTTCGACGCTGCGGCGTCCAACCGATCCTGAAGCTGCTTGAGCGTGGGAAGCAGACCCTGGGTTTGGTCTGTCGCGACGGTGGGCAGATACGGCATGTACACATTCGCCGCTGGCGTGTCGCCCAGTTGTGGGACCTGCGCCAGGCGATCCCCCCTCGCGCGCACCTTTGCCACGGCTGCCTGGTTGTGTTGCACAAAGGTGAGCAGTTGCTTGGCGCCCTCGTAATCCATGTAGACACCTTTGTCGATGGCGCTGTTGAGACTCCCGACGGCACTGAGCAGTCCGCGATAGTCGTCGGCCACAATGATCAACCCTCCCCAAGGTCGTCATGCCACGCTGCGCACGGATACGATAGCAGCGGGCCACCGCCTTCGGCCGACCGCGGGACGACATTGACCCACCCGGCGGAAATTGTCCTGGTCAGTGCCGCAGCCCGGCGAGACGTTCAAGATTGTTTTCCACGCGCTGAAGGTCGGCGGGAGCGTATGTCGCGTACTGCTGGCCATCAGCGCCGACTGAGGAGAGCACCACATAGCGGCCCGCGTCGGTGTCTAGCCAACTCATGGTTTGCGGCTCGCCGTCTCTTCCATTGGGGCCACGTTCGGTCACAATGAAGTATCCGGCTCCCGCTCGTGGGCGTCGCAGAATGTCCCGGGCAATGCCCAGTTGCGCGCCGTCTGTGGTGCGTGTGGGTCGGCCGGGTTGCAGGAAGGTGTCCGGCGCGTCGTCGTCGCGTCGATGCCTCCCGCGGGTACGCGATTCGTTGGCCAAGGCGATGGTGACTGAGGCACCTGGGCCGGGTTTGGCCGGCGGCAACAGTCGCACCAGTTCACGCACCACTGACTCGGGTGTGATCGGGTCGAACCGAACCAGTTCTCCCCATCGCTGGGCGAGCACCGCGCTGCGGCCGTCCGATCCCGTTCGAACACAATAGGTTTGCGTTCCCGCACTGCCGAGCATGCCGATCGACCACTGGGGCCGCGCGAACAATCCCACCAACCGCACCACGGTGGGGGCCAACGAATCGCGGTCAGCCAGGCCCTTTCCGGTCAGGCTGCGCTGCACCGCCGCCACCAACCGCACCCGGTCCTCGATCAACTCGCCGTGCACCGGGACATCGAACGGAAACGGCCGGACATCCAGACCGCACGCGTCCCCGATGACGTCCAATTCCAACAACGAACACTCAAACCCGCCCGCCAAGGTGGCCCCTTTCCTGAGCGACCCAGCCGGGCATCCTGCCATGCCCACACCCGTCCACACCGGTTACTGTGTGGTATCACCCGAACGCGGTAAGCGCGGGTCACGACTCCGTGGCGGTCCTCCTGAGGGCCGCGTCCTTGTCCAGGACCATCGCGGCCAGGTCCGCCTGGAACTGGGCCATCCGCTGCTGCAGTGCCGGGTCGCTCGCGGCGAGGATCCGTACGGCCAGCAACCCGGCGTTCCGGGCTCCGCCGATGGACACGGTCGCCACAGGGACACCGGCGGGCATCTGGACGATGGACAGCAGGGAGTCCATGCCGTCCAGGTACTTCAGGGGTACGGGCACGCCGATGACGGGCAGGACGGTGGCGGCGGCGACCATGCCGGGGAGGTGGGCGGCGCCGCCCGCGCCGGCGATGATCACCTGGATGCCTCGGGCCGCGGCTTCGGTGGCGTACGTGAGCATTCGCTGGGGAGTGCGGTGTGCGGAGTAGACGCCGACTTCGTAGGGCACGTCGAACTCGGTCAGTGCTTGTGCTGCCGCGGACATCACGGGCCAGTCGGAGTCGCTGCCCATGATCACGCCGACGTGCGCCACTAGTTTCCTCCGTGAATGTCGTAGCCGTCCGTCCACATGCCTGTGGACAGCCAGTCCGCGGCGAGGCGCGCACGGGTGCGGGCGGTGGCCATGTCCTGGCCGAGAACGGTTACGTGACCGATCTTCCGGCCTGGCCGTTCGGCTTTTCCGTAGTAGTGCACGTGCACATCGCGGAATCGGGCGAACAGGTGGTGCATACGCTCGTCCGGGCCCATCGAGGGTGAGGTGGCGGCGCCGAGGACGTTGGCCATCACGACGGCGGGCGCGACCGGGTCCGTGGAGCCCAGTGGGTAGTCCAGGACGGCTCGGAGGTGTTGGGCGAACTGGGATGTCGTGGCGCCCTCGATGGTCCAGTGCCCCGAATTGTGCGGCCGCATCGCCAGTTCGTTCACGACGAGACCGGTCGGTGTCTCGAACAGTTCCACCGCCAGCACGCCCACGACGCCCAACGTGGACGCCACGCGCAGAGCCAACTCCTGGGCTTCCGCGGCCAGCGCGGGAGACAGGTCAGGCGCGGGCGCGAGCACTTCGACGCAGATACCGTCCTTCTGCACGGTCTCCACAGTCGGCCACGCCGCGCCCTGACCGAACGGCGAACGCGCGACCAAGGCAGCGAGTTCGCGTTTCATCTCCACGCGCTCCTCGACGAGCAACGGCGTTGAAGCCGCGAGGAGTTCCGTGGCCAACGGCACCGCCTCGGCCTCAGAGCCGACCATCCACACGCCACGGCCGTCGTAGCCACCACGCGCGGCCTTGAGCACGCACGGCCACCCGTACTTCGAGCCGAACCGCACGAGGTCCGCGGGCTCCGTGACGGGCGCGTACTCCGGGACAGGCACGCCCATCTCCGCCAGACGGTCCCGCATCACCAGTTTGTCCTGCGCGTGGATCAGGGCGTCGGGGCCGGGATGGACCTTGACACCCGCCGCGACCAGCGCCCGGAGGTGCTCGGTGGGCACGTGTTCGTGGTCGAACGTCATCACGTCGCACGTGCGCGCGAACTCGCGCAGCGCGTCCAGGTCCGTGTGATGTCCGAGGGTGACGTTGGGGGTGACCAGGGCGGCGGGTTCGGACGAGTAGATCGCGAGCACGCGCAACGACTGGCCGAGGGCGATCGCGGCCTGCTGGGTCATCCTGGCCAGCTGGCCGCCGCCCACCATGCCGACGCGGGGCAGGCCGGTAACGGGGTCCACGGAGAGGTCACCCTACCTGCGCCAACTCCGGGGTCCGTCGCGAGGACCGGACCAGCAGCACCACCCCGGCGACCACCGGGAACAGCACGAACCCGTTGCCGAAGATCATGTCGAACGCCGTCCAGGAGTACTCCCGGAACTCGCCGTGTGGGATCCACCGCAGGATCGGCAGTGTGAAAAGCAGCACGGTCACCGGCAGCAGCCACCGCGCGACCTTGTTGCCGCACCCGGCCTCGGCCAGGAGCACGGCCACGAGCGGCACCGCCCACACCCAGTGGTGCACCCAGGACACCGGGCTGACCAGCAACGCCAGGTAGCCGGTGACGAGCATCGCCCAGGCGGGACGGTCCCGGTACCGCCTGACCAGGACCGCCGCGCCTACCGCGAGCACCAGGCCGATGCCGTACGCGACAGGCTGTGACCAGGACGCCTGTTCGCTGAACCGCCGGATCATCCCGCCGAGCGACTGGTTCCACGACCAGTTCGTCGGGCCGATCCGGGACGAGTCGAACACCGTGTGCGTCCAGAACCGGTACGCGTCGTGCGGCGCGATAGCGAACATGAGCGCCTGGAGGCCGACGAACGTCCCCGCCGCGCGCAGAGCGTCCCGTTTGCGCCCCACCAGCAGGAAGTGCACGACGAAGATCAACGGCGTCAGCTTCACGGCGGCGGCGACCCCCACGAGCACGCCGCCGAACCTGGTCGGCGCCAGTACGTCCAGCACGACCAACGCCATCAGCAACAGGTTGATCTGCCCGTATCCGAGGTTGACCCGCACGGGCTCGGTCAGCAGCAGGCCGAGTCCGAGGAGCACCGCGCCCCACTCCGGCCGCAGCCACGACGGCCGCCGCGGCACCTTGCGCAGCACGACGTACACGACACCGACGAGCGCCAGGACGGACAGCGCGTTCATGATCCCCCACGCGACCTGCGGTGGAACGATCACGAGCGGCGTGAACAGCAGCGCGGCCACCGGCGGGTAGGTGAACGGCAGCCGCGCGTATCCCGGTTCTGTCGGCAGTATGTCGTTGTCGTACAAGGGAAATCCGTGCAACAGGCTGGCCGCGCCGGCTTGGTAGACGGCTGTGTCACCGCCGTTGGGCAGGTTCTGGACCCACGTGACCACGCCCCACACGACGTAAGCGGCCGCGACGAGGCCGAGAACCACCCATCTCATGTGAGAACCCGGGTTTTCAGGAACGCCGGCCGCCACGTCTGCAGCGCCGCGCCCAGCAGTGTCACCGGGTAGATCAGGTAGCCCCAGCGGGTGGCCGGCATCAGGAGCATGGCCAGGCCGAGACCGATGGCGACGCGCTGCAGGATCTCAGCGGTCGTCCTGGGCGGCCGGGCCAGCAGCCACCACACCATCCCCACGGCCGCCAGCGCCATCAGGACCAGCACGGCCGCATGTCCGAGGGGGCCGGTCTGCTCAAGCAGGTGGCCCGGCAGCGGGCTGCCGGCGGGCGACCGCACCTCGGCCGCGTTCGCCGGGAACTTGATCACGTTGTCGATGAACGCGTCGAAGTTCACGGCTGCGGACAGCCCGGTGAACACGACACCGCCGGCCGCGAACGCGACCAGGAACCGGCCCAGCCGGCCCTTGAGCGCCCAGATCGCCACCGCCACGACGGCCGCCGCCGGCAGGGCGGTCAGTTTCATGCTGGCGGCCAACGCGAGGACGAGCCCGGCCCACTCCGGTCTGTCCCTTGTGGCCAGTACGGCCGACAGGATCAGCAACGCGACCACAGGCAGGTCGTTGCCCGCGGTCGCGGCGGGCAATGTGACGTACGTCGTCAGCAGCACGAACTGGACCGGCCGGACAGCCAGATCTGGTTTGGCGATGCGCACCGCGACCGCCAGGACGGCGACGCTGACCACCAGCGCGACAACTCGCGCGTCGGTGACCACGGACCGGCCGAACACCGCACTCGGCAGCCCGAGCAACGCCATGGCCGGACCGTACGGCGTGAAGTCGTCGACGACCACCGGCCGCGTGAGCGTGTGCAGGTCGACGTACGGGGAACCGGTGTGCAGCAACAGGTTCCCGGCTCGTTCGATCGCCCACACCTCCGGCTGGGCGGTCATCGAGGACGCCGGCGAACCCCAGTCACGGCCGGTCATCCGCTTGGCCACCAACACGAACATCGGCACGAGCACGCTCAGTGTGACCACGAACCCGACCGGCACCCACCGCGACGCGGGCCGTTTCAACGCGATGAAAATCGCCGTGTGCAGGGCCGCGAACGCGTAGCCGAAGACCGCGAAGTTCCCCCACACACGGAACCCGTAGAACTCGTTGAACACTGCCGTGTAGGCCGCGTCCACCCCGAACCCGACATAGAACGCCAGGTCGATCCAGCGCGAGTACTTCACGTGGAATGGCCGGCGGGAATCCGGGGTTCGGCCGCGGACTGGGCGCGGGCTTTCCGCCGTCTGCGCAGCACCCGGATGCCGATCGCGATACCCGCGCCGACCGGGACGATCATGTACGCGCTGCCCGGGATGAACTCCCACCAGTGCCACAGCAGTTCCTTGCCCCACCCGCCGCGCATGATCAGCAGGACGCAGCTGACGAACACCAGGAACACCAGCAGCGGCGCGATCCCCGCCCGCGCGATCCGCTTGATCCCCTGCGGCAACGGGTCGGGCATCCGGGCGACCAGCATCACCAGCAGCGGCACCACCCACACGTAGTGGTGGGTCCACGAGATGGGGCTGACCATCAGGCCGAAGAACGCGCTGACCATCAGCGCGGCCACCGCCATGTTGTGCCGGTGGAAGCGGCGGACCAGCAGGGCCGCCGGGATCGCGAGGACCGCGCCGACCAGGATGGCGATCTTGGCCGAGCTGGGGTCGGCCAGCGTGATCCGGGACAGCAGCCCGGTCAGCGACTGGTTGCCGTTCCAGTAGACCGGTCCGATCCGCATCGGGTCGCCGAAGGCCGTGATGGTCCAGAAGTGCCAGGTGTCCCGCGCCGTGATCAGGAACATCAGGCCCTGCAGGCCGGCGAACGTGGCGAACGCCCGGACCGCCGCCGCGCGCCGCCCGGTCAGCAGCAGGTGCGCGACGAAGATCAACGGGATGAGCTTCACCGCGGCCGCGATCCCGATCAGGACACCGCCCCACTTGCCGAGCCGGCCGCCGGCCCCGGTGATCACCAGGACGTCCAGCACGACCATGAGCAGCAGGAGCAGGTTGATCTGGCCGAGGAACAGCGTGCGCCACACCGGTTCGATCGTGAGCAGCAGGATCGAGAACCACATCGTGGCCTTGGTCGGCACCAGCCAACTGGGCCGGTTCGGCACCTTGTCCAGGATGATCCGGATGACCACGCTCATCGCCAGCACCGACACCGCGGTCAGCACACCCCACGCGAGGACCGTCGGCAGGAACGCGAGCGGCACGAAGAACAACGCCGCCGACGGCGCGTACGTGAACGGCAGCTGAGCCCACCACGGTTCGGCGCCGAGGGTCATGCTGTCGTAGAGCGGCTCGCCGGTGAGCAGCGCCACACCACCCGCCCGGTAGACGGCGGAGTCCACCCCCATCCTGCCGTGTACGACGTACACAATGATCGCGGTCAGGATGAACGCCAACGGCACGGCGAGGATCACCCACATCGCCCGCCAGGACCCCACCAGCCAGACGACTGCCTGGGTCACCCGTCCTTCCGCCCGTCGGACGGGCGCTTCCCCGCTGCGCTCGGCCACTTCACTCACGACTAACAGCAAATCATGAGAACCACCCGAACGTGGCCGGAACCCCCTGGTTCCTGTCGGTGACACTGTGTTGTGTCGAAGTTGTGTCGAACGTTGCCTCAGGCCCGGCCCAGGGTGTCGACGAGCGCACAGGCCTGTTCGTGCGTTTCCGGCAGGTGGTGCAGGCGCACTTCAACGGCGCCGAGGGTGTGCAGTTGCGGGTCGACCGAGAGACGTTCGGCGAGCATCATCCGAGCCCGTGCGCTACGCAAAGCCAAGTTCCCGTCACGTTCGGTGAGCACTACCGCGACCGACGGTCCGAGCAGGGCGAGGCTCTCGCCGCCGTCGAAGACCTGTCTCAGGACGTCCGCCGCCAGCACCATGGCCATCAACCGGGACCAGCCGATCACCGTGGACAGGTCGATGCCGACGGTGAGCAGGACGTGCCCGACCGCCCCGCCGTCCCGGGCCGCCTGGCGGTAGACCTCGCCGAGCCTGGTCCGCAGGTACGCCGAGGTGGTCAGACCGGTCAGGCTCTCCCTGACCTCGGTTCGGGCGATCTCCAGGTTGGACACGTCGGCCCAGGCCAGGGCCGTCAGCCGGAGCAGTCGCGCGGGCACGGCGTCGGGGTTGGCGGCCACCAGCCGTGGGTCCGACAGCACCGCGTGCAGGGCGGCGACGTCCGTCAGGGTCTCGTCCAGCCCCGCCCCGGAGGCCGCGCGAGCCCGGGCGAGCTCCGCCAGCGGGTCCGCCAGATCGGCCTTGACCAGGGCGGACGCGCACACCGAGTCGACTTCGGGCAGGGCCCAGTCGCTCGGGTACCGCCAGCCGGCTGCGATGCTCGCGGTTCGCCACCGGGCACGCAGGGACCGCAGGGCGGCCTCCGCACCATGGGGCGAACGTGAACCCGCTTCGCGAACCGCCACAGTCACCCGTTCCTCTCGCTTCTGAAGATCCGATGCTGGAACGCGGCTAGGCCTCATGCGTGACGCGATTTCTGCCGACTTGTCATTCGAACGATGGACCCCGTTACTGAGAGCTAGCGTCGAGCGATGACGGAGATGACTCCGTAATGTCCGTCAGTCACACTGGTCCGGCATCACGGTGAGCTACTAGGGAGGCACGTGTCCACGGTTCCCGCTGACGTGCACGGACCGAGCGACGCCGAACTGATCGAGTCGGTACGCAACGGCACAGTTTCGGCATACGGGTCGCTCTACGAGCGGCACGTCGGTGCGGCGTACAACCTCGCTCGCCAGCTCACCCGCAACCAGGCCGAAGCCGACGACCTGGTCTCCGAGGCGTTCGCCAAAGTCCTGGACACCCTGCGCGCCGGCCGTGGTCCGGACTCGGCCTTCCGCGCGTACCTGCTCACCGCCCTGCGCCACACCGCGTACGACAAGACCCGCCGAGATCGCAAGGTCGAGCTGTCCGACGACGTCACGACGGTCGCCGGCGCGGACACCGCGATCCCGTTCTCCGACACGGCGGTCGCCGGGTTGGAGCGGTCGTTGGCCGCTCGGGCGTTCGCGCGGCTGCCTGAGCGGTGGCAAGCGGTGTTGTGGCACACCGAAGTAGAAGGTCAATCACCCGCAGAGGTTGCCCCGATCCTGGGATTGACACCCAATGGTGTGAGTGCTCTCGCCTATCGGGCCAGGGAGGGCCTGCGGCAGGCATACCTACAGGTGCATTTGGCTGAGAGTGACAACGAGCGCTGTCGCGCGACGGCCGAGCGGCTCGGCGCGTGGACGCGCAGCGGTTTGTCCAAGCGGGAGACCGCACAGGTCGAGTCGCATCTGGACGAATGCGCCCGATGCCGTGCCCTCGCGGCCGAGTTGGCCGACGTCAACGGCGGCCTGCGCGGGATCGTCGCGCCGCTGGTCCTCGGCGCCGGAGCGCTCGGCTACCTGGCGACGACCACGAAGGTCGCCACCGTGGCGGCCGTCGGTGCCGCAGCGGCCGGCGCCACGGGTGGAGCCGCCGCCGGCGGCGCCGCGGCCTCGCTGCCGCGCCAGTTCATCGGTGTCGCCGCGTCCGCCACTGCGCTGGTCGCGGCCATCGCGATCGCGCTGGCGGCCGGCCAGTCCGAGCAGACGATCCCGGCCGCCCAGCCGGCACCACCGGCGGTGCCCACCTCGTCGTCGGTTCCCGCGCCGAATCCACCGGCGCCTCCGCCGACACCACCGCCCCCGCCGCAGAACACGCCGTCCCAGGAGACGCCGACACCCGCGCCGCCGTCCCCCTCGCCAACACCCTCGCCGTCCCCCACACCCGCGCCGCCGAAGCTGCCCGGACCGCCGAGCCTCAACGTCCCGACGCCGACGTCGCTGACGCTGATCCCCGGCGCCGCACCGGCCGAGCTGCCGATCACCATCACCAACAGCGGCGAGAGCCCGTCCGAGCCCGTGACGGCCGCGCTGGCCCTGCCGAACGGGGTGAGCGCGGTCGGGACGGCCCGGATGGCCGGGGAACCGCTGCTGCGGCTGGACGCGGCCCAGACGACGAACGTCTCCTGTCCCGGCGGCACCGGGACGGTCACGTGCACGAGCGGCCACGGGCTGCAGCCCGGCGAGACGGTGAAGCTGCTGTTCCGGCTCGTCGCGAGCAAGGACAGCACCGGCGGCGTGATCACGGGGGTGATCAGCGCCGGGACGGCGATGAGCGTCAACCTGTCGGTACAGATCGAGGTGCAGCCGCCGGTCGAGAAGGACGGGGTGTCGATCTTCGCCTTCCCGGACTGGCTCGGGATCCCGGCGCCCGGCTTCTCGCACGCGCCCGCGGTGCAGGCCATCGCGAAGAACACCGGCGAGAGCACCAAGCAGGTGACCGTCACGTTCGACCAGCCCGCGACGCTGTTGTCGGCGTGGCCGTCGGCGTCGTGCACGTCGAACGGCGCCACGACCAGTTGCGTGACCGACGACACCCTGAAGCCCGGCGACCGGTTCTACCTGCGGGTCCGGCTCAAGGACTGGGGCTGGGACGACCAGGACCGGTCCGACCTGTCGCAGTGGCACTCGCGGAAGGTGCACGTCACCGCGACCCTCGGCACGGCGAGCGCGTCCACCGTGGTCAAGCTGCCGTGGTGGGACTGGCCGGTGCCGCCGCAGGACACCAAGCCGAAGCCGCAGAAGCCCACTTCGACGTCCCCGCCGACCACGGGCACCAAGCCGCCGCCCGCCGACAACCCCCCGCCGGCCGACCCGCCCGCGGAGAAACCCGGCTCGTCCAGCCAGACCAAGCCGGCGGAGCCGTCCTCGCCGCCGGTGACGACAACGCCGAGCACGCCGGCGACGCGCACGTCACAACCGCCGCCGAAGGACTCGTGCGACGGCATGGGCGACATCGAGCGACTGCTGGCCGTACTGACCGGTCAGTGCAAGGAGAAACCTGGCCCAGGCCCCCGCTGAGACATGATCAACTGGCACCCGCCACTAAACGTGACCGGGTTGTGATCGGCGATCGCTCGTGTGGCCGTTGTGACAGGGTGGGTGTCACCGACGGTGAAAGCGATCAGTAGGCTCGGGTGCATGGCCTTTGTGCAGACCGTGCTCTCGCGGCTTCCCGAGCCAGTCCGCAAGCTCATGCTCAAGCACCGTGAGCTGCTGCGGTTCGCGGTCGTGGGCGGGGTCTGCTTCGCCGTCACCAACGTCGTGAACTACTCGCTGAAGTGGACGATCCTGGAGGCGCACCCGGTCACGGCCCTCATTTTCGCGGTCATCGTCGCCACGATCGTGTCGTACATCCTGAACCGCGAATGGTCGTTCCACACCCGAGGCGGCCGTGAGCGCCATCACGAGGCTGCCCTGTTCTTCCTGATCAGTGGGATCGGCGTGGTGCTGAACTCGGCGCCGCTGTGGATGTCGCGGTACGTGCTGGACCTCCGCGCCCCTGATGTGACGGTTTTCACGCAGGAGACGGCCGACTTCATCAGCGGCATGATCATCGGCACCCTGCTGGCCATGGTGTTCCGCTGGTGGGCCTTTAAGAAGTGGGTTTTCCCGGAGGCCAACGCGCGGACGCGGGCCGCCCGTTCCTCGCGGCGGCTGCGCGCGGTGGGCGAGGACGAGGCCGAGCGCGCCGCGTAGTCACTGAAACCGCCGTGTGACCGCAAGTTTTCGTAGACTTCAGGTGTGTCGTTTGTCGAGAGCGTGCTGGCCCAGGTCCCTGAGCCGCTGCGATCCGTTCTCGTCAAACACCGTGAGCTGCTGAAGTTCGCCATCGTCGGTGGTACGACGTTTCTCATCGACAACGGCCTGTGGTTCTTCCTGAAGCTGACGGTCCTGGACGCCAAACCGATTACGGCCAAAGCCATTTCGGTCATTATCGCGACAATTGTCTCGTATGTCCTGAATCGCGAATGGTCGTTCCGAACCAGGGGCGGTCGGGACCGGCACCACGAGGCCGCGTTGTTCTTTCTGATCAGCGCGGGCGGACTGTTGATCAACCTGATCCCGCCGTACCTGTCCCGGTACGTGTTCCACCTGCAGGTGCCGTTCGTGGACCGGTGGGTCCAGGAGGTCGCGGACTTCCTCTCCGGCTCGGTGATCGGCATGCTGCTCGCGATGTTCTTCCGGTTCTGGGGCTTCCGCCGCTGGGTCTTCCCCAAGGCCAACGCCCGCCCCAGGATCGTCCCCGACCCGGAATGACTACCGGGGCGAACGCTCCGCCGGCCACCGAACGCCCCGCACCTCGTCCGCACGCGGCACGGGCAGGAAGATCGTGAACGTCGCCGGGCGGGCCGCGGACAGCTCCAGCCGGCCGCCGTCCGAGTCCACCAACGCCCGCGCGAGCGCCAGGCCCACCCCGGTCGACCCGCCGCCGGACACGCCCCGGTCGAAGATGTGCGCGACGAGCTCGTCCGGCACGCCGGTACCGCCGTCGGTCACCTCGATCGCCACGGTCGCGTCGCCCTGACGGGCCGACAAGGACACCGTTCCGGCGCCGTGCCGCATCGCGTTGTCCAGCAGCACACCGATGGCCTCACTGAGCCGGGTCCGGGTCGCTCGGGCCAACGGCCGGTCCTGCACCCGTACCCGCAACGCACGACCCTTGTTGCGCAACGGTTCTCGCCACTCGCCCGCGATGGCCGGCAGTTCCGCGGCCAGGTCGAGCGGTTCCGCGTCGGTCGCACGGGCCTCCCGCGCGGCGGCCAACAGCTCGTCCAGTACGTCCCCGAGGCGCTCGGCCTGTTCCAGCGCGGCCACCGCGTCCGTGCTGGCCTCCTCGTCGGTGGCCACCGTGTGCACCAACGCCTCCAGCCGCAGCTGCAACGCGGTCAGCCGGCTGCGCAGCTGATGGGACACGTCACCGACGAGTTCACGTTCCCGCTGCACCAACTCGGCCAACGCGGTCGCGGACGTGTCCAGCGCCTCCGCGACCCGGTCCAGCTCGGCCACGCTGTAGCGCTGCCGGTCCGGCCGGAAGTCGCCGGCACCGAGCCGGGCCGCGCGGTCGGCCACGTGCCCGAGCGGCTTCGCCAGCCGGTTCGCGGTCACGATGGCCACCGCGCTGCCGACCGCGATGGTGAGCGCGATCGTCAGCACCACCAACCCGGCGATCTGCGTCTGCTTGGCCCGCGTCGGCGAGGACGGCACTTCCAGGATGGCCGTGCCGCCCTGCAGGATCTCGATCTGCTCGGCGAGCGGGTCCGGCCCGGGATCCGGGCCGAGCGTCTCGACCGGATGGCCCGGCACCCGCACCACGAGCCGGGCGTTCTGCTGCACCACCAGCTGGAGCTTGTCGATGTCCAGCTTGTGATTGGCCAGGTCGTCGTCCAGCTGCACGCCGATCTGCTGCACCCGTGCCCGCAGGGTGTCCCTGCTCCCCGTCTCCACCAGCTGCAACGCCACATAGCCGAGCGGGATGCCGAGGGCGCACGTGGTCACCGCGACCGCGAGCAGGATGGCGAGCAGGATCCGCCGGCGCATCCCGTCAGTCCGAGTTGAAGCGGAAGCCGACGCCGCGGACGGTCGCGATCCGGCGCTCGGTGGCCCGCGGCCCGATCTCGCCGAGCTTGCGGCGCAGCCACGACATGTGCATGTCGAGCGTCTTGCTCGTCTTGCGCTCCGGCCCGTCGTCCCACACCTCGGCCAGGATCTCCTCCCGGGTGACCACCTGGCCGGCCCGCTGGATGAGCACCCGCAGCAGCTCGAACTCCTTGTTGGCCAAGGTGATCTCGGCGCCGTCCACGGTCACCAGGCGGGCGGCGAGGTCCATCTTCACGCCGTTCACCTCGACCGTGCCCGGTGCCTGGCGGCGCATCAGCGCCCGGATCCTGGCCAGCAGCTCGGCCAGCCGGAACGGCTTGGCCACGTAGTCGTCGGCGCCCGCGTCCAGGCCGACCACGAAGTCGACCTCGTCCGCGCGCGCGGTCAGCATCAACACCGGCAGGCCGCGTCCGGACGAACGCAACCGCCGGCAGACCTCCAACCCGTCCATCCCGGGGAGGCCCAGGTCCAGCACGAGCAGGTCGGCTCGACCCGCGTCGGCGAACTCCAACGCACTCAGCCCGTCCGTGACGACCTCCACCGCGTATCCCTCACGCTGCAGAGCACGTGACAACGGGTCTGCGATCGCCGAGTCGTCCTCGGCCAGCAGCACCACACTCACGGCCACCACTGTATGCGTGACAACATCAGGTCTGTGTCATCAGACCTTGACTTGGCGTTGCGTCTTGCGGCAACAGCCGACGCCATCACGTCCGACCGGTTCCGCGCGCTGGATCTGGTGGTCAGCCGGAAGCCCGACCGGACGCCCGT
The DNA here is from genome assembly GCF_004345645.1 of Actinocrispum wychmicini. Taxonomy (GTDB): domain Bacteria; phylum Actinomycetota; class Actinomycetes; order Mycobacteriales; family Pseudonocardiaceae; genus Kibdelosporangium; species Kibdelosporangium wychmicini. Next base: position 1,367,427 of record NZ_SLWS01000001.1, on the reverse strand, counting down.
GACGGACGCGGACACCGCGGTCGAGGACGCCATCCGGGCCGTGCTCGCCGCCGAGGTCCCAGCCGACACCGTGGCCGGCGAGGAGCGGGGCGGCACCATTGGCACGGGCCGGACCTGGGTGATCGACCCGATCGACGGCACCAAGAACTTCCTGCGTGGCATGCCCGCGTGGGCGACGCTGATCGCCCTTGTCGACGGCGGGACACCGGTTGTCGGCGTGGTCAGCGCGCCGGCCCTGGGCCGCCGGTGGTGGGCTTCGGCCGGCGAAGGCGCGTACACGGACACCGGCCGCCGGCTGAGCGTGTCCGGTGTGGACGATCTTGACGACGCCTATGTGTCAACGACCGACCTGGGCTCGTGGGTGAAGTACCACTCGCGGGAGGCGTACCTGCGGTTGGTGGACGCCTGCTGGGAGAGCCGGGCGTTCGGCGACTTCTGGCAGCACTGTCTGGTGGCCGAAGGCGTGCTGGACGTGGTGGCCGAGCCGATCGTGAACCCGTGGGACGTGGCCCCTCTGCAAGTCCTGGTCGAGGAGGCCGGCGGCCGGTTCACCGACCTGGCCGGCGTCGCCACGTTCGAAGGCGGCTCGGCCTTGTCCACGAACGGCCGCTTGCACGACGCCGCCTTGGCCAAGCTCACCTCCTGAACTACGTCGGTGGCGTGTGCGGCCAGATCGTCCCGGACCGACACCCACGGTCAGCAATGGCAATAGCTAGGGTGCGCGGCCGCAGTTTGGTTGTCCGGTCCGGTTTTCCGGTCGGCCATGGTCGCGAGGCGGATGAGCCACGTGCCGAATTCCATGGCCTCGTCGGGGAGCATGTAAAGCCGGGAGCGATTGTGCGGCAGTGGCTCAATCGCGATTCGCGGGCCGATTTCACGGATGTGTTGGTGCAGGCAGGCGGTGATTTCGAAGGGAAGGAAGTCAGCCTCGCCGCCGAGTGGGCGTTCGCTCTTCAGCTCCATCTCACACATCTGTGTGCTGGACATGTGCACTCGCTCTTCGGCGACATCGCTGTCCGCGTGTACATCGCTGCACCACCATGGGCACGGTCCGGTCAGCCAGTAGGGACGCTGGTCCTGATCCGCGGCAAGTTGGATGGAGACGTCATGAATGGGCATTGGGATTGTTCCTCTTCCTGGACAGTGGGCCGATCCGTGGGCGTGCTGGCATAGGCGCGGTTGCAGCCGCCACACGGATCGGCAGTTGGTGCGCGGCGCGCTGACTCGTGGCGGGACCCCTGATCTCCGCCTGCGAGTGCCGCGCACCTGGCTGTGCAGTGTCAACGCAAGCGATGACGTCCGCGGCTGGCCTTCGCGCATTCCCGTGGGCCGCGGGTGCCGCGTTCCTGGCTGTACAGGTCAGTGAGCTTGTGCACTTCCACGAGGATCGCGTGGACGTCGTCGGCCGTATGCATCGCCTTGACAGTCTGATCCGCGATGCTCCTGATCTTGGCTTCATATATCTGTCCGAGAAGGACAGTCGCGATGGCGCCAGCGACTGAGCAGGCGGCAAGTGCTATCCACAGAGCCGTGATCATGGTTGCGGAATCTGCTTTCCCGGCGGTGAATCGCTGCGTTGCTCTGCCGTGGGTGCCCCGTCCCCTCCCGGGGACGGCAGGTCTTTCAGTGCCGCAACGACCTCGGCCAGCCTCCCGGTGTTCCCCCATACGACTTTGCCCTCTGAGCTGGTTCGCTTTGCCATGGCCGTGGACGGGCCAAGCACGGCGATGGTGTCGGTGTACGTCAGAGTAAGCTGCTGGGACGCGAGCTTCGCCGCCGCCGTGAGCTGGTCGGTGTGTCGCAGGACGAGGCGGCCAAGTACGCCGGCCTCAAGGGTGCCTCGATCAGCCGGATGGAGACTGGCAAACAGGCGATCCTGCCGCGTTCCGTGCGCTTGCTGTGCCAGCGGTACAACGTCGGCGCGCCGGACGTGGACATGCTCGTCCGGCAGGCCGAAGAGTCGAATGAACGGGCGTGGTACCAGCTGTATTCGGACACAGTGCCGCACTGGGTGGAGAGTTTCCTCGGCCTGGAGGCTGAAGCGACGGAGTTGTGGGTCTACGAGGCTGAGCTGGTGCCTGGCCTGTTGCAGACACCTGAATACGTGCGGGCGGTCGCGGCTGCCGCACAGCTTGATTCCACGGATGCCGAGATCGAACGGTCGGTGGAACTGCGACTTGCCCGGCAGCGGCGCCTGTCGTCCGACAATCCACCTCGGCTCCGAGCTGTGCTGAACGAAGCAGTCATACGGCGCACGGTCGGCGGGTACGGCACGATGGCGGCCCAGTTGCGGCGCCTGGTGGAGATGAACAGGCAGGGCAACATCGCCTTGCAGTTGCTCCCGTTCGATACCGGCGCGCATGTGGCCATGACTGGCGCGTTCACCATGCTGCGGTTCCCCGACGAGCTGGAGATGAACGCGGTGTTCCTCGAACACGACCATGGCGCCACGTCGGCGGAGCGGCCAGCCGACCTGGACCGGTACGGACGGATGTTCGACCGGCTGGCATCACAAGCTCTCAGCGTTGATCAGACGCAGCAGCAGCTCGCTAAGCTTGCGGAGGAGTACGTACGGGCGAGCGAGTGAGAGGGGTGCTTCATGACCCCGGAGTTGCCAGACGCGCGCTGGCGCAAATCCAGCTTCAGCGGTGGCACGAACGGTAACTGCGTCGAAGTGACCTTCGACTGTGGGGGCGCGATCCGCGACAGCAAGAACCCCAACGGGCCGGTGCTGTGCGTGAACATCGCACGAATGGTGTCGATGATCAAGAACGGCCACCGCTGATCCACCTGTGGTCCTTCCGGCCGTGAAGGTCTTTCGGCGGCAGGATGAGTGGTGTCGTAGGAAAGGCCAGCGTGGTCGCGGTGTTTCCGCGCCTTCGGTTCAAGACTGAGCTGTGACAGGAGCATTGCGCCGGCGGTGGGCACGGACGCGGTTGCGGACCCCGCAGATCTCGGCCGAGCACCACCGTCGCCGGCCACCCGGGTCGATGAAGAGCATGCCGCAGACCTCGTCCGCGCACTGCCGCAACGCGGCCGGCTCGGCGAGGTGTTCGGCGGCCTGGCGGGCGATCCGCGCCAACGCCTCCCGGCATGTCGCCGGCGGCCGGACGTGTCCGCCGGTCAGGGTCAACGGCCGGTCCTCGGCGAGGACCTCGTTGACCAGGCGGACGTGCCTGGCCGGCCAACGCTCGCCGCGGACCACCGCGAGTGCCAAGCCGCGCAAGGCCTCCCGCAGCGCACGGGCCCGCTCCAGGTCGTCCTCGGTCGGGTCGGCGGCCGGCCGCAGGTGCACCGTGGCCAGCCAGTCGCCGAGCAGGTCGACGCTGATCAGCCGCTCACGAGGGGCAGCACCGTAGGCGCCGCTGACCGTGGCCACCAGGTCCAGCCAGGTCGCTCCGGTCTCACTGCGCACCCACGATCCGTCCATCGGACCACGATACGTCAACGTGTAACGTGTCGACCTGTTACACTCGCCGTAACGGGTCAGACTGTTACATTTGGGGGCGGTCTCGTGCCGGTCTTGTTCATCCTCGTGTGGTCAAGCGGATACCTCGTGGGCACCATCGGTGCCCACAGTGGACCGCCGCTCGCCTTGCTGGCGTGGCGTTTCCTGTTCTCGTTCGTGATCCTGGGCCTGGTGGCGCTGGTGACCCGGGCGCCGTGGCCGCGTGAGCCGCGGGTGTACGCGCACCTGCTGGTCATCGGCGTCCTGATCCAGACGGTCCAGCTCGGTGGCACGTATCTCGGCCTGGGCCAAGGGGTTCCGGCCGGACTGTCGGCGTTGATCCTGTGCGCGTGCCCGCTCGTCGTGGCGGCGGCCGCGGTACCCCTGTTCCGGGAACGGCTCGTCGGGCGGCAGTGGATCGGTCTCGGAGTCGGCCTGGCCGGCGTGGTCATCTCGCTCGGCGACGGGATCGGCGGAACCGCCAACGCGGCAGGGTACGTGTTCACCGGGATCGCGTTGGCCGGGTTCGCGGCGGGAACGCTGTACCAGAAGGGTTTCGGCCAGTCCGTGGACCTGCGCAGCGGGATCACGATCCAGCTGTTCGGCGCCGTGGTGACGAGCTTTCCGTTGGCCGCCCTGCACGGCGGGCTCGACCTCCCGCTGACGTGGCCGTCCGTCGGCTCGCTGCTGTGGTTGTCGACCATCAACTCGATCGGCGGCTTCTCGCTGTTGTACCTGTTGTTGCGCAAGTACTCGGCCGGGCAGACGACCAGCCTGCTCTACCTGGTGCCGCCGGTGACCGCCCTGTTGGCGATTCCGTTGCTGCATCAAAGGCTGACGCTGAGCGTGCTGGTGGGCATGGCCGTGTCCGCGATCGGCGTGATCCTGGCACGCAACCGGCCCGATCGCCGCCGCTCGGGCGACGATCGGGCGAAGTCACCGACCGCTATCGGAAGTCGACCTGGTCCGGTTCGACGTCCGGCTGGACCGACGTGACCTGCGGCGCTGCCTCGGCCTTCGCCTGCGCGGCCGATCCGACCACCGGCAGCTGGAGCGACGTGTCCGCGAGGCTGACCGTCAGCCTCGGCAACCGGGCCGGGGCGACGATCGCGCTGCTGTCCGTGCCGGCGATCACCAGCGCCAGCCGGTGTCCCCGAGGCACGATATGGTCCGTTGTGGACAGCCGGAAGGTCATGGTGTACTTCGTGCCCGGCGTCAGCGGGCTGGTCTGGCTAAGCGACGCGTAGTTGGACAGGTCCGCCCAGCCACGGGAGAACACATACGCGTCCACATTGGACACCGTTGGCACGGTGTCCCTGTAGCAGGCGTCGTCGCCCGGACGGTTGTCACCCCAGCACGACTCCGTGGTGAGTGTCTGGATGCCCGCGCCGGCCGTGCTCCGGATCGTCGACGGGCCGTAGTCCACCAGGAACGCGGACAGGTGCGCGGTGGTTGTCGACGGGGTCGCGGCCACCGTGATCTTGCTGATCCCGGCGATCCGCATGTCGGACGTTAACGTGCCCGTGCTGTACAGGACCCGGCGGGACGACGTGCTCGTCGGCGCGGCGATGAAGCTCGCGGGTGTGCCGGAACCGTTGTCGGTGAAGGACGACGTGCCCGAACCGATCGCCGCCGACAACGTGCCGACCCCCGCCGTCGACCCGGCCACCGGGTGCACGGTCGTGGTCGCCGTGCCAGCCGGCGGCCAGACAGCCGTGTCGGACCACACGTCCGGCTGGCGTTCGACGGACACCTGCGGCTCGTTCTCGATGCCGTTCGGGACGTTCAGCAGCCACCGGTCGAACCACCGGTTGAGGGTCCGCACCCACTCCGCGCGCCGGTAGTCGAACGGATCCACGTGCCCGGTCTGCGACAGCCACAGCTTCCGCGGCACCGACGGCGGCAACGCGGCCAGCCACTGCCCCCAGTTCATCGGCTTCACGTTGAGGTCGAACGCGCCGTTCGCGGAGAACACGGCGGCCTTGACCTTGCTGGCGCTGCGCACGTAGTCCCGCTGCACCCACATCGGGGTCATGTCGCCGTTGGCGGGCGAACCCTGGGTCATCTCGTTGCGGACCGCGCCGCAGTTCGCCTGGGCGTTGGCGTTCTCGAACCCGGACGCGAGGCTGGTCGGCGTGCCGAACCCGGTGAACGCCACGCCGTCCGAGCGGAACCAGTCGTACCACGAACTGATCGCCGAGACCGGGACAATCGCCTTCAGCCCGTCCACGCCGGTCGCGGCCACCCCCTGGGTGACGCTGCCGTCCCACGACTTGCCGATCATGCCGACCGACCCCGTCGTCCACGACGCGGCGACCGGACTGCCGCCGGACACCGCCGAGTAGCCCGTCGCCCGGCCGTTCAACCAGTCGATCACGGACTTGCCGGTGGCGACCTCCGACCGGCCACCGGTGTCCATACATCCCTTGGACCGGTTGGTGCCGTTGAAGTCGACCAGCACCACGGCGTATCCACGCGGCACGAAGTAGTTGTCGTAGAACAGCGGGAACTTCACCGGTTTGCCGGCGGAGTCGTAGGTCTTGATCTCGCTCTCGTTGCCGCGGCCCGTGCTCTGGTAGTACGGGCTGGCCTCCAGGATCACCGGGACCTTCTGGTCGGTCGCCGGCCGGATGATGTCCGCGGCGACCCGGTCGCCAACCCCGTCACCGTCCAGATCAAGGCCGATGTCCACCCACACGGTCTCCCGGATGGCGTCGGCGAACGAGAACAGGGGCTGGGTGACGCCGTCCTTGAGGACGTAAGCCGGTTGGGCGGCCGAAGCCGGCGCGGCCGCCAGCCCGGACACCAACCCGATCAGACCAGCGACGACAAGCAGACCACGACGTGACATACCCAGCACGCTAGGTCAGCGGCCGGGACGCCCAGCAGAGCCGAACGTCGGGTACTACCTCGGGAATCCCGAGGAACGCCAGGCGCCTGGGCCGTGCGGCAACTGGGTTCGCAGCCGGGCCGACGGGTCGGACCACGCGGATCGCCGTGGCTCGGCACCGTCGTCGGCGGCTGGTGGCGGCAACGCGGCCACGACGGCTGTCAGGGCAGCGAGTTCCACGTCGTCCGGGGTGCCCCGGACGACCCGCAGCAGCGGCTGGTTCATCGACTTTCCTCCCTACAGGGGGATGTTGCCGTGCTTCTTGGGTGGCAGGGTTTCGCGCTTGTCCCGCAGCATCCGCAGCGCCCGTGCCACGTAGCCCCGGGTATATGAGGGTGGGATGACCGAGTCGACATAGCCGCGCTCGGCCGCCGCGTACGGGTTGAGCAGGGTGTCCTCGTACTCCTGCACCAGTTCCGCGCGGAGGGCTTCGACGTCCTGGCCGTCGTCGACGGCTTTGGCCAATGTCTTGCGGTGCACGATGTTCGCGGCGCCTTGGGCGCCCATGACGGCGATCTGGGCGGTCGGCCAGGCGAGGTTCATGTCGGCGCCGAGGTGTTTGGAGCCCATGACGTCGTAGGCGCCGCCGAACGCCTTGCGGGTGATGACGGTGACCTTGGGGACCGTGGCCTCGGCGTAGGCGTAGATGAGTTTGGCGCCGCGGCGGATGATGCCGTTCCATTCCTGGTCCGTGCCGGGCAGGAAGCCGGGGACGTCGACGAACGTCAGCACCGGCACGTTGAAGGCGTCGCACGTGCGCACGAACCGCGCGGCCTTCTCCGAGGCGTCGATGTCGAGACAGCCGGCGAACTGGGTCGGCTGGTTGGCGACCACGCCGACGGCGCGCCCTTCCACCCGGCCGAGGCCGACGAGCACGTTGGGCGCGAAGAGTGCGTGCACCTCAAGGAATTCGCCGTCGTCGAGCACGCGGGTGATCACCTCGTGCATGTCGTACGGCTGGTTCGGCGAGTCGGGGATCAGCGTGTCCAGTTCGCGGTCGCCGTCGGTCAGCGACTCCGCGACCGAGCCCGACTCGGCCACCGGGAACACCGGCGGGTCGGACATGTTGTTGGACGGCAGGAACGACAGCAGGTCCTTCACGTACGCGAACGCGTCGTCCTCGTCGGCGGCCAGGTAGTGGGCGTTGCCGGACTTGGTGTTGTGCGTGCGGGCACCGCCCAGCTCCTCGAACGTCACCTCTTCCCCGGTCACGGTCTTCACCACGTCCGGCCCGGTGATGAACATCTGTGAGGTCTGGTCGACCATCACCACGAAGTCGGTGAGAGCGGGCGAGTAGACGTGTCCGCCCGCGTTGGCGCCCATGATCAGCGAGATCTGTGGGATCACGCCGGACGCGCGGGTGTTGCGCATGAAGATCTCGCCGTACAGGCCGAGCGACACCACACCTTCCTGGATGCGCGCGCCGCCGCCCTCGTTGATGCCGATCACAGGCCGCCCGGTCTTGATCGCCAGGTCCATCACCTTGACGATCTTCTCGCCGTACACCTCGCCGAGCGCGCCGCCGAACACCGTGACGTCCTGGCTGAACAGGCACACCGGTCGGCCGTCGATGGTGCCGTACCCGGTCACCACGCCGTCGCCGTACGGGCGGTTCTTCTCCAGCCCGAAGTTCGTCGAGCGGTGCCGCGACAGTTCGTCCAGCTCGACGAACGAACCCGGGTCGAGCAGCGCGTCGATCCGCTCCCGGGCGGTCTTCTTGCCCTTGGCGTGCTGCTTGTCCACCGCCCGCGCGGAGCCCGCGTGCACCGCCTCGTCATTGCGGCGGTAAAGGTCCGCGAGCTTTCCGGCCGTGGTGTGGATGTCCGGGTCGCCCTCGGGGGCCTCCCCCATCGGCTTCGTGGCGCTGCTCATGGCCAGGGAGCCTAGCCAGACCCGGTGAGCATTGGTTTCGCGCCGTTGCCCACGTCACCCTTAGGGTCATTCTGTGGACAGAGACGAGCTGACGCGGCGCCTGGTACATCCGAATGGTCCGTATGCCGGCATCGAGGTCGTGGCCGCCACCGGCTCGACCAACGCGGATCTGCTGGCCAGGCCGGACCCGGTGGACCGGACCGTGCTGATCGCCGAGGAGCAGACCGCGGGCGAGGGCCGGCGTGGCCGGTCGTGGATCTCGCCGAGCGGCGGCCTCTACCTGAGCGTCCACTACCGGCCCGGTGTGCCCGCGCACCGGTTGCCCTGGCTGACGCTGCTCGCCGGGGTCGCGCTGGTGAACGTGGCCGCGAGCGTCGGCGTCAGCGCCGGGCTGAAGTGGCCGAACGACCTGCTGCTGGGTCCTGACCAGCGCAAAGGCGCCGGCGTGCTGGCGTCCACGCACGAACACGGCATCGTGCTCGGCATCGGGTTGAACGTGCGGCCGCTGCCTGGCGACGTCCCGTTGGCGCCCGGCGGCCTGCAGCCCACGTCACTGGCCGACGAGGGCGCGGACGAGGCGGACCGGACCGAGCTGGCCGTCCGGCTGCTGACCGAACTGGACCGGTGGGAGGCGCCGTGGCGGGACGCGAACGGCGACCCGCTCGTCAGCGGGCTGCACGAGGAGTACGCCAGGCACTGCGTGACGCTGGGCCAGGAGGTCCGGGTGGAGCTGGCCGGCGACGTCGACCTGCTGGGCACCGCCCGCTACCTTGAGGCGGACGGCACGCTTGTGGTCCGCGACGGGGCCGGCCATGATCATGTTGTACCTGCCGGTGACGTCGTGCACCTAAGGGCAACCGGAGGGGGTGGGCGGCCCCGTTAGGGGGTCGGCGAAAGGGCACTGTAAGCGAAGATTCACAGTCCGGCACCCTGGACGTGGTCCGCGCGGGTACGGTATGGCCGTCATCGGCGCTGACCGGAGGAACCACCGTGGCCTATCCAGACGACCTGCTCAGCGAAGGCGAGCGCGTCGTGATCCACAAGCACCCGCACTGGAAGATGCTCCTGCTGCCGTACATCGTGCTGATCATCACGCTCGGTGTGGGCATCTGGCTGGCGATCCTCGCGCAGGACCTGTCGTGGAAGACAGTCGCGTGGATCGCGATCGGCGCCGTGGCGCTGATCCTCATCGTGTGGCTGTTCTTCATACCGTTCCTGCGGTGGCGGACCACCCACTTCATCGTCACCACCGACCGGGTGATGGCCCGGGAGGGCGTGATCAACCGGACCGGCATCGACATCCCGCTGTCCCGGATCAACAGTGTTCGGTTCGAGCACGGGCTGATCGACCGGATCGTCGGCTGCGGCACGCTGATCGTCGAGTCGGCGTCCGACGAGCCGCTGGAGTTCGACGACATCCCGCAGGTGGAGCGGGTGCACTCGCTGCTCTACCGGGAGGTCAACGACAACCCGGACGACGACTTCAAGGCGCGGGAGCGCCATCAGCAGCGGTACGAGCAACAACAAGAGCAGCCGCCGCCCGGCTACCAGGGCCGTTAGTTGGCCGCCACGGGCCTGCCGGCCGTAGTCCCGTCCGTGGCCGCCCTTCCGGAGGAAGTCACCATCTGGGAGGTCGGTCCGCGGGACGGGCTGCAGAACGAGAAGTCGATCGTGGACGTGCGGGTCAAGCTGGAGTTCCTGGACCGGCTGGCGGACGCCGGGCTGCGCGTCCTTGAGGCCACCAGCTTCGTGCACCCCAAGTGGATCCCGCAGCTCGCGGACGCCGAAGAGCTGCTCGCCGGCCTGTCCAAACGGGACGGTGTGGCGTATCCGGTGCTGGTGCCGAACGAGCGTGGGCTGGACCGGGCGCTGGCCGCCGGGGTGGAGCACATCGCGATCTTCGCCTCCGCCACCGAGACGTTCGCGGCCCGCAACCTCAACCGGACGCTCGACTCGCAGTTCGAGATGTTCGACCCGGTGGTCACCCGCGCCCGCGCCGAAGGCCTGCGGGTGCGCGGGTATCTCTCGATGTGCTTCGGCGACCCGTGGGAGGGTGTGGTCCCGGCCGACCAGGTGGTCGCCGTGGGCAGGCGCCTGCTGGACATGGGATGTTCCCAGCTGTCGTTGGGGGACACCATCGGCGTGGCCACGCCGGGCCAGGTCGAGGCCCTGATCGCGGGCTTCGGCGACCCGGCCGCGTTGGCCGTGCACTTCCATGACACGTACGGCCAGGCGTTGGCCAACACCCTCGCCGCGCTCCGATCCGGAGTATCCACAGTGGACTCGTCGGCCGGCGGTCTCGGCGGCTGCCCGTACGCCGAGTCGGCGACCGGCAACCTGGCCACCGAGGACCTGGTGTGGATGCTCGACGGCCTGGGCCTCAGGCACGGCGTCGACCTGGCGAAACTGGCCGACACGAGCGTGTGGATGGCCGAACGGCTGGGCCGGCCGAGCCCGTCCCGCGTGGTCCAGGCGCTGCGCGGTTGACCGTGCGCGTCGTCGAACTGACCGAGCGGACCTGGCCCGCGTTGGAGTCGCTGTTCGGTCCGAACGGAGCGGTCGCCGGCTGCTGGTGCATGTGGTTCCGCAAGACCAGTCCGGAGTTCAAACGGGACTCCGGCGAAGCCAACCGCGAGGACGCCCGCAAACTCGCCGAGTCCGACGAGCCCGCCGGTCTGCTCGCCATCGAGGGAACGACCGCGGTCGGCTGGGTCGCGGTCGCGCCCCGGCCGGTCTACCGGCGGCTGGACCGTTCGCCGATCGCCAGACCGGTCGACCCGGCCGAGGACCTCAGCCGGGTCTGGTCGGTCACCTGCTTCTTCATCCATCGGTCCGCGCGCGGCCGTGGCGTCGCACGTACGCTGCTCGACGAGGCCGTGCGACACGCGGTCCGACACGGCGCGTGGATCGTGGAGGCGTACCCGGTGGACACCCAAAGTGGGACGATGAGTTCGGGTGAGCTTTACCACGGCACCCTGTCGATGTTCACCGACGCCGGGTTCACGCTGGTGGAACGCAGGGGCACGCGCCGCGGGCTGGTCCGCAAAACGGTCGGGTGACGCAGGGAACCGGATCGGATCGGCTGGCGTCCAACGCCTGACCGAGCAGTATGTCCTCCCGGAGGTGGCCGTGGCTTCCGATCATCAGGCGCAAGTGGACGAACTGCTCGCCGACTACCGGCGCAGCCGGGACCGGCTGGCGGACATGCAACGGTCGCTCGCGGCCGTGAACGAGTCCGTCACCAGCTCGGACGGCCTGGTCAAAGCCACTGTCGGCGCGCACGGAACGCTGACCGACCTGGTCATCGCGGACGCCGCGTACGTCCGGACGAGCCCGTCGGACCTGGCGAAACTCATCGTCCGGACGGCCGCCGCGGCGGCCACCAAGGCGTCCGAGACGGCGAACCGGACGGTCAGCCCGCTGCTGCCCGTGCACACCGACCCGGCCGCGTTGCTCGCCGGCCGCGCCGACCTGACCCCTGCCGAACTGGCGCCGCCGGCGCGACGCGCGGACGACGACAGCTTCGAGGACGTGAGCTGGATGGACGGGGGCCGGTCGTGAACGACGGCTTCCGGTCCGACCACGAGACGCTCGCCCGGCACGCTGGGGAGTTCGACGGGCACGCCGAACAAGCCGGCCGGATCGCCGGGGACCTGACCCACACGCTGGACGCGCTGGGCAAGCCATGGGGCGACGACGAGGTCGGCCAGAGCTTCGCGTCCGTCTACTCCGGACCGTCCGAGCAGACGCGGACCGGCCTGGACGCCGCCGCCGGCCACCTCACCGACATGGGTACCCGACTGCGGACGATGGCCGCCGCGTACCGGGACGTCGACACCGACACGCGCCACCGACTCGACAAGGCGTGACGACATGGGTATCGAACTGCCGCCTGAACTGGCCGAGGTAGCGGCGCGGACCGGCGTCAAGTGGCCAGCGGCGGACGAGGACAGGATGCGTGCGGCCGCCCAAGTGTGGCGGGACACCGGGACCAGGCTGACCACCTTGACCAAGGACGCGGACACGTCCGCCCAATCAGCGCTGCGCACCACCGAAGGCGCGGGCGCGGACGCCGCCCGGACCCACTGGAACGGGTACGTCAAACCCGACACCGGCCACCTCACCGCGGTCGCCCAAGGCTGCACGACCGCCGCCGACCACCTGGACCACGCGGCCGAACAGGTCGGCGCGGCCAAGCTGGCGATCGTCCGCAACCTGGTCCCGTTGGCCAACCACAAGGACGTCGCCGAGCACGCGGCCGCGGCCGGGCACCCGACAGCGCTGCTCGGCCTGGACACGGCGGTGAAAGGAACAGCCGCCAACGTGGCCAACGTCCACCACACCCTGATGTCCGCGGTCCAGCCGGCCACAGGCGCGGTCGTGGACACCACGCACACGCTCGTCGACCCGAGCCCTGGCGCGCACGGACCACTGAAGATGGTGGAAGGCGTGGCGGGCGGCGCTCACCACTTGGTCCACGACACCGGAAAAGCCGTGCAGGCCGCGGCTGGCCCCGACGCTGGCCAAGTGGTTCAGAACACCGGGAACACGGTCCAGACCCTGGCCGGTTCCGCGAACCAGATGGTCCAGGGTGTGGCCGGCCCAGGGAACCACGGTCACCACGGCATTCTCGACACGGCCACCGGCACTGTGCAGGGCGGGCTGGACTCGCACGCGGGTGGCCAGGCAGCCGGTGCCCACGGCGGACCGGACCCGCTCGCGGGCGGCCACGGGGCATCGAACCCGCACGGCGGGCCACCTGGCCTGCTTGGTTCCGCCACCGGCAGCGTCGGCGACGCGGTGGATTCCGTTGTCGGCGGCCACGGGACTCCGGCTTCGCATGGCGGCCCGGTGTTCGATCACGGCGGGCCCGAGCCGTCGACCGGGCCCATCCCCATGCAACCCGGGCACGTGCTCCCCCACGACCTGCCGACCCCGCCGACGGGCGTCCCGATCGTCCCCGACCACACCGTGCACGCCGCCGCGGCGACCCCCGCCGTGCTGGACGTGCCACCGGCCGCCTCTGGTCCGGTGGCCGCCCCTGGTCCGGTGGCCGGTGCCCCGACCGGCGGCGGTGGCGGTCCCCAGTTCGTCACCAACAGCCCAGCGCCCACAGCACCTCCCGGGTCGTCGGCCCCTGTCGGCGGCCCGACCGCCGCACCCCCGGCTGGCCCCGCGCCCGGCCCACGAGCCCAAGCCCCCGTTGTCGGCGGTCCGGTGCCGACGGCGGTTCGCGGCGAGGCGCCCGGACCGGCGGTCATGCCGGTCGACCAGGGCAGACAGCAGGCACCGGCCGCCACGCCCGTCCCCGCGCACATGGCGTCGGCGAAACCGGACCAGGACACGGTTCTGGCGATCTGGCTGGTCCGGATGTTCCCGATCGGGCACATGCCGGTCGCCACCGGCCGCCCGGCCCGCCAGCTGCCGCCGCCGAGCCCGGAGTACGACTACGCGCCCGGGATGCGGTTCGAACCCCACGACCACCCGGAGTCGGATCTGATCTCGGACACCGAGACGTTCCCGACCGAACTGCCGTCGCCGCCGCTTGAGGACCCGGTCGTCGACGGCCTCGCTGTCGGCTACGACTCGTTGGGCGGGCAGAACGAACGCGACTGGGACCGTCGGTTCGTGGTCCGCCCCGGCGCCGGACGGGCCACAGTGGACACCGAGTACGCCTGGCCGCCGAGCGAACTGTTCCCGGAGGGCGCGACCGCGCCGGGCGAACCGGAGGTGCTCGACCCGGGCACGGTGATCGACCGGTTCGGCATCCCGGACGGCCGGGTCTTCGCGGCCGACTCGACCGCGTTCGACCGGCGCGCGTTGCCCCCGTCCCACCTGCGCGCGGGCTACCGGCGCTACCAGGTCCTGCGCCCACTGCCGGTGTGGCGCGGGATCTCCGCCGCCTGGTTCGCCCAGCCCGGCGGCGGCGTGCGCTACCGAACTGTGTATCCGGCGCAGGACCTGGTCGCGCTCGGCTACCTCACCGAGGAGTTCACCGATGAAAGCTGAGACGATCACCAGCTGGCTGGACGCCGTGGGCATCCCGGCGGAACTGGTCTCGGTGGGCACAGAAGCCGACAACACCTGGTGCCTGATCCGCGACGAACACCCGGACGAGAACGGCGTCACCGGCTGGGAGGTGTTCTGGCGTGAACAGGGCAACCGCTACGACTGGGCCAGGTTCACCAACGAGCAGGTCGCCTGCCACTACCTGTTCGGCCGGCTGACCTGGGCCCAGGTGGCCCGGGGCGCGGTCGGCGTGCTCAAGCCGGACACCCTGGACTAAAGATGGCGGCCGAAGAAGTCGGCCACCCGGTTGTGGATCCGCGGCACCGACCGTTCCGGCGCGATGGCGCCGATCAGGGTGTTCCGTTGCTCCTGGGTCATCAGCCCGGCGGCCTGGAACTGGGCGGCCATCGAGCCGAAGTCGCTGAAGACCCAGTGGTTCGCGTCGGTCAGTCGTCGTACTGTGGTACGGCAAGGGGATTTGGCGAGCATCGCGTTCCAGCCGTGGTCGTACCGGGGGGTGCGGTAGCCGTCAGTGCCGAACAACAACAAGGGGCGGTCGGTTCCGTTCGCCGCTACCGGAAGCAGGTCACCGAACGTCTGTTGTGGACTGTCCGGCAGGTAGTCGAGGAAGCCTTCCAGGTTGACCGCGGCCTTGATCCGCGGGTCCTCGTACATCGTCTCGGCGGCAGTCGACCCGCCGATCGAGTGGCCGTATATGCCGACGCGACGCATGTCGAGCGCACGCGAAAGACCGGCAGGCAGCCGCCGGAGTTCCGCGTCCGGGTTCTGGCCGTTCGCCAGCGTTGTCAACGAGTCCAGCACGAACCTGGTGTCCGCGATCCTGGTGGTGAGGATGTCCCGGAAGACCTTCGGATCGACTGCCGGGCTACTGGTCAGGTCGATGATCCGGACGCCTTGGCCGGGAATGTCCACCTCAGTGGTCTCACCGGGACTGTCGATGGCGACCACGATGTACCCGCGGCTGGCCAGGTCCTCGGCCAGGCTGGTGCCCAGGGTCCGCGGGTCCGCGGTCGCCGGGCTGTACAACAGAACCGGGTGTCGCGTCGCCCGCGCGGGGGCGCCGACGTGCGCGTGGGACATCGTCGCCGCCCAGTCGACCCCGGCTTTCGGGAGTTCGGGGTGGGTGAAGGCGACGTCGACCCTCGGGAACTGCTCCGCGGCGGCCGCGGTCATCTGCGACGCGAGCGGGTACCCGCGGACGTCGGCCGCCGGGTAGAAGACCGTTGTCATGACGTCACGGACGGGGTACTTCGCCGGCTTCCACGGGTCGGGCCGACTGTGGTCGACGAGGTGCAGGTCGGTCACGCCGACCGGGAACGGGCCCGTCGGTGGCGGCAGGTGCGGTACGAAGGGGTCGGCCGCGTGCGCGACACCACCGCCCATGATCAACAAACTGGCTGCGAACACAGCTGTCCTACGGTACATTTTCTTGTTATCTCCTTATTTCGCGGTAAAATCTGTCAAAGCCCGGCTGATGTAGTCCCAAAGCTCGTCGCCGACGCCGAGATGGCCCGCGTCAACGTCCCCCAACACCTCAAGGCCGTGCTCGCGGAAGAAGCCATTCATGGACGCCACGATCTCCATGTCGCCACCCGCGAACGTCTGGATGACCCTGACCAGACGCGCGGCCGTCTCCCGCACGGCCGGACTGTCGACGGGGTCGTTCGCGTGACAGTGCTCGGCCAGCCTGGCGAGCACCTGCGGCCACTCGACGTCCAACTGCTTCTGGCCGTCCTGTCCAAGTGACTCCCACTGGTCACTCAGGGCCATCCGCTGCTGCTTGGTCAGCGAGTCCTGGAAGATCCCGTTGCGGCCCAGTTGGGCGAGCAGTGTGCCGGTATCGGGCAACTCCGTGTCGTCGAGATGTTCCAGCAGCTCACCGACCTGGCGCCGGAGCATGGACAGCCGCCAGACCTCGTCGTCCAGTTCGTCCGCGCGGCGGTTCAGCACGTCGCGCAGCGCCTCCGGTTCGGCCAACACCGAACCGATCGAGTCCAGCGACATGCCCAACTGGCGCAGCAGGCGGATCCGGTACAGCCGGTGCAGGTCACGCTCGGTGTACCTGCGATGCCCCGCACGAGTCCGTTCGCTGGGCGTCAGCAGGCCCAGTTCGTCATAGTGGTGCAGGGTCCGCACAGTCAGGCCGGTCGCCTTGGCGAGCGCACCGACACTCCATCGCGGCTGGTCAACACCCCCGGTTCCAGTCACAGCACCACCGTAAGACCTCACGTTGGGTGAGGTTCAAGGACTTTGACGGTTGCCGCCCCAGTCCCGAAGGCCTTATAGTCCACGTGGAATATTTACCCGAGACTAATCCAGTAGGAACCATGTTGGGACCGAAGCTGACGCCGCTGGCGTTGATGGTGTTGGAGCTGCTCACCGAGCGGGAGCTGCATCCCTACGAGATGCGCCAGCTGCTGCTCGAGCGGCGCCGGGACAGGCACGTCAAGATCACCCCCGGCTCCCTCTACCGGACGGTCGAGCGGCTCGCCGAGGACGGCCTGATCGAGGTCGTGGAGACCAGCCGGGCCGGCAGACGGCCGGAACGAACCGTGTACATGGTCACCGAGGCGGGCTCGGACGGGTACGCCGAACAGCTGCGCGAGATGCTCGCCATCCCGGCGGACGAGTATCCGCAGTTCCCGGCGGTGCTCGCGTGCGTGCACTACCTGTCCAAAGAGGACGCCCTGACCGGACTGAACCAACGTCGGATGCAGCTGGAGGCCGGCGTCGCCGCCTACGACGCCGTGATCGAACGGCTGGGCAAGGGCGAGGCGCCGCCGGTCTTCTGGATCGACGTCCAGTACCGCCAGGCCATGCAGCTGGCCGAGCTGCGGTGGGTCGAGCAGACCATCGACGACCTGACATGGGACCGGCTGGACTGGCCCGCAGGGGAGGAACGATGACCAGGAAGTACCACCCATGGGCCGCGCTTTCCGCGCTGTGCCTCGGCTTCTTCATGATCCTGCTGGACAGCTCGATCGTGAACACCGCGGTGCCGGCCATGATCACCGGCCTGCACGCCAGCCTGAACGAGATCTTCTGGGTGAACAGCGTCTACCTGCTCACCTTCGCCGTCCCGCTGTTGCTGTCCGGCCGGCTGGGCGACCGGTTCGGGCCGCGCCGGATGTACGTGTTCGGGTTGATCGTGTTCACGCTCGCGTCCCTGTGGTGTGGGTTCGCCGACAGCGCGACCGCACTGATCATCGCGCGGGCCGTCCAGGGGCTCGGCGCGGCGGCACTGACACCGCAGTCGATGGCGTTCATCGTGCACCTGTTCCCCACCAACCGCGGTGCCGCCATGGGCATGTGGGCCGCGGTCGCCGGTGCGGCCACAGTCTCCGGCCCGGTGATCGGCGGCCTGGTCGTGCAGTCGATCGGCTGGGAGTGGATCTTCTTCGTGAACGTGCCGGTCGGCGTGGTCGCGTTGGTGCTCGTCTTCACCCTCGTGCCGAACTGGCAGCCCAAGCACAGCCACCGGTTCGACGTGCCGGGCATCCTGCTCAGCTCGCTCGGCCTGCTGGCACTGGTGTTCGGCCTGCAGAACGGCCAGCAGTACCACTGGGGCACGGTGTTCGGCGGGGTGACGATCACCGAGATCCTCCTCGGGGGCGTGGCCTTGCTCGTCGCGTTCGTGTTCTGGCAGGCACGCAACAAGAGAGAACCGTTGCTGCCATTGGCCTTGTTCACCAGCAGGTCGTTCTCGTTCGGCAACATGACGAACCTGTGCATCGGCTTCGCCATGACCGCCCAGTTCATCCCGATCATGATCTTCCTGCAGTCGGTGCGTGACCTGACCCCGTTGGAGGCCGGGCTGTTCTCGGCGCCGGTCGCGGTGCTGGCCGGCGTGCTCGGCCCGTTCGCCGGGCGGCTGTCCGACCGGATCAACGGCAAGTACATCGTGATGGTCGGGCTGGCCGTGTACGCGCTCGGCATCGGCAGCCTCTCGCTATTCGCCGCGCCGGACGTGAACCTGCTCCTGTTCGTGCCCGGCATGGTGTTGAACGGCATCGGGATCGGGCTGATCTTCAGCCCGTTGAGCGCGACGGCCATCGCCGGTCTGCAGCCGCGGATGATGGGCGCCGGGTCCGGGATCTTCAGCATGTCCCGGCAGATCGGCAACCTGCTCGGCAGCGCCGGTGGAGCCGTACTGCTGCAGGCCAGGCTCGCGGCCACGATGCCGGACGCGATCGCGACCCAGGCGGCGACCCTGCCCGCGGACGTGCGCCCCCAGTTCGTGAGCGCGATGGCCAAGTCCGTCAACGGAATCCCGGCCGGCCTGCCGGAGAACCTGCGGCACGCGGCGGACACGGCGTTCCAGGACGGGTTCGCGACCGCGATGTCGCAGACGCTCCTGCTGCCGGCGGGACTGCTTGTGCTCGGCTTGTTCTTCTCGTCCCGGATGCGGAACCGGGCTCAACCGCCGCAGCCGGTGGTGGCTCCGGCCCGACCCGCTGAGAAGATCGCCGAGCCCGCTTGACAGCCAAGGTCCGGTCTGACGCGACCCCAGTCGCGTCAGACCGGACCTTTGTGACTACACCGGCAGACTCTCCGCGCAGTCGACGATCGTCTCGGCAAGCGGCCGCGGCAGCCAACCAAGGACGTTCTTCGCCTTGTCGGTGCTGTAAGTGGTGCGTCTGCCCAGTTCGCCGACGACCTGCTTCAGTTCGCTGTCGAACTTCGCGGCCAGCCGGACCGCGATGTCGGGCAGCCTGCGGGTCGGCACCTTCGCCGCCGCCGGCCCCAGCCGCGCCCGCAGCACGTCCGCGACCTCCGCGATCCACAGGAATCCCGCGTCCGCCAGGAACCTCTGGCCGGCGGCCGCCGGTTCGAGCATCGCCCGGACGTGCAGCGCGGCCACGTCCCGGACGTCGACGAACGAGAAACCCAGCCGTGGCAACCCAGGCATCTCACCCTTCAACAGCCGCGACACGATCAGCAGCGAGTACGCGAGGTTCGGGCCCCGCACCGGCCCCAGCATCGCGCTCGGTGCGATCGTCACCAGCTTGTCGCGGATCCCGCGCTCCGCGACGAAGTCCCACGCGGCCTGTTCGGCGAGGATCTTCGAGCGTATGTAGGGCCGTGCCGTGGCCGGGTCTGTCCACTGTGTCTCGTCGCGCCCGATCGTGCTGCTCGACGACGTCAGCACCACGCGGGAGACACCGGCGTTGAACGCCGCCCGCAGCACACGTAACGCGCCGTCTCGCGCGGGCCGGATGAGTTCCTCGGGGTCTTTCGGTTCCGTACGCGGGAAAGGCGACGCGACATGCAGCACGTACTCGCACCCGTCGACGGCTTCCGCCCAACCGTCGTCGGAACCGAGGTCCGCACGGACGACGGGAACCGGTGACGAGACACGGCGGGTGGCGTCGCGCACTGTCGTCCGCACGTCGTATCCCCGGTCGAGCAACTCACGAACACACCAGCCGGCAAGGAATCCCGAACCCCCGGTCACCAACACGGTCATGACGCCACCCCACAGTCAGGGGACACCAGGAATCCGTGGTTCTGGATGTCCCACCGGGCGAACGGACTGCCGCACACCCACGACACGAACTTCCGGAGCGACACCGGGACCGTGCCGTCGGCGCCCTTGCGGACCACGAGCCACTCCGGGATCCGGAACGAGGCCGGAATGCCCTGGACACCGGGAACCTGGCCGTAGTTGACCTCGACCCGACCGGTGCCGGGGTTGAACACGGTCGGCGGCGCGCCGTCCATGTTCCCCAGCCGCAGCGAGCCGTGGACGTCGGCGATGCCGTACACCGCCTGCCCGATGTACTTGCCGATCGAGTAGAACGCGAGCGCGTTCGGGTTGTCCTTCACCTGAGGTGTGGTCCCATCGTCCTGTTGGGACACTCCGACACACGGGCCGATGTGGTCGATGCCGGCGATGATGTGCAGCAGGTTCGCCAGGCCAGGTCCGGTTTCCGGCAGGTACGGCTGGATCGTGTCGTGGGACGTGCCGCCGACCTGGTCCCAGGTGGTCACGTCGCATTCGAGGATGTCGGCCACCTGGCGCAAGGTCAGTGTCGGCGGCGCGTTCGTGACCTTGTTCGCCGCCCAGTCCAGGCCGTCGTTCGCGATCGGATAGAAGACGCTGTCAGCGGGCGCGCCGGGTGACCGTGGCGCGACCGACCGCGCGAAGTCGATGCAGGGACTGCCGTTCGCGGCGGTCTGGCGGGTGGCCAGCGCGCGGATGCCCGGCGACGAGCCGTTCGGCCGGGCGATCGGCGCGCAGCCGGCCTTCAGGGTGACGGTCGGCGATCCGGTCGCCCAGTAGGTGACGACCGGGTCGCGATGGTAGTCGGCGGCGAACGAGTCGAAGAGCGTCTCGGTGGTGTCGCTGCCCAGTCCCACGATCGTGGCGGACTGGGTCGCGTCGGCCGTGCCCACCCCAGTGAGGACCAACAGCGCGGACATGGCCGCGGCCAGCTTGAATGTGGTCATGGCGTCTGTTTACACTCGTATATGTACAGTCGTCAACTTAGCGCTGAGTAGGCTCTCAGCCGTGACCACGAGCCGACCCCGCAGCCGCCGTGGCTCCGGCGAGGAGCTGCGCGACGCCCTGATCGCGGCCACGGTCGACCTGCTCGACACCAAGGAGCTGGACGACCTGTCGGTACGCACGGTCACCGGGGCGACCGGCGTCAGCCCGACCGCGATGTACCTGCACTTCGCCGACCTGGCAGCGCTGCTGCACGAGGTGAAGAAGCGGTTCTTCGCCACCCTCGCCGAACGCCTGCGGGCCGCGGCTACCGCGGAAGACGTCCACGAACGACTGCGCACCCTGGCGCACGCGTACCTCGGCTACGCCAGGGACCATCCCGGGCACTACGCGGTGATCTTCCACGCGGACAAGCGGACCGACGCCGCCCCGGATCCGCCCGAAGACGTTGTGGCAGCGGGCTTCGCGGCGTTCGAGCCGGTCATGGCCGCGGTCCGGGAGGCCTTGCCGGACCGTCCACAGGAGACCTTCGAGGTCGCGGTCGAGCTGTGGCTGGGCCTGCATGGCCGGGCTCAGCTGAGCGCCGCCATGCCGTGGTTCGACCTGCCCGACCAGGATCGATATGTCGACAGGCTGATCACTCGGATCCTCTAGAGCGTGCCCCGTGGGCCCGGCTCTCGCGATCGTGGCCCACGGGGCACGCTCTAGGGTGCCTGTGTGCGTTTCGTACTCGCGTCGGCATCCCCTGCCCGGCTCGGCGTGCTCCGGCAGGCCGGCATCGACCCTATCGTCCAGGTGTCCGGTGTCGACGAGGAGGCCGTCACCGCCGCCCTGCCCGACGCCACCCACCAGGAACTGGTCACCGCGCTGGCCGAGGCCAAAGCCGAAGCCGTGGTGGACCTCGTCGCCCGGGACCACCCCGACTCGGTGATCGTCGCCTGCGACTCGATGCTGTCGCTGAACGGCGAGATCCTCGGCAAGCCGGGCACCCCCGAACGCGCCCGGGAACGCTGGGCGGACATGGCCGGCAACGCCGGCGACCTGCTCACCGGCCACGCCGTGATCCGGCTGACCGGCGGCGCGGTCAGCGGGTCCGTGGCCGGCTGGGAGAGCACGGTGGTCCGGTTCGACAAGCCGACCGCGGCCGAACTGGACGCCTACATCGCCAGCGGCGAACCGCTCGACGTGGCCGGCGCGTTCACCATCGACGGCCGGGGCGGCTGGTTCGTGGAGAGCATCGACGGCAACGCGAGCAGCGTGATCGGCATCAGCCTGCCGCTGACCCGTCGGCTGCTGACCGAGGTCGGCGTGAGCGTGGCCGACTTCTGGTGACGCCTCAGCAGGGCTCGTGCAGCTGGGCCGGGGACGGTTTGACGGTGGGCCAGCCCGGCAGCAGGTTCAGCCGGTTCACCGGCCTGGTGCAGCCCTTGTCGGTGCCGTCCAGCGTGAACACCTGGGCGTAGTACCCCTTCTGGGCGACGATCACCTCGGCCGTGGTGTCGTTGTTGATGTCCGCCAGCGCCAGGTAGCCGGCGTCGGAGTAGTACGGCGTCTCGGTGGTCTGCCACTTGCCGGACCGGCCGACCATGACCTCGCCCACGGTGCCGCCGGCCGGGTCCTCACCGCGCACCAGGCATGCCTGCAGCGAGCCCGGCACGCACTGCAGCGAGTTGCCGGTCAGGGCCGCGCCCCGGTCGGTGATGGTCACGTCGATCACCACCTCGTCGCCGATCTTCAGCCGGCCGGAGTGGCCGCCAGCTTCCGCGTACAGGTCGATCCTGGTGGTGCCGATGGCCGCGGTGGCGACAACCGAGCAGGGCTCGGCATGGCACACGCTCGCGGCGCTCGGCGGCGGCTGGGGCGTGTTGGGTGGCGACGACGCGGACGAGGCGGACTTGGTCCGCAGGACGTACGCCCCGCCGATGGCCGCCAGGACCACGACGACGGCGACCACGATGGTGACGATCGCCGAACGTGATCTCACTCGCTCCTCCCCGGACCCGGATAGGGGGACACTACTGGCAAGGTAAGGGTTCAACGTGGCCTTGCTCGCAGTTGGGCGGTTGGCGGCCGCCGTAAACTGCCCTGAAGCCCAGCACTAGGAGGAGCGCGTGCCCGAGTCGGCGAGCATCAGCACCGCGGGGGATCTCGCTTCGCTGCACAAGGTACTCATCGCCAACCGTGGGGAGATCGCGGTCCGGGTGATCAGGGCCTGCCGCGACGCCGGGCTGACCAGCGTCGCCGTGTACGCGGACCCGGACAGGGACACGCCGTTCGTCCGGCTGGCCGACGAGGCGTTCGCGCTGGGCGGCAGCACGCCAGGCGAGTCGTACCTGTCGGTGGAGAAGCTGCTCGACGTGGCCAAGCGCGCGGGGGCGGACGCCGTCCATCCGGGTTACGGGTTCTTGTCCGAGAATGCCGACTTCGCGCAGGCGGTGCTGGACGCCGGACTGGTGTGGATCGGCCCGGGCCCACAGGCCATCCGGGACCTGGGCGACAAGGTCACGGCCCGGCACATCGCGATGCGGGCCGGCGCGCCGCTCGTGCCCGGCACCAAGGATCCGGTGAACGGGCCGGCCGAAGTGGTCGCGTTCGCCGAGGAGCACGGCCTGCCGGTGGCCATCAAGGCCGCGTTCGGCGGCGGCGGGCGTGGCCTGAAGGTGGCCCGCACGCTGGAGGAGATCCCCGAGCTGTTCGACTCCGCGGTCCGCGAGGCGGTCACCGCGTTCGGACGGGGCGAGTGCTTCGTCGAGCGGTACCTGGACAAGCCGCGGCACGTGGAAGCCCAGGTGCTGGCGGACAAGCACGGCAACGTGATCGTGGTCGGCACGCGGGACTGCTCGCTGCAGCGCCGGCACCAGAAGCTCGTGGAGGAGGCGCCCGCGCCGTTCCTCACCGACGAGCAGCGCAAGACCATCCACACGTCGGCACGGGCGATCTGCAAGGAGGCCGGGTACTCCGGCGCCGGCACGGTCGAGTACCTGGTCGGCCAGGACGGTGTGATCTCGTTCCTCGAAGTGAACACCCGGCTGCAGGTGGAGCACCCGGTCAGCGAGGAGACCACCGGCATCGACCTGGTCAGGGAGATGTTCCGGATCGCCGACGGCCAGCCGCTGCGCTGGACCGAGGACCCCGAGCCGCGCGGTCACTCGTTCGAGTTCCGGATCAACGGCGAGGACGCCGGCCGCAACTTCCTGCCCGCGCCGGGCACAGTGACCACGTTCGTGGCGCCGGACGGCCCGGGGGTGCGGGTGGACGCCGGCGTCGAGTCCGGTTCGGTGATCGGCGGCCAGTTCGACTCGTTGCTGGCCAAGCTGATCGTCACCGGGGAGAGCCGCGCGGAGGCCCTGCGCCGGGCCCGGCGCGCGCTCGACGAGCTGGTGGTCGAGGGCATGGCCACGGTCGTGCCGTTCCACCGGGCGATCGTGCGGGACCCGGCGTTCGTCGAGTCGTTCACCGTGCACACCCGGTGGATCGAGACCGAGTTCGACAACCGGATCGAGCCGTTCGGCGGGTCCGGCGAGGCCGCCGAGGATGAGCAGCCGCGGCAGACGGTCGTCGTGGAGGTCGGCGGGCGACGGCTGGAGGTGTCCCTGCCCGGCGACCTGGCGATCTCGTCCGGCGGCGGCGCGCAGGCGTCCGCGCGGACGGCCAAGCCACGCAAGCGCGGCGGCGCCAAGGGCGCGGCGGCGGTGTCCGGCGACGCGGTGACCGCGCCGATGCAGGGCACGATCGTCAAGATCGCGGTCGAGGACGGCCAGCAGGTCGAAGCCGGCGACCTCCTCGTCGTCCTGGAGGCGATGAAGATGGAGAACCCGGTCAGCGCCCACAAGTCCGGCACGGTCACCGGACTCGCCGTGGCCAGCGGGGAGACCGTGACCCAAGGTAGCGTTCTGTGTGAGATCAAGGACTGACTCTCCCTACACTTGAACCATGGCAGCGGGTGACGGGAACGTCCGGATCGGCACCACGGAACGTGAGGAAGCCTTCCGGGCGTTGGCCGAGCACATGGCGGAGGGCCGTCTGGACGTCGCCGAGTACGACCAGCGGTGCGCGCAGGCCGCGGCGGCCAAGACCAGAGGCGAGCTGGCCGCGATCTTCGCCGACCTGCCCGAGCCGAACCCGCTGAAACACCACCAGCGGCCGCGGCCGGTTCCGGTGCCGGCGGCACCGCTGGTCCGCCACGAGCCGCCGAGGAAACGGACCACCGTCGTCGTGGTGGCCGCAGTAGTCGTCGCCATCGGCGCGATCGTCACGGTCACCGCGATCTTGGGCGAGTGGTGGGCGCTGATCCCCGCGTTGCTCATCATCGCCGTGCTTGCCATGGTCTCCTAGGATCCGTCCCATGGTGGAGGCCCGATTCATGAATCTCAGGGTCGGCGACGCGGAACGCGACGAGTCCGCCCGGCTGCTCTCCGAGCACTTCGGTGCGGGCCGGATCTCCCCCGCCGAACACGAGGAGCGTCGGGCGAAGGCGATGTCGGCGGTCATCCGGTCGGAGCTGGAGGTCCTGTTCGAGGACCTGCCCGCGCCGCATCCGGACATGTCCGCGGCCCAACCGCCCGCGCGGACGGACAGCGGCGAGGCCCTCCGGGAGACCCGGCTCAGCAACGCGCTGATCCTGATGGCCGGCATCCTGTTCATCGGCGGTGTGCCCGCGTCCTTCGTGTTGGGATTCACCTCGGGCCTGTGGTGGGTGTTCCTTCCGGTGTTCGGCGGGGTGTTCGTGATCGGCGGCGCGTCCGAGTTGGCCAAGCGGCGGCGACTGCAGGACTGATGTCACGGTCCGTCTCAGCTTCGCGGCCGTACCATTGAGAGGTGAGCGAGCCTCAGTCGTCGGAGATCCGCGTGGGGGACGCCGAGCGCGAACAGGCGCTACGGGCGTTGGGTGACCACATGAGTGCCGGCCGCCTCGACATCGACGAGTACGGCGAGCGGACCGCCCGGGTCGCCGCGTCCAAGACCCGGGGTGAGCTGCTGGAGCTGTTCACCGACCTGCCCGAACCCAAGCCCCGGTTCGGGCCGATACCGGCGCCGGCGCCGGGCAGACCGCAGCCGGTCGTCGCCCGGCCGGCTGTCCCGGAGCCGCCACCAGGGCGGCCTGGGATCGAACGCTGGCAGCAGCGGCCGCTCGCACAACGGATCTACGGCTCCTTGGTGCCCGTGGTGTTCCTGGGCACGATCGCGTTATTCCTCTTCGAGTTCCGCAATCCGTGGATCTTCGTGCTGCCGGTGCTGTTCGTGATCATCGGCGGCACGATGTTCGGCGAGGGCTGGTCACATGACAGGCGCGCGTGGGAACGCGAGCAGCACCGTCGCCGTCGGGACCGGCGGCACCGCTACTGACGGATCTGGCCGTCGACGAGTTCCAGCCGTCGGTGGGCCTGGGTGGTGATGGCCGGGTCGTGCGTGGCGACCAGGCAGGCGCTGCCTTCGGCGACGAAGTCGAGCAGCAGCCGCACAGCCAACTGGATCGTGGCGTGATCGAGGTGCGCGGTCGGTTCGTCGGCCAGCAGCACCTTGGGCCGGCCGGCGACCGCTCGGCCCAGTGCGACCCGCTGCCGTTGGCCGACCGAGACCTCACCGGGGTAACGGCGGGCAAGCGGGCCGATGTCCAGGCGGGTCAACAGGTCCGCCGCACGGGCCATGGCCTCGTCGACCGGGCCGCCGCCGAACAGCATCGGCGAGGCCACGTTCTCCTCCAGCGTGAGCTCGTCCAGCAGGCCGAAGCTCTGCGGCAGCACGGCCATCGCGGACCACGGCGGCGGGCCGCCGCCGTGCGAACCCGTCACGGTGACCGAGCCCGCGTCCGGCTCGTCGAATCCGGCCAGCACGGCCAGCAGGGCGCTCTTGCCGGAGCCGGACCTGCCGACCAGGGTCACCAGTTCGCCCGCGCGTAACTCCAGGCAGATGTCCCTGAGCACGGGCTGGTCGAAGGACCGCGACACGCCATCGGCGGTGAGCAGGGTCGTCATCGGTCCCCCAGTCGGTGGATCTGGTCGGCCACGTCGAGCACGGCGTCGTCGTGCGACGCGGCGACCACGGTCACGCCCAGCCGGACCAGGTCGAGCATGGTCTCGATGACCAGACCGGCGGAGGCGGTGTCCAGTTGGGACGTGGGTTCGTCGGCCAGCACGACCTTGGTACGGGCGGCGAGCGCGGTCACGAACGCCAGCCGTTGCTGCTGCCCGCCGGACAGCGCGCTGATCGGCCAGTTCGCCGTGCCTGGCAGGCCAAGGCGGTCCAACAGGTCCATGTCCGGCTCGGGCGCGCCGGCCAGTTGTGCCGCGGCGCGCAGGTTGTCGCGTACGTCGAGATAGGTGAACAGGTTGTCCACCGGGTTCTGGAACACCAGGTGCAGGCTTCGCCGCAGCGCCCGCCGCCTGCGCTCGCCGAGATCGACGGTTTCCTTGCCGTACAACGAAACCGTGCCGCCGGTCGGACGTTCCAGGATGCCGAGGACGCGCAGCAGCGTGGACTTTCCGGAGCCGGACGGGCCGGCGAGCACGGTGAGTCCGCCCCCGGGGATGTCGAGTGTCACGTCCTGGACCGCGGTGACCTCGCCGGACGGCGTGCGGTACCGGTGAACCACGTTGTGTACAGCGTATACAAGGTC
Source organism: Actinocrispum wychmicini (assembly GCF_004345645.1). GTDB lineage: Bacteria > Actinomycetota > Actinomycetes > Mycobacteriales > Pseudonocardiaceae > Kibdelosporangium > Kibdelosporangium wychmicini. The sequence goes on along the minus strand of NZ_SLWS01000001.1, from coordinate 1,340,123 downwards.
AGGCACGAAGCAGCTCCCTCACCTTGGCTCGGCGGGCCGCCCGGACCGCGTACCCCGCCACCAGCACCACTCCGACGACCGCGACGGCCAGCGTGACCAACCCGACCGTGCTCAGGCTCGCTGGCTGCGGAACGGGACTGAGCAATGGATACGGGTCCAGCCACCGGGTGACCAACACCAGGATCAACCAGCCGCCGCCGACACCTACGGCCGTCGCTGTGCCCGCGAGGATCGCCAACTCCACCAGATGCGTCGCGAGCAGCGCACGGGCGCGTAGTCCCATCCTGGCGAGCAACGCGTGCGCGACCGCAGTCGACCGGCGTCTGGTTTCCACCGACACCAGCAATGTCGCGACCGCGACCGCGGCGAGCGCGAAGCCGAGCACCACGAAGAACGCGAAAATCCACGCCACGACAAGGAACGGCAACGCCTCGGTGGCGCTGTCCGCGTCGACCACCGACGTGGTCGGCTCGCCGGCCGCGGCGAGGGCCTTCGCCACCGGCCCAGGGTCGCCGCGGGTCAACACCTCCTGCTGGAAACCCCAGCGCAGGTCCGCGGGCACGAACTTCCAGGACGCCACGAGCATCCCGTCGGTCGGTCCCATCGCCGGGAAGGTCGGCACCCGGGCGACCTCGGTCGTGTGCGGGACGATAAGGCCCTGCTTGACGTACTGGGACAACGGGTACTTGCCGGCCGCGATCACCGGGATCGACCCGTCCGCGGTCGGCTGGTCCAGTTTCGCCAGCAGGTCCTTGAGCGCCGGCTCGGCCCACCGGTCCCGCCACTCGGCGCCGTCGGCGAACGTGGCCGGGTCGACGAGGAGGATTCGGGCGTCGATGTTGTCGTGCACGTACACCTGGTTGAACGCGATCCGCGTCGCCTGGCCGCGGATGCTCGCCGGGACACCCGCCGACTCGGCCGCACTGCGCCTCAGCGGCACCGCGTGGTCCGACCCGACCCGCGTCCAACTCTTGTCCGCCAACGACTCCCGCTCGGTCCGGGCGATCCCGACACCGGCCGCGATCACGCCGATCGCGAGGCCGGCCACGGCGAGCAGCGCCACCGCGACCTTGCGTTGCGCGGCCGTCCGCCGTAACGCCCAGAGCACGGTCGGGTTGCGCCAGCCCCGCAGCCGATGGCTGGCCCTGGCCAGCCAGCCGGCCAACCTGGCCACCACACCGACCAGGAACACTATGCACAGCAACGGGAACACCAGCGCCGGCAGGCCAACGTCCGGCAACGAGTCGCTCGGGTCCACCTGCACGGCGTGCTCGTCCGACATCGTCCACAAGAGCACCGCCGCGACCCCGGCCAGGACCTCCCACGGCATCTTCTTGGCCACCAAGGCGATCCGGCGCGGCGTGCGGTCCACCGCCGTGAACTCCCTACGCACGCGGAGAGCCGTGGTCAGACCCAGCACGGCCAGGGCGATCAACCATGCCGCCAAGGCAAGCAGCGCGGCCACACCTGGCGCCCACGGATCGAACACGGTCGCGGGTGTGAGCACAGGAGCGGTCAGCCACGCGGCACCCCACCCCACCGCGGCACCGACGAGCAACGGCGTGCCCATCTCCAGCACGGCCTTGCCGCCGATCGCCGCCGGCCCGACCCCGCGTGTCCACAGTAGACGTACCTCGGCGCCGCGCCGCTGGATCCACTGCGCGGCAAGGCCGATCACCCCGAGTAACCCAGCGAGAACGCTGATCACGGTGAGTGGCAGCACGGCCGCTCGCACGGTCTGCTGAGTCCGTTCGGCGGTCTGGGCACTGAGCGCCGCGTAGTCCGTCACCGCCGGCGACTCGTGCAGCGCTTCGACCACGTCCGATCGCATCGCAGCCGTGTCGTCGGCCCATTTCCGGGCATCGGTCGCGGTCCGCAGCGGGCGGGATGTGGACAGGTCGAGATGGGTCTCCTTGGGCTCCACCTGGTTCTGCACGATGAGCTGGTCCAGCAGCTCGGACGAGACCACGAACGTCTCCGGCGCGCCGTTGATGCCCTTGAGCGGATCGGGCACGATCCGGCTGTGGTCGGCGCACCAGTACGCCGGCAGCGGGTTGACCATCTGCTTGAACACCGCCCCGACCCGCACCAGGACGCCGTTGATCGGGACGCCGTCACCCGGTTTCAGATGGAAGTGGTCGGCGACGTCGTCCGGGATCCACACGCCGGTCCGGTCCCCACCGGCCACCACCGGCAGGTTGTCGAACGCGCCCTCCCGGCTGAGCAGGTTGACCGCGTCCAGCGGGCCCATCGCGCCGTAAACCCTGGTGCGGTAAGCGACATCAGCGCCATGCTCGGCGGCGACCAGTCGAGCGGCCGCGTCACTCGTGTGGAAATCGTCCGTGGCAATCCCGACATGCAGGCCGTTGTCGCTCGCGCAACGATGGTCCACCGCGTACTGCGCGGCGGCGGATCCAGCCGCGGACACGTAAAACGCCGTCGCGGCGGCCACGAACGCCAACACAAGCCCTGTCACCAGGCCGACAATGACGGTCACAGGACTGCTCAACGCCGCGCGAGGGGCGTTCCTCCAGGGCAGCCTCACCGCTGAAAGGTATCGGCCGATGACCGGACGACACCAAGTCGTTGCCCAATCGGAACGCCATCCCCACCCACCAGGGCACCGAATAATGTCAGTGCAGACCGATACCGTGGGGTGGAAGCCAAAGCCGCCAGAACGGAGCAACGCGGAGATGACACCAGTCCCGGTTTGGCCGCGCCGGTCATTTACGCCCCAGAACACGCCCGACATCGCCCCGAGCCCAGCGGTGGCCAGCCCCGAGCGAAGATGTCGGTAGCGTGGGCTGGGGTGGAAATGACCGGCTTCAGGCGGCCAAACCTCGTCCGAGCGGAGCGAGGACAATCAGACACTGTGGAGCCGATCGAGATCAACGCTGGCGGTTACTATCTGCGGGCGTTGCGGGCTGATGACCTGCTCGATGACCGGCCGGCGATCGTCGAGGCGTTCACCGATCTGGAGACCCGTCGCTGGGTCGCCGACTATCAGATCGAGGACCTCGGGGACGCGCTCGCGTACATCCAACGCCGTGACTCCGAATGGAAACGCGGTGTGCGGTGTTCGTGGGCGGTGGCCGAGCCGACAACCGGAGCGTTGCTCGGCGAGGTCGACCTGCGTGGTCTCGACGAGGGGCCGGACGGGGCGCAGGCCGCGTGTTGGACTCATCCGTCGCATCGCGGTCGCGGGGTTGCGTCGACGGCGTTGGCCGCGGCTGTGCGGTTCGGGTTCGGCTTTCTCGGCCTGACCAGGATCGGTTACCAGCACCATGCGGACAACGTGCGGTCCCGGCGGGTGGCCGAGAAGTGCGGCTTCCGGCTCACCGGGGAGAGTGTCGAGCAGATGGGCGACCGGTCGGTTCGGTTACTCCATTGGGTTGCCGTCGGCTGAACAGATCGGTGCCAAGTGAACCAATAGTCGTATCCGAGCGTCGGTATTGGATACGGTTGACACCCACAGGCGATCTCGGCGGGAGGATGGCGTGGCGGACGAGGGAATCCAGTTCGACCCGGCAGTGGTGCCCAAACTGCGGACGGTGTTTTCGGACGCGCTGGCCAAGGTCGACGAGCAGATCAGGCTGGCCTCGTCGAACGCGAGCGTGACACCGTTATGGGCGAGCGACCCGATCAGTGAGTACGCCGGTTACCGGATCAACACGGTGTCGCAGGACGCGATGGACAGCTTGCGGACCTACCGCGACGCACTGGGCGTCATGGTGGACAAGCTGACCAAGGCGGCGGGCGACTACCGCGAGTCCGAGGAAGACAAGAACGTCTCGATGAGCCAGCACGGCCAGGGGTGAGCTAGTGACGCGCGAAGAGCTGGACATCACAAGGTGGCGCGGCTTCAGCCACGCGGAGTTGTACACGCAGTTACAGAACGGGCCCGGGGCGGGTGCGTCGGCCGAACCGGCCGCGCGCTGGTCCGCCCTGTCGGCGGCCCTGCACGACATCGGCCAGGATCTGCAGAAAGCCGTCGCACAGGCCGAGGCGTCCTGGTCGGGCAAGGCGGCGAACGCGGCGTTCGCCCAGCTGTCCGACATCGCCACCTGGGCCGGGCCGGCGGCCACGGACGCCGCGGCGATGCAGGCGTCGGTCGAGCAGCAGGCCGAACACGTGGCCAGGGTCCGTGCGGCCATGCCCGCGCCTGGTTCGACGCCCAAGCCGGATCCCGCGCTCGCACCGGTGCAGCAACTCATTGACCTGCAGTCGGATCACGAGCCCATCGAGCGCGCCACGTCCGAGGCGGCCCGCAAGGCGTTCGAGGCGATGGTCATGTACCAGAACGACACCACGACGACCGCGGACGCGCTGCCGTCGTTCCCGGAACCTCCTGACACGGCCGGCCATCACGGCAACCGTGGCCACAACCTGTTGAACATCCTTGACCTCGTGCCGTCGACGACCCAGGTGTCGTCCGCGCCGGCCGCCGCCCCGGTGGAGCCGGCCGAGCCGCCACAGCGCTTCAGCGGGCACCTGCCGCGCGAGGCCGTCGCACAGGCCGGTTTCGCCGGTCCGATGGCACCCGAGATCGAGCTGCGGGTGCCGACGCTGGCCGCTCCACCGCCGGAGAGCCCGATGACCGGCATGGCGCCGCTGGCACCGGTGGCCCCCACCCGCCAGCAGGACTCCGACAACTCGCGCAGGCTTTCCGCCGGCCCCAAGGTCCCGGCGGCCGCCTCCGGTTCCATGATGGAGAACGTTCCGATGGTTCCGGGTGGCGGAGGCAGCGTTTCGCCGTCGGCCACGACACCCACGACGGCCGCGTCCGTCGGCGGTGGCGGCGGCGCGGACCGTGCGATCCCTCGGCGGATGGGCGAACCGGTGATGTCGGGGTGGAACAACCCCGAAGCGGTCGAGCCCGTGCAGCCTCGGCGCCGGCGCGACCGGCGCGAGGACGAGAAGATCACGGAGAGTGTCGAAGGCGCCGGGTCGGAGGTTCCCCCACCCGTGATCGGGACGGGGCCGTATCGTCAGTGACGATGTTCGACACGGGACTGGACGAGACCGGCCTCGGCGAGGCGATCACCCTCACCGCGCTCGAATTCGACGTGCTCTGGGAGCACCTTGACCTCGGCGACATGCCGCTGATCCTGAAGGTGCCCTCGCCGGGCCGGACGAACACGGAACGTGCGCTCCTGGTCGAGCGGGTCTGGGAGTCGCTCGAAGCCAGGGGCCTCGGACGTTCGGTGTCGCTGTCCCCGGAACTGGTGACATTGCTGCGCCTGATCGCCCGGCCGCTGCGGGAACTGGACGGCCGGCTCTGGGTCGGCCGGAGTGTGCGCCTGCTGGCGGCGGCGACGGACGACGCGGGCGTCCTGGCCACCCAGGAAGGCGACACCCTGACCCTGCGGTCCGCGGACGGTCTCGGCCTGCCCAGGCACGCGCTTTCGGTGCTGCCGCCGGCAACCGCGGGCCCCGGCCACTCGGTCACCCTGCCGAGCAAGGACTTCGAGGGAGCGGCCCGCGACGCCACCGCCCCCAAGGACTTCGAAGCCTCGCTGCGCCGCCGCGGCCTGCGGGACGTCGACGCCGACGCGCTCCGGACGATGATCGGCGACGTGCTGCGCCAGGGCCAGTTCGGCGGCGCGGCCCGGGACAAGTGGGGCCGCCGGATCCGAACCCCCAGGGTGATCAGCTTCTTCGACACCGAAGCCGGCCGGTACCTCCAGGTCCGCCGGACCGAGGCCAACGGCGAAGCCTGGACGACGATCTCCCCGGCGGACCACCGCCGCCTGCTGCACCACCTCACCGAACTCCACGCCGAAGGCGCCACTCACTGACCCAGCCGTGTCACGCGTTCCCGGACGCCGTGTCGCGCGTTCCGGGACGGTCAGGAGACCGACTCGATGATGCGGGCTCGGGCTTCCGGGGCGGCCGAGCGCAGGGCGTCCGCCGCCTGGTCGTCGGGCTGGGTCTGGGAGTCGCGTTCCGCGTTCACCCTGGCCGTGTAGACGTCGATCTCGCGTTTCATGGTCGCGGCGTCCCAGCCGAGGATCTCGGCCATCAGGTTGGCCACCTGCTCCGCCGCGTCCACGCCTCGGTGCGCGTACTCGATCGAGATCCTGGTCCGCCGGGCCAGCACGTCCTCCAGGTGCAGAGCGCCCTCGTGGCTGGTGGCGTAGACCGCTTCCACCTGCAGGTAGTCCGGGGCGGCGGTCAATGGCTTCAGCAGCTCCGGCCGGTTCGCCGCCAGGGCCAGCAGCTCGTGCACCATCGAGCCGTACCGGTTGAGCAGGTGACGCACCCGGTACGGATGCACCCCGGCCTTCACCGCCAGCTGGTCCGCCTGGTTCACCAGCGCGTGGTAGCCGTCCGCGCCCAGCAACGGCACCTTGTCGGTGATCGACGACTGGATCCGACCCGGCAGGTCAACCGACGCCGCGTCGACCGCGTCCGCCGCCATCACACGGTATGTCGTGTACTTGCCGCCGGCGATCGCCACCAGACCGGGGGCGACGCGGGCAACCGCGTGCTCCCGGGACAGCTTCGACGTCTCCTCGCTCTCCCCGGCCAGCAGCGGCCGCAGTCCGGCGTAGACGCCTTCGATGTCGTCGTGGGTGAGCGGGGTGGCCAGGACCGTGTTGACGTGGTCAAGGATGTAGTCGATGTCGGCCTTGGTCGCGGCCGGGTGCGCCAGGTCCAGGTTCCACTCGGTGTCCGTCGTCCCCACGATCCAGTGACTGCCCCACGGGATCACGAACAGCACCGACTTCTCGGTCCTAAGGATCAGGCCGGACTCCGAGACGATCCGGTCGCGCGGCACCACGATGTGGACGCCTTTGCTGGCCTGGACGCGGAACCGGCCACGGCTGCCGGACAGCCGCTGCAGCTCGTCGGTCCACACGCCGGTGGAGTTGACCACCGCGTTGGCCTTGATCTCCGTCTCCCGGCCGTCCTCCACGTCCCGCACGCGCACCCCGGACACCCGGTCGGCCTCCCGGATGAACCCGGTGACCTGGGTGGATGTCCGGACCACCGCGCCGTAGTGGGCTGCGGTCCGCGCCACCGTCATGGTGTGCCGGGCGTCGTCGGCCTGGGCGTCGTAGTAGCGGATACCGCCGATCAGGGCGTCCCGTTTCAGGGCGGGCACCATGCGCAACGCGCCGGCCCGCGTCAGGTGCTTCTGGCCGGGCACCGAGCGGGCGCCGCCCATCGTGTCGTACAGGAACAGGCCGGCCGCGGTGTACGGCCGCTCCCAGAGCCTGTGCGTCAGCGGGTACAGGAAGCTCACCGGCTTGACCAGGTGCGGCGCGAGCAGGGTGAGCATCAGCTCACGTTCCCGCAGGGCCTCCCGGACCAGGCCGAACTCGAGCTGCTCCAGGTAACGCAGGCCGCCGTGGAACAGCTTGGACGACCTGCTGGACGTCCCGGACGCGAGGTCGCGGGCCTCCACCAGGGCGACCTTCAGGCCGCGGGTGGCCGCGTCCAGCGCCGTGCCCGCGCCGACCACGCCGCCGCCGACCACGACCAGGTCGAACGTCTCCTCACCCAGCCGGCGCCACGAATCCTCCCGTTCCGCCGGACCCAGGCGGCCGGGGACGGTCACCGGGTCGATGGTGCGAACTGGCTGCCTCGGCTTCCGGCTGGCCACGAAGCGCCTCCTGCCCGAGTTGACTGAAAGCTGACAGCCTCACGCTACCGCCAAGATGGCGCGCCCGCGCCCGGCGCGCACGTGACATGGCCGATGTGAATGTCCAGTGAGCCGAACATCGACACAACGCCGGCCGGATCATGGACAGCGGCGTTAGCGCCCACTAACGTCGCTGGTCACCGTGGGTTCGGTGACGTCGCCCACCCGGCAGCGTCGTCGGGCCCACGTCCCTGCCCTCGGACGTGGAGGTGGCGATGACCGTGGAGATGAGCGCGGGAACGATCTTCTTCTGGGAGACATTCGGTACCGCGATACTGATCCTGCTCGGTACCGGTGTGGTGGCGAACCATGTGCTGCAACGCACGAACGGCAACGGCGGCGGTCCACTCTTCATCAATATCGGCTGGGGATTCGCGGTCTTCACCGGGGCGAGCATCGCCAACCCGAGCGGCGCGCACCTGAACCCCGCGGTCACGCTCGGCCTGGCCATCAAAGGCAGCACCAAATGGGCGGACGTGCCGATCTACTTCGCCGGCCAGATGCTCGGCGGGTTCATCGGCGCGGTCCTCTGCTGGCTGACGTACAAGCTGCAGTTCGACAAGCACGACAACCCGAGCGGCACGCTCGGCATCTTCTCGACGATCCCGCAGATCCGGAACACCGTGTGGAACCTGGTGACCGAGATCATCGGCACGTTCGTGCTGGTCGGCTGGATCGTGTTCAACCCGCCCGGGAACGCGGCACTGAGCTACGCCGGCGTCGCGTTCGTGGTGCTCGTGATCGGCACCTCGCTGGGCGGCCCCACGGGATACGCCATCAACCCGGCGCGTGACCTCGGCCCACGCATCGCGTACGCCCTGCTGCCGATCCGCGGCAAAGGTAGCCCGCAGTGGGGATACTCGTGGATACCCGTCGTCGGACCGCTCGTCGGCGGCACGCTCGCCGCTCTTCTCTACAAAGTCGCCGTCTAGAAAGGACAAGCCTGATGGCCCAGTATGTGGCCGCGATCGACCAGGGCACCACATCGACCCGCTGCATGATCTTCAGCCATGACGGCCGGGTGGTGGCGGTCGACCAGAAGGAGCACGAGCAGATCTTCCCCCGGGCCGGCTGGGTCGAACACGACCCTGACGAAGTCTGGCGCAACACCCGTGCGGTGGCGGCCGGCGCGCTCGCCAAGGCCGACCTCGTCATCGCCGACATCGCCGTGGTCGGCATCACCAACCAGCGCGAAACCGCCGTGGTGTGGGAGAAGGCCACCGGAAAGCCGGTCTACAACGCGATCGTGTGGCAGGACACCCGGACCGACCGGATCGTCGACGAGCTGGGCGCGTTGGGCGGCGGGCAGGAGCGGTACCGGACGAAGACCGGCCTGCCGCTGGCGACGTACTTCTCCGGCCCGAAGATCCGCTGGATCCTGGACAATGTGGACGGTGCCAGGGCCAGGGCGGAGAACGGCGAACTGCTGTTCGGCAACATGGACACCTGGGTGCTGTGGAACATGACCGGCGGCCCGGAGGGCGGGGTGCACGCCACCGACCCGACCAACGCGTCCCGGACCATGCTGATGGACCTGGACACCCTCCAGTGGGACGAGGAGATCGCCCGGGAGATGGGCGTTCCACTGGCCATGCTGCCGGAGATCAGGTCCTCCTCGGAGGTCTACGGCAACGTGCGTGAGCGCGGCGCGCTGGCCGGCGTGCCGATCGCGGGCATCCTCGGCGACCAGCAGGCGGCCACGTTCGGCCAGGCGTGCCTGTCCCCCGGCGAGGCCAAGAACACCTACGGCACCGGCAACTTCGTCCTGCTCAACACCGGCACCGAAAAGGTGATGAGCGAGAACGGACTGCTCACCACGGTCTGCTACAAGATCGGCTCGAACGACACGGTGTACGCCCTGGAGGGCTCGATCGCGGTCACCGGCTCGCTGGTGCAGTGGATCCGGGACAACCTCGGCATGATCACCACGGCCGCGGAGATCGAGGCCCAGGCCCGGTCCGTCGAGGACAACGGCGGCTGCTACTTCGTACCGGCGTTCTCCGGCCTGTTCGCGCCGTACTGGCGGTCGGACGCGCGTGGCGCGATCGTCGGCCTGACCCGGTTCGTCAACAAAGGACACTTGGCGCGTGCGGTGCTCGAAGCCACAGCGTTCCAGTCGCGTGAGGTGATCGACGCGATGAACGCCGACTCAGGCGTGCCGCTCACCGCGCTGAAGGTCGACGGCGGCATGGTCGCCAACGAACTGCTCATGCAGTTCCAGGCGGACCTGCTCGGGGTGCCGGTGATCCGGCCGGTGGTCGCCGAGACCACCGCCCTGGGCGCCGCGTACGCCGCCGGTCTCGCGGTCGGGTTCTGGTCCGGTGAGGACGACATCCGCACCAACTGGGCCAAGGACAAGCAGTGGGAACCGACCATGGCCGACGACCAGCGCGACAAGCTCTACAAGGACTGGAAGAAGGCCGTCACCAAGACCTTTGACTGGGTCGAGAAGGAATAACACCAACGGGTGATTCCCGTAACGAGCAGGTGAGCACAGGTACTCGCCATGACACACCTGGTGTGTCATGGCGAGTACCTGTGGTGGCTCGTGAAGACTGAAAGATCAGGAGGAGGCGATCAGTCGCTTCGCCTGCGCTGCAACGAGTCGCTCTGCCTCACGCCTCATGCCCCGCACATCCTTGACACGAGATCAACGTCGTGTCGTCCGTCGCCATCCCTGCCAACCGCAGCAATGCCTCCCCCAGATGCACAGCTTCCCGTGGGAGCAGCGTCAGCTTCGTTTCGCCGGACGGTCGTTGTCTAATGACAATCCGTGGCCCGACTTCCCGGAACCGTTGCTCCAGGTAAATCTCCAGTTCCTTGGGCAGCACGACCGGCACGGTCGTGCCACCGCCCGCATCCATCGCCACGACCACCGGCACCTCCGTTGACAGCACCACAAAACACATCCATGCGCTTGACATGTGTTCTTCACAGTCGGGGATGCTGTCCATCGCACCAGGAAGGACAGGGTTCTTCTGGCCAGGACACCGGAAAGTTGTTGTGTCCAACAGGTGGTTCGACGACCCGCAGGGTCGGCGTTTCACTCATGGTGTTGTTCCTCCTCAGAGTTTCATGTTTCCTTGCAGGTACCAGCAATCCCAAGCCAAATCCGCAACCACTCGCTGGCCCGCACCCAGGCCAGATCGGCAAGTTCCAGGTTGTGTTCAAAGCCGGAGGCCGACACTTCGGCCCAGCGGCAGGCCCGAAACAGAGCGATCCAGCCCAGCTTCTCTGGACCGATGGCCGCCAACACTTCAGCGGCCCGCACTCGGACATCAAAGGTTTCGACGTCGTAGGCTTGGGAGCGATCCGGCTGAAACCAGGCGACAGCATCTCAGGAGCCTCATCGCCGCCGAACCCGATCCTGACGCCGCCACCGCCACACTACGAACCGTGCCGCCCATCCAGATTTCGCCCAGAGCCAGCGGACAAGGACTGCGGACCACAACACCACGGCCAAGGAGACGAGCACCCAGAAGGGAAGATCATCCGCGGCTGGTCTCCGTTCGCAGAACACAAGCAGCAAAAACGCGGTTGACGCTTGGCATCACTGCTCCTCAAAGAAACTCGTGGCAGACAAGGTTTCTCAGGCGGTGCCCGGCTCAGGGAGGCGGTGGTATCTGGGACCGAGCGCCTGTCGTGATCTTCAGCCACTGTGCCGAAGGTGAGTAACCATGTGAGTACAGCTCTCACCTCAACTCTCACGCTCGGTAAGCTGCTTATATTGGTGCGTACTGGACACTTAGGAGTGTGGATGACATGGCTCGCGAGCCCGAAGCGATCGCCGCGCTCCGGCGTGCTCTGGGTGAGAAACTGGCCACCTTCCGGCAAGCCGCTGATCTGACCCAGTCAGAGCTGGGTGCGCAGACCTCCTATGACCGCTCGAACATCGGCCACCTTGAGAAAGGCCGCGCCCGGGCCGATGAAGCGTTTTGGCGCACTGCCGACGAGGCGTGCAAGGCGGACGGCACGCTACTCGCTGTCTACTTCGAGTTGGAGGCGGCCAAGGCCGAACACGAACAACGCGGCCGTGATCAGCGGCTTGCCGCCGTGCGCGCGAAGGCGGCCGAACTGCGCGATGACGTCCGCCATGAACCTGAGCTGCCAGCGACCAATAGGCCAACTATCGAGCTGCCGGTACTTGACGACCTCCGGCGGGCATTGTTCGGCCAGTTTCCCGCGCCTGCATTGGAGGCCGCCCAAGTCAAGGCAGGCGTGATCCAAGCACACCGGCTGTACCAACTGGCCGACTACGACGGTTCCGCCCGGCTGTTGCCGGCACTCATCAGCCAGCTTGACGCCTCAGTCGACACAATCCCGCACGCCACCAAAACCACTGCCTACCTTGCTGCCGCCAAGCTTGCCAGCAAGGTCGGTGATACGAGCTTGGCTTGGGTTACTGCTGATCGCTGTCTACGCGCTGCGCTGGAGGCAGAGCAACCCGACTTGTTCGGCGTCGCCACCTACCAAGTCGCCCAGGCGCTCCTCGGCGACGGCCATATTGGTGATGCTGAGCAGACGGCCAACAGTGCTGCGGAACGCCTGGCCGGTACGTCGGCCCGCACCAGTACAAAAGACACCATGTCGGCTCAGGGTGCGTTGCTGCTGCTCTTGGCGGTCATATCTGCCCGGCGTGGTGATGCCAAGGCGGCCAAAAACAACTTACTCCAGGCTACTGTCCTGGCTGAACACATCGGCCAGGACGACAATCGGCTGTGGACTGCCTTTGGTCCGACGAACGTCGCCATCCACGGATTGTCAGTGCGCGTCGCTCTTGGCGATTCCCAGGCGGCATTGCGGCTTGGCGAAACGCTTGATACTGACGTGCTGCCTGCGGCGTTGCGTGGTCGCCGTCCGCAGATACACCTCGAACTTGGCTGGGCCGCAGCCGGGCACGGTGACGACAGCTTGGCCGTACTGCATTTGCTTGAAGCGGAACGAGTGGCACAGCAAGCCGTCTCTCGGAACGCCATGGCGCGGCGGCTGCTCTGTACCTTGTTGGCCCGTGAACACAAGAGCGCAACGCCTGGCCTCCGTGCCCTCGCAACGCGGGCCGGAGCGTTGTAGTGGCAGAGCCGAAACCGACGCGCGTGCTATATCTGGTCAGTTGTGCCGCACCGCCAATCCTTGCCATTGGTGAGCTGATCCGACTCTTGCAAGCGCAAGGCTGGACAGTCTGCCTGGTTCCCACGCCACGGGCAGCGGGCTGGATAGATGCGGCCTCGCTTGCCACACTTACGGGCTATTCTGTGCGGCACGATTACAAACAACCGGAAGAGCCGGACACCTTACCGCGAGCTGACGCCATTGCCGTAGCGCCAGCCACGTTCAACACCATTAACAAATGGGTGGCGGGGATTAGTGATACGTTCGCGCTCGGGCTGCTCAACGAAGCACTTGGCCTGAAGTTGCCGGTTACCGTGACACCTTACGCCAAGCCGACCTTAGCGGCGCATCCGGTATTCAAGGCGAACTTGATGACGCTCAGTCAGTGGGGCGTCAACGTGTTGCCGAACGAGATCATCCGGCCGAGGTCAAAGGAGGAGGCGTTTGTATGGGGGCCGGTTGTCGCGGCGCTGACGAATCTCGACACCTGAGATGTCGCTTTGAAGGTTGGAAGTCACAGCTTGGTCCAGGGGCCGTCGAAGGTCACCACGGCCAGTGATGCCGGCGGGAAGTGTTGGGGTGTCCCGTCCCGCCGCAGTTCCCAGGCCAGTTCGTGGACGGCCGGGTTGTGGCCGATCAGCAGCAGCGTGGTGACGTCGTCGTCGGTCTGCCAGATCAGTTCGCGCAGGGTGTCCGAGGTCGCCGCGTAGATCGTCGGCTCGAACTCCACCTTGGGCTGGGCGGTCAGTTCGGCGCTGATCTCCTGCCAGGTCTGCCGGACTCGCAGCGCGGTCGAGCACAGCACCTGCTGCGGCTGGAACCCGGCCAGTTCGCGGCCCCGCGCCCGTGCTTCGGCTCGGCCATGATCGGTGAGTGGGCGCTGCTCGTCGGCGTCCGCCGGGCCGCTCGCGGCGGTGGCGTGCCGGAGAATCAGCAGCGTACGAGCGGTCATGTGATCCAGTCTGGCAGTTTTGTCGGTGCCGTGGGGCAGGGTGTGGCGCATGCGATTCTCGGTGAGCATCCCCAATTTCGGCGACTTCGCCGACCCGGAGGCAGTGGCCGTGCTGGCTCAGGCGGTCGAGCACGCGGGGTGGGACGCGTTGTTCGTCTGGGACCACATGGTGCACGAGAAACGGCTGGCCCGTGAGATCGCCGACCCGTGGATCCTGCTCACCGCGGCCGCGATGGTCACCAGCCGGATCAAGCTGGGCACCATGGTCACCCCGGTGGCGCGCAGACGACCGCAGAAGCTGGCCCGGGAGGTCACCACGCTCGACCGGCTCACCGGCGGGCGGATGATCCTGGGGGTCGGCCTCGGCGACCCGGTGGACGACGAGTACGGCGCCTTCGGCGAGCCGACCGACCGGCGCGAGTTGGCTGCCCGCCTGGACGAGGGGCTGGAGGTGCTGGATCGCCTGTGGTCCGGCGAGCGGACCACCTACGAGGGCACGTACCTGACCGTGCGGGACGTGGTGTTCCGGCCGACGCCGGTGCAACGGCCCCGCGTGCCGATCTGGGTGGGCGGCCGGTGGCCGAACAAGGCGCCGATGCGCCGCGCCGCCCGTTGGGACGGGGCCGTGCCGATCATGGCGGGCGCGTGGCAGGCGGAACTCCCTGTGCTGGCGGAGGTTCAGGCAATGGGCGCGTACCTGAGACAGGCGCGGCGGGACGCGGGACGTGCCGAGGAACCGTTCGACGTGGTCATCGGCGGCTCCAGTCCGGACGGGACATGGCCGCTGTTGGCGGACCTGGCGACGGAAGGGGTCACGTGGTGGGACGAGCGCATGCCGTTCGGCGAGCTGCTCGACACCGCGGACCCCATCCGCCGCCGCGTGGACCAAGGCCCACCTGGACTGCCGGCGGACTAGGCGGGTGTGTAGACCGCGTAGACGATCACGTTGTCCTCATAGCTGTGGGCGGTGCGGTCGAACACCCCGCCGCAGGTGATCAGGCGCAGTTCCGCGTCCGAGACGTCGCCGTACACCTTGTCGCTGGGGAAGTCCTTCTTGGACACCTGGTCGACCTTGGCCACCAGGAACCGGGCGGTCGATCCGTCCTTTCTGGACACCAGGATCTCGTCGCCGGTCGCCATCTCCTTGAGACGGTAGAAGATGCCTGGCTGCTTGTTGCCGTCCACGTGGCCGAGGATCACCGCAGGGCCGATCTCGCCCGGTGTCGGCGCCTTCGTGTACCACCCGGCCTGCATGGGCGCGCTGACCGGCGGGACCTCGATGGTGCCGTCCTGGTTGAGGCCCAGCGGGACCAGGGTGGACTTCGCCTTGATCTTCGGGATCTCGATGCCCGTCGGCTCGGCGGCCGGTAGCGCGGGAACGGCCATCTCCTGCTGTTCCTGCGCCGCTGTCGGGCCCGGGCCACCGGCCGGCGGCGGCACCGGGTTCGACGGCTTCCCGCCGCAGCCGGTCAACGTCAGAGCCAGCGCGACGACCGCGCCACCCAGCCACTTGCGCATGGGCCGTCAGCGCTCCGACTGAGTGCCGCCGCCACCGGTCTCCGGGGCGCCCTTCGGCTTCACGATCACGGCGACCGGCTTCGGCGGGGTGGTGGGCTTGGTCGTGGCGGGAGTCGGGCTCGCCTTGGGGGGCGCCTTGGCGACCGTCGGTGCCTCTGTCGACGGGGCCTTCGGCTGCTGGTCCGCGAGAACAGCGGGGGCACCGAGCAGAAGGACGCCCGCGCCCACCAGGACACCGGCCAGTACTGAACGAATACGCATTCCGGGAGACCTTTCGTACCACTGGAAAAGAGCCTTCGCGGAATACACGTCCGAGCAGATCGGCCAGTTGCCCCGACTTTTGCGACGAGGATCTCGTCGATCCGGGTAAACCCGCGGCCGGGCCGCCGCGTCAGTCCAGGTCGTCGTGCCGCATGAGCCGGCGGCCGGCCTCGGTGATCGACCCGGACAGCGACGGGTAGACCGAGAACGTCAACGCGAGATGCTCGACCGTCAACTGGTTCTGCACCGCGATGGCGATCGGCAGGATCAGCTCGCTGGCGGTCGGCGCGACCACCACGCCACCGATCACCACCCCCGTCGCCGGGCGGCAGAACAACTTCACGAAACCGCGCCGCAGACCCTCCATTTTGGCGCGCGCGTTCGTGGCCAACGGCAGCATGATCGTGCGGGCCGGCACCTCGCCGGCGTCGATCGACTGCTGGCTGATGCCGACCGTGGCGATCTCCGGATGGGTGAACACGTTCGCGGCGACCGTCTTGAGCCTGATCGGCGCGACACCTTCGCCGAGCGCGTGCCACATCGCGATACGGCCCTGCATGCCGGCGACGGACGCGAGCATCAACACGCCGGTGCAGTCGCCTGCCGCGTACACCCCGGGCACCCCTGTGCGGGAGACCCGGTCGACCGAGATGAACCCGCCGGGACCCGGTTCGATACCGATCTTGTCCAGGCCGAGGTCCCCGGTGTTGGGCACCGACCCGACCGTCATCAGCGCGTGGCTGGCGTCGATCTTGCGGCCGTCCGCGAGGTACACCACGACCCCGTCCGTCACCCGCTCGACCTTCTCCGCCCGCGCGTGCTTGAACAGCTCGGTGCCGCGCTCGGCGAAGGCGTCCTCCAGCACGGCCGCGGCGTCCGCGTCCTCGTGCGGCAGCACACGGTCACGGCTGGACACCACCGTGACCTTGACACCCATCTCGGTGTACGCGGACGCGAACTCCGCGCCCGTCACACCCGACCCGACCACCACGAGGTGTTCGGGCAGCTCAGTGAGGTCGTACAGCTGACGCCAGTCGAGAATCCGCTCCCCGTCCGGCACGGCGCCGGGCAGCACGCGTGGGGTCGCGCCGGTCGCGATCAGCGTCACATCCGCACGGAGCACCTCCGACTCACCGGTGTGCGGCGCGACCGCGATCTGGTGCGCCGCGAGCCCCGGCTGCGGGTCGCAGAACCGCGCGGTGCCCGCGATCAGCCGGACCCCCTCCCGCTGCAGCCGCGACCGGATGTCCGCCGACTGCGCCAACGCCAACCCACGGACCCGACCGTGCACCACCGGCAGATCAACCCCGGGCTCGTCACCCTCGGTACGAATGCCCAGCTCATCGGCGTTGCGGAAGGCCGAACGCGCCCCGGCCGACGCGATGAACGTCTTCGACGGCACACAGTCGTACAGCACGCACGCGCCACCGAGGCCGTCGCGCTCGACGATCGTGACGTCCGCGCCGTGCTGCGCGGCGACCAAAGCCGCCTCGTAACCGGCGATGCCGCCCCCCATGATCACGATCCGGGTCACCGGGGTCCTCCTGTGCTGATGCTCTGCAAGCAGGTCTTGTAAACCGTACGCGTGACTCCCCGGGCCGCATCCCGTCGGGGGATCAATCGGGTCGCTAGGCTGTCGTTCGTGCCGCTCTACGCTGCTTACGGGTCCAACATGGATCCCAGCCAGATGCTCGAGCGAGCGCCCTACTCGCCGATGGCGGGTACCGGGTGGCTCGTCGGCTGGCGCCTGACGTTCGGGGGCGAAGATCTCAGCTGGGAGGGCGCGCTCGCCACAGTCGTGGAAGACCACGACTCCCAGGTGTTCGCGGTGCTCTACGACGTGAGCCCGCGCGACGAGTCCCGCCTGGACCGCTGGGAGGGCGCGCTGGGTCTCTACAAGAAGATCCGCCTGCGCGTACAGACCTTGGAAGGCTCCGTAGTGGCCTGGCTCTACGTCCTGGACGCCTACGAAGGCGGCCTTCCCTCAGCCCGTTACCTGGGAGTAGTAGCCGACGCGGCCGAAGCCGCCGGTGCCCCAGCGGACTACGTGGCCGACCTCCGAATCCGCCCCTGCCAGGGCATCGGCCCCAGCTGACCCACCCAGGGGTCAGCTGGCCAACGCCGTCAACGCGGTGTGGACCATGACGCGGATGCCGGTCAGGAGGGCTCGCTCGTCCAGTTGGAAGGTGGGCTGGTGCAGGTCTCGCATCACTCCGTCGCCGGGCCAGACGCCCAGGCGGGCGAAGGAGCCGGGGACGTGTTCCAGGTACCAGCCGAAGTCTTCGCCGCCGGAGGACTGCTTGGTGCCGGCCACCGCGTCGGCGCCCAGGGCGGATTCGATGCCGGCGCGCATGATGGCCGTTGACTCGCCGTCGTTCACCACGGGCGGGACGCCGCGGCGGTGGTGGAGTTCGTAGCCCACTCCCAGCGGAGTCAGCAGGGACTGCACCAGGCCCGCGACCAGGGGTTCCAGGGCTTCCCAGATCTCGTGGTCGCCTGTGCGCAGGGTGCCTCGCAGGACGCCTTCCTCGGGGACCGCGTTGGGGGCTTCGCCCGCGTGGACCGCGCCCCAGACCAGCACGGTGCCGGACCGTGGGTCGACGCGGCGGGACAGCAGGTTGGGCAGGCCTGTGATGACCGTACCCAGCGCGTGCACTAGGTCGGCCGTCAGGTGCGGACGCGATGTGTGGCCGCCGGGGGATGTCAGGCGCAGTTCGAGCAGGTCCGTGGCCGAGGTGATGGCGCCGACGCGGGTGCCGATCCGGCCGACCTCGACCCGGGGGTCGCAGTGCAGGCCGTAGATGCGTTCCACGCCGTTGAGGGCGCCGGCCTCGATCATGTCCAGCGCGCCGCCCGGCATGGTCTCCTCGGCCGGCTGGAAGATCAGCCGCACCCGGCCGGGCAACTCAGGGGCGGCGGCCAGGGCCATGCTGGCGGCCAGCAGGATGGTCGTGTGCGCATCGTGTCCACATGAGTGCGCTACGCCGTCCACGGTGGACGCGTGCGGCAGACCGGTGGCCTCTGTCAAGGGAAGCGCGTCGATGTCGGCACGCAGCGCGACGCACCGGTCACCGCTGCCGACCTCGCAGATCACACCCGTACCAGTTGGACCGATGACAGGTTGCAGCCCGGCCGAGTGCAGCATGGTGGCGATGAGCTGGGTGGTCTGGAACTCCTGCCGGGACAACTCCGGGTGGGCGTGCAGATGCCGGTACCAGGCGACGATGTCGCCGATGCTCCCGGAAAGCCATCCGTCCAACCAGGACGGCCCGCGACCGGCGCCGATGTCCTCCACAAGAGGAATACTGGCGGCCGAGTCGGTGATCAACACATCGGGATCGTCCCCCGAGGTGTCCATCCTTGAGTCCAGAACAGTCATGCCGCACCTCCGCGGCAGCACCACGCGACCGTGGTACCGGGTGTCGAGCGTCAGTGTCTTGAATGAACATCTTGGCGCGGTCGGCGCAAGAGAAGTGTCACTCAGCACCAATCCTGCCCCATCGTGCTCGCGGGGGTGGGCGGTTCCGGTTGATCAAACCGGTCGCCGGTAGCGGCGAAGCGCCGAGCGGCAGGACGAATTTCGGTCAGGCTGAAGGTATCGAACCGCCAATCACAGTCCACCTTTTTGTGTGCTTTGACCGGCGGATTCCATAGTATGGGAAGATCAACTATCCCCGGCCTGCCGCCGCCGCTTGGCCGCGCCGGTCATTTACGCCCCGCAACACGCCCGACATCGCCCCAGCCACGGCGCCTACCAGGCTCAAGCGAAGATGTCGGTCGCGTGGGGCGGGGTGGAAATGATCCGGCTGAAGGCGGCCAAGCACGTCCAAGCGAAGCGAGGACAATTGGACGCAGCTCAACTACCGCCCGAGGCTTTTTTGCGCTTGCTGCGCAGCCGGTGGCCGTAGATGACGATGCCCAGCAGGACCACCGCGACGACCCCGATGACCAGCTTGTCCTTGGACTGGGCGGCGTCGTCGACGGTCGGTGCCTTGGGGATGTCCGGTCCAGGTGGCGCCTGGACGTGCCCGATCGGGCGGCCCGGCGCGGCGGTGGCCTGTGCTGGCACGAGCATGAGCAGCGCGAACACGCAAGCCAGCAACGCCTTGGATACGGTTCGCGCCATAGCGCAACACTAACGCAAGCCGAAGGCTTTCAGGATCCGCTCGGCGGCCAGGGTGGCGGTCAGCCGGCCCGCGCGGACTTCCTTCTCGACCTCGGGGGCGATCGCCCGGACGTCCGGGTTGTCCCGCAACCGGGTCATCACCGTGTCGCGAACCATCGCCCAGGTCCAGTCGACCTGCTGGCGGCTGCGTTTCGACGCCAGCTCACCCGCCTGGTCGAGGACCGTGTGGTGTTGTCGCACCTGCTCCCAGACGGTGTCCAGGCCGGCGCCGGTCAGGCCGCTGCAGGTCAGCACGGGTGGCGTCCACAGCTCCTCGCCCGTGCGCAGCAGCCGCAGGGCCCCGGCCAGCTCACGGGCGGCCTTGCGGGCCTCCTTCTCGTGGTCGCCGTCGGCCTTGTTGACCGCGATCACGTCGGCCAGCTCAAGCACGCCCTTCTTGATGCCCTGCAGCTGGTCACCGGTCCGGGCCAGGGTGAGGAAGAGGAAGCAGTCGACCATGTTGGCGACGGTCACCTCGGACTGGCCGACGCCGACCGTCTCCACCAGCACGACGTCGTAGCCCGCGGCCTCCATCAGGACGATGGTCTCCCTGGTGGCCCGTGCCACGCCGCCGAGCGTGCCGGACGTCGGCGACGGCCGGATGAACGCCGCCGGGTCGACCGCGAGCCGGGCCATCCGGGTCTTGTCGCCCAGGATGCTGCCGCCGGTCCTGGTGGACGACGGGTCCACGGCGAGGACGGCGACCCGGTGCCCGGCGGCCGTGAGGGTGCCGCCGAGGGTGTCGATGAATGTCGACTTGCCGACGCCGGGCACGCCGGTGATGCCCACCCGGTGCGCCCCGCCGGCGTGCGGCAGGAGCTCGACGAGCATCTCCTGGGCCCGCTGCCGGTGGTCGGCGCGGGTGGACTCGACCAGCGTGATCGCCCGGGACAGGACAGCCCGGTCACCGGCGAGCACACCGCGGACGAAGTCACTCATGCCCGAGTCGGGCCCGCAGCTTGGCCAGCAGGTCGACCACGGCGTCGGCGATGACCGTCCCCGGCGGGAAGATCGCGGCCGCGCCGGCCTCGTAGAGGCTGTCGAAGTCCTGCGGTGGGATCACGCCGCCGACGACGATCATGATGTCCGGCCGGCCGTGCTCGGCGAGTTCGTGGCGGAGCGCGGGTACGAGGGTGAGGTGCCCGGCCGCGAGCGACGACACGCCCACGACGTGCACGTCCGCCTCGATCGCCTGGCGGGCGACCTCGGCCGGGGTGGAGAACAGCGGGCCCACGTCCACGTCGAAGCCGAGGTCGGCGAACGCGGTGGCGATCACCTTCTGGCCGCGGTCGTGCCCGTCCTGCCCCATCTTGGCGACCAGGATGCGCGGCCGCCTGCCCTCGGCCTCGGCGAACTCGTCGACCACCCGGCGCGCCTCGTCCACATTGGACACCCCGATGCCGACCTCCTCCCGGTACACCCCGGAGATGGTACGGATCTGCCCGGAGTGCCGGCCCCACACCTGCTCGAGCGCGGCCGAGATCTCGCCGACCGTGGCCTTGGCCCGAGCCGCGTCGATCGCCAGGGCCAGCAGGTTCGCGTCGCCCTCGGCACCCGCGGTCAGCCGGCGCAGCGCGTCCTGGCAGGCCGGCTCGTCCCGTTCCGCGCGCAGCCTGCGGAGCTTCTCCAACTGCTGGGCCCGTACCCCGGCATTGTCCACTTTGAGCACTTCGATCTGCTCGTCGCCGCCGGCCAGCCGGTACTTGTTCACGCCGATCACCGGCTGCCGGCCCGAGTCGATCCGGGCCTGCGTGCGCGCGGCAGCCTCCTCGATGCGCAGCTTCGGGATGCCCGCGTCGATCGCGCGCGCCATGCCGCCCGCGGATTCGACCTCGGCGATGTGCCCCCATGCCTTGCGCGCCAGCTCGTACGTGAGCCGCTCGACGAAAGCGCTGCCACCCCAAGGGTCGATGACCCGTGTCGTCCCCGATTCCTGTTGCAGCACGAGCTGGGTGTTACGGGCGATACGCGCGGAGAAGTCCGTGGGCAACGCGAGGGCCTCGTCAAGCGCGTTGGTGTGCAACGACTGCGTGTGCCCCTGTGTCGCCGCCATCGCTTCGACACACGTACGGACGACGTTGTTGTACACGTCCTGCGCGGTCAGCGACCACCCGGACGTCTGGCAGTGCGTACGCAGCGACAGTGATTTCGGTGACTTCGGCGAGAACTGGTTGACGAGCTTGGACCACAGCAGCCGGGCCGCGCGCAGCTTGGCGACCTCCATGAAGAAGTTCATCCCGATGGCCCAGAAGAACGACAGGCGCGGCGCGAAACTGTCGATGGACAGGCCGCCGTCCAGACCCGCGCGGATGTACTCGACGCCGTCGGCCAGCGTGTACGCCAGCTCCAGGTCGGCCGTGGCGCCCGCTTCCTGCATGTGGTAGCCGGAGATGGAGATCGAGTTGTACTTCGGCATGGTCCGCGAGGTGAACGCGAAGATGTCCGAGATGATCCGCATCGACTGCGCGGGCGGGTAGATGTACGTGTTGCGGACCATGAACTCCTTGAGGATGTCGTTCTGGATGGTCCCGGCGAGCTGCTCCGGCTGGACGCCCTGTTCCTCGGCGGCGACGACGTACAGCGCGAGCACAGGCAGGACCGCGCCGTTCATGGTCATCGACACGCTCATCTGGTCCAACGGGATGCCGTCGAACAGCTGCCGCATGTCGTAGATGGAGTCGATGGCCACGCCCGCCATGCCGACGTCACCGGTCACCCGCGGGTGGTCGGAGTCGTAGCCGCGGTGCGTGGCCAGGTCGAACGCGACCGACAGGCCCTTCTGGCCGGCGGCCAGGTTGCGGCGGTAGAAGGCGTTGGACTCCTCGGCGGTGGAGAACCCGGCGTACTGCCGGATGGTCCACGGCTGGGTGACGTACATCGCCGGGTACGGACCGCGCAGGAACGGCGGGATCCCGGGGTACGTGTCCAGGAAGTCGATGCCGGCCAGGTCCTCGGCGGTGTACACGGGCTTGACGCCGATGCCCTCCGGGGTCTCCCAGACCAGGGCGTCCGCCCCCTTGCCGGTCGACTCGGCCAGGGCCCGCTGCCAGTCCGCCGCCGGCGCCGGGGTGACGTCACCCAGCTCCACGTCGGCGAAGTTCGGGATCATGCTCGCACTCCCAACGCCGTCAGGGTGTCGCGCAGCACGGCGAGCGCGTCGACTCCCATGTGGACATATCCGTCCACACCGGAATGATCGCCCTTGCCGGCCAGCAGCACCTTGATCGCACCGGCGTCCGCCAGTGCCTTGCTCACTTCAGGGACACGTTCCGCGTACGCCTTGTCGGTGCCGCACAAGCACGCGATCCGCGCGCCGCTCGCGGTGAACGCCTCGGCCACCTCGGCCGCCGTCTCGGTCGCGCCCGCGGTCGGGGTCTCGATGCCGCCGGCCTGGAACAGGTTGGCGGCGAACATCGCCCGCGCGGTGTGCGCCGCGACCGGCCCGAGCGTGGCCAGGAAGACCTTCGGCCGGGCCGGCTGGGCGTCGGCCAGGTCACGGAGTTCCTCGAACGCCTCGGCCAGCCTGACCTGGGGCAATCCGCCCGACGGCGCTGCGGGCGTAGGCGCGCGGACGACCGGTTTCTCGGTCAGGTTCGGGAACTCGCTGACGCCGGTGAGCGGGTCCTTGCGCCGGGCCAGGTTCACCGACCGGCGCCGCCACGTCTCGGCCAGGCTGTCGGCCACGAAGTCGGAGTCCAGGCCTTCGCGCTCGATCGACTGGAAGAACGCCCACGAGGCCCGGGCCAGGTCGTCGGTGAGCTGCTCGACGTACCAGGAGCCGCCGGCCGGGTCGACCACACCGGCCACTTTGGACTCTTCGAGCAGGACCGACTGGGTGTTGCGGGCGATCCGGCGGGCGAAGTCGTCCGGCAGGCCGATGGCGTGGTCGAACGGCAGCACGGTCACGGCGTCCGCACCGCCGACACCGGCGCCGAAGCACGCCAACGTCGCCCGCAGCATGTTCACCCACGGGTCGCGGCGGGTCATCATCACCGGGGACGTGACGGCGTGTTGCCGTTGCGGCACGGCCTGGCCGCCGGCGACCTCGGTGACGCGGGACCACAGCCGTCGCGCCGCCCGCAGCTTGGCGATGGTCAGGAACTGGTCGGCGCTGGCCGCGTACCGGAAGTCCAGTTGCCCGGCGGCCTGCTCGACGCTCAGCCCGGCGTCGGTCAGCGCCCGCAGGTACGCCACCGCGGTGGCGATGGACAGGCCCAACTCCTGGGCGTCCGAGCCGCCGGCCCGGTGGTACGGCAGCGCGTCCACGACGATCGAGCGGAGCTTGGGGAACTCCGCCGCGACCCGGACCGCCAGGTCGACGGCTCCGGCGAGGTCCTGCTCGGCACCGGTCGTCGCACGCAGGCCGAGCGGGTCGGCACCGAGGTTGCCGCTGACCGCGCTCGCCGGGACCGCCTTGTCCGAGTGGATCTCCAGCAGCGCCTCGGCCGCCTCCCGGAACGCGGGCCCGGCGTCCAGGGTGACCGGCGCGAGGTCGACGTAGACGTCTTCGAGCACGTCGGCCAGGGCGGCCACCGGCAGGCCGGCGGCCCCGACGACCAGCCACAACGACGTCACGCCGTGCTCGAGGTCGGCGAGGATGGCCTTGCGCGCCACGGCCGGGTCCGGGTGGGCGTGCCGCTGCCGCACGTCCCAGCCGGCCAGCACACCGCCTTCGGGGCGGCCGCCACGGACGAACGGCGCCAGCCCCGGCATACCCGACGAATCGTCACTCTCCGTATACAACGGGTGGACGAGGATGTCGTCGTAGGTCTTGGTGGCGATCAGGTCGGTGACGTCGCCGTCCAGTTGGTCCGGCAGGCGGCCCGCCTTCCGGAGCACGCCCGCGACCAGCTCCCGCCACTGTTGTCCGGTGGGCGTGGGGAACTCGGCGGCGAGTACCAGTTCCTCGGGCTCCAGCGCCTGGCTCATACCTCGCGATGCTATCCACCTGATCTAACGCCGAGCTGTGAAACAGACCATGTCCAAGGGAGATGTAGGGGTGTTGGGCACAATGGCGGGGTGACCGAGACCCCGTCCCCCGAGCGGCTGATCGCCGGCCGGTACCGGCTGATCAGCCTGGTCGGCCATGGCTCGATGGGCACGGTCTGGCGAGCGTACGACGAATACCTGCGCCGGCCGGTCGCGGTCAAGGAGGTCCGGCTGCCGCCGGGTATGCCCGAACCCGCGGCCGACGAGCTGCGGGAACGGACCATGCGCGAGGCCCGTGCGATCGCTGTGCTGTCCCACCCGAACGTGGTCACGCTGTACGACATCGCGCAGGAGGACGGCGACCCGTACGTCGTCATGGAGTTCGTGCCGGGCAGCAGCCTCGCGCATCTCCTGCGCGTCCACGGCCCGCTGGACAACACCCAGGCCGCGGCGGTGGCGGACGCCGTGGCGGCCGCGTTGCAGGCGGCCCACCAGGCGGGGATCACGCACCGGGACGTCAAGCCGGCGAACGTGCTCGTGGCCGAGGACGGCCGGATCAAGCTCGCCGACTTCGGCATCGCCCGCAACATCTCCGAACACACGCTGACCAGCACCGGGATCACGCTCGGCTCGCCGTCGTACATCGCGCCGGAGGTGGCGTCCGGCGGCGCGGTGACCAACGCGGCCGATCTGTGGAGCCTCGGCGCGACGCTGTTCGCCGCGGTCGAGGGGCGGGCGCCGTACGACCCGGAAGGCGATGTGATCACCACGTTGCTGCAGGTCGTCAACGGGGACGTGCCGCAGCCGAAGACCACCGGCCCGATGACGGACCTGATCAAGGCGCTGATGGTCAAGGACGTCGCCGCGCGGCTGTCGCTGGCCGAGGTGCGGCGGCGGATCTACCCGCTGCTGCCGGAGCCGGGCAGCTCCGCGTTCACCACCGAGGCGATCGCCCGAGCCGAATCGGAGTCCGCGGACCTGCCGACCCGGGTGACCCCGTCGGCGCCCCGGCAGGCCCCCGAGGCCCAACCGCCGACGCTGGCCCCCGACCCCGGACCGCTGCCGTTCGCCTCGACGCCGACGGCGCCGGTGGTTCGGCCGCGCCGCGGCATGCCGAGGACGGTGGTCCACGTGGGCGCGGTCGTGGTGTTCGTGGTCGCCGCGACGGGCGCGTTCTTCGGCACCCGGCAGGTGAGCGGGCGGTCCCTGTTGCCGCAGCCGCCGGCCACGTCGACCCAGGTCATCGTGCCCGCGACGAACGTGCCCGTCGCCGCCCCGGAGCCGCGCAGCGGCGACGCGATCACGGCAAAGGGTGAGCAGGGCGGCGGTTACGTGATCCAGGTGCCGAAGGGCTGGGCGCAGTTCGTCGAGCAACGGCAGGTCCCGAAGGGCTTCCCGCCCTCGGTCCGGGTGCACTTCGTCTCCCAGGACGGCCGCTACCAGCTGCTGGTCGAGCGGTTCGTCGGCTTCTACGCGCCGCCGACCGCGCGCAGGATCGCCGACTACAAGAGCATGTTGCGGGCGATCTGGCCGGGCGACTACGTGCAGAGCGACGGCCTGCCGCTGGACCGGCCACCCGCTTCGGGCGCGCAGGAAAAGGCGGAGCAGCTGCGGTACAAGACCGCCGAAGGGGATCAGCGCCGCACCACGTTCGCCAACATCATCCCGGGCGGGAACGACCTGTGGGTGGTCAGCCTGACCGTGCCGACCGTCGAGGAGGACGACGGCAAAGCCAAGATCTTCGACGTGATCGCGCCGTCATTCACGTTCGGTTAGGTCGCCGAAGATCTGGAAGGACGCGTGCTGGTGGGCCAGCCGGCGCAACGAGGTGATGATCGCCTCGCCGAGCACGGTCCCGACCACCGCGCCTTCGATCAGGTCCTCCACCCCCCGGTCCCGGTTCACCAGGTTGACGTCGACCTCGGCCACCTTCTCGACCGCCTCGGCGTAGAGCTCCACCAGGCTCACCAGGTCGCCGCGGCCCAGATCGAACAGTGACGTCAGCGCGGCCGTCAGGGCCAGGCCGGGCGGGCTGAGCGGCTCGGCGTGCCAGCCCCGGCGCTCCAGCAGCTCCTCGACCAGGTCGTGCGCGGCCTGCCAGTGCTCGCCCTGGCCCTCCTGGTGGATCGGGCCGAGCCGGTGCTGGACCTCGCCGAGGACCTTGTGGTCCAGCTTGGGGTCGTCGACCGCCGCCAGCACCTCCCGGACCGCCGAGATGGCCAGGCCGCCGACCTCCACCAGGGCGCGCACCATCTTGAGCCGGCGGACGTGCGACTCGTCGTACACCGCCTGGTTGGGGCTGGTCCGTTCGCCGGGCCGGAGCAGGCCTTCGCGCAGGTAGTACTTGATCGTCGGGACAGGGACGCCTGTCTGACGACTCAACTCCGCCATGCGCATGTCGGCGCCTCCTCCAGTAGGGGTCATCACCCATTGTGCCCTACGAATGGATAGTGTAAATATCGGATAGCAGATATCAACACTATCCATAACCGAGGGGCACTCCATGGACCTGGCGAGACTCCGCACCTGGCACCGGCCGCTGCTGGCCGGCGTCGGCTTCATGATCGTCACGTTGCTGCTGTCGATCGGCGGGCTGTTATTCGACGACCGCACGCTGCTCGGCGAACCGATCTGGCTCAAGCCGTTCAAGTTCTCGGTCTCGATCGCGATCTACGGCTTCACGCTCGCGTGGCTGCTGTCGCTGCTCAAGCGCGGCCGGCGGACCGCGTGGTGGATGGGGACCATCACGTCGCTTGTGCTGGTCATCGAGACGGCCGTGATCATCGGGCAGGTGTTCCGTGGCACGGAAAGCCACTTCAACGTCTCGACACCCCTCAACGACGCGTTGTGGCAGGTGATGGCCGTCTCGATCGTCGTGCTGTGGCTGTCCAACGCCGTGATCGGCGTGTTCGTGCTGCTGGAGCGGTCCGTGGACCGGCCAATGCTGTGGGCGCTGCGGATCGGCTTCGGCCTGGCGCTGATCGGGATGGCGGTCGCGTTCATGATGCCGCCGCCCACGCCGGACCAGCTCGCCCTGCTGAAGTCCGGCGTCAAGGTCGGCCTGATCGGCGGGCACTCGGTGGGGGTGCCGGACGGCGGACCGGGCATGCCGATCACGCACTGGAGCACCACCGGCGGCGACCTGCGGATCCCGCACTTCGTCGGCATCCACGCCCTGCAGGCGCTTCCGCTGCTCGCGTTGTTCCTCGGCCGGTTCTCCCGGCTGGACACAGTCGTCCGGACGCGCCTGGTGCTCGTCGGCGGGTTCGCGTACGCCGGACTGCTGGCGATCGTGTGGTGGCAGGCGCTGCGGGGACAGTCGCTGACCTCCCCGGACGGCGCGACCGCGGTGGCGTTCGTGGCGCTCGTCGTCGTGACGTTGGCCGCCGGCGCCATGGTGCTGCGGTCGCGTACCCCGATTCCGCCTCGCGAGAAGGTCCTGGCCTGATGGCTCAGGTGTTCCAGCTCAGCTTCTATCTCGCGGCACCCTTCTGGGCGCTGATGATCCTGGCACCCGCGTGGTCGTGGACGCACAGGATCATCAGCTCCCCGCTGGTCGCCGCGCCGACAGCCGCGTTGTACCTCGTGTTGGTCGTCCCCCGGTTGGCCGACCTGCTACCGGTGGTGACGTCGCCGTCGCTCGAGAAGCTGCAGGCGGCCATGGCCGACGGCGCCGCGGCCACCGTGGTGTGGGCGCACATCATCGCGTTCGACCTGTTCGTCGGCCGGTGGATGTACCTGGAGAGCCGCAGGCGTGGAATTCATCCGTTGGTGATGGCGCCGGTACTGATCGTGACGATTCTGTTCGCTCCCATCGGTTTCCTGGTGTTCCTGGTGGTTCGTGTCATCCGTCGGGAGGCTCCCGTAGGCTCGCGCGCGTGACCGGTACAAAGGAAGACCCGAAGGTGTTGGCACGGTCGGCCGCGGCGACGCTGGCCGAGAAGACCGGCGTGGCAAGCCACGACCTCGCCGTTGTTCTCGGCTCAGGCTGGCGGCCGGCCGCGGATGAGATTGGTACGGACGGCGTGGAAGTGCCGGTCGCCGAACTGCCTGGTTTCCTGGCGCCGACGGTGACGGGTCACGGCGGCACAGTCCGGTCACTGTCCATCGGCGACAAGCGCGTACTGATCATGCTTGGTCGTACGCACTACTACGAGGGCCACGGCGTCGCCCAGGTCGTGCACGGCGTCCGGACCGCTGCGGCCGCGGGCTGCAAGACGGTCGTGCTGACCAACGCGGCCGGCGGGCTGCGGCCGGAGTACGAAGTGGGTCAGCCGGTCCTGATCAGCGACCACCTCAACATGACCGCGCAGTCGCCGTTGGTGGGCGCGGAGTTCGTCGACCTCACGGATCTGTACTCGAAGCGCCTGCGGGACGTCGCCCGGACCATCGACCCGGCGCTGCAGGAGGGGGTGTACGCGGGGCTGCCCGGACCGCATTTCGAGACGCCGGCGGAGATCCGGATGTTCTCGACGATGGGCGCGTCCCTGGTCGGCATGTCGACCGTACTGGAGGCGATCGCGGCCCGCGCGCTCGGCGTGGAGGTGTTCGGCCTGTCGCTGGTGACGAACCTGGCGGCGGGCATCACCGGCGAACCGCTGAACCACATCGAGGTGCTCGAGGCCGGGCAGCGGGCCGCCGTCCGGATGGGCAAGCTGTTGCGTGAACTGGCAGTTCGGGCGTGAGGCTCACGTCCGAACTGCGGGACAAGGCGTTCCGCTGGATCGCCGACGACGTCGACCCCGACGCCCGCGCCGAGCTGCAGAAGGTGCTGGCGCGGGCGATGGGCGGGATCGAGGGCGCGGCCGAGGAACTGGCGGACCGGATGTCCGGACCGTTGACGTTCGGCACGGCCGGGCTGCGCGGCCCGGTCCGCGCCGGTCCCAACGGGATGAACCGCGCGGTCGTGATCCGTACCACGGCCGGCGTGGCGGCCTGGCTCGCGCACAAGGGGTACACGTCGGGCCTGGTGGTGGTCGGCCGGGACGCCAGGAACGGGTCTCCGGCGTTCTTCCTTGACGTGGTGGGCGTGCTGACCGCGGCCGGGTTCCAGGTGTGCCCGTTGGACGGACCGTTGCCGACGCCGATGACCGCGTTCGCGGTCCGGCATCTCGGGGCTGTCGCGGGAATCCAGATCACGGCGTCGCACAATCCGCCCGCGGACAACGGGTACAAGCTGTACGACTCGGCCGGGACGCAGATCGTGCCACCGGACGACCGGTTGATCGAGGCCGCGATCAGGGACATGGTTCCCGCCGTGTCCGTACCGACCGTGCCGGTCACACCGAGCACGCGGTCGGATGTGGTCGAGGCGTACTACGCGCGGGTGGCCTCGCTGCCGCATGGGACCGCGCGCGACCTGAGGATCGCGTTGACGCCTATGCACGGGGTCGGCGGCGCGCCGGCTGTGGAGGCGTTGCGCCGGGCCGGATTCACCGACGTGCACGTGGTTGCGGAGCAGGAAACGCCGGATCCCGCTTTCCCAACGGTCTCGTTCCCGAACCCGGAGGAGCCTGGGGCGACGGACCTGTTGCTGTCGTTGGCTTCCTCAGTGGACGCCGACCTGGCGATCGCGCTGGACCCGGACGCGGACAGGTGCGCGTTGGGAGTCCGTGGACCCGACGGGTGGCGGATGCTGCGCGGTGACGAGACCGGAACCTTGCTCGGCTCGCATGTTTTGTCCACATTGGACCGAGTGGCGAACCCCGATCCATTGGTGGCGGCGACGATCGTGTCGTCGTCGATGCTCGGCAAGATCGCCGCCGCGCACGGTGTCCGGTACGACGAGACGTTGACCGGGTTCAAGTGGTTGGTCCGGGCCGGCGACGGGCAGGGCACCGGCCTGGTCTTCGCCTACGAGGAGGCGCTCGGCAACTGCGTCGACCCGTCCTTCGTCCGCGACAAGGACGGCATCTCCGCCGCGATCGTCGCCTGCGACCTGGCCGCGACCCTGAAGGCCGCCGGACAGTCCCTGCTCGACGTCCTGGACACGTTGGCCACCACCCACGGCGTCCACCTGACCGACCAGGTGTCCTTGCGGGTGAACGACTTGGCGGTGATCCGGTCGCTGATGAGCCGGTTGCGGACGGCCCCGCCGACCACACTGGCGTCGGTCGAGGTGACCGCGGAGTTCCCCCAGCCGGACATCCTGCGGCTGAGCGGCGAAGGCGTGCGGGTGATCATCCGCCCGTCCGGTACCGAGCCGAAACTCAAGGCGTACCTGGAAGTCGTCACGCCGGTGACCGAGTCGTTGCCGGCCGCCCGGGCCGCGGCGACCGCTCGACTGTCCACAGTGCACAGCGAGGTCTCAGCGCTGCTGGGGGTGTGAATGGCCCGGCTGTTGATCGTGCACCACACGCCTTCGCCTGGGACGCAGGCGATGTTCGAGTCGGTGGTGTCCGGTGCCACCGACCCGGAGATCACCGGTGTCACGGTGGTCCGCCGGGCGGCCTTGGCAGCCACCGCCTCGGACGTGCTCGACGCGGACGGGTACGTGTTGGGCACGCCGGCGAACATCGGCTACATGTCCGGCGCCCTCAAGCACTTCTTCGACCAGATCTACTACCCGTGTCTCGACTCGACCCGCGGCCGGCCGTACGGCCTGTACGTGCACGGGAACGAAGGGACCGAAGGCGCGGTCCGTGCAGTGGAGGCGATCACCGCGGGCCTCGGCTGGACGGCGGCCGCGGCGCCGGTCGTCGTGCTGGGCACGCCCGGCAAGGACGAACTGGCGTCCTGTTGGGAACTCGGCGCCACCCTGGCGGCTGGCCTAACGGTGTAGGAGGTCCGCGGTGTGGGCGTCGGCGGGCAGGAACGCTTCGAGTTTCAGTTCGGCGACGGTGACGTCGACCGCGGTCGCGAACGTGGTGACCGTGGTCATCAGCCGCAGGTCGCCGCGTTCGGTGACCAGCTCCAGCGGGACGGCGAACCCCAGGTGGTCGTCGGTCAGCTCCACCTCGGGCACATAGCCCGCCAACTCGGCTGCCAGCTCGGCCAGTCGCGGGTCCGGGTTGCGGACGGCCTCCTGGTGCAGACGTTCGGTGACATGCCTCGCCCAGGCGCCGAAATTCCGCACCCGAGGCGCCATTCCCTGGGGGTGCAAGGCGATTCGGTACGCGTTCAGCGGCGGCTCCAACAGCCGCGCGGCCACTCCCTCGGTCAGCAGCGGGAACGCCTTGTTGTGCGCCACGATCTCGCCGTACCGGTTCACCACGATCGCCGGGAACGGAATGTAGCCGGCCAGCACGTGGTCCAACACGGACAGCACCGGTTCGAGCGCCGGATCGTCCAGCGGGGTCCGGGGATACGCGGGCGCGAACCCGGCCGTGAGCAGCAGGTCGTTGCGGTCGCGCAGCGGCAGTTCCAGTGACTCCGCGAGCCGGACGACCATGGCCCGGCCGGGCGCGGACCGGCCGCTCTCCATGAAGCTGACGTGCCGCTGGGTGGTGCCGGCGCGGACCGCGAGTTCGAGCTGGCTCATCCGCCTGCGAACCCGGCGAGCCCGCAAGGCGCTGGAAAAGTCCACGAGCCACCGTATTCCTTCGAGGGAATTGCCGCCATATGGAGGATTCGAAGCATGGCGAACGCAACAGTGTCATACCAGCCCCCTGCGGGGGCTCCCACCCCCACCGCCGGCGTGCTCCTGCCGACCACCAGCAACGACCCGACCCCCAGCGCTCTCGTCGACTTCGCGGTCCGCGCGGAACACCTTGGCTACGACTCCCTGTGGGTCGGCGAAACTCTGCTGCGGCCCGTCCTGGAACCGCTGACCACGCTCGCGGCAGTGTCGACCGTGACCTCGCGGATCAAACTGGGGACCGCCGCCATGCTGCCGGCGTTCCGCGCACCCGTACAGGCCGCCCAGGCATTGGCGTCACTCGACCTGCTGTCGGGCGGACGGCTGATCGTGACGGTCGGCGCCGGGTTCCCGGGGCGCTCCGAAACGGAGTACGCGTGGAGCGGCGTGCCGTGGCCGCAGCGGTTCACACGGCTGGACGAGACCGTGGCGCTGTGGCGGCAGCTGTGGACAGCTGACGAGCCCGTTTCGTTCCACGGCAAGGTGTTGCACTACGACGCTGTGCCGCCCGTAGCTCGCCCGCACGGCCCGGAGATCTGGCTGGGCGGCGCCACACCGAAAGCCCTCGAACGGACCGGTCGCCTCTACGACGGCTGGCTGCCGTACCCGCCGTCGCCGAGCGACTACACGCCTGGTCTGGAGGCGGTCCACGCGGCCGCGGCCGCCGCCGGGAGAGACCCTTCAGCGATCACGCCGGCGTTGTACGCGACCGTGTTGGTGACGGACACCGTCGCCGAGGGCGAGGCGGCGCTGGACGACTTCACCCGACGCAACTACGGCAAGCCGCTCGATGTCGTACGGACGATTCAGCTGCTGGTGGCCGGGCCGCGCGAGCACATCGAGGCGGAGCTGCGGAAGTACGTCGACGCCGGTGCCCGGCACGTGCTTCTCCGGATCGCGGCGCTGGACATGGCGGCGCAGGCCGACCAGCTGGCCGCGATCGCGGGGATGCTCTGAGGTCACCGATCGACGAACTTCATCAGCTCCGCCTGGTACCGGTCGCCGGCCACATCGCCGGCGGTCGCCTCGATCCGCGCCATGTCCTCAGCGGACAACGTCAACTCGGCCGCGGCGACGTTCTCCGCCAGGTACGTACGCCGCTTGGTTCCCGGAATGGGCACCACGTCGTCGCCCTGGTTCTGCACCCAGGCCAGGGCGAGCTGCCCCGCCGTCACCCCGCGCTCCGCAGCCAGCTCACGCAGGGCGGCCACGATGGCGAGGTTCCGGTCGTAGTTCTCGCCCACGAACCGGGGCAGGCCCCGGCGCATGTCGTCCTTAGGCAGGTCGGCCGCGACCCGGCCGGTCAGAAAACCCCGCCCCAGCGGCGAGAACGGCACGATCCCGATGCCCAACTCCCGACAGGTGTCCACAATGGACCCCTCGATGTCTCGGGTCCACAGCGACCATTCGCTCTGCAGTGCGGTGATCGGGTGGACGGCGTTGGCGCGCCGGATCGTGTCCGCACCCGCCTCGGACAGCCCCAGGTGACTGACTTTCCCGGCGTCGACCAGGCCGGCCATGGCTCCGACGGTGTCCTCGATCGGCACGTTCGGGTCGACCCGGTGCAGGTAGTAGAGGTCGATGTGGTCGACCCCGAGCCGGCGCAGCGAGGCGTCGCAGGCCGACCGGACGTAGTCGGGATCGGCGCGCACTCCCATGGCGGTGTTGTCCCGGTCGATGCCGAACTTGGTGGCCAGCACCACGGACGACCGGCGGCCGGCGATCGCACGGCCGACGAGCTCCTCGTTGGCCCCCATGCCGTAGACGTCAGCCGTGTCAAGCAGGGTCACGCCCAACTCCAGGGCGCGGTGGATGGTGGCGAGGGACTCCGTCTCGTCCGCCGGCCCGTAGCTCTGGCTCATTCCCATACAGCCCAGACCCTGGGCGCCCACCTCGAGCCGCCCCAACCGGCGGCGGGACAGTGTCATGCGGTGGCCTCCTGGATCGGGGTCATCGTGCAGTAGGAATCGATCTTGTAGTTCAGGGTGTCGAGACAGCTCTGCAGTTCGGCGATCCGGCTCAGCACGTCCGCGCGGTGCTCGACGAGGATCTGCCGACGCTTCGCCTCCACGCCGGGCCCGCGCAGTTGCGCGTACTCCCGCATCATTCTGATGGGCATACCGGTGGTTCGCAGTTTGGTGAGGAACTCCAGCCAGGACAGGTCCTCGTCGCTGTAGCTCCGGCGGCCGCCGGAGTCCCGCGCCGGCGGCTCGACCAGGCCGATCCGTTCGTAGTAACGCAGTGTGTCGATGGACAGCCCACTGCGTTCAGCCGCTTGGGCAATCGCGTAAGTCACGTCCCGACGCTAGAACCTGGAGCGCGCTCTAGGTCAAGGTGATTTACGCGGGAGACCCCATGACTCCAGGTGATCGGCCAGCCCCGGCACCTCGATCTCCCCCCGGTCGACCTCTCTGACCAGGTCGAGCGCGGCGTCCTCGTCCGCGTCCACCCACCAGCCGTTGATGTCGCAGAAGGTGACAGCGGCGACCCAGCCGAGCCGCCAGTTGCCCTCAGCGAACGGACGGGTGTGGATTATCGACTCCATCAGCGCGGCCGCTTTGAGCCAGAGGGTGTCGTACGCCTCCACGCCGAGCACGGTCGCCTGCGGGCGATGTGCGGCCGAGTCGAGCAGGCCGATGTCACGCACGACCAGATCTCCCCCGGTCACCGCAGCCGCCAGGACGAGTAAGTCGCTGGCGTCCAAATAGGTGATCACCGCACACTTATACAGCGTGTGACTGGATCACCCGGTGCCGAGTCGGTCGAGCAGTCCTTCGTAGCGCGGCAGGATTCGTTCGAGCACGTCGCCGATCTGCTGCTGCTTGTGCAGCTTCGACCACCGCTCGGCCAGCGCGAGCTTCAGGATCTCCTGCTCGGAGCGTCCTTCAGCCTCAGCGAGCGCTGCCAAGCGCTCGGTCTCCTCGTCGCTCAGGCGCAAGGTCAAGGCCATTGAGGCATCCTAACGCCTGGATCACGAAAAACCAGCGCCCGTAACGCACGCGAGTGGCGAACCCGCTGCCCGCAGGGGTGCACTTTGGTGCACAGTCGGAACCGACTACACATTTCCGGGCTAACCTCAGTTGGTGCCCCGCCCCAAAACACACGACGAGGCCTTACGCGTCCGACTGCTGGACCGTGCCGGACAGCTCCTGTCCGACGCCGGTCCCGACGCGCTGAGCCTCCGGCGGCTCGCCGCCGACGTCGGCACCTCCACCACGGCCGTGTACTCGCTGTTCGGCGGAAAGCCCGCTCTGGTGCGGGAACTGTACGTCGCGGCGTTCCAACGCTTCGGTGCCC
Source organism: Actinocrispum wychmicini (assembly GCF_004345645.1). Lineage (GTDB taxonomy): Bacteria > Actinomycetota > Actinomycetes > Mycobacteriales > Pseudonocardiaceae > Kibdelosporangium > Kibdelosporangium wychmicini. Next base: position 1,304,668 of record NZ_SLWS01000001.1, on the reverse strand, counting down.
GACTGCACGAGACGGACTGCACGGGCGACCCGGAGGAGGACCTGGTCCGGCTCGGACTGGCCTACCGGCGAGCCGCGCTCGCCGAGCCGCATCTCTACTCGATCATGTTCACCAAAGCCGTCGCCGGGTTCGAACCGGACCACGAGGCAGCTGGACACGTGCTTGAACCGATGGTCGCGGTTGGACGCCGAGCCGGCCTCGACGACCCGGTGACCGCGGCCATGACGGTCTGGGGGCTGGCGCACGGCCTGGTGTCGTTGGAGCTGAACGGGAACCTCACGGACAGTGGCCAAGTCGAACGCGTCCTGCGCGCCGGCCTGGCCACCACGCCCCGCCGGACCGCTCACACCGCCCCGTACTGACGGTCACCCGCGTCGCCCAACCCGGGCACGATGAACCCGGAGTCGTTGAGGCGCTCGTCGATACTCGCCGTGACCAGCCGGACAGGCAGGCCGGACTCGGCGAGTACCCGGATCCCCTCCGGAGCGGCCAGCGCGCACACCGCCGTCACGTCCGTCGCGCCCCGGCCCACGAGCAGTTCGATCGTGTACTTCATCGAGCCGCCCGTGGCGAGCATCGGGTCGAGCACGAACACCGGCCGGCCGGCGAGACTCTCCGGCAGCGACTCCATGTACGGCGTCGGCTTGAGCGTCTCCTCGTCGCGGCTCATCCCCACGAACCCCATCTGGGCGTCCGGGATGAGCTTGTGCGCCTGGTCGGCCATGCCCAACCCGGCCCGCAGCACCGGCACGAGCAAAGGCGGGTTCGCCAGCTCGTAGCCGTCGGTCCGGGCGACCGGGGTGTGGATGCGCTCCACCCGCACCGGAGCGTCCCGCATCGCCTCGTAGATGAGCATCAGGGTCAGCTCGTGCAGCGCGGCCCGGAAGGCCGCGCTGTCCGTGCGAGCGTCCCGCATGGTGGTCAGGCGGGCCTTGGCCAGCGGGTGGTCAACCTCGAGGACGTCCATGTGCGACAAGGTATCCTCTGTCCTCGCTCCGCTCGAACGGGCTTGGCCGCCTTCAGCCGACCGTTTCCACCCCGCCCCACGCGACCGACATCTCCGCACGGGGCCGGCCGCCGCTGTGCTCGGGGCGATGTCGGGCGTGTTGCGGGGCGTAAACGATCGGCGCGGCCAAGCCAACGTGGTCTTCGGCGAACGAGACGCCTCAGTCCCACAGCGCCAGGCTGTGCATGTCCACGAAAGTGCCGATCCGGCGCAGCGCCTCGGCGGCTGGCATCGGGTCCAGCCGACGGCCGTCACGCAGCCGCAAGGCGACGTGATCATCGGCCGCCTCACGGGCACCGATCACCGCCACGTACGGCACGAGTCGCGTGTCCCTGACGCGTGCGCCCAGGCTGCCGCGCTCCGGGCCGATGATCTCCACACGAAGCTCGGTGCCTTTCAGCAACGCATCAGCGTGTGGGAGTTCAGCGTCCGATATGGGCAGCACCGCCAGTTGGGTGGGCGCGAGCCACGCCGGGAACGCGCCGCCGTACAGCTCGATGAGGTGGGCGACGGCACGTTCGACGCTGCCGATGATGCTGCGGTGCACCATGACCGGCCGGTGTTTGGCGCCGTCCGGCCCGATGTAGTGCAGGTCGAACTGCTTGGGCTGGTAGAAGTCGACCTGGACGGTGGACAGGGTCGCCTCCCGGCCGGCGCTGCCGGCGATCTGCACGTCGATCTTGGGTCCGTAGAACGCGGCCTCGCCGTCAACCGCCTCGTACGGCACACCCGACCGCTCCAGGACGTCGACCAGCAGTGCCGGCGCCTGGCGCCACACCTCCGGCTCGTCAACGTACTTCCCGCCCGGGCCGGGCAACGACAACCGGTACCGCACCGGCCGGATGCCCAGCGCCGCGTACGCCTGCCGGATCAGCCCCAGCGCGGCCGCCGCCTCGTCGGCGACCTGTTCCGGGGTGCAGAAGACATGCGCGTCGTTCAACTGGATCGCCCGCACCCGGGTCAGCCCACCGAGCACACCAGACAGTTCCGCGCGGTGCATACCGCCCAACTCGGCTATCCGCAACGGAAGTTCGCGGTAGCTGTGCGCATGGGTCCGGTAGATCACCGCGTGGTGCGGGCACAGGCTCGGCCGCAGCACGACCTGCTCACCGCCGAGATCCATCGGCGGGAACATGTCGTCCCGGTAATGCGCCCAGTGCCCGGACAATTCGTACAACTCGCGTTTGCCCATCACCGGCGAGTACACGTGCTGGTAGCCGGCCCGGCGTTCGATCGCGCGGACGTACTCCTCCAGGGTGTGCCGGACAATCGCGCCGGCCGGCAGCCAGTACGGCAGGCCGGCGCCGATCAGCGGGTCGGTGTCGAACAGGCCGAGTTCGCGGCCGAGCTTTCGGTGGTCGTACATGGACATCTCCCTCATCGACAGGGAGCGGGTGACCACACGACGAAGCCCCGGGGCACCCGCCCCGGGGCTTCGCGAAAACACTCGTCAGCGCGCCGGGACCGTCTCCGGCGTCGTCGTCACAGCGCGCATCATGTTCCTCACGGTAGCAGATCGGACTAGTCTCGGGGTGTGAGTGAGCAGCAGCCGGGGGACCACCTGAGCATCCGGATCTCGAACGAGGACCGCGAGAAGGTGGCGCAGATCCTGCACAGCGCGATGGCCGACGGTCGGATCGACCTGAAGGAACTCGAGGAACGCCTGGACACCGTCTACGCGGCCAAGACCTTCGCCGACCTCGAACCGGTCACCCGTGACCTGCCCGTCCAGGCGCCGCGCGCGCTCGCCGTCCCCCAGTCCATGCCGGTCTCGACCAACCGGATCGGCGGCACGACCGGACCGGCCCAGTCCATCGCGATCATGTCCGGCGTGGACCGCAAGACCCCGTGGGTCTGCCCGCCGCACCACAACGTGGTCGCGGTCATGGGCGGGGTGGACCTGGACCTGTCGCAGGCCACGTTCGTCGCCGAGCACACCACCATCCAGGTCTTCACGTTCTGGGGCGGCGTGGAGATCCGGGTCCCGGACGACATCCACGTGCAGGTCGACGGGATCGGCTTCATGGGCGCGTTCGAGGACAAGACCCTCGGCACCCCCGCGGAGGGCCGGCCGGTGGTGCGGATCACCGGGTTCGCGATGATGGCCGGCGTCGAGGTCAAGCCGGCCAAGAAAAAGAAGCCCCGCGGCCAGATCGACAACACCCGCGGCCAGATCGAGGAGTAGCGCCGATCACCTCGGGTGACCACGGCCCGACCGGCGGGGACCCGGCATAGACTCCTGTCTCATGGCCACTTCGACATCGCCGCCCGAGTTCGCCGAGGCGACCCGCGACGAGACGTCCCTGCGCCGGTTCCTGCAGGGCCTGCCCGGCGTCGACCAGGTCGGCGTTGAACAGCGGGCCGCGGGCCTGGCCACCCGCAGCATCAAGAAGGCGTCGAAGCTGTGGGCGATCGACACCGCGATCTCGATGGTCGACCTGACCACCCTGGAAGGCGCGGACACGCACGGCAAGGTCCGTTCGCTGTGCGCCAAGGCCCGCCGGCCCGACCCGGAGCGGCCGGACGTTCCGCAGGTCGCGGCCGTGTGCGTGTATCCGGACCTGGTGACCGTCGCGGTCGAGGCGCTCAGCGGCACGTCGATCGAGGTGGCGAGTGTGGCCACCGCGTTCCCGTCCGGCCGGGCCGCCAAGGAGATCAAGTTGGCGGACGTCAAGGAGGCGGTCAACGCCGGGGCGTCCGAAGTGGACATGGTGATCGACCGCGGCGCGTTCCTGTCCGGCCGGTACGGCCAGGTCTTCGAGGAGATCCAGGCGGTGAAGGCGGCGTGCGGCGACGCGCACCTCAAGGTCATCCTGGAGACCGGCGAACTGGTCACCTACGACAACGTCCGGCGCGCGTCCTGGCTGGCCCTGCTCGCCGGCGGCGACTTCATCAAGACCTCCACCGGCAAGGTGTCCCCCGCGGCGACCCTGCCGGTGACGCACGTGATGCTGCAGGCCGTGCACGACTGGCACAAGGCCACCGGCCAGCTGCGCGGGGTCAAGCCGGCCGGTGGCATCCGGGTGACCAAGGACGCGATCCGCTACCTGGTGGCGGTGCACGAGGTCGCCGGGCCGGCGTGGCTGACCAACAAACTGTTCCGGTTCGGCGCGTCCAGCCTGCTCAACGACCTGCTGATGCAACGCAGAACCCAACTCGAGGGCCACTACAGCGGCCCGGACTACGTGACGGTGGACTGAGTGAAGATGAGTACGTGGGAGTACGCACCCGCCCCGGAGTCCAGGGACATCGCGAACCTCAAGCCGAGCTACCGGATGTTCGTGGACGGCAAGTTCGTCGACGGCACGGGCGAGCCGCTCAAGACGATCAACCCAGCCACCGAGGAGGTCCTGGCCGAGGTCTCCACGGCCGGACCGTCCGATGTGGACCTCGCGGTCAAGGCCGCCCGCCGGGCGTACGACAAGGTGTGGGGCCGGATGTCCGGCGCCGAGCGCGCCAAGTACATCTACCGGATCGCGCGGATGATCGCGGAGCGCGCCCGCGAACTCGCTGTGTTGGAGAGCCTGGACAACGGCAAGCCGATCAAGGAGTCCAGGGACACGGACGTGCCGACCGCGTCCGCGCACTTCTTCTACCACGCGGGCTGGGCCGACAAGCTCGACTACGCGGGCTACGGTCCAGCGCCGCGCCCGCTCGGCGTGGCCGGGCAGGTGATCCCGTGGAACTTCCCGCTGCTGATGGCCGCGTGGAAGATCGCGCCCGCGCTGGCGTGCGGCAACACGGTCGTGCTCAAGCCGGCCGAGACCACGCCGCTGACCGCGTTGGTGCTGGCCGAGATCATCCAGCAGGCCGACCTGCCGCCGGGGGTGGTGAACATCATCCCGGGTGCCGGCGGGGTCGGCGCCGAGCTGGTGAACCACCCGCAGGTGGACAAGGTCGCGTTCACCGGGTCGACCGAGGTCGGCAAGCTCATCCAGGGTTCGCTGGCCGGCACCGGCAAGAAGCTCACGCTGGAACTGGGCGGCAAGGCGGCCAACATCGTCTTCGAGGACGCGCCGCTCGACCAGGCCGTCGAGGGCATCGTCAACGGGATCTTCTTCAACCAGGGGCACGTGTGCTGCGCGGGCTCCCGGCTGCTGGTCGCCGAGTCGGTCGCGGAGGAGCTGCTGGAGAAGCTGCGGACCCGGGTGTCGACGCTGCGCGTGGGCGACCCGCTGGACAAGAACACCGATGTCGGCGCGATCAACTCGGCCGAGCAGCTGGCCAAGATCCGCTCGCTGACCCAGGCCGGTGAGGACGAGGGCGCGGACAAGTGGACAAGTCCGTGTCCGTTGCCGGAGAAGGGTTTCTTCTTCGCGCCGACGGTGTTCTCGAACGTCAGCCAAGCCATGCGGATCGCCCGCGAGGAGATCTTCGGGCCGGTGCTGTCGGTGCTCACGTTCCGGACCCCGGACGAGGCCGTGGCCAAGGCGAACAACACCCCGTACGGCCTGTCCGCCGGCATCTGGACCGAGAAGGGCTCCCGGATCCTGTGGACGGCCAACCGGATGCGCGCCGGCGTGGTCTGGGCCAACACGTTCAACCGCTTCGATCCCACCGCGCCGTTCGGTGGCTACCAGGAGTCGGGTTTCGGCCGGGAAGGCGGCCGGACCGGGCTGGAGGCGTACCTCGATGTCTGAGACCCGCGTTGGCGTTGCCAAAACCTACAAGCTGTACATCGGTGGCGCTTTCCCGCGCTCCGAGTCCGGCCGCTCGTACCAGGTGAGCGACACCAAAGGGAAGTTCCTCGCGAACGTCGCCCAGGCGTCCAGAAAGGACGCACGGGACGCGGTCGCCGCCGCCCGCAAGGCGTTCCCCGGCTGGTCCGGCGCGACCGCGTACAACCGCGGCCAGGTGCTGTACCGGGTGGCTGAGGTGATGGAGGGCCGGCGCGACCAGTTCATCGCCGAGGTCGCCACCAGCGAGGGCACCCGCCGCGCACAGTCCCTTGTGGACGCTGCGATCGACCGGTGGGTCTGGTACGCGGGCTGGACCGACAAGATCGCGACCGTGCTCGGCGCGGCCAACCCGGTCGCCGGCCCGTACTTCTCGTTCACGGTCCCGGAGCCGACCGGTGTGGTCGCGGTGTTCGCGCCGCAGGACTCGTCCCTGCTCGGCCTGGTCAGCGTGCTCGCCCCGGTGGTCGCCGGCGGGAACACGGCGGTCGTGGTCACCAGCAAGGAACGCCCGCTGCCGTCGATCACGTTGTCCGAGGTGCTCGCGACCTCGGACGTGCCCGGTGGCGTGGTCAACATGCTCACCGGCAGCGCGGTCGAACTCGCTCCCTGGCTGGCTTCGCACGCGGACGTGAACGCGCTCGACCTCACCGGAGCCCCGACGATCCTGCGGACGGAACTGGAGAAGGCCGCTGCGGGCACGGTGAAGCGCGTACTGCGGACCCCGACCACCGAACCGGACTGGACGAAACAGCCGGACATCACCCGGTTGCGGGCGTACCTGGAGGCCAAGACGGTCTGGCACCCCATGGGTGTCTGACCAATTCGGGGGAACCTGCCCACCGCGGGCCACGTCGTAGGGCACAGTAGGCGTGGACAGGGAGGGGAGGACCATGCCCGAAGGCGGCTTCAAGGTCGAGCCGGAGGCGCTTGAGTCGTACCGGAGCACCATGACGTCGATGGCTGACGAACTGGGCAAGGTCGGTACCGGCGCGTTGAGCGGGATGAACGCGCTGCCAGGCGACTGCTTCGGCAAGATCGGCGCGGAGGTGGGCCTGAACGGCGCGTTCCAGCAGGCCGCGCAGGCGCAGCTGGACGGCGTCGCGGCGGCGTCGAGCGGGTTGTCGGCGCTGGCCAAGGCGGTGGGGGACGCGTTGACCGGGTACCAGAACCAGCAGGCCGACCACGAAGGGTCGATCAAGCGGGCGGAGCAGGTCTGATGAGCGCGGCGGGGTTCGTCGGCGGACTGGTCCAGCCGATGCGCGACCATCTGGCCAAGCTCGACGGTGACACGGGCGCGGGCGGACGGGCCGCGGAGGCGTTCGGCCGCGGCGTGACGTCGTTGAACGACATGAAAGGCCGGCAGGAATCCCAGGCGAAGACGACCCTGCAGGGCTGGTACGGCGACCAGGCGAACGCCTTCCAAGGACGCTCGGCCGCGTTCACGGGCGCGATGGCCACCCTGTCCGGCAACTGCACCACCGCGCAGAACGCGGCGACGACGGCCGTGAACGCGGTGAACACCGGCCGCACCAGCATCCAGGGCCTGATCGACGAGTTCATCCGGTGGGCCACGCCGATCATGCAGGCCGCGGAGTCCGCCGCGCAGAGCGGGAACGCCGCCGCCTGGACCAACGCCGCCGCCGACGCCAAGACCAAGGCGGACGACTACACCACCAAGACCGCGGCCGCGCTGCAGAAGGTCCGCGATGAGCTGACCCCGTTGGTCGGACAGTTGACCGGCCTGCAGAAGGTCGACGCGGGCAGCATGGGATCCCTCGGCCAGTCCATGGGCCCGCCGACGGCCCCTGGCGCCACGACCGCGCAGAGCGCCGGCAGCACGCACAGCGGCATCGACTCGGCCACCAGCGGCGGCCACCACGGCGGTTCGGGCTCAGGCGGCGGCGGTCACGCCGGAGGAGGCGGTGGCGGAGGCGGTGGAGGCACGGCCGTTGGTCCTCGGCTGCCTGTCGCCGTGCCGCCGCAGCCCGGCAGTGGCGTGGGCATCAACCTGCCCGGTGGCGCCAGTGTGGAGGCTCCCAACGAGATCGCCGCCGCGGCCGTCCGGAAAGCGTTGACAGCCCTTGGCACACCGTACGTCTGGGGTGCCTCGAACCCACCGTCCGGAACGGACTGCAGCGGCCTCACCTCATGGGCCTACGCGTCCGCCGGACTGTCCCTGCCGCGACACTCGGCCGCACAGGCGATGGGCGCGTCCGTCCCCGACCAGAGCCAGCTCATGCCCGGCGATCTCATTGTGTGGCAAGGACATGTGGCGATGGCGATCGGCAACGGCCAGATGATCGAGGCCGGCGACCCGGTGCAGATCAGCCACGTCCGCACCAGCAACATCGGCATGCCGTTCCTCGGCTTCTACCGCCCGACGGGCTGATCCGGCCGACGAAAAAGCCATAGAATCGGGACTTGTGGGCAACGAGGATCATGTGCAGGAGGAGTTGGACCGGCTCGGCCGGACTGTCGCCGAGACGGCGGCGCGGGCCGGGCGGATCGGCCCGGTGACCGGGGTGGCGTCCTCGGCGGACAGCATGGTCACGGTGACCGTCAGCCCTGGCGGGATGTTGCGGTCCGTGGACATCAAGCCAGCCGTGTTGGCGCGGCACCCGGACGAGGTGGCTGCCGAAGTGGTCCGGCTGGCCGCCCGCGCGACCACGGCCGCGAACTCGCGGATGCACTCGTCACTGCGGTCCGTGCTCCCCCCGAAAGCCACCGAAAGCCTTGCGGATCTTGGGATGCCGGCCGGTCACGGGCCTGACGACCCGGACGACCTCAGCGGAGTGTTCCAGTGACCGAGCCACCCGTCGACGAGTACGTCCAGCAGGCCGAAGAACGCAGGCTGGCCAGCCAGGACCTCCGCCGGCGCGTCGAGTCCATCGTCGCCACCGCCCGCGATCCCGAAGGGCTCGTCGAAGCCACCACGACCGCCGGCGGCGAGCTGAAGTCGTTGCGGCTGCACCCGACGGCACTGCACCGCGGTGTCCGCTGGCTCGGCGAGACCATCACAGCCGTCGCCCAGCAGGCCGCCGAGTACGCCAAACAGCGCGGCCTCAACCAACTGGCCCTTGTTCTCGGTGACGAGGTGACCACGCAACTCGAGGGCGCCATGGGCGTCGCCCCAGCCAGAGCCGCTGGTTGGGACGTCATCGGCGACCGAGCGGCCATCCCGGCGCCGGTATATCAGCAGGCCGTTGCCGACCAGGGAACTGAAGACGACGTCCACTCGTTCGATCCTTCGTCGCTCCGGTCCGACCGGTGATCGACGCACAACCCAAAAGCCGTAGGCTGCCGGCGTTCGGTGTGCCCAGAATGAGCGCCGGACACGGGATCACGCAGTACTGATTTACAGCGGCAAGAAGGCGGAGGGCCAATGGCTCAGGACATCGTCCCGATCGAGCTCGGGCTGCCCCAGGGCGACGTCGTCACGCTCTGGGCTCCCCGCTGGCGGGAGGACGGCGAGGACTGGGAGGCGTTCCTCGGCGACGAGGAGGACCTCTACGCGTTCCCCGACGCGGCCCACCTGGCCGCGTTCGTGCGGACGGCGACCGAGCACGATCTGACGGACCATCCGGCGTGGCCGGTGGTGCCCAAGCTGTCCGTGCCGGAACTGCTGCCGGAGGAGTCGAACCAGTTCGACCTCGTCGGCGTGCCGGAGCTGGTCGCCGAGGAGATGGACACCTGGACCATCGACGAGCTGGCCCAGATCGTCAACATCGTCCGGTCCCTCGCGGACGTCTGCGAGCTGGACGCGGTGAACGACGTGCTGTCCGCGGCCGAGGGCTTCGACCTGCTCGACCAGGGCACGTTCCCGTTCACCGGCCGGGACGGCGAGCGGCGCTGGACCCAGCTGGCGGAGACCATCGTCGAGCGGTGGGACGAGGTGCTCGACGCGATCGACGAGGTCGTGATCGCCCCTGAGGTGGACAAGGCCGCGCTGGAGGTCGCCACCGAGGAGCTGGCCGCGTTCCAGGCCGAGGCGGCCGAGTCCGAGCTGGCCAGCGACGACGAGGACATCGACGAGCTGGAGTCGGCCGAGGATGCCTCGACGGGCGCCGAGGCCGAAGCCGAGGAGGAGGCCGAGGTCGCCGAGCCGGAGCCGGTGGGCTTCTGGGCCGAGGTGGGCATCGACCCGATCAAGATCATCACCGAGAGCGCGGAGTACTACACGCTGCGCTGCTACATCGACGACGAGCCGATCTTCCTCGGCGCCGACGGCCAGATCGACGCGTTCAAGTCGACCCGCGCGCTCAGCCGGTTCATCACCTCGGAGGAAGTCGAGGACAACGACCTCACCGAGGTGTCCACCTGGGATGACGTGGTCGCCAAGGCCACCAACGGCGACCTCGAGGTGGACGTCCACATCGACAACACGTACGTGCTGACCGGGCTGGCCGACGACATCGCGGAAGGCCCGAACACGGTCGACCCGACCCAGTTGGACCTCGCCGTGGAGCTGCTCACCGACGCGGCCGAATGGGCCGGCGACGACTCCGTCGCCGACGCGCTGTCGGAGTCGGAGTCGCTGGGCTGGCTGGTGTCGTTCGTGCTCCGGCCGGACCCGACCCGCCTGGTGCCGAGCGCGCCGTTCGACGCCGAGGTCGACGTCTGGCAGAAGCTGGTCAACGCCTTCGTTGACCGGCTCACCATCCACTGAAGGGCGACTCCAGGTGGGTGGTTTCGGCCCGCGCCGAGCCACCCACCTGGGGGAACTCACTCCGAGGGGTGCTTCTCGCCGCCCGCGATGAGGGCTTCGTAGCCCGGCTTGATCACGTTGTTGATCAGCGCGAGGCGCTCGTCGAAGCCGATGAACGCGGACTTCATCGCGTTCACCGTGAACCAGCGCAGGTCGGACCAGCCGTAGCCGAAGGTGTCGACCAGCGCGGCCATCTCACTGGACACCGAGCAGCCGCTCATCAGGCGGTTGTCCGTGTTGACCGTCACCCGGAACCGCAGCTTGGTGAGCAGGCCGATCGGGTGCTCCGCGAGGGACGGCGCCGCGCCGGTCTGGAGGTTCGACGACGGGCACATCTCCAGCGGGATCCGCCGGTCGCGCACGTAGCTCGCCAGCCGGCCGAGGTGGACCGTGCCGTCGCCGTCGACCTTGATGTCGTCCACGATCCGCACGCCGTGGCCGAGCCGCTCGGCGCCGCAGTGCTGGATCGCCTCCCAGATCGACGGCAGGCCGAACGACTCGCCCGCGTGGATGGTGAAGTGCGCGTTCTGCTGGCGCAGGTACTCGAACGCGTCCAGGTTGCGGGTGGGCGGGAACCCGGCCTCCGGGCCAGCGATGTCGAAGCCCACGACGCCCTGCTCGCGGTAGCGGACGGCCAGCTCGGCGATCTCCAGCGAGCGCGCGTTCTGCCGCATCGCGCACAGCAGGGTGCCGATCCGGATCTTGCCACCGGTGGCCCGCTCGCCCTCGCGGAAGCCGGCTTCGACGGCCTGGACGATCTGGTCGAGGCTGAGACCACGCTCGGTGAACAGCTCCGGCGCGTACCTCACCTCCGCGTAGACCACGCCGTCGTCCGCCAGGTCCTGTGCACATTCGGAGGCCACCCGAACGAGAGCATCCTCACTCTGCATGACGCCGCACGTGTGGGCGAACGTCTCCAGGTAACGCTCCAGCGTGCCGGCGTTCGCGGCGTCGGTGAACCACTGGCCGAGCTCGGCCTCGTCGGTACTGGGGAGATCAACATAACCGGAGCTGTCGGCGAGTTCGATCACGGTGGCCGGCCGCAGGCCACCGTCCAGATGGTCGTGCAGCAACACTTTGGGGGCGCGTCGGATCGCCTCAGGCGTCAAGGGATTCGAGGTCGACATGGGGGTACGTTACCTGGACCGGCCATCACCCGATCGTGTCCAACCGTGGCAACGTAGTGTGCCCACTCGCTCCCAGAGTGAGACTGCCCGCAAGGGCCGAGATTACCGCTGAACGGCGTAATCTCGCGAGATCAACTAACACAGAACTAACGGGTGGTGTATGGACGCGTTTTGGGACTGGCTAGGCTCCCCTGCGTCTCCCCTCCCCAGGACGAAGGTCACCTCCGTGAACGAGAACAGCAACGCCACGGTGTCGTTCGACCGGATGCGCAACATGCTGACGCGCGCGGCCGAAATCCGTGAGAGCGAGCAGCAGCAGGTGTTCGACGCGCTCGACGAGATCCACGCCAGGCTCTCGCCGTTGGAGTCGATCGGGTCCGTGCGCAAGCGGCTGTCCGAACTACCGGATCGCACCGAGGTCGGTGTGATAGCGGAACGCCTGGACGAGGCGATGGCGAAACTTGAGGCCCAGGACAACGCGATCGCGTCCCTGGCCCGTGCGGTCGAATCGATCGTGGACAAGCTGGCCACACCGTTCGCCCAGCTCGACGGCCGGCTGGACGGCGTCGTCGGCAAGATGGAAGGCGTCGTCGGCCGGATGGACGGCCTCGAGGACAAGCTGGCGAACATCCACCGGCGGATCGACTCCCTCGACACGCACCTCGACAAGCAGGACACCAAGCTCGACTCGGTGCCCAGCGCGACCCACGTGCCGCTGCGCGAGCGCATCGACACCCTGGAGACCGCGCTGCGCGGCCGCCTGGACGAGGTCGACGAAGGCGTGCACGAGCACCTCGACGGCACGAAGGACGCCCTGCACCGGCACATCACCGAGGTCAACGACGGCGTCAACCACCGGTTCGACGAGACCCGTGACTCGGTCAGCTCGACGCGTGACTCGCTGGCCGCCTCGGTGTCCGACAGCCGTGCCGCGTTGGCGTCGTCCCTGGACAACAGCCGCGACCTGCTGTCGAAGTCGCTGGACAGCACGCGTGACTCGTTGGCGTCGTCGCTCGACAACACCCGCGACCAGCTGGGCACGTCGCTCGACGAGGCCCGCAACGCGCTCAACGCGGCCTTGGACGAGACCAAGGAGACAATGGACGCCAGCGACCGGCTGGAGTCCCTGGCGCAGCGCCTGGAGCAGGCCCTCGGCCGGCTCGACGACATGGCGTCCCGGCTGGACACGGTGGAGGACGGCTTCGCGGCCCGGCTCGGCGAGCTGGGCGGCACGATCGAGCAGAACCTCACCAAGGTGCACAGCCTGGTGGCGATCCAGCCGGACACCGACAAGGTCACGTCGTTGGTGCGCAAGAGCAACGAGGAGACCGAGCGCCGGATCGGCGGCCACCTGGACGAGGCGATGGCCACGTTCGCCGAGCTGATGATGGGCGGCGGCCCCACGATGCCGGCGGCGCCGCCGTCGACCATGCCGCGCCAGCAGCGCCGAGCCCGTGGCGGCAAGAAGATCAACGGCGAGAAGCCGCGGATCGAGGAACTCGAAGAGGCGGACTCCACCGAGGAGGCCTGACGGATTCGATCGAAAGGGCCGCCTCCTGGGCGGCCCTTTCGTCTATCGGACCGTGTCGATGACCAGCTTGGCCGGCTCCGGCGTGCCGTGCTCGACGCGGTAGCCGCCGTCGAGCGCCTGCAGAGCGCCTTCCATGGCCTCCGGTGTGTCCGTGCGTAGTTCCAGGAGCGGCTCGCCGGCAAGCACCCGGTCGCCCGGCTTCTTGTGGCAGATGACGCCAGCGGCGTGCTGCACGGCGTCTTCCTTGCGGGCGCGGCCTGCGCCCAGCCGCCAGGCCGCCACACCGACCTGGTAGGCGTCCAGCTGGGTCAGGGTGCCATCGGCCACAGCTTCGACGATGTGCACGTGTCCGGCCTTCGGGAGAGGCGCCTCGGGGTCGCCGCCCTGGGCGCTGATCATCCGGCACCAGGTCTCGTAGGCCCCGCCTGCCGCAAGCGTTTGCGCCGGGTCGGCGTCGATGCCGGCGAGGGCGAGCATCTCCCTGGCGAGGGCGACTGTGAGGTCGATGATGTCCTGTGGCCCACCGCCCTTGAGGACTTCCACGGATTCCGCGACCTCGACGGCGTTGCCAACCGCACGGCCCAACGGAACGGACATGTCGGTGAGCAACGCGGTGACTTTGCGACCGTGCTGCTTGCCGATCCCCACGAGCGCTTCAGCGAGAGCGCGGGCGTCCTGCTCGGTCTTCATGAACGCGCCCGAACCGACCTTCACGTCCAGCACGAGCGCCTCGGCGCCCTCAGCGATCTTCTTGGACATGATCGAGCTGGCGATCAACGGAATCGACTCAACCGTCGACGTGACATCACGCAGTGCGTACAACTTCTTGTCCGCAGGAGCCAACCCCTCAGTGGCCGCGCACACCACCGCGCCGACCTCGACGAGCTGCTTCCTGATCTCGTCGGTGCTCAACTGCGCCCGCCACCCGGGAATGGACTCCAGCTTGTCCAGCGTGCCCCCGGTGTGCCCCAACCCCCGGCCGCTCAACTGCGGAACCGCCGCCCCGCACGCGGCCACCAACGGCGCCAACGGCAACGTGATCTTGTCCCCGACCCCACCGGTCGAGTGCTTGTCCACGGTCGGCCGGTCCACCTCGAGGTCGAGCCGTTCCCCGGAGTCGATCATCGCCTGGGTCAGCCTGGCCGCCTCGGCGGTGTCCATCCCGTTCAGGAAGATGGCCATGGCCAACGCGGACATCTGCTCGTCGGCCACCACACCCCGGGTGTACGCGTCCACGACCCAGTCGATCTGGTCGTCACTCAGCCGGTGACCATCCCGCTTCGTCCGGATGACGTCCACAGCGGACAGTCGTTCGCGACCCATCGCTCCTCCTCGAACTCGGTGCACCCCACCCTACGTTCACGCGGGCAGGTGCTCCGGCCCGAACGCCTCCGGCAGGACCGCACTCATCGGCAGAATCCCCCGCGGCGTATCGACAAGACACTCCAGCCCACCGAACTCATAGATCACCTGCCGACACCGCCCACAAGGCATCAGCAACTCCCCCACCCCACTCCGGCACGCCACCGCCACCAACCGCCCACCACCAGTCATCCGCAACTGCCCCACCATCGTGCACTCGGCACACAACCCAAGCCCGTACGACGCGTTCTCCACGTTGCACCCAACTATGGTCCGCCCGTCCGACACCAGCGCCGCGGCACCCACTTGCAGGCCGGAGTAGGGGCAGTAGGCGTTCGCCGCCGCCTCGATCGCGGCCTTCCGCAGGGCATCCCAGTCAGGGTTCATGATCCCGCACGCTAGCGAAACACCAGGTCAGAGTCCAAAGAAAAGACCCGGCCCCTCGGTGCCACCAGTGGCGCCCGGCACCAACAGCGCTGTCACCACGCAGGTCGTGCGCTGTCGGCGCTGCGCTCGGATTGATTGTGGCGACTGGCACGCCTGGTGCTGTGCAGTGTCATGAGCCTTGGCCTCGGCGGTAGATGAAGCCGTCGGCCTGGGGCATTCGGAGTCGTTGTGATGCCACGGCGAGCACGATCAACGTGACGAAGTGCGGTGCGTACGGGGTCAGGTCGCGGGGTAGTTCGTCGACGCTGTAGTAGATGGCGTACAGGATTCCCGCGGCCAGGACTGCGGCGCCGGCGGCGAACCAGCGGCGGCGGACCAGTTGTACGACGACGACGATCACCAGCAGCAGGACGGCCGCGTAGAGCAGGGCCAGGACGGCTGGGCCGCGGCCGGAGAGTTGGAGGCCGTCGGTGTAGCCGAAGAGGGCGGAGCCGCTCAGCAGGCCGCCGGGGCGCCAGTTGCCGAAGATCATCGCGGCCAGGCCGATGTAGCCGCGGCCGTTGGTCTGGTTTTCCAGGTAGTCGGCGCCGTCCTTCAGGAGCACGAGGGAGGCGCCGCCGGCGCCGGCGAAGGCGCCGGAGATCAGTACGGCCACGTATTTGTAGGCGTACACGTTGACGCCGAGGGACTCTGCCGCGACTGGGTTCTCGCCGCAGGAACGCAGGCGCAGGCCGAAGCGGGTGCGCCAGAGCAGCAGGTAGCTGACCGGCACCAGCAGGACCGCGAGCATGGTCAGCGGGGCCACCTGGGTGATCAGGCCGCGGACGATGCCGGCCACGTCGGAGATCACCACTCGTTGTTGGTGTTCCAGGTCACCGAGCCAGGACGACAGGCCGGACGCCGAGTAGGTGTCGAACTTCGGGACCACCGGGGACTGGCGCGGGTTGTGCGACAGTGGTTGGAAGACCAGGTGTGCCAGGTATTTCGTGACACCGAGGCCGAGCAGGTTGATGGCCACACCGGACACGATGTGGTTCACGCCGAACGTGACTGTGGCGATCGCGTGCAGCAGGCCGCCGAGGGCGCCGAACGCGCACGCGGCGATCAGGCCGACCCACGGGCCGGCGTAGTAGCTGCCCCAGGCCGCGCCCCACGTGCCGAGGATCATCATGCCCTCGAGGCCGATGTTGACCACGCCCGCGCGTTCCGACCACAGGCCGCCCAAGGCCGCCAACAGGATCGGCAACGCGAGCCGCAACGCGGTCTGGGAGGTGCTGGACGACGTGAGGTCGGTGTTCCCGGTCAGGTAGGACGCTGTGGACAGGACCGCGATGGTGCCGACCGCCCACAGGACACCCCTGAGCCAGCCCGGAAAGCGACGCTCCTTCGGCGGAATCGCCATGGTGACCGGCGAGCTGACAGTGGTCGCCATCAGGCACCTCCCGCCGCGAGTTCGCGACCCACTCTGCGTTGCTCCGCGGCCAGTTCGAAGCGGCGGACGACCTCATAGGCCACGACGACCGACAGCACGATCGCGCCCTGCATGATCGTTGTCATCTCCTGGGGCACACCCACGTTGTCCAGGGACACCGCGGACTTGTCGAGATACGCCCACAGCAGGGCGCCCAACGCGATCCCGCCCGGGTGGTTCCGGCCGAGCAGGGCGACCGCGATGCCGACGAAGCCGTAGCCCGCCGGCGAGGTCTGCAGGTACTCGTGGTCACGGCCGAGCAGCTCCGGCAGGCCGGTGAGGCCGGCGATGCCGCCGGACAGCAGCATCGCCGTGATGACCATCTTGCGGGCGTCCACACCGCCGGCGGTGGCCGCCGTGGGCGACTCGCCGCTGGCCTTCAGCTCGAACCCGAACCGGGTCCGGTTCAGCATCACCCAGTACGCCACGCCGATCAGCGCGGCGATGAACACGAACCCGAACAGGCTGCCCGAGCCGATCGGGATGCCCGGCACCCAGCCGGACGACTCGATCGGCTGGGTCGTGATGTTGTTGCCGCGCTGCACACCGAACGCCTTGACGCCGGTCAGGTACGCGATCAGGCCGATCGCGATGGCGTTCAGCATGATCGTCGAAATGACCTCGCTGACCCCGCGATACACCTTCAGCAACGCGGGAACCAGCGCGTACGCCGCACCGGCCAGGACCGCGACGATGAGGATCACGACAGTGTGGATGCCGGCCGGCAGGACGATCTCGCCGCCGACGATCGCCGCGACCACCGCAGCGAAGCGGTACTGGCCCTCCACACCGATGTTGAACAGGTTCATCTGGAAGCCGATGGCCACCGCGAGACCCGCGATGTAGTACACGGCACCGCTGTTCACCGTGTCGATCAGCGTGGTGCCGCGGCCCAACTGGCCGATCATGGCGCCGAACGCCTTCAGCGGGTCGTCCCCGGAGATCACCAGGGCGATCGTGCACAGCAGCACCGAGAACACGATCGCCAACACGGGCGGCAGCAGTTTGCCACGCAGTGTGGTCCTCACTTCGCCTCCCTGGGCGCGCCGGTCATGGCGCAGCCGAGATCCTCCGGGGTCACCGTCGCCGGGTCCTCTTCGGACACCAGCCGGCCGCGCAGCATCACCACGATCCGGTCGGACAGCCCGATCAGCTCGTCCAGGTCGGCGGACACCAGCAGCACCGCGAGCCCGTTGGCGCGGGCCTGGCGGATCTGCTCCCAGATCAACGCCTGCGCGCCCACGTCCACACCGCGCGTCGGATGCGACGCGATCAGCAGCACGGGATCGCCGGACAGTTCCCGGCCGACGATGAGTTTCTGTTGGTTCCCACCGGAAAGTGCGGCGGCCGGCACGTCGATGCCCGGCGTGCGCACGTCGTAGGCCTCAACGATCCGGCGAGTGTCCTGTTTGGCCCCGGCGATGTCCAGCCACTGCCCGCCGGACACCGGCTTGCGGGTCTGGTAACCGAGCATCCGGTTGGCCCACAACGGTTGCGTCAGCAGCAGGCCGTACCGGGTGCGGTCCTCGGCGATGTACCCGATGCCGGCCTCGCGACGGGCCAGCGTGCCGAGCTTCGTGATGTCGTTGCCACCAAGCGAAACCATGCCGGCGGCCGCCTTGCGCATGCCCATGATCGTCTCGACCAGCTCGGTCTGCCCGTTGCCTTCGACGCCGGCCACCCCGACGATCTCACCGGACCGTACGAGCAGGGAGATGTCGTCCAGCACGGCCCGGCCGGACGACTCCAGCCGTAGATCCGTCACGGTCAGCACGGGCATGTCGGTGACCGTGGACTCCCGCGTCTCCGGGCTGGGCAGCTCGGAGCCGACCATCATCTCGGCCAGCTGCCGGGAGCTGATCGTCTTCGGGTCGGCCGTGCCGACCGTGGTGCCGCGCCGGATCACGGTGACCGTGTCGGCGATCGCCCGGACCTCGTCCAGCTTGTGCGAGATGAAGATGAACGTGAAGCCGTCGTCACGCATCTGCCGGACGGTCGCGAACAGGTCGTCGACCTCCTGCGGGACAAGCACCGCGGTCGGCTCGTCCAGGATGACGATCCGGGCGCCGCGGTAGAGCACCTTGACGATCTCGACCCGCTGCCGGTCGGCCACCCCGAGGTACTCCAGCGGACTGTCCAGATCGGTCCGCAGGCCGGTCCGTTCGGCCAGCTCGGCGACCCGGCCCCGGGCCTTGCGGCCGGTTCCGTGCAGCGCCTCGGCGCCGAGCACCACGTTCTCCAGTACCGAAAGGTTGTCGGCCAACATGAAGTGCTGGTGCACCATGCCGATGCCGACCTTGATCGCGTCCGACGGGCTGCGGAACTGCACAACCGTGCCGTTGACCGTGATCGTGCCCTCGTCCGGCTGCTGCATCCCGTACAGGATCTTCATCAACGTGGACTTGCCGGCGCCGTTCTCGCCGCAGACCGCGTGCACCTCACCTCTGCGCACCACAAGGCGGACATCGCTGTTGGCGACCACCCCGGGAAAGCGTTTGGTGATTCCCTCCAGTACGACGGCCGGTTCGTCGGCGACGTCCGTGCTCATGGTTTACCAGCTCCCTGAACTGGTGCCGGGGCCCGGAAAGCTCATGACTTCCCGGGCCCCGGACAACCGCTGAGTGTCCTACTTGCTCGGCTTGTCCGACACGGTGATCTGGCCGCCGACGATCTGGCCCTTGTACGCGTCCAGCACCGACTTGATGGTGTCGATCTGGCCGCCGGAGGTGGCGTAGCCGACGCCGTCCACCTTCAGGTCGAACCGCTTGGGCAGCGACGACAGGTTGTTCGAGGCCACCGCTTGGACGTAGTCGAACACCGCGACGTCGACCCGCTTGAGCATCGAGGTGATGATCACGTCCTTGACGTCCGCGACCGTCGACTGGTTGTACTGGTCCGAGTCGACCCCGATGGCCAGCACGTTCTTGGACTTCGCGGCCTGGAACACGCCCTTGCCGGACGCGCCCGCGGCCTGGTAGACGACGTCCGCGCCGCGGCCGATCTCACCGGCGGCGACGGTGTTGCCCTTCGCCGGGTCCTGGAAACCGGTGAAGTCACCGGCCGGCGTGATGTACTCGCTCTCGATCTTGACGTCCGGCGCGGCGGCCTTCGCACCCTGCTTGAAGCCGGCCTCGAACTTCTGGATCAGCGGCGTGTCCACGCCGCCGACGAAGCCGATGTGGCACGCCTTGCTCTTGTACGCCGCGGCGACACCCACCAGGAAGGAGCCCTGCTCCTCGGCGAACACCAGCGGCGTCACGTTCGGCAGCGTCACGGTGTCGTCGTCGACGATCCCGAACTTCACATTCGGGTACTGGGTGGCGACCGCCTTCACCGAGTCCGCGTACGCGAACCCGATCGCGACGACCGGGTTGTACCCGCCGTCGGCGAGCTGGCGCAGCCGGCTGGTCTTGGCGTCCGGCGACTCGTTCGGCGCCGCGGTCAGCTCCTTGACGTCCTTGATGCCCAGGTCCGCCTTTGCCTTGTCCATCCCGGCGCCGGCGGCGTCGTTGAACGACGCGTCACCACGGCCGCCGATGTCGAAGGCGAGGCCCACCTTGAGCGCGCTGCCGTCCACCTTCGCGCCCGACGAGCTGCTGCTGGTGCTGCCGCCACCGGACGCCGCCGGCGGCGTCGCGACCTTGCACCCCGCGGCGAGGGAACCAGGCGTCTGGCTGCCAGCACCGCCGGCCGGTGGGTTGCTCGAACCGCCTCCCGAGTCCTTGGCACATCCGGCCAGCGCAAGGGCTCCGGTCAAGGCGACGGCCGCCAACGTGGTTACGCGCGATCGACGCACGACGTACTCCCTCCCCGCTCCATGAGCAGCGAACGACCCGGCGGGGGCCGCCGGGAATTGCGAATTGGCGAACCGTACCCGTCCGTAGGAGAGCCCCAGCACGCACCGGCCCCGGCGTAATCCAATCGTTTACCGAAAGACCACTATGGCAGCGGCATGACCACCGAGAGTGATCACTCTCCGGCCTTGGCGACCAGCTCGAGTCCTTCCACGCAGATCTGCGTGGCCAGGGTGAAGTCGCCTTCGGACCGGGCCTTGGCCAGCACCCCACCGGCGGTTACCCAGCGTTCCCGCGCCTGCTGGAGCAACGGGTCGTCGGTTGGGCTGACGTTCTCCACGTACAGGCCCAACTGGTTGTGTCGGGAGCGGGCCGCGATGGCGTCGTCGTTGCTGCGCAGCCGCTGCCGCTGCCGCCCGAAAACCGCCGGAACCAGGGCGCCCACAGCCAGTACGACGACCGCGCCGCCGATCCACAGCCAAGTCATCGGATCATCCTCTCCAGCTTCTTGACCCGGGACCCGACGTCCTCGCCGTCCTCAAGCGCCCGCAGTACCAGCACGTACTCACGGGACACCTCCGCCTGCTTGTCCTGCTGCGGGTCGGCGCGTAGGACGTAGTCGCCGACCTTGCTCAGCCGGGCGTCGAGCGCGAGCCTGCGGACGTTGCCCCGGCGTTCCCGGCCGAAGAACCAGCCGACCACGCTGAACAGGAAGAAGAGGGCGACGCTGGCCGCCACGATCCCGCCGAGCGACAGCACGACGTCGCCGGCCGCCAGCTTGTCCGGGACCGCGCCGCGCCGGGGCGCCGTGGCCACCTTGTCCTGGCTGACCTGGGCGTCGAACGCCAGCACGTACTCCTCCACCTGGGGTGTGAGGTCGGTGGCGGAGATCCGGTACTTCCACGCGGTTTCGGCCGCCGCGATCAGCGGGAAGTCGAAGTTCCCTGCCTTGACCGGGTTGTCCGGATTGCTGAACTGCTTGCCGGTGCAGAAGGCGCTCCCATAGCCGTCCTTCTCGTCAGTGCCGAAGATGATCACCTCGTTGGTGGGCACCTGGACGGCCACGTCACCGCAGAACTTCTGGCGGGACCGCACCAGGGGCCGGCCGGGTGGCAGCGGGCGGTCGGCCAGGATCGCCACCACGATCGGCCGGTCGCCGATGACCTGGCGGACCCGGTCCGGGTTCACCACCGGCGGCGCGCCCCGCTCGACGTACACCGAGCCGTGCCGGAAGCCTTCGACGACAGCCCGTACGTCCGACGAGACCTTCGGCTGTTTCTGATATACGGCGACGCCCACGAGCGCGCCGACGACCAGCCCGAAGACCACCCACACCGGTACGCCGAGCAAGCGCTTGTTCACAGCAGCTCCAGCCCCTCGTCGGCGATCCGCTCCACCTCGGCCATCGCCACCGCGGTCTCGGCCTGCTCGAACATGTCCCGCGCGGTCGAGTAGCGCTCAGCCGCCTCAGGTGTCTGGTGGTCGAGCAACGCCGTGCCCAGTTCGCTGATCTTGGCGTACGCCTCGGCCTTCGCCTTGTGCATCGCGGCCCGCTCAACCTGGTGCTGCCGTCGGCGACGCAGACCGAACCCGGCGAGCGCGCCGCCGCCGAGCACCAAGGCGGAGGCGCCCCACGCCCACGGCGTGTACTTGGTGATCGTCGTTTGTGGATCGTAGGTCTGCGGCTGCGGGCGGCCGAACGGCTTGCGGCGGCTCAGATCGTGGAAGCGCAGCATGATCGACCCGACCCGGCCGTCGATCGTGCCGCCCTGTTGGAACGTCCCCATCTCGTAGCGGCCGGAGGCGTAGTTGCGGGCCGAGGAAAGGAGTTCCTGGTCCTTGCCGGCGATCTCCACCCAATAGCCTTGGGCTACCAGGACGATGTCGTCAGGGAATTCCTTGGCCAGTGCGGGGGCGTAGTCCACGAACGGCTCGCCCGGCTTCAGCGGCGGCAGCGCGGCGACCCGCATGGTGAACCCGGTCTTGTCCTTGACCAGCTGCCACGACTCGGCGGGGAACTTGTCGTCCCGGCCAGGCGCGTTGTAGACGGGATCCTGGCGTAGCTTCCCGGCCATGTCGGCCAGCTGGGCGGCGGTGGGTGCGACCACCTGGTAGTGCGGAACGGTGTCACCGACCGGGACTCCCTTGGCGTTGCGCGCGGCCGAGAGGACCGGGCCGGTGATGTCCATGTACGCCGCGATCTCCCGCAGCTCGGTCAGGTCGGCCGGACCGTACGACGTCGACAGCCCCTCCACTGTGATCAGTCGCACTTTCCTGCTGTCCGCCCACGCCTTGAGCGGCTGGTGGACCTGGTTGAGGTGGTCGTCGTACTTCGGGTAGTTGTTGCCGTCCTTGAACGGTTCCGTGAACGGCGCGATCAGCACCTTGGTGTCCGCTGACAGCTCGGCGCTGACCTTGGCCATGTCGATGTTCACGACCACCCCGGGCGCCTGGTAGACCTGCTGTGTCTCCAGGACCTTGATCGCGGCCGGGACGTCCAGCCTGGGCACGTGGGCCGGCCGCTGGGCCGGCGCCAGCAGCAGACCGAGCAGATCGATCACCAGAACAGGGTGGCACCCCAGGTCAGCGGCTGTCCGAGGTTCGGCCGAAGTCGTACCCGGCAGTGTTCACTGGATCACAGCCGACAACTGTCGGTTGGGCCACGCGCACCTGGGCGGACTAGCATCCCGAAGGGTCAAGGCCCGGTGGATGTTCGTCCCGAGTGGACTGCCGGCCCCACGCATGATGTTGGAGGCACCGAACCAATGTCCGCCGAAGCCGTCGAGGCGGAGCGGCCCACCCGACGCGGGACGCTGTACCGCGGCGTCCCGGGCATGTGGTCGTGGGTGGCGCACCGGATCACCGGTGTGCTCACGTTCTTCTTCCTGTTCGCGCACGTGCTGGACACCGCACTGGTGCGGGTGTCGCCGCAGGCCTACAACCAGGTCATCGAGACCTACAAGACACCGCTCGTCAACCTGATCGAGGTCGGCCTGGTCGGCGCGGTGCTCTACCACGCGCTCAACGGCATCCGCGTGATGCTGGTCGACTTCTGGGCCAAGGGCCCGCGCTACCAGCGCCAGATGCTGTGGGGGATCCTGGTGGTCTGGGTGCTGGTGATGGCGCCGGGCGCGTACTTCATGCTCGAACGCACGGTCCGCGACCTGTGGGGGCACTGATGACACTCGCTCTCGACAAGCCCCGCGCGCCGCGCCGGCCGTCGGCCCGCCGCAGCAACACCGAGATGGCCAGTTGGCTGTTCATGCGGATCTCCGGGGTGGCCCTGGTCATCTTCGTCCTCGGCCACCTGCTGATCATGAACATCCTCGACGGCGGGGTGCACCGGATCAACTGGGGCTTCGTGGCCGGCCGCTGGTCGTCGCCGTTCTGGCAGTTCTGGGACCTGTCCATGCTGTGGCTGGCGGAGATCCACGGCGGCAACGGGCTGCGCACGATCATCAACGACTACGCCCGCAAGGACGCCACCCGGTTCTGGCTGAAGATCCTGCTGTACGTCTCCATGGTGCTGATCCTCGCGCTCGGCACGTTCGTGATCTTCACGTTCGACCCGAACATGGACTCCTGAGCCCCACCACTCCTTGATCGTAGTCAGGAAGCGGATTCCCATGCAGTTCCACAAGTACGACGTGGTGATCGTCGGGGCCGGCGGGGCCGGCATGCGCGCGGCCATCGAAGCCGGCCAGCGCGCCCGGACCGCGGTGCTGACCAAGCTGTACCCGACCAGGTCCCACACGGGCGCGGCGCAGGGCGGCATGTGCGCCGCGTTGGCCAACGTGGAGGAGGACAACTGGGAGTGGCACACCTTCGACACCATCAAGGGCGGCGACTACCTGGTCGACCAGGACGCCGCCGAGATCATGGCGAAGGAGGCCATCGACGCCGTCCTCGACCTGGAGAAGATGGGCCTGCCGTTCAACCGCACGCCAGAGGGCAAGATCGACCAGCGCCGCTTCGGTGGGCACACGCGTAACCACGGTGAGGCGGCCGTCCGCCGCGCTTGTTACGCCGCGGACCGCACCGGCCACATGATCCTGCAGACGCTGTATCAGAACTGCGTCAAGCACGGCATCGAGTTCTTCAACGAGTTCTACGTGCTGGACGTGTGCATGACGCCGGACGCGAACGGCGACCCGGTGTGCACGGGCGCGGTCGCGTACGAGCTGGCGACCGGCGAGATCCACGTGTTCCAGGCCAAGTCCGTGGTGTTCGCGACCGGCGGGTTCGGCAAGGTGTTCAAGACCACGTCGAACGCGCACACCCTGACCGGCGACGGCATGGGCATCATCTTCCGCAAGGGCCTGCCGCTGGAGGACATGGAGTTCTACCAGTTCCACCCGACGGGTCTGGCCGGGCTGGGGATCCTGCTGACCGAGGGCGCCCGCGGCGAGGGCGCGATCCTGCGCAACGCGGCCGGCGAGCGGTTCATGGAACGGTACGCGCCGACGATCAAGGACCTGGCGCCGCGCGACATCGTGGCTCGTTCGATGGCCCTGGAAGTACTGGAAGGCCGGGGCGCCGGGCCGAACAAGGACTACGTGCTGCTGGACTGCACGCACCTGGGCGCCGAGGTGCTGGAGACCAAGCTGCCGGACATCACCGAGTTCGCGCGGACGTACCTCGCGGTGGACCCGGTGAAGGAGCCGGTGCCGGTGTACCCGACCGCGCACTACGCGATGGGTGGGATTCCCACCAACATCCACGCGGAGGTGTTGCGGGACAACGATCACGTGATCCCCGGGCTGTACGCGGCCGGCGAGTGCGCGTGCGTGTCGGTGCACGGCGCCAACCGGCTGGGCACGAACTCGTTGCTGGACATCAACGTCTTCGGCCGGCGCGCCGGGATCGCGGCCGCCGAGTACGCCGTCGGCCGGGACTTCGTCGACCTGCCGGAGGAGCCCACCGCGTTCGTCGAGGACCAGCTGGCGTTGATCCTGTCGGAGCACGGCCGGGAACGGGTCGCGGACATCCGGACCGAGCTGCAGGCCACAATGGACGCCAACGCGTCGGTGTACCGCACCGAGGACACCCTGAAGCAGGCGCTGCACGACGTACAGGCGCTGAAGTCCCGTTACGCGCACATCACCGTGCAGGACAAGGGAAAGCGCTACAACACCGACCTGCTCGAAGCGATCGAGCTCGGGTTTCTCCTCGAACTGGCCGAGGTCCTGGTCGTGGGCGCGTTGAACCGCAAGGAGTCCCGTGGCGGCCACGCCCGCGAGGACTACCCGAACCGGGACGACACGAACTACATGCGCCACACCATGGCGTACAAGCAGGACTCGTCGCTGACCTCGGACATCTCGCTGGAGTACAAGTCCGTCACCTTTACCCGGTACAAGCCGATGGAGCGCAAGTACTGATGACCGCAACAGTTGAAGCCGGTTCCCGCGGCGACGCGCCCCCCGTGCCGGACGGCGCCATCACGGTGACGTTGCGCGTGCTGCGGTTCAACCCCGAGTTCGACGACGAACCGCACTGGGAGTCGTTCGACGTCCCGGCCCTGCCCACCGACCGGGTGCTCAACCTGCTGCACTACGTGAAGTGGTACCTGGACGGGACGCTCACGTTCCGCCGGTCCTGCGCGCACGGCGTCTGCGGCTCGGACGCCATGCAGATCAACGGCGTGAACCGGCTGGCCTGCAAGGTGCTCGTGAAGGACCTGCTGGCCAAGCGCGGCCGGCCGACCACCATCTCGGTCGCGCCGATCAAAGGCCTCGAAGCCCGCAAGGACCTGCTGGTCGACATGGAGCCGTTCTTCGAGGCCTTCCGCGCGGTGAAGCCGTACCTGATCACGTACGGCAACGAACCCACCCGCGAACGGATCCAGTCCGCGGCCGACCGCGAACGCTTCGACGACACCACGAAGTGCATCCTGTGCGCCTGCTGCACGACGTCCTGCCCGGTGTACTGGTCGGACGGCTCCTACTTCGGCCCCGCCGCCATCGTCAACGCGCACCGCTTCATCTTCGACAGCCGCGACGAAGGCGCCGGCGAACGCCTGGACATCCTCAACGACACCGAGGGCGTCTGGCGCTGCCGGACCACGTTCAACTGCACCGACGCCTGCCCCCGAGGCATCCAGGTCACCAAAGCCATCCAGGAGGTCAAGCGCGCCCTGCTGTTCCGCCGGGTCTGAGTTGAGTAAGAAGTAAGAAAGTAATACTCTTACCTCATGCGACTGACTGAGAAGGGCCAGGTGACGATCCCGGTCACCGTGCGCGAGGAACTCGGTCTGCAGCCTGGCGACGAAGTCGACTTCGTCGTCGAGAACGGCGAGGCCAGGATCGTGCGGGCGGCGTCCTCGGGTCAACGCGGCCATCGGATCGTGGCACGGCTGCGTGGCCGGGGCGACGTGCCGATGTCGACCGAGGAGATCATGGCGCTGACCCGCGGTGACTGAACGCACTCTGGTCGACTCGAACGTTCTGATCGACCTGCTGACCGAGAACGCCGAATGGCTGGAGTGGTCCACCGCCGCACTTACCCAGGCGGCGGAGAACTGCCTCCTGGTCATCAACCCGATCATCTACGCCGAGGTCTCGATCCGGTTCCAGCGGATCGAGGACCTGGACGACGCGTTGCCACCGGACGATTTCATCCGCACGC
The DNA here is from genome assembly GCF_004345645.1 of Actinocrispum wychmicini. Taxonomy (GTDB): domain Bacteria; phylum Actinomycetota; class Actinomycetes; order Mycobacteriales; family Pseudonocardiaceae; genus Kibdelosporangium; species Kibdelosporangium wychmicini. The sequence continues at coordinate 1,277,979 of NZ_SLWS01000001.1, read as the reverse complement.
CACTGCCATGGCCGGCGGCTTTCCTGGCCGGGAAGTCCTTTCTGGACTATCGGCGGCGAGGTGGGGCGAAAACCGCTCCACTGCCGGACTTCTACATCGGCGCGCACGCCGCTGTAGCCAAGTTCGCCCTGTTGACGAGGGACGCTTCCCGCTACCGCACCTACTTCCCCACGGTCAAGGTCATCGCTCCCGACGGCTGACAGCTCAGAGGGCGTCGAGAATGGCCACGCCGTAGGGATCCAGGTCGAAGCCGCCGATGTTGACGAGGAGCGCGACGCCGGTGCCACGGCTCGGGCAGAACGCCGCGTAGCTGGTGAAGCCGCCTGTGCCGCCGTTGTGCCAGACCGCGGTCCGGTGGCTCGCGGGCAGGGTGTACATGTGCCAGCCCATGCCGATCCGCAGCGCCGGGGTGATGGTGAACCTGGGTGTTTGCACCAGATCCAGGGCGGGTTTCAGGGTGTTCGGCGCTTCGCCCATGTGGCCGCGGAGGTACCGCAGCAGGTCGTTGACCGTGCCATACAGGGCACCCGCGCCCGCCAGGGTCGGCAGGTGCCAGTCCGGCGTGGTTTCGCGGGTCTCGGAGTCGTGGCCGTCGACCTTCCGGCGCTGCTGGTCCGCGTTGAGGGTGATCGTGGTGTCCTTGAGGCCCAACGGGTTCGTGATCTGGTCACGGATCAGCGCCGGGTAGTCGTCACGGAGGGCACGGCCGAGGAGGCCACCGCCGTAGTTGGAGTACAGGTACTTGGTGCCGGGATCGCTCAGCAGGGTCGTCCGCCCCAGCGCCGCGATCAGTTTGGCCTCGGTGAAGTGGGCGTACGGGTCTTTGGGGTCCAGATCCGGGTCCTCGGCCAGGCCGGGCGGCAGAACGTCCAAACCGGACAGGTGGGAAGTCAGGTGGGCCAGGGTGATCGGCGTGGCACCCCGGGTGGGTACCGGGTAGTTGGCGGGCAGGTGTGTTCGCAGCGGGTCGTCGATGGACAGCCGGCCGGCGCGGTCGGCGATGGCCAGCGCCAGTGCCGTGAATGTCTTGGTGATGGACCCGATCTGGAACACCGCGTCCCCGTTGACCGCGTACTGTCGCCGGTTCGCGACAACCCCGATCGCCACGGACGGAACTCCGGCGATCCCGGTCAGATAGTCCCGCCATCCGTCCACAAGAGACCTCAAGTCGCCGGAGCCTCCGGCGGACGCTGGGGCTCCGGCTGCGAGCAGCGCCGCTCCCGCGGTCGCTGTGGTGAGAACGGTTCGTCGGCTGGTCATGGTTCCCCTTTCATGCTGGCTCTTGAATCGCGGCCAGCACGACGAGGAGCGGTACCACCCGGCTGCCCGGCACGGCGTACTGGCCGCGGCCGGCCGCGCGAAGCCAGCCGGCGGCGACGAGTTGCCGGAGGTGGTGGTACAGCTGGCCGGTCGTGCCCAGCGACTCGTGTTCCTGGAGTTCGGCGGTGGACCGAGCACCTTTGAGGATCTCCTTGAGCAGCAACAGCCGCACCGGATGGCCCAACGCGGCGAGCACGCCGCTGAGATCCGACCAGTCCCGGTCGAACTGGTCCTCGGCCATGGCCTCCTGTTGCCACTCGTAGTACTCGCCCGTGGGCAACGAGACGGCACCCGTGAACAGCACCCCGCCGGAGTCCGGCAGGCGTTCACGCAGCCCGGTCAGCGCCCAGAACTTCGCGGGATCGACGCTTTTCCGTCCTTCCAGCGCGGCGACCCGGTCCTCCAGGGCAGCCAGACGCTCTTCCACCTCCATGTCAGTATGGTTACGTAATTACGTAAGAACGTCAATACCGCGATCCTGGACGGGTGGCCCGGCCGCCGGCGGCATCCTGCGCGGCGGCGCCCCCGTCCGTGAACGCCGCCAGCGCGATCGCCCAAACGTCACCGCGTATCGATCGTCAGGACGTGCATCGCGGTGGGATGAATAGTCACGGAAAAATCCCCTCGCGCAGGTGCACGAGGGGATTTTCCGAATGCGGGTTCAGACGCCCGCGGTGTTCCTGATGAATGTCCGACTGGCCGCGACGCTCGCGTAGTTCTGCGTGCCGTTCGGGTCGTGGCCGCTGTTCTCACCGGTGGAGCACACGCCGACCTGGACGCCGTTGAAAATCTCCGGGCCGCCCGAGTCGCCGTGCCACGCGGCGCCGCTCACGCCCTGGCTGCGGATCGCCCGGCCGCCGAAGGCGTCCGTGCTCGACCCGGTCACCCGGACGGTCGCGGTCTTGAGCACCGGCGACGCGGGCTGGTTGTCCCGCGGCCGGCCCCAGCCGTAGATGCTGTTGGTCGTGCCCGTGCCCGGGTCGGCGTTGCCGAGGGTGATGAACGTCGTGTTGATCGCGGTCCGCAAGTGCAGCAACAGGATGTCGCCGTTGGGCGAGGCCGCGGTCCGGTCGACCGTGCTGGCGGCGCCCTGGCCGAGGTTCACGTTCCCGACCCGAACGGACATGCTCGACCCGGAACAGTGCCGCGCGGTCAACACCCACTGGGCGGCGATGATCGTGCCGGAGCAGTTGAACTGCCCGCCGACGTAGACCTGCGCGCCCCACGGCGCGGAACTGACCGTCCCGCCACCGATGATCATGGGCACGCTGGTGTCGGCGAGCGCGGCCGGAGCGGCCATCGTGGTGGCCGCCGCCGCGAGAACTACAGCGGAAAAAAACTTGCGCATAGCAGCGCATTCCTTTCAGTGCAGGGGCAAAAAGGAATGAATTCGGGCCCGTTGCCACGCACCCGAACGTGATCGACGCTAAAACAGCGATCTGATAACGTAAACCCGTCGATAGTAGGTATAAAAAACGGGGGTGCTCCGGCGAACCGGAACACCCCCGCTGAATCTGGAAGTTACTTCGAGAACACGCGAATCGTCATCGACGTGCCGTCCTGCGACAGCACCTTGATCCGCACGCCCGTCGCGGGCAGTTTCACACCCGCCGTCGGCTGCTCGGCGTACCAGAACTTCTTGGTGTCGTCGAACAACGGCTGGGCGTCCCGGCCACGGACGTAGCTGGCCCGACCGCCCGCGTGCAACGTGAAGGAATCCGACTTCTGCAACGAGAAGGGCGCGTCGTAGCCGGCGATCCGCGGCCGCCACGGCAGGCCCTGCAGGTTGTAGATCGGCTCCGGGTTGGCGTCGATCGGCAGGATCTCGCCCTCACCAGGGTGCTGGCTCGAGTTGTTGTCCGCCACCGAAGTGTCCCAGTAGGACACCAGCAGGCCGTCCTGGTACGGGAAGTGGTCCACCTGCTTCGGCGTGGCCGGCGTGCCGAAGTTGTACGGCCCCGTCCGCATGTACTGGTCGAACGACGCGTACGTCCGGTTGGACGCCAGGTAGAAGTTGTCGAACGTCTGGGTCTCGGTGCCGGTCGTGGTCTTGAACCCGGTCAGCGTCCAGCCGGTGGTGGCACCCTCGGCGCCGTCGGTGAACACCGTGGTGCCGTCGGCGGTCACCGAGATCTCGTCGGCGAAGAAGCCGTTCAGCGACACACCGCCGTCGGTCACGTACCGGAACCGGAACTTGGCCTTCTTGCCCGTGATCGACGTCAACGGCACCGCCACGTCGACCCAGTTGTTCCCGCTCGACCCGGTCAACGACGGCGCGTTGGAGCCGTCCTTGCCGAACGGCGCACCGCCGACCGTGCCGTCCAGCGACGTCCAGTTGGCGCCGCCGTCGGTCGAGGCCTGCACGTACAGGTAGTCGAAGTCCTGCTCGATGTCATAGCGGGCCTTGAGGTTCAGCGTGGCCGACGTCTTGCCGGTCAGGTCGATGTCCCGGGCCGCGGAGCTGTCCAGGTTGTCGCCCTTGCCGCTCCAGTACATCTTCGTGCCGGCGACCGGTTTCCCGTAGTCGGTCGACTTCACCTTGTCCGGCAGGACGACCGCGACCGCCTGTGCCTTGGCACTGTTGTACTCGTGCGGGCCGAGGTCGATCTTCTTGTCCTGGCCGGCCACCACGGTCTCGTAGTCCAGCCAGCCCAGCTGCAGCTTGTCCCACGCGCCGAAGTCCGGCGCCCGGGTGCCGATGGCCTGGTCGGACGCTGCCGAGACCCGGCTCTGGGCCATGATCGTCCACCAGTTGACGCCGTTCTCGTTCGCCGTGGTCGGGCCCGAGGTGTCGTACTCGTCCGGCAGGCCGAGGTCGTGGCCGTACTCGTGGGCGAACACGCCCAGGCCGCCGTTCTCCGGCTGGATCGTGTAGTCGCCGACCCACAGCCCGGTGGAACCGATCTGGGTGCCGCCGCGCTTGTTGCCCGCGGGGCCGTCCGGCGAGTTCGGGAACGCGTACCAGCGGTGGCTCCAGATGGCGTCCTCGCCCTGGTACGGGTCACCGTCGGCCTGGTCGCCGCCGGCGTGCACGATCTGGAAGTGGTCGATGTAGCCGTCCGGCTCGTTGAAGTCGCCGTTGTTGTTGTAGTCGTACCGGTCCCACTGGTCGAGTGAGGCCAGCTCGGCCTTGACCGCGGCCGGGCTCTGGCCCTGGGCGATCTGGTCGTCGTACCACTTGCTGATCGCGTCGCGGACGAGGTCCCACGTGTTGTTGCAGATCGCGCTCGCGCACGGGAAGCCGTTGGACCGGCCGTAGCGGGCCTCGTTGAACTTGACCTTCACCCAGTCGGTGACCACACCGTCGACCGAGTACCGGCCGGAGGACTGCTTCTCGTAGAAGGTCTTCACCGACTCGACGCCGGCGCCCTGGCCGAAGTACAGCTGCTGGTAGTGCGCCCGGTCGTAGTTGGGCTGCCAGATCGTGCTGTTGTCGACCGCGCGGTTGGGGGCCGGGATCTGGTTGTGCAGCGGCCCGTCGAACCGGACCGGACCGGCCGTGTTCGGGTCGGTGTCGACGTCCGGGTACGCCGGGTCCCGGTCGTTGCCGAACTCGGCCAGGATCACGAAGATCTTGTCGGTCTTCTCCCGGCCCAGCTCGACGTACTGGTCGACCCGGTCGTTCTTGTTCGCGCCCTTCGCGGCGTCCGCCGGTTTCGCGCCGATCTTCGCGACCTTGCTCGCGCCGCGCTGCTGGACCTGCGTCCGGCCGGCCACCACGTCGGCCACCGCCTCCTGGCGCAGCGCCCGGCGCTTGTCCTCAAGCTTGTTCGTCAGGTCGTGGTTCACTGGCGCCGGATCCGCGGTGGTCCCCGCGGGTGGTGCCGCCGGTGCCGCGACCGCTGGGGCGGTCACCGAGCCGATCCCCAAGCCAACCAGCGCGAGCAGCGCTAAGCCAGCGGTTGTTCTTCGCACTTGCCCTCCCGTGCACTCGCTGCCGGGGAGCACGCACTCTCCGGCTGCAGACAAACCGGGCTGACAGTACGAAGTAATTCGAAAGGGTGAAATCCGCCATAGGTAGGGTCATCTATATCCGTGCATGTATTGCCAGGTCGGCCGGGTGCCGGACATCCGGGTCAGGACCAGAAAACCGCGAGCCCCACGTTCAGGACGACCAGGCCACCGAGGGTCGGACCGAGCCACTTGGGCGCCCGCTCCCTGCTGACGTTCATCACCGCGAGCACGCCGATGACGATCAGCACCAGCAGCTTGACGCCGAGCTTGATCTGGTTGTAGTCCTGGTGCGTGAGCGGCGCGAGAAGCATCAGCGCGACGCCGGTCACCAGCTGCAGGGCCGCGCCGTGCAGCCAGCCCTTGTTCAGCGGTGCGTCCTTGCCCGCCCTGAGCTGCAGCATGAACGTGCCGAGCAGCATGGCCATGCCCAGCAGGTGGAGGAAGATCAGCAGGTGCCGGACGAAGTCCACGTCGGTCGGTCTCCTTGTCCTACAGGGTGGTGGGCAGCGGTCGAAAACAGCCAGACCGGCATTATTCGCCCACGCTTTACCCGGTCACCCGGCACCCCGGTGCACGGGGCCGTCGTGTCACATCACGATCGAGTGACTAGCCTGCAGGGGTGCCCGAACGAGATCGGCAACCGGCCCGCGTACTGACCCTCTGCCTCAGTGTCGTCGCCGCCGTCACGTTCGCCGTCCCGACGGCGACCGCCGCGCCGTCCGACTCGCGGCAACCGCCCGCCAGCGGCAGCGGCAGCTCCTCGGCCAACTCGTCCAAGAGCGCTGGCAAGAGCTCGTCGTCCAGCGCGTCGAAGCCCCCGCCGCCGGCCGTGTGCCCGTCCCAGGTGGCACCGCCGCAGGTGCCCGACGAGGGCGACGGCGACCCCATGGCACAGCTGGACGTGCCCAGCGAACCGGTCGGCGGTGACCGGATGGGCGACTGCGGGGCCGTGCTGCCCAGCAACGCCACGCTGCCGCCGGGCAACCTCAACTCCGCGGCCTGGGTGATCGCCGACCAGGACAGCGGCGACATCCTCGCCGCGTACGCGCCGCACGCCCGGCAGCGGCCGGCCGGCACGATCAAGGTCCTGCTGGCCATGGTCGCGCTGCGGGACCTGGACCCGAACGGGATCATCGTGGCCACCAAGGAGGACACGCTCGCCAAGCTGTCCAAGGTCGGCCTGGTCGCGGACGGCAAGTACACCGCGCACGACCTGATCCGGGCGCTGATCGTCACCTCCGCGTCGGACGTGGCCAGCGCCATCTCCCGGGCGCTTGGCGGCGCCGACGAGGCCGTGAAGAAAATGAACGCGCTGGCCGCCGACCTCAAGGCGGACGACACTCGCGCGGTCAACCCGAACGGCACGGACCAGCCGGGGATGAGCACGTCCGCGTACGACATGGCGACCATCTACCGGGAGGCCATGCGTATCCCCGAGTTCGCCGACGCGACCGGCGCGGGCAAGGTCACCATCACCCCGCAGGGCAACCGCAAGACCGGGATCAGCCGGACCAACGACAACTACAAGCTGCTCGACGACTACAAGGGCATGACCGGCGGCAAGTCCGGGTTGACCACCGCGGCCAAGAGCACCTTCGTGGGCAGCGCCGAGCGCAACGGCCGGCACGTCGTCGTGTCCGTCATGCGGTCGGAGAAGCCGCCGATGGACCAGGTGGAGGCGCTCCTGGACTACGGCTTCGACCTGGTCAACGCCAAGGTCCAGCCGGTCGGCAAGCTCAGCGGGCTGAGCGACCCGCCCAAGGCCACCCGCGAGACCAGCGTGGTCAACAGCGCCGACAAGGACGACAACGAGGCCCAGCCCGGCCAGGGCGACCTGCAGCGGTCCGCGTTCGGCAACTTCGGCCTGCCGGTCACCATCCTCGCCGGGGTCGTGGTCCTGCTGGCCATGCTGATGACCGTCCGCCGGAAAATGGCCCGGGCCAGGCGCCTTCGCACGCAACGGGCCCGTTGACTTGACCAACGGCTTACACCCTAACCTGGGTCGGTGGTCCTGACCTCAAGGCGAGTCGTCGCCGTCCTGCTCGCTGTGCTGTGCCTCGCGCTGTCGACGAGCCTCGCCGCGGCAGCGCAGCCGGACGCGGCGTGCCAGGACAAGGCGGCGCCACCCAAGCCGGTCGACACGTCCGAGAACCCCAAGCCCGGCCAGTCGTCGCCCGGACCGCTGCCGTTGCCGGACACCCCGGCCGGCGGCCCGAAGATGGCGTCGTGCGGGATCACCGTGCCGCCGGGCGCGCCCGAGCCGCCCAAGGACGTCACCACCGTGTCGTGGGTGGTGGCCGACCTGGACAGCGGCCAGATCCTCGGCGCGAAGGACCCACACGCCCGGGAACGGCCGGCCTCGCTGATCAAGGTGCTGCTGTCGCTCGTCGTGATGGACGAGCTGAAAATGGACACGGTCGTGACAGGCACCACGGACGACGCCAACCAGGACGGCACCCGCGTGGGCATCGGCCCAGGCGGCCAGTACACCAACCAGCAGCTGTTCTTCTCGCTGCTCATGCGCTCAGGCAACGACTGCGCGCACGCGTTGGCCATGCAGCTCGGCGGCGTCGACCAGGCGGTCGCGAAGATGAACGCCAAAGCCAAGTCGTTGGGCGCGCTGGACACCCAGGTCGCGACGCCGTCCGGACTGGACGGGCCGGGCATGATGACGTCCTCGTTCGACCTGGCGGTGTTCTACAAGGAGGCGATGAAGCACCCGCTGTTCGCCCAGGCCGTGGCCACCAAACAGATGGACATGCCCGGCTACGGCGGCAAACCCGGCTTCAAGGTCAACAACGACAACCGCCTGCTCGGCACGTATCCCGGCTTCCTCGGCGGCAAGACGGGTTTCACCGACGACGCCCGGCACACGTACCTCGGCGGCGCCGAACAGGGCGGCCACCGGCTGCTGGTGGTCCTGATGCGCGGCGAACAGCACCCCGTGCTCATGGCCGAGCAGGGCGGGCACCTGTTCACCTGGGCCTTCGACCTGTACAAGACCAACAAAGCCGACGCGGTCGGCCAACTCACCGGCCCCCAACCAGTGGGCGCGCCGCCGTCGAGCGGCGCCGGCTCGGTCAGCGCCCAAGCGGGCGGATCGCCGGCGGGGACAGCGCAAGGCGGCAAAGCGATCGCCAACAACCAAGGCGCGCTGCCCACGATCGCGATCTCCGTGTCGGCCGTGGCCGTGCTCGCGTTCGCGATCTGGCGGATCCGCCGACGCTACGCCCGCCCGGCTATCCCGGAGCCAAGTGACGCGGAGCAGACGATCCAGCTGCCCCCGATTCGCTAGCGGTCGCCGTCCACGCGGTGATCCACAACAGGAACCGGGCAACCAGGTTCGCGAACACCAGCAACCCGATCACCGGCCCGAACAACGCGCCCGTGGGCGAACTGGTGACACCACTGAGGTAGATCGCGCCGAGCTGCTTGAGGATCTCGAACCCGACCGCGGCCGCCACCGCACCCCGCACCGCGCTGCGGACAACAACCTTCGCCCTCGGCAACCGCGTGAGAACCCACAAGAACACCAACCAGTTCGCCGCGACCGACAACACCAAAGTGGCGACGAACAAAAGGAACCGCGCCCACCCGACCCCCGCCAAACCGACGAGCCGCAGCAGCAGGTTGCCCAACCCGGTCCCAGCGGCCGTGAGCCCGAACGACACCACCAATGCCCCACCCAACCCCAACAACGCCAAGAAGTCCTTGAGCGTGGTGGACAACAGCGGAGTCGGCCTGCGTTCGTGCCCCCACTGCGCGGTCAACGCGTCCCGCAAGTTGCTCATCCACCCGATGCCCGAGTACAGAGCGGCGACCAGCCCTAGAATCCCCACTGCCCCCTTGGAGTTCAGCGCGGCGGTGACAATGTCGTTGATCGTGCCCCCGAGCGACCCGGGAACCGCCCGGCTGATGCCGTCCTTGAGCTGGTTCAACAACTCGGGCTGAGCGGACAGCACAAACCCGGCGACCGAGAAAGCGATCATCAACAACGGAAACAGCGACAACACACTGAAGTACGTGATGGCCGCAGCGAACTGGTTGCCGTACCGCTCGGCGAACGCCTCATTGGCCCGCAGCAAATGATCGAACCAAGCCCACCTGTCCCGAAGCTCCCGCACCTTCCCAGCCACCGAACGAAGGTACTGGCAAACGACGAGTCCCGCAGAACAAGCAGGTCAGGAAGCCGGCCTCAGTTCGACCGCGAGACGCATCCCCAGCGCGCCGGCGATTCGTTCGAGCACCGGTAGGGTCGGCACAGTGCCGCCGGCCTCGAACCGTGCCATCGCCGACTGCGTCATCCCGGCCCGTGTTGCCAACTCGGTCTGCGACCACCCTCGCTCTTCCCGGAGCGTCCGTACCTCGACACCGAGTTCGAATGCGATACGCGCGGCGTCGTAAGAAGGATGAGCACGGTCAACACCGAGTTCGTCGCGCAGCTCGCTCCAAGAGGTCCGCTCGGTCACGACATCTCCTCGTCCACGGTGTGCCGCTCTTCCTGACACCATCGCATCGCTCGGCGAGCCCGCTCAATCTCCGCGGACTCACGCATCTTCGTCTTGCGCCACACCGTCAGCAGGATGATCCGCCTGCCTGAGGCGATCCAGTAGCTGATTCTCCTCGGCTTGTCGCCCAACCAGAATCGCCCCATAGCTTAGATGCTATAGCGAGAACACTACAGCCCGTAGCCAGGGTGCACTCTATGTAAGCGACAGGCTGGGCAAGTCCTTCGTATTGAGAGCCGAAGTGTGTCAGGCGCCCTGAGAAGCCCCGACCGGAGCGGGCTGCTGCGGCTCCACTGCCTGGATTCGGGCGGCCAAGCGAGCCTTGGCCGACTTGCGGACGAACCGCCAAAGACCGAGCAGCAGCCCGATCATGCCGAGCGCGGCGGCGGTGATGCCGACCGGGCCGGCGATGGTGGTGGACATGTTGCTGTCGATGCCGCCGTTCTGGGCCGCCGCGGCGGCGTGGGCGGTCACCACGAGCATGAGGCCGGCGACGGCCATCATCTTCTTCACCAGCGAACGGGTCCTGCGGCCAGCCACCCGGTTACGCACTGGTTCGCCTCCTGCGACACACGACCGACCTGGCGCCCCCCGATCGAGGGACACGGTTGCTACCGAGCCGAGAAAAAGCTACCGAGTGTGTCAAGTATCGAGACTTTCCCCGACACACCCTCTTGCGGTGTCGCAGGTTATCGCCCGTTCGAGCAGAGGGTGCGCCGGGGTGTCGATCAAGAACCCGCCGTGCCGGACGCAAGGCGGTTACCTGCGTCAACGCGCAGCAGCGGTTACCGAGCCGTACGTAGTCGTGCGCTGTCGTGCGGGCCGGCCGGCCAGGGCGGCCAGTTCGTGGAGCTGACCGACCGTGCGTGCCGAGCCGTGTTCGGACCCGGCCATCCGGCTGATCGTCTCCTCCATCAACGTGCCGCCGACGTCGTTCGCGCCGCCGTTGAGGATCTCCGCGGTCCCGTCCTCGCCCAGCTTCACCCACGAACACTGGATGTTCGGGATACGCCCGTGCAGCCCCAGCCGGGCCATCGCGTGCACCGCGCGGTTGTCCCGCCGTGACGGCCCTGGGCGGGCCACACCGGCCAGGTAGATGGGCGCGTTACGGTGCACGAACGGCAACGCCACGAACTCGGTGAAGCCACCAGTGGAGTCCTGGATCCGGGCCAGTGTGCGCAGGTGCGCCAGCCAGTGCCCGGGGTGGTCGACGTGGCCGTACATCATCGTCGACGACGACCGGATGCCCAGTGAGTGCGCGGTCGACACGACCTCGATCCAGGTGGACGCCGGCAGCTTGCCCTTGGTCAACACCCACCGGACGTCGTCGTCGAGGATCTCCGCGGCCGTCCCCGGGATGGTGTCCAGCCCGGCGTCCCGCAGGTCCGTCAGCCACTCGCGGATGCTCACGCCTGCCTTGGAGGCCGCGCTGACGATCTCCATCGGGCTGAACGCGTGCACGTGCATCCGCGGCACCCGGGCCTTGATCGCGCGCACCAGGTCGGCGTAGTACGTGACCGGCAGCTTCGGGTCGATCCCGCCCTGGATGCACACCTCGGTGGCGCCGTCGTTCCACGCCTCCAGCGCACGGTCGGCGGCTTCGTCCACCGACAGCCGGTACGCGTCCGCGTCCCGCTCCCGTTGCGCGAACGCGCAGAACCGGCAGCCGACGTAACACACGTTCGAGAAGTTGATGTTCCGGTTGACCACGTACGTGATGTCGTCGCCGACCGCGTCCTGCCGGGCCGCGTCCGCCAGCCGGACCATCGTCTCCAGCGCGTCGCCTTCCGCCGTGATCAACGCCAGTGCCAGGTCGGCGTTCGCGGGGTCCAGCAACGCACCTGGGTTCGACTCCGCCAGCGCCAGGCCCGCCTTCACGTCCGACGCGAGGCGTTCCGGCACGATCGGCAGTTGTTTGCGCAGTTCGTCCCAGTCGCCGTACACCGAGTCGAAGTCGCCACGGCGGTCGTCCGTACGGCCCACGGTGTCGATCGTCGCGTGCAGGTCGGCACGGCCGACGGTGTCCAGGCCGCCGTCCGGCTCCTGCCACGGCAGGCCGACCGGGTGCACATCGGTGGCCAGGCCGTCCGGCCCGGACACGGCCGAGATGTGCTCGGCGATCCGGATGTCGGTCCACTGGCCGGGCGCGCCCCGCAGGAACCGCGGGTACACCGGCAGCCGCTCGCGCAGCTCGAAGCCGGCTGTGGAGGTCTCCGCCCGCAGCGCGTCCAGCGCCGGCCATGGGCGCTCCGGGTTGACGTGGTCGGGGGTGACCGGTGAGACGCCGCCCCAGTCGTCGACGCCGGCCCGCAGCAGCAGCTGGAACTCGTCGCCGACCAGGTTCGGCGGGGCCTGGACGCTCACGCCGGGCGGCATCAGCAGCCGGCCGACGGCCACGGTCGCGGCGAGTTCGTGCAGGTCCGCGTCCGGCATGCCGCGCATGGCCGTGTCCGGCTTGGCGCGGAAGTTCTGAACGATGATCTCCTGGATGTGCCCGTACTGCCGGGCGATGCCGCGGATCGCGAGCAGGGACTCGGCGCGCTCGGTGAGCGTCTCGCCGATGCCGACCAGGATGCCGGTGGTGAACGGCACGGCGACCCGGCCCGCGTCTGTGAGCACGCGCAGCCGGACCGCCGGCTCTTTGTCCGGTGAGCCATAGTGCGGGCCGCCCGGTTCGCTCCACAGCCTGTGGGCCGTGGTTTCCAACATCATGCCCATACTGGCCGCGACCGGTCGCAACCGGGACAGCTCTTCCCAGGACAGCACGCCCGGGTTCAGGTGCGGCAGCAGACCGGTCTCCTCGAGCACCGCGACGGCCATCGCCCGCACATAGTCCAAAGTGGAATCGTAACCGCGTTCGTCGAGCCACTTCCTGGCCTGCGGCCAGCGATCCTCCGGTCGGTCGCCGAGCGTGAACAGGGCTTCCTTGCACCCGGCCGCGGCGCCCTGCCGGGCGATCTCGAGTACCTCGTCGCGTTCCAGGTACTCGGCCGGCAGCCGGTGCGGGACGGTCGCGAACGTGCAGTAGTGACAACGATCACGACAAAGTCGAGTCAGTGGTATGAACACGGATCCGCTGTAGGTGACGATCCCCACACGGCCCTCGGCACGCAGGTGTGCGTCCCGGACCCGGGCCGCCGCCGCCATCAGCTCGTCCAGCTGCTCGCCGCGCGCGTGCAGCAACACCGTGGCCTCGGTGAGGTCCAGCGTAGATCCGTCGCCAGCCCGCCGCAGCGCACGCCGCATCGCGGCATCGCTCGGCTGGGGCTCAGGCGGGGTCATCATCAGTTCGATAGCCACCGAATTAGCCTAGGCGACCAAGAGTTCTCAAGCGAGATATTCCCTGGTGTGATCAGTATAATCAAACCCATGCGGAACAACGCGCGGTCGATGATGGCCCCCTTCCCGGGGTCCTCAGGCATGCGCTGATCGCAACCAGGTACCCGGTCGCCACCGGGTACCGACTCCGGGCGGCCGGTCCGTCCACCCGGAGGTCACTGTGCGGAACTTCTACGTCACCACGGCCATTCCCTACGTCAACGCCGAACCTCACCTCGGTCACGCCCTGGAGTTGGTCCAGGCCGACGTGCTCGCCCGACATCAGCGCCTGCGCGGCGCGAATGTCCGGTTCCTCACCGGCACGGACGACAACGCCCACAAGAACGTGACAGCGGCCCGAGCGGCAGGCGTCGACGTGCGCACGTTCGTCGCGGCGAACACCGAACGGTTCGCCGCACTTCGCGAACCCCTCGACGTCTCCTACGACGACTTCATCCGAACAGGTTTCGACGCCCGGCACGCCTCCGGGGTCGAGCGCCTGTGGCAGGCGTCGGCCGACCGCGGCGACTTCTACCGAAAGTCCTATTCGGGCCTGTACTGCCAAGGTTGTGAACAGTTCGTGACCGACTCGGTGTGCCCGGAGCACGGCACCGCACCGGAGGTCGTGTCCGAGGAGAACTGGTTCTTCCGGTTGTCCCGCTACGAGTCGCGGATCCTGTCAGCACTGGAGAACGACATCCGGATCGAGCCGGCCGCCCGCCGCAACGAGGTGCTTTCCTTTGTGCGCGCGGGACTGTCGGACATCAGCGTGTCCCGCCCGGCGGCCCGGTCCGGCGGCTGGGGCATCCCGGTGCCGGGCGACGAGTCCCAAGTGGTCTACGTCTGGTGGGACGCCCTGGCCAACTACGTGACGGCACTGCAGGGCCAGGACTTCACGCGCTGGTGGGACCAGGCGTCCCGAACCCACGTGATCGGCAAGGGAATCATCCGGTTCCACGCCGTGTACTGGCCGGCCCTGCTGCTGTCCGCGGGACTGCCGTTGCCCACCGCGATCTTCGTGCACGACTACCTGGCGGTCGCCGGCACCAAGATCTCCAAATCCCTCGGCAACGCCACCACAACCCCGGCGGACCTCGCAACGAAGTACGGCACGGACGCACTCCGCTGGTGGCTGCTCGCCGACCCAGCCCGCGTCGGCGACACGGACTTCACCGAGGAAAGACTGGTCGACCGCTACAACAAGGACCTCGCCAACGGTGTGGGCAACCTCTTCAACCGGGTCCGCGGCCTGGCCGGCACCATCCCCACCGGCCCCGACATCGCCCTGTCCACCAAAGTGGACAAAGCGTTGGCCGACTTCGACTTCCGCGCGGCCACCGGCGCGATCAGCACGGCCGTCGACGACGCGAACAGAGTGATAGAGACGTCAAAGCCTTGGCAGTTGGCGGGTTCCGAACGAGAGGAAGTCCTCAGTGGTCTGGGCGGCGCGTGCCGGAGCATCGCGCACGAACTGTCCGCGTTCATCCCCGGCGGAGCGGCCCGAGTCCTGAACGAGCCCAAAGCGTTCCCCCGACTGGGATAGCCCTCAGTCGGAGTACGTGATCGTCACCGGCGCGTGGTCGGACCAGCGCTCGCCGTACGACGCCGCCCGCTCGATGTCCACTGTGGTCGCGCGGGCGGCCAGGCCAGGGGTGGCGACCTGGAGGTCGATCCGCCAGCCGGTGTCGTGGTCGAAGGCTTTGCCGCGGTAGCTCCACCAGGTGTACGGACCGGGGACGTCCGGGTGTTCGGCGCGGACCACGTCGACATAGCCGAGGTCGGCGAAGATCGAGTCGAGCCAGGCGCGTTCCTCGGGCAGGCAGCCGGACTGGCCGCGGTTGCCGCGCCAGTTCTTGAGATCCAGGTCGCGGTGGGCGATGTTCCAGTCGCCGCAGACCAGCACCTCGCTGCCGGTGGTCGACGCCTTCTCGCTCAGTTCGGCGAGATACGGCAGGAACGCGGCCATGAACCGGTTCTTCTCCTCCTGCCGTTCGGTGCCCACGTCGCCGCTGGGGACGTACACACTGCCGATCACGATCCCAGGGAGGGTGACCTCCACGTACCGGCCGCTGTCCTCGAACTCGGCGGTACCGAAGCCGACGCGGACCGCCGACGGCTCGGCGCGGGTGTAGACGGCGACACCAGCGCGTCCCTTCGGGCCGTGCGCGTACGTGGCGAACCAGCCGTCCGATACTCCTTCGGGAAGTTGCTCCTCGACCGCGCGGACCTCCTGTAGGCACACGACGTCCGCTGCCGTTGACGCGAGCCATTCCCGGAAGCCTTTGCGCGCGGCCGCGCGCAGGCCGTTGACGTTCACCGTCGAAACGGTCAGCACAGGTGTGTCCTCACTTGCGGGTGACGGTGAACGTGCTGCATGACGCGTTCACCACCTTGCCGTCCATCGTGTCCGACTCGGGCTGACCCTGCACAAGCAGGTCGACCATGTCGTACCCGTTCGGCCGCTGGACCCAGTGGTCCTGGACGAACTTCAACTGGCCGGCGGTCGCGCTCAGCTTCATCACGTAGCTGCCGGACGCCGCCTGCGGGTTGCTGGCCAGCGGGAAGAAGGTGAAGGTCACCTCGGCCGTGCCGATCGTGTCCGCCGCGCCGATGTCCAGCTTCAGGCCGGTCTCGCCCTGCCCACAGATGTACGTGCCCTCCCAGTGTCCCTGCAGGGCGCTCACCGAAACCGACCCGCCGTCGCCCGAGGCGGACGTCGAGCCGCTCGACGGGGGTGTGCGGGAGCCGGTCACTCTGGGCAACGAGGGGCGGCTGCTGCCCGTGGTAGCGACGACGTCGTCAGCGGGCAGCGCCGTGCCCTGGACACTCTTCGCACACCCGGCGACCAGTACTAGGACGGCGGCGGCACTGATCAGCAAACGCACCGGCACACCGTAACGGAACGCCGGGTACGTGTCCGGCGATCAGCCGCAGTCGCGGCCGGCGATCGGCTTGACGAAGTCGTTCGACACCCAGTGGCCCTCGGACAGCTTCCGGAAGCCGTTCTGGGTGACCTTCTCGGCGTCCACCTCGGCCTTCTGCTTGTAGCTGCCGACCTGTGCCGACTTCACGTCCGGTGCCGCGCGGACCTTCAGGACGTCCGCGGTGACCGTCACCCGGCATTGCGAGGCGTTCGCCGCCGGGGTCGTGGGCGAGGCGTTGTTGGCGTTACCGGCCTGCTTGTTGCTGCCGATCACGTACAACACGATGACCCCGACCAGCACGGCGATGACTATCAGCGTTCGTTTGGGCAGGCCCAGCACGACACCCACGCTCCCGTCCTGGCTCAGTGATCAACCATGACCACGTATATCGCAGCTTGCCGTCGGGTAGAACCGCTGAGCGGAAGATGCACCCGGTGAAGTCCACCGGCTCAGCGATCCACCACTGTCAGTAGTCACCATGGTCGCACAAGTGACCCCCGCGAGTCTCGGTTCACGGTCGACTCACGGGGGCTCACCAGTTGGTCTTCAACCCTTGTTCAAGCTCACGCCATCTTGCGCCGCAAGTTCTCGTCCAGCGTGGCCAGGAACTCCTCGGTGGTCTGCCACGGCTGGTCCGGGCCGACCAGCAGGGCCAGGTCCTTGGTCATCTTGCCGCTCTCGACGGTCTCGATGACGACCTTCTCCAGGGTGTTCGCGAAGCCGATGACCTCGGGCGTGCCGTCCTGCTTGCCCCTGGCCTCCAGGCCACGGGTCCAGGCGTAGATCGACGCGATCGGGTTGGTGGACGTCGGCTTGCCGGCCTGGTGCTGGCGGTAGTGCCGGGTCACGGTGCCGTGCGCGGCCTCCGCCTCGACCTTGCCGTCCGGTGTCATCAGCACGGACGTCATCAGGCCGAGCGAGCCGAAGCCCTGCGCCACGGTGTCGGACTGGACGTCACCGTCGTAGTTCTTGCACGCCCAGACGTAGCCGCCCTCCCACTTCAGCGCGGCCGCGACCATGTCGTCGATCAGCCGGTGCTCGTAGGTCAGGCCCTTGGCGTCGAAGTCCGCCTTGAACTCCTCCTCGAACACGCGCTGGAAGATGTCCTTGAAGGCGCCGTCGTACGCCTTGAGGATGGTGTTCTTGGTGGACATGTACACCGGGTACTGGCGCTCGAGGCCGTATCGCAGGGACGCGCGCGCGAAGTCCTCGATCGACTTGTTGAAGTTGAACATCCCCAACGCGACGCCGCCGTCCGGGCCGTAGTTGGCGACCACGTGCTGGATCGGCTCGGAGCCGTCCGCCGGGGTGAACGTGATGGTCAGCTCACCGGCGCCGGGCACCTTGAAGTTGGTCGCCTTGTACTGGTCGCCGTGGGCGTGGCGGCCGATGATGATCGGCTTGGTCCAGCCCGGCACCAGCCGCGGGATGTTCGAGATGACGATGGGCTCGCGGAAGATCACGCCGCCGAGAATGTTCCGGATGGTGCCGTTCGGCGACAGCCACATCTTCTTCAGGCCGAACTCCTCGACCCGCGCCTCGTCCGGGGTGATCGTGGCGCACTTGACGCCGACGCCGTGCCGGGCGATGGCGTTGGCCGCGTCGACCGTGACCTGGTCGTCGGTCGCGTCCCGGTGCTCGATGCCCAGGTCGTAGTAGTCGAGGTCGACATCCAGGTACGGGTGGATCAGCTTGTCCTTGATGAACTGCCAGATGATGCGCGTCATCTCGTCGCCGTCAAGTTCGACGACCGTCCCCTCGACCTTGATCTTGGCCATCTGCCTGGGTTCCTCTCCCGGGATATCTCGTCCTTGAGTCGATTTAACAGTACAAGCGTACTGGCTCATTTTGGTGGCCGTGTCGCGGCCGTCACTTGGACCGGATGGTATGCCCGGCTCGGTAGGCTCCCTCAGTCGATCTTCCTGAGGGGGAACTCATGGCGACCGGACCCACGCACGCGATGAGCGGCTTACTCGTGTGGTCGGCCGTGACCGCGCTCGCGACCGACCACGCGATCGGGCAGCTCAGCCCGCGCGCCTGGGTGGTCGGGGCGGTGCTGGCGACCGGCGGCGCGCTGTTGCCCGACCTGGACCACCCGTCGTCCACGATCTCCCGCACGTTCGGCTCGATCAGCCAGGGCTTCTCCAGCCTGCTGCACGGCATGAGCCACGGCGTGTACCGGCTGACCCGGACGAGACGGGACGCCAACCGGCACGGCGGCCACCGCGGCCTGACCCACACCGTGTTCTTCGCCGTGGTCGCGGCGATCATCACCACGTCCGTGGTGCTGGCCAGCCAGAAGTGGGCGCTGCCCGTCCTGATGTTCGTGTTCTGCGGCCTGGCGATCCGCGGCGTGCTGCACAAGTGGGACGGCAGGAACGACGCGTTGGTGATCACCGTCGCGTCCATCGCGCTGACCGCGTTATGTCTGATGTGGACGGACCGGACGTCGGCCAACGCGGCCGCGTGCGGGGTGGCGGTCGGCATCGGATGCGTCGCGCACTACCTCGGGGACGCCATCACCGAACAGGGCTGCCCGATGCTGTGGCCGATCCCGTTGGGCGGCAAGACCTGGTACCCGGTGGCACCGCCGAAGATCATGCGGATGCGCACGGGCGGAACCGTCGAGCTGGTGATCGTGGCGCCGATCATCACGCTGTTGTCGATCTGGCTGGGCCTCGCCGCCCTGCAGCACACCGGCGCGTTGCCGTTCCTCGGTGGAGTGAAGCTGCTGCCCTGGACATAGGCTGTGTCGCCGTGGACGGATTACCGGACATCCCGGGGCTCGCGATCACCGGTGAGCTGGGCAGCGGCGGCTTCGGCGTGGTGTACCGGGCCCGGCAGGTCCGGATCGACCGGGACGTGGCCGTCAAGCTGGACAACCGGGTGCTGAACGCCCAAGCCGAACGCGACAAGTTCCTCCGTGAGGCGCGCGCCGCGGCCCGGCTGTCCGGTCACCCGCACGTGGTCTCGGTGTACGACGCGGGCGTGACCACGGATGGCCGGCCGTACATCGTCATGGAGCTGTGCTCAGGCGGGTCGCTGGCGGACCTGCTCGCGCGAGAGGGTCCGTTGCCCGTCGAGCGCGTGGTCGACATCGGGCTGCGACTCGCGGACGCGCTCGGGCAGGCGCACGCGGCCGGTGTGCTGCACCGGGACATCAAGCCGGCCAACGTGCTCATCGACGGCTTCGGCGCGGTGAAGCTCGCGGACTTCGGGCTCGCGGCGATCCTGGACGCCCAGGAGGCCACGATCACGTTGGGCGCGTTGAGTCCCTCGTACGCGGCGCCCGAAGCCTTCGCCTGGAGCGCGCCGACCCCGGCCGCGGACGTGTACTCGCTCGCCGCGACCCTCTACACCATCGCCACCGGCCGCAATCCTCGTGACATCCCCTGGCCGGCCACCTCGCTCGACCAGTTGGCAACCGCGCTGCGCGGCGAGATCCAGCCCATCAAAGGGGCGCCGCCGAACGTGAACGCGGCGCTGATCCGGGCACTCGCAGCGGAGTCATCAGCCCGTACGCCCAGCGCAGGGCTCTTCGCCGACGAACTCCGTGGCGCCGCACCGGTCCCAGTCGTCAAGCCACGACGATGGCTGTGGCCCGCGGCGGCCGTGGTCCTGGCCGTACTGGCCGCCGTGACCGTCTTCCTGCTGTTGACCCACAAGCCGGTAGTCACTCAGGACGCGGCGCCGCCGACCGAACCTGCCAGTGCCTCATCGACGACCGAACCAGCCGTGCCGCCGCCGCCGAGGCTCAAGCCGTGCGACGTCGGATACTGCATGGCCGCCAGTGCCTGCTTCCAGGGGACGGTGGTCATCGGCGGCAAACCGGCGTCGGCGGGCAGCGCCCGGTGCGAGGTGCCGCACTACTGGGAGGCGTTCGCCGGCGGCTGGCTGCCGGACGACGCGATGGACCTCCAACAGTCCGACATCGTCCGTCTGCCGGAAGTCACCAAGGTCTGTACGGCGGACGTGATGCGGACCCGGACGCACCCGGGAGCCACCACGGACGGGTGGTCGATCTCGGTGCTGCCGTCCAGAGCGGGTACCAACGGCCGGCCGTACTTCTACTGCATCGGATCGGGCAAGGGCGGTCAACACTCGGGCGCGAGCTTCACTACCGGGTGACCGATTACCATCCGCCGGGTGAACGTGTTCGACGAGATCGCCACTCACTACGACGATGACCTGTTCCACCAGGTGGTCGCGGAGAAGCTGGTCGCCGGACTGGCCGACGCGCCCACCCCGGACCTGGTCGTCGACATCGCCACCGGGACGGGCGCGGCCGCGTTCGCCGCGTTGCAGCACCTGGGCGCGCGCGATGTCGTGGCGGTCGACCTGTCCGCTGGGATGATTGCCCGCGCCCTGGAGAAGGCCGCGGTGCAGGACCCGGAGGGCAAGATCAGGTGGCAGGTCGCGCCGGCCGTGCCCGCGCCTGTCCCCGACGCGAGCGCGGACCTCGTGGTGTGTGCGTCCTCGCTGCATTTCCTGGGGAACGCGGCGTTGAAGGACTGGCTGCGGGTGTTACGGCCGAGCGGGACGATCGCGTTCAGCCTGCCGCTGGCGACCACGTTCACCCCGTCCAGCGCGTTCGCCCCGCTCGTCGCCACCGACCTGGCGCTGCCGACCACTGTGGCGGAAGCCGCGGCGGTCGCCACCGGCTACCTGAACCCGGTCGCGCACCGCATCGAGGCGTCGAGCGGGCGCGTGGCCTTCCTCGTCTACGCCACGGCTCCGGCGTGAACCAGGTCGACGAACATGGCCAGCCGCTTGCGCTGGCTCTCCTTGGGCGTCCGGCCGCCGCGGGTCAACATCACCTGGCCGTGTAGCGCACTCCACACCACTTCGGTGAAGATGCCGAGATCCTTCTCGCCGGCGAGCGGCCGGAGCACCTCCAGGATCGCGTTGAACCCCGCCTTCATTGGCTCCGGAGTCTCCTCCTGCGCGAACCGCAGCGGCGTCGACAGCGTGAACATGGCGTCGTACACCGCCGGGTTGGCTTCGGCGAAGTCGACATAGGCGCGGACCAGCGGCTCCAGCCCTCGGCGCCGGCCGAGCTCCGCCGCCAGCTCGGCGAACCCCTCAAGCGCGACCGCGCCGACAATCGCGTCCTTGCCCGCGAAATGGCTGTAGAGCACGGGTTGGCTGTACTCGATCAGCTGGGCCAGCCGGCGGGTGGTGACCGCGTCCCACCCCTCCGCCTCGGCCAGGTCCCGCGCGGTCGTGATGATCAACTGCTGCCGCCTGGCGCGTTCCCGCTCGCGGCGTGCTTGGACGGACACACTAGGAATCCTAGCACCGCTAGCGCACAGAGCGCTGCTTGTGTTAGCGTCGCTCTAACATCTAGCACCGCTAGGAGAACGAGCATGCACTACATCGCCATGGGCATCGCGATCCTGTCCGGCCTCGGCATCATCTTCGTGGGCAGCCAGTACCTGCTCGCCCCGGCGCGGACAGCGAAGTCCTTCGGCCTGCCCACCTGGCCGAACGAGACGTCGTGGCTGAACCTGAAAGGGATCCGGGACGTCGTCTCCGGCCTGTCGGTCCTGATCCCGCTGGCCCTGGGACAGTTCGAAGTCGCCGGCTACCTGATGCTCGCCGCCGCGATCACCCCCACCGGCGACGCCATGACAATCCTGCGGAACAGAGGAAGCAAAGCCGCCGCCTACGGAATCCACGGCGCGACCGCGCTCGTGGTGATCATCGGCGGCGTGCTGTTCCTGGCCGGTTAGCCCAGTCCCGGCTACCAGCACGATCTTGCCGCTCATCCGGCCGGCTTCGCTCAGTTGGTGCGCTTGGGCCGCTCCGGCGAGCGGCGGTGTGCGCGCCATCGCCCAGCTAGTATCCGCCGTAAGAAGGCACACTGGTGGGAGGTAGGTACCTGGTGGATACCGGCTGGCCCGGGATGGCCTGGTCACCCGAACCGTCCACCCCCGCTTTGGCTGAGGTCGTGAGCTAGTGCGGAACCATCTGCTGGCCACCGGGACGTTCGCGGCGGGCACGAGTGCCCAGGTCATCGCCGGGGTGCTGCCGGAGGTGTCCGCCGAGCTGCACGTGTCGGTCACCGCGACGGGCCAACTGCTGACCGCGTTCGCACTGACGTACGCCGTCGCGTCTCCCTTGCTGGCCGCGGCCACCGGGCGGTGGGAACGGCGACGGCTGCTCGTCGTCGCGATGGCCGTCATGGCTGTGGGGAACGCTCTCGCCGCCATCGCGCCCAACTACGTGACGCTCTTCATCGCGCGCATAGTCACCGCGCTCGGCGCGGCCGTGTACACGCCGACTGCGACGACAGTCGTGACGGAGTTGAACCCGCCGGAGCGCAGGGCGCGCGCCATCGCGACCGTGTTCGGTGGCCTCACGATGGCGTTGGTCGTGGGGATCCCGTTGGGCAGTCTGCTGGCCGAACCTCTGGGATACCGCGGGGTGTTCGCGTTGGTCGCGGGGTTGATCGCGATCGCGGCCGTCAGTGTCCGTCTGGTCGTTCCGTCTGTCGCGGCGCCGCCTGCCGTGGGGTTGCGGGAGCGCCTGCGGGTCGTCGCCGACAGGCGGGTTCTCCCGTTGCTTGTGGTGACACTGCTGGTGTCGATCGCCGGCGTGAGCGTGTACACGTATCTCACCGAGTTGCTCAACGACGTCACCGGTGTGAGTGGCTGGATGATCAGCCTGCTGCTGTTCGTCTACGGCCTCGGCGGGGTGCTGGGGAACATCGCCGGTGGGCGGGTGACCGACCGGCTGGGCACCAGGGGGCCGTTGATCGTGTCGCTGGCCGGCTGCGTGGTCACCATGGCCGTGTTGCCGTTCGCGGCGACCGGCGTGGCCGGCGCCGTGGTGATCCTGCTGCTGTGGGGGATGTCGGTGTGGTCGATCAACCCACCGATGCAACACCGGCTGGTGGACATCGCGCCGACCACCGCAGGCCTGGTGCTCGCGGTCAACGCGGCCGCGATCTACCTGGGTATCGGACTGTCCGGAGTGGCCGGTGGGCTGGTGATCGAGTTCTCCGGGACACGCGCGCTCGGGCCCGTGGCGGCGGCTGTCGCCGCCGTCGCCCTGGTTGTTCTGGTTGTGGCGACTCAGCGTTCGGAGTCGGCCGGCTCCACCACACAGTCCGGACCGGGGTACACCAGTCCTTCGTGCCCGTCGGAGAACCGCACGAGGTAAGGCGGCGAGCCGTCCGGCCCCCGCACCTCGATGATCTCACCGTGCCGTTCGGCAAGGCCCACGTTCTTGCCGTGGACGAGAAGCCGATCACCCGCAGTCGCGTGCATAGGTGGTTCACCTCCACACCAGAGTGTCGCGAACTCTCCCGCCGCGGCGTTCCGCCAACCAGGTGTCACTTCGCGGCGGCTTTGGCCGCCTTCTTGAAGGCCCGGACCTCCGCCAGGGTTTCCGGACTGGTGACGTCGGCGATGGAACGCCGTGACCCGTCCTCGCCGTACGCACCGGCTGCCTCACGCCATCCCTCCGGGGTGACGCCCAGCTGTTTGCCGAGCAACGCCACGAAGATCCTGGCCTTCTGGTCGCCGTATCCGGGAAGCGCCTTCACCCGCTTGAGTACTTCCTTGCCGTCGGGCTTGCCGGACTTCCAGATCTTGTCGGCCTTGCCGTCGTAGTGCTCCAGGACGTACTGGGCCAGCGCGTGGACCCGGCGGGCCATCGAGCCGCCGTACCGGTGGATCGCGGGCGGCTGCACGCACAGCTCGACGAACTCCTCCACGTCGGCGTCCGCGATCTTGGTGATGCTGAACCCGGCCATCCGGTCGGCGATCTTCTGCGGGCCGGCGAACGCATGCTCCATCGGGAACTGCTGATCCAGCAGCAGCCCGGTGAGCAGCGCGAACGGATCCTTGCTCAGCAGCTTGTCGGCGTCCGGGTTGCCAGTCAGGCGCAGTGCTTTCGGCATGCCGTCATCCTGGCACGAGCGGCGGCGATCGGTGACATGGCGAGGGTCAGCCGAGGACGGCCTGGATGAGCTCGTCGGCCAGTTGCGGGGTGGCGGCGGCCAGGCCGGACCAGCGGCGGGTCAGGTCCGGGTCGAAGTCGAGGGGACGGCCGTGCACGTCCAGCACCACCCCGCCGGCGGCCGGCACGATCACCATCGCCGCCGCCAGGTCCATGATCCGGTGGGTGTTCGAGCCGGAGTCCACGAAGGCGTCCACCGAGCCGTCGGCGACCAGGGCGGCTTCCAGGCAGGTGGTGGCCAGGACGCGGACCCGGTCGGCCCGGCCGACCACGCGCAGCCAGGCGTCGAAGCTGTTGTTCTTGGGACGCAACATGGTCACCGTGGCTCCGGCCAGGGTGGTGCGGCCGGTGGTTCGGTACGGGGTGGGTTCGCCGGCACGGGCCCACCAGGTACGTCCGGTGTCGAACCAGAGGGTCAGGGCTTCGGTGGCGGTGTTGTCGGTGACCACGGCACCGGCGAAGCACGACAGCGGGAGGCCCATCGCCGCGTTCGACGAGCCGTCCACCGGGTCGATCACCAGGGTGACCGCGGAACCGTGGTCGACGAAGCCGGCCTCCTCGCTGAGCAGGTTCACCCGGTTGCGGGACGCGGACTCAACGATGGCCTCGTCCACCAGGGCGTCGACCCGCATGGTGGGTGTTCCGTCGGCGCCCATCGCGACCTGCTCGCCCAGTTCCGCGCGGGTGTGCCGGGCGCGGGCCGCTCGGAACGCCGTTGCGGCGGCGGACGCCGCGTCGGCGAGGGCCGGATGGATGCCGGACGGCAGGTCGGGGTCGGGTACCGGCCACGCGATCATCGACATACGAGCACGGTACCTGGGAACGTTGAGTCCTCTAAGTTCGTTTGCGTGACCAGAGGGAGGCGGAGGGTGCAACGCACTGGGGAAGGTCAGCGGGTGCTCGTGGTCGACGACGAACCGGCGATCACCGAGCTGCTGTCCACCACGCTGGACCTCGCCGGCTATCGCGTGTCCACCGTCGGCTCCGGCCAGGCGGCGCTGCACGCCGTCGCCAACGAGCGTCCCGACCTGGTGATCCTCGACGTGATGCTGCCGGACATGGACGGGTTCGCGCTGTGCCGGCGGATGACCGAGGGCGGCCACACCCCGCCGATCCTGTTCCTCACCGCGCGGGGCTCGATCGAGGACATGGTCACCGGGCTGCGGATCGGCGGGGACGACTACGTCACCAAACCGTTCCACGTACTCGAACTCCTCGCCCGGGTGCACGCCCTGTTGCGCCGGTCCGGCAAGGCCACCGGCCAGGTCCTGCGCAGCGCCGACCTCACCCTGGACGAGACGAGGTTCCAGGCCGCCCGCGGCGGCCAGCCGATCGAGCTGACCCCGACCGAGTACAAGCTGCTGCGGTATCTCATGGTCAACGCGGGCCAGGTGATGACGAAGGAACAGATCCTGCACCACGTGTGGCAGCACGAGTTCGGCGAAGGCGTGGTGGAGAAGCTGGTGTCCCGGCTGCGGCACAAGATCGACGCCGGCCGTTCGCCGCTGATCCACACCGTCCGCGGGTTCGGCTACCGGATCGCCGAGCTGTAGATGCGCAGCGCCCGCGGCCGTCTGCTGGTCGGACTCATCGGTCTGACGGTGTTGGGGATGGCCGTCATCGACTGCGCGGCCGTTGTCGTGCTCGACGCGTACGCGACCAACCGCGTCGACCGCACCCTCGTCGAAGTCCAGCGCAACCTGCCGCCACTCGCCGGCCATCTGGTCACAGTGGACGGTGTCGCGGTGGGACAGCAGATGCCCGAAGGGTTTCTCATCGTCCTGGTCGCTCCGGACGGCCGGATCCTGGAACGCACCCAGCCGGTCAGCCTGACCGGGGAGCCGGTCACCGCGCCCACCATCCCCGACCCGGTCCCGCCGGGCTGGGCCGCCGAGCCGCTCACACTGTCCTCTTCGGACACCAGGTTCCGGATGCGCTCGTTCGACCTCGGCGAACACGCCGAAATCCTGCTGGCCGGCCAGAACAGCCCGACCCAGTTCCGGTACGCCATCATCGGCGGCAGCCTCAACGCCGGCGAGAACGCGGTCAACCAGCTGGTCGTCTTCGAACTCGTCGCCACCGGCGCCGCGGCGATCGCGGTGTCCGTGTTCGGCGCGGTCCTCTTCAACCGTTCGCTGCGGGAACAGAAACAGTCCGAACAACGCCTGCAGGACTTCGTCGCCGCCGCGTCGCACGAGCTGCGGACGCCGCTGACCACGATCCGCGGCTGGGCGGAACTCCAGCGGGTGTCCGGCAAGCCGGAGCTGGCCGCGGTGGCGTTGAGCCGGATCGAGCAGCAGGCCGACCGGATGAGCCACCTGGTCGATCAGTTGCTGCATCTGGTCAGCCTGGCCCAGGACCCGCTTCGGGACGTCCCACGGGAACCCGTGGACCTGCGCGGGATCGCGGCGGAGTCGATCGCGGACGTCAGCGCGTTGCACCCGGACCGGCGGATCACGATGGACGCGTCGCGGGAGTCGGTCGTCGCGGGCGACGAGCAGGCGTTGCGACAGGTGGTGCGCAATCTCGTTGACAACGCGCTGAAACACACGCCGCCCAGAACATCCGTGACAGTCAGCGTGCAGGACGGTTGCCTGACGGTCGCCGACGAAGGCCCTGGTATGGCGCCTGATGTGGTGGCGCGCGTGTTCGAACGCTTCTACCGCGCGGAAGGCCGGACCTCGTCGGGCGGCACCGGCCTGGGCCTGAGCATCGTCCAGGCGATCGTGCTGGCGCACGGCGGCGAGATCACCGTGACCAGCGAGCCGGGCCGGGGCAGCACCTTCCGGGTGTCGCTGCCCACCGTCAGCTCTTTGTCAGACCAGTGACAGCCCAGGGTCAGGTTCGAAGCGTTACGTCGAAGGCAGATGAGAGGAGTTCGCGATGACAGAAACCCTTTCCGACATCTACGACTTCCCCACCGACCGTGGCGACACTCCGCTCGACCCGCCCGCGGAGCTGTTCGACCGGCCGCCGCTGTCCAGGCTGCAGTATCCCGACGGCGACACCGGCTGGCTGGTGACCTCGCACAGCCTCGCCCGCGCGGTGCTGGCGGACCCGAGGTTCAGCTCCCGCGCCGAGTTCCGCAAGTCCCCGATCCGCGTGATCCCGGACCCGCAGCCGGCGAAACCAGGCATGTTCATCGCGCTGGACCCGCCCGACCACGGCCGCTACCGCAAGCTGCTGACCGGCCAGTTCACCGTGCGCCGGATGAACCAACTGATCCCGCGGATCGAGGAGATCACCGCGGCGCACGTGGAGAGCATGCGCCAGGCCGGGCCGCCGGTGGACCTGGTGCAGGCGTTCGCGCTGCCGATCCCCTCGCTGGTGATCTGCGAACTGCTCGGCGTGCCGGCCACCGACCGGGCCTACTTCCAGCGGGAGTCCGCCAACCTGCTGCGGCTCGACTCGCCGCCCGAGGAAGCCCGCCGGGCGTTCGAGGACCTGGAGTCGTACCTGCTCGGGCTGGTCGTGAGCAAGCACGGGCAGCCGGGCGACGACATGCTCAGCGGCCTGGTCGCCGATGGTGAGCTGACCGACGAGGAGGTCGCCAACATGGGGCTCCTGTTGCTCATCGCCGGGCACGAGACCACCGCGAACATGTTGGGGCTGGGCACTTTCACGTTGCTGACCAACCCCGACCAGCTGACCGCGCTGCGATCCGACCCCAGCCTGGCCGAGAACGCCGTGGAGGAGTTGCTGCGCTTCCTCACGATCGTCCACTTCGGAGCGGCCAGGACCGCGCTCGAGGACGTGGAACTGGACGGCCGGCTGATCAAGGCGGGCGATCCGGTGTCCATCCACCTGCCCGCGGCCAACCGGGATCCGATGCGGTTCGTCGACCCGGAACGGCTGAACCTGGCCGGGACACCGGCCGGGCACGTCGCGTTCGGGCACGGCATCCACCAGTGCCTCGGCCAGCAGCTGGCCCGGATCGAGATGCGGATCGGCTTCACCGCGCTGCTGCGGGAGTTCCCGACCCTGCGGCTGGCGGTCGACCCGGACGACGTGCCGCTGCGCGACGACATGGCCATCTTCGGCGTGCACAAACTGCCCGTGGCCTGGTGACACGACAAAGGGCGCCCTCGGGGAGAGGGCGCCCTTTGGCACGGATGTCAG
This sequence comes from Actinocrispum wychmicini, assembly GCF_004345645.1. Taxonomy (GTDB): domain Bacteria; phylum Actinomycetota; class Actinomycetes; order Mycobacteriales; family Pseudonocardiaceae; genus Kibdelosporangium; species Kibdelosporangium wychmicini. The sequence goes on along the minus strand of NZ_SLWS01000001.1, from coordinate 1,249,871 downwards.
ATCAGGCCGAGGCCCTGGACCGCGTCGCGCTCCTCAGCGAGCTCGGCCACGGAGGCGTCGATGCGGGCGCGGGAGAAGTCGTCGATCGCCAGGCCCTGCACGATCTCGTAGTCGCCGCCGGTGGAAGTCACCGGGAAGGACGAGATCAGGCCCGCCGGCACGCCGTACGAGCCGTCCGACACCACACCGGCCGACACGAAGTCACCCTCGGCCGTGCCGTTCACCCAGTCGTGGACGTGGTCGATCGCGGCGTTCGCGGCGGACGCCGCCGAGGACGCGCCACGGGCCTCGATGATCGCCGCGCCGCGCTTGGCCACGGTCGGGATGAAGTCCGCTTCGATCCACTTCTGGTCGTTCACGGTCTCGGCCGCGTTCTTGCCGTTGACCTCGGCGTGGAACAGGTCCGGGTACTGGGTGGCCGAGTGGTTGCCCCAGATCGCCAGGCGCTTGACGTCGTTGACCGTGACGTCCAGCTTCTTCGCCAGCTGGCTGTACGCGCGGTTCTGGTCGAGCCGGGTCATCGCGGTGAAGCGGGCCGCGGGCACGTCCGGCGCGTGCCGCTGGGCGATCAGCGCGTTGGTGTTGGCCGGGTTGCCGACCACGAGGACGCGGATGTCGTCGGCGGCTACCGCGTTGATGGCCTCGCCCTGCGGCTTGAAGATGCCGCCGTTGGCTTCGAGCAGGTCACCGCGCTCCATGCCCTTGGTCCGCGGCCGGGCGCCCACCAGCAGGGCGACGTTGGCGCCGTCGAACGCCACCCGCGGGTCGTCGCTGATGTCGATCCCGGCCAGCAGCGGGAACGCGCAGTCGTCCAGCTCCATGGCGGTGCCTTCGGCGGCCTTGAGCGCCGGGGTGATCTCCAGCAGGCGCAGCCGGACCGGGGTGTCCGGCCCGAGCAGCTGGCCCGAGGCGATCCGGAACAGCAAGGCGTAGCCGATCTGGCCGGCCGCGCCGGTGACGGTGACGTTGACGGGGGTGCGGGTCATTGCCTTCCGATCCACTCAAGTGAGTATGGGGGTCTCGGGCGCGACCAGCGCGGTCTCAGCGCCGGGACCAGCCACCGCAGGCTATCAACCCCGCAACACCCGGTCTTTGGGCAGTGGCATGGCTCTCACGGGATCTGGGACACGCACCAGGGCGTTGGCCACGATCCAGCCGAAGGCGGCGCCGAGGGTGTTGGTCATCAGGTCGTCCACGTCGAAGATCCGGTACGCGAACGGCGCGGTGCCGAAGTTGGCGGTCAGCTGGGTGATCTCGATCAACAGTGCGAACGCGAATCCGATGAGGACGGCCTGGCGCAGGTTCCGCCGCCACAACGTCCGGGCGAACACCCCCACCGGCACGAACAGCAACACGTTCAGCACGACCTGGGTGAACGCCCGCGGGTCGCCGCCGACGAAGTCGAGCACCCACTGGAACGGCACGAGCTGAATGGTCTGGACCGGCCGGTGGGTGTGCGGGCCGGGCAGCGGCAGCAGCACGATCGCGACGGCGAGGCTGGCGTAGAGCGTGACCACGGCGCCGCTCATGACCGTGCGGGCGCGCCTGCGGCCGGCCAGCTGCACCAGGACGACCACCGGCCACGTGACCAGGAAGATGATCAGTCCGGAGTGGAGGGCGGTGAGCTGGCTCGGCGTCATGCCAACGACGTTATGGAACCGCCCCTACCTGCGACTTCGGTCGAAGAGCCGGTCCATCCTCGGCCGGTTGACCGAGGCTGGCCGACCATTCAGCCGGTGGAGTCGAAGGGGCCGCCGACGATCGTCAACGAGATGAAGATGATCATCGCGGCGAATCCGCCGTACAGCAGCACATCCACCTTGCGCGTGCGGACCGCGAGCAACCCGGCCTTTCGGTCGGGCAACACAGCCCGTAGGAACGCGGCCAGCAGGAGGGCGAGGCCGATCTCCGTGGTGCCCTCGCGCCAGTGCTGCATCACGACCCGCACGATCCCGATCACCACGACCAGCATCACGACAGCGAACGGCAGCTGGGTCCGGGTGCCGCCGTTGTTCGCGGACACACTCACCCCCGGGCCTCGGCGGCCTCGACGACGTTCGTCAGGAGCATGGCCCTGGTCATCGGGCCGACGCCGCCTGGGTTGGGCGACAGGAACCCGGCGACCTCGCGCACGTCCGGGTGGACGTCGCCGGCCATGCCGGCCTCGGTGCGGCTGACGCCCACGTCGAGCACGGCGGCGCCCGGCTTGACCATGTCCGCGGTGATCAGGTGCGCCACGCCGGCGCCGGCCACCACGATGTCCGCGCGGCGGACCTCGGCCGCGAGGTCCTTGGTGCCGGTGTGGCACAGGGTGACCGTCGCGTTCTCCGACCTGCGGGTGAGCAGCAGGCCCAGCGGACGACCGACGGTCACGCCACGACCGATGACGGTGATGTTCGCGCCCGCGATGGGCACCTGGTAGCGGCGCAGCAGCTCGATGATGCCGCGCGGGGTGCACGGCAGCGGAGCGGGTTCCATCAGGACCAGCCGGCCGAGGTTCACCGGGTGCAGGCCGTCGGCGTCCTTGGCCGGGTCGACCCGTTCGAGCAGCCGACCCGTGTCGAGGTGCGGGGACACGGGCAGCTGGACGATGTAGCCGGTGCAGGCCGGGTCGGCGTTCAGCTCGTCCAGCACGGCCTCGGCGGCCTCCTGGCTGATGTCGGCCGGCAGGTCCTTGCGGATCGACGTGATGCCGACCTTGGCGCAGTCCGAGTGCTTGCCGCGCACGTACATGGCCGAGCCGGGGTCGTCGCCGATCAGCACGGTGCCGAGGCCGGGTGCGATGCCGCGCTCCTTCAGCGCGGCCACCCGCACCTTCAGGTCCTCGTAGATCGCGTCTCGGGTCGCCTTGCCATCCAGGGTGGTCGCGCTCACTCGGTCATCCTCTCAAAGCCGGGACGGGCACCTTGGCCGGGATGAAAAGGGTCAGCAGCACGGCAAGCACACCGGCCGCGGCGGCGGCACCGACGGCCACGGCCGGCCCGCCGTGGTCGAGCAGCAGCCCGGAGCTGGGCATCGCGATGAACGTGCCGACCGTACTCGCCGTGGCCACCCAGCCGAACGCCTCGGTCCTTCGTTCCGGCGGCGCCAGCTCGCCGAGGACGATGTTCGCCGCGGCCAGGGTGGGCGCGATCGCCGCGCCACTGAGCAGGAGCACCAGTCCGACCAGCCACGGCAGCGCCGGGTCGGACACTGGCGGCATGGTCGGCACCAGCGCGACCAGGCCGACCAGGGTCAGCAGCACCCGAACGGTGAGCCTGGGCCGGCCGGTGAGGCCACCGGCGACGAGCCCGCCGAGGAACGAGCCGACGGCCCAGACAGCGCCGAGCGCGCCGGCCAGGATCGGCATGGCCATGTTGCGGCCGAGCGCGACGATCGTGGTGTCCACCATGAACAGCGCGCCGACCAGGCATAAAGCCAGGCCGAGGCAGGCCGCGACGCCCGGCGCGGTCAACAGCGCGGTGCGTTCCCCCGGAGGCCTTCTCCTCGGCCGGCAGCGGGCCGTCGAACCCGGCGCGCGCCAGGGCACGGGCGAAGACCACGGCTCCGATCGTGGCCAGGGCGCCGCAGATCACTATCGCCAACGCCGGGTTGAACAGCGCGACGACCGAAGCGGCCAACAGCGGCCCGACGGCGTACAGCAGTTCGGTGAACGTCGCCTCGACCGTGTACATCGACTTCAACGCGGACCCGGTGAGCAGGCGCGGCCACGTCGCCCGCGCGACCGGGACGACCGGCGGGCAGGCCAGGCCGGCCGCGAACGCCAGCCCGGCCTCCAGCGGCCACCAGCCGGGCGGCAGCCAGCTGGGCACGAACGCCACCAGGGTTACCCCCAGGCCATAGATCACACCCGTGCCGACCAACTGGCTCGCCGCGCCACGCCGGTCGGCCATCCGCCCGCGCAGCGGCCCGGCCACCCCCAGGCCGACCATCAGCACCGCGCCGAGCAACCCCGCCACCGCGTACGACCCGGTCCAGCCGGCGATCAGGAACGACATCGCCAGCGGCGTGCCAGTCATGTGCAGCCGACCCACCAACGTCCAGGTCAGCAGGCCCAAAGCCCGCGGGACGCGGGCCAGTTCGCGGTAGGGGCGGAGCACCCGGCCACTGTCTCAAGGGGGACCGACAAAACGCGAACGATTACGCTGCGAGGTGTCACGGGTCCGGTTGGGCACTTCGTGTAAAGGCAGATGGTGAATTCCCCATGTGCCGAATCGGATCGAGAAAGGGAGGATGGGAACGTGACGCAACCGACCCAGCTGGATCCGACCGAGCAGGACACTCTGGTCAAGCAGATCGGCTTGGCCCTGTTGCGGGCCGCCCCGACGGAGTGGGCACAGGTCACGGTGCACTACCGGGCTGTCGGCCGGTACCACGAGATGACCGCCGAGCTCGCCGTGCAGGCCGCCGATCACACCGACGACGCCGAACCCGAGGAGGTCCGGCCGTGGACCGTGGCGCCGGACCTGGCGACCCTGTTCGCCCGGCTGCGCGGCGGCATGTACCGCGACGGCCGCGGGACCTGGTTCAACGCCCGCTACCAGCTTGACCGGCCGTCCAGCTACAACCTCGAGTACGACCGGGACGAGCCGCGGTGGACCAACCCGCCGCCGCCACCGGCGTTCGCGGACGAGTTGCGCATCTTCCCCCGTGACGACGAGAACGTGCCGGAATGGCTGGCCAGGCGCCTGTCCGCGCCGATGCCACCGCCGATGCCGCAGACCCCGCCGGGTGGTTTCGAACGGCCCAGGTTCCGGGTCGCCCGGACCTTCGACGGCATCGGCCCGCAGGGCCGGCCGATCGTGAACCGGCCGCAGCTGGACGAGCTGGACACCCAGGCGATGCTCGCGTACCTGGACGACGCGCCGTTCGCGCTGCCCAGCCGCGGCTACGACGTGGACCGGCTGGACCCGGAGGGCCGCAACTCGGTCCCGATCGCGTTCCACACCGACGGGGTGTGGATCTGGCCGGCGTCGGTGAATTACTACCTGCGGACCTACGGCGTGAGCCCCGAGCCGGACCTGGTGGACCACATCCGCCGGCATGGCTTCGAGGTGCCCCAGGTTGACGAACAGGTGGTCGCGGACGCGTCCGCGTTCGTCGCCCGCGGCACGCCACCGCCACAGCCGGGGCGGCCGACGCCCCCGCACCCGCCGATCAACGTGTCACCGCCTCAGCCTCCGCCGCCGCCGATCTCCGCGCCCCCGCCGCCCGCTCCGGCGCCGGCCATGCCGGCCCCGGCTGTCCCGGCGATGCCGTCGGCGCCCCCGCCGGGCCCGGCGCTGGCCCAGGTCCGGGGGAAGTTCGCCGAGCTGGGCGTGCCCGAGTCGGCGTACCGGATCGGTCCGCCGGTGGAGCGCACGTGGACGCTCGAGCGGGTGGACGACGGCTGGCGCGTGGGCTGGTTCGAGCAGAACCAGTTCGACTCGCCGCAGCATTTCGAGGACGTCACCGACGCGTCGGCGTTCCTGCTCGGCAAGGTCCTGATGGACGGCCCGAGGCCACCCGCGCCGCTGCCCGTTCGGGCGGAGATGCCGGAACCTTCGGTCCCCCAGCAGGCGCCCCCGCCGCCTCCCCCGCCACCGTTGCCGGCCCCGGCCGCGGAGGACGACTTGGACAGGACCGTGCTGTCGATGCCGTCGCTGTCCGCCCTTGAGGACACCGAGGAACGCGAGCGGGCATCCGTGCCGAGCGGGCCCAAGCCCGAGCCGATGCACCAGCCCGGCAACGCCACCGCGATGATCTCCGCGCCGGCCCCCATGGCCCGGCCGACGGAGATCACCGCGCCGGCCGCCCGGCCGGCCGAGATCACCAGCCCGGGACGCCCCCAGGACTGGCCCATCCAGCCGCTTTACGGCGAGCCGCCGTTGACGTTGTTCCGCGGCAAGCGGCTGGTGGAGCTGCACCCGGGCACCGAGATCGACCGGTTCGGCGCGGGCGACGGGAATCTGACGTACTCGGTCGGAACGCCGTTCCCGTTGCGGTCCCTGGTGCCTGACTGGGTGCACCGCGAGTACCACACCTATCGCGTACAGCAACCGTTCGAGGCGTTGACCGGGGTGGCCATCCCCTGGTTCGAGCAGCCCGGCGGGGGCACCGCGTTCCTGCTGCCGCACGCGGTCGAGGACATGGTGGAGGACGGCTACCTGATGGAGGTCCCCGGCCGGGAGCGGCCACCGAGCTGAGCGGGGTCGGCCGGCAGCCCAGCGTCGGCCCGGTGGATGTTGCTATCGTCGCGTCGCCGTAGCCAGAGCTGGGACCGCCGACCACCGGGGGAGTTATGGGCGTTTTCGACAAGATCCGCGGCGAGTTCATCGACATCATCGAATGGACCGATGACAGCCGGGACACCATCGTGTGGCGGTTCCCGCGGTACGAGAACGAGATCAAGATGGGCGCCAAGCTCACCGTGCGTGAGTCCCAGGCGGCCGTCTTCGTCAACGAGGGCCAGGTCGCCGACAGTTACGCGCCGGGCATGTACACCCTCGAGACGCACAACATGCCGATCCTGTCCACGATCAAGGGCTGGAAGTACGGGTTCCACTCGCCGTTCAAGGCCGAGGTGTACTTCGTCAACACCCGGCAGTTCACGGACATGAAGTGGGGCACGCAGAACCCGGTGATCGTGCGCGACCCGGAGTTCGGCATGGTCCGGCTGCGCGCGTTCGGCGCGTTCTCGCTGCGCGTGATCAACCCGCCCGCACTGCTGAAGGAGCTGGCCGGCACCGACCCGCAGTTCCGCACCGAGGAGGTCTCGGAGTACCTGCGGCAGATGATCGTCGGCCGGCTGGGCACGGCACTGGCGTCGTCCGGGGTGCCCATGCTCGACCTGGCCACCCAGCAGGGGCAGATCGGCGACCGGCTGGCGGTGGCGCTGACCGAGGAGCTGGGCCCGATGGGTCTGGCCATCCCGAAGTTCATCATCGAGAACATCTCGCTGCCGCCCGAGGTCGAGGCGGCCATCGACAAGCGCTCGCAGATGGGCGTGCTCGGCAACCTGGACCAGTACACGAAGTTCCAGACGGCCAACGCCATCGAGGACGCGGCGAACAACGAGGGCGGCGCGGGCGCCGGGCTCGGTGTCGGGCTGGGCATGGGGCTCGGCCAGACCGCCGCCGCGGCCATGCACCAGCAACAGATGCAACCCCAGGCGCAGCAGGCTCCGGCGGGTCCGCCGCCACTGCCGCCGGTGGAGCAGTGGTATGTCGGCGCGAACGGCCAGCAGTTGGGTCCGTTCGACCGCAACGGGTTGGGCCAGCAGGTCGCCGGTGGCGTGCTGACGGCGACCACGTTGGTGTGGCGCAACGGCATGGCCGGCTGGGTGCCGGCGAGCCAGGTGCCCGAGCTGACCCCGCTGTTCGGGGCCGTCCCGCCGCCACTGCCGCCGCAGGCCTGACCGCCATGACGGACACCCCGGCCCCGGCCGCGTCCCACACGTACCCGTGCGGTGGCTGCGGCGCCCGCGTCCAGTTCGCGCCTGGCACCAACGCCATGCGCTGCCCGTACTGCGGGTTCCAGCAGGAGATCACGACGGGCGACCGCCAGGTACGTGAGATCGCGTTCGCCGAACTCACGCGGCTGCCGCGCAAGCCCGTGGGCGCGATCGGCGCGTACACGCTCAAGTGCCAGCGCTGTGCGGCGCAGACACAGACCAACGACATCGCCGGCACATGCCAGTTCTGCGGCTCGCCGCTCGTCGTCGACGGCACCGCGACCGGCCAGATCGTGCCGGAGGCAGTGCTGCCGTTCATGCTCGACCGTGGCGCCATGCGGGACGCGTTGGGCAAGTGGACGTCGTCACGCTGGTTCGCGCCGTCGGCGCTGAAGAAGGTCAGGGAGGCCGAGTCCACGAAGGGCACGTACGTCCCGCACTGGACCTTCGACTCACAGACCGTGTCGCAGTACTCCGGCCAACGCGGTGAGCACTACTACACGACCGAGCGCTACACCGACAGCGACGGCAACACGCAGACCCGTCGGGTCCAGCACACCCGGTGGTATCCGGCGAACGGCGTGGTGGAGCGGTTCTTCGACGACATCCTGATTCCCGCCAGCGTCGCGTTACCGCAGAAGAAGCTGCACGACCTTCAGCCGTGGCCATTACTCGACGCGGCGCCGTACCAGCCGCAGTACCTGGCCGGGTACTCCGCGCTGCGCTACGACGTCGAGCCGGAACAGGGCTTCGACACGGCAAGAACGACCATAGAGCCGGTGATCCGCGAGGACTGCCGGCAGGACATCGGCGGCGACGAGCAACGCGTCAACGACGTCGCCACGCAGCACAACAACGTGACGTTCAAGTTGATGCTGCTGCCGGTGTGGATCGCCACGTACCTGCACGCCGGCAAGACCTGGCAGATCCTGGTCAACGGCCGGACCGGCGAGGTGCACGGCGAACGCCCGTACAGCAAGGCCAAGATCGCGTTGGCGATCCTGCTCGTGCTGGCCGTGATCGCGGCGATCATCGTCTGGATCGTCCTGTCCCGCCACACCGGAACGACGACCACGTCACCGACCCCCGCGCCCAGACGCTAGGGCACCACGACAACAGGGCGCTTGGCGTCCTTGATCAGCATCTTCGGCACCGAGCCCACCAGGCCACCGCCGTGCCGCGACCGGCCGACCACAATGCAGTCGGCGCGCCGCTCCTCAGCGATGGCCTCAAGGCCGTGCGCCGGATCGCCGCGGTAGTGCACCAGCTCCCACGGGACGCCGGAGCGGTCCAGGTAGGCGGCGGCGTCCTGGCGGATCTCGTCGACGAACGCGGACGCGGCCTCGGTCGCCCCGGCCATGCCCATCGCCGTCCAGTACGCCGGGCTGGCGATCGGCTCCACGTAGACGAGCACCAGCTTGGCCCGTTCCCGTCTGGCCAACCCCCCTGCCCAGGCAGCGGCGTGCAGCGCGGGCGGACTGCCGTCCACGCCCACGACGATCACGTTCGACCCGTCCTTGCCGATCTCGAAGTCGGCCGCGCCCTCGGACACCCCCGGATCGTAAAGGGACAAGCCGCTTCGTGCGGACCGCCGTCCGGATGCCGACCTGAGTTGACACACGACAGCTAGCGGTCACGACCGGAAGTTCGTCGGGGGTCTCGACGGCCCAGCTTCCCGCTGGCCGCACGGCCGAAAGACCCGAGTACAACCCGGTACGAGGACCTTCCGGCCGCACGCCCAGCGGAAACCTGGATCCGCCGAATACCCCCAACGAACCTCCGGTCGCAACCACTAGCGAAAATCCCGGGACCGGGACGGGATACGTAGTTCGAGGTTCTGCAGCCGGTCCGCCTGCAGGCTGACCACACCCTCCGCGACCTGGATCACACCACGGACCAGCATCGCCGCGCTGGCGCGGGCGACCCGCCGGTACCGCGCCCACAGGCCCGGTGAGCAGACCACATTGACCATTCCGGTCTCGTCCTCGAGGTTCAGGAACGTGACCCCGCCCGCGGTGGCCGGCCGCTGGCGATGGGTGACCGCGCCGCCCACCAGGACCCGGGTGCCGTCGGGGACGTCGGCCAGTTGGGCCGCGGTCAGCACCCCCAGCTGGTCGAGTCGCTCCCGGACGAACTGGGTGGGGAAGCTGTCCGGGGACAGGCCGGTCGCCCACACGTCGGCCACGGCCAGCTCCACCTCGTCCATGCCGGGCAGGGTCGGCGCGGCCGCGCTGAGCGTGGTGCCCGGCAGCAGCTCGGGCCGGTCACCCGCGGCCGCGCCGGCCGACCACAGCGCCGCCCGCCGGGTGGTCCCGAAGCAGCCGAACGCGCCCGCGGTGGCCAGCGCCTCGACCTGCGCGGTGGTCAGCTGCACGCGCCTGGCCAGGTCGGTCATGCCGGTGAACGGCCCGCGCTCCTGGCGTTCCGCGACGATCGCGGTGGCCAGCCGGTCACCGATCGTCCGGATGGTGCCGAGTCCCAACCGGACGGTCGGTGTCCTGTCCGTTGTGGACTTCGGCTCCAGGGTGGCGTGCGGGACGCTGGCGTTCACGTCCGGGCCACGGACCTCCACGCCGTGCCTGCGGGCGTCGGCCACCAGGGACTGCGGCGAGTAGAACCCCATGGGCTGGGCGCGCAGCAGCGCCGCGCAGAACGCCGCCGGGTGGTAGTACTTGAAGTACGAGCTGGCGAACACCAGGTGCGCGAAGCTCAGCGCGTGGCTCTCCGGGAACCCGAAGTTGGCGAACGCCAGCATCTTCTCGTAGATCCGCTCGGCCAGTTCGCCGGTCACACCGTTCTCGGCCGCGCCCCGGTAGAAACGTTCCCGCAGCCGTTCCATCCGATAGGTGGACCGCTTGGCGCCCATCGCGCGGCGCAACTCGTCGGCCTCGGCCGCGTCGAACCCGCCCACGTCCACCGCGAGCTGCATCATCTGCTCCTGGAACAGCGGCACGCCAAGGGTTTTCTTCAGCGCCGGCTTCAGCAGGTCGTGCTCGTAGACCTCCGGTTCCACCTTGTTCTTCCGGCGGATGTACGGGTGCACCGAGCCGCCCTGGATCGGGCCGGGCCGGATCAGCGCGACCTCCACCACCAGGTCGTAGAACTTGCGGGGCTTCAGCCGGGGCAGGGTCGCCATCTGGGCCCGGCTCTCCACCTGGAACACCCCGACCGAGTCGGCCCGGCAGAGCATGTCGTAGATCTTCGGGTCGGTGAAGTCGAGCTTGCCGATGTCGACCTGCTTGCCCTCGTGCTCGTCGACCAGGTCGATGGCGTAGTGCAACGCCGACAACATGCCCAGGCCCAGCAGGTCGAACTTGACCAGGCCGATCGCGGCGCAGTCGTCCTTGTCCCACTGCAGCACCGACCGGTCCGCCATCCGGGCCCACTCGATCGGGCACACCTCGCTGACCGGGCGGTCGCAGATCACCATGCCACCCGAGTGGATGCCCAGGTGCCGCGGGAAACCCTCGACCTGGCCGGCCAGGTCGAGCACGACCGGCGGGATGTCGTGGTCGTTCTCGTCCACTGTGGACTTCACCGGTCCCCAGCGGTCGATCTGCTTGCTCCACGCGTCCTGCTGGCCGGGCGAGTATCCCAGTGCCCTGGCCATGTCCCGGACCGCGGACTTGGCCCGGTAGCTGATCACGTTCGCGACCTGCGCCGCGCATGACCGGCCGTACTTGCGGTAGACGTACTGGATGGCCTCCTCGCGGCGGTCGGACTCGATGTCCAGGTCGATGTCCGGCGGGCCGTCCCTGGCCGGCGCGAGGAACCGTTCGAACAGCAGCTTGTGCTCGACGGCGTCGACATTGGTGATCCCCAGCGCGTAGCAGACCGCGGAGTTCGCGGCCGAACCGCGACCCTGGCAGAGGATCTTGTTGTCCTGGCAGAACTTGGCGATGTCCCACACGACGAGGAAGTACCCGGGGAACCCGAGGTCCTCGATCACCTTCAGCTCGTGCTCGATCTGCTCGTACGCCTTGCGGTTCTCCTCGCGTGGGCCGTACCGACGCGCGGCTCCCTCGTAGGTCAGCTCACGCAGATACGTGTCCTCGGTGTCGCCGTTGGGCACGTTGAACGGCGGCAGCTTGGGCGCGACCAGGCTCAGGTCGAACGCGCACTCCAACCCGAGCAACGCCGCCCGATGTACCGCGCCGGGATAGCGGGTGTCGAACCTGGCGTACATCTCGTCGCCCGACCGCAGGTACGCGGTCGACGCCGGTGGCAGCCACCCCTCCATGTCGTCCAGGCTCCGCTGGGCCCGGACCGCGGCCATCGCCGCGGCCAGCCGGCCGCGTTCCGGCGTGGCGTAGTGGACCGCGTTCGTCGCGACCGTCGGCAGGCCCAACTCCTTGGCCATGCCGTCGAGCAGGTCGTTGCGGACGCTGTCGTCCGGATAGCCGTGATCGGTCAGTTCGACGTAGACGCTCTCCTTGCCGTACACGTCGACCAGGTGACGCAACCGGTCCATGGCCGCGGCCGAGCCCTCGGTGGCCAACGCACGCCGGACCGCCCCTTTCCGGCACCCGGTGAGCACCACACAGCTGTCCTTCGTGTCCGCCACGACACGTTCGACCACGTAGTCAGGGCGGCCTTTCTCGTTGCCGTCGATCTGCCCGGCGCTGATCGTCCGGCAGAGCGCGGTGTACCCGTCCAGCCGCCGGGCCAACAACAGCAGATGCTCGCCCTCCGGGTCGGCGATCCCATTCTGCGGCGCGGAAAGCCCCATGCTCAGCTCGGTGCCGTACACCGTGCGGACGCCCAGCTCCCTGGCGGCTTCGGCGAACCGGACCACACCGTACATACCGTCGTGGTCGGTGATCGCCACCGCCGCCAGACCGAGCAGCGCGGCCGTCTCCACCAGTTCCTCCGGATGGCTGGCGCCGTCCAGGAAACTGAAGTTGGAGTGGCAGTGCAGTTCGGCGTACGGCACCGCCCGCTTCTCCGGACGCGGATCGTCGTTCGCTCCCGGCAGGTCGATGCGGGCGGTGTACGGACCGCGGTGGTTGGTCCAGGCCGGACTGTCACCGCCGTCGCCTTTCTGGAAGGGTTTGCCGGACAGCGCACGCTCCAGGTCGGCCCACCGCACCGGCGGGTTGTTCCAGCCCATTTCTCACCACCTGGCGTCACATCCCGGTTACCAGTCACTGCCCAAGCGGGCAGACTTTGGGCCAATCGATCGCTCCAGCTCTTCAGCTGGCCTGTCCGGCGCGTCTACCGTCCAGCCGTGACTCAGAACCCGCAGGGCCCGTACCAGCCGGGCCAAGGCCAGCCTGGTGGCTTCCCGCCACCCGGGCAGGGTCGGCCGCAGGGCCCGCCCCAGGGACCGCCGCAAGGCGGGCCCCAACCCCCGCCCTACGGTCAGCCACAGCCGCCGTACGGCCAGCCGCAACAGCCCTACGGACAACCGCAGGGCGGCTACGGCCAGCCCGGCCAAGGCCCGAAGATCCCCGAGGTCCCCGGCTTCGCCAGCAAGCTCACCGGCATCGGCGCCAACTGGGGCACCGGCGGCGCCCGGCCGACACTGCCCGTCCCGAAGACCGTGATCTGGGCGTTCCTGCTCTCCGCGGGCGGCGCCGTGGTCAGCGTCCTGTACTACATCATCTACATGATCGGGTTCTCCGGTTACTACCTCGGTTTCGGCGGCACCGCGATCTTCGGCCTGGTCATCGACGTGGGCTGGTTCGTGCTAGCCGTGATGATGCGCAACGGTGCCGAGTGGGCCCGGATCGTGCTGGCCGTGCTCAGCGGCCTCGGCGCGCTGTTCGGCCTGATCGGGTTGTTCGGGATCGGCCTGATCTTCACGGTCATGGGCGGCCTCGGCGCACTGCTGCTGATCTTCCTGATCGTCCAGCTCGCGGCCGCGGGCGCCACCCTGTTCCTGCTGTTCCAGCCGGACTCGAACGCCTACTTCAAGTCCGCCGCCCCGAACCCCGGCCAGTACCCGCCGCCGCCCGGACCCGGGCCCCAGGGCTTCGGCGGCTGAGAGTCCACCGGCTGACGTTGCCGCGGGATCAACTCGGTGAGCAGATCCTGGGCCATGTCACGGTCGGACTGGTACGACGACGAGAAGTATTCGAACATGTGTTCGAGTATGTCCCTACGGGTCATCAGGGTCAAGTCGAAGGGCGGTCGCGCGTGTCGCGACCGCCTTTCCGTGTGCGATCACGCTCGGTGGTGATCGTCCCCGCTCCGCTCGGACGGACTTTGTCGCAGCAGATGGACCCAAGATTGTCGCGGGGTGACCAGCACGTGCTGCCCTTACTCCAGGGGCAGGTCACCACCCGAGCGTCCCACTCGATCCGGAAGTCCGTGGCCGCATACCCCTCTGTGCGGCGCTGTTTTGCCAGGTGGCGTCCGGCAACACCGGCCCCACCACCGTCACCTGGTCGCCGGCGGCCCGGGTCACCGTGTGCGCGGTGCCATACCCGGCCACCTGGTACTCCTCCACCTACACCCGCCGCAACAACTCCACCTGCGTGCAACCAAAACATCTCGACCCGCGGCCCGTAACGATCGGGCCGTTCTGGATCAGCATGCTCGACCAACCACTCGGGACGGTGTCGGCAAGCTGCTCCCACGCCGCCCGCAACGTCTCCCCGACCAACTCCAACCGACTACTTCCAGTCGATCCACCCCGCCACGCCAACAACGCCGGCCGGCCCGCTTCGGGAACGGATCCCCGCCCGCGGCGGCACCCCACCTACCGCAGGGCTGCGGAAAGCATGGTCGCTATCACCGCGAAGTTGGGTGTGGCGGGGGTGTTGCTGACGGCAGAGCTGGGCGTGGCAGCGGCGTTGATGATGCCTAGGTGCGGCGGCCCCGTTGATGACCGCGCCGCTGTTTGACAGTGAGAGCGTTGCGCCACTTGGGGAGCGTGCGCTGTCGGTTTGGCGTAGTGGGTAGTAGGTCCCGGAACTGTTTGAGTCGGTTGAAACGCCGCTCGACCACGTTGCGCTGCTTGTACTGGTGGGCATTGAGGGCAGGCGGGCGGCCGGCGCGCGAACCCTTGGCTGAGCGTCGAGCGATCTGATCTGCGCGTTCTGGGCAGGTGAAACGAAAGCCTCGCTCGCGTAGCGCCCGGCGGGTCGAGGGATGTGGGTAGGCCTTGTCCGCGACGACCGTGTCCGGCCGGGTGCGGAGATGCCCTGGTCCGACACGGCTCACCGCCGGACATCTCGTGCGGCCGGTGCTCCAGGCCGACCTTGACCAACGCCGCCTTACCCGGATGCCGTCCAGCAGCGACGGCAATTGCGGGTTGTCCCCGGCCTGCCCAGGCGTCACGATCGCACGCGTCGGCAACCCGCGGCCGTCCACCGCCAGATGGATCTTCGTGCTCAGCCCGCCCGGGGACCGGCCGAGTCCTTCGCCCTGGACCGCGAAGGCCTCGATCGCAGGCTGGCAGCCCCTTTCCGGCGCCAGCGGCGTGCTGGTGGGCCTGGACCACACTGGAGTCCGCACTCATGACCCACTCCAGATCGCCGACCGCGTCGTCTTTGGCTATCACCTCATCCAGGATCTTCTGCCAGGTGCCGTTCTTGGTCCACAACCGCAGCCGCTCGTGCGCGGTCTTCCACGGCCCGTACCGTTCGGACAGGTCACGGCACGGCGCCCCAGTCCGTAGCTTCCACAGGATCGCGTCGATCATCAGCTGGTGATCCCGCCACCGCCGCCCACCACCGGACTCCGGCGGCAGCAACGGCTCAATCACCGCCCACACTTTCACCGGCTTACAGGACACCGACCGGGACCCCTGCCTGGCGGCCGGACACTCCGTTGGGTCAGTCGTAGTGGGCTTGGACGAGCCAGTTTCCGTTGTGGTAGGCCAGAAGTAGCGCTGTCTGGCGGTCTTCGTCGTCGCCGAGGACGACCTGGACACGGGCCTGGTGGGATGAGGAGGCTCGGTCCCACCAACGTTCGTCTGACGACCATGGGCCGGCCCAGGCGCGCACCCGTCGAGGTGGGGCGCCGCGCACACCCACTTCGGCCGGGGTTCCGGTGAGTTCGTCCCGTTCGGTGACGTGGATGGGCGCTCCCGCGGCGTCGACCACACGGGCCGCGACCGGTTCGGTGAACACGACCGAGGGAGACGGTGCCGGCAGCCGGCCCGGCCAGGGCAGCGTGGGGTCCGATGTGGACCGGAGCTCGTCGCCCCACGGCACCAGGCGGACTCGGTCGACGGGACCACGGCCGCCGACGAGCAGCGGCGTGGCCACCGCCTCGGGCCCAAGCAGGCTCTGCACGCGGACCATCGCCCGACCGGCCCGCTCCGCCGCCTCGGCATGACCGTGACCGCGCCAGAGATCCAGTTGCAGGGCCTGGCCTTCGACGACCTCCTCCGGTTCGAGCCATAGTCGCCGCAGGCCGGCGGTGGGGCCGCCGGTGCGTAACCAGCCGTCCAGTTGCCAGCGGACCCGGTCGGCGATCCCGTTGGGGGATAACGGTTCCGCGCACCGCCACACCCGGCCGAGTTCCTCGTCGCGCTCGCTGAGCGCATAGATGCCCAGGCGGGTGCAGGCCAGGCCATGGGCGGCCAAGCCGGCGTGCAACCGGTCAGCGAGCGATCTGGCCACGAACGCCGCCGCGTCCACCCGGTCCACCGGCGGGTCCAACTCGGCCGCGACCGACAGATCCGGTGGCGGGCGACGCCGCGCCGGCGGACGTTCCTCCAGCCCGCGGGCCAACCGGTGCGCACGGATCGCGTCCGCGTCGAACCTGGAGGCGACGTCACGTTCGGCGAGCCCGGCGAACCCGCCCAAGGTCCGCAACCCGAGGCGGCGTAACAGGTCGACCAGGCCGGTC
This sequence comes from Actinocrispum wychmicini, assembly GCF_004345645.1. Lineage (GTDB taxonomy): Bacteria > Actinomycetota > Actinomycetes > Mycobacteriales > Pseudonocardiaceae > Kibdelosporangium > Kibdelosporangium wychmicini. Next base: position 1,233,637 of record NZ_SLWS01000001.1, on the reverse strand, counting down.
CGGTCCGGACCGCCCGGCTGCTGCAACTCGTTGACGGCCAATGGCGCCAGGAACTCCGCGCTGCGCTCCGGCGCCACCAGCATGCCTCGCCGCGCGGCCAGGGTCGCCGCGAAGAGCCCGTCGGCCACGCCGACCTGGCTTTCCACACCGGTCCGGTCGGCGACCTGGTCGACCAGTCGCTCGGCAGCCGCTTCCTCGCTGCCGAAGTATCCCGCCGGTCCGCGCGCGGGCACCGCGACCACGCCCGGCCGGACGACCTCCACCCCGACGGCCAACTCCTCGACGGCGGCCGCCACCGCCTCGAACAGCCGGGCGTCCCGGACCGGGTCGTCGTCGAACACCACGAGTTCGGGGCACTTGCCCTGGGCCTCGCGCCGGCGCATGCCGCGACGCACCCCTTCGGCCCTGGCCACGGCGGACGTGGCCACCAGCCGGTTGGCCGCGACCACCGCCATCGGGACGGCCAGGAGCAGCCCGGCCACGGACGCGGCCGCCACCACCGGCCAGTCCGGGCACCAGACCACTAGAGTTCGCATAATTCGAACATAGGTTCGACTTTCTTCGGGGTCAACTGGCGTCACCCTTACGTGTGATCATCGGGGCGACACCCGATGGCCAGCCACAACGCGTCGGCATACCTTGCTGTCATGTCGCGACGGATCCTGCTCATCATCGTCGGCGCGGCGGCCGTCTGCCTGGTGCCGTGGACCATCTACCTGGCGGACTCGCTGCCCGACCGCTACCGCGCCAGCGAGTGGCGGCTGGCCTGGGTCGGGTTCGACGTGGCGCTGGTCTGCTGTTTCGCCACCGCGGCCTGGCTGGGACTGCGCCGGCGCCGCGCGGCCGTGCCAGTACTTGCGGCCACGGCTGCCCTGCTGTGTGCCGACGCGTGGTTCGACGTGGTGTTCGACTGGAACAGCAAGAAGAACGGCCTGACCAGCCTGCTGATGGCGGTGTTCCTGGAGGTTCCGCTGGCCATGATCCTGTTGTGGCACGCCAGAAAGCTCCTTGTCGGCGGCATGCCGCGGCGCAAGCTGACCGTGCGGGACGTCGAGATCAACCGGGACGAGTCCTATCTGGCGCTGTCGCGCGCGCTCAAAGGCCTCGCGCCGGCCACTGCCGACACGCTGGCCACCGATCTGGGCGTGCCCGTGGCGGAGGTGACCGCGAGGCTGACCACGCTGGCCGAGGCCGGACATGTCCGCCAGGGCCGGGACGGCCGGTGGCGGACGGCCTCGCTGAGCATCGAACAGCCTGACCCGGCCGGCATGGACCACCGGCTCAAGGCGTATCTCGACGAGAAGTACGACAACGAGCTGCGCCTGCTGACGTGGGCCGCCAGGAACCGCGACGAGTTCGGCGGCTGGGCCAAGGGGCACCGGTCCGTGCTCCACCTGAGCGAGGCTGACCTGGCGCGCTTCGACGCCGAGTACGACGACCTGCTGACCCGTTACTGCCTCACACACGACAAAGCCGGACCCGGCACGCGCGAGATCGCACTCCGGTTCTACGCCTTCCCGTACCCCGAGGAGGCTACGCGGTGACCGGCAGCCACAGCTCGATCTCGTCCCGTCGCCGGTAGAACTCGACGTCGTGCCGGGTGGTGTCACGCTCCACAGTGGACCGTAACCGGTCGAATCCCGGCCCGATGCCCGAGTACACCTCGGGCGGCTCGCCCTTGAGCACCAGCTGGAGGTACGTCCCGCCGGCCAGTTCGCCCACCTCCAGCCCGAACCGGTCGTCCGGGTCTTCCGGCCGGATCTCGGCGCACACGTGATACCGCACGGCGTTCTCGTCGAAGACGCCGTAGAACTTGCGGCCGCGCACGCCGACCAGCGTCTCCAATTCGGCCCAGGCCCGCTGCATGGCGGGCAGCTCGTCCGGGACCCGGCGGAACATGATCGGCCGGGGTTCGCGGTGGATCCGCTTCAGCTCGCTCATTTGTTCGACACCAGCGGGTTGCGGGCCTTACTCGGTTACCTGGCTCCCTGCCACTCTTGCCGGACCACCAACGCGATAGTCGAGCAGGACGAGACGGTCGTCGATCACGCTCGTCCCGGTCAGGCTCAGCTCAAGGTCCGGCGCCTCGGCGAATACCGGGCCATCACCGGTGACACCGCGGATCGTGGGGAAGACCATCACCCGGACCCGATCGACCAGGCCGAGCCGGAAGAGGCTGCGCACCAGGGACGGGCTGCCGATGGTGCGCATCGGCAGGCCGTCCGACATGGCCTTCAACGCCGGCACGGCCGTCTCGACCAGCTCGTCGACCACCGTGGTGTTCGCCCACGTCAACGGTGGCTGGAGCGTCTTGGAGAACACGATCTTGGGAAGCTCCGCCATCCGGGGAAACGTCGGGTCCTCGTGTCGCGCGACAATCTCGGACATCTGCCGGTAGGTCGTGGCGCCCATGAGCATGACGTGCTCCTCGGCGAGTTGGGCGTGTATCCATTCGAAAAGACCCGGCGCACCGTAACCCCAGTACGGAGCGTCCGGCGGGTTGCTGCCACCGTATCCGTCGACCGTGCTGAACATGTCCACCCGCAGCTCTCGCACAGGATCCTCCTGGTGATCTCGGGGACGCCAACCGGCACCGGAGCGACCGTGCTCCGACACACCATGTACAGACAATTGACGCGGGGCAAACTCATCGGTCCGCCCGTGACTGGCATGGCTCGATCACATCACAGCAGAGAGATCTCCACCGAAAGATCCCCGAACGATCAACTGTCCAAACCCAAGTTGGGCCGCAGCAAGATCCGCCCGGCACTGGCCGCCACCCGCCGGTGCGCCTCCGCCGCCAGGTCCAGCGGCAGGACGTCGGCCACCGGCTGGAGGTGGGTTCGGCCCCGTGCGGCCAGGTCGACGAACTCCGGGTAGTGCACGTCCAGGCATTGCCGGAACCACAACGGGCCGCCGCATCCGATGACCTGGAGCCCCTGTCCCTGTACTGCCACCGGATCCAGCTCCGGCTGCGCGGTGAGCGCGCCGTAGAGCAGCATCCGACCGCCTGGTTTCAGCTTGCCGAGCACTCGTCTGGTGGTCTCGCCGCCGGCCATGTCGAAGGCCACGTCGAGCGGGTCCAGATCGTCCGTCCAGTCCGGATTTCCGTGGTCCAGCACGACATCCGCGCCCTCGACCGGCTTGCGTGACGCGGTGGCCACGATCCGCTCGACACCGAACTCGCGGACGTGCCTGACCAGGTAGCCGCCAACCTTTCCGGATCCTCCTTCGACCAGTACCGTTTCTCCGCCGCGCAGCCCCGCGCGGTGCAGTAACGCGAGTGCCAACGCACCGGGCGCGGCGGACGCGACCGCGTCCTGGGCGGACAACCCATCGGGAACTTTGGTCACGTTGCCGGCGTTGACCGCGATGAACTCCGCGTACGACCCGGCCCCGCCCGTCACCATCACGACCCGAGCGTCCATCAGCGACGGCTCGACACCGTCGCCCAGCTTCTCGACGACGCCCGCCGCCTCGGCGCCGAGCACCATCGGCAACTGAAGCGGGTACGCGCCCGCCCGCATCCGGGTCTCGCCGACGCTGACCCCGATCGCCTCGATCCGCACCAGCACCTGGCCCGGTCCGGGCTCGGGTTTCGGGATGTCCGTCAGGACAAGCACTTCCGGCCCGCCTGTCTCGTGCATGACCACCGCGCGCATGCGTACTCCTAAGTGAACCGCCGGTCCAGTTATCTCCTGGTACTATGTTGACCGACGGTCCACTTGTCAAGGGGTGTCCATGCCGGAACGCGCCGACGCGGCTCGCAACCGAGCCGCGATCCTGGCCGCCGCCGAGCGGCTACTGAGCGAGCACGACCCGGCCGACGTGTCCATTGAGGACATAGCGAGGGCGGCCGGAGTCGGCAAGGGAACGGTGTTCCACCGGTTCGGCAGCCGCACGGCCCTGATGCGCGAACTGGTCGAGGAACGCGCCAAGACCCTGCTGGACGCGATGGCCGACGGACCGCCGCCACTGGGCCCCGGCGCGCCCGCGGCCGAGCGGCTCATCGCGTTCTTCGACGCGGTGATGGTGTTGGCCACCCGCAACATCGGCCTGATCGCGGCCTACGAACAGGCCGAGGAGGGCGGACGCCAGGCAAGCGACGTGTACCAGCGCTGGCATCGCCACGTCGGCGGGCTGATCGCGGCGGCGCGCCCGGACCTCGACGCCGACCTGATGGCCCACATCCTGTTGGGCTCACTGCACAGCGACCTGGTGATCCACCTGATCCGCCGCGGCGAGACCGGCCGGCTGCGCAAGACCCTGCACCAACTGGTGTTCGCCCTCCTCGCCGGTGGAGGCAAGCTGGTGGGGTGAACGCCGACATGCCACCCTGGAACGTCCACCGACTCCCCTCGGCTGAGGACAAGAACATCCTGGTCACCGGCGGGAACGCGGGTATCGGCTACTTCGTCGCCGAACAGCTCGCCAGCGTCGGGGCAGTCGTCGTCCTCGGCAGCCGGGACGCCGCCAAGGCCGCGGCCGCGATGGCCGCGATCCAGTCCCGTGTTCCGGCTGCCCGGCTGAGTCACCTGCCACTGAACCTGGCCGAACCGGCCACCCTCAAGTCCTCGGTGGACGCACTGGAGCTGGATCGCCTCGACGCGGTCGTGTGCAACGCCGGCGTATCGCTCGACCACCCCCGACGGTCGGAAACCCAAGACGGGCACGAGCTGATGTTCGCCACCAACCACCTCGGCCACTTCGCCCTGACCGGATGGCTGGCGCCGCTGCTCTCGGCGGCCCCCGCCGGTCGGGTCGTCACCACCGGCAGCTTCGTGGCGAAAACCGCCCGGCTCGACCTGGACGACCTCCAGGTCACCCGCGACTACCAGGCAAAGGACGCCTACGCCCGGTCGAAGCTGGCACAGATGCTGTTCGGGTTCGAGCTCGACCGCCGCCTGCGAGCCGCGGGACACACGGTCCTGAGCGTGGTCGCCCATCCCGGCGGCGCCTTGGACTCGCTCACCCCGTCCCGTCCCCCGGTCCATCTCCGCACCGCCGGCCAACGACTGCGCGGCCTGCCCGCCGGGGTTCTCCTGCAGGGCAAGCACTCCGCCGCATGGCCCGCCGTCCGAGCGGTCCTCGACCCGTCCGTTCGTGGCGGACAGCTGTGGGGTCCCCGGATGGCCGGACTGCGCGGCAAACCCCGACTCGAACCGGTGCGGGGAGTGCTGGCCGACACCGCACTGGCGGCGCACCTGTGGACGGCCAGCGTCCACCTCACCGGCGTCGACCCCTTCGGGTAGCCGCCCGGAGATCCTCGCCGCGTGCCGTGCCCTGCGAGCCGGGCACTACGGGCGCGGCCTCAAGACAGGCCAGGCAGTGGCCACGACCGCGGGGCGCCTGCCGGCGAAATGGGTTGTACACACTGTCGGCCCGGTCTGGTCAGCCACAGAGGACCGCTCGGAGTTGCTGGCTGACTGCTACCGCAACTCACTGCACGTCGCGGTCGGCCTCGGCGCGCGCACCATCGCCTTCCCGGCGATCTCCACCGGGATCTACCGCTGGCCAGTCGAGTCCGCCGCCACGATCGCATTGGCCACGATCACCGAAACTGGCAAGGAAACCCCGGAGATCACCGCTGTGCGGCTGGTGCTGTTCGACAAGAGAGCGTTCGACGTGTACGCGGCTGCCGTCGTGTGATGGCCGAGTGTCAGTCAGAGACGAGGGAAAGCCGTGGAGCCGCAGGGGTTTCCGCCAGGACGAGCGCGCCGGTGCCGGTGACTTCCAGGGACGCCACTGTCGGTCGTACAGCGGCGCCGCGGCCGCGCGCGGACACCGTGAGCTCACGGCTTCTCAAGTGGCCGTAGCCGTTCTCCATGCCTGTCCACTTGCTACGGACGTGAGTCAGCTCCAGGTCCGCGCCGGGCCATGGGCCGAACGGGATCAGGACCGCGCCCCGGTGTCGGGCCCGCGCCGACAGCCGCCGGGCCTGTGGCTCGGCGATCCGGCCGCCCGCTGCCACCACGACCAGGTCCATGCCGTCCAGGAGGGCCGCGGCCACGGCGGGCAGATCAGCCCCCGGTGACGGGACCAGCGCCAGCCTGGTCACGGCGACACCCAACTCCGCCGCGGCCACCACCCCCAACCTGGGCATGCCGACCACCCCGGCCCATGATCCCCCTGCCGTGGCCTCGGCGAGCAACGCGAGCAGCAGGGTGACGGACCCGCGTACCGCCACCGTGCTGCCGCGCCGCATGCCACCCCGGGGCAGGAGCCCGGCCAGTGCTGGCAGCACAGGCAGGACTCGGTCCCGGTCGACCGGTGTCAGGGTCAGGCCGCTGGCCACACCCACCCCGTCGGGCATGACCACGGGCTTCAGCGACGCCGCTCTCGTCACTGCCGACCCTGACACCGGAACACCTCCCACACACCGAACGACCGCCGTGGGGAGCCAGCGCGGTTCGAACGTATGTTCGATCGCTGAGTTCAGCTTACCGGAGGACCGAGGTGGGTTGTCAAGCGGGGTCGAGTTCGCCGAACGCGTCGACCAGCTGATCCTCCGCGTCCTGAAGGTATTGTGCCAGAAGGCTTTCCGCGGCCTGGCCGGCACCGGCCCCGATCCGTTCGGCGATGTCGCGGTTGCGCAGCAGATAGGGCTCGTGGAAGCGCCGCGGATCGGCCATCACGTGGAAGACGAGCCGCAGTTCGGCCAGGATGCCCCGCATCAGCTCGTCCACCCGTGGGCTGCCGGCGAGCGCGACCACCGCCCGGTGGAACCGGATGTTCGCGGTGCCCAGGCCCTGCCACTCGCCCGACTCGGCCGCCTCGAACCCGTCCGACACCCCGGCCATCACCTGATCGAGATCCCTCGGCGGTGCGACCAGGTCACGGACCGCGGCGCATTCGACCATCTTGCGGACCCGGTAGATGTCGATCACGTCGTCCACGCTCAACATCCGCACGAAGACCCCGCGATTGAGCTCGTGGGTCAACAGCCGTTCGTGGGTGAGCAGACGAAACGCCTCACGCAGAGTGTTGCGGGACACCGCGAGCGCGCTGCCGATCGCGTCCTCGGCCAGCCGGGTTCCCGGCGCGAAGAAACCCTCGCTGATCCGGGTCCGCAGCACGTCGGCCACTCGTTCGGCAGTGCTGGTCCGGCCGAGCAAGGCCCGGTCGGCGGCCAGTTCGGACGCTTCCGCACGCACGCTGTACCTCCGTCGAGCGAATTTTCATCCATCTTACCTCTTGAAGGATTGTTGAACGATCCTTACTGTGACCTGTCATACAACACTCTGCGAGGTGCGCATGAGCACAACGACTCACGAGCAGACCAAGCCCTTCGAGTGGTACCGGTCGCTGGGACCCAACGGCCGACGGGCCTTCGCCGGCGCGTTCGGCGGCTACGGCCTCGATTCGTATGACTACCAAGTCCTTCCCCTCGGGGTGACCGCGATCGCCGCCACCTTCGGCCTGACCACCGGACAGTCCGGCCTGCTTGGCACGGTCACCCTGGTGGTGTCCGCCATCGGCGGAGCCGCGGCCGGGGTGCTGGCCGACCGGATCGGCCGGGTGCGGACCCTGATCATCACAGTGACGACCTACGCGATCTTCACCGTGCTGTGCGGATTCGCCCCGAACTACGAGACCCTGCTCGTCCTGCGGGCGTTGCAGGGCCTGGGGTTCGGCGGTGAATGGGCGGCCGGCGCGATCCTGGTCGCGGAGTACGCCCAACCCCGCTACCGCGGCCGGGCGGTCGCGTTCATCCAGAGTTCATGGGCGGTCGGCTGGGGCCTCTCGGTGATCGTCTACACGGTCGTGTTCAGCGTGGCCAGCCAGGACATGGCCTGGCGGATCCTGTTCTGGACAGGCGCGTTGCCGGCGATCCTGGTCTGGTACATCCGCAGGAACATCAAGGACGCGCCGAACGCCGCCGAGAAACGCGCCACCAGCGCGAACCGCGGCTCGTTCCGCGCGATCTTCCAAGGGAACCTCCTGCGCACGACGGTGTTCGCCGCCATCCTGGCGACCGGCGTGCAGGGCGGCTACTACACGATCTTCTTCTGGCTGCCCGGCTATCTGCGGACCGAACGGCACCTGACGGTCGTCAACACCGGTGGCTACCTCGCGGTCCTGATCTCCGGCGCGTTCATCGGATACGTCTGCGGCGGCTACATCACCGACTGGATCGGCCGCAAGAAGACGTTCGCGCTGTTCGCCGTGCTGTCCGCGATCATCGTCGTCGCGTACGTCAACATCCCGACCGGCGCCAACACCCTGGTACTGGTCCTGATGTTCCCGCTCGGCTTCTGCGCGTCGGCGATCTTCAGCGGCTTCGGCTCGTACCTGGCCGAGCTGTATCCGACGGACCTGCGCGGCACCGGACAGGGCTTCACGTACAACTTCGGCCGTGCGGTCGGCGCCGCGTTCCCGACACTCGTCGGCTTCCTCGCCACCAGCTGGGGTGTCGGCGGCGCGATGGTGTTCGGCGCGGTCGCCTACGGCATCGCGGTCCTGGCGTTGCTGGGACTGCCCGAGACGAGGGGGAAGGAGTTGACATGACACCGGACGAGGCCAGGAAGCTCTTTCGGGCCGGCACGGTCACCCCGACCAGCGGCTGGGCCGCTGGCTACGCGCAGGCGAACCTGATCGCCGTTCCGCGGGACTGGGCGTACGACCTTCTGCTGTTCGCCCAACGCAATCCGCAGCCGTGCCCGGTGCTGGACATCACCGACGCCGGCATCACGAGCACGCCGCTCGCGCCCGACGCCGACCTGCGCACGGACCTGCCGAGCTACCGCGTGTGGGAGTACGGCGAAATGGTGTGCGAACTGAAGGACGCCACCCGGCTGTGGCGTTCCGACCTCGTCGCCTTCCTGATCGGCTGCAGCTTCACGTTCGAACACGCCCTGATCCGGGCCGGTGTCCCACTGCGTCACGTGGAACAGGGCCGGAACGTGTCGATGTACATCACCGACCGGGAATGCCGTACGGCCGGCCGGATGCGCGGCCCCTTGGTGGTGTCGATGCGCCCGGTCCCGGCCGACCAGGTGGAGACCGCGCGACGGATCAGCGCGCTGATGCCGGACGTGCACGGCGCTCCCGTGCACGTAGGCGATCCCGGCGGGTTGGGCATCAAGGATCTCGCCACACCGGACTTCGGCGACGCCGTGGACGCGGCACCCGGTGACGTCCCGGTGTACTGGGCCTGCGGAGTCACCCCGCAGGCGGCGCTGATGGCGTCGTGCCCGCCGTTCGCCATCACCCATTCACCAGGCCATATGTTCGTCACGGACGTCCCGGACGACGCCTACCGCGTCGCATGACCCCGAGTGCCGCCCGATTTCGTGGGCGGCACAGGGCAACGTTTCGGCGGCTTCGAGAGTCTGCCGGTATGTGAATCCCAAACGAACAGCCATCGGCTTACTCGGCTCGGCGCTCGCGTTGAGCCTCCTCACGCCGGTCGGAATCGCGTCGGCGGCGCCACCCGCGCCTGGTCAGGCGGCCACCGACACGGTCACCCTGATCACCGGCGACAAGGTCATCCTCAACGGTTCGGTCGCCACGACGGTGATCCGGGCGAAAGGACGTGAGCACACCCGGTTCATCGAGCAGCGGGACCAGTTCGGGGACCTGCACGTGATCCCCGAGGACGTCACCGCGCTACTGCGCGACAAGCGGATGGATCCGCGGCTGTTCAACGTCACCAAACTGGCGCAGACCGGCTTCGGTGACAGCGTTCGCAAGGACACGCCGCTGATCGTCAGCGGCGGCCCGTCGTTCGGCGCCAAGGTCAGGGACCTGCCCAGCGTCCAGGGATCGGCGGTACGGCTGGACAAGGCCAGTGGGGCGCACAGTTTCACGTCCGCCCAACGGATCTGGCTGGACGGCCCGGTGCGGGCGACGGACGACAACATCACCCAGATCGGCGCCCCGGAGGCGTGGAAACTCGGCTACCAGGGCCAGGGCACGACCGTGGCCGTGCTGGACTCCGGCGTTGACGCCACGCATCCGGACCTGGCCGGCGCGGTCGCCGACAGCCAGGACTTCACCGGCAGCGCGACCGGCACGGACGACTACTTCGGGCACGGCACGCACGTCGCGTCGATCATCACCGGGGAGCACCCGAAGTACGGGGGTGTCGCCCCGGACACCAAGCTGCTCAACGGGAAAGTCCTGGGCGACGAGGGGACCGGCAGCGAGTCCGGCATCATCGCCGGGATGCAGTGGGCCGTGTCGAAGGGCGCGAAGGTCGTCAACATGAGCCTCGGCAGCCCGTTCCCGAGCGACGGCACCGACCCGTTCTCCTTGGCGGTCAACGACTTGACCGCGAAGACCGGCACGCTGTTCGTGATCGCCTCAGGCAACAGCGGTGGCGCGATCGGCAGCCCAGGCGCCGCGGACGCCGCGCTGACGGTCGGCGCGGTCGACCACAACGACCAGCTCGCGCCGTTCTCCAGCCGCGGACCTCGGTCGGGCGACGGCGCGATCAAGCCGGACATCACCGCGCCCGGCGTGGACATCGTCGCGGCCAGGGCGGCGCACGCCAAGATCGGCGTTCCGGTCGACGCGACGCACATGAAGCTGTCCGGCACGTCCATGGCGACCCCGCACGTCGCCGGGGCGGCCGCGATCCTGGCCGGTGAACACCCGGACTGGAAGGCCGACCAGCTCAAGAACGCCCTGATGGGCAGCGCCAAGCCGAACCCCGCGCTGTCCGTGTTCGAGCAGGGCGCCGGTCGGCTGGACGTCGCCAAGGCCGTCACGCAGAACGTGTACGCGTCGGTCCCGAACCTCAACGAAGGCACCGCCCAGTGGCCGCACAACGACGACACGCCGATCACGAAAACCGTGACGTACCACAACTCCGGGTCGACGCCCGTCACGCTGGACATGACCACGGACATCAAGGACCCGGCCGGACACCAGGCTCCGTCAGGCATGTTCACGGTCGCGCCGAGCACGTTGACCATTCCGGCCGGCGGTGACGCAGAGGCCACGGTCACGACCGACACGCGCGTCAACGCGCCGGACGGCGTGTACAACGGCGTGGTCCTCGGTGGCGGAGTCCGCACGCCGATCACGGTGACCCGCGAGGTGGAGAGCTACAACGTCACCATGACGTTCCTGGACTTCGACGGGCAGCCGACGCCGAACTACGGTCCCCGGTTCGTCGACATCGACCACCCCATGGCGTACCTGCCGTACGACCCGTCGGGCACGGTCGTGGCCCGGCTGCCCAAGGGCCGGTTCTACCTGGACACATACGTCCAGAGCGCGGACTACAAGCAGCTGGCGATCGTGAACGAGCCGGAGTACAAGGTCACCGGGGACGCCACGATGACCATCGACGCCCGGACCGCCAAACCCGTCGCGATCCAGGTCGACAAGCCCAACGCCAAGCCCGGCCAGGCGGTGCTCCGGTTCATCCGCAAGACCGCGTTCGAAGGCGGCACGGGCAACGGCTACATCCTGAACAACTTCGACGGCTTCTTCGTACGGCCGTCACAGACCTCGGCGGCGCCGGGGCAGTTCCAGTTCTACGCCGAGGCGCGGATGGCCGAGCCGGACGCGAACGGCAGCTTCAACAACAGCCCGTACCTCTACAACGTGCGCGCCCAAACCGACGGCAAGATCCCGGACACGCTCGTCACCCGCGTCAGGGACAGCGACCTCACCAAAGTGCGTTCTGAGCACGGATCCACCAGCGCCGGAAAGTTCGGCCGGCGGGAGGAGACGATCACCAAGCCGTTGCCGTACAGCCTGGACGAGTTCTACACCCCGAACGTGCCGTGGACGGGCATGTTCCGGCAGGTGGTGAAGCCGGACGACTTCGAGTCGGAGTCGGCGCAGGAAGTGACGGAACCTCGGACGTTCAAGCCGGGACACACCACGGAACGCTGGAACGTGGGGGTGTTCGGGCCGGGCATGCCCACCCAGGACGGGGTCGGCTTCACCGCGTTGCGCCTCGGTGACCTGACCCGGTTCGCGCTGTCGATGTTCACCCAGCCCGGACCGGGCCGGCTTGGGTCGGCGGTGTCCACCGGCGTGACCACGTTGTCCAAGGACGGGCAGCAGGTCGCGACAGTGCCCACTCCTGGCTTCGCGCTGTTCAGCGTGCCGCCGGGACCTGGCACGTACCAGTTGCACGTCGAGTCGCTGTCCCCGCAGTCGGTGTCCACGAACGTCACCGCGGACTGGACGTTCAAGTCGGACACGGTGGCCGGCGTGGACGCGAAGGGCCTGCCGCTGATCGCCGTCCGGTTCGCGCCGACGCTGGACGACCAGAGCCGCGCGTCCCGTTACCTGCCCACGGTGGTGCCGGTCAGCATCGACCACAACACCGGCGGCAAGGCGAAGGTCACCGGCATCCAGGTGTCGTACGACCAGGGCAGGACCTGGCGGCCGGCGCCGGTGGTGACGTTGAACGGCCGGACGTTCACCGTGCTCGTCCACCCGGCGAACGCGAAGTCGGTGTCGCTCAAGGCATCCGCGAGTGACACCGACGGGAACACGGTCGATCAGACGATCATCGACAGTTTCCTGCTGAAGTGACCGTGGTTGCCTCCGGCCTCGGCCGGAGGCAACCATCGCTCAGTGCGCGAAGTGGCGGGTGCCGGTGAGGTAGAGCGTCACGCCGTCGGCTTCGGCGGCGGCGATCACCTCGGCGTCCCGGATCGAGCCGCCCGGTTGGACGATCGCCTTCACACCGGCGTCCATCAGCACCTGCGGGCCGTCCGGGAACGGGAAGAACGCGTCCGAAGCGGCGACCGAACCCTTGGCGCGGTCGCCCGCGCGCGTCACCGCCAGCCGGCACGAGTCGACCCGGTTGACCTGGCCCATGCCCACGCCGACGGTCGCGCCCCCGGACGCGAGCAGGATCGCGTTGGACTTGACCGCGCGCACCGAGCGCCACGCGAACACCAGGTCCGCCAACGTCTCCTCGTCCGCGGGCTCGCCGACCGCGAGGGTCCACGTGGCCGGGTCGTCACCGTCGGCCTGGAACACGTCGGACGTCTGCAGCAGCAGGCCGCCAGACACGGCCCGCATCTCAGCGCCGCCGCGCCGGGGTGCGTCGGCGACCAGGATCCGGACGTTCTTCTTGCGCGTCAACACGTCCACCGCGCCCTCGGCGTACGAGGGGGCGACGATCACCTCGGTGAAGATCTCCGCGACCTGCTCGGCCATGTCGACCGTCACCTCGCGGTTCGACGCGATCACGCCGCCGTACGCGCTGACCGGGTCGCAGGCGTGCGCCTTGCGGTGCGCCTCCGCGATGTCCACTTCGGACACAGCGATACCGCACGGGTTGGCGTGCTTGATGATCGCCACGCACGGCACGTCGTGGTCGTAGGCGGCACGCAGGGCCGCGTCCGCGTCCACGTAGTTGTTGTACGACATTTCCTTGCCGTGCAACTGCTCCGCGGTCGCCAGGCCAGAGCCGCCGTGACTGGAGACGTACAGTGCCGCGTTCTGGTGCGGGTTCTCGCCGTACCGCAGGATGTTCGACCGCTGCCAGCTGGCCCCGACCCAGCCGGGGAAACCGCTGCCTTCGTCGTCCGGCGACAGCACGCTGCCCATCCAGGACGCCACCGCGATATCGTAGGACGCGGTGTGCCGGTACGCCTCGGCCGCGAGTCGCTTGCGGTCGGCCAGCTCGAACCCGCCGGACCGGACCTTGTCCAGCACCCAGTCGTACCGGGAAGGGTCGACCACGACCGCGACGGACCCGTGGTTCTTCGCCGCCGCACGGACCATGGCCGGCCCGCCGATGTCGATGTTCTCGACGCACTCGTCCTGGCTCGCCCCCGCCGCGACCGTCCGCTCGAACGGGTACAGGTTCACCACGAGCAGGTCGAAGGGCCTGATGTCCAGGCGCGCCAACTGCTCCACGTGGTCAGGGCGGTTCATGTCGGCCAACAGCCCGGCGTGCACGCGCGGGTGCAGCGTCTTGACCCGACCGTCCAACGACTCCGGGAAGCCGGTGACCTCCTCCACCCGGGTCACCGGGACGCCGGCGTCCGCGATCACCCGCGCGGTGCCGCCGGTCGACACGATCTCCACGCCGGCCGCGTGCAGCCCGGTGGCCAGCTCCAGCAGGCCGGCCTTGTCCGAGACACCGATCAGCGCCCGCCGAACGGGTACCGTCGCTGGGTTCACGGGATGCTCACCTTTCGTCCGTCCACAGTGCAGCCCTCGCGTACCAGCCGCGCGAGCACGTCGACCAACAGTCGCCGCTCCACCGTCTTGATCCGTTCGTGCAGGTCGTCCGCTGCCTCGCCGGGCCGCACCGGCACCGCCTCCTGGGCCAGGATCGGCCCGGTGTCCACGCCGCCGTCGACCAGGTGCACAGTGCAGCCGGTGACCTTGACGCCGTACTCGATCGCGTCATGGACCGCGTGCGCGCCAGGGAACGCGGGCAGCAACGCGGGATGGGTGTTGATCACACGACCGTCGTGGCGGGCCAGGAACGCCGGGCCGAGGATCTTCATGAACCCGGCCGAGACCACCAGGTCCGGCTCGTACTTGGCGACCGTCTCGGCGAGCGCCTGGTCCCACTCGTCGCGGTCGGCGTGATCACGGACGCGCAGCACGAACGTGGGCACATCGACCCGTTCCGCGCGCGCCAGCCCCTCGATTCCGTCGCGGTCGGCACCGACGGCGACGACTCGCGCGGGATACTCGGCGGGTTGGTCGAGCAGCGCCTGCAACAGGGTGCCTGACCCGGACACGAGCACGACGACCCGCGCGGGTGAAGTGAGCCGGTCAATGCGGTGGGCGCTCAGCGTGGTCTCCTGGCCTGGTCGGATAAGGCCAGCCTAGGTGTTGCCTTCCTGATCTTCCTCGCCAGGTCCGGCGTCCGCGTCCGGCTCAGCGCTGTCCGCCACCGCCACCGAATCGACAGCTGTGTCCGGCTCCGGCTCCAGGTCGACGTCCGGTTCGTCGGTCTCAGGTTCCGGTTCGTCGGTCTCAGGTTCCGGTTCGTCGGTCTCGTCGACCTGGTCCTCGGCTTCGATGGCGTCGTCGAGCAGGCTCCGGGACGGCGCGAGGGCCAGCCGAGGCCCCGCCCACCAGGCGACCGTCGCCGCGGGCAACGCGATCCACAGCGCCACGGCCAACGCGAGGCTCCACGGATGCATGGTCAACGGGTTGAACGGCCCGTTCGCCAGCCGCCCGCCGGCCCCGGTACCGAGTACGGCACACCCGACGGCAGCCACCACGGCCGCCGCTCCGACCGCACGCAGGCGCGCGATCGGATCCGTGCACGCGTCCCGCAACACCCACCCGACCAGTGCCCCCACGCCCAACGGCAGCAGCACCACAATCGGCCACCACCCGGCGCCGCTCTCCGGCAGCGCCGCCAGCACCGGCACCGCGGGCAGCGGACCGCCGGTGAAATGGAGCGGCGTGACGGTCAGGTGTCCGATGGAGATCCCGGGCCCCACCGCGAACGCCATCCCGCCGACCACGGCGTTCGGCACGTACGCGGCGGACAGCAGGAACATCCCCAGTCCGTTGCCCGCGCCCGGAGCGCCCCTCGTGAACAGCGCGTTGGCCGTCGCGAACGAGGTCGCCAGACCCAGCAGGAACAGCGCGGCGCCGATCCCCACCAACGCGGCAAGCCCGAGCAGACCGGCCCGCAGCCCGCTGACCACCAGTTCGTCGAACCGTCCCAACGCGTCCCCGAGATACCCGCGCCGGGCGAGCCCGACCACGGACGCGCCCGCCGCCACCAGTCCGGGCACGAGCAGGCTCAGGAACACCGAAGCGGTGGACGTGATCTCCGCGAACACGAAACCGGTGACCGCGTGCGCGGCGGTAATGGTGGCGATGACCGGCACGGTCTCCCGCGTACCGATCACCGCCAGCCTGTCGGCCGCGTTCCCAGCGGTCCGGCCGACGTACAGGGCGACCGCGATGGTCGGCAACAGCGGCAACGCACCGAAGTGCTGGCCGCCCAGGGTGAGCGGCACCTGGTACGTGCCCAGCCAGCCGGGCATCGCCGCCGAGAGCACCCCTCCTGTCGAGAAATGGGCCCTGGTCGCCACCGAGATGACCAGGGCGAGCAACGCCGCCGTACCCGCGTACCCGACGAGCAGTGGCGCGATCGCGGCACCGAAGAGAACCCGGGCACGGCCCTGCACCGGCTCGTCCGGGTACGTCACGTCGTCCGGGTCGACGTCCTCCAGATCGGGCGGGTACAGCGACATGCCCGCCACCCTGACACCGCGATTGGATCATCCCGGTGAGGGCACGCCGCGAGTCCACCAATCAAGTGAACGACATCGCCGCTGTTCACACAGTGTCCATAACAGACATCGGGCGGCCTGGAAGATCCAGACCGCCCGATCGGGACGTCAAGGTCAGAACGACGGCGGCGTCTGCTGCGGGTAGCCGCCGGGTGGGGTGCCCGGCTGGCCGAACTGGCCCTGCTGCGGCGCGAACTGGGTCTGCTGGCCGGGCGAACCGCCGTAGACACCGGGCTGCGGGATCGGCTGCTGCGTCGTCGGCTGCGCGGGAAAACCGCCGGTCTGCGGGAAACCAGGAGCGGGCGGCGGCGGGTAGCCGCCCGGCGCCATGCCGTACGGACTCGGCGCCGGCGGCTTGATGATGCCCGCCTCGAACAGGTAGCCGACGACCGTGGCACCGGTCTGCAAGATGCCGAACACGAGCACCAGCACCCCACCGGCCGCCAGTCCGCTTCGGCTGAACACCGAGAACAGGTACGTCAGCGTCACGCCGACGGACACGACCGCGGGCAGGAAGCCGGGCTTCTTGTCGTCACCGGGGAGAAACGCCGGCAGCTCAAGCAGACCGGAGATGAGATACAGCGCGGGAATCCAACCGACGACGGACTCGTAGAAGCTGGTACCGGTGAAGACCGGCGCGAAACCGAGGAACAGGATGAGCACGCCGAGACCGGCGCCGCCGAGCGCCAGGATCTGCGCGAGGCTCAGCTTGAGGCCGCCACCCTGGTGCGGGCCGGGACCGTAACCGGGGCCGGGCGGGGGCTGATACGGGCCTTGCCCGGGGTAACCGCCCGGTGCTCCGCTCGGGAAGGTCATCGCGGGGCTCTCCTCAGCTGCTCAACTGCTCTACGAAACGGACACAAGTTTCCTACTGTGGACGCGGCCGGGCGCCGGTCGGTTCCCGGATTGCGCCTTTCGCCACATGCACAGCAGGGCCGGACGCTACACCAGCGCCCGGCCCCTCCGGTGAACAACTCTCGAATCAGCCCTCGACGATGGCCCTCGCCAACGCCGCCGTCTCACTCGGCGTCTTGCCGACCTTGACCCCGGCGGCCTCAAGGGCCTCCTTCTTCGCGGCGGCGGTGCCGGCCGAGCCGGACACGATCGCGCCCGCGTGGCCCATGGTCTTGCCCTCGGGCGCGGTGAAGCCGGCGACGTAGCCGACGACCGGCTTGGTCACGTTCTCCTTGATGAACGCGGCCGCCCGCTCCTCGGCGTCGCCACCGATCTCACCGATCATCACGATGACCTCGGTCTCGGGGTCGTCCTGGAACGCCCGGAGCGCGTCGATGTGCGTGGTGCCGATGACCGGGTCGCCGCCGATGCCCACGGCCGACGAGAAACCGATGTCCCGCAGCTCGTACATGAGCTGGTAGGTGAGCGTGCCGGACTTGGACACCAGGCCGATCTTGCCGGGGCCGGTGATGTCGGCCGGGATGATGCCGGCGTTGGACTTGCCCGGCGAGATCACCCCGGGGCAGTTCGGCCCGATGATCTGGGTCTTGTTGCCCTTGGCCACGGCGTGCGCCCAGAAGTAGGCGGAGTCGTGCACCGGGATGCCCTCGGTGATCACGACCGCGAGCCGGATCTCGGCGTCGATCGCCTCAAGCACCGCGTCCTTGGCGAACTTCGGCGGCACGAAGATCACCGACGTGTCCGCGCCGGTCTTCTCGATCGCCTCGGCCACCGAGCCGAACACCGGGATCAGCGTGCCGTCCATGTCGGCCTCGGTGCCGGCCTTGCGCGGGTTCACCCCGCCGACGATGTTGGTGCCCGCCTTGAGCATCCGCTTGGTGTGCTTGGTGCCCTCGGACCCGGTCATGCCCTGGACGATGACCTTGGAGTTCTCGTTGAGGAAGATGGCCATCTGTCTCACGCCCCCGCTGCAAGCGCGGCGGCCTTGTCGGCCGCGTTGTCCATTGTGTCCACCTGTTCGAGGCCGGGCAGCGCGGCCTCGGTGAGGATGCGGCGGCCCTCGTCGGCGTTGTTGCCGTCCAGCCGGACCACGATCGGCCGGGTGACCGCTTCGCCGCGGGACTCCAGCAGCTTGAACGCCTGCACGATGCCGTTGGCGACCGCGTCGCACGCGGTGATGCCGCCGAACACGTTCACGAAGACGCTGCGCACGTCCGGGTCGGACAGGATGATCTCCAGCCCGTTGGCCATCACCTCGGCCGACGCGCCACCGCCGATGTCCAGGAAGTTGGCCGGCTTGACGCCGCCGTGCCGCTCCCCGGCGTAGGCCACGACGTCCAAAGTGGACATAACCAGGCCGGCGCCGTTGCCGATGATCCCGACCTGCCCGTCCAGCTTGACGTAGTTGAGGTCCTTGGCCTTGGCCGCGGCTTCGAGCGGGTCCTCGGCGGCGACGTCCACCAGGTCGGCGTGCGCCGGGTGCCGGAAGGACGCGTTCTCGTCCAGCGTGACCTTGCCGTCCAACGCCAAGATCTTGTCCCGTGGGTCCCGGACCAGCGGGTTGACCTCCACCAGGGTGGCGTCCTCGGCCACGAAGGCGTCCCACAGCTGGACGATGACGTCGGCGACCTGGCCGGCGACCGCCTCGGGGAACTTCGCGGCGGCCACGATCTCGTTGGCCTTGGCCAGGTCCACCCCCTCGATCGGGTCGATCAGGATCTTGGCCAGCGCCTCGGGCTTGGTGGCGGCGACCTCTTCGATGTCCATGCCGCCTTCGACGGACGCCATCGCGAGGAACTTGCGGTTCGCCCGGTCGAGCAGGAACGAGAAGTAGTACTCCTCGGCGATGTCCGACGCGGGCGTGACCAGCACGCGGCGGACGATGTGGCCCTTGATGTCGAGGCCGAGAATTCCCTTGGCCTTCGCCTGGGTGTCCTCGGGGTCGTCGGCCAGCTTCACGCCGCCGGCCTTGCCGCGGCCGCCGGTCTTCACCTGGGCCTTGACCACGACGCGGCCACCGAGGCCAGCGGCGATCGCTTTGGCGTCTTCGGGGTTGTCAGCCACGGAGCCCGGCAGCACCGGCACTCCGTGGGCGGCGAAGAGGTCCTTCGCCTGGTACTCGTACAGGTCCACTGAGAGCTCCTGCTCCACCATATGCGCACTGCGTTGGACGAAAAGACCCTAGCGACCTGGTTCGCGGGCCGGGGCGCCGGACCTGGTGAGGTCGGTCACCGGGCGTGACCGCCGCCACATGTCAACCCAGTTTTTCGGCCCACGCCACGATCGCGGCCACGGATCCGTCCCGAAAAACTGCGATTCCACCGGTTTCGGGTGTGTCCTCTTCGACAGTGGCGAACACCACGATGCCGTCCTGTCCGGCCAGCTCAGCGCACATCCGCCTGTGCTCGTCGGACCGTACGACGAACCCGACGGCGCGGACGTCCTCCTGGGCGGCGGTGGCTGCGACCTCCGCTGCTGTGTGGGCGGACGTGTAAACGACTTCGGCACCTTCGTCCCGCAGTGCCCGCGCGAGTGTCCTGGTCGCCAGGTCGTCCGGTTCGAGTTCGACCAGCAGCACCCTGATCGGGGTCATCGCCGCTCTGGACGTACCGCCAGGGCCACGAACGCGCTGATCACCAACGCCGCGATGCACGCCAGCGACAACCATGTCCCGGGCCCGACCTCCGCGCCCGCCGCGCGCGCGGAGGTCAACGGGAACTCCATGGCGTGCACGCCGACGACCGCGGCCGCGCCCAGCAACAACATGGCAGCCCGCCCTGGGCGGCTGCGGGTGGCGATGCCGATGGCGATGAGTATGGCCACCACAGCAAGCAACAAGCCCCACGAGGCCAGCCGGAGGTTCTGCCAAAGGCCGGGGGCGGCGAACTCGGCCGCGCGCATCGTCGGTAAGCCGAAGGCGCCGACGGCGAACATGGCCGCGGCCACGATCGGGGCGGCCAGGACGATATTCGTACGCCGTTCCTCGTCCTGTTCGAGGGTGTCCCGTTCAAGCCCACCTGCCGCGCCTGCGAACACCGCCGCGGCGATGGCCAGGACGACCGCGATGACCGTCCACACCACACCTGTGCCCGAGCGGATCGCGGTGCTGGTGTTGGTGGCCGTGACCACCGCGTCGAGCGCGCCCAGGCCGGCGAGTGGCATCGCCACCCACCCGACGCTCAACGCCGGCCGTACGGCCGCGGCGATCGGCTTGATCAGCAACAGCACGCCGAGCACGAGCAGCAACAGCCCGGCGGGCAGCAGAAGCCGGTCGGCGTACGACTGGGGACGTACCCTCGACAAGAGGATGAGCAGGTCGGTCTGGGTGATCGGCTTGTCCGTGGGGCGCTCCACCACGACCAGGTCGGCTGCCCGGCCGAGGAGCCCGGTGATCCCGGCCAGGATCGCGAGCACACCGGCGACGACGTGCGACCGGTACGTGGTGAGCGTGCCCAGCTTCGTCTCGCTCTGCCGCCACGGCACGTACCCGGCCGGCCAGACCGCGGTGCCGATCAGCCCGATCGCGCCGACCGTGGCCACGACCGAAAGACCATCGGTCTGCAGCCACTCCACGGCCGCGGCCGCGATCTGCGACGGCAGCAACACCCCGAGGACCGCGACACCCAACCCCAGCAGCACACCCCGGCCGAACTTCGGCGACTGCGAGGTGGCGGCGAGAACGGAACCGAACAGGGCCGCGGCCGCCATCAGCCACCCACCGGCGGCGGCCATCCCGGGCCCGTTCATCAGGTCGGGGGTGAGCACGAACGCGTTGTCCGAATAGAACGCCGGCATCAGCAGGCCAAGCGTGGCCAACCCACCGAAAACCAGCCCGCCGGCGAGCAACTGCCTGCGCTGCCCACCATCCTCTTCGAACTCGACGGCGACAACCGACCCCGGCCGCGCCCCGGCCCGGACAATCACAAGCATCCCGGCCACAAGGGTCAGCGCGTTCCCAGCGATCAGCAGCCAAGTCCCGGTGCCTGCCTTCAGCGGCGCCAAACTCGTCGCGACCGCCAACTCCGGCCGCGAAGCCACCAGCGGCCCGGACACCAGCTGAAGGTCCCGAAAAACCCGCCCGAGCCCCAACAAAGCAGACCCGACAAGCACCCCAGCGGCCCCAACAGCCCGCCCACCCACAAGCAAACCGACAGCCAACACCACCGGCACAGCAGCGAGCAGAACGAGAAGAAACCCACTGTGATACGCGGGCGTCAACTCCGGACTGACCACCCCGACAAACGGCCCAACGGAAAGAAGCCCAGCCGCCAAAGCCGCGACCACCACCGCGACCTTCAAAAGCAGCGGCACATCCCCCCACCCAACCCGAGGGGACAAAGCGGCGGCACCGCCACCATCCGACCGGCCGCCGACAGCATCTGTCCGGTCGCCGTCGCCATCTGCCTGATCGCCCGCCGACGACCGCGCCGGCCGGCTGTCCGAAGATCGAGTCCGGGAGCTCATTGCCCCCGAACCTAGCAAGCCCCCACCACCCCGGCCCGCCTGGCCGCCAAATCCACCACCCCACCCCAACCCCCAAACCCGCCCATCAACACAAAGCCCCAGACCATCACCCCCGTCACCGCCCGAATGACCCATCCCAACTGCCCCTTCGCCAACGCCCCACCCACTCCGACCACCACCCTTGATCACCGGGCCCCGCTGCCGGCGTGCGAAAACAGCCGCCGTCCCAGGCGGGTTGACGGCCGCCGAGTCGAGGGCCGCCGGGACTAAGGACGGCCGAGGTGCACTTAGGCAGGGGCGGGCGATGGACGGACAGATGATCGGCTTGTCGATGTCGGCCTGGCTGTTGGGCTTTCCGGGGGTGGTAATGGGGGGGTTGTCCGGTTTCTTGAGTGGGCTTGGCGGGCTGTGGAGCTTGGTGGGGCGGTGGGGATGGGGCGGTTCGATGAGGCGCGGTGTAAGTGGGGTGAGGTATCAGGTGTGGGTCGAGTGAGGTGCTCGGTGTGTGGGTGAGATGAGGCTGGCATGTGAGATTGGGTGCGTGGGTGGATGAGGCTGGGTATGTCGACAGGATGAGGTTTGGGTGCGCGGGCGGGATCAAGCTGGGCGCGTGGGATGGGGCGTGGTTGGACGAGGTTGGGCGCGTCGACGGGATGCAGTTTGGGTGTGTGCGACGAGGCGGGATGGGACGAGCGCTGGGTGGGTGGGATGGGGTGTGGGGGTCGATAAGGCAGGGCGTGTCGGGGGGCCGAGGCTTGGCGGGCGGGATGAAGCTGGTGCGTGGATGGGGGCGTGTGGATGACGGGCTGGCCGCGGTGAGCGGGGCACGCGAGTGGGATGAGACTCGGCCGACGGGATGAGTCTGCGGATGGGATGAGGCTGTACGTGTCGGCGGGACGAGGCTGAGCAGGCGGGATGAAGCTGGGCGGACGGGATGGGGTGCGTGGGATGGGGTGCGTGGGATGGACGGGCTGGGCGCGTGAGTGGGGGCATGCGGTGGGACGAGGCTCGGCGGACGGGATGAGTGCGCTGATGGGGTGAGTGCGCTGATGGAATTGGGTGTGCGGATGGAATGAGTGTGCGGATGGGTGAGGCTCGACGTGTCGGTCAGATGAGGCTGGGCGTGGGGACGGACTGAGGCTGGGTAGGTGGGATGCGTGCGCGGACAGACGAGGCTCGACGTGTCGGTCAGATGAGGCTGGGCGTGGGGACGGACTGAGGCTGGGTGGGTGGGATGGGTGCGCGGACGGATGAGGCCGGACAGGTCGGTGGGCGAGGGTGGACATGTCGGTGGGACGAGGTGAGCGGGACGAGGGTGGGCGCGCGCGGGACGAGGGTGGGTGTGTCGGCCGGAGGAGGTTGGGCGGGTGGATGGGTGAGGCTCGGCTTGGCGGATGGGATGAGGCTGGGTGGGTGGGTTGGTTCGTTGGGTGGGTTGGTTGGGCGGGTGGGGAGGGGGTGGGGAGGGGGTGGGTCGCTCGGATGGGGTAACGCAGATCACATCCTGGCGTGTTATGTGGATTTAACTTTGGGTAATAGTCACTGGATAGTGGGCTTTCTGGGCAACCTGGACGGCACAACGGGCGTCTGGGAAGTTGCCGTGGACTGTCTCCCTTCGTTACTGTCCCCCGGTCCGTTGTCACGGTCCGGTCACGGCTGGACAGAGTGGTTTCCCCGAGCCACTCACCCGGGATCCCCCGCCCGGTGTCCGCCGCCGACGCTCGCCCCCGCGAGCTGAGGTGCCGCCCGGATCTCCCCGAGGCAGAAGGGCAGGCTTTGTCCCAGCACCGCTCCCCCGGCGGCCATACACGGTCCGCGGTGGTCCTGGAGGCGCTTGAGCGCACCAGTGACGACACCCGCGACCGCCGAGGCGTACACCGCCTCCCGGCGCCTCCCGCAGCGCTGCGCGGACGCGTGGTTGTCGCCGCCGTCGCGCTCGGCGCGATCGCCGCGGCCGCGGCTGGTCAGACCCTCAAGGGCTCTTCGCCGTCTGACGACATCGCCCCCGTGGACGCGTCGGCCGCGTTCGGCGTTGGTGGTGACTCTTCGGCCGCTCCTGAGATCCTGACTGTCGCGCACACGACCGACGGTGGTGTCGAGGCGCAGAAGTTCTCCAAGAGCGCCCAGATGATCGCCAGCCGGACCGCGCAGGACAACGCGGCCAAGCAGGAGGCGGCCGGGCCCAAGTACGTGAAGCCGGCCCAGGGCGTGTTCACGTCCGGTTTCGGTTACCGGTGGGGCACGAACCACTTCGGCGTGGACATCGCCGGACAGTTCGGGTCGCCGGAGGTGGCGGTCGCCGACGGCGTCGTGATCGAGGCCGGCCCGGCGAGCGGGTTCGGCCTGTGGGTCCGGATCCAGCACCCGGACGGCTACATCACCGTCTACGGCCACATGGACTCGATCACCACGCACGAAGGCGCACGCGTCAAGGCCGGCGACCAGATCGCCCGGATGGGCAACCGCGGCCAGTCCACCGGCACCCACCTGCACTTCGAGGTCTGGGACCCGAGCGGCAAGAAGATCGACCCGCAGACCTGGCTGGCCGCGCGCGGCATCACGCTCTGACGAACCACGCCCCGGCGACCTGCCAGACCGAGCACATCCCCGGTGCCCGGCACCCCGCGCACCGGCCGCGCCGGGCGGGTGGGTGCTGTCCGAGCAGGGAGCGCCACGCGCCGACGAGCCTGGCCAGCTCGATACCGGCCTCCGAGGAGAGCGCGGCGATCCGCTCGACCCTGCCCAGATAGCCGTCGACAGCTTCGACAAGCGCCCGAAACAGGATTTCGTCCACCGCGCTACCCCTTGCTTGACCTTTGTGATCTTCATAGGTGCTAGTCAAGCATGGGGGTCTGACAGTTTTCGCACAGGTGAGCGAGGTTCGGGCCGGGAGATCCGGCCCGACCTGCCCGAACGAGAGTCTCAGCCGGTCATGCCGGCCGCGGCCCGCTTCATGACCTTGCGACCGTAGACGTACCGGGCCACCCGGGCCACGCCGTGGTTGATGATGGTCTGCGGGAGCGGCATCGGCCGCAGGATGTCCACGATCAGGACGATCCGCTCACCCGTGCTCTCGTTGACGACCTCGTGGTTCCAGCTGTCGTCGAACAGGACGCTCTGCTCCTCCTGCCACGTGTACCACTGGTCACGCACGCGGATCTTCGGCGGCGAGTCCGGCGGGACGATCAGGCCGAGGTGGTAGCGGAGGTACCCGCAGTACGGGCCCTCGTGCTCGGGGATCGACTTGCCCGGCTCCAGGATCGAGAAGAACGCCTGGAACACGTTCGGGATGGAGGAAATCAGCGCGGTGGTCTTCGGGCACTTCGTCGCGTTCGGCTCGGCTCGTTCCCCCATCGCCCAGAGGTAGAAGATCTTCCACTCCTTGGGCGTCGCGTTCGAGATGTCCGCCTGGTCCGGATCGAGGTCGTGGTAGGCGGGCAGCACATCCCGATCCTTGATGACCTCCTCCAACTCGCTCCGAATGTCCGAATACGCGTGGTCGAGCCGACGCAAGGCCGGGTATGTCCGGTCGATGTCGAACATCACCGGCCGCTGGTCACCCCCCGCGGTGCGGCGGAACCAGTTGCTGACGGCGTCCTGGATGGGCTTGGTGTTCACAAATTCTCCGATACGCGTGCTAGTTACCTCACTCGGAAAGTGGTCCCCCGAGATTCCCATCCAAGATCTTGTACCCACGATGCGCGACACGCATCCGGGAACACCCGTAGGCGTCCCTGATTCGTCATCAGCTCAGAGTTTGACGAGCGGGACGCTCCCGATCAGCATCAGCCGGATCGTGCCGGAGCTGCCGAAGTCGATGGTCGCGGTGGCGCGCGGGCCGGCGCCGTCGGTGGCGACGACAGTGCCGAGGCCGTACTTGTCGTGGTTCACCCGGTCGCCCGCTTCGAGCTTGAGCGCCGGGGTGTCCTTCCATCCCTTGAACGGCGTGGACCGCATGCCCTGCTCGGCGATCCGCGCCTGGGCCGAGTCCGATCCGGTCCGGCTGCCCCACGTGGTCGCCGCGGACGGGCCGGACCGGCGGACGGGTTCGAGCCGGCGCCAGTCGATCAGGTCGGCCGGGATCTCGTCGAGGAACCGGGACGCCGGGTTGGTCGACGGCTGTCCCCACGCGGACCGCATGATCGCGCGCGAGATGTACAGGCGTTCGCGCGCACGCGTGATGCCGACGTACGCGAGCCGGCGCTCCTCGGCCAGCTCGACCGGGTCACTCAACGCCCGTTGGTGCGGGAAGACGCCGTCCTCCCAACCGGTGCTGAACACGACCGGGTACTCCAGGCCCTTGGCGGTGTGCAACGTCATCAGCGTCACAACTCCGTCCGACTCGGCGTCCGGCACCTGGTCCGCGTCCGCCACCAACGACACCCGCTCAAGGAACGCTTCGAGCGAACCCTGCCGGGGCGCGGTCTCCTCGTCGTCGACAGGCGGCGGCACCTGGGCGAACTCCCTGGCCACGGTGACCAGTTCGCGCAGGTTGTCCAGCCGGGTGGCGTCCTGCGGGTCCTCGCTCTCCTCCAGTTCGACCTGGTAGCCGGTCTGGTCGATGATCGCCTCAAGCAGTTCGGCGACGCCGAGGCCGTCGCCGACCAACGCCCGCAACGAGTCCACGAGTTCGACGAACGTGCTGATGCACCTCTCCGAACGCGGGTTGAGCAACGGCACCTGGCCCGCCGCGGCCTTGCGAAGCGCGGCGTTGAACGAGATCCGTTCCTGCTCGGCGTGCGTGGCCACCACGGCCTCCGCGCGGTCACCGATGCCGCGTTTGGGCACGTTGAGAATCCGGCGCAACGACACCGTGTCCTCTTGGTTGGCGAGCACTCGCAGGTACGCCAACGCGTCCCGGACTTCCCGTCGCTCGTAGAACCGCACGCCGCCGACGACCTTGTACGGCAGCCCGAGCCGGATGAAGATCTCCTCGAACACACGGGACTGGTTGTTGGTGCGGTAGAACACCGCGATGTCGCTGTTGTTCGCGTCGCCCTGGTCGACGAGCCGGTCGATCTCGCCGGCCACGAACGCGGCCTCGTCGTGCTCGTTGTCGGCGACGTAGCCGACGATCTTCTCGCCGTCGCCCTGGTCGGTCCACAGCCGCTTGTCCTTGCGGCCCTCGTTGCGGGAGATCACCGCGTTGGCCGCGGACAGGATGGTCTGCGTCGAGCGGTAGTTCTGCTCCAGCATGATCGTGGTGGCCTGCGGGTAGTCCCGCTCGAACTCCTCGATGTTGCGGATCGTCGCGCCGCGGAACGCGTAGATCGACTGGTCCGCGTCGCCGACCACACACAGTTCGCCCGGCTCGACGCCGCTTTCGCCCGTCCCCACCAGCTCGCGGACCAGCATGTACTGCGCGTGGTTGGTGTCCTGGTACTCGTCGACGAGCACGTGCCGGAACCGCCGCCGGTAGTACTCGGCGACCTCCGGGAACGCCTGCAGCAGCTCGACCGTGCGCATGATCAGGTCGTCGAAGTCGAACGCGTTCGCCTGGGTCAGCCTGCTCTGGTACGTGCTGTAGACCTCGGCGACCCGGCGCTCGAAGTCGTTGGTGGCGCGCCCGGCCGCGTCCTCGTGGCCGACGAGCTCGTTCTTCAGGTTCGAGATCTGCACCGCGAGCGACCGCGCCGAGTACCGCTTCGGATCGAGATCGAGATCACGGGCCACCAGCGTGATCAGCCGGCGGGTGTCGTCCGAGTCGTACACCGAGAAGTTCGACGACATGCCCAACGACTTGGCCTCACGGCGCAGGATCCGCACGCACATCGAGTGGAACGTGGAGACCCACATCACTCGGGCGCGGCCGCCGATCAGGTCGGCCACACGCTCCTTCATCTCCGCGGCGGCCTTGTTGGTGAACGTGATCGCCATGATCTGCCCGGGATGCACGTCCCGCGCCGCGAGCAGGTAGGCGATTCTCCTGGTCAGCACCCGGGTCTTGCCCGATCCGGCGCCCGCGACCACGAGCAGCGGCGACCCGCTGTGCTCGACGGCCTGACGCTGTCGGTCGTTCAGCCCGTCGATCAGGGCGGCGACGGCCGGGTTGACGGGGGTGGTTCCGGGAAGCTCGAACAGGGCGCTCATCGCGGTAAACCGTACTCGCCCCCACCGACAAAACCCCGCGCGCCTCGCACAAGTGTGCGGGTCTCAGGTCACAGGACCCGGCCAGTTCGTCAGGCATAGAACCAGGCCGAAATTGGTTTGCCCAGGTAGACGGGGTGGGGTTCCCTGGTCGTAGGGGGCTTCACCGGGTATTCAGGGACCGTTTCCAGGGTTTTCGGGGGCGCATCCCTGATCCGTACGCCGTCGCCAGGCGAGAGTCTGAAGTGCGGAAACAGCCGGGGAGAGAGACTGGGGGACGAGATCGTGTTCGAGGATCTGATGCCGAACCTGCACGCACTGGCGCCGGTGTTGGTGCTGGTGACGATCTTCGTGTTGTCGTTCCTGGAGACCACGCTCGTCATCGGCGTCATCCTGCCGGGCGAGGTCCTGGTCGGCGCGTGCATCGGGGTGCTGCACGTGTCATGGGCGCCGATAGCCGGGGTGGCGGCGGCCGTGGGGTGCCTGGCCGGGCAGTTGGCCGGGTACGGGCTCGGCCGGTGGATGGGCCCGGCGATCAAGCACGGCTGGGTCGGGCGCAAGGCCGGACCGAAACGGTGGGCGCAGGCCGAACGCCTGGTCGGGGACACCGGCGGCTGGTTGCTGGTGACCGCGCGGTTCGTGTCGGTCGCGCACACGCTCGCACCCGTCCTGGCTGGGGCGCTGCGGATGCCGCTGCGCCGGTTCACGCTGTTCGCGGCGATCTCGTCGGTGGTGTGGGCGGCCATCTGGACCGCGGTCGGGGCCGCGTTGTCCGGGGTCAGCCAGTTCATCGACTCGGGCCTGCTGTCGTGGGTGATGGTCCTGGGTGGCGTGGTGATCGGGTCGGTCGTGCTCGGCAAGCTGCTGAAGCGGACTACGTCGGACGACGTAGCCGAAGATGACGACGCCGAGCCGACGCCGCGCGAGGAGTACGCGCAGACCATGGGGGCATGAGTACAGAGCAGGTCCTGGCTTCGGACGCGGAACGTCACGAAGTCGCCTCCACAGTCCAGACGGCCGGCGGCGAAGGCCGGCTCACCCTCACCGAGACCGAGGAGCGCCTGGCGGCCGTGTACGCCGCGCGCTATCGGCACGAACTCACCGAACTCACCAGCGACCTGCCACGGCAGCGGCCACCCGCCCGTCGCCTGCCCGCCCGGCCACTGCGGATCCACGCCGCTGTGGTCGTGCTGGTCAGCGCGCTGCTGATCGCGCGGTGGGTGTTGTCGGGCATCCCGTTCTTCTGGCCCGCGTTCCCGATCGGGTGGCTCGTCGTCAGCCTCGTCGTCCACACCCGGGTCGACTGGCGGCGCCGACTTGTGTCAGGATGAACCCGTGCGGACAGGGCGATTTTACTTTTACTACGGGACCCGGACTTCGGTTCCCGTGGTCGCCTGACGCGCGCGCAGCTTCCACGAGCCCCCGGAGTCCTCGGACCCGGGGGCTTCGTCGGCTCCGGGCCTGGATTCCCGAAAGACAGGACTGAGCCGATGACCCCGACCACCGAGGACACGCCGGAAACCCCAGCCGCCGCGACGGCCGCGACGGCCACGCCGGACATCGCCGAGCTGCGCGAGGAGATCGACTGGCTCGACGCGGAAATACTGCGGCTGGTGAAACGCCGGGTGGAGGTGTCCAAGACGATCGGCGCCGCCCGGATGGCCGCGGGCGGGCCGAAGATCGTCTACAACCGCGAGATGGACGTGCTGGCCCGCTACCGGGAACTGGGGCCGGAGGGCCGCCAGCTGGCGATGGCGCTGCTGAACCTGGGGCGTGGCCGGCTCGGCCGTTAGGGCCTGCGTCGAGGTCCTTGTTCGAAACAGGCCGTGAGCGGGCGACATCACAGGCAATCTCAGGGGACGATCCGGGCGATCACCCATCCGTGTCGGTCCAGAAACGGGCACACTGGAGTCATGCTGGACTTGATCGCCTTGATCGTCGTCATTGTGGCTCTGGTGGGTGTCCTCGCCCACGTGGGTTACCTCGCCATGCTGAACTCGGCCGCGAAGCGACGGGCGGGCGGTGGTGACGTCGCGCGGTACATCACCAGCCGGTGGCCGGTCGCCGGGGTGACCACCGCGGGGGCCGTGATCGCCGGCCTGTTCAGCCTGGGCGGCGGGTTCCTCGACGTCCTGGCGATCCTGCTGGGCGCGGCCTCCGGCGGCGTGGCCATCAAGGCCCTGGAGTCCACCCAGAAGAAGTACAAGAGCGACTCGTAGTCGGTCCTTGTCAAGGCGTTTCACCCGGTCGTGCGACGTTGGTTTCAGCGCCCCACCAGGGGGATCTTGGTGGTTCGGCACCGCTTACCCTGGCGTGGGTGAGCACTGGGACAGCGTTGGTCGTCACCGCCCATCCCGACGACGTCGACTTCGGTGCGGGCGGCACGGTCGCGAGGTGGACCGACGCCGGGATCAAGGTTTCGTACTGTGTCTGCACCCGTGGTGAGGCCAGCGGACCGGCTGGCGCGGACCGAGGTGCGACCGCCGAGCGGCGGATGGCCGAGCAGCGAGCCGCCGCCGCTGTGCTCGGTGTGCAGGACGTCACGTTCCTGACCCACCCGGACGGCGCCGTCGTCGCTTCCCTCCAGCTGCGCGAGGACATCTCCCGCGTGATCCGCGAAGTGCGTCCTGACCGCGTGCTCACCTGGTCGCCGGAGATCAACTGGGACCGGATCGTCACCTCCCATCCGGACCACCGTGCCGTGGGCGAGGCCACGGTCGCCGCCGTCTATCCGGACGCCCGCAACCCGCACGCGTTCCCCGAGCTGCTCGACGACGAGGGGCTGGAGCCCTGGTCGGTCCAGGAGCTGTGGATCAGCGACGCGCCAGCTCATCTGCCCAATCACGTCGTGGACGTCACCGACACGTTCGCCCGCAAGATCCAGGCGTTGCGGTCGCACGTCTCCCAGGTCGGGGCGTGGGCCAGCCTTGAGGACGACCTGCGTGCCGGGTTCGGCGCGGTCGCCGGGAAGCACGGGTTGGGCGCCGGTCGGCTGGGCGAGGAGTTCCAGGTGGTCACCTTGCCGTCGTGATCTTGCGTAGTCGCGTCATGACAGGCAGTGAGAAGGGTCACACAAGCATGACCAGCGGGCAGCAGGGAGCGGCGACCGGCCGCCACAGCCAGCATCCGGGCACGTGGACGCCCGCGATCCAGTACCCGCACGCGCCCGCCCATGCCCGGATCGAGCCGGAGAGCCTGGTCGAGCAGACCGTGCCCGGCCTGCGCAAGTTCGACCTCGGCACGGTTCCCGCCTCGGTGACGCCGCCGCGCAGTTGGCGAACGGCCGCGTGGTTCGCCGTGGGAGCGTCCCTCGCCGTGGTCGTGGGCCTGGTGTTCGCCGCGTCCGCGCTGATGGGCCAGCCGCGCAGTCCGAGCACGATCGACGCGCTGCCGAACTACCCCAGCCTGCCGATGCTCATCCTCACGCCGACCGACCCGACGGCGACCGACACGGCCAGGCCGACGCACACCAGCGACAGGCACACCGAGCCGAAGTCGAGCGTGACCGCGACCCGCCGGCCGCCGACCGACAGCAGCCCGCAGGCCACGCTGACGGACAGCGCGACCGTGCCGAGCGCGCCTCCGTCGCCGACGTACACTCCGCCGGTCCGCGAAACCATGCCGGGGATCGCGCTCGCCATGAACGACCCGAAGGAGATCGGCGACCGGACCGAAGCCTTCTACAAAGCGGTTACGAGCAACCCGGACGCGGCGTACCAGATGACTACCGGCGGCATGCGCACGCAGGGCGCGGACGCCTTCAAGGCGCGGTACGCCGACATCAAATCGATCCAGGTGCGGCGGATCGGCATCGACCCGAACCAGGGGACCACGGTCAGTGAGGTGACCGTCACCAAGAAGGACGGCACCACGTACACCGAGCAACGGCGCCTGCGGTTCACCTCCGGTAGCAATCCGAAGATCAGTTCCGAAGTTACCCATTAAGTCCTCGCCCGAACGGGCCGATACAGGCAATGCCGGCGGTCACCGCTGGCCCAATCGAGCTACAGACGAGGTGTTACACACCCCCGATCGATCGAACGGGTGGTAGCGCCGGGTACTCGACAAGCCGTATCGAACACCAGCTGTAAGAAGACTTAGCTGTCAGAAGACACAGGCGAGGAAGTAACAGTGGATCGTCCCACGACTGGTCGCCGGCACATGCGTGCCGGATCGATCACCGTTGCGGAGCTGATCAAGAACCGGCCGGCGCCGGTTCGCATCCCGTCCCGCGACGAGGCCGTCACCGAGGAGATGGCGTTACGAACTGTCTCGCTGGGCCTCTGACCGACGGCTGGTGTGATCTCGATCTCGTCAGCGGGCCGTTGCCTGGGCTGCCAGCGCGTCAGCCCGACACCGACGAGCACGACGACCATGCCGATCACCACGCGGACGGTGATCGCTTCGTGCAGCGCGACGGCACCGAGGAGCACGGACACCACCGGCAGCAGGTAGCCCACGGAGGTCGCGGTCACCGCGCCGACGTCCGCGATCAGCCGGTAGTTCAGGGCGAACGCGAACCCGGTGCCGAACAGGCCGAGGATCAGCACGGCCAGCGCGCTGACCGGCTGGATCGTGATCGGGCCGAACCCGTCGATCGGCAGCATCAGCGCGCTCATGCCGGTGCCGATCAGCAGTTGCCCGGCGGACAGGGCGATCGGCGCCACACCGCTGCCGGTCATCGCGCGGCCGATGCATGTGTACGCGACCGCGTAGCTCGCCGCGGCCGCCAGGACCGCCAGCGAACCCCAGCTCGCCAGGCCGTGCGCCTGCCAGGGGGCGAAGATCACCAGCACGCCGACGAACCCCAGCAGCAGGCCGAGCATCTTGAGCGAGAACAGGTTGCGTTCCATCCGGAACACCACCGCGATCAGCAACGCCCACAATGGGGTCGTCGCGTTCAGTACGCCTGCGAGACCCGAGTCGATGGTCTTCTCGCCCAGCCCGAAGAGGAAGAACGGCAGCGCGCTGCCGAAGAAGGCCGCCACCGTGAGGTACGCCCACGTCCGGCGGCCACGCGGCAAACGCTTGCGACCCGCGTACGTCAGGGCGAAAAGGACGGCCGCGCCGAGGATGATCCGGCCGAGGGCGATCTGGCCGGGGGAGAACGACCGCAGCGCCAGCTTGATCCACAGGAAGCTGGATCCCCACAGCAGCGCCAGTAAACACATCCGCGCCAACGTGCCCTTGCCGCCCATGGCGCCAACGGTGCCGGAGCTAACTTGGCAGCACAAGTGAAATTATGTACATCAACCGTTAAGTAATCCTGTAAGGTCGGTCCATGTTGGACGTGCGCCGGATGCAGATCCTCAGGGCGGTCGTGACCAGCGGTTCGGTCACGGCGGCCGCGGGAAACCTCGGCTACACGCCGTCCGCGGTCAGCCAACAGTTGGCCGTGCTGGAGCGGGAGGCGGGTATCCCGTTGCTGGAGCGCGTCGGCCGGGGTGTCCGCCCGACCGCGGCCGGCCAGTTGCTCACCGACCACGCGGAGATCCTCAGCAGGAACCTGACGGACGCGGAGACCGCGCTCAAGGATCTGAAAGCGGGCCGAACCGGCTACCTGTCGGTGCGTTACTTCGCCACCGCGGGCATCGCCCTGGTGCCGCCGTCGATAGTGCGGCTCCGTAAGGAACACCCGGGCCTGCGGATCGACATGAAACTCATCGACCCCGAGGACCCGCTGCCCGAGGTGGTGACGGGCAACGCGGACGTGGCGATCGTGCTGAACCACCGGGTGAACACGATGCGGACCGGCCTGAAACTGATCCACCTGCTGCAGGACCCGCTGCGCGTGGTGCTGCCGCGCGGCCACCGGCTGGCCGGCAAACGCGTCCTCGATCTGGCCGACCTCGCCGACGAGCCGTGGGTGAACGCCGAATGGCACAGCGGACCGTGCGCCGAGGTCGTCCGAAACGCCTGTGCCGCAGCGGGTTTCACCCCGCACTTCTCGGTGGAGGCGGAGGACTACCAGACCGCGCAGGGCTTTGTGGCCGCCGGCCTCGGCGTCGCGCTCATTCCCCGGCTCGGCTTGGACAACCCGCACTCGGGCGTGGTCGCCCGACGGGTGCGCAAGCCCACCGTGGTCCGCGAGATCTATGCCGCGATCCGCCAGTCGAACGCGGAAAACCCGGCTGTGAAGGCGTTCTTGAGCGCGCTCACCGAGGTGGCGGCGAAGGTCGCCGGCTAGCCCCCATTGGTCTTGGCGAAGTCGTCGATCAGGAACTTGTCGCCCTGCTTGACGAGGACGAACCGGTAGCCCTCGGAGGTCTCGCCGCCGTTCTTCTTCTTGAACTTGACCGTCCCGGTGACGATGTTGCCGTTCTGGTTGGTGTCCACGACCTTCACGTCGTCGAAGTCCGCGTAGAAGTCGAAGAACGCCTTCTTGCCGCCGCTCTTCGCCTGCGCCTTGGGGGTCAGCTCGTTCCAGGCCGCCTCGGGGTTCTGCGGCAGCAGGTCGTAGTACTGCTTGACGAAGTCGTCGCCGCCGTCGAGGTTGTCGCTCTGCGAGCTGCTCGAACTGGACGAGGAGGACGACGAACTCGACGACGACGTCCGGCTGCTGGACGTGCTGGGCTTCGGCGTCGAGCTGCCTGTCTGGGTGACCGTGACGCTCGTGGTGGGCAGCGGTGTCGTCGGCCCCGGCGACGCGTCGGTCGACTTGGAGCGGGTGAACAGGCTCGCGACGAGCACACCGACCAGGGCGGCACCGATGATCGCGAGCACGGTCAGCACGATCCGCTTGACATCCCGGCCCGGCTTCGGCGCCGTGGGCGGTGTGTGGTCGACCGGACCGACCGGGCCGACCGGATTGCCGGAGCCGGTCGAGCTCACCGGACCGAAGCCGCCCGGTGCGGTTCTTCGCGGCTCGGCCAGCGGGTTGGCGTCCAACCTGGTCACCTGGTGCGGTTTGGGCGGCTGCTGCACCGGGATCGGGGCCGAGATCGGCGGCGGTGTGCGGTGCGCGACCGTGGGGCCGTCGTACGTGCCGCTCAGGACACCCGGCGGGACCGAACGGCCCGCGGCGATCGCCGACAGCGCCTCTTTGGTGGCCATCATGGTCGGCCGCTCGGCCGGGTCGGTCCGTAGCAACCGCATCAACAGCGCGGTCATCGGACCGGCCTGGCGCGGCGGGGTGATCTTGCCGGCCGCGACCGCGTGCAGCAGCGCGAGGGTGTTCTCGCTCAACCCGAACGGCGAATGACCCTCGACGCAGACGTACAGCGTCGACCCCAGGGAGAACACGTCCGACGCCGGCGTTGGCTCCATGCCCTTGGCGACCTCGGGCGCGAGATACGCGGGCGTGCCGGCGAGCATGCCGGTTGCCGTCACGGTCACGTCACCGACCGCGCGGGAGATGCCGAAGTCGGTGATCTTGACGCTGCCCTCCGAACCGAGCAGCACGTTCGCGGGCTTGATGTCCCGGTGCACGATCCCCGCGGCGTGCGCGGCCACGAGCGCGGTGGCCACCTCAGCGCCGATCCTCGCGGCCTCCTGCGGCGGGATCGTCATCCGCTCGTCCAGCTCGGCGGCGAGACTGCGGGACGGCAGGTACTCCATCACCAGCCACGGCTGCCCGTCGTCGTCCACCACGTCGTACACCGTGATGGCGTTCGGGTGCTGCAGCCGGGCGGCGATCCGGCCCTCCCGCATCGACCGGAGCCGGCCCTCTTCGGCCTGCGCGGGGCTCACACCCGGCTGGGGAAGGAGCTGTTTCACCGCGACCGTGCGGTGCAGCCGCTCGTCGAGCGCCTGCCACACGACGCCCATCGCACCGCTGCCGATGCGCTGTCCCAGTCGGTATCGACCCGCCACCAGGCGGTCTTCGTCGGAGGGCAACGCCTAACTCCCGTACGGCTGGATTTGTCTCTTGGTGATATGTCGTTTGAGGGTGCCAGAAGGTTGTCTCAGCGGCTGCTACTCGTGGACGGCGGGGTCGAGCTGGTGCTCGACGTCGAGGACTTCGGGGTCGACGAGGTGCTCGGCGGGGCCGAGCTCGAACTCGAGGACGACTTCGGCGGCTCGACCGACGACTTCGGGGTGGACTTGGGCGTCGACTTCGGCGGGGACGTGGTGGACGGCGCGTCCGACGGTGTGGTGTACGAGATGCTCGGCGGCGCCTGGGTGGTCTGGCTGCTGTTCACCTTCGACGGCTCCGGGTTCTCCTGATGGCCGGGACTGGCCGCGATCAGGTAGCCGCCGATGCCGAGTAAGCCGGCCAACGCGATCCCGCCGATCACGAACGGCCGCTTGGACTGCTTCGGTGGCGGCCCCGTCGCCGGCCGGACCCCGGTCCGGGACCCTCCACCGGTCGCGGGACGCACACCCGTCCGGGAACCGCCGGGGACCGCGGGCCGGACCCCGGTACGCGAGCGCGGCGGCTGCTGGTTCAGCGCACGGGTCCGTGGATCCGTCGCCGGACCGGCGAACATGGTCCTGGTCTCGGGCACGTCCGGAAGGTCGCCGCGGGCCACAGCGGCGAGCATGTCCCGTGCGTGCGCCGCCGTCGGCCGCTCCTCGGCCTCGGCCGCGAGTAACGAGATCAGCACGGGCGCGAGCGGCCCGGCGTAGCGCGGCGGATTGATCTTGCCGGCGGCCACGGCGTGCAACAGGCCCAGGGTGTTCTCACTCAGACCGAACGGCGGCTCACCCTCGACCGCCGCGTACAGCGTCGAACCGAGCGAGAAGACGTCCGTCGGCGGGGTCGGGTCCTTGCCGTAGGCCACCTCCGGCGCCAGGTACGCCGGGGTGCCCGCGATCAGGCCGGTCTTGGTGACCTGCACGTCGTCGCTTGCGCGGGAGATGCCGAAGTCGGTGATCTTCACCGCGCCGTTGTCCGCGAGCAGGATGTTGCCCGGCTTGATGTCCCGGTGCACGATCCCGGCCGCGTGCGCGGCGGCCAGCGCGGCCGCGATCTGCGCGCCGATCGCGGCGACCTCCAACGGCGGCAACGCGCCGCGCTCCTTCATGGCCGCCGCCAGGCTCTGGCTGGGGACGTACTCCATGACCAGCCATGGGGCATCGTCGTCGTCCACGACGTCGAACACCGTCACGGCGTTCGGGTGGTGCAGCTTCGCGGCGATCCGGCCTTCCCGCTGAACCCGCTCCAGTGCCTCGTCGATCTCGTCGGCCGACAGCCCGGACTGCAGCAGGACCTGCTTGACCGCGACGACCCGGTTCAACCGTTCGTCTCTGGCCTGCCAGACGACCCCCATCGCGCCGGTGCCGATACGGTGCATGAGCCGGTAGCGACCGGCGACCAGTCGGCCTTCGTCGCTCACGACACCTCCCTGCCCGCGAACAGCTCGCCGGCGATCTTCCTGAACCGCGGACAACCCCGTTGCCGTCGCGCCTCGGATGCGGGCAACGGGCTCCAGGCTATGCGCTCACTCTTCGCGCACGGCCACAAGACCGTTACCTGGATACGCGCCGCACGTGGGTCACGTAGCGCCATGGCCGACGACTGAGACCAACGCCACATTCGCCCGAGGCTCTCGAGCCCGACCAGCTTAGCCCGTTCGGGTGTGGCCATGGTGATGTGAGTACCCACAGGGATCGACAGGCACACCAGATGTGGGTGAGGCCCACCCTCTGACGAGAGGATGGGCCCCAGCCGGGTCAACCTTAGCTTCGTTGTGCCGAGATGATCTCCGCGCCGGTGATGCGCTGCGGTGACGTGCTGGTCACCTTGAGCAACTGCTGGACACGGGCCGTGCCGCCGTCCGGCAGGACCGCCTCGACGATCGCGAGCAGCCCGTCCGGCCGCTGCTGCACGTCGAGCACCTGGATGCCGCGGACCTGGGACCACGAACTGACGAACCGCGACATGTCCGAGCCGAGCAGTGCGTCGTCCAACAGGCCGAGGGCCTGGTTGGGGTGGTTGGCCAGCAGGTCGTAGTACCGGCGGACCAGTTCCGCGTTGATCGGGCTCTCGGCCAAGACGGGGTGGCTGCTGGCGCCCTTCTTCTGCTCGGGCTGGGTCGCGGCACCGGGACCGGTGTCGATGGACGTGGCCGCGGCGCCCTTGTTCGGCAGCGGCAGCCCGGTCACGGTCCGGTTCCCGTCGGTGGGCGTGCCGGGGCCGAGGGTGAACAGGTTCGGCAGCAGTGCCTGCTGGTCGGTCGTCTCCAGGGACGGCCGGGCCGCGGCGTTGGCTGCCGCCTGCCGGTGCGTGTTGATGACCGAGGCCGCGATGATCGACGCGCACAGCACGCCGGTCGCCACTCCCAGACCCGCCAGCTTGGCGAGTTGCCTGGTCCGCGCGGGCGGGCGGCGGTGCGTGTTCGGCGTCGTGTCGTGCCGCGTGGCCTGCGGCTGAGGTCCGTCGAACGGGCCGGGAGCCGTTAGACAGCTGGGTTTTGCGCAGGACGCTCGAAACGTGCGTCTCCACCGTCTTCACCGAGATGAACAGCTCCGACGCGATCTCCTTGTAGGCGTAACCACGCGCCAACAGCCGCAGCACGTCCCGCTCCCTGGGGGTGAGCAGGTCGAGCTCGGGGTCGCTGATCGGGGCCGCCCCCGGCCGGTCGGCGAACGCGTCCAGCACGAAACCGGCCAGCCGGGGGGAGAACACCGCGTCGCCCTCGGCGACCCGGACCACCGAGCGGACCAGTTCCTGGCTGGTGATCGTCTTGGTGACGTACCCGCGCGCGCCCGCGCGGATGACGGCGATCACGTCTTCGGCCGCGTCGGACACCGACAGCGCGAGGAACACGACCGCCGGGTGCGTCGGCCGGATCTGGCGCAGCACCTCGGCCCCGCCGCCGTCCGGCATGTGCACGTCGAGCAGCACCACGTCGGGAAGTTTCGCGGCGATCCCGGTGACCGCCTCGTTGACCGTGCCGGCCTCGCCGACCACCTCGATCTCGTCGGTGATCGAGTCCAGCTCGGTGCGGACGCCCGCGCGGAACAGCGCGTGGTCGTCGACCAGGAAAACCCGGACCCGTCGCTGGGTGCTTTCAGTCACGCCGTCGGCCTCCTCATCGCTCCGCGCGTGCCACGGAGGCTGTGCTCCGTGACATCTCGAGGTGCACCTCGGTGCCCTCGCCGGGGGCGGTCCGCAGCCGGACCGTTCCCCCGTTGCGGTCCATCCTGCCCCGGATGGAGTCGGCCAGGCCATGCCGGTCCTCGGAAACCGCCGCCGGATCGAAGCCCTTGCCGCGGTCCCGGACGAAAATGTTCACCCGGTCGGGTTCGACTTCGGCGTACACGCTGACCTCGCCGACGCCGGCGTGCTTCGCCGCGTTCACGGTCGCCTCCCTGGTCGCCTGGACCAGCGCGGTCAGCTTCTCGTCCAGCTCGACGTCGCCAACCACGACCTGCTGGACCTTGATCGCGAACGCGTCCTCGACCTCGCCGCACGCGGTCGCGATCGCCTCGGACAGCGTGGTTGGCCCGCTCACCTGCGCGGCTTCGTCCCGGCCGTACCCGGTCGGCCCGTACAGCCAGGTCCGCAGCTGCCGTTCCTGGCCGCGGGCGAGCCGGAGCACCTCGCGGGGCGCGTCCGACTGCTTCTGGATCAACGCGAGTGTCTGCAGTACGGAGTCGTGCAGGTGGGCCGCGATCTCGGCGCGTTCCTCGGTCCGGATCCGCTTGCGGCGCTCCTCGGTGAGGTCACGGACCAGCCGGAGCCACCACGGCACCGTGACCAGGGCCACACCGATCAGCACCGCCACCACCACGGCGATCACGAACTGCGGTTGCTGCAGGTCGCCGACGGCTTTCAGGAGGAACCCGGCGACACCGGTGACGACCAGGGCGACGCCGGACAGCACCCGCACCAGCGCGTTGCGGTCGCCGCTGAACATCTGGCTGTCTTTGCCCTTGCGGCGCTGCGCCGCCTCGTCGGCCTCGCGCCACACGATCGCGCCACCGACGACAGTGACGGCCAACGCGGCGGCCGCCCATCCGTTGAACGCGCCGATCAGCGTGTTCGTCGCGAGCGCGACCCCCAGGCCGAGCGCGATGAGCGCGACGGCCTGTTGGTGTTCCCGCCGGGAGGTCGGGGGCGCTTCGACGTCCGGGTCCTGCTGCGGCACGAAGATCCAGAGCAGCCCGTAGGCCACCACGCCCGCGCCGCCCGCGACCGCCGCGGCGGCGAACGCCAGCCGCACCCAGAGCACGTCAACACCGAGATGGTCGGCCAGACCGCCGGCGATCCCGGCGACGGTTCGGCCGGAGCGCCTGCGGTACAGCCGCTCTATCTCGGGGACCGTCGGGTCGGCGACTTCCGTCCGGTCGCGTCGAAGCTGCAATGCCACCCGTGAATGGTCACACGGTTTGCCTGAGTCGGTCATCAGGGAACGCCCCCGGGGCAAGGTCAGGGGAGTGCCCTGATGTGGTCAGCCGCCCTTTCAGCGCATCCTGGTCTGCGTGAGTTCAGGACAGCGACAGCAGACCCATCCGCTGGCCGGCGTCGAGGACACCCTCAAGGACTTCTGGGCCAGCCGGCCACGTCGGCCACGCCGTGGCCGGATGTTCGCGGGCGTGGCGCAGGCCATCGCCAACCGGTACGCCATCGACCCGGTGATCGTCCGGGTCGCGTTGGTCGTGACCACGGTCTTCGGCGGCGGCGCCGGGGTGCTGCTGTACCTGTTGGGCTGGTTGTTCTTCCCGGAGCAGAACGACGAGGAAGCGCCGTTCATGTCCATGGTCCACCAGGGCCGCAGCAGCACGGGGACGGCGTTCACAGTGCTGCTGTGCATGGCGCTGATCGGCGTGTCGTTCTGGACGTTCAACGGCAACGGCAACGGCCTGATCGGGCTGATCCTGCTGGTCGTGGCGATGTACCTGCTACACCGCAACCGTGCGTCCCTCGGCCAGCAGACCGCGCGGCAGCCGCCACTGAACACCACCACCACCGCCCGGCCGCAGGATCCCGAGCCGAACTTGGGGATGGACATGAGCACGCCCGTGACAGACCCGGAGCCACCGCGCACCGACCCACCGGCCTGGGATCCGCTGGGTGCCGCGCCGTTCGCGTGGGACCTGCCGGAACCGACCCCGGTGAACCCCGAGCCGGAGCCACCCGTACGGCGTAAGCGCGCCCGAGTGGGCGGGATCACGCTCGGTGCCGCGCTCGTCATCGGCGGCGCGTGTGTGCTGGCGGCGCCTTACGCGGCCTGGCTCTCAGTACCGCACATCGTGGGGATCGTGCTGGCGGTCATCGGCATCGGCATGGTCGGCGGCTCGTTCCTGGGCGGCGGCCGTGGCCTGATCGGGCTCGCGGTGCCGTTGGCCCTGGGCGGGTTCGTGCTCACCAACACCGGGCCCGGCGGCGGTCCCGCCGTCGTGGGTGAGGAGTGGGGCACCATCAACGACACGCCGGCGTCGGTGCAGGAGCTCCGCTCGGACTACACCCTCGGGGGCGGCTCGGTGAACCTGGACCTGACGGCCCTGAAGTCGACCGAACCGGTGCGGACCAACGTGAAGGTCGGCCTGGGCAACGCGGTCGTGATCGTGCCCGCCAACGCGGAAGTGGACGTCAACTGCTCGGCCAGCCGCGGCTCGGTGGAGTGCCTCGGGCAGCGCGACAACGGCATCCCGGCGCGGGTGCGCGCCACCCAGAGCGGCACCAGCGGCCTGAAGATCACCCTGGACGTCCGGGCCAGCACCGGAAATGTGGAGGTACGACGTGGCTGAGCGAGACCCGGACCGCAAGCGCCGGCCGGACGTGCTGACCATGCTCGCGGGAATCGCGACCCTGCTGATGTCCGCGTACGTACTCACCGACGGCAGGACGTGGCTGCCGCACTTCGACCCGCGCTGGCTGCTCGCCGGCGGCGCGGTCCTGGTGGGCCTGCTGCTGTTCGGCAGCTCGGTCCGCCGCCGCAACCGCTGACCCGCACTACTCGCGGGCGCTGTCCCGCACCACGGCCCGCCCTTGCCCCTCGCTTGGGCGGGCCGTCGGCGTCGTCATTCCCACTCGATGGTGCCGGGTGGCTTGCTCGTGATGTCCAGGACGACCCGGTTGACTTCGTGGACCTCGTTGGTGATCCGGGTGGAGATCCGTTCGAGGACGTCGTACGGCAGCCGGCTCCAGTCCGCGGTCATCGCGTCCTCGCTGGACACCGGGCGGAGCACCACCGGGTGCCCGTAGGTTCGGCCGTCTCCTTGCACGCCAACGCTTCGCACGTCCGCGAGGAGGACGACCGGGCACTGCCAGATGTCGCGGTCCAGGCCGGCGGAGGTCAGTTCCTCGCGGGCGATCGCGTCGGCCGCCCGCAGGATCTCCAGGTTGCCCGCGGTGACCTCGCCGATGATCCGGATGCCCAGGCCGGGGCCGGGGAACGGCTGGCGGTGCACGATCGTCTCGGGCAGGCCGAGCTCGAGGCCGACCCGGCGGACCTCGTCCTTGAACAGCGTGCGCAGCGGTTCGACCAGCTGGAAGCTCAGGTCGTCGGGCAGGCCGCCGACGTTGTGGTGGCTCTTGATGTTGGCCGTGCCCGCGCCGCCGCCGGACTCGACCACGTCCGGGTACAACGTGCCCTGGACCAGGAAGTCCACGCCGCCTTCAGCCTTGATGTCCCGCGCGGCCTGTTCGAAGACCCGGATGAACTCGCGGCCGATGATCTTGCGCTTCTCCTCGGGGTCGGTCACGCCGGCCAGCGCGGTCAGGAACCGTTCGCGCGCGTCGACGGTGACCAGCTTCACCCCGGTCGCGGCGACGAAGTCCCGCTCGACCTGGGTGCGTTCCCCGGCGCGCAGCAGGCCGTGGTCGACGAACACGCACGTGAGCCGGTCACCGATGGCCCGCTGCACCAACGCCGCGGCCACCGCGGAGTCCACCCCGCCGGACAGGCCGCAGATCGCGCGGCCGTCGCCGACCTGTGCCCGGATCGCCCGCACCTGGTCATCCACAATGGACGCGACTGTCCATTCGGGACGGATGCCGGCGATCTCGTGCAGGAACCGGCGCAGCACCTCCTGGCCGTGCGGCGAGTGCCCGACCTCAGGGTGGTACTGCACGCCCGCGTACCGGCGGGCCACGTTCTCGAAGCCGGCGACGCGGGCGCCGTCACTGGTCGCGGTCACGGTGAAACCCTCAGGCACCTGGGTGACGCTGTCGTTGTGGCTCATCCACACCGGGTGCCGCGCCGGCAGGTCGTCGTGCAGGACGCCGCCGCGCACGGTCAGCTCGGTGCGGCCGAACTCGCGGATGCCGGTCGCCTCGACCGTGCCGCCGAGCTCCCGGGCCATCGCCTGGAAGCCGTAGCAGATCGCGAACACCGGGACGCCGGTGTCGAACAGTGCCGGGTCGACGCTCGGCGCGTCCTCCGCGTACACGCTCGCGGGACCGCCGGACAGGACGATGGCGGCCGGGTCGCGGGCGACCATCTCCTTGACCGACTCGGTGTGCGGGACGACCTCGGAGTACACCTGAGCCTCCCGGACCCGCCGGGCGATCAGCTGGGCGTACTGGGCGCCGAAGTCGACCACGAGCACGGGCCGGGCAGTGGCGTCGGACACTGTGGTGCTCCTCCACGAAAACAACATGTGCGCAGGTCCCAGCATCTCAGCCTGGGTCTTGATCAACCGTGTGGGGTACGCGTCTTAACGGGGAGTGCGTGAACGCATACACGGAGGAGTGACTACCGTGCATGCTATGGATGCGTACACGCCCACTCCTCGTCCTTGTTGGATCGCCGGACAGCCCGAGCAGGGTGTGGACGTCCTGACCGTCACACACCCTTTCGACGATTCCGAGGTGGCCTCGGTCGCGGTTCCCGGGCCGGAGCAGATCGAGCGGGCCGTCGCGGCCGCGGCGGCGGTCGCCAGGGAGTTCCGGAGCACGCCCGCGCACGTTCGGGCGGCCGCGCTCGAACACGTGTCGCGTGGTTTGGCGGCGCAGGCTGAGGAACTGGCCGAGCTGATCACGGCGGAGAACGGCAAGCCGCTGCGGTGGGCGGAGATCGAGGTGCGCCGCGCGGTGTCGACGTTCCGGTTCGCGGCCGAAGAGGCCCGCCGGTCGGACGGTGTGCTGCAGCGGCTGGACACTGAGCCGGGCGGCGAGGGCCGGATCGCCCTGGTGCGCCGGTTCCCCAAGGGCCCGGTGCTGGGCATCTCGCCGTTCAACTTCCCGCTGAACCTGGTGGCGCACAAGGTCGCGCCGGCGATCGCGGTCGGCGCGCCGATCCTGATCAAGCCCGCGCCGCGCACGCCGCTGTCCGCGTTGGTCCTGGGGGACCTGCTCGCCGAGACGGACCTGCCGGCGGGTGCGTTCTCCGTCCTGCCGGTGGGCAACGAGGCGACCGCCGCGCTGGTGCGTGACCCCCGGCTGCCGGTGGTCTCGTTCACCGGATCCGGCCCGGTGGGCTGGTCGCTGATGGACGCCGCGCCGCGCAAGCACTTCGTGCTGGAGTTGGGTGGCAACGCGGCGGCCGTGGTGTGCGCGGACTGGCCGGACCTGGAGTTCGCGGCCAAGCGGATCGCCACGTTCGGCAACTACCAGGCGGGCCAGTCGTGCATCGCCGTCCAGCGGGTGCTGGTGGACCGGTCGGTCGCCGACGAGTTCATCGGCAAGCTCGTCGACGCCGTCCGCGCCCTACGCGACGGCGACCCGCACGACCCCGACGTCGAAGTCGGTCCGGTGGTGGACACCGCGGCGGCCGAGCGGATCGTCCAATGGATCGACGAGGCCACCGCACAGGGCGCCAAACTGCTTGTCGGCGGCGGGCGCGAGGGCCGGAACGTGCGGCCGACCGTGCTGCAGGACGTGCCGAAGGACAGCAAGGCGTGGGCCGAGGAGATCTTCGGCCCGGTCCTCGCGGTGTCTGTTGTGGACAGTGTGGATGAGGCGTTCGACCAGGTGAACGAGTCCGCGTACGGCCTGCAGGCCGGGGTGTTCACGAAGGATCTGCAGGTGGCCTCTCGGGCGGGCGCGGAGCTTGAGGTGGGCGGGGTGGTCATCGGTGACGTTCCGTCGTTCCGCGCGGACCAGATGCCGTACGGCGGGGTGAAGGGTTCCGGATTCGGCCGCGAAGGCGTCCGGTCGGCCATGGCGGACCTGTCCGAGGAGCGGATAACCGTGCTGACAAACGTTAGCCTCTGATTAAGTCAATTCCGTCACAATCGGCGTAAAGGGAGCACTGTTTCATTGCTC
Source organism: Actinocrispum wychmicini (assembly GCF_004345645.1). Lineage (GTDB taxonomy): Bacteria > Actinomycetota > Actinomycetes > Mycobacteriales > Pseudonocardiaceae > Kibdelosporangium > Kibdelosporangium wychmicini. The sequence continues at coordinate 1,188,877 of NZ_SLWS01000001.1, read as the reverse complement.
CAAGTAATTCCCATACCGCCATTCGTGGGGTAGATTCGCCTTGGTTCCCGCGCAGGAGCCCGGTTTGATCACCCAGAGTCGTTACGTCGCTCACGACCTGGGATTCGGGGAGGACGTGCTCAAGAGCGCGCTCACGAGGGAGGAAACCGCTCATGACGAACCCGACGACACGAGAGGGCGAGGAGTTCGACGCAATCGTCGGTCTCGCCAAGCCGGAGCCGGACCCGGAGCCGGAACCCGACGAGCGCGTCGACACCCGGCCGACGGGTACGTACCCGTTCGACCTGCCCAAGCCGAAAAACGAGCACGGCAAGCCGAAACCCGAGCACGGCAAGGCGCCGCATCGCGTCGACGGCACGTACCCGTTCGACGTGCCGAACCCGTCGGCCCAGGCGAAGGACGAGTCAGCCCAGGAGAAGGGCGACGACGTGCGACCCGCTAACGAAGTGACCGACTGACGGGCTCTCACCCAGCTGAATCGGACGGAGCCCACCGACTGGTGGGCTTCGTTCTTTAACCATCTGTGATCTCATAGTCAGGTGCCAGTTCCCGCGGCCGATCCCCATGAGCTGATCCGGCAAGGACGCGAGCTACACCGGCAGGGGCTCGTGATCGGCAACGCCGGCCGCCACGCGGAAGCCATCCGGCTGCTGCGCCGCGGGCAGGCGGTGCTGGAGGAAGTCGACGCGGCCAACCGAGGCATCGACTGGACCCGCACGTGGATCCGGCTGATGATCACGCTCGCGATGATCCAGGCCGAACTGACCACGACCAAGGAGGGCACAGCCCTACTGGTGAGCTTGCGCCCGCAGATCGAGCAGCTGCCGGAGGGGTCGGTCCGCTCCGAGCTGAGCGGGTTCGTCGACCACAACCTCGCCACCGTTCTGATGCGGGCGGGCCGGGATGAGGAGGGCCTGCCCCTGCTCGGAACGGCGATCGTGCACAAGGAACGGGCCATCGAGCTGGGCACGGACGAGCCGGATCGACTGCACGAGTCGCTGATCACCTCGCTGATTTTGCGTGGCCTGGCGAACGTGATCCTCGGCCACCTCCGTCCGGCGACCGGCGACCTGAATCGCGCGGTTGACCTGGCCATGGCGCGGAACCTGCCGATGCGCGCTGCGCAAGCCGCCCACAACCTGGGTGACCTGAGCCGCCGTTCCGGCGACATCCCGGGCGCACTGCGCAGGTACGAACGCGCGGAACGTATCTACCTGGACATTGCCCCCGGCATCCTGCCGCGGTTGCGGGTCGACCAGGCGCACGCGCTGCTCGCCAGCGGCCTTGCCGACGAGGCTGGCCGGTATCTCGACGAGGTGCTGCCGGGGATGGACGCGCCGCAGGACCTGGCTGAGGCGGAGGTGGCTCGGGCCACCGCGGCCATGCTGGAGGACGACCTCGGCCTGGCGCGCAAGCTGGCGTTGTCGGCTCGGCGCCGGTTCATGCGACGGGGCAACGAGGCGTGGGCAGCGGTCGCGGCCCTGCTCGGGCTCCGCGTGGACACCGCACGTGCCTTGGCACAGGCCAAGATTCCGGCGGCGTTGCCGGCGAAAGCCATGCGGCAGGCCGCCGATTTGACTTCCCTGCGGCTGCTGGACGAGGCGGCGCTCGCCCGTACCCTCGCCGCCCGGCTGGAAGTGCGGCGGCGCAAGGTGGACCAGGCCGCTGAACTGCTCGCCGGGGTACGCCGGCCAGGGCCGCTCGCATCCATCGAGCAGCGCATGCTGTTGCGTCTGACCCGGGCCGAACTTGCTGCCGCGCAAGGCAATCGACGCAAGGCGTTCGCCCAGGCGCGGGCCGGGCTGGCCGAGCTTGGGCAGGCCCGCGACCGGATGGGTGCGCTGGAACTGGTGTCCGGCACCGCGATCCATGGTCAGGAGCTTGGTGACCTGGCGGTCCGGCTGGTGCTCGACGGGGGCGACTCGGCTCGTCGAATGTTCGGCTGGCTGGAGCGCACCCGGGCGCAGATGTACCGCTACGAACCGGTTTCCGGGATCGAGGACCCGCAACTGGTCGACCTGATCGCGGAGATCCGCAGCCTCGGGTACTCGCTGCGCCAGGCCCGCTTGGACGGCCGGCCCACTGCGGCGCTGCGGTCCCGGTACGCCGAACGCCAGCGCGCGGCGATGCGCCTTGGCTGGCACGCGGCGAGCCGTTGGGGCCAACCCCGGCCGGTGGCCGGAGTTGGCGAGGTGAGTGCCGCGCTGGGGCGACGGGTCCTGGTCAGCTTCGCGGTGTCCGGCGACGAGATGCTGGCCGTGGTCGTGGTGGACGGCCGAGTGCGGCTGGTGCGCCTTGGAGCGGCCGCACGGGCGGTCGAGTCGGCCCGACGGCTGCACGCGGACCTCAACGCGATGGCCCCGGACTTCCTGCCGGGACCGTTGTTCGACGCCGTTTCCGCGTCGGCGCACAAGCAGGCGGACGCGTTGGACACACAGTTGATGAAGCCGATCAACGAGCTGACCGGCAACCGTGACCTGGTGATCGTTCCCACCGGTGCGCTTTACGCGGTACCATGGGGCGTTCTGGAGTCACTACGCGGCCGGCCAGTTGTGGTCGCGCCTTCGGCGACCGCGTGGCTCGCCGCGACCCGCACCAGCTCCAACGGCAGCAAGATCGTGCTCGTCCGCGGGCCTGGGTTGACCGCTGCCGTCGGCGAGATCGACAAGCTGGCTGCTCACCACGACAAAGCGATCCTGTTGGCCGGCAACGAAGCTGACGTCAAGCACGTGCTGGCTGCTTTGGACGGTGCCGAACTCGCACATATCGCCGCGCACGGCGAGCACGAGGCCGACAACGCCTTGTTCTCCAAGCTGGAACTTGTCGATGGCGCGCTGTTCGCGCATGAATTGGCGCGGCTGCGGCGACCGCCGAAACAGGTCGTGCTGGCCGCTTGTGAGCTGGCGCTGAACCGGATCCGGCCGGGTGACGAGGCGTTGGGGTTCGCCGGGGCGTTGCTCGCGGGTGGCGTGAACACCGTGGTCGCCGCCGCGAGCCGGGTCGGTGACCAGCCGGCCGCGGCCGCGATGGACGACTACCACCAGGCGCTGGCCGCTGGCGCGCCACCGGCCGTGGCGCTGGCCGAGGCTGTGGCAGCGGACCCGCTGCGCCGGCCCTTTATCTGTCTTGGTGCCTAGCGCGGAATCCCTTGGGGGAAGGCGAAGACCGCGTCCGGGTCGTACTGCTTCGCGATCCCTTTGAGACGGTCCAGGTTGGCGCCGTAGTACGCGTTCGCCCAGTCCGGCATAGCCGGGTCGATGTAGTTGACGTAGCCGGTGGCGCCGGTCATCGCGCCCAGTCGGTCACGGACGTCGTCCAGCTGCGCGTTCGCACGGTCGGCCGCGGCCGGCGTTGTCTTGTGGTAGATCTGCATACTGGCAAGGGCTTTGCGGTGCGGGAACGCGGTCGCGGCCGACCCCGGTTCGGCCACCGCGCCGCCGAGGCTGTCCAGCAGGATGTCCATATCGGACTTTCCGGCGACCAGATCGGCCAGTGCCGCCGGATCGTCGGCCGGGCCGGACAACATCCGTGAAGAGGCCACAAAGGATTCTCGGCTCGGCGCGGCGCCACCACCGGCGAAGTAACGCATCGCGTCGAGATATCCCTTGGACTGCACCAAACGGGACGCCGGGCGGGCGGACGTCCGGCTGAGCAGGTCGGCCACCAGCGAGTTGAGCGCGCCGACCGACCCGACGAAACAGCCACCAACCCGGCAGGTCGGCGGGCTGCCGCCGGTGATCACCATGTTCGTCCAGAGCTCGTTCGGGATCCGCGTGACCCACTGCTGCCACTCGCCCAGCACGTTCGCGGCCGAGCCGGCCGGGAACCTCAGCGAGAACACGGTCAGCTCCGGCGCCGGCTCGGTGGTGAAGATGAACTCGGTGGCGATGCCGAAGTTCCCGCCGCCACCGCCGCGCATCGCCCAGAACATGTCCGCGTCCGCGCCTTTGGTCGCGGTGACGACCCGACTGTCCGCCGTCACCACCGTGACCGCGTCCAGCCGGTCGCAGGTCAGCCCGAACTTCCTTGACAGCACGCCGATCCCGCCGCCCAACGTGAGCCCGGCGATGCCGACCGTCGGGCACGAGCCGGCGGGCAGGCACCGGCCGGCCTTGGCCAACGCGGCATACACGTCGGCCAGTTTGGCCCCGGCTCCGATCCGGACCGTCCCATCCGGACGGACCTCCACGTCGGCCATGGCCCGTACGTCGACCTGCAGTCCGTTCTCTGGTGTCGAGTATCCGGCGTAGCTGTGGCCGCCGCTGCGCGCCGCGATCGGGATCTTCGAGCCGCGCGCGACCGCCACACAGGCCTGGACATCCTCGTTCTTCTTGCACAGCGCCACCGCCGCGGGCTTGCGACTGTCCCGCAACGAGTTGAACCCCCGGTACGTGGTGTCGAAGTCGGCGTCGCCGGGCAGCAGCAGCCCACCGGACACTTTGGACCGCAACGCCGGCCAGTCCGGCGGTCCGGGCGGGAGCGTCGTGGTCGACGTCGGCGACGGCAACGTGCCGCTCGGCTGCGCCTTGGGCTCAGTGCCGCCGCCGGAACACGCCGCGGCGACCACACCCACCCCAGCCAGCAAGAAAGCGCGCCGATCCATCATCCCCGACTCCTCCCGACCTCCCCATCATGAGTGCCGTGCCGCTCGTTCGCACAACAATGGCGTCACGTGCATATCCGGCGCTCGAACCCGTCGACGAGCGCGTCGATCGCGAACTGGAACCTCTCCAGGTCGTCCTGGTCGCCGGCGCCATCCTGGACGGCCCGTTCGATCAACGGGTATCCGGCCGGGAACGTCGGCGGTGGGCCGTCGCTCCGACCCGCCTCGGCGAGCACATGGCCAAGCACGAACGTCGTCACGGTATTGAAGACGTGCACGGCCTGCCGGGGTTGAAAAGCGTTCAGGACGGCCAACGCCCGTTCGAACACGGCCAGGAACTCGGGTGCCATCACGTTCCGCGTCGCCACCAGCGGGAGCACGGCCGGGTGTCGCAACAGGGCCAGTCGCATGCTGCCGGCGAACGCCCGCAGCCACTCCTGCCACGCCAGGTCCAGAGCGGGCGCCTCGATCGCGGCGGTCACCCGTTCGGCCATCCCGTCGAGCAACGCGTCCTTGTTGGGCACGTAGTAGTACAGGGCCATGCCCTCGACACCCAGCTCAGCGCCCAGTTTGCGCATGGACAGACGGTCCAGGCCGTGCTCGTCGACGAACCGCAGCGCGGCGTCCAGGACCGCTTCCGTGCTCAGCTTCACATCCACACCTCTTGACGTTTTTACACCGTAAATACGAGAGTACTGTTTTACAGTGTAAAGGAGGAGGCGACATGCAGAAGGCCGTAGTCGAGCGGTTCGTCTCGATTATCAACACCCATGACCTGACCAACCTCGCCGAGGTGATCGCGCACGACGTCACTGAGGAAGGCCCGATCGTGGTGGACGCTCCCGCCGAAGGAGGCATCGCCGCGTTCCGCACGGGCTGGGAGCAGATGCTCAGCTCGTTCCCGGACATCCACGTGGCCCTCGACGGGATGGTCGAGGAGGGTGACACAGTCGCCGCCCGGATCACGTTGCGCGCCACCGGCACCGGGTTCTACCGGCGGGCCGAGGCGACCGGCCGGCCCGCCGAGTGGACGGGGTTCGTCTGGGTCCGGCTGCGCGACGGGAAGATCGTCTACTTCCACGGCCTGACCGACCGCTTCGGCGTGCTCCAGCAACTCGGCTTCATCGGCAGCGACGACGAACTCGCGGCCAAGGTGAATGCCGCCAACTAGTTAGTAGGTCAGTGCTGCCGGCGCGTTCGACGGAACGGCGGGATGTGCGGGGGCGACCGGGTCCAGCCGACGGTACGCCGCACTTTGCTCCGGCCGCGGATCCCCCTCGCCTTTGTTGGGCCACATCGAGAACGCCCGCTCGGCCTGGGCCGTGATGGTCAGCGACGGGTTCACGCCGAGGTTGGCCGTGACCGCCGCGCCGTCCACAACGGACAGTCCGGGATAGCCGTGGACCCGGTGGTACGGGTCGATCACCCCGCTGCCGGCGTCCGTGCCGATCGGGCAGCCGCCGAGGAAGTGCGCGGTCAGCGGGATGTCGAAGACCTCGCCCCAGGTTCCGCCCGCGACCCCGCCGATGTGCTTGGCGGTCAACTGGTTGGCCTGGTGCCCGGCGGGGATGAAGCTCGGGTTGGGTTCGCCGTGCCCCTGCCGTGAGGTGTACCGCTTGCGCCCGAACAGGCCGCTGTCCAGGTACGTCGTGATCGAGTTGTCCAGGCTCTGCATGACGAGCAGGATCACGGTCCGTTCGCTCCAGCGGTAGCCGTTGAGCAGGCGGACGGTCTGGATCGGATGCCTGGCCATGAACCGCAGTGCCTGCCGCCAGCGCGGGACCTCCAAGGAGCCATCGGTGGCGATGGTCTGCATCAGGCTCATGGCGTTGCTGCCCTTGCCGTACCGGACCGGCTCGATGTGGGTGTGCGCGTCGGGATGGATGGAGGAGGTGATCGCCACCCCGCGGCTGAAGTCGAGCGCCGGGTCCACGGTGAACCGGCCGGAGCCGATGATCGCCTCGGAGTTGGTCCGGGTCAGCTCACCCAACCGGTCCGACAGCCGCGGCAGGGCACCGGAGTCCTTCATCCGGTGCAACAACTGCTGGGTGCCCCAGGTTCCGGCGGCCAGCACCACCTGGGTCGCGGTCAGCGAGTGCCGGAAACGTTTGCCCGTCTTGCGGATCGCCACGTCGAACGTGCCGTCGGCGCGCTGGGCGATCCCGGTGACCGTGGTCATCGGGATGATCTTGGCGCCGCCCTGTTCGGCCAGGTACAGGTAGTTCTTGACCAGGGTGTTCTTGGCGCCGACCCGGCAGCCCGTCATGCACGATCCGCACTCGGTGCACCCGGTCCTGGCCGGGCCCGCGCCGCCGAAGTACGGGTCGCCGACGGTCTCGCCGGCCTTGCCGAAGTACACCCCGACCGGGGTCGGGTGGTACGAGTCCGCGACCCCCATGTCGGCCGCGACCTTCTGCATCACCTCGTCGGACGGGGTCACGGTCGGGTTGGTGACCACGCCGAGCATCCTGCTGGCCTGGTCGTAGTGCGGGTCCAGCTCGGCCTGCCAGTCCGTGATGTGGGCCCACTGTTTGTCCTGGTAGAACGGTTCCAGCGGCCGGTAGAGGGTGTTCGCGTAGACCAGGGAGCCGCCGCCGACACCAGCGCCCGCCAGGACCATCACGTCCCGCAGCATGTGGATCCGCTGGATGCCGAAGCAGCCGACCGCCGGCGCCCACAGGTACCGGCGCAGGTCCCATGACGTCTTCGCGAACTCGTCGTCGGCGAACCGGCGGCCGGCCTCGATCACGGCCACCCGGTAGCCCTTCTCGGTCAGCCGGAGCGCCGCCACACTCCCGCCGAAGCCGGAGCCCACGATGATGACGTCGTAGTCAGCCATCCCCTGAGGCTAGTTCGGCCCGGCCGATCTGACTAGCGGTAAGTTTCTCGTCGGTAACATCGGACCGGAGGATGCTGAAGCTGATCAGATCGTGCCGTTCGCCGTCCCGCAGCTGCCCGCCCCGCACAACACCCTCCCGGGTGAACCCGGCCTTCGCCATCGACCGCTGGGCCGCCGTGTTGGTGACGTCGGTGCTTCCCTCGATCCGATCGATGTCGGTCGAGTCGAACAGGTGCCGGACCAGCAGCCGCAGCACCTCGGTACCGATCCCCCGGCCCCGCGCGGACGGCAGCAGCGCACGGCCGAAGTTCCACGCCAGGCACCCATAACTGGGGCCGTAGGTGACCGGGTGCCACGAGACCACGCCGAGCACCTCGGCACCGTCCTCAGTGGTCACCACCGCTCGATGGATGGGCGCCGTGAAGGGCAGTGGCCGACCGTCGCGGTCCACGTCGAACACGCCGTCACTGTGCTCGTCGAACCACTCGCCGTCGCCGTCCGTCCACTCCGCCAACGCGACGCCTTTGCCGCGCGCCAGAATCGTGCGCAAAACCCACCCCAGTTTCTGTCGGTCAGCCGCGGATGGTCAATCCGACCTTCTGGAACTCCTTGAGGTCGGAGTAACCGGTCTTGGCCATCGCCCGACGCAACGCGCCGAACAGGTTGAGCACGCCGTCGGCGTCCGTCGACGGCCCGAACAGCAGTTGCCGCAGGTCCACTTCGCTGTCCGCGGCCGGCACGACCCGGCTGCGCGGCAGCGACGGGTGCGCGGCCGCGGCCGTCCAGTACAGGCCCTGGCCCGGCGCCTCGGTCGCGCTGGCCAGCGGTGCCCCGAGCATCACGGCGTCGGCGCCGCACGCGATGGCCTTGGCGATCTCGCCGCTGGTCTCCATGCCACCGTCGGCGAGGACGTGCACGTACCGGCCGCCGGTCTCGTCGAGATAGTCCCGCCGGGCGGCGGCCGCGTCGATGATCGCGGTCGCCATCGGGACGCCGATGCCGAGCACACTGTCCGTGCTGGTGACGCCGCCGCTGTAGCCGTAGCCGACGGTCACGCCGGCCGCACCGGTCCGCATCAGGTGCATGGCCGTGCGGTAGTCGTGCACGCCACCGGCCACCACCGGAATGTCGAGCCCCTCGATGAAGCTCTTGAGGTTCAACGGTTCGCCGTCCCGGGCGACGTGCTCGGCGGACACGATCGTGCCCTGCACGAACAGGATCTCCACACCCGCGGCGATCAGGTCCGGGGTCAGCTCGGCCGCCCGCTGCGGGCTGACGCGGGCCGCGACCGTGACGCCGGAGTCGCGGACCTCCTTGATCGCGCTGGCCACCAGGTCGGCCTGGATCGGCGCGGAATGCAGCTCCTGCAACACCTTGGTGACCTCGCCGGCCTCGGTCGCCCGGTCGGCGGCCTCGATCAGCCGGAACAGCACATCGTCCACACTGGAGTGACGGGCCCACAGCCCTTCGGCGTTGAGCACACCGAGACCGCCCAGCTCACCGACGGCCACCGCGGTGCGCGGCGACACGACGGCGTCCGTCGGGTGGGTCACCAGCGGGATGTCGAACCGGTACGCGTCCAGCTGCCACGCCGTGGACACGTCCTTGGACGACCGTGTCCGCCGGGACGGCACGATCTCGATGTCCCCGAGCTCGTAGGCGCGCCGCGCCGTCCGGCCCATGCCGATCTCGACAAGGTCCCGCACTGTCAGTGTCCTTCCCCGAGCCGGAATCCCGTCATCCGGCCAATTCTCAACGAGTCGTGTAGTTCGGTGCTTCGACAGTCATGGTGATGTCGTGCGGGTGGCTCTCCTTGAGCCCGGCCGCCGTGATCCGGGTCAGCTGGGCCTGCTGCAACTCCGGGATGGTGTGCGCCCCGGTGTAGCCCATGCCCGAGCGCAGCCCGCCGACCAGCTGGTGCACCACGGACGACAGCGGCCCGCGGAACGGGATCCGGCCTTCGATGCCCTCGGGCACCAGCTTGTCCTCGGCGAGCACGTCGTCCTGGAAGTACCGGTCCTTGGAGTACGACTTGCTCTCGCTGCGCGACTGCATCGCGGCCAACGAACCCATGCCGCGGTACGTCTTGTACTGCTTGCCGTTGTGCAGGATCAGCTCGCCCGGCGACTCGGCCGTGCCGGCCAGCAGGCTGCCGAGCATCACCGAGCTGGCGCCGGCCGCGATCGCCTTGGCGATGTCACCGGAGTACTGGATGCCGCCGTCGCCGATCACCGGGACGCCGGCCGGGCGGCACGCCTGGTCGGCCTCGTAGATCGCGCTGATCTGCGGCACCCCCACGCCGGCCACCACCCGTGTGGTGCAGATGGAGCCCGGGCCGACACCGACCTTCACGCCGTCCGCGCCCGCGTCCACCAGCGCCTGGGCGCCGGCCCGGGTGGCCACGTTGCCGCCGACCACGTCCACCACGTCGCCGAGTTCCTTCTTCAACCGGTGGACCATCTCCACCACGTTGCGCTGGTGGCCGTGCGCGGTGTCCACCATCAGCACGTCCACACCCGCGTCCACCAGCGCCATCGCGCGCTTGTGCGAGTCGTCGCCGACCCCGATCGCGGCGGCGCACAACAGCCGGCCGTCCGGGTCCTTGGTGGCCATCGGGTACTGCTCGGTCTTGACGAAGTCCTTGACCGTGATCAGGCCGCGCAGCTTGCCCGCGCCGTCCACGATCGGCAGCTTCTCCACCTTGTGCCGGCGCAGCAGGCCGAGCGCGGCCTCCGCGGACACGCCCACCTGGGCGGTCACCAGCGGGCCCTTGGTCATCACCTCGCTGACCTTGCGGGTGTGGTCGACCTCGAACCGCATGTCCCGGTTGGTGATGATGCCGACCAGCTTGCCGGCCGCGTCGGTGACCGGCAGGCCGGAGATCCGGTAGCGGGCGCACATCGCGTCCACCTCGGCCAGGGTGTCGTCGGGTGAGCACGTCACCGGGTCGGTCACCATGCCGGCCTCGGACCGCTTCACCGTCTCCACCTGGCCGGCCTGCACGTCGATCGGCAGGTTGCGCTGCAACACACCGATGCCGCCCTGACGGGCCATGGCGATCGCCATCCGCGACTCGGTGACGGTGTCCATCGCCGCCGAGGCCAGTGGGATGCGCAGGGAAACGTTCCGGGACAGCCGGGTACCGGTGTCCACTTCGCTGGGGACGACGTCGGAGGCCGCGGGTAGCAGCAGGACGTCGTCGAAGGTCAGGCCGAGCATCGCGAACTTGCTCGGTACCTCGTGGGAGGTGAGCTCGCTGGTCATGGTGGGGGCGGGCCTTCCTACGCCTGACGTGTGCCTGCACCGGGAGTTTTCCCAGGCGAGGCCGTTGACACCATGGTATCTGGACAGTGTCCGGGGACCGTTCGGTACCGTGCGAGACCGTGCCGCACGACGCATTGCCCCCAGACCCCTTCGCGGGCGACCCGGACGACCCCGCCCGGGCCATCGCCGACCCCGACGACGACATCGGTCCGCCGATGGCCGACGAGGAGCGGGCGGAACTGCTGACAGACCTGTCCGACCTGGCCGTCTACCAGGCGCTGTTGGAGCCGCGCGGGATCAAGGGCGTGGTGGTGGACTGCTCGGAGTGCCAGGAGCCGCACTACCACGACTGGGCACTGCTGCGCGCCAGCCTGGAACAGCTGCTCAACGACGGCCGGATGCGGCCGCACGAGCCGGCGTTCGACCCGGACCCGGGCGCGTACGTGAGCTGGGAGTACTGCCGGGGCTTCGCCGACGGCGTCACCGCGACGGAAAGCGCCCGCTGACGCTCACGTGCCGGACGGCTGGTTGGTCTGGTTCGTGTCGGTGGACTGGCCGGAGACGCCGCCACCGCCGCCACCGGATCCCGGGCTGTCGCTGCGCGGCGGCCCGCTGCCGGCGGACGGCTCCGAGGAGGAGCTGGGCGGCTGTACCGCGCTCGACGGCGCGGAGCTGGTGGACGACGGGGGCTGCGACGAAGGCTTCTCGGAGCTCGGCGCCTGCGTGGATGTCGACGGCGTCGGCGTCTGGGGCTGCTCCGCCCTGGAGGAGTCGGACCGCTGGGCCGGCAGGGTGGTCGGCACGATCGGGCCGGTGGTGCCGCTCAGCTGCTGCATCAGCGACTCGTGCTTGGCCTGCAGCGCGTCCTTGCCGTCCTCGCTGGAGACGGCCGGCAGCTGCGAGCTCGCGGCCTGCAGCGCGTCCTTGGCCGCGTCGATCTTGCCTTGCTGCAGTGCCTGCTGGGCGTCGTTCAAGTCGGAGCGCACGGACTGGGCGGCTTCGACCGACCGTGCGTGATCTGCGTAGAGGACCTTGCTCAAACCCCAGAGCGCGTCACCCGGTTGGGCATCCCGCGCAGCTATCCCCACGCCTGCGAACACTCCCACGAGCACTGCGGCGGCCGCGGCCACCGGCACGAGCATCCGAGGTCTACGTCTCCGCGCCGACTTGGCGGCCGTGACGGTCGCCACCGCGGCGGTGGTGTCCACCATCACGGGCACGGGGACGCTGTCCACGTCCTGCCGCCAGGCGAGCAGCAGCGCGTTCAGCTGCTCGTCGTCGAAATCCACCACGCCGGACATGGTGTCCGGGTGCCGGCCGTTCGTCCCCAGTGCGCCGTTGACCTGGGCCGCGAGCGCGTCGAGCAACGCGTCGTCGGACCGGATCTGGGCCATGTCCTCAGGTTCGCCGCCGAGGTCCTCGCCCATGTCGGCAAGGTCAAGTGCCGAGAAGTATTCATTTTCGGCCGGAACGTGGGTATCGTCACGTTCCGTGGACGTCGCGCCCGAGGTGATCGGATGAAGTTCACCCGATCGGCCGGCCTGCGGCGACTCGGGTGACTCTCTGCCGTCACTTTCGTGCCGGTCGGCCATTCAGACCACCTCCTCCGCTGACAGAGTCTTACGTAGCCGTTGCAAGGCACGGTGCTGCGCGACCCGGACCGCCCCTGGAGTCGAACCGACCGCCTCGGCGGTCTCCTCCGCGGACAGGCCCACCACGACCCGTAGCACCACGATCTCGCGCTGTTTGTCAGGCAGGACGTCCAGCAGTTGCTTCATGCGCCTGGTCAGTTCGCCCTGCATCGCTCGTTGTTCCGGACCCGCGTCGGTCTCCGGTTCGTCAGGTACGTCGGCCACCGGCTCCGAACGGTTACGTGCCGCCGCACGATGAGCGTCTGCCACCTTGTGCGCGGCAATGCCGTACACGAAGGCCAGGAATGGTCGTCCCTGGTCGCGGTAACTCGGCAAGGCCGTGAGTACCGCGAGGCACACCTCCTGAGCGACGTCGTCCGCCGAAGCGAAGGAACGTTCCTGCCTACCGACCCGAGCGCGGCAGTACCGCACCACGAGGGGACGTATGGACTCCAATACGCGACCAACCGCTCGAGGGTCGCCCTCGACGGCAGCGCTCACTGAAGCGTCCAGTCCGTCCCCCAAATTCGTCATCGCAGACAACAGCCTTGGCGTTACTCGTAGGCATCCGACAGTGACTGTCTCCGTGCGCGGAGTATCCCCCGTCACGGTGACAGCTTCTCCACCGTACCGGTCACACCCAACCGGACTAACCGCCGGATGGGGTGTAGTAGTCGGATCCGACCAATCGTGACCGATACGCCCGCTGACACATGTGTAACGGCCCGAAGGCGCATCCCCCGGGCCGTTGGCACCTGCTAGATACTTCCCGCTCGGCGGCTAGGAAACCAGCCCCCTGCGGAACCCGTGCGCAACAGCTTGGGCACGGTCCCGCACACCGAGCTTGCGGAACAGCCGGCGGGCGTGGGTCTTCACGGTGTCCTCGGACAGGTAGAGCTCGCGGCCGATCTGGCCGTTGCTCTTGCCCTGGCTCATCCCGCGCAGCACCTGCAGCTCGCGGTCGGTGAGCTGGACACCCGGGTCGGACGGCTGACGGGGCGCCGGCACGGACGTGCTGGCCAGGGTGTGTGCGAGCGCGGCCACCAGCTCCGGCCGGGACGCGTCCCAGCGCAGATAGCCGCGGGCGCCACCGGCGATCGCGGCGGCGATGCTGCCCGCGTCGTCCGGCGCGCCGAACACGATGACGTTGGCCTGCGGGTTGGCCGAGACGAGCCGCCGGGTCGCTTCCACTCCGGTTGGCACGGCGCGCTGGGTACCAACCAGTACGACGTCCACCGGCTGGCGGGAGAAACGGGCGAGCAACTCGTCACCGTGCGCTACGCAGTCGATGCGACTGACCCCGGGTACCGCAGACATTACGCGGGTGAGACCTTCCCGCACGCTGCGGCGGTCGTCGCAGATCAAGACCGTCGTCACGGGGACTCCTTCCTGCAGCCGAGTGACGTTCCACCTCCCCTATCGGACGCTTCCGCCCCCACCTTGACACGATCTGGTGGTAATTCTGTGAACGAGTTCGCCCGGATGCCCGCCTGCCCGAGTTCCCCCGGTACCACCAGCGTGTTCGGGATCCACGGAGAGGACGCGGCCAGGCGTCGCGCGATCGGGTCGCTCCGTCGTAACACACAGTGCAGGGCGCCGGCCGCCCGCCGCCGGTGTTCGTCCGCCCGGCCCGGATCCAGATCGACAAGCAAAAGTGAGCAAGGCCACACCAGCGGCAACAATCCCAGCTCAATGGCCCGGTCCACCACCCCGGCCGCGAGGTCCGCCGCTTGGACACGTTCCGTGACACCGCCGCCCGCGGCGAGTGCCGCGGACAGGACCATCTCCGACTTGGCGACGTGCCGGGCGGCCCCCGCGGCCCGAGCCCGCCGAAGTGCGGCTTCCGCGTTCGGCCGGGCGACCTCCGGCTGCCCGCTGGCGAGTTCCACCTCGGCCCGGACCCACCGCAGCCGCACCTGGCCCCGCCAGCCGACGTCGCCCAGGCCGTCCGCGACCGCGATGAACCGGCGCGCGGTCGACAGCCGCCCGACCCCCAGCGCGTCCGCCGCGAGGCCGAGCAGCGCGTCGGACCTGGCGCCCAGGAGGTCGACGCCGTCCCGGTCGCCGTCGCCGGACCCGTCAGTGAGCCGGGCCAATGCCGCCGCGTCCAACCGCCGGGCGACGGCGTGCCCGCCGACCTGGCGGCGGTGCGAGCCGAGCGTCGACGCCGCCAGCGAGGCCAGGACCGGATCCGGATGCTTGAGCAAAGTGGTGAGGAACGCCGACGCGGCCGCGTACCGCCCCTGGCCGCCCAGGACGACCGCGGTCAGCCATTGGTCCCGCGGGGTCCGCGGGGTCCGCGGGGTCATGTCCGGGCGGTCGCCGAATGCGGCGGTACGGAACTCGTCAGACACCAATCGCCACCGCCTCCAGCCGGTCCACAGCGTCGCCGAGGGCGTCCAGCCGTTCGACGTGTCCCGGCAGGACCGCGGCCCAGCCAGGACCGCAGCCGAACGTCGGGATCTCCGCGTTGGCCAACACCGCGTCGAACACCGAGGGGTCGCCGTAACGCGGCAACTGGGCCCAGAGCACCACCGCTGCGGGCCCTATCCGCCGTACGGCCGCGCCCAGCGCGGTGGCGGGAAGCGCCGCGCCAAGCATCTGGGTTCCAACCTCCCGGCGCGCCAATGCGGCACGCAGTACGTACAGCGGCAAGCTGTGTCTCTCCTCTGGCGCGCACGACAGTAGTACCGGCCGTGTGTTGTGCGTCGGCCCCAGCAGCGGAGTCGCCGTGATCATCGCGGCCAGGACGCATTCGTGCAGCAAGTGCTCCACCTCGATGGACTCGCCCGAGTGCGCCCACCGGCCGGCGACCGCGGCGAACACGGGCCGTACCACATGGTCCCAGCAGGTGATCACCCCATCGGTGGCGATCGCGTCGGCCAGCAGCCGCTGCACAGTCGCCGCGTCCATCGCCAGCACGGCCCGTCCCAGGCCCTTGGCGAGCACCGTGCTGCCCGGAACACCGACCGGGCGGGGCGGTGCCTCCCGGACGTTCCCGTGGGCCTTCAAGGCGTACTCGGCGGCCTCGGCGGGCGACGCCCCACGGACCAAAGCGCGCTGCATGAGCTCAAGGCGGGCGATGTCGTCCGGGCTGTACCGGCGATGGCAGCCGGTCATGTGATCTCGCGGTCCAAGGCCGTAACGGCGGTCCCAGGTCCGGAGGGTCGCGGGGGCGACGCCGAGCCGTCTGGCCACCGCCGCCACGGGCAACGCCGGCTCGGGCACCTCCCCCTGCCGGGGTATGCCGTCGAGCGTGGATTCCGGCCCCGTCGCCACGCCCTCATCGTCGGGTCGGACGCTCCGGCCGGCAACCGGACCGGCGCTTGGCCAGCCGATCGCTACCGTGCGCCGAACCGCTGTCACTCTGTGCTGTGCGTAATGGGCCGGTTACTGGATTGGGTGATCTGTAGGTGATCACCCTTGAACAAGTATTGGCGCGGTTCTACTGTCGCCATCGTTGGACCGAATGGAGTACTGACGTCCTCATCACAGAGGAGGCAGGCCACGATGGCGGACACACGCAGGCTTCCCGGCCCCAATGCGGACGTGTGGGACTGGCAGCTCGAAGGTACCTGTCGCGGCATGGACAGCGCCTTCTTCTTCCACCCGGACGGCGAGCGGGGACCGGCACGCAACAGGCGGGAGGCGCGGGCGAAGGCGATCTGCCACGCCTGTCCGGTCCTGGAGCACTGCCGGAAACACGCGCTCGCGGTGCACGAGCCGTACGGGATCTGGGGCGGGCTCTCAGAATCCGAACGAGACAACATCATCAAGTCGCGCAAGCGCACGTTGGCGGTGACCAGCGCATGACATGGGTCGGCCCTCGTGAGCGAGGCTCACGAGGGCCGACTTCAGGTCGAGACGGCTCAGTGGCCGTGCCCGTGGCCATGCCCGTGGCCGGCCGGCGGAGCGTCTTCCTTCTTCTCCACGATCGAGCTCTCGGTGGTGAGCACCATCCGAGCGATCGACGCGGCGTTGGACACCGCCGAGCGGGTGACCTTCACCGGGTCGACGACACCGTCGGCGACGAGGTTGCCGTAGGTCAGCTTGGCCGCGTTGAAGCCGTTCCCCCAGTCCTGCTGGCGGACCCGGTTGACCACGACGGCACCCTCTTCACCGGCGTTGCTGGCGATCCAGTGCAGCGGGGCGGCGAGCGCCTCCCGGACGATGCGGACACCGGTCGCCTCGTCGCCGGTCAGCCCCAGGTCGCCCTCGAGCTCCTTGGCCGCGTGCACGAGGGCGCTGCCGCCACCGGGCACGATGCCCTCTTCCACGGCGGCCTTGGTGGCCGCCACCGCGTCCTCGATCCGGTGCTTGCGCTCGGCCAGCTCGGTCTCGGTGGCCGCGCCGACCTTGATCACCGCGACGCCGCCGGCCAGCTTGGCCAGCCGCTCCTGCAGCTTCTCCCGGTCCCAGTCGGAGTCGGTCGCCTCGATCTCCTTGCGCAGCTGCTCGATCCGCGCCTGCACGTCGGCCTTGGCACCGCGGCCCTCGACCAGCGTGGTCTCGTCCTTGGTGATCACCACGCGACGGGCCGAGCCCAGCACGTCCAGGCCGGCCTCGGACAGCTTCATGCCGATCTCGCTGGAGATCACCTGGCCGCCGGTGACGATCGCCAGGTCGTCCAGGAACGCCTTGCGGCGGTCGCCGAAATACGGCGCCTTGACCGCGACGGCCTTGATCGTCTTGCGCACGGAGTTGACCACCAGGGTGGACAGCGCCTCGCCCTCGACGTCCTCGGCCACGATCAGCAGGGACTTGCCGGCCTGCACGACCTTCTCCAGCACCGGCAGCAGGTCGTTCAGCGCCGAGATCTTCTCGCGGAACAGCAGGATGTACGTGTCCTCGAGGACGGCTTCCTGCGCCTCGGGGTTGGTCGCGAAGTGCGCCGAGATGTAGCCCTTGTCGAACTGCACACCTTCGGTGATGACGAGTTCGGTGGCCAGCGTGGAGGACTCCTCCACGGTGATCACGCCGTCCTCGCCGACCTTCTCGATCGCCTCGCCGAGCAGCGCGCCGATCGAGCTGTCCCGGGACGTGACCGTGCCGACCTGGGCGATGTTGTCGCGGCCCTTGATCGGGGTGGCCCTGGCCTTCAGCACCTCGATGACCTTGTCCACCGCGGCCTGGATGCCCCTGCCGAGGGACGTCGGGTTCGCGCCGGCCGCCACGTTGCGCAGGCCGACCCGCACCAGCGACTGGGCGAGCACGGTCGCGGTGGTGGTGCCGTCCCCCGCGACGTCGTTGGTCTTGGTGGCGACGCTCTTGGCGAGCTGCGCGCCGAGGTTCTCGTGGGCGTCGTCGAGCTCGATCTCCCGAGCCACGGTGACGCCGTCCAGCGTGACGGTGGGGCCGCCGAACTTCTTGGCGAGCACGACGTGCCGCCCGCGCGGGCCAAGGGTCACCCTGACCGCGTTCGCGAGCTTGTTCACCCCACGCTCGAGCGCCCGACGAGCGTCCTCGTCGAAGCTGATCTCCTTGGGCATTTACAACCTCTCTGTATGACAAACGCCCCGATGGCCCCGGGAAAGGGGCCGCCGGGGCGTCTGGCGATAGGAAGGCGTCAGTTGATGACGGCCAGCACGTCGCGAGCGGAGAGGATCAGGTACTCCTCCCCGTCGTACTTGACCTCGGTGCCGCCGTACTTGGAGTAGATGACGACGTCGCCGACGTTCACGTCCAGCGGGACGCGGTTGCCGTTGTCGTCGATCCGGCCCGGCCCGACGGCCAGAACCTTGCCCTCCTGGGGCTTCTCCTTGGCGGTGTCCGGGATCACCAGACCGGAAGCCGTCGTGGCTTCGGCCTCGCTGGCCTGGACAACGATCTTGTCCTCGAGCGGCTTGATGTTCACGCTCACCGGTGGGACCTCCACGGTCGTCGAAAGCGTTGGCAGGTACCTACGCGGCTCCTGCCACCCCGCCGTCGCGGGGGTCGGGGCGGTGTTGGTGCCGTGCAACTAGCACTCTACCCACGCGAGTGCCAACGCTTCAACGACCCCCACCAGCCTCGCGGAAATCCTGCGGCCGTCCGGCCCGCTGGCTACACTCCGGCCACACTGACAAAGATCAGCTGGGGGATTGTCCACATGAGCTATCAACAGGGTCCACAGTACGGCTACCAGCAACAGCAGGGATACCCACCGCAGCAGGGCGGCTATCCGCCACCGGGTTTTCCACAGCCGCCCCGCAAGTCCAACACAGCACTCATAGTCACCCTCGCGGGTGTCGCCGCGGCCGCGGTCATCGCGTTGGTGTTGGTGCTTGTGCTGTCCGGCAAGGACGATTCCAGCAAGTCCGCGGACAGCGGCAAACCGGACGGCGGTGCCATCCCCGGGGCGAGCGGCGGCCTGCCGGGTGGCGGCAAGGCCAGCGGTGGCGCCAAGCCAGGTACGGGCACGGGCAGCAGCGGTGGCGGCTCCGGGTCGTCGGGCGGCGGGGCGGGCACCGCGCGGGAGCTGGCGGAGACCGCCGTGTCGATCATCAACTCGCACTCGACGTCCCAGATCTCCGGGCTGACCTGCGACTCGAACGCGACCAAGGAGCTGACCAGCGCGATGGGCCAGCTGCCGTCCTCGGCCACGGCCACGCTGGTCGACGTCAGGGAGTCGGGCAGTTACGCGGCCGCGGCCATCAAGGTCCTGATGGGCAGCCAGACCAAGAACATCACGCTGTCCATGTCCCAGCACGGCTCGAAGTGGTGCGCCGCCGGCATCTGACGGCGGGCACCGAAACGGCCCCCCGGCTGCGCCGGGGGGCCGTTGTCATATCCGTGTCACGCGCCGCAGAGGAACGACGGCCAGATGTTGACGTCCGCCGCGTTGACGAACATCACCCGGTGTCCGAACTGGATCTCCAGGTACTTGGTCGTTCCCTTGACCACGGTGTGGCTGGGCGTGTCGAACGTCACCGCGTAGTAGTACTCCGCGGGCGCCGGGCCGCCGAGCACGTACCGCTGGCCCGCGGCGAACGTGTACTGCAGCGGAGCCAAGGCCTGCACAGGCACACCGGCTGGATACGCGCTCGCCTCGGGGTACGCGCGGCCGTAGACCGGGATGGTCGCCTTGCCCGGCTTCGGCGTGACCACAAGCCCCATCGCGCCGAGACCCACGCTGTGGTGCGGGTTGTAGAACCAGCCCTTCTGGCCGAGGTACCAGATCGCCGTCCACGAGCCGCTCTGGTCGGCCACCGCGTACTGCTGTCCGGTCTCCACCCGGCTGCCGTGGTCGGAGACGTCCATCGTGGTTGGACCGCCGTCCGTATGCAGGCCGGCGTCGAGGAGCAACGGCGCGTCCTGGCGCGGCTCGGTGTGCAGGATGACCGAGCCCGATCCGTGCGGCACACACGGCTTGCCGTCACCGGACACCGTGCAGCCGGTGAACGCCGGCTGGTTGGTGTCGTAGTCGGGCCGGATGGTGACCATGCCGGTGAAGCTGTTGCCGGTCGGCCGGACCGGGGCGCCCAGCAGGTCGAAGTAGTGCGTCCAGTCCCAGTAGGGACCCGGGTCCCAGTGCATCAGATGGACCAGCGGCGGCGTGATGCCGGGCACGTTGTCGTGGCCGATGATGTGCTGGCGGTTCAACGGGACCTGGTACTTCGCGGCCAGGTAGCGAACGAGCCGGGACGAGGAGCGGTACAGCGACTCGGTGTACCACTTGCCCTGGGCGGCGGCGAAGCCCTCGTGCTCGATGCCGATCGACTTCGAGTTCACGTACCAGTTGCCGGCCTGCCAGGCCACGTCCTTCGCCTGGACGTGCTGGGCGACATGACCGTCGCTGGACCGGATCGAGTACTGCCAGCTGGACGGGTTGTCGATCTTCTTGATCGAGTCGAGCACGCCGTCCCACTGGCCCTCGGTGTCGTGGATGACGATGTAGTCGATCTTCTGGCTGGCCGGCCGGTCGCCGAGGTCGTGGTTGCCGTACGTGTTCTTGAACTGCCCGTATCCGGCGGGAACCCAGTCGCAGCCCAGGTTCGCCGGGCACTCGGCGCCGGGTGCGTTCCCGCGCAGGCCGAGTTTGCCCAGCTGGGCGGTGTTCGGCTGGACCGCGGCCGGCTGCAGGGTGACGTGCTGGCCGTCGTCGGTGACGCGGTCGACACCCTGTGTGATGGTCGAGAAGACGTCGTCGGCGAAGGACGCCGCGGTCGTCGAGTCGTCCGAGCCGCTGTAGCGGGCGACCGCGCCGTACCAGTCGGCCGGGTTGGTGCTCGCGATGCCGAGGTCCTTCTGGTACTTGGCGAGCAGGGCCGCGCCACCACGGATGTTCTGCGCCGGGTCGGCGCGCAGTGTGGCTTTGTCCGCGCCGGTGAGCGTGGCCGCGAGGTCGACGGTTTGCAGTTGTGGGACGGCCGTGACCGGAGTGGCGGCCGCAGGTGGGGCGAGCATCGGGCGGGCGTCGTCACCGCGTGCGTCCCCGCCGGCTGCCTCGAACTTCGAGCCGCCGGCGTT
Source organism: Actinocrispum wychmicini (assembly GCF_004345645.1). Lineage (GTDB taxonomy): Bacteria > Actinomycetota > Actinomycetes > Mycobacteriales > Pseudonocardiaceae > Kibdelosporangium > Kibdelosporangium wychmicini. The sequence goes on along the minus strand of NZ_SLWS01000001.1, from coordinate 1,168,092 downwards.
GGCGGTGGTCACGTCGGTGAGATGCATCGGGCCGTAGCCCGCCGCTGTGCTCGGCGTGCCCGCGTTGGCGTCCCATCGGGACTCCATATAGGACACCCCGAGCAGGACGCTCGCGGGGACGCCGAACTCGATTCCGGCGTCGGTGTAGGCCTGTTGACGTTGGCTGCCGAGTGGCTCGGCGACGGCTGAGGCGGCGCCCAGCGCGAGGCTGGCGACGGCCACCATGGCCAGGAGACGGGCAGGGCGCATTGCGGTCTCCCCAAGGGAAGGCGACGAAGTCAGGGCATACTCTGCGACTCGGCGCGCCTGCCGTCAATAACCTACGTCCAATCGGCCCAATTGGTAGGTCTTTCACACGAAGACGGTGTCGACCGGCAGGCCAGGGTCGGTGGGCAGGTCCATGGCCGATGGCCGGACCCCGGCGGCCACCAGGTGCGCCCCCAGGGCCGCGATCATCGCGCCGTTGTCCGTGCACAGCCGGGGCCGTGGCACACGCAGCTCGACACCCGCGTCGGCACACCGCTGCGCGGCCAGCGCCTTGAGCCGCGAGTTCGCCGCCACGCCGCCGGAGACCACCAACGTGCCGATGCCGAACTCGGTCGCCGCCCGGACCGCCTTGGCCGTCAACACGTCCACCACGGCCTCCTGGAACGACGCGCAGACGTCCGGCACAGAGATGGCGTCGCCGTCCCGTTCGCGGGCCTCGACCCACCGGGCGACCGCGGTCTTCAGGCCGGAGAACGAGAAGTCGAACTTGGCGTCCCGTGGACCGGTCAGGCCACGCGGGAACGAGATGGCCTTGGGGTCGCCGTCCGCCGCGGCCCGGTCGATCGGCGGGCCGCCCGGGTACGGCAGGCCGATGATCCGGGCGACCTTGTCGTACGCCTCGCCCGCGGCGTCGTCGATGGTCGACCCGATCTCGGTGATCTTGCCGGCCAGGTCCTCGATCCGCAGCAACTGTGTGTGCCCGCCGGACACCAGCAGCGCCAGGCACTCCGCCGGCAACGGCCCGTGCTGCAACGTGTCCGCGGCCACGTGCCCGGCCAGATGGTTCACGCCGTACAGCGGGACGTCGAGCGCGGCGGCGTACGCCTTGGCCGCGGCGACACCGACGAGCAGCGCGCCGGCCAGGCCGGGGCCGCACGTCACCGCGATCGCGTCCACATCGGACAGTGCGATGCCGGACGCGGTGAGCGCGCGGGACATGGTGGGCACCATGGCTTCCAGGTGCGCGCGGCTGGCCACCTCGGGCACCACGCCACCGAACCGGGCGTGTTGGTCCACACTGGACGCCACCTCGTCGGCGAGCAGCTCCATGCTCCCGTCGCCGGCCAGCCGGACGATGCCCACGCCGGTCTCGTCACACGAGCTCTCGATGCCGAGAACGATCTTGTCAGTCACTGGTTCTCCTCGGCCGGGCCATCGTGTACGCGTCGGCGCCGGACGGCCGGTAGTAGCGCCTGCGGATGCCGATCTGCTCGAAGCCGTGTTTCTCGTAAAGGCCGATCGCGGCGGCGTTGTCGGTACGGACCTCAAGGAACACCGGCGCGTGCACCTGATCCGCATGCGCCAGCAGACCTTCGAGCAGCGCCTTGCCGACACCCTTGCCCTGCCACCGCGGATCGACACCGATCGTGTGCACTTCCGCCTCGTACGCGCCAGGCCGCCCGAGCAGCGCCAACCCGGCGTAACCGACAAGCAGGTCCTCGGCGAACGCGCCCAGGTAGTAGCCGCCGGCCGCCAGCTCGGACCGGAACGACTGCTCGCTCCACGGATCCTCGCCGGGGAACAGCACCTTCTCCAGCTCGGCACATCGGCCGAGGTCCTCGCGGCGCAGCGGCTGCACCCGCACGGTCATGCCCGGCTCACCCGCTTGCGTTCGCCGGGCTCCACCGCGTCCGGGCGACGCAGGTACAACGGGGTCAGCGGAGGCGGCGCGACCTCGCCGAGCAGCATCGCCGACGCGGCCCGGACCAACCCGGCCGGGCTCGGATAGCGCGGCTCCGCGACCGGCTCGGCGAGCAGTTCGGCACCCACGATCATGTCCACATCGGTGTCCACGGCAGCCGGCTTGTCCACGTTCGGGCCGTCCACCCGACGGCCGTCCACGTAGCGAGCCCAGTAGACCTCCTTGCGCCGCGCGTCGGTGACCACGAGCAACCGGTGCGCCACCACTTCCGCGGCGATCGCGTCCAACGTCGACACCGGATACACGGGCCGGCCGAGCGCCTGACCCAGCGCACCGGCCGTGACCATCCCGGCCCGCAGCCCGGTGAACGGGCCAGGACCGGAACCGCAGACGATCGCGTCCAGATCCGCGTACGTGACGTTGGCCTCAGCCAAGGCCTCCTGGGTGTGCGGGGTCAGCAGCTCGCCGTGCGCCCGCGCGTCCACCGTCACCCGGCTGGCCAGCGTCTCCACGGCACCGTGCGGGGCGAGTTCGACGACACCGGCGGTGACCGCGGGAGTGGCCGTGTCCAGGGCGAGTACGAGCACGCAACCAAGCGTACGAGGTGTGTTCCTGGACTTGACGCCGGTGTCAAGGCATACCGTCGAAGGCATGATGCGGATCGGAGAGCTGGCCAAACGCGCCGGCACCAGCCCCCGCTCCCTGCGGTACTACGAGGCGCAGGGGCTGCTGGCGGCCAAGCGGGCCGCGAACGGCCACCGGGAGTACGACGAGAGCGACCTGCGTCTCGTGCAGGAGATCAGGTCCCTGCTCGACATCGGGTTCGCCCTGGAGGAGACCCGGCCGTTCGTGGAATGCCTGCGGGCCGGCCACGCCGCGGGCGACGTGTGCCCCGCCGCGATCGCCGTGTACCGCCGAAAGCTGGCCGAACTCGACAACGGCATCGCCCGGCTGAGCCAGATCCGCGACCGGCTCGCCGCCCAACTCGCCACCGTCCCGGAGAGGACTCGCCCATGCTCTCGTTGACTGACGAGACGTTCGCCGCCCACATCGCGAACGCCGACCGGCCGGTACTCGTCGACTTCTGGGCGACCTGGTGCCCACCGTGCCGGATGCTCGAACCCGTCCTGGCCCAGATCGCCGCTGAGTACGCAGCGGACCTCGAAGTCGTGAAGGTGGACGTCGACAACTGCCCGAAGACCGCCGCCAACGCGCGAGTGATGGCGATGCCCACACTCAACCTTTACGTGAACGGCGAAGTGGTGCACCAGATCGTCGGCGCCCGCCCCAAAGCGGCCCTGCTCCGCGAACTCGAACCCCACCTCGGCCTGCTCATCCGGTAGCTCCCAACGGCCCCACTGCCCGTCCGCTCCCCGCCCCGACCGCCATGCCACGCCGCGACGGGCGTCCCCGCCTGGGGGTCCCCCAATTTCCACGTTAGCGCGGGGGTCTGACAGTTTCGGGTCGCCTTTCGGCGGACGGGCTTTGTCAGGTGTCGTCGTGGCGGGCGCGCCGCCACGCGGCCTCGAACTCTTCCTGGCTGATCTCTTTGCCGACCAGGTCGGGGTCGAACAGATCCACCGCGGGTGGATTGAACGCCCAGTCGTCAGGATCGGTCTTCAGCTCGGTTCCGTCCGGTGACACCTCGACCTGCCGGAGTCGCCGACCGTCGTTGCCGACCTCCGTCAGGTAGTCCGCCGGGTCGTCGCCGTCCCATTGGATCCGCAGGTAGAGGATGGTCCGGCCGGCCAGTGCGGCGAAGTCGGGATGGGTGCGCTGGGCCTCCCGTTGAGCACGGAGCTCGGTGAGCACGGCCGGCATCACCGGCGCGTCGATGTCGACTTCGTCCAGGTTCCACTGGCCGGCCAACTCGATCGCGTCCGCCTCCGTGACGACTTCCACTTCGGCGAACGTCTCCCGGATCTGGCGCGCTGACCGTGCGCGGATCCACCACCACACGCCGCCCATGCCGTAGTCGTGCAGGACAAGGAAACGGGCCTCATCGCCCGGCACGGTAGCGGAGTCCGTCCATCAGTAGATCCAGCATCCGGCCGGCGAGTTCTCGCTGGCCGGTTTCGCCTACCACCAGGGAGACCCCGCTCGCGCTGGCCAGCACGTCCCACGGCTGCACGTCGGCGCGGAGGCTGCCGGCTTCGACGGCCGCGGTGAGCAGGGCGGTGATGGCTCCTTCGAGTTTGGCGCGGCTGTGTTCGAACGGGTTTCCGCCGGAGGCGATCACGGCTTTGAGCGCGTCGCCCATGTCCTTCTTGGTCGCCATGTAGTCGATGAAGTGGTCGAGCCAGGTGCGCAGGGCTTCGTCGGCGGGTTTGGCGCGCAGGAGGTCGGGGACCACGTCGCACAGTTTCGCCAGCTCGTTGCGGTACGCGGCTTCGACGAGGGCTTCGCGGGTCGGGAAGTGGCGGTAGAGCGTGCCGATGCCGACACCCGCGGCCTTGGCGATCGCTTCGAGTGTCACGTCGGCGTTTTCTTCGGAGAACGCGCGCACGGCCGCTTCCACCAGACGGTCGCGGTTGCGCTGGGCGTCGGCGCGCAGCGGTTTGGGTGCCGACACGTGTCCTCCTTCGTGGTGCGGCTCACTTGCTAAACGGAGGGTCCTCCGGTTAACTTGGATCCTAGCGGAGGATCCTCCGTTTACATCGTACCGGCTGTAGGGAATGACCACGACATGACTGTCACCACCTCGTTCACCCAGGAATCCACAGCCGCTGAGGTCATCGCTGGCGTTGACCTCTCCGGCAAGCGCTCCGTCGTCACCGGCGCCGCGTCCGGCATCGGCGTCGAGACCGCCCGTGCGCTCGCGAGCGCGGGCGCCGAGGTCACGCTGGCCGTCCGCAACGTCGACGCGGGCAAGCGGACCGCCGAGGACATCGTCGCCACCACGGGCAACACCCGGGTGCTTGTCGCCGCGCTCGACCTCGCCGACCAGGCGTCGGTCAAGGCCTTCGTCCAGGACTGGACCGGCCCGCTGCACATTCTTGTGAACAACGCCGGGGTGATGGCCACGCCGGAGACCCGGACGCCGGCGGGCTGGGAACTGCAGTTCGCCACCAACCACTTCGGGCACTTCACCCTCACCACCGGCCTGCACGCCGCGCTGGCCGCCGCGAACGGCGCCCGCGTCGTGTCCGTCAGCTCCTCTGGACACCTGCGTTCGCCTGTGGTGTTCGACGACGTCCACTACGCCAACCGCCCGTACGAGCCTTGGCAGGCGTACGGCCAGTCGAAGACCGCGAACGTCCTGCTGGCGGTCGAGGCGACCAGGCGGTGGGCGGACGACGGCATCGTCGCGAACGCCCTGATGCCGGGTGCGATCCAGACCAACCTCCAGCGGCACATCGACCCCGCGGACATCGAGCGGCTACGGGCCCAGTTCGCCGACGTCTTCTGGAAGTCGCCGGAACAGGGCGCGGCCACGTCCGTGCTGCTGGCCGCGTCTCCGCTGCTCAACGGCGTCAGCGGGAGGTACTTCGAGGACTGCAACGAAGCCGGACCCAACCAGCCCGGCACGCGTGTCGGCGTGGCCACGTACGCGCTCGACCCGGAGAACGCGGAGCGGCTGTGGCGGTACTCCGAGGACACCCTGATGTGAGGTCCTTCATGCCGCGCCGGCCGCGAGAACCGTCGACAATGGGCGAGTGTTCAGCGAATTGGTCACGGGCAACGAACGCCCAGCCCTGCGGTTCGGCTCCACGGCACTGACCTACGGCGAGTTGGCCGGTGTCGCGGGCGGTGTCGCCGCCCAGGTCATCGGCAGGAAACGCGTGGCTGTCTGGGCCACGCCGACACCTGAGACAGTCGTGGCGGCCCTCGGCGCGCTGGTCGCCGGGGTGCCGGTGATCCCGATCAACCCCAAGGTGGGGACTCGGGAACTGGAGCACATCCTGTCGGACAGTTCGCCCGATCTCCTGCTGGGCGGCCCGGACGTCGGCGTGCCGCGGCTGTCGGTCGACCTCGGCGCCGCCGTCGCGTTGCCGGACATTCCCGTCGGCGACGAGGACCCGGCGTTCGTCGTCTACACCTCCGGCACCACCGGGCCGCCCAAAGGGGTCGTCCTGCCCCGCCGGGCCGTTGTGTCCAATTTGGACGCGCTGGCGGTCGCGTGGGAGTGGACCGCGGCCGACGTACTCGTGCACGCGTTGCCGCTGTTCCACGTGCACGGTCTGATTGTCGGCGTAGTCGGGCCGCTTCGCCGGGGTGGCTCGGTCCGGCACCTCACCCGGTTCTCCTCGGCGGACATCGCCGCCGAGTTCGCTTCCGGGGCGACGATGATGTTCGGCGTTCCCACGATGTACCACCGGCTCGCCGCGGACGTGGAACAGGACGCGGAGCTGGCTTCGGCGTTCGGCCGGGCCCGGCTGCTGGTGTCCGGTTCGGCGGCGTTGCCCGCGAGCGACCACGAACGGATCGCGCGGGCGACCGGCCAGCGGATCGTCGAACGCTACGGGATGTCCGAGACGTTGATGAACTGCAGTGTCCGCGCCAGTGGCGAGCGGCGACCCGGCGCCGTCGGGCCACCTGTCGACGGCGTGTCCGTGCGGATCGTGGACGAGCAGGGCGATCCGGTCGGTGCCGGTGAGGTCGGCGAGATCGAGGTGCGCGGGCCGAACCTGTTCCTGGAGTACCTGAACCGGCCGGACGCGACCGCGGCGGCGTTCCGGGACGGCTGGTTCCGAACCGGCGACGTGGCCACCCTGGACCCGGACGGCTACGTCCGGATCGTCGGCCGGCGCGCCACGGACCTGATCAAGAGCGGCGGCTACAAGATCGGCGCCGGCGAGATCGAGAACGTCCTGCTGGAACACCCGGACGTGCTGGAGGTCGCGGTGACCGGCGAGCCCGACGACGACCTGGGCGAACGGATCGTGGCCTGGGTCGTGGCCGCGCCCGGCGCCCGACCGGCCGCCGAGGACCTGGTCGACCACGTGGCCCGGCTGTTGACCCCGCACAAGCGGCCGCGGGTCGTCCGGTTCCTGGATTCCTTGCCCCGCAACGAGATGGGCAAGGTGACCAAGCGTGCCCTCACCGCCTGACCCGCTGGGCTGGGCGGGCTACGCCGAGGCACACCGGCGGGCGCGGGACCTGACCGGGAAACCGGAATCGGTGACGTACGAGCGGACGGTCATCGGCGGCGTCGACACGATGGTGGTCGAGTTCGACTTCCGGTTCCTCGGCGGATCCGTCGGCACTGCCACCGGCGACCGACTCGTGACCGCCTTCTCGTCCGCGCGCTCAGCGGGCATTCCGGTCGTCTCGCTGGTGGCCACGGGTGGCAGTCGCATGCAGGAAGGCTTGTTCTCACTCAAGCAACTGCAACGCGTCGCGCACGAGTGCCAGCTGAACCGGGAAGCTGGGATTCCGCACATCGCCGTCCTTCGTGATCCCACGACTGGCGGCGTGTGGGCGTCGCTGGGTGCTGGCGCCGACGTCATCATCGGTGTTTCCGGCGCCCAGGTGGCCTTCGGCGGACGGCGGGTACGCGTCGAGGCCGACCATGCCGCGTTCACCGCCGAAGGCCAGTTCGCCGCCGGGCTGATTGACACGGTGATGGCGCCGCAGGACGTCCCGGCGGCGCTGGCGACCTGGCTGGTGCTGCTGACAGGTACGTCGACCGAGCCGGCCGACGTACCGAAATCGCTTGGCGGTCAAGAACTTCCGGCGAACGGCTGGACGGCGGTCGAACAGGCCCGCGGCCCGGACCGACCGCACGCCCCGGCGTACCTTGAGTCCTATTTCGACAGTTACGCCCTGGTCGGCGGCGACCGGGTGGGCGGCGTCGATCCCGGGATGCTGTGCGGGATCGGCCGCCGCGCCGGGCGATCCGTCGCGTTCGCCGCCCAGGCCGGCACCGCGACCCGACCGGCCGGCTACCGGACCGCCGCCCGGGTGATCACCATGGCCGACCGACTCGGCATCCCGGTTCTCACGCTGGTCGACACCCCGGGCGCGGCCAACGACTCGACTGCCGAGGCCGCCGGGCTGGCCGCAGCCATCTCAGCCGTGTTCGCCGCGGTGGCCGCGGCCAGGATCCCGGTGACCACGCTCGTGATCGGCGAAGGCGGCTCCGGCGGGGCGCTCGCCCTCGCCGGTGCCGGCCGGACGTGGATCACGCCGGACAGTTACTTCTCGGTGATCGGGCCGAGTGCCGCGGCCGCCATCCTCAAGCTCCCGCCCGAGTCGGTGCCGCGGCTCGCCGACCAGCTACACCTCCGCCCCCAGGACCTGCTGCGGCTTGGCCTGGTCGACGGAATCGCGTGACCGCAGGAACAACAACGCGATCACCCCGACGACGACGCCGACCACACCGGCGACCACATAGGACGATTCGAGTCCGTTGTCGAAACTCGACCCGCCGCGGACGACCGTGCCGAGAACCGCGACGCCGAGCGCGAAACCCAACTGGCGGAACGTGTTCAGCGCGCCCGACGCCATCCCCGCCCGGTGCGGCGGGACCGTGGCCATCATCGCGCCCGGCAGCGCCTGGCCGGTCACCCCGACCCCGAGGCCGGTGACGGCCAGACCGGGCAGGACCGCGACCCAACTCGACCCGGTGTGCAGCAGCAACGCGCCGACACCGATGACGACCAGGCCGAACCCGACCGTCAACCGGGCCGCGACCGAGTGCAGGTGCCGGCCGACCGTGCCCGCCACCAGGAACGACGCCACACTCATCGGCAGCAGGGCCAGACCGGCCGGCAGCGGCTTCATGTGCAGCACGTTCTGCAGCCAGATCGACGTGAACGGGCCGTAGGCGAACGCGGCGAACGACATGGCCAGCGCGGCCAGCAGGATGACCGTGAACGCCGGACGGCGGAACAGCGCGAGATCCAGCATCGAGTGGTCGCTGCGGATCTCGATCACGACGAACACGACCAGCGCGGCCGCGCCGGCGATGAGCCAGCCGAGCGTGCCCGCGGCACCCCAGCCGTCCTCACCGGCCTGGATCAGGCCGTACGTGATCGCGCCCGCGGACGCCGTGAACGCGACGACGCCGGGCAAGTCCACCCCGCTGGCGTGCGGATTCTTGGACTCACCGACGGCACGCATGGTCATCCAGATGGCGATCACGCTGATCGGCAGGTTGACCAGGAAGATCCCGCGCCAGTGCACGTACTCGGTGAACAGGCCGCCCAGAACCGGGCCGGCCGAGGCCGCGATGCCGATGACGGCTCCCCACAGGCCGAGCGCGACCGCCCGATCCTTGCCGTGGTACGTCACGTTGATCAGGGCCATCGTGGTGGCCAGCATCGCCGCGCCGCCGACGCCCTGCACGATTCGCGCGATGATCAGGATCTCGACGTTCGGCGCGACCCCACACGCGAGCGACGCGACCGCGAACACGACGAGACCGATCAGGTACACCCGTCTCCGGCCGATGTGGTCGGCGACCGACCCCGAGCCGAGTACCAACGCCGCCAAAGCGAGCGCGTAGGCGTCCAGCACCCATTGCAGACCCGTGAACGACGCGTTCAGGTCGTGCGCCATGTCCGGCAGTGCGACCGTCACGATGGTGATGTCCACAAGCAGCATGAACGCCCCCAGACACACCGCGACCAGCGGTGACCACTTGCCCATCAGGAACTCCCTCTCCGTGGTTACGTCCGGGACTCTGCAACACGACTGAAAACCGTTGCCACTAACTTGGCCCAGGTGGCGTTTTCCGACATCTTGTAGGCTTCGATGGTGGAACTCGACGCGATTGACCGTGGCCTGATCTATGCCCTCAACATCGACGGCCGCGCGTCCTTCAGCAAAATCGCCGACGTCCTGGGAGTGTCCGACCAGACCGTGGCCCGCAGGTACCGCCAGTTGCGCGCCACCAACACCGCCCGCGTGGTCGGTTTGGCGCTCCCGTGGCGCGTCGGCGAGACCCGCTGGTACCTGCGTGTGCGCTGCGCACCTGACGTCTCCGTATCAGTCGCGTCGGCCCTCGCCATGCGTTCGGACACCTACTGGGTACGGATGCTGTCCGGCGGCACCGAGATCGACTGCGTGGTCCAGTGCCGCGCCCACCAGGAACCGGGGAACCTGCTGCTGCAGAAACTGCCGAAGACGCAGCGCGTACTGGACGTCAGCGCGCACAGCCTGCTGCACGCGTACGTCGGCGGACCCGTCGAGCAGTCGGAAGTCCTGTCCGGCCTGACCAAGGAGCAGGTCTCGGCACTGCGGCCCAAAGTGCGCTACACCGACGAGATCGTCCCGCTCGACGACGCCGACTACCGGATGCTGGCCGCGCTCGAACGCGACGGCCGCGTCGGCTTCGCCGACCTGGCGAAAGTCACCGGCTGGTCGGAGTCGACGGCCAAACGCCGGGTGGACTTCCTGCGGGAGACCGGCGCGCTCTACTTCGACGTGGACATGGACATGGTCGCCCTGGGCTATCCGGTGGAGGCGCGCCTGTGGATGGCGGTGCCGCCGGCGCAACTCGCCGAAGTGGGCCGGGCGCTCGCCAAGCATCCCGAGGTGGTGTTCGCGGCGGCCACCACCGGCTCCCGCAACCTGATGGCGTCCGTCGTCTTCCGGACTGTCCCGGCGTTCTACCGGTACCTGACGGAGAAGCTGGGCACGCTGCGAGCCGTGGAGAACCTGGAGACCGCGCCGGTGATCCGAACCCTCAAGCGCGGCGCCACGCTCCTGATCAACACATGAGGTCCGCGAGGCGCCCGGCCCACGAACCGTGCGGCTCCAGGTGCGCGATCCTGGTGTCGTCGTCGAGCCTTTCCAGGCGTACCAACAGATAATCCGCGGACAGCTGCTCGGCGAGGCCTTCGCCCCACTCGATCACGACCGCCGCGTCCGTCAGGTCCGAGTCCAGGTCCAGGTCGTCGACTTCCTCGACGTGGCCGGCCAACCGGTAAGCGTCCACATGCACCAGAGCGACCCCGCGTCCCGCAGGGCCCGGCCGGTGTACGCGTTCGATCACGAACGTCGGGGAGCTGACCCGGCCGGTCACCCCGAGACCGGCCGCGATTCCCCGCACCAGCACGGTTTTCCCGGCACCCAACGGCCCGGCCAGCAGCACCAGGTCGCCGGCGCACAGCACCGCGCCCAGCTTGTGTCCGAACTCGACGGTGTCGTCCGGAAGAGCGAGTTTCAGCGAGTTCATGCCCTGCGCCGCCACCATCTCCGTCCCATGCCGCGTCCCCGCGCGCACTGCCGGACCAGATCGACCAGGTTCACGTTGACCAGGTCAGGCTGTTCCATGATCACCATGTGGCCGGCGCCGCGCACCCGGACGAGCTTCGCGTCGGGCAGTTCGGTGGCGATCCGTTCCGCGTGCGAGAACGGCGTCATCCGGTCCCGGTCACCGCTGAGCACCAGCACGTAACAGTGCTGGAGACCGGCCAGCGCCGCGTACCTGTTGTGGCCGCCCAAGGTGTCGATGAAGTCGGCCAGGACACGCACCGGCGTGACGTCCAGCATCTGCACCAGGAAGTCGACCAGGCGCGGGCTGACGCTTCGGCTGCCGAACCCGAGGAGCCGCACGGCCCGGCGGGTGAGCTGGCCGCCGGCGGCCCGGACGAGCTCGACCAGACCCGGCTGCCAGTCGGCCAACGTGCCCATGCCCCTGGTCAGCGGGTTGTACCGGGACAGCAACGGCCGGGGCAGGCCACTCGTGCCGATCTCGCCCGCGGACGTGCCGATCAGGGCGACGCCCCGGACGCGGTCCGCGAACAGGTCCGGGTCCTGCTCGGCCAGCGCCATCACGGTCATCGCGCCCATTGAGTGCCCGACCAGGACGACCGGACCCTTCGGGACGACCGCGCGCAGCACCGCGGCCAGGTCACGACCCAACTGCTCGATCGTGCTCGACTCCTCGGACGCCCGGCCGGACCGGCCATGACTCCGCTGGTCGTACAGCACCTGGCGGACACGAGGGTCGGTCTGTTCGGCGAACATCCGGCGCTGGAAGTGCCACGACAGCCGGCTCACCGCGAACCCGTGCACCAACACCACGGTGATGTCCGGGGTGCCGCCGTCATCCGGGTCGACCTCCTCGACCCAAAGCGGGACGCCGTCGTCAGCCGCGACCGTGCACGTGCGGCTCGGCGGCAGCTTCCCGAACGGCTCATCGGCGTACATGTCCTCGATATCGCGCCGCTTCGACCGAACAGCAGCACCTATCGCCGCACCCGTCGCCACGACACCCAAGACCCCGCCGATGACACCGGCGACCCGAGGGTTCACTTCGTCCCCACATAACGGCGGCGCACCCGCGGGCGGTACATGTTGGTGACGATCTCGTAGTCGATGGTCCCCAGGATGTCGGCCCACTCCCGGACGGTTGGTTCGCCCTGGTCACCCGGCCCGAACAGGATCACCTCGTCGCCCGGCCGCACCGGGTCGTCGCCGCAGTCCACGACGATCTGGTCCATGCAGACCCGCCCAACCACCGGCCTGCGCCTGCCAGCCAGGAACACCTCCAGGCGGCCGGACAGGCCGCGGGGCACGCCGTCCGCGTACCCCACCGGGACAAGCGCGAGCGTGGTGGCCCGCTGCGTCGTCCAGGTCTGGCCGTAGGACACGGATTCACCCGCGGCGGTCCGCTTGGCGTGCACGACACTGGACCGGAACGTCATCGCCGGCCGCAGATCCTCCTGCTGCGGCACGGGGTTCAGCCCGTACATGGCGATCCCCACCCGGACCATGTCCATCGCCAGGTCCGGCCGGGTCAGCGTGGCGGCCGAGTTGGCGATGTGCCGCATCGGGGTGAGACCGGCGTCCACGGCCACCTGGTACGCCCAGTCGAACCTGGCCTTCTGCCGGTCGATCGACGGGTCGCCCGGCTCGTCCGCGCTGGCCAGGTGCGACCAGACCGCCACGACCTCGTGCCCCTTGGCGGCCTTGACCAGGTCCGGCCACAGTTCCATGGGACAGCCGTTGCGGTTCAGGCCGGTGTCGATCTTCAGGTGGACCCGGGCGCCTTCGGCGGCGGTCAACTCGTCGACACTCGCCACGGACAGGTCGACACCGGCCGCGACCGCGTCACTCAGGTCCTCGCCGGCCGTGTACAGCCAGGCGAGGATCGGCGCTTCGATCCCGGCTTTGCGCAGGTCGATGGCCTCGGGCACGGAGCACGAGCCGAGCCACGTGGCGCCCGCCGCCAGCGCGGCTCTGGCGACCGGCGCGGCACCATGGCCGTATCCGTCCGCCTTCACCACGGCCATGACCGGGACCTGCGTCCGGTCGGCGAGCAGGGCGACATTGTGCCGGACGGCGTCAAGGTCGACGATCGCTTCCGCACGAGGCGCGTTCTGTTCGGACATAACGTCGCCCATGCTCGCACACGGATGTTTCCCGGCGGTCAGGCGCGGGTCAGGAAGAACTCGTCCGAGGTCTTGTGGTCCCTGATCAGCCAGTCAAGACGCCCGTTGAGGACATAGCTGCCGTACGGCGTGACCGCGACGGTCGTCGGGGCCGGGATTGGCCACACCTCGTGCTTCACGACCGTGGCGGAGATCCACAGGCCGTGCGGCTGGAGCACGGTGACGGCGTCCTCACCGCCGGGTGCCCCGAAGTTGTTCGTCACCACCACCAGCTTTCCGTCCGGGCGCAGCGCGAGGCCGTCGCCGCCGATGATCGGCTTGGCCAACTGGACCTCGGTGATCCCGCTGTCGGGCAGGGAGATCCGGAGCAGCTTGCCGTCCAGGTACCGGACCGCCAGCAGGTAGCCGGCCGGATGCCACACGATGCCGTTCAGCCCGAAGCTCGGGTCGCCCAGCCGCGGGTCGGTGACCTGCGGCGTGACTTTCCCGTGCACGTCGACCCGGAAGATCGTGTCCGACCCGGGATCGGTGACATAGGCGTTGCCCCACCAGTCGATCGCCAGGTCGTTCGGGCGTACCCCGACCTTCACCAGATTCAGCGTCCGCCCGGTCCGCAGGTCGAAGATGCCCACCCCATCGCCGGTCACCGCGAGTAACCGATTTCGGATGGCGTCCACGTGCAGTCCGAACGTCGAGGTCACCCTCGGGTCGTGCACAAGGGTCCGCGTCCGACCATCGGCGCGGACCACCGAGATGTCGCCATGGGGATACGACCCGACCAGGAACTCCTGGCGGGTCGGGTCCCACGCGACACCTTCGGGATGCAGCGTCGGACCATGCGCGTCAATGGACCGGGGAAGTTGGCCGGCGGATGCGGTGCCGGTCAGCGCCAGCACGCCGACAACTACAGCGAGTAACAGTTTTCGTATCATCAGGACCCCTCTTCAGTTCAGGGTACGAACATTAATCAGAGCTCTGATAGTCGTCAATGTAATTACTATAAGTAGGCTGTTGAGATGCGGATGCCGATCGCGGAACGCCTGGGTGGCGACCTGAAACAGGTGGTCGACGACCTGATGACGGTGAAGCACGCGGCCGTGAAGCCCGCTGGGCTGACGGTCCCCCAGTACGCCGCCCTGCTCTACCTGATCGACAACGCCGGCATCTCAGCGGCCGCCCTCGCCCGGCTGTGCCACGTGACACCCCAAACGATGACCACGATCCTGCAGAACCTCGAGTCCGCCGGCCTGATCGCCCGCACCCCGCACCCCTGGCACCGCAACATGCTGGAAACCCGCCTGACCGAAGCCGGCCTGGCCGCCTTCGAAACCGCCGACGCCCGCGCCACAGCCGTCGAACAACGACTCGCCGCCGAGTTCACCGACGAAGAACGTGAAACCCTCAAAAGCCTCCTGGCCCGGTGCTCAGCCGTGCTGACCCAGCAAACCCCCGCCTGGGACTGAGGGCTTGACCTTGCCCCCAGGGGAGGCCACACGGTGGGTGGCGTCAAATGAGGAGGGTGAGCAAACTGCTGAGCATCGGGGAGTTCGCAAGGGCCACCGGGCTGACGCCCAAAGCGCTGCGCCTCTACGACGAGCTGGCACTGCTGGCTCCGGCTCGGGTCGACCCGGTCTCCGGATACCGCTACTACCAGCCGGAACAGCTGGACCAAGCCCGGCTGGTGGCCTGGCTGCGGCGGATCGGCCTGCCACTGGCCCGGATCCGCGTGATCTGCGGCCTCACCCCACTCGCCGCCGCGAGTGAGGTGGCCGCGTACTGGCGGGAAACCGAGTCCGACCACGCGGCCCGACGGGATCTGGTCACCTCCCTCATCAATCGTCTGTCCAGAAAGGACACCACCATGGTTGGTGAGCGACAACTGTCCATTCGCTACGCCGTCGGCACAGATCGCGGCCTCGTCCGGCCACACAACCAGGACACCGCCTACGCCGACAACCAACTGCTCGCCGTCGCCGACGGCTTCGGCCCCACCGGCCACAACGCCTCCTGGACGGCGGTGGGAGCACTGCGGTCCGCGCTGGCCCAAGGCGACCTGCTCAACATGCTCACCGAGGCGGCCGTCGCGGCCCGTGACTCGGTCCGTGCCCGAGTCGGCGACACCCCAGACGGCAGCGGCACAACATTGACCGCCCTGGTGTGGTCCGGCACCCAACTGGGACTGGTGCACATCGGCGACAGCCGCGTCTACCTGCTACGCGACGGCGAACTGTTCCAAATCACCCACGACCACACAGTCGTGCAAACCATGATCGACGAAGGCAAACTCACACCAGAAGAAGCGGCCTCCCACCCAGACCGCGCCCTCCTGGTCCGCGCCTTCACCGACAACGCCGAACTCACCGAACCACAAATCCACCTGCACGAAGCCCAAGCCGGCGACCGCTACCTACTCTGCTCGGACGGCCTGCACACAGTGGTATCACGGGACACCCTGGTATCGATCCTGACCAGCCACACCAGCCCAGACCACGCCGTAGCGGAACTAGTCGCACAAGCCAACCACTCCGGCGGCCCGGACAACATCGCGTGCGTCGTCGCCCACCTCGACGCAGCCTGACAAAGCGTGCAGCTCTCGACGTTCGGGAGCGGCCGCGGATGACGTACCCGGGATCGTGCGTTTTCGTTCCCCGAGTGCCGGCCGCGATCCGTTTCAGCATGAGATCCAACGGCGACGGCATAGACCTAACCGAGCCCCGCATCGCGCGCCCGCGCACATGGGTGTGGCTGGCGTGTTCCCTCTCCCGACCAACCTGGGCGAAGCCCAACCACACGTGTCAAGAGGTCCGCCTACGCAAAGCAAGTCGAGCGGCGGCGATACGGACCTCTTGATACGTGTGGTTGCCTCTGGCAGGTTGGCCGGGAGAGGGAACACGCCCCCAACCAGCCCCCCACCAAAGCCGAACACCCCATCAAAGGGGCAACCCCACTCTCCTGATCGATCAGCCGCCCGGCGAGGGCAGTCTTTGCGCAAAGAGCTGCGCTCGCCGCACGGACCGTGAGGTGGGGACCGTCCTTCCTCCCGACGCACAGGCCTGTCACGCGGGCACGCATAGTCCAGGATCAGCACCAGGAAAACGAAGTCGGGCAGCGTGATACCGGTCGCGCACGCGGGCTCCAGATTCTGGTTCCGTCGCGTGGGTCGATCACGGGGTGTCAACGCGATCCGCACCGCGCCCGGGGATTCTCCTTGCCCGCTGTCCGAAGTGGACTGACGGGAGTTTCGTTTCTGAAGACGGCGGATGGGATGTTCGAGAGTCCGTTGTGGCGGTTGGGAATGCTGCTTGGGAAGAGGCCGGGACATGAGGTGATCGGCTACTTGGGGGCCGGGAGCGACGGCTGAGGTCATTGGAGCGGGCTTGGTGGACGCGGCAACGGCGGAGTGGATGCATCGGACAACGCTGCCTCTGGCCGCGATCGGGAAAAGGCTCGGCCATGAAGGCCAACAGGACTGCGGCCGTGGCCGCGGTCCCGGCCAGGAAGAAGGGGCTTGGTCGCGGTTCGCAACGCCCCGCGGTCGCGACTGGCAACCGCTCCCGGGACATCGTTCACGACGCTGCCTTGGGGTGCGTTCGGGACTGAGCGGGGCGGCAGTGAGAGTGGGTGGGAGTGGGGTCGGAGGTTCTGGGTGAAGCGGGGCGGCAGTCACAGGGGCGGGAGTGGGGGGTATCGGAGTTCGGGGGTGTGAGGAGTGGCAGTGAGAGGTGCCGTTGGGTGGGAGTTGGCGTTAGGAGTGGGGCGTTAGGAGTGCGGGTTTTCGGGAGTGGGGTTCGAGGTTCGGGCTTGTGGGGTTCGGGAATGAGGAGGTGTCAAGAGTGGGAGTGGGAGGGCGGGCGTTAGGAGTGGCGTTGGGGAGTGGGGGTGTTAGGAGTGGCGTTGGGGTGTTGGGGAGTGCGTATGTGGGAGTAGGGCGTTGGGGAGTGGGCGGGTAGGTGGGAGTAGGGCGTTTGGGGAGTGGATAGTGGGTGGGAGTGAGTGGGGGTGTTTTTGCTGGTGGTTGGGATTGGGTGTGGGAGTTGCTTCACTCGGGTGGGGGATAATGTAGGTTCGTTCGGTGGCGCAAGACAGGCCGGCTCGTCGACGGGCGGCGCATCTGGGGCCGGAGAAACGGCGGCCCCTCATTCTTGACTCGGCGCTGCAGGTGTATCTGGCACACGGGTATCGCGGCACGTCCATGCAGGCCGTCGCCGATGCCGCCGGCGTCACCAAACCCGTGGTGTACGAGTGCTTCAAGAACCGGGACGAACTGTTGCTGGCGTTGTTGAGCCGCGAGGAGACCCGGTTGTTCGACGCTGTCATCGCCGCGTTGCCGAAGATGCCTTCGTTCGAGGATGTGGAAGCCCTCATCACGCAAGGACTGACCGCGTTCCTCACCGCGGCGATCGAAGCACCGGACTCGTGGCGGGTCGTCTTCGAGTCCTCCCGCACCTCCGAGTCCGTAGTGGCCAAGCGGGTCCGGGCCGCCCGGGACACCGTTCTCGGGCGGCTGCGCGATCTCGTGATCATGTACCTGTCAACACTCGACGTGGAAGACACCGAGCGCAAGGCACCCGTCCTGGCCGAGCTGCTCGCGTCCATCTGCGAGAGCTGCGGCCGGATGATCGTCGTGAACCAGTTACCCTGGACACCCGACGACCTCGCCACCTACGTCTCCCGGTTGATGACCCTCGGCGTCCAGCGCGCTTGACCCCAACGTCGCTCAGCCGGCAGCTGTTTTCGCAGATCAGTTTGGTTGGCGGATCATGCTTGTGTCCTCAAGGGATGGTCTCGATGCCCTTGATCAATCCACTCGCAGCACGTCTGACCAGTGGAGATGCTTGACTAGGTCGAGTTTCAGATGTCCCGGTCGATGAGAGCCGGGATCGGGGCGGTTCGCGTTCTTTGACCTTCAGGGTGCTGTTCGTCGCGTGAACGACGTCAGCTGCTGGATGATGCAACGCATGAGTGGACCTGTGATCAGAGGCAGGGTGTGGGGTCCGGCTGACCGTAGCGGCGGCGTACTGGACGACGTCTTCGTTGATGCCCGCCGGGTTGTGCCCGGCCTCAGGGTCGAGCGGTTGCAAGCGACCCATCCCGGTGACGACGACAATGTGTACTTCCTCAGCGTCGGCTCCGGCACCGACTGCATCCAGGTTGATTCAGGTCAGTGCGGCCAGGCACCGTTCATCGTCGAGGGCGTCACCCGCACGGACACGTCTGACCCGGCGGAAGTCCTCGCCGCTATCTGCAGGGAGTTCGGACTCCACAAGGACTTGTAGCAGCGCCGTGTCGGGCTGTCTGCGAGGTTTTCGCTGTTCACCGGAACAGCGGTACGGCCCCTGGCGTGATCATGTGCGTTGCGAAGCACCCATGATCACTGACCACGGCCGTGTGGATGAGTCTGCTGGACGATGCCGTGGACCTGACGCTGACCGCTGAGCATCGGCGTGGCCACGGCGCACTCAATGACGGGCTCAACCGCGGCCGGATCGAGGCGGAGCGGCTACGTGCCGAAACTGGCCGGGCTGCCCCTGCCCCGCACGGACGACGGACGGATCGCGCTGGCGGTGGACGTCAGCCCCTGGCTGCGTTCCGACGCACCGACCAGCGTGGACAGGCTGTTCTGCCACGTCTACGGTCGGGCGAAGAACGTCTCGCAGTTCATTCCGGGCTGGCCCTACTCCTTCGTGGCCGCCCTGGAGTCCGGGCGTACGTCGTGGACCGGAATCCTGGACACGGTCCGGCTCAGGCCCCGAGGACGACGCCACCACCACCGTGACCGCGGATCAGCTCCGTGATGTTGTCCAACGACGATCACGGCCAGGCACTGGAGCGAGGGCGATCCCGACATCCTCGTGGTGATGGACGCCGGCTACGACGTCACCCGGCTCGCGTCCGTGCTGGCGGACCTACCCGTCAAGGTGCTCGGCCGGATCCGCTCCGACCGGGTGCTGCGGCTGCCCAAACCGCCCAGACTGCCGGGCACCGACGGGAGGCCACCCAAGCACGGTCCCGAGTTCGCTCTTGCCAAGCCCGCCACCTAGCCGGAACCCAAGCACACCACGACCACCGAGACGACCCGCTACGGCACGGCGACAGCTCGCAGCTGGGGCCGGCTCCATCCGCGACTCACCCACCGCACCTGCTGGCTCGACCATGAAGGCGAACTGCCCGTCATCGACGGCGCGTTGCTCCGCCTGAAAGTCGACCACCTGCACGGCGACCGCGACCACGTATGGCTGTGGTCCTCGGCCACCGGAGCCACCGCCGCCGACGTGGACCGCTGCTGGCGGTCCTAACTGCGCAGATTCGACCTGGAGCACACATTCCGGCTGTTTAAGCAGGCCTTGGGCTGGACCCGGCCTCGGCTACGCGACCCCGGAAGCAGCCGACCGGTGGACCTGGCTGGTCCTCGTCGTGCACACCCAGCGTCGGCTGGCCCGGCCGCTGGTCACCGAGGTTCTGCGGCGCTGAGAACGCCCCACCAGCCCGGCCAGGCTGACTCCGGCACGTGTCCGGCGAGGGTTCCGCAACATCCCCACGAAAGTCGCACGTCCAGCGGCGGCACCAAACCCACCCGGCCGGGACCCGGGTGACGACCAGGCTCGAAGAATCATGTTGCGGCGCAACGCTTTGATGTCGGACGCATCCTCGCAACCGGCGAGGCATACACCCGGCCAGCCCACCACAAGAAGGGCACCAAACCAAGGCGAAGCGCTTGAACGACAAGTTAGGCGGCATTGGGTTTGACTGTCGCCCAGAACGCGCAGTTGCTTGGGCCGGCTGGGTCGCTTGGGGCCACTGTGTCCAGGCCAAGTGCCTGCACGTTTCTGGTTGACCTGAAGTGGTGCCACGGTGGAGTTCCCGGGCCGTTTGGGTTGCCGGTGTGGGCGAATGTCGTCCAGTAACGGACCATTGTCGACGACAGTGCCTCCTGCTGTGGGGTCAGTGGCGGGCCGAACAAGTGGCCCCACAGGAAGTTCAACTCGGCCGCGTGTTGCGCACCTCCGGGGAATGTCGGCGTGCTGGCGATCGCCGGCGCGGTCCGGTCCACGAACTGGTATGTGAACAACGGAATCGACCGTGGTGGAGCGGTGAACAACCCGTAGCTCCTGAGGGCCGGGCACGTCGACAGACCGCCGCCCACCGATGGGTCACCGCCGTCCGTCTGGACTGCCGCAAGGGCGATGCTCGGCGACTCGAACTTGGTCACCGGGTACAGGGCGAGCACGCGACCGGCGTCCGGACCGTACGTGGCTCGCACGTACGCCTCGTACTCGGCGGCGGTGACCGGCTTGCCGATCAGGTCATGCCGCAGGCCGACGAACAGCCGCATCTCGTCCAGGTTGCTCCCCCAGAGCACGGGGACATGGCTGAACCTGTCCTGCCGCAACGCGTCCGCCGGCTCCAGCGGGAACTCCCGCCCGCCGATCACCGGTGCCGCGGCGGGCGACGCTGTCAAGAGGTCTTTGACGGGCTTGGCACGCAGGCAGGCGACGTCCGCACAGCCGAGCTGGGTGGCCACCTGGGTGCCCAGCGCCTCGCCTTCCTGTTTGGTGGGGAACCTCGTGGTGCAGCTGAAGCTCTGGCCGATGGCCCGCTGGAACAGGCCCGCGGCGGTCGGCGACGTGAGTTGCATGCACACGCCCGCGGCCCCGGCGGACTCGCCGAACACGGTGACATTGCGAGCGTCGCCGCCGAACGCCGCCGCGTTTCGCTGCACCCAACGCAGTGCTGCCTGCTGGTCCTCAAGGCCGTAGTCGCCGGACTGCACACCGGGGGTCTCGGCCGACAGGCCAGGTGTGGCGAGGAACCCCAACGGGCCCAGGCGGTAGTTGACGGTCACGACGATGACATCGCCCTGGGTCACCAGCTTGGTCGCGTCGTACATCGACCCGTTGCCACTGGTGAAGCCGCCGCCGTGCACCCAAACCATGACCGGCAACGGCTTTCGCTGCTTCGCCGGCGTGGTCACGTTGAGATACAAGCAGTCCTCGTCGACGGACTCGCTCGTGCCCAGCCCGGCGAGCTGGGCGCACTGGCTGCGTGGCCTGCTCGCGTCCAACGGGTCGTGCCATCGGGCGGCCGGCTGCGGCGGACGCCACCGCAGCTGGCCCACCGGTGGCGCGGCAAAGGGAATCCCTTGGAACGAACGCACATCCTCATTCTGGGACACCACGCCACGGACCGGGCCGTGGTCGGTGTACACCAGGTTGGCCGGTTCGGCGTTCGCCGGGCTGGCCATGAGGCCCATCAGGCCGATCGCGGTGAGTACGCTTGTTTTCCAGGTCACCCTTCAACACTGACACGGCTGGCGGGGGTATGCCAGAAGTTGTCCGAATGAACGGTCCGTTCGCACGAACTCATAGGTCCCGGATGGCTTCGGGAACCGCGGCGGCGATCAGGGAGGCCGACGCGGGCGCACCGGAAGCCGCGAACGTGCCCGCCCGGGAATGCACATACGCCGCATATCCCCCGGCCAGCCAAGGATCGACCCCGGCGGCCAGCACGGCACCGAGGATCCCGGACAGCACGTCACCCGATCCCGCGGTGGCCAGCCACGCCGACGGCGACTGGTTGACCAGCACCCGGCCAGCCGGATCGGCGACAATTGTGTTGTACCCCTTGAGCAGCACTACGGCGTTCAGCTTGCCGGCGAGCGCGCGCGCCGACGCGACCCGGTCATTGCCCAGCGGTCCCAGCCTGGCGAACTCACGGTCATGCGGGGTGAGCACGACCGGTGTGTCCGGATCGCGCCGGTCCCACAACGCCGGATTCTCCGCGAGCAGCGTGATCGCGTCCGCGTCGACGCACACCGGAACGCCTTGTCCCAGAACATGGGCGACGAGTTCCCGGCCCGCGGAGCCGGTGCCGATGCCGGGGCCGACCACCCAGGCCTGGACCCGGCCGGCGTCCTCGATCGCACCGGTGACGACGACCTCGGGCCATCGTTGCTGGACGTTGTCCGCGGCCGTTCCGGCATACCGGACCATGCCCGACGTGGCCAGGACCGCGCCGCTGACGGAAAGCACGGCCGCGCCCGGATAGGTGGCCGATCCGGCGGCGATTCCCGTGACACCCTGGGTGTACTTGTCGTCGTCCGGACCGGGGATCGGCCAGTCGATGTCATGCCGGTCGAGGATCACCAGGTCCGGGTCGTCGAGAACCTCGCCAAGGCCGATGTCGAGGACACGGATCTCGCCGCAGCGCCGGCTCAGGGCATGCACCGGTTTGCGGCCGCCGAAAGTGACGGTGACGGTCGCGGTCACGCATGGCCCGTCCTCGGCGCCGGTGTCCGGATCGACACCACTGGGCTGGTCCACCGCGATGATCGGCGCGGTGATCCGGTCGACGATCTCGGCGGCCCGTGGACGCAACGGCCCTTTGCCTGAAATACCAACGATTCCGTCGATGACGACGTCCGGATCGCCTGGCGTGTCGACGATTCGGCCTCCTGTTCGACGGAAAGCCCGCAGCCCTTCCTGATGGGCGCGGTCGGGGTTGAGGAGGATGGCGTCGACCGCGATGCCACGCCGACGCAGGAACGCGCCCGCCCAGAGCGCGTCGCCGCC
This sequence comes from Actinocrispum wychmicini, assembly GCF_004345645.1. GTDB lineage: Bacteria > Actinomycetota > Actinomycetes > Mycobacteriales > Pseudonocardiaceae > Kibdelosporangium > Kibdelosporangium wychmicini. The sequence continues at coordinate 1,145,329 of NZ_SLWS01000001.1, read as the reverse complement.
GTTGTTGCCCGCGCCGACCAGGAGCAGAACCCGCCTCGGCCGGAACTCCGCCGCGCAGACCGCGACACCGAACGCCGCCCGACGCATCAGAGTCGGTTCGGGCAGGGTCTGGAAGAGCTGCTGTTCGGCCGACCGGATTCGGTCCGTGGTCCACACTCCGCGCATGCCACGAGTCTGCCGATTCCCGTGGCCCGATGCCCACCGGGGTGCCGGGCCGCAGGGTGGACCGGTGCGTTCCGGACTGATCGGCTACCGTCGCCCCATGGCGAGCCTGGTGTACGAGCTGTCACTTCCCGGACCGCATACGGTCATGCGGGGCGACCTGGGGCTGATCGGCCTGCGCGGCGTCGTGTTCACCCCGAAGTCCGGGCGTGACCTGCCGGCGATCGCGTTCGGACACGGATGGCTCCAGCCACCGCGGCGTTATCACGGGTTGCTGCGGCACCTCGCGTCGTGGGGCATCGTCGTGGCCGCCCCCGGCACCCAGGTCGGGCCGTTCGGCTCCCACCGGCTCTTCGCCGCCGACCTCAGCGCCGCGTTGGACGCGTGCGTCGGGGTCCGGATGGGCGACCTCCGCGTCTCGCCGGAACGCCTCGGCCTGGCCGGTCATTCGTTCGGGGGTGGCAGCGCGGTGCTGGCCGCCGCGCAGGACCCACGGGTCAAGGCCGTGGCGACACTGGCCGCCGCGGAGGCGCACCCGCCGGCATCCGTCGCGGCGAGCCAATGCCACATGCCTGGCCTGCACATCGCCGCCGGCAACGACATGGTGGCGCCACCGGTGGCGAACGCCCATCTGATCGCGCAGTACTGGGGCGGGCCGACGCAACTGCGTGAGCTGCCGAAAGCCGGACACCTCGGGTTCGCCGAAGGCCGGCACTGGAGCCAACTGCTGTTGCCGGGCAAGGGCGAGCGGAAGACCCAGCGGATCGCACGGGCGCTGCTGACCGCGTTCTTCCTGACCCATCTCACCGGCGCGACCGAGTACGCCAAGTTCCTTGAGGACGACGTCAAAGGCGCGCCGCTGGCATCGTGACGGCTACTCCATCCAGGTGTTGGTGTAGTAACCGGTCTCCGAGCCGTCGTCCGACGCGTCCTGGCGCGGCGGCATGGTCCGGCGGCTCAGCCACGGGTTCTTCGGGACCGGCTGGGTCGGCGGAGCCAGCATGTCCGCCTCCCGGCGGGCCACTTCCTCGCGGTACGCCTTGTTGCGTTCCTCGCCTTCCTCGTACGTCGCCGCGGTGTCCGCGACGCTTTGCCGGTGCCGGGTGGAGATCTCGTCGAACCGGGCTCGCATCGCGACCACCGCCGGGTCGGACTCGTCGATCATCACTTCCCCTCATAGGGGTCGACGTCACCGATCACCATCGGCACGACATCAGCCGCCGCGTCGTCGAACAGGTCGCCCTGGGTACGCCACCTGCTCGCCTTGCGTTCCTGGTCGCCGCCCTGGCCGCCACCGGCGCCCATGCCCATTCCCATCGGCATCCCGCCGCCGCCCTGCTGGCCACCGCCCGCGCTCGCGTGCGCCCCGGCGGCCGCCGCAGCCTGTTCCGGCTGGCTGGACGCAGGTACCTGCACCCCGGACATCGGCCCTTGGCCGGACGGCCCGCCGCCACCAGCGGCGGCACCCGCACCTCCCACGCTCCCACCGCCACCGACGCTTCCGCCACCGCCGGCCGCTGCACCCCCACCACCGCCACCAGCGGCGGCGGCACCACCGCCGCTACCCGAGGTCGGGGTCGGGCCTGGTTGGCTCTGGTCGGTCGGATTCGAGGCTCCGACGTGCTCTTCGGTGAGGCTCAGCCGACCCTGGGCGTCGTGTTGGACCGTGATCCGGCGTTGACCGTCGTCGAAGGTCACGTTGTCCGGCGCGTGCGCCGGGCCGGTGCCAGGCACGTCAGCCTTCACCGCGCCGAACGGGTCCAGATCCCCGCTGTCGAGCCGTTTCAGCGCGTCGTCCAGCGCCGACCATGAGTTGGTGACCGCGGTGGTGGTGTCGGTGAGCAGTTGGCGAAGCGGGGCGACCACGTTGGCGTAGCTGTCGCACATCGCGTCCAGACTGTTGATCACCTCGTTGCTCCACCACTTCTCCAAGCCGCCGATGTTCAGGTCCACTATGGACGGAACGCGCAGTTCGACGGCCGAGTACGGACGCTCGTACGGCGGTTGCCCCGCGATCGCCATGTCCAGCCGGCGAATCTGCGCACGCCGGGTGTCCACCCCCTGCGGCAGGTCGAACGGGCGGATGCCACTCCGCTGGACGTGCACGATCGCGTCCCGGGACGCCGACCGGGCCAGATCCAGCGCCGCGGCGAACTGGTTCAGCGTGTCCCGGAACGACGCCGACGCCTTGCCCAGTCTGTCCAATGTGTCTAGTGCGGCCTGCGCCGACGGGCCGGACCAGGCGTCGTGCAGCCGGTTGCGGATGTTCTCCGCACCCTGCCGCATCTCCTCGGTGGCGCCGCGCAGGTTCGCGAACCGCTGGCTGTCCCCCTGCAACGGGCCGAAGTCGATCCCGCCCAACTCGTCCAGCAGCCGGTCGTCGTCCTCGCCCCACGGCTGAGCTGTCCAGCCGCCCTTGGCGGCCGGGTGCGTCGTCCAACGCTGGTACAGCTCGCCGAGCTTGCCGGGTTTCGCCGCCAAGTTGTCCCGGAACCACGCGAACGCCTGCCGCAGTTCGTCGGTGGAATGGATGTCCTTGTTCGCCGTCGGCTTCAGTGCCGCCGTTATCCCGTCCGCGTGAGAACCGGAAACCATCACCGCATCCTGTCCGCTTTCCTGATGTTCGACGCGACATTCGAGTCGACCTCAGCGGTTTGTCGTTGGGCGGACGCGAGCGCCTGGCTCATCGCGTCCACAATCGGGGTCGCCTTGTCCAGGACGTCCCGCATCTTGTCCCGCAGCTGCGCGTAGTTCTGGCCGACGCCGGATTTCTGCGCGATCAGGCCGAACTTGTCCGGCGTGAGCCCGTCGTCCGCGTGCGCGTACGACCGCATGCTCGTCAACGCCTGCGCGAATTCAGCCAGATCCTTGCTGATCTGACCGACGGCCTCGTGGTCCATCCCGAGGCCGTCATGCCCCTTAACCATTGGTTTCCCCAGACATCACGTTACGACAGCCAACTCTGGCCGGACATGTCCTCGTCGTCGTCCGTACGCAACCGCCGACGCCCCGGCGCGGGCGGGGGCGGCGGTGGGCTTGCTGGTTCCTCGTCCTCGAAGTCGCCGAACCGCATCGTCGGCTCGGGCGCCGGAGCCCGCAGCGTCTCCGGGATCGGCTCGGGAATCGGAGGCGGCGGCGGGAAACCCATCGGCGGCGTGGGAGCCGTCCACGTCGACGCGGACGCCGCCTCGTCATCGAACTCGCCGAACGACATCGTAAGGTCCTTGACCTCCCGCGGCGGGATCCAGCCTTCCGGCGGGCCCGCCTCCCGGTCGGCCTTGAGCTGGTCGGCCATTGCCGCCACCGCCTCGGCCTGCGCCTTGTCCCGCTCGTCCGCCGTCTTCTGGTACGCGCTCCACTCCGCGGCGAACTCGTCGCCGATCTGCGCCATCTGCGCGTCGAACGTGGCGAGCGCGTCCTCGTACGGCGCGAGCGCCATCCGCATCTCAGGACTGTTCTCGTCGAACATCGGACCTCCTAGCCCTCGTCGCCGAGAACGGTGTTGATGCGGTCCGCGGACAGACCGGGGCCGTCGTCGAACAGGTCACCTTGTGTGCTCCACGCACTGGCGCCGCGCTCCTGGTCACCGCCACCGCCACCGCCACCGCCGCCGCCCATCGCACCCATCATCGGCATGCCGCCCATTGCCGCGCCGGCGCCCTGCTGTTGATGGTGCGCGCCGCCGTCGTCAGGGACAGTGGCCAGACCCGCGTCACCGGCAGCGGGCGCGACCTGGCTCTGGTTGCCGTCGAGCAAATCACCCTGCGTCGACCACGCGCCGTCGGACGCAGGACTGTGAGCGGCGCCGTCGTCGAACCCGAAATTCGACTGGACCGACGTGGTCAGCGGAGTTTCGTGCGGCTCCGCCCAGACGGTGTCGGCGCGTGGGCTACCGGCCTGTTGGACCTGGTCGGTGGGGGCGTAGTCGCCGCTCGCCTGCTGCGGTTGTGCGGCATGTTGGGCGTGCTGGCCTGCGTCAGCCTGCTGCTGCGCGAACCCGGCCGCGTGCTGGGCTGCCGGATCCGCGCTGTGCTGGATCTGCGGGTTCGACGGGTCGGCGTAGTCGATCATGTACGTGGCCGGGTGGCCGGAGCCGTCGTCGACGGTGATCTTCACCTGGTTCGAACCCGGCGGCTGCTCGGCGGTGATCGTCACGTTGCCGTCGTGGATGACCGCCTTGCCGTCCGGACCTGCCACCGCGTGCTGCACGGAACCGTCCGCGGGCGCGGGGAGCGTGTGGGCCTGACCGTTCTGCGGGGACGGCTGGCCCTGGTGACCGGTGCCCGGCTGGCTGCCGGCTCCCTGGGTCGGATCCGGCTGGCCGCCAACCACGCTGTGCTGACCCGGAGTCTGCTGGCCAGGCGTGTGCTGGCCTGGGGTCTGCTGGTCGGGACCGAAGTCCATGTCGTACGTCTTCGGGTGCCCGGAGCCGTCGTCGACGGTCAGCTTGACGTGTCCGCCCGCTGGGCTGTCGACCGAGATCTTCCGGTCGCCGTCCTGGATCGTCACGGTCTCGTGCTGCTGGGGCTGTCCCGGTTGCCCTGGCTGGGGCTGCCCCGGACCGGGAACGTTCGGGCCGGTGCCGGGATCCACGCTGCCGCCGGTCTGGGACGGCTGCGTACCGCTGTGGTCCACCGGCTGGGATCCGCCGGTGTCCGGTCCACCGGCGCTCCCGGGCGTGACCGGGCCGCCGCCGTCCACCGAGCCGTGATGGCCGCCGTTGCCGGGGTGACTGCCGTCCTTGCCGTCATTCTTGTCTTTCCCGTGGTCGTCGTCCTTGCCGTTGCCGCCGGGCGGCGGGGCCGCGGCGTCGAGCGTCAGCTTGTCGAACGGATTTCCCGGGAGATTGACAGTCTTGTCGTAAACCGTGCTCCACGCGGTCTTGACCGTTTTCAATGTCTCCTCAACGCGCCGCCGGAAATTGGCGATGGTGAGGAAATAACACTGGGCCATGTCATCGAGCCAGTTGCACGCCTGGTCCGCCCACATGTTGTCGCCCTCGGTCAAATACACCTGACCTGGCCAGCGAACGCTATCCGGAGTCTGTGTGACGCGGCCGGTGAGCGAAGTACCGGGGTTGAGGACTTCATGGGCCTCGATACCCCATCGCTTCGTGCCGTTCTGCAACGCCTTGTTGATCTCGTCGATCCGGCGGCTCCACTGCTGGCGGCTCCCGTTGCCGTGGTCGTCGCCCGCGCCGTCCGCGCCGAACTTGTCGAACATCGGCTTGCCACCGACGTCGGTCTGAGTGGCGAAGTTCGACAGCTGCTCGACCGCCTGCCTGGTGGTGTGCCACGCGCCGTCCATCTGCGCACCCACGGTCTGTACCTGGTCGGCGTAGTCACGGGCGGCGGCACGCAGATCCGTGAACTTGTTGGCGGCGGCATCGCCCGCCTTGCTGGTCCACGCGCCGTGGACCTTCTGGAAGACCTGGTCGGACGCGTTCTGCAACGCCTCCGCGGCCGAATGCAGGTTGTTCAGCCGGCCACGGGCGCCCCAGATGAACCCCCAGTTGATCACCTTCAGCTGGTACAGCCCGCCGGCGTCACCGTTGCCGGCGTCACCCGACTCGTTCTCCTGCCACCCCTGGCCGAACACCGGCTGGCCCTGCCACTGCCCCTTCATCTGCGGCGAAGCACACGGGTGGTTGCGCCACCGGTCGTACAGGAAGCCCATCCGGTCGCCGGCCATCAGCTTCTTGAAGTCGTCGAGCTTGTGGAGCATGGCCTCGGAGGTGTCCGCCGTGTTCACGTCCGGCGGTGGCTGCAACGGCGCTTCGACAGGCGCGCCCAATCCGGCTGCCACGACTACTTACCTCCGGCCTTGGTGATGCCCCAGGCGCTGTCCACGTCGGTCTCCTTGACCATCGCCGACGTCTGGCTCAGCTTCTGGGAGGCGGCGACGAGAAAGTCATGCGCCTTACCAAGGGACGCGGCGAGCCTCTGCGCAGCGCCGTTGTACGCGTTGAACGCGGCGTTGCCGACATGCGTGCCGCCGAAATGTTCCACCTTCAAGCCGTCACCGGTGCTGTACTGCTGCATTGTCGCCAGCGCCAGGCTCAGATCGGCGACGTCCTCGGATACGGCCCGCATGAGGTCGTGGTCCATCTTGAGTGTGTCGTCGACAGCCATCGTCCCTCCCCCTTCAAGCTCGGTTCACGGCTTGGACGCACCATGTCGCGAAACGGTGCCAAATTGCTTCCGCACAGCAATGTACCCACGTCAACGCCTGTTCGACGGGTGAACTTCGGGTTTGCGCCCGGGAAGACTCAGTGCCGCGGCGGGCCGCCCTGCCAGCCCGGCGGCGGACCGTAACCAGGTGGTTGCGGGGGCGGGCCGTACCCAGGTGGCGGGCCCTGCTGCCACTGCTGGTTCGGGTAGCCGGGCGCCGCCTTCGGCTTGGTGGCCACGGTCACGATGACCGCGGCCACGACCAGAATCGCGACGCCGATGACCAGCTCAGTGATACCGATATTGCCGGCAAGCAACACGGCGAGGGCAGCCAGCAACACAAAAGTGCCGCCGACGACCGCGAAGATGACGAGTCCTCGCTTGCGTCGTGGACGGGGGCCGAATGGCGGCTGTCCCCCGGGCGGAGGCCATTGCTGGTGAGGTGGCGGGCCGTAAGTCATGCGCCCAGCGTAGTGAGGTGCCTACCCTGCCAGTTGGGTCGTCAGCCGACGGCGGAGACCACACCGGCCAATCGGTGTGCCGCCGCTTCCGCGGCCGCCTCGCTGGTGGCTTCGACCATCACCCGGACCAGCTGCTCGGTACCGGACGGGCGGAGCAGGACCCGACCGGACTCGCCGAGCTCCTTCTCGACCTCGGCCACGGCGTCGTTCACCGAACTGGCCCGCGCGACCGCTGCCTTGTCGGCGACCTTCACGTTCACCAGGACCTGTGGAAGGCGACGCATCACACCTGCCAGGTCTGCCAGGGAGCGGCCGGTGGACGCCACCTGGGCCATCACACCCATCGCGGTCAGCAGACCGTCGCCCGTGGTCGCGTGGCTCGGCATGAGGACGTGCCCGGACTGCTCGCCGCCCAGCGAATAGCCGCCGGTCCGCAGCTCTTCCAGCACGTACCGGTCGCCCACCGCGGTCGTCCGGATGGTCACGCCGGCCTCGCGCATCGCCAGGTGCAGGCCGAGATTGCTCATCACGGTCGTGACCAGGGTGTCCTCGACCAGCTCGCCGCGGTCCTTCAGGGCAAGCGCGAGCACAGCCATGATCTGGTCGCCGTCCACCAGCTCGCCGGTCGCGTCGACCATCAGGCAACGGTCCGCGTCACCGTCGTGGGCGACCCCCAGGTGGGCGCCCTCAGCCACGACCGCCTTCTGCAGAGCCGTGACGTGAGTGGATCCGCAGTCGTCGTTGATGTTCTCGCCGTCAGGCAACGCGTGGATCGCGATGACCTCAGCGCCCGCCTCACGGTAGGCGCGCGGCGCGGCAGCCCAAGCGGCGCCGTTCGCGCAATCCACGACGACGCGCAGGCCGTCCAGCCGCTGCGGGCACGCCTTCAGCAAATGCGTGACGTAACGGTCCAGGGCGTCCGGCACGTCGAAGATCCGGCCGACGCCGGCACCGGTCGGACGACCCGCGGTCGTGCCGACCCCGGCTTCGATCTCGTCCTCGACCTCGTCCGGCAACTTGTGCCCACCCGCCGCGAACAGCTTGATCCCGTTGTCCGGCATCGGGTTGTGCGACGCGGAGATCATCACCCCAAGATCCGCGCCCAGGTCGGACACCAGGAACGCCACCCCCGGCGTCGGCACCACACCCACCTGCAACACGTCCGCGCCGGCCGACGCCAACCCCGCGGCCACCGCGGCCTGCAACATCTCGCCACTGGCCCGCGGATCGCGGCCGACCACAGCGACCGGACGGTGCGAGCGGTCATGCTCAGCCAACACCCTGGCCGCCGACGCGGCGACCGAAAGGGCAAGCTCAGGAGTCAGTTCGACGTTCGCCAGACCACGGACACCGTCGGTGCCGAACAGCCGTGCCATCCGGTGCATCCCTCCTGGAAGAGCACAAACGGGAGCAGCGGCGTACCGAGCTGCTCCCGTTTCGGGCTTGTCTACGTCAGCGCTTGCTGTACTGAGGCGCCTTGCGGGCCTTCTTCAGGCCGTACTTCTTCCGCTCCTTCACCCGCGGGTCACGGGTGAGGAAGCCGGCCTTCTTCAGCGCCGGACGGTCCTCCGGGTCGAGCTCGATCAGCGCGCGGGCGATCGCCAGGCGCAGCGCACCGGCCTGGCCGGTGGTGCCGCCGCCCTTGAGGTTCGCCCGAATGTCGAACACCTCGGGCTTCTCCACCGTCACCAGCGGCTCACGGATGAGCTGCTGGTGCACCTTGTTGGGGAAGTACTCCTCAAGGGTCTTGCCGTTCAGCCGGAACTGACCGCTGCCCGGGGTCAGCCGAACCCGGACCACGGCCTCCTTGCGGCGACCCACGGTCTGGGCGACCTCGCCGGTCAGCCGGATCACCGGCGGCGCCGCCGCGGCGGCTGCCTCCTCGACCTGCGGCTCGGCGTCGACGGCGTCGACTTCGGTGACCTCAGCGACCTCGGCGACCTCGTCGGTCTCCGGGGCGCTCACGATGTCTTCTTCACTCACTGGGCAACCTTGGTGATCTCGAAGGGCGTCGGCTGCTGAGCCGTGTGCGGGTGCTCGGGGCCGGCGTAGACCTTGAGCTTCTTGCCCTGGGCGCGACCGAGCTTGTTCTTCGGCAGCATGCCCTTGACGACCTTCTCGACCAGCCGGTCAGGCCGGGTGTCGAGCAGCTCGCCAAAGGACTTCTTGGACAATCCGCCGGGATAGCCACTGTGCCGGTAGGCGAACGCCTGATCCCGCTTGTTGCCGGTCAGGACGACCTTCTCGGCGTTCACGATGACAACGAAGTCACCAGTGTCCACATGCGGGGCGAAAGTGGGCTTGTGCTTGCCGCGCAGCAAAGTGGCGACCTGCGTGGCAAGGCGGCCGAGCACCACGTTCTCGGCATCGATCACATGCCAGGCGCGGGCCACCTCGCCGGGCTTCGGGCTGTACGTGGGCACGGGTCTACCTCATCGTCACTTGCGTCTGGAGTGCCTGTGCGGGCCGGACCCACGGCAGGTCGGACCCACCAAGGGCGCGAGTGGTCACACGCCGCGCCGCACAACAACGGTAGAGGTTACCCGGCGCGATCCGGCGGGGTCAAAACGCCCCCCACTTAACCGACCTCGTACACCCACAGTGACCGACCCGTTACGCTCCCGACCTGTGGGGTCCACGGTCCCGGAGCGTTGCGAAGGACTCAGGTGGATGCTGCTGGCGGCCGGTCCGCCGACATCTCCAGTCCCGCCCAGAGCCCGGTCGACCACGTCCGACTCGGCGCATCAACGCGACCGCCAAAGCGGCGCCGCCGGGCCTGACGAAAACGGCCGACAATCAGGATGGCCGCAGTTCGAAAGCGCACACCGCCAATACGCTCAAACCGTTCCTGGACGCGGCGGTGACTCCGATCCCGACCGGCATCGCCAACCAGATCGGGTCGGACATGATGGGCACTCTTCTGCCTGTCCAGCCGGTCCTCAACAGCGCCGGCACGCTACCGAAATCGAGGTCAACGGCGGGGCAACGGGACGTGGCGCGCAAATGAAAATACAGCTCGGCTACGCGGACAAAGGACGGGCCAACTGGGCCGACTTCCCGCCGGTTCCGCAGCCGCCGGAGGTCACCGCGCTGCCCGACAAGGCGGCCGCCGACGATTTCTGGACCCGGCTCGGGCAGATCCGCTTCTGACGACCAGTGCGTGAAACACGGAACACGACTAAGGGCCCCGGGAGTTCCCGGGGCCCTTCATGGTTTAGCCGAGCGTCACTGCCACATGCGGCTGACGCCACCCTCGGTGTCGCGGTAGTCCTGCGCGGCCTGCGAGACGGCCGTACCGATCGAGCTCAGCACCTGGTTCAGCTCGTCCTGGTTCTTGTTCCAGTCCGTCTGGACCTGGTTCCAGGCGTCGCGCGCCTGGCCCTGGTAGGCCTCGGCCAGCGGGGCGAGGCGGGACTTCAGGTCGTCCAGCTCCTGGGTCATCTTGTTGAAGGTGCTGGTGATGTTGACGCCGGCCTGCTCAACGGCCGCGAAACTTACCTTGATGTGGTCGCCGTTCGGCATTTGATTCCTCCCAATGAAATTCTGAAAGTCAAGTGGTGTTGCTGTGTCGCGAACGACAAGGGAATCAGAAGCTGAAGTCGCCGCCGCCGGCGTTCTTCAGGGACTGCGACGACTCCTCTTCACGGGCGCCGTACTGCGTGGCCGCCGTCCCCAGGTTCTCGCTGATCGTCTGCAGGTCCTGCAGAATCCGGTCGGACGCGGTGTTGAACCGCTCCAGCAGCGAGTGAAACGCGGTGGCCGCCTGTCCCTGCCAGGCACCTTCGATGCCGGCGAGCTGGTTGCGCATGTTGTTGATGTTCGCGGCCGAGTTGTCACGGACGTTCTGGGTGTCCGACTTGGCCTTGAGCAGGTCCGCACCAGTTACGACGTAGCCTTCAGGCATTGGGAGTTACCCCCTTCAGAGAAGTTCTCGGTTGCACGCTCTTTGTTCGTACAACCCTTCCGACGCAGACCCTGCCAGCTTCGGTTCCCCCTGTCCCGAAGAATCCGGGAAGTACTTGCACCTGTGAACGCCGCGGTCCGCACCGGTGCGAATGCGAAGCCAATAATGTGGCGTCGACCTGGGGTTTTGTCTACGCGCGGCAAAGTTGTGGACAGGGATTTGCTCTTGTGAAATGTCCGGGAGGATCACTCGATCGGGGTGGATCAGGCGGTCACCGTCATCGTCCGGACCACTTGGTCGCATGCGGACAGCACCCGGTCACGGTTCGCGTCCGTGTACTGGCAGCCGGTGCTGACCTGGGCGTGCCCAACGAACAGCACGAACCAGTCCACAGTGGCCTTGTCGAGCCGCTGGCGGTACGAGACCACCGAACGGCCGGCGAAAGTCGCGTTCTCGTTCAGGTCGGCGAGGCGGACCGTGGACTGGTCGTACTTGGCCCGCAGCGCTGCCATCGCACGGTCACGTTGCGCGGTGGCGTCGAAATCCAAGGCGAGCTCCTGCACGACGATGGTGTCGTCGCCGTTCTCGGCACCGCTGGGTTTGGCCGCGACCTCACGGTTCGCCGTGTCCGAGCTGACCTGCTTCCAGTCCTCGGGCAGAGTGAACTGGTAGTCGAACTGGGCGATCGTCCGGCCAGGCGGCGGCGTCGGTCCACTGTTGGCGGTCAGGACGACGACCAGTGTGACCGCGATGACGACGGCCAACGCCCCCGCGCCGACCAGCCAACCAGCCCTGGCCTTGCGCCGAGGCGGGGCAGGTGGCGGCGGAGGTGGCGGGACCGGCACGGGATACGTGATGACCGGCCGAGGTGGCGTTCGGACGGTGTGCCGGCCGCTGTCGGTGGGCGCGGGTTCGGTGGCGATCAGGGCGCCACGGGCCACCACGGTCTCCGGCTGGTCCAGCGTGACCGGCATCACTCCGATCCGTTCGTGGACCAGGCGCGCCACCATCGGGATCCGGCTGGAACCGCCGACCAGGAAGATCGCGTCCACCCGCGACACCCCGGACTCGCGAATCGTCGCCGCGGTCAACTCCACGGCACGGGACAGCGGCCCCTCGATCAACTGTTCCAGGTCCACCCGGGTGACGTGCGCGTCCGCGAACGGCGGCGGCATCGGCACATCCGTGAAGGTATGCCTCGACAAGGTCTCCTTCGCGCCCTGCACATCCTGGGCCACCACCCGCCGACGCCTGCGGTCGGCCAGCTCTCGCCCCTCCGTCAGCGCACGCCACGCGTCCGGGTCCGTGTTGGACACGAGCTGACCGATGTGCTGCATCAGGACCTGGTCGACGTCCGCACCGCCGAACGACGGGTCGCCTTTGGTCGCCAGCACGTGGAAACCCTGCCCCGGCCCGGTTCTCGACACCCGCCGGACCACGCTCACATCCACCGTCCCGCCGCCGAGATCCAACACGGCCAAGGTGTCCCCGGTCGGGATGGGCGCCGGGTCGGCGACGAACACGGCCGCGTTGGGATTGTTGACGTGGAACACGGCGGCCGCGACCGGCTCCGGGACAAGGAAGATCCGCTCGGCGAGCCCGTTGCCCGCCTGCCGCAGCACCCGGGCCCGGATCCCGCCCCAGTCCGCCGGATGCGTCAACACCAGTTGGGACACGGCCGCGCCCGCGGTGAACCGCCGGGCCTCACTGACCGCGCGCGACAGAACAGCCCGGATCACCGCACGGACCGGCACCACGGAGTTGCCCAACAGCAACTCCGGCTCGTCGATCCGGCGCTTCGGGTTCGGCTCGAACCGGGACGGATCCACAGCCGCCTGCCGCTCCGCCTCCACACCGACGAACAACGTGCCGTCCGTTGCGGCATAGACAGCCGACGACATCACCGGCCGGCCGTCGATCGCGACCACCTGCGGCGCACCGGCGTTCACGGACACGGCGACGCACGTGCTCGACGTGCCGAAGTCCACGGCGACCCGCACCGCCATCTACCCGCTCACCCCACAGACTCTCGAAGCCACCGAGAATCGTAGGGGGTGTCACTCGGGTTGGAGCCAGGCCACGTGGATGACCTGCTGGCCGATCTTTCGGGTGACCATGGTGCCGCGGCCCGGCGGCAACGGCCTGGACTTGTACGTACCGAGCAGCACGCCTTCGTCCTTGCTCGCACTCATCACCACACCGGGGCTGGACAGCTCCCGCAGCTTGCCGATGATCGGGTCGAACGACGCGCGCGACGCACCACCGGACCGCCGCGTCACGATCATGTGCATGCCGACGTCCTTGGCCTGCGGCAGGAACTCCTGCAACGGCTGCAACGGGTTGCCGCTCGACGTGGCCACCAGGTCGTAGTCGTCGACGATCACGAACAGCTCCGGTCCGGACCACCAGGACCGGTTCTTCAACTGCTCCTGGGTGGTGTCCGGGCCGGGCAGGCGTTTGCGCAGCGAGCCGATCACGTCGCCCATCATGTCGTTCAGCTGGTTGGAGCTGACCGCGTAGCCGAGCAGGTAGTCGGTGTTGATGAACCCCAGCATGGTCCGCCGGTAGTCCACCATCAGGATGACCACCTCGTTCTCGCGGTAGCGGTCCATGATGCCGCGGGCGATCGCGCGCAGCAGGTTCGTCTTGCCGGACTCGCCGTCCGCGAACGCCAGGAAGTGCGGCTCGGCGTCGAAGTCGATGTACACCGGGGCCAGCTCGTCCTCGTTCACGCCGATCGGGATCATCCGGCTGGCGCGGTTCTTGTCCTGCTTGAGCAGGTCGTCGTACGGCATCAGGTCCGGCAGCAGGCGGACCGGCGGCGCGACCGGGCCACGCCAGCACTGGCGGATCTTGCCCGACGCGTCCTGCACGCCGCCACCGACGTCCTCGGCGTTGCTGGAGCCGTCGATCCGCGGCAGGCCGACCAGGAAGTGCAGCTTGTCGCGGGACAGGCCGCGGCCGGGCCGGCCAGCGGGCACGTTCACCGCGACCCGCCGGTCGATGTCCGACTCGCTCGGGTCACCGAGCCGCAGCTCGAACCGGGTGCCCATCAGGTCCTTGACCGCCGGCCGGATCTCCGCCCAGCGGTTGGCCGCCACGACCACGTGCACGCCGTAGGACAGGCCCTGGGCGACCAGGTTGACCACCTGGGCCTCCAGCGCCTCGAACTCCTGTCGGAAGTTCAGCCAGCCGTCGACCAGCAGGAACACGTCGCCGAACGGGTCGTCGGCGATCTCGCCGCGGCGCTTGCGGTTGCGGAACTCGACCATCGAGTCGATGCCCATGTCCCGGAACCGGTGCTCGCGGTCGGTGATCAGGGTGCTGATCTCGGCCACCATCCGGCGGGCCAGGTCCGGGTCGAGCCGGGACGCCACCCCGCCGACGTGCGGCAGCCCGCGCAGCGAAGCCAGCGTGCCGCCACCGAGGTCGAGCGCGTAGAACTGCGCCTCCTGCGGCGTGTGGGTCAACGCCATCGACATCACCAGGGTCCGCAGCATCATCGACTTGCCCGACTGCGGGCCGCCGACCACCGCGGCGTGCCCGGCCGCACCGGAGAAGTCCGCCCACAGCAGGTCACGGCGTTGCTCGAACGGCTTGTCGATGATGCCCAACGGCACCTGCAGCCGGCCGTTGGCGAAGAACCCGGACGCGGACAGGCCGCGATCCTCGGTCGGCTGCAACGGCGGCAGCAGGGTGTCCAGCGAGTTCGGCACGTCCAGCGGCGGCAGCCACACCTCGTGCGCGGGCGGACCCTGGCCGACCAGCCGGCCGACGATCACGTCCAGCTCGCTGACCTCGGTGCCGCCCTCCGGCTTCTGCTCCTTGGGCTGTTCGACCGGCCGGACCGGCTCCTTCGGGATCTCCACGAAGTCCGGCACGAACAGCCGCGGCCGCCGGTCGCTGGTGACCGGCGCGGACGGGCCAACCGCCTGCATGCCCGCCGGCCGGTACGCACCGGACACGTACGACGCCTTGAACCGGACCATCGTGCTGGTGTCGAACTTCAGGTAGCCGGAGCCCGGGATGGACGGCAGCTCGAACGCGTCCGGGACACCGATGGCCGCGCGGGACTCCGCCGCGGAGAACGTCTTCAGGCCGATCCGGTACGACAGGTGCGAGTCAAGGCCGCGCAGCTTGCCCTCTTCCAGGCGCTGCGACGCGAGCAGCATGTGCATCTGCAGCGACCGGCCCAACCGGCCGATCGCGACGAACAGGTCGATGAAGTCCGGCTTGGCGGACAACAACTCCGAGAACTCGTCGACCACGATGAACAACGCGGGCAACGGGTCGAGGTCGGCGCCGTTCTCCCGGGCCTTCTCGTACTCCCAGACGTTCTTGAAGTTGCCGCCGGTCTTCAGCGCCTCCTGCCGGCGGTTCATCTCACCCGCGAGCGCGTCCTTCATGCGGTCGACGAGGGTCAGGTCGCCCTGCAGGTTGGTGATGGTCGCGGCGACGTGCGGCGCGCTGTCCAGACCGAGGAACGTCGCACCACCCTTGAAGTCCACCAGGACGAAGTTCAGGTTCACCGACGAGTGCGTGGCCAGCATGCCCAGCACCAGCGTGCGCAGGAACTCCGACTTGCCGGAACCGGTGGCGCCGATGCACAGGCCGTGCGGGCCCATGCCCTCCATCGCGGCTTCCTTGATGTCCAGCTCGACGGCCTGGCCGAACTCGCCGACCCCGAACGGCACCCGATACCGGTCCCGCACCGGCCGCGGCCGCCATGCCTGCTGCACGTCGAACGTCATCGGGTCGCCCGGGATGCCCAGCAGCTCAAGCAGCGTCGGGTTGGACAGCAGCGGCTCCTCGTCGCCGGTGTCCGCCGCGCCGACGCCGAGCCGGTACGGGGAAAGCTTGCGCGCCAAGGCTTCCGCCTCGGCAGTGGTGAGACTGTCCGGCGCGCCGAACCACTCCACACCGCTCGCGCTGCGCGCGCCGAGCCGCTCGGGCTCGACCACGAGACGCAGGCCGCGGCGGGCGGTCAGCTGGCCGAGCGAGTCGGACAGGTCGAGCAGGGTCACGCCGATCAGGCCCTCCTCCAGGACGATCTGCTCTTCCCGGGAGACCTCGCCGTCGTCGATCACGATCACGATGTGCGGCTGGTCCGGCTGCGGCGGCGCGTTGCGGGTGAACCGCTGGCGCTCCCGCAGCTGGTCGTCCAGCCACTGTTCGACCTGGAGGAGCGAGCCGGCCATCAGCCGCATCTGGCCGATGCCGTCGACCAGGGTCGGGTGCTGGACGTGCGGCAGCCACTTGGCCCACTCCCACTCGTCCTTGGCGCGGCCGGTGGTGACCACGGCGATCAGCACGTCGTCCGGGGTGTGGAAGGTGGCCAGCTGGGCGATCATCGCGCGGGCCAGGCCGCGGGTCTGCGCCCGGTCGCCGGCGAAGCCGACCGCGGCGAAGTTCCGGATCGCGAGCGAGATCGGCAGGTCCGGCACGATCGAGTGGGCGCGGACGAACCGGCGCAGGGCGAGCGTCGCGATCGGTTCGAGCTCGTCGACCGGGCCGGTCTGCGGCGGCACGAGCCGGGTCGCCAGCCGGGTGGACGCGCGGCCGACCCGCAGGTGGCAGAAGTCGGCGTCGGCCTGGCGGCGTTCCCACATCCGGCGGCTGGTCGCCATCGACCACAGGGCCTGCGGGTCCGGGTGGATCCACTCGCGCTCGGACCGCTGGTCCCGCGCGGCCTCCCGGGCCCGGTCCCGCATCTGGCCGAGGTAGCGCAGGTAGTCCTTGCGGTCCTCGTTCATCTCGGCTTTCTTCTGGCCACCGCCACGGCCGCCACCGCCGAACATGCCGACCATCGAGAACATCATCATCACCGGGAACAGCAGCGACATCGGGCTGCGCCCGGCCGGCCCGCCGAGGGTGAACATCATCACGACCATGCCGAGCATCGCCACGATCATGACGATCGGCATCATCTTCATCACGATGCTGCCCGGGATGACCCTGGGCACCTCGGGCGGTGGTTCCAGGTGGACCTCGCCGCCCGGCGGACGCGGTGCGGACAGGCGTGGCGAACGCTTGAACTGCAGCGTGCTCACGGTGAGGCCCCTCTGGTAGCTGCTGGGAAATCGCCTTTGGTTCGGAACCGCCAGCGGAGGAAGTCCCGGTGCGGCCATACTAAGGGCGCCCACCGACACTGGTACGTCATTCGGTGAAGAACTACCTGACCAAGTGGGCGACCGACCAGACTGTTCGAAGGGGGCAAGGCGGTGGCTACCGGTACGACGGTGTTCAGCAGGGTGACGGTCGTGGCGCCCAGAACGCGCATCGACGTCGCGCTGCCCGCTGACGTGGCAGTGGCCGACCTGCTGCCCATGTTGCTGGACATGGCCAAGGAGGCCACGCCGGACGGCGGCGCCCGGCACGGCGGCTGGTGCCTGGCCAAGCTCGGCGACAGCCCGCTCGACCCGAGCCGGACGCTGGGGTCGCTCGGCATCGTCGACGGCGACATGCTGCAACTGCGCCGGCGCAACGAGAACCCGCCGCCGCCGCTGTTCGACGACGTGGTCGACGCGATCGCGGAGGCCACCCCGGACAGCTTCCGGCCGTGGACCAAGCAGACCGCCAACCGGATCGGCTACGTCGCCGGCGCGTTGGCCCTGGTGACGGGCGCGGTCGCGGTGTTCCTCGGCGGCCCGGTCTCCGGCGGCAGCGCCATCGCGGCGGCGGTCACGTCAGGCGCGACCGCGGTGCTCGCGGTCGCCATCGGCGCCGTGATCGCCCGCGCCTACCAGGCCGCCACAGCCGGCGTGCTGGTCGCGGCCGCCGGTGGCCTGCCGATGGCGTTCGTCAGCGGCGTCTACATCGTGCCGCACGGCCCTGGCGCGGCGAACTTCCTGCTCGGGTCGTTCCTGATGGGAGTCGTGGCTTCGGCCTCGATCATGCTGCTCGGCGCGGGTGTGACCACGTTCGTGGCGGCCGGCACGGCCTCGGTCTTCGGCGTCCTCGCCTTCGGTGTCGGCACGCTGATCGAACACCCGCCGTACGGGATCGCGGCCGGTGCCGCCGCCGCGGCGCTCGCTGGAATCTCGATGCTGCCGCGGCTGACCATCCAGCTCGCGAAGCTGCCCCTGCCGAACGTCCCGGGCAGCGCGGAGGACCTCAAGGAGGACTCCGGTTTCCCGGACTACCGGTCGATCGAACGCCGCGCCGGCCTGGCGCACGAGTACATGACCGGCATGATCATCGGCTGCGGCATCGTGTCCGCGGTGTCCGCGGTGATCAGCGCGAGCGCGCCCGGCGTGTGGGGCATCATCCTCGCGATCGTCGTCACCCTCGTGCTTTTGTTGCGCGGCCGTACGTACGCCAACGGCAGTCAGGCGGTCGCGTTGCTGGCGACGGGCATGCTGTCCGGCGGCGGTGTGCTCATCGGGTGGCTGGTCACGGCCGACTCGTTCGACCGGCTGCTGTGGGTGTTCGGAGCGCTGATGGTCATTGGGGCGGGCGCCCTCGTGCTGGGTGTCGTCTTCCCACAACAACGGTTCTCACCGCCGCTGCGGCGAGGAGTCGACGTGTTCGAGGCCATCTGCATCGCCTCGGTCCTGCCGCTCGCGCTGGCCGTGATGAACCTGTACGTCACGCTGCGGCACCTCAACTTCAAGATCTGATGGCCGCCCGGAAGCTCGCCGCGGTCACCGCGGTGGCGTGTCTGCTCACCGCCCAGCCCGCGCTGGCCCAGAAAGCCGGCTCCGGACCTGTGCCGCCGCAGGTCGACCTGAACCGGCCACTCGTGAACGACACCGAGCAGCCACCGCCGACCATCCCGTACACCCAGAAGACGCCGTGCATCGCGTCGTTGAACGACGGAACCGTGGTGCTGGCCAACAAGCCCTGGGGCCAGCAGCAGCTGCAGATCGAGCAGGCGCACCAGTTCGCCACCGGCAAGAACCAGACGGTCGCGGTGATCGACACGGGTGTCCGTGTGCACGAGTACCTGCAGAACCGGCTGATCAAAGGCCCGGACTACGTCAACAAGCAGCAGTCGGACTCGACCCAGGACTGCGACGGCCACGGCACCGAGGTCGCGGGCATCATCGCCGCCCGCACCGACGGCACCCAGATCGGGTTCACCGGCGTCGCGCCGGACGCCCAGATCCTCGCCATCCGCCAGTCCAGCGAGCGCTACGCGGGCACCCCGACCGACGAGCCCAACGCCGGCGAGCGGCCGGCGGGCGACCTCAACACCCTCGCCCAGGCCATCCGGCACGCGGCCGACGACCCACGGGTGACCGTGATCAACATGTCGGTGGACAACTGCCGGCCGGCGACCGAGGCCATCAACCCCGCCGAGCTGGATCTCCAGCGGATGCTGCGCTACGCCGTGGACAAGAACAAGGTCGTGGTGGCGTCGGCCGGCAACAAGGACTCGCGATTCTGCCAAGACCCGTCGAACGGCCGCGACCCCGCCAAGCCCACAGCCATCATCACGCCCCCGTGGTTCGCGGACGACGTGCTCTCCGTGGCCGCCATCGACCGCAGGGGCGCCCTCGCGGACTTCAGCATGCAGGGCCCGTGGGTGAGCGTGGCCGGCCCCGGAACCGAGATCGTCTCGCTGGACCCGTCCGGCAAACTCGCGAACCTCACGATCGACGGCGGCAAGCAGATCCAGATCCAGGGCACCAGCTTCGCCGCCCCGTACGTGGCCGGCCTGGCCGCGCTCGTGCGGGAACGGTTCCCGACGCTGAACGCCCGCCAGGTGATGAACCGGATCAAGATGACCGCACAACACCCGGCCGCGCCCGGTGGCCGCGACTCGATGGTCGGCTACGGCATGATCAACCCGGTCGCGGCGCTCACCGCGTTCATCCCGTCCGAGTCGAACATCGGCCCGGACAAGCCGCAGGCGCTGCCGCCGAACATGCCGCCGATCAAGGAACGCGACTGGTCGTCGATGAACGTGGCGCTGATCGGCACCGGATCCGGGATCGCCTTGCTGCTGCTGACGTTGTTCGTGATGCACGCGATCCGTCGCAGCAGGAAGACGCAGCCGGAATAACCCCCTCACCCACCGCCTGAGCCTGATTGGGTGGACGGGGTGGGGATCGTGCCGGCGTTCGGGTCGATCGGGACCGAGTCGTAGCTGCGCATGACGTCCTTGGTGTTCAGTTGGGCGCCGTCGGGCAGCAGGCGGATGATCGCGTCCGGTGCCGGCGTGGGGTTCGCCAGGCCCAGCGCGCCGGCGGTTTTCAGGTCCGGGATGCCGTACTTCACGCCGCGGTCCGAGACGAGCGACAGCGAGCCGGTGTCGAAGTTCTCCTTGGAGGTCGCGCTGCGGGCGTAGGCGGCCCGGCCCGGCGGCATGAAGAACTGGTCGATCTTCTGGCCGTCCGCGTTCGGCGTGGAGATCTTGACCGGCGCCATCTTGTTGCCCTGCGCGTCTTTCGGCGTCGGCAGGTCACCGCTGATGTGCAACGACGTGTGCTGGTCCCGCGCGCTGCCGCTGCCCTGCAGGTTCCATTCCAGGCAGGCCACCGAGGCACCGGCGGACTGCGCCTGCAGCACCCCCGGCACCGTGTCCGGGTACGCCGAGTCGTCGATCCGCTGCTGTGGCTGCACCGAGCTGATCTTTTCCGGGCTGATCTCCGGGATGGTCGCGCCACCGGGGGACTTCTTGTACCGGATCAGGTCGGCGGTGGTGGACTTGATCTTGTCGTAGCCGTCCGCCTGGACCACGTAGTAGTCCTTGGCGCCGCCCGCGCGGGAGACCGAGAACACCGATCCGACCGGCTGGCCCAGCTGGACGTTGGTGCCGCTGCCGTCGATCGCCGGCGCGGTCAGCTTCTTGACCTCGGGGATCGCGTTCAGCAGGCCGACGCTGATGTCCCTGGCGCTGTTGGCGTTGAGGTGGAGCGCGGCCACGGCCGAGCTGTCGTTCATGTCGACCTCGGCACGCACGGCGTTGGCGTTCTGCTGGTTCACCGTGGTGGGCGTGCGGTAGATCAGGTACGTCTTGGTGTTCTTCGCCTTCACCAGCAAGGATTCGCCGTCCCGCAGCTCTCGGTCGAACGTGTCCACGCCGGCGAGCACGGTCGTCTCGATCCCGGTCTTGGCCTTCGCGTCCGGCAGGGTCGGGTCGATCAGGATCCGGTCGCAGACCGCCCAGTCGTCCTTGATCCGCTGGTCGTCGACGGGCAGCAGCTGGGGGCCGTTGGGCAGGCCGGCCAGCCGGGCCTTCGGGATGTCCTTCAGGTTCTCGTCGGGCACCACGGTCGGCGCCGCCGGGGCCTGGCCGGGCGTGTTCGCGTCCTGCGCGGACGGCTGCGCGCCGCCCTGCCCTTGTTGACTCTGCGCCAACACCAGCAGCCGGGCCGAGGCCAAGTTGAAGGTGGGCGTCAGCGTCTTCGGGTTGCCGGAGACGACGTACACCGTGCCGGACGGCTCGGCGATGATGATGCCGCCTTCCGGGACCGTCGGCGCGGGGCTCAGCAGCCCCACGATGACGAATCCGAGCACGCCGAGTACGGCGAGGCACACGCCCACGATGGTGGCGCGCGAGTGCGTGCGCATCGGGTCGTGCAGCATCACGGCGTCCTTACGGACCAGCGCGGACTGCATCCTTCGCAGTACGAACCGGTACGCCTGAACCTGTGACTTTGTCGTCGGTGTTGAGGGCATTCTCGGCCTACAGCTCTCCCAGTCGCGGTACGGTTCCGCAGGATAGCCGTACCAGCAGGCGGCGGCTCGCGGTTCGGTACAACTGGGCCTGAGCAGCGCGATCAAGGGGAAGAGATGTCGGTGACCACACCTGGGCGCCCAGGCATGCCACCGCCGGGGGGACGCCCGCCTGGCGGCCCGCCACCCGGCGGACGCCCACCAGGGCCACCCCCAGGTGGACCGCCACCAGGACCGCCACCAGGACCGCCGCCCGGCATGCCGCCAAGGCCGCCCGGCAACACCGGGCCGGCGCCGGCGCCGAAACCGCCCGGCCCGCCGC
This sequence comes from Actinocrispum wychmicini, assembly GCF_004345645.1. Lineage (GTDB taxonomy): Bacteria > Actinomycetota > Actinomycetes > Mycobacteriales > Pseudonocardiaceae > Kibdelosporangium > Kibdelosporangium wychmicini. The sequence continues at coordinate 1,123,687 of NZ_SLWS01000001.1, read as the reverse complement.
CCGTCGCGATCTCCGCCCGGCGCCGCACGGTCGGCGCCAGCCTCGGCGCGCTGCCGGTGAGCAACCTGGTCGTGGTCGAACTGGGTCTGGCGATCGGCCTGGTCCTGCTGGCCATCGACACGAAACTGCTGTACGTGGCGATCGGTGTGCTCGTCCTCGCGCTGCTGTTCGCGTTCATCCGGTGGCGCGGCCGGTGGCTGCCGCAGTGGATGAACCTGACCACGAGGTACACGTTCCGGTCACACGCGCGGGTGACCAGGCCGGCTGCGCCGCCGTCGATGGAGCAGGTGGCCGCCGAGAGTGGCGCGGTCGTCACCGGCCCGGATGACGCCCGGGTGAGCCTGCTGCGGCTCGCCGTGCCGGACCTTGTCGTGGCGCACGGCACCGACCATGAGCGCCGGCCGCTGGGCCTGGCGTGGCACGACGGCACGTGGACCGCGGTGCTCCTGGTCGACCCGACGCCGAGCCTGGTGACCCAGGTCGGTACGACGCCGAGCCTGCCGCTTGGCGCGCTCGCGCCGTGCCTTGAGGACCGTGGCGTGGTGCTCGACGCGATCCAGGTGATCTGGCACTGCTACCCGGGCAGCACCGCGTTGCCGCCGAACTCGCCCGCGCTGGCGTCCTACATGGAGGTTCTTGGCCCGCTGCCGGCGGCCGCCCGGCGAACGACCTGGGTCGCCGTACGGCTGGACCCGAGTCGTTGTCCCGCAGCGGTTCGCGAACGCGGCGGTGGTGTGGTCGGAGCGCATCGCGCGTTGATTGGCGCGCTTTCCCGGGTCCGCAACGCGCTGGAGTCCCGTGGGGTGCCGACGCGACCGCTCGACCCGGACGAACTGCTCAGGGCCGGCATCTCCGCGGCCGAACTGACCGCGGTGGCCGGCTCGAACACGCGAGTGTCCTTGCGGGAGAAGTGGACTGGCGTGACCGCGGCCGGCGTGGGCCACGCGAGCTACGCGATCACCGGATGGCCCAACGGAAAGATGGCCAACAGCCTCAACGCGTTGACCGGCGTCCGCGCGCTTTCATCCACTGTGGCGCTGTCACTGTCGCTCGGCAGCGAACCCGACCAGATCGGCGTCCGCGGGCTGGTCCGGGTCAGCGCCCGGACCCCGACCGAACTGGACCACGCCGACGAACGGCTCGAAGCCATCACCGACCGGCTCGGAATCACCCTGACACCGTTGCGAGGCCTGCAGGTCGCCGGGCTCGCGGCGACGTTGCCGCTGGGAGGTGCGGTGTGAGCGGATCCAGCCGACTGCTCGACGCGCAGGGACTCACCAAAGGCGTGGCACCGGAGTTCCTGGTGTCACCGTCCATGTTGGACCACGTCAGCCCGTCCGGTGACCGCGGCGGCATGGTGCTCGGCCAGGGCGCCCAGGGCGAACCGCTGATGATCTCCGCGCTGCGCCCGGCGCCGACCAGGATCGTGCTGGTCGGCGGCCTGTACCTGGCCCTGCAGGTGGCGTTGCGGGCGATGGCCATCGGCGCGTGGGTGGTCGTGGCCACCGGCCGGCCGGCCAAGTGGCAGGCACTGGCGAAGGCCGCCGGCACCGGCCCGGACGGACGACCGGTGCCGCTGGTGCAGATCCGCCGGCTCAGCCCGGTCGAACTGCCCCGGCCGACCGAGGACGGCCCCCTGCTGGTCGTCCACGACGGCGGCCCCACGCCGCAGGAGCTGTTCCCGCCGCGAACCCCTTGGCAGACCACGATTTACGTGCTGCCGTACCTGCACCCGCAGGCGGGTGCCACCGCGAACGCCGCCGACCTGGTGCTGATGCAGCGGCTGCCGGCCGGGCAGGCCCAGCTCGCCGCCCGGATCTGGCGGCTGCCGCCACCGATGATCAACCAGCTGACGTCGTTGCAGGACGACCAGGTGGTCGCGCTCGGCACCAACCTGTGGCGGCCGGTCCGGCTCGTGACCACCCAGCGCGAGCAGCAGATTCTTGGTCCGGTCAGGCGCGGCGACTGAACCTGTTGGGCCGTTCGCCGTAATCAGTGTTGCGGCGAACGGCCCCATTCGTTCCCAGGGAACGAGTGACAACGCGAAGTTACATGACTCCCTTGCGTAATGGTGTCGTCTGGGGCAACTCTGGTGTCCGTTCCTTCCAAATTTTCATGTTCGGCGGCGAGGGCAATCAACGTCGAAGACCAGAGCGGCCCCCGTCCCTGCCCGGGGGCCGCTCTGACTCACAGCGTGCGTACGTTCCGGGTCTGCTGTGCGCGGGCCGCGAGCTGCTCGTCCGGCGGATAGTCCACACCGGTCAGCACCAGGCCGTGCGCCGGGGCCACCGTGACGTCGCTGGAGCGGCTTTCCGCGGCCAGCAGGGAAACCGGCCAGTCGGCCGGCTTCCGGCCCTCACCGACGGCCAGCAGGGCACCGACCAAGCTGCGGACCATCGAGTGGCAGAACGCGTCCGCGGACACCTGGGCGACGAACACGTCGTCGGCCTTGTGCCACTCCAGGCGTTGCAGCTCGCGGATCGTGGTGGCGCCTTCGCGTTTCTTGCAGAACGCCACGAAGTCGTGCGTACCCAACAGGTTCGCCGCGGCCAGGTTCAGCCGGGCCAGGTCGAGCGGCCGGGGCCAAGCGACAACATGGTTGCGCCGCAAGGGTTCCACCGGTGCGTCCGACACGCGGTACGTGTAGTGCCGGCGAAGCGCGGCGAACCGGGCGTCGAACTCGGGCGGCACCCGACGTGCCCGCAGGATGCGGACATCCGCCGGCAACGCGCGATTCAGCCGGTACGGCAAGGCAGGCGCGTCCGTGTCGACCGGAAGGTCCACATGGGACACCTGGCCGGTGGCGTGCACACCCGCGTCCGTGCGGCCGGCGACCGTCAGTCGACGCAGTGGGCCGCGCAGGACCTGGGCGAGGACGTCCTCAAGGACACCGCACACCGTACGTCTCTGCGGCTGCCGGGCCCAGCCGGAGAAATCCGTGCCGTCGTAGGACACGTCCAGGCGGATACGGACGAGCCCGTCGTCCCCGGAGGGAACGACGGGCTCGTTCGGGTCTTGCCGGTCCGTCAGGACTTGTCCTTCTTCTCGTCCTCGGCGGCCTCTTCGGTCTCCTCGGTCGCTTCCTCGGCGCTGTCCGCCTCGACCTCAGGGGCCTCGTCGGCCGGTGCCTCGGTGGTCTCCTCGACCTCGGCCGGAACCTCGGCCTTGGCCTCGTCGGCCTTCTTGGCGTCCTTGGCGAACTTCGTGCCGCGCGCCTTCTCCGCCTCGCTGGTGGCCGTCTTCTCGTTCACCAGCTCGATGATCGCCATCTTGGCGTTGTCGCCCTTGCGCGGCAACGTCTTGACGATCCGGGTGTAGCCGCCGTCCCGGTCGATGAAGAACGGGCCGATCTCGGCCAGCAGCCGGTGCACCACGTTCTTGTCCCGGATCACCTTGGTGATCTCGCGACGGTGGTGCAGCGCGGCCGGGCTGATCTTGAAGCCGGTCGCGCTGTACTTGTCCTTGCGCTCGGCCTCAGGCGTGTTCTTCTCGAACTCCTCGTTCGCCAGGTGCGCGTACTTGGCCTTGGTGATCAGGCGCTCGGCCAGCGGGCGCAGGCGCTTGGCCTTGGCCTGCGTGGTCGTGATCCGGCCGTGCGTGAACAGCGAGGTGGCCAGGTTGGCCAGCAACATCCGCTCGTGCGCCGGAGACCCGCCGAGGCGGCGACCCTTCGTAGGGGTGGGCATTTCCTTGCTCCTAGTAGATGCGCTCCAGCCAGGGGCTTAGAGCTGCTCAGTCTCGGCGTAGTCCTGGCCGTCGTCGTGACCCGCGTCCAGGCTCGAGCCCGTCCACGCGCCCTCGGCCGGGTAGTCGGACGCGGCCGCGGACGGGTCGAACCCGGGCGGGCTGTCCTTCAGCGCGAGGCCGAGGCTGACGAGCTTCATCTTGACCTCGTCGATCGACTTCGCCCCGAAGTTGCGGATGTCCAACAGGTCTGCCTCGCTGCGCGACACCAGCTCACCCACGGTGTGGATGCCTTCGCGCTTGAGGCAGTTGTACGACCGCACCGTCAGGTCGAGGTCCTCGATCGGCATCGCGTAGGCCGCGATCGTGTCCGCCTCGGCGGGCGACGGGCCGATCTCGATGCCCTCCGCGTCCACGTTCAGCTCACGCGCCAGGCCGAACAGCTCGACCAGGGTCTTGCCGGCCGACGCCACCGCGTCCCGCGGCGTGATCGACGGCTTGGACTCCACGTCGAGGATCAGCTTGTCGAAGTCGGTGCGCTGCTCGACCCGGGTGGCCTCGACCTTGTAGGTCACCTTCAGCACCGGCGAGTAGATCGAGTCGACCGGGATCCGGCCGATCTCGGCACCCGCCTGCTTGTTCTGCACGGCCGGCACGTAGCCCCGGCCCCGCTCGACGACCAGCTCGATCTCCAGCTTGCCCTTGCCGTTCAGCGTGGCGATGTGCAGATCGGGGTTGTGCACGGTGACACCGGCCGGCGGCACGATGTCGCCCGCGGTGACCTCACCGGGGCCCTGCTTGCGCAGGTACATGGTGACCGGCTCGTCCTCCTCGGAGCTGACCACCAGCTCCTTGAGGTTCAGGATGATGTCGGTGACGTCCTCCTTGACCCCCGGCACGGTGGTGAACTCGTGCAGCACGCCGTCGATGCGGATGCTGGTCACCGCCGCCCCCGGGATCGAGGACAACAAGGTCCGGCGCAGCGAGTTGCCGAGCGTGTAGCCGAAGCCCGGCTCCAACGGCTCGATCACGAACCGGGACCGGGTTTCGGCGACCGGCTCCTCGACCAGGCTGGGACGCTGAGAGATGAGCACTTCTGTTTTCCTTCCCTAAGGCACCCGCTATTTGATGCCTGCTGGAACCACTACTTCGAGTAGAACTCGACGATCAGCTGCTCCTGGACGGGCGTGTCGATCTGCGCCCGCTCCGGCCGCTGGTGCACCAGGATCCGCAGGTTCGACTGCACGACCTGAAGCCAGGCCGGCATCGGCCGGTCGCCGAAGGTGGCCTTGGCGACCTCGAACGGCAGCGTCGGCAGCGACTTCGGCTTCACGTCGATGATGTCGAACTTCGTCACCTGGAAGCTCGGGATGTTGACCTTCTGGCCGTTGACGATGAAGTGACCGTGGCTGACCAGCTGGCGCGCCTGGCGCCGGGTGCGGGCCAGGCCGGCGCGGTACACCACGTTGTCCAACCGGGACTCCAGCAGCTGCAGCAGGACCTCACCGGTCTTGCCCTGCTGGCGCACGGCCTCTTCGTAGTACTTGCGGAACTGACGCTCCAGCACGCCGTAGGTGAAGCGCGCCTTCTGCTTCTCCTGCAGCTGGAGCAGGTACTCGCTCTCCTTGATCCGGCCGCGGCCGTGCTGGCCGGGCGGATAGGGGCGGCGCTCGAACGCCTGGTCGCCGCCGACGAGGTCAACCTTGAGCCGCCGCGACTTGCGCGTGGCAGGTCCCGTGTAACGAGCCATCTGTAGTTACTCCTCCCCGTTCCTCAGACCCGGCGCCGCTTTGGCGGGCGGCAGCCGTTGTGAGGCTGCGGGGTCACGTCCTGGATCGTGCCGACCTCGAGGCCGGCGGCCTGCAGTGAACGGATCGCGGTCTCCCGACCGGAACCCGGGCCCTTGACGAACACGTCGACCTTCTTCATGCCGTGCTCGGCCGCCTTGCGGGCGGCGTTCTCCGCGGCCATCTGGGCGGCGAACGGCGTCGACTTGCGCGAGCCCTTGAAGCCGACGTGGCCGCTGGAGGCCCAGCTGATCACGTTGCCCTGCGGGTCGGTGATCGAGACGATCGTGTTGTTGAAGGTGCTCTTGATGTGGGCGTGCCCGTGCGAGATGTTCTTCTTTTCCTTGCGCCGGACCTTCTTGACTCCGGCGCCAGTACGTGACTTGGGTGGCATTGGTGGGTGGTTCTCCTACTTGGAAGCGCTGGAAGGCGAGGTGACGGCCGCGCGCCGGATCCGGGACCCGGCGTCGAGGTAGAGGTCCCGCAACGCCTCTGGACGGGCGTTCTGCGGGGCGACGAGCGTGGCCCGCATGGCGGACCGGCCGCGACGCCGCTGGGTGACGAGCTTCAGACTCCGACCGCAGTACTGGCTCATCACTTCTTACCGGCCTTCTTCTTGCCGGCGACCGTCTTCTTCGGGCCCTTGCGGGTACGGGCGTTGGTCTTGGTCCGCTGACCGCGAACCGGCAGACCGCGGCGCCACCGCAGGCCCTCGTAGCAGCCGATCTCCATCTTCCGGCGAATGTCGGCCTGGACCTCACGGCGGAGGTCACCCTCGACCTTGTAGTTCTCCTCGATGTAGTCCCGCAGCTTGAGGACGTCCTCGTCGGTGAGGTCCTTCACGCGCAGGTCAGCGGAGAGCTCGGTGGCCTTCAGCGTCTCCTTGGAGCGGGTACGCCCGATGCCAAAGATGTAGGTCAGCGCGATCTCCAACCGCTTCTCGCGGGGGAGGTCGACGCCCATGAGTCGGGCCATTTCGGCGATGTCTCCTTTTAAGGTGTTTCTCCAGGTCTGCTCCCTGACCGCCCCGGGGTGACTCGATGTGCCCGGGCCCCGGCCTGAAGTCCGGGGGTGGCCGGGTCCGTGTGACCCGGCAGGTGTTGGGAGGTCCTCTTGGTGTTGTGTGTCAGCCCTGGCGCTGCTTGTGACGCAAGTTCTCGCAGATCACCATGACGCGACCGTGCCGGCGGATCACCTTGCACTTGTCGCAGATCTTCTTGACGCTCGGCTGGACCTTCACGCCTCAGCTCTCCTGTTCAAGCCTGGTAAAGGTCACTACTTGTAGCGGTAGACGATGCGCCCACGGGTCAGATCGTACGGAGAGAGCTCCACAACGACCCGGTCCTCCGGCAGGATACGGATGTAGTGCTGCCGCATCTTGCCGCTGATATGCGCGAGAACTTTGTGCCCGTTCTCCAGCTCAACGCGGAACATCGCGTTGGGAAGGGGTTCGACCACGCGACCCTCGACTTCGATGGCCCCGTCTTTCTTGCCCATGTCCTCCGCGTTTCGTGACGAGATGACTGTCCTGATCTTCATGACGGACGCGCGGAGTCCGGACACGTGAGGGTTCGTTTGTGAAAACCGCACAACGGGACCGGCGCAACGAGCGCGCCACCAAACCAGTGTACGCACCCTGCGGACGTCCCCCAAATCAGGGTCCCTACCTGCCCTTACGCGTCATCATCCAGACCGAGCCGAGCACCACGCCCGGCGGCATCAGGACCCAGATGAACCAGGGGTAAACAAGGCTCACGGTCGTGACACTGATGATGAGCCAGATCGTCGCGTTCAGGACGCTGACACTCAGCCAGATGGCGGCCAGCACCTTCAGCGCGCTCGGCCTTGGCTTCGGCGGCGGCGGGGTTGGCGGCGCGGGGGCCGGCAGGTCCATCGTGAGCAACGCCAGGTCACCGCGGGTTTTGGCCTGCCAGAGGCCGACCAGCCGGTCGTCCAGCTCGGTCAGCGTCAGGCTGCCTTCGGCGTGCGCCACCCGAAGTCTGGCCTCGGTGGCCTGGCGGTCGATGTCGGAGACCCGCATCCGGTCGGGCTCAATCATGGAACCCATGCTTCCAGCCACAGATCCCCAGGTGGATGGCACAAGCCCCACCACCCGAGGTAGGGCTGCCCCTACCGTCAGTCGGCCGGTGCCGTCAGGATCCAGGGGCCGTCCTCGGTCACGGCCACGGAATGCTCCCAGTGGGCCGCGCGGGACTCGTCGACCGTCACCACGGTCCAGCCGTCGTCCAGCTCCAGGGTCTTGTTCCCGCCCCTGGTCAGCATCGGCTCGACGGCGATGGCCATCCCCGGGATCAGTTTGGGGCCTTTGCCGGGTTTGCCGTAGTTCGGCAGGAACGGCTCCATGTGCATCTCGGTGCCGATGCCGTGACCGCCGTAGTCCTTGATGATCCCGTACCGCACGCCGTCGCTCTTCGCCGAAGCCAGGATCGACAGCTCGATGGCATGCGACACGTCCGACAGCCGGTTGCCGACCTTGAGCGCCTCGATCCCCGCGTACATCGACGCCCGCGTCGCCTCCGACAAGGCAGCGTCCTCCGGGGAGATCGCGCCCGCCACGACGGTCACGGCCGCGTCGCCGTGCCAGCCGTCCAGGATCGCCCCGCAGTCGACGGAGATCAGGTCACCCTCGGCGAGCACCTGGCCCGGCCCCGGGATGCCGTGCACGACCTGCGAGTTCACCGACGCGCAGATGGTCGCCGGGAAACCGTGGTACCCCTTGAAGGACGGCACCGCGCCCGCGTCCCGGATCGTCTGCTCGGCCAGTTCGTCCAACTCGGCCGTGCTCACCCCCGGCTGGACGGCCTTGGTCACCACGTCCAGCGCACGCGCGACAATGACCCCGGCGGCGCGCATGGCTTCCAGCTCGCCGCGGGACTTGATCTCGATCATGCTGCGGCGCCCCCGCAGCCGCCCGAGCACACCACCCGTGGTCACGCCTGCCCGTGGGGTTTCTCGTCCAGCGACCGCAGCACGCGGGAGGTGACCTCGTCGACATCGCCGACGGCGTCGACCGTCAGCAACAGGTCGCGGTAGTGGTTCAGCAGCGGCTCGGTCTCCGAGCGGTACACGTGCTGGCGGTGGCGGATGACTTCCTCGGTGTCGTCGGTGCGCCCGCGACTCAGCAGGCGGTCCACCACCACGTCCTCGTCGATCTGGAACTCCACCACGGCGTCCAGCTTGTGCCCGGACTCGGCCAGGATCTTGTCGAGCACCTCGGCCTGGGCGATGTTGCGCGGGAAGCCGTCGAGCAGGAACCCGTCCTGGGCGTCCGCCTCGGCCAGCCGCTCCCGGACCATCTCGTTGGTCACCTCGTCCGGCACGAGCTTGCCGGCGTCGAGGATGCCCTTGACGCTGCGGCCGAGGGCCGTTCCGTCCCCGATGTGGGCCCGGAACAGGTCCCCGGTGGAGATGTGCGGCACGCCGAGCTTCTCACTGAGCGTCCCGGCCTGCGTGCCCTTGCCCGCGCCGGGCGGGCCGACCAGAACGAGTCGTGTCACTTGAGGAACCCTTCGTAGTTGCGCTGCATCAGCTGGCTCTCGATCTGCTTCACGGTGTCGAGGCCGACGCCGACCATGATCAGGACCGCGGTACCACCGAACGGGAAGTTCTGGTTCTGCCCCTGCCCGGTGATGGACAGGAAGAAGTTGGGCAGGATCGCGATGATGCCGAGGTAGATCGAGCCGGGCAGGGTGATGCGGCTCAGTACGAAACTCAAGTACTCCGACGTCGGACGACCGGGCCGGATACCGGGGATGAAGCCACCGAACTTCCGCATCTCGTCGGCACGCTCATGGACGTTGAACGTGATCTGGATGTAGAAGTACGTGAAGAAGATGATCAGGGCGAAATACGTCAGGATGTGCACCCAGTCGCCCTGCGACACCAGGTGCTGCGCGATGAACCGCTGCCAGCCGGAGTCCTGGTTGGCGCCGACCAGCCGGGAGATCAGGTCGGGCAGGTAGAGCAGCGACGACGCGAAGATCACCGGGATGACACCGGCCTGGTTGACCTTCAACGGCAGGTACGTCGACGTGCCGCCGTACATCCGGCGGCCGATCATGCGCTTGGCGTACTGCACCGGGATCCGGCGCTGCCCCTGCTCCATGAACACGACGCTGGCGATGATGGCCAGACCGAACACGCAGATCACGACGAACGTGAGCGCGCCCTTGTCCCAGATGTTCTTGCCCTCGGCCGGGATCCGCGCCGCGATGTTCACGAACATCAACAGCGACATGCCGTTGCCGATGCCGCGTTCGGTGATCAGCTCGCCCAGCCACATGATGACGGCGGTGCCGGCGGTCATCGTGACGACGATGATGGCCAGCTTCCAGATGCCGTGCCCGGGGATGATGTCGTCCTGGCAGTTGTTGAACAACTGGCCACGGTCGGCCAGCGCCACGATGCCGGTGGCCTGCAGGATCGCCAGCGCGATGGTCAGGTAGCGGGTGAACTGGGTCAGCTTGCCCTGGCCCGCTTGGCCTTCCTTCTTCAACTGCTCGAACCGCGGGATGACCACGGTGAGCAGCTGGATGATGATGCTCGCCGTGATGTACGGCATGATGCCCAGCGCGAACACGGACAGCTGCAGCAGCGCGCCACCGCTGAACAGGTTCAGCAGCGAGTAGATCCCGCCCTGGTCCGAGATGCCGGCCATGCACTTCTGCACGTTCGGGTAGGACACGCCCGGAGAGGGCAGCAGCGCTCCTATCCGGTACAGCACAATGATCCCGAGTGTGAACAGGATCTTCTTGCGCAGATCCGGCGTCGCGAGAGCCGAGCGGAAGGCGCCTAGCACGCAAGACCTCCTCGCGTCACCGGCGTCACACCGGCGAACGACATGGGCCGGTGGTTCACCGGCGGGAACACGGCCTGGCTGGAACAAAGCCAGGAACGCTTCGGGGCACATTTGTCCCGAAGCGTGCCCCGAACTCTAACAGTCTATCCGTGGGGGTCCGCCACCCCCGTCCGGCTTACTTGAGCGCCGCTGGCGGCAGGTCCTGCTCGTCTCCCACCGGCCAGACACGGGGGTCTGGTCCCATTTCTGCCAGTTCGACCAGTTGTTCCGTCGCCCACGGGGACAACGCGCGGTCCCGGGGCGGCCACTCGACCCATTCGAAGGCCATCACCTCTTCGGGATCCGGCGCGGGCTGCCCGGTGACGGTGACCCGGTAGACGGGACACATCTCGTTCTCCACCACCCCGTCCGGCATCGTCGCCCGGTAGCGGAACCGGGGCAGCACAAGGTCGACCTCCGCGGCCACCAAGCCGAGCTCGTCCCGCAACCGCCTGCGCACGGTCGACACCATGTCCTCGCCCGGCCCCGGATGGCCGCAGCAGCTGTTGGTCCACACACCCGGCCAGGTGCGTTTGCCCATCGCCCTGCGGGTCAACAGGAACCGCCCGTCAGGATCGAACACGTAGGCCGAGAACGCCAGATGCAGCGGCGTTCGCTCGTGGTGTACCTCCGCCTTGTCGGCCGTTCCGGTCGCGTACCCGTCCTCGTCCAGGAGCACCACAAGTTCCATGACAACCGACAGTAGCGACTGGCCTATCCGCTGCCGCCCAGGAGGTGTCGCAGGTAGAAACGCGCAAGGCCCGTCAGGAGTTGCCTGACGGGCCTTGCGCGTTCAACAGCTCACAGCTTGGTGACAGTGCCACCCGCCGCGGTGATCTTCTCGACCGCACTGCTGGAGAAACCGTTGGCGGTCACGTCGAACTTCACGCCGCCGAGGTCGCCGTCGCCGAGGACCTTGACGAGCTGGCCCTTGCGGACCGCGCCCTTGGCGACCAGGTCGAGGATGCCGACCTTGCCGCCCTCCGGGAACAGACCGGCCAGATCGCCGATGTTGACAACCTGGTACTCCACCCGGAAGCGGTTCTTGAAGCCCTTGAGCTTCGGCAGCCGCATGTGGATGGGCATCTGCCCACCTTCGAACCGGGCCGGCACGTTCTTGCGGGCCTTGGTGCCCTTGGTGCCACGGCCGGCCGTCTTGCCCTTGGAACCCTCACCGCGACCGACCCGCATCTTCTCGGTCTTGGCGCCGGGGGCCGGCCGCAGGTGATGGAGTTTGATGGCCATCAGTCTTGGACCTCCTCGACGACCACCAGGTGCCGCACGCAGTGGATCAAGCCGCGGACCTGGGGGGTGTCGTCACGCACCGTGCTCTGGCGGATCTTGCGCAACCCGAGGGTGCGCAGCGACTCGCGGTGGTTGTGCTTGGTGCCTATCTTGCTTTTGACCTGGGTGATCTTCAGCTTGGCCATGTCACGCTCCCTTGGCCGCTTGGGCGCGGGCACGCAGCATCGCAGCCGGAGCGACGTCCTCAAGCGGCAGACCGCGGCGGGCGGCCACCTCCTCCGGACGCTGCAGGCCCTTCAGCGCGGCGACGGTCGCGTGCACGATGTTGATCGCGTTGTCGCTGCCGAGCGACTTCGACAACACGTCGTGCACACCGGCGCACTCCAGGACGGCACGCACCGGGCCACCGGCGATCACGCCGGTACCGGCGCTGGCCGGCCGCAGGAGCACGACGCCGGCGGCGTCCTCGCCCTGGATCGGGTGCGGGATGGTGCCGGCGATCCGGGGCACGCGGAAGAAGTTCTTCTTGGCTTCCTCCACGCCCTTCGCGATCGCGGCGGGCACCTCCTTGGCCTTGCCGTAGCCGACACCGACCTGGCCGTCGCCGTCCCCGACGACCACCAGCGCGGTGAAGCTGAACCGCCGGCCACCCTTCACGACCTTGGCGACGCGGTTGATCGCGACCACGCGCTCAAGGTGCGGAGTCTTCTCCTGGGCCGCTCCGCCACGGCCACCGTCGCGGCGGTCCCTGCGGTCCCGACGGTCACCGCGGTCGTTGCCGCCGCCCTGACCGCCCTGGCCGCCAAAACCGCCACCCTGCCGTGTACGTCCCGGCATCAGGCGTTCCTTCCGTTCTCGATTGCTTCGCGGGTCATCAGAACTCCAGCCCCGCTTCACGGGCGGCGTCGGCGAGCGCCGCGATCCGGCCGTGGTAGTCGTAGCCACCCCGGTCGAACACGACCTTGTCGATGCCCTTGTCCTTGGCGCGGGCCGCGACCAGCTGGCCGACCTTGGCGGCCTTGGCCTTCTTGTCGCCTTCCAGCCCGCGCACGTCCACCTCGAGGGAGGACGCCGACACCAGCGTGTGGCCGGCCAGGTCGTCGATCACCTGCACGGCGATGTGCCGCGAGGACCGGTTGACCACCAGGCGCGGACGGACCGGCGTACCGCTGATCTTCTTGCGGAGCCGGAAGTGACGGCGCGCGCGGGCGATGCGACGGCGGGTGGAGATGTCCTTGCCCACCGGCTTGCGCTTCACAGTTGTTGCTTCGCTCATGTCACTTACCCGTCTTTCCGACCTTGCGGCGGATCTTCTCGCCCGCGTAGCGGACGCCCTTGCCCTTGTACGGGTCGGGCTTGCGCAGCTTGCGGATGTTGGCCGAGACCTCACCGACGAGCTGCTTGTCGATCCCGCTGACCGAGAACCGCGTCGGCGTCTCGACCGTGAAGGTGATGCCCTGCGGCGGGACCACCTTGATCGAGTGGCTGTAGCCGAGCTGGAACTCCAGGTCGCTGCCCTTGAGCGCGACCCGGTAGCCGACGCCGTGGATCTCCAGCTTCTTCTCGTAGCCGGCGGTCACGCCGACGACGAGGTTGTTCACGAGCGTGCGGGTCAGGCCGTGCAGGGCGCGGTTCTGGCGCTCGTCGTTGGGCCGCTTCACCTGCAGCGTGCCGTCCTCGGCGCGCTCAAGGGAGATCGGCTCGACGATGACGTGCGTCAGCGAACCCTTGGGGCCCTTGACGTTGACCGTCTGGCCGTCGATGTTGACGTCGACCCCGGCGGGGACGGCGATCGGCAGCTTTCCGATACGGGACATGCCTTCTCCTCCCCCTACCAGACGTAGGCGAGAACTTCTCCGCCTACACCCTGCTTGTTGGCCTGCCGATCGGTCACGAGGCCGGTCGACGTGGAAATGATCGCCACACCCAGTCCGCCGAGCACCTTCGGCAGGCCGGTCGACTTCGCGTACACCCGCAGGCCGGGCTTGGAGATGCGGCGGAGACCAGCGATGCTGCGCTCCCGGTTGGGGCCGTACTTCAGCTCCACGACCAGGTTCTTGCACTTCTCGCCCGGCTCGGCACGGTAGCTGGCGATGTAGCCCTCACGCTTGAGGATCTCGGCGATGTTCGCCTTGATCTTCGAGTGCGGCAGCACAACCTCGTCGTGGTACGCCGAGTTGGCGTTGCGCAGACGGGTCAGGAAGTCTGCGATCGGGTCGGTCATCGTCATGGTGACCTGTCAACCTTTCTCACCGCGGTTCCCCGAGAAGATGTCACAGGGCCTTCGGTGATGTGGGAGGTAGCTCGCGAGTTCGCGGACTACCAGCTGGACTTGCTCACGCCCGGCAGTTCGCCCCGGTGCGCCATCTCGCGCAGGCAGATCCGGCACAGGCCGAACTTGCGGAACACCGAGTGCGGACGCCCGCAGCGCTGGCAGCGGGTGTAGGCACGAACCTTGAACTTCGGCTTCTTCGCCGCCTTGTGGATCAGCGCCTTCTTGGCCATCTCAGTTCTCCTTGAACGGGAAGCCGAGGTGCTTCAGCAGCGCGCGGCCCTCGTCGTCGTTGGTAGCGGTGGTCACGACAGTGATGTCCATGCCACGCTGCCGGTCGATGGAGTCGGGGTCGATCTCGTGGAACATCGACTGCTCGTTGAGACCGAACGTGTAGTTGCCGTTGCCGTCGAACTGCTTGGGCGACAGGCCGCGGAAGTCACGGATACGGGGCAGTGCGATGGTCAGCAGCCGGTCGAGGAACTCCCACATCCGGTCGCCGCGAAGCGTGCACCGGGCGCCGATCGGCATGCCCTCGCGCAGCTTGAACTGCGCGATCGACTTGCGGGCCTTGCGAACCTCGGGACGCTGGCCGGTGATGGTGGCCAGGTCGCGAACCGCGCCCTCGATCAGCTTGCCGTCGCGGGCGGCGTCGCCGACACCCATGTTCACGACGATCTTCACGATGCCCGGGATCTGCATCACGTTGTCGTAGTTGAAGTCCTTGTGCAGCGCCGGCGCGATCTCCTGGCGGTAGCGGGTCTTCAGCCGGGGGATGACCTTCTCAGTCGTCGTCATGATCAGATCTCCTTCCCGTTGCCCTTGCCGCGCGCGACGCGGATCTTGCGGCCGTCCTTCTCGTCGTAGCCCACCCGGACGGCCTTGCCGTCGGCGACCACCATGACGTTGCTGACGTGGATCGAGGCCTCCTGGGTCACGATCCCGCCCTGCTGGGCGCCGCGCTGCGTCTGGGTGATCTTGGTGTGCTTCTTGATCCGGTTGACACCCTCGACCAGGACCCGGTTCTGCTTGGGGTAGGCCTGGATGACCTTGCCCTTGGCGCCCTTGTCCTTGCCGGCGATGACGACGACCGTGTCGCCTTTCTTCACCTTCATGGCTAGAGCACCTCCGGTGCCAACGAGATGATCTTCATGAACTTCTTGTCGCGCAGCTCGCGGCCCACCGGGCCGAAGATGCGGGTGCCACGCGGCTCGGTGTCGTTCTTGATGAGCACCGCGGCGTTCTCGTCGAAGCGGATGTACGAGCCATCCGGACGACGCCTTTCCTTCGCGGTGCGGACGATGACCGCCTTCACCACGTCACCCTTTTTCACGCCGGCACCCGGGATGGCGTCCTTCACGGTGGCGACGATGATGTCGCCGATGCCCGCGTAGCGCCGACCCGAACCGCCGAGCACACGGATGCAAAGGATCTCCTTGGCACCTGTGTTGTCGGCGACGCGTAGCCGCGACTCCTGCTGAATCACTTGGTCTCCCTGACCCGTTGTGGCGTATCAGATTTCCGACCTGGTACGCGCGGTCATGCTTGCTGGAACTACTTGGCCTTCTCGAGGATCTCCACCAGCCGCCAGCGCTTGGTCGCCGACAGCGGACGGGTCTCCATGAGCAGAACGCGGTCGCCGACACCGGCGGCGTTCTCCTCGTCGTGTGCCTTCACCTTCACGGTGGAGCGCAACACTTTGGCGTACCGCGGGTGCTTCTTGCGGTCCTCAAGGCGGACGACCACGGTCTTGTCCATCTTGTCGGACACGACGTAGCCCTCACGGACCTTGCGGCGGCCGCGAGGCTCAGCGGCAGTTTCGTTGACTGGCTCGGTCATGCGGCACCTTCATCCGTAACTGACTCGTCCGGGGAAGCCGACAAGCCGAGTTCGCGCTCCCGCATCACTGTGTAGATCTTGGCGATGTCGCGGCGCACGGTACGCAGGCGACGGTTGTTGTCCAGCTGGCCGGTGGCCATCTGGAACCGGAGGTTGAACAGCTCCTCCTTGGCCTCGCGCAGGCGGAGCACCAGCTCCTCCTCGGTCAGCTCACGCACCTCAGACGCGGTCACTGCCATTAGAAGTCACCACCTTCACGCGTGACGATGCGGCACTTCATCGGCAGCTTGTGGATCGCGCGGCGCAGTGCCTCGCGCGCCACGGCCTCGTTCGGGAAGCTCATCTCGAACAGGACGCGCCCCGGCTTGACGTTGACCACCCAGTACTCGGGCGAGCCCTTGCCGGAACCCATCCGGGTCTCGGCCGGCTTCTTGGTCAGCGGCCGGTCCGGGAAGATCGGGATCCACACCTTGCCACCACGGCGGATGTGCCGGTTGATGGCGATACGGGCGGACTCGATCTGCCGGTTGGTCACGTACGACGGCTCCAGCGCCTGGATGCCGTACTCGCCGAAGTTCACCTTGGTCCCGCCCTTGGCGGCACCCGAGCGCTTCGGTGAGTGCTGCTTGCGGTGCTTGACCTTGCGTGGGATGAGCACTGCTCAGCCCTCCCCGTTTGTTGCCGTGGCCTCCGGCGAGCCGTTCACGGCGGGCTCGGCCGGCGCCTGCGCGGCCTCGGCAGCGGCATCCGAACGTGCCTCCTGGGCGGCGGCCCTGGCAGCCTCGGTGCTCGTCGCGGTGGTGCCGGAAGCACCGGAACGACGTGCCCGGTTCGGACGCTCGCGGCGCGGGGCGCGCTCCTGCGTGGCGTTGTCGCGGGTTTCGTGCTGGCGGCGACCGCCGACCACGTCACCCTTGTAGATCCAGACCTTCACGCCGATCCGGCCGAAGGTGGTGCGCGCCTCGAAGATGCCGTAGTCGATGTCCGCGCGCAGCGTGTGCAGCGGGACCCGGCCCTCGCGGTAGTGCTCCGAGCGGGACATCTCGGCGCCGCCGAGACGGCCACCGCACTGCACCCGGATGCCCTTGACCTGCGGCGAACGCATCGCGGCCTGGATGGCCTTGCGCATCGCGCGCCGGAAGGCAACCCGGTTCGACAGCTGCTCGGCCACGGCCTGCGCGACGAGCTGGGCGTCCGACTCGGGGTTCTTCACCTCAAGGATGTTCAACTGGACCTGCTTGCGGGTGAGCTTCTCCAGCTCACCGCGGATCCGGTCGGCCTCGGCACCACGGCGACCGATGACGATCCCCGGCCGTGCGGTGTGGATGTCCACCCGCACGCGGTCCCGGGTCCGCTCGATCTCCACCTTGGAGATGCCGGCGCGCTCCATGCCCTTGGACAGCAGCTTCCGGATCTTGACGTCTTCCGCCACGTACTCCGCGTACTGCTTGTCCGCGTACCAGCGGGACTTCCAGTCAGTGGTGATACCCAGGCGGAAGCCGTGCGGGTTGATCTTCTGACCCACTAGCTGGCACTTCCCTTCTCACTGGTCTTCTTCGCGGCCTTGCGGGCCGGCTTGCGTGTCGCTTCCTTCTTGTTCACAAGCGACTCGACCTCGACCGTGATGTGGCAGGTGCGCTTGCGGATGCGGTACGCGCGGCCCTGCGCCCGCGGCCGGAACCGCTTGAGCGTCGGACCCTCGTCCACGTATGCCGCACTCACCCACAGCGAATCCGGGTCGAGCTGGAGGTTGTTCTCGGCGTTGGCCATGGCGCTGGCGAGCACCTTCGCGACCGGACCGCTGGCGGCCTGCGGCGCGAACTGGAGCACGGCCAGGGCCTCGCTGGCGCTACGACCCTTGATGAGCTCGATGACGCGGCGCGCCTTCATTGGCGTGGTGCGCACGTAGCGAGCCCGAGCCATGGCGCGAGGAAGCTCCTCCACCGTGGCCTCGTTACGGGCGTTCATCGCTGCTTACCCCTTGCTGGTTCGTGTCTAGGCGCGCCGCTCAACGGCGGCGGGACTTCCGGTCGTCCTTGATGTGGCCCTTGAAGGTCCTGGTCGGGGCGAACTCGCCCAGCTTGTGCCCGACCATGGCCTCCGAGACGAACACCGGGACGTGCTTGCGGCCGTCGTGCACCGCGATCGTGTGTCCCAGCATGTCCGGGGTGATCGTGGACCGGCGGGACCAGGTCTTGATCACCGTTTTCTTACCGGACTCGTTCAGCGCGTCCACCTTCTTGAGCAGGTGGTCGTCAACGAACGGGCCCTTTTTCAGGCTACGTGGCATGGTTCACTCCCTCCTGCTCAGCGCTTCTTGCCGGTCTTGCGGCGACGGACGATCATCCGGTCCGAAGCCTTGCGGCGACGGGTCCGGCCTTCCGGCTTACCTGCCGGGTTGACCGGGTGGCGACCACCGGAGGTCTTACCCTCACCACCGCCGTGCGGGTGGTCCACCGGGTTCATGGCCACACCGCGGACGGTCGGGCGCTTGCCCTTCCACCGCATCCGGCCGGCCTTGCCCCAGTTGATGTTCGACTGCTCGGCGTTGCCGACCGCGCCGACAGTGGCGCGGCAGCGGACGTCGACCATCCGGATCTCACCGGACGGCATGCGCAGCTGCGCCAGCGAGCCCTCACGGGCCACCAGCTGCACGCTCGCGCCGGCCGACCGGGCGATCTTGGCGCCGCCACCGGGCCGGAGCTCGATCGCGTGGATCACCGTGCCCACCGGGATGTTGCGCAGCGGCAGGTTGTTGCCCGGCTTGATGTCGGCCTTCGGGCCGTTCTCGATCGGGTCGCCCTGGCGCAGCTTGTCCGGCGCGATGATGTAGCGCTTCTCGCCGTCCGCGTAGTGCAGCAGCGCGATCCGCGCGGTGCGGTTCGGGTCGTACTCGATGTGCGCGACCTTGGCCGGCACGCCGTCCTTGTCGTTGCGCCGGAAGTCGATCAGCCGGTACGCGCGCTTGTGGCCGCCACCCTTGTGCCGGGTGGTGATCTTGCCGTGCGCGTTGCGGCCGCCCTTCTTGTTCAGCGGACGCACCAGCGACTTCTCCGGGTGGTCCCGGGTGATCTCGGCGAAGTCCGAGACGCTGGAGCCGCGACGGCCCGGCGTCGTCGGCTTGTACTTGCGGATGCCCATCTCTGCGAGTTCCTCGTTCCCTTAGGCGGCCGGGCCGCCGAAGATCTCGATCTGCTTCGAGTCAGCGGACAGCGTGACGATCGCGCGCTTGGTGTCCTTGCGCTTGCCGTAGCCGGTGCGGGTGCGCTTGCGCTTGCCCTGCCGGTTCAGCGTGTTCACGCTGATCACCTTCACGCCGAACACCTTCTCGACCGCGATCTTGATCGCGGTCTTGTTCGCGTCCGGGTGCACCACGAAGGTGTACTTGTTCTCCTCGAGCAGCCCGTAGGACTTCTCGGAGATCACCGGGGCGAGCAGGATGTCGCGGGGGTCGGGAATCACTGGTCCTCCTCCTCGACCTCGCTGGAGCGGGCGGACGCCTTGGCCGCGCGGCCGCGGATCGGGCCGGCGACGAAGCTGTCGTACGCGTCCTTGGTGAACACGACCGCGTCGGTGTAGAGCACGTCGTACGTGTTCAACTGGTCCGGCCACAGCACGTGCACGTTGTCCAGGTTGCGGACCGACAGCATGGCCAGCTCGTCCTCCCGGGTCAGCACGACCAGGACCCGCTTCACCTGGGTCAGCTCGGCCAGCGCCTTGCGGGCGTCCTTCGTGGACGGCTGCTCGCCGGTGACCAAAGCGGACACGACGTACAGCTGCTCGTTGCGGGCCCGGTCGGACAGGGCGCCACGCAGCGCGGCGGCCTTCATCTTCTTCGGGGTCCGCTGGGTGTAGTCCCGAGGCGTCGGGCCGTGCACCACGCCACCGCCGGCGAACTGCGGCGCGCGGGTCGAGCCCTGCCGGGCGCGGCCGGTGCCCTTCTGCCGGTACGGCTTCTTGCCACCGCCGCGGACCTCGCCACGGGTCTTGGTGTCGTGCGTGCCCTGGCGGGCCGCGGCCAGCTGGCCGATCACCACCTGGTGCATCAGCGGGATGTTCGCCTGGGCGTCGAAGACGTCGGCCGGGAGTTCCACGCTGCCGTCGGTCTTGCCGTCCGGGGTGCGGATGTCAACGGATGCCATGGCTTCACGCACCACCCTTCGCGGCGCTCTTGAGGAACACGAGGCCACCCTTGGGGCCGGGCACCGCGCCCTTGATCAGGATCAGGCCGGACTCCGAGTCGACCCGGTGCACGGTCAGGTTCTGGGTGGTCACCCTGGCATGGCCCATCCGGCCGGCCATCCGCAGGCCCTTGAACACGCGGCCCGGGGTGGCGCAGCCACCGATCGAGCCCGGCGAGCGGTGCTTGCGCTGGGTGCCGTGTGAGGAGCTCAGGCCCTTGAAGCCGTGTCGCTTCATCACACCGGCGGTGCCCTTGCCCTTGCTGGTGCCGGTCACGTCGATCACAGCGCCGGCCTCGAACACCTCGGCGGTGATCTCCTGGCCGACGGTGTACTCGTCCGCGTCGGTGGTCCGCAGCTCGGCGAGATAGCGCCGAGGGGTCACACCGGCCTTGCTGAAGTGCCCGGTCTCGGGCTTGTTGACCTTGCGCGGGTCGATGGCGCCGAAGGCCAGTTGCACCGCGACATAGCCGTCGGTCTCCTGGGTGCGAACCTGGGTCACCACGTTCGGCCCGGCCTGGACGACGGTCACCGGGACGATCCGGTTGGCCTCGTCGAAGACCTGGGTCATGCCGAGCTTGGTGCCCAGAATGCCCTTCACTTGCCTGTCAGACATGGTCTCGTTCTCTCCGCTGCGTTTCTCGCGCGCAGGCGCTTACTGGATGTTGACGTCGACGCTGGCCGGCAGGTCGATGCGCATGAGCGCGTCGACCGTCTTCGGCGTCGGGTCGAGGATGTCGATCAGACGCTTGTGCGTGCGCATCTCGAAGTGCTCGCGCGAGTCCTTGTACTTGTGCGGCGAGCGGATGACGCAGTAGACGTTCTTCTCGGTCGGCAGCGGCACCGGCCCGACGACCCGAGCGCCGGTACGCGTCACGGTCTCCACGATCTTGCGCGCGGAGGCGTCGATCGCCTCGTGGTCGTAGGCCTTGAGCCGGATGCGGATCTTCTGTCCCGCCATGGTGGCTTTGCCGTTCCTTCCGTGATGTCCCTGTAGAGCGCTTGGATGGCCTCAGCAGCCAGCCCACGAGAGGCTCCGCCCTCTGTTCACAAGTCATGGTCCCCGGTCCACGAGGTCGGGCGTGTCGCGCCTTACCCACAGACCGGTCCCGCCGTCGTTCCGCGGGGGTGCGATCCTCGCCAGTGCTCCACAGGAAACCGGCGCTAACTTTTGCTCTCGCACGGAGGCGGCCGGTCTCCCGACAGGAAACCCGGCCGCCCCACGACGAGCAACCTATACAGGATGCCATATCGAAATACGGCGTCCAAATCGGGGTCGGAAAATCCGACCCAGCTCACTTGAGGATCTTGACCAGGGTGCCGGCGCCGACGGTCCGGCCACCCTCACGGATGGTGAACCGCATGCCCTCGTCCATCACGATCGGCTGGATCAGCTGGACGGACATCTTGGTGTCGTCACCCGGCATGACCATCTCGGTGCCCTCGGGGAGGGTCACCACGCCGGTCACGTCGGTCGTCCGGAAGTAGAACTGCGGACGGTAGTTCTGGAAGAACGGCGTGTGCCGGCCGCCCTCGTCCTTGGACAGGATGTAGACCTGCGCCTCGAACTCGGTGTGCGGGGTGGAGGTGCCGGGCTTGGCCACGACCATGCCGCGCTCGACGTCCTCACGCTTCACACCACGGACCAGCAGACCCACGTTGTCGCCCGCGCGGCCCTGGTCGAGCAGCTTGCGGAACATCTCGACACCGGTGACGGTGGTCTTGGTGGCCTTCTCCCGGATGCCCAGGATCTCGACCTCTTCGTTGACGTTGACCACGCCACGCTCGATCCGACCGGTCACCACGGTGCCACGGCCAGTGATCGTGAAGACGTCCTCGATCGGCATCAGGAACGGCCGGTCGGTCTCCCGGACCGGCTCGGGGATGTTCTCGTCCACCGCGTCGAGCAGCTCAAGCAGCTTGGCCGACCACTCGGGGTCACCCTCGAGGGCCTTCAGCGCCGAGACGCGCACGACCGGCAGGTCGTCACCCGGGAACTCGTACTCCGAGAGCAGCTCGCGGACCTCGAGCTCGACCAGCTCAAGGATCTCCTCGTCGTCCACCATGTCGGCCTTGTTCAGGGCGACGATGATGTAGGGCACGCCGACCTGACGAGCGAGCAGCACGTGCTCCTTCGTCTGCGGCATCGGGCCGTCGGTCGCGGCGACCACCAGGATCGCGCCGTCCATCTGGGCGGCACCGGTGATCATGTTCTTGATGTAGTCCGCGTGACCCGGGCAGTCGACGTGCGCGTAGTGGCGCTTCTCGGTCTGGTACTCGATGTGAGCGATCGAGATGGTGATGCCGCGCTGCTTCTCCTCCGGCGCCTTGTCGATCTGGTCGAACGGCGTGAAGGGGTTGAGGTCCGGGTACTTGTCGTGCAGGACCTTGGAGATGGCCGCGGTGAGCGTCGTCTTGCCGTGGTCGATGTGACCGACGGTGCCGATGTTGACGTGCGGCTTGGTCCGCTCGAACTTCGCCTTCGCCACTGGATTGTCCTCCTGGACTTGTTCTTATCCGTCGGCCCGAACAATAGGTTTGGCGTCGGGCCGACGGCTCATCAGGGTCGGTTGTGCGGACCCCGGGGGAACCCCGGAGAGCCCACACGCTGTGTGGTGCTCCGGTGAGGGGTTATTCCCCCGTCGCCTTTGCGATGATCTCCTTCGCCACGTTCGTGGGAACTTCGGCGTAGGAATCGAACTGCATGGAGTAGTTCGCGCGGCCCTGGGTACGCGACCGCAGGTCACCCACGTAGCCGAACATCTCCGACAGCGGGACGAGCGCCTTCACGACACGCGTACCGCTGCGCTCCTCCATGGCCTGGATCTGGCCACGGCGGGAGTTCAGGTCACCGATGACTTCACCCATGTAGTCCTCGGGTGTGGTCACCTCAACGGCCATCATCGGCTCGAGCAGCACCGGGTGGGCCCGCTTCGCGGCCTCCTTCAGCACCATCGAACCGGCGATCTTGAACGCCATCTCGGACGAGTCGACCTCGTGGTAACCGCCGTCCAGCAGGGTCAGCTTCAGCCCCACCAGCGGGTAGCCCGCGAGTACGCCGTACTGCATGGCGTCCTGAGCGCCCTGGTCGACCGACGGGATGTACTCGCGCGGAACGCGACCGCCGGTGACCTTGTTCT
This sequence comes from Actinocrispum wychmicini, assembly GCF_004345645.1. Lineage (GTDB taxonomy): Bacteria > Actinomycetota > Actinomycetes > Mycobacteriales > Pseudonocardiaceae > Kibdelosporangium > Kibdelosporangium wychmicini. Next base: position 1,100,681 of record NZ_SLWS01000001.1, on the reverse strand, counting down.
CGAACTCGTAGAGCGCGCCGTCCGTGGTGGCCAGCGGCTCCAGCTTGACGAGCACCTTGGCGAACTGGCCGGAGCCACCGGTCTGCTTCTTGTGGGTGTACTCGACCTTCTCCACGGTGTTGCGGATGGTCTCGCGGTACGCCACCTGAGGCTTGCCGATGTTGGCCTCGACCTTGAACTCGCGGCGCATGCGGTCCACCAGGATGTCCAGGTGCAGCTCGCCCATGCCGGCGATGATCGTCTGGCCGGTGTCCTCGTCCAGCTTGACCTTGAAGGTCGGGTCCTCCTCGGCCAGCTTCTGGATCGCCGTGCCGAGCTTCTCCTGGTCCGCCTTGGTCTTCGGCTCGATCGCCACCTGGATGACCGGCTCCGGGAAGGTCATCGACTCCAGGATGATCGGGTTCTGCGGGTCGCAGAGCGTGTCACCCGTGGTGGTGTCCTTCAGGCCGATCGCCGCGTAGATGTGGCCGGCGATGGCCTCGGTGACCGGGTTCTCCTTGTTGGAGTGCATCTGGAACAGCTTGCCGATCCGCTCCTTGCGCTCCTTGGTGGAGTTGATCACCTGGGCGCCGGAGGGGATCTGGCCGGAGTAGACCCGGATGTAGGTCAGCTTGCCGAAGAACGGGTGCGCGGCGATCTTGAACGCCAGCGCCGCGAACGGCTCGTCGGTCGACGGCTTGCGCGTCACGACCGTCTCGCCGTCCAGCAGCGTGCCCTCGACAGCCGGCACGTCCAGCGGGGTAGGCAGGTAGTCGACGACCGCGTCCAGCATCGGCTGCACGCCCTTGTTCTTGAACGCCGAGCCGCACAGGACAGGGTAGGCCTCGCGGCCGACGGTCAGCTTCCGGATGCCGGCCTTGATCTGCTCGACGGACAGCTCCCCGGTGTCGAGGTACTGCTCCATGAAGACGTCGTCGGTCTCGGCGACCGCCTCGAGCAGGGCCTCGCGGTACTCCGCGGCCTTCTCGGCCAGGTCGGCCGGGATCTCCTCGACCGTGTAGTCGACACCCTTGGTGACCTCGCCGCGCCAGGTCAGCGCCCGCATCTCGACCAGGTCGATCACGCCGATGAACTCGCTCTCGGCGCCGATCGGCAGCTGGATCGGCAGCGGCCGGGCACCGAGGCGCTCGGAGATGGTGCGCACGGTGAAGTAGAAGTCGGCGCCCAGCTTGTCCATCTTGTTGACGAAGCAGATCCGGGGCACGTCGTACTTGTCGGCCTGCCGCCACACCTGCTCGGACTGCGGCTCGACGCCTTCCTTGCCATCGAAGACGGCCACCGCGCCGTCGAGCACGCGCAGGTTCCGTTCGACCTCGACGGTGAAGTCCACGTGGCCCGGCGTGTCGATGATGTTGATCTGGTTGTTGTCCCAGTACGTGGTGGTAGCAGCGGAGGTGATGGTGATACCACGCTCCTGCTCCTGCTCCATCCAGTCCATCGTCGCGGCGCCGTCGTGCACTTCGCCGATCTTGTAGTTGATCCCCGTGTAGAAGAGGATCCGCTCGGTCGTCGTGGTTTTGCCCGCGTCGATGTGCGCCATGATCCCGATGTTGCGGACCTTGGCAAGGTCGGTGAGCACGTCGAGTGCCACTGGAGTCTTCCCCTGTCTTGATGAGCTGTGGCGCTCACTGGGGCTGGCAGGTCACCAGCGGTAGTGAGCGAAGGCCTTGTTGGATTCGGCCATCTTGTGCGTGTCCTCGCGGCGCTTCACGCTCGCCCCGAGGCCGTTGCTGGCGTCGAGCAGCTCGTTCATCAAGCGCTCGACCATGGTCTTCTCACGCCGGCTCCGCGAGTAGCTCACCAGCCAGCGCAGCGCGAGGGTGGTGCTGCGACCGGGCTTGACCTCGATCGGCACCTGGTAGGTGGCGCCACCGACGCGGCGGCTCTTCACCTCGATGGTGGGCTTCACGTTGTCCAGCGCACGCTTGAGCGTCACCACCGGGTCGGTGGTCGTCTTCTCCCTGGCGCCCTCGAGCGCCCCGTAGACGATCTTCTCCGCCACGGACCGCTTGCCGTCCCGCAGCACCTTGTTGATCAGCTGGGTGACCAGCGGGGAGCTGTAGACGGGGTCGGAGATCAACGGCCGCTTCGGGGCCGGGCCCTTGCGGGGCATCAGCTCTTCTCCTTCTTCGCGCCGTAGCGGCTACGAGCCTGCTTGCGGTTCTTCACGCCCTGCGTGTCCAGCGAGCCGCGGATGATCTTGTAGCGGACGCCCGGGAGGTCCTTCACGCGGCCGCCGCGGACGAGCACCATCGAGTGCTCCTGAAGGTTGTGGCCTTCGCCCGGGATGTAGGCGGTGACCTCGATGCCGCTGGTCAACTTCACACGGGCGACCTTGCGCAGCGCCGAGTTCGGCTTCTTGGGCGTGGTCGTGTACACACGCGTGCACACACCGCGCCGCTGCGGGCTCCCTTTGAGCGCCGCGGTCTTGGTCTTCGCGACCTTGTCCTGGCGGCCCTTACGGACCAGCTGCTGGATCGTGGGCATGGACCGGCTTTCTCTACGACTGCTAGCTACTGACGGTTGTCCGTGTTTCCGCTGTTCCCCCTGGCCCCGCCGTAACCCGAGGTCGGGCGTGTCGCCCTTCCCCTGAAGGCCCGTGCGGGACAGCGCCACATACGACAGCCGCGGCATCCCAACGGGGTTTGGGAGGTCTCCGGTGTGCTTCTGCGGCGTCGACTGGGTCGACCACCGCTCGCAGGCACACGGAGCGGCCCGACATCAGTCGGGCACGATTAGCAAAGATACCTGGCGCTCACGCGCGGAGCAAAACCGGGGTACCCCTGGTCTCGGCTCCCCCCAGTCTACCCCTGGAACCGCAGGTGAACGACGGGTGACGGCGCTCACGGCAGGGCCTGGATCCGGGCCCGGTGCCGATCCTGGAACTCCGCGGCACCCCGCAGGAAGCTGATCAGCAGGCGCAGTTCGGCCTCGGTGTAGACGTTCGCGTCCCGCGCGCCCTCCTCGGCGATCGGGCCGTAGAGCTGCCATGCCTTGGCTTTGACCTCGTCGGTGGCGCTGATGAGCACCTTACGCCGGTCGCCGGGATCGGGTGCGCGGGTCAGGTAGCCGAGTTTGGCCAACCGGTCGAGCATCGCCGTGACGCTTCCCGTGGTCAGACCGAGCCGCGCGCCGAGCACGCCAGGGGTGGCCGTGCCCAACTGCATCAGCACGTCCAAGCAGCGCAGATCCGTCCGGTTGACGCCCAGGTGCCCAGCCACGGCCTCGTCCAGGGCGTCGACCGAGACCTGGTAGACGCGGGACGCCGTACCCAGCTCGGCCCGGAGCTCGTCCAGGATTTCCCTTGACATTCGATTATCTCGTCTCTCAAGATAAATGACAGTCAAGGCAATCCTAGAGGAGGATCCCGTGCCCAGGTTCCTGATCAGCACCATGGACGCCGCAGGCCACGTACACCCGGCCCTGCCTGTGGCAAAGGCCCTGGTCGAGCGGGGCCACTCGGTCCGCTGGCACGTCGGCGCGAAGTACCGGGCGCTGGTCGAGAACACCGGGGCCACCTGGGTCGAGCCACGCCGCACACCCACGTTCGACGAACTGCCGCCCGTGCCCGACCCTGGCCTGCGTGAACCCAAGGCGGGGTTCTCCGCCCTCCGCAAGCTCCTCGTCGAACGCATGGCAGGACAGGTCGCGGACTACGAGGAGCTCATGCCGTTCGACGGGCTCATCGTCGACCTGTGCTCCCTCGGCGGCCAAGGCCTGTACGAACGCCACGGAACCCCGTGGGCGACGCTGGGGATCAGCCCGCTGACCGCGCCGGCTCCCGACATCCCTCGGTTCGGTACGGGCGCACCACCGCCGTCGAACGCCTTCAGTCGACGGATGAACGCGCTCACCATGAAGGCCATGACGGCCCTCGGGCCGCTGGTGATGAAGGACCTCAACGAGGCGTACGTGTCCACCCGGGCCGCCCTGGGCCTGAAGCCGCTTCCCCGGGGCGCCAACGTGTTCTGGCACATGCAGTCACCCATGCTGCACATGCAGGCGGCCACACCGGCCATTGAGTACCCACGCCGGCACTGGCCGGCGAACGTCCACTTCGTCGGCCCGTTGCTGCCTCCGGCCACCACGGCGGCCCTGCCGGAGTGGTGGGCCGAACTGGACTCCGCGAAGGCCGTTGTGCACGTGACACAAGGCACAGTGGCCACCGATCCGTCGATTCTCACCAAGCCGGCGCTGGCCGGGCTGGCCTCGTTCGACGGCCTGGTCGTGGTGACGTCACCGCACGACCTCGGCCCGGTGCCGGCCAACACCCGCGTGGCCGAGTTCATTCCGCACTCGCTGCTGCTGCCCAAAGTGGACGCGATGGTGACGAACGCCGGCTACAACGGCGTGAAAATGGCCCTGTCGCACGCGGTTCCGCTGGTGATGGCGCCGTGGGGCAACGACCAGCCGGACGTCGCCGGCCGGATCGCCTGGGCCGGCGCGGGCGTCAACCTGCGCAAACGCACCCCATCGCCGGGCGCCATCCGACAGGGCGTGGCGACCGTGCTCGACGGGTCGTACCACCAGGCCGCCCGGCGGATCCAGGCCGAGTTCCGGGAGTACCCGGACGGGTCCCGCGCGGCACACCTGCTCGAAGAGCTGGTTGGGGCTCAGATCCACCCCTGATCGCGGGCGATCCGGGCGGCCTGGGTGCGGCTCCGCGCGTCCAGTTTGGTCATCGCCGCGGAGATGTAGTTGCGGACCGTGCCGGCCGACAGGTGCAGGGCGTACGCGATGTCGGTGGCCGTGCGTTCCTCGTCCACCATGCGCAGGATCTCCAGCTCGCGATCGGACAGTGGGCAGTCCGTCTCGGCGAGTGCCTCGGCGGCGAACTCCGGGTCCACGTAACGCATCCCGGCGTGCACCCGCCTGATCACCTCGGCCAGCAAGGACGCCGGCGCGGTCTTCGCCAGGAACCCTTTGGCGCCAAGGGACAGCGCTCGCCGCAGGACTCCGGGCCGGGCATGCCTGGTGAGCATCACGCCGCGAACCCCGGAGCCGGCCAGCAGCTCCAACGTGCGCAGACCGTCCATCACGGGCATCTCCACGTCGAGCACGACCACGTCCGGGCGGTGTTCCGCGACCGCCTTGAGAGCCTGGTCACCGTCGGCGACGCCGGCCACCACGGTCAGGTCCGGCTCCAGGTTCAGCAGGGTCTCCACGGCCTGGCGGGTGAGCTGCTCGTCGTCGGCGAGCACGATCCGGATCACGCCGGCACCTTCGCCACGACCTCGAACGACTCGGGTTCGACCGCGCCGGCCTGGAACGTGCCGCCGGCCTCGTTGACGCGCCGGGCGAGGCCGGCCAGTCCCGAGCCGGTGGTCGTGACGGACGCCGACTGCACGCCGTCGTTGCGTACACGCAGAACGGCTTCGCGCCGACCCACGGTCAGGGAGACACAGCACGTGCGCGCGTTGGCGTGTCTGAGCAAGTTCGTCACGGCCTCACGCAGCACGCGCCCGAACAGCTCCCGTTGGGTGACGAGCGTGTCGTCAGCGTCGAAGTCGCACTCGATGCCCGCGGACGTCAGGAGCTTGCGCGCGCCCACAAGCTCGGTGCCGAGGTCCGTCGGCCGGTTGTCCTGGACGAGCGCACGGACGTCCTTCAGCGCACCCCTGGCCAGAGCCTGTACCTCCACCATCTCGGCCTGGGCGCGGTCCGGGTCGATCGGACCGAGGCGGACCGCCAGCTCGCTCTTCAACGACACCACTTCGAGCGCGTGGCCGAGGATGTCGTGCAGGTCCTCGGCGAGCCGCAGCCGTTCCCGAACCGTGGCCAGGTCGGCGGCCTCCCGCCGGGCCCGGTCGAGTTTCAGCGCGCCTTCCCACTGCCGGAACGAGATGGCCAGGCAGTACGCGGTCAACAGCACGAACGCCGCCATTACGGTCGTGGAGACGAATGCGAACAGCAGGGACCCGCTGAGTCCCGCGGACACGCCGAACGCGAGTCCCTGGGCGATCGCGCCGGCCGTGATGAACCACCACGCCACTGAGCCCCGGCCGATCACGAACTCGGCGAGGGCCAGGCCGGTGCAGGTGGTGGACATCAGGCCCAGCTGGGGATCGACCGTGAGGCCCAGCAGGCTGAGCGCCATGACGAACGCGACCAGCGCCCACGTCCGCCACAGCGGTATCGCCTCCCAGCGGCCGGACATCACCGTCCGCCACAGCCGACGCCCGTACACCCAGAGGAAGATCACCGTCCCGGCGATCAGCACGGCGGCCCGCACCGGGCCAGGTTTCGTGTTGATCAACGCCAGCGGTGTCAGCGCACCGACCAGCACCAACGTGACCAGGAGCGCGTTGCGCGTGGACCGCCGCAACGGTTCCAACGCGTTCGGCTCGGGCACGTCAGCCAACGTAACACCACATGACACGTGTCATGAGAGCTCGTGACACCGACGACTGACGAGCGGGCACACGTTTTCGCGACAGTGTTCGCATGGACGTGATCGACGTGTCGGACCTCCACCACCACTACGGTTCCTTCGCCGCGGTGGCCGGGGTCGACTTCGCGGTGCGCGAGGGGGAGATCTTCGCGCTGTTGGGGACGAACGGCGCCGGCAAGACGACGACGCTGGAGATCATCGAGGGGTTCCGGCGGCCCAGCGGCGGGCGGGTGCGGGTGTTCGGCCGGGACCCGGTGGCCGACCGGACCAGGCTGAGCGCGGATGTCGGCGTGATGATGCAGAGTTCCGGGCTGATCGGCGAACTGACCGTGGCGGAGACGCTCGGGTTGTGGGGCGGCCTGCGCAGCCGGCCGGACTCCCCGACCGACCTGATGTCCACTGTGGATCTCACGGACCGGCGGAACGTGGCCGTGGAGAAGCTGTCCGGCGGCGAACGGCGGCGGCTGGACTTCGCGCTCGCCATCTGGGGCCGGCCGCCCCTGGTGATCCTGGACGAACCCACCACCGGCCTGGACCCGGAGTCCCGCGCCCACCTGTGGGACACCGTGTCGGCGCTGCGGGCAGGCGGCAGCACGGTTCTGCTGACCACCCACTACCTGGAGGAGGCGCAGGCCCTGGCCGACCAGGTGGCGATCATGCACACCGGCCGGATCGAGGTGGCCGGCACCCTGGCCGAGGTGCTCACCAACCAACCGGCCCGGATCACCGCCACCGTCCCGCCGGCCGTGCCGCTGCCGCACTTCCACGGAACGCCCACAGTGGACGGTCACACCCTGACCGTGGCCACCCACCACCTCCAGGACGACCTCTACACGCTGCTGCGCTGGGCGGAGGAGCACAACGTCCGGCTGGACACCCTGGCCGCCAACCCCGCCTCCCTGCAGGAGATCTTCCTGTCGATCGGCAAGGAGAAGGTATGACCTTCCATCTCGCGTGGACAGAACTGCGGCTGTTGCTGCGTAAGCGGATCACCGCCTACTCGGTGCTGGCCGCCCCCGTCCTGCTCTGCGCCATGGCCTGGTTCGCCGACCGCACCCAACCCACCGAGGCATGGGCCGGCACGATGGGCAGCCGGTTCGTCCTGCTGATGGTGATCTCGGTCTACCTGGTGAGCACCACCGTGTTCACCGCCCGACGGCAGTCACTCGTGTTGAAACGGCTACGGACCAGCGAACTCACCGACACAGCCATCTACCTCGGGATCGGCGCGCCCATGATGGTCGTCGGCCTGGCGCAGACCATCGTCTACTTCGGCTTCTGCCTGGCCGTCGGCGCACCACTGCCGTCGAACCCGGCCGTGGTCCTGGTCGGCGTGATCCTCGGCATCGCGGTGGCACTGTTGGCCGGTATCGCCACGGCCGCGTTCAGCCGGAGCGTGGAGGTCACCCAGATCACCGCGATCCCGGTGATGCTGGCGGCGATCGCGGGGATGGTCATGGTGCAGTCCAGCAACGACGTGGTGTCCACCATCGGCACGTTCCTGCCGGTGGTCGGCCCCGGCCACCTCGTCACCGAGGGCTGGTCGAACGGCAACGCACTCCTCGGCGTGGCCGCCACCGTGCCGTCGCTGATCCTCTTCGTCGCGGTCGCTCTCAAGGCGTTCCGCTGGGAACCCCGCCAGTGACCAGCGGATCACTCGCCAGGCGCCACCACGGTGTGTCCGGCATCGGCCGCCGCGGTGGCCAGCCGCTTGTCATAGGTGACGAACGCGGTCACCGTCTTCCCGGACGCCACCAGATTGTCGGCTGTCGCCAGATGAATGGCGTCCAGTGATCGGAGATTTGGTTCCAGGTACGCGGCGGCGGTCGCCCGCACCGGACCGTCGATCTCCATCCGGTCGAGCCGCGACAAGGTCGACGTAACCGCCCCGAGCACACGCGGCACACCACGGCGCAGTGCCCGGGGAACCTCGACCTCCGCGAGAACCGATGTCACCAGTGGCTCGTCCTGATGCTCACGCAGCCAGCCCACCAGGGCCGCAGTCTCGTCTTCTTCGGCAACCAGCTTGACAATCGCGCAACTGTCCAGGTAGATCACCAGCGCTCCTCCTCGCGCATGGCGATCAAAGCCGCTGAGGCCGCGTTGTCCTCAACCTTCACCGTCGGCATCGGGAACGGCCCGTGGATGGTGGCCGGCACGACCCGGCCCTGGGCAATGAGATCGTCGAGCTCGCCTTCGACCACCGGCACCAAGCGAGCCACGGGCTTGCCTCGGTTGGTGATCTCCACAGTCTCGCCACGCTCGACGCGCGCGAGCACACCGGCTGTGTCCTGATTGAGGACGCGGATGGGGATCTGGTCCATGCCACCAGCGTACTACGAAACGTATGACACGAATGGGTGATCATTCGTTCGATGGAACGGAAACGGAAACGGCCCCCGACGCAGGTGCGTCGGGGGCCGTTGGCCGTTGAGCCCTTAGCGGTAGTCGCGGCCGAAGTCGTAGTCGTCCAGGGGGACGGCTGCGCCGGTGCCGGTACCGAACACGTCCGGGGTGTAGTAGCCGTCGTCGTAGGACGGGATCGCGTACGCCGCGACCCGTGCCTCCTCGGTCGGCTGCACCTGGATGTTGCGGTACTTGTTGATGCCCGTGCCTGCCGGGATCAACTTACCGATGATCACGTTCTCCTTCAGGCCGACCAGCTTGTCGGACGCACCCTTGATGGCCGCGTCGGTCAGGATCTTCGTGGTCTCCTGGAAGGAGGCCGCGGAGAGCCACGACTCGGTCGCCAACGACGCCTTGGTGATACCCATCAGCACCGGACGACCCGAGGCGGGCTCGCCACCCTCGGCCACGATCCGACGGTTGGTCGACTCGAAGTCGGCGCGCTCCGGGAGCGAGCCGGGCAGGAAGTCGGTGGCACCGCTGTCGATGATCGTGACCCGGCGCAGCATCTGCCGGACGATCACCTCGATGTGCTTGTCGTGGATGGACACACCCTGGGCCCGGTACACCTTCTGGACCTCTTCGACCAGGTGCAGCTGGGCCGCACGCGGACCCATCACCCTCAGCACCTCGTGCGGGTCCGGCGTGCCTTCCAGCAGCTGCTGGCCGACCGACACGTGGTCGCCGTCCTGCAGCAGGCCGGTCGGCGTCGCGGCGAGACGCTGACGCTTCGACAGCTTGTCGAAGACGATCTCCTCGCTGCCGTCGTCCGGGATCAGCGTGATCTTCCAGAACCGGTCGCCGTCCTCGATCCGCACCCGGCCGTCGACGTCGGCGATCGGCGCCTTGCCCTTGGGCTGGCGGGCCTCGAACAGCTCCTGCACACGCGGCAGACCGGTGGTGATGTCGTCACCGGCCACACCGCCCTGGTGGAAGGTACGCATGGTCAGCTGGGTACCCGGCTCACCGATCGACTGGGCGGCGACGATGCCGACCGCCTCGCCGACGTCCACCAGCTGGCTGGTGGCCATCGACCGGCCGTAGCACATGGCGCAGACACCGACCGCGGACTCACAGGTGAGCACGCTGCGGACCTTCGCCTTGGTGATCGAGCTGTCGATCAGCTTGGCCAGCGCCGGGTCGCCGAGGTCGTCACCGCGGTTGACGATGACGTTGCCCTCGGCGTCGGAGATGTCCTCCGCCACCGTGCGGGCGTACACGCTGGTCTCCACGTGCTGGTCACGGGTGACGACGCCGTCCGGCCCCGCCTCCCCGATCGGCATGATGATGCCGCGGCTGGTGCCGCAGTCGATCTCGCGCACGATCACGTCCTGCGACACGTCCACCAGACGCCGGGTCAGGTAACCCGAGTCGGCGGTCCGCAGCGCGGTGTCGGCCAGACCCTTGCGGGCACCGTGCGTGGCGATGAAGTACTCACCGACGGACAGGCCCTCGCGGAAGTTGTTCTTGATCGGCCGCGGGATGTACTCGCCCTTCGGGTTGGACACCAGACCACGCATGCCGGCCAGCGACCGGACCTGGGTCATGTTGCCCGCCGCGCCGGACTTCACGATCACCGGGATCGGGTTGTCCTCGGCGAAGTTCGCCTCCATCGCCTTGGCGACCTCGTCGGTGGCCTGGCTCCAGACCTTGACGAGCTCGTTGTTGCGCTCGGCGTGCGACAGCTGGCCACGCTGGTAGCGCTTCTCGACCGCGTCGGCCTTCTGCTCGTACTGGTCCAGGATCTCCCACTTGTTCGGCGGCACCACGACATCGGAGATGGCGATGGTGACGCCGGACCGGGTGGCCCAGTAGAAGCCCGCGTCCTTCAGCTTGTCCAGCGTCCGGGCCACGGTGACCATCGGGTACCGCTCGGCGAGGTCGTTCACGATCGCCGCCTGCCGCTTCTTCGGCATCGGCTCGTTGATGAACGGGTAGTCCTCGGGGAGCAGGTCGTTGAACAGCACCCGGCCGAGCGTGGTCTCGGCGAGCCACTGGCTGCCCGGCTCGTACGTGTCCGGCTGCATGCCCGGACCCGGCTGCCGGTTCTTGATCCGGATCTTCACCGGGGCCTGCAGGCCGATCACCTTGCGGTCGAAGGCCATGATCGCCTCGGCCGGCGAGGAGAACGCCAGGCCGGAGCCGATCGCCTTCTCGTCGAGCCGGGTCAGGTGGAACAGGCCGGTGACCATGTCCAGACGCGGCATGGCCAGCGGACGGCCGGACGCCGGCGACAGGATGTTGTTCGACGACAGCATCAGGATCCGGGCCTCGGCCTGTGCCTCGGCCGACAGCGGCAGGTGCACCGCCATCTGGTCACCGTCGAAGTCCGCGTTGAACGCCTCACAGACCAGCGGGTGCAGCTGGATGGCCTTGCCTTCCACCAGCTGCGGCTCGAAGGCCTGGATGCCCAGGCGGTGCAGCGTCGGCGCCCGGTTGAGCAGCACCGGGTGCTCGGTGATGACCTCTTCGAGCACGTCCCACACGGCCGGCCGGGCCCGCTCCACCATCCGCTTGGCGGACTTGATGTTCTGCGCGTGGTTGAGGTCGACCAGCCGCTTCATCACGAACGGCTTGAACAGCTCCAGCGCCATCGCCTTGGGCAGGCCGCACTGGTGCAGCTTCAGCTGCGGACCGACCACGATGACCGAACGGCCCGAGTAGTCGACCCGCTTGCCCAGCAGGTTCTGCCGGAACCGGCCCTGCTTGCCCTTCAACAGGTCGGACAGCGACTTCAACGGCCGGTTGCCCGGACCGGTGACCGGACGGCCGCGGCGGCCGTTGTCGAACAGCGCGTCGACGGCCTCCTGCAGCATCCGCTTCTCGTTGTTGACGATGATCTCCGGCGCGCCCAGGTCGATCAGCCGCTTCAACCGGTTGTTCCGGTTGATCACCCGGCGGTACAGGTCGTTCAGGTCGCTGGTGGCGAACCGGCCACCGTCGAGCTGGACCATCGGCCGCAGGTCCGGCGGGATGACCGGGACGCAGTCCAGGACCATGCCCATCGGCGAGTTGCGGGTCACCTGGAAGGCCGCGACCACCTTCAGCCGCTTGAGCGCGCGCAGCTTCTTCTGGCCCTTGCCGCTGCGGATCGTCTCGCGGAGGATCTCCGCCTCGGCGTCCACGTCGAAGTTGCCGGCCAGTGTCTTGATCGCCTCGGCGCCCATCGAACCGGTGAAGTAGTCGCCGTACCGGTCGATCAGCTCGCGGTACAACAGCTCGTCGGCGATCAGCTGCTTGATGTCGAGCTTGGTGAAGGTGGTCCAGATCTCGTCGAGCCGGTCCAGCTCGCGCTGGGCCCGGTCGCGCAGCTGGCGCATCTCGCGCTCGCCGCCCTCCTTGACCTTGCGGCGCACGTCGCTCTTGGCGCCCTCGGCCTCCAGAGTCGCGAGGTCACCCTCGAGCTTCTGGGCCCGCGCCTCGATGTCGGCGTCCCGCTTGGCCTCGACCTGCTTGCGCTCGACGCCGATCTCCGACTCCAGCGTGGGCAGGTCGTTGTGCCGCAGTTCGGTGTTCACCCCGGTGATCACGTACGCGGCGAAGTAGATGATCTTCTCGAGGTCCTTCGGCGCCAGGTCGAGCAGGTAGCCCAGCCGGGACGGCACACCCTTGAAGTACCAGATGTGCGTGACCGGCGCGGCCAGCTCGATGTGCCCCATCCGCTCGCGGCGGACCTTCGCGCGGGTCACCTCGACACCGCAGCGCTCACAGATGATGCCCTTGAAGCGGACCCGCTTGTACTTGCCGCAGTAGCACTCCCAGTCCCGGGTCGGACCGAAGATCTTCTCGCAGAAGAGCCCGTCCTTCTCCGGCTTCAGGGTGCGGTAGTTGATGGTCTCCGGCTTCTTGACCTCGCCAAAGGACCACTGACGGATGTCGTCCGCGGTGGCCAGGCCGATTCGGAGCTCGTCGAAGAAGTTGACGTCAAGCACGTCGGTTCTTCTCCCCTTTGGTTGAAAGACAGCAGATTCGGGGGATAAGGCCAGGGGTGGGGCGAAGCCCCACCCTCGGCGAGGTCAGTTCACAACGTCGTCAACGGACGGCGATTCGTTGCGGGACAGGTTGATCCCGAGGTTCGCGGCCGCACGCTCGAGGTCCTCGTCGTCGCCGTCGCGCATCTCGATGGCGGCGCCGTCGCTGGACAGCACCTCCACGTTCAGGCACAGCGACTGGAGTTCCTTGAGCAGCACCTTGAAGGACTCCGGGATACCCGGCTCCGGGATGTTCTCGCCCTTCACGATCGCCTCGTAGACCTTGACCCGGCCCACGACGTCGTCGGACTTGATCGTCAGCAGCTCTTGCAGGGTGTAGGCGGCGCCGTACGCCTGCATCGCCCAGCACTCCATCTCACCGAAGCGCTGGCCACCGAACTGCGCCTTACCACCCAGCGGCTGCTGGGTGATCATCGAGTACGGGCCGGTGGACCGGGCGTGGATCTTGTCGTCGACCAGGTGCAGCAGCTTCAGGATGTACATGTAGCCGACCGCGACCGGGTACGGGTACGGCTCGCCGGAGCGGCCGTCCAACAGGATCGCCTTGCCGTTCTCCTGGACCATCCGCTCGCCGTCCCGGTTGGGCAGCGTCGAGCCGAGCAGTCCGGTGAGCTCCGCCTCGCTGGCGCCGTCGAACACCGGGGTCGCGGTGTTCGTGTCCGCCGGCACGTCGTACAGCTCCTCGGGCAGCTTGTCGGCCCAGTCCGGGTTGCCGTCGATCTTCCAGCCGGTCTTGGCCAGCCAGCCGAGGTGGGTCTCCAGGATCTGGCCGATGTTCATCCGGCGCGGCACACCGTGCGTGTTCAGCACGACGTCGACGGGCGTGCCGTCGGGCAGGAACGGCATGTCCTCCGCGGGGAGGATCTTGCCGATGACGCCCTTGTTGCCGTGCCGGCCGGCGAGCTTGTCGCCGTCCTGGATCTTGCGCTTCTGCGCCACGTAGACCCGGACCAGCTCGTTCACACCGGGTGGCAGCTCGTCCTCGTCCTCACGGGAGAACACCCGGATGCCGATCACCTTGCCGGTCTCGCCGTGCGGCACCTTCAGCGACGTGTCGCGCACCTCGCGCGCCTTCTCGCCGAAGATCGCGCGGAGCAGGCGCTCCTCCGGGGTCAGCTCGGTCTCGCCCTTCGGGGTCACCTTGCCGACGAGGATGTCGCCGTCCCGCACCTCGGCACCGATCCGGATGATGCCGCGCTCGTCCAGGTCCGCCAGGACCTCCTCGGAGACGTTCGGGATGTCCCGGGTGATCTCCTCGGCGCCGAGCTTGGTGTCCCGGGCGTCGATCTCGTGCTCCTCGATGTGGATCGAGGTGAGCACGTCGTCCTGGACGAGCCGCTGCGAGAGGATGATCGCGTCCTCGTAGTTGTGGCCCTCCCACGGCATGATCGCGACGAGCAGGTTCTTGCCGAGCGACATCTCGCCGTTCTCGGTGCACGGGCCGTCCGCGATGACCTGGCCGACCTCGATCCGCTGCCCGTCGCCGACGATCGGCTTCTGGTTGATGCAGGTGCCCTGGTTGGAGCGGCGGAACTTGTGCAGGCCGTAGGTCTGGCGGGTGCCGTCGTCGGCCATCACCGTGATGAAGTCCGCGGACAGCTCCTCGACCACGCCGCCCTTGCTGGCGACGACCACGTCACCGGCGTCGACCGCGGCCCGCAGCTCCATGCCGGTGCCGACCAGCGGCGCCTCGCTGCGCAGCAGCGGCACGGCCTGGCGCTGCATGTTCGCGCCCATCAGCGCGCGGTTGGCGTCGTCGTGCTCGAGGAACGGGATCATGGCGGTCGCGACCGACACCATCTGGCGCGGCGAGACGTCCATGTAGTCGACACCGTGCGGGTCGATGTACTCGACCTCGCCGCCCTTGGTACGGACCAGCACGCGCTCCTCGACGAAGTTGCCTTCGGCGTCGGTCGGCGAGTTGGCCTGCGCCTTGACGTACCGGTCCTCCTCGTCCGCCGTCAGGTAGTCGACCTGCTCGGTGACCCGGCCTTCGACGACCTTGCGGTACGGCGTCTCGATGAATCCGAACGGGTTGACCCGCCCGTACGAGGACAGGTAGCCGATCAGGCCGATGTTCGGGCCTTCCGGCGTCTCGATCGGACACATCCGGCCGTAGTGCGACGGGTGGACGTCCCGGACCTCCATGCCGGCGCGCTCACGGGAGATACCACCCGGCCCCAGTGCCGACAGGCGCCGCTTGTGCGTCAGGCCGGCGATCGGGTTGGTCTGGTCCATGAACTGCGACAGCTGCGACGTTCCGAAGAACTCCTTGATCGCCGCGACCACCGGACGGATGTTGATCAGCGTCTGCGGCGTGATCGCCTCGACGTCCTGGGTGGTCATCCGCTCCCGGACGACCCGCTCCATCCGGGACAGGCCGACCCGGATCTGGTTCTGGATCAGCTCGCCGACCGTGCGCAGCCGCCGGTTGCCGAAGTGGTCGATGTCGTCGACCTCGATCGGGATCTCCCGGCCGTCCTGGCCGATCACCGAGGTCTCCCCGGCGTGCAGGCGGACCAGGTACTCGATCGTGGTGACGATGTCCTCTTCGGTCAGCACCCCGGTGTCGTAGGCCTCGGTCAGGCCGAGCTTCTTGTTGACCTTGTAGCGGCCCACCTTGGCCAGGTCGTACCGCTTGTCCTTGAAGAACAGGTTCTCCAGCAGGGTCTGCGCGGACTCCTTGGTCGGCGGCTCGCCCGGCCGCAGCTTGCGGTAGATGTCCAGCAGGGCCTCGTCCGTCCCGGCCGTGTGGTCCTTCTCCAGCGTGGCGAGCAGCGTCTCGGAGAAGGTGAAGCGCTCCCGGATCTGCTCGGCCGACCAGCCGAGCGCCTTGAGCAGCACGGTGACCGGCTGCCGACGCTTGCGGTCGATGCGGACACCGACGGTGTCGCGCTTGTCGACGTCGAACTCCAGCCAGGCGCCGCGGCTCGGGATGATGCGGGTGTCGTAGACGTCCTTGTCGGTCGTCTTGTCGACGGACGTGTTGAAGTACACGCCGGGCGACCGCACCAGCTGGGACACCACGACACGCTCGGTGCCGTTGATGATGAACGTGCCCTTGTTGGTCATCACCGGGAAGTCGCCCATGAACACCGTCTGGCTCTTGATCTCGCCAGTGGTGTGGTTGGTGAACTCGGCGGTGACGAACAGCGGTGCGGCGTAGGTCATGTCCTTGTCCTTGCACTCCTCGACCGAGGCTTTCACCTCGTCGAAGCGCGGGTCGGAGAAGGAAAGCGACATCGAGCCGGAGAAGTCCTCGATCGGCGAGATCTCGTTCAGTACTTCCTCGAGACCACCGACGGGGTTCTCGTCACCGGCGTCGATCCGGCGCTGGAACCACGCCTCGTTGCCGGTGAACCATTCGAAGGACTGGATCTGCAGGTCGAGCAGGTTGGGAACGCTCAGCGGCTCGCTCAGCTTGGCGAACGAGACACGCGTGGGCGCACCTGGGATTCCGGACATGGAGTTGGTCGCAGCAGTGGCTTCGGTCGCGCGGGAGACTGCCAAGATGCGTCCTTCCAGGGACTATGAGCGGTTGAGCGGCCGCGCTAGCAGGCAACTAACGCGACTGTCAAGGGTGCTTGATGCCCATCATCCTAGCTCTCGGGTACGGGCGCACGGAAAGTGGGCAGAGCAAAGACGCAGTCTAGCCAAACTAGCGGCGACTGTCCAGGGGCCGGGGAAACGGCCCTCCGCTCATGCCAACAGCGTGACCCTGACCGCCCCTCCAGTCAAGGGGCCACGCGGCGTTCACCCACGTGGACGAGCACTTCGTCACCTGTAGGGGCAGCTAGCGGGGGATAGAAGCTACCAGCTGTTCGATCATTTCGTCGACCAAAGGTGGACACACCGAGTGATGGGGTACGCACAGATCCTTGAGAACACTGCCTAGTGCGGCCTCGAAAGCGCGCACCGGCGGACTGGGAAAAGGTGACCGAGCCCACACCACGAAATCGTAGTCGGCGGCCTCCCACGCCGCGGTGTCCTCGACCCGCCGCATGATGTGGTGCTGGACGTACTCGTGCCGCAGTTTGCGCGCGGCCCGGTAGCGGGCCAGCTCGTCGAGCACCGGGCGGGCGGTGATCACCACCTCGCTGCCGCGGACCGCGGCGGACTCGGCCATCCGCACCACGGTGATCGCGTCCTCGGCCGCGCGGCCGTCGACCTTCATCAGCTCGTCGACGCTCGACTCGGGGTCCGGGCTGGCGCGGTTGCCGATGGTCAGCGCGGCCTGGCCGTAGTGCTTGGCGATGGCGTCGACGGTCTCCGCCTTGGCGGCACTGGTGGCGCCGGCGACGGCCACCAGGATCCCGCGATGGGACGGCAGGGCGATTTTCATCGCACCGGAACTTACGGTCCGTGGCCGTTCGCGCACAAAGCAGCACCCGAAGGTTTACCCAGTCGTGTCCGTCCTTCACCGCTCCGAGTGAATGTCCTCAGGACGTCGAGGCGGGTTCGGCGATGTCGGTGAGCCTGTCCACCACCTTCCGCAGCCAGTCGGTCAGCTGGCGGTCCCGGTCCAGCCGGGTCGGGTCCGGCGTGGGCATCGTGTGCCGGTTGCGTTCGGTGCCCACCGGCACCGGCCAAACCCCCGCGGCCACGGCGAAGACCACGCGCATGTTCGGAACCGCGGCCTGCCACGCTTCGATCTGGTGCCGCTCGTGCAGAACGACCACGCCGCCCGTGGTCGGCAGCGAGTCGAGGACCACCCGGGTGCCCGCGTAGAGCCACCGCACCACATCCGGCTCCCACCACAGCCGGATCGGTTCGAGCTCGTCCTCCGGGATGATCTCGCTCAGCGCCGCGACCAGCGGCGGGTATTCGGCCGGCCGGGACGCCACCGGAACGCCCACGGCGTTCGCGGTCGGGTCTTCGCTCACGTAACCGGCGTAACGCCATTCCAGCAACTGCTCATAGCCGGACATCTGCCTGCGCAGCCAGGCCACCGCGTGCGGGCTGAAGACCCCGATCAGGTCGTCACCGGCACGGTCCCAACACACGGTGAGGTGCACAACCCCACGAATACCCGAGGAAGCATTCCTACGCCACTGAACCAGGCTCTACTTGCCGTCAAAGAAGTCCAATTTCACGATTTTCCACTTTCCATTGGTCCGGTGCATGTCCATTGCGAACTGGGTCGGACCACCGGACGGCTGGTTGTCGGCACGCACCCCGATCTGGTCCGCGAACACCAGAACTCGCGCGTCATCGCCGGCCAACCGCACCACGCCGACACTGACCGGATTCACCGCGACCTGCAGTTTCTGCGACTGGATCTGGGACGCCAACGCCTGCATGGACTTGTTGTACTGGTCGACCGCCTCACCGGACAGATACTGCTGCGCCTGGATCTTGGCCTGGTCCATCTGGTCGTACTTGTACGAAAGGACACCGGCCACCGCTTGTTGGGCGGCGCCGACAAGGTCTTTGGTGCCGTTCACGTCCACAAGTGCGGCATTGTTCGCGCCTTCGCGCGAGTCGGCGGCCTTTGTCGCGAAGAACCAGGACAACGCGCCCAACAGCAGTGCCGCCACCACGAGCACCATCGGCAGCAGTATCTTGACCTGTGGCCCGTTGTCCTCGGTGACCTCTTCGTAGCTGAATTCCTCGTCGTCGAACTCTTCCTCGGAGGCCACGTCCTCGGCCGGCTCGGCGACACCCTCGTCGCCCTCGTCCTCGACACCCACGGTCTCGTCCGGCTCGGGGTCCTTGACCCGGCGACGGCGGTGCTTCACGGGCGCGGAGTCGTCGGCCACCGTTCCGGAGTCGCGCCGCTTGGGTTGCGGGCGGGGCCGGTCGTCGGTCTCGCCGATCACCGGGACGTCAAGCTGGGGCACCTCTTCGACGATGTCCACAGAGTCGGCGGTGTCCACGGTGTCGGCCGGGTCGAGGACGTCTTCGCCCTCGGGCTGGGCCGCCGGCCTGCGGAGGCCGGCCACCTTGGTCGTCCGCCGGGGCGGCGGGGTGGCGGGACGGCGGCGCGGGGGTGGCACAGTCGGATTTCCTCTCGTGCTCACTGGGCGGTGGCTGAGTACGGGACCGTCCGCAGGCCCTTGACCTTCCACCCGCTGTCGGTCTGGTCGAGGGCGGCCTCGATGCGCAGCCGCTTCGGCGTGGTGTCGGCGGGCTTGTTCGGGTCGGCAGTGCCGTTCTCGGTCACCTGCGTGTCCACGACGACCAAGATGGTCGCTTCCTTCTTCTGCAGGTTCACGTCGGTCACCGCGACCTGCCGCACGGTCGACGTCGTGACGACTTTGCTGTCCCTGATGCGCTTCTTGAACGCGTCCGCGTTCTTGGCGTAGTCGTCGTGCACCGCACCGGTCGAGACGTCCAGGTACTGCTGGTACACACCGTCGACGTTGTTGTAGTTCAACGAGGTCAGGGTCGCGACCGCGGCCGTGCCTGACGTGCTGACGTCCTCACGGGCCCGTGCCACGGCGGCGGCGTCGCCCTTGGGCCCGCGTAGCCACAACACCCCGAACCAGGTCGCGAAGCCGGCCGCGACGACGACAAGCACGATCGAGACCGGCAGCAGAAAGCGGGACAGCGTCGTCGTCATCATGCTCCCGTGAGGCCAAGCAGCTGGATCAGGTTGATCGGTCCCTGGGCGCCTGATCCGCCCAGCGCCCCGGGCAGACCGGCCTGTTCGGCGAGTTGCTGCTGCGGCCGACCCGCGTTGGCCTGCACCTGCGACTGCGTCGGAGCTGCGACCTTACCCCCGAAGGGCGCGTTCTGGGCACCACGGACGTTGATCGGGCTACCGACCGGTTCGGCGCAGTACGCCTGGTCGTTGGTGGCCGCGGGCGAGAGGTCGTTGCCGGCCCGGCGTTTCGTCTGCTCGTAGCCCTTCACGCACGGCGGCGGGTTGAACAGGTTGAGCGCCAGGCCGAGGTGGGCGGTGCCGTCCCCAGGGGTGACGGTGTGGGATCCGACCGCGACGATCGGGTACGCCACAAGCGCTTGCTCAAGGCCGTCCTGCCGGGTCACCAGGATGTTCGACGTGGTCAGCAGGTTGGCAAGGACCACACCGAGGTTCGTGCCGGAGTCCCGCAGCAGCCCGGTGACCTGGTCCGCGGCCTCCGGGGTGGCCGCGATCAGCTTGCGGATGTCCGGGTCGGACTTCTTCAGCTGGTCGTTGAGCTGGGCCAGGCTGGTGGCGAACGACCTGATGTTGCCGGCCTGGGCGTTCTGCGTGTCCAGCACTGTCCCGGCGGAGTTGAGCAGGGCGATGGTCTGCGGCAGGTGGTCGTTGGCGGCCTTGGTGAAACTGCCGGTCGCGTCCATCAGCACCTGAAGATCGGGGCCGGTGCCCGAGAACGCCTTGTCCAGCTCGTCCACGACGGTCCGCAGCGAGTCGGTCGGCACGGACACCGCGAGGTCGTCCAGGTCGCGCAGGACGGTGTCGGTGGAGATCGGCGTCTTGGCCTTGTCCGCGGTGATCACCGAACTGCCGGACAGGTACGGGCTGGCGTCCTTGACCGGCTGCAGGTCGACGAACTGCTCGCCGACCGCGGACCGGTTGGTGACCACCGCCTGGAGGTCCGCCGGGATCCGCGGGGCGGCCGGGTCGATGGCGAGGTCGACCTCCAGGCCCTGCTTGGTCAGCCGCATCTCGCCGACCCGGCCGACCTGGACACCCCGGTACGTGACCTCGGCGTTGGTGAAGATCCCGCCGGAGTCCTTCAGTTCGAGCTTGACCGTGTACCCGTCGTCGCCGAAGACCTTGCTGAGGCCAGTGAACCGGAACAACGCGTACACCACGGCGACGATCGCGATCACGAAGAACGCGACGAGCTGCAACCTGGTCCGCCGGGTCAGCATTTGCCACCTCCCAGCAGCGAGCCGAGCAGGCCGCCGACCCCGGTGCAGGTGTTCGGCGTGTTCGGCTGGGCCGACAGGTTCGGCACCTGCAGCGGCGGCGGCGCGCCCGGCTGGGTGCCCTGCTTGCCGCTGGTCAGCTGGCCGACCAGGGGGATGTCCTGGAGCGGGTTCTGCCGGCTGCGGCCCAGGTTGTTCATGATCTCCTGCAGGTTCAGGTCCAGCTTGGCGTACAGGTTGACGTAGTCACCCTTCACGCCGGGCACCGCGGAGTCCGGGAACGGGTACGTGAGCAGGATCTCCAGCGCGTTGGGCAGGTTCTCGCCGGCCTCGCTGAGCTTCTGCAGGGTCGGGGACAGCGCCTTGAGGTCGGCGACCAGGTCCGCCTGGCTCTTGTTGATGGTGTCGACCGCGACCCCGGACAGGCCGTCCAGGCTCTGCAGCATGCTGACCAGCTGCGGGCGCTGTTCGGACAGCACTTGCAGGCCGGGGGTGATCTGGTCGACCACGTTCGCGATCTTGTCCTTCTGCCCGGCGAGCGTGCCGGACAGCTTGTTCAGCCCGTCCAACGCGTTGGTGATGTCGCCCTTCCGAGCGTCCAAACTGGACACCAGCTTGTTGACGTTGCCGAGCAGGTCGCGCAGTTGCGGCTCGTTGCCGGCCGCGACCTGGTTCAGCTCGTTCGCGATGGTGTGCAGCTGTTCCACACCGCCGCCGTTGAGCAGCATGGACAACGCGCCGAGGACCTCTTCGACCTCGGTGTTCCGGTTGGTCCGGTCCAGGCCGATGTACGCGCCGTCGGCGAGCTTGCCCTTCTCCTGGCCGGCCGCGGGCGCGGTCAGCTCGATGTACTTCTCACCGAGCAGGCTGGACTGCTTGAGCTGGGCGGTGGAGTTCCCGGGCAGCTGCACGGATCCGTTGACGCGCATGGTGACCTCGGCGGTCCAGCCGTCCTTGGCCAGCGCGATCGACTCGACCCGGCCGATCGGGACCTCGTTGACCTTCACGCCGGACTGCGGCACCAGGTCGAGCACGTCCCGGAACTGCGCCTTCACCGTGTACGACCGGTCGCCCAGGTCGGCGCCGCCGGGCAGCGGGAGGTCGTAGATGCCGCCGAAGCTGCACGCGGATAGCGTCATCGTGCCGGCGCACAAAGCGATGGCCAGGCGTCGAATCCTCATCGGCCACCTCCGACCAGCGGCATCGGCAGCGCCGGCAGCCCGCCGTTCTGCAGGCCGTTGATGACCTGCGCGACCGACGGCAACGGCAGGGCACCCTGGAGGATCGGCGCGAGCTTGCCGCACGCGTCCGCCAGGATCGGCGGGATCTGCGCCGGGATGGTCTGTTTGATCAGCCGGCAGACCATCACGATCGGCGGGTTGGTCAGGTCGTTGAGGTCCGCTCGGGCGTCCAGCGTGCCCGAGGACGCGTTGTACGTGTCGACCAGGTTGCTGAGCGCGAGTGGGGCGACGTCGAGCACTTCGGCCAGGGCGCCGCGTTCGTCCACGAGCACCTGGGTGATCGAGGCCAGTTTGTCCACATTGGACTTGATCCGGCCGCGGTTGTCGTTGATGAACCGCTGGACGCTCTCCAGCGCGGTGGACAGCTGCTGCACCGACTGCGCCAGGTTGGTGCGCTCGGCCGCGAGGAACTTGCTGACGTCGGCGAGCTGCTCGGAGAACTGCCGGACCTGCTTGTCGCTCGACGCCAGCGTGCCGGTGAACTTCCGCAGGTTGTCGACGGTGTTGAACAGCGCGCTCTGGCTGTCGTTCAACGTTCTGGCCGCGTCCCCCAGCTGTTTGATGGTGTCGTGGGTGGCTTGGCCGTTGCCCTGGAGGTTCTTCGCCAGCACGTTCAGCAGGTCCGACAACGCGCCGTTCTGGTTGGCGCCGTTGGGTCCCAGCGTCGTGGTCACCCGGTTCAGGCTGGCGTACAGGTCGTCCACCTCCAGCGGGGTGGCGGTCCGTTCGCGCGGGATCGTCGCCCCGGACCGGATCTGCGGACCGGCCGTGTACACCGGCGCGAGCTGCACGTACCGGTCGCTCACCAGGGACGGCGCCACGACCACCGCGGCCGCGTCCTCCGGGACCGGGACGTCGTTGTCCACCGAGAGCTCCACCCGGACCTGGTTGCCCTGCGGCTCGACCTTGTCCACAGTCCCGACGGCGACACCGAGCACGCGCACCTCGTTGCCCGCGTACAAGCCCACGGCACCGCCGAAGTACGCGGTGACGTGCTTGCGGTTGCTGTCCCGCAGCACGAACCACAGCACCAAAGCCGCGAGCAACGCCAGCACGCAGGCGATGGCCACCCCGCGACTGAGATCACGCGCCCGGCGCGTCTGGAAGGTACTCACGGCAGACACCCCTGCGGGTTGATCGGGCCGATCGACGGCGGGAGCAGGCCGCAGATGTAGTTGTCGAACCACCGGCCGTTGCCCAGGGTGTTGGTGAACTCCCGGACGAACGGCGCCAGCTTCTCGATGCCCTTGGCCAGGTCGTCCTGGTTGCGCTGGAGCATCCCGGTGAACTGGTCGAGCTGGGTCAGCACCGGGCCCAGCTGCTGGGAGTTGTCGTCCACCAGGCCCTTGAGCTGCTGGGACAGCGTCTGGGTACCGGTGAGCAGCTTGTCGATGGCGTCCTTGCGCTTGCGGATCTCGTCCAGCAGCAGGTTGCCGTCGGACAGCAGCTTGGCCACCTCGGCGTCCCGGTCGGCCAGGGTCTGGGTGATCTGCTGGGTGTTGTCCAGCAGCTTCGCCAGCTCGGTGTCGCGGCTGGAAATGGTCTTGGACAACGCCTGCAGGCCGTTCAGGGCGCCTTTCACACTGTTCGGGGTGTCGGCGAACGTCGACGTCAACACCTCGAAGCTCTGCGCCAGCTGCGTGGTGTCGATGTTGTTGACCGTGTCGGCCAGGCCGCGGAACGCCTCAAGCACGTCGTACGGCGCCATCGTGCGGCTGCGCGGAATGACGTTGCCGGGGTCGGCGACCACGTTGCCTTCCGGTTCGAGCGCCAGGTACTTCTGGCCCAGCAAGGTCTTGATCTTGATCGCCGCCCTGGTCTGGTCACCCAGCCAGGCGTCCTTGACCTTGAACGACACGAGGACGCTCGGCCCGGCCAGCTTCACGCCGCTGACCTTGCCGACCTTCACCCCGGCGACCCGCACCTCATCGCCCGACTTCAGGCCGGCCGCCTCGGAGAACTCCGCCTTGTACGTGGTGCCGCCGCCGATGATCGGCAGGTCGTCGGAGTAGATCGCGGCCAGCAGCACGAGCGCGATCACCACCAGACCGGTGATGCCGATCGTGATCGGGTTCCGACTTCTGAAGGACTTCACCTGTGCCACCTCATGACTGGCACCTCGGCTGGGTGACGGGCGCGATCGGGATGCTGATCGGCTGGCTGATCAACGGCGGCAGCGCCACCGAACCGGACGCCGAGCAGAGGAAGAAGTTGAACCACGACCCGTAACTCGCGGTCCGGGTCAGCGCGGTCAGCTTGCCCGGCATGAACTGCAGGAAGTGTTCGACGGTCTTCTCGTTGTCGTTGAGGCTCTTGGTCAGCGTGCCCAGGTTCGCGATGTCGTCCTTGAGCGGGTCACGCGCCTGGACCAGCAGGCCGGCGGTGGTGCCGGCCAGGCCGGACAGCGACTGGATCGCGTCGCCGATCGGCTTACGGTCCGCGGCCAGGCCGGACACCAACTGCTGCAGCTGCACGATCAGGTCGGACAGCTGCGTGCCGTGCGCGTTCACGGTGTCCAGCAGGGTGTTCAGGTTCGTGATCACCTGGCCGATGACCGCGTCCTTGTCGGCGATCGCGGACGTCAGCGTGGCGGTGTGCGAGAGCAGGGACTGGACCGTCCCGCCTTCACCCTGCAACACCTGGATGATCTCGTAGGAGAGTTTGTTGACGTCCTCCGGCTGCAGCGCCCGGAACAGCGGCTTGAACCCGTTGAACAGCTCGGTCAGGTCCAGCGCGGGCTTGGTCCGCTCCAACGGGATCGTGTCGCCGGGGCTCAGGAACCCGGTGCCGGTGCCCTGGCCGAGCGCGACGTACCGCTGGCCGACGAGGTTGCGGAACTTGATCGTCGCGGTCACCCCGGCGGGCAGCTTCCGGCCGGCGTCCACGGAGAACTTGACCTCCGCCTGCTTGCGGTCCGCGATGCTGACGTCCTCAACCTGCCCAACGCGAACCCCGGCGATCCGGATGTCGTCGCCGGGCAGCAACGAGGTCACGTCGGTGAAACGCGCCGAGTACGTGTCGGTGGACGACAGGTTCGCGTTGGCGATGCTGATCGCGAGCACGGTCGTGGCCACCACCGTGATGAGGATGAACAGCGACAGCTTGATCAGCGGCGCGACGAGCCCTCTCATTTGACGTTCACCTCCGCCCCTCGGAACACGGGCGCCACCAGAACGGCCGTCCAGGTCGGCACGTCATCGGGGCGCACCCCCAACTGCTGGCCCATGATCGCGGCGACGAAGTCCGCCTCGGCCCGGCTGCCCGGCAGCATGAAGTCCTGCCCGGCGGACGACGGCGCGGTGCCGCCGATGACCGAGCCGATGTTGGCGGGCGGCAGCACCCCGTCGTTGGCGGGCCGGCTGTTGGGGGGCGACTTCGAGCCGTCCTTCAACGGGCCGTCCGGCGGGTGCTGTGGGAACGGGACCGGGAACTTCTGGAAGTCGTAGCACCGCGGTCCACGCTTGTCGTCGTAACGTGGCTCGTCCTGGCCCGCCTTGTACGGGCCACGGTTGACCGTGATCTCCAGGGTCGCGTGCAGACCAGGTTCGTTCGTGCCCTTGCCGAACGCCACGTCCGCCGACTTCACCGTTTCCGCCATCTGCCTGAGGAAACAGGGGTACTCCGGTGCGTACCGCGCCAGCAGCTCCATGGTCGGCCGGGACGTGTCCGCGAACTGGATCAGGTTGTTCTTGTTGACCTGCAGGAAGGTCTTCAGGTCGGTGGACGCCGTGGTCAGACTTCCGTACAAAGTGGACAGATTGGCTTTCTGCTCGGCGATGGTCTTCGACGTGACCGTGAGGTCGTCGAGTGCCTGGATCAGCTGCGGCGCCGCGTCGCTGTACGTGTTGGAGACGCCGACCAAGGCCTGCAGGTCGTGCTGCAGTTGCGGCACGTACGGGTTGACCTCGCCGACATAGCTGCCGAGGTCCGCGAGGGTCTGCCCGAGCGCCTTGCCGCGGCCCTGCAGGGCGGTGGAGATCGCGGTCAGCGTGCTGGACAGCTTCTCCGGCTGGACCGCCTGCAGCACCGGAAGCAGGTCGTTCAGCGCCTTCTGCACCTCGATCGCCTTGGTGGAGCGGTCCTGCTGGATCATGTCGCCGGTCCGGAGCGTCCGCGCGGCCGGCTCGTCCGGGATCTGCAACGCCACATAGCGTTCGCCGAACAGGGTCTTCGGCAGGAACTGCGCGGAGACGTTGCTCGGGATCACCGCCGCCTTGTCCGGGTCCAGCGCCAGGGTCAGCTCGGCGCCGCGCGTGGTCGGCTTGACCGACTTGACCGAGCCGACGATCAGGCCGCGGACCTTGACGTCGGACCGTTCCTGCAGCTGGTTGCCGATGGAGTCGGTGGTCAGGCCGACGTTCACGTACGTGTTGAACGACTTGTTGAAGAACGCGATCGACAGCGCGACGAAACCCACCAGCATCGCGATGAACGCGACACCGAGCAGCCTGCGCCTGAGTGTCGTCATCCGGCGATCCTCACCGTGGTCGTCGTACCCCAGATCGCCAGGCTCAGGAAGAAGTCCAGCAGGGTGACCGAGACGATCGTGGTCCGCACCGCCCGGCCGACCGCGACACCGACGCCGGCCGGGCCGCCGCTGGCGCGGTAGCCGTAGTAGCAGTGCGTCAGGATGATCAACACAGCGAAGATCAGCACTTTGCCGAACGACCAGAACACGTCCTGCGGTGGCAGGAACAGGTTGAAGTAATGGTCGTACGTGCCCGCCGACTGGCCGTAGAAGTAGACCGTGATCGTGCGCGCGGCCACGTACGAGCTGAGCAGGCCGATGATGTACAACGGGATGACCGCGACGAAACCGGCCATGATCCGGGTGGTCACCAGGTACGGCAGGCTCGGCACGCCCATCACTTCGAGCGCGTCGATCTCCTCGGAGATCCGCATCGCGCCGAGTTGCGCGGTGAAGCCCGACCCGACCGTCGCGGACAACGCCAGACCGGCCACCAGCGGCGCGATCTCACGGGTGTTGAAGTACGCGGACACGAACCCGGCGAACGCGGACGTGCCGATCTGGTTCAGCGCGGCGTAACCCTGCAGGCCGACCACGGTTCCGACGAACAGGGTCAGGCCGAGCATCACGCCGATGGTGCCGCCGATGACCGCGAGCGCCCCGCTGCCGAAGCTCACCTCGGCCAGCAGCCGCAGCGTCTCCCGCAGGTACTTGGTGAGCGTGCGGGGAATCCACGCGAGCGCCCGCATGTAGAACGACATCTGGTCGCCGGCCTTGTCGAGCATCTCCAAGGGCCGGCGGATCTGGTCCCGCACGGTCATCGCCGCTCAGCTCCCCTTCGCCGGGACGACCGTCAGGTACACCGTGGTCAGCACGAAGTTCACGAAGAACAGCAACAGGAACGTGATGACCACGGACTGGTTCACCGCGTCGCCGACCCCCTTCGGGCCGGGCGCCGGGTGCAACCCGCGGTAGCAGGCCACCACCCCGGCGATGAACCCGAAGATCAACGCCTTGATCTCGCTGATCCACAGGTCCGGCAGTTGGGCCAGCGCGGAGAACCCGGCGAGGTAGGCACCTGGCGTACCGCCTTGCAGGACCACGTTGAAGAAGTACCCGCCGAGCACGCCGACGACGCTCACCAAACCGTTGAGCAGCACGGCGATGAGCATCGACGCGAGCACCCGCGGCACGACGAGGCGCTGCACGGCGGACACGCCGAGCACCTCCATCGCGTCGATCTCCTCACGGATGGTCCGTGCGCCGATGTCCGCGCACATCGCGGAACCACCGGCACCGGACACCAGCAGCGCGGTCACCAACGGCGACGCCTGCTGAATGATCGCGAGCACGCTCGCGGCACCCATGAACGACTGCGCGCCGAGCTGTGTGACCAGCGATCCCAGTTGCAGCGCGATGACCGCGCCGAACGGGATCGCCACCAACGCGGTCGGCAGGATGGACACGCTCGCGATGAACCAGGACTGCTGGATGAACTCGCGGAACTGGAACGGTCGCTGGAAGAACCCGCGCACCACGTCCAGACCGAGGGCGAACATCTGGCCGGTCTCACGAAGCGCACCAGCACCAGGAAATGCCGACCTGGTGGTACGACTTGTCACACGCCACCACCTTGGCCTGGTTCAGGTGGACGCCACGTGGTCTGCGGGAGGTTCGCCACCCCGAGGTCGCCCTCGATGCGGTCTCTGGGCTGCGGCGAAGGTCTGCGGCCGATCGGCGCGGTCGCGAACATGTGCGGCCGCACGCCGTAGTGCTGCTGTTCGTCCGGCGTCAGGCTTTCGATGATGCCCTCCTGCGCGGCCGGCGGAAGCGAGTGCAGGATGCTCATCACGCGGTCCTTGCGGCGGCGGACACCTCGGCGATCGGGCAGCCCCGGCGTCGGCTGCAGCTGCGGCACCACCCCGTAGACGTCGTCGGTGGACCCGTCGTGGTGGCCGGCGTCCGCCAACTGCTGCTCGGCGGCCAGGGTCGCGGTGTCCTTCTCCTCGGACATCCCGATCGGGCCGAACCGGCTGCCGTTGAGGAACTGCCGCACCGCCGGCTCGTCCGACGTCAGCAGCACCTCGCGCGGGCCGAACATGACCAGCTCGCGGCGGTAGAGCATGCCCACGTTGTCCGGCACGGTCCTGGCCAGGTTGATGTTGTGCGTGACGATCAGGATGGTGGCGTCGATCTGGGCGTTCAGGTCAAGCAGCAGCTGGCTGATGTACGCGGTGCGGACCGGGTCCAGGCCGGAGTCCGGCTCGTCGCACAGGATGATCTCGGGGTCCAGCACGAGCGCGCGGGCCAGCCCAGCCCGTTTGCGCATACCGCCGGAGATCTCACCGGGGAGTTTCTTGTCCGCGCCGGCGAGACCGACCATGTCCATTTTCTCCAGGACGATCCGCTTGATCTCGGTTTCCGACTTCTTGGTGTGTTCGCGCAGCGGGAACGCGATGTTGTCGTACAGGTTCATCGAGCCGAACAGGGCGCCGTCCTGGAACAGCACGCCGAACAGTTTGCGGATCTCGTACAGCTTGTGCTCGGAGCAGGACACGATGTCCACGCCGTTCACGACGCACCGGCCGCGATCGGGTTTGAGCAGGCCGATCATGGACTTGAGGAACACGGACTTGCCGGTTCCGGACGGACCGAGCATCACGCTGACCTCGCCCGGCGGCAAGGTCAGGGTGACGTCACGCCAGATGGTCTGTCGACCGAAAGACTTGGTGAGACCTTCGACCACCACTTCGGCGCCCATCGACCCTCCCGAGCTGTGTACACGCACATGTCGTCCTCATGTGCAACGAGCTGGACCCGCCGGGGTTACTGCTTGGTACGGGCAACGTACAGCAACATCCAGTACGCCACCCGGCCCGGGAGAGTACGCCAGTCGGCGGTACATGCGAAAGGGCCGCCCGTCTGCGACGAGCGGCCCTTTACAGTGTAAAACCAGTGTCCCGGCGCGGGACACTAGTGGTCGCCGCCGGAAGTTCTTCGTGGGTATCGGCGGATCCAGGTTTCCGCTGGGCGTGCGGCCGGAAGGCCCTCGTACCGGGTTGTACTTGGGCTTTTCGGCCGTGCGTCCAGCGGGAAGCTGGGCCGTCGAGACCCCGAAGGACTTCCGGCGGCGACCACTAGCTCACTTGAGCGAGATCTTGGCGCCGACGGCCTCAAGCTTCTCCTTGGCGGCCTCGGCGGCCTCCTTGGCGACCTTCTCCAGTACCGGCTTCGGAGCGGCCTCGACCAGCTCCTTGGCCTCCTTCAGGCCCAGCCCGGACACAACCTCACGGACGACCTTGATGACCTGGATCTTCTTGTCGCCGGCGGACTCCAGGACGACGTCGAACTCGTCCTGCTCCTCGACCTCGACCGGGGCGGCACCCGCGGGGCCGGCGGCGGCGACGGCGACCGGCGCGGCGGCCTTGACGTCGAAGACCTCTTCGAACTGCTTCACGAAGTCCGACAGCTCCAGGAGGGTCATCTCCTTGAAGGTGTCGAGCAGCTCGTCGGTGCTGAGCTTCGCCATGATGGCTGTCCTTCCTAACGACTAAAACGATGGTGGGTGGATTCAGCTCTCGGCGGGAGCTTCAGCTGCCTTCTTCTCCTGCAGCGCGGCGGCCAGGCGGGCGAACTGCGTGGCCGGTGCGGCGAACACCGCGGCGGCCTTGGCGAGGTTGCCCTTCATCGCGCCCGCCAACTTGGCGAGCAGCACCTCACGGCTGTCCAGGTCGGCGATCTGGTCGACCTCGGCGACAGTGAGCGGGCGGCCGTCCATGTAGCCGCCCTTGATGACCAGGCCCTTGTTGTCCTTCGCGAACTCGCGCAGCGCCTTGGCCGCGTCGACAGGCTCGCCGTCGACGAACGCGATCGCGGTCGGACCGGTGAACAGAGCATCGAGGCCCTGCACACCAGCGTCCTCAGCGGCCCGCTTGACCAGGGTGTTCTTCGCGACGCGGTAGGACGCGTTCGTGCCGAGAGCGCGGCGCAGCGTGGTCAGCTGCGACACGGAGAGGCCGCTGTACTGAGTGACTACGGCGGCCGAGCTCGTGCGGAACTTGTCCGCGATCTCGGCGACCGCGGCCACCTTGTCCGACTTCGCCATGTCCGCCTCCTCTCAGGGCTGGGGTGACCCCTGTGCTCCGGCCCGGAAAAGACGAAACGCCCGGCGCGCAGGCACGGGCGTGAGAAAGATCAGCCACGTTCCTCCTGCGCGGGCCACCCTTGCGGGATCTTCATCTTCACGAGGAAGAGACCAGCGGTCTTCGGTAGAACTCTGAAAACGATACGGGACGCGTAGCGCGTACTCCAAATCGCCCCGGCATGATAGTGACGTGGCCGACAACGAACACCCCCAGCACCGCGACCTGACCCCAAGCCAGGCACCCCCACCCGCTGGCCCCGTCGACCCCGAACAGCACGCCCAGTTCCAGCAGTTCCAACAGTTCCAGCAATTCCTCAAGTTCCAGGAGTCCCAGGGCGGCGCCGCCCCCCTGCAGCTGCCACCGGCGAAAAAGCCACTGTGGAAGAAGATCCTGCAGAGCTGGCCGGTCCGAAAGCTGGCGTTCTACCTCGTGGTGATCGCCGTGATCGCCTGGCTCATCACCCGCTACTTCGGTGGTTCCTCCCAGGACGACGGCAAAGGCACCCACGGGCTCGCCGGTCCCGGCGACCTGAAAGACCCCGGCCGCCCGCCGGGCTCGCCGAGCGCCGCGCTGAACACTCTTTACCTGTATGCGGCCACCGGAACCCGGGCCGACTACGCCACGAACGCGTGCAAGCTGCTGTTCAGCCCAGAAGGCAAGCAGGCCTTCGTGGCCGACTTCGGCGGCGGCGACTGCGAATCCGTCATCCGGGGACTCGACGGCAAGGTCGGCCCCCTGCGACAAATACCGTTGATCGACACCATAGGCAAGTCGGAGATCGAGATCAGCTCGTGCCGACAGCTCCAACTCCGCGAGGGCACCACCGGACTCGGTCGGTTCACCCTGAAGAAGGTCAGCGACGGCTGGGTGATCACCGGGCATCAGAGCGAGCCTGATCCATGTCCCGCAACGACTTCGACTCCGTCGACGACCTCGGTACCACCGACCAGCTGACAAAGCGAAAGGGCGGACCCCCGCTGGGGATCCGCCCTTTCGGTGCCTGGGGAAGTGCCGTCAGACGGTCGCTTCGTCGGCGAGCAGGTTACGGGTACGAGCCGGGTCGACCGGGATGCCGGGGCCCATCGTCGTGGTGAAGGTGACCTTCTTCAGGTAGCGGCCCTTCGCGGAGGACGGCTTGGCCCGCAGGATCTCGTCCAGCGCCGCCGCGTAGTTCTCGACCAGCTTGTCGTCCTCGAACGACACCTTGCCGATCACCAGGTGCAGGTTGGCCTGCTTGTCCACCCGGAAGTTGATCTTGCCGCCCTTGATGTCGGCGACCGCTTTGGCGACCGCCGGGGTGACCGTGCCGGTCTTGGGGTTCGGCATCAGGCCGCGGGGGCCCAGGATGCGGGCGATCCGGCCGACCTTGGCCATCTGGTCCGGGGTGGCGATCGCGGCGTCGAAGTCCAGCCAGCCGCCCTGGATGCGCTCGATCAGGTCCTCGGCGCCGACCGCGTCCGCGCCGGCGGCCTCGGCCTCGGCGGCCTTGTCACCGGTGGCGAACACGATGACCCGGGCGGTCTTGCCGGTCCCGTGCGGCAGGTTCACGGTTCCGCGCACCATCTGGTCGGCCTTGCGCGGGTCGACACCCAGCCGGATCGCGACCTCGACGGTCGCGTCCATCTTCACCTTGGAGGTCTCCTTGGCGAGCTTGGCGGCCTCGAGCGGGCTGTACAGCCGCTCCCGGTCCACCAGCTCGGCGGCCTGACGATAGGCCTTGCTGTGCTTTGCCATTCTGCTGTCCCTACTTGTGGATCAGTTGTGGTGCGGGCGGCAAGCCCTCCCACGACTTCGAGGAATTATTCGACCGTGATGCCCATCGACCGGGCGGTGCCGGCGATGATCTTGGCTGCTTGGTCGATGTCGTTGGCGTTGAGGTCGGCCTGCTTGGTCTGGGCGATCTCGCGGACCTGGTCCCAGCTGACCTTGGCGACCTTGACGCGGTGCGGCTCGCCGCTGCCCTTGTCCACACCGGCGGCCTTCAGCAGCAGCTTCGCGGCCGGCGGGGTCTTGAGCTTGAAGTCGAACGACCGGTCCTCGTACACGGAGATCTCGACCGGCACGACCGTGCCACGCTGCGACTCGGTCGCGGCGTTGTAGGCCTTGCAGAACTCCATGATGTTGACGCCGTGCTGGCCGAGCGCCGGGCCGACCGGCGGCGCCGGGTTGGCCTGGCCGGCCGTGATCTGCAGCTTGATGATCGCCGCAAGCTTCTTCTTCTTGGGAGGCATCTCGTATTCCTGTTTCCTGCGTGAGTCCGCGCGACGAACCTGCCACGTCGCGTGGCCGCCGGACCCCGACAGGGGCCGGTCAGATCTTGGAGACCTGGCTGAACGACAGCTCGACCGGGGTTTCCCGGCCGAAGATCGACACCAGGACCTTGAGCTTCTGCGCGTCCGCGTTGACCTCGTTGATGGTCGCCGGCAGGGTCGCGAAGGGGCCGTCCATCACTGTAACCGACTCGCCGACCTCGAAGTCGACCTCGACCGTCGGCTTGGTCGCGGTGGCGGTCGCCTTGCCGCCCGCCGCCGGCTTGGCCTGCTCGACCTGCGGCAACAGGAACTTGGCGACCTCGTCGATGGTCAGCGGGGACGGCTTGGAGGTGGCGCCCACGAACCCGGTGACACCGGGCGTGTTGCGGACCGCGCTCCAGGACGGGTCGTTGAGATCCATCCGGACCAGGATGTAGCCGGGCAGCACCTTGCGCTGCACCTGCTTGCGCTGGCCGTTCTTGATCTCGGTGACCTCCTCGGTCGGCACCTCCACCTGGAAGATGTAGTCCTCCATGTCCAGGGTCTGGATGCGCGTCTCGAGGTTGGTCTTGACCTTGTTCTCGTAGCCCGCGTAGGAGTGGATCACGTACCACTCGCCCGGCGCCCGGCGGAGCGCGTCGCGCAGTTCGGCGACCGGGTCGGCCTCCTCCTCGTCGTCGACGGCGGGCTCGTCCTCGGCCGCGTCGTCCCCGGCTGCGTCCTCAACCGCGACGTCCTCAACCGCGGTTTCCTCGACAGCGGTGTCCCCGACAGCGGTGTCCTCGTCGGCGAGTTCGTGGGCAGCGACGACCTCGTCGTCGGCCGAACTGGTCGGCTCATGGCCGACAGCGGCGCCGTTCTCGGAGGTCACAGTGGTCTCGCTTCCTTGATTCGCTGACTTGCCGGGTGTTCGCGTGGGCTCAGCCGAAGATCGCGAACACGCCCTTGCCGATTCCGACGTCCAGGCCGGCGATGACGGCTGTCATCACGGCCAGGAAGACCAGGACGACGAGGGTGTAGCCGACCATCTGCTTGCGCGTCGGCCAGATGACCTTGCGCAGCTCGGCGACCACCTCGCGGAGGAACCGGAACAGCCGGGTGAACAGGCCGGGCCGCTTCTCGGTCTTCTCCCGGGTCGGCGTGGCCCGGCCCTTGCGGTCCTTGGCCTCCTCGCCCTCGCCCGTGGGCTTCGCCTTGGGCTTGACCGTGCCCTTCGCCTTCGGCGTCTCGTTGACGTCACCGGCGGCGCTGTCCTTCCGAGCGGCAGGACGCGTCGCCGCACGGCGCTCACGCCGCGCGGCCGCGGTGACCGGACGGGAAGGGGGCTTCTGCTCCTCTTCCCGCTCCTTGCCCGGCTCCTCGCTCACGCCAGTTCCTCCGCTCGCCTTTTACCCGCTGCTGCAGGGGCGACAGGACTTGAACCTGCAACCTGCGGTTTTGGAGACCGCTGCTCTGCCAATTGAGCTACACCCCTTAGATGGCCGACGCCTACCCTCCCCACTCTGTCACTTTCGACCGGGTGCGGCTAGGTCTCGACCTTCCAGGATGGGAAGTGTACGGCAACCACCGCGCCGGCCTCCAATCGCGGTCACCCCAGCCCGGTCGCAACCGCGTGGATCTGCGACGATGCCGGTATGGCAGCAGCACCCACCCGGGTCTCGGCCCGGATCGGCGGCATCACCGAGTCGGCGACCCTCGCGGTGGACGCCAAGGCCAAGGCGCTCAAGGCGGCCGGTCGGCCGGTGATCGGCTTCGGCGCGGGTGAGCCGGACTTCCCCACCCCGGAGCCGATCGCGCGGGCGGCCGCCGAAGCCGCCCTGGACCCGAGGAACCACCGCTACACCCCGGCCGCCGGCCTGCCGGAACTGCGGGAGGCGATCGCCGCCAAGACCGCCCGCGACAGCGGCTACGACGTGCGGCCGAGCCAGGTGATCGTGACCAACGGCGGCAAGCAGGCCGTCTACCAGGCGTTCGCCACCCTGCTCGACCCGGGCGACGAGGTGATCCTGCCGGCACCGTACTGGACCACGTACCCGGAGGCCGTCGCGCTGGCCGGCGGCGTCCCCGTGCCGGTCGTGACCGACGAGACCGCCGGCTACCGGGCCACGGTCGAGCAGCTCGAAGCCGCCCGCACGCCGCGCACCAAGGCCCTGCTGTACTGCTCGCCCTCGAACCCGACCGGTGCGGTGTACCCGCGTGAGCAGGTGGCGGCGATCGGCCGCTGGGCGGTCGAGAACGGCGTCTGGGTGATCACCGACGAGATCTACGAGCACCTCGTCTACGACGGCGTACGGGCCGAGTCCATGCCGGTCCTGGTCCCCGAGCTGGCCGACACGTGCGTGGTCGTCAACGGCGTCGCGAAGACGTACGCGATGACCGGGTGGCGGGTCGGCTGGATGATCGGCCCGGACGACGTGATCAAGGCCGCCGCGAACCTCCAGTCCCACCTGACCTCGAACGTGGCGAACGTGTCCCAGCGGGCCGCGCTGGCGGCGGTTTCGGGCTCCCTGGACGCCGTGTACGAGATGCGGACCGCGTTCGACCGCCGGCGTCGGACGATCGTCGAGCTGTTGTCGGCGATCCCGGGGGTCGACGTGCCCACGCCGGAAGGCGCGTTCTACGTGTACCCGTCGGTGAAAGGCTTGCTGGGCAAGGAGATCCGCGGCCAGCGTGCGGAGACGAGCGTGGACCTCGCGGCCCTCGTGCTCGACCACGCCGAGGTCGCGGTGGTGCCCGGCGAGGCATTCGGCACACCCGGCTACTTCCGGCTCTCGTACGCGTTGAGCGACGATGACCTGGTCACCGGCGTGACCCGGATGGCGGACCTGCTCCGGGAAGCGAAGTAAGGACGCCCTACGAGATCCGGACGGTGGCGACGGCCTTGCCCAGGACGGTCCGGCCGTCGAACTTCGCGGTGATGTCGATCCTGGCGGTGCCGTCGTCCGCGTTGACCTCGCGGACCTTCCCGGACAGCTCGACGACCGCGCCCTTCTCGTCGTTGGGCACCACGACCGGACGGGTGAAGCGGACGCCGTACTCCAGGATCCGGCTCGGGTCGCCGACCCAGTTGGTCAGGACGCGCGCGGCGAAGGCCATGGTGAGCATGCCGTGCGCGATGACGTCCGGCAGCCCGACCTCCTTGGCGAACTTCTCGTTCCAGTGGATCGGGTTGAAGTCCAGGGCGGCGCCGGCGTAGCAGACCAGGTCCTTGCGGGTGACGTTCACGGTCAACGGTGGCAGCTCGTCCCCGACGGCGACGGTCATCCGGTCACCTCCGCCGGCTTCTCGGCTTCGCGCACCACGAGTTGGGCGTGGCAGACCACCACGATCTCGTCGTCGGCGTCGTAGACGTCCGCGCGCAGGTTGATGAAGTCGTTGCCGGCGCGGAACATGATGTCCTCGATGTGGACGACCACGCGAAGTTCGTCACCCGCGTGCACCTGGCGGCGGTACGTGAACTTCTGGTCGCCGTGCACCATCCGGCCGTAGTCCAGGCCCAGCTCGGGGTCCTCGATGACCACGTTGATCGCGGCCAGGTTGATGATCGTGAGGAACGTCGGCGGGACGACGACATCCGGAAACCCGGCCGCGGTGGCCGCGGCCGGGTCGGTGTAGAGCGGGTTGTCGTCGCCGATGGACTCGGCGAACTCACGGATCTTCGCCCGGCTCACGCCATAGGGGGCTGACGCCGGGTACGTGCGTCCGATGTACGAGAGATCCAGAGCCACGGGAGAACGCTCAGCGAGTTTCCTTGTGCGCCCGGTGCGTGCCGCAGTTGGGGCAGAACTTCTTCAGCTCAAGCCGGTCCGGGTCGTTGCGCCGGTTCTTCTTGGTGATGTAGTTGCGGTGCTTGCACACCTCGCACGCGAGCGTGATCTTCGGTCGCACGTCAGTGGCAGCCACAGCAGTACCTCTCTAGGTCACAACATCCGGGGATGACCCCAGTGTAATAGGCCGGAACCCGCGTCCCGACCAATCGCGTAGCGGTGGGCGGACTTGAACCGCCGACACAACGATTATGAGCCGTTTGCTCTACCACCTGAGCTACACCGCCACATGAGACAGGCCGCGATGCCATGGTCTGCATCACGGCTGATCCCACAGAGCCCCAATACGGAATCGAACCGTAGACCTTCTCCTTACCATGGAGACGCTCTACCGACTGAGCTATTGGGGCGAGCGAGGAGAACTCTACACAACCAGGGCCAGGAGTTAAAACCGGGGTCCCCGCTAGGACAGCAGCGTCAGGACCGTCTCGTCCAACCGGCCCGCGGTCTTGGTCGTCCTGGCCTGCAACCATGCCTCCAGCCGGCCCTCGGACAGCGGACGGGAGATCAGGTAGCCCTGGATCACGTCGCAGCCCATCGCGGACAGCTGGTCGCGGGCCACATCCTCCTCCACGCCCTCGGCGACCACGGACAGGCCCAGCGAGTGACCCAGTTCGACGATCGACCGGACCACGGCGAGGTCCGACAGGTCCGTGCCCATGCCGAACACGAAGCTCTTGTCGATCTTGACCTCGTCCACCGGGAGCTGCCGCAGGTACGCCAGTGACGAGTAACCGGTGCCGAAGTCGTCCACGGCCAGGATCACGCCGAGCGTGTGCAGCCTGCGCAGCACAGGCAGCGCCTTCTGTGGGTCGGCCATCACGCCGGACTCGGTCAGCTCCAGGGTCAGCAGTTCGGCCGGCACGCCGTAGCGGGCCAGCAGGTCCGAGACCTGCTCGGGGAAGTCCTGTTCGGCCAGGCTGCGTACGGAGATGTTCACCGCCGCGGAGATCCGCAGCCCGCGGTCGAGCCACTTGCGGACCTTGGTGAGGGCCTGTTCGAGGACGAACCCGGTGAGCGCGCCGACCAGACCGGCGGCTTCGATCGCGGGCACGAACTCGTCCGGGTCGAGGTTGCCGTACTCCGGGTGGGTCCACCGGACCAGCGCCTCGACGCCGACCAGGTTCCGGCTGGGCAGCGCCACCTTCGGCTGGTAGTGGACCTTGACCTGGCCGGTCTCCACCGCGTGCCGGAACTGGGTGACCAGCTGGAACCGGCGCAGGAAGATCTGGCCCATGCTCGGCATGTACGCGCGGACGGGCTCGCCGCCGGCCCGAGCGGCGCGGACGGCCACGTCAGCGTGCTGCAGCAGCGTGTCCACGTCGATGACCGTCGACTCGTCCTCCATCGACGCGGACACGTAGCCGACGACAGCGCCGGCATCGAGCGTGAGGCGGTCCACGAGGTACGGCGCGATCAGCATGTCCCGCAAGCGTTCCGCCAGGGCGTGCATCTCGTCGAGCGGACGGCTGGGCAGCAACGCCGCGAACGCCATGCCTTCCAGGCGGGCGATCATGCTCTCCGAACCGAGCGTGTCCCTGATGCGGCGCGCCGCCGCCGAGACCATCCGGTCGCCCCAGGCGTAGCCGAGCGCGTCGCTGACCGTGGACAGCACGTCCAGGTCGATCCGGGCGACCATGGCCTGCGGATCGCTCCGCAGCTGCTCGGTGGCCGCCTGCCGGAAGCCCGGCCGGTTCAGCATGCCGGTGAGCGGGTCGTGGTACGCGTCGTGCCGCAGCCGCGACAGCAGCCGGCGGTTGTCCAACGCGGTCGCCAGATGGCTGGCCATGGTGCCGATGATGCGCATGTCGGCCGTGCCGAAACCGCGCCAACGGCTCTGCCTGTCGTGCGCTTCAAGGACGCCGAGCAGGTGGCTCGCGCTGCGCAAGGGCACGACGAGGGCCTCGGTGGCGTCCCGGCGGATCAGTGACTGGCGGATCTCGGGCATGGCGTCGATCCGGCGGAAGTGCCGAACGTGCGAACCGGGCAGCCGCAGCAGCGGGTCGCCTTTGGGGCTGTTCACGACGGCGCTGTTCACGTCGTAGGCGTCTTCGGGCAGGTCCGTGCCGGCGACCGCGGTCCGCATCGGCGCCTGCGGGTCGAACCGGATGTGCAGGACGACACGGGCCGCGCCGAGCTGTTCCTTGATCCGTTCGGCGATGGCGTGCCATTCGTCGCTGGCGACGTCCGCGGAGATGTCCTCAAGGCCGGTGGCGGGCTTGGCGGCCGCCTGCTGGCCGGACCGGGCCACGATCAGGCTGACCTGGGACAACGCCTCCAGGTCGCGTTGGTCGCGCAGGAGGCCCGAGTAGGCCACGTACAGCGCGCCGAAGCCGGACAGCGCGAGCACCACAAGCGGCCAGCCAGCGACGGAATGGACCGAGACCTCGTAACCGACGACACCGACGGCGGCGTTGACCATGCCGAGCACGAGCGTGCGGCCGACCAGCAGGATCCCGGCCGACAGCCGCATGCGCCGGCCGAGGACGTGCACGGTGACCATGCCGAGCAGCGTGCTGGAGACGGGAGCGGCGAACGCGCCGACGAACACCCCGGCCCACGGCGGGCCGACGCCGTCAAGGCCGAGGTTGAAGGCGTGCAGCACCGCGAACGCCGTGCTGATCTCGATCACCAGGACACCGGCGTTGTAGAGCACACGGTCGTGCACGCCACGGATCAGCAACGTGCTGACACCCGCGATGACGTGGGCCAGCAGGACAAGCTCGAAGGGTGCCACGAACAGGCCGATGGCCAGCGGGATCTCGGTGAACGAGATGGACCAGCTGACCCCGCTACGGACGTCGACGTTGATCGCGAGCTGCTCGGCGACGAGGAAGCCGCCGATCAGCAGGACGCCGGTCCACACCAGGTCGGTGTGCCCGGTCGGCGGCAGCCACAGGCTGACCAGAACGGCGGCGAGCAGGCCCAGCAGGACGACGCTGACGGAGTAGAACCGGAACCGCCGGACAAGCGGGGTCTCGTCTACCGGCTCCACGGCCACCGGTCGATCCGCCATGCCGCCTCCTCGTCCGACCGGGGTACGGGCATCTCGGGTACGTCGACGCAACGACACAGGATCACCACCGCGTCTGCGTCAACGGGCACGTCACTGTACCCCGATCAGGCGAAATAGCCACCCATTCCGATGTCACAGCGTTCCGGGAGGGGGCCCATACCGGTGACGACCAGGACCGTTCAGGGACGCACTCGAAGGTATCGATGATCACTTTCCAACCCTTCGGGCAACACATGAGGTTTGTTCGGAAGATCGGGAAGATGGTGACGAATCCACGGCTTAGATACGCCGTGGCAGTAACTTTATCCGGTCAGAACCGTTTTCGAGACCATCTTGTTACCGCAGCCACAGTCCGGTGCGCCCGGCCGGCGCAACGCCGAACCGGATGACCGGACGTATCACCGGGCGCTGCCGTGCCTCTCCCCCGTGTGATCCGAGGAGTTCCGAAGGTGGCCGCCGGGGTCGCCGCGGCCGTCGTGGTGGCCGGGCTGGCGGTGTTCGGCACGGGCCATCCCGGCCAGGGCATCCGGCTGACGTCCGGCGCCGCGTGGCTCGCGTCGGCGAAGGTCGGCCAGGTGACCCTGCTGGACGGGTCCACGGCCGAGGTGGTCGGGCAGGTCCCGGTGGCCGCCGCCGGCAACGCCATCGAGGTCGTCCAGCAGGGGATGACCGCGTACGCCGTGGACAGGACCGCGGGCACGATCCGGCGGGTGGACGGCGCCACGTTCGCGCCGACCCCGCCGGCCGCCCCGATCCCGCAGGTCACCGGCGGGCTGACCGCGTTCGCCGGCGCGAACTCCCTGTACGCGCTGGACACCCAGCACGGGATCGTCACCCAGGCCGACCCACGCACCGGCGCCGCGGTGGGTGAGCCGCAGCCGATGTCGGCCCAGCTGTCCGGGAACACCGCGGTGGTCGACGACGCCGGCCGGCTGTGGATCATCGACACCGCGACCGGCGACCTGACCAGGATCTCCGGCGGCAGACGCACGAAACAGGCCGTCACCAGCGCCGGGAACGCGGTGATGACGCTGGTCGGCAGCTCGCCGGTGGTGGTGAACACCGCGCGGCGCAAGGCGGTCGTCGTGGACCCGGACACCGGGGTCGCCCGCGGCACGGTCGACCTGGACCTGCGGCCGGACGACACCGTCCAGGTCAGCGGCTCGCCGCACGGGTCGCGGCTGTACATCGTCGCGTCACGGGGTGTGGTGAACGTCTGTGACGTGGGCGCGAGCGTTTGCGACACGGCGATCCCGCTGGCCGGCAAGGACCTCGGCGAGCCGGTCGAGGCGGGCAACCGGCTGTTCGTGCCGGACTACGGCGACGGCCGGGTGTGGATCATCGACCTGACCGGCCGACGGGTCGTCGGCCAGGCGCGGGTGCTCGCCACGGGCGGACGGTTCCAGCTGCTCAACCGGGACGGCGTGGTCTTCTTCAACAACCCGGACACCGAGCAGGCCGGCGTGATCCGGCTCGACGGCACGGTGGTCGACGTCGCCAAGTACGACCCGCGCGACCCCAACGCCGGAGTGTCGACACCGACCGGGACGGCAAGCCCGAGCGGGAACCCGGCGACCGCACCCACATCCACGTCCACATCCACGTCCACATCCACGTCCGCATCCGCTTCGTCCGCGCCGCCTTCGGCCGCCCTGTCGCCGCAGGCCTCGACCACCGTCCCCACACCAGGCGAGCCCTCGGTCGCCCTGAAGATCCGGGTGTCCAAGGAAACCCCGATGGTGAACGAGGACGTCACGATGTCCGTGGACGTCGACGGAACACCGCCGTCCACGGCGGAGTGGAGTTTCGCGGACGGCGGCACGGCCACCGGACTGCCGGTGTCACACCATTGGCCGGCCGCCGGGAACTATCTGGTGACGGTCCAGGCGACAATGCCCGACGGCCGGCGCGGCACTGCGTCCGTGAAAATCTCCGTCACCGTCATCCCGAAGTACCGGCTCACCGTGACGACGAACGCCGGCGGCGCGGTCACGTCCACCGACGGAAAGATCAACTGCGCGCCCACGTCGACGTGTTCCTACGACTACGACCAGGGCACCCACGTCAGCCTGACCGCGCACGCCGCGACCGACTACGCGCTGTCCCAGTGGGGCGGCGACTGCTCCGGCCAGACATGTGACCTGACGATGGACTCGCGAAAGAACGTCCAGGCGCTCTTCAAACCGACAAAGGTGCAGCTGACCGTGCAGATCGCGGCGGCGGGCGGTTCGGTCACGCTCAACGGCCACGCGTGCGGTTCGTGCACGATGACGTTCACCACGGGCGACTCGGTCTCAGTAGCAGCCGTTCCCGACGAGGACCACGATTTCGACACCTGGGACGCGGCCACGTGCGCCAACGCGCACAGTCCCGCCTGCACCACGCAGGCGAACACGACCCGGACAATCGTGGCCAGGTTCAAGGTGAAACCGAAGTACACCCTGACCATTCAGATGATCGGCCAGGGCAGCTCATGGGGCCGGGTGCGGATCGACTCCACCAAGAGCGGCACCCTGTTCTGCACGGCCGGGCACAGCTCCACCACGGTCCCGCCGTGCCCGATTCAGTACACCGCGGGCGACAACCTGGTGCTCACCGCGCAGGGCACAGGCGGGAACGCGATCGTCGTCGGGTGGCGTGACGACTGCTCGGGCTTCCAACGCGACCAGCCCTGCCGGCTGACCATGAACGGCCCGCACACGGCGACCGTGGAGTACGACATCCTGCACTGACCGCCGGGTCGTAGATTGGTGCTGGTGAGCACTGAAAGGCGCCGTGCCCGGCGGCAGCCGACCAAGCTGTGGCGGGCCCCGGTTCTCCGCACGTGCCGCGTCACCCCACGGATGGCGCGGATCACCGTCGGCGGACCGTCGATCGACGACTTCGTCGGCGCGGGCACGGACGAGAACGTGATGCTTTACCTGTACGAGCCGGACGCGGAGTTGCCGGAGCCGCTCACGTTGGAGACCGCGCGGGCCGCGCTGTCGCGCGTGCGGCCGTACATGCGTACGTACACGATCCGTCGGCACGATCCGGTGGCGAACGAGATCGACTTCGACTTCGTCCTGCACGGCGACCATGGACCGGCGTCCCGCTGGGCCACCCGCGCCCAGCCCGGTGACGACGTGATCTTCGTCGGTCCGTCCCCGGCCTACCAGCCGGACCCGGGCGCCGCCTGGCACCTGCTGGTCGGTGACGAGACCACGATCCCGGCGATCAACGCGATCATGACGGCGCTGCCTGGCGCCACCGTCAAGGCGTTCATCGAGATCGAGGACGCCACCGAGGAGCAGGACTTGAACGTCACGTGGGTGCGTCGCGACGGCGTTCCGGCGGGCAGCAGCGAGCCGCTGGTCAAGGCACTGTCCGCGGCCCAGTTCCCGGACGGCGCCCCGGCGGTGTGGGCCGCCGGCGAACGGGAGGTCATGCAGGCCGTCCGTCAGCATCTGGTGGAGGAGCGCGGCATCGACCGGGCGCACGTCCGGCCGGCGGCGTACTGGCGACTCGGCCACACCGGGTCCTAACAGGAACTTCTCGGTGTCCGGCAGCGTTGTCTCTCCGGGGTTTGCGGAGGAAGGGCCACCGTGCACAGGCACTACAACGGGTTGAAGACAGCGCTCTTGCTGGGTGGCATGAGCGCGGTCATCCTGTTGATCGGTTCCCTGTTCAGCACGGCCGGGCTCGTCATCGGTCTGCTCATCGCGTTGGGCATGAACGCGTACGCGTTCTTCAGCTCCGACAAGATCGCGCTGCGGGCGATGCGCGCGCAACCGGTGTCCCAGTGGGAACAGCCGGCGATGTACAAGATCGTCCGCGAGCTGTCCAACGCCGCGCGCCAACCGATGCCGCGGCTGTACATCAGCCCCACCCAGGCCCCGAATGCGTTCGCCACCGGGCGAAACCCACGCAACGCGGCTGTGTGCTGCACGAGCGGCATCCTGACGTTGCTGGACGAACGAGAGCTGCGGGCGGTGCTGGGGCACGAGTTGGCGCACGTCTACAACCGGGACATCCTGATCTCGTCGGTGGCCGGCGCGCTCGCGAGCGTGATCAGCGTCCTGGCCACGTTCGCGATGTTCTTCGGGTTGGGTGACGACGACGACCGGCCGAACCCGTTGGGGATCCTGATGATCGCGATCGTCGGACCGGTCGCGGCCGGGCTGGTGCGGATGGCGGTGAGCCGGTCCCGGGAGTACCAGGCCGACGAGTCCGGCGCCGAACTGACCGGCGATCCGTTGGCGTTGGCGTCGGCCTTACGGAAGTTGGAGTACGGCACGAACGCGGCCCCGCTCGCGCCGGAGCCGGCCGTGATGTCGCAGTCGCACCTGATGATCGCGAACCCGTTCCGCTCGGGTGAACGGCTGGCGAACCTGTTCGGAACGCATCCGCCGATCGCCGACCGGATCCGGCGACTGGAGGACATGGCCCGCCGCCGGATGTGACGTCTGGCGGTGTGATTGCGGCCGAACCGCTGGGATTGTCCGACACATGTGGGACAGCGACATCCGGCAGCGGTTGACCTACGGCGACCACGACGCGTTGGCCGAGGTGTACGACCGGTACGGCCGAACGGTCTATGCGGTGGCCATGGGCGTCACCCTGTCCGCGGAGGTGGCCGAGGCGGTCACTGTCTCGACGTTCCACACCCTCTGGGACCGTCCGTTGTCGTACGACCCGACGCAGGCGACCCTCAGCGGCTGGCTGGCCCGGATGGCGCACCTGCGGTCGGTGTCCTGGTTGCGTGAGTCGACCAGTCAGGTCCCGTCCGGGCAGGCCGTCGACATGGCGTACTTCCACGGCCTCACCTACCACCAGATCGCGGCCAAGCTGGGAATTCCGGAGAGCACGGCGAAAGCACGGCTGCAAGCGGGTCTGCGCGGGCTATGAGCAAGCACGCGACGGTGTCCTCACTCCTGGCCGCCTGGACAGTCAACGCCTGTGAGCCGGCGGAGTCCGACGCGGTCGACAACCACCTGCGGACATGCGAGACGTGCCGGGCCGAGGCACGGGATCTCATCAACGCCGCGGAGCGCCTCAGCACGTGCCAAGGGGATCCGCCGGAGTCGTTGCGGGACAAGGTTCTCAACGTCCTACCGGCCTCGCACGCGTACGCGGGCGCGGTGTGCGCGCTGGACGCGTTGCTCCGCGAGCTCGCGCCTGAGCAGTGGAACCGGGTCGCCCACGGCGACTGGACCATCCTGGACCTGGTGATCCACCTCACGGCCACCGACAACCTGGTGGCGGACCGGCTGGGCCTGCCCGTCGACCCGCC
Organism: Actinocrispum wychmicini; assembly: GCF_004345645.1. Classification (GTDB taxonomy): domain Bacteria; phylum Actinomycetota; class Actinomycetes; order Mycobacteriales; family Pseudonocardiaceae; genus Kibdelosporangium; species Kibdelosporangium wychmicini. Next base: position 1,055,850 of record NZ_SLWS01000001.1, on the reverse strand, counting down.
GGTGTACTCGTGGGAGGACCCGGACAGCCGTACCGACCTGCTGCTGTCCACGCCCGCCGACCACGACTCCGCCTGGGCCGCGTGGCGCCGTCAAGCGGACCTGATCAGCCGGCATGGCGACCAGGACGACCTGCTGGTGTCCCGGGCGTTCGAGACCTGGATGCACGCGAACGACATCGCGGTGGCGACCCGCAAGGCCCTGCCCGCGCCGCCCGCGGACCAGTTGCGGGCGGTCGCGGACTTCACCGCACGGCTGCTGCCGCACGCCGCCAAGAGCCGTCGCCTGCCGTGCGAGGGGAACACCCTGCGGCTGGTCCTGACCGGGCACGGCGGCGGCACGTGGACGCTGCCGCTGTCCGACCCTGACCTCGGCGTGACGGTCGAGATGACCATGAACGTGATCGAGTTCTGCATGCTCCTCGGCGGCCGCCGGGAACCCCGGACCGTGGACGTGATGATCCGCGGCGACGTCGAACTCGGCTACGACCTGCTGGACGCGGCCCCCACACTGGCCCCTCGCTGACCAACCGGACCACTGCGGCGGCACGGAATTGGACCTTATCAGCGACCCACTTGCCACCTAGCTTCGTTCCCATGACCACTGCCTGCGCCCGGCCGCCGATCCTCAACCGCGCCCTGCTCCTGCGTTTCGTCTCGGTCGTGGCGTCGTCGGTGAGCTTCTACCTGCCGTTGGCCGTCATCCCGATGTACGCCGGCACGTCCGGCACGGCCACCGCGGCCGGGCTCGCCAACGGGGTCCTGCTCGTGGCGACCGTGCTGGGCGAGTTGGTGACCCCGCGGATCGTCACCCTCGTCGGCTACCGCTGGGCACTGGGCGCGGGACTGGTGCTGCTCGGGGCACCCGCGTTGGCGTTGCTGGGGTCCATGTCGGTCCCGATGATCTTCGCGGTGGGTGTCCTGCGCGGCATCGGGTTCGCCATCACCATGGTGGCCGGCGGCGCACTGACCGCCGCGCTGATCCCGGACGAACGACGCGGTGAGGGACTCGCGATCGTCGGGCTGGTCGGCGGCGTTCCGTCACTGCTCGCGCTGCCCCTGGGCGTGTGGATGGCGGGTCATTGGGGATACGGGATCGTGTTCGTGCTGACCGCCGCGTTCCCCATCGTGGCCGTGGTCACCGTGCTCGGGCTGCCGGACCGGGAGAAGGCGGACAGTGAGCAGCATGGCGTGCTCGGCGGCTTGCGCAACGGCGCACTGACCCGGCCCGCGCTGATCTTCGCCGCGGCAGCGGGCGCCGCCGGTGTCGTCGTCACGTACCTGCCGCTGGCCACCCAGACGTGGGTCGCGCCCATCGCCCTGTTCGTGCAGCCGGCCGCCGCCACAGTGGGCCGGTGGTTCGCCGGCAAGATCGGCGACCGGCACGGCCAGGTCCGGATGCTCGTACCCAGCGTCGGTCTCGCGATCCTCGGCATGGTGCTGATGGCCGCCACGCACGAGCCCGCGTTCGTGTTCGCCGGGGCGGCCCTCTTCGGCATCGGATTCGGCGTGCTGCAGAACGCGTCCATCAGCCTGATGTACGCACGCGTGCCCGCGGCCGGCTACAGCACCGTCAGCGCCATCTGGAACGCCGCCTACGACCTCGGCATGGCCGCCGGCTCCATAGGCGTCGGCGTGATCGTCACCGCGACCAGCTTCCCCATGGCGTTCGTGCTCACCGCCGCCGCCATGGTGCCGGCCGCAGTCATGTCGTGGCGGGAAGGGCGCCTGCTGCCCTCGCCGCGGCCATGACGTACTCGCCATACCCCGACTTGGCCAGCTTCGCGCCCAAGGCAAGACACTCGTCGGCGGAGATGTACCCCATCGCCAACGCGATCTCCTCAAGGCAAGCGATCCGCACACCCTGACGGTGTTCCAGGACCTGCACGAACAGCCCGGCCTCCAGCAGCGAGTCATGCGTGCCCGTGTCCAGCCACGCGAACCCACGACCCAGGTCGATCAGCGTGGCCCGGCCCTGCCGCAGATACGCCATGTTGACGTCGGTGATCTCCAACTCGCCCCGCGCCGACGGCGTCAGCCCCTTGGCGATCTCGACCACCTGGTTGTCATAGAAGTACAACCCGGTGATGGCCTTGTTCGACCGGGGCACCGCCGGCTTCTCCTCGATCGACACCAACCGCCCGTCCGCGTCGACCTCACCGACGCCGTAGCGGTGCGCGTCCTTCACCGGATAGCCGAACAGCACACAACCGTCCAGGTCAGCGACCTGCCGCTGAAGCAGACCAGAGAACCCCTGGCCGTAGAAGATGTTGTCGCCCAACACCAACGCCACATCGTCGTCGCCGACGAACCGCTCGCCGATGATGAAAGCCTCCGCGAGACCGTTCGGCTGCGGCTGCTCCGCGTACTCCAACCGCAGCCCCCACTGGCTCCCGTCGCCGAGCAGCCGCCGGAAGCTCGGCAGGTCGGTAGGTGTGGAGATGATCAGGATCTCGCGGACACCGGCCAACATCAGCACCGACAACGGGTAGTAGATCATCGGCTTGTCGAAGACCGGCAGCAGCTGCTTGGAGACCGCCTGCGTGATCGGATGCAACCGGGTGCCGCTGCCCCCGGCCAGAACGATGCCGCGCATCAGCGGTAGTTGGTGAACTGGAGGGCGATCCCGAAGTCCTGGTCCTTCAACAACGCGATCACATCCTGGAGGTGGTCTTTCTTCTTGCCGGACACCCGCAACTGGTCACCCTGGATCTGCGCCTGCACACCCTTCGGACCGTTGTCCCGGATCGCCTTGGCGATCTCCTTGGCCTTGTCCGTGGCGATCCCCTGCACGATCGACCCCGAGGCCTTGTAGATCTTACCGGACGACCGCGGCTCCTCCACGTCGAACGCCTTCAACGAGATGCCGCGCTTGATCAGCTTCTCCTTGAAGACATCGATCGCGGCCAGGCACCGCTCCTCCGTCTCGGCCTGCACCGAGATGGACTCCTCACCGGTCCAGCTGATCTCAGCACCAGTGCCACGGAAGTCGAACCGGGTCGACAGCTCCTTGCCGGCCTGGTTGATCGCGTTGGTCACCTCCTGCCGGTCGACCTTGCTCACCACGTCGAACGACGGGTCCGCCACGAGCCACACCTCCGAGTACCGACACCTTGATGCGCCAGGATGCTACCGCCGCCCCCGCAAGGGGATACCCGTTGGCACAAGCCCAAGGCGATTGGGTATGGTTCTCGCACCCCGGCGGGTTGCCCGAGTGGCCAAAGGGAGCTGACTGTAAATCAGCCGCGCAAGCTTCGGAGGTTCGAATCCTCCACCCGCCACGGTCTCTGGTCGGCCCTGCTCAGTGCTTCGCACTTTCGCCGGGTCGGCCGTGACAATTTTGGGGGGCCGAGCCCCCCAAGCCCCCCACGTGCGGCTTCGCCGCCTCGCTTTCCCAGCGTTCCTCCCAGGGCGGCTTTGCCGCCTTGCTTTTCAGCGGGGCGGCTTCGCTGCCTCTGCGTGCGGCTTTGTTGCGTTGGTTTTTGGTCGGTTAGGCTTTGGGGAGGCGGGCGGCGGCGTCGGCGGTTAGTTTTTGGACTCCGTCTCGGGCTTCTTGTTCTGCTATTCCGTCTGGGACGCTTCTGATGTTTCCTCCGCCGTACTCTATGTGCACCACCAGGTTCTTCGTGATCGCCCAGAGGGTGGCGTGCGATATACCATTTGCTTCGAAGGTGGTGTATTTCTGTTCGAAATCCTTCTGGCCTGCGCCGATGTCGGCCGCTGGAGTGCTGTACTGCTGGAGGAAATAACGGGCTCGGTCCAGGCCGGACTGGCCGCCGCGGTCGTCGAAACGTTGCGCCTCCACCGACACGTACCGGTACGCGGGACTTCCTGGGGTGTTGCCTGACTTTGTGCTGCCGTGCAGGACCACGTCCGTCGGGTTGCCGAAGCCTCGCTTGCAGGTCGACACGTCCGCCGTGATCGAGGGGGGTGTGGCGGAATCCGTCGCGGATCCCGGCAGGCCGGCGGCCAACAACTGCAGTGTGTCCTGGTTGAGCAGCTTGCACGCGTCGACATGGGCGCGGTATTCGTCCGACGCGGACGCGTCAGAACCGCATCCCGCCAACAGTATGGCCAGCACTAGGCAGGCAACCCCAGGTCGCATAAATGTAACTCTATCGAAAAGATCCACCGGCCGTCTGCGTCGCGGCTGGGGTCAATTCAGAGATCCCATGATCCGCCCGAGTGAAACAACTGCTTACAAAAACGCCGGGCAGAGCACGAATGCTCCGCCCGGCGACTTCGAACTCAGGGCTCGACCGTCCAGGTGTCCTTGCCGCGGAGCAGGGACTGCAGGTCAGCGGGTTTCGCGGCTTGGGCGTCCGCGACCTGGACCCGGGCCAGGTCGTCGTACGTGGCCCTGGTCACGTTACGGAAGATGCCGGTGACCGTGTGGGACATGTCCTCGCCGCCCAGCCGGGACAGTGCGAACGAGTAGGTCGGGTCTTCCAGCGTGGCGTCGTGCACCACCAGGTTCTCCTCGCCGACCTCGGAGACCTTGGCCACGTCCAGGCCGCCGAAGCCGGCCTGGACCACGCCGTACTCCCCGTCCGGGCCGAACCGGATCGGCGACCCCTGCTCCAGCGGGATCAGCCTGCGGGCCGACTCGTCCGCGTCCTTCAACACGTCGAACGCGCCGTCGTTGAAGATCGGGCAGTTCTGGTAGATCTCCACCAGCGCGCTGCCACGGTGCTGGGCGGCCGCCTGCAGGACCGCGGTGAGGCCCTTGCGGTCCGAGTCGAGCGCGCGGCCGACGAACGTGGCCTCGGCGCCGAGGGCGAGCGAGATCGGGTTGAACGGGTGGTCCAGCGAGCCCATCGGGGTGGACTTGGTGACCTTGCCCACCTCGGACGTGGGCGAGTACTGGCCCTTGGTCAGGCCGTAGATCCGGTTGTTGAACAGCAGGATCTTCAGGTTCACGTTCCGGCGCAACGCGTGGATCAGGTGGTTGCCGCCGATCGACAGCGCGTCGCCGTCGCCGGTCACCACCCACACCGACAGGTCCGGGCGGGCCACCGCGAGCCCGGTGGCGATCGCCGGCGCGCGGCCGTGGATCGAGTGGATGCCGTACGTGTTCATGTAGTACGGGAACCGGGACGAGCAGCCGATTCCGGAGACGAACACGATGTTCTCGCGCTTCAGGCCGAGCGACGGCATGAACGCCTGCACGGCGTTCAGCACGATGTAGTCGCCGCACCCCGGGCACCAGCGGACCTCCTGGTCCGACTTGTACTCCTTGGCGGTCTGCTTGTCGTCCGTGGTGGGCACTCCGGCCAACCCGGGCAGACCGAGGTCGATCGCGGTCATGCCGAGACCCCCTTCACTGTTTCCCCCTTGACGACGGCGGTGAGCACTCCTTGCAGCTCCTCTGCCTTGAACGGCAGGCCGGCGACCTTGGTGTAGCTGATCGCGTCCACCAGGTAGCGCGCCCGCAGCAGCATGGCGAGCTGGCCGAGGTTCATCTCGGGAATGACCACCCGGTCGTAGGCGCGCAGGACCTCGCCCAGATTCGCGGGGAACGGATTCAGGTGCCGCAGGTGCACCTGGGCGATGGAATGGCCGAGCTTGCGCACCCGCCGGCAGGCGGCGCCGATCGGCCCGTAGGACGAACCCCAGCCGAGCACCAGGACCCGCGCCTTGTCGGACGGGTCGTCGACCACCAGGTCCGGCACCTTGACGCCGTCGATCTTGGCCTGGCGCAGGCGAACCATGTGGTCGTGGTTGGCCGGGTCGTACGAGATCGAGCCCTTGCCGTCCTGTTTCTCCAGGCCACCGATGCGGTGCTGCAGGCCGGGGGTGCCGGGAATCGCCCACTCCCGGGCGAGGGTCGCCGGGTCGCGCATGTACGGCCAGAACTCCTCGGACCCGTCGGTCGCGTTGGGCCGCGAGGCGAACTCGACGCTCAGGTCCGGCAGTTCCGCGACGTCCGGGACCATCCACGGCTCGGACCCGTTGGCCACGGAACCGTCCGACAGCAACAGAACCGGCGTGCGGTACGTCAACGCGATCCGCGCGGCCTCAAGGGCGATGGCGAAGCAGTCCGCCGGGGACTGCGGCGCCACGATCGGCACCGGCGACTCACCGTTGCGGCCGTACATGGCCTGCAACAGGTCGGCCTGCTCGGTCTTGGTCGGCAACCCGGTCGACGGGCCGCCGCGCTGCACGTCGATCACGACCAGCGGCAGCTCGGTCATCACCGCGAGGCCGATCGTCTCGGACTTCAACGCCAGCCCGGGGCCCGAGGTCGACGTCACGCCGAGCGCGCCGCCGTAGGACGCGCCGAGCGCGGCACCGACCCCGGCGATCTCGTCTTCGGCCTGGATCGTCGTGATGCCGAAGTTCTTGTGCTTGGACAGTTCGTGCAGGATGTCCGAGGCCGGCGTGATCGGGTACGTGCCCAGCACGATCGGCAGCTTCGACTGCTGGCCCGCGGCCACGATCCCGTACGCCAACGCGGTGTTGCCGGTGATCTGGCGGTACGTGCCAGGTGCGAGCTTCGCCGGGGCCACCTCGTAGGTGACCGCGAAGGACTCGGTGGTCTCGCCGTAGTTCCAGCCGGCCCGGAACGCCAGGATGTTGGCTTCCGCGATGTCCGGCTTCTTCGCGAACTTCTCCCGCAGGAACACCTCGGTGCCCTCGGTGGGCCGGTGGTACATCCACGACAGCAGGCCGAGCGCGAACATGTTCTTCGCGCGTTCGGCGTCCTTCTTGGAGAGCCCGGTCTCGTCCAGCGCGGCGCGGGTGATCGTCGCCATCGCGACCTTGTGCATCTGGTACGACTCCAGTGAGCCGTCCTCGAGCGGGTCGGTGTCGTAGCCGACTTTCACCAGGTTGCGCTTGTTGAACTCGTCGGTGTTGACGATCAGCGTCCCGCCGGGGGGCAGGTCGGCGATGTTCGCCTTCAACGCCGCCGGGTTCATCGCGACCAGCACGTCCGGCCGGTCGCCCGGGGTGAGGATGTCGTAGTCGGCGAAGTGCAGCTGGAAGCTGGACACGCCGGGCAGGGTGCCCTGCGGGGCGCGGATCTCCGCCGGGAAGTTGGGCAGTGTCGCCAGGTCGTTGCCGAACGCCGCCGCCTCAGATGTGAACCGGTCACCGGTGAGCTGCATGCCGTCCCCGGAGTCGCCCGCGAACCGGATGACGACCCGGTCCAGCTTGGTGATCTCGGTGTGCCTGGCCGTCCGCAGCGCGTGGCCGTTTGTTTCGCCCTCGACGCCTGTGCTCATGATCCCTCTCTGCCGCAACCCGAACTGAAGTTGCCTTCCCCGCCTTCCAGCCTAGTCCTCGGTTCAGGTGCTCCCAGCGTCCTCATGCGGAGGGTGCGCAAGGGCTTGCCATTACCGGTTACCAAAGGTATGCACCGGTTTCCGACCGGTACCGGCGAAGCGGTCTACGTCACATGCCACAATTATATGTTACCTCCGGTAACAGTTACTTTCGGGGCTCCGGCGGCGGTGGCCGCTCCAGCAGCGTGGACAGCACCACCGTCGACACCGTGCGATCGATCATGTCCACCCCCCTGAGCCTCTCCAGAGCGTCCTCCAGGTGATGGATGTCCGCCGCACGCAGATGGACGATGGCATCCGCGGCGCCGGAGACGGTATAGGCGGCCACGACTTCTGGGAGAGGCTCCAGACTTGCCCTGATCTGTGTCGGCGAGACGTTTCCCCGGTAGCGCACCTCCACGAACGCCTCGGTGCCCCAGCCGAGCGCCTCCGGGTCGACCACCGCGGTGAAGCCGCGCAACACACCCCTGTCCAACAGCCGATCGACCCTGCGTTTCACCGCGGGAGCGGACAGGCCGACCACTTTGCCGATCTCCGCGTAGCTGGAGCGGGCGTCGGCCACCAGCTCCGAAACGATTCGCTGATCTATCGAGTCCACACGCAACATTCTGCCTGTCCAAGCGCAATGTAACGAGCTTGATCCGCGGTGTATGCCGCCCATACATTTCGATCCATGACGTCAGCCCAGGTGAAGCCCGCCGTCGCCGCGCGGATGCCCACGACGCGGCGGTACCTGATGTGCGCGCCGGAGTACTTCACGGTCGAGTACTCGATCAACCCGTGGATGGACCCCACCAAGCCGGTGGACAAGGCGTTGGCCCTCGCCCAGTGGACCGCGCTGCACGACACGTACGTCGAGCTGGGCCACAAGGTCGAGACCATCGAGCCGCAACCCGGCCTGCCCGACATGGTCTTCGCCGCCAACTCCGGCACCGTGATCGACGGCCGCGTCCTCGGCGCGCAGTTCCGCGCCCCGCAGCGCGCCGCCGAAGCCGACTTCTACCGACGCTGGTTCGTCGAGAACGGCTACCACGACGTGGTGATGCCCACCAACATCAACGAGGCCGAGGGCGACCTCGCCTGGACCGGCCGGTTCCTGCTGGCCGGCACCGGCTTCCGCACCGACCCCGGGGCGCACGCCGAAGCCCAGGAGATCCTGGGTGTGCCCGTCGTCTCGCTGCGGCTGACGGACCCGCGCTACTACCACCTGGACACCGCCCTGTTCGTGCTGAACGAGGACGAACCGAACGTCGCCTACTACCCCGCGGCCTTCTCCGCGGGTTCGTTGCGGGTGCTGCGGCGGCTGTTCCCGGACGCCGTCATCGCCACCGCTGAGGACGCGGAGTGCTTTGGCCTCAACGGGGTCTCCGACGGCCGCAACGTGGTCCTGCCGATCGAGGCGACCGGCCTGGCGGCGCAACTCACCGAGCGCGGCTACGAGCCGGTGTTCGTGGACATCTCGGAACTGCGCAAGGCCGGCGGCGGCCCGAAGTGCTGCACCATGGAGATCCGCGGCTAGCCGACCGACTTCAGCAGCTCGTTGAGCTGGTGGATGACGCGCGCGTTGTCCGCCGGGAAGTACGTGCCGCCGGTCGTGTCCTCGTCGATGTGGGACTGGACGAGGTAGCGGCCGGCGTCCGTGTCGATCCAGCCCAGCCCGGGTGCCTGCGTCGTCTTGCCGAACCGGTCGCGGCCGTTCACGGTGAAATGCCCGGACCCGACGCGTTTCCGGCGGAGGATCTCCCCGGCCGACCGGATCTGCGCGGTCGACATCCCCCGCGGCGTCCGAATCTGTTGCCGCAGAGCCATTTCCTCGTCCGGGCGGGGCGCGCGCTTGATCGGGCGGGTGATCGTCGCCGACTGCCCCGGCCCAGCGTTCAACGGCGGCAGCATCGCCACGATGCTCCTCGCCAGCGATTCCGGGCGGACCAGCTCGAACTTCAGGATCTGGCCGTCCTGGCGGACCACCATGCCCCGGCGAGCGGTGGCCGAGCCCCGGGCGAACACCTGTTTCCCGTTGTCGACGTCACCCATGACCGCCACCGCCACCTGATACTCCGACAGCAACGTCAACGCGTCCATCACCTCAGGCGCGAGCGTGTGGTGATCCGCGAGGCCGCGGCCGATCATGTCGTTCTTGATCGCCTCCGCGATCCGCGCGCGGTCCTCCGGGAACTCGCCGAAACTGGGGATCTGGAAGGGGTACATCCGGCAGTTGACACCCAGCCCCTCCGACAGGATGTCGACCGCCGCGAACGACAACGCGAACGACGTGGGCATCAGCCGCCAATCACCGGTGGTGCAGTTATCTCGTCGGTGCCGAACGTACTGTCCGGGTCCGGCTCGACCAGGAACGAGGCACGCTGGTGCTCCTCGTCCTCGCCGCCCTCACCCTTGTGGCCGCCCATCCCACCCATGCCGCCCATCCCGCCCCGGCCAGCGCCACCAGCCCCGCCCCGTCCCATCGCGGCCTGCTCAGCGGCCAACCCACCAACACCGGAACCAGGCCCGAAACCTCTCGCGCCAGCGCCTGTGCCCGAGCCCGCACCGCCGCCGAACCCGCCACGCCCGCCAGCGCCGCCTTCACTCCCACCGCCAGCGCCGTAGCGGGAACCGCCGTAGTTGGACCCACCCTGGTCGAAGTTCCCGCCGAAACCACCCATCGGCCCCATCGGCATCGCGTCCGGACTGCCGTAGTTCGGCAACGGCGCGCCACCACCGCCACCCCCACCAGCCCCAGGAATGTAGCTCTGCCCACCGGTACCACCCGGCCCGACACCCGTACCGCCGCCGCTGCCTGGGCCGCCACCTGGGTTGATCCCACCACCGTGCCCGCCGCCCCCACCGGGACCACCACCGGGAACGCCACCTCCGGGGAACCCATTGCCAGGAGGGCCACCAGTCCCCGGCGGGAACCCGGTCCCCTGCTTGGGCGTGTCACCCTGCGGGCCATCAGGACCATGCGAATCAACGGCGCTCAACCCAGGCCGATCACCACGATGCCCACTGTCCCCACCATCATCGATCTTCTTCGGCTGCGGCGGAGTGGAACCCCCCATCTGCGGCGGAGCGTCGAACGACGGCAACGTACTCGCACCCCGAAGACTCTGGTCGTACGTGGAAACAACATCAGCGGCCTGCTGATGCGCCTGCTCACTCGCCTGATAGGTCGCCTCGTATTTCGAGTACTTCGCGATGTAGTCGAACGGATCCGTGGTGTTCTTCAAATCCGCGTTGGCCGCGTCCAGATTGAACGGAATCGGATCGGGCATGGCATTGCCGGCATTGCTCAACGCCTGCGAATGCAGACTCTCCTGCTTGCCCGCCAACTGCGCGCTCTGCCCAGCCTTGCCGATGTAGTTGGCGACATCCGCCATGAACTTGCGGGCCGAGTCACCGGCCTTGCCCCGCCATTCACCCTCACTGGCCCCGATCGCGCCGACAAAGTCCTGCTGGTGCTCGACCATCGCGTTGCCGGTGGTGATCCAGACGTCACTGCGGTCCTGACTGCTGCCCGGATCAACGCCGTCCTTGACCATGTTCTTCAGATTGCCGTGCTCCACCGACATGTAGTTGGTGGTCGGAATGCCCGGAGTCGAGCGGGTACTCACCCCAGCGGTCAAGGTCGACGCGTCCTGCGCCGTCTGCTGCTGCACCTGGCTGTTGACCTGACCGTCCTTCATGAAGGTCCGCTGCAGCCAGTTCCAGAGGCCGCCGTCGTGCTCACGGTCATAGGTGGTACTCGTCCGGTCCCGCACCTGCCCCGTGGTGTCCGTGGTGCCCCGCATGTCCACGCCGTACTGGTTGGCGGTGGAGCCGCGCGGCCCAGGGTTCACGAGGTTGTCGGCGGACCCGGTCTGCCCTGACTGGCCAGGCCGGTAGACGGCGTCGTGTTCACCCATGATCGACCTTCCCTACCTCACGGAAGCTTCTTCTCAACGATCTCAGCCCCAGGCCTGGCCAGCGAGCAAGCCTTCTGAGCGTCGCCGTTCGCCGCGACGGACACTTCCACCCGCGACGACTCGGTCACCTTGATCGCGATGATGCAGATACTGCTGACAACGAACTGAACGGCGTCGTGGTTGCCGATCTTGACCGGCTGAAGCTGGGGGTTCCCCTGAATGTCCTTCACGCCGAGCGCGTCATAGATGGCAGTTCCGAATGAATATGTATTGGATGTGTAGTGATAGTCACAGCCACGAGACGAGGTCAGATTGCTCTCAGTCCCCCCAGTGAGCTGAAGACTCGACATGTCGCCGCTGGTCAGCAGCGAGCAGGTCGCGATGTTCTTGGTGGGACTCGAAGCCCCGGACTTCGAGGACGATGTGGCGGGCGGCGAACTGCTCCGCGAGGACGGTCCACTACCGCCCGTGGAGCTGGTCGTCGGCGAACCGCCGGCGATTCCGCCGGTCTTGCTCGTGCACGCCCCCAAAGACATCACGAGCACAGCCACCGTCGACGCCAGCAGCAGTGAACGTTTCACCGAACTCCCCTGTTCGCAATTGTTTCAGTCAGCGAGGCTACGCCTCGTACGTCCTGTTGGCCTTCGCCGCGCTGGCCTCGTCCGTCGCACGATAGTTCGCCATCGCCTTCTCGATACCTTCCTTGGCTTTGTCCAACGACTGGGTGAGTGCTTGCAATTGGGTCATGAAGCCCTGTGCGTCCGTGGCGACTTCTACCGCGAATGGGGCTATTACCTTGGCGCCGTTGCTTGTCCCCAGCTTCGGCTCCTGGGTGAGCCGGAACAGATAGCGAGACTGGCCGTTGGCCCAGGTCTGGAAGCGTTCGATGGCTTTGATCAGGGCGTCGCCGCCTTCGGCGCTGACTTCGAAGCCGCCGTCGGCCGCCGCCTTGGCGAAGTTGTTCATGCTGTCGAAGATCGTTTGGGGGATGGCCTGGGGGGCCTCCCCGCCTCCACCATCTGCGATGAGCATCGCGGACCCCTTGTCGAGCAGATGACTGTCCCAGTGGCACGGTACCAACGGCGGTGTCGGTGTGTCTGGGTTATGACGGGGTGGGGTGGGGGTTTGGTTCCGTCAGCCGGCGAAGAGGAGGGTTCGGTTGCGGCCCGCTGTCTTGGCGGCCAGCAGGGCGCGGTCGGCGGCGCTGACCACTTCTTCGAGTGTGGTGCCGTGGTCGGGGTGGGCGGCGACGCCTACTGAGACGGTGACTGTGTCCAGGCCCTCGATGGTTACGGTGGCGACTCGGTGGCGGATGCGTTCGGCGATGGCGAGGGCGTCGTCCTGGGCGGTTCGGGGGAGCAGGATGACGAACTCCTCGCCGCCGAACCGGCCGACCAGGTCGGTGGCGCGGACCTCGGCCTTGAGGGCGTCGGCGACACCGCGCAGGTGTTTGTCGCCGACCAGGTGGCCGTGCCGGTCGTTGATCGTCTTGAAGTGGTCGAGGTCCAGCATGAGCAGGGCCGCGCCCCGGGTGGACCGGTCCAGTTCGGCCGCGGCGTCCTTGAACCAGGTCGCCGAGTTCAGCAGGCCGGTCTTGGCGTCCGCCCTGGCCTGGTCGCGGAACTGGCGGATCAGCACGCTGCGGTGCAGGACCAGCATGATCCCCATGATCAGCAGGATCACCACCGGCCAGTCGACCAGCGCCCAGGACAGCAGGATCCCCAGGGCGACCGTGGCGGCCTCCAGTGCGTGGTCCGGCATTTGGCCAAGGGCGTGGCGCAGTTTCCGGTGCGGGGTGCCCAGGCAGATCGAGCCGGTGACGAGTACGGAGTTGACGACGAGGAAGATCAGCGCGGCGCCGAACACGATGGTGAACGACTCGGTGTTTCTCGGCATTTCGGCGAACGACTCAGTACTGACCAGCCGCAGGAATGCGACGGCGGCGAGACCCGCCACCACTGTCGCCGCGACCGAGAAAGTCCGGAAGTACAACTCGTTCGGACGCACCCGAACCCACGTGGTGAAGTAGGCCACGAAGATCACCACCGCCGAAAGTGCCGGGTGGAGCAGCAGAATCCCGGCGAACATCCACACCGCGTTCAGATCGATCGACGGCGCACCGCGATAACGTTCCTGCATCTTTTCGATCGGCAGCGACAGTTCCGTATAGAGCACGGAACACGCGATCAAGAGGAGCACGGTGACCGAGTTCACCCGCCCGACCGGCAGAATCACAAGCGCCGCGGCTGTGCCGAGCAGCGCCAATGCGTCAACAGCGAGGACATAGCCGACTAAAACGCGATGGGGAGTCCGCCAGATTGCCCAGTGCCGAAACGGGAAACGGGCGAGGAGCAGCTTGGACGTGGTCATCTGCAGTCCGTCCGCAGCCATGGCAGCAAAGTAACGGACCCCGTGTTCCGCGTCACTCCGACATTTGGGGCGTGCGACACCCTGGCCTTCAGGACACTGCGTGAATAAACGCGGGCGACATGCGACGGAAAGTCGATCTTCCCCGAGTGCGGGCGATCAACGACTACCCTGTGTGACAATCGCTGGTCTGGACCATTACGAGAGGACCCGGAAGCCCACCCGTTCGGCGTCGCCCGGACTGCGGAACCACACCTCGGCCACAATCCGGTCGAATTGCGGATTGTCCCGCGTGCAATAACGCAACGCCGTCACACTGGCCTTGACGTTGAACTCCGGCGCGGGCGAGCCCCCACCGGGCAGCGGCATCGCCGAGCCAGGACCGAACGGGCCAGGCGGAACGAAATCCCCCGACTCGTCGACATCGTGCTCCGCCACAGGCACGACCGGCTCGAACAACGAACGCGTCCCCTCCTGCGGCGCGGGATCGAACGCCTGGGTCGGCTCAGGGACATAAGGCTCGGCGTCAACGGCCTCCGCCGGCACCGGTTCGTACACCTGGGTCATCGCAGGCTGGTGCGCCGGTTCAAACGCTTGGGCCGCAGGCTCGGACTCGTGCGCCGGATGGACCGGCTCCGGCGGGTAGTCATGGGCTGGCGGCGCCTCGAAGGAGGCGTGCGCAGGCTCCGGCTCCGGTTCGTACGAATGAGCCGGGGTGTCCTCGACGGCCAGTCCGTGCCGGGCCGCGGGTGGTGGCGCGATCGCCTGGGTCATCTCGGTCGGCGAGTCCTCGGCGACCGCCGGCGGCGGCTGGGACTCGTCCAGCGACCGGATCACCTCGGCCGGGATCGGCGTGGTGTGCTGGGTGAAGATCGTGCCGGTCTCGTCGACCGCCTCGTCGTCCTCGACGTCCGTGATCGCGTGCGGATCCTCGTCCCGGGCGAACCAGTCCTCGTCGCTCGGTTCGGCCACCTTCGGGATCCGCAGGTCAGTGGGTGGGACGAAGACCGTGGTGCTTTCGGTGAACGACCGCCACGAGCTGTCGGACAGCTCGGTGTCACTGTCGTCCGTGGGCGGAGCCGCCGGGGTCGGGTCGAGCCGGTTCTGGATCGAGGACGTCGGCGGCTCCAGGTCGAGATTGCCCTTGATCGGCTCGGGCGCCAACATCGGCGGGGCGACCTGCGGCGCGGACACAGGCAACGGCGGCAACGCGAGTGGCGCGCCCCTCGTCTGCGAGTCGAACAGGTCGTCCAGCGACTTGTCCGCCGCGGTCGGACCGGGCAATGGTTCGGCGAAGCGCGTCGGTGCCGGCCGGGCCTGACCGGCCGTCTCCAACTCGGCCAACCGCTTGCGCATCGGACGTACCAGCAGCAGCCAGGTGAAGAGCGCCCCCAGCAGGAACGACCCCAGGCTCCACAGCCAGACCTGCCCGAAGATCTGCATCACTCGCTCCCTCGTGGATCCCCAACCCGAGCCAGCCTAAAGGGCGGCGGGGCGCCACGGCCGACGGACCACCCATAGTTGCCTTATCGGCTGCGCTCGATCACGTACCGTGTCAGGAGTTCCAACGCGTCCCGGGCTGGGCACTCGGGCAACGGCGCCAAAGCCGCGTGCGCCCGCTCCGCGTACTCCTCCAGCGTCTCCCGCGCGCGCACCATTCCCTTGCAGCCACGCAGCAAGTCGAGGGCTTCCGCGACCTCGGCGTCGTCGGTGATCGGTCCGGCGAGCAACGTGCTGAGGCGCTCGAACTCCGGCCCGCCGACCGACAGCGCGTACAGCATCGGCAGCGTCTTGACGCCTTCCCGCAGGTCGGTGCCGGGGGTCTTGCCCGACTCGGCCGCGGGCGACGCGATGTCGATGATGTCGTCCGAGATCTGGAACGCCGCACCGATGATCTTGCCGTACCGGTAGAGGGCTTCGGTCTGGTCGGGCGCCGCGTTCGAGAACATGCCGCCGTACCGGCCGGCGGTCGCGATCAGCGAACCGGTCTTCTGGCCGATCACGGACAGGTAGTGGTCGACCGGGTCCTCGCCGGGCGCCGGGCCGACGGTCTCCCGCATCTGGCCGGTGACGAGTTCGCCGAAGGTCTCGGCGATGATCCGGGCCGCGTCCGTGCCCAGGTCGGCGACCAGGCCGGACGCGTGCGCGAACAGGAAGTCGCCGGTGAGGATGGCGATGGTGTTGTCCCACCGGGCGTTCACGCTCGCCGCGCCACGCCGCATGGTGGCCTCGTCCATCACGTCGTCGTGGTAGAGCGTCGCGAGGTGCACGAGCTCGACCGCGGCCGAAGCCGTGACGACTTCGGGTGTGGCCCCGTCGGCGACATGCGCCGCGATCAGCGTGAACAACGGGCGGAAACGCTTGCCGCCCGCGTTCACCAAGTGCAACGCGGCCTCGTCGATGAACGAGACGTCACTGTCGGCGACGCCGCGGAGGATTTTCTCGACGTCGCCCAGGGCATCGGTGACGGACTTGACCAAGTCCGGGTCTGCCGCGCTCAGGCCAAGCGGCAGGCGCGCGTCGGGCGTTGGGTCAACTGTCACGTCGTCGTCGCTCCCGGCAGCAGAGTGTTACCAGCAGCTGCCAGCGTAATAGCCCAGGTGGGCCGCCGCGTCGTGTAGGCAGTCACACGTGTCTGGTTCCACCAGGTCATAACGGCGAAACCGGTGTCCTGAACCGGAGGTACGTTGCCGGTATTCGGCGGATCCAGGTTTCCGCTGGGCGCGCCGGACGAAGGGGCTTGTACCGGGTTGTACCTGTGCCTTTGGCCGGTGCGGCCAGCGGGAAGCTGGGCCGTCGAGACCGGCGACGTACCTCCGGTTCAGGACACTGGACACGGGACACTCCATCAGGGGTGGAACGAGCCGGACCCGGCCCAGTTCAGGGCGAACGCCGGCACCAGGCCGAGAACAAGGGTCACCAGCACACCCAGGGTGATCGCGGCCGTGGTCCAGCCACCTGGCACGGTCACGGTCGGGCCGTCCGGCGCCGGGTCGCTGAAGTACATCAGCACGATCACCCGCAGGTAGAAGAACGCGGCCACGGCCGAGGCGACCAGGGCGATCACCACGAGCGGCGCCATGCCGTCCTTCAGGCCGGCCGAGAACACCACGAACTTGCCGATGAACCCACTGGTCAACGGGATGCCGGCCATGGCGAGCAGGAGGAACGTGAACACGGCGGCCAGCAACGGCGACCGCTTGGCCAGGCCGGCCCACTGCGACAAGTGGGTCGCCTCGCCCTTGGAGTCGCGGACCAGGCTCACCGCGCCGAACGCCGCCATCGTGGTGAAACCGTACGTGAGCAGGTAGAACAGCGTGCCGGACAAGCCTTCCGGGCGGATCGCGATCGCGCCGACCAGCATGAAGCCGGCGTGCGCGATCGACGAGTACGCCAGCATCCGCTTGACGTCCGTCTGGGTCAGGCCGAGCACCGCGCCGATCGCCATCGAGATGATCGCGACCACCCACAGCACCCCGCGCCACTCCCAACTGGTGCTGTGGAAGGCGACGAACAGCACGCGCAGGATCCCGCCGAACGCGGCGACCTTCGTACAGGAGGCCATGAACGCCGTGATCGGGGTGGGCGCGCCCTGGTAGACGTCCGGCGTCCACGTGTGGAACGGGCCGACCGAAGCCTTGAACAGCAGACCCACCACCAGCAGGCCGAAGCCGCCGAACAGCAAGGTGTCCGACCGGCCGGCGCCGGCGACCGAGTCGGCGATGGCCGACAGCCGCACCGACTGCGCGTAGCCGTACAGCAAAGCCAGGCCGTACAGGAAGAACGCCGAGGCGAACGCGCCGAGCAGGAAGTACTTAACCGCGGCTTCCTGCGAGATCAACCGGCGGCGCCGGGCCAGGCCACACATCAGGTACAGCGGCAGGCTCAGCACTTCCAGCGCGATGAACATGGTCAGCAGGTCGTTGGCCGCGGTGAAGACCATCATCCCGGCCAGCGCGAACAGCGTCAGCGGGAAGACCTCGGTCTGCGAGTCGGCGGACGCCGCCTGGGCGCGGTCCTGGAACGTGCCTGGGCGGATGCCGGCCTGCGGGGTGAAGGCGCCGCCGCGTTCGATGTTCCGGTCGGCGATCAGCAGGATCGCGCCGAGCCCGAGGACCAGCAACGTCCCCCACAGGAACAGCGCCGGCTTGTCCACCGCGAGCGTGCCGTTCAGGGTGACGATGCCGGCCTTGGGCGAGTCGCTGACGTAGACGATCAGCAGGATGAAGGCGACCGCGATGGACACCACCGACAGCGCGAGCTGCCAGCCCCAGCGGGCCCATTTCGGCAGGAACGCCTCGAACAGCACGCTGACGCACGCCGCGCCGAGCAGGATCAGGATCGGCAGGACCGCCGGGTAGTCGATCGAGGGCGGACTGATCGGGCCCGCCGGTTGGGCCAGCATGAGAACTCCGGACACGTCACTTGCCTCCCACCGGATCGGCCAGGCCGACCGAACTCAGCGTTGCGTCCACCGTCGGCTGAAGCACGTTCAGCACCGGGGCGGGGTAGAAGCCGAGGAACAGGATCAGCGCCACCAGCGGCGCCATGACGACCCTCTCCCGGATGTTCAGGTCCTTCAGCCCGACCTTGGCCGGATCACCCGCGGCGCCAGGCCCGCCGGCGAGGCCCACCAGGGCGTTGCCGCGGACCGGACCCTGGAAGACCCGTTGGTACGCCCAGAGCACGTACAACGCGGCCAGGATCATGCCGACCGCGCCCAGGATCGCGTACACCGGGGCGTTCGGGTACGAACCCACGAGTACGAGGAACTCGGACACGAACGAGTTCGTTCCAGGCAGTGAGAGCGCGGACAGGCCGGCGAACAGGAACAGGCCGGCCAGCAAGGGAGTGAGTTTGGCCAGACCGCCGTAGTCGGAGATCTGCCGCGAGCCGCCGCGGGAAACGACCATGCCGACCGCGAGGAACAGCATGCCGGTGGCGAGACCGTGGTTGACCATGTACAGCGACGCGCCGGCGATCGACTGCGTCGAGAAGGCGAAGATGCCCAGGCCGATGAACCCGAAGTGGGCGATGGAGATGTACGCCATCAGCCGCTTCATGTCGTTCTGGCCGGCGGCGAGCAGCGCGCCGTACAGGATGCCGGCGACCGACAGGACCAGCACCAGCGGCGCGAGGTCCTTGCTGGCGGCCGGGAACAGCGGCAGGCAGTAGCGCAGGAAGCCGAACGTGCCGATCTTGTCCAGCACGCCGACCAGCAGGACACCGGTGCCGACCGGCGACTCGGCGGTCGCGTCCGGCAGCCAGGTGTGCAGCGGCACCAGCGGCGCCTTGATCGCGAAGGCGACGAAGAAGCCGAGGAACAGCCAGATCTGCGTGTTCGTCGGGGCGTTGTGCATGACCCGCGCCAGCGTCGTCCAGTCCAGGCTGCCGACGCCGTTGTTGTAGTCGGCGCTGACCACGTACAGGCCGATCACCGACGCGAGCATGATCAGCCCGCCGAGCAGCGAGTACAGGAAGAACTTCATGGCCGCGTACTGCCGGCGCGGCCCGCCGAACCGGCCGATCAGGAAGTACATCGGGACCAGGACGGCCTCGAAGAACACGTAGAACAGGAAGACGTCCGTGGCGGCGAAGACGCCGACCATGCCGGCCTGCATGACCAGCAGCAGCGAGTAGAAGCCTGCCGCGCTACGGCCTTCAGGCAGTTTGTCGGCCCACGAGCCGCCGATCACGATCGGGGTGAGCACGCCGATCAGCGCGATCATCGTCAGCGCGATGCCGTCGATGCCGAGCGAGAAGTGCACGCCGAACGACGGGATCCAGTCCACCGACAGGGTCAGCTGCAGCCGCGCACCCGTTGGCACGTAAGTGATCCAGGCCGGGACGACGAGGATCAGCTCGACGATCGAGACCGTCAGCGCGGTCAGCTTCGCCGTGCGGTCGTCGCGCAGGAACGCCACCACGATGCCGCCGAGCAACGGCAGCAAAAGCAGGGCGAGTAGCAACGCGGAGCCGCCGCTCGACGTGCCCGCGGCCGCCGGAACAACGTTCATTACGAGAACCTCACCATCAGCAGCGCGGCGACCACGAGGATCCCGCTTGCCAGCATGCTCAACGCGTACGAACGCACGAAGCCGGTCTGCAGCCGGCGAAGTCTGCCGGAGCTGCCGCCGAACGAGGCCGCGATCCCGTTCACCAGGCCGTCGACACCCTTGTTGTCGAAGAAGACCAGGGCGCGGGCCAGCCAGGTGCCCGGCTTGGCGATCAGGGCTTCGTTCAGCGCGTTGCCGTACAGGTCCGCACGGGCCGCCCGGACCACCGGCGACACCCGGGCCGGCTTGACCACCGGGACGTCCTTACGGCCGACGAACAGCCAGGCCAGCACGGCACCGATGACCATGAGCCCGACCGAGCCCCATTCGATCAGTTCCTTCGGGATCAGCAGGTGCTCGACCTCGACGCGCTTGCCGACCGACGGAGCGAGCCAGTCGGTGAACCGGTCGCCGATGGCCAGGAACGCACCGGCGCCGATCGACCCGATCGCCAGGACGGCCATCGGGATCCACATCACCGGCTTGGACTCGTGCGGGTGGAAGTCCGAGCCGTCCGCGGCCTTCAGGTCCTTCCAGCGCTTCTTGCCGAAGAACGTCATGAACATCAGGCGCGTCATGTAGAACGCGGTGAGCAGGGCGCCCAGGGCGGCCGCGCCGCCGAACACCCAGCCACGCCAGCCCTCCTGACCGAAGGCCGCCTCGATGATGGCGTCCTTGGTGTAGAAGCCGGAGAGGAACGGGAAGCCGATCAGCGCCAGGTAGCCGAGACCGAACGTGACGAACGTGATCGGCATGGTCCGGGCCAGGCCGCCGAACTTGCGCATGTCCACTTCGTCCTTCATGGCATGCATCACCGAACCGGCGCCGAGGAACAGTCCGGCCTTGAAGAAGCCGTGCGCCAGCAGGTGCATGATGCCCAGCGCGTACCCGACCGGGCCGAGGCCGACCGCGAGGATCATGTAGCCGATCTGGGAGACCGTGGAGTACGCGAGGACTTTCTTGATGTCGTCGTAAGCGCAGCCGATGACGCACCCGATCAGCAGTGTGATCGCGCCGATGATGACCACGACCAGCTGGCCGTCCGGCGTCAGGTTGTAGATCGGGTTCGTGCGGGCGATGAGGTACACGCCCGCGGTCACCATCGTCGCCGCGTGGATCAGGGCGGAGACCGGGGTCGGGCCTTCCATCGCGTCCGGCAACCACGCCTGGAGCGGGAACTGGCCGGACTTGCCGCAGGCGCCGAGCAGCAGCAGGATCGCGATCGCGGTGATCGTGCCGGGGGACAGCTCGTGGATCCGGGCGAAGACCTCGGTGTACTGGGTGGTGCCGAGGTTCTTGAACAGCAGGAAGATCGCCACGGCCAGGCCCACGTCACCGACGCGGTTCATCAGGAACGCCTTCTTCGCGGCGGTGGCCGCGGACGGGCGGTTCTGATACCAGCCGATCAGCAGGTAGGACGCCAGGCCTACGCCTTCCCAGCCGAGGTACAGCGTCACGAAGCTGTTGCCCAGCACCAGGATCAGCATGGCCGCGACGAACAGGTTGAGGTATCCGAAGAACCTGCGCCTGCCGTCGTCGTCGGCCATGTAGCCGACCGAGTAGATGTGGATCAACGCGCCGACGCCGGTGATCAGCAGCACGAACGTGACCGACAGCGGGTCGATCCGCAGTCCGAAGTCGACGTTCAGCTGGTTGACGTGGATCCACGAGAACACGCTGGTTTCCCGGACCCGGTCCGCGTCAGCGAGCGACGTGGTGTTGAAGAACAACGCGAGGCCGTAGGCGAACGCGCCGACCACTGTGAGGATGCCGAACAGGTGGCCCCACGCGTTGGTCCGCTTGCCGCCGACCAACAGCACGAGCGCGCCGAGCGCGGGCAACGCGATCAGGATCCACGCGGATCCGGCCAGGCCGCCGGACGCCTTGGCCACCTCGCCCGCGGCGAGGTCGAGAGTCTGGGTCACCTGCTATACCCCTTAGTACTTCAGCAAGTTCGCGTCGTCCACGGAGGACGTCCGCCTCGTGCGGAAGATGGACATGATGATCGCGAGACCGACCACGACCTCGGCGGCGGCCACGACCATCACGAAGAACGCCATCACCTGGCCGTCCAGTGAGCCGTTGATCCGGGCGAACGTGACCAGTGTCAGGTTCACCGCGTTGAGCATCAGCTCGACGCACATGAACACCACGATGGCGTTGCGCCGGACCAGGACGCCGACCGCGCCGATGGTGAACAGCAGCGCGGAGAGCACCAGGTAGTACGTGGGAGTCACGACTGACCCTCCTCAGCGTTGACGCTCGACCCTGCAAGCAGATCTTCGGTGGGCCCCTTGAGCGCGTGCGCGTCGGCCTCGGGCAGCCGGCCGGCGGCCGACTCGATGTCCTCGGCGAACCGTTCGGACGCGGTGGCCTCGATGATCCGCGACAGCGACTCGGGCGCGACCGAGCCGTCCGGCAGCAGCGCCGGGGTGGCCACGGAGTTGGCTGTGGCGAACACACCTGGGCCGGGCAGGGGCGACACGCGGTCGTGCTCGCCGCGGAACCGGGCGTCGGCTGTCTCGCGCTGCGACTTGCGCCTGCTCTTGTCCCGGTACCCCAGCACCATCGCGCCGACCGCGGCGGTGATCAGCAGGGCCGACGTGAGCTCGAACGGGAACAGGAAGTCCGAGAAGAGCAGCCGCCCGACGCCGTCGACGTTGCCGCGTCCGTTCAGGTTGGGCTGGTTGAGGCCGACCGGCCGGACCGACGTGAGCGCCCGGGACACCCCGGCGACCAGCAGGCCGGCGAGGCCGATGCCGAGCAGCGCGGCGGTGACCCGCTGGCCGCGCAGGACTTCCACCACCGAGTCCGAGGAGTCCCGGCCCACCAGCATCAGCACGAACAGGAACAGCATCATGACCGCGCCGGTGTAGACGATGATCTGCACGAAGCCGAGGAACGGCGCCTGCTGGATCATGTAAATCACACCGAGGCCGAGCATGGTCAGCACCAGGAACAGCGCGGAGTGCACGGCGTTGCGGGCGAAGATCATGCCGAGCGCGCCGGCCACCGCGAGCGGGCCGAGGATCCAGAACATGATCGCCTCGCCGGTGGGGACCTTGGCGATCTCCCCGGCCTGCGCCAGGAGCAGGTGGTTCACTGCTGGACCCCCTTGGCCAGCTCCGGGCCGTTCACGTAGTAGTCCTGCTCGTGCTCGCCGAGCCGCATCGGGTGCGGCGGCTGCTCCATCCCCGCCAGCAGCGGGGCGAGCAGGTCCTCCTTGGTGAAGATCAGCACCTGGCGGTTGTCGTTGGCCAGCTCGTGCTCGGTGGTCATGGTCAGCGAGCGGGTCGGGCACGCCTCGATGCACAGGCCACAGCCGATGCACCGCAGGTAGTTGATCTGGTAGTCCTTGCCGTAGCGCTCACCCGGGGAGTAACGCTCCTCCTCGGTGTTGTCGCCGCCCTCGACGAAGATCGCGTCCGCCGGGCAGGCCCACGCGCAGAGTTCGCAGCCCACGCACTTCTCCAGCCCGTCCGGGTGCCGGTTGAGCTGGTGTTTGCCGTGGTAGCGGGCCGCGGTGACCTTCTTGACCTCCGGGTACTTCTCGGTGGCCACCTTCTTGAACATCATCGCGAAGGTGACGCCGAAACCCTTCACCGGATCAAGCAGACCCATCCTCGACCTCCTTCGAACTCGCCGCAGAGACGGTCTGGCGACGGCTGGCCCGGGAGCGGCCCTGCCTGGTCCGCCGCGGTTTGCTGGGGATCTGCAGGTCGATCGGCGGCACCGGGAAGCCGCTGCCGGCCATCGGCACGCGGCCGGGGTCGGTGATCCGCCGGTCCGGCATCATCATCGCGACACCGACGAGCACGACCACGCCGAAGCCGATGGAGATGAGCCGGCCGCCGGTACCGAGGTCGCCCCACGCGGAGATCACCGCGAGCACCATGATCCACAGCAGGTTCATCGGGACCAGGAACTTCCAGCCCATCTTCATGAACTGGTCGTAGCGGAACCTGGGGAGCGTGCCGCGCAGCCAGATGAACACGAAGATCAGCAGCAGGATCTTGCCGATGAACCAGAGCATCGGCCACCAGCCGCGGTTGAGCACGTTGTCGCCGATCAGCGACAGCGGCCACGGCGCCATGTAGCCGCCGAGGAACAGCGTGGTGCCCACCGCCGAGACGATGATCATGTTGATGTACTCGGCGATGTAGAAGATCACGAACTTCATCGAGCTGTACTCGGTGTGGAAGCCGGCGACCAGCTCGGACTCGGCCTCGGGCAGGTCGAACGGCGCCCGGTTGGTCTCGCCGACCATCGAGATCGCGTAGATGACGAAGCTCGGGAGCAGCGCTACCGCGTACCAGAGGCCGTGTTGTGAGTCGACGATGTCGCCGAGCGCCAGCGAGTGCGACTGGAGCACGACACCGACGATCGACAGGCCCATCGCGATCTCGTACGAGATCACCTGCGCCGCCGACCGCAGACCGCCGAGCAGCGGGTACGGCGTTCCGGACGCCCACCCGGCGAGGACCACGCCGTAGACACCGATGGACGAGCACGCCAGCACCACGAGCACGCCGACCGGCAGGTCGACCAGCTGCAGCACGGTCCGTTCCCCGAAGATCGAGACCTCGCCGCCGAACGGGATCACCGCGAACGCGAGGAACGTCGGGAACAGCGCGATCACCGGCGCGAGCCGGTAGACCGGCTTGTCCGCGGTGACCGGGATGATCTCTTCCTTGAACGGCAGCTTGAGCGCGTCCGCGATCGGTTGGAGCAGACCGAACGGGCCGACCCGGTTGGGGCCGGGCCGGTTCTGCATCCGGCCGATGATCCGCCGCTCGCCCCACACCGAGATCATCGCGACCAGGAGTGCGAACAGGAAGATGAACACGACCTTGAGCAGGATCAGCCAGATCGGGTCGTCGGCGAGCAGTTGTGCCCGGTGGCTCACGGTTCCTCCCCTCGTGCGCGGCTTGCTGGGCAGGTCATCACTGGGTGCCTCCTGCGTACACGTTCACGGGTGCGCCGTGGCCGACGCCGAGGGTTCGGCGGAGGGTGGCGTCGCCGGAGTTGCCCGGCAGCCACACGACGCCGTCGGGCACGTCCGCGTACTCGACCGGCAGGGTGACCGAGCCTCGGTCGGTCGCCACCGTTACCGCTTCCGCGCCGGCCACACCGAGCACTTCGGCGGTGTGCGCCGACAGCCGGGCGACCGGGCGCCGGGCGGTGCCGGCCAGGTGCGGCTCGTCCGCCTGCAGCGACCCGTTGTCCAGCAACTGCCGCCAGGTGGCGAGCAGGACCTGGCCGTCGTTCTGCGGCAGACCCTGCTGACGTGACTCCTCACTCGGCGCGGTCGCCTTGCGAGGCACCGATTCGCCGAGCCGGGCGAGGTCGCCCGCGGCCGCGGCGGGGGTCTGGGTGAAGAGGTCGGCGTCCATCTCGACCGCGAGCGTGTCGAGCACGCGGCAGTCGGGCAGCGCGCCCGTGCCGTCGAGCGTGGTGCCGAACTCGCGGCGCCGGCCTTCCCAGTTGACGTACGAACCGGCCTTCTCGACCGCGGGCGCGATCGGCAGGACCACGTCCGCGTAGTCGGTCGCCGCGCTCGGCCGCAGCTCCAGGCTGAGCACGAAACCGGCCTGCTGCAACGCTTTCAGCGCGAGCTGTGGGTCGGGCAGGTCGTACGGGTCGACCCCGCCGACCACCAGCGCGGCCAGTTCGCCGTCGGCGGCGGCCCGCAGGATGCCGTCGGTGTCGCGGCCGGGCTCGGTGGGCAACGCGCCCGCTTCGAGACCCCACACCCGCTCGACCTCGGCGCGGGCGTCCGCGTCCGCGACCAGCCGGCCGCCGGGCAGCAGGGTCGGCAGGGCGCCGACCTCGACCGCGCCGCGTTCCCCGGCGCGCCGGGGGATCCACGCCAGCTTCGCGCCGGTCCTGCCGGCCAGCCGCAGCAACGCCGAGAACAGGCCGGGGACCTGTGCCGCGCGTTCGCCGACGAGGACGACGGAACCGGGCTGCCCCAAGGCTTCCGTGACGTCCGGGGCGTGCTGCGGCAGTGCGTCGACGGCCGCCGCCTCGCCGCCGGGCGGGGTGGCGAGCAGGGTGCCGTGGGTCTTGTCCACCGCCGGGGACGTCCACTGTCCGATGTGGAACACCTTGGTCCGGCCCTTACGGGCTGCCTTACGCAGCCGCAGGAACACGATCGGCGCTTCTTCCTCCGGCTCGAACGCCACGCACAGCACCGCGGGCGCGGCCTCGATACCCGTGAAGGTCACCCCGGTGTCCGGAGTGGTGCCGACCACGGTCGACGCCAGGAAGTCCAACTCCTCAGCCGAATGCGGCCGGGCGCGGAAGTCGACGTCGTTGGTGCCCAGGGCGACGCGGGCGAACTTCGCGTACGCGTACGCGTCCTCCACCGTCAGCCGGCCGCCGGGCAGGACGCCGACTCCGTGCGCCTTGGCGGCCGTCAGCGCGTCGGCCGCGACCTGCAGGGCCTCGGTCCAGGACGCTTCCTGCAGCTCACCGGTGTCCTTGTTGCGAACCATCGGCCGGGTGAACCGGTCGGCCGCGGTGGCGTACCGGAAGGCGAAGCGGCCCTTGTCGCAGATCCACTCCTCGTTGACCTCAGGGTCGTTGCCGGCCAGCTTGCGCGTGACCTTGCCGCGCCGCCAGTCCGTCCGCTCCGCGCAGCCGGACGAGCAGTGCTCGCAGACACTCGGCGTGGACACCAGGTCGAACGGCCGGGAGCGGAACCGGTACGCGGCGCTGGTCAGGGCGCCCACCGGGCAGATCTGGATGGTGTTGCCAGAGAAGTACGACTGGAACGGCTTCTCCTCGGCGATCCCGATCTGCTGGTCGGCGCCGCGCTCCAGCAGTTCGATGAACGGGTCGCCGGCGATCTGCGCGGAGAACCGGGTGCAGCGCTGGCAGAGCACGCACCGCTCGCGGTCCAGCAGGACTTGGGTGGAGATCGGGATCGGCTTGGGGAACGTCCGCTTGGTGTCGACGAACCGGGAGTCCGCGCGGCCGTGCGCCAGCGCCTGGTTCTGCAGCGGGCACTCGCCGCCCTTGTCGCAGATCGGGCAGTCCAACGGGTGGTTGATCAGCAGCAGCTCGATCACGCCCTGCTGGGCCTTGTCCGCGACCGGCGACGTCATCTGGGTCTTGACGTTCATCCCGTCGGCGACCGTGATCGTGCAGGACGCCTGCGGCTTGGGCATCGGCCGGCCGCCCATCTCGACCTCGACCAGGCACTGGCGGCACGCGCCGGCCGGGTCGAGCAGCGGGTGGTCGCAGAACCGGGGGATCGTGATGCCCATCCGCTCGGCCGTGCGGATCAGCAGCTCGCCCTTGGGGGCGACCACCTCGATGCCGTCGATGACGAGCTTGACATGCCCCTCGGGCACGACAAGTTCGTTCTTCTCCGGTGCCACGGTCATCGGCTTGCTCCCGCCAGTGCCGGCTTGCGGTTCTTCTCGCACAGCGCGAGGAACTCGTCCTTGAAGTACTGGATGCCGCTGGTGATCGGGCTGACCGCGCCGTCACCGAGCGCGCAGAACGAGCGGCCCAACACGTTGTCGCAGATGTCCAGCAACGTGTCGATGTCCTCCTCGGTGCCGTGGCCGTCGACCATCCGCTCCAGGATCTGCACCAGCCAGTACGTGCCCTCGCGGCACGGAGTGCACTTGCCGCACGACTCGTGCTTGTAGAACTGGGTCCACTTCATCACGGCCCACGGCACCGACACGGTCTCGTTGAAGACCTGTACGGCGGTGGTGCCCAGCATGGAGCCAGCCTCGGCCGCGCCCTCGAAATCGAGCGGAACATCCAGGTGCTCTGCGGTGAACATCGGGGTGGAGGACCCGCCCGGCGTCCAGAACTTCAGCGGGATGCCGTCCTTCATGCCGCCCGCGAGCTCCAGCAGCTGGCGCAGGGTGGTGCCGAGCGGGGACTCGTACTGGCCGGGCTGCTCCACGTGGCCGGAGATCGAGTAGATCTTCGGGCCGGGCGACTTCTCCGTGCCCATCTTGCGGAACCAGTCGGCGCCGCCGTTGATGATGTAGGGAACCGACGCGATGGTCTCGACGTTGTTCACTGTGGTGGGTGCCGCGTAGAGCCCTGCCGCCGCCGGGAAGGGCGGCTTCAGTCGAGGCTGGCCGCGTCGCCCTTCGAGCGAGTCGAGCAGCGCGGTCTCCTCGCCGCAGATGTACGCGCCGGCGCCGGCATGGACCGTGATCTCCAGGTCGAAGCCGGAGCCGAGGATGTTGCGGCCCAGGTATCCGGCGGCCTTGGCCTCCTCGACGGCCGCGTTGAGCCGGCGGATGCAGTGGATGACCTCACCGCGGACGTAGATGAAGCAGTGGTGCGACCGCATCGCGTACGAGGCGATGACGCAGCCCTCGATCAGCGAGTGCGGGTCCGCCATCATCAGCGGGATGTCCTTGCAGGTGCCCGGCTCGCCCTCGTCGGCGTTGATCACCAGGTAATGCGGCTTGTCCTCGTTGGGCGGCATGAAGGACCACTTCACGCCGGCCGGGAAGCCCGCGCCGCCGCGGCCGCGCAGGCCGGAGTCCTTGACCACCTGCACGATCTGCTCGGGCGTGGCGGTCAGCGCCTTGCGCAGCGCGGTGTAGCCCTCCAGCTGCTCGTAGGTCTGGATGGACCACGAGCGCGGCGACAGCCAGCGCTTGGTGAGAACCGGTGTCACCGGGTCGACTGTGCTCATCCCAGCCTCACTTCTTGTCCAGCTCGGGGAACTCGACCTTGGCCGGCATCGACGGCGCGGTCCAGCCCCGCTCCTGCGCCAGTTGGGCGCCCCGCAGCGTCTCCGTCGCGGCGGACGGACCGTCCACATCGGATGGACGCTCGAAGAACCCGGCGAGCTGCAGCGACACGTCCTTGAAGTCGGTCAGCGGCGCGCCCCGGGTCGGCGCCGGCCGCTCGCCGCGCCGCAGGGCGTCCACCAGTTCGACCGCCGTCTCGGGCGTCTGGTTGTCGTAGAACTCGTAGTTGACCTGCAGGACCGGGCCGAGGTCGCAGGCGGCCAGGCATTCGGCGTGCTCGACGGTGATCGAGCCCGGCTCGCCCGGCGTGCCCACGGTCTCCTCATGCCCCAACGGTTTCCCGTCTTCGCTGAGGTGCTCACGCAGCGTCTTGTAGATCGCGTCGCCACCGAGCGCCGCGCACAGCGTGTTCGTGCACACGGAGACCAAGTGCTCGCCGCATGGCTTGCGCTTGTACATCGTGTAGAACGTCACGACCGCGCTGACCTCGGCCGCGCTCAGCTTCAGCTGCCGCGAACAGAACATGATGCCCGCCTGGCTGACGTACCCCTGCACGGACTGGACCAGGTGCAGCATGGGCAGCAGCGCCGAGCGGGACTGCGGGTAGCGGGCGACGATCGCCTGCGCCCTGTCGACGATGCCGTCGAACACAGTCAGGTCCTCGGTCACCGGGGACTCGATCTGTTCGGCTTCGATGTGCTGGGTCAACGGTCCACACCACCCATGACCGGATCGATGGAAGCGATCGCGGCGATCAGGTCCGCGATCAGCCCGCCTTCGGTCATGGCGGGCGTGGACTGCAGGTTGATGAAGCTTGGTTCGCGGGCGTGCACGCGCAACGGCCTGGTGCCGCCGTCGGACACCACGTGGTAGCCGAGCTCGCCGCGCGGCGACTCGATCGGCAGGTACACCTGGCCGGCCGGCACGTGGAAGCCCTCGGTGACCAGCTTGAAGTGATGGATCAGGGACTCCATGGACTGGCCCATGATCTTGCGGACGTGCTCGAGCGAGTTGCCCATCCCGTCCGGACCGATGGTCAGCTGCGCCGGCCACGCGATCTTCTTGTCCTCCACCATCACCGGGCCGGGCTCGAGCAGCTTCATGGTCTGCTTGATGATCTTGAGCGACTGGTCCATCTCCTCCATCCGCAGGAGGTAGCGGGCCCAGCAGTCGGCCTCGGTCGAGGTCGGCACCTCGAAGTCGACCTCGTCGTACGCCAGGTACGGCTCGACCTTGCGCAGATCCCACGCCAGGCCGGCGGACCGCAGCACCGGACCGGTGACGCCGAGCTGCAACGCGCCGTCCAGCGGCAGGTACCCGACGCCCTTGAGCCGGTTGCGCCACACCGGCTGGCCGGTGAACAGCTTGTGGTACATCCGGATCCGCTCCGTCATCGTCTTGACGAAGGCGGTCAGCCGGTCCTTCCAGTCCGGCGGCAGGTCCTGCGCGACCCCGCCGGGCCGGATGAACGCGTGGTTCATCCGCAGGCCGGTGATGTACTCCAGCACGTCCAGGATCACCTCACGCTCGCGGAACCCGAGCGCGGCGGCGGTGGTGGAGCCCAGCTCCATGCCACCGGTGGCCAGGTACACGAAGTGCGAGCTGATCCGGTTGATCTCCAGCAGGAGCTGGCGGATCAACTGGGCCCGGCGCGGCGCCTGCACCCCCAGCAGCTTCTCCACGGCCATGCAGTAGGCGGCCTCGTGCGACAGCGGCGCCAGGTAGTCCGTCCTGGTCATGAAGGTGACGCCCTGCGTCCACGTCCGGTACTCGACGTTCTTCTCGATCCCGGTGTGCAGGTAGCCGATCACCACCCGGGTCTGGGTGACCGTCTCGCCCTCCAACTCGACCACGATCCGCAGCACGCCGTGCGTGGACGGATGCTGCGGGCCGAGGTTGATCACCATGCGCTCGTCGTGCGTGGCGTCTTCGAGGACCTCGTCCCAGTCGCCGCCGGCGACGTTGTAGATCGGGCCCTCGGTGGTGTCGCGTACGTCGGCGTCGTACGGGTCGGTTGTGGTCACGAGTAAGACCTCCGCTGGTCGGGCGGGGGGATCTCCGCGCCCTTGTACTCCACGGGAATGCCGCCGAGCGGGTAGTCCTTGCGCTGGGGGAAGCCGTCCCAGTCGTCCGGCATGAGGATCCGGGTCAGCGCGGGATGTCCGTCGTAGACGATCCCGTACATGTCGTACGTCTCCCGCTCCTGCCAGTCGGCGGTCGGGTAGACGTCGACCACGCTCGGCACGTGCGCGTCCTCGACGTCCACACACACCTCAAGGCGGATGCGCCGCCGGAACGTCATCGACGTCAGGTGGTAGACGGAGTGCAGCCGCTGCGGCACGTCCACGCCATAGTCCACACCGGACACCGAGCTGCACAGCTCGAACCGCAGCCCGGCCTCGTCCCGCAGCGCGGTGCAGATCCGCACCAGGTGCTGGCGGTCGACGTAGTAGGTGATCTCGCCGCGGTCCACCGTGGTCTGCAGGATCGCCTCGGCCGGGATGCCGCGGTGGGAGAACGCGGCCATCAGCTCGTCGGTGACCTCGTCGAACCAGCCGCCGTAGGGACGTTCCGCCGGGGCCGGGGTGTAGGCCGGCAGCCGCAGGCCGCCGAAGCCGGAGGTGTCACCGCTGTCGGTGACGCCGAACATGCCGTGCCGGGACTTCCCGGCGACCACACCGGGTTTCGGCGTGGTGTCGGGGGCTTCCAGGCCGTCACCGGCGCTGGACTGCTCGTCGCCAGGTGTTGTCACCCGATCAGCCCTTCTTCTTCGGCGCGTACCGCTGGGATGACGGAATCAGCTCGGTCTTCTGGAAGCCCTCTTCGAGAAGCTTCGCCGCGCGCCGCGGGCCGAGTGGCTCCTCCATTATCCGCGCGTGCAGCTTGAGGATCGCGTCCAGGAGCATCTCCGGGCGCGGCGGGCAGCCGGGCAGGTAGATGTCCACCGGGACGACGTGGTCGACCCCCTGCACGACGGCGTAGTTGTTGAACATGCCACCCGACGAGGCGCAGACACCCATCGCGATGACCCACTTGGGCTCGGGCATCTGGTCGTAGATCTGGCGCAGCACCGGGGCCATCTTGTTGGTCACCCGGCCGGCCACGATCATCAGGTCGGCCTGCCGTGGGCTGGCGCTGAAGCGCTCCATGCCGAACCGCGCGTAGTCGTACCGCGCGCCGCCGACGGTCATCATCTCGATCGCGCAGCACGCGAGACCGAACGTGGCCGGCCAGACGGAGTTCTTCCGCGCCCAGTTGACCAGCTTCTCCAAGCCGGCCAGCATGACGCCGTTGGGCAGGAGCTTCTCTTCGATTCCCACCTTCAAGCCCCCTCTAGTTCCAGTCCAGTCCGCCCCGCCGCCACACGTATGCGTAGGCGAAACCGACGGTCGCGATGAACAGCACGATCTCCACCAAGCCGAACGCGCCCAGCACCTTCGCGGTCACCGCGAAGGGGTAGAGGAAGACCATTTCGATGTCGAACAGGATGAACAGCATCGCGGTCAGGTAGTACGCGACCGGAACCCGGCCGCCGCCGACAACCGGCTGCGGCGACGGCTCGATGCCGCACTCGTAGGCGTCCAGTTTGGCCCGGTTGTACCGCTTGGGCCCGAGCAGCGACCCCATCGCCGCGGACACCCCGGCGAACCCGATCCCGAGCAAGAACAGGAACACAAACGGCAGGTACGAGCCGAGCTCGGTTCCACCACCCTGTGCCAGCACGCCGCCCATTGACGTCGCCGTCCTTTCCCGCGCCTCGATCGCCTCGCTCGGCACCCTAAGGGGTCTTCCTCACACCCCTTGTGGTTAGGCAGCCCTAACCAGACACCCGTCCGGTTGGCGTTTTGACCGCCCCAGCCAGCGAGAACGCTCGTCGCCACGCTTGTGAAAGTCTTCACAAGCTATCCCATGACCTTGTGAAGCGATTCACAGGACACCGGTGAGTCTAGGACCACGCCGACAACCCCGCCGCTGTGACCCCCACCATGTCCAAGTGCTGTATTGGATTGCCCTCGCTCCGCTCGGGCGGGCTTGGCCGCCTCAAGCCGATCATTTCCACCCCAGCCCACGCGACCGACATCTTCGCTTGGGGCTAGGGCCCGCCGTGCCCGGGGCGATGTCGGGCGTGCTCTGGGGCGTAAATGACCGGCGCGACCAAGCCGACCGCGTTTAGCCAGCCGACCGTGGTCAGCGCAGGGAGGGGGCGATCCGGCTGGCCACCGAGATCATCCGGTCGACCACGTCGCCGTCCTTCGGGTCGAAGCAGCCGGACAGGCCTTTGAAGACCAGTGGGATCAGGGCGTTCACGCGCAAGCCGTACTTGGTCGCCATCCGCATTATTTTCGGTTTTCCGATGATCTTCGCGAAAATATTGCCGAGACGGTAGTAGCCACCGTAAAGATCTTTCATTGCCTGTGGGTAGGCCTGCAGGGCTCGCTCGCGGGAGGGCCCTTCTTTTCGGGCCAGGGCTTGCAGGACGCACTCGGCGGCTATCTTGGCCGACTCCATCGCCGCCGCGATGCCTTCGCCGTTGAAGGGGCTGACCATGCCGCCCGCGTCGCCCAGCAGGAGCATGCCGTCCTGGTAGTGGGGGGTTCGGTTGAAGCCCATCGGCAGGCCCGCGCCGCCGATCTTGCCCACCGCGTTCTCCTCGCGGAAACCCCAGTCCTCCGGGGTTCCGTCCAGCCACTGGCGCAGCAGCGCGCGGTAGTCCGTGTTACGGAAGGCGGACGATGTGGACAGCATCCCCAGTCCGACGTTCACCGTGCCGTCGCCGAGCGGGAAGACCCAGCCGTAGCCGGGCAGCAGCCGGGGGTTCGCCGGGTCGCTGCGGTCCCACAGCTCCAGGTGGCCTTCGATGAAGTCGTCCTTGTGGCGGGGCGAGGCGTAGTACTGGCGGACGGCGACACCCATCGGCCGGTTCTCGTGCTTCTCGATCCCGACCGACAGCGCCAGGCGCGCGGAGACGCCGTCGCACGCGAGCACCAGCGGTGCTTTGTAGGTGACCTCGGTCTTGTCCGGGCCGACTTTGGCGCGCACGCCGACCACCCGGCCGGTCGCTGACGTGACCGCGCCCATGACCGTGGTGTTCTGCTGGAGGCGGGCGCCGTCGCGTTCGGCGATCTTGGCCAGCAGCTCGTC
Source organism: Actinocrispum wychmicini (assembly GCF_004345645.1). Classification (GTDB taxonomy): domain Bacteria; phylum Actinomycetota; class Actinomycetes; order Mycobacteriales; family Pseudonocardiaceae; genus Kibdelosporangium; species Kibdelosporangium wychmicini. The sequence goes on along the minus strand of NZ_SLWS01000001.1, from coordinate 1,022,365 downwards.
GAAGTCCTGGCGGGTTCGGGCGACGCCGTACGGCGGCATCGTGGACAGCTCGGGCCAGGGCAGGTGCAGGACCAGGTCGCCGGTGATGATCCGCAGGGCGTCGTTGTGCACCCAGCCGGCTTCCTCGCTGGTGTCGACGCCCAGGTCGATCAGCTGCTTCACGCCCCGCGGGGTCAGGCCGTCGCCGCACACCTTCTCGCGCGGGAACTGGCTCTTCTCCAGGAGCAGCACGTCCACCCCGGACCGGGCCAGGTAGGCCGCGGCGGTGGAGCCGGCCGGGCCGGCGCCGACGACGATGACCTCGGCGTCGTCACCTGGTCGTCGTCGGGTACTCATGCGGCTCCTTGTGAAGGCTTTCACTAAGTCTGAACGCCGATTCTAGCTTTGTGCCTGTCCTGTGAGGCGCGACACGGCGCCCCGGCCGGGCAGTCCACTGGGCAGGCCACTCGCGGCCGAGGCCGGAAACCCGGTATCCGTGGAAGGTCACGCGACCCTGGGCTTGGGGGCATCGGATGCGCAAGATCCTGATCACCATGCTGGCTGCGGCACTCACCCTGGGCACGGCGGCGACCGCCAGCGCCGGGCCACCGGCGGCCGGTGGCCAACTGGTGTGGACGGCGCCGGAGCCGGTGCCGTTCGGCGACGCCGCGATCGAGTTCCGCAGTACCGGGCAGTTCCTGGGCTGGCCGCGACCGGCCAAGGACCACCGGACGTTCACCCTGCCGGTCGGCCACGCCGTCGAGCCGGGCACCCTGGAGGTCTGGGCAGGGGGCAGACGCCTGGACGCCCCGCCGAAACAGTCGTTACAGAAACAGTCGACCGGGCCGCTGCCGTCGCCGCTCCCCGTCAACGCCGTCGACCCTGGAACGCCGGGGCCGTACCAGACCGTCACGGGTGAGTACGCCCTCGATCCGATCACCCTGCCGGATCTCGGCGGGCCCATCGAGATGCAGGGCGTGGTCGTCGCGCCGAAGAACGCGCCCGGTCCGCGACCGCTTGTCCTGTTCCTGCACGGCCGGCACCTGTACTGCTACAACCCCGCCAACCCGAACGTGACCGTCTTCGACTGGCCGTGCCCGGCCGGCACAGCGATGATCCCCAGCTACCGCGGCTACCTGCAGACCCAAGAACTCCTGGCGTCACAGGGATACGTGACGGTGTCCATCTCCGCAGACGGCGTCAACGCGTTGGACTTCAACGCCTTCGACGGCGGCGCGCAGGCCCGATCGTCCCTGGTCCGGCAGCATCTCGCGCACTGGGCGGACTGGGCAGAGGCGGGCCGCGCGTCGGCGCCCGCCGCGGTCCGGCAGGCACCGGTCGCCGACATGTCGAACGTGTTGCTGGTCGGGCACTCCCGGGGCGGCGAGGGCGTCAACCGGGCGGCCATGGACAGCCTCTTCCGGCCGCCGGGCGACACCAGCCCGGTCCGCTGGACGATCCGGGGTGACGTGCTGATCGCGCCGACGGCGTTCGGCCAGGACCCCGAGCCGGACGTGCCTTCGGTCACCCTCCTGCCGGCCTGTGACGGCGACGTTTCCGACCTCCAGGGCCAGCAGTACGCGGACGCGGCGCGTGGGGTGAGCCGCGGCACGGCCCTGCACAGCGTGCTGTACGTCAACGGCGCGAACCACAACTTCTTCAACAGTGAGTGGACGCCGGGTGTGGCCGTCGCTCCGTCGGTCGACGACTTCCATTCGTTCGACCCCAACCCGGACCCGCTGTGCTCGCCGGGCACGCCCACCCGCCTGACGGACTCCCAGCAACGAGCCGTGGGCGCCACGTACACCGCTGCGGCCGCACGGCTGCTGCTCGCCCGTGACGACCGCGTGCTTCCGTTGCTTGACGGCTCCGGCGTTCGCGCACCTTCCGCAGGTCCGGCGCGGGTCCTCAGCCACGCGCTTGGCGCCGGGCGGATTCCGGTCGTCGTGCCGGACGACTCCACCAAGGTCACCGGAAGCGGCCGGTTGTGTGCCCAGGTCGCGCCCTCTGACGCGTGTCTTGGCGCCGACCTCAGGTTCAAGTCCCCGAACTTCCTGCCCTTCACCGCGGCCACGACCGAGTCCGGCCGGGACGCGGTGGACGTGAAGTGGTCCGCGCCGGGCACGCCCGCGGTGGTCCGGCCGAGCCGGCCCGTGTGGCTGTTCGGCGCGCGAGCGCTGGCAATGCGGGTCATCGTGCCGGTGAACAGCGCCGGTACCCGGTTCGCCGTTGCCGTCACCGACAACTTCGGCAGACGCACGAACTTGGGCGCGGTGACGATCGACGGCCTGGCCGCGACGAACAACACGACGGGGTACTGGGCGCAGGAAGTCCGTGTGCCCGTGTCACCGTTCCTCGGCCAGGTGGCGTCACTGGAACTCACGCCGCTGACCGGCAGCGGTGAGGCCTGGCTGGTCGACGCGTACGGCTGGTACCCCGGTCTGCCGGTCACGCGGCCGGCTTCGCTGACCAGGGTCGACCTCGGGGTGCTGGCGGTGCTGGAAGGCGACTCCGGCGAGCGGACGTACCAGATCCCGGTCACGGTCACCGGTGACGGCGGCGGAACCCTCAAGGTCTACCTGGGCGACAAGACCGTACGGGTGTTCACCGAGCACGACATCACGGTCGCTCCCGGGCAGCACACCATCGACCTGCCCGCGACGGTCGTCGGCGACACCCGGTGGAACACGAGCTATCCGCTGGTCGCGCTCGCGAAGGCCACCCGCGGCGTGGTCGTCGGCTCGTTCATCGGCGTGGTCCGGGTCGACAACGACGACCCGCCACCCGCGATCACCGTCAGTCCGGCGAACGCCGAGACTTCCCGAGGCGGAAAACTGGCCTGGCACGTGGGGCTGTCCACTGACGTCGACGCCGACGTCGACTGGATCGTGACGCCGGTCGCGCCGGCCACCGGGCCGGAGCTGACCACCACGGACGTCGACCCGCAGTGGTTACTGCTCAACTCGGGCGAGGATCCGTTGCCGTCCCGGCCACTGTCGCAGACCGGGCTGGCCCTGTTCGTGGACATCCCGCCCGGCTCGGTGAGTACTGACGTCGCCATCCCGACCGCCGCCGGTCACGAACCCGGTCCGGCCAGGCAGCTCCACCTGCACGGGACACCTCCCGGGCAGCCCGGGGCCTACCCGGACCTGGACCTGACCGGGACGGTCACCTGAGTCACCTCGGCTTGGTCGCCCGGTGCAGGGCGACCACGCCGAAGGTCAGGTCCATCCACTCCACCTCGGCCCAGCCCGCGGCCTCGATCAGTTCGGCCAGGCCCAGCTGGGAGTGCCAGTCCTTGATCGACTCGCCCAGGTACCGGTAGGCCGCCGGGTTGGAGGACACCAGCCGGGCGATGATCGGCGCGACCCGCTTCATGCCCCAGTAGAAGACCGACCGGAACGGCCGGAACTTGGGCCGCGAGAACTCGCAGACCAGCAACCGGCCGCCAGGCTTGATCACCCGCCGCATCTCTTTGAGGGCCTCGACGGTGTTGTGGAAGTTCCGGATGCCGAAGACGACGGTGACCGCGTCGAACGAGTTGTCGGCAAACGGCAGGCGCATCGCGTCGGCGGCGACTCGGGGCAGCTCACGGGCGTCGCCGCCGTGCAGCATGCCGACCGAGAAGTCCGCGGCCACGCACCACGCCCCGGTCCGGGCGAACGCGACCGTGGAGACGCCGGTGCCGGCGGCGAGGTCGAGGATCTGCTCGCCGGGCTGCGGGTCCAGGGCCCTGCGGGTCATCTCGCGCCAGCGCCGGTCGTACCCCAACGTCATCACCGAGTTGGTCCGGTCATACCGGCGAGCGACGCCGTCGAACATCTCGGCGACCTCGCGCGGCTTCTTCTCGAGGCTGGCACGCGACATGACCAGACTCTAGGCGAGACTGAGCGCTCTCAGCATGCCGTGTACCGAAGACCGCCAGCTGAACTCCTCGGCGCGGGCGCGCGCGGCGGCCCGTCGCCGGGGCTCCGGGGCGGCCAGCAGGTCCGCCACCGCGCCGGCGAACGCGTCCGCGTGGTCGTCCACGGCCGCGCCGCAGCCGGGCCGGACGATCTCCCGCAGCGCGGACGACGCGGACACCACCACCGGCGTCCCGGAGGCCAGTGCTTCGAGCGCGGCGAGCCCGAATGTCTCATGTGGACCTGGCGCGAGTGAGATGTCCGCTGTGGCAAGGAGATCGGCCACGTCGTGCCGGTTCTGCACGAACCCGAGGAACGTCACGGGCAGGCCGGATGCCCGGCGTCGCAACGAGCTCATACTCGGCCCGTCCCCGGCGACCACCAGCCGGGCCCGGTGCCCCTCGGAACGCAGTCGCGCCAACGTGTCCACGCTTCGCTCGACGTGCTTCTCCGGCGAGAGACGTCCACAGTGGATCAACAGGGTGTCGACGTCCGGCGCCAGATCGTGGCGCAGGTCGGTGCGTCGCCGGGCCGGGGTGAACGTGGCCAGGTCCACCCCGAGCGGAACCCGGCGGACGTTGGCGACGCCGATCCGGTCGAACTCCTCACGGGCGAACGCGGTGGTGCAGACGACCGTGTCGTACGCCGCGGCCATCCGCCGGTTCGCGAAGTCCGCGACACCGCGTGCCCAGGTCGGCGGCAGCAGGAACTGTTCAAGCAGCCGGTCCAGCCGCTCGTGCGAGATGACCACGCTGGGCACGTCGTGCTCCCGGGCCCAGCGGCCCATCCCCCGCAGCGTGAGCCGGTCGGAGACCTCCAGCCGGTCGGGTCTGAGGTGTTCCAGCAGCTTCCGGACCCGCCACGGGTCCACCGCCCGGTAGCCGCCGGTGCCGGGGATGCGCGGCGCGGGCAACGTGATCCGGCGCACCCCGCCGGCGATCCGGGTGTCCGCGTGCCCGTCGCCCGGGACGACCAGGATCACCTCGTGACCCCGGGCGCAGTAGCCGGCGCCGAGGTGGTGCAGGGCCGTGCGCAGCCCGCCGGACTTCGGACCGTAGAAGTTGGCCAGCTGGACGACCCGCATCACGCCGCCTGGGCCAGGCGGGTCACCGCGGCGTAGTGCCCCAGCAGCTCGTCGCACACCGCCGACCACGTGCGTCCAGTGACCGCACGCCGGCCGGCGGTCGCCATCCGCTCGCGCAACGCCGGATCCCGCAGGGCTTCCACCGCGGGGCCCAACTGGACGCGCATGTCGCCGAGGAGATAGCCGGTCTTGCCGTGGTGCACGAGGTCACGCGGGCCGCCCGCGTCCGGCGCGATCACCGGCACACCCGACGCCATCGCCTCCTGCACGGCCTGGCAGAACGTCTCGTGCGGCCCGGTGTGCACGAACACGTCCAGGCTCGCGTACGCGGTGGCCAGCGGTTCGCCGGTCCGGAAACCCAGGAACGCGGCGTTCGGCAGCCGGTCGCGCAGCCGCGCCATGTCCGGCCCGTCCCCGACGATCACCAGCCGCACGTCGGGCATGCCGCTCAGCGCGGCCAGCCGGTCCACCTGCTTCTCCGGGGCCAGCCGGCCGACGTACCCGACCAGGAGCTCGCCGTTCGGCGCCAGCTCCGAACGGAGCGTTTCGTCCCTTCTGACCGGGTTGAACAGCTCAGTGTCCACCCCTCGTCCCCACCGGTGAACGCGCGGCACCCCGTGCGCGACCAGCGACTGGACCGCGTCCGTCGACGGCGCCAGCGTCCGGTCGGCGAACGTGTGCAACCGGCGGATCCACAGCCACGCCGCCCGCGCACCGCGCGCGAGACCGTACGCGGCGGCGAACCCGGCGACGTCCGTCTGGTAGATCGCGACCGTCGGCACGCCGAGCCGACGCGCGGCCCGCATGCCGCCGAAGCCGAGCACGAACGGCGACGCCAGGTGCACCACGTCCGGCTCGAAATCCAGCAGGGCGGTGGTGACCTTCGGCCCGGCCACCCCGATCGGCAGCGACGTCACCACGGGGACGTCGACCGCGCGGGTCCGGACGACCGGAACGTCGAGATACGCTTCCGGCCCTGGCCCGGGCGCCACGATCAACGCCTCGTGCCCGTGTGCGCGCAGGTGCTCGACGACCCGCAGAACGGAGTTGGTCACGCCGTTCACCTGCGGCAGAAAGCTCTCGGTGACAATGGCGACTCGCACGAGCCACACGATGATCCCGAATCCGAGCACAGCGGCGACGAGCGCGTGACCAGCCGGGGAACGAAGCCGAAACTTCCAACGTGTGGCCTTGCGATCCTTCGCTGGCCACCTTCCCGACGTTTGCCGGACACCCAGCGCGGTCACTCTAGGTCGGCATGACCCTCTTGTCATCGCGCCCGCCCAGGCCAGTCGAGCCTGGACTGCTGTCAAGGGCCCTGGAAGTGGCCGGCCGGCTGGCCAACGACGCGACGGATGTCATCACGGCAACCGCCGGACGTGGCGCGCGACCCAGTGGCAAGGACTCGCCGTTCGACTGGGTCACCGACACCGACCGGACCCTGGAACGGCACACCCGCCGGGTGCTGACGTCCGAGTTCCCCGGGATGCCCGTGGTCGGCCAGGAGTTCGGCGCCGACCTGGGCTCGGAGGACGCGGAGTACCGCTGGGTGGTGGACCCGGTGGACGGCACGGCCAACTACGTGGCCGGCGTCCCGTGGTGTGCCTACAGCCTGGCCCTGGTGGACGCCTCAGGGCCGGTCGTAGGTGTGGTGGCGGATCCGTACCGGGGACAGATCTACGCGGCCGCACGGGGCCGTGGGGCCCGTGCGAACGGTGTGCAGGTGTCGTTAACGGACCGCTTCACGTGCGCGCGGTCCATCGTGTGCACGGAACTGACGCGGACAGGTCCGTGGCCGGGGATGGGTGGGTTCATCGAACGTGCCGCGTTGGCGCACGCCGGTGTGCGGGTGCTGGGCTCGGCGGCCCTGGCCATCGCTCAGGTGGCGCTAGGGCACGCGGCGGCCGCGGTGCTGCACAGCTACCACGAGTGGGACGTGGCCGGCGCGGTGGCGTTGGCGATCGAGGCAGGCGCCGTCGTGTGGGACAGGCACGGATCGGACGCCGCGTTGCCCGTGGACGGCCTGCTCGTGGCCGCGCCCGGCGTCTCGGAGGAAGTGCTCAGCTGGTGGCAGGAGACGGCGACCGCGTAGCGCGCCTGAGCCACCACACCACAGGCACGATGACGAGCCAGAGGAACAGCAGCAACGTGCCCACCGGCAACAACGCCAGGTACGCCCCTCGCCCGGCCACTTTCACCACGTCGGGGTGGGCCGCGTCGTACTCGACCTGGACGATCTGGCCGACCTGCAGGCCCTTCGGGAACGAGATGCCGTCGGGCGGCAGGTGCACGGCCCCGTCCGGGGTCTGATACCGGACCAGCGTGCGGTCGAACGCGACCGACACGACCTCGGCCGTGGTGCCGACGGCCCGCGAGTTGAGGGCCACGTCCTGCCGGTAGGTGCCGATCAACAGCAGGACGGCCAGGAACGTGATGACCCCGCCGAACGACACGAGCGAGATCGCCGTCACCCGCCGAACCTTCACCGCCCTTGTCCCCACGCGAGGCACTGTAGCCGGTGAAACCCCGGGGTTTGCCGGGACCGGCAAACCCCGGGTGATCATCAGTGGTGGGATTCCGTCGCGAGGATCTGGTGGGTCAGATCGATCTGGTCGACGGACTTGGGCTTGGCTTTGGCCACCTTCGCGGACAGCGCCGCGGTGGCCGGGTTGCCGATCCCGCCGGCCGGCTTGCCGGGGGTGAACAGCCACGTCTGGAAGAAGTCGAACAACGGCTGGCCGGAGATCTTCTCCGCGAGCGCGATGAACTGCTCGATGGTGCCGTTGCCGTACTTGTGGCTGGACGTCCACGTCTTCAACAGGTTGAAGAAGTTGTCGTCGCCGATCTTGTTGCGCAGGGCCTGCAACGTGATCCCGCCGCGTTGGTACACGGCGTTGTTGAACTCGTTGCCGGCGCCGGGCGACGCCACCACGAACTGCCAGAACGGGTCGTCCGCCGGACGCAGGTCGTAGTAGTACTGGGCGACCTCGGCCGCCGTGCCCTCACCCTCGTGCTCGGACCACAGGTACTGCGCGTAGGTCGCGAAACCCTCGTTCAGCCAGATGTTCCGCCACGCCTGCACTGACACGGAGTCGCCGAACCACTGGTGGGCGTTCTCGTGCGCGATCACGGAAGTGTTCGCGCCCGCGCGGAAGAACGCGTTGGAGTACACCGGACGGGTCTGGTTCTCCAGTGCGAAGTTGATGCCGGGGCTGACGACACCGCCCTGCGCCTCGAACGGGTAGTCGCCGAACACCGACGACTCGAACTCGATGATCTCACCGGTGCGCTCGACGCTCGCCTTGGCCGCGTCCGCGTTGTCCCCGAGGTTCGCGCTGTACGCGGTGATGATCCGCTGGCCGTTGGTCGCGACGGCGTTCCTGATCTCGAAGTTGCCGACCGCGATGTACGTCAGGTACGACGCCTGTGGCTTGGTGCTGCGCCAGTTCCACCGGGTCCAGCCGTTGATCTGCGGGGCGGTGCTGACGAGCGTGCCGTTGGACAGCACGGAGGTGCCGTTCGGCACGGCCACCGAGACGTCGTAGGTCGCTTTCTGGGTGGGGTGGTTGTCGCCCGGGTACCACCACGGCGAGATGTCCGGCTCGTCGTTGGCGAGCGCGCCGTCGGGGGTCTTCTTCCAGGCGGTGAAGCCGGTCGCGTCCTTCACCGTGGAGGGTGTGCCCGCGTACTCCACGACGATGGTGATGTTGCTGCCCTTGACGAGCGGGGCCTGCGGCGTGACCACGACCTCGCCCACCGCCGCGGTGCGTGTCTGCGCGAGGAAGTTGTTCACCCGCAACGACTTGATCGGCAGCAGGAAGTCCAGGTCGAAGCTGGACAGGTCCTGGGTGGCCGTGGCCAGGATCGTGGTGTTGCCCGACAACAGGTCCGTCGCCGGGTTGTAGGTCAACCTGATGTTGTAGTGCGAGATGCTGTAACCACCGTTGCCGGCGTTCGGGTAGTACGGGTCGCCCACACCCGCCGCCCCAGGCGCGGGCGCGGCGCCTGCCACGCCGCCGCACAGCACCGTGACGAGCCCTGCCGCGGAGGAGGCTAACCGCAGTCTCGATCTGAGGAACATTGTGTGACCCCTTTGGTTATGCCGAAGGTGGTCTAGAACCTAGCCAGGCCGCTGGTGGGCGAATACCCGCCGAAGTACGGTTCTCAGAGGACGGGACTACCCAAAAACGGCATCTGAGACAGCTGCCCGCAGCCGCGCGTGCAAGTCCCGCAGCCGCGCCCGGTCCGATTGGACTTCGACGACGCGCAGACCGTCCGGCGTCGCCAGAGCTTCGCGGAGTTGCGAAGGTGACGTTGCCATTGTGTGCGGGACGCGGTACCCGGCGCAGAGGGCGGCCATGTCCACGCCGTGCGGTGTGCCGAAGACCCGCTCGAAGCTGTCGCGGTACTCGGCCGCGCCTTGCTCCAGCAGGGAGAAGATGCCGCCGCCGTCGTCGTTCAGCACCACGACCGTGAGGTTCGGCCGGGCCTCTTCGGGGCCGATGAGCAGGCCGTTCGAGTCGTGCAGGAACGTCAGGTCGCCGAGCAGCGCGTACGCCGGGCGGCCGGGGTCGCCCAGGGCGATGCCGGCGGCGGTGGAGACGTTCCCGTCGATGCCCGCCACTCCGCGGTTGGCGTGGATCGTCACGTCCGAGCGGGCTTCGGCGACCAGGTCGACGTCCCGGACCGGGTTGGACGAGCCGAGGAACAGCACGGCCCCGGTCGGCAGCGCGGCCAGGACGTCCCGCGCGAGCCGCAGCCCGGACGGCCATTCCTCCTCTTCCAGCAGCTTGTCCACCACGGTCGACGCGCGGTCGGCCGCGGTCCGCCACGCGGTCAGCCAGTCCGGGTCGTGGCCCTGGACGTACGGCATGTCCGTGGTGTCCAGCCAGCCGCGGACGTGGATCGCCACGTACTGCGGGTCCGTCCACTGTGGATGGTCGCCGATCCCGTAGACCGGCGCCTTGCCCATCAGGCCACGCACCCCGCGCGACAACGTGGGCCGGCCGACCACCACGACCGCCTCCGGCCGCAGGTCCGTGGCCCGGTCAAGACAGTTGAGCAACAACGGGCCGCACCTGATCACGCCCGCGGTTCCGGTGGTGGCCACCGGTTCAGCCACGATCGGCCACCCGGCCCGGGTCGCCACCTCGCACGCGGCCGCCGCCCGGTCCGCACGGCCACTGCCGACGACCATCAAAGTCCTTGCCGGCAAAGGAAAATCCACCCGGCTGCCGGCCACCGAACGGGCCGGCGCCGACGTCGTCCAGCGCACCCCGTCCGGGCGGCCGGCCAGCTCCTCCGGCCACTCGTGCGCGAACCCTGGCAGCAGCGGCTCCCGAAACGGCACGTTCACCTGCACCGGACGGCCCGACTCGGCCTGCGCGATCGCCCGGCACACCAGGCCGCGCCACACCGGGTTCAGCCCGGCCCGCCGCTCGGCCACCGGGAAGTCCACCAGGATCGCCGCGGGCGCGAACAGGTTGCGCTGGTCGATCGTCTGGTTGGCGCCGCTGCCGTGCAGCTCCGGCGGCCGGTCCGCGGTGATCACCAGCAGCCCGAGGCCCGAGTGGTACGACTCCAGGACCGCCGGATGCAGGTTCGCCACGGCCGTCCCGGACGTGCACACCACCGCGGCCGGCCGGCGGGTCGCCACCATCAGCCCCATGGCGAGGAACGCGGCGCTGCGCTCGTCCACCCGCACGTGCAGCCGCAGCCGCCCGTCCCGGGCCGCCTCGAACAGGGCCACGCTCAGCGGCGCGTTGCGCGAGCCGGGGCAGACGACGACGTCACGCACGTCGTTGCGCGCCAGTTCGTCGACGATGACCATGGCCTGTGCGGTCGACGGATTCACGCGCCTATCCTCGCAAACGTGGCAGAGAGTGTCGTTTCGGAGCTGTTCGACCCCAAGGCCTGGCGTGTCGTGCCCGGGTTCGACTTCACCGACATTACGTATCACCGGGCAGTGGACTCCGGGACCGTCCGGATCGCGTTCGACCGGCCCGACGTGCGCAACGCGTTCCGTCCGCACACCGTCGACGAGCTGTACCGGGCGCTGGACCACGCCCGGATGAGCGCCGACGTCGGCTGCGTGCTGCTGACCGGCAACGGTCCGTCGCCGAAGGACGGCGGCTGGGCGTTCTGCTCCGGCGGCGACCAGCGGATCCGCGGCCGGACCGGCTACCAGTACGCCGACGGGGAGACGGCCGACACGATCGACCCGGCCCGCGCCGGCCGCCTGCACATCCTGGAGTGCCAACGACTCATCAGGTTCATGCCGAAGGTCGTGGTCGCGGTCGTGCCCGGGTGGGCCGCGGGTGGCGGGCACAGCCTGCACGTGGTGTGCGATCTCACGTTGGCCTCCGAGGAGCACGCCCGGTTCAAGCAGACCGACGCGGACGTGGGCAGCTTCGACGGCGGCTACGGCTCGGCCTACCTGGCCCGTCAGGTCGGTCAGAAGTTCGCGCGCGAGATCTTCTTCCTCGGCCGTACGTACACCGCGCAGGACATGCACCACATGGGGGCGGTGAACGCCGTCGTGCCGCACGCGGAGCTGGAGTCGACGGCGTTGGAGTGGGCGCGGGAGATCAACGGCAAGTCGCCGACCGCGCAGCGGATGCTGAAGTACGCGTTCAACCTGATCGACGACGGGCTGGTGGGCCAGCAGCTGTTCGCCGGGGAGACGACCAGGCTGGCGTACATGACCGACGAGGCCGTCGAGGGCCGGGACGCCTTCCTGGAGAAGCGCCGCCCGGACTGGACGCCGTTCCCGTACCACTACTGATGAGGTCCATCGTCGTCATCGACCCGGCGGAGCTGTGGGACCGACTGCCCGCGGCACTGGCCGGGTCGGGTCCCGCGCTGCTGCCCGGTGGGCCCGCTGACCTGGCCGGTCCGCTGGGCCCGGACGAGGACTCGCCGGACGATCCGACCGCGGTCGTGGTGGCGACCTCGGGATCGACCGGCGAGCCCAAAGGCGTCCTCCTGTCCGCCGGGGCACTGCGGGCGTCGGCGGAGGCGACCCACGCGCGCCTCGGCGGGCCCGGCCGGTGGCTGCTGGCCACGCCGGCCCGGTACATCGGCGGGATCCAGGTCGTCGTACGGTCGCTGCTCGCCGGCTCGCCGCCGGTGGTGCAGGACCTGTCGACCGGCTTCCGGGCCGAGGACTTCCTGGCCGCCGCCGACCAGCTGCTGGCGTCCCCCGGCAGGCACTACACCGCCCTGGTGCCCACCCAACTGGCCCGACTGGTGGACACGCCGGCCCGGTCGGCGCTGGCGGCACTGGACGGGATCGTGCTCGGTGGGGCCCCGATGGGAGCGGAACTCCGCACTGCCGCAGCCGGGCTACCGGTCGTCACGGCGTACGGGATGAGCGAGACCGCAAGCGGTTGCGTCTACGACGGCGTGCCGCTGGATGGGGTGTCCGTGCGGCTAGCCGAAGACCTGCTTGCAGGGTCGAGCATCAGCACTGCCGGGCGTGTGGCGTTGTCCGGGCCTGTGCTGGCGCGTGGCTACCGCAACCGTCCCGACCTGACCGCGGCGGCGTTCGTGGACGGCTGGTTCGTCACGTCCGACCTGGGCCAGTGGGTCGACGGCCGGTTGACCATCCTGGGCCGCGCCGACGACATGATCAACACAGGTGGGGTCAAGGTGCCCGCCTCGGCCGTGGAGCGCCTGCTGGAACGGCACGTGCCGGCTGCGTGCGTGGTCGGGCTGGACGACCCCGAGTGGGGCCAGATCGTGGCCGCCGTGGTGGTCGCCGCCGACGCGGACCTCGACGCGTTGCGTGAGCAGGTCCGGGCCGAACTGGGCGCGCCGGCCGTGCCGAAGGTCCTGCGGGTCGTCGACGCGCTGCCGCTGCGTGGCCCAGGGAAGATCGACAAGGCGGCCGTGCGGGCACTCCTGACCAGTTTGTAAAACTGTGGGTATGGCTACTGTCGCGCAGTGGATGGCGGGCGCACGCGTCCGCACGTTGCCCAATTCCGTGTCACCCGTGCTGGTGGGTGCCGGAGCGGCGGTGGCCCTCGGCGGGTTCGTGTGGTGGCAGGCCCTGCTGGCGCTCCTCGTGGCGTTGGCGTTCCAGGTGGGCGTGAACTACGCCAACGACTACTCCGACGGCATCCGAGGCACCGACGCCGAGCGCGTGGGGCCGCTGCGGCTCGTGGCGTCCGGTCTGGTGCCGGCGGAGATGGTCCGTACGGCCGCGTTCGCGTGCTTCGGCATCGCGTGCGCCGCCGGTTTCGCCCTCGTCGTCACCTCCCGTCAGTGGTGGCTGTTGGCGGTCGGTGTGATCAGCCTGCTCGGGGCGTGGTTCTACACCGGCGGCAAGAAGCCGTACGGCTACATCGGCCTCGGTGAGGTCGCGGTCTTCTTCTTCTTCGGACCGATTCCGGTGCTCGGCACCATGTACGTCCAAACCGGACAGGTCACCTGGCTCGGCGTGGTCGCTTCGCTGGCGTTGGGCTCGTTCTCGGCCGCGGTGATGGCCGCGAACAACCTGCGCGACCGGCCGACGGACGCCGAGTCGGGCAAGAGGACCCTGGCCGTCCGGCTCGGCGACAAAGGCGCGCGGTACCTCTACAGCACCCTCGCCCTGGCACCGTTCGTGGTCACGCTCGGGCTCTCGATCGTCAGTCCGTGGATGCTGCTCGGGCTGCTCGCCGCCGCGACGGCGATCCCGTCCGTCCACAAAGTACTGACAGGGGCGGTCGGGCCGGCGCTGATCCCCGCACTCAAGGACACCGCGCTGGCAATGCTCATCTGGGCGGTGGCTACGACTGTCGCTGCGGTTCTCGCATGACGCCGGTGTGGAAGAAGTCGGCCAGCACCCGGTAGTACGGCTCCAGGTCCATCGAGTTCTTCGCGAGCCACTCATCCGAGTAGTACGTGTGGGCGTACCGCTCGCCGCCGTCGCACAACAACGTCACGACGCTGCCCTGCGTGCCCTCGGCCACCATCTCCGAGATGACCTGGAACGAGCCCCACAGGTTCGTGCCCGTCGACCCGCCCACCCGGCGGCCGAGCAACGGCTCGACGTACCGGATCGCCGCGACCGACGCCGCGTCCGGGACCTTGAGCATCCGGTCGATCACCTGGCCGAGGAACGACGGCTCGACCCGCGGCCGGCCGATGCCCTCGATCCGCGACCCCCGGCAGCCGGTCAGGTCGGGCAGCGTGTCCCGCCACGCGTCGAAGAACACCGAGCACTCCGGGTCGACCACGGCCAGGTGGCTGCGCATCGACCGGTACCGGATGTAGCGGCCGATAGTCGCGCTCGTGCCGCCCGTACCCGCGCCGACCACCACCCACGCCGGCTCCGGATGCGGTTCGAGCGCCATCTGCTGGAACATCGACTCGGCGATGTTGTTGTTGCCGCGCCAGTCCGTGGCCCGTTCGGCGTGCGTGAACTGGTCGATGTAGTGCCCGCCCAGCTCACCGGCCAGCCGCCGGGACTCGGCGTAGATGGCGCTCGGCTGGTCCACGAAATGGCACCGGCCGCCCTGGCGTTCGATCAGCGCGACCTTCTCCGGGCTGGTGGACGCCGGCATCACCGCGATGAACGGCAGGTTCAGCAGCCGGGCGAAGTACGCCTCGGACACCGCCGTCGACCCGGACGACGCCTCGATCACCGGGGTGCCCTCGGTGATCCAGCCGTTGCACAGCGCGTACAGGAACAGCGACCTGGCCAGGCGGTGCTTGAGCGAGCCGGTCGGGTGGGTCGACTCGTCCTTGAGGTAGAGCCGGACATCCCAGTCCGGCGGCAGCGGGAACGGCAGCAGATGGGTGTCGGCGCTGCGGTTGGCGTCGGCCTCGATGATCCGGACGGCCTCGCACACCCAGTCCCTGGTGGTCTCACTACATCGGTCCACACTGGTCATGGGGCGACAGTAACAATCGGGACACCCCGTCAACCGGCGTCGAGCGGGCCACCGTCCAAGGCGCATGAGAAAGCTCTTGGGGGTGGTCGCGGCGCTGCTGACGCTGCAGGTGGCGACACCGATGACAGCGCAGGCGTGCGCGTGCGGCGGGTTCGTCGGCGACCAGAAGGTGCGGGTCGGGCAGGAGACCGCGATCGTCGCCCTGGACCAGGGCAAGGAGACGGTCAGCATGCAGTTCGCCGCGGACACGACGGCGACCAGGGCGGCGTGGGTGATGCCGGTGCCCACCAAGGCGGACGTCAGCCTGGGTGACGAGAAGGACTTCACGTACCTGGACGACTTCACCAAGCCCGAGTACCGCGACGTCCGCACCGGGTCAGGGGTCGGGGGCGGCAACATGGCCGCGGCGCCGCCCGGCGGCGGGGTGACGGTCAGCCAGCACACCCAGATCGGTCCGTACACCGTCGCCCAGCTGACCGGCCGGACCTCGGCCGACGTGGCCCAGTGGCTCACCGACAACGGCTTCAGCCTGCCGCCGCAGCTGGCCACCGGGATGACCCCGTACCTGGACGGCGGCTGGTCGTTCGCGGCCGTCCGGCTGACCGCGGCCCAGGGCGGGACCCTGCACGGGGTGCTGCCGCCGCTGCGGATCGCGTTCGACACGGCCGACCCGGTGTACCCGATGCGGCTGTCCGGCCTGGCCACCACACCGCAGGCGCTGCGGCTGTACGTGCTCGCGCCGCACAAGATGGACGCCACGTCCCCGGCGCCGAACCAGGAGTTCCAGCTTTACTTCGCCGGCCGCGACGACTCCAGGAACACGTACGTGACCAGGTACGACGGCCAGTGGGGCACCCCGTCGGTGATCACCCAGGACGTCCGGATCACCCAGTCGGCCAACGACGACCCGCATCGCGAGGTGGTCACCCGCTACGTCGCCGGAGGCACGTCCGGGATGTCTCCCGAGGCATGGCCGTGGCTCGCGGGCGCGGTGGTTCTGCTGGTCCTCATCACGGCCATCTTGCTCCGCGCACGACCGCGCAGGCGTGGCTAGGAGTTCTCCTCGCCCCGCAGTTGGGCACGCAGCCTGGCGCGTTCCGCCCGGCGCGCGTCGCTCCGCTCGTTCATCGCGTTGGTGACGCGCTGGTTGAGGCCGCGCAGCAACAGCAGGCTCAGCGGGAACGCGGTCACGACAGCGACCGCCAACGCGACGAGCAAAGGAATTTTGAACAACACGAGCACGGCCGCGACCACGGCGACGAGCCCGAGGCGCGCGGCCGTGTACAGCACGATGTCTCGGCTGAGGCGGGCTTCCACAATCGCAGAGCCTACCCGGCGTCCAACGTGTTCGGGCGGCCCTCGAACCTGGTGGACAGCACCACGGTCGTGTGGGTCCGGGCGACCCCGCTGATCCGGCGCAGCCGGGCGAGGGTGCGTTCCAGCTCGTCCACGGTCGGCACGCGCACCTTGACCACGAACGCCTCGTCCCCCGCGACCGCCCAGCAGGATTCGACTTCGGCCAGTTCAGCGAGCTCGACGGCCACCTCGTCGTCGACGGCGGTGTCGGTCGGCTGGATACCGACCAGCGCGGTGACCCCCAAACCTATGGCCCGCGGGTCTACTGTGGCGTGGTAGCCGGTTATCACGCCATTGGACTCCAGCTTGCCGACCCGTTCGTGCACGGCCGACGCGGAGAGCCCGACCTGACGTCCTAGCTCGGCGTACGTGGCACGGCCGTGCAGCCGCAGCTCGGTGATGATCCGGCGGTCCAAGTCGTCCACGCTCGCAGCCTACGGCGTGCCGCCAACCTGTCCTGAGTGGGCGTTTTGCCCCTTACTACCTCTTTACTATCGCTTAGCCGTTCGAGTACCCGATGGTCGAGATGACACGATGCGACCGGTAAGCCGGGAATCAAGTCAGAACTTTCCGGCCGGGATCCTGAAGGAGGCGGATGTGACCGCAACCGTTGGCCATGTCAGTGAGCGGCTGCTCACCCCCGGCGAGGTGGCGGCCCTCTTCCGGGTCGACCCCAAAACCGTCACCCGCTGGGCCACCGCGGGCCGGATCGGGTCGATCCGCACCCCCGGCGGCCACCGTCGGTTCCGTGAGTCCGAGGTGAAGACCCTGCTCGCCGAACTCACCACCGAGGCCAACCACACCGAGTGACGAAGAGCACCCAGCCGGTGTCGTCCACTGGCACGGTTACATTCCGCCATCTCCCCGTATGCCTTGGCGGCGCTCTTCGCCGAAACGGGCTAACCTCGTCAGGGAGGACACTCCTGGAGGTGGCGGGATGCTGCTGTACCTGCTCGCCGTGGTCGGAGCGCTGACCGTCGCGGTGTTGCTGTGGCGCGCGTTCGGATCGCAGAACGCCACGGTTCCGACACGTCGCGGCTCCGTCGCTCCCGACGACGACCCAGAGTTCCTGCGTGGCCTGGACGAGCGAAACAAGAAGGCCGGCGACGACCCACCGGCCTGAGACCAGCCCTCGTGGTGCTTCAGCGCACTCGCGTGGGTTTACCTGGTGTCGTTGGGGAAGTCGTCGGCGACCATCGCGGCCATGTCCAGGAGGGCCAGCCTGGTGGCCGGCAGCAGCCGGTCCAGTTCGATCTCCGCGCCCTCCTCAAGGTGCGGGTCGAACGGGATCTGGCAGACCGCGCGGCAGCGGGCGGCGAAGTGGGCGGCCAGCTTGTCCACGTCCACCGAGCCCGACTTGGGCCGCACCGAGTTGATCACCGCGACCGACCGGGCGACCAGGTCGCGGTAGCCGTGCGCGTCCAGCCAGTCGATCGTGGCCGAGGCGCTGCGGGCGCCGTCCACCGAGCCGGACGACACGATCACGAGTGAGTCGGCGAGGTCCAGCACGCCCTTCATGGCCGAGTGCATCAGGCCGGTGCCGCAGTCGGTCAGCACGATGTTGTAGAAGTGCTCAAGCAGGGCGACCACCCGCCGGTAGTCGTCCTCGCTGAACGCCTCGGACACGGCCGGATCCTGTTCGCTGGCAAGGACCTCCAGCCGGCTTGGGCCCTGCGACGTGTACGCCCGCACGTCGCTGTACTTGGTCACCCGGGAGGCGTCGCGCAGCAGGTGCCGGACGGTGGCCGTGGTCTCCAGCGGGATCTTCTGCGACAGCGTGCCCCGGTCGGGGTTCGCGTCCACGGCGATCACCCGGTCGCCGCGCAGCGACGAGAACGTCGACCCGAGGGTGGTGGTGACCGTGGTCTTGCCCACCCCGCCCTTCAGGCTCAGCATGGCGATCTTGTAGCAGCCGCGCAGCGGCTGGTTGACCCGCTGGATCAGCTCACGGCGGCGGGTGTCCTCGTTGCTCTCGCCGACGTTGACCAGGCCGCCGCTGGCCGAGAAGAGCGCCTTGCGCCAACCGGACTGCGGACGTCGCTTCTCCTGCTTGACCAGCCGGTTGGTGGCCAACTCGTGGGACACCGGCGACGGTGGGCCGGGCTGCGGCTGCGGCTGCGGCGGGTACTGCGACGGCGGCGCGTAGCCCTGCTGAGGCTGCTGCGGGTACGGAAAACCCTGCTGCGCCATCGGATGCGGCCCCGAGCCACCTGCCACCTGGTACGGCCCGGACCCGCCGGGCACCTGATAGGGACCGGAACCGCCCGGCACTTGCTGCGGTCCGGATCCGCCGGCGACCTGGTAGGGCCCTGAACCGCCGCCCTGGACGGGATACGGACCCGACCCGCCGGGTGCCGGATAGGGACCGGAGCCGCCGGGCACCTGGTACGGACCGGAGCCGCCCGGGACCGGGTACTGCCCGGACCCCTCGACGATCGGCCGGGGTGTCGGGTCGGTCGGCGCCACGTACAGTTCGGGCTGGTGTTCGGCCGCCTCGGGTTCCGCGGGTTTGTCGTCGGCGTTGCCGTGCGGGGCTGGTGGCTGCCAAGCGACATCAGGTCGCTGGGCGGAGTCGTCGTAGCGTCCAGTCACCGCCGGGGTCCCTCCTGCGGACATCAAGGATCGAGACCGCCTCGACCATCTTGTGCGACGGTAGTCGTAGGATCCGAAGCAGGTCGAACAGGGTGCGTCACTGTTCGGTGACGGTTACCCGCCGTTAGGTCAGCTGACGCCCGCGTAGGAGTGCAGGCCGGTGCTGACCAGGTTGACGAAGAACAGATTGAACACCGTGCCCGCGAATCCGAGGATGTTGATCAGCGCGGCTCGGCGGCCACGCCAGCCCGCGGTCGCGCGGGAGTGCAGGTAGGCCGCGTAGACGACCCACGCGACGAACGCGACGGTTTCCTTGGGGTCCCAGCCCCAGAAGCGGCCCCACGCGGACTCCGCCCAGATGGCACCGCAGATCACCCCGAACGTGAAGACCGGGAACGCGATGATCGTCGTGCGGTAGGCGAGCCGGTCGAGCACGTCCGCCTCGGGCAGCCGCGGGCCGATCCGGGTGAACTTGCCGTCGTCCTTGTCGTATTTGGTCCGGACCAGGTAAAGGATGCTGGCGACACCCGGCACGAGGAACAGGCCGGACGCGGACGCCGCGGCCGTCACATGCACGACCATCCAGTACGACTGCAGCGCCGGCACGACCGGGGCCGCGTTGGCGTACAGCACCGTGCCGCCGAGGAACATCAGGATCACGACCGGCAGCAGCACGAACGCCGAAACCCTGCGGACCGGGAACTTCCGCATCAGCACGACCCAGGTCGCCATGGCCACGAACGTCACCAGGGTCATGTACTCGTACATGTTGCCCCAGGGCGGACGCTCGGTAGCGACCCCGCGCAACACGATGGACATGAAGTGCAACAGGACGCCGAGGATCAGCAGCGAGGCGCCCATCCGGCCGATCCGGTCGGCCCGGCCACGCTCCGGCCGGCCCACCGGGACCTTGGGGGTCTCCACCACGGCGGGGCCGCCGACGGTCGCCAACTGGCGGGCTTCGGCCCGGACGCGACGTGGCTTGGTGTACGCCTGCTCGATCAGGGCGAACACCATGGCGAAGACGTAGATGACGACTGCGGCGCCGTACGTCCAGTCGCTGTAGCGGGCGAGGGTCTCGTTGACCATCAGCGGGTGCCTCCCAGCACGTCCTTCGAGAGCCTGGTGAATTCCTCGCCGTATCCGGCCTGGTCGGTGCGCGCGAGCCCGCCGACCTCGACCACGGTACGGCCACCGTCCGCAGGCGCCGCCCGCACCCACAGCCGACGTCGCCTGATCGTGAGGGACGCCCCGATCCCGACAATCAGGCAGATCGCGAACACGAGCACCCAGACCTGCCCGGGGTCGTGCGAAACCTGCAGGTAAACCCACCTTTTCACGCTGTCGAAGGAGATGTCCGTGCCGTCCGGCAGCGTGCGGTGTTCACCGGGTCGCATGTTGGTGCGAAGCACCCGTTTGAGCCGGCCGTCGTCGATCAGGGACTGGTCCACAGTGAAGATCGACTGGCCGCGGCCGTTGTCCACCCCCGTGTCGCCCTGCAGGACGTCGACCGCGACCGCGGGGTCGCGCAGGTCGGGGTAGCTGGAGTCCAGCAGCGTGCCGCGCAGCTCGGCGGTGGGGGCGAAAAGGCCGGTGATGGCGAGCTGTTTGGTCCTTCTTTGCTGCGCGTCCGTGATGCCCGGCGGGTCGAACTTCGTCGCCCCTTCGGACAGGTAGGTGATGTTGTCGGTGGTGCGCCACTGGGTGTCCATGGTGCGTTTCTCGCCGTTGGGGAACGTGACCGTGAACACCGGTGCGTAACCGTTGCCGAGGAGGTAGACCCGGTCGCCTTCGGTGCGTAGCGGCGAGTTGACCTCGAGGGTGTACGGCCGCCAGGTGCCGTTGTCGATGTCGTCGCCGGCCTGGTAGCGCAGGTCGGCCTCGAACTTCTCGGGCTGGCCGTTCGCCAGGTAGGTCGGCGTGAACGACGTGACCTTGAGGCAGAACGGCGACAGGTCGGTGCCGTCCACCCGCAGCCCCGGGTGGAACGAGTCGTAGCCGAGGACGCCGGAGTTGCAGAACTCCTGGCTGCCGTCGGCCTTGACGATGACCTGGCCCTCGTAGCCGAACAGCTTGCCGAGCGCGAGCGCGACGATCAGGCCCAGCATGGCGAAGTGGAACACCAGGTTGCCGGTCTCGCGGAGGAACCCCTTCTCCGCGGACAGCGTCCGGCCGCCGTCGTCTTCCTCCCGCACGACCATGCGCCAGCCGCGCAGCCGCACCTTGGCGTCCGCGATGACCTCGACCGGCGCTTTGTCCACAGTGGACTCGACGTGGTGCGGCATCCGCTTGAGGTTGCGCGGGGTGAGGACGGGTTTGGCGTTGACCGCCTTCAGGTACTCGAAAAGCCGGGGCAGCAGGCAGCCGACCAGCGAGATGAACAGCAGCAGGTAGACCGCGGAGAACCAGACACTGGCGTACACGTCGAAGAACTGCAGCTTGTTCAGCAGCCGCCCCCACCACCCGTGTTGGGCGATGTAGTCCGCGGTCTTGGCCGAGTTCAACGACCGCTGCGGCAACAACGCTCCGGGCATCGCGGCGAGCGCCAGGAGGAAAAGCAGGATGAGCGCGGTCCGCATGGACGTCAGGCCGCGCCACGTGTTGCGCAGGAACGCGATCACAACGGAAGCCTTACGTTGCTGACGAACGCGTACCGCAGCCACGCGATGAACTCGCCCCACAGCCCAGTCACCAGAAGCACCCCGACGGCGAACATGAGCACGCCGCCAAAGATCTGCACCTTCCGGCTGTTACGCCGGAGCCACCCGGTGGCCCGTACCGCCCATCTCGCCCCCAACGCGATGAGCAGGAACGGCACACCCAGCCCCAGGCAGTACAGGAGCACCAGGAGGATGCCCCGCGCGCCCGCGCCGCCCGTGGTCGCCGCGATCGTCAGCACACCGGACAACGTCGGCCCGATGCACGGCGTCCACCCCAGCCCGAAGATGGCGCCCAGGATGGGCGCGCTGACCAGACCGCCCCGCGGCAGCTTGTGGAACCGCACGTCCCGTTGCAGCGCCGGCACCAGACCGACGAACACCAGGGCCATCAGGATCATCACCACCCCGCCGACCCGCTGCAGCGCGTCCTGGTTGATGATCAACTGGTCGGACACCCACACCAACCCGCCCACGGCGGCGGTGAAGACAACGGTGAACCCGAGCACGAACAATCCGACCGCGCCGAGCACCCGGAACCGTCCGCGCTTGGTCCCCTCCGCGACGTCCCCGGCCGGTGTGTCCGCCCCCACCAGGGCGGCCAGATACGCCAGGTAACCAGGCACGAGCGGGACGACACACGGCGAGGCGAACGACACCATGCCCGCGACCAAGGCCAACCCGCCGGCGACCAGCAACGGCCCCGACATGGCGATCTCGGTCGGATTCACACCAAGGAGGGTAAGCAGCCGAGCGGACCACCCCATGACCGGCACCCAGGACCTAGGTCCCACGTCACACAAAGCCCCAGTTCAGCACTAAGCCGGCTCGGCGGTGAGCTGCTTGATCAGGGGTTGGAGGTCGCCGGCGAGGACCGGCACCAGGTAGACGGCCGCCACCCGGTGCTGGCGGTCCAGGATGATCGTGCTCGGCACGGCGTTGCGCGGGTAGCCCTTCAGCGCCAGCAGGGTCCGGCCGGCTTTGTCGTAGATCGACGGATACGTCAGGTTCCAGTTCTTCACGAAGTCCTGCGGCTGGCTTCTGATGTCGTCGCGGACGTCGATCCCGAGGACCTGCAGGCCGGCTTCCTTGTTGTCGTCGGCGAGCTTCTGCAGTTCCGGGGCTTCCGCCCGGCACGGGCCGCACCAGGCGCCCCAGATGTTCAGCAGGACCACTTTTCCGGCGTAGTCGGACAGTTTGATCTGCTTGCCGGGCTCCTGGAGGCTTTCCCCGGTCAGCTCACCCAGCTTCTTCCGGTCCGACCCGGTGTAGTTCAGCACCAGTTTCCCGTCCGGGGCGACCAGGTCGAACTCGGTGCCGCGGACCACGGCGTCGTCGCCGGTCGAACAGGCCGACAGGAGCAGCAACACCACGAGCCAGAGCTTTCTCATGCGCCGGTCGCTTTCGGGTCGGTCGCGCCCACGGGTTCCGCGTAGGCGATCCGGACCAGTTTCTCGTCGTCGAACTCGAGGCTGGTCAGCGAGGCCAGTGCGCACTGCCGGTGGCGCGGGTCGTGCCAGAGGCGTTTGCCTTCCAGGAACCGGCGGAGCGTCCAGATGGGCAGCTGATGTGACACGCAGACAGCTTCGTGCCCGAGCGCGTTGGCACGGGCCCGGTGCGCCGCGCCGAGCATGCGGTGGGCGATCGACAGGTACGGTTCGCCCCACGAGGGGATGAAGGGGTTCGTCAGGTGTTTCCAGTGCCGCGGGGACGCCAGCGAGCCCGCGCCGACCGAGACACGTTCGCCTTCGAACGAGTTCCACGGCTCGATCAGCCGGTCGTCGGTGGCCAGGTCCAGCCGGTGCGACGAGATGACCGGTTCGGCGGTCTCCTGGGCCCGCTGCAACGGGGAGGCGACCACGTGCGTGATGTCGCGTTCGGACAGGTACTCGGCCACGGTCAGTGCCTGCCGCCGGCCGACCTCGGACAGGTGGAAACCGGGCAGCCGACCGTAGAGAACGCCGGTCGGGTTGTGCACTTCACCGTGCCGGAGCAGGTGCACGACCGTGCGGGTCATCGAGTCGCCGCCGCAGCCGCTGCCGCCGCGTGGGGCAGGGCCGACTCGATGACCGCGAACGCCTCGTCGTCCATGGCCGCGTTGACGAACCAGGCTTCGAACGCACTCGGCGGCGGATACACCCCGCGGTCCAGCAAAGCGTGGAAGAACGCCGGGAACCGCCACGTTTCGGCGGCCTTGGCCTCGGCGTAGTCGGTGACCGGGGTGGCGCTGAAGAACACGCTCAGCAGGTTGCCGGCGAACTGCACCTGGTGCGGTACGCCGGCCACGGTCAGCGCGGACGTGAACGCGTCGCCCAAGCGCTTGGCGTTGGCGTCCAGTGCCGCGTAGACCGCCGAGTCGGCCGCACGCAGGCTGGCCAGGCCGGCGGCCACCGCCACCGGGTTCCCGGACAGCGTGCCGGCCTGGTAGACGGGCCCGGACGGGGCCAGCGCGGCCATGATGTCCGTCCGGCCGCCGAACGCCGCGGCGGGCAGGCCGCCGGACATGACCTTGCCGAACGTGTACAGGTCCCCGGCGACACCGTCCAGGCCGAACCAGCCCGACGACGACACCCGGAAACCCGTCATCACCTCGTCCATGATGAGCACCGCGCCCGCGTCCGTCGCGAGCGAGCGCAGCGTCGCGTTGAAGCCGGGCAACGGCGCGATCGCCCCCATGTTGCCGGCCGCGGCCTCGGTGATGACCGCGGCGATCTCGTCGCCGTGCGCCGAGAAGACCGCTTTCACCGCGTCGATGTCGTTGTACGGCAGGACAATCGTGTCGCTTGCCTGGGCGCCGGTGACACCCGGTGTGGTGGGCAGGCCGAGGGTCGCCACGCCGGAGCCGGCATCCGCCAGCAGAGCGTCGACGTGACCGTGGTAACACCCGGCGAACTTCACGATCTTGGTGCGCCGGGTCCAGCCACGGGCCAGCCGGATCGCGCTCATCGTGGCCTCGGTGCCGGAGTTCACCAGCCGCACCCGCTCGACCGGCGGCACCCGGCCGATGATCTCCTCAGCCAGGTCGACCTCACCCACAGTCGGCGTACCGAACGACAACCCGTTCACCGCCGCCTCACGGACCGCCTCGACGACGGCCGGATGCGCGTGCCCGAGGACCATCGGGCCCCACGAACTGACCAGATCGACGTACTTGTTGCCGTCCGCGTCCCAGAGGTACGGACCGGAGCCCTTCACCATGAACCGCGGCGTGCCACCCACCGACTGGAACGCGCGGACCGGTGAGTTCACACCACCCGGAGTAACGGCGTTGGCGCGCTCGAACAGCTGCGCCGACGTCTCAACACCTGTGCTCACGATCCCGACGGTACCGCCGGAAGACACGACACATCCCGGCGGTACCTCTGTGATCGAGCTACTGGTTGGTCGGGCGGGTGGTGATGGCCTGGGCGGTGACGGAGTTGTCCTCGCTGCCGCGCTGGCCCTGGACCAGGACGCCGTCGCCGGCCTTGAGGTCGGTGAGCTTGCCCGGCTGGGTCAGCTCGACCTTGGTCGAGTCCGTTGTGGACACTTTCACGACGGTTCCGTTCTGCATCTTGACGTAGACCGTGGTGCCGTCGATGTGGTCGATGGTTCCGGCGGTGCCGCCACGGAAACCGCCGCCGCCCTGACCGCCTTGCCCACCCGGTCCGCCCTGACCGGGAACGCCGCCACCGGGCCGGCCGGTGCCGTTGCGGCCGCCACCGCCCGGTCCCTGCGGGCCTGCCGCCGCGGGGGTGTTCGAACTGGCGGTCGCCGAGTGCACCCAGATGCCGCCGAAGAACGCGGCGACCACGAGCACCGCGACGCCGAGCCCGATGGTGACCTTGCCCACGCCGCGCTTGGCCTGGGTGAGCTCCTGGTCGATGTTGCCGCCGACCGGGGTGCCGATCACCTGTTCCGGCTGCTGCTGTGGTTGCGTCATCTACCTCTCCTAATCATGGCGCAGGGCTTCGATCGGACGCAGTGCGGCGGCCCTGCCCGCCGGGTAACTGCCGAAGAACAGGCCGATCAGCGCGGACACGCCGAACGCGAGCAGGATCGAACCGGGCACCACCACGGGTTTGATGCCGGCGATGGTGAACTGGCTGCCGATCACGCCGGCGGCGATCCCGAGGGCGCCGCCGAAGAGACTCAACAGGGTCGCCTCGGTGAGGAACTGGCCGAGGATGGCGTACTTCGGCGCGCCGATGGCCTTGCGGATGCCGATCTCACGGATCCGTTCGGTGACCGTGACGAGCATGATGTTCGTGACGCCGATCCCGCCCACCAGCAGGGAGATCGCGGCGACCGACGCCAGCAGGACGGTGAACGTGTCGGTCGCGGTCGTGCGGGTGGCCAGCAGCTGGGTCTGGCTGAGGATGCGGAAGTCGGTGGTCTGGTTGGCGGAGATCCGGTGGCGGGCCGTGAGGATCGCGGTGACCTCGGCCTGTGCCGCGTTCATCGCGTCCGCGCTCTGCGCCTGCACGATGATCTGGTTGACCGCGCCATAGCCGGCGAGCGAGTTCTGGACCGCGGTCAGCGGGGCGATCGCGGTGTCGTCCGCGTTGTTCAGACCGGACGACCCTTTGGTGGCCAGCACGCCGATCACGGTGAACTGGATGTTGTTGGCCAGCAGTTGCTGGCCGACCGGTTCCTGGTCGGGGAACAGTTCCTGGGCGACGGTCGCGCCGAGGACCATCACCTTGCGGCCTTCGGAGACGTCCTCGGTGGTGAAGCTGGCACCGTCCGCCAGCGGGCTGTTGGACGTGCTGAAGTACGCGGGGTCGGTGCCGACCAGTTGGGGGATGTCGTAGCTGTTGCCGGCGTAGACCGCGGTGACCGAAGTGGACACAACGGGTGAGCTGGCCTTCACGTCCGGCGCGCCGCGCGGGTCGACGAGTGCCTTCGCGTCCTGGACGGTCAACGGCCGGGTGGTGGCGCCCTGGCCGCCGGCCCGCGACACGGTGAGCACGTTGGTGCCCAGGCCGGCGATGCTGTTCTGGATCGCGGCCGAGGCACCGCTGCCCACGGCGACGAGCAGGATCACCGCGGCGACCCCGATCATCAGGCCGAGCGTGGTCAGCGCGGACCGGAGTTTGTTCGCTGTCAGGCCCCGGATGGCGAACCGCAGGATCTCGACGAAGCTCATGTGAGCGCTCCTGTCGTTCGCCACTGCGCCGTGTCTTCGATGATCTGGCCGTCGGACACTCGCACGGTCCGGGCCGCGTGCGCGGCCACATGGTCCTCGTGCGTGATCATCACGATCGTGCGGCCGCTGCGGTTCAGACTGTCGAACACGTTCAGGACTTCGGCAGTGCTTTCGCTGTCCAGGTTTCCGGTCGGCTCGTCGGCGAGCACCATGGCCGGTCCGGTCACCAGGGCACGAGCCAGGGCGACCCGCTGCTGCTGGCCGCCGGACAGCTCGTTCGGCCGGTGCCCGGCCCGGTCGGCCAGGCCGACCATGGCCAGGGCCGCGGCGGCCCGCTGCCGGCGTTCCTTGCGCCGCAGGCCCGCGTAGATCAACGGAAGCTCCACATTGGACAGAGCGGTGGTCCGCGGCACCAGGTTGAACGACTGGAACACGAACCCGATCTTCCGGTTGCGCACCAACGACAACTGCCGTTCGTTCAGCGTGCCCACACTGATGCCGTCCAACTTGTACGCACCCGAAGTCGGAACGTCCAAGCAGCCCAACACGTTCAGCAGCGTCGACTTGCCGGAGCCGGACGCGCCCATGATGGCCAGGTACTCACCCGGCCACACGGTCATGTCCACGCCACGCAGCGCGTGCACCGCAGTCTCCCCGTGGCCGTACGTCTTACGCAGCTCGGTGACCTCGATGACCGGTTTGACGACCGAATCGACCGGAATGGTGCTCATCGCCCGGTCCCGCCACCAGTGCCACCAGCGCCGCCTGTCCGTGCGCCGCCTCCTCCGCCACCGCCGCCGAACCCGCCACCACCACCGCCGCCGAAGCCACCGCCGCCGAGCCCACCGCCGGCGCGCTGCCCGTTCTGACCGGTCGCCGGCGGCGTGGTCGTGGCCAGGACGACCTGGTCGCCCTCGGCGAGGCCGGACGTGATCTGCACCAACGACTCGCTGCGCACGCCGATCTCGACGTTCCGACGCACGGACTGCCCGTTGACCTCCACGTTGACGGTGTGCGCGGCACCGAGGGTCTGCATCGCGGCCGACGGGATGACGAGCGCGTCGTCGGCTTCCGAGACCGTGATGGACACGCTCGCGGACTGGCCCTGCCGCAGGCTCGCGGGCGCCTGGTTGAGGGTCAGGGTGACGCCGTAGGTCACCACGTTGTTGCTGCCGCTCGTGGCCGTCAGGTCGACGGACGCGACCTTGGCGGGCTGCGGGCTGTCCGGCATCGCGTTGAGCGTCACAGTGGCGTCCTGGCCGGCTTTCACCTTGGCCACGTCGATCTCGGCCAGGTTGGCGCGGACCTGCAGGCCGCCCAGGTTCGTGATCACGATGAGCCCGGACGCCGAACTCGACGACGACGCGGACGAACCCGACCCGCTGGAGCCGGAGCCCGAACCGGACCCGCCTGTGCCGCCGGCGGACGAACCGGCCCGCTGGCCGACGGTCCCGTTGATCGCGGTGACCGTACCGTCGCCCGGCGCGACCAGGGTGGTGTTGTCCAGGTTCTGCTGCGCGGTGTTCACACTGACCTTGTCCTGGTCCACCTGGGCCTGCAGCTGTTTCACGCTCTGCTGCGCGTTCTGTTGGGAGTTCTGGCCGCCAGGGCTGTTGGTCGGGGTGGCTGTCGCGGTCGCCGCGTTGGCCTGCGCGGTCGCCAGGTTGTCCTGGGCCGCGGTCAGGCTGGACTTGGCGGCGGTGAGCTGCAGCCGGGCCTGGGAGTCGTCCAGTTTGGCCAGTTGCTGGCCCTTGCTGACGTGGTCGCCGACCTTGACGTTGATCTGGGTGATCGTGCCGCTCGCGGCGAAGTCCGCGGTCGCGGTGTAGCTGCTCTGTACGGTCGCGGCGGCCGACACCGTGTCGACGACGGTTCCGCGCTGTACCGCGACTGTCCGCACGTTCGTGGGGGTCGCCTGGTTCGAGCTGGGCCACAGGAACTTGTACGCACCCCAGCCGGCGGCGAGCAGAGCCACCACTAACACTCCGTTGATCAACCACGCACGGCGTCCGCGTCTCATGGCGGCAATGCTCTTCGTATCAGATGCCGACCGGCTGGGAGGAGGCTGGGAGTTTCCTGGGAACCGCTGGACTTATCGCCTACGACGCCCTTTCGCGCGCGGGCGCGCGCGAACCGCCAGGACGAACTCCCGGACCGCGTCGAGAACGAGTACCGCCGCGACCGTACCGGACAGGATCGAGAGCGACAGCCAGTGGCCGAAGTATCGGTGGGACACATACGGCGGCTGCCCGTCGCCGAACGACTGGGTGATGGTGACCGGTGCCTTCGCCCACAGCCAGAACGCCAGCCACACCAGGAAACCGGCGACCACCACTTCGGCGACGCCGACGAACGCGCGGCGCGGCTGGTTCAACCGGGCGCGATACGGCGGCGACTCGGGAACCTCGGGTTCCTGCGCGGTCTCGGGCTGGGCGGTCACAGCACGCAGCTTCTCACGACTCGACAAGCTTTTGCAGGGCAACCCGCAATGCCTCGCCGTCCCGCGCCCACGCGACGACCGTGGTGCCGTCCTGTAACCGAACAGGTACGGATTCGAACTTGCGCGGCACGGCCCATCCGGTTCCGAGCACGCGCGCGGCCATGGGTGTCCCGACTTCCTCGTCAGCGGCCGCGATCTTCGAGACGTCCATCGTTTCCCGGCCCTGGCGCAGGGTTTCCGGGGTCAGTTCGACCGAGCACACCTGGCGCCTGCCGTACGCCCACGCCGCGCCAGCGCCAGCGAGCACCAGGCCGACGACCGTCCAGCCGACCGTGTGGACCGGACCGGTGAGCCATTCGACCAGGGCGCCGACGACCGCGAAGATCGGCCCCCACAACGCGGGCCACCAGGTGGACCCCGGCTCCGAGAACAGCACCGGCTGGGTCATGGCCGGAGGAAGGGCTGCCGGCGGAACTGCCCAAAGTACGCGTTGGCCGGCGGCATGAACATGAACACCAGGCCGGTGGCGGTGACCAGCACCTCGACGATCGCGAGGACGTCGCTGAAGCCCACGGCCACGGCCTGCGCCATCAGCCCGACCACCGCGAGCAGGCTGAGAACGACCCGCGCCCAGTTCTTTCCGGACCGCATCTTCCAGGCGAAGAACAACCAGAGCAGGGCGGCGACGATGACCCCGGCGAACGCCGCGGTCCGCAGTTCGCCGTAGCTGAGCACGTCGCTCTGGCCGGAGTTGCCGAGCTGCCGCTGGTACGACTTGACCAGCGGATCCAGGTTGACCAGCTGCACCACGGCCCCGACCACCGCGGTGAGCACCCAGATCACGAACGCGATGGTGACCTCTTTCGGCACCGGCGGCTTCGGCACGGGCGGCACGGTGCCCGGCGGCCGGGCGGGCCCGGGGAACAGCGGTTGGTGGTCGGACACTTCGCTCCTAACGCTCGGGGTTGAAGTACGCCCGCGCGGTCGGCAGGTACAGCAGGACCATCCCGACGATGGACAGCAGCACCGAGAAAAGCACGAGGTAGCTGACGGTCACAAGCATGCTCAGCAGCAGGTGGAAGACACCCACGACGAGCAGCGTCGTCCGCGCCGACCGGATACCGTCCCTGGCCCGGTAGGCGAAGAACGCGTACGCCACGGCGAACACGACCGCTGTGATGGTCACGAACCACACCAGGTTGTCCGCGCCGGACCGGATCTGGTCCGCGGACACCGTCGAGTTGGTGTTCTGCCTGATGGCTTGATCCACCAGCGCGTTCTTGACCGACCACAGCAGCACGGCGTCGATCAGGCCGACCGCGCCCGCGAATATCCACGTCCAGAACGAGTATCGGACGACCGGTGGGGCGTCGGTGTCACCGCCCGATATGCGAATCTTCACGGCGCGAACGTTACCTTCAACGTCCGTCGAGCCAGCCCGCGACCTCGACCGCCCAGTACGTGAGCACGATGTCCGCGCCCGCGCGGCGGATGGCCGTCAACGCCTCCAGTACCGCCCGGTCCCGGTCGATCCAGCCGTTCGCGGCGGCGGCCTCGATCATCGAGTACTCGCCGGACACCTGGTAGGCGGCCACCGGTACGTCCGACATCTCGGCGGCCGCGCGGATCACGTCCAGGTACGGCAGCGCCGGCTTGACCATGACCATGTCGGCGCCCTCGGCGAGGTCGAGCTGGATCTCCCGGAGCGCTTCCCGGATGTTGCCCGGGTCCTGCTGGTACGTCTTGCGGTCGCCTTTGAGCTGGGAGTCCACGGCTTCCCGGAACGGGCCGAAGAACGCTGACGCGTACTTCGCGGAGTACGCCAGGATGCCTGTGTCCTCGAAGCCCGCGTCGTCCAACGCGCTGCGGATCACGGCCACCTGGCCGTCCATCATTCCGCTCGGTCCCAGCACATGCGCGCCGGCATGCGCCTGCGCCACGGCCATCTCGGCGTAAACCTCAAGCGTGGCGTCGTTGTCGACGTTGCCGTGCGCGTCCAGCACGCCGCAGTGCCCATGGTCGGTGAACTCGTCCAGGCACAGGTCGGACATCAACACCGTGGCGTCACCGACCTCGGCCCGGACGTCGCGCAGGGCCACGTTCAGGATCCCGTCCGGGTCCGTCGCGCCCGAGCCGACCGCGTCGTGCCGTTCGGGGACGCCGAACAGCATCAGGCCACCGACCCCGGCCGCCACCGCCTCCGCGGCGGCCTTCCGCAGCGAGTCACGGCTGTGCTGGACCACACCCGGCATCGACGTGAGGGCGACCGGCTCGGCCAGCCCTTCCTTCACGAACATCGGCAGGACGAGCTGCTCCGGCCGGATCGTCGTCTCGCTCACCAACCGCCGCGTCGCGGCCGTTCGCCGGAGCCGGCGGGGACGGTGGCTCGGGAACATCAGGGCTCCACTCAGGTCGGGTTACCTGCGGGCTCGCTTGGTCTTCCGCGGCGGTGGCAGGGCGCCTTCGGCCCGCAGCCGGGCCGCGTGCTCGGCCAGGGCGTCCACCAGGGCAGGCACCTGGGCGAACTCCGGCTGGACGTCCACCCGCAGGCCGAACTCACGGGCGGTCTCGGCGGTCTTCGGGCCGATGCACGCCACCAGCGTCCGGGCGTGCGGCTTGCCCGCGATGCCGACCAGGTTGCGGACCGTGGAGGACGAGGTGAAGCACACCGCGTCGAACCCACCGGTCTTGATCATCTCGCGGGTGTCGGCGGGCGGCGGCGCGGCCCGCACGGTCCGGTACGCCGTCACGTCGTCGATCTCCCAGCCACGGTCACGCAGCCCGGCGGCCAGGGTCTCGGTGGCGATGTCGGCGCGGGGCAGCAGCACCCGGTCGACCGGGTCGAGGATGTCGTCGTACGGCGGGAAGTCCGCGAGCAGGCCCTCGCTGGACTGCTCACCGGACGGGATCAGCTCGGGGATGATGCCGAACGCCCGCACCCGCGCGGCCGTGGACTCGCCGACGCACGCGATCTTCACGCCGGAGAACGCCCGCGCGTCCAGGCCGAACTCGGCGAACTTCTCCCACACCGCGCGGACGGCGTTGGTGGACGTGAACACCACCCACTGGTACCGGCCGTCGACCAGGCCCTTGACGGCCCGTTCCATCTGCGCCGGGGACCGGGGCGGCTCGACCGAGATGGTCGGCACCTCGGACGGGATGGCGCCGTGCGTCCGCAGCCGCTCGGACATCTCCTGCGCCTGGTCCTTGGTGCGCGGCACCAGGACCTTCCAGCCGTACAGCGCCCGCGACTCCCACCACGACAGCTTCGAGCGGCCGGCGACGGCCTGCCCGACCGTGACCACCAGGTGCCCGACCAGTTCGCCGGCGTCCGCGGCCAGCGAGGCCAGGGTGGTGTCGATGGTCCGCTGCGAGGAGCCGGTGCCGTCGGAGGTCACGGCGACCGGCGTCTGCGCCGCGAGGCCGTGTTCGACGAGCGCGGACGCGGCCTCGGCGAGGTGGCTGGAGCTGGCGTGCAGCACGATCGGACCCGGGGTGCCGGCCAGGCCGGCCCAGTCGACCGCGCCGCGCACATCCACTTCGGTGTGCGTCGAGCCGAGCGCGACCCCGGCGTACGCGGGCACGGCCGTGCCCGCCGAAACGCCGGGGATCACGTCGAACGCGATCGTGCTCTTGGCCACCGCGTGCGTCTCGGCCACGACCGGAGCCTGGGTCAGCGGGTCACCGGCGACCAGGCGGACCACGGACCGGCCCGCCTTGGCCTCGGTGGTGAGGTCCTTGGCCACGTCGCCGGGCTCGCCGACGGCCGGCCGGACCTCGGCGGCACCGTTCACGTACGCCAGCACGCCGGCCGGCACGTCCGGGTCGGTCACGACCAGCTCGGCTCGCTCGAGCAGCTCTCTGGCGCGAACGGTCAGCAGCCCGGCGTCACCCGGACCGGAGCCAACGAATGCCACGCGTCCAGGAGCTTTGCGTGCACGAGTGGGGGTGGTCGTCATATTCAGGGCACTTCCCATCAACTACGGCCCTCGGGAGCCGACAGCACACCGGCCCCGAGGTCGAGCAGTTCCAAGGCCAGGTCACGGCCGAGCTGCTCGGCAGCGGTCAGGTCACCAGTGGCCGAAGCACGCAGCAGGTCCACGACAACGGGCTTGCCCTTGTCGTCCTTCGCGTACACCGCGGCGACGCCACGCAACGACAGGCGCATCACCACGCGCCCGTCGTCGTCGAGGTCCTCCACGACATCGGCCAGTGCGCCAACGGGCGCGTTGCATCCGCCTTCGAGCGTCGCCATCATGGCGCGCTCGGCGGCTGCGGCAGCCCTGGTGGCTTGATCGTCCACAATGGAGCGAAGAAGGTGTTCGACGTCGACGTCGTCGACGCGGCACTCGACCGCGAGGGCGCCCTGGGCGGGCGCCGGCAGCATCTGGATCGGTTCGATCACCTCGGTGATCACATCCAGGCGGCCGAGCCGTTTCAGGCCCGCCTTGGCCAGCACGACCGCGTCGAGCTGGCCGTCGGTGACCTTGCGGATCCGAGTGTCCACGTTGCCGCGCAGGCCGACGATCGCCAGGCCGAGACCCAGCGCTTCGAGCTGGGCGGCCCGGCGTGGCGAGCCGGTTCCGACGGTCGATCCGGGCGGCAGCTCGCCGAGCGTCAGCCCGTCCCGCGCCACCAACGCGTCCCTGGGGTCTTCGCGTTGCGGCACAGCCGCGAGCGCGAGCCGAGGGTCCGGCGCGGTGGGCAAGTCCTTGTAGGAGTGGACGGCGACGTCCACCTGGTCGTCGGCGAGCGCGTCGCGCACCGCCGTGGTGAACACGCCGATGCCGATCTCCGGGATCGGCTTGTCCGAGCGGTCACCGGGGGTGGACACGGTGACGATCTCGGTGTGGATGCCGGCGGCACTCTCCAGCATCGCGGCGATGGTCTGCGTCTGCGCCAACGCCAACGCGCTGCCGCGGGTTCCGAGGCGAATGGTCCGCTTCACTCCCGTTCACCGTCCACAGTGTGCAATTCGGAGCCCGCGATCCGGTCGGGGGCGGCCGGGTCGAGCGCGAACAGCTCACGCAGGGCGTCGGCGTAGCCGGCGCCCGCGGGGTTCGCGGCGAGCTGCTTCACCCGGACGGTCGGGGTGTGCAGCAGCTTGTCCACGACCCGGTTGACCGTGCGCGCCAGCTCCTGGCGCACCTCGGTGTCCAGGCCCGGCAGCTTGGCGTCGAGCCGAAGCAGTTCGGCGTTGACGACCTCGGCGGCCCGCCGGCGCAACGCGGTCACGGTCGGCGTGACCTCGGCGGAGCGCTGGGCGGCCAGGTACGCCTGCACCTCTTGGCTGACGATCCGCGCGGCCCGCAGCGAACCTTGGCCGCTGGGCGTGTCGGACAGCCGACGTTGCAGGCTTTCCAGGTCCACGACAGTGACGTCGGGCAACTCGCCGACACCCTGTTCGACGTCCCGCGGCAGGCCGAGGTCGCAGATGACGAGCGGCGTCGACCGTTGGGCGACGTGCCCGTGCGTGATGACGGCACCCACCGCGCCGGTGCACGACACGACGACGTCCGCCGCGGCGATCTGCTCAGCCAGGTCCGCCAGGCCGACGGCCTCGGCTGGGATGTCGTACTCGGCAAGGGAATCCGCGAGCCTGGTGCCGTTGGCGCGGGTGCGGTTCGCGATCACGACCCGGCCGATCTCGGCGCGTCGCAGGGCGGCGACGGCCAGCCCACCCATCGAGCCAGCGCCGACCACGAGCGCGTTGCGTCCGGCGAGGCCGCCAAGCGCGGCTTCCGCGTCCGACAACGCCTCCGTGACCACGGATCCGCCGGCCTGGTCCAGCTCGGTCTCCGAGTGGGCGCGTTTGCCGACGCGCAGCGCCTGCTGGGACAACTCGTGCAGGACGCGCCCGACCGTGCCGGCCTGCTTGGCCGCGTTGTAGGCCAACCGGACCTGGCCGAGGATCTGCGCCTCACCGACGACCATCGAGTCGAGACCCGACGCGACGGTGAACAGGTGCTCGACCGCGGCGGCCGCGTAGTGCACGTACAGGTGCTTGTACAACGTGGCGACGGGCTGGTCGGAGTGCCGGGAGAGCACTTCGACCACGTCCGACAGGCCACCGTGGAACGCCTCGACGACCGCGTAGACCTCGACCCGGTTGCAGGTCGAGACCACCAGCGCCTCGGAGACGTTCGAACTCTGCAGCAGATCCGCGAGGACCTTGGGCACCCCGTCAGCGGACAGCGCGACCTTCTCCAACAGGTCGACCTCCGCCGTGCGGTGCGAAAGACCCACGGCGAGGACACTCATCGCCCGATCACCACCCCGTTGTCGTTCGGCAGCGCCACGCCGTTGACATTCATACTGTCCGCTCTGCGCGCCACATGGAACGACAAAATTTGGAGCTCGACCGCCAAATCGACTTTCCGCACCTCAACGTGGTCGGGCACCTGCAGCACCACGGGGGCGAAGTTCACGATGCTCGCCACACCCCCGGCGACCAACCGGTCGCACACGGCCTGCGCGGCAGCGGGCGGCGTCGCGATCACGCCGATGGAGATCTCCCGCTCGTGGCAGACCTTGGGGATGTCGTCGATGTGGCTGACCGGCATGCCGCCGACGGGCACCCCGATGAGATCGGGGTCGACGTCGAAGAGAGCGGCCACGGGAAAACCTCTGCTCGGGAACCCGCCGTAGTTGGCGAGGGCATGTCCGAGGTTACCGATTCCGACCACTGCCACGCTGTGGCTGCGGGTCAGACCCAGGATGCGTTCGATCTGGTCGACCAGGACGCTGACCTCGTACCCGACGCCACGCGTGCCGTACGACCCGATGTACGAGAGATCCTTGCGCAGTTTGGCAGAGTTCACCCCCGTCGCGGCCGCGAGCTCCTCGCTGGACAGGGTGATCACGCCCTGCTCTGCCATGCCGGACAGCACTCGCAGGTACACGGCGAGCCGAGCGACAGCCGCTTCGGGGATCGTCCGAGCGCGCTGCATCGGCGTGTCGGTCACGGGCGGGATGGGCATGGTGACCTCGGTCGCGCCGGGTGCGGCCGGTATCTCCCGGTCGCCGCCACGCTGACCCCGCGCTGCCGCCACGCTGCTACTCCTCACCAGACCCGGATGATCGTCACCGAAGAAGCCATGGTGACGGGACTACGGTAGCCATTTGTGAACGGATGCACAAAGTCGCAGGCAGTGCCTGATTGTCCTCGCTCCGCTCGGACGGGTTTGGCCGCCTTCAGCCGGCCATTTCCACCCCAGCCCACGCGACCGACATCTCCGCTCGGGGCTGGGTCTCGCCGTGCCTGGGGCGATGTCGGGCGTGTTCTGGGGCGTAAATGACCGGCGCGGCCAAACCGGGGTTGGGTGTCGGGCAAAACTCCGGCCTGGGTGTGTGGCTGTCCCGGATCAGGTGCTGACGGTGAAGGTTCGCGAGTCCCAGCCGGTGGCTCCGTTGGGGGCCGGGTCGGCGCGGTCCTGGGTTTGGGTGTAGCCGGTTTTGTCGGTCGCTCGGCACTCGACCGTGTGATCGCCCGGTCGGATGTCCAGGTCGGCTTTCCACATCCGCCATGTGTCCACGGTCACCTCGGTGGCGAGCTGGGTGGGCCGCCAGTCGCCGCCGTCCACCCGGACCTCCACCTTGCCGATGCCCCGGGTCTGCGCCCAGGCGATGCCGGCGACGGTGACCCTGGTGCCCTTGACGGTGTCCTGGCTGTGCGGGCTGTCGATCCGGGACTGGGTCTTGATCGGGGCCTTCTGGGACCAGCCGCGGTCGATCCAGTAGGCGTTGGCGTCGGTGAACTTGTTGAAGTTCATGTCCACGACCCACTTGGTGGCCGACACGTACCCGTACAGCCCGGGGACGACCATCCGGGCGGGGAACCCGTGCTCGACCGGCAGCGGCTCGCCGTTCATGCCGATCGCCAGCATCCCGCGGTCCAGCACGTCGGCGACCGGCGTGCCGCAGGTGAACCCGTCGACGCTGGTGGAGAACAGCTGGTCGGCGCCGGGTTTGACGCCGGCGTCGGCGAGGATGTCGCGGAGCGGGACGCCGATGAACGTGGCCGTGGAGATGAGGTCACCGCCGACCTCGTTGGACACGCACGCGAGCGTGATGGTTCGCTCGATCAGGGGACGTTGCCGGATGTCCTCGTAGCGCAGGGTCAGCTCTTTGTCGACGGCGCCGTGGATCCGCAGCGCCCAGTCCTCGGCCCGCAGCTTGGGCACGGTCAGCGCGGTGTCGATCCGGTAGAAGTCGCGGTTGGACGTGAGGAACCGCGGCGTGGCCGGGCTGAAGTCGACGCCCGTAGGCACGGGCGGCGCCGGCGTGGTGGGGGCGAGCGCGCCGACCGCGGTCCGGGAGCCCTCCACGTCGACCCGGTTGGCCAGGAGTTGCCCGGCGACCCCGGCGACGCCGACCCCGGCGACCACACCGACGGACACCTTCAGGAACTTCCGGCGGTCCGCGTCGTCAACGATCTCGTATGCGCGGCGGTGCAGCAGCCGGAACACCCCAGCGCCGGTGACCAGGCTGACCACGGGCGCGAGCACGGACAGCTGGCCGACGTCCGGCCGGACCATGACGGCGACGATGCCCACGATCCCGATGACGACGGCGATGATCACGCCGGGTGTCGACGACCGCCGGGACACCAGCCCGGCCGCCACCGCGATCCCGAGCAGTACCAGGCCCATGCCGATGAACAGGACGAGCTTGTCGTACGTGTAGAAGGTCGCCTTGGCCCAGTCCTGGATCGGCTTGGGTGTGATGTCGATCGCGGTCTTGCCGACGGCCAGCAGCGGCGAGGCGTTCGAGTCGATCACGCCGGCGACCAGATGCCCGAACGCCAGCGCGGCGGCGACCGAGATGACGCCCACCAGGCTCGCGCGCGCCCTGGGAAGCCTGCCGTCGTCGTCACCACGGGCGGCGACCGCGACATCGACCTGCTCGGTGTTCAACTGCTTCACACCCTTCATTCGATGCCCTGGATCAACTCGTTCGCATCATCTCGACGGAAACGGTAAGAACTCCGTTACGTTCTGCCCGATTGGAGCGATTCGCACCACACCGGGGCGGTGGGAAATCATCCGCTCCGAACGCACCCCCGCGTAACTATCGTCCCATTGGGGGATAACGATGACCGAAGAAAGCCCTGACCCGTCCCCAGTACCGCAACCGTCCGATCCGGCCACTCCGCAGGTCGAACCGCGGCCAAGTGGCGCATTGCCTGTGCGGCAACAGGACCAGCCGTTTCCGGCGGTCCTGCCGCCGGTCACCGACCCCGATCCGACAATCTGAGAATCGTCGAGTTGGCGAAGAACCCGAACCGCTGCGCCGACGCCGGACGAGCGTATGTCAAGGCATCGACGAGCAGGGATCTGCGGAAACAGGCCGAAGCCCTCGTGGACATGCTGGGCACCTGTCAATGAAAGACCGAAGAAGCGGTTCGACCAGATGGACAACAGCTGCTGAGCTATCGGGTGAGGGCGGCCCGGAACCGGGCCTCCTCCACCTTCCAGTAGCCGTGCTCCACGCCGTCGATGAGGATCACCGGGACGCGGTCGCCGTACTCGGCGCGCAGTTCGGGG
Organism: Actinocrispum wychmicini; assembly: GCF_004345645.1. Lineage (GTDB taxonomy): Bacteria > Actinomycetota > Actinomycetes > Mycobacteriales > Pseudonocardiaceae > Kibdelosporangium > Kibdelosporangium wychmicini. The sequence goes on along the minus strand of NZ_SLWS01000001.1, from coordinate 983,804 downwards.
TCGGCGTCGACGTCCTGGGTTGTCCACGGCACGCCGAGTTCGCCGCAGATCCGGGACACGTCCGCTTCGGCTTGTTCGCACGCGTGGCACTCATGCCGGCTGACCACGATCACTTGGGGCACGGGCTATACGTTACGCAGTGACGCGCGGCGCAGTTTGCCGGTGATCGAGTGGGGCAGCACGTCGACGAACTCGACCGGGCCCGGCACTTTGAACTTCGCCAGCCGGGCCGTGCAGTGCGCGTGCACGTCCGCCTCGGTCAGGGCCGCGCCGGATTTCAGCACGAGCACCGCTTTGACCCGCTCGCCTGTCCGCTCGTCGGGGACGCCGACGGCCGCCGCCTCGACCACGTCCGGCAGTTCCGCCAACACCTGCTCGACCTCGTGCGGGTACACGTTGAAGCCGTTCACGATGATCAGGTCGTTCGCGCGGTCCACCAGGTGCAGGTCGCCGTCGTCGTCGAGGTAGCCCACGTCGCCGGTGCGGAACCATCCGTCGGCGTCGGGGCCGTGCGCGCCGTCGGGCCAGTAGCCGGAGAACAGGTTGGCGCCACGGACCGAGACCACACCGGCGTCCTCTTCTTCGTCCTCGCCGCCGGGTGTTCCGTCGCTGTCCACGAGTCGCAGCTCGACACCGGGCAGCGGCCGGCCGACCGAACCGGGTTTGGCCACGCCGCCGACCAGGGTCCAGGTCACCACCGGGCCGGTCTCGGTCAGGCCGTAGCCCTCGAAGACGTTGAGGCCGGTCGCGGCCCGCATGGCGGCCAACGTCGCCGGGTCGAGCGGGGCCGCGCCGGAGGTCAGCAGGCGGAGTGTGGACAGGGCGTCGTCCAGCTGGTCCGACGGCACCTGGGCGAACGCCTGGTACATCGGTGGCACGCCGACGATCGCGGTGATCCGGAACTCCTTGCACGCCCGCAGGGCCGGTTCGACGCTGAAGTGGTCCATCAGCACGCCGGAGGCGGCCGCGGCGGCGACCTGGAACACGCCCGGCCCCAGGCCGTACGCGTGGAACAGCGGCACCGCGAGCAGGACCCGGTCGGTGGACGTCACCGGAGCCGGTTTCAGGGCGGCGCACTGGGCGACGTTCGCCAGCAGCGCCCGATGCGACAACATCACGCCACGCGGCACACCCGCGGTCCCGGACGTGTAGCAAAGGACAGCGATGTCCTCGCCGCCGGAGACGGCCGCAACGGGTTCCGCGGCACCACCGGCGGGCGGTTCGTCGATCACGAACCTGGGTGTGCTGTGGTCGGTGATGCGGGCGCGTTCACGATCAGGAAGGTCCACCGCCATCGGCACCGCGATGCCGCCCGCGCGCATCACCGCGAACAGGGACGTGACGAGCGCGACGCCGGTCGGCAGCCGGATGGCCACCCGCTCGCCGGGCTGCAGCCCGTCGTCGAGCAGGCGGCGCGCCTCGGCGTTGACCGCGGTGTCCAGCTGGGCCCAGGTCACCACCACGTCGCTACCGGCCTCGGCGAACGCGAGGCGGTCAGGTGCCTGCCTGGCCGCGTCCGCGACCAGGTCGGACACGTTGCGCGGCGCCTCCGCCATGGCTGAACCTCCGAATGGGTCTTTGGGTTTCGACACGCAGTGTGGCATGCCTCACTTGCGTCACGTAGGTGCGCATATCGTGTCTCATCCTCATATCCAACCCGCTACCTACTTCGCAGTAACAACCCGTATGCTGCGCTATGGCTCCGGCGCGGCGGTGCGGTCGCTCGGGAGAACCGACGAGGGAGTACCCATGCCTTCACCGTCGTGGCAGGCGCGTTCCAGCGCCCAACCACGGCCGGATGCTGGCACGGACCAGGAGCCGGACGTCCAACACCGCCAGGCGTGGGAGCTGGTGCACAGCGCCCAACGCGGCGACACCTCCGCCTTCGGCAAGCTGTACGGACGCTATGTGGACGTCGTCTATCGGTACGTGCTGTTCCGGGTCGGCGACCGCGAACTGGCCGAGGATGTGACGAGCGAGACGTTCCTGCGGGCGCTGCGGCGGATCGCGTCCGTCACCTACCAGGGCCGGGATGTGGGCGCCTGGCTGGTGACGATCGCCCGCAACCTCGTGCTCGACCACGTCAAGTCCAGCCGGTTCCGGCTGGAGGTGACCAAGGCCGAGGTGGACGACGACCGCACCGTCCAGGTCGGCCCCGAGCAGCAGGTCATGGCGAAGATCACGAACGCCGAGCTGCTCAGGTGCGTCGAGCAGCTCGGCGACGATCAGCGTGAATGTATCGCCCTGCGTTTCCTGCAAGGGCTTTCGGTGGCCGAGACCGCTGAGCTGATGCACCGCAACGAAGGGGCCATCAAAGCGCTTCAGCACCGGGCGGTCCGCCGCCTTGCCCAGTTGTTGCCCAACGGGTGGCGTTGATCTTCATTTCCTGCCAGGTGTGCCCGGCGTCGACGGACCGGAATACCGCGGAACCGTCCGCGGAGTCCGGCGTGCCGTCCACCACGAAACCGACTTTGTCGGTCACGAAACGCAGGTCGAAAAGACCGAATCCGCGCTCGCTCAGGGTGAGCGACTTCCAGGTCTGGCCGCCGTCGAAACTGTTGTGCAGGATTCCGATCCCACCGCCGACCGCGGCGATTGTGATGTTCTGCGGCGAGGCCGGTCCGAAGCCCTGTGTGATGCCCACGTCCGGGGCCGGCGCGGACGCCTCGAACGTGCCGCCGAGCTGCGGAGCCGTCCACACCTGCCGGGTCATGTGGCCGGGCGCGGGCGAGCCGCCGCCGCCGTTGCACAACACCATCGGCCGGCCGTCCCTGATGCCGCCGAGGCGGGCGAAGTTCGCCACCGGGCAAGGCGAGGGCGCCACCCGGAAGTGAATTCCGTCCACGGAGTAGCCGTATTGCTCGGACGCGAAGTCGGCGCCGAGGTAGAGCTGGATGACGTTGCCGTCCACGGCGATGTCGCCGTAGTTGATGCCGCCCTTGGCGACGAATCCGGCGAGTGGCCGCAGAATCGTCGCCCCGACCGGGGCCGAGTAGATCTGGGTGAAATCCTCTTCCCCGTTTCCGAGGGACTGCGCCACGGCGAACACCTTGCCGTGTGAGATCGCGACCTTCGAAATGAAGAACGGCGTGCGTAAGGCGCTCAGGCTGATCTGGTACCAGCTGCGTGCCGAATCGTTGGTGGCCCACAACGAAGTCCCGTCGGAGACGAAACTGGTGCGCCGGTCGATGACGGTGAGCTGGACCTGGTTGTGGTTGTCAGGGAGCTTCACCGGCGGCGGGGTCAGCGCGTGCCAGGTGGCACCCCCGTCGACGGTGCCGAGCAGCGCGGGACAGAGGTCCCCGCCGCAGGGCGTGTAGCCGAACACCGCACCCCGGCTGGCCGTGAGCCAGCTGGTCGAGGACGGCAAAAAGCCCGCCTGGCCTGCGTAGGAAGGAGTAGAAAAGACGAGTAGGCCCGCCAGCGCGGCGAGCACGACACGGATCCTCACTATCCGGAGACGGTTGACCACTGAACGGGGTTGCCCGCCGGCCGTAACTGTGAGTGCGATGGATTCGTTATCTCTTCCGAAGACCTGAGCATCGATTCGAGATGTCGGCTACCCCAGGGAGACCGGTGGACAGCGCGTCAGACGACCAGGCCGAGCGGTTCGCTCGCGCTGTGGAGTCGCGCACATCCGATCCCGAGTTCGACGCCGAGCTGGCGATCGTCGCGGCGCTGCGCGACATCGACGTCAAGCCGGACGACCTGGCCCGGGCACGGATGCGCAAACGTGTGCTCAACGCGGCCCGACCGGCTGTCAGCTCCCGGCGCGGCCGGTTCGCGGTGGCCCTCGCGGCCGCGCTCGCGCTGGTGTTCGCCTTGGCCGGGATGAGTTTTCTGCTGTCCAAGGACGCGCTGCCCGGCGACGCGCTTTACGGTGTAAAAAAGACCGCCGAGGCGGCCTCGATGGGCCTGACGTTCGGTGACCAGCCCAAGGCCCTCAAGCGCCTGGAGTTCGCCGCGGCCCGGGTCGACGAGATGACGAAGCTCGCCGAACTGCACCCCGACCTGGGCAACGCCCCCGTCGGCGGCTACCTGACGGCGTTGACGGACTTCGACAACGACACCTCGCAGGCGTCCCGCCAGCTGATCGCGCTGTCCACCCGGGGCGACCTGCAGCAGCTGAACACCCTGAAGGTCTGGTCCGGCCAGCAGGACGGCCGGCTGGCCGCGCTCGACCCGCGCCTGCCGATCCAGGCGCGGGACAAGGAGCGGGAGTCGCGGCAGCTCCTCGTCCGGATCGCCGACCGGGTCACGGCCCTGCTCGGCCGGGTCGAGTGCTACCAGATCACCACCGGTGCGTCCGACGACATCGGCCTGCTGCCCGCCTCGGACGCCTGCCAGCGGCCCGCGGCGAACACCCTGCCGCCGGGCGTGCCAAGCCCGCCCGGCAACCCGCCGAAGGTGAAGACGTCCGCTCCGCAGACGCCACCGCCCGCGGCCCCGTCGGAGGCGGCGCCGACCCCGCTGACCACGTCCGCGCCACCGGTCCCGTTGGTGCCGGTACCCGTACCCACCCCACCGACCCGGCCGGCCGACCCCGACATGCCCTCGCTGCCCATACCAATCCTGCAAATTCCGGCCCTGCTCCCCGGACTCCCGGCGATCCGGATCGGTTGATCTCCTTCGGGTCAGTACCCTGTCTTGATGGGGGTAACTCGTGATTTTCCCGGAGGCTCGGCAGTGACCCGCAGGCGTGAACAGGAGAAACAACCGGAGTTGGAACGGCTGGCCGTCCTTGCCGGCGCAGCCTCCGCCGACGCCGCGGTCGCGATGGAGCTCGAGGCACCTCCGGTCAGCGGGCCGCCGGATCTGACCGCGGCCGCCTTCTTCGACGTGGACAACACCATGATGATGGGCGCGTCGATCTTCCACTTCGCCCGCGGGATGGCCGCGCGCAAGTTCTTCACCACCGGTGACCTGGCCCGGTTCGCCTTGGAGCAGGCCAAGTTCCGGCTGATGGGCAGCGAGAGCAAGGAAGGCATCAAGCGCAGCCGGGAAACCGGCCTCGGCTTCATCGCCGGCCACGGCGTCGACGAGATGCGCGCGCACGGCGAGGAGATCTACGACGAGCTGATGGCCGACAAGATCTGGTCGGGCACCAGGGCGCTCGCGCAGATGCACATGGACGCCGGCCAGCGGGTCTGGCTGGTGACGGCGACCCCGGTGGACCTGGCCGCGATCATCGCCCGCCGGCTCGGCCTGACCGGCGCGCTGGGCACGGTCCTGGAAAGCGAGAACGGCGTGTACACCGGGAAGCTCGTCGGTGACCTGCTGCACGGCCAGGCCAAGGCGCACGCGGTCCGGGCACTGGCCGCCCGCGAGGGCCTGGACCTGCGGCGCTGCTCGGCCTACTCGGACTCAGTCAACGACGTGCCGATGCTGTCGGTGGTGGGCACCGCGGTGGCCATCAACCCGGACGGTGACCTGCGGGACGTGGCCCGCAAGCGCGGCTGGGAGATCCGCGACTTCCGGACCGGCCGCAAGGCGGCGAAGATCGGCGTGCCGTCGGTGCTCGGCGCGGGCGCGCTGGCCGGGGCGATCGCGGTCGGGTTGGCGTACCGCAGACGCGAAGCGTCGTAACCGCGCATTCGTGGTACCTCTGAAGATGTGACCAGATTCGCAACGCTGGTGCTGTTGGCGCTGTTTGTCGCCGGATGCAACCCGGGGACAGGGTCTTCGGTTGGCAGCAAGGCGGCCACGGCGACCATGCAGGCGACTGTTCAGCAGCCGACCCCCGTCCCGGCGCCGACCTCGACCACCGGATCCACCGCCCCCAGTCCGGGCAAGGCGTGGCAGATGCCCAACCTGGTGGGCAACAACCTACAGGCCGCCCAGGACCAGATGCAGAAGCTGACCGGCGACCCGCTTTTCCTCACCACGTCACACGACGCCACCGGCAAGAAACGCCAGCAGGTCCTGGACCGCAACTGGAAGATCTGCGCGCAGACGCCGGCCGCGGGCACGTCGATCACCATCAAGTCGGTGATCGACTTCGCCGCCGTGAAGAACGAGGAGCAGTGCCCGTGAGCCCGTGTGTCAGCCGCGGAAGACGCCGGGGCGTTGGTCGAGGAGGCGGTAGATCGTCTGCTGGATCGTCTCCCGGACCTGGTCGGTCAGGTTGAACACCACCGCCGGGTCGTCCGCGTCGGCCGGGTCGTGCTCGTCCGTCCTGATCGGACTGCCGAACTCGATGTACCACTTGGACGGCAACGGGACCGCGCCAAGCGGGCCGAGCAACGGCCAGGTCGGCGTGATCGGGAAGTACGGCAGGCCCAGCAGCCTGGCCAGCGGCTTCACCTCGCCGATCTTCGGGTAGATCTCCTCGGCGCCCACCACGGACACCGGGATGATCGGCACGCCGGTGCGCAGCGCCGCCGCGACGAACCCGCCCCGGCCGAAGCGTTGCAGCTTGTACCTGTCCTTGAACGGCTTTCCCACGCCCTTGAAGCCTTCCGGCCACACCCCGACGATCTCGCCGGACCGCAGCAGCCGTTCGGCGTCCGCCATGCACGCCAGCGTCTGGCCGGTCTTGCGCGCCAGGGCACCGAGGACCGGGATCTGGAAGACCAGGTCCGCGCCGAGCATCCGCAGGTGCCGGCTGGTCGCCGTGTTCTCGTGGACCGCGATGGCGGTCATCACCGAGTCCACCGGCAACGTGCCCGAGTGGTTCGACACCACCAGGGCGCCACCGTCCGCCGGCAGGTTCTCCGTGCCGCGCGCTTCCACGCGGAACCACTTGTCGTACAACACTTTCAGTGGCGGCATGAGCACGTTGTCGGTGAGCTGGGGGTCGAAGCCGAACTCGTCGACCGAGTAGTCACCGGCCAGCCGCTTGCGCACGAAACCGAGCGCGTCGGCCAGGCTCTGCCTGATGCCGGTCGGCTCTGGCCGCGGGTGCAGCGGGGTCGGTTCGACTGGGGGGCGCGTGTCCGGAACGGGTCGCGCGACCGCGCGGCCGTTCCCCATCCGACGACGTTGTGCGGGGCTGCGCAGGGGAATGACTTGAGCTTCCTGCATGTGCGGTTCACCCATCGATACGTCTCTTGTCGTGTACGAAGTCGTCAAAGGCCTGCCGGGTGCTCCACTTCGGCTCGAACCCGAAGTCGCGCTTCAGCCGTGTGGTGTCCACGACCCGGCCGTAGTTGAGGAACTGGATCTGGTCGTCGGAGAAGTCCACGCCTTTGAGGACACGGCCGGCCGCGGGCAACGCCGCCCGCGGCATGGGCACGGGCAGCTTGCCCGCGCGCCGGATGGCCTGTGACAACGACAGCACGCCGTCGCCGCCGACGTTGTACACGCCTGGCAGATCCGCGACGGTCGCGCGTTCGAGGACGGCTAGCGCGTCCTCGGGATGCAGCAACTGCACGCGCGCGTCGTACCCGAGCACGGTTGGTACGACAGGCAACGCGAAATACCGTGTGAGCACAGTGTCCACACCCGGGCCGATCATGTTCGTCAGCCTGGTCACAGTGACGCGGACGTCTGGGCGACGGCGTGCGAAACCCCGCACGTAGCCTTCGACTTCGACCGCGTCCTTGGCGTACCCACTGCTCGCCTTGGGCGCCATGTCCTCTGTGCACACCGCCGGTACCCGCGCGCCGGCGCCGTAGATCGCCGCACTGGACTTCACGACCAGATTGCGGACCAGCGGCGACCGTTGACACGCGGCGAGCAGCTGCATGGTGCCGATCACGTTCATCTCTTTGATGACCGTGCGGCGGGACGGGCCCGGCGGGTTCGCGGTCGTCGCGGCATGGACGACCGTGTCCACCCGGGCCGAGCTGAGCACCTTCGCGATCAGCGGATTGCGGATGTCGGCGCGGACGAACTCCGCCCGGCCCATGGCCTTCAGCAGGCTGCTGGCGGGCGGAGCGGTGTCCACTCCGAGAACTCGTTCGATGTCCGGGTTGGCGGCGAGGCGTGCGGCCAGATGTGCTCCGACGTACCCGCCCGCTCCGGTGACCAAGACGACCTTGGGCGCCATGCGTCTCCCTGCTACAGGCGTACTGACCGCCAGTAGCCTACCCCCGTGACCTGACTGTTACCGGTCCCGGATACGAGGTGTTAACGCAGGTCACACATGCTTTCCACGGTTATCACCCGATCGGCGCAGCGGGTTACTTGCCCTGCTTGCGACGCGCGTGCCGCGTCTTGCGCAGCAACTTGCGGTGCTTCTTCTTGGACATCCGCTTCCGACGCTTCTTGATAACCGAGCCCATACGGGTTCCTTGCCTTGTCTGTCTCGATGGGGACTGAGCCCGCATGGTCGCACAATCAGGGGCACAGCACGAACGACCGCCGAGTTTACCCGGCGGTCACCCGGGCTCCTCGCCTGGCTGTCAGCCGGCGTCGAAGTACGCGTTCTCCAGGTAGGTGTGGACAGCCTGCTCCGGTACCCGGAACGACTTCCCCACCCGTACCGCCGGCAGGTCACCGGAGTGCACCAGCCGGTAGACGGTCATCTTCGACACCCGCATCATCTTGGCCACCTCGGCGACGGTCAGGAACTGCACCGAGGAGATGGCCGTGGGTTCTGAACTTCGTTGCTGGTTGGTCGGCATGGTTCACGCGTCCTTAGCCACGCGTCGCGCTGCCGATCTTCCCCATCGACAGTATCGACACGCACGTGCTTCTCAAGAGAGTAGCGGGACACGTGTGACAGATGCGACCTCCGTCAGGCGTACTGGCAGGACACCCAGCGTGTGCAGGGTGTGTTCACGACTCGTGCGCCTTGCCGAGCTCCTCGGAACGGTCGCGCGCGGCCTCGATGGCCGCGAGGAGCGCCGCGCGCACCCCATGGCGCTCCAGTTCACGGATGGCCATGATTGTCGTGCCCGCGGGCGACGTGACGGCCTCACGAAGGGTCACCGGGTGCTCGCCGGTCTGGGCGAGCATGGCGGCCGCGCCGACGGCCGACTGGATGATCAGCTTCTCCGCCACGTTCCGCGGGATGCCCAGCAGGATCCCCGCGTCGATCATGGCTTCCACCAGGAAGAAGAAGTACGCCGGGCCGGAGCCGGACAGGGCCGTCACGGCGTCCTGCTGCGACTCGGGCACCCGGATGACCTCGCCGACCGTGCCGAGGATCTCCTCCACCAGCACCAGGTGCTGCGGGGACGCGTGCCGGCCGGCGGAGATCACGCTCATGGCCTGGCCGACCAGCATCGGGGTGTTCGGCATGACCCGGACGACCGGCACGTCGTTTGGCAGCTTCCGCTCGTACAGCGACGTCGGCAGGCCGGCGCACAGCGACACCACCAGGTTGCGGGGCGAGATGACCGGGGCCAACTCGTCCAGTACCGGGTCGATGTCCTGCGGCTTGACGGCCACCACGAGCACCTCGGCGTCGCGGACGGCCGTCGGGACGTCGACCACGCGGACGCCGTACTGCTTGGTCAGGGCCGCCGCTCGTTCGGCGTAGCGCTCGGTGAACATGAGCTGCTCCGGCAGGCGGCCGCCGGACAGCAGCCCGGACAGCAGCGCCTCACCGATCTTCCCCGCCCCCAGCACAGCGATGGTCGTCATGCCGGACAGCGTGCCAGATGCCCTACCCAGGCGTAGCGGTCAGGGCGAGCTGCCTGGCCTGGCAGACCAGCCGTCCGGTGGAGTCCACCACCGTGGCGTCCGAGTCGAACCAGGCGCCGTGCACCGCCCGGCAGTCGACCTGGATCCGCAGCCAGCCCGGGGCCGGCCGCGACCGCAACAACGCCGTCAACTGCACCGCGGGCGACCAGCCCATCCGGCCGAGGTTGAACGTCACGGGCATCGAGATGTCCCCGGCGACGAGCGCGAACAACGGGTCCGCGTGCTCACCGCGCGGTCGCACCCACAGCCGCAGCCGCAGCGGGTCGCCCACGTGGCCGTGCAGGAACCCGGCGCCGGACGGATCCAGGCGGACGTCACAGCCCTCGGTCAGCCGGAACATCGAGGCCGACGGCAGCGTCGAGATGTCGATCGCGTTGCCCGGCGGCTCGGCCGACTGGTTCGGCAGGTCCGTCCACGCCGCCCGGTCGCGCGGCAGCCGGCCCGTGGTCACCACGGCCTCCACACACGACCGACCGCGTTGTTCCAGGTTGACCGCGACGACCGTGGCCTGCCGGCCGGTCTTGCGAACCTCGGTCCGCAGCAGGGCCGGGCCGACACCAGGGGCGTGCAGGAACTGCGCGCTCACCGCCAGCGGGTCCACCAGCGGTGTGCCGTTGCCCGCGTGCAGCGCCACCGCGGTTTTCGCCAACAACGCCAACAGGAAACCGCCGTGCGGTTTTCCGGCGACGGTCCATTCCGCGGGCAGTTCAGCGGTGAATGTGCCGTCGCCGAGCGGCCTTATCGCCGCTGCTGTGCTGAACGAGATCACGTTGCTTCCTCGCCCGTTCACGAATGGCTGACCAGTGCTCGGGTGAAGAAGGTCTTATTGGCGAATCTCTCAGCCAACCGGCGCATGAGGTAGCCGTACCACTGAGAGCCAAAGGGCACGTAGACCCGCACTGTCTCCCCCTCCTGCGCCAACTGGCGCTGCTCATCTGGCCGGACCCCGAAAAGCATTTGGTATTCGTGGGTTCCCGGCTTCCGGTAGTACCAACGCGCCCGATCGCCGACGATACGCACCAGACGGGGGTCATGGGTTGCGAACATCGGGTATCCGTTGCCGGACAACAGCGTGTTGGCACACCGGACGTAACTCGGGTCGACGTGCCTGTCATAGGCAACAGTCAACGGTTTCGTGTATGTGCCTTTCGCCGACCGCACCCGCGAGCCGGCGAGCCCTTCGGCGGGCGGGGTGGCGGGCCGGCAGGCGGCGGCGAGGTCCCGGCTGACCGGGGCGGTGGCGACCAGACGACGGATCGCGTCGTTGCCCGCCGCCGCGAGAATGAGCGATCGCAGCGGATGCACACAAGGACTCTACGGCTAAGTAAGAAGCCGTCTGTGATCTGGGATACCTATTCGGGCCTGGTGATCAGCTGTCAAGATGCAAGCGGGCGAACAACAACGCCTCAGCGAGGTCCCGTACCCGCTCAGCGGGGCTCTTCGCGGCCCGCGTGTTGATCTCCAGTACGACCTGTCCGGCGAAGCCGTTGGCGGCCAACATCTCGCACAGCCGGTCACAGGGCTGAGTGCCACGGCCGGGAACCAGGTGCTCGTCGCGCGGGGCGCCCGAGCCGTCCGCGAGATGCACGTGTTTGAGCCCGGCCCCCATGCGTTTGGCCATGTCGATGGCGTCGTCCTGGGCCGCCGCGGTGTGCGAGAGGTCCAGTGTGTAGTGCTTGTGGCCGGCGTCGGTCGGATCGGTCGACGGCTTGAACGCGGACATACTTCGCCCGCGTGCCAATGGTTTCACCGGGAACATGTTCTCCACCGCGATCGCGATCCCGGATCTGGCCTCAAGGTTCGCGACGAGTTCGGGGAAGTTCTCGGCGTACCGGCGCTGCCACCGGAACGGCGGGTGTACCACGACCGTGGGCGCGCCGAGGTCCTGCGCGGCCTCCACCGCGCGCCGCAGCCGGATCTCCGGGTCGGGCGACCAGATCCGTTGGGTGATCAGCAAACACGGCGAGTGGATCGCCGTGATGGGCACACCGTGGTTACGCGAACACCTGCGCAGCGCGTCGACGTCCTGGCTGACGGGGTCCGCCCACACCATCACCTCGACACCGTCGTACCCGAGCGCTCGGGCGATCTCGAACCCTGTCGCCGCGTTCTGCGGGTACACCGAAGCGGTCGACAGTGCGACGGGGATGGGTGTCAATGGTTCAACAACACGGGTGACACGGTGATCACGAGGCTGACGACCATGGTGCCGATCGTGGTCACCAGGTCTTCCTGATGGCGGATCTTGCGGACCACCAACACCATGCCTGCGGTCACGACCAACGCGATCACCAGCGCGACGATCGCGAACTTGCCCCACAGCCAGTTGAAGCCGAGCCACAGCGCGGCGCCGCCGATCACCCCGATGGCCAACTGGCCGCCCATGGCCAGCCATTCCCGCGCCGGCGACCGGGCACCTTCGGCCTCGTCGTCCTCCTCGTCGACGTAGTCGTCGTCCAGGCCGATCGGGCGGTCGTGCTCGACCGACCGCGGATCTTGCTGGTAGTCCTGCCCGTACTGGTCGTCGTCCAGCTCGATGCCCTCGACGAACTGGGTCCGTTGCTGCGGGTCGGCCGGGACCGGGTCGAAGCCGTGGTACTCGGTCGGGTAGTTGTCCGACTCGTCCGGCTCGTGCTGGGGGAACTCGTGGGCCGGGAACTCGGGCTGCGGAAACGCCGGCTGGGGCGCCCGGGACGTCCTGGCCACGCGATGCGGCGCCGGGTGCTGCCCGGTACGCATGCCAGGCGCGGACTGCTCGTCGGTGACCCGCGGGATCTGCTCGGTCAGCCCGTCCTGCATCGGCTGCGGTGGCGCCGCGGCACGCAGGTCCGGCCGACTGTCCTGCCGGCCGTCCAACCGCGCGGCCAGCCCACCCGGCTCGGGCGCGGGCCAGCCCCCGGTCGGCTGCGGCATCTGCTGCGACGGTTGCGGCGGCTGCGGCGGCCGGGGAACGGGCTTGGGCAGTTGTTGCGACGGCTGCGGCATCTGCTGTGACGGCTGCGGCAGCGGTTGCGAGTTCTGCGGCAGCGGACGGCGTTCGCGGCGATCGGGCGGCGGGACCGGCGGCATCTGCCGCTGGGTCGGCTGTACCACCTGGGGCGCCGGCGCCGGCGGCGGCAGTTGCTGCGCCGGCTGCGGTTGCGGCATCTGCTGGGACGGCTGGGGCACCGGGCGGTGCCGGGTGGTCGGCGGGGCCGCTGGTCCCGGCGGATCCTCGTCGGGGGGCTGTTCGTCGCCGACCGGGCGCAGGCGGCTGTTCGTCGAGTTGACCCGGTCGATGATCGCCTGCGGAGCGGTCTCCTCGGCGTCCTCGGCCCGGCGGCGGCGCCTGCGGGGCGTGCTCTCCTGCGAGCCGTCGCCGTACTTGGCGAGCAACTCGGCCACCGTGCGCTGGGTGCGCTCCGGCCCTTCCTCTCGACTCATCTCTTCCACCGTGCCAATACGGGACGCGACAGTCCAGAGCCGGATCCCGTCATTTCGACTCCAACGGGCCATCGGTCTGGTCAAGTCTGCGCAGAATGACCCCTTCGCGCAGTGCCCACGGGCAGATCTCCAGCTCCGGGCGGGACAACGCCCGCATGCTCGCCTGCGCCACGAGCGCCCCCGCGACGAGCTGGTGCGCGCGGCTGGCACTCACTCCTTCCAGTTCCGCCAGGTCGTGCGCTGACATCCGGGAGACGAACGCGAGCAGCTGGCGTAACCCGGCCTCGGTGAGCACCCGGCGAACCCGCGGTCCCTGAGAGGATGGCGCGGCACCGGTCAGTCTCGCCAGTGTCCGGAAGGTCTTCGAGGTCGCGACCACCCGATCGGGTTCGCCGTACTTCAGCACCTTCTTGGCCACCGGGGCCAGTTGGTCCTCGAGCCAGCCGACCGTCTCGGCGATCTCGGTGCGGTTCGGCGGGTCGTGCGAGAACCTGGTCCGCGTCAGCCGCCCGGCGCCCAACGGCACGGACAGCGCGCGGTCGGGCTCCTCGTCCCGGCCGACCGCGATCTCCAGCGAACCGCCGCCGATGTCCAGCACCAGCAGGCGGCCGGCGGACCAGCCGTACCAGCGCCGAGCGGCCAGGAACGTGTGCCTGGCCTCGTCCTCGCCGGACAGCACGATCAGTTCGACGCCGGTCTCGTCACGCACGCGTTGCAACACCGTGACGGCGTTGTGCGCCTCGCGGACCGCGGACGTCGCGAAGGCCATGAGCTCCTCGCAGCCGAGCTGGGCCGCTGACGCCTTGGCCGACGCGACCGTTCTGACCAGCTCGTCCGCGCCCACCCTGGACAGGTCGCCGGTCCGGTTGATGCGCTCGGCCAGCCGCAACACCGTCTTCTCGGAGCGCGCCGGCAGTGGATGGGCACCCCGGTGGGCGTCCACCACGAGCAGGTGGACGGTGTTGGAACCGACGTCGAGCACGCCTAGGCGCATGACCGAAACGTTACCTGGCGCTCGGGGGAGGCCGGTCCTTAGGACTCGAACTTGTACCCCAGCCCGCGCACGGTCACCAGGTGCCGAGGTGACGACGGGTCGGGTTCGATCTTGGACCGCAGCCGCTTGACGTGCACGTCCAGGGTCTTGGTGTCGCCGACGTAGTCCGCGCCCCACACCCGGTCGATCAGCTGGCCGCGGGTGAGCACCCGGCCGACGTTGCGCAGCAGGTACTCCAGCAGGTCGAACTCCTTGAGCGGCAACGAGACCTCGCCGCCGTCCACGGTCACCACGTGCCGCTCGACGTCCATCCGCACCGGCCCGGCCGCCAGGACCTGCGGCAACAGCTCGCCCTCCGGGCCGCCCTCGCCGCCGCGCCGCAGCACCGCGCGGACCCTGGCGATGAGTTCACGCGCCGAGTACGGCTTGGTGACGTAGTCGTCGGCGCCCAGTTCGAGGCCGACCACCTTGTCGATCTCGCTGTCCCGCGCGGTCACCATGATCACGGGGACCGCCGAGCGCTGCCGCAGCGCCTTGCACACGTCGGTGCCGCTCATCCCGGGCAGCATCAGGTCAAGCAGCACGATGTCCGCGCCGTTGCGGTCGAACTCCTCGAGCGCCTGCTGGCCGGTACCGGCCACGGCCGCCGTGAACCCCTCCTTGCGCAGCAGGAAGGCCAACGGGTCGGCGAAGGACTCCTCGTCCTCGACAATGAGAACCCTCGTCACAGCGCTCCTCCATGATCAATCTCAGTGCCCGGCGCGGGGACCCGCGCCAGGACCTTGTCCCCGTTCACCCGTCGTGCGGGGATCCGGAGCGTGAACGTGGAGCCCGTTCCCGGCTTGCTCCACAGCTTCACCTCGCCGCCGTGGTTGGCCGCGACGTGCTTGACGATCGCCAGGCCCAGCCCGGTGCCGCCGGTGACCCGCGACCGCGCCTTGTCGACCCGGTAGAACCGTTCGAACACGCGCTGCTGGTGCTCGTCGGCGATGCCGATGCCACGGTCGGTCACCGCGATCTCGACGTGGCCGTCGAACAGGCGCCGGCTGATCGACACCGGACTGCCCGGCGACGAGTAGGCGACCGCGTTCTCCAGCAGGTTGCTCAGCGCGGTCACCAGCAGTGTGCGGTCGCCGTCCACGAGCAGGCCGCTGGGACTGTCGGTGGCGATCTCCACGCCGCTCGACTCCAGGGTGAGCGTGGCGCGGCTGAGCGCCTCGGCGACGACCGCGTCCACTTCGACCGTGTTCAGCTCGGGCAGCTTCTCCGCACCGGTCAGGCGGGACAGCGCGATCAGCTCGGTGACCAACGTGCCCAGCCGGGTGGCCTCGCGCAGGATCTTGCCGCCGAACCGGCGGACCTGCTCCTCGTCGTCGGCGGCGTCCAGGACGGCCTCGGCGAGCAGCGCCATCGCCCCGACCGGGGTCTTGAGCTCGTGGCTGACGTTGGCGACGAAGTCCCGCCGGGTGGCCTCAAGGCGGACCGACTCCGACTCGTCGGCGGCGTCCACCACCGTGAACCCGTCGCCCAACGGGCGGACCTCGGCACGGACCGCGGTGGGCTGCCGCCCCCGGCTCTCCAATGGCGTGAGATCGATCTCGGCCGTCTCGCCGGTCTCGATCACCAGCTCGGCCGCCTTGCGGGCCCGGTCGTCCACCCGGTTGTGCGACACCACGCCCAACTCCGCCGCTCGCGGGTTGTACAGGACGACCGCCCCGAACGGGTTCACCACCGCTACACCGGTCCGGGCGTCGTGCACGATCCGCTGCACCAACTCGGCCACGGTCGGGCCTGCGGGACGGCGCATGGCGCGCCGGCTGTGGCGGCGGCCGACCAAGTAACCGACAAGGCCGCCGATCAGCAGCGGGCCGATCGACAAGGCCAGGTAGGCCGGTACGGTCACGCCCGAATGGTAAGCAGGTAAGGGGGCTGTTGTACCAGTCCGACGTGCCGTTCCGTGATCCCCGTGACACCGTTCGGCGCTTTGTTCTTCTCAGCGTCGGTCTCAGTTCACCCAATCGTGTCTGGTTGACCCGACGGGTATCCGGGCAGCAGACTCAGAAGCGTCATGGAGACACGTGCTGGAGTCGTCGTGCTACGCGGACACCGCGAGCTCTACGAGCGCACGCGGCACCTCTTCGCGAGAGCCAGGGACATCACCTGCGCCGCCAACGACGTGCGCACATGGGCTTCACACAACCAGCCGGCCTCCCCGCTCGGCATGCGCAAGCTCTACCGGCCGGGCGTCCTGCTCGACCCGACCGGAGCCCAACACGCACGGTTCGCGGCCGCTACCGGAGCACAGATCCGGATCACCAACCTGGAGCTGACCGAGGCGGTCGTGGTGGACCGCCGGGTCGCGATCCTGGCCGGCGACGGCAGCTTCACCGTCGTGTGGATCCCGGCCGTGGTCACCGGGATGTCGGCGATCTTCGACGCGGCCTGGCAGGAGTCCACCGACCTCGCCGACTACGAACGCGACCACGGCGAAGTGTGCTCGATGGCGCCCAGGATGCTCGAACTGCTCGGCTCCGGCGCGGCCGACGGAGTGGCCGCGCGGTCGATGGGCCTGTCCTTACGCACCTACCGGCGTCGGGTCACCGAACTGATGACCACCCTGGGCGCCACGTCACGCTTCCAGGCCGGTGCCCGCGCTCGCGAGCTCGGCCTGCTTTAGTCAGTAGGCCAAGAAGATCCGTTCTTGGGTGATCGGATAGCCGGCCTTGGCGAAGTTGGCCGCCATCGGGACGTTCGTACTGTCCGTGTCGGCCGCGACCCGGTCCGCGCCCTCAGCCACCAGGATGTGCGTGCACTCCAGCAACAGGTCGTAGGCGTAGCCGTGGCCGCGTTGCTCCGGCACGACGCCGACGAACCCGACGACCGGGGTCACGTGGTTGCGGCTCGGGACCGTGATGCCGACCAGGTCACCGTCCGGTGTGTACGCCAGGCGCCACCATTCGCGTGGTGACGGAAACCACTGCAGGTCCGCCAGTTCGGAGCGGGCCGCCTCGTCCGGGGACATCCGCTTCAGGTCGGCGATCTTGTGGGCGTCCAGGCTGCCCTCCTGGATCCGCCGCAACACGTCGACGATCACCTCGTCGTCCGGTTCCGGCCGGAACGACAGCCGGCCGGGCCGGTCCGGCAGGCCGTCAGCCGGAGTCCAGGTGTAGCGGTACCGCTCGACCAGCGGCTTCATGCCCGCGGCCACAGCCGCGTCGATCCGGGCGTTCGCGGCCGCCGCGACCACCGGGTCGGCCCGCCAGCCGGCGGGCAGCATCAGGCAGTACTCGGCCGTGAACGGCGCCTGCCGGAGCAGCTCCACACCGGCGTCCGGGTCGGTGAAGTCGAACCAGTCCAGCGCGCCCGGCTCCGAGTCATCCGGCCCGCCCCACCAGGCGGCGCGCGCGACGACCTCGCCGTCCCGCAACGCCACCCACGTCCACTCGGGACGGTACTGGTTCTTGGCCACCAGGTCCGAATAGGAACGGCCGAACACGGCGACACCCACGACGTCGGGGGCGTCGAACGCGGTGAACAGCTGTTCCTCGCCCGCGACCAGCGGGCGGATGACAAAGCTCATGAACTACCTTCCGGGAAACGCGCTCCCGGTCGACGAGACCAGGCGAAAGCGCGTGACAGTTAACGTGCACACAGTTGACATGAACACAGCTCTCACCTCCTTCGCTCCGCGGTCACCCTAACGACTAGCGCCCCTGGTTCGCCACCGCTTTGATCGCGTCCGTCGCCGCGTCCGGATCCAGGTACGTGCCGCCCGGGTTGGTCGGCCGCAGGTCGTCGTCCAGGTCGTAGCGCAACGGGATGCCGGTCGGGATGTTCAACCCCGCGATCGCCTCCTCGGACACGCCGTCAAGGTGCTTCACCAAGGCGCGCAACGAGTTCCCGTGCGCCGCGACCAGGACAGTCCGGCCCGTGCGCAGATCCGGCACGATCGACGAGTCCCAGTACGGCAGCAGGCGGGCCACCACGTCCTTCAGGCACTCGGTCAGCGGAGCGTCCACACCGGCGTACCGCGGGTCACTGTCCTGACTGAACTCGGAACCCGGCTCGATCGGCGGCGGCGGCGTGTCGTACGACCGGCGCCAGAGCATGAACTGCTCCTCGCCGTACGTCTCCAGAGTCTGTTTCTTGTTCTTGCCCTGCAACGCACCGTAGTGGCGTTCGTTCAGCCGCCAGTCCCTGCGAACCGGAATCCAGTGCCGGTCGGCCCCGTCCAACGCCAGGTTCGCGGTGGCGATCGCCCGCCGCAGCAACGACGTGTGCACCACATCCGGCAACAGGCCGGCATCCCGCAGCAACTCGCCGCCGCGACCAGCCTCCCCCTCACCCTTGGCCGACAAAGGGACGTCCACCCACCCGGTGAACAGGTTCTCAGCGTTCCACACGCTCTCGCCGTGGCGGAGCAACACAAGGGTTCCAACAGCCATGCCCCAAAGCCTGCCATGCCCCACCGGTTTCACCCGAACAGGGCAGCCAGATAGCTGCGTTCGGGCCACCCATCCACACCCAGTTGACCGGCAACCCCAGCCCGAAACACAACCGTTATTGATTTTCTTGTTTCAAACCCGAATGGGGTAGCGACCAGGCTTGAGATCCGACCCTCTGTTCTGCCAAGTTGACAAGGCTTCCGCCGACCGGCTCCCACGCACTCCCCGGTTGACGGCGGCGATCCGCGGCTCGTCTCCCCTGTCGAGCCGCATCCCGCATGACACGGTGAGGTGCCCCCCGCCACACCGAGTGCGGGACCTGTGACACGGGGCGGCTTGAGAACGCGACTCCCCCTCGCTCAAGCCGCCCTGTGTTTAATTGTCCTCGCTCCGCTCGGACGGGTTTGGCCGCCGGAAGCCGATCATTTCCACCCCAGCCCACGCGACCGACATCTTCGCTCGGGGCTGGCCACCGCTGGGCTTGGGGCGATGTCGGGCGTGTTCTGGGGCGTAAATGACCGGCGCGGCCAAACCGGGACTGGTGTCGGCGCGGCTGCTGAGGACCGGTCCCTCCCTCCGCTGAGGATTCACCTCCTCTGTCGCGGACTCGGTCTCTTTCCCCAAGGATCCGATCCCCTCCCCTCCGGGGGACCGGATTCTCCGTTCTAGGCTGTTTTGGGCTTTCGGCGCTTGCGGCGGATGTAGAGGTAGGCCGCTCCTGGGATGGCTAGGGCTATCAGGAAGGGCAGCATCGCTCCGAGGGCCGCGCCGATGCCGTTCAGTACCTTTCCGAAGGCTGTCCAGCCGCCGGCGAGTCCACTCAGGAAGCCGGGGTTGTCCGGCTTCTCTTCCACCGGTTTGGTTGGTGGTGGGGGTGTTCTGGTCACTTCCAGGACCACTGTGGACAGTGCTACTTGGCCACCGAGGGCGGTTCGCCTGCTTTCCATGGATTCCAGGTCGGCTTCCCGGCGGGTCAGTTCGCTTTCCACCTGGGCCACTTCGTTCACGCTGGCCGCTTTGGCCAGCAGCGCTCGCATCCGGTCCACGCTGGCTCGTTGCGTGGCCAGTCGGGCGTCCAGGTCCACCACCTGGTCGGTCACGTCGTCGGCCTGCTTGTGCTGGGCCTTCACGGTGCCCAGCTTGGCCAGCTGTTCGAGGGCGGCGTCGAACTTGTCGGCCGGGACACGCAGGGTGACCGAGGCCTTGTCGCCGCCGGACTCCTCCTGGCCGGTGAAGCCGTTCAGGCTGGTGGCGATCCCGCGCGCGCTGACAATGGCGCCCAACGGGTCGCTGTCCACGGACATCTCCATCCGCGCGGTCTGCACCAGCTGACGGTTCTGTACGGGCGCGCTTGCCTGCTGCTGTTGTTGCGGCGCGCTTTGCTGGTCCTGGGCTCGCGGCGGCGCTGCCCCGCCGGCCTTCCCACTGGCCGCCTCGGGCGCCGCCAGGCTCGCGTTGGAGCCGCTGGAACCGCTGCTGCACGCCGTCACCCCCAGAAGCAGCGCCCCAGCGAGGAGTAAGCCACTCGTTCGTCTGCTCATGCGCCAAAGACGGGACCGCGTGGGAATCCCGTTGCAGCACTCAGATCACGAGTCAGACACTCGTTGGTCTCTGGCCGGTTTCGTCAGGTGTTCGAACGCCTTCAGGTTCGCCAGCGATTCGCCCCGGGATGTCCGCCACTCCCACTCACGTCGGATCGACGACGCGAAGCCGATCTCCAACAACGTGTTGAAATCGTTGTCCGCGGCTTCCAGGACCTGGCCAAGCAGCCGGTCTATCTCGTCCGGGGTGACGGCGTGCAGGCCGATCCGGCCGAGCAGGTAGATGTCGCCGACCGCGTCGATGGTGTAGTGGACGCCATAGAGCTTCGCGTTGCGGTGCAACAGGAAACGGTAGACCGCCTCCTGTTCTTCGTCCGGGCGGCGGCACACGAACGCTTCGACGACCAGCGCGTGCTCGCCGATGATCAGCCAGCAGTTGGTCTGTAGCTTCTTCGTTCCCGGCAGGGTCGCGAAGAACCGGTCGGGTTCCGGTTCGGTGTAGACGATCCCATGATCGTCCAATGTGGACCTGATCACCGCTGCCAGACTCACGAAGCGACCTCCGCCTGCTCGGACACCTCCCGAAACGCTACCCCGGCCCGCATGTACGCGCCGACCAGCTCGTCGGTCGTCCGGTCCCACGAGAACGCCCGCGCGTGCGACACCGCGCCGGCACCCAACACCGCACGCAGCTCAGGGGAGTTCAGCCGAGTCAAGGCGTCCGCCCACATGTCCGCCGAATGTCCCGGCACCAACAGACCTGTAACGCCGTCACGGACCGCGACACGTAAGCCACCGACGTCCGTGGCCACCACCGGTGTGCCGCACGCCTGCGCCTCCAGGGCAACCAGCCCGAACGACTCGTTGTGGCTCGGCACGGTGACCACGTCCGCGGCCAGGTACACCTGGGCCAGCTCGGGCCCGGCCTGCGGCGGCAGGAACCGGACGACGTCCGAAATGCCCAGGTGGGCCGCTAGTTCCTGCAACGCCCGCGGTTGTTCGAGGCCGGTCCCTGACGGGCCACCGACGACCAACACCACCAGGTCGGACCGGTTCACGTCGCCTCGGCGCAGCACCTCTGCGGCGGCCCGTAGGAGCACGTCCGGGCCTTTCAACGGCTGGATCCGGCCGACGAACGCGAACACCGTCGCGGACGCCGGAACGCCGAGGCGCGCCCGCGCGTCCGTCCGCGAGCCGGGCTGGAAGCGAGCCAGGTCGACGCCGGGGGACACCGTGCAGACTTTGGCCGGGTCAGCGTCGTAGCGGTGCAACAGGTCGTTGGCCTCCATGTCGGTGTTCGCCACCAACTGGTCGGCCTGGTCGACCACCTGCTGTTCACCGATCTCCCGCGACCGCGGTTCCGGCGTGTCGCCATCCGCGAGCGCCGCGTTCTTCACACGCGCGAGCGTGTGCGCGGTGTGCACGAGCGGGACGCCCCAGCGGTCCCGGGCCAGCCACCCCACCTGGCCTGACAACCAGTAGTGGGAGTGCACGAGGTCGTAGAAACCGGCCTCGTTGTTCGCCTCGGTCTGCAGGACGACCGCGGTGAACGCGCACAGCTGGGCCGGCAGCTCGGTGCGATCGAGCGGCTCGAACGGCCCGGCGGGGACGTGCCGGACGAGCACCCCCGGGGCGAGTTCGGCCACCGGCGGCAGGTCCGACGACGTCGCCCGGGTGAAGACCTCGACCGCGATGCCCCGCTCGGCCATCCGGGTCGCGGTCTGCGCGATGTACACGTTCATGCCGCCCGCGTCGCCGGTCCCGGGCTGCTCAAGCGGTGACGTGTGCACCGAGAGCAACGCGACCCTTCTTGGTGGGCGGAGCCACACCGTCACGTTTCCGCCTCCCTGTGGGCGAACCCCAACAGCATCTCGTCGAACTCCTCGGTGCGTTCGGCGAAGGGCATGTGCCCCACCTCATCGAACCAACGCAACTCAGCCCCTGGAATCTTCCCGTGCGCATATGTCGCGGCCAAGGGGTCGATCACGGCGTCCAACCGGCCATGCGCCACCAGGGTCGGCACGGTGATCGCCGACAGCACCTCCGCGTTGTCCACGTCACGACGCAGCAAAGCCTTCCTGACCTGCCGCGGAACCCGCAGCGAGTCCCCAACGACGCGCTGTTCCACCGCGCCGGACAACCTCGTCGCGGACATCGCGCGGGCGAATCCGATGAACGCCGAAGCGGCCACTTCGGCATCTTCGGCCAGGGCGTCGGGCATCGCGGCCCGCATCGCCGGGCCGATCCGGGCACCCGGCCGGTCCCGGCCGATCTCGGTGGACGCGCCGACGAACACGATCCCGGCGAGGTCAGCGTCACCATGGATGCGCAGGTAGTCGGCGATGACCGCGCCGCCGTACGACCAGCCGACCAGGACCGCCGGCCGGCCGACGAGGTCGATGACCGCCTGGATGTCGTCCGCCCAGGCGCGAGGATCGTCGTATCCGCCGGCGATGTCCGGTACGTCCGAGGCGCCGTGGCCACGCAGGTCCACGGCCGCCAGCCGGTAGCGGCTCGTCAGCGACGGATCGGTCAGCTGGGCCGACCAGGCCGCGCTCGACTGCGCCCAGCCGTGGACGAGGACGATCGCGGGCGCGTCCTGCGGGCCCGCCACACGCACGGCCAGCCGGACGCCGTTTCCGCCGACGACCTGCCGCAGGGTCACTTCAGGGCTGACATGCTCTTCCACTTGTCCCACGAGAACAGCCAATCATTGACGTCCGACGTGGTGGGCATGTTGGCCTTGGCACCGGTCACCTCGACCGGGTCGCCGATCAGCGAGGAGTCGAACAGCGCCTTCGCATCCACCTCAAGCAGGTTCACGCAGCCGTGCGAGGTGTTGTTCTTGCCGATGTTGGCGCGGTTCTCCTCGTTCTCATGCAGGTACTCGCCGTGGTTGGAGATCCGCAGCGACCACTTCTTCTTCACGTTCGTGTACCCGTAGCGCGGGTTGGAGAAGTCGCCGATCGGCTCCCTGGTCATCACGATCATGGTGCCGTTCGGGGTGTTGCGGTCCGGGTCGGCGTCCGAGCCGTTGCTCGACGGGTACGTCGCCGCCAGCGCGCCGTCGCGGTACACCTTCAGGTTGTGGTCCGGGGTGTTGACCTTGATCACCTGGTTGCGGCCGATGGCGTACTTGCTGGTCACGTCGGCCTTGCCGAAGCCGTTGCCGAAATCGACGCCGTAGAGGTTGGCGGACACGTTGACCTTGGTGTTCGCCGGCCAGTACACCTTGGGCCGCCAGTCCACCTGGGTCGGCGACAGCCACGCCCAGCCGCCCTCCACCTTCGTCGGCGAGGTCTCCACCTTCAGCGCCTTCTCGACCGCGGCCCGGTCCTTCGGCGCGAAGCCGTCCTGGAACTTCACGCTGATCGGCATGCCGACCCCGACGGTCGCGTTGTCAGTCGGGTTGACGGTCGCGCGGGCGGTCTTCGCCGGGCTCATGGTCGTGAACGACCCCTTGAGCTCCGCCGGCTTGTTGTCGCTGCCGGTCGCGTGCGCGGTGTACGTGTACGTCTTGCCGAACGCGAGCCGTTCGGTGTTCGCCCAGCTCAGCTTGTCCGGCGTGGTCGTCCCGGCGACCTGCTTGCCCTCCGGGTTGGTGACCGCGACATCGGTCAGCTGGCCGTCCGATACAGTGATCTTGATCGGCTTGAGGACCGGCACCTCCTTGGCGTCCGGCCCCGGGTCGGCGGCGATCTTCGCCTTGGGCCCGGAGTCACCGCCACCGGTGTCGCCGCTGGGCTTGTCGCCGACACCGAGCGGAACGCCCGAGTTCGACGAGGTGCAGCCCGCGAGGGCGAACACGCTGAGCACGAACGCGCCGACAATGGTTCTTCGACCTGCTCGCACGCTGTCACCCCTCCGTATCACGACACTCCCACTGTAAAGACGTGTCAAAGAGATCGCGGTGCAGACTATGTGACGGTAGTCACATGGAACAGCCCACCAGGACCGGTTCGGCCGCCAACTCCACCCCGAACACCTGGTCGACGCCGTCCCTGACCTCACGGGCGAGGGACAGCAGGTCGTCCGTGGTGCCGTCGCCCCTGTTGGTCAGTGCGAGGGTGTGGCTGTGGGAGAGGGCGACTCGGTTGCCGGGGCCGGGGTGGCCTTTGGGGAAACCGGCCCGTTCGATCAGCCAGGCCGCCGACAGCTTGCCGCCGGGGTACTGCGGGATCCGCACGTCCGGGCCGACCTGGGCGCGGATCCGGGCAAGCGCCTCGGTGAGGTGCGGCTCAGGCAGGACCGGGTTGGTGAAGAACGATCCGGCGCTCCACGTGTCGTGGTCGTCCGGGTCGAGCACCATTCCCTTGCCGCGGCGCAGGTCCAGCACGGACTGCCGGACGTGGGCGACAGGCACCCGCTCGCCCGGGGCGACACCGAGGGTGTTCGCCAGTTCGGCGTACCGGATCGGCGCGGACAGGCCACTGTCGGCCAGCTGGAAGCGCACGCGCAGCACGACCGCGCGGTCTGTGCCCTTCAACACACTCGTGCGGTACGCCAGGCCCAACTGGTCAGCGGTCAGCGTCCGTACCTCGCCGCTGGCGCGGTCGAGCAGGTCGACCGACACGAGCACCTCGGACACCTCGACGCCGTACGCGCCTACGTTCTGCACGGGCGTCGCGCCGACAAGCCCGGGGATGCCCGACAGGCACTCGATGCCGCCGAGGCCGGCCCGTACCGTCTGTTCGACGACCGAGTCCCAGCTCTCGCCGGCCTCCGCGGTCAGCTGCACCGAGCCGGATGTGCTGTCCATGCCCACGCCTTTGCTGGCGATGTGCACGACCGTGCCGTCGAATCCCTTGTCGGCGACGAGCACGTTCGACCCGCCGCCGAGCACGAGCAGCGGCTCGCCCGCGGCGTCGGCCGCGCAGACCGCGTCGACGACTTCACGGGCGCTGGTCGCTTCGATGAACCTCGCCGCCGGTCCGCCCAGGCGCAGGGTCGTGTACCCACTCAGGTGGGTGCCGATGGCGGGACGCGAGGTGGTCACGGGCGTCAACGGTAACCTCCGGTTCATGCCTAGCCGTATGGAGCACCGGGCGAGCTTCGCCACCCCGGCCGACACCGTGCACGCCGCGCTCGTCGACGAGGCGTACCTCGCCGACCGGCTCCAGGCCCTGGGCGGGACGAACGCCTCCGTCATGGACCGCGCGGAGCACAATGGTGAGGTGACGTACCGGGTGCGCCAGGGGCTCGCCGCGGATCATCTTCCCTCAGCCGTCCGAACCCTGCTGAAGGGCGACCTCGTCGTTGACCGGACCGAGACCTGGCGGGCCGACCGCACCGGCACGGTGACCGCCACGATTCCGGGTGTACCAGGGGAGATCACCGGGAAGTCCACTTTGTCCGACACCGCGGACGGGTCGACCTGGGTGACCGAACTGGAGATCCGGGTGAGCATCCCGATCGTCGGCGGCCGGATCGAGAAGGCCATCGGCGAGCAGGTCGTGAAGCTGCTGGCCAACGAGGCCGCGTTCACCGAGAAATGGCTCGCCCGCCAAGGCTAGCCGCGGGCCGGGCCCGCGCGTTGGGGGTGCCGACGCGCGGCACCACGAACCCGAACCGGCTGCGCAAGGTGGACCGCTGGATCGTCGCCACGCACACAGCCCTGCTCAGGACCGTCGCGGACCCCCTCGTGGTCGACCTGGGGTACGGGTCGTCGCCGGTGACCACAGTCGAGTTCGCGGCCCGACTACGGACTGTCGCGGACGTCCGGGTGCTCGGCCTCGAACTGGATCCGGAACGAGTCGAGGCCGCCCAAGCCGCGGCCGACCCGCCCAGACTGGAGTTCCGCCGCGGCGGGTTCGAACTCGCCGGGACGCGACCGTTGCTGCTGCGGGCTTTCAACGTGCTGCGTCAGTACACAGAGGAGGATGCGGCGCAGGCGTGGACCACCATGCTGGGCCGGTTGGCGCCGGGTGGGCTGCTCGTCGAGGGAACGTGCGACGAGATCGGCCGACGATGCTGTTGGGTGACGCTGTCCAAGGTCGGCCCGTTGACGTTCACGTTGGCGTGCCTGCCTTCCGACATCACCCAACCGTCCGATTTGGCCGAACGACTGCCCAAGTCCCTGATCCACCACAACGTTCCCGGTCACCCCGTGCACGACCTGCTGACCGCGATGGACACCCACTGGGCCGCGGCGGCCCCACTGAGTCCGTACGGTCCACGCGCCCGCTGGGTGGAGACGGTCCGACGGCTGGCCGAGGACTGGCCGGTGCTGGATACCCGCAGGCGCTGGCGGCTGGGTGAAGTGACCCTGTCCTGGTCGGCCGTTGCCCGCTAGGCTCGAACCAGTGGAGCATGAGACTTATCTGGCACACATCGCCGAACAGTCCGACGCACTGCGCGCCGCCGCAGGCAAAG
The DNA here is from genome assembly GCF_004345645.1 of Actinocrispum wychmicini. Taxonomy (GTDB): domain Bacteria; phylum Actinomycetota; class Actinomycetes; order Mycobacteriales; family Pseudonocardiaceae; genus Kibdelosporangium; species Kibdelosporangium wychmicini. The sequence goes on along the minus strand of NZ_SLWS01000001.1, from coordinate 957,438 downwards.
CCGGCCCGGACGCCCAGGTCCCAACATGTCCCCAGTGGACAGTCCACGACCTGGTGAGCCACATCGGCGGAGTGCACGCCCTGGTGTGCGCCGCCCTGGAGCGGAAACCCGAGGACACCCGGCCGAAGCTCCCGGTCCCGCCCACCGCCTGGGAAGACCTGCTGACCTGGTGGGACGAGCAACGCTCGACGATGGTCGAGCGCCTGCACGACGACCCGGCCAAGCGAGTGTGGTCCTTCCTCCCGGAGCTGGGCTCGGTCGGCTGGTGGGCCCGCCGCCAAGCCCACGAGACAAGCATCCACCGCCTGGACGCCGAACACGCCGTGAACAACGCGGTCCCCACCCTGCTGTTCGACTCCGAGCACGCCGCCGACGGCATCGACGAGATAGTGGTGACGATCTCACCGTTCATGGTCAAGCGCAGACCCCCCGAAATCGACGGCACCCTGCTGGTACACGCGGCGGACGCCGGCCGGGCCTGGCTACTCAAAGCGGAAGGCGGAAAGGTGACAGCAGGCCCAGTGCCGGACGCCGGAACCGACGCGGACGCCAACCTGGTCGGCACAGCGGACGCGGTCTACCGAGCAGCCTGGAAACGCCCCAGCACCGCGATCTACACCGGAAACCCAGAACTCCGCCACACCATCAACGGAGGCTGAAAAAGAAGGCGAAGAAGGGCCAGCTGAACAAAGAAAGGCTGCGCGAGGCGAGAAGCGGAGGAGTAAGAGGGATAGGCCAAGCGAAGTTCGGTTACCGGGAACAGAGCCAAAAGCCGGCCAGGCGACAGCCAAAGACGAGAAGCGGAGCAAGAGAAGTAGCCAAGCGAGGTTCGGTCACCGAGCGCAGCGCCAAAAGTCAGCTACCCGGCGGCCAAAGACGAGAAGCGGAGTGGGAGAGGTAGCCGAGCGGAGGCTTGGTTACCGGACACAGGGCCAAAAGCCGGCTACGCGGCAGCCCAAGATGAGAAGCGAAGTAAGAGAGGTAGCCGAGCAGAGGCTCGGTCACCGGACACAGAGCCAAAAGCCAGCCACGCGGCAGCCAAAGACGAGAATCGGAGCAAGAGAAGTATGCCGAGCAGAGGCTCGGTCACCGAGCGCAGCGCCAAAAGCCGGCCACACAGCAGCCAAAGACAGGAAGCGGAGTGAGAGTACGCCGAGCGGAGGTTCGGTTTTACATGGGGCGTGGTGGTTTTAAGCTGGCTGCGGCGGCAGGCCCAAAAGACGCCCCAGCGAAGAACCTGGGGGAATGAACCAGAGAACCCTTGGCCTGCCGGCGTAGTCGGCTTGCAACCGCCGCGGGGGTCCCCATGTCAAACCGAACCGGTGGTGGGCTGCCGAACCGATGGTGGCCCAACCGAACCGGCGGTGGGCCGGTCACCCCGAATCAGTAGTGGGCCAGCCGAACCAGCCTAGGCCGGGAGTGTGCCCCCGGGCTAGTCTGCCCGCATGACCCAGCCCCAGCGCCGGTACGTGATCACATTCGGCTGTCCGGACCGGACCGGGATCGTCGCCCGGATCTCCCAGTTCCTCGCCGACGCCGGTGGGTGGATCGTGGAGGCGGCGTACCACACCGATCCCGAGACCGGGTGGTTTTTCACGCGGCAGGAGGTGCTGGCCGAGTCGTTGCCGTTTGACGTCGCCGAGTTGCGGGCGCGGTTCGCTGGGGTGGTGGCCGAGTTGGGCGGGGAGGGCAAGGTCGCGGACACCGGGCGGCGGCAGCGGGTCGTGTTGTTGGTGTCCAAGGAAGGGCATTGCCTTTACGACCTGCTTGGCCGGGTCGCTTCCGGTGAGCTGGACGTCGATGTGGCCGCGGTGATCGGCAACCACGAGGATCTCGCGAGCATCACGCGGGCGCACGGGATTCCGTTCCACCACATCTCGTTCCGCGAGGACAAGGTCGCCGCGTTCGCCGAGGTCCGCTCAGTGGTGGACGCGGCGGAGCCGGACGCGATCGTGCTCGCGCGGTTCATGCAGATCCTGCCCAGACAGCTGTGTGAGGCGTGGGCCGGGCGGGCGTTGAACATCCACCACAGCTTCCTGCCGTCGTTCGTCGGGGCCAAGCCGTACCACCAGGCGTACCAACGGGGTGTGAAGCTGATCGGGGCGACTTGTCACTATGTCACCGCCGAGCTGGACGCCGGGCCGATCGTGGAACAGGACGTGATCCGCGTCGGCCACGGCGACAGCGTGCGGGACATGGTCCGCAAGGGCCGTGACATCGAGAAGGTCGTGCTCGCTCGGGGTCTGCGGTGGCACCTGGAGAGCCGCGTTCTCGTGCACGGCAACAAGACTGTTGTGTTCTAGAGACGCACCAGCATCTTGCCGGTGTTCGCGCCGGCGAGCATGTCCATGAAGGCCTGTGCGGTGTTCTCGAAACCGTCCACAACGGTCTCCTGGTACTTCAGCCTGCCGTCGGAGATCCACGGCCCGACTTCGGCGCGGAATTCCGCCAGCAGGTCGTAGTGGTCGAGGACCAGGAAGCCTTCGACGCGCAGCCGCCAGCCGACGAGCTTGCCGAGGTTGCGCGGACCGGGTGCGGGGTTCTCGTTGTTGTACCCGGAGATCGAGCCGCACAACGCGGCCCGGCCGTTCACCTTGAAGTTGTCGATCGCGGCTTCCAGGTGGTCGCCGCCGACGTTGTCGAAGAACACGTCGATGCCGTCCGGCGCGGCCTGGGCGAGCAGATCCCGCACGTCGCCGTCGCGGTAGTTGAACGCCTCGTCGAAGCCGAGTTCTTCCTTCAGGTAACGGACTTTCTCGGCCGAACCGGCGCTGCCGACGACCCGTGACGCGCCCCGGAGCCGGGCGATCTGGCCGGCGACCGACCCGACCGCGCCGGCGGCGCCCGACACGAACACCACGTCGCCTTCCCGCACGGCGGCCGTCCGGACCAAGCCGGTGTACGCGGTGAGCCCCGGCATACCGAACACTCCCAGGTACGCACCGAGCGGCGCGGCATCCGGGTCGATCCGCTCGACGTCGCCCGCCCCGAGCAGCGCGTACTCCCGCCACCCCAGGTTGTGCAGAACAGTGTCACCGACCCGCACGGAATCCACTGTGGACGCGACCACCTCGCCGACGGCCCCGCCCTGCATCACCTTGCCGACCTCGTACGGCGGCGCGTAGGACTTGACGTCCCGCATCCGTCCCCGCATGTACGGGTCCACGCTCAGGTACAGGTTGCGAACCAGCACCTGACCGTCGCCCGGAGTGGGCACCGGCACGGTCGCCAGCTCGAAGTTGTCCGGCCGCGGCGTGCCCTCCGGCCGGGCGGCCAGGCGGAACTCCCGCGCGTTCTCAGGAATGCTCATGCCTGGCACAACTTCGCCGGTGTCTACTTTTCTTCCCGGCGGCTGATCCATTCCTTGACCCCGACCACCGGGTTGACCAGCCGGCCGATCGACTCGATGGTGATCTCCACCACATCGCCGGGGGCCAGGTCGAAGTCCAGGTCCGGCACGATCCCGGTGCCGGTGGACAGCACGACACCTTCGGGGAACTCCAGCCAGTCCAGCAGGTACGGCACGAGCGCGGCCGGCGACCGGTGGAACTCCCGGGTCGACGTGCTGCCTGTGAACACGACCTCGGCGCCCCGCCGGACCACCATCTCGATCGTCAGGTCGTCGGCTTCGACCAGCCAGGACGGGACGATCCCGGCGGACACCGCGCAGCTGCCCGCGTAGACCTTGGCCTGCGGCAGGTACAGCGGGTTCTCGCCCTCGATCGACCGGGAGCTGACGTCGTTGACCACCAGGTAGCCGGCGATCTCGCCGAACGCGTTCACCACCAGGCCCAACTCGGGCTCGGGCACGTTCACCGCCGAGTCGTCCCGGACCGCGATCGGCTCGCCGTCGGTCACCACCCGCCAGGCCGGGGCCTTGAAGAACAGCTCCGGCCGTTCGGCGTCGTACACCCGGTCGTAGATCGAGCGCTCGCTGCTTTCCTCCACGCGCGCGTCCCGCGAGCGCGAGTATGTGACGCCCGCCGCCCAGACCTCCATCGCGCCGTCGAGCGGGGACAGCAGCTGCACGTCCTGCGCGGGCACCTCGGTCTCGGCCAGCTGGACCACCAGCCGCGCCTGGTTGAGCGGCACGGTCAGCAGGTCCGCGATCCGGGTGTTAGCCGGCAACAACCTGATGGTCTCGCCCTGGTTCAGTCCGGTGTGGACTTTCCCGTCGGCGTCGGAGAAGCGCACCAGGTGAGCGCGGACGTTTCGCACGAGGCCACCCTAGCGCGACAGCAAGCGCCAAGCCGAGCAGAGCGCACACAATTCCGGCCACGAATCCCGGGGGTGTCCAGCCCAGTTTCAGCTCACCGGAGTCCACCCCTTCGGGCAGGTCCACCACGAGAAAGCCGGCCTGGTCCTCGCGGACGGGCACCTTCCGGCCGTTCACCTCGGCGCGGTAGCCCGGCCAGGCGAGCCGGGCGAACGTCACCTGCGCCGGCCCCTGGCCGCGGCGGAACCGGACCTGTTCGGACCGCGCGCCATCCATTGTGTCCTTGTCCACGGTCACCCCGGCGGTCAGCGCGCTGATCCGGCCGAACGGGAACTCGATCGGGCCTTCCCTCCGCAACACGGTCACATCGTTGTCCCGGGACAGCACCCGCCAGCCAGGCCGCGGCTTGGGGTCGTCCACCAGCCTGCGTTCCACCACGACGGTCTGCACCCGCGCGAGGTCCGCTATCGACAGGTTGTCCTGGACAGGTGCGAACAGCTTGTCGTAGCCCTCGTGGCACGTTCCCCGGTGGTCCTGGCACAGCGCCTTGGTGAACTTGCTGTAGTCGATGCCGGTGTACGCCATCAGGCTCGGCACACCGGCCGCCGCGTACCCGTTGCCGAACAGCACACCGCGAGCTGGTGGCCCGGTCGCGTCACCCACGACCGCGACCTGCGCGACCGTGCCCATATACGAGGACCGGTGGACAGGGGGTGTCGGATAGGCCGTGGTCACCGACGTGTTCAACGGCGCCCACGTGGTCTGCAGTACGAGCACGACAGCGGTGCCGACGGTCAGCACCAGCGCCTGCCAGCGCGAGTTGCCGCGCCGCACAGCCATGATCAGCAACGTTGTCAGCAGGGCCACCAACGCCAGCGCGAGCAGATGCCGTGCGGAGATCTTCGGCCAGGACGCGACGGCCAGGTACGTGCCGCCCAGCAGCGCACCGGCTGTGATCAGCACACGGCGCCGGAAATGGTCCGTGCGCAGGCCGGCGGTCATCAGAACACCGAGCAACACCGCCAGGCCCAGGTACAGGTTCTCGATGTTGCGCAGCGGCCAGCGGAACATCCAGAGGTGCGACGGCGCCAGGCAGAACACCAGGTACGTGCCGGTCACCACGAACACCGCGGTCAGCTCGCGCCGACGCCGACGCAACACGCCCCAGTCGAGCCACGCGAGCACCGGCACGGCGAACCACGCGAAATACGTGGCCGGGACCCGCAGCCGGATGGACCCTGGGTCGAACCCCTTGATCGACGGCAGCTGGCTGGGCACGCTCAACGTCAGCAGGTCGGTGACCCCGGGCGCCAGCTCGCCGTTGTTGAAGAACTGCATGCCGTTGCGCCCGCCCACGGACGCGGCCCCGACCAGCGGCAGGAACACCAGCGGCGCGATCGCGGCCACGGACAGGCCGATCAGCACCACCCGCCACTGCCGGAACTCCACGTACAGGCCGATGTAGACGACCAGGATCACCAGCACGCCGTACGGGTTGCCGGCGGTCACACAGAGCCCGCCGAACACGAACGCCCAGATCGGGTGGCCGGCCCGGCGGGCCGCGCGGCGCGCCGACCACCACATGAAGGGCACCCAGGCGAACGTCATCAGACCGCCGGCCCACGTGCCGGCCTGGAAGTACAGGATGAAGCCGCTGAACGGCAACGCCACGGCCAGCGAGAACGCCGCCCACTTGGCGCCGCCGTACTCCCTGATCAGCAGGTACACGCCCAGTGCCGCGATCACCAGGAACTGGGTCTTCACCACGGTCGCCGCGGTCGCCAGGTCGTCGAACCGGGTGACCAGGACGTAGTCGAACAGGTTGACCGGGTTCCACAGGCCGAACAGGGCCTCGCCGGCGAGGTTGCCGCCGGCCCACGAATCGACGTCCAGCAACGGCAGGGTGCCGTTCAGCAGCTGCTCGCCGATCCGCCGCCACATCGGCAGGAACTGGGCCGCACTGTCGTCGACCATGTAGAACAAGCCCTGGCGCAGGGCTGGAATCTGGGCCAGCAGCCCCACGAGCACGCAAACGGCCAACGGCGGCACCCAGTTCCGCCGGGTCAACGATGTCAAGAAGTCACCTGTTCCGCCGATTTGTCCTTCTCGGCCCCGACGAGCACGTACTTGGCCACCACGTACGTGATCGGGATCGCGAACGCCGCCGCGACCAGGGGCGAGACCTTGTCGTTGAAATGCCCGACGTCCACCAGCAGGTACAGCCCCAGTGACGTGATCACGAAGTTGGACGCGGTGGACAGCGGGAAGAGCAGGAAAGTCCGCCAGCTCGGCCGGGTGCGGAAGGTGAACCAGCAGTTCAGGAAGTACGAACCGACCGTGGCCAGCGCGAACGCGATCACGTGCGCCACCAGGTACGGCAGCGCGAGCTTCAGCAGCAGATACAGTCCCCAGTAGACGCCGGTGTTCACCACGCCGACCGCGCCGAAGCGGATGATTCTTTTCACTGGTTCACCGGCCGGCCTCGCGGTCGCGGCCGATGGTCGCCGACACCGGTCCCGGTGTCGGGTCGCTGGTCTCCTTCACCAGGAAGTGCGGGCGGCGTTTGGACTCGTAGTAGATCCGGCCGACGTACTCGCCGACGATGCCGAGGAACAGCAGCTGCAGGCCGCCGATACCGGCGATGCCGACCATCAGCGTGGCGTAGCCGGGGGCGTCGATCCCGCTGATCATCGTGTCGATGATGACGTAGCCGGCGTAGGCGAACGCCAGCAGCGTGACGATCAGCCCGATCCACACGGCCAGCCGCAGCGGCCGGTTGTTGAACGAGACCACGCCGTCGATGCCGTAGTTCAGCAGCTTGCCGAAGGTCCACTTGGAACTGCCGGTCCGGCGTTCCCGGTTCTCGTAGTCGATGACGGCGGTGTCGAAACCGATCCAGGCGAACAGTCCTTTGGAGAACCGGTTGTACTCGCCGAGCGACAGCAGCGCGTCGACCGCGCGGCGGCTCATCACCCGGAAGTCGCCCTCGCCGTCCCGCAACCGCACGTCGACCAGGCGGTTCATCATCTTGTAGTACGCCTTGGACGACAGCTTGCGGACCTTGCCCTCGCCTTTGCGGTCCCGCCGGGCGACCACCTGGTCGAAGCCCTTGCCGAGCAGCTCGACCATCTGGCCCAGCAGCTCAGGCGGGTGCTGCAGGTCGGCGTCCATGATCGCGATGACGTCGCCCTTGGCCTCACTCAGCCCGGCGAGCATCGCCGACTCCTTGCCGAAGTTCCGGCTCAGCGCGACATAGCGCACATGCGGATCCGCCGCCGCGAGCTCGCGCATCCGCGACAGCGTCTGGTCCGTACTGCCGTCGTCGACCAGCACGACCTCGAAGTCCGTGGTCACCTCGGACAGAACCGCGGACAGCTCCTCATGCAGGTGTGCGAGGCCGTGCTCCTCGTTGAAGCAGGGCACCACAACGGAAAGCCGCACGTGTTCCCTCTCTCTGATCTCGCCCTCACCCACTAGACGCCTCGCGCGGGTAGAACGTTGCTGACATGTTTTGCCCAGCTACGGTCTTCTTCATGCCGCTCCGTCCGTTGTCGTCCCCGCGCGGCCGAAAGGTTCGCCACTGGCTGGTACTGGTGATCACCGCCACAATGGCAGTGGTCCTGCTGCTGTGCTCGTCGAGCCCGGTGGCCCGGCCGCTCACCATCGCCAAGGACGTGCAGTACGTGCAGGTCATCGCCCACGCGGACGACGACTTGATCTTCATGAACCCGGACCTGGCGGCGGGCATCCGGGCGGGTACTCCGACTACTGGGATCTATCTGACCGGCGGCGAGACCGACAAGCCCGACCCACAAGCGTATACGGCGCGTCGTCAGGCCGGAACGCGGGCGGCGTACGCCCGCATGGCCGGTGTCCCGGACGAATGGATCTCGCAACGGCTGGACATCGACCCGAAACATTCGGTCGAGCACTACGTTCTGCGATCGAAGCCATACCTTCAGGTCATTTTCGTGAACCTGCCGGAGAACAACGACCCGCGCGCGACGGGCGGCAAGGAGGCGCTCGTCCGGCTCTGGAACGACACCCGCGACGAGCTGCGCGTCGGCACGCTCATCCCGGACGGCGGGGTCGTGCACCAGCAGTACTTCTACACCCACGACGATCTGGTGCGGCTGCTGGTCGAGCTGTTCACCCGGCTGCGGCCGACCGTGGTCCGCACCCAGGACCCCAACCCGGACACGAGGTTGCTGCTCGACGTCCCGAGGTTCCACGACCACCCGGACCACGTGATGGCCGCTCGGTTCACCGAGGAGGCGACGCGGCTGTACCGCGGGCCGCAGTTCGTCTCGGTGAACTACCGCGACTACGGCGTGACGGACGTGCCGCCGAACCTCAGCGCCGCGGACCGGCAGGACAAGATCGGGATCTTCGGCGCGTACGTGCCGCACGACTCCGACTCGTCCCTCGGAAACCCTTACGCGCCTTGGCTCGCGCGGATGTACCAGCGGTTCCCGCTCGGGTCCACATGGGCCGGTGACGGGCAGGCCTACGTCGTGTTCGACGGGCGGCTGTACCGATGCGTGCCGGGATCCGACTGGGTGGCCTTGCCCTGGGCGGACGGACCGGTCACTCAGGCCGTGTCCGTCGCGGGCGGCTGGGTGGTGGCCAAACGCACCACGGACAACGCGATCGTCGCGCTCGTCGACGGCAAGTGGCAGAACCTCGGCAATCCCGGCCAGTACACCGCGGGCGTCCCCGGTCAGGTCGGCTCGCCGGTCACCAACGGCAAGGCGGTGTACGTCAAGAACGGCCTTGGCGGGCTGAGCGTGTGGCGGCCGGGTCGCGGGTGGACGGACATCGGCGGCACGGACCTGCAGGACGGTCTGGCGGTCGCCGGGGACGACGTGTACGGGTCCACAAGGGACAAAGTGCTGCGCTGGCACGGCGACCGGCTGGACACCGGCTTCAGGTCGCTGCCGCCGGGCGGCCCGCCGGCGGCGGCCATGACTCCGGGCGGACCGCTGGTCGCCTACCGGACCGCGGCCGGCGACATCGCTGCCGGCCTGCAGGTCCTGCCCGGCCTCGCCGGCTCCGGGAACCCGGCCCTGGTGGTGTCCGGCCCGCGCGTGTTCGTGGTGGCGCGGACGTCGGCGGGCGGGCTCGCGGCCAACTCCGGCAGCGGTTGGCGCGACCTGGGCGGCCAGGTGCTCGACAGCCCGGCGCCGTTCGGATCGGACGCGGTCGCGCTGGGGCCGGACGGTCGGGTACACCGCTTCACGCCCTAACGGCCCAAGCCCTCGATGACCTCGGCGCCGGCGAGCTTCACCAGGATGTCGCCGGGGATGAGGATCTTGCTGCCGCGGATGCCGCTGCCGATCACGAGTTCCGGCGCGGTGGCGACGACCTGGTCGATCAGCAGCGGCCACCCGTCGGGCAGGCCGACCGGCGTGATGCCGCCGTACTCCATCCCGGTCAGTTCGACGGCGATGTCCATGGGAGCGAACGAGGCCTTGCGGACGTCCAGCCGGCGCCGCGCGGCGCCGTTCACGTCGGCTCGCGTGGTGGCGAGGATGAGACAGGCAGCGAACCGTTCCTCACCCGCGCGTTTGCCGGAGACGACCACGCAGTTCGCGGACGCTTCGAGTGGGGATCCGTAGGCGGCGCAGAACTCGGCGGTGTCGGCGAGGGTGGGATCGATGGCGGCGACGCCGATCCTCGCCGCGTCGGCCGGGTCGAGCGCCTCCAGCGCGGTCACGACCGGGTCGGCCAGCAGGTCAGGGCGGTCCGTGGCCGAAACGACGTCAAGAGAGCCGTTGATGGTCCATGTCACGAGGTCAGGCTATCCGCCCAGCCGTTGACCACTGACACAGGCAGCCTGCTCAGTCCCTGCGGAAGAAGCCCTGCAGAAGTGACCGCACCTGCGCGCGATGTGTGATCAGCGGGGCTGGTGAGTCGAACAGTTCAAGCACGCCATGCGGAAACGCCTTCGCCGTCGCGCGAGCGACGTCGGCCGGGTGCAACGTGTCGCCGACCGCGCCGATCACCAGCACTGGGACGTCGACATCAGCGAGCACCCGCCGGTCTTCGACGGGAAACGTGCCGGCCAGCAACTCGATCGCGGCCGTCAATCGGGTCAGGGCTTTCGCGCGGGCTTCGACGTAGTCGCCGAGGGCGTATCCGGTGGGTAGTGGCGCGGCCACGTATTCGCGCAGCCTGTCGACGTCCTTGGTGGTGAGCTTGCGCAGCTCGTCCTGGACGTCGGTGGGCCGCGGCTCGTCGAGCGCCGCGGGCAACAGCAGGGCGAGACGCTCGAACCTGTCAGGGCTCTCGGCGACGACTCTGGTCAACGCGCCCGCACCCAGCGACACACCGATCGCGCAGGTGGCCCGCACCTCGTCCGCGGCGCGCAGGACGTCCCGCGCGATGGTGCCGTAGTCCCAGTAGCCGGGAGGCGCGTCGGGTTCGTCACCGTGTCCGGGCAGCGTCATCACGACCCTGGTACCCGCCAGACCCGAGGCGGGGATGCGGGCTTCGCCCGGAGTGGCCGCCAAACCCGGCACGACAAGGACGACCGGGTCGCCCGAGCCGTACGCGTGCCAGCTCACCACCGGTTCCCGCGCTGCACCTCGATCAGCCTCGGGCGCACGTCCACGAGGTAGACCAGCACGGCGACCAGACCGGCGATCCAGAACAACGCCGAGAACGTGGCGAGCGAGAACAACGCGACCGCTGCGGTCCCACCAGCCGTGATACCCAGCCACGCGGGTTTGGTCATCCGGTCGATCGCGGTGAAGGCGTCCGCGCGCTGCAACAGGACGTGCACGAACGCGAAGACACCGACCGGGACGGGCGCCCAGTCAATGCCCCAAACTATCCATCCGGCAACCGTCGGCACGTCATCCAGCGTACGTTGCGCCCGGCTCGTACGACCACATGGTCATCGGTCATCCGGCCAGCGGCCAGCGGTTCGGGCTGTCCGGCCGGTCCAGCCACAGTTCCTGAACGTCCGGTGTGACGGTGATCCCGAACCGCGCCCGCCGTGGCTCGCCGAGCGCGACCCACTGCTGGTAGGCGGCTTCGACCTCGTCCCACAACCGGCGTGGTCCGCCCTGGGTCACGGTCGCCGACTCGTGCCGCGCCCACGAACCGTCCGGATGTGCCATCAGGACCGCGTTGTGCGCGGCGCCGACCGCGTGCACGCCGGGCGCGCCCAGACCGGCGAAGAACTCGAACGGACTGGTCGGGCTGATCACACCCGCGGACAGTCGCGCACTCCTTGTGCTGCCCACCGCGTCCGCGGCCGGCCACGCTACGGTCTGTGTGTCGGGCGCGCGCAGCGGCATGAACCGGCCATCGTCGGCAAGCACCTGCCCCTGCCCGTTCGGGCCGTCGCCCGCGGTGATCCGGACCAGGCCGGCGCCGATCGGCCGGCTCAGCGTGGTGACGACGATCCCGCCCGGCTTGGTCTGTTCCAGCCACGGCAACGGGATCGTGGGCACGGCGCAGGTGCACAGCACGCGGTCGTACGGGGCGCCGTCGGGATATCCGTTGGCGCCGTCCATGATCACGCATGTCGGGTGGTAGCCGGCTTCGTTGAGGCGTCGCCGGGCCGGCTCGGCCAACGTCCTGTCGACGTCCACTGTGGATATTCGACGGTCGCCGAGGCGGACGCACAGCAGGGCCGCGTTGTAGCCGGTACCCGTGCCGATCTCCAGCACCCGGTCGTCGTCGCCGACCTGGAGGGCCTCCAGCATCACGGCCATGATCGTGGGCATGCTGGACGAGCACGTGGGCGCCCCGGGCACCGGCCCGCCCGCGCGCGCCCGCTCCCAGTGCGTGCCATCGCCGTCGAGCTGGGTCACCAGGACACGGTCGGCGTAGATCGGGTTCAGCCAGTCCGGGTCGCCCCGCTCGACCGCGGCCCACCGGCCGGCGCGTTGCAGGAAGTAGCGCGGCAGGAACGCGTGCCTCGGCACCGTGAGGAACGCGTCGCGCCATCGTGGGTCGGCGAGCGTTCCACCTCGGACGAGTGCGCGGACGAGCCGGCTCCGCAGGCGTGCCGCGGTGTCGTCGATGTCAGCACGAACGCTCATCGCGTACAGCCTAAACCGCTGTGACCGAACCCACCGCCACCGTGCGTACTGAGTGCTTGCAATTGCTAGCAGCCGGACCTACCGTGGAACGTGTCGAGAGGAGGTGACCAGGTGGCCGAGGACACACAGTCGCCGATGGACAAGGTCGCCGGTCTCGGCAGGGACATCGGGGACTACATCCGCCAGCAGCGCAACACGGCGAAGATCTCGCTGCGCCAGCTGTCGAAGCTCGCCGGGGTCTCCAACCCGTACCTGAGCCAGATCGAGCGGGGCCTGCGCAAGCCGAGCGCGGAGATCCTGCAGCAGATCGCCAAGGGCCTGCGCATCTCCGCGGAGGCGCTGTACGTGCAGGCCGGGATCCTGGATCTGCCCACGGGTGGCCCGGTGGCCGACGCGATCCGCGCCGACGCTGAGCTGAGCGAACGCCAGAAGCAGGTGCTGCTGGACGTGTACGAGTCGTTCCGCAAGGAGAACGCCGCCCGATCGTCCGACCCGACTCTGAAGTCCACAGTGGAAAAGTCCGATGTGGACAGCAAGACGACCGCTGAGGAGTGACTGAGAAATGACCCGCCCGAACACCGAAGACGTCCGCAAGGCCGTCGAACAGGTCCGCACCCCGCTGCTCGCCGCCCTCGGCGCGGGCGACCTGGCCGCCAAGGCGGTCCTGGACGCGGTGACCAAGGCCAAGGACAACGTGACCGAGCGCGCCGAGGCCGCCCGCAAGGAGATCCCGACCGACGTGACCTCGCTGCGCGGCAAGCTGGACCCGGCCGAGCTGCGCAAGCTCGTCGACGAGTACACCGACGCGGCGCTGAAGCTCTACCGCAAGCTCGCCGAGCAGGGCGAGGAGGCGCTGGACAAGTTCCGCGCCCAGCCGCAGGTCAAGAAGATCGTGGACCAGCTTGAGGAAGCCATCTCCTCGGCGCAGGACCGGGCCGGTGGCGCGGTGACTGACGCCCGTGAGCTGGCCGAGGAAGTGCTGTCCAAGGTGACCCGCCGCACCCGTTCGGTGGGCGAGAAGACCGCCCGCGCCGCCGAGAAGCTCGCGGCCGAGACCGCCGAAGCCGTCGAGGACCTGGGTGCCGACGTGGCCCACGAAGTCCGCAGCACCAGCCGGAAGGTCGCCAACCGCACGGCCCCGGCCCGCAAGCCGGCCCCGCGGACGACGACCCCGAAGACCAGCACCACGAAGACAACCGAGAAGTAAGCACCAAGCAGTGGGCCCCGGCACCGCCGGGGCCCACTGCCTTATCCGAGGCCTGCGCTGACCCAGGCGGCCACTTCCTTCGCGGTGTCCTCGACCTGACGGTTCGTGGTGTCCAGGAGGCGCATCGGGGGAGTCATCGTGGGCGCCTCGCGTTGGACCCAGTCGTTGAACTCGAGCATCTCGTTGATCCTGGGTTCGTCCCATTCGCGCCAGGCCGGGCGGGCGCGCAGCCGGTCGCGCATCACGTCCCGCGCGCACGTCAGCGCCAGGTAGTGGATCTCGCCGATCAACGCCCGCTCCGGGCATTCCTCGAACTGCACCGGCACCACGGTTCCGCAGAGCACCACCGGGCGGCCGCTCTGGTGGATCATGCCGACCATCCGCAGCCAGGTCGCGCGGAACAGCTGGAAGTCGTTGTGCGGGTCACGCAGGCCGGCTGTCCACAGCACGTCCTGCTCCAGCACCACGACCCGGTCGGCCAGCTCACGGATGAGCAGGCGGCCCACGGTCGACTTGCCGGTTCCGCTCGGGCCGGTCAACGCGAACATCGGCAGCCGCAGGAAGGGCTGCCGATGGCCACAGTCGGGGCAGACGACCACAGGCTCGTCCGGCGGGACGACGGGCACGTCCATCCGCTGCCCGCAGCCCGCGCAGATCTTCAGGTCCACCGGCGCTTTCACTCAGTCGAACAGGTTTTCCAGGAAGCTGCGGCGCTTGCGCCGCTGACCGCCTTGGCCGTACGGGGGTGGGGAGTCGCCATGACCCCGACCGTAGCCGTACGGCGGCGCGGAGTCCTTGTGGCCGCCCCGATACGGGGGCGCGGAGTCTTTGTGGCCGCCGCGATACGGGGGCGCTGAGTCGCCGCGGTACGCCGGTGGCTCGTTGTAGCGCTGCTCAGCGCCCGCAATCTGCTCGAGTTCGCCTCGGTCAAGGAAGATCCCACGGCAGCCCTGACACTGCTCGATGTGGACGCCGTTGCGGTTGACGGTCTGCATCACATTCTGACACTTCGGGCAAATCATACAGATCAGACTACTTATCGTCGTGGACATCTGCTTGCCATGGCGAACTTCCACATGACTTTCTCAGCATGTGTGGGCCAGGCCCACATCGCCAAGCGGAACGTCTCCCCCTAGCGTCGTTGCTCATGGACAGTGGCGCAACTCACAGCGGACGGGTCGCGCTCGTGACCGGCGGGGCCAACGGCATCGGCCTCGCGTGCGCGCGGGCACTCGCCGGAGCCGGCGTGGAAGTGCACATCGTCGATCTGGCCGGCGCCGCCGCGGACGACGCCGCCCGGGAGATCGGCGGCGTGGCGCACCAGGGCGACCTCAGCGACCCGGCGACCATCGACCGTCTGCCCGAAGCGGTCGACATCCTCGTCAACAACGCCGGACTCCAGCACCTCGCGCCCATCCACGAGTTCCCGCCGGCGAAGTTCGCGACGCTGCAGCAGGTCATGGTCACCGCGCCGTTCCTGCTGATCCGTCGCTGCCTGCCGCACATGTACGCCCGCGGCTGGGGCCGGATCGTGAACATCTCCAGCGCACACGGCCTACGCGCCAGCGCGTTCAAGGCCGGGTACGTC
Source organism: Actinocrispum wychmicini (assembly GCF_004345645.1). GTDB lineage: Bacteria > Actinomycetota > Actinomycetes > Mycobacteriales > Pseudonocardiaceae > Kibdelosporangium > Kibdelosporangium wychmicini. The sequence continues at coordinate 942,373 of NZ_SLWS01000001.1, read as the reverse complement.
ACCGCGAAGCACGCGCTGGAAGGCCTGAGCAAGGTCGCCGCGCTCGAAGGCGCCGCCCACGGCGTGACCAGCAACTGCGTCAACCCGGGCTACGTGCGGACACGACTGGTGACCGACCAGATCGCGGCACAGGCCGAGGCGCACGGCATCAGTGCCGATGACGTGGTCGAGCGGATCCTGCTCGACCGGTCCGCGGTGAAACGCCTGATCGAACCCGAGGACGTCGCCGATGTCGTGCTCTGGCTGTGCGGCCCGCACGCCACCCACGTCACCGGCATCTCGATTCCCGTCGACGGCGGATGGACCGCCAGTTAGTGGAGGCACAGCCCATGGCAGCGACGCAGGGCTCCTTACGCCGGATCATCGGCGCCAGCATGATCGGCACCACGGTCGAGTGGTATGACTTCTTCCTGTACACGTCGGCGTCCACCCTGGTCTTCAACAAGGTCTTCTTCCCCACGTCCGACCCGCTCAACGGCACCCTGCTGGCGCTGACCACGTACGCGCTGGGCTTTGTCGCCCGGCCGCTTGGCGGGCTGGTGTTCGGCCACTTCGGCGACCGGTTGGGCCGCAAGCGGCTGCTGGTGGTGAGCCTGCTGATGATGGGCGCTTCGACGTTCCTGATCGGCCTGCTGCCCGGGTACGCGACCATCGGCGTGGCCGCGCCGATCCTGTTGACCGTGCTGCGACTGGTCCAGGGCTTCGCGATCGGCGGCGAGTGGGGCGGTGCCGTGCTGATCGTGTCCGAACACGGTTCGGCGGAACGGCGCGGTTTCTGGTCTTCGTGGCCGCAGGCGGGTGTGCCGGCCGGGAACCTGTTGGCCACGGGGGTGCTCGCGATCCTCGCCGCTGTGCAGAGCGACGCGGCGTTCGTGGCGTGGGGGTGGCGGATCGCGTTCCTGCTGTCCGCGGTCCTGGTGCTGGTCGGCCTGTGGATCCGGCTGTCCATCTCGGAGTCGCCGGTTTTCCTTGAGGCACAACGGAAATCGGAAGGTACCGCGGAGCGGGCGCCGATCGTCCGGGTGATCCGGGAACACTGGCGCGAGGTGCTCGTCGCGTTGGGCGCGCGGCTCGCCGAGAACGCCTCGTACTACGTGATCACCGGGTTCGTGCTGGTGTACCTGACCGAGGCGGTGAAAGTGCCGCGGTCGGTCGGGTTGAACGCGGTGCTCATCGGCTCGGCCGTGCACCTGGTGACGATCCCGTTGTGGGGCGCGCTGTCCGACCGGATCGGGCGGCGGCCGCTGTACCTGTTCGGCGCGATCGGGATCGGCGTGTGGGGGTTTCTGTTCTTCGGCATGCTGGACACCAGGTCGTTCGGGATGATCGCCCTCGGCGTGACGCTGGGCCTGCTGCTGCACGGCGCGATGTACGCCCCGCAGGCGGCGTTCTTCGCGGAGCTGTTCGGCACCCGCGTCCGGTATTCCGGCGCGTCCATCGGGTACCAGCTGGCGTCGGTCGCGGCCGGCGCGGTAGCCCCGCTGATCGCGACCGCGCTGCTGAAGGGCACCGGCTCGGCCTGGCCGATCTCGCTCTACGTAGCCGGGATGTGCCTGGTCACGGTCGTGGCCGTGGCGCTCGCCCGCGAGACGCGTGGGGTGTCACTGGTGTCGAGTGACCCTGCTCCCATGCGGCTTGCTGGGTGATCAAATTGTTCCTGGTGGTGGCGCCGGGAAGGGCTTGTACCGGGTTGTACCAGTGCTTTCCGGCGCCGCCGCCAGGGACGATTTGAGCCCCAGCAAGGCCATGGGAGCAGGGTCACTCGACACTAGGCCAAGATGGCCCGCGTGAACGCGTTTCGGGAGCTGCTTGACCTGCTCGCCGCGGACGCGGACGGCGAACAGCTGACCCGGCTGGCCGCCGCCCGCGCCCCTGGCATGGCACCGGCGGAGGCGGCGGAGTGGGCGGCGGCGACCGAGGCCGCCCTGGCCGTCCGACACACCTTGGTCGAGCACCAACGTCGGGAGGCCGAACTGTCCGCCCTGGTGGACACGGCCTCCGACCTGGCCAGGCTGCGCGACCCGGACGCGGTGCTGCGGTCGATCGTGCACCGCGCCCGGATCCTGCTCGGCGTGGACGTGTCGTACCTGAGCCTGAACGACGACAGCGGTGGCCAGACGTACATGCGGGTCACCGAGGGCTCGGTTTCCGCGTTGTTCCAGGAGCTTTCGCTCGGCTTCGCCGAAGGGCTCGGCGGTCTGGTCGCGCAGACCGCCCGGCCGTACGCCACACCCGACTACTTCGCCGACACCCGGTTCAAGCACACGCACTCCATCGACACGGCCGTCCATGAGGAAGGACTGGTGTCGATCATCGGGGTGCCGTTGACGTTGGGCAGCCGGGTGATCGGCGTGCTCTACGCCGCCGACCGGGCGCCACGGACGTTCTCGCGTGCGGAGGTGGCCTTGCTGTCGTCGCTGGCAGACCACGCGGCAGTCGCGATCGACAACGCCGAACTGCTCGCGGAGACGCGCCGCGTCAACTCGGACATCCGTCGCGCGTCAGAGGTGCACGACAGGTTGACCGCCCTGGTGTTGCGCGGCGCCGATGTCCTTGACGTCGTGTCGGCCGTGGCGCAGGTCCTGTCCGGCGGGATCGCGTTGTTCGACGCGGCCGGGGTGTTGTTGGCTTCGGTCGGGGCGTCCGCCGAGCCGCCGTCCGAAATGGTCGTCCGGGCACAGTCGTCGGGACGCGCTGTGTCCAATGGGGACGTTTGGGTGTGTGCCGCGCTCGCTGGTCCGGAGTTGTTGGGCAGCCTGGTGTTGACCGGTCGGGTCACGTTGCCGGACGCGGACCGGTTGTTGTTCGAACGTGCCGGCCTGGTGACCGCGCTGTTGTTGCTGTTGCGACGGTCCGTGGCGCACGCCGAGGAGCAGGTGCGCGGTGAACTGCTGACGGATCTGTTGACCGGCCGCAGTCCCAGCACCCTGGTCGCCCGCGGCCGCCGCCTGGGTGTTGACCTGACTGTCCCGTACACGGTGTTCATCGCGCACGCCGACGGGGTGTCGCGTGGTCGGCTCGCGGCCGCGGCGGCCGGAAACGCCGCTTTGGTCGGCGTGTATGCCGAACAGGTTGTGCTGCTCGCCCCAGGCAATGACACGGAAAATGACACAGACAGCGACCCGGACAAGCTCGCCCGGACTTTGGCCGGCGCGGTCGGGTGTCCGGTGACCGTCGGGGCCGCCGGACCGGCGACGGGACCGGCCGAACTGGCCGCGGCGCACGCCGAAGCCGGCCGGTGCCTGAACGCGCTGCGTGCGCTCGGGCAGACCGGCAAAGGCGCTTCGCTGGCCGGGTTGGGCTTCGTCGGCGTGCTGCTCGGCGACCGCGCGGACGTCGACGGGTTCCTGCGCGCGACCCTCGGGCCGGTGCTCGACTACGACCGTCGGCGCGGCACCGAGCTGGTCCGGACCCTGCGGAGCTATTTCGACTGCGGCGGGAGCCTCACGCGCGCCAAGGACGTCCTGCACGTGCACGTGAACACCGTGGTGCAGCGGCTCGACCGGATCGCGTCCCTGCTGGGCGAGGACTGGCAGTCGCCGGACCGCGCGCTGGAGATCCATCTCGCCCTGCGGGTCCTGGCGGTCAGGTCGTGAAGGTGTATTCCACGGACGGCGTGCCCATCTTCATGTCGAACGAGCCGGTGCCGGTCGCGCCTTCGAGTTCGCCAGTGCCCGTGCCAGGGGCGAGGGTCCAGTTGTCCACGATGTGCTCGGCGTCGAACGTGCCGGCGTGTTGGAAGACGACTGTGCCCTTCTTGCCCTCGATCGTGCCGGTGAACAGTTCGGTGCCGACGAACGTGCCACTGCCGTCCGCCAGGTAGGTGAGCAGGCTGCGTGACTCGGTCTCGCCCTCGATCTGCCCGCCGTACTTGTAGTTGACCTTGACGAGCGCGAGCTTCCCGCCGTCCTCGGTCTCGACGTAGTTGTGCTCGTCCCAGTTGGCTGCTTCGAACTTGTTGGTCATGGTGACCAGCATGTCCGCCATACCTGACAGGTTGTGTCAGGTACTGGAAACCCGGTCGATCAGGGTTTGGACGGTCGCGCTTGAGCGCTCAGTGAAGTCCAGGACGACGCGCAACTCGTCGTCGGTGTAGCGGTCGTACAGGTTCTCCCACACGTCGGCGGGCATCAGGGGCCCGACCAGGTCGATCACGCGCTGGGTGGGCCGGATGATGATGCGCCTGCGGTCGGCCGGGTCACGTTCCCGCTCGATCATGCCGGCTCGTTCCAGCCGGTCGAGGGCCGCGGTGATGGCGCCGCCCTTGGTCAGGCCGATTTCCTCGGCGAGTTTGCCCGCGGTCATCGGGCCGGCCAGCTGCAGCAGGTTCAGACAGTTGAGGTCGGACGAGCCGATCCCGAGGCGGGCGGCCACGGCCTGCTGGAAGGAGACCGTGCGGCTCACCGAGATCCGGGACGCCTCCTGGATGGCCGCCAGCAGCCCGGCCCGGTTGTCCGTTGACATGATCTCTCCCTCGGCCTAATCTCTCGGTCATAGAGAGATTTACTCACTAAGCTTCTCTATCATAGAGCACTCGGAGGATGAGATCCATGCATGTGATGATCATCGGCGCCGGCACCGGCGGACTGGCCCTGGCCCAGCGGCTGACCGCGGCGGGCATCGAGGTGTCCGTGTTCGAACGCGACCTGACCAGGACCGACGGCCTGTTCGGCTACCGCGTCGGCATCTCGCCGGACGGCAGCAGGGCGTTGCACAGCTGCCTGCCGCCACCGCTGTTCGAGACGTTCAAGCGGACCGCCGCGATCTCGCCGCGGTACACGAACTTCATCACCGAGAAGATGGGCGAGCTGTTCGTCGCGGGCGGACCGGAGGACGCCGACATCCTCGGCCCGGTCGACCCGGAGTTCACCGAGCGGTCGGTGAGCCGGATGACGCTGCGGCAGATCCTGCTGACCGGACTGGAGGACGTCGTCCGGTTCGACAAGAAGTTCGAGCGGTACACCCAGAACCCGGACGGAACCGTGACCGCGTACTTCGCCGACGGGTCGTCGGCTACCGGCGACGTCCTGGTCGGCGCGGACGGCACGGGTTCCCGTGTCCGCAAGCAGTTCCTGCCGCACGCCAAGCTCGTGGAGACGGACCTGTTCGGTGTCACGGGCAAGCTGCCGCTGACCGACGAGGTGCGCGCGCTCCTGCCGCCGAAGATGCTGCGCGGCGTGACGATGGCGTTCGCGCCCAAGGGGATCAGCACGATCTTCCACGTGATGGAGTTCGAGTGGCAGCGCGGCGAGACCGACCCGGAGCTGGTGCGGGCGTGGCCCGGCCTGACGTTCGACAACACCAGGGACTACGTGATGTGGGGCTTCGGCTCGCACCGGCGGCTGCTGCCGCCGAACTTCATGGACATGTCCGGTCCCGAACTGCACCGGCTGGTGCTCGACCGCACCCGGACGTGGGCACCGGTCCTGCGCCGGCTGTTCCTGCTGGCCGACGCCACGTCCTGCTTCCCGTTGAACATCCGCACCTCGGAGCCGGTCGACCCGTGGCCAAGCACGAACATCACGCTGATCGGCGACGCGATCCACACCATGACCCCCGGCCTGGGGGTCGGCGCGAACACGGCGTTGCGGGACGCCGAGCTCCTGGGGGACAACCTGGTCCGGATGGCCGCCCTGGCCGGGATCGCCGACTACGAGCGTCAGATGCACGGCTACGCATGGGAAGCCGTCGTCAAGTCGCGGGAACGCTTCGACGGCAACTCGATCGCCCACAAACCGGTGATCGGCCGGCTCGGCCTGGCCGGAATGCGGACCGGAATGCGGTTCGCGAACCATTTCCGGCCGTTGAAACGGAAGATTCTGAAAGCCGATGCGCGCAACCGCGACCATGCCCGCCAGGCGGACTGAACCGGATACGCGCCCCCCTCATCAGGTGAATCCACTGGCGTGTCCCTGGCCCAAGAGTCAGCCTGGAGCCATGCGGGAGGTACTGGACGAGTTGGGGGTGCCCGAGGCGCTCGTCCCTGGACATCGGGCCGATCTCGACGAACTCGGCTTCTGCCGGTTCGACGGGTTCGTCGCCGAGGACGCGGTCGCGGCCATGCTGGCCGAGATCGCCCGGCAGATCGAGGGCAGCCGCCAGGGCGGCACCCTCCACCTCAAGGGCCTGCTCGACCAGAGCAGCCTCTTCGACTCGCTCTGGCTGCGCCCGCCCCTGCTCGCCGCCGTCACCCACGTGCTCGGCCCAGACTTCCAGATCCGCGAGATGCACTACCGGGCCGGCACTCCGGGCCACGGCGGCCAGGCACTGCACATGGACGCCACCGACCGCGCCGGCCCCGGCCGCTGGCAGGTGTGCAACGCGATCGTGGCCCTGACCGACTTCACACCGGTCAACGGCGCGACCCGGGTGGTCCCCGGTTCACACGTGGACCATGACTTCAAGCCGTCCGGCGCGAAGCCCCATCCGGACGAAGTCCTGCTGACCGGCCCGGCCGGCACATGCTGGCTGTTCAACAGCCACCTGTGGCACTCGGGCACGCTCAACCAGTCCACCGAACCCCGGCACGCCGTGCTGACCGCGTTCCACCGCCGGCACAGCGGCCCAACGCTGGGCGGGGAGACACTGCCGTCGCACGAAACCGTGCTGCGCCTGGGAAACGCGGCCTACCTCCTGCTATAGCTTGGTCGCGCCGGTCATCTACGCCACGCAACACGCCCGACATCGCCCCAGCCACGGCCGTAACCGACCCCGAGCGAAGATGTCGGTCGCGTGGGGCGGGGTGGACCGGTGGGGGTGGGCGATCCCGCAGGGGTCGGCAATGGACACAGATCGGCTAGTGGTTACGACCGGAGGTTCGTTGGGGGTATTCGGCGGATCCAGGTTTCCGCTGGGCGTGCGGCCGGAAGGTCCTCGTACCGGGTTGTACTTGGGCCTTTCGGCCGTGCGGCCAGCGGGAAGCTGGGCCGTTGAGAAAGGTGTCGGACTTCCGGCGCGGGACACTAGAGGCGCCCGAGCTTGCGAGGGCAAATTCAACACCGCGTGGTGAACACCACCTTGTCGTCCGCCGTCACTTGAAGGAAGTTACTGCCGAGGCGGAGTTTGTCGCGTTCGCTGATCCGGACGGTGTGGGTGCCCGGCTCTAAGGTCGCCGTGTGGAAGACCTTGACGCTGGGCTGGAACAGCAGGTTCACCCGTCGAATCCGCCACGACAGCGTCACTTCGGCACTTGTCGTCACACGTACTTCCTGGCCTTCGACGGTGAACTCGGGGCCTTCCCGGAGGCGGGCCAACGCGTAGTCGACCTGCCCGACCAGGACGCCCACTTCGGGACACATGCCCACGACCGAGGCGATTTCCGGGTTGTGCCCGCGCAGGATCCGTTCGAACCGTTCCCGCATCTCAGGGGTGACAGCCCGGCCGAACGCGACGGAGTCGTACCGCTCGTTGAGTAGTGGGTCGTCGGTCCGGTCGTAGTGGGTGGAGCTGACCGCCTGGTATCCGGCTTCTTCGAGGGCGTTGGTGAGGGCGTCCAGGATCCGGGGTGACTTGCCGATCGAGATGACTCGCATGACTCCTCCTTGAATGCTTTCGACATGTCCATGCTACTAGCATGAATATGCCTTGGTCAAGGTAGGCTTCGCGAGGTGGACGAACTGGCAGCCATCGAGCTCGCGATGAACCGGATCCGACGCAGCCAAACCCGCCATTCCCTGGCGAAACGCGCCGGCATCCAGAACGTGGACGTGGTCGTGCTGGGTGTGGTGGACGCGGTGGACCAGGGGCCGGTGGCCGGGGCGGACGAGGTGTCGGTCCGGGAGGTGGCCGACCGGCTGGGCATCGACCCGTCCCGGGGCAGCCGGCTGGCCTCGGCGGCCATCGAGGCCGGCTGGGTGCGGCGGGTCGCGTCGCAGGCGGACGGGCGGCGGACCGGGCTCGTGCTGACCGACAGCGGTGTCGAACTGGTCGAAGAGGCACACCGAACCCGGCAGCGGCACTACGACGAGCTGATGACCGAGTGGCCGGCCGAGGACCGGGCTGAGTTCGCCCGGCTGCTGTTGCGTTTCACCGAGTCGCTCGAGTCGAGTTGATCACTCGATCGGGTCCGTTGGGGAGCTGTCGGGGCTGGTGCGGCGTCTGAGGCTGCATGTTCAGCGACTTGGTTCCCGGCCTCACCCGGTGGGACGAACAGGCCTGGCAGCGGATCGTCGACGAGCACGGGCCACGGATCTGGGCGGTGACCCGTTCCCACCGGCTCAACGACGAGGACGCGGCCGACGTCTTCCAGACCACGATGCTCAACCTCGCCGAGCACCTCGGTGACCTGAAGGAGCCGGCGCGGGTCGCGGCCTGGATCGTCACCACCGCGAAGAACGAATGCATGCGGGTGATCAGGATGCGCCGCCCGCTGCCCTTGAAGTGGCGCCCCGAGAGCGGCACCGACGACGACATCGCCGTCCCTGAGCACACAGTTCTCGCCGACGCGCGGGACCGGGAACTCTGGACGGCCATTCGACGCCTGCCGGCGCGATGCCAGCAGCTGCTGCGGCTGTTCGCGTACCTGCCCGAGTACACGTACGCCGAGTTGGCGGGCGTGTTGGACCTCGGCATGGGGAGCGTCGGCCAGGCCAAGGGGCGGTGTCTTCGGCTGCTGCGGCTCAGGTTGGCGGACGTCCGGTGAGGGACCGTCTGCGGCACCTGTTCGATCTCGTCGACCCCATGCCACCGATGCCGGCACCGACTCTCGTCAACTGGGACCGCCTCGCGCTGGTGCCGGACACGGGTGTCCGAGGGGCCAGTCTGCGGTTCGAGTTGGGGGATCTCGTTGTGCACGTGGAGATCGGCGTTGTGCTGACCGGCCTCGTGGTGCCCGCGGTCAACGAGGTCGAGGTCCGATGGCCGGACGGCATGACGTGGGCCCCGGTGGACGGCCACGGACTCTTCGAGGTGGACGACGTGCCCCGCGGACCAGTGCGTCTGGTGATCGGGACCGCGGCGACCGACTGGTTCGTACGGTGAGCCACCACACCGCGCTCGCACACGTGGAACGCGGCGACTTCGTGTCCGCCCACAAGGTGTTGCGCGCGAACGACTCGGGCGACGCGTGGCTGACCGCCGCCTGGGTCGCGTTGGAACGCGGAAACACCCGGGGTTGCGCGCGTGCATTGGCGAAGGCAGCCGAAAGGGGCGCGCCGGCGGCACGGGTGCGGTGTCTGCACGGGTTGCGGCTGTGCGCGACGGGGTCTTACCCACTGGCTGTCGTGACGCTCTCGCAGGCGGCGCAGGATCTCGGTAGTGACCCTCGGTGGCTGGCGAACGCCTTGGTGGGTAAGGGAATCGCGCTCGGTTACCTGCTCCGGCTGGCCGAGGCGGACGCGAGCTTCGCCGCCGCTCAAGAGATCCTGGTCGGCCTCGGCGAGGACGAACGGGCAGCCACGTGCGTGCACAACCGAGGATTCGTCGCGTTGCAGGGCGGAGACGTGCCGCTCGCGTTGGCGCTGTTCGACAAAGCGAGCGATGGCCTGCGGAAAGGACGGGCTGAGGCACTGGTGGACCGTGCCTCAGCCTTGGCGACCGCGGGAATGATCCGGGACGCCACCGCCGTGCTCGACGAGGCGGAACGCCTGTTGGTCGGGCGCGCGAGCCGATTGGCTGAGGTCGCGGTCGCCACCGGGTACTGCGCGCTGTGGGCGGGTGACCTCCGGTCAGCGGCCAGGGAGGCACAGCGCGCCCAGGACCTCTTCCGGAGGCAGCGGAGGCCGGCGTGGGTGGCGGTCGCGGACGCGCTCGCCCTTCGGATCGAACTGGCGGCACGACAGGGCCGGGAATGCGTGGAGCTGTTCGCCGCGGTGCGCCGGGTGTGGCGTCGGTGCCTCAAGTGGGGGCGGCTGGTCGAAGCCGCCGAGTTGTTGGTGGCCAGCGGGAATCCCGAGTTCCTGCGGATCGTGGCAGCGCAGCGCCGTGCTCCCGTACCGCGGTTGCGGGCTCTGCGATGGTTGGCTCGGGCGCGGGTGGCGACCGACAACCGGCGGCTGTTCGCGGCCTGCCGGGCCGGGATGCGAGCTTCCCCGGAGTTCACCGACGAGTTCGTGGCGACCGCCCTGCGCGCCGCGCGACGGCCGCGGGACATCCTGGGTTGGCTTGAGCCGGGTGTCGATTTGGCTGCTTTTGGCGCACGGGCGTTCGTCCGGTTCGCTGTTCACGACGGCGAACTGTTGGCGTGTTCCGTTGTGCGGCAACGGATTCAGGTGCATCGACTGGGGCCGGACGGGACCGCCGAGGTGAACGCCTTCCGGTTGCGGCTCAAGGCCGGCCGGCACGATGGCGAGGCTTTGGACCGGCGGCTCTTCGGGACGCTGGAGTTGGGTGACCGCGAGTTGGTGATCGTGCCGGCGAAAGGGATGTCGGGCTTGGTGTGGGCCGCGTTGCCCACGTGCGCCGGGCGACCCGTCTCCGTCGTGCCGTCCGCTGCGGCTTGGGTCGCGGCGAGCCGGGTCGGGCCTGGTGTGGGCACGGTTTCCGTCACTGGCCCCGAGTTGGTGCACGCTTCGCGGGAGGTCACCATGCTCGGACACGACACCCAAGAGTCCACTGTGGATAGTGCGTTGGCGGCGATGGAGGGAGTTGACGTCGCCCATGTCGCCGCGCATGGCCGGTTCCGTCTGGACGCTCCGCTGTTCTCGTCGCTGCAGCTGGCCGACGGGGAGCTGTACGTGCACGACCTGCGGCAGCTGACCCGGACGCCTCGGATACTGGTGTTGTCGGCGTGTGAGGTCGCCCGCGCCGAGGCCGTCGCGAAGATCGTGCTGGAACGCGGCACGCAGGCGTTGATCGCCAGCACACTGCCCGTTCCCGACGAGCAGGCGGTCGACCTCGTCACCACGTTCCACCGGCGGCTACGGCTGGGCGATTCACCGGCCCACGCCCTCGCCGAGGCCCAACGTGCCCACGGTCACCTGGGGTTCAGCTGTTTTGGCGCGGGGTGAGTTTGTGCAGCCGGGCCACGGCCTCGTCGAGGACCTCGTCGCGTTTGCAGAAGGCGAACCGGACGATGTGCTGCCACTCGTCTGGCCGGTCGGTGAAGACCTGCACCGGAACGGCCGCGACCCCGATCCGGTCCGGCAGTTCACGGCAGAACTGCAGGCCGTCGGTGAAACCGAGCGGGCGGACGTCCGCGCAGACGAAGTAGGTGCCCTCGCTGGCCCGCACCCCGAAGCCGGCCTCGGTCAGCCCGGCCACCAAGCGGTCCCGTTTGCCCTGCAACTGGTCCCGCAGGCCGACCACCCAGGCGGCTTCGTGCTCCAGGGCGTGCGCCACAGCCGGCTGGAACGGCGCTCCGCCGACGAACGTCAGGAACTGCTTGGCGGCCCGCGCGGCCGCGACGAGTTCGGCCGGGCCGCAGATCCACCCGATCTTCCAGCCGGTGCAGTTGAACATCTTGCCGGCGCTGGAGATCGTCAGTGTCCGTGCCGCCATCCCCGGCAACGACCCCAACGGGATGTGCGACCGCCCGTCGAAGACCAGGTCCTCGTAGACCTCGTCGGTCACCGCGATCAGGTCGTGCTCCACGCACAGCTCGGCGATCGCGGTCAGTTCGTCCCGGGTGAACACCGTCCCGGTCGGGTTGTGCGGCGAGTTCAACAGCAACAACCGGGTGTTCGGGCCGATCGCGGCGCGCAGGCCCGCGATGTCCGGCGCGAACCGGCCGGACGCGTCCTCCACTAGAGGCACCACCTGGCGGGTCGCGCCCGACAAAGCGACACAGGCCGCGTACGAGTCGTAGTACGGCTCCATCAGCAGGACCTCGTCGCCTGGGCCGACCAGCCCCAGCAACGCGGACGCGATCGCCTCGGTCGCGCCGACCGTGACCAGGATCTCCGAGTCCGGGTCGAACGACGTGCCGTAACGCGTCCGGTGCGCGGCGATCGCCGCGCGCAGTTCCGGCCGGCCAGGTCCGGGCGGGTACTGGTTGACGCCGGACGCGATCGCCTCCTGGGCCGCGGCCAGCATCGAAGCCGGTCCGTCGGTGTCCGGGAAGCCCTGGCCGAGGTTGACCGCCTTGGCGCGGGTGGCCAGCGCCGTCATCTCCGCGAAGATCGTCGAGGTGAACGGCTGGAGCCTGGGAGTGAGAGCTGGGCGACGCACGATGCCTGATCCTCGCGGACAATGGACGTGTGGAGCAAATGGGCAGCTCGTTGGGTGCCGTGCCGAAGGCAGCGGAGAAGCTGCGCGGGCTGCGCAGGATGAAGCTCGTGGCGTTGGGGTTCCTCCTCGGCGCCACAGTGATCTTCGCGGCCACGTGGGCCTGGGAGAACGCCGGCGGCCCGCCCTGGGTGGGCTACGTCCGGGCGGCTGCCGAGGCGGGCATGGTCGGCGCACTGGCCGACTGGTTCGCGGTGACCGCCCTGTTCCGGTACCCCCTGGGCATCCGGATCCCGCACACCGCGATCATCCCGAACCGGAAGGACGTGCTCGGCGACAGCCTGGGCGAGTTCGTCGGGGTGAACTTCCTCTCCGAGCAGGTCGTCCGAGACAAGCTGGTCCGGGTCGACGTCTCCAGGCGGCTCGGCGAATGGCTGTCCCAGCCGGAGAACGCCGAACGCGTCACCCAGGAACTGGCCACGGTCGTCCGCGGCGTGGTGGCCGTGCTGCGCGACGAGGACGTCCAGGCCGTGTTCGAGCAGGCGGTGACCAAGCGGATCGTCGCGGTCCCCTGGGGCCCACCGCTGGGCAAGCTGATGGAACGGGTCCTGTCCGACGGAACCCACCGCCAGCTGGTGGACCTGCTCTGCGACAAGGCCTACGACTGGGTCAAGGAGAACCACGAGAAGTTCGCCGGCATCGTCTCCGAACGGGCCCCCAGCTGGTCCCCGAAGTTCGTGGACTCGATCGTGGCCGACCGGATCTACGGCGAAGTGCTGTCCTTCGCCTGGCTGGTGAAGACCGACCCGGACCACCCCATGCGCCAGGCCCTTGACCGTTTCCTGATCACCTTCGCCGCGGACATGCAGCACGACCCGGCGATGATGGACCGGGCCGAGCGGGTGAAGAAGCAGGTCCTGGAACACCGAGAAGTGCAGAACGTGATCGGCTCGGCCTGGGCGAACGTGAAGCGCCTGCTCCTGGACGCGGCCGAAGACCCCTCCAGCGAACTCCGGAGAAGAGTCCGAGAAGGCCTGCTCTCCCTGGGCCGCCGTCTCACCCACGAAGACGCGCTCCGCAACAAGGTGGACGGCTGGGTGCAGGGCGCGGCGGCCTACATAGTGGTGAACTACCGGGACGAAATCACCACGTTGATCACGGAAACGATCGACCGTTGGGACGCGGAGGAGACGTCCCGAAAGATCGAACTCCAGGTCGGCCGTGACCTGCAGTTCATCCGGATCAACGGGACTGTTGTGGGGGCTCTTGCCGGCCTTGCCATCTACACCATTGCCCATTTGTTCGCGTAGTCGTTGTTCAAAAGAAGCCCTCGCCGGGCGGCAGATCGATCAGGAGAGGGAGGGGTGCCCTCTCTCCCGCCCGACCTGCCCGAAGGGAACCATGGGCGTCAAGGGGAGCGTATGGCCTGGTCCCGGGGCCGGGTCCCGTAGGCGCACCCCTTGACACCCATGGTTTGCAAAGCACAGGTCGGTCGGGAGAGAGGGCACCAAAACCCCATGTGCATGGCGCTCCGCGCCAAGAGAAAGGACAAGGGCGCCTGCGGCGCCAAAGCCCACTGTTGGTTAGGCGCCAAAGGCGGCAGTTTGTTTGTGGGTGGGCCGAGTGGGTGGTGAGGCGGCCGTAGGCCGCACCTGGGGGGTTTGGGGGGCTGGGCCCCCCAAAATAATCCGGACCGACCCGGCGAAGCGAGCGAAGCGAGCGAAGCGAGCAAGCAGGGAGGCCCGGAGGGTAGGTACGTCCCCGCTCGACCCGGCTGGGGGTCCCGGGGAGCGGGGACGTTTGGCTCGCCGAGGGGGAGGGGGCGAGCATCCATAGCGTAGCGCGTTGACGACTGTGCGTGCCAGGGGTCGGGGTCAAATCGCGTTCACAATGTTGGCTGACCGAGTGAATGATGGTCGTCCAGTTGGCTGGGTCGGTGGTTTGCGTGGAGGTTGTTGGCCAGGTCGGCGGCTATTTTTGGGGCGGCGAAGGAGGTGCCGCTCCAGCGGGCCACGCCGTACTCGCGGGTCTCGGTGCCGGGGGCCACGGTGGGTGAGTCGGGCATCAACCGGACATGGCTGCTGGTGATGTCGACGCCGGGGGCGGTGGCGTTCACCCAGGGTCCTCGGTTGGAGAAGGCGGCGATGGTGCCGTCGTCCTCGGTGGCCGCGACGGCGATCACGTGCGGGTGGGCGGCGGGCCAGAAGGGGCGGTCGGTGCCGCCGTTGCCGGCCGCGGCCACCACTGTCGCGTCGGACCAGTGGTCGAGTTCGTGGGCGAGGATCGGTGGGCACTCGTTGGTCGCGGTGTGGCAGCCCGATGTGAGGAGGGCGATGTCGGCTTGGCCACGCAGTGTGCGCAGGGCGGCGGCGATCGTTGTGTCGTCGGTGAGGCCCATGGAGGACAGCACACGGTGGTGACGGAGGGTGACGCCGGGGGCGTTCTGGATGACGATGCCGGCGACGAAGGTGCCGTGGCCGGCTTGCCGGTCGGGGGTGCCGTCGAGGTCGTTGTCGAGCACTTCGGGTTGCAGGCCCCATTCGGACAGCCACCGGCGGCCGGCGAACCAGGGGTGTGGGTCGAGTCCGGTGTCGAGGACCGCGACCGTCACCGGTGGGTGCCAGGTTTCCGGGGACGGCGGCCGTGGCGCGGGCACGTCGAGATGTGGACCGCCGGTCCAGATCGGCGTGCCGAGCATGATCGGGCTGCCGATGTGCACATGGTTCGGCGCCACCGACCAGCGGTCGGCCACGTCCGCGGCGATCTCCACCGGACGGTCCCGCAGTTCGGATCGCAACAGGATGCGGCCGGTCGGCTCAACTCGATCCACCCATCGGCGCAGTTCGTCCGCGACTGGTCGGACGGCACTCGGATGGGCGACCAGTTGGCCCGCTCGGACAAGACTTTCCCGAGGGCCGTCCGGATCGTGCAGAACCAGGTCGGGAATGCGCCACTGCCACCTCGAAACCCAGTCCGCCAACCGCATCGCGCGTTGATTGTCCACGCCGGACACATTCGCGCGGTCGCCGCCCACTCGCCCAGTAGCACTAGAAGGATCACCCGGTTCGGTGAATACGACCGGCCCTGGATCACTGCCGAATGGACACACACGGGTCGGACATGCGAATCCGTCTTTCCGGCGGACGTTCTCGAAGCTAGGGTGCAGACGGCGAATCCGCGAGTGGAGCCGAAACGGTGGTGGTTCGAGGTGGCCAGGTCGGGGCCGGCGCGTGACGCCGGTGCACGCCTGCGCCGCGTCGTGCTGCGCTTCTTGGCGTTGGCCGGCTTCACCGCGTTGGGGTGGCTCGCCGCTGTTCTGCTGGCCGGCGCCGCGTCCGCGGACACAGGCGTCCCACAGACCAATGTGAATGCCGTTCAGCCACACTCTTCACCCACGAAAAAGCCCGCCCGAAATGGCGGAAATCCGGGCCTTGTCGGCGGCCTGGTCGGCGGAGTGCTGAACACCGTCGACACCACTGTCGGGAACGTCACGACGACCGTGACCAACACCGTCGGCGCCGTCACCACAACGGTGACCAACACGGTCGGCGCAGTGACCACGACGGTCACCAACACCGTCGGCGCGGTCACCGACGCCCTGCACCAGGTCATCACCACGGTGACCGACCTGCCGCAACACATTCTTCCCGGCGGCGGCCAGTCCGGCGGCGGGATCACGTTGCCGCCGCTGGTCCAGGATCCAGTGAACGACCTGCTGAAGCCGTCGGCGCCGAAGGCCTCGAAGACGACCGCGACCGAGCAGCCCACGGCCCGCGTCGAAGCGCTGGCTCCGGTAGCCGAGACCGTCGCTGAGACTCCCGCGCCCGAACTGACGCTGGTCGCCGAGCCGCAGCACTCCCACAGTCTCCGCGTCGCCTCACCGGACACCGGCCACAGCGACGTCCACAAGGCCAACCGCGCCCACGAGCGGGCCGCTCCCGGCGGAAACGGGCCCAGCCCGCTGCCGAGCCCGAGCGGACCGATGGCTCCCGCGGCGCCCGGCCCCAGCTTCTCCTCCGGCAACTCCAGCGGCTCCGGCGCGCGCGGCGCGTTGGCCGCCGTCACCCCGCAGGCCCGGCTCGCGCCCCCGCCCCTGGTGGGTCGGTTGGATCGCGCGCACCCGGTCGCCGAGCGGGGACACACCCCTGGCCTGCCGGTCACCACACCTGACTGACACCCCCGCCTGGCGGTAGGGCAGTCGTCTGTCCTGAGCACACCCGTGCCGCCCTTTGGCCGCTTTTTGCCGGGATTCGCGAGATGAGCCCATCCGGGACCCGTCTCGTCCACGAACCACCACGAACCACCCGACCTGCCGACCGCGCCCGGTCAGGTCGGGACCCGGCCCCGGCGTCCGCGATGCCCCCGCGGCGC
Organism: Actinocrispum wychmicini; assembly: GCF_004345645.1. GTDB lineage: Bacteria > Actinomycetota > Actinomycetes > Mycobacteriales > Pseudonocardiaceae > Kibdelosporangium > Kibdelosporangium wychmicini. The sequence goes on along the minus strand of NZ_SLWS01000001.1, from coordinate 925,900 downwards.
CGGGGCTCCACCCCCCAACTGGCTCGCAACGCCTGGCCGGCACAACGAGGGGCTGTGCCGTCCGTTGACCTAGGACTAGCGGCCAGTGTGTCCAGCGGGTTTGATGGAACCCGCCGGGCACAGCATGTGCGTCGGATGGTTGTGACGTCGTCCGAGAGGTCGAACACGTTACGCCATCCGGCGCACTGTTTTTACAGCGGTAGAGGTGAGGCTGACCACCCCCGAATGGCGGGTATGTCACCGTCGCGGCGGCCCGGGGCCCGCCGGGGCACCCCGGTCTGGCAGCACAAATAAACCCGTTTGTGACCTAGCAGCCATGTCAGTTACCCGGTGCGGGCAGCCTTCGGCCAATAGGCTGGTTTTGTGGGCACTCTGCTATGGCTGGCGTTCGTCCTGGCGCTGGCCGGGGCGTTACTGAACGGCCTGGGGGCGTTGTGGCAGAACTCCGCAGTCCGGGACAAGCAGGACGGTCAGCTCGTCAAGCTCGGCGCGCTGCTTGACCTGCTGCGCAACCGCCGCTGGCTGATGGGACAGTCGGCGGTCATCGTCGGCAGCGTGCTGCACTTCGGTGCGCTCGCGTTCGCGCCGGTGAGCGTGATTCAACCGATCGGAGTACTGGCGATCGCCGTGACGACGGTCGCGTCGTCCCGCCGGGAACACACATCGCTGACCTTCGGCTCGTGGCTGGCGCTGGCGGCGGTCGTCATGGGGGTCGGCGGCTTCACGTCGCTGGCCGCGACGAACGCGCAGGTCACGAGCGTCTCGGACGCCACAGCCGTCCTCATCGTGGTGATCGTCGGCCTGATCCTGATGGTGCTCGGGCTGGTCGGCAGCATCGGCCGTGGGCTGGTTCGCTGCCTCGCGTTCGCGGCCGGCGGCGGCGTGGTCTTCGGGTTCGCGTCCGTCGTGGTCCGGTTGGCCGCGCTCGCGGTCGAGCACCGCAACCTGGCCGACTTCCCCACCGGGTCGCTGATCGGGGCCGTGCTGGCCATCCCGGTGGCGATCTGGTTCATCCAGCAGGCGCACGCCAGCGGCCCGCCCAACGTGGTGGTGGCCGCGCTGACCCTGACCGACCCGGTCGTCGCCATCGGCATCGGCTACGTGGCCCTCGGTGAGGGCGCCAAGACGTCCACGATCGCGACCCTCAGCGAAGCCGGATGCTTCCTGCTCGCCGCCGCCGGGATCGTCCTGCTGTCCAAGCTGCAGCCCGCCAAGCCGCCGGGCCTGGCGGAGACCGTGGAAGGCCCTCGCGAGCGGGAAGAGATCCGCTCACGAGGGCCGCGGCGCTAGCTCAGCCGGTGAAGCCGGCGTTGGCCTTGGTGAAGTCGTACTGGCCCTGGCCGATGCCCGCGCAGTTGTCGCAGTCGCGGTTGAGCGCCCAGAACGACACCCGGGCGAGGTGGACGCTGTTCGCCCAGCTCACGATGGACTTGAAGTTCGCCACGCTGACCACCTCACCGGCGTTGTCGGTGTGACCGTTCATCGAGGACAGGCCGGACTTGCGCCACGCCGCGTCGTCCGACAGGCCGTAGACGGACTTGACCTTGTTCTTCAGGCCGGTGACCGCGCTCTTGGTCATCGTGACCATGTCGCCGCCGCTGGAGAAGTCGAACGGCATGACCGCCCACACGTCCACGGGCGCGCCCAGGTCCTTGGACCGCTGGATGAACCGGTTGCCCCAGCTGTCCGGGCCGGACGTGTTCGTGCCGATCGTGACGACGACCTTCACCCCCGGGTTGTTCTGCTTGACGATCTTGATGGCGCCCATGACGCGGTCCTGGACGCCTGTGTTCTGGAACTCGTCGGTGTTCTCGATGTCCAGGTCGATCGCGGTGAACTTGCCGGCGTTGATCACCTTCTGGTAGGCGGCGGCCAGCGCCGAGGCCGACGAGCACGTCGGGCCGAGCTTGTTGCCGGACCAGCCGCCGATGGACGGGATGGCGTCGCCGCCGGCCGCCCGGATCTGGTTGACCCGGGTGATGTCCGCGCCGGTCAGCGACCGGTCGCCGTCCCACGCCGGGTTGCAGTTGCCCTTGGACAGGACGAACGCGAGGGTGAACGACTTGATCCCGGTCGCCTTCATCACAGTGACCGGGTTCTGCGGGTTCTCCCACTGGTACAGGTAGGGCGCGGCCAGCACGGGATTGACGGCGGCCTGAGCCGCGGGTGCCATGGCTAGGGTTGTCGCGGCGACGGCCGTGGCAACGAGAATCCGCCGCATGATCTTCATGTCAAGCCTCCAGCAGCAGGGTTGCGGAGCGCACCTCCCGACGTCTTGGCGGCGGTGTCGGACCGGAGGCGGCTGATTACCTTCAGCAAGCCCGAAGATGGACTAGACCAATACGCTCTGTCAAGAGGTAATGCCCGGCGGGCCGTGCCGATACGTCAGTGGACACGCCGCCGCGAGAAGGGCCGCTGGATGCCAGCAAGGGTCATCAACCTCACCGTGCACGGTATCGGCGATCCCCCTCGTGAGCTGGACCCCGGCGAGGACCAGACGTGGGTGACGACCGAGCAGTTCACCCAGGTCGTCGACGCGATCGTGGGCCGGTCCGACGTCCGGCTGACCTTCGACGACGGCAACTCCTCCGACGTCGAGATCGCGCTGCCGCTGCTGGAGTCCCGTGGCCTGCGGGCGGAGTTCTTCGTCCTCGCCGGCCTGCTGGACGAACCCGGCCGGGTGTCCAGGACCGACGTGCGCAAGCTGCTGGACGCGGGCATGCGGGTCGGCTCGCACGGGTGGGCGCACCGCGACTGGCGCCGAGTAGGCCCGGCGCAGGCGGTCGAGGAGATGATCGAGGCACCCAGGTTGCTCGCCTCGGTGACCGGGACGCCGGTGACGCGCGTGGCCGTGCCGTTCGGGTCGTACGACCGGCAGGTACTGACGCGGCTGCGTGGCGCCGGCGCGTCCGTCGTCTACACGAGTGACGGCGGCCCGGCCCGGTCCAGCTCGTGGTTGCAGGCGCGGACCAGTCTCCGGCACGACATCGGTCCTGAGTGGACGAAGGACGTCCTCGCCGGCCAGCCCGGACTGCGCCGGTCACTCCGGCGAACGGCCGTGGGGCTGGTGAAACGCAACCGTGGGCCGGCGCGATGAGGCTGACGTGACATCCCGAGTCGCGGTCGTGATCGTGACGTACAACAGTGCGGTCACCCTCCCCACATGCCTGGCGGCGTTGCCCGATGGCGTGGAGATCGTCGTGGCGGACAACAATTCCCGCGACGACACCTGTGACATTGCGAAGAACACACCAGGTGTGCGGGTCGTGCAACTCGGCCGTAACGCCGGCTACGCGGCCGGGATCAACGCGGGTATCGCCGCGCTGGGCGAGTTCGATCACGTCTTGGTGGTCAACCCGGACGCGCGGGTTCGTCCGGGCGCGATTCCACTGCTGGTCTCGGCCTTCGACAATCCTCGGGTGGGCATCGCGGCGCCACGGCTGGAAAACCCGGACGGAAGCCTCCAACCCTCACTGCGCCGCCCACCAACGGTGGGCCGGGCATGGGCCGAGGCACTGCTCGGCGGGAACCGGGTGGGCCGCTGGGGAACGCTGGGTGAACTGATCACCTCGCCCGAACGGTACGCCGTTCCAGGACCCGCCGCATGGGCGACAGGTGGCGTTTTGATGCTTTCCGCAGCCGTGTGCAAGGAAATGGGGCCGTGGGACGAGTCTTTCCTCCTGTACGGCGAGGAAACCGACTTCGCACTACGAGCCAGCAAACGGGGATTCCTGACCTGGTACGCGCCTGACGCGGTCGTCGAACACGACGGCGGCGAATCGGGGACGAATCCGATGCTCTGGGCATTGCTGACAGTGAACCGGGTCCGAGTGGTCCGTCGCCACAACGGTTTCCTGCCTTTCCTGGGGTACTACGCGGCTGTGGTCCTGGGCGAGGCGATCCGCGCCGCATCCGGCCGCCCCACAGCGCGCGCCGCCCTGACCGCCCTGTTGCGTCCGTCGCGCCGGTTGAAGGTGTTGCCGCAATGAGACTGGTGCCGTTCTCATCGTTGACCCCCACCCAGATCGACGAATGGACCGCGCTGCGCGAATCCACATGGGACAGTCCATATTTCGACCCGTCCTATGTGGCCGCAGTGGACGTGGGCAGGCCGGTACACGTCATCGTCGACGACGGCTTCTTCCTGCCGTTGCACATAGCAGGCTCGACAGCGACTCCGGCCGGCTCGCCCGGAGCGGACTTCCAAGGCCCGATAACGTCACCAGGTACTAGGTTCTCCCCCAAAGCGCTGTTGACGACCGCCGGGGTGAAAGCGTTCACGTTCGACCACTTGCTGGACGGATACCCAGACCTGGCCCCCTGGGTGGAGGAGCGGCGGCCGTCGCCGTACATGGACGTCACCGACGGCCTCGACGGCTACCTGACCCGGGCGGCGAAAAGCGGCAAGGACAAAATGAGCGAAGCCCGCCGCCTCACCAACAAAGCAACACGCGACCTCGGCCCAGTAACCTTCGTCGCCGCCTCACAAGACCCAGCAGATCTTGATCGGGTGATCGAACTGAAGCGCGACCAGTACTCGTCAACGGGAGCGCGCGACCACTTCGCCGACCGGTACCAACGAGAACTCCTCCATCGACTGCTCGGCAACGGACTTGGCCTGCTGTCGACAGTGCACGCGGGCCCCCACCTCCTCGCCGCGCACTTCGGAATGCGATCGGGAGAAGTGCTGCACTGGTGGTTCCCGGTGTACGAACAAAAGTTCGGCCAGCTCTCCCCGGGCTGGATCCTTCTGCGTGAAGTGGTCATGGCCGCCCCCGAACTGGGGATCACGCGAATAGACCTGGGCCGGGGAGAAGACGACTACAAGCGAAGGGCGATGACCGGGTCGTCCACAGTGTGCATAGGAGCGGTGACCGCCGGCGGACTGCGCACGACAATGCGGAAAGCAAGCAGGGCGGCGATCAGCGCGGCGAAGGCATCTCCGATCGCCCCGCAACTCAGATCGATCGTCCGCAAATTCCGCTGATCTCGATCAAGAACAGCTCTCCGTGATCAACCACTCCGCCGTTGGTCCGTTCGATGGAAAGTTCCACTGTTCATCCGTTATTCACTAACAGTGGGGCGGCCGGCACGGATTTAGTGTTCGCCTCGAGTTATGTCGGGTGTTCGCGGACTTAAGAAGATCTGTTCTCGAGAAGGACGCCGGAATGATCGTTGACGAGCCGCTGTTGCGGGTGCGCCGGCCACTGCCTTTCTACCGGCGCCGTGGCTTCCGCCGGGTCGTCCTGCCGGTAGCTCTTGGCGCGCTGGCCGGGCTCGCTGTCCTGGTGCCCAATCGCGCGCTGACGCTGGGTGTGCAGACCCTGGACGTAGTGGAGGGGAACGTCGGCTCGAAACGAGTGCTGTTCGACGACCCCGAGATCCAGGACCGGCTGCTCCGCCGGCATCTGCGCGTCCACGTGACGAACAAGGGGTCACGGGCCGGGGTGACGTCCGACCTCGGCGGAATCGATTTCGTGTACCCCTCCGGGCAGCCCGCCGAGGAGATGATCAAGGGTCGTCCGGGAGCGCGCGAGCACTTCCAGCTGTTCACCAGCCCGATTGTGATCGGTACCTACCGCGAATACGTTCCGGCGCTGGAAAAGGCCGGGCTGATCACCACCCAGCGGCTGGCGCAGGACGACGATCCGGCAGCCTTCCACGACAGCGGCCCGCCGATCTTCTACCGGCTCGACTTCGACCGCATGGTCGACGTGATGCAGCAGAAAACCAGGTGGTCCGACCTGGACCCGAGGCTGAAGCACAACGAGATCCTCGCGCAGACTTCCGACATCTGCGATTCCAACCACGCGGAGACATATCTGGCGCTGCTGGCGTTCGCCGAGAACAGGGATCGCGCGAATCCCAACGACAAAGGCAGGGTGGTCAGGCGGCGGGAGGAGGTGCAGGACGTGGCGCGGCGGATCGGTCCGCTGGTGCGTGACCGGGGGATGGCGGCCAAGGCACCACAGGAGCTGTACTTCGTCGACGAGGGCAAGCAGTGGCCACTCATCGTGTTGTACGAGCACCAGTTCCTGTCGTACCAGGTCGACGCGATGCGAACGTCCGGCCAGCTGGACCGCGACCGGGTGCTGTTGTACCCGGATCCCGGCTCCCTGACCCAGCCCGTGATGGTGTCACTGACCGACAAGGGACACCGGCTCGGCGACGTCGTCGACACCGACACACAGATCCACAAGCGGGCGCTGGCGCTCGGCTTCCGGGTCGTGGCCGACGGGGGCGTGTACGGCAGCAAGGAGTTGTCGAAGTACCTCGGGGACAACCAGGTGCCGATGCCGTTGCTCGACCAGAACGCCACGACGGCCCAACTGCCGGACCCCACCCTGTTGGAACTGATGATCGACCAGGTGCTGGACGGGATCCGCACGTGCCCGAAAGGCCCGTGATGATCTGTCGTTGGCGGGGCGCGCTGGGCGCGGTCGTCGTTTCGCTGGGGATGCTGGCGGGATGCACAGGCCCCAGTGACGATCCGGTGCGGCTGCGCGTGGTGGCCAGCTCGGAGCTGGCGGACATGCGACCGCTGCTGGCCGACCTGCGCAAGGACACCGGAGTCCAGCTGGACGTCGACTACCGAGGCACGGTCGACGCCAGCGACGCGATCGCCGAGGGCAACCACGACCGGTTCGACCTGGCCTGGTTGTCGTCCGACCACTACCTGGAACTCCGGTTGCGCGGGCGGAAACCGTCCGCGCCCCTGCCGCTGAGCACCACGATCATGACGTCACCGGTGGTGGTCGGGGTGACCCCGGACATCGCGGGCAAGCTCACCGCCCACGGCCCGGATGTCACCTGGGCACAGATCGCGGACCTGGCCGCGAGCGGGGAATTCCGGTTCGCCATGGGCGATCCGCGGCACAGCGGCAGCGGTCTGGCCGCGTTGGTCGGGGTGGCGACCGCGGCGGCGGAAACGGGTCGCGCGCTGCGGCCCGAGGATGTGCGGTGCGATCGCCTCTCCGGCTTCTGGACCGGCCACAAGGGACTGAGTGACAACGCCGCCGACGCCGAACGCGAGTTCGTCGCGTCGCCGGACGGGCTCAACGGCCTGATCACGTACGAGTCCGCGCTGCTCACACTGAACGCCAACGGCAAACTCAAGCAGCCGTTGCGGCTCATCTACCCGACAGACGGGATCGTGCTGGCGGACTACCCGATGCTGCTGCTCAACGACCGGCAGCGCGCGGCGTACGACAAGGTCGTGGCCTGGCTGCGCGGCGAGGAGACACAGCGGCGGATCATGAACGACACGTCCCGGCGGCCGGTCAACCCGGCTGTGGGACGCACCGACCGGCTCACCCGGTCGATCGGCAACGCCCTGTTCTATCCCGACGACATCAACGTGATCGTCAAACTGCAGAACAACTTCCGCGCGCCCGGGAACACCGATCCGACACGCAGGTATGTGGTGTTCGTGCTGGACTACTCCGGCTCCATGCGGGGCCTGAGGATCGAGGCACTGCGCGCGGCGTTCGCGGAGCTGACCGGGGCGAGCGGGTCCAGCTTCGTCCGGTTCTACCAAGGCGAACGGTTCACGGTGCTGCGATTCGCCGGAACAGTGCTGGAGCAGCGCGAGTTCACTGTGGGCAGCGAGCAGGACCTCGCGGCACTGCGGGACATGCTCGCCACCGAGAAGTTCGGCGACAGCACGGCAATCTGGTCGGCGGTCGACGCCGGCTACGAAGCCGGCGCGAAGGTCCAGGCCGAACGGCCGGGCACGCAAGTGGCGGTGGTGCTGATGACCGACGGGCTGAACAACGCGGGGATCGGCGCCGACGAGTTCCTGGCGGGCCAGCGCCGCCGCGGCCCGGTCGGCCCCCTGTTCCCGATCCGGTTCGGGGACGCCGACGCGACGGAGCTGAGCACCGTGGCCGGCCAGACCCCGGGCGGCAGGATGATTGACGCCACCACCGGGTCGTCGCTGGCCAACGCCTTCAAGGAGACCCGTGGCTGTTTCTGACGGACAGTGGGTAGCGTACTGGTGGCCCGAACTGCTGGTCTGGCTGTGCACGATCGGACTGCTGGTGTCCCTGCCGGTGATCATGTGGCGCCAGCGGCGCAGGCACCGGCTCAGTGAGCGGCGCGTGCGCCGCGGGGTCACCGTCTACCTCGACGACGACTTCGTGAACCAGGTGAAGGACGCCGACGACGTCGAGACGGAGGAAAGCGCCATCACCACTGACGAGGGTGGCGGCAGCCTGACCCTGAAGCTGCTGCACGTCGGGAAACGGGCGTCGGTCACCCGCGAGATCCGGCGCAAGTTCCGCGAGACGTCGTCGCCGATCGCCCGGATCGGCGGCATGCTGGACGTCCTCGACCGGGAGAACGAGATAGTGCGGGTCGACCTGGTTCGCAAGGACGTGATCGGCAACGCCGCCCTGGTCACGAGCCTCAACGTCGGTCCCGACAACCTGCCCGGCTCCGTGCGGCTGGTCGGCACCGGCGGGTTCGTGCTGCTGACCGGCACGTTCCAGGTCATCAACGATCCGGTCGCCACCTTGGCGGATACAGTCGTCCTGGCCGCGGGCTACGGCGGCCCCGCGGCCGACGCGACCATCGGCCCCCGGGTGACGCTTGCCTGCGCTCGCAAGTACATGCGGTACATCCCGGAGGGCCCGATCGCTGGTGGCCGCTGCCTCGGCTGGGTGGAGAAGTGGGACGCGCAGACAGCGCGGCTCGTGTTCCACCCGGTCGCGCTGTTCCGGTGACATCGCCCCGCGGGGCTCAGTTGCGGCCTAGTCCGGTCCAGGTGAAGCCTGCTCGGCCCAGGACGTCTTTGTCCAGGAGGTTTCGGGTGTCGATCACTACTTGGGCGCGGACTGTGGTGGCCAGGCGGGGCCAGTCGAGGGTTCGGAACTCTGGCCATTCCGTCAGGATTACCAGGCCGTCGGCTTCTTTGGCGACCAGGTAGGGGTCGTCGACGACGGTTACCGCGGAGAGTTCTGGGCGCATTGTGTCTGCTCGGACTGCTGGGTCGTAGGCGAGCAGTTCTGCTCCTGCTTGGCGGAGGAGGGCGGCTACGGCCAGGGCTGGGGAGTCGCGGAGGTCGTCCGTGTTCGCTTTGAAGGTCAGGCCGTAGATGCCGAGGCGGAGGTGGGAGAGGGAGCCGCCGCGTCGGCCGGTTACCGCCAGGCGGATCTTGTCGACGATCCGTTGGCGTTGTCTCTCGTTGGTGTCGATGGTGGCTCTCAGGAGGCGGAACTCGAAGTCGGCTGAGTCGGCGACCTGGAGCATCGCCGAGGTGTCCTTGGGTAGGCAGGAGCCGCCCCAGCCGGGGCCGGGGGCCAGGAATGCCTGGCCGATCCGGCGGTCGTAGCCCATTCCCTCCGTTACGTCCGCTATGTTCGCGCCGAGGCGTTCGCACAGCTCCGCCATGGCGTTCACATAGGACAGTTTCATGGCCAGGAAGCAGTTGGCCGCGTACTTCACGAGTTCGGCGCTTGCCGCGTCGGTCAGCACTGTGGGGGCGCCGAGGCGGGCGTACAAAGCGGACACACGTTCCGCGGCGTCCTGTTGGTCACCGCCTACCACGATCCGGTCCGGGTTCAGGAAATCGTGCACCGCCGAGCCCTCGCGGAGGAACTCGGGGTTGCTGACCACGGACACGTCCGACCTGTTCAGCAACTCTGCTGTCCGTTGCGCGGTGCCGACCGGCACGGTCGACTTGTTGACCACGACCGTTCCCGGCTGGAGCAGGGCACCGACCTCGTCGATCACCGACTCGACTGTGCTCAGGTCGGCGACGCCACCGACGCCCATCGGGGTCGGGACGCACAGGTACACGATCTCGGCGCCCTCCTCGTGGCCGGCCACCGCTGCCCGCGCGCCGACCACAAAGGACAGTCGACCGGCCGCCATGCCCTCACGGACCAGTTCGACCAGGCCCGGTTCGAGGATGTCCACCTCGGCCCGGCGCAGCCGCTCCACCTTCGCCGGGTCCACGTCACCGCAGACCACTTGATGACCCAGGGAAGCGAGGCACGCACCCGTGGTCAAACCCACGTACCCGGTGCCGATCACCGCGATCCGTCTGGCGAACATTCCCTGCCCTTTCAGTCAGCCGTGGGGGTCACCCGACGCAGGGTCCGCTCCCCACGCAGGCCAGTGGTGCGGTGATCAAGAACCACAGCCGGCCGCGACGGCGGTGCGACCGGCTCCGGTTCGACGTCGAACAGCTCGTTGTACACACCGACATACGCGGCCGCCTGCGGACGCCAGTCCAGCACTCGCTCCGCGCGCTCCCGACCGGCCTCGCCCAGCCGCTGACGGCGCTCGGGGTCGTCCAGCAACGCGACGACCTCCTTGGCGAAACCGTCCATGTCACCCGGGTCCAGATACACCGCGCACTCACCCGCTGACACGACCGTCTCCGTGAGACGGTACGAGACCACAGGCAGCGCGTACGCCATGTACTCCATCGTCTTGTTCATTGTGGACACGTCGTTGAGCGGGCTCAGTGGGTCCGCGGACAGGCCGATCGCCGCGGTCGACAGGTAGTCCGCGATCTCCGGCGGCCCGACCCGGCCGGTGAACGTCACGTGGTCGTCCAGCCCGAGTTCGGAACACTGTTTCTTCAGGTCCTCCAGGCAGTCGCCGAACCCCATCAGCGCGAACTGGACATCCTCCCGGCCATGCTCACGCACGATCTTGTGCGCGATCTCCAGCACGCCGTCGACGCCGTCCTGTGGTCCCATGATTCCCAGCCACGCCACCAGGTGCTCCCGGCCGTTACGCAACTCGGGCCTGGCCTCGCCGGGCTTCATCACCGACGTGTCCGGTCCTGATCGGACGACCGTGGTGTGCTCCCGCGGCACGTCACCGCGCTCCCAGGCGATCCGCTGGTACGACTGGTTCGTCGAGATCACCCGGTCGGCCGTGTGGAACGTCTTGCGTTCCAACCAGTACAGGCCGGCGAGCTGCGCCCGGCCGGCCAGCCCGGTCGGCTCGCCGAACCGGGACCGGTACACCTCCGGGTTCAGGTCGTGGTGGTCGAACACGAACCGCACCCCACGCGACCGCCACAGCCTGGCCAACGCCCAGTACGTGTCCGGCGGGTTGCACGCCTGGATCACGTCGAAACGCCGACGCCGCCACACCTTCAACGTCAACCGGGCGGTCCGCAGCCAGCAGTACACGAACTCGAGGAGATACCCCAGCACGCCGTTCGCCTGCGGCGGCGGCGCGTACTTGTACAGGTGCACGCCCGCCAGCTCCTGGTACCTGGCGTCACCCGGCCCTTTTGGACAGATCACCGAAACCTGGTATCCAGCGGCGGTGAGCGCCTGGCACTCCAACCAGACCCTGCGGTCCAAGGGAACCGGCAGATTCTGGACGATGATCAGCACATGCCCACGAGTCACCTTGGCGCCTCTTCCATACGTTCCAGCCGACATTTCTCATGTCGCGCCGAAGACCCCCGGGGTTACCGTTTTCCGCGAACCGTGGCGAATACCTCCGTTCGGGTAGGTCAGCAGGTCACCACGCCCTCGAACAAGATCGAAAATAACCACTCGCCCGCGTTGGACAGAACGGCCTAATGCCTTCGAGTAAACGGCCGACAGTATTCGGCTTTCGTTGCCCCAAAGGGAAACACGGGGTTACCCCACGAGGGTGGAGCGTGCGTTTCACATCACCCGCACGCGTACATTTCGCCCTAGCGGCTACCGCGATCGGCCGACCATGTGCCGTCCTTGCCCGTCGACCGCCGCCAGCGCGCGACCATCTTGTCCGCCAACAGGACTGTGAGGAAACACACGGCGTCAAGCGGGCCGACCTGCCGCCGACGCACCAGCCCGCCGAGCATGCCCACGCCCAGCGGCGGATCTTCGGCCTTGCGGCCCAAGCGATCCAGCTCCTGATTGCCCAGCCGCACGCGGGCCCGGCGCCGGATCACCGCCCGCACGGTCCGCGCGGGCCGGACCACCGACCGCGCGCCCTCCACCGACTGGCGTTCACTCGCCGAGAAGGTCCGGTGCACCCAGCCGTCGTCGGAGATCACCACCGGCAACGGGAAAACCCGGTCATGTCCCTCCTGGCTGAGCATGTACGCGCCGGTGCCGGACAGGCCGCGCCGGCCGGCCATCAGCCGCTCGAACACCCGGTGGAACCGCTTCGCCAGACCGGAAACCCCGGCCAGGTCGTAGTCCGGGACCGGCGAGCACGCCAGCGCGCCGCGGTCGATCGCCTTGATCATGCTGCGTAACGACTCGGTGTCCAGGTCGACGTCCGCGTCCAGGTACAGCCGGGGAAAGGCCCGACACTCCGCGTCACCAAGCCCTAACGCATGCGCCTTGCCCGCCACCGCGGTCTCCACGACCCGGACACGTTCGGCCCGCGCTATCTGGGCAGTCCTGTCCTCGCACGCGTTCGCGACCACGATCACGTCCAACTCGCCCGGCTTCGCCGAGACGGACAGTGACCGCAGGCACCGCGCGATCACCGACTCCTCGTTGTGCGCCGCGATCACCACACTGACGACGGGTTCAGCCACGGCCCCCACTATCGCACTGGCACCGGGGAGGCGGCGTTGGGGATCACTTGCCGGGCCGGCGCGGACCCGTCCGCGGGCACGAAGTAGACGGCGCTTTTCTGGTCGTTCACAGCGGCGCCGTACGCCAGGGTCGAGTCGTCCAGCCACGCGGCCTGGTCGTCGATGCCTGTTGTGCCTGGCAGCTGCCGTTCCTGCTTGGTCTTCAGGTCGTACACGACCAGGCTCCACGGCTGGGTCGGGGTCGGCCGCTTCTTGTACGCGACCCTGGTGCCGTCCGGGGAGATCGACGGGCATTCAGCGGTCTGCCGCACCTCGTCGAGACGCTGCGTGGTCAGATCGCCACGGACCAGATACGTCCGGCCACTGCTGGCGAGGGTAGCGTAGAACGTCTTGTCGTCCGCGCCGACCGTGATACCCCAGTAATTGATGTCGGCCGCGGTGGTGACCCGGCCGGCGATGGTCGCGGTGAAATGTTCGATCGAATCGGTGACCGTGCCGGTCCGGATATCGAACACCCCACTGCGGGTAGAAAAGCCGCCAGGGATGGTATACGAGTCACCCGTCACGAATGACGTCCACGACACGATATTGCCGGACACCGACACCCGGGCCCGACTGGGAATCCCTGGCAACGGAATGGTCTTGACAAGTTCTTCCCGCCGGAATATCGCCGCCTCGTAACTGGGCCCCAGACCGGCCAGCCGCAGGCATACGGACGTATCCACGGCTCGGTAGAAACGTTGGCAGCGCTGTGAACTGACCGTGCGCGGGCCACCCGGCTGAGCAAGCTTCACCGTGGTCACAAGGTTCTGTCCGCCGGTCAGGTCGACGAACATCAGGTCGCCGACGACCGGTGGCGCCGCGTTCGCCGTCGCGGCGGGCTGGTTCGCCGCGGTCCACGCGACGTAGCCCCCGCCCACCACCACGAGGACCACGATGGCGACGACGCCGACCACGACGCGATGCGCCGACATCCACTGCTTCAAGCCCGTCTCCCCGGCATCAGAAAAGCGACCCCGACCAGGGCAGCGACCATGACACCCGCCAACACGGCGACCGCCGTGGCCATCGCCATCCCGGCCAGCATGACCCCGAACACGATGGACGACGCCATCCGGGCCAGCGCTTGTCCGGTTTGGACGGTGGCCATCCCGGTCGCTCGCAGCTCCGCCGGGACGAACCCGCCCGCGTACGCCATCAGGACGCCGTCCGTGCAGGCGTAGAACGAACCGTGCGCGACAAGGGCGACGGCGGCCGCGGCGTACCCGCCGTGGGGGACCAAAAGGGTGATGTACGCCACCAGAAGGAGCATGTGCCCGGCGAAGAACACCTTCCAGCGACCGATCCGGTCCGACAGCTTTCCGATAGGTGCCGCCCCCAGCAGGAAGACCGCGGCGGTGCCCAGCGGAAGCAACGGCAGCAGGTTGACAGGGATGCCCGACACCTTCTGCAGCACGACGAAGATGAACGCGTCACTGATCGTCACCAGGCCGAGCACGGCCGCGGCGATCGTGGTCAGCCGGAACGGCTTGTCACGCAGCAGATTCAGGCCGGCGCGCAGGGACACCTTCTTGGTCCTGGCCGGCGGGCTCTTGTGCTCTCGGACGAACGCGGCCAACACCACCAGGCCGATCGCGGCGAAGCAGAAGCTCACCACGAACACCGGTCCTGGGTCGGTTCCCAACTGCCACAGGATCAGGGTGGTCAGCAACGGCCCGCAGAACGCGCCGACTGTATCCATGGCGCGGTGCACGCCGAACGCCGACCCGAGCTGGTCCTGGGGCGTCACGAGGGAGATGAGGGCGTCGCGCGGGGCGGTCCGGGCGCCTTTGCCCGCGCGGTCGACCGCGAGGACACCACCGATCGCCGCCGCCGACGACCCGACCGCCGGGAAGACCAGCTTGGTCACCGCGGACATCGCGTACCCGAAGAAGGCGACCAGCTTGGGCCGGCCGACGCGGTCCGCGACGAACCCGCCGACCAGCCGGAGAACCGCGGTCGCGCCGGTGTACAGGCCGTCCAGGAGTCCGAACTGTACGTATCCCAGCTGAAGCGTGTAGAGCAGGTAAACAGGGAGAAACGCGGTGACCATCTCGGCGGACACGTCGGTGAGGAGGCTCACCGTGCCGAGCGCGAAAACGGTGCCGGGGACGCCTTTGAGCACCCGTACGGACGAGCCGGGGGTGCGCGTCGAGGCGACGTACATTGCGGCGCCCACCTCTCCAAGATCCGGCTGCCGTTGGACACATCGCGTGACGGGATTCCACCGTTAGCCGCATCGATCGGCGCTACCGTGGGAGAACGCTGCGTGACGGCTTTAGGCCATTGGCCGTACATCCCACGCGAGGGTGATTGCGTCAGGTAACAGTTCCTGCTGCTGACCAGATCTTCTTGACGAGTACTGGGCATCGCGATCGGGGACGAGATGGACTTCTGGAAGACGATCCGGGTCCTGCTGCGCCGTTGGCGCGTGGCAGTGCCCGTCTTCGCCGTGTCCCTCGGCCTCGCCGCCGCCGTGTACGTGTCCGTGCACACCGAGTGGGAGTCGACCGGGACGATCGTGCTGGCGTCGCCGACCGACGGCGCCAAGACCAACGCCGGCAACAAGGGCCCAGTCGACCAGGTGAACCCGCTGCTGGCGTTCGACGCGAGCCTCAACACGTCCGCGACGATCATCATCCAGAAGCTGCAGGACCCGGCCCTGATGGAGCAGCTGGTGGGCACCAACTCCAAGACCACGTACCAGATCGGCAACGGCCAGCTCACCGGCCCGTTCATCGTCGTGGTCGCGAACGCGCGGTCGCCCGAGGAGGCGAAGGGCACTGTCAGCAAGGTGTTGGACCGGGCCAAGGCCGAGCTGAAGCAGAGTCAGGAGGCGCTGAAGGCGCCCGCCTCCACGTTCATCACGCCGCAGTCGGTGATCGACCCGACCAAGCCCGAGGCCAAGATCGGCGGCAAGGTGCGGTTCGCCGGGATCGCACTGGTGCTCGGATTCATCGCGAGCCTGTCCTCCGCGTACATGGTCGAGAGCGTCAGCCAGTCGCGCAAGAAGAAGCGCACCCGCGAGGAGGCGGTCGAGGCGTGGCAGCACCACGGGTCGCTTGAGGCCACCAACGGGACCCCGGTGGCCGGTGGCGCCGGCGAGACCATGCGGATGCACCCGATCACCCCCAAGTCGTCCTGACCGCGGTGGCTGGCCAGGAGCGTGAGGTCAAGCGCGCCGACGGCGTCACGCTGCTGTGCGTCTTCCTGATGATGTTGCTGATCATCCCGGCGCGGCTGGTGATCAGCGGCATCCCGATGTCGATCACTCCGGCCACGCTCACCGGGATCATGCTCGGCGTCATCTGGCTCTGCTGCCAGTTGGTCACCACGCTCGGCGTGGCCAAGGGCCGGAACATCGCGCGGACCGCCCTGTTCCTGTTCGCCTGCTCACAGCTGGCCACCTACGGTTACGCCACCCGGAACTACCTGCCGTCGGACGAGGCCGCCGGCGCCGACCGCACGATCGTCGTGGTGTTCGGGTCGATCTGCGTCGGCATCGCGGCGTGCGACGGGGTCAAGAACCTGATGCGGCTGGACGTGCTGCTTCGGTTCATGACCGTGCTGATCGGCGTCGTCGCGTTCATCGGGTTCCTCCAGTTCGCCGCCGGGTTCGACGTGACCAAGTACCTCGCCGTGCCCGGGTTGCGGCCGGTCACCGACGACGGGTTCGTGCTGGCGCGGGCGGCGTTCCGACGGCCGGCCGGCACGACCGGGCACCCCATCGAGTTCGGTGTGGTGTGCGCGATCGGGGTGCCGCTGGCCGCGCACTACGCGTACCGGGCCAAGGACGCCGGCGAGAAGGCCGGGAAATGGTGGCTGTGCCTGGGGATCATCGCGGCCGGTGCGGTGGTGTCGCTGTCCCGGTCGGCGATTCTGGGGCTCTGCCTGGCCGGCCTGGTGCTGATGATCGGGTGGCCGGCCCGGCGCCGGGTGCAGGGCCTGATGGCGGCGGCCGTGTTCCTCGGCGTGCTGCGGCTCGTCGTGCCCGGGTTGATCGGCACGCTGTACAGCCTGTTCGACAGCATCGGCGACGACCCGAGCATCTCCGGCCGTACCGACGACTACGCGTCCGCGGGCGTCCAGATCGCCAAGCACTTCCTGCTGGGCCGGGGCAACGGCACGTACCTGTCGGAGAAGTACGGGCCGCTGGACAACCAGTACCTCGGCACCCTTGTCCAAAATGGATATGTCGGGCTCGGCGTGCTGGTCTTCCTGTTCCTGGCCGGGATGTGGGCCGCGGCCAGGGCGCGGGCGCTCAGCCCCGACCCGGTCATCCGGGACTTGGCGCTGTCGCTGATCGCCGCGCAGTCCATTGTGGCGCTCGGGGCCGCCACGTTCGACCTGCTCTGGTTCTCCACCGGAACCGGGCTCACCTTCGTCCTGGTCGGCGCGAGCGGCGCACTGCTGCGCGTGGTCAAGACCCAGGAACCCGTCCTCCCCCCGATGTGGAAAGCGGTCCGATGACGGATATCGCGCTGCGCAAGACCGCGGCCTGGTACGACTGGCTGACCGAGCACAGCAGGCGGATCGCCCAGGTGGCGGTCGGGCTGAGCCTGCTGCTGGCCGGCGGGTACGCGGCCGTCCTCGGCGGCCAGCTTCGGTACTCGGACGAACACGTCTACTTCCAGCTGACCGAGTCGCTGGCGGCCGGCCACGGCTACGCCTTCGGCGCCGACCCCACGGCGTACCGGCCACCGGGATACCCGTTCCTGTTGCTGCCGGTGCATTTCCTGACCGGCGGCAGTGTGTTGGCGATGCGCTTGGTCGGCGTGCTGTGCCTCGCGGGCGCGGTGTGGTTCGCGTACCTGCTCGCCCGCCGGATCTCGCCGCTCGCGGGTGCGTTGGTCGCGGTCGTGACGGCCGTGTATCCGCTGTTCATCTACACGGCCAACGCGTTGTACCCGCAGATCCCGGCCCTGCTTCTGCTACTGATGACGCTCGAGTTCGGGCTACGCGCGCGGGATCGGTGGACGTGGGCGGTCTGGTCCGGGCTCGCCGGCGGGTTCCTGACCATCACTGTGCCGTCGTTCGCGCCCACGCTCATCCTCGTGGTGATCTTCATCGGCTGGCGGGCCCGCAAGGCCGCGGCCGTCCTGCTGGTGGCCGCGGCGGTCATCCCGGGCCTGTGGTGTGTCCGCAACGCCCTGGTGATGCACGCGTTCATCCCGGTCTCCACCAACAACGGCGTGAACCTGTTACTGGGCAACAATCCTGACGCCACCGGCGGCAGCGGCACGAGCGTGGACGTGTCGGCCTACGAGAACGAGGCCAAGGCGCGCAAGCTCGACGAGGTGCAGATCGACCACTTCTACTCGGGCAAGGCGGTCGACTGGATCACCGAACACCCGGGCCAGGCCGCCGGGCTGTACGTGTCGAAGGTCGCGAACAACTTCACCTACAGCGACACGTTGAAGACCGAAGGCCAGGGCGCCTCCGATGTTCTGGCGGCGCTGACGTACTACCCGTTGCTGGCGTTGGCCGTGCTGCGGGTGCTGCTGTGGCGTCGGTTCCCGCTGCGCCGGCTGGACAAGCTCCTGGTCTGGACGATCGTGCTGAACGTCCTGCTGCTGGCGGTGTTCTTCACCCGGATCCGGTTCCGCGTGCCGCTCGACTCGTTGACGATCGTGCTCGCGGTGTCCACCGTGGCGGTCTGGTGGGATCGGCGGCGGACCGCGTGACCGAGACGACCAAGGCCCCGATCCGCAAGGCGCTGCGGCTGAGCCTGCTCAACACCGTCGTCGGCAAGGCCGGCACGTTCCTGACCGGGATCGTGCTGGCGCGTCTGCTGACACCGCAGGACTTCGGGCTGTACGCGGTCGCGTTCGTCGCCCTGATCGCCCTGCTGTCCCTGAACGAGCTCGGCGTGAGCCTGGCGATCGTGCGCTGGCCCGGCGACCCGGAGCGGATCAGGCCGACCGTCACCACGATCTCCTTGGTCACCAGCGCGGTCATCTACGCGGCCTGCTACGTCGGGGCGCCGTTGTTCACCGCGGCGATGGACGCGCCCGGGGCGACCGGCATAGTCCGGGTGCTGTGCCTGTCGGTGTTGGTGGACGGGCTCACCGGACCGGTCGCCCAGTTGGTCAACCGCGACTTCAAACAAGGACTGCGGCTGCTCGTCGACTCGACCAACCTGGTCGTCACCACCGGGTTGACCGTCTCGCTCGCGGTCACCGGCCACGGCGCCTGGAGCCTCGCGGTGGGTCAGGTGACCGGGAACGCGGTCTCGTCGCTGGTGCTCTTCGGGTTGAGCCGCAAGTGGCCGCGGCTGGGGTTCGACCCGAGCCAGGCCCGGCAGCTGCTGGCGTTCGGGCTGCCGCTGGCCGGGGCGAGCCTGCTGATGATCGCGATGCTGAACGTGGACAAGGTGGTCACCGGGCGGATGCTCGGCGCGGTCGCGTTGGGCCTCTACGTGCAGGCGTTCAACCTGGCGTCCTGGCCGGTGAACGTTTTCTCGCTGATTGTCCGGCGGGTGTCACTGGCCGCGTTCGCCCGGGTCCAGGAGGATCCGGCGGAACGACAGACGGTGTTCGCCAAGATGGCCATGGTCCTGGCCGTGCCCACGCTGCCGGTGTGCGCGGTCCTCGGCCTGCTCGCCTGGCCCATTGTGTCCACTTTGTACGGACACCAGTGGGTGGGGTCGTCGGTGGCCCTGCAGTACCTGGCCCTGCTCGGGGTGGTCCGGGTCGCCTCGGAGCTGGCCTACGACTTCCTCGTGGCCCTCGGCCGGTCCCGGGTGACGATGTGGCTGCAGGCCGCGTGGATGGTGGCGCTGCTGGTGTTCCTGCCGTTGGGCGCGTACTTCCTCGGCATCGAAGGGGTCGCGATCGCGCACGCCGGGGTCGCGGTGGTCCTGATGCTGCCCGCGTACGCGATCGCCGTGATGCGGACGGGAATCTCGTTGCGGTCGCTCGTGGCGCCGTTGGCCCGCCCGCTGCTGGGAACGGCGTGCATGACCGCGGTGATCCTGGTGGTGCGGTGGTTCACCGAGCCGTCGTTCCTGCAGCTTCTGCTGGGCGGGACGCTGGGAATGCTCGCCTATCTCCCGGCGGTGTGGCCGTTGCGGAAGGTCCTCAGGGGCGGTCTCCGCGGCTGACCACGATCGGACGGGCGTTGGCGTCGTCGGTCGCGACCGTGCCACGCCACCGCCGGTACTTCGTCATCACCTTCTCGGCCACGACCCCGCCGCCGGACCGGACGAGTTCCACGGCGACGGCCGGTGCGGGCGGACGGGTGTGGACCGCGGACAGGTACTCGTCCTCCTGGATCCGGGCGGCCCGCTTGAGGGCGAACCGATCCACCACCAGGTCACGGGCGAACGTGCCGAGGTTCAAGCGCTGGTCGGCGGCGACCACCAGGCGTTCCAGGGACGACCGCAGCGCGGCGACGCCGTCGCCGCCCAGGCCGTACCAGCCCTGGAGCAGGAACAACGGCGCGCTCTCCGGCGTAAGCAGTTCACTGAATCCCTGCTCGCCGACGACCACGAGTGGTTTGCCGAATGCCATCCCGCGCAGGGCCGAACCACCCATGCCGACGATCACGTCCGCGGCCGCGTAGGCGGGCCTGGGGTCGGGAATCTCGCCGGTCAGCCGGACTACGGTTCGGCCGGCCTGAGCGTTCGCCTTCGCTGCACGTTCGGCGACCTCGTCCCGTGACCTGCCATCGCCGACGAGCACCAGCTGCACCCGGTGACCAGCGGCGGCCAGGTCGCCGACCGCGTCACACGCGTTCAGCAGCCCTTCCAGCTTCAGCTCGGGAACCAGCCGGCAGACCATCGCGACCAGGACCTCGTCCGCCGGGATCCCGTGGTCGCGACGGAAGTCCCGGCCGTCCACACCAGGGTGGTCGGTGTCGGTGTCGACCGGCGGTTCGAGCAGCGTGACGTGCCTGTGGCCGGCGGCCAGCGCGGCGTCCCGGATCGCGTCCGTGCCGACGACCAGCGGAACCGTCCGGGGGAAGAACGGGACCACGGACATGGACATCACGGTTCCCACGACCGGGGTGCGCAGCCGCAGCCCGGGACCGAAGAACGCCTCGACCACCGGCGGCCACTCGTAGCCGTGCACGACTTCGATCCGTCGGCCGCGGACCACCTGGATGAGCCTGGCCAGCACGTCCGGGGACGGCCGGCGCCGGTTCAGCGGGATCTCGATGTGTTCCAGGCCCATGCCGGTGACCTTGTCGACCAGCGGACCGGGTTCTGAGAAAACGATTACCTCATGTCCGCGGTCGCGCACCGCGCCGGCCAGCTGGACGGCGTTCAGCTGGGAGCCGCCGATCTCCATGGCGTGCGGGTAGACCAGGATTCTCATGACACCCGCACCCATCGATCGATTGGCAGGCCGAGTCGGTCGACAACGGACGGATCGCACGCGAGCAATGCCGCGTCCGGCAGGAGATGCACCAGTTCGGGACTGCCGAGGACCGGAACCCCGTCGAGGTCAAGACCGTGCGTGTCCGGGTCGTCGTCGAGCGCGCCCACGGGCACCCAGTCCCGTGGGTGGGCCCGTACCCGAACAAGCGCTTGCTTCACCTGCTCCGCGGCACCGACCAGGAGCAACGGCCGCGCGGTCACGCGGTCGCCCCCCAGCGGGAGGACAGTGCGGCGCCATGCTCAGCGCTGTCCTCCGCGCACGTGGTCACGGGAATCATCGATCGCGCCCTTCCTCTCGAAGGTCCCGTGCTGACCATCGCCGAACCGGCCCGGTTTCTTACCTGTTCGCCGACACTCCGGCCAGTCGGGTGAATTCCCGCGCGCGAGCGGCCCATGAATGCGTTGTGGCCACCGAACGTCGTTGCTCGACCGCGTCCGGTGTCCGCTCCACACTCGACACTTTCATGACGGTGCCGGCGAAATCGTCGGCTATGTGGACGTGCGGGGTCTCCTGTGCCAACCGCCGGCTGGCCGGCAGGTCCGTACTCACCACAGGCCGGCCCGCGGCCAGGTACTCCAACGTCTTGAGCGGAAACGACGCCCGGTTGAACGGCGTGTCCGCGTACGGGGTCAGCCCCACGTCCAACCGGGCGAACCACTGCGGCAACTCGGTGAACGGAACCGGTCCGACGTGGTGCACGTTCGCCCGCCGGAGCAACCTGTCCGCCCGATCCGGTTCCCAGCCCGGCTCGCGCGGGCCGACGAGCAGCAAGCCGATCCCGGTGTCGGCGACCGCCTCAAGCAGGCCGATGTCGATCCGGTCGCTGAGCTGGCCGATCAGGCCGGCGACCGGGGTGGGGAAACCGTCGGGCACCGGGCCTGGCGCCGGCAACTCCCGGTACGCGTCCGGATCGCAGCCGTTAGGAAACACGACTGGCTTCGCATGCGCCCAGCGTTCGGCGAGCTCAGGGCCGACCGCGAGCACGAGATCCGCCCGCGCGAGGGCTTTCAGTTCCTCCTTGAGCACGAACTTGGCGTCCTGGTTCATCAACGTGGCACCGGCGACCCAGTCGTCGGTGCCGTACAGCACGTCGAACGCGCCCCACCGGCCGAGCAGATCGTGCTGGTGGCACGCGACGAAGACGTCCGCGCGGCGTTTCCGCAGCACTGAAGCGATCTGCGCGCGGACCAACGGCCAGGTGAGCGACCGGATCCCCGGCCGCGTCCAGCCGGGCGGGCCGACCGGGGTGAGCCGGACGATCCTCGGCGCCACCCGCCTGACGAGCGGGCGCCACACGCGGTTCGACTCGCCCCGAAACCGCGCCGGTGTCACGGGCGACACCGGCGGATCCACCCACAGCACGTCGACCCCGGCGTGGCGGACCAAGGACTCGGCGAGCTGACGCTCCGAGCCCTTGACCCCGTCCCACGTCACTCCGGACGCGACCACCACCAACCGGGTCATGGCGTGAAGACCACGTCCACCCAGTAGTTGGCGCCCTGGTACGTCTGCTCCGGGAAGCCCGGCCCGACGTGGTACACGCCGTTGGCCGTGCCGACCCCGTTCGCCGGTGCGCTGAGCGGGTTGCTGGTCACCGGGTTTTGGAAGTAGCCGTTGTCCGCGGCGTAGTGCCCGTTCGGGTTCGTGTACGAGACGACGTACGGCTGCCCGGCCACGACCGCCACCGGTG
Source organism: Actinocrispum wychmicini (assembly GCF_004345645.1). GTDB lineage: Bacteria > Actinomycetota > Actinomycetes > Mycobacteriales > Pseudonocardiaceae > Kibdelosporangium > Kibdelosporangium wychmicini. Next base: position 903,285 of record NZ_SLWS01000001.1, on the reverse strand, counting down.
TGGCGAAGGTCAGCGTCTGCCAACCGGTGGCTGTCTCACCCGTGAACGTCCCGGTGGCCAGCGGGCCGCCGGTGTTCGTCCACAATGTACCGGTGTGGGTGCCGGTGTTGCCTGTGCCCTTGTAGAACTTCACACCGGTGACGAACCCGTTCACCGATGTGGTGAACCGGACACCCATCTCGTAGTTGCCCGTGTCGTTCGCCGACGGGGTCGTCGGGACCGTGGCCGCGCTGAACAGCGAGCACGGGCAGGTCTGGGTGGCGTTGGCGGTGAACGACCACGTGGTCGCGGTCGGCGTCACGTTGCCGTTCACGTCAGCGATCTTGATGCTGGCCGTGTACACCGTGCCGGCCACGAGCCGGGCCGACGGCGTCAACGTCACCGTCTTCTTGTCGGTGGACAACGACAACGCGCCGGCGAGCTTGGCACCACCGGGGTCAGCCAACGTGAACTGCGCGGTGGTCAAGTCGACCGGTTCGTTGTACGTCGCCGTGACCGTCGTGGTCAGCGACACCCCGGTGGCGTTGGCGGCCGGCGAGGCGCTGGTGACGGACGGCGGTGTGGAGTCACCGTTCGCGCCGCCCTGCCAGATCACGTCGACCCAGTAGTTCGAGCTGCCGTACGAGCTGGTCGGGAAACCACCGCCCGAGCCGTACCGGTACAGGCCGTTGGCACCGTCCACTCCGCCGGCGAGCGCGTGCAGGGCGCCATAGTCCCCGCCGACGCCGTTGAAGTAGCCGCCGTTGACCGCGTAGTTGCCGTTCGGCGCGTAGTACGACACCACGTATGTCGTGTTGGGCTGGACGACCACCGGCGACGAGAACATCAACGTCTGCCAGCCGCCGCCGTTCTCGTTCGAGAACGTGCCAGTCGCCAGCCGCGTCCCCGTGCTCGACCACAACGAACCGGTGTGTGTCCCGGTGTTGCCCGGTCCCTTGTAGAACCGGACGCCGAGCACCGAGCCGCGGGTGTCGAACCGGACCTTCGTGCCGACCTCCACCGCGCCCGGGTCGTCCGAGCTGGGCTGCTGCGGCGTGGTGAAGTCGTCCCACACCGTGCACGGACACGTGGCCGGCCGCGCCGTGCCCGTGGTGAAGGACCAGGTGTACGGCGGGTTCGAGATCGAGTTGCCGGCCGGGTCGGACGCGCGGACGGACATCGTGTACGTCGTCCCCGCCGCCCACGGCTGGCTCGGTGTGAACGTCGCCGTCTTGCCGTCGCTGGACAACGACGCCGTGCCGGCCACGCTCCCGCCCGGCCCGCTGGCCGTGTACTGCACCGAACTGGGCGCGATGGCCTCGTCGAAGGAGACCGTCGGCGCGGCGGACAGGCCGACGCTGCCGCTGTTGCTGACCGGGTTGGTGGACACCAGCTGCGGCGCCCGGGTGTCCGGACCGGGGTCGAAGCCGTAGACCACGTCGACCCAGTAGTTCGAGTCGCCGAAGCTGCGGTCCGGGAAGCCGGACGTGCCGACCTTGTACATGCCGTTGGGGTTCTGCGCGGTGCTCTGCAACGCGGTCAACGGTTCCAGGCCGGTCGCGGAGTTCGTGAAGTAGCCGCTGTCGGCCGCGTAATGCCCGGTATTCGTGTGGTACGAGGCGACGTACGTGGTGTTCGCGTTGACCGGAACCGAGCTCGGGAACATCAGCGTCTGCCACCCCGACGCGGTCTCACCGGTGAACGTGCCGGTCGCCATCAGCGTTCCGTTGCTGGACCACAGCGAACCGGTGTGCGTGCCGGTGTTGCCCGTGCCCTTGTAGAACCGCACGCCTCGGATGTAGCCGTCCGACGACGCGGTGAACTTGACACCAAGCTCGAGCGCGGATGTGTCGGTCGTCGCCGGGGTGCCCGGGACCGAGGTGTCGGTCCAGATGCTGCACGGGCACTGCCGTGCGACCACCGTGACCGTCGCGTTGACCGGCGCCGACAGGTTCGCCGAGTCGTCCACCGCGCGCACCGAGAGCGTGCGCTGGCCGGAGGCCGACGGGGTGAACGTGTACGTCCACGTCGGACTGCCCGGACCCCAGTTGGCCGCGTGCCACGTGGTGCCGTCGATCGACACCTCGACCCCGGCGACCTTGCCGCCGACGTCGGTCACCGTGCCCGAGAACGTGTACGGCGTGCCGACCACTGGCGACGCCGGCGCGCTGAACACAGGCGCGGGGGCGGTGACGTCCGCAGTCATCGTGGCGAGCGTGAGACCGAGGTCGGTCCGCAACGTCCTGGGTTGGACGTTGTCCATGTCCGCCAACAGGTTCACGGTCGCCTGCTGCATCGCCCGGTCCGCGGTCGGCGTGCCGGTGGCGAAAAGGTGGTCGTTTTCAAGGCCCCATGACCACTGCACGGTTCCCGCGCCGAAAACCAGCGCGCCACTGGGCTGGTACTTGTACAACGTCAGTGCATGCGTCTTGGTCCCGGCGCCGTACACGTCACCGTAGTTCTGCAGGACGAAACTGCCCTGACTAGTGTCGGTCATGGCGACCGTGGTACGCGACAGCTGGCTGACACCGGCAGGCTGGAAACCGTTGTCCTCCACCGAGTTCCACTCGTAGCCCAGGGTGCCCGGCTGGAAGACCTTGACGTCGCCGGGGTTGAGGTTGTCGACGCCGGTGTTGCGCCACAGCCGGAGCTTGCCGTACGCGGCGGGCACGTTCAACCGGTCGTCGCGCCGACCGTTGACGGTGAACAGGTTGCCCAGCAACGAGTTCTCCGGCCGGCCGCCGTCCTTCGGTGGGCTTTGGCGCGGGTCGCGCCAGGTGCCGGTCCAGACGGTCGGGTTCGGGTCCACCTGGTCCGGCTTGGTCTCCTTGTAGCAGACCATGACCCGCCAGTTGGCGTGCGCCGGGTCGGCCGGCGAGGTCTCCCAGCGGGTCTTCCAGAAGATGTCGTTGCCGGTCATGAAGGCCAGGTTCACCCCGGCTGCCCGCGCCGCCTCGACATTCGTGCGCTGCTCGTTCGACCAGTACTCGTCGTGGCCGACCGGCATGAAGACCTTGTGGTTGGCGATGAGATTGCCGCGCCTGGCAGTGTCCACATCGGTCGTGTAGCTCATGTCGTAACCGTTGGACTCAAGGAACTTCAACATCGGCACTTCGGCGTTGAAGATGTAGTTCTCGTTGTTGCCGCCGAGGATCGGCCGGTTGTAGCTGACCTTGTACGCCGAGCCGCCGTTGCCGGGACCGTTGCCGGAGTACAGGCTCTGCCCCTTGGGCTCGCTGTTGCGGTTGCCGTAGGTGTTGTACGCCTGCCAGGTCGCGTCCGAGGTCTGGAACAGGATGTCCGCGTGGCTCGAGTCGTCCCGGACCACGAAGACGACCTCACTTTCGCCCACGCTGCCGTCCGAGTACTCCCTGTGCAACACGGTGTAGTACAGGCCGGAGGTCGCGTCGGACGGAACCGTCCAGGTGAACGTGGTGTTCCAGTTGCCGCAGTCGACCAGGCCGGTGACGCTGTCCTCCTGGCAGGCGTTCTGAGTCGCCGCGCCGGTGCGGTTGATGGACTGCATCAGCCGCGCGCCTTTGCCGTGGTAGTAACCCAGGCGGTAGATGTTGACCTGCCACTGGGTGGCGTCGGTCTTCACCTTGAACTTGACGGTGTTGCCCGGCGCGTAGCTGATGTCGTCCGCGTAGCCGACGATCGAGTCGTCGTACGCGTCCACCTGCCACTGGTCGCTTTCCTGGTCGACGTGCGAGTCGTTCTCACACGCGATCTTGTTGACCGGCGCATCGCACGGGCCGCCGGCGGCGACCGCCGCCGGCCCCGTCAACGCTCCGACAACGGCCAAGTTGGCGGCCACCATCGCGATGGACGCCAACTGCGCCACTCTTCGTCTCAGGTGAATACCGAACACCCGCATTGCTCCGCCTTCCAGCCCACCACTTTCCCCCGTCGTCGCTGAAAAAGTCGGCGTTCGGCTTGTTGATGTTACGACTTTCGGATTACCGCGCCCCAAAGTGCGGTTAATTTACGATAACGCGACTGACCGCATTCGTGAAGTCACAACTGGAACGTGATGTGGACCGCATTTCGCGGACCATCCCGCTCAGCCGCAGCTGACGAGCAACGGGGTCACGACCGTGCAGGTGGTGGCCGCCGAGTTGTTGCCCGGGATCGGATCCGTTGGGACAGAAGCGGTCTTGGCCGCCGAGAGCTGGTAGGGCAGGCCGATGTAGAGCAGCCCGAGCGGAACGGAGAAAGTTCCCGTGGCGCTCGAACCGGCCGCGAGTTCACCGAACGCGCAAACCGGTTGGACACCACCGGAACACTTCGTTCCGGAGTTCGCGGACAAACCGGGAGAGAGCGTGCCGCGCACCTCGGCGGATTTCATCGTACCCGGCCCGTTGTTGGTTACCCGCACAGTGACGTCGATTCGCGGCACGAGCAGGGCGAATTTCGGCGTCGCCGTCACGCTGACGGCCACGTCCGCCTGCGTGATGACGGTGAGCGTGCCCACGTCCACCGGGGCGGTCCCGTCGTTGCGGCCGAGCAACTGGCCCTGCAACGTGTTCACGGAACCCTGCGCGCCCGCCTTGACCCTGAGCGTGAACACGACGGTGTCGGACTCGAACCCGCCCATCGCCTCCGGCAGGACCGCCATGTAGCCGACCGGTCCACTGGGGCCGTCCACTGTGGTGCAGGTCGCACCCGGCACGCCGGAACAGCTCACCAGGTCGACATAGGAGGCCAGCGGGACCTCCTTGCTGAGCACCCGGACCGTCGGGTTCAGGATGCTGCCGAACCCGTTGTTGTGCACGGTCTCGGTGAACGTGAACGTGTCGCCAGGCTGGACCTGGCTCGGCGCGAAGGTGGCCTCGACCGACAACGTGTCCGCATACGCGGGCGTGGCCGCGGCGATGATCGCCGCGGCCATCGAAGCCACCACTAAGAGGGGCCTGAGCCTCATTGTCTTACTCCCATCAGTAGGCCCCCTGACCCGTGACCACGGCCCGAACCGTCTTCCACATGATCACCGCGTCGAGGGTGAGCGACCAGTCCTCGACGTACCGCAGATCCAGCCGGACCGATTCCTCCCACGGCAGGTCACTGCGCCCGCTGACCTGCCAGAGTCCCGTCATCCCCGGCTTGACCAGCAGCCGGCGACGGACATCCTTGGTGTACCGCTCGCTTTCCTCCGGCAGCGGCGGCCGTGGTCCGACAAGCGACATGGACCCGGAGAGGACGTTGAACAGCTGCGGCAACTCGTCCAGCGAGTAGCGGCGCAGCACCGCGCCGACCCGGGTCACCCGCGGGTCCGTGCGCATCTTGAACAGCAGGCCGTGGCCCTCGTTGGCCAGGCCGGACCGCAGCTTGTCGGCGTTCGGGATCATCGTCCGGAACTTGACCATGGTGAACGAGCGGCCGTCCTTGCCGACGCGCTGCTGCCGGTAGAACACCGACCCGCGGCTGTCGAGCACGATCAGCAGGCTGATCGCCAGAACCAGTGGGGAGAACACGGTCAGCAACAGCGCCGACCCGACGCGGTCGACGATCTCCTTGACCACCCTGCGCGCACCGCTGAACACAGGCGCGCTCACCCGTAACAGCGGCATTCCCAGTACGCCGCTGACGTGCAGCCGCGGGCCGGCGACCTCCATCAGCACCGGCGCGACGACCATCTCGGCCTCGCTGCCCTCCAGGTTCCACGCCAGCTCCTGCAGCCGCCGCGGGGTCCAATATGGATCCGACGCGATCGCCACCACCCGGTACCCGCCGCGGCGGACATGCTCGGCCAGGTCCCGCAACCGGCCCACGACCGGGACGCCGGCCAGTTCGTCGTCGTTGTCGCCGCGTCCGTCGAATGTGCACACCGCTTCGATCCGCCAGCCCAGGTGCGGCGCGGACCGGGTGCGCGCGATCAGGTCACGGGCCGTCTCCACGCTGCCGGCGACCAGGACCGGCAGCAGGCACCGGCCTTCCCGCCGCGACTTGTGCAGCAGGCGACGTAAGGCGTAACGCATCGGGAAGGCGAACAGGGCGATCGCCGGGATCGCGACGAACACCCATAACCGGATGTTCGTGGATTCCAGTGCCAAGCCCCCCAACGCGAGCACGACCGCGGCGGAGAACAGGCCGCGGCCCAGCCGGCCGAACTCGTCGGCGCCCTGGCCGAGGGCGTTCGCGCTCCACGCCCGGTTCATCCAGAGTGAGCACAGCACGAGCGCCACCGTGGTGACGCCGAGCACAACCCAAAGCTGGTGCCAACTGGCGGCGCCCTTGGCACCGAACAGCAATCCGGTCGCGCCCACCGCGACCACGGTCGCCAACAGGTCACTGAGGACCACGGACCGGCGGTATTTCGGCTCCCAGGCGGCGATCGGCGCATGCCCCGGCTCACTGAACTGCACGGCACGGCCGAACGACTCCACGTTCCTTCGGCGATGCGTGCTTTGGCGAGTCGAGCTTGCGTGCTCACCCATCGTGGTTCCCCCGCCTTTCGGGTACGGGCATGGCAAATTCGACGCAGGCGACCCCGTTCGCCCACGATGTGGAAGTCATTGGTGGATAACGCGTTGGTCTCGGAGCGGCGTCGCGCCCGCCGTACCATGAGTCGTTCACGTACTTCAGGCCGTTACGCGGTGGGTTACCGGGTTTCTCGGCTACTCCGCTCAGGTTCTGGTGCGTAACTCACGAACTGATCCACTCCGCGGTCACCGTGTTCACCCGGAATGCCCAAGACACCCGACGAACAGCCCCTTACTCCCACATTCGGGGTAGGCCGAATGGCGCAGGGAACAACGAACTGCGGGCGGCCGGACGGGTGTCAACCCGAAAACATTCACGGATTCGGGTATCCCTCGAATGGGTCACAGTCGCCGCGGCTGGGCGTACCGGCGCAACGCGGGCGCCACCGGCCGGCCGGTCAGCAACCCGTCGACCCCACCCGCTTCCAGTGCCTTCCGGTAGACGACCATCGCCGCGCGCGCGGCGGTGACGGTCTGCTCGACGTCCGCGTCGGTGTGTGCCGCGGAAACGACGAACGACTGGCCCAGCACTCCGCGGGTGAGCAACTCCTGGAGAAACAGGGTCCGAAAGGCCTGGGACGGCCGGCCTTCCGGGTCCCTTGTGGTGAAAACCAGACAGGAGGGACGGCCGATGACCGAGACATGGTCGGCGATCCCCAGTTCGATGGCGGCAGAATTCACGCCATCGGCGAGCATCCGGCCGGTCCGTTCCATCCGGCCGATTGGATCGCCGTCACGGTACGCCCGCACGACGGCACGGAACGCGGCCAATGACACCGTTTCCGGTCCGTGCGTGGTCGACAGCAGGAACACCCGCGGCCGGTCGGTCCGCAGCCCGCCGAGTTCCATCAGCTCCCGCCGCCCGGCCAGCGCGGAGATCGGGAACCCGTTCCCCATCGCCTTGCCCCAGCACGACAGGTCCGGCCGGACCCGGTACACCGACTGGGCGCCGCCCGCGGCCCAGCGGAACCCGGTGATCATCTCGTCGAACACGAGCACGCTGTGGTTCTCGTCACATATGCGGCGAACGCCTTCCAGGAAGCCGGGTTCGGGTTCGGCCAACGCGGTCGCGGCCTCCATCACCACGGCCGCGATCCGTCCACTGTGCTCGGTGAACAACGCGCTGAGCGAATCGAGGTCGTTGTACCGGAACTTGACCGTCGACTGGGGTGCCGTTCCCGCGTCCATGTCGGTGGTGCCGATGAACCAGTCGTCGACCGAGTAGAACGGCTGGTCGCACACGGCCACCATGTCCCGGCCGGTGGCGGCGCGGGCGAGCTTGACCGCGGCCGTGGTCGCGTCCGACCCGTTCTTGGCGAACTTCACCATGTCGGCGCCGGTGAGGTCGACGAAGTCCTGGGCGGCCAGCAGCTCCAGCTCGGTCGGCCGGCTGAAGCTGAGCCCGTTCGGCAACACCTCTCTTACAGCGTCGAGAACGGGCCCGTAGGCGTGGCCGAGGGTGACCGACCGCAAGCCGATTCCGTACTCGACGTAGCTGTTTCCGTCGACGTCCCACACGCGTGCGCCCCGCCCGTGGGTGAGGACCGGCGCCATCCCTTCGGGATACTGGTCGGCACCGCGCGCATACGTGTGCGCGCCGCCCGGAACGAGCGCGTGCAACCGTTCCTGCAGCTCCGTTGACCGGCGGAAATCGTGGTTCACCTGCACAACCTCCCACACCCCGTAGCCGCACTGACACTGACAGGTAGCCTGCCCACGTGACTGTCCGCCGGGTACCGATCGGGACGGTGAACGTCGACGCGCTCACCGAAGCCGAGGTCGTGCACCGCGTCCGGGACACCTGGCAGGACGGCGGCTGGATCCTGACCGCGAACGTCGACATCGTGCGGGCCATCGGCCGCGACCGTGACCTCGTCCAACTCGCCTCCACCGCAACGTTGACCGTGGCCGACGGTATGCCTCTGGTCTGGGCGGGGCGAATCGCCGGGGACACCATCCCCGAGCGGGTGACGGGGTGTTCGCTGATCTACACGCTGACCGACGCGGCCGCACGGGACGGCAAGTCGGTGTTCATCCTCGGCGGCGCTCCCGGCGTGCCCCAGCGGGCCGCCACCGCGTTGCAGGCCCGTTCGCCGGGCTTGGACATCGCCGGCGTGGCCGCGCCGCCGGTGGGCTTCGACAGCTCCGAGGAAAGCCTGCGCCAGGTGATCGACAGCGTGGTGCTGGCCCGGCCGAACCTGGTCCTGATCGGGATGGGCTTCCCCAAGCAGGAACTGCTGATCCGCCGGCTGCGCGCGGAGCTGCCGAACGCCTGGTACATCGGCTGCGGCGCGGCGATCCCGATGGCGTCGGGGGACAGCAGGCGGGCGCCGGTCACCATGCAGCGGCTCGGGTTGGAGTGGCTGCACCGGCTCGTGCACGAACCCCGCCGGCTGGCCCGCCGGTACCTGCGGGACGACCTGCCGTTCGCGATCACGCTCCTGGCGGGCGCCGCGGTGCGGAGAGTACTCAAGTAATTTCACCCGGGCGGGGGATCTCGGTCCATTGTGGACCCGGAGGTGCGGTCCAGTCCGGTACACCACATACTCGAATCATGCGATTCCTCGGCCACTCGACGGTTCGCATGGAAGTCGCCGGGCACGTGGTGCTCACCGACCCCGTCCTCACTCCCCGGGTCGGGCCGCTGCACCGGGTTGTGGCGCCACTCACACCGGACGCCTGGGCCGGCGTCGACCTCGTCCTGATCTCGCACCTCCACGGCGATCACCTGCACCTGCCGTCCCTGCGCCTGCTGCCCCGGGACGTGCGCGTGGTCGTTCCCCGTGGCGCCGGAACCTGGCTGCGGCACAAGGGCATCGGGAACGTCGACGAGCTGGCGGTCGGCGAACGGGTGACGTACGGCGACTTGACCGTCACAGCGACTACGGCCAGACACTCCGGCCACCGCTGGGGACCGCGACTGACGTACGGGCCACACGCGCCGGCCGTGGGGCATCTCCTGGAGACGTCCGGCGTTCGTATCTACGTGGCCGGAGACACAGATCTGTTCGACGGGATGACGGACCTGGCGCCGGTGGACGTCGCCCTGCTGCCGGTGTGGGGATGGGGCCCGACGCTCGGACCGGGCCACCTGGATCCGGCGCGGGCGGCCGAGGCCGTCCGGCGGATCAGGCCGCGGGTCGCGGTGCCGGTGCACTGGGGGACGTTGGCGCTGCCCGGGGTGGCGAGGAGCCGACGGATGCGGCGGCTGCTGGTCGACCCGCCGCACGAGTTCGCCCGTGCGGTCGGCGCCATGAGCGATGTGATCATCGCCTCACCGGGTACGGAGGTCGGATGAGCGTCGACTGGACCAACACTGCGACCATCGGGTATCCGGTGCTGTTCTTCGGAGTACTGCTCGGCTCGATCATTCCCGTGGTGCCCACCGGGGCCGTGGTGGGCGCGGGCGCCGCCGTCGCGATGACCACGTCCGGGCTGTCCCTGCCGTTGGTGCTCTTGGTGTCCACGGCCGCCGCCTACATCGGGGACGTGACCACGTACGCCATCGCGCGGCTGGGCGGGGAGCCGGCGGCGAGGTGGTTGGCCAGGCACCAGCACGCCGACCGGGTCGCGAGCGTGCGCGCCCAGTTCGGGCGACGCGGCTGGCAGATCGTCGTGGTCGGCAGGCTGCTGCCGGCGGGTCGGATCCCGGTCCTCCTGGCGGCTGGCGTGTTGTCGTATCCGTGGCGGCGGTTCCTGCCGGCGGCGTTGGTCGCGGCGGCGCTGTGGGCGATCGCGTACTCGCTGCTGGGTGTGATCAGCGGGGGCATCTTCGACTCGCCGCTCGTCGCGTCCCTGATCGCGACGTTGCTCGTCCTGCTGGTGACGGTCGCGCTGACAGTCATCGCGCGCCGGCGACACCGGGCACCGGAGGCCGGACGACTGCTGCGGGGCGGCCGGATGACCGCACGGATCGTGCTGATCTGGGTCATCGCGACCGTAGCCCTGCGCGTGCTGGACGCGATCCTGCCCGGCTTCGAGATGACGCAGTGGTGGCAGCCGCCGGTGTGCGCGCTCGTGTTGGCGTTGCTGGCGACCGTGGTGTGGCCGTTGGTGCTGCGGATCGCGATGCCGCTTGCCTTCTACACCCTCGGTCTCGGCGGGTTCCTCGTCATCGGCGCCGGCACCCTGGCGATCTTCAAGGCCATTCCGGGTGTGGACATCGCCGACTTCCGGACGGCGGTCGCCGTCACCATCGGCATGACCGCGGTCGGCGCGATCATCAGCAGCGTGCTCGCGCTCGACGAGGACGAGATCTTCTTCCGCCGGATCGCCCGCCGCGGCACGCCCCCGGACCTCCCGCCGGACACCCCACCCGGCGTGATCTTCCTGCAGGTCGACGGCCTCGGCTACGACGTCGTCCGGCGGGCCGTGCGGGACGGCGACATGCCCACCCTGGCGGCGTGGCTCAACGACGACAGTCACACCCTTGGCCTGTGGCACACCGACTGGTCGTCGCAGACCGGCGCGAGCGTGTCCGCGATTCTCCATGGCGACAACCACGACATCCTCGGTTTTCGTTGGTACGAAAAGGATCGCGACCATGTGATGGCCTGCGCGCACCCGCGTGACGCGGCGGAGATCGAGCGGCGCCACTCCGACGGCAACGGCCTGCTGTCCGGCGGTGGCGCGGGCCACGGCAACCTCTTCACCGGCGACGCGGACCACGTGAGCCTCACCATGAGCGCGGTGCCGATCCTGCCCAAAGGCGTCCGGCGCGGGCACAACGAGCGGTCCGCGGACGGCTATTTCGCCTACTTCGCCCGGCCGGTCAACGTGATCCGCACGTTCATCTCCGCGCTTGTCGACGTGGTCCGGGAACTGTGGGCGTCGGCCAGCCAGCGACGGGCGGACGTCCGGCCCCGGGTCAAGCGCGGCGGCTACTACCCGTTGGCACGGCCGGGAACGACCGTGATCACGCGGGACGTCGTGGTGTCCGCGATCATCGAGGACATCCTCGCCGGCCGCCCGGTGGTGTACGCGGACTTCCTCGGCTACGACGAGGTCGCCCACCACTCAGGGATCGAACGGTTCGACGCCCTGGCCGTGCTGCGTGGCATCGACAAACAGATCAGCCGGCTGCACCGGGCCACCCGTCTTGGCCCCCGGCGCTACCACGTCGTGGTGCTGTCCGACCACGGCCAGACCCAGGGCTGGGCGTTCGCGGACCGGTTCGGCGAGTCGGTCGAGGCCTACATCGGCCGCCTTTGCGGCGGTTCCCCCGGCGAGCCGGCCAAACCGCGGAACACCGCCGAGGGCTGGCAGATGAACGCGGCGTTCGCGGAAGGCGGCCTGATCGCGCGCCGGCTGCGCGGCCGGGTTGAACGTGCCGAAGTGGAGCCGCACCGAGCCCCCAGCGGCCAACCCGGCGCGGTCGCGAGGGTGGCGCCGGGGGTGGTCGTGGTGGTGTCCGGGCACACCGCCATGGTGTCGTTCACCGACCATGCGGGGCGCGTCCCGCTGGAGACGATCGAGCGGGAGTTCCCCGATCTGCTGCCCACCCTGGTCGACCATCCGGGAATCGGCTTCATGCTGGTCCGCAGCACCGAATTCGGCCCGGTCGTGCTCGGCGCCGACGGGCTGCGCCGGCTGGCCACCGGTGTGGTCATCGGCACGGATCCGCTGACCGGCTACGGACCGCACGCGGCCGAACTGGTCAAGCGCGTGGACACGTTCCCGCACTGCGCGGACATCATGATCAACAGCAGGTACGACCCGGAGACGGACAACGCCTCCCCGTTCGAGCCGCACGTCGGTTCACACGGCGGCATGGGCGGCCCGCAGTCGCGCGGCTTCCTGGTGTACCCCAAGTCCTTCCAGCCGCCCGGCGAAGTCGTCGGCGCCGAAGCGCTGCACCGCGTCCTGCGCGGCTGGCTCACCGACCTGGGCCACCCGGACCCCCGGACCCTGTCCACCGGACGGTCCGCACTGGCCACCCCGAGTTAACCGCCGTTAACCACCGAGGTGACCAGTTCGGCCAGATGCTTCGCCTGCACATCCGTGGTGAGCTCGCGTTCGAGGCGGGCCCGGCCGGCGGCGCCCATGGCATCGGCGCGATCGGGATCCGCCATCAGAGCGGCGACCGCCGACGCGAACATGTCGACGTCACCGGCGGGCACGACCAGCCCGTCCTGGCCGTGCTTGACGTAGCCCTCCAGGCCCTCGCTCGCAGTCACCACGTACGGCCGGCCGCAGGCCATCGCCTCAAGGATCACCGACATGCCCGAGCCGTGGACGTTCGGCTGGGTGGCCACCGCGACCACCGCCGCCCGGCCGTAGAACCGGCGGCGGCGCGGGCCGAGGTGGCCCCGGTGCAGCACACCGAGCTCGCCGGGCAGGTCGACGTCGAGCTGGGTGGCCAGTTCCAGGCGGGTCCCCGGCCGGCCGCGGCGGACCTCGCTCACCGCCTTGATCAACGTGGGGTGGTCCCGGTGCGGGTCGTCGCCGACGCTGGCCACCAGGTCCCGGTCGATCCCTGTGGTCAACGGCCGGAACCAGGATCCGTCGACGCCGAACGGGACGAAGCGCAGCTTCGACGACGGCACGCCCCACTCGGACTGCAGCACCGGAAGCATGCCGCGCGACTGCACGAACACCGCTTCCATCCGATCGAGCGCGGACCGCGCGCGCCGTAGGAAACTCCTGGAGCGCCCGGACGGGTCAGTGAGCAGCTGCACACCGCTGACCACCGGCGGGCCGCCCAGGCGGGTCAGCGCGGCGGCCGGGATGCCGGTGAACTCGTCCCAGCACAGCACCACGTCCGCGCTTCGACGCAGCGAATTCCGTTGCGCGACAAGGGCTTCGAAGTACTCAAGGTCGCCGGTGCGGGCCCGCAGGCGGCGGGCCACCCGGGGGATCACCCGGCCGGTCAGCACCGGCCGGAACGCCACGTCCACGCCGTGGTTGGCGAGCTCGTCGATGCCGAACGGGGTGTGGTTGGGGACTTCACCGGTGGCGTTGCGCGCCGGCCAAGCGGCCGCGTCGAGATGGTGGATGAGCTCGACCCATGCGCGCACGCGGGACAAAATTCGGACTCCCCGTTCACATCCGCAGCATCAGCTCGGCAAGCCGGGCGGCCTGGAGCTCGGTGCTGAATTCCCTCTCGACCTTACGACGTCCGGCCGCACCCAGTTCCGCGGCCATGGCCGAGTCGGACAGCAGCCGCTGGACGCATTTGGCCAGCTCATCCTCATCGCCGGCCGGGTACACCAGACCCGTCTCCGCACCGACAACATAGTCCATTAGGCCCGGTGTGTCCGGAATGACCACTGGCCGTCCGCTGGCCATCGCCTCCAGGGTCACGGTCAACCCGGAGGCGTGCACGTTCGGCGTGGTGGCGATGGCGACCACGCTCGCCCGTGCGTACAGCCCCCTGATCTGACCCTCGCTCAGGCCGGGTCGGGCCACGGCCGGGTCTACCGGCAGCCGGGTGGCGATCTCCAGCCGAGCCCCCGGCACCCGCCGGACGGCACGGACCAGCATGCCGTGGTCACGGTGCCGGTCGTTGCCGGCACTGACCACCAACCCGGGTTCGGAGCCGGGCCGCACGTGGAAGAAGTCGGTGTCGATGCCCAACGGAATGTGATGAGCGCGACGCACACCCCAGTCGGAGCGCAGCCGCGGAATCATCGCCGACGACGACGCCCACACCAGCTCAGCGCGCGGTAGCGCCCACCGCGCGAACCGGGCAGTCATCGGCGCCACCTCGTCGGTGAGCCACACCACGCCCGTGACCACGGGTTTACGGCGTTCCCGCAGCGCCGCGGGCACACCCGAGTACTCGTCCCAGCAAAGGACAGCGTCGCAGTCGTTGAACCGCAGCGCGTCCATCCACTCGTAGCCGCCGAGCCGATGCCGGGCCGCGCGGCCGACACGCTCAGTGACCAAACCCCGGCGCGGCGGGCGCAGCACCGGCTGGACCCCATGGCGGGCCAACCTGTCCAGGCCGTACGGCCAGTGATCAGGGACTTCGCCGTTCGTGTGCCGTCTGGCCCATTCGTCCGGATGCAACTGGTGTGAAAGTTCCACGGACACCCGCACTGCTTTGGTCCTCCATGTCGCCGGCACCGCGTGAGAACTGCGGCAACGCGAAGTTACTAGACTACGGTTCGTGTCCAGGGCGGCGGCGATCGCGCGAGGGGTCGCCCTCCAGGTGGTAGCACGGGTCTCCGCGCTGCCGCTGGCGATCGTCACGCTCGGTGTCGCCACCCGATACCTGGGCGAGCACCAGTACGGCGTGATGACGACCGCCATCGTGTTCGTCGGCCTGTTCGAGACCCTCACGTCCCAGGGCATGGGCACGGTGATCGTGCGCCGGGTGAGCGGCGCGGCCCGGTCGTCGCTGGCCCGCCTGGTCGGCATCGACCTCACGTTGTCCCTGGTCTACGCCGTTCCGCTGGCGCTGACCGCGGCGAGCGTCGGCATCCTGACGTACAAGGAGTCGCCCGAGACCCAGCGGGCCATCCTGGTCCTGGCGATGGGGTTGATCTGCAGCGCCGTGGCGTCGTGCTTCGACGCGGTGTTCGACGTCCACGTGAAGTACGGGCCGGTCGCCACCGCCGAGTTCTTCTCGCGCGTGGTCACCCTGGTCGCCGCGTTCACGGTCACGTTCACCGACGCGGGCCTGCTGGCCATGTGCGCGGTGCAGATCATCCCGTCGTTGATCAAGATGATCGTGAGCGGCATCGCGGCCAACAAGCTGACCCCACTGCGTCCGGTGGCGTCGCTGGACGAGACCGCGAGCCTGTTCAAGGAGAGCATCCCGTTCACCCTGATCATGCTCATCGCGGTGGTCTACTGGCGGGTCGACGGGGTGCTGTTGTCGCTGCTGTCGGACACCCGCCAGGTCGCCGCGTACGGCCTGGCCTACCAACTCGCGTTCACACTCGCGATGTTGCCCCAGGTGTTCTCACGGACCGCGTTGTCGACGATCAACGAGGGCTACGCGACCGACCCGGAACGGTTCCGCCGCGCGGTCGCCAACGGCTACCGCTTCCTGATGCTGTTCGCGACACCCGTAGCCGTCCTCGGCATCCCGCTGTCCGGCCGGTTGATCACCGCGATCAGCACCGAGGAGTTCACCGAGACCGCGACCCCGGTCCTGCGCCTGTTCTTCATCGCCTGCGCGATCAGCTTCCTGACCTCGATCATCAGCGACGCCATGGTCGCCGCGCACCAACAGCGCTATCTGACCATGCTGTCCGCGGTGAACCTGATCGTGAACACCGCGCTCAACCTCGTGCTGATCCCGCATTTCGGCGCGGTCGGCTGCGGAATAGCGCTGATCGTCACGGAACTGTCCGGGGTGGTGTTCACCCAGCTCCGGCTGCGCAAGATCGGCGTCGGCCCGATCCCGCTCGGCTATCTCGTCCGGCTCATCCCCGGCCTCAACCTGGCCCTGCTCGGCATGCTCGCCACCTGGTCGCTGCCGGTGGCGTTCCCGATCGTCGCCGGCGCGATCGGCTACGTCCTCGGCGCCCTGATCGGCGGCGCCATCCCGGCCGAAATGCGCAACGCCCTCACCGGCGCGCTGAAACGCCGCTCGAAATCCGAGCCGGAACCCCAACCCGACCGCGGCGACAAGACAATCCGCATCCCCCGCGCCCAGCTTCCGCAACCACCGCCCTCATGAGGGAAGCAACCCGAGTGGGTGAAAGGACAGTGGGCGCGGCACGAATCCGTCAGCAATGTCAACCGGCGGGTGAAACGGCCGCCGAAGGCTGAGTAAAGTGGCACGATGTGACCGACGAGCTGCCTGCGACCGAACGGCCGCTCGTCGTGTTGGTGGTCAGCTATCGGCGGGCCGATCTGCTGCGGCGCTGTCTGGACAGCGTCCACAAGCATCTCGGTGACCTCCGTGTCCTGGTGTGGGACAACCTGTCGGGTGGCAGTGCCGAGGTTCGGGCGCTGGCGACGGAGTATCCGCGGGTCGAGTGGACCTTCGCCGACCAGAACGTGGGGTACGCCCGGGCCGTCAACCGGCTTGCCGAGCAGGCCGGCGACGCCGACCTGTTGTTGTTGAACCCGGACGCCGAGCTGACCGGGCCGCTCGCCGACAGCCGGGCCGCGATCAGGCGGCCGGGGACGGCCGCGGTGTCCCCGCGGGTGCTTGATCCCGAGGGCGGGCCGGACTGGGATGTGGCGCGGCGCAAGCAAACCGTGCTGCGGAGCCTGGTCAGCCATTCGGGGTACGGCCGGCGGCTGCGGGGCCGGCGGATCTCCGACTACTACCCCCGGCAACCGGTGGTCGTCGACGGTTACCTGTCGGGGTGCTGTCTGCTCGTCTCCGGGCAGGCGTGGCGGGACGTGGGCGGGTTCGACGAGAAGTTCTTCCTGTACGGCGAGGAATCCGAGTGGCAGCGCCGGGCGACGGCGCACGGCTGGCGGCTTGTCCTGGCCGACGACGCGGACGTGACGCACGGCGCGGCGGGCACCATGGCGGGCGATCCGTTGGCGGAACGGCGGGCCAGGGATCTGCTGCGGGCCGGTCAGGCCGAGATGCTCGGCATGTCGAACTACGGGCCGGGCGCGGTGTTCACCGCCGGGCTCGCGGTGCTCGACCGGGTACAACGGTCGCACCGCAAGGAAAGGCGGCAGGCGAGCGTGGCCGCCGCGGACCGGGCGGCGCCTGGCCGGCCGAGCATTCTGTTGACCAGCAACGAACTGTGCCAGGGCGGCGCCGAGCGGCAACGGGTGCTGCTGGCGAACGAGCTGTCCCGGCGCGGATATCCGGTCACCATCGCGTGCCTGCAGCACTTCGGGCCGTTGACCCCGGAGGTGGACCCGTCGGTTCGGCTGGTGCTCACGCCGTGGTGGCAGCCGTTGGTGGACCTGCCGACGCGGGACGCCGTGCTGATCACCGGGATCACGAACACCGAGGCGGGGTTCGCCATGGGCTGGCGCGCGGCCACCCTGGGGCAGGGGCGCAGGCGATGGCTCGCCGCGACCCATGAACCCGCGGTGGCTGACGGTCCGACCTACGGCGGCAAGCTCGCCAAGGTCATCGCCCGCAGCGACGGTGTGATCGCGCTCTCGCCGAGACACTGGGCGGACGTCACCCGGCACCAGGCGTTGCACACAACGAGTTTCCTCGCGCCGAACGGCGTGCCAGCGCAGCGGGACCGTGGTTTCCGGCCGGGCGACGTGCTGCGCTTCGGGATGCTGTGCCGGATGGTCGAGCACAAGAACCCGCATCTGTTGGTCGCCGCGTTGGACACCCTGGCGGGTAACAGTTGGACACTGGACCTGTTCGGCGACGGCCCGGACCGGGCCCGGCTGCAGGCGGCGACCCCCGAACGGCGCACCGGGCAGGTCCGCTGGCGCGGCCCCTCGCCCGGCCCTGACCACGCGTTTTCCGAGATCGACGTGCTATGTGTGCCGAGCCGGGCCGAGGCGTTCCCGTTGGTCATCGTCGAGGCGATGGCGCGCGGCGTGCCGGTGATCGCCTCCGCGGTGGGTTCCGTGCCGGATTTGTTGGACAATGGCCGGGCAGGGGTACTCGTCGATCCGGTCACCCTGGACGCCTGGGCCGCGGCACTGCGACGCGTCATCGACGAACCGAACCGGCTCTCCGGGCTCGCCGCGGCGGGTGCCCGACGGGCCGCCGAACTGTACACAGTGGACGCCATGACGGATGCGTACGAGACCGCGATCGCGGCGGCGCTATGAGAGTTCTGTGGCTCTCTCCCTGGATGCGCACCCTGTCCCGGGTGTATGTGGAGGCGTTGGCGGACGCGGGCCACGAGTGCCTGCTGATCACGTCGGACCAGCACTACGAGAAGACCGAGCCACGGCCGTACGAGCGCGTGCTCGACCCACGGCCGAAGGACCTGCGGACGCTCGGGCCGCTGATGCGCACGGTCCGCGAGGCCCGGCAGTGGCGGCCGAACGTGGTCGTGGTCGAACTGGTCTGGGATCCGCGCTGGACGATGTTCGCCCGGCTGGCCCCGGTCGTGCACCTGATCCACGACGACCAGCCGCACGACGACACCGAGACACGGCCCGCCTGGCAGCGCAGGCTGTTCAACCGCTTCAGCCAGCGCGCCACCCGTGTGGTCGCGTTCAGCGAACACGTGGCCAAGCGGTTGCCGTACCCGGCGAGTGTGGTGCCGCTCACCAGTGACGTGGCCGACCGTGACCTGCCGGAGCCGCCGCTGGAGCGGCACGACTTCGTGCTGTACGGCCGGATGTCGCCGTACAAGAACGTGCCGATCGCGCTGCGAGCGTGGGAGCGGCACCTGCTGTCCGGGCAGCACAAGGGCGACCGCCTGCTGCTGCTCGGCGACGGGCCGCTGGATGTGTCCGAACAGGACCTGCCGCCGCGCTGCGAGTGGCGCAGGGAGCGTTACTCCTATTCGGACGTTCTGCCGGTGCTCGGCCGGGCCAAGGCGTCCGTGGTGCACTACCGGCACGCCACCCAGAGCGGCGTCCAACTGCTGTCGATGCAGCTCGGCGTGACCCCGATCGTGTCCGACTCCGGCGGGCTGGTGGAGTTCCAGCCGCCGGGCGAGCCGGGCATCGGCGTGGACGACGTCGAGGGCCTCGCGGCGGCGTTCGCCGAGCTGTCCGACCCGGACGTGGCGCAGCGCCGGGGCGACGCGAGCCGGAAGCACTTCGACCGGATGTTCGCCGCGGAGCAGTCGGCGGACCGGCTGGCCGACATCCTCGCCCAGGCCGCCAGGAACGACTAAGCGAATAAATACGGCGTTTCTCGATCAATATTACTGCGTTCGGCCTATTGACATGATTCCATGGTCGCCATGTCGGACAAGCTCGGACGGCGCCGGTTCATCGGCGCGGCGGCCGGCGCGATCGCTCTCGGGACCGCAGGCGGGATCGCGCTGGGGCAACAGCGCTGGTTCGCCGACCCGGACGACCGAGCCGACCAGGTGGCCAAGCCGGTCACGGCGGACCAGCGCGCGTCCGCCGACGCCCAGGCGGTGCTGAAGTGGTTCAGACAGCTGCCGAACCGGAAGTCCCGCCGGGTGGTGTCGGGGCAACAGCTCGACGACATCAGCGCGGCCAGCTTCGACGAGTTCGTCGAGAAGCTCGCCGCGCGCACCAGGAAGTACCCGGCCATGGTCGGGGTGACCGTGCAGGACGCGTGGACCAGGTCGGACACCCGGTTCCTGGTGGACCACTGGAAACGCGGCGGCCTGATCAGCATCGACATCCACCCGACCAACCCGTGGAACCCGGCCGGCGGCGCGAACTCCGCATGGGTGCAGAACGCCAAGTCCGCCAAGCCGGACCTGCGCGCGTTGCTGGCCACTTCGGACCCGAGCACCCAGCGCACGACGTGGCGCGGGCAGCTGGAACGGCTCGGGGACCTGGTCGAGGACCTGGGCTCGGCCGGGGCCGTGGTGCTGCTGCGGCCGTTGCACGAGAGCAACGGGTCGTGGTTCTGGTGGGGCCAGGACATGGCGTCGAGGAAGACCAGCGCGCGAGACCTCTACCGCGACATCTTCTACTACGTCACTGAGACGCGGCGGCTGCACAACGTGCTGTTCGTGTACTCGCCGGGCGCGTCGTGGGACGGGCCGGCGATGGAGTACTACCCGGGCAGCGACTTCGTGGACATGGTGTGTCCGAGCCGGTACGACGACGACATGCTGATGCTCGGCGAACGCGGCGGCGAGTCGGCCAACGACGACTACAAGGACATCCTGACCGCGGGCAAGCCGGTCGCGTTCGGCGAGTGCGGCCCGTCGAGCAAGCTGGACGGCAGCTGGGACGCCCGCACGATCATCGACCGGATCCGGTCGACGTACCCGCAGATGACGTACTTCAACGTGTGGCACGGCTGGCAGGACCACATCATGGAGCTGGCCCGGCTGCGGCACACCGAGGAGCTCATGAACGACCCGTGGGTGATCACCCGGGAGACGGTGGACTGGCGGCCGAAGGTCCCGCCGACCACGGGCACCACGCCGCCGCCGACCGTCCCACCCCGGCCGTCGACCGGGCACTCGGCGGTCCAGCCGCACGTCACCCGGTGAGCGACCGCCACCGCGCGGCCAGTTCGTCCAAATAGGACTCGATGGCGAATGGTTCCACAGTGGACCGGGCGGCCTTGGCGAGCCGGGCCCGCATCCCGTCGTCGGCCAGCAGCGACGCCAGGGCCTGACGGATCGCGGCGGCGTCCGCGGGCGGCACCAGCAGGCCGTTCTCGCCGTCCTGCACGACGTCACCGATCGACCCGACCGGGCTGACCACCGGCACCAGACCGTGGCCCATGGCCTCCAGCAACGCCATCGGCAGGCCTTCGTCCCGGCTCGGCAGCACGAACACGTGCGCCGAGGCCAGCAGTTCGTCCCGTTCCTCGAACGACAGCCAGTCCCGGATCTCGGCCGGCACGCCGAGTTCACGCGCGAGCGCACGGGTCGCCGCGACCTCGCCGTCCCCGGCCATCACGAGCTCTACCGGCAACCCGGCTACTGCCCTGAGCACGGCCGCGGAGCCCTTCCGGTCGCCGAACCGCCCGAGGAACACCACTTTCAGCCCGGCCGGCTTGGCCACGGACGCGGGCAGCTCGATCGGATTGCCGAACGCGACCACGCGATCGCCCAGCACCCCGAGCAGTTCGACATACCGGTTACGCCACGAAGACCCCAGCACCACCAGCAGATCGGCGCGCCTGAAGGTCCACGCGATCCCCCGCCGGACAGCCCCGGGCAGCCCGCGATACCAGTCGGCGAACTCGGCGCCGTGACAATGCAGCACCACCGGCACCCGGAACGCTTTCGCGAGCAGCACGAGCAAACCCTTGCGCACCACGCTTCCCCGCTCGGAGACGTGCGCGTGCACCACATCCACCTGCCCGCGTACCAGCGCCGCCGCGACTCGCGCGGTACCGGAGAGCCACAGTCGCAGACGCATGGCAGCCGGGCCTTCGCGATGGGTCACGACCATCCGGATGTCCGCGTGCCGCGAACCGTGCCGGAGCAGCAAAGTGGTGACTGTGCCGATGCCGCCGCGCTCCTCGGGCGCGGAACCGACCATGAGAACCCGAGGTCTCATGACGCCTGGGAGTCCTGCGTCGGCGGCGCGACGGGCTTCATCCGGCTGGTCTCCAGCACGCTGTTGGTGGGCCGTCGCTTGAACACGAACCGCTGCGGGTACAGCCAGCGCAGGACGAGTGCGGCCAACGCGCCCACCACGAAGCCGCCCACGACGCCAACAATCAGCAACAGCCACATCGGGGGCACGGAATGGGTCGGCGGCATGGTCGGGTCGGTGATCACGTTCACCACGACCCGCATCGACCCGCCGGGGTTGGTCTCCAGCCTGGTGACGGCGTTGATGAACGACTGGGTGACCGCGACCGCGTTGCGCCTGGCCGAGTCCGGGGTCGGGCCGGTGACCGCGAGCGTGATGACCGTGGTGTCGCCTTCGACGGTCGCGGTGATCTGGTTCGTCAGCGCTCCGGCGTCCACGCCGAGGGACTGCGCGGCCGGAGCGGCGACCTGGGCGCTCGACGCGATCTGGGCGTACGTGCTCATCCGCTGGTTCACGTACTGGTTGCTGGTGTACGCGGTGTCCGGCTGGGTCGGGTCGCCCTGGCCGGTCATCAGGACCTGCGACGACGACGTGTACACCGCGTTGGTCAGTTTGTTGCTCAGGTAGGCGCCGCCGAGGAGGCCGACCACGACACCCGCCGCGAGCAGCCACTGCCACCACGAAACGTTCCGAAGCAACTTCACCTGGTCATTATCCTGTCCTTCGGCAACGAAGTTCTGGCGACCTGCGCGAACGGCACAGATCGCCAGCTCACCGCGTTGCCCAGCATGGCGAGCGTGAGCGCCACCGCGGTCAGGGTCGGCCGGTCGATCAGGGTGGTCTGCAGGACGGACTGGAACGCCAGGCAGGCCAGCCCGAGCCCGAAAGCGACCACCGGAACGGTGGCCGGGGCGCGTTCCCGCCAGGAATGCACGACCACCGACGCCACCCGCACCATCAGCAGCCCGATCATCAGCAGCCCGAATCCGCCGAACCACAGCCACATCCGCAGGTACTGGTTGTGGATCCACGGCCGTGCCTCGACGACCGTCCGGTCATGCAGGTCGTCGTACGAGACGATCTCACCGCCGTACGGAACGCCCACACCTGTGCCCGTCAGGGGGTGTTGGCGCAGGGTCGCCATCGCGGCGTTGTTCTCCCGTTCACGGTCGGCGAGGCTGTCCTCGGCCAGCGCCTTCCCGGAGAACACGCTGGTCACGCGGTTGGCGAGGGCTTCGCCGGTCGACCCGAACGCGCCCGCGCCGGCCAGTCCGAGCGCCAACCCACCCGCCGCCGCGGCCACGATCAGCCGCTTCACCACGCCACGCGCACCGAATCGCGCGACGGCGACCAGCACCACGCAGGCGAGCAGCGGCGCCCAGGTGGACCGGTTGAAACTCAACGCCTCGTGCAGGACGCCGGGCAGCACCAGCAGCGCGTACCGCCATCGCGGCTTGGTCGGGAACGCGCCGGAGACCAGCAGGATCAGCAACGGACCCCAGAGCGGCAGGATCGGCGCGGACAGCCGGGACACCTCGCTGGTGTCCGTGCCGGTGATCACCGATGTCCGTTCGTCCACCAGCAGCCGCTGGATGTGCAGGGCCGACGCGGCCAACTCGACCACGCTGGCCACCGCGGCCCCGACCGAGACGATCGCGACCAGCTGCGGAAGCCGTCCGGCGAACGCGCGGTGGACGACGAAAAACCCCAGCGGCACGATCAGCAGGGCGCGTGCGGTGTCCGCGATCACGGAGAAGTCGCCGCCGTGCGCGAACCCCCACAGGCACCCGACCAGGACCGCTGCGGTGACCCCCACAAGCGGCCAGGTGAACACGGACGACTGGGGTCGCCGCCACACCACGACGATCCCGATGAGCAGGGCGACCTCGAGGACGGTTGGCGTCACCGGCCCGATCTTGACCAGGTCGAGCTTCTCCGGCAGGACCGTCGCGCCCAGGACGACGACGGCGACCGCGATCCACCGCGGATCCTTCCGCGAAACGACACCGGCAACCAGGGTGGCGAGGAACACCGGCCACGCCGAACCAGTGACGACGTACCCGCCAACCGCGACAGCCAACAACGCCAGGACCGCGAACCCGCGTCTGGTCCGGACCGCACTGGCGAGGCGACGAAGTTCCACATCCACAGACTCGGCGAACGACGCGGCTCCCACCTCCCGGTTCTCGCCGCCAGTGAGCGACGCAGCCCCCACCCCCCGGTCGTCGCCACCGGTGAGCTGCGCGGATCCCACCTCCCGGTCCTCGCTGTCAGCGGGCCGCCCGGCCGCCACCTCCCGGCTCCCACCACCGGCGAGTTGTTCCACCCACCGGCCCGGTGCCCGCAATGCACACACCAGCCAGCCGAGCAACGCCCCGATCACGGCGCCGAGGACCGCGCCCCACATCGCCCAATCCAACGTCAAGCTGACGGTGCTGTCGCCTGGATCGGTGACCGTGCCGCGGACCCGGCTGGTCTTCGTCCCGGCCGGTGTCTCGCCGCGCGTGATCACGGTGATCACCGCGTTCGCCGCCGCTGTCGTGCGGGCCGGCAGGTCCTGCGCGGTCGGACTGGTCAACGACAGGACGAACGAGTTGACACCGGAGATCTCGACCGCGGACAGGGATTCGCCGGCCCGGAGTGGGAACTCGCCGGCCACCTCGCCGCTGCCGACGATCTTCACCCAGCTCGGCATCCGCACCAGGATGTGCCGCGCCTCGGACACCGTCGGCGGCCGGTCGTCGAGCTGGACCGCCGTGAACGTGACGGTCGCGCTGCTGCGGTACAGCGTGCCGCCGAGCATCGGCGCGGCGAACCCGATCACAATCCCCAAGACGGCGGCCGCCAGCACCACCAGCGCTGCCGCCTTCGATCCGTGCGGCTGGGTTTTCCACCTCATGGTTTGTCACCGGACAGGCGGGCGGGAGGCACGATCCGCCGCGTGACCTGTTCCTCGGTCGGGGTCGGCTCGGCCACCACCCATCGCCCGGCCAACGCCGGCAACGCGTTCCGGACCTCTTCGAGCAGGTCTGGAACGAACAGCAGGACCGCGTCCGGTTGAGCGCGGACCAGCTCGGCCGGGCTGATCACCGGGATGACGGTACCCGGCATCCGCCGGCCCCATTTGGTCTGTGCGGCGTCCGCCACGCCGAGCAGCATGGTGTTGTCGATGCCGGCGGCCGCCAACAGGGCCACCGCGCGGGACGCGGCGCCGTATCCGAAGACGCGGCGCCCGGTGCCGCGTTGCCGCTGCAGCCATCCGCGCAACGCGTTGATGCTGCTCTCGGCCGTCTCCTGCAACGAACGGACGATCCGGGGGTCGCTCACCCCGCTGCCGTTCTCCTCGGCGAGCAGGGCCCGCACCTCGGAGTCCACCTCGCCGCCGCGGCCGGCGGCCAGCAGCACAGTTCCGCCGTACAGGTCGAAACGCCACGCGGTCCACGGTGTCAGCCCGGCCGCGGCCAGCATGCGGGTCACCGCGGTCGTCGAGTAGTACGCGAAATGCCCGTGCCGCAACGCGTTCCACTGTCCACTTCGGATGATTGTGACCAGCGAGTGGTACTGCAACAGCAGGACGCCGCGTTCGGCCAGTCGACCGGCGCGTTCGGCGACCGCCGCGTGCTGGTCGGGGGCGTGCATCATGCCGAAGCAGTCGACGATCACGTCGGCCTGCTGCTCCACTGGACGCAGCCCCTGCTCGGTCAGCGAAGGCAGCCACGAACCGCCGTGCGGGCTGCCGTACTCCAGCACCCCGGCGCCGGGCGCCACCAGACCGGACGCCATGACCCGGCCGATGGCGTCCTTGGCCTGCGCGACCAGCGCGGCCGGCTCGACCCCGCGCGGCTCCTCCGGCACGGTCGGGTCTTCGGCGAGTTGGGCCAGGCCGCATTCCGCGCACAGCCACATCCGGAGTGGATACACGGGGTCCGGGCCGGGATCGGTGGCCGGCGGGAAGAAGTCGCTCGCCGGCTGCGTGCCCAGGTCGAGGACCACGTCACCGCGACGCGCCCGGCAGGACCGGCAGATCGGCGTCAGCATGGTGGCACCATGGCGCCATGGAAGTACGGACGACCTCGATCGACGGCGTGCTGCTGTTCGTCCCCACGCCGCACCATGACGACCGCGGCCTGTTCACGCGCACCTTCGACACTGAAATCGTGGCGGCACAAGGGATCGACCCAGCCGCGTTCATGCAGGACTCGCAGTCCCGCAGCCACAGGGGTGTGCTGCGCGGCCTGCACGGGCGTTCCGGACGGGGCGAGGCGAAGTTCGTGCGGTGCGCACATGGCGCGGTGTCCGATGTGGTCGTCGACGCGCGCAGGAGTTCGCCCACGTACGGCCGGCACGAGATGTTCCAGCTGGACGACGAACGATTCGTCCACCTGTACATCCCGCCGGGCATGCTGCACGGGTTCCAGGCGCTGACCCCGATCGCGGACGTCTGCTACCGGATCGACCGGCCGCACGACCCGGCCGAGGACGTCGCGGTCCGCTACAACGACCCCGATCTCGGCATTCCCTGGCCGCTCCCGGTCACCCAGATCAGCGCGAGAGACCGCACGGCCGGCCTGTTTCATCTCAGCCCACCCTGACCGGCGAGCCAGGCGAGCCGGGTGAACCGCTGTTCGAAGTCCGCCCGGGTCAGGCCGTACCGGGTGTACGCGTCCCGCAGCTCGACCGCGCCTGCCTTGACCGACCACTGTGCCGTGTAGCCGAGGTCGGCCCGGATCCGCGAGAAGTCCACCCGGTACGACCGGGGGTCCGCGCCGGCCTCGCCCGTGATCACCAGCTGGGAACCGTTGACGGCTTCCACCACGTGCCCGGCGATCTGTGCCACGGTGAGGTTGTTGTCCTCGATACCCACGTTGTACGCCTTGCAGTGCACGACATCCCTTGGCGCCGCGAGGGCCGCGATGAACGCGTCCGCGATGTCCTGAGCGTGCACCAACGGCCGCCACGGCGTGCCGTCCGACAGCACGCGGACCTCGCCGCTCAGCACCGCGTGCCCGACGAGGTTGTTCAGCACGATGTCGGCCCGCAGTCGCGGCGAGAACCCGAACGCCGTGGCGTTGCGCAGGAAGACCGGGGTGAACGAGTCGGTGGCCATGGCCACCAGGTCGTCCTCGACCCGGACCTTGCTCTCCGCGTACGGGGTCACCGGCCGCAGCGGCGCGTCCTCGTTCACCAGACCGTCACCCGCCGCGCCGTACACCGAACACGTTGACGCGTAGAGGAAGCGCGAAACTCCGGCGTCGGCCGCGAGCCTCGCCAGCCGGACCGACGCGTGGTGGTTGATGTCGTACGTCAGCGACGGCTCCAGCGAGCCCAGCGGGTCGTTGGACAGGGCCGCCATGTGCACCACGGCGTCCACATCGGACAGATGCGCCGAAGTGACCTCGCGCAGGTCCACCCGGTGGCCGTCCGGGTCGGCCGGCTCCGGACCGAGCACGCACGGCGCGAACCAGCCGGTGTCCAGGCCGACGACGGTGTGCCCAGCCGCGGCCAGCCGGGGCGCCATCACGGTGCCCAGGTAGCCCTGGTGTCCGGTCAGCAGTACACGCACGTCAGGCCTCCAAGCCGATGGTCATCTTGTCCACGTGGAACGCCTCGGCGTAGCGCGCCCGGCATTCCACCCCGCGGACCCTGGCCAGGCCCAGGAAGGTCTCGGCGTCGAACCAGTCCCGGTCCCGCTGCGACGGATAGTGCCGGAGCAACGCATCCACCTTGGCCTCGGCCACCCGGTCCGGCAAGGGCTGGTACACGGTCGGGGCACCCAGGTCACCGTCCCATTTGACGATCTCGTACCGCAGCACCAGATGGTCCCGGAACGCGGTGGGGACGAGTTCGGCCAGCATCCGGTGGTCCTGGTGGGCGTCCCGGACGTGCGGCGCGAACACGATGTCGGGCTCCACCGCGGGATGGCACAACTCTGTCCGGAACGACTCGACGGCCTGCTTGGCCCGTTCCCAGTGCGCCGGGAACCGCCCGTCCGGCAGGTCCAGCACAGTCACCTTCAGTGAAGCGCCTGGGCAGAACGCCTGCAACGCGGCATGTTCCTCGGCTTCCCGCAGGGTGCCGCCGCCGCTCAACACCAGCGCGTCGACCCGCAGGCCGGGCCGGGATCGGCACAGCGCCAACAACGTTCCGCCAACGCCGATGGCGACGTCGTCGCAGTGCGCACCGAGCAGCGCGACCCGCGACAGCTCGTCAGGCCGGAGCGCCCGCATCGTTCTCCCACAACATCCACGGCCGCTCGCCCTGTGCGTATCCGGCCTCCAGGGCGGCCCGCTCCTTGACAGTGTCGGCGGGCTGCCAGAAGCCACGGTACGGGTACGCGAGCAGGCGCCCGTCCTTGGCCAGTTCACCGCACGCGTCCTGCACCAGGTCACCACCGGGCGGCAGGTGCTCGAACACGTCCTGGCGCAGCACGAAGTACCCGCCGTTCTCCCACAGCGGCAGGTTGCTGACCGGCGTGATGCCGCTGACCATGCCGTCCGCGCCCATTTCCACACAGTGGAACGACGACTGCGGCGGCACGACCATCATGGACGCACCCGCGTCACTCGTGGTGAACCGCGCGACGATCTCGTCCATCGGCGCGTCGGTGAGCACGTCCGCGTAGTTGGCGAGGAACATCTCCTCGCCGTCGAGCAGGTGCCGCACCCGCCGCAGCCGTTCGCCGATCGGCGAGTCCTGGCCCGTGTGCACGAACGACACGGTCCAGTCGCTGATGTCCGTGGACAGCAGTTGGACCTGGCCGTCGCGCAGCACGAAGTCGTTGGACGCGGTCTCCTGGTAGTGCAGGAAGAAGTCCTTGATGTAGTGCGCGCCATAACCGAGGCACAGGATGAACTCGGTGTGCCCGAAGTGCGCGTAGTAACGCATCACGTGCCACAGCAGCGGCCGCGGCCCGACCATCTGCATGGGTTTGGGCACGTCGTCGGCCATGCCGTTGCGCATGCGCATCCCGTAGCCGCCGCAGAACAGCACGACCTTCACGGCCGGACCTCCTCCAGAGTCGGGATCGGGAACACCAGCCGGCCACCCCACTCGCCCACATAGGACAGTTGACGGACCAGCTCGGCCCGCAGGTTCCAGGGCAGCACCAGGACATAGTCCGGCCGGTCTTCGGCGATCCGTTCGGGCGCGAGCACCGGGATGCGCGTGCCGGGCGTGAACCGGCCGTGCTTGTACGGGTTCCTGTCCACTGTGTACGGCAAGATATCGGGCCGGATGCCGCAGTGGTTCAGCAGGGTGTTGCCTTTGCCGGGGGCGCCGTACCCGACCACCGTCCTGCCGGCCGCCTTGGCGTCGAGCAGGAACCTGAGCAGATCCAGCCGGACCTGCTCGACCCGGCGAGCGAACCCCTGGTAGCCGGACATGTCATGCAGCCCAGCCGACTGTTCCTCGGCCAGCACCTGGGCGACCGCCGCGGTCGGTTCGGCCTCGAACGGCCGCGCCCACAGCCGGACCGAGCCGCCGTGCGTCGGCAGCCGTTCGACGTCCACGAGGTACAGGCCCCCGGCGGCGAGCGCGCGACGGGCCGACTCGACCGTGTAGTACTGGAAATGCTCGTGGTAGATGGTGTCGTACTGGTTCTGGCCGACCAGGCTGAGCAGGTGCTGCACCTCGATGGACACCCATCCGTCGTCCGCGACCAGCTCGCGCAGGCCGGTGGTGAAGCCGTGGATGTCCGGGATGTGCGCGTAGACGTTGTTGGCGACGACGAGGTCCGCCGGGCCGTGCTCGTCGCGGACCTTGGCGCCGGTCTCCTTGTCGAGGAACGCCGTCAGCGTCGGCACGCCCTTCTCCCGCGCGGCGGCGCCGACGTTGACGCTCGGCTCGATGCCGAGGCACCGGGCGTCCACATGCTGCAGCAGGTATCCGTCGTTGCTGGCGACCTCGACCACGAACTTCGGCCGGATCCTGGCCGTGGCGTCGGCGACGAACCGCCGGGCGTGCTCCACCCACGAAGAGGAGAACGACGAGAAGTACGCGTACTCGGTGAACGTGTCCTCGGGGGTGATCAGCGGCGGGAGCTGCGCCAACAGACAGTGCCGGCAGACCCGCAGGTGCAGCGGGTACGTCGGCTCCGGGTCGTCGAGCTGCCCAGCGGTGAGGAAACGTTCGCACGGGGGTGTCGCGCCCAGGTCGACCACGCTCTCCAGCTCCGCGCGACCGCAGAGTCGGCAGATCATCAATACGCTCCTTGGCCTTTCAACACGGCGCGAACCGTCTTCCACAGGATCAGCGCGTCCAGCGCCAGCGACCAGTCCTCCACGTACCGCAGGTCCAGCCGGACGGACTCCTCCCACGGTAGGTCACTGCGTCCGCTGACCTGCCACAACCCCGTGAGTCCCGGTTTGACCAGCAGTCTTCGGCGCGCGTCCGGCCCGTACTGCTCGGTCTCCTCCGGCAGCGGCGGCCGCGGCCCCACCAGCGACATGGACCCGGCGACCACGTTGAGCAGCTGCGGCAGCTCGTCCATGGAGTACCGGCGCAGGATGGCGCCGACCCTGGTCACCCGCGGGTCGTTGCGCATCTTGAACAGCGGGCCGTGGCCCTCGTTCTCGGCGAGCAGTTCGGCCCGGACCCGGTCGGCGTCGGTGACCATGGTCCGGAACTTGACCATGGTGAACGCCCGGCCGTCCTTGCCGATCCGGCGTTGCGTGTAGAACACCGGACCGCCGTCGCTCAGCTTCACGCACAACGCGGCGAACAACAGGAACGGCGACATGACGGCGATGAGGAACGTCGCGCCGACGCGGTCGACAATCTCCTTGACCACGCGGCGTGCGCCTGTGAACACCGGCGCGGACAGCCGGAGCAACGGCATCCCCAGTACGCCGGTGACGTGCAGGCGCGGCCCGGCAACCTCCATGAGCACGGGGGCGACGACGAGCTCGGCGTTCGTGTCCTCCAGCTCCCACGCGAGTTGCTGCAGCCGGCGCGGTGTCCAGTAACTGTCCGCGGTGACCGCGACGATCCGGTAGCCGCCGCGTTTCACGTGCTCGGTGAGCTCGTCGATCCGCCCGACCACAGGCACGCCGTCGACCTTCCCGTCCGGCCCTATGCCCAGCCCGTCCGCCGTGCACACCGCCTCCACGCGCCACCCCTGATGCGGCGCGCCACGCGTGCGGCCGATGAGGTCACTGATCGTGCCAACTCCGCCGGCGGCGAGCACAGGTAGGAGGCAACGACCGGCTTGGCGGCGTTTGTGCAGGACCCGGCGCAGGATGTAGCGGACCGGGAAGTCGATCAGCGCGATCGCCGGCAGCGCCACGAACACCCATGGCCGCAGCTGGCCGAAGTCGAACGCGAACCCGCTGACGGCCAGGGTGACCAGCGCGGTGAACATGCCGCGGTACAGCCTGCGGAACTCCTCCTCGCCGTCGCCGAGGATCGACGGGCTCCACGCCCTGGCCCCACCGAGCCCGGCCAGGATCGCGACCTGCGTGAGCACGGCGGACATGATCGTGCGCCAAGGCGCCGACGCGCCCGTGACCACGGCGAGGACGGCTGTGACGGCGAGCACCACGACGACGTCGCAGGCCACGACGGCGAGCTGGTACTTCCTCTGCCACCCGGCGAGCATTGGCCGAACGGATTCGGGCGCGCTTCGCGGGGAGACCATCTGAAAACGACCACGCCGGCGGACAGACCCGGTCCGTTCTCTCATGCAGTCTCTCCTGTTGTGAAGGCCAAACAGGCGTAAAAAGATGATCGCCCGGCTCACCACGGGAGTCGTTCCATCTCTGAACGCCGTTACCGCGAGAAGAACATTATGAATCCCGGCCTCGCGGCCGAAATTCGGGGTCACCACCCAAAAACGACGGACAGTGACCACCACCGAGCAACCTCACCCGGTCGGACCAACGACGCCACCCTACGTCGTCACGGAACACACCGACCCTGGTACATCGAGGTGAACGACGTCACCCACTGTCCCGACACGCCCCCACCACGAACAACACCCACACGAGGTACTAGCCGAAAAACCACCCACAAGAGTGACCCACAAACACCCACCACCAAAAACCCCACCGAATGAACCAACCCAAAATGCGCAGAACGAATACCCAAAGTCCCCAAAAAAGCCAGCAGCAAATCCTCACACCGACCACACACCCCAACCCATGATAACAACCCCAAAGCGACACCCAATCGCCCCCACCCCAACCTGGAAACCCCCCAAATATGTGCACAAGCACACGCCCAGAGCCCCGAGACAAAGGCCTACGCGCGAAGGCGACCGGCGAAGGCCAACAGGCCCACAGCCCCG
>NZ_SLWS01000001.1:854748-871447 GCF_004345645.1 Actinocrispum wychmicini | reverse complement strand
CGGGAGCCGGGAGCCGGGAGCCGGGAGCCGGGAGCCGGGAGCCGGGAGCCGGGAGCCGGGAGCCGGGAGCCGGGAGCCGGGAGCCGGGAGCCGGGAGCCGGGAAAGGCAATCACAAAGCCCCAACCAAGCCAAGCCCTAGTGCCGTAGGCGAGAGCCGAGAGTGCCTAACCAAGAACCCCAAGAACCAAAGCGCCAAAAACAAACACCGAACTCTTTGAGCGCGAAGCGCAAGCGAAAAGCGAGGCGCCAAAGGCGCACCTGGGGGGTTTGGGGGGCTGGGCCCCCCAAAATAATCCACCGCGACCCGGCGAAGCGAGCAAAGCGAGCGAGCAGGGTAGCCCAGAGCGGTGGCCAGGGGCGGGGTCGAACCGCCGACCTTCCGCTTTTCAGGCGGACGCTCGTACCAACTGAGCTACCTGGCCAGGGTGTCAAGCCTGTGACTTGATGGTGCGACCCAGACGGGACTCGAACCCGCGACCTTCGCCGTGACAGGGCGACGCGCTAACCAACTGCGCCACTGGGCCTTGCTGTTGCTGCTTTCTAGCCTACCGCGTGCTCCCAACGGGATTCGAACCCGTGCTGCCGCCTTGAAAGGGCGGAGTCCTAGGCCGCTAGACGATGGGA
Organism: Actinocrispum wychmicini; assembly: GCF_004345645.1. Classification (GTDB taxonomy): domain Bacteria; phylum Actinomycetota; class Actinomycetes; order Mycobacteriales; family Pseudonocardiaceae; genus Kibdelosporangium; species Kibdelosporangium wychmicini. The sequence continues at coordinate 870,822 of NZ_SLWS01000001.1, read as the reverse complement.
GCGCCTAAGTCCCGTTCGGCTTTCCGCCGGGAGCACGAGAAGCATAGGGCACGACCCCATGGTCGTACAAAACGGGTTATTGAAACCGCCGCCACCTGCGCAAACTTGGCTTCAGGCGGTCGGTTGGCGGCCCCATGGGCACTTCGTCGGGCCCATGGGGGCCGTCGTGGTGCTGGTCACAGATTCGCCGGGGTCCCCAGTTGGTCGGGGGCTACCGGCCGACCGGCGGCACTCCGTCGTCGCCCGGCACGAGGCCGAGCATGTCGAGGAGCAGACGGCAGTCTTCGGCGTCCAGCGCGCCGCGGGCGACCGCGAGGCGTGCCTTCTGGACCTGGTCGTCCGTGACTCGCGAGGTGTCGCCGCTGCGCTGGGCGGGAACTCCCGCGTAGCCGGTGCCACCTACTGTGTCCTGCTGCATCAAGAAGTTTCGCACTTCGAGGGACCCGCTCATGACGCCTCCCCGGCTCGGCTGTGGCCGTGAGGTTATGGGAGGAAAAGCCCTGCCCACAGCCCCCCGCAGAGTGAACCGAACACAACCGAGGGTAGTTGCGCCGGTACGTTTGGCGTCCGCCTGACCGGGTAGAGGCCGGCTATGCGCACCCGACCATGGTCTGGGTAGAGGCCATTCGGGTGAGCGTGATGGACAGTATTGTTTACACCAGGCCGGAAAATACCCCTACCCCCTAGGGGTACCTGCGCGGTGCCGGCCACTCCCGAAGGAACTGCGTCGGCGGAGAAACCGCGCCACCGGCGACAGCCGTCGAACACTTTTGCTGTATACAGCCGAAACAATGAGCTGGACCGGTTCACCACGACCACGAACAACAAGTGAACAGTTCGCAGGAATTTTTGGGCGCGCACATGTGGCCACAGCCAGGTGAGCGTGCAACAATCTAGGAGCTGACACACCCCCGGTCAGCGCCTGTGGAGATCCCCTCCGGCCCCCGCGTTCCTCCCCCTGGCGCGGGGGCCTCTCCTTGGGGCTGCTCGGCTCGCTTCGCTCGCCTTCGCAGCCCAGGCCCCCTCAATCATTTTGGGGGGCCGAGCCCCCCAAACCCCCCACGTGCGGCTGGCGCCGCCTCGCTTCTCGCTGTGGGCCGGGCTGAACGCAGGGTGGAACGCCTGTGGTGAACATCTTTGTTCACTGTTGGTTGGCGAAGTCAGCTTATCGGGTTCTCCCTTATGGGGCATCGGTGGGTGGTGCAAGACACTCCGGGTTGCCTTTCCCATTGGCATCGGGGTTCTGGGAACGACACACCAGATACATGTCCAAGTGGTTCCAGACGCGCGGCTGACCTGCGAGGTTGCGTTCGGTCGGTGTGTCACGGGTCACAGGGGCTTGGTTCTCGCGACCGAACCGTTATCTTGTTCCGGTGCATTTGCCTTCACTGGGACGTAGCCGCAACGGCAAGCAGGCCCCTGCCAGGTCGTCACGCTCGCAGGCGCAGGAGCTGGTGCCGGACGTCGAGATGGAGAACTACCTCGCCGCCCTCGCGCCTGAGGCCGACGTCGAGACCACCGCGTCCGGCCGTCGCTTCGGCAACGCCGAGGTCTACCAGCTGCGCCTGTCGCTGATCGCCAACGAGCAGCTTCGTGAGCTGGCCGCGCACCGCCAGACCTCCCCGCACGCCCTGGCCCAGGAGTGGGTCATGGAGCGCCTGTCGTGGGAGGCCCAGCAGTTGCGTTACCCACAGGGCTGAGGGCGCGGACACACCCCGTAAACCACAACAAAGGGCCCTGGGCGGACACCGCCCAGGGCCCTTCGCCGTCAGGTCTCAGATGGGCCGCACGTTCGTGGCCTGCGGGCCCTTGGTGCCCTGGCCGACCTCGAACTCGACGCGCTGGTTCTCCTCGAGCGTGCGAAAGCCTTTGCCCTGGATCTCCGAGTAATGCACGAAGACGTCCGCCTCACCGCTGTCGACCGCGATGAACCCGAAGCCCTTTTCCGAGTTGAACCACTTCACAGTGCCCTGAGCCATTCATCTGCCTCCGTCGCCGGATCAGCTTGGGGTTGCACCGTGCAACCCCGGGCCGTCCCGGGCGTCGCCTGGTCGCCAACTTCAGCGAGAAAGCAGTACGCCCGCGTTTTGTTCCGCGAGCGTGATGGAGCACGAACACAGAAACTTACGGCCTGCGCCAGCGAGCCTATCGCCTGCATACGCCCTGCACTACTGCCCTGAATCGCCCATCGCTGGGCCGTTCGTGTGATCCTCCCGTGTTACGGTGTGTGTCGATCAGTGCGCTGCCTGCCACAATCTTTCGGGCGATGGTCGCGCTGTGAACAAAGCCGTCAAATGTGATGTGAGTCACAGTGACAGTCGGCCAACGTCTTACCTCTTAGCCGCGTCGAAAGTGGTGTGAGGATGGGGATGACGACACGACTGAGGTCCAGGCTCGCCGCGGGAATCGCCGCGACGGCATTACTCGGGCTCGCCGCGTGCAGCAGCGAGAGCAAGACGCCACTGGCGAACGTGCCAGGCCCGCAGGCCACGGTGGGTGTCGAGCACGCCGCCGCCACCCAGGCGCCGGCGACGGTGGCCCTGCAGCCCGGCAACGGCGCCGCCGACGCCAGCCCGAAGGGACCGATCACGGTGTCGGTCACGGACGGCACGATCGGCTCGGTCCAGCTGACCAACCCGGACGGCAAGCCGGTCAAGGGCGACCTGTCCGCGGACAAGCACACTTGGACGGCGGCGGAGGCACTTGGCTACGGCAAGTCGTACACGTGGTCCGGTACCGCGACCGGCGCCAACGGCCAGCAGGTGCCGATCACCGGCGCGTTCGCCACGGTGAAGCCCAAGCGCCAGATCTCCGGCACCCTGAACGTGGGTGACGACCAGACCTACGGCGTCGCCATGCCGATCGCGCTGAAGTTCGACAACAAGGTCATCGACAAGGCGTCGGTGGAGAAGGCGCTGAAGGTCGAGACGTCCGTGCCGACCGAGGGCTCATGGGCCTGGCTGGACGACAAGACCGTGCACTGGCGGCCCAAGGCCTACTGGAAGGCGGACACGAAGGTCACGGTCACCGCGTCCCTGTACGGCACGTCGTTCGGCGGTGACGCGTACGGCAAGACGGACGTGAGCTCCAAGTTCACCATCGGCCGCGAGCAGACCGTCGAGGGCAACACCCAGACCCACCGGCTGGTCATCAAGCGCAACGGCCAGGTGGTCAACGACTTCCCCGCCAGCTACGGCCTGGACTCCGACCCCGGTCGGGTCACCCAGAGCGGCATCCATGTGGCCATGGAGAAGTACGAGATCAAGAAGATGACCAACGAGAAGTACGACTACCGGGACGTCCCGGTGCCGTGGGCCGTCCGGATCTCGAACAACGGCGAGTTCATCCACGGCCTGGCCGCCTCGATTCCCTCACAGGGCAAGCGGAACGTGTCCCACGGCTGCACGAACCTGTCGCCGGCGAACGCGAAGATCTACTACGACAGCGTGCTGCCCGGCGACCCGGTCGAGATCACCGGCACGAACCAGCAGCTCTCCTCGAAGGACGGCGACTACTACGACTGGACCCTCACCTGGGACCAGTGGACCGCCAAGTCAGCCCTCAAGTAGGTCCCCCGTGACGACGCCCACCGCGGGCGTCGTCACGTCAGGGTTCGGGGCCTGATCGCGTTGGCGCGGTCGACCAGTTCGTGCCGCTGTTCCGGGGTGCCGGCCAGCCGGGCCAGGGCCCGGTAGCAGCGTTCCAGGCCGAAGCGGAGGTCACGCTCGGACAGGTCGCAGCCGAGGACCGTGCCGCCGGCCTGGCGGGAGCCGGGTTTGCCGGCCTGGACCCAGCCGTAGGCGGCTTCCAGCACCTCCACTGACAGCCGGGTGCGACGTTCGGCGTCCAGGGCGAGGCGTTCCAGCCGGCGGGCGGCGTCGAAGAGGTCGGGTTCGGCGAGTTTGGCGACCTCGTCCGCACGGGCCTTGATCTTGATCGCCGCGACCTGGGCGGTCACGTAGTGGCTGGAGCTGTCCGGGACCGACTCGAGCACCTCGATGGCGCCGGCGCGGGCGCCTTGGGCGAGGTAGACGCGCACGAGGCCGAAGGCGGCGCTGACGTACGACCGGTCGGTGCGCCAGACCTGCTCGTAGAACCGGGCGGCGGCGAAGTAGTCACGCTGGTACTCGGCGCTGATCGCCAGGGCGATCTTGGGCGCGGCCTCGCCGGGCAACGCGTCGTACACGGCCTCGAAGGACACCCGGGCGTCCCCTGGCCGGCGCATGGCCAGTTCCAGCAGGCCGCGGTGCCACGCCAGCCGCCAGTCGTGCGGGTCGTTCGCCAGCCGCCGGGCGATCTCCAGTTCGCCGGACGCCCGGGAGATGTCGCCGAGCTCGGTGCGGGCCCGCAGCATCCGCAGGCGCACCTCGACCGAGTTCTGCGGCGCGAACGTCAACGCCTCGACCAGTTCGTTGAGGTCGCCGGCGACGGTCGCGGCCAGCACGCCGGCGGCCGGGTCGTCGGTGTCCACCTGCGGCACCGGCAACGCACCGACCACTTCGGACGGATCCGGCGCGGTCAGCGACACCCCGCGTTCGTCGATCTGCACGCCGGTACCGAAAGTTCTCGGCTCCGGACCGAACACAGTGGACACACCGGGTCGCGGCCGGTTGGTGCCGAGCGCCATCACCTCGCGCAGCACGCCGGTGAGCTGCTCGGCCATGTCCTCGGCGGACGGGAAACGGCGGTCCGGGTCGGGGTGCGTGGCGCGCTTCAACACCCGGTAGAACGAGTCGAACAGCTTGAACAGCGGCACATCGTCCGGTCCGGGCAGGGAATGCACGTACCTGCTCGTGTACCCGGTGAACTCGATCGCCAGCACGGCCAGGGTCCGGCCGACCGTGTAGATGTCGGACGCGACCGAGGCGCCGCGTTCGGCCAGCTCAGGCGCGCTGTAGCCGAGTGTGAAGAACAGTGGGCTGTCCCAGTCGTCCTCACGGCGGACCGCGCCGAGGTCGATCAGCTTGAGCGTCTGGTCGGTCTGGATCACGTTGTCCGGCTTGAGGTCGCAGTACAGTAGCCCAACGCTGTGCAGGTAGCCCATGGCCGGCAGGATCTCCAGGCCGTACGCGATGACCTGGCCGATCGGCAGCGGCTCGGCCCGGCCGACCGCGCGGTGGTGCTCCAGCGCGATCTGCCGCAACGACTGGCCGCCGATGTACTCCATCACGATGTAGCCGACGGACGTGCCGGTCCGCGGGTCCGGCGCCTGCACGAAGTTGTAGATCTTGAGGATGTTGGCGTGCTCCACCTCGGCGAGGAACCGCTGTTCGGCCACGGCCGACGCCATCGCGGTCTGGTCGCCGGTGTCGATCAGGCCCTTGAGCACCACCCAGCGGTCCGAGACGTTGTGGTCCTTGGCCAGATAGATCCAGCCGAGCCCGCCGTACGCGAGGCAGCCGAGCACCTCGTACTGGCCGCCGAGCAGGTCGCCCGACTTCAGTCGCGGCCGGAACGAGAACGGCGCGCCGCACTTCGGGCACTCGCCTTCGGCCGCCCCGGGCTGCCCGTCCACGCCCCGGCCGACCGGCCCGCCGCAGCCACCGCAGAACCGTTTGTTCTCCGCCACAACAGGGTCGGTCATCACCGCCGACGTCGGATCCCGGTACGGCACCGGGGGCACCTCGACCAGGCCGGCACCCAACCGGCCACGGGCCGAGGCCCGCGAACCGGTCCGACGCCCGGTGTTGTGCCCTGGCCCGGGGAACGGCACCGAGTCGCTCGACGGCTGTGCCGGCTGCGTGTGCGGCGCTTGTGGTTTCGGCGGCACGATGCTCTGCGTCGGCAGGACGCTGCCGAGCACGCTGGTCGGCTGGTGCACGTCGTCCGGCGGCGGAGGCAGGTCACGCCGCGGCTGCACGGCCGGCATGCCCTGGGTCCAGCCCGGGATCTGGGCCATCGCGACCGGCGAGATGATCTGCGTCTCGTCGGCCGGGTTGGGCCGGACCACCGGGCTGAACTTCGCGGTCTCGTCCGGGGATTTCGGCAGGGGGCGTGGGGGCGCCGGCTGCGAGCCGCTCAGCACGTCCGGATGCTGGAACCAGCCGGTGCGTTGGTCGTCATCGTCCGGTGTGCCGTGCCTGGCCATGGTGCCCCCTCTCAGTCGCGGTACTTCGGGGCCGGTGGCGTCGCCTGCACCCCGGTGCGGCCGCCCACCCACTGGTCGTAGCTCTGCTGCCACGACCCGTCGCCACGAATCTTCTCCAGTACCGCGTTCACGTAGCGAACCATGTCCGTGTTCGCCTTGGGAATCCCGATCCCGTACGGCTCGACGGTCAGCTTCGGGCCGACGATCTTGAGGTTCGGGTCCTGAGCAGCCATACCGGCCAGGATGGGCTCGTCCGTGGACACCGCCGCGACCTGGCCCTGCTGCAGCAGCACCAGACAGTCGGACCAGTTGGGCACCGAGATCGCCACCGGCTTGGCCGGGTTCTTGGCGATCGCGTCGATCGACGTCGACCCGGCGTTCGCGCACACCCGCTTGCCGCCGAGGTCGTCCATGCCCTTGGCCGGCGAGTTCTTGTCCACCAGGACACGCTGGCCGGTGTCGTAGTAGACGGACGAGAACGCGACCTTCTGCTCCCGGTCGCAGTTGATCGTGTACGTCCGGACGACGATGTCCACGTCCCCGCGGACCAGGACGTCCTCCCGGTCCTTGGACGTGATCACCTTGTACTGCACCTTGTTCTCGTCGCCGAACAAGGCCTTGGCGACCTGCCGGGCCATGTCGATGTCGAAGCCCTCCAGGCTGTTGCTCGCCGGGTTACGGAAGCCGAACAGGTACGTGTTCTGGTCCACCCCGGCGATCAGCCGGCCCCGGTCCCTGATCTTGGCCATGGTCGAGTTCGGGGTGACGGCCAGGCCGTTCGGCCGCAGGCTCGCGGTCGGGTCACCGCAGTTGGGCGCCTGCGCGCCGGGCTTCGGCGGCTCGGCCGGCCTGACCTCCTCCGGCTGCGGAGCGTCCACAGTGGTCACATTGGCCAGGTCGACCGGTCGGCCCGGCCCGCCGCAGCCGGCCAGGGCCAGAGTGGCCAGTGCCAGCAGCGCGACTCGTCTCATCACCGGTACTCCCGCAGCCGTTGCCGTATGCCTGTCAGGATGCCGCCCGCCGTGAGCAGTGCCAGCAGCGCCACCCCTGGCACGATGCCGAACAGTGCGTTGCGCGCGGTCGACGTCGACTCGACGAACTTCTCCCGGCCGCGCTGGATCGACGCGGACAGGGTGTCGTCGAGCTTGCCGAACGCCGCCGCGGCGCCCTTGTCGTCGGTGCCGATGGCCAGTTTGACCGCCTGGTCGTACTGTCCGCTGTCGTCGAGCACGCGAATGTTCTTGTGGATGTCCAGCCAGGCCGTGGTGTTCGCGACCGCCTGATCCGACTGGGCCTTGCGCAGCAGATCGGTCAGCTTCGGGGTGAGCGCCTTGAAGTCCGGCTCGTAGCCGGCGCCGTCGCCGTGCGCGACCAAGGTCAACGTCTCGTCCGCGCGGGCCTGCAACGCGATGATCCTGGCCTGCACCAGCGTATCCACCTGACGGGTGCCGTCGTCGCGTGCGTTGTCGACCGCGGTGGCGGACACCCATCCCGCGACGACACCCCAGACCAACCCCAACCCGACCGCGATGCTGGCCACCAGCAGCCCGACGTTGAGCAGCCGGTTGGTCCGGCGGGTCAGGTACATCTGCGTCGCCACCAGGGCGGCCAGCAGTACGACCGTGAGCGCGACCGTCAGCCACGGGAAGTTCGTCGCGCTGTCCTGTTCGGCGGTCAACCGGTCGGTGTCGATGGCATACAGCTCCTGCGCGGCCTTCAGCAACTTGCCGCGCATCAACGTGGACGCCTCACGCAGGTACGCGGCGCCGATGGGCAGGCCGAGCCGGTTGTTGGACCTGGCCGTCTCGACCAGCCCGGTGTACACCGGCAGCTGCTTGTTCAACACAGCCACCTGCGCCGCGCCCGAGTCGTCGGTGACGTCCGAGGCGGCCTTGGCCAGCGCGGCGCCGGCCTGTGCGACGTCCACCTGGTAGCGGTCCCGCAGCTGGGCCGGCTCGGAGCCGCCGGACAGGAACGCGCTCGCGGCCGTGGCGTCCGCGTCCGAAAGGGACCGGTAGATCTGTTGCGCCGCCGCTGACAGCGGCTCTCGGTGATCGGCCAGTCCACTGATCGTGTCCAGCTTCGACTGCCACGCCAGCGACGCGACAATGCCTGTCAGGACGCTCAACACCACGAGCGCGCTCGCGATGATCTCGAGGCGGCCGGGCGCGGTCCGGGCCGACCGGGTGAGCCGCCGCACGACCTCACCCCGCGGCGCGGGCGGCGCGCTGACAGGAGCTCCCATACCCGCAGAGTCAACACCAAGATGGTCCTTACCACTGCGAATATCGCGGGTCGGTAACCGCCCTGTGATCCGGATGACGGACTGTCACCACGTGAAATCCCCCGGCGGTGCACGGCAATCGCCTGATTGCCCGATGGTCGCCGAGACGGGCGTTCTGCTTGGCTGGCTCGTTGGTATTCCGCCGACCCTTGAGGCAGGCCGAGACAATGAGCAAGCTCGAACGGATCGCCACTTTCTGCGGCCAGTGCAACTGCGGCTGCCCGGAGCTGTGGATCGACCCCGACGCCCCGGACGAGCAGCGAGTGGTGATCACCGACGACTTCGGCCAGCGCATCCAGATGAGCCTCGCTCAGCTGCATGACCTGGTCAGCGACGTCAAGGAAGGTGCGCTGGACGCGCTGCTCGCCACCACCCGGAGGTGACCGGCAGCGGCTCAGGTGGTCGGGAGCACCTGAGCCGCGATGTCCGATTCACGCCAGCAAGCGATGGCTTCCCAGACCACCCTGGTGTCAGGCCGAAGATAGTTCGGCTCTCAACTACTGACACGGGGATGAACATGTCGTCTCGTTTTGAATCCAAGGTCATCGTCGTCACCGGGGCGACCTCCGGCATGGGGCAGGCAGTCGCGGAGCGGGTCGCCGCGGAAGGGGCGTCCGTCGTGCTCGCCGGCCGCCGCAAGGACGAAGGTGAACAGGTCGCCGCCGACATCCGCGCCAACGGCGGCCAGGCCCTGTTCGTACCTACCGACGTCACGGTCGAGTCCGACGTCGAGAACCTGGTCCGGACCGCGGTGACCGAGTTCGGCCGCCTGGACGGCGCCTTCAACAACGCCGGCGGGATGAACAGCTTCGGGCCGGTGCAGGACCTCGACGAAGCCGGCTGGCGCGCGGACCTGGACGTCAACCTGTCCAGCGTCTTCTACGGCCTCAAGTACCAGGTGCCCGCCATCGCGGCGGCCGGCGGCGGCGCGATCCTGAACAACGCGTCCAACCTCGGCGTCGTCGGCTTCGAGTCGGTGGCGCCGTACGTAGCGGCCAAGCACGGGGTGGTCGGCATCACCCGAGCCACCGCGCTGGAAACGGCCGCGCAGGGCATCCGGATCAACGCGTTGGTCACCGGCGGCGTCGACACCCCGTTGGCCCGAGCCACCATGCTGGCCACCGACGAGGGCCGGGCCATGGTCGCCGGCCTGCACCCGGTCGGCCGCGTCGCGCAACCCGAGGAGATCGCGGCCTTCGCCGCGTTCCTGCTGAGCGACGAGGCCAGCTTCGTCACCGGAGCCGCGCTGGCCATCGACGGCGGCTTCACCGCCCGCTGACCCGTGGGTTAGATCGAGATCATCGCGGATATCCGGTAGCGGCACCGGAACGAGGAGGTTGGATGACGAAGCCCGTGGTCTGTGTCCTGTCGTTGGGAGGCACCATCACCATGACCGCGGCGGCGGGCGGCGGGGTGACTCCCGCGCTCGGCGCCGACGCCCTGCTGGACGGGCTGGTTTCGGCCGTGCCCGAGATCGAGGTGGACGGCCGCACCCTGAGCCGGGTGGCCGGAGCCGCGCTCACCCCCGCTGACGTGCTCGCCGCGTGGGTGGCCGCGGAGGCGCGCGTGCGACAAGGGGCGCACGGCGTGGTCCTGGTGCAGGGCACGGACACGCTCGACGAGTCCGCGTACCTCCTTGACCTTGTGTGGGGGCTGGACGCGCCGATCGTGCTCACCGGCGCGATGCGGGCCGCGGGCGTGCCTGGCGCGGACGGTCCGGCGAACCTCATCGCGGCGATGCGAACGGCCGCCGACCCGGCCGCGCGGGACCGTGGTGCGCTCGTGGTGATCAACGACGAGATCCACGCCGCCCGCCGAGTCCACAAAGGACATGCTGAGGCGATGCAGGCGTTCGGTTCTAACGAGTTCGGGCTGCTCGGCCGGTTGGTCGAGGGACGACCGGTGTTCGCCAACCAGTTCGGCCGGCACGACCCGATCGACGTCCGGCCGATGACCGGACCGTCGCCGTGGGTGCCGCTGCTGCCCACGTTCCTCGGCGACGACGGCACCGGGCTGCGCGCGATGGTCGACGCGGGTGCCGGCGGGGTCGTCGTCGCCGCCCATGGCGTCGGGCACGTGTCGCCGAACCTCGCCGAGGTGATCGGGGCACTCGCCGGCGACGTGCCCATCGTGATCGTGACCCGCACCGGCGCGGGCACCACACTCCGCCGCACCTACAACTTCCCCGGCTCGGAGTCCGACTTGATCAACCGGGGCGCGATCCCCGCCGGCTGGCTGACCCCCAACCAGGCCCGGCTGCTGTTGTGGCTGCTGCTGGCCACCGGCGCCGACCGCGACCAGATCGTCCGCGCCCTGCACCGGCACGGCGACTGACCAGATCGTTCCGGTTCTCGGCCTGCGCGTGCCTGTCGGGGCGGCCGGCGCACGACCAGACTGGGGGTATGACCAAGGCGCTGATCGTCATTGACGTGCAGGAGTCGTTCCGTCAGCGGCCGGACTGGGCCGAGGTGTCCGCACCGGACATCGTCGAGCGGACCAACCTGCTGGTGGACCACGCGCGGGCGGAGAACGACCTGGTGGTGTGGGTGCTGCACAGCGAAGCGGGCAGCGGCACGGTGTTCGACCCGGCCTCCGGACACGTCCGCCTGCAGGACGGGCTGAAGCAGGAGGACGGCGAGCCGCTGGTGACCAAGACCTCGCACAACGCGTTCACCACGACCAACCTGCAGCAGATCCTCACCGAACGGGGCATCCGCGAGCTGCTGATCAGCGGCATCCGGACCGAACAGTGCTGCGAGACCACCGCCCGCGTCGGATCCGACCTGGGGTTCGACATCACGTTCGTCACCGACGCCACCGCCACCTCGCCAGTGGCGCATTGGAAGACCGGTGTCGTGCTCGGCACGAAGGAGATCATCGAACGCACGGAGTACGCGCTGGCCGGACGGTTCGCCACCATCGCCACCGTCGCCGACCTCACCGGGGTACGCTGACCAGATCGTGAGCAAGGTGGTCTTCCTGCTGGTGCATGGGGTGCACCTGCTCGACCTCGCGGGGCCGGCGCAGGTGTTCTTCAGCGCGACCGAGTTCGGAATCGACTACCGGCTGTCCTACGTGGCCGAACACGACCAGGTGGACAGCGCGCAGGGCGTCTCGCTGCGTACCGACACCGAGCTGCCTGATCTGTCCACTGAGGACTTGGTGCTGGTGCCAGGCTGGAGTGCGCCAACGCTTTCCAGCACCGGAGCCGTCAGCACGGCCGCCCTCGCCTGGTTGCGTGCGCATCACGAGGCCGGTGGCACGGTCGCGAGTGTGTGCGCGGGCGCGGACGTCCTGGGCCGGGCGGGACTCCTCGACGGCCGCAGATGCACCACGCACCACGACGTGCAGGACGAACTGGCGCACCGCTATCCGCGCGCGAAGGTGATCCCCGACGTGCTCTACGTCGTCGACGACCGGGTGGTGACCTCGGCCGGCATCGCCAGCGGCATCGACCTGGCGCTGCACATGGTCGCCACCCGGCACGGACCGACGATCGCCGCCCAGATCGCCCGCACCATGGTCGTGTACACCCGCCGCAACGGCGACGACCGGCAGACCAGTGTCCTGCTCCGCCACCGTTCGCACGTGAACGAAACCGTGCACCGCATCCAGGACATCATCGAGTCGCGCGTGGCCGAACGGCTGTCCCTGGCCGAACTCGCCCGGCTCACCGGCTGCAGCCAGCGGACAGTGACCCGACTGTTCGACCGGGCCACCGGCATGACCCCGTTGCGGTATCAGCAGGCACTGCGCCTGGAACGCGCCGAGCACCTGATCGGCCACGGGGCCACAATGGACACCGCCGCCCGCTCGGTCGGCTTCGAGGACGCCCGGATGTTGCGCCGGCTTCGAGCCGCGGCGGTCCCAGCCGATCACCCCTGAGGTGCGTCGTCAGCGAGGTGCTCCAGTACCTCGAGGAACGTACGGCGCTTTGCTGACGGCACCGAGCTCAGGAACTTGGCCTCCATCTCGCGGATGTCCTTGCGGCAGGCGGTGAACACCGCGCGGCCCTCGTCGGTGAGCGCGACCACCCGGTTGCGCCGGTCCGCCGGATCGGGGGTGCGGCTGAGCAGTCGCCGTGCCTCCAGGCGGTCGAGGATCGGGATGAGCCGGGTCTTGTCCCGACGCACCGCGGTGGCCAGCTCCGACTGGCTCGGCACGGTGGCCGATTCGAGCGCGGCGAGGACGACGTAGTCCCACATCTCGATGCCGTGCGCGCTCAGGATCGGCGTTTCGGCTTCGATCATCGCCCTGGTCAAGCGAGCGAACGACGCTCCAAGGTCGGGCCGCTGTCCCCGCATGGCGCGACCATACACGTTGACTAATCGTCTACTGAGGTAGATAGTTTGCGCATGCAGAACATTAGGGATCTTCACCGCCGCTCCGTCGACGCCATCCGACCGATCGTCGCGCGGGTCCGGCCCGCCGACCTGGACAGCCCAACCCCGTGCGCCGGCTGGGATCTGCGAACCCTGCTGGCGCACATGATCGGCCAGGACCACGGCTTCGCCGCGGCCGTGCTCGCCGACGTGTCAGCGGAGGCGTTCGCGCCTCGCGAGCCGTCCATCGCGGCACACGAGGCGGGCACCGCGGTGGTGGTCGCCGCGTTCGCCACCGCCGACCCCGCCCGCCCGGTGCTCCTCGCGGAATTCGAGGGCCACCGGTTCCCGCTGCGCAACGTGATCGGGTTCCACCTGCTCGACACCCTGGTCCACGGCTGGGACGTGGCCAGCAGCCTCGGCATCCAGGTCGACTACGACGAAGACCTGCTCACCGCCGTACAAACCGAGGCCGAACTGGTCCCCGGCGGCCCAGCCCGGACCGCACCCGACGCCGCGTTCGCCCCGATCCTGCCGATCGCGGCCGACTCGACCGGCTGGGCGCGCACCCTGGCCCTACTCGGCCGCGACCCGCACTGGTCCCGTTAGGCGGAACCCAGCGTCAGCTGACGGAATGTGACACAGGACACATTGCCGGCCTGTCCCCTCGCTGTGGGCCGCTCGTCCCCTTGGTGACCAACCGCCAAGGAGGACGCCATGCACAAGGTCATCGTCGCCCAGTTCGTCACACTCGACGGAGTCGTCGAGGACCCCGACGGCCGCGGCGGCACGCCGTTCGGCGGCTGGGCGTTCCGCTACGGTCCGGGCCCAGTCGCCGGCGACAAGTTCCACCTGGGCGAGATCCTTGAGACCGGGGTGAAACTGCTCGGACGGACCACCTGGGAGCTGTTCGCCAGCTTCTTCCCCACCCGCGATGACGACTTCTCCCGTCGCCTGACTGGCATGCAGAAGCTCGTCGCGTCCCGGTCGCTGGCGAGCGTGGACGCCTGGGCCAACTCCACTTTGCTGCGCGGCGACCTGATCGAGGCCGTGTCGGAACGGCTGCGCCACCAGGACGTACTCGTCACCGGCAGCGGCAGCGTCGTCGACCAGTTGATCGCCTGGGACATGGTCGACGAGTTCCGGCTGATGGTCTTCCCGCTCGTCATCGGCAAAGGCCGAAGGCTCTTCGACGGGACGACCGCGCCGGTCGAACTGGACCTGGTGTCGAGCGAGGACGCGGGCTCCGGAGCCCTGCGGCAGGTCTACCGGCGCAAGTGATCAATCCCCACACTCGAAACGCGACTGGAGCACAGCCATGACCGACCACTCTGACATCGAGGCCGTACGCGACGTGCTGCGTCAGGTGTACGCAGCATGGGCCGACAACGACGTCGATGCCTTCGCCGCGCAGTACGCCGAGGACGTGACCATCGTGACGCCCAGCGTCTTCCACCCCAACCGCGCCGCGCTGCACGCCTTCATGACGGCGGCATTCGCCGGGCCACTGAAGGGCACGCGCCCCGTCGACAAAGAACTCAGCGTCCGGGTCCTCGGTGCCTTCGCGGTCGTCATCACCCGGTCGATCATCATGCGCGCGGACGAGTCGGGCATTCCCGAGGACGCCGACGCTCGCACGGTCACGGCCACGTGGATAGTCGCCCGTACCGACGGCGGCTGGAAGATCGCCGCCTATGCCAACGCTCCTGCGTGAGTTCTGGGCAACAATGTGCCGCACGACGGCGACCTAGGGGGATCGATGCGATACGCACTCCTGATCAACGAGCGGCCCGGGGCCTACGACGGGTTCGACGACGCGCAGCGGGCATCGATCACCGCCGAGTATGTGGCCATCCGGAACCACGAGCAGGTGTTCCACGGCGAGCGTCTGCAACCGGCGGCGACCGCCACCACCCTGCGCGCGACCGGCGACGAGATCCTGCTCACCGACGGCCCGTTCGCCGACACCAAGGAGGTGTTCGGCGGGTTCTTCCTGGTCGAAGCCCCCAACCTGGACGGCGCCCTCGACCTGGCCGCGCGCATCCCCGCTGTCCGGCTCGGCGGGTCGGTCGAGATCCGCCCACTCGCCGAATACTGATTCCGTGCCGGACAGCCTGGCCGAGATCTTCCGCGCCGAGTGGGCGCGGATCGTCGCCGCGCTCGTCCGGTACTGCGGCGACCTGCACATCGCAGAGGACGCCGCCCAAGAAGCGTTCGCGGCCGCAGCGGTCCGCTGGCCGGTCGACGGCACCCCGAACGTTCCACGGGCATGGCTGCTGACCACCGCCCGCAACCGGGCCATCGACAGGCTCCGCCGGGACCGGAACCTGTCCGAGAAACTGCGACTGCTGCAGCAACAAAAAGCATCGGAGGCCGTCGTGGACACGTCCTCGATCCCCGACGAGCGACTGGAGCTGATGTTCCTCTGCTGCCATCCAGCTCTCGCGCCGGAGGCCAGGGTCGGCCTCACCCTGCGTGCGGTGGGCGGCCTCGACACCGCTGAGATCGCCCGAGCCTTCCTCGTCTCGGAGGAGACGATGAAGCGCCGCCTCACCCGGGCCCGCACGAAGATCCGCGACGCGGGCATCCCGTTCGGCGTACCCGACGAACACCTGCTGCCGGCCCGACTCGACACCGTCATCGCGGTGCTCTACCTGATCTTCAACCAGGGCTACGGCGACGGCCGCACAGATCTCGCCGCCGAAGCGATCCGACTCACCAGAGTGCTCGATGGCCTCCTCCCGGAGCGTCCGAGAGTGACCGCATTGCTGGCGTTGATGCTGTTGCACGACTCTCGACGCGCCGCCCGCGTTCGCGACGGACAGATCGTGCCCCTGGCCGACCAGGACCGTTCACTCTGGGACGTCGCCCAGATCGCGGAAGGCCGGGCGCTCCTCGACGGCGCGTTGGCCAGAGGAGCAGACGGCCCCTACGCCCTACAAGCGGCGATCGCCAACCTGCAGACCGAAGACCCGATCGACTGGCCATCAGTCGCGAACCTCTACGACGCCCTGCTGCGCGAAACCCATTCGGCGGTAGTCGCACTCAACCGAGCCGTCGCCATCGCCGAAACCGACGGACCAGCGGCAGCGCTCGCGATCGTCGACGCCCTCGATCTCGGCGACTACCGCTACCTGCACTCAACCCGAGCGGAACTACTGCACCGACTCGGCGACACCGCAGCGGCACGAGAAGCCTACGACCGAGCCCTGAACCTGGCCACCACCAACGCCGAACGCCAGTTCCTCCACCGCCGCCGCACCGAACTCACCCAGTAGGAACAACAAGACGACGCGAAAGCCCCAGGAATCAACCCCGCTGGAAAGCAAGGCGGCCGACCGAATGCGGCTCCGCAGGGGGCCGGGGGCCGCTCGGGGGTC
>NZ_SLWS01000001.1:398713-854651 GCF_004345645.1 Actinocrispum wychmicini | reverse complement strand
GTCTGGGGGCGGAGCCCCCGGGCGGGGTCTGGGGGCGGAGCCCCCGGGCGGGGTCTGGGGGCGGAGCCCCCGGGCGGGGTCTGGGGGCGGAGCCCCCGGGCGGGGTCTGGGGGCGGAGCCCCCAGAAGACACCCAGCCGGACCCGGCGAAAGTTGCGCAGCAACTGAGCAGGGTCCGGCCAGACGGATGGGCCTAACGTGGCACAACCCGAACTCTTTGGTCCTCGTCGAAGGCCCCTGAGATCCCGATCCAGCCGGTCGGCATCCGACGGCTTCCAGCCGAAGTTGCGCAGGTCGAGCGGCAGGGCGGCGGTGACGCCTGATGGCCACCGTCGAGCTCGCCACGCGCATGCGGCCGGCGGCTGACCAGCCCGTCGTCGTCCGGGCCGTGACGGTAACCATGGGCACGGTCGTCGGGTTGACCTTCCTGTTCGGCTTCGGCAACGTGCTCAACCTCG
Source organism: Actinocrispum wychmicini (assembly GCF_004345645.1). Lineage (GTDB taxonomy): Bacteria > Actinomycetota > Actinomycetes > Mycobacteriales > Pseudonocardiaceae > Kibdelosporangium > Kibdelosporangium wychmicini. The sequence continues at coordinate 854,194 of NZ_SLWS01000001.1, read as the reverse complement.
CCCTGCGACTCGGCGTGCCCATCTGGGTCGCGCCCCTGGTCGCACCCGCAGTCGACCTGTCCATCCTCGGCCTCCTGTTCGGCACCCGACACCTCGCCATCCACGGCGCAACGCCGGACCAACTCCGACCAGGCCGCCGACTGCTCATCTTCGCCAGCCTCGCCACCCTTACCCTGAACATCGCAGACCCGATCGTCGCGGAGACTTTGGCAAGGCCGCACTCGACGCCGTCGGCCCACTCCTGCTCATCGGTTGGGCCGAAGTCGGCCCTGGATTGCTGCAGGCCATAACTATCGGCCTTTCTGGGGCCAAGACGATCGATGTCGACGTACCTCACGGTTGCGAGGAAGCTGATGGCCCTTCTGCCCAGGCTGTTGCGGCTGCCGAGGACGACATAGCCGCAGATTCGACGACACCATTGCTGGGTGCAGTGCTGTTCGAAGCCGGTGACGCCGAGGCATCGAGATCCTCGGCTGTCAACGACGCTCTGATCGAGCGGCCCGGCAGGAAGATGCTCGTCACTGGGCCGAGCGTCAACGACCGATCTCCGCCGATACTCCCCGTAAGCAGTTGCGCATCGATGCTGCCCGCTCGCGAATGCTCGTCTCCATGATCAGGGCGGACCGGGCACGACGGCCCTCCAGTTTGGTTGACGCGGCAGCCGGTTGACGTCGGACTCTTGCCGTCGCACGGCCCGGTTTGAGTCTCGTTCGGGCATCAGTCCAGGTGATCGACAAAGATTCCGATCAGCACGCGATTCTGATACTTCTCGATCGGCAATGAGAAGTGGACTCGATCACGATCCCAGACTCGCTTCCCGTGCCACTCGCACCGGTAGCTTTCGCCCTCGTGCGTCACCAACCGCTGCCCCCAAGCCTGGTTGTCCTTGTGCGTCAGTGGGCTTTCTGGAGAGATGGCAACTCCGTGAGTGGCGAATTCTTGGATCACCTTGTTCCTGTCGCCGCGATGGCGGGCAATGGAGGAGGCGAAGTGGTCGTTGATCTTGGCGAGAAGATCGATCAGCCAGGGAAGGACGTCCTCGTGTGAACCTTTGAAGCGGCCGAAGGAGAGTGATTCTGCGAAGATCAGCCCAGGAAAGGCTCGCGTCGCCATTGCGAAGAACAGTGATTCAGGAACTCTGTCCCGCCGCATCACGCCACGCCAGAATTCTGGCAACTGGGCGGGGGCGGTCAACAGGTGGATGTCAAGGTCCTCGGTATCCCTTTCTCGTCTGACCTTGGTCCATCCGGCGATCTTCATCTCAGGTGAAGCGATCAAACACGACATTGCTCGCCCTGTCGAGACGAGTGCAAGCGCGTGACAGAAGCCGAATGACCGTTCCGCAATGCTGCCGCCAACCTCGACGTACTGCGGTAGGTCATCCTCCTCAGGCCGGACCAAATGACATTTGTCCAGCAGAGTGGCGAGGCGCACGCGGGAGTCGCGGGGTACGTGGGTGTCGCGGGTGTAGAAGAGCTCGAAAAGTCGGACTGACTCCCAGCACTCCACGTCGTAGGCATGGTCCATCAGCGCGACCTGCTTGCCTGTTGTTAACGGCTCCAGCAGGTCCGCTAGGTCGTCGACGGCGTCGACCAGGGTGATATCCGTTCGGCCTCGCCAATCGAGGCTGTCCTCGTCCACAACCACGCGGTACTGGTCATCGGCGCCGCGCACGTGCGAGCACCCCCAAATCACTCTCGATCTGGTCAAAGAAGCCCGCAGGCCAGGCGTCGAGTTCACCGCGCTGGTTGACGTGGATCGATGTCGTGCCCTCGTGGTCGAAGTAATGCACGATCATTGCGGACGGGTCCAGGGCGTTGTCCTGAGCCACGGCCAGTCGTGCTCCGTTCAGCACGTGGTCACTGTGCGTCTCCACAATAACTTGCGCTCCGCTTCCCGCGACTTTGGAGAGGAAGCGCCCCAGGCGGGATTGGCCACCCGGATGCAGGTGTGCTTCAGGGTTCTCGATGAGAAGAATGTCGCCCTCCCGCGCCAACAGGCCAGCAACGATTATCGGCAAGGTATACGAAACGCCAAACCCAGTGTTGACGGGGCGGATCACGTCCGCGAATCGGTCGGTTTCCTGGAAACGGATCGTGCTTGCCAGAACGCCCGAAGAGAGCTGGGCGGTGATGCGCACCGGCCGGATGATGTCCGACGCCCATGCCTCGGCCTGCAGTCGCAACTGCGGACTCGCGGTCTGAGGGTGCCGCAGCACCTCGCGCACCGTACCGCGAGCGCTGACCGACCTTGTTTCGCGTAGTGCGAGGACCTGTGCCGTGAACTCGCCGTGGACTCCCACACCGATATCATCGGGCTCCTCTGCAGAGACGGACAGGACGTCCCTAGGGCCCAAACGCTCAGCAGCCAGGTAGGTGAAGCCACCCGGCGCGTTGCCTATACCGGGCGCCGGACGGTCCGGAACGCCCACGATGTCCAGGTATAGGGCTTCCTCGTCGGTGGGAGCCGACAACCGGTAGTCCCACCAGTCCTCGGCGGTTGCGCCGCCGAGCGAAATTGTGATCTCGGATTCCCGTGCGGACCGGCTGAGGACATCAGCGGCGGTTCCCAGAGCCAACTCATATGGACCGTTCAGCCGAACCGCCTGTCCAGATGTCGATGCCAGACGTGCAAGTAGCAATGACTGGAGCAATGTGCTCTTACCGCCGCCGTTAACGCCTGCGAGGATGGTCAAAGGTCGCATTGCCAATGATATCTCGGTGAAGCACTTGAAATTGGCGATCTTCAGGGAGTGAATCACAATCCCGCCTTCGCATCTTTGTCGGCAGCATTAAAGCGGTACGACACGCGTCGACGGTCGGCGGTTGAGGACGTGATGGAATCCAAGTATTGGATATCGGATGTCATTCGTTCCCGCGCCGCAGAGACGATGTCCTTTCTCCGCTCCACGAGGTCATCGGCGTCATGCTTAGCCATCGCAATCGACCATGTCTCGAATAGTGCCCGGTTGATCGGGCTGCGACCAGTGGCGTGTGTGGCCCACTTCCTGAACGCGTGCTCGCCGAATACCAGGTAGGTATTGGACATAGCATTGACGAATGCGGACTTGAGCTGCTCGACTTTGTCGTCAGAAAATTCAGCAGGATCGTCCAACAGTTGCGTAGCGCGCATGAGGAAGCTCTCCATCGCAGGGTTCCCCATGTACTCGTCCAAGCCCAGGATATAAAAAGCAGCGAAGCGGAGGGCCATCTCTCGATCGTTCATCCGGATGTGATCGGTGAGTCCGTTGGTCGCCCGGGAGAACTCTGAAGTATGGGTCATTTGCTTAAGGATCGCGCGGCTCCGCGGCTTGCTCATGCAGTGCCGGATCTCCTGGGCGTTGAGTGGAGTTCCACCGGTATTGATCCGTTTAAAGATGTCATACATCACATCTGTTGGTGTTGTCGGATCAATGACATTGACGACTAGTTGGGTGTTATTGACCCGACGCTGCCACTGCATATCCAGCTCGTCGAATTGGCGTCCGTTTGCATCGTGGAGATATTCGAGACCGCGGAGCGCGAACTTCGGGCCGCGCACAAAGGCGTGCAAGGTGGAAAGCCGCTGGAGTCCATCGACCACGTGGAATACGCCGTCAGCGTCTTCGGCAAAGTAGAACGCGGGCAACGGGATCTGAAGCAACAGGGACTCTACGAGCAGGGATTTCTGCTCCGCTCGCCACACCTTCCCTCGTTGGAAGTCTGGCGCGAGCTCCAGCGCCCCCTCGTCGATCTGGTCGAGGATATTGCGGACTGAGAAGGCACTAGTCGTTACCCGGATGTGCTCAGGGTTCCAGGGACGTTCGATCTTGGCTTCATCCGTGCTGGTCTGCTCGACTTCCACCCCAGTGGCTTGACCCTCGAAAACGTCTTCGACGACATCTGGCACCACGTGGGTGTTCTCCGGAACCATGGCGGCATCCTACGGCGCCACGTAGTCCGCATCCCGTCGACAAGCAGGCCCAGAGCTCAGGGATGAGGAGGTGCGCGCTCGACATGCCGCTGAGCCAGTCCGCCGGGGATTGGCCGCCACGGACGAACACCGCACCATCAGGACCGGCGCCGTGCGTGGACACGATCACTAAGCGGCCCAGCTTCATAACGAAACGGGCACGGATCGCTGGTCCCTGTCCAAACCGCCGAGTGTTCGGGTTGTGCCACGTTGTGGGCCCAACGTGGCACAACCCGAACTCTCTTGTCCTTGTCGACGGTCCGGAGATCACGATCCGACCGGTGGGCGTTCGGCGCCGTCCGACAGAGTCCGTACGGCGCAAGCACCAGGGGGTGACGTCAGCCTTCGAACTGAGCGCTGACGCGTTAGTCAGAGTCAGCCTGACCAGGACGAGCACTGCTCTGCTCTAGGTCCGCGGCCCAGCGGACGATCAGCGTGGCCAATGCGTTGACCGCCTGTTCGTAATGCTCGCCCGTCATCGCCACGGTTCCCACCCCGTCCACGACGAACCTGTCCACTACCCGGCGGCGCCTCGACGACGTCGCATGACGCTCGGTCTCGGTCGCCGCAGATTCATCACACACAACAGTCACAAGACACCAAACCTGACCGAAGACATCGACACCGCGCCGTGCCCATCAGATCAATCACCCGAAAGCAGACTCTGCCTGAGCTCGCCTGAACCCAACTCCCACCTGATATTGCCCCGTTTCACTGACTCGGCGTTGAGGAGAATAGGCTCGATGGGCGAGTCACGTTTCGAACTCTACGGAGCTCATCCAGTTTAGCGCGAAATGTCGACGACGACGGTTGTAGAACCCTTCGATGAACTCGAAGATCGCGATTCGACTTATTCGAGCCCGCCGGCGTCCGCGTAGCTGATGCCCGGGCGTCCCCAAGACTCGCTCGGCGCATGTTCGTCGCGGCTGTCGTGCCGTCAATCGAATTGACCGGATTTACCCCCAGCCAGCAACTGCACTAGTACCGCATCACGCAAGGCTGCGGTAGTTCGACTGATCTGTTCGTGGACGATGATCTTTTCGTCTAGTGCACCGAGTATGTCAGCCGTGCCAGTCTGAACAACTGCAGGCGGGACCACCACGGGCAGTGAGCCGAGCATCTTTGTGCTGAGACTAGGAATCACCGCGCCACTCGTGTTCCGAATAATCCAGCCTTGAACGGCTGGATGACCAAGGTAGTAGACGAGGTAAGGCGCGTTGACCATTCGGCGTACCCGAAGACGAAGGCACGCTGAACCAATTAACCAACCGCGCTGATTCGCACCCACCAACGCCTGACGACCAAGATGACCCGTACGGGAGCACACGATGTCGTTGGTTTGCAAGTGGTAACGCGACAACTCACGGGCAGCTTCTTGTGTGACACCCGCAGCGCAGTCATCGGCGATCCTGTTGTTCCGCAGGTCCCTCGGCATGACAACCGGGACATCCGTTGATCCGCGTTCCTTGACGTTGGCCAGTGCGGTGGACGGTCCCGCTAGAATGTCACAAACCTCATCGAGTCGGCATTCCGCCCAAACATCGGGGACCTCACCGATCAGCGAATCCATGCCTAAATCCTGTCAAGTTGCCGCTCGACTGCTGCGTCCGCTGCTGCTGCACGACGCTCCAGGCGAGCGAGGTCGTCCCGAAGTTCACGCACCGATCTGAGAGGCGGGTTGAGTTCGACGCTCGTGCCCACATACCTGGCAGGCGTCAGCACATAGTCCTGCTCGCGGATGCGCTGAACGACGACCGACGCCGAGAATCCCCGCACGTTCTCGTACCCGTCTCCCGCTCGCCACTGCTTGACAGTGTCCCCAATCCTGCTCTGGTCCTCGTCAGACAGGCTCCGCTGCGTGCGACTGGTCAGATGTCCGAGATCACTCGCGTCTATGAGGAGAATCTCGCCCTCACGCCGCTCGGATGGACGCAGCAACCACACATTGACAGGAATACCAGTCGAAACGAACATCTGTGAAGGAAGTGCAATGATCGCTTCGACGACCCCCTCCTCAATCATATTGGCTCTGACCTGACCTTCCGCGCCTCCCCTGAACAGCGTGCCGCCCGGCATAACCACAGCAGCCCTGCCACTATTCGTGAGTGAGGACATCACGTACTGCAACCAGGCGAAGTTGGTCCTCTTTTTCGGGAGGGTACCGTAACGACCGTGTAGCTCCGACACAGACGCTGACCACATCGGTTCCTTTAGGTCGAACGGAGGATTCGACAGGACCACGTCGAAACGCTCGTTCGCGATCAGCATTCCATCATTGCGGAAGAGAGCGTCTGCACGTATGTCGACATCGGCTGGGACGTGGTGAAGTTGCAAGTTCATATAAGCCAAAGACGCGGAACGTTCAGAGAGGGCATGACCGGTGAAAGACGCGTCGAAGTCATGCCCAGCGTGCGCTGCGATGTACTTCGCGGCACCGAGCAGAAAGCCCCCGGAACCGCAGCAGGGATCGAACACGCTGGTTCCTGGCGCAGGGGCGACCAACTCCACGAGAAGCCGAACCAGTGCTGCAGGTGTGTGCACACCTGAGCCCCGCCGCCCCTCCGCAGCCGCGAACTGATTCAACAGGAATTCGAACATGTCCGGACCTTGACCAGACCGGCGCATCCGCTCAACCAGTCGAATGATTTCAGTGAGCCGAGTTTCCCCGCGTGTGTCATTGAAGAACGAGCTACGGGCACGGTGAAGGACATGAAGTACGGGCCTGTGATCCAACGCCGCCAGTTCCATGAGTTGCAAGCGCCGGGAACCTTCGGTCGCTACGATATCGTTCCAATGGCGGTCATTCGACACTGCAAGGTAGAGCAGGCCCAACACGAGATCGGCGAACATGGCGACGTCCTCGGCTCCGCGGAACTGGATGAGTTCATCCCACAAGGCGTCAGCGATCGCGACGTGGGATGCGTGCCCGATCCTCATAGCTCCGCGAAACCGGGTTCCGTAGGTAGTACCTGGCAATTCACCGGGCTTGAGGTCTTTCTTCGAGATCTTCCGGCCGTCGAGCCAGTCGACGATCTCTCGGACCAAGAACATTTCCTGACCATTCACCTTTTCCGCCGAGGGAAACGACGGATGCCGACGGCGCCAGTTACTTACCGCAGAAAGCGTCACTTCCAACTGCCGAGCAACGTCGGACATACTCACCTGGCGATCGGGCATGTCGACAGTCCTCTCAGGACCAGTGCTTCGGTCGCCGCAGAATGATGCCGGCCTTGGTGACGACCTCATCCGGCAGTTGAGCCTGACGGATCTTGTCATCGCCGATGAACATGAAACCGTCGACCACCCGCTTCAGTTCAGCGGAGTGTCGGCTGGGTGGGAAGGCCGCGATGATCCGTTTCATTGGGAACAGGTTCTTCGTTTCCCGAACGGCAGGACACAGGTCGCTGTCGGCCGAGACTACAAGCGCAGTGTCGAAACAGTCCCGCACGGCGTCGGCCAGCAGCGCAACGGCGATGTTGACATCGGTCTCCTTTTCCTCGAAGACCGACCACGCGCTGCCGCATCGATGGCACCGTCTGCTCTTCTCCTGAAAACGGCCGTCTTTGATCTCTACTAGCGGGCTGCGCTCTCGGAGAGCATCAAGGTAGTCGGACTGTCGCTGCTCACCCTGCAGGTCGTTACGAACGCGCGCGGTAAAGTACGTGACTTGCTCCAAAGTCTGATCGCGCCGCAACAGGCTTGCCGCCAGTGTCTGCAGGTCGAGCCACAGGTACTTGCGGTCATACTTCGCGCGCAGGCCGAAGTACAGATTGAAGCCGTCGACGTAGACAGCGACGCGGACCACGGCACACCTCTCTGCATGGGTTGATCATGAGGTATGCTGAAGACACACCACGCCAGGGTGAGCAGCCCTGGCCCGACGGCCCCGGCAACGGGGCCGTCTCTATTTGCGGCAGTCGACACTCCATACCGGCGCGAGACCAACCATAGATCAGACACATGCTCTACGCAAGCGCACTGCAGTACACGGAGTTTTGTTAACCACCGTCGTGGTTGAGTTTCATCACCACTGCTCGTCGGGCGGATCCAGTAACAGGCCAGCCGCCGGTATGCGGCTCGGCCCTGCCTGGGTGGAGAGCTAGGTCACGAGGAGGTTGCCTATCTGGAGAAGGTCGTCGTGATCGCCCGCTCCCAAAGCTCCTGGTTGGCGCACTGATCGAGACAGTCTCCGTAACGAAGAGTCAACGTATCGCTGGTGCCCGTCCAAACCGCCCAGAGTTCGGGTTGTGAAACGTTGTGGGCCCCCGGGGGATCGAACCCCGAACCCGCGGATTAAAAGTCCGCTGCTCTGCCAATTGAGCTAGAGGCCCCTGCTGAGGACAGGGTACCTAGTGGGGCCCAGCTGATTTTCATGGACTGGTCGGTGGGATGCCGGCGCCGATGGCTTTCAGGGCGATGGCCAGGTCGTGGGCGGTCATGGCGTGGTCCGGGTCGATCAGGAGTTGGGCCATCAGGCCGGTCAGGAGGGCTTGGTAGACCGAGCCCATGGCCCATCTGGTGCGGTCGTCCGGGGTGGGGTCGCGGTCGTTCTCGAAGGGGTAGGCGAGGCCTTGGCGGGCGTCGGCGAGGTCGCGGACCAGGTCCTCGCGGATTTCGGGCAGGTGGTCGACCTGGCCGATCACTTCGAAGTTCGCCGCCCAGAGGGCCCGGTGGGCGGCGAAGGACTCGATGATGCGGGTCCAGATCTGTTCGAAGCGGTCGGGGGCGTCGCCCGCTGAGGTGAGGGCCGCGCCGATGTCGTCCGCCCATTCGATGTTGGCCTGCCGGAACGCCTCGTTGAGCAGGGCTTCCTTGGAGCCGAAGTGGTAGCCGACGGCGGCCATGCTGACCCCCGCCGCGGTGGCTATGTCCCTGATGGACGTGCGGGCGTAGCCCTTCTCGTACAGGCAGCGCTTGGCGCCGGCCAGTAGGTCCTCGCGGTTTCCCATGTCGACCAGGGTAGCCGATCTTTGCACGACCGCCTTAGGCGAACGCCTTGCGCGATCGCCTAATACAGTTGTACAGTTCCGTCATGACCAAGAACATCCTGATCAGCGGCGCCAGCGTGGCCGGCCCCGCACTCGCGTTCTGGCTCCGCCGCTACGGCTTCAACCCGACGGTTGTGGAGCGCGCACCCGCGCCACGTGAAGGTGGTTACGCGGTGGACTTCCGTGGTGCCGCACTTGAGGCCCTCGCGCGGATGGGCATCCTCGACGAGGTCAAGCAGTACGCCACGCAGATGGGCGACATGGACTACGTGAACAGCGCGGGCAAACGGGTCGGCAGCACGCCGCCCGTGGTGTTCAGCGGCGAGTTGGAGGTGCTGCGCGGCGACCTGGTCAAGGTCCTCTACGAACGGACCCGGCACGACGTCGAGTACATCTTCAACGACTCGATCACCAGCATCACGCAGTCCGGGCACGGTGCGGCCGTCACGTTCGAACGGGGTGCGCCGCGCGAGTTCGACCTGGTGATCGGCGCCGACGGCGTGCACTCCAACGTGCGGTCCCTGGTCTTCGGCGCGGAGGAGAAGTTCGCGCACCACCTGGGGATGTACGTGTCGGTCAGCACTGTCGCCAACTACCTGGGCCTGGAGTACCGGGGCCGGTGCCACAACACGCCGGGCCGGATGGCCGGGATGTACCCGGCGCGCGGCAACACCGAGGCCAAGGCGCTGATGTTCTTCACCGCGGACGAGTTGGACTACGGCCGCCGCGACACCGCACGGCAGCGGGAACTCCTGAACACGGCCTTCGCCGGGGAGGGCTGGGAGGTGCCGCGCATCCTCGACGAGATCCGGCGCTCGCCCGACTTCTACTTCGACTCGATCACCCAGATCAAGATGGAGCACTTCACGCACGGACGCGTCGCCTTGCTGGGTGACGCCGGGTACTGCGCGTCGCCGCTGTCCGGAATGGGCACCAGCCTGGCGCTTGTCGGCGCCTACGTGCTGGCCGGCGAGTTGGCGTCCGCCGTCGACCACCAGACCGCGTTCGCGCGCTACGAGGACGAGATGCGCGGCTACATCAAGGCCTGCCACGCCCAGGCGGCGGGAGCGGGGATGTGGCTCGTGCCCGGCAGCAACGCGATGATCAGGTTCCGCAACTGGAACTACCGGCTGCTGCGGCTCAAGCCGTTCAGCGGGTTCTTCACCAAGGTCGCCCTGAAGGCCGCCAACACCATCAGGCTCAAGGACTACGCCGCATTCACGCGAGCGGCCTAAGCAGCGACGAACTGTTGCCCAGAACGGGTGAAAGTCCCCGCCGGGCAGCGGCCCGAACGAGTTGATCTGTAACGCATCTCAGATCGAACCGGACCCTTCGACATGAAGTGGACAGTGAGCCCGGGGAGGATCAGGTGCGAGGTCCCTACGACTTACTTCGGCGAACTGTGAGCCAGCTCGCCTATGAACGCCGGTACGGGGTGCGGACCGCTGAGCTGATCGAGCTCGACCAGCTCGGTATCGCCGCCGAAGGCCGCGGCTACTACGTGCCCGCCAGCTGGCGGATCCTGCGCAGGACACTGTCCCGCAAGGAGATCGGACCGACGGACGTGTTCGTGGACTTCGGCTCCGGGATGGGCCGGATGGTCCTCGAAGCGGCCCGGTTCCCGTTCGGACGGGTGTACGGAATCGAACTGTCCGAGCAACTGCACGAAATCGCCGAGGCCAACGTGCGCAACACCCGGCAACGGTTGCGCTGCGACGACATCAGGCTGGTGCACGGCGACGCGCTCACGTTCGAGATCCCTGATGACGTGACCGTGGTGTTCTTCAACAACCCGTTCCAGGGAACGGTTTTCACGTCCGTGATCGACCGGCTGGTGGCCACGCTCGACCGGAATCCCCGGCAGCTCAAGATCATCTACTACAACCCGGTCGAGCAGCAGACCGTGCTGGACACCGGGCGGGCCCAACTGCTGCGCACATTGCGGCATGCCCGGCGGCGCGTCGAGGGGTCGCCGTTCGGACTGACCAACGTGTACCAACTGACCTGAAACTGTCGGTGGCGGGTGCGATGCTCCGGGCATGACGGACTCCCGGATCACCCTGCCCCGACTCGGCGACGAGCGGGAAGTACTGACGGCTTTCCTCGACTGGCACCGCGAGACGTTCGCGCTGAAGTGCGCGGGGGTGCCGGCCGAGGCGATGTCGGTGCGGGGAGTGCCGCCGTCCGGGCTGAGCCTGCACGGGTTGGCCCGACATCTGGCCGGGGTGGAACGCTGGTGGTTCCGCCAACAGTTCCTCGGCGAGGACGTGCCGACGCTGCACTACTCGGACGACGACCCGAATCAGGACTTCGACGACCTGGCCGGGGATCCCGCCGAAGCACTCGCCCTGTGGCAGGCGGAATGCGCGCGGTCACGGGAGATCGTGGCGTCGGCTTCCCTGGACGACACAGGCATCCGCCGCTCCACGGGTGAGCCGTTCTCCTTACGGTGGCTGTTGGTGGACATGATCGCGGAGTACGCACGGCACAATGGGCACGCCGACCTGTTGCGGGAACGCGTTGACGGGACGACCGGAATCTAGGGGCCGTGACCGCTACTCCGCGGTCAGGGTGTAGTCGCCGATGCTGGCGTAGCCCGTGTAGCCGTCTTTGCCTGGGTCGCCGTAGCCGGTGCCTTCCACTTGGATCGTGTAGCGGCCGGCGGGCAGGTTCTGGGCGAAGTGGGCGTCCAGGCCGTCGGCCTTGGTCTCGGACACGCGGTGCACCGGTGGGTCGACGGTGGCGACGATGGTGCCGGACGCGTCTCGGATGGTCATCTTGATGTCCAGGTCGGGGGCGAATTCGGCGGGGACCGCTGCTGCTTTCAGGGTGCCGCCGGGGTGGTCGATGGCGAAGACGTCGACGTCCGCGTCGGTGGTGATGAGCCCGTTGACCGGGGTGCCTGCGGTGAGCGGCGCCGCGTTCGCTGGGTCGTCCGGGTAGTCGTCGGGCAGGGTCACGGCGCCGTGTTGCGGGATGACGGCCAGGTCGTCTTCTTTGTTGTTGGCGTTGGTGTATTCGCCTTTGCTCCAGGTGGTCACTGGTTGGCCGTAGCCGGCGCCCATGATCGGGGCCCAGTTGGTGTGGCCGCCGTAGTACTCGACTCCGCCGGTCTGGCCGTCGTGGGACAGGCCCAGGTTGTGGCCGGTCTCGTGGGCGACGATCTCGCCGATCGACTTGCCGTCGTAGGAGCCGTTCGCGTACGCCCAGGCGGGTTGGTATTTGGCGTGGTTGCCGGCCTGGTTGAAGGTGCCGATGTACGCCTGCCCGCCGCAGCCGCAGTTCGTGACGTCGGTGGGGGTGATGACCGCGCGGGCGCCGTAGACCTGGTCGTTGGTGTCGGCGCGGTCGAGGCGGTCGTCGGTGGGTTCCTCGGTGGTCACGTCCACGTCGAACGTCTTGTAGTCCTCGGTCACCGACAGGAACGCCTGGTAGATCGTGTCGCGTTCGGCGGCGTTGAAGGTGCTCGGGTCGCCGTCGGCGTCCCAGGCCGGCGCGTTGATGAGGGCTCCGCCGTTCCACGCGGTCCCCTGGACGGTGTGGCCGTTGAAGTCCAGGTAGATCGTGCGGTTCGAGCCGGGACGGCTGTGCAGCTTGAACACGTCCGTACCCGGCGGCACGGCTAACGACGAACGGGCTGTCTTCCCGGTCGGGGCGGCGTGCTTCTCGACCGACCGGATCCGGCCGTGCTCGTCGACCTGGAAGTGGTCGCTCCTGGCCATCTGGCGCACCTGGGCGATCGGCAGGTCGTTGACGATCGCGGCGACCAACGGCGACACCTCGGACAACGGGCGTGGCTGGTCGAACAGAGGGTCGGCGGAGGCGGCAGGGGCCACGACGGCGCCGACCGCGAGGACGGCGGCGACGGCGATGACTCGTGCAGGGAAGGACAACCAGACCACTCCTTGGAGTTAACCCAAATGGGTGTACCGGGCGCCCAAAGTACAAACAACTGGCCGATCTGACTACCGTCCGAACGGACTGACTCCCTCAGCGGGCTGATGCGCGCGGTGGGCGGCTAATCTCCACAGCGTGGTGACGTTGGTTGTCCTGCGGCACGCGAAGTCGGCGTGGCCGGAAGGTGTGCCGGACCTGGAGCGACCGTTGGGCGAACGCGGCCTGCGGGACGCCCCGGCGGCCGGCAGATGGCTGAACGAGCACGTCCCGAGCGTGGACGTGGTGATGTGCTCGCCCGCCCGCCGGGCCCGCCAGACCTGGGAGAACGCGTCCACCCAGCTCACCAAGGCGCCTCTGGTGCACGAGGCGTCCAAGATGTACTACGGCCCGTTGCTCGACGTCGTGCGCGAACTGCCGGACGTCGGGACAGCGCTGGTGGTGGGCCACAACCCGGACCTGACCGACCTGGTCGACCTGCTCACCGGCGACCGGCCGGAGTTCCGGACCTCGTCCATCGCGGTCGTCGAAAGCGACCTGTCCTGGGCGTCCGCCGGCCACGGCTGGGGTCGCCTGGTCACGGTGGCAACCCCGCGCGGATAGACCCCGGCTACTCCGTTCGAGCGACGCTGATCATCCGGGTTTGTCCAGGTGGGGTTGGCCCTGAAATCCTGCCGGAGGAGCGCTACGGATTGGGTTCGGGATGCCACAGGTGAAGCTGGGGGACGACAGCTCGCCGTTCGGCCGGGAACTGCGCCGGCTGCGCACCCGACGCGGGCTCTCCCTGCAGAAGCTGGCCGAACTGGTCAACTACACCCGCGGCTACATCGGCAAGGTGGAGACCGGCGACAAGCCGCCGACCGCGGAACTGGCGCGCCGGTGCGACGACGTGCTGGAAGCGGGCGGGAAGCTCGTCGCGCTGTCCACGTCGATGGGGCTGCCGCGGCTGGCCCAACTGCCGGCGGCCGCTGCCACGTTCGTCGGCCGCGAGGACCACCTGCATCAGCTGGACGTGGCGATGGTCGGCGAGGAACCGGGTGCGCCGTGGATCGTCGCCGTGGACGGGCCGCCCGGGGTGGGCAAGACCGCGTTGGCGTTGCGGCTCGCGCACCAGGTCAAGGAGCGGTTCCCGGACGGCCAGATGTACGTGGACCTGCACGGATACTCGCCGGACGCGCAGCCGTCCCGGCCGGACGTGGTGCTGGAGGAGTTCCTCGTCGCGTTGGGGACGAGCGCGAGCGCCATCCCGTCCGGCACGGGCCAGCGCGCCGCGTTGTTCCGCTCGCTGCTCGCGGGGAGCCGGATCCTGCTCGTGTTGGACAACGCGCACGACTCGCGGCAGATCGAACAGTTGCTGCCGGGCGCGCCGGGGTGCGGGGTGATCGTGACGAGCCGGCGGCGGTTGTCCGGCCTGCAGATGCGCCAGGACCAGCGGATGACCCTCGGACCGCTGAGCGAAGAGGAGTCCATCGCGCTGCTGCGTACCGTGATCGGGAAGGAGCGCGCGGACGACGAGCCCGAGGGCACGGCCGGGCTGGCACGGCGCTGCGGGTATCTGCCGCTGGCGTTGCGGATCGCCGCGGAACGTGTCGCGACGCACCCGCACCACTCGGTGGACGAGCTCGCCGAGGAGCTGGGCGCCGAGGAGGAACGGCTCGACATTCTGTCCACTGAGGACTCGATCGCGGTCCGAACGGTGTTCTCCTGGTCCTACCGCGACCTTTCCGGCGAAGCGGCGCGGATGTTCCGGCTGTGCGGCCTGCATCGCGGCCCGCACCTGAGTGTCAACGCGGCCGCCGCGCTCACCGGCGTGACCACGACCCAGGCCCGACGGCTGCTGGACCGGCTGGTGAGCGTGCATCTGTTGCAGGGCATCGGCGCCGAGCGCTACCGATGCCACGACCTGCTTCGCGTGTACGCGGCCGAACGCGCGCACGACGAGGAGCCGCAGGCTGAGCAAAACCTTGCGGTGAAACGGGTTCTGCACTGGTATCTGCACACCGCCTACGCGGCCAACCACACCTTGTCCCCGCAGCGGTTCGACCCGCCGATCGAGCCGTCCCAGTTCTCCTTGCCACTCCTGGAGTTCGCCGACTACGACGAAGCGCTGGCCTGGCTTGAGGACGAGATGGCGAACCTGATCGCCGCCACCCGGCTGGCGCTGGAGTTCGGCGAGGACGCCATCGCGTGGAAGATCCCGGTCGGCTGCTGGAACTACGTGTTCCTGCGCAAGCGGTGGACCGCGTGGATCAGCGCGCACGAGCTGGGCCTGGCCGGCGCGCGGCGGATCGGGGACAAGTTCGGCGAGTCGTGGACGCTGAACAACGTGGCCCACGGCTTCCGGGAGTTGCGCCGGTTCAAGGACGCCCGGGAACACCTGGAACAGGCGTTGGAGATCCGCAAGGAGATCGACGACCTGGTCGGATTGGCCTGGACGGTGACCGCGCTGGGCTTCGTGGAATGCGATGTGCACCGCTACTCCTCGGCGGTGTCCCGGTTCACCGAAGCGCTCCGCATCCGCGAGGACGTCCAACGCGAACACGGCGACGACGAGGCGATCACGGTGGCGAACTGGCACGGCCAGGGCATCGCCCGCGCCAGCCTCGGCGACTCGTACCGCGAACTCGGCCGGTTCGACGAGGCGCTGACCGAGCTGCACGAGGCACTCCGGATCTTCCGTGACATCCATGACAGGCACGGCGAGGGCTACACGCTGGTGAAACTCGGCGACACGTTCGCCAGGATGAGCCGCCCGCAGGACGCGCTGACCAGCTTCGAGGAGGCACTGACCACCCGCAGGGAGATCGGCGACCGGTGGGGTGAGGCCGAGACGCAGCACAGCCGCGGCCGGGTGCTGCTGGCGACGGGCGACCCGGTCGCGGCGCGCGAGGCTTGGCGGCACGCGTTGGCGATCTTCACCGAACTGGACGATCCACGCGCCGAGGACGTCCGTCAGCTGCTCACTTCAACGCCTCGAACAGCCGGGTGAGGAACTCCTCCGCGTCGACGGCCGCGGCCGCGCGGACCGGACGGCGGCCACGTCCGGCTTCGCTTTCGATGTGGCTGTCGTCGGCGATCGAACGCCAGTCCGAGACGAGTTGCCCGCGCGTGTACGTGCCGTGGACTTCGACCGACACGGCGACTTCCCGGTACGTAGCCAGGGACGGGTCACACAGCAACGCAGCCGCCAACGGGTCATGCATGGTCGCGACGCGGACGCCGAACATGTTGGAGTAGAAGGCCGCGTAGTGGTCCAGCAGGGCGCTCGCGAACTGCGCCCGGGGACTGGCGACCTGGGCCAGGCTGTCCAGCCACGCCGAGTCGGCGCGGGCGGTCTCGGTGACGTCCAGGCTGACCAGGGTGAGATTGTCGAAGCCGGTGTCGAAGACCAGATCCGCGGCCTCCGGGTCGTGCCAGATGTTCGCCTCCGCGTGCGCGGTGACGTTGCCGGGCACGCCCAACGCCCCGCCGAGCACGACCAGGGATTCGAGCAGTTCCGGCAGCCGCGGTTCGAGCAGGACGGCCAGCGCGATGTTCGTCAACGGACCCAGCGCGAGGACGGACAGCTCGCCGGGGTTCGCCCGCGCCAACCGGACGAGCTGTTCGGCCGCGGAGCAGTCGACGACAGCACGCGGTGATGGCGGTCCCGCGTGTCCACCCAGCCCGTCGTCGCCGTGCACGAACTCGGCCGTGCGCAGTTCCTGAGCCAAGGGTCTGTGCGCACCCACGGCCACCGGCACGTCATCCAGCCCGGCTACGTCGAGCACGCGCAAGGCGTTCGCGGCGGCGACCGGCGCGGGAACGTTCCCATGGACGCTGCCGACGGCGACGATGTCGACGTCCGGCTGGGCGGACAGGTAGAGGATGGCGAGCGAGTCGTCGATCCCCGGGTCGGTGTCCAGGATGATGCGCACGAGACCCGACTCAACCAGACCGCTCCGCCGGACGCAGCAGTGTCGTGCTCAGCAACCCGTACAGAGCAGCGCCGATGACGAACGCGACGGCCACGCCGATGTTGCTCGCGCCGACGCTGCCGGCCGCCGCGGACGGTGTCAGCAGGTATCCGAGGACGGACCTGATGTTCGCGTCCGCCGACGTCACCAGGCCGAGGCCGACGACGATCGCGACCACAAGCGACACCACGCCCGCGAGGTTGATCCCGCCGTAGCCGGCGGGCACGTACAGCGCGTCCTTGTCGTAACCGTTCTTGCGATGCAGGAACAGGTCGGTGACGAAGATCGCGGACCAGGCGGCGATGATGACGCCGATCACGATCAGGAACGACTGGACGGGCGCGAAGAAGCTGGGCGAGACGAAGATCAGGTAGATGCCGCCGAGGACCATCAGCACGCCGTCGACGGCGACCGCCGCCCAGCGCGGGATCCGCACGCCGAGCGCGAGCAGGTTCAGGCCCGAACTGTAGAGGTTGAACACCGCGCCCGCGACCACGCTGAGGATGGTGGCCAGCAGGAACGGGATCATGAACCAGGTCGGCAGGGCGGTGGCGAACGCGCCGATCGGGTCGGCCGCCGCGGCCCCGGCCAGCTTCGGGTCGCCCGCGGTGAGCAGAACACCGAAGAGCATCAGCAGGCCGGGCGCGGTGGCGCCGCCGAACGTGGTCCACCACACCACGGACTTCGGCGAGCCCTTGGTGTAGCGGCTGTAGTCGGCGCCGCCGGGTGTCCAGCCGATGCCGTTGGCGACCACCAGGGTGACCCCGCCGACCATCAGCGCGAAGCCGCCGCCGTTGGCGGTGCTGCTGAAGTCCAGGTCCGGGACGATGATCACGAGGTAGCCAACCACCGCGACCGCCACCGCGACCGTGATCCACTTCTGCACGCGCAGGATCACGTCGTAGCCGTAGATCGCGACGACCATGACCAGTGCGACCGTCACGAGGAAGCCGACGACCATCATCTGGGTGGTGGCCAGGGCCGGGTCGATCCGCCTGAGGATCGTGCGGGTGGCGAGCGCACCGAGGGTGACGCTCACTGTTTCCCATCCCACCAGCGACAGGTAGACGAACAGGGTGGGCAGTTTGTTGCCGTGGTAGCCGAACGCGGCCCGGCTGAGCGTCATGGTCGGCGCGCCGCCGCGCGTGCCCGCCAGTGCGACCAGACCCACGACGGGGTAGGAGAGGGCGAGCCCGATGAGCACGGCGATGGCCCCCTGCCAAGGGCTCAGTCCAAGACCGACGACGAAAACGCCGTACGCCACGGTGAAGAAGCTGAAGTTCGCCGCGGTCCACGGCCAGAACAAGCCCGGCGGCCGGCCGTGGCGCTCGCCCTCGCCGACCCAGTCGATGCCCTTCTGTTCGATCCGCCAGCCAGTCTCCGCGAGCTCGACCACCAAGGCCCTCCTGACGGTGTCTCCCAAAAGAGTCGACAAGTCACCTCTGCAAACCGCGGGCGCCACAGTCAATCGTTGAGGCGTACGGAACGTAACAGGCGTGTCCGCGTCAGAACAGCAGCATGTCTAGGGGTCGTGCTGGTGGAGGGACTGACGCGGACACACGCGATCATGTGCCTGTCAGGCGCGACAACGGGGTCCGCGATCGATGACTGGCTCGAACGCCGCAACGGCTTGACCCGGAGGGACCACTTCGGACGTCGGTGCCGACACGAATGGCGTAACAGCGAGCGACGATCGCATCGTGGGATCGATCTTCTTGTCTGTTAACAGGTTCCGGCAAACGGCGGAACGGGTGGCGAAAGAACGCCAACGTCACACCGACACAAGTGCAAACGTTTGCGCGCGCCCGACTGTCCTCATCGGGCGTTGAGCCACGTGGTGGCCAGCGCGTACGGGTCCATCGTGGACGTTGTGCCCTCGGCGATCCGCTGTACGGCGAACCGCAGCAGGTGGCCGGCGTGGTCAGGGCTGATGCCGCGGTCGGCGACGAGCCGGTCGTACGCCACCTCGGCCTGCCACGCCCGCTCGACCTGCGCCGCGACCAGGTCGTGTAGGTCCATGTCTCTCCTTACGTCTGCTCACCTTCTCAGGTTGACCCCCAGGTCGACACAGAGACGTGCGGCGAACCTACATCCTTACGCCGCCCCCGGCGTGACAATGACCATTCAGTATTCGCGTAACGTTAGCCCCGTGACGTCTTCCGCACGTGCAGTTTTGTCCGAATTGCAGAACGATCTCACCCCTCCGACCGGCGCGAACCGCCTTTTGGCGCACCTGGCCGAAGGTGCCGCGCCAGTGGCCGTGATCGGCGCGTTGGCCGCCGAGGAACGTTGGATCATCCAAAGCGACTGGCGGGCATTCCTCACTTTGGCCGCGCGGGCCACCGAGCCGGGCGCGCGGCAGTTCTTCAGCGGGCTCGCCGGCGGCGAGGGGCTCGCGCTGGACCTCGTACAGCCGTTGATCGACGCGGCCAAGTTCGACGAAAGTTCATATGAATCACAGGCCGGTTGTCAGGCGTATGCGGCATATGTGGCCTCGCTCGCCCTGAATGCCGAGCCGGTCGACGCGGTGCTCGCGTTGTTCGCGAACTTCGCCGCGTTCGGCGAGTTCTGCGCGGAGATCGCGAAGTCACTGCGCGCGAACTACGGTTTCGACGACCATGGCGCCGCGTTCTTCGACTTCTTCGCCACCCCCGTGGCAGAGCCCGAGCAGCACGCGCTCGCGGCGATCCAGGCCGCGCTCGACACCGGCTGGCGTCCGGACGAGGCACGCCGGCACGGCAAGCTGCTGCTGGAATACGAGCTGATGTTCTGGAACACGTTGGCGGACACTAAGTTCTGAGCGCGGACAGCACGATCTTGGTCAGCCGGCCGGGTTCACCGTCCAGGTGGCGTTCCATCGTGACGATGCCGACCACCACCGCCTTGAGTTCGGCCGGCGTGAGATCGGCCCGCACGGCACCGGCGTCCTGAGCGCGCTTCAACAGCAGGGCCTGTGCCTCCTGGACCATCTGGCCGGACGTCCGGGAGATCTCGCTCAGGTCGCGCCCGGCCGCGCTGAGCGCCTCGCCGAACGCCTTGTTCAGCGCCACTTTCTTGATCATCATCTCGAAGAAGTCGAAGAACGCGGCGCCGGGGTCGTCGGCCGCCGCCAACGCCTTGGCGTCCTGCGCGAGCTGCGCCACCCGGGCCGCCACGATCGCCTCGAACAGGGCTTCCTTGGTGGGGAAGTGCCGGTAGACCGTGCCAACGCCGACACCTGCCCGCCGCGCCACATCGTCGACTGTGACCCCCAGCCCCTCGGCCTCGAAGACCTGCTGGGCGACCGCCAGCACCCGCGCACGGTTGCGGCGGGCGTCGGCGCGTTGCGGGCGAGCGGACTCGGTTGACAACCGGAGGATCCTCCGTATCGTGGGATATCGGCACGGTTCCCCCGATTGTAGGTTCACCCTCGGCGAAGGTCAGGTCATGACGCACTACCACCTGCTGGGCCGCACAGGTCTGCGAGTCTCCCCGCTCGCCCTGGGCACGATGACGTTCGGCGCGCCCGACTGGGGCAGCGACGAGGACACGTCCCGCGCGATCTTCCAGCGCTACCTGGAGTGGGGCGGCAACTTCGTCGACTCGGCCGTCAACTACGCCGGTGGCGCCAGCGAGGAACTGCTGGGGAAGTTCCTCGCCGAGACCGGGTCGCGCGAGCGGATCGTGCTGGCGACCAAGTTCACCGGCGCGGTCGACGCCACCGACCCGAACGGCTGGGGCAACGGCCGCAAGAACATCCTGCGGTCGCTGGACACCTCCCTGCGCCGGCTGGGCACCGACTACATCGACCTGTACTGGTTGCACTTCTGGGACACGTACACCCCGGTCGAGGAGATCGTGTCCACTCTCGACACCCTGGTGCGCGCCGGGAAGGTCCGCGCGGTCGGCTTCAGCGACGTGCCCGCGTGGTACGCGGCCAAGGCGCACACCCTGGCCGTCAGCCGCGGCCTCGAGCCGGTGAACGCGCTGCAGATGGAGTACTCACTGGTCGAGCGCAACATCGAACGGGAACACGTGCCCGCCATGCGGGACATGGGCATGGGCCTGATCCCGTGGTCCCCGCTCGGCGGCGGCTTCCTGACCGGCAAGTACACCCGGGCCGAGGACGGCAGGCTCAGCGGCGACGGTCGCTTCACCCGGTTCGAGCACTTCCGGCGCCAGCGGCACGGCGACCAGAAGTGGGCCATCCTCGACCAGCTGGTGAAAGTGGCCGGCGAGGTCGGGTGCACGCCGGCCCAGGCGGCGCTGAACTGGGTGGCGAACCGCCCGACGGTGACGTCCACGATCATCGGCGCCAGCACCCGCAAGCAACTCGACGACAACCTCGGCGCACTGGACTTCGACGTGCCGCACGACGAGCTCACCGAACTGAGCAAGCCCGAACCGCACCACCCGTACAACCTGTACGACCGGTCGGTCTGGCCGCAGCTGCCGTTCATCCCGGACCTGGACATCCGTTCCCAGCCCTGACACCGGGTCGGGCGGCCATGCCGCCTCAGGGTCGGGCCGGTGATCGACCCGGGTATCTCCCGGAAGTCAACCGCGGCCGATCGACCTAGCGTTGCGGCATGTCCTGGCTCGCTTTGGGTGCCATGGTCCTGGGGTGTGTGCCGTTGATCTGGCGGCGCCGGCGTCCGGTCCTGGTGCTCGCGACGATCGCGCCCGCCCTGGTGGCGTCGGTCTTCTGGCATCTCGACTCGGGGCTGGGGCTGGTGTTCGTCGCGTGGATCGCGCTGTACGGCGTGCCGGCCTATGCCCCGCGCCGGCACGCCAACATCACCGGTGTCGCGGTGATCGTCGTCGCAGTGGCGGTGCTGGCCGCGATGGTGCCGGTTACCGAGGAGAAATCCCAAGGCGGCGTCATGCTCGCCGTGGTGACCATGGTGGGCTACCTCGGCTCAGCCTGGGCTCTCGGCCTGTACCACCGGGTTCTGCAGGATCAGGCCAGGACACAGGCAACGGCCGAGGAACGCACGCGGATCGCGCGGGAACTGCACGACATGCTGGCGCACACGATGAGCGGCATGGTGATCCTCGCCGGTGGCGGGCGCCGGGCCGCGCGAACCGATCCGGCCGCGGCCGTCGCGGTGCTCGCCGAGATCGAACAGGCCGGCCGGCAGGGCATGGCCGAGACCAGGGCGCTGGTCGACTCGTTGCGCGGACCGACCCTCGCCAATCTGTCCACTTTGGTCGATCGGATCCGCAGGACCGGGCTGCCGGTCCAGGTCACCATCAGCGGGGAGGCCAGGGTGCTGCCGCTGGACGTGGACCTGGCGACCTACCGGATCGTCCAGGAGTCGTTGACGAACGTGCTGCGGCACGCGGGACCGGCGACTGCTCGGGTGTACGTCCGCTACCTGCCGAACGTGGTGGAGGTCCGCGTCGACGACGACGGATGCGGTGGGTCGGCGGAGTTCGGGCACGGTCTGAAAGGGATGCGCGAACGGGCCTGCCTCGCCGGCGGTGAGCTGACGGCCGGTCCAGCTCCCGACGGCGGCTGGTCGGTGCGGGCGGTGTTCCCGGCGTGATCACCGTACTGATCTGCGACGACTCGCCAATCGCGCGCATGGGTTTGCGGATGATCATCGACAGTGAGCCGGACATGACCGTGGTGGGCGCGGTGGCCAGCGGCGAGGAAGCGATCAGCGCGGCCCGGGTCGACCGGCCGGACGTGGTTCTGCTCGACATCCAGATGCCCGGTGTCGACGGCATCACGGCGGCCCGGCGGATCGAGTCCCGGGTCCTCATCCTCACCACGTTCGACCACGACGAGAACGTGCACGCGGCACTGCGGGCCGGGGTCAGCGGGTTCCTGGTGAAAGACGCGCCGCCGGAGCGTGTCGTCGAGGCCGTTCGTGCGGTCGCTGAGGGTGGCGCGCTGCTGTCGCCGTCGGTGACGCGGCGGCTCCTGAACACCGTCGGCATTCCCGGGGCACGGCTGCCTGAACTGTCCGACCAGGACGTACGGCTGCTCAAACTGATCGCGCGGGCCCGGACGAACTCGGAGATCGCGCGTGAGCTCGACCTGACCCTGGCGACGGTCAAGACGTACGTGTCCCGGCTGTTCACCAGGATCAACGCCAGGGACCGCACGCACGCGGCCGTCCTCGCCTACGAGAGCGGGTTGGCGCGGCCAGGCAGCTGACCTTCGTACATCTCGATGAACTTGTCCATCGCCGCGTCGGTCGCCGCGCGGTCCCCCGTCGCGAGCAGGTCGAGCAGCAGACCGCGGGTGACGGCCAAGCCGAGGCGGGCGTGCGCCATGGCGTCCGCCTCGCTGAAGCCGTGCGAGACGATCATCGCTGTCAGGGGCTTCACCCACGAGTCGACGATGTCGTTCAGGAGGTGGGTGGTTCCGGGGCGGCCTTGCAGGGCCTGGCCGTACACCTCGAAGAAGAGCCGCTCGTTCGGCCACAGCGCCGGGTTGGCGAGCCCCTGCCAGTAGCGCCGGGCCGCGTCACCCGGCGACTCGCCCGGCACCGCCGCCATGCTGGCCATGATCTCCAACTGGCGCGCCTCCACCGTCCGGATGATCGCCACCAGCAGCCCTTCCTTCGAGCCGAAGTGATAGATGAGCATCCGGTGGCTGGTGCCGAGCGCACCGGCGATCTGCCGCAGGCTCCGGTCGCCGACCCCGTGTTCGGCGACGTAGTCGACGGCGGCGGCAAGCAGGCGTTCTTTCGCGTTCACTGGACCACATGGTACATGTACCATGTGGTACATGGGACTTCAACGCCTGGCGGCCCGTGGCCACTCCGATGCCGAGCCGGCCGCGGTCTACGCGCTACTGAAAGCCGGTTCGACCTGGCCGACCTGGGGCACGGTCGAACGGTTCGTACTGGAACGGCCCGGATCACCCGAACCGGAGAGCGTCGGCGCCATCCGCAACTTCCACACCGGCAGGTACAAGATGCGGGAACGGGTCGCCGAGCTGGTCGAGAACGAACGGTTCAGCTACGAGTTGCTCGAAGGGCTCCCCCTTAGGGGTTACCGAGCGATCATCGACCTGTCCGCGGCCAACGGCGGCACTGACATCCACTGGCACACCACGTTCCGGTGCAAGGTGCCGGGGATGGGCTGGGTGTACCGGCGGGCGTTGCAGAAGATCACCTCGGACATGGTGGCCGGGCTGGTCCGGCACACGGCGGCCAACAAACAGCGGCCAACAAGTCGATGACGTAGTGGCCCACGCCACCCCGCCATCAGGATCGCGCTAACAAGGTCCGCATGGTCGTCATGACTGTGTCCGCGCCGGGCGCTCTGCCGCCGGATCGGCGTTGTGGTTGACGTACCGACCACAAAGGAGGACACGGTGACCCTCGCGGACGTACTGCCAAGTATGGGCAAGTCGTTGCGTGCCAAGCTGGACCAGGACGTCTGGCCGCTCGGCACGAGCATCGGACCGGACGGCCTGTGCGTCGCGGGCGTGTCCGCGAACGAACTCGCCACGCGGTTCGGCACGCCCGTGTACGTCCTGGCCGAGGACGAGGTCAGGCGCCGCTGCCGGGCCTACCGGACCGCGTTGCCCGAGGTGGAGGTCGCGTACGCGGGCAAGTCGCTGACCTGCAAGGCCGTGCTGCGGTGGGTCGCCGAGGAGGGCCTGTCGCTGGACGTGTGCTCGGCGGGCGAACTGGCCGTGGCCCGGTCGGTCGGCTTCCCGGCCACCCGGATCCTCATGCACGGCAACGTCAAGACACCCGAGGACCTCAAGGCGGCGTTGGCGTACGAGGTGGACCGGATCGTGGTCGACTCCCTTGACGAGATCGCCCAACTCGGCGCCCTCGCCCGCTACCCCCAACGCGTCCTGGTCCGGGTCACGCCCGGAGTGGACGGACACACCCACAAGGCCATCACGACCGGGGTGGACAACCAGAAGTTCGGTTTCCCGCTGAGCGGAGGTGCCGCCGCCGAGGCCGTCGCCGCGGTGTTGGCGCAGCCGAGCCTGCGGCTGGCCGGCCTGCACTGCCACATCGGCTCACAGGTGTCGACCGTGGCCGGTTACGAGGAGGCCGCGCGCCGGATGGTGACGTTCATGGGGCAGATCCGGGACACCCACGGGATCGTGCTGCGCGAACTGGACCTCGGCGGCGGCCACGCGGTGCCGTACCTGCCCGGCGAGCCCACCTTCGACCTGACCGGCTACGCGCAACGCGTCCGGGTGGCCGTCAGCTACACCGCCGCCACGGTCGGGCTTCCCGTGCCACACCTGACGATCGAACCGGGCCGCGCGGTCGTCGCACCCGCCGGGATCACGCTCTACCGGGTGGTGACCGTGAAGAACGGCTTCGTCGCGGTCGACGGCGGGATGAGCGACAACATGCGGGTCGCCTTGTACGGAGCCAAGTACTGCGTCCGGCTCGCCGGCAGGCAGTCGAACGCTCCACTGAGGACGGTCACGGTCGTCGGGCGGCACTGCGAGGCGGGCGACGTGATCGCCGAAGACGTGCCGTTGCCCACCGACGTGCACGCGGGCGACCTGCTGGCCGTGCCGATGACCGGCGCGTACCACCACTCGCTCGCCTCCAACTACAACCAGGTGTGCCGGCCGCCGATCGTCGCCGTCCGCGACGGCCAGTCCCGCCTGCTTGTCCGACGGGAGACCGAGGACGACCTGCTGGCCCGCGACCTGGGCTAGGTGTACCTGCGAGCCAGCTCGGCTGCGGCCTGCGCGAACATCTCCCGCAACTCGACCGGCTCCAGGACCTCGGCGTCCGGGCCGAGCTGCAGGATCGAGTGCAGCGCGTGCCGGTTGGTCTCGATCGGCAGCGTCACCGTGGTCCAGCCGTCCCCGTCCGGACTGTGGTCCGTCTCCCGCAGCGCCCGGCCGACGACCGGCCCCAGCAGGAACGCCATCCGCAGGCCGTGCGGGGACAGCCGGACCTTGGCCCGGCCCCGCCACAACGTGGTCTCGACCCGTTCCGCCGCGGTCTCCCAGTGCGCGGCCAGGTCGAATCCGGCCGGCCGCAGAAAGCTCTCCCGCTGTTCGATGGTGAGCACGCGGGAGACCCTGAACGTCCGCGGTTCGGCCGAGCCGACCGCCGTCGCGACCAGGTACCACGTGCCGTTCTTCAACACCAGGCCGAGCGGCTCCAGCACCCGGTCCACCTCGGAGGAGTTCCACCGCCGGTAGCGCACGGCGATCCGGTGCTGCTCCCACACCGCGGCGGCGACCGGGGCCAGCAGCGGCGGCGAAGCCTGCTCCCGGAACCAGCCGGGCGCGTCCAGCAGGAACCGCGAACGGATCGAGTCGGCCCGGTCCCGCAGTTCCGGCGGCAACGCGGCGAGCAGCTTCAGCTGGGCGGCCGCCAGGACCTGGCCAAGACCCAGTTCGGCGGCCTGGTCGGGCATGCCGGCCAGGAACAGCGACTCGGCCTCGGCCGTGGTCATCCCGGTCAGCCGGGTCCGGTAGCCGGCCAGCAGCCGGTAGCCGCCGGCCGGGCCACGGTCGGCGTACACCGGCACCCCGGCGGCGCTGAGCGACTCCACGTCCCGGTAGACGGTCCGGACCGAGACCTCCAACTCGTCGGCGAGCTCCTGCGCGGTCATCCGGCCCCGGGCCTGCAACAGCAGGAGGGCGGACAACAACCGGCTCGCTCGCACAGGGTCAATTCTGCATCGAGAGACTGACAGTTCCTGTCAGGCGGGGTAGGTTGACGTTTGTGCTGGTCGCCGGGCATGACGTCGCCATTTCCAGCCCGGACAAGGTGTTCTTCCCTTCTCGCGGGGAGACCAAACTCGACCTGGTGGAGTACTACCTCGCGGTGGCCGAGCCGCTGATGCGCACGATGGGCGGGCGGCCGGTGCTGATGCAACGGTTCCCGCGCGGCGCCGGCGGACCGTCGTTCTTCCAGAAACGGGTCCCGGACACCATCCCGGACTGGCTGGTCACCACGACCGTGTCGACCGTCAACGGAACACCGTCACGAGCGCTCGTGATCGCCGACCTGGCGCACGTGGCGTGGGCGGTGAACCTGGCGTGCCTCGGCTTCCACGTGTGGCCGTTCCTCGCCGACACCCCGGAGTACGCGGACGAACTCCGCCTGGATCTCGACCCGCAACCAGGAACCGGGTTCGCCCAGGCCGTCAAGGCGGCCCACGAACTGAGAGCACTGCTCTCCGAACTGGGCCTGGTGGCGTACCCGAAGACCACCGGAAAGCGCGGACTGCACGTCTACATGCGCCTGCAGCCCCGATGGGACTCCTACCAGGTGCGCGCGGCGGCGGTGGCCGTCGCACGGGAACTGGAACGCCGACGACCGGACCTGATCACCGCCGCCTGGTGGAAAGAGGAGCGCGGCAAGCGGATCTTCGTCGACTACAACCAGAACGCGCCGCACAAAACCGTGTTCGGCGCGTGGTCGGTCCGCGACCGGGTCACCGGCCCGGTCTCCACCCCGCTGTCCTGGGACGAATTCGACGACGTGACACCGGATTCCCTTGACCTGGCGTCGGTTCCGGGCCGGCTGGCGGCCCTGGGCGACCCGTGGGCGGAGATAAACGCCCACCCCCAGTCGCTGGAACCGTTGCTGGCGATGCACGAGCGGGACATGGCCGCCGGCCTGATGGACGCGCCCTGGCCACCGGTGTATCCCAAACAGCCCAACGAACCGGACCGGGTCGCACCCAGCCGCGCCCGCACGGACTGACGTCCACTAAGGACGGCTCGCTACGAACGGGACCTGTTCTCGTAGTCGTCGAAGATGGCGTCGATCACGGCCAGCCAACGCGGCCCGTTCGTCCACTCGTGCCTTTCGTCCGCGGTGCACACCCACTGCTGCTGGTCCGGCCCGCGGACGACACAGCCGGCCAGACGGATCTTCCCCTCATCGGCGGCCACCTGCGCGTAGTAGGTGGGCAGCCCGTACAGGATGGGGATGCCGTCGGACCCGCAGTCCGGGCACGGCTCAACGATCGTCTCTGCCATCAGCCCAGTATGACAACCGAACCGGGTCGCGCGCTGTGCGACGATCGAGGACGGCCTAGTTGCACGAGAAGTGATGCATCAATTATCGTGCAACCATGCCCGACGACTTCGTCGACCTGTCCACGGCCAGGGCGCTGGCCAACCCGTTGCGCCAGCGCATCCTGCGTGAGCTGGGCCGCCTTGGCGAGGCCACGTCGACGACGCTGGCCGACCGACTCGGCGTGACCACCGGCGGCACCAGCTACAACCTGCGCGTCCTCGCCGAGCACGGCCTCGTCGAGGAGGCGCCGGAGCTGGCCAAGGGCAAAGAACGTTGGTGGCGGCCGGCCCGCAAGAGCCTGCGCTTCCCGCCGCGCGGCGAGCAGGAGCCACAGCTGCGCGCCGAACTGGAGCGGTTGAACCAGCTGTGGTTGACCGAGGACATGGCGACTTTCGGCGAGTTCCTGGATTCCAGGGAGACGCTGGGGCCGTGGGGGGACGCGCTGCCCTACTCGCGGGGAGCGATCCGGGTCAGCCTCGACGAGCTGGCCGAGTTCTTCGACGCGTACCTCGACTTGCTCAAGCGGTTTCAACGGCCGGACGAGGACACCCCCGCGGGTGCGCGGACCGTGCTGACCCGCTTCATCGCCTTCCCCGATCCCAAGGAGGCCGGCAGGTAACGAGCGCTGGGCCGTCGAGCGGCAACTCAACGGCCCAGCTGGTGGGAAGCAATGCGGTCACTTCCGAAGACAGGAGAGCACTTCGTGCTGCTCAAAAGCAAACTCGCCGGCCTGGTCGCCGGGCCGCTGCTGGCCATGGCCCCGCCGGTCGCCGCGGCCGACGACATCACCAACACCGACGTCAGCTACCAGAATCTGCACGGCACCATCGTCGCGCCCGCGAACGGGACCGGCCATCCGGGCATGGTCCTGCTCGCCGGGGCCGGCGCCCGCGGCCGGGACGCCTACCGGCCGGAGGCGGAGGCGTTCGCCAGGGCCGGGATCGTGGTGCTGATCTACGACAAACGCAGCGACTACTCCCGGGCCACGAGTTCCTTCACCACGCTGGCCGACGACGCCATCGCCGGCGTCGAACTCCTGCGGACCAGACCGGACGTGACACCGTCCCGGGTCGGGCTCTGGGGGCACAGCCAGGGCGGTTGGGTCGCCCCGCTGGCCGCCACCAAGTCCGCCGACATCGCGTTCGTGGTCACCGCGAGCGCCAGCGCCCTGCCGGCGGACCGGACACAACTGTGGAGCGACCGGACGTACCTGGCCCACGCCGGGATCTCCGGAGCGCTGGTCGGTCCAATCGGATTGAACGCCAGCCGAATGCTTGTCGCCGCGGGCCTGTTCGGGGACACGGCCTACGAACCGACAGCGGTTCTGCAGCGCGTCCGCCAACCGCTGCTGGGCGTGTTCGCCGACCACGACCGGTCGACCGCGCCGGGGGAAAGCCTGGCGCTGTTCCGCGAGTCGCTGGACCGAGGCGGCAACCAGCACTACACCTTGCGAGTCGTCAAGGACGCCAACCACAACATGCGCCGCAGCGCGGACGGATTCAACAAAGCCGCCGCCACCGAGTTCGCTCCCGGGTTCGTCGACCTGGTCACCACCTGGGTCAACGGACTGGCCGCCGGCCCGCCATCAGCGAGCGCGGACCCACCACCCGCCCAACCACTGGCCAGTTCGCCAACCGAACCGCTCGCCTGGTACGAGGGACTTGTGGTGCAACTGGGGCTGTTCGCGGTGATGTTGGTCGGTTTCCTGGCGTATCCGGTGTGCGCGGCCGTCCGCCGACTGCGCCGGACGACCCACCGCCCGCCGGGACGCTGGCCGGCCAGGCTGACCGCGCTTGCCGGCCTGATCGCGGTCTTCGGAACCTTCGGCTACCTGTTCTCCGTGGTGTCGACCGGGGCGGTCGACGTCGACACCGCCGTCCTCGGCCGGCCGCCAACCTGGCTGCTGTTACAGCTTGTCGCAGTGGGAGTCGTGGTCGGCGCCGGCTTTGCCGTGCGGGGCTGGCGGCACGCCCGGGTCCAACGCGGCCTGTTGTTGGCCGGTGTGGCCGCGTTCCTGCCGTGGGCCGTCTACTGGGGGTTGTTCACCGTGTGAACGTCCGAAGAGGACCCGGTTGACGACAACCTCGCCGGCCCGGACATACCTGGCCGTCGTGGATCTGCCGAAGGAATCGTCGCTCATCTGCCGAGAGTTCGGCCGTGGATCTGCCGAACGAGCTGGCGAGCCACAACGGGGGAGGTGGCTGTCGCCAGCTAGCCTATGTGCGTGCCTGTCGGGACTCCTTCGCTGCGGATCGGCCCGTATGTGGTCGATCCGGCCGTTGTGCTCGCTCCCATGGCGGGCATCACGAATGTGGCGTTCCGGCAGCTGTGTCGGGAGTTCGGCAGCCCCACTTCGCTCTACGTCTGCGAGATGATCACGGCGCGCGCGATCGTCGAACGTGACGAGAAGACCATGCACATGATCACGTTCGGCGCCGCCGAGCACCCGAGGTCCATGCAGCTCTACGGGGTGGATCCGGCCACTGTCGCGGAGGCCACCAAGATCGTCGTGGGTGAGGACCGGGCCGACCACGTCGACATGAACTTCGGGTGCCCGGTGGCCAAGGTCACCAGGAAGGGTGGGGGCGCCGCGCTTCCGTACAAGCGGCGGTTGTTCGGGGAGATTGTCCGGGCCGCGGTCAAGGCCGCCGGGGATGTGCCGGTGACGGTGAAGTTCCGGATCGGGATCGACGACGACCATCACACGTTCCTTGACGCCGGGCGGATCGCGGAGGCCGAAGGGGCGCGGGCGGTCGCTTTGCACGCGCGCACGGCTGCTCAGCGATACAGCGGTACAGCCGACTGGACTGCGATCGCGCGGCTCAAGGAGGCTGTCACGAGCATTCCGGTGTTGGGCAACGGGGACATCTTCAGTGCCGAGGACGCGCAACGCATGGTGCGCGAGACCGAATGTGACGGCGTTGTGGTGGGGCGTGGATGCCTTGGGCGGCCTTGGTTGTTCGCCGAGCTGCAGGCCGCGTTCCGTGGGGAGCCGTTGCCGGAGCCGCCGTCGTTGGGGCAGGTCGCCGAGATCCTGCACCGGCATGCCACGCTCCTGGCCGCGCATCTGGGTCAGGACAAGGGAGTTCGGGACCTACGGAAACACATGGCCTGGTATCTCAAGGGTTTCCCGGTCGGGTCCGATCTGCGGCAACGGTTCGCCCTGGTCGCCACGGTCGGTGAGATCGAGGACCTGATCGGGGAACTCGACCACGACGCGCCGTTCCCCGCCGACGCCGAGGGGCCGCGGGGCCGGCAGGGATCGCCGGGGAAGGTGACGTTGCCGGCAGGGTGGCTCGACGACCCGGACGACACGTCGGTCCCGTTCGCCGCGGACGTGATGCACTCGGGCGGCTGATCGCATGCGCGGCCTGGTGGGGGCGTTACCGCTGGCGTTACTGCTCGTGGGGTGTTCGATCGCTGTTCGCGGCACGCCCGTCCAGCCGTCGGACCCGGATCTTGTGGCCGGCTACTTCAAGGCACTCGACGAGGCGGGCGCCACCGGACCCGACGCGCAGGTGGAGTTCCTGCGGAGAACACAGCATCCGGACTTCAAGAACCTGCTGTGCGACCTCGGCGGCCTCACCATCGACGCCGACCCCGCGCTGCGCACCCTGCGGCCGGACCAGGCGTGGGCACCGCAGTCCGGAACGCATCCGCGCGGAAACGTCTATGTCGTGGCCGTCTCGCTGACGGTCCTGAAGAACGGACAGACCCTCGGCCAGCAGATCGGGTCCGAGCGGGTGGTCGTCCTCGACGGGTCGGTGTACGGCTTCATGCCGTGCCCGCGGTGACTGCGAGGCGTGTCACACAACATCACTTGGTTGGAGCAACCACTCATCCACCGGTAGAGGGAAATCCACGCTGTCCTCGCCTCTGCGTCTCAAGCCTGGCCGCCATCCGGTCGACAGAGGTAGATGAGGGAGGTGAAGGCGGTGACCGGACTCGGACGCGGGGTCGCCGAGCCTGAGCCCGTATCGGACCCTGTATCGGACGCGGCGGAATGGCCGGACCAGGGCCCGGGCGGCGCGAGCACGGCCGACGGCGCGAGCCTGGTGCAGCTGCACGAGTCGATCGCCACGCTGCTGGCGTCCCGTGGCCAGTGGCGGCAGGCGTACCAGCATCTGCGGTCCGCCCTTGAACTCGTGCACGCGGACCGGACCGAACCGCCGCACATTCCCGAACAGCTTCGCCGCGAGGTCGACAGGTTGCGCCGGGAGCACGCCGAGGCGCGGGAACAGAGCATCCGGGACAGCCTCACGGCCAGTTACAACCGCCGCTATCTCGACCAGCGCCTGGTGACGTTGCTGTCCGAGTGGCACGGCCGGTCCGGCGGCCTCGCGGTCTCGCTCGTCGACCTGGACTGGTTCAAGCAGGTGAACGACACGTTCGGCCACCTGATCGGCGACCGGGTGCTGCAGCACGTGGTCGAACTGCTGCAGGAGGGCCTGCCGGAGGACGCGTTCTGCGCGCGGTACGGCGGCGAGGAGTTCGCACTGGTTCTGCCCGGTGTGGACGGTCCGGCCGCGGTCGCGATGGCCGAGGCCGCGCGGATCAGGGTGGAGAACCACCCGTGGACCAAGATCGTGCTGGGCCTGCGGGTGACTGTGAGTATCGGCATCGCCTACGAGCCCATGCCGGGCATCGGGGTCGGACCGGAGCGGCAACTGCGCCAAGCGGATGGTCTGCTGTACACCGCCAAGCAGTCCGGACGGAACGCTGTGGCGTACCAAGTGGGTGGCCGGACGTTCCTCGCCGGGCCCGCCGCAGGCCGCAGAGCTGTGACGGAGCCGCGGGCGCTGGCGTTCTGAGCCGTTGTTTCACAGAGCGACACCATCCCCCGTTCGGCCTACTGGCATGGGCGGTTCTGCGTACTGAAAGTGAGCAAAAACCCTCGGACTGTCGTCATCGGTGGACACCGCCCGTACTATCCCTGGGCAGCGACCACAGAGGGTCTGCGACACTGTTTGTTCCCCCGCGCGTCTAGACAAGCGGGACCGTGTTGATATCGTGACGTGACTGAGATTGGAGGGAGACCTGGTGCCAGAGGAAGATCACCCGTACGGCACTGGTTCCCGCCGCAGTCGTCACTCGACCGAGGAAGCGTCACCCGAACAGCAGCCGCGCCGTCGCAGACGGTCAATGGAGGACTCGGGCGGGGTCAGCGTCTCGGATCTGGTCAAGCGGCACACCCGCACTGACCTGCCGATTCCTCAGACGACAGCGGTAGCTCCGGCGCCGCAGCCCCCGCGAGGCCCGCAACGGGCCGCGCGCTCGGCGGAGCCGGTCATGCCGGCCGCACCGCCGAGACGGGCCGCACAGCCTCGCAGGCAGGCCCAGCCCCCCCGGGTCGAGCCGCGCCAGCGGATGGAACCGCCACGGGTCGAGCCACCGCAGCGCGCACAGCCGCTGCCCAGACCGGACCGCCAGGAATCGGCCGTCCTTCCCAGGCCGGACCGCCACGACTCGGCCCAGATGCCGCGCGGCGACCGCCACGAACCAGCCGGGTCGCCCCGCCAGGACTCGGCGCTGTTGCCCCGTCCGAACGGGCATGACTCGGCCCAGCTTCCGCAGCTGGACCGCCACGACTCAGCACAGGTGCAGCGACTGGACCGGCAGGACTCGGTCCAGCTGCCCCGGCCCGAGCCGCGCAGGCCCCAGCCACCGCGCCCGGCGCCCGGCACCACCAACGGGACACCCGCCACGACGGGCCCGCGACTGAACCCGCAAGCATCCGGTACATATCAGGTTCCGCCGCCGCCGCGCGGTCATTCGTCCGGGCCACGGCCCATGCCGCAGGGAACCGGAACACTGCCCCGTCCGCAGCAGCGGCCGCCGGCCAACGGACGGCCGGCGCCCCAGCCGTCCGCCCAGCTGCCGATCCCCCCCGGTCCGGGACAGGCGTCCGTGCAGCTCCCGATTCCGCCGGGACAGTCGTCCGGACCGTTGCCCGTCCAGCAGTCGCCGGGCCAGGCGTCGGTTCAGCTGCCGATCCCGCAGCTGCCGCCGAACCAGCAGACCGGGGCCAACCCGGCCGTGCCGCCGGCGTTGCAGCGCCCGAAACCTGACCGGCCAACGCCGCCGGTCCGTGAGCTCGACCCGATCAGCATGACCACCGAGATGGAGGCCATCTCGGAGAGCGTGCAGGAGATCCGCCGGGTCGACGCCACTCTCGCCCGCTTCTCCGCGGTCCATGACGAGCTCGCCGAAGAGGAACGTCTGAAAAAGGAGAAGCGCGAGCGCATGATGCCGTGGCTAAAAGCCGAAAGCGGGGGCGTAGAAGAGCCTGACGCCCTCGCCGAAGACCTGCCAGGCATCCTCAGTCAGGACGAGCTCGAATTGGCCGAGCTCCCCACTGAACTGGTGCGACCGCCGTCGCAGCCCAAGCTCACCAAGCGCAAGCACCGTCCGCTGGTCTTAGCCGGCAGGATCTCCGCGATCACGGTGGCGGCGATCCTGTTGGTGGCCGCTGGTGTGGTGTGGGGCGGCCAGAAGTACGTGGACGATCAGGTCCACAAGGTTCAGGCGCTCGACGAGAACTCCACGGACATCCAGAACGCGCCCGCCCAGCTGGGCGACGAGAACTTCCTGATGGTCGGCTCGGACACGCGGGCCGGTGCGGACGCCGAGGAAGGTGTCGGCACCGCTGACCAGGTCCCCGGTGCCCGTTCGGACACGGTGATCGTCGCGCACATCCCGAAGGACCGGAAACGCGTCGTCATGGTGTCGTTCCCGCGCGATCTGGAGATCCAGCGGCCGCAGTGCCAGCGCTACGACTCCCAGAAGAGCACGTACAGCAACGAACAGGTCAAGCCCGCCAAGAACCAGAAGCTCAACACGGCGTTCCAGGTCGGCGGCCCGCTGTGTGTGACCAAGGTCATCCAGAGCCTGACCGGCCTGAAGATCAACCACTTCGTCGGCATCGACTTCAACGGCTTCAAGGAAATGGTCGACGCCGTACAAGGCGTCGAGGTGTGCGTCGAACGTCCGATGTATGACACCGAGCTGAAGACCTGGATCGTGCAGACGCCCGGCCAGAACGTGAAACTGGAGGGCGACGCGGCACTGAACTTCGTGCGCGCCCGGCACGTGCACGACAGCCCCACGTCCAAGAACGGCGACCCCACGTCCGACTACGGCCGGATGAAGCGCCAGCAGCGGTTCCTGTCGTCGTTGCTGCGCAAGGCGATGTCCAACCAGGTGCTGCTCGACCCCGGCAAGCTGACGAGCTTCATCAACGCCTTCACCAAGGCGACGTTCGGCGAGGGCATCGCCTCCCAGGACCTGATCACACTCGGCCGGTCGCTGCAGAGCGTCGGTGCCGGCAAAGTCACCTTCATCACGGTGCCCACCGTTCTCACGGGTGCGAACGAACGCGGCAACGAGGTGTTGCGCGACAAGGACAACAAGAACCTGTTCACCGCGATCATCAACGGGCAGGCGCTGCCTGGCGAGACCGACGCGGGCGCCCCGCAGGGCCAGGCGCAGAACAAGCCGCCGGAGCAGGCGGCCCCGCCGGCCGGCCCGGTCGACCCGAAGACCGTCAAGGTGCAGGTGCTCAACGGCGGTGCCGCCGACGGCAAGGCCGGCCCCGCCGCGACCGCCCTGCGTAACCAGGGTTTCCAGGTCGTGTGGACGGACAACAGCCCGGACCGGGTGCCGAACACGGTCGTCCGGTACAGCGACAACGAGGCGGGCGCGCGCACTTTGGCGTCCGCGGTTCCCGGCGCGCAGCTGGAGAAGACGGCGTCCGCCGGAAACGCCGTGATCCTGATCCTCGGCCCGGACTTCAAGGGCAGCATCGTGAAGGCCAACGGCGCCGCCCCGCCGCCCAACAACGGTGGCGCGCCGAGCCAGAGCCAGCCCGCTCCGCTGCCCGGCGGCCTCTCCACGGTCAACGCCGGCGACACCACGTGCGCCTAGTTGTTGACGGCGGTTCACTAACGGTTCACTTCACGATTCGGTAAGAAGCGACACCTGGCCTTAGGCTGGCGCCATGCGTGAGGCTTATCGCGACCAGCTCGGTCAGCTGGCGGACCAACTGGCGGACATGTGTTCCATGGTCGGCGAGGCGATGGAGCTCGCCACCCGGGCGCTGTTGGAAGCCGATCTGGCGTTGGCCGAACAGGTGATCGGCGACGACGCCAAAGTGGACGACGCGCGGGCCCAGACCGAAGAGGCGGCGTACGCCCTGCTGGCGCTGCAGGCGCCGGTGGCGACCGACCTGCGGACCGTGCTCGCGGTGATCCACGCGGCGGAAAGCCTGGAGCGGATGGGAGACCTGGCGCTGCACGTGGCCAAGGCCGCGCGCCGCCGCCACCCCAAGCCGGTGCTCCCGGAGGCGGTGCGCCCGTACTTCTCGGAGATGGGCCGGGTCGCCAGCAAGATGGCCGGCGAGGCCGAACAGGTGATCCGTACTCAGGACGTCGCGCTCGCCCGCGCGCTGGACGACGCCGACGACGAGATGGACGACCTGCACCAGCACCTGTTCACAGTGTTGATGGATCGCGAATGGCCGCACGGCGTCGCGGCCGCGGTCGACGTGACCTTGTTGGGCCGCTTCTACGAGCGTTTCGCCGACCACGCGGTGTCCGTGGCCAACCGCGTCGTGTTCGTCGTGACGGGCAAGATGCCCAACTACAGCACGGACGAGTTCTGACCGCGCCTACTGGGTGACCGACTCGATCAGGTCATCCAGCTGTTGGATCAGGCGGACCGTGTCGGCGGGGGCGAACGTTCCGCCGTCCTGATCCGGGTTCGCCTGTGCCATGTAACGGCCTTCTTCGGTGTCCAGCCAGCTCAGGCCGGGCGCCCGGGTCTCCCGGCCGGTGGAGTCCATTGCGGACACCACGAAGTAGCCCGCGCCCGTCCGGGGCTTGCGGAGCATCTCCTGGGCCGCGACCAGTTGGGACTCCGACGGTGTCCTGGCCGGCCGCAGCGGCTTGGCGAAGCCGCGATGTTCTTCCGTGGCAACGGGTTTCGGCGCCGCGGTGGTGATCGTGACGGACTGGCCGTGACCGGGACGCAGCCGCGGCAGCAGGCTCACCGCGACGCGCGCCAGTGACTCGGGGCTGATGAACTCGAAGCGGAACATCTGGCCTTCCTGGATCACCAGCAGGCCACGGTCCGTTCCCGCGGAAACCCTTGCGTAGAGCCCACTTTCGTCGTCCAACGTGCCCATCACGGCGATCGCCACGCGGTAGCGGGCCATCAGCCGCAGTGCTTCGGCGACGTCCGGGTCGAGGCGTTCGTCGCGCACCAGGCCACGGCGGGCCAGGTCGGCGAACACCGCCTGCGCGATCCTGACCCGTTCCTCGACGAAGTCGCCGATTCCGGAGACCTGGAACGGGTATCGCCGGCAGTCGACACCGAGCGCCTCGGCGACGATGTCCACCGCCGCCGCGGACAGCGTGAACGACGCCGGCATCAGCCGATCACACCCGGATCCGCTCGTTCGTCCGAAGTGGACACTTGGACCATCGGGATCTCGTGCGACACCCGCGGCATCGGCGGCACGGGCGCGGACTGGTGGGACATCGCCGGCGGCGGCGCGAAGGCCGGCATGGTCGACGAGTCCGCCAACGCGGTGTCGTAATTGGTGACCACCTCGGCCGCTTGGCGTTGGGCGGCCTGCTGTTCGGCGTACGCCTTCATGTGCTCGGCATACCGCGTGATCCACAGGACCGGGTCGGTGATGCTGCGCAGTTCCGCGTTGGCCGCGTCCACGTCGAACGGCACCGGCTCGGGCATGGCGTTGCGGGCCGTCGCCAGGGCCTCCGAGTGCTTGGCCGCCTGGGTGCCGGCGAGTTGGGCGCCGCGGCCGGCGTCGCCGACCCACCGGCCGACGCCGGCGATGAACTGCCTGGCCAGGTCGCCGGCTTCGCCCTGCCATTCACCGCGGCTGGCGTCGACCGCGCCGGCCACGTCGGTCTGGAACTGGGTCAGCTTCGCGCCTGCGGTCCGCCACGCCTCGGCGAGCGCACCGACCTGGTCGGGGTCCACACCGTCGGTGACCATCGCCTTGAGCGTCGGATGGTCGACGTTCTCGTACAGCGCCCCGGCCGGGACCGGAGCCACCCGCAGGTCCGCCCCGGACACCGCGCTGGGCGGGCCGCTGCCCGCGTGGGCGGCGATCGTCGCGATCATCTCGCCGACGGTCGGCGTGGACCGGGCATGATCAGGCTGGTAGACGCCGTCGGCCTCGTTCGGCATGGCCGCCTCTCCTTGGGACACTGGTCACCCGCGGAACGTGGCCGCGACGCTGTGCTCGTTTTGGCGGTAGTTCGCCATTGCCTGGCGCACCCCCGACTCGGCGTCGGCCAGGACGTCCCGCAACCGGGTCAGCTGGGTCAGGAATCCCTGCTGGTCACAGGCGACGTCCTGGACGAACGGCGCCATCGCCCGCGCGCCGTAGCTGCCGCCGAGCATCGGCTGCTGGTCGAGCTGCTTGGCCTCGGCCGCCGCGACATAGTCCGCCAGCGCCCGCAGCGCGGCCAGCAGGCCGTACCCGCCGGACTCGCTCACCGCGAAGTGCCCGGACGCAGCGGACTCCTTGAAGTTCTTCATGTTTTCCAGCATCTGGTCCATGGCGTTGCGCGCCGGGTCGTTCCAGGCAGCCGGAACGTCGGAATCGACATCGTCATACATGAAGACCCCTCGGGTTCGCACCGGATCTGACCGCACGGTACCAACCAGCCACCGAGCGTGTCCCTAGTGCCCACGGAGTTCCACCCAGTTGGGCCTTACCCGAGAGCGGTCCGTGACCGACGAGACCGCCAAAACCCGCCCAACGGCGTGTCCGCCGCCCGAAGACGGCGGACACCCCACTCGCTCAGCCGAAGCGGCCGGAGATGTAGTCCTCAGTCGCCTTCTCGCTGGGGTTGGAGAAGATCTTCTCGGTGTCGTCCAGTTCGATCAGCCGGCCGGGCTGGCCGACGCCGGACAGGTTGAAGAACCCGGTCTGGTCGCTCACCCGGGCGGCCTGCTGCATGTTGTGGGTGACGATCACGATCGTGTAGTCCTTCTTCAACTCCGTGATCAGGTCCTCGATCGCCAGCGTGGAGATCGGGTCGAGGGCCGAGCACGGCTCGTCCATCAGCAGCACGTCCGGCTGCACCGCGATCGCGCGGGCGATGCACAACCGCTGCTGCTGGCCGCCGGACAACCCGCCGCCGGGCTTGTTCAGCCGGTCCTTGACCTCGGCCCACAGGTTCGCGCCCCGCAGGGCCCGCTCGGCCACGTCGTCCAGCCGCTTGCGCTCCTTCACCCCGGCCAGCTTCAGGCCGGCCACCACGTTGTCCCGGATGGACATGGTGGGGAACGGGTTGGGCCGCTGGAACACCATGCCGATGGTGCGGCGGACCGACACCGGGTCCACGGTGGACGCGTAGATGTCCTCGCCGTCCAGCTGCACCTTGCCCTCGGCCCGGGCACCCGGGATGACCTCGTGCATCCGGTTGAGCGAACGCAGCACAGTCGACTTGCCGCAGCCGGACGGTCCGATGAAGGCGGTCACGTTGCGCGGCGGCACGGACAGGGTCACCCGGTCCACGGCGTGGAACTTGCCGTAGTACAGGTTCAGGTCTTTCACATCGATGCGCTTGGCCATG
Organism: Actinocrispum wychmicini; assembly: GCF_004345645.1. Classification (GTDB taxonomy): domain Bacteria; phylum Actinomycetota; class Actinomycetes; order Mycobacteriales; family Pseudonocardiaceae; genus Kibdelosporangium; species Kibdelosporangium wychmicini. The sequence continues at coordinate 814,835 of NZ_SLWS01000001.1, read as the reverse complement.
GCCGCCTCACTTGCTCTTCACCGAGGTTAGCTTGGAAATCAACGAAGCCAACAGATTGATCACGGTGATGATCACGATCAGGGTGACCGCGGCACCCCACACCCGGGCGTCACCGATCTCGTTGATGGTGTTCCGTTGGACGTTCATGAACAACGGCAGCGAGGCCATGTTCCCGCCGAACGGGTCGTAGTTGATGAAACTGGTGTAGCCCACCAGGATGAGCACCGGCGCGGTCTCACCCATGACCCGCGCGATGGCCAGCATGATGCCGGTGATGATGCCGGACAGCGCGGTCGGCAGCACGATCTTCACGATCGTCTTCCACTTCGGGATGCCCAGCGCGTAGGACGCCTCACGCAGCTCGTCCGGCACGATCTTGAGCAGCTCCTCGGTGGTCCGCACGACCACCGGGATCATCAGCATCACCAGGGCGAGCGACACGGCGAACGCGCTGCGCGGCAGGCCGAACGTGGTGACCCACAGGGCGTAGATGAACAGCGCGGCCACGATCGACGGGACACCGGAGAGGATGTCCACGGTGAACGTGATCGCCTTGGCCAGCCGGGACCGCTTGCCGTACTCCACCAGGTAGATGGCGACCATGATGGCGACCGGCACGGCGATCACCGCGCACATCAGCGACTGGATCAGGGTGCCGTAGATGGCGTTGTAGACACCGCCGCCGGACTGCCTGCCGGTGAGGGTGCCCAGCGACTTCTGCCACCAGGTGGCGTTGAGGACGTGCGGCAGGCCGCGTTCGATGACCGTCCACAGCAACCAGATCAGCGGCGCGACGGCGACGACGAACGCGCCGACCACCAGCACCGTGGCGATGCTGTTCTTGGCTTTGCGAGCGGTGCTGATCTGCTGGAACGCGGGCGTCGCGGCCGGCCGTTCCAGGTCGGAGACGGGAGCGCTCACTCGTACTCCTTCTTGCCCACGATGAACGACCTGGCGATCGCGTTGACCACGAACGTCAGCAGGAACAGGACCAGGCCCGCGGCGATGTACGCGCCCGCGACCTTCGCGTTGTTGAACTCCGCGGCGGCGCGGGCGATCTTCGAGGCGATCGTGTCACCGCCGTCGAACAGGCTCCAGCCGAAGTTGTTGGTGGTGGTCGCGAGGATGATCATCACCGCGATGGTCTCGCCGAGGGCACGGCCGAGGCCGAGCATGGACGCGCTGATGTAGCCGGCCTTGCCGAACGGCAACACCGTGGTCCGGATGACCTCCCAGCGGGTCGCGCCGAGCGCGAGCGCGCCCTCGACCTGCATGGTCGGCGTGCGGTCGAAGACCTCACGGGTGATGGCGGTGACGATGGGGAGCAGCATCACGGCGAGCACGATGCCGGCGGTGAAGATGGTCTGGCCGATGCTGCGGTCGACGTTGCCGGTGGCGAAGATCGGGATGAACCCGAGCGCCCGGTTCAGCCAGCCGGTGATCGGCTCCAGCACGGGCGCGAGCACGACCGCGCCCCACAGGCCGTAGATGATCGAGGGGACCGCGGCGAGCAGGTCGATGACGTACGCGAACGGCCGGGCGAGCCGCCGGGGCGCGTACTGGGTCAGGAACAGCGCGATGCCCAGTGCCACCGGCATCGCGATGATCAGCGCGAAGACCGAGCTGAACACGGTGACGAGCAGCAGGTCGAGCACACCGAACGCGAGGTTGTTCGCGTCGCCGGCCGACCACTGGCGGCTGAACAGGAAGTTGGCGTTGTCCGCCGACAGCGCGGGGATGGCCTGGGCCAGCAGGAAGGCACCGATCGCCACGATCAGGACGACGATCAGGATGCCGGACCCCTTGGCGATGCCGCTGAACAGCTTGTCGCCGGCCCGGGTCACGGTCTTCGCGGCGGCCGGAGCCGGGCCTGGATCTTGAGGTCTCGCTGAAATCGGAGCCTCCGAAGGGGGTTCGGTCACCGAACCGCCCCGCCGCTCACCGGGTTCACCGGTGGCGACGGGGCGTGGAGACCTCGGGCGGATCTCACTCATGGCGAATAGTGCCAGCCCTTACTGTCGGATCAGCCGATGGCCTTGACGGCCGTCAGGATCTTGGCCTGGAAGTCCGAGGGGAGCGGAACGTAGCCGGCGTCGGCCAGCTGTGACTGCGCGTCGGTCGCGGCCACGGTCAGGAACGCCTTGACCGCCTTGGTGGTGTCCGCGTCGTAGCCCTTCGAGCAGACGATCTCGTAGGTCGCCAGCACCAGCGGGTAGATGCCCTCGGTCTTGCTCGCGTAGAGCCCCTTCAGGTCGAGCACCAGGTCGTTGCCCTGGCCCTTGACCGTGGCGCTCTTGATGGCCGCGCCGGCGGTGTCGGCGGTCAGCGCGGAGCCGTTGAGCTTGGCCATCTTCAGCTTCTTGTCCTGGGCGAACGACCACTCGATGTAGCCGATCGTGCCGTCGGCGGCGTTGATCGCGTCCGCCACCCCGGCCGAGCCCTGCGCGCCCTGGCCGACGCCGCCGACGAACTTCTTGCCCGCGCCCTTGCTGCCCCACACGCTCGGCGAGGCGGCACCCAGGTAGGTCTGGAAGTTGTCGGTCGTGCCCGAGTCCTCACCGCGGTAGATGACCTTGATCGGCTTGGCCGGCAGCGCCTTGCCGCCGTTGGCCGCGGTGATGTCGGCGTTGTCCCAGCTGGTGATCCCGCCGGTGAAGATCTTGGCCACGACGTCGCTGGTCAGGTTCACGTCGCCGGTGGCGCCGTCCAGCTTGTAGGCCAGCGCGACCGGACCGAACACCATCGGCAGGTTCCAGGCCGCGTTGTCCTTGCAGCGCTTCTTGGCCGCGTCGGTCTCACCCTTGGCCGCGTCCAGCGCGGAGTCCGAGCCACCGATGTCGGTGATGCCGCCGTTGAACTGCTTCACGCCGTTGCCGGAACCGGACGGCGAGTAGGCCAACTGCTGGCCCGAGCACTTCTGGCCGTAGGCCTGGATGAACACGTCCATCGCGCCCTTCTGGGCGCTGGAGCCTTCGGCCACGAGCTTCTGCTTGCCGCCGCACTCGACCGACGAGGTCCCGGTCGGTCCGCTCGACGAGCTTGAGCCGCCGCCGTTGCCCGAGGGAGTGTTCGTCGCGTCCGATCCACACGCGGTGAGCGCGAGGGCGCCGGCCGCGATGAGACCGGCTACGGCAAAGTGCCGCTTGATCTTCACCTGTTCCTCCAGTCGAGGAGTTTCGTCCGTTTCGCGACGAGCTCGCCGCTCGTCGGGGACGCTAGGCAGCGCGAAGGAACGAACGACCCTCTAGCGGTGAACGGAAGGTGAACAAGGCACCCATTGTGAGCAGGGCTACCCCATTGGAACGACCCCGTGACCTTCCCGCGACCTGTGGGTTTGCCGTCCGTGACGACGCGACCACGGTTACCGTTCGTATTGGACACCAACGTCGAGCAACGTGAACCCGAGCTTCGCGTAAACAGCGATCGCCGGGGTGTTGTCGCTCTCCACGTAGAGCGTCACGCGGGGCAGGCCGAGCGCCTTGAGATGCCGCAGGCCGACCAGGGTGAGGGCCTTGCCGAGGCCGCCGCCCTGCGCGTCCGGTTCGACGCCGACGACGTACACCTCACCGGTCGAGTCCGGGTGCACCTTGGTCCAGTGGAAGCCGAGGATCCTGCCGTCCAGGTCAGTGGCCAAGAAGAAGCCGGCCGGGTCGAACCACGGTTCAGCCTCGGTCGCCAGGACGTCCTGGACGGTCAGCCGGCCCTGCTCCGGGTGCCACGAGAACGCCCGCGCGTTGACCGCGACCATCGCCTCCTCGTCCTGGCCGGGCACGAACGTCCGCACCGCCACTCCACCGGGGAACACCGGTTCGCCCAGCCCAGGACCGAAATCCATGCCCATCCGGTGCAGCTCGCGGACGCGCTTGAAGCCGCACTTCGCCGCCAGCCGGGCCGCCGCTGGGTCGTCCAGATGCGACCACACCCGCAGCGGCTGAGCCCGCTGCGCAAGCGCTTGCAGCATCTCGCCGCCGATGCCCTGGTTGCGGACCTCCGGGCGGACGACCAGCTCGGCTACCTGGTTGCCGAACGAGTCGCCCCGGGTGTCCAGATGCGCGTAGCCCACGATCTCTTCCCGTTCGGCCAGCAGGTGCAGGCCACCTTTGGGCAGATCGTCCTGGAACACCGCACGTGCCTGCGCGGCCTCGTTGTCGGTCAGGTCGGGCAGCCAACGCAGTGCGGTCACCCGTCTACTGAATCACGTCCATGCTCATCGGCTCGGCCAGCTGCGCGGGAATGGCGCCTTTGGGCGGCTGCACGAACTTGTAGCCGACGTTGCGCACGGTCCCGATCATCTGCTCGTGCTCGATGCCGAGCTTGGCGCGCAGCCGACGGACGTGCACGTCGACCGTGCGGGTGCCGCCGAAGAAGTCGTAGCCCCAGACCTCCTGCAGCAGCTGGGCGCGGGTGAAGACCCGGCCGGCGTGCTGGGCGAGGTACTTCAGCAGCTCGAACTCCTTGTAGGTGAGGTCGAGCGGACGGCCGCGCAGGCGCGCCATGTACGTGGCCTCGTCGATCACCAGCTCGCCGAGCCGGATCGCGCCGTCGACGCCCCCGCCGCTCGGGGCGCCGCGCGAGGTCAGCAGGCGCAGCCGGGCGTCCACCTCGGCCGGGCCGGCGGTCGGCAGCAGGATCTCGTCGACCCGCCAGTCCGAGGTCACGGCCACCAGGCCGCCCTCGTTCACCACGGCGATGACCGGGCCGGCGTCGCCGCCGCTGGCGAGCAGGCGGCACAGGCTCTTCGCGCCGGCGAGGTCGATCCGGGCGTCGAGCAGGACCGCGTCCCGGGAGCCGGCTTCGAGCAGGGCGGTCACCTCGGGCTGCTGGATGCGTACGGCGTGCGGGAGCAGCATCAGCGATGGCAGTACCGAGCCCGGCTCGGGGTCGGACGTCAGCAGCAGCAGGTCAAGGCTCACGGGCCACCGCCTCTCGATGGGAACGTTCCAGCAGAATAGCGAGCGTGGCCGGGAAATCGCCTGTTCGTAACACGCGGTTCACACACGTGGGCCGAATCACCGCAGACGGGGTGCGGCTCGATGGCTTCACCAGCACCCCGCGGACCCCCTCCGACCTGGCGATAGTCATCGCTCACGGGTTCTCCAACCACGTCCGAAAGCCGGCGTTCCAGCGCATTGCCGCGCAGTTGGCCGGGCATTTCGGAATTGTCGCGCTGAGCTTTCGCGGACACGGCAGATCGGGCGGGCGGACGTCGATCGGGCCGGCCGAGGTGGCCGACCTGGCCGCCGGTGTCGACCTGGCACGTGAGCTCGGTTACCCCAAGGTCGCCACGCTCGGCTTCTCCATGGGCGCCGCGGTGAGCTTGCTGCACGCGGCCCGGTACCCGGTTGACGCGGTCGTCTCGGTGAGCTCCCCATCCCGCTGGTACGTCCGGCAGACGGCGGCGATGCGCCGGCTGCACTGGCTGGTCGAGGCGCCGCACGCACGTTTACTCGCGCCGTTGCTCGGGGTACGTATGGAGCAGCCCTGGGCGCTGTTACCGACCAGCCCGATCGAGGTGGTCCACCGGATCGAGCCCCCGCTGCTGATCGTCCACGGCGAGCGGGATCATTACTTCCCGGTGGAGCACGGCATGGCCCTGCACCGGGCCGCTGGGCGGGCCGAGCTCTGGCTGGAACCCGGGATGGCGCACGCCGAGACGTCCGTCACCCCGGATCTGGTAGACCGGATCGGCACGTGGCTCAACCGGACCCGCGGCGACGCGTCCAACAAGGAAACCTCTACTCGGGTGGTGGCATGACGACCGTGACGAACAGGGCAGATTCCCGGCGGGCCCCGAAGCGCAGGCGGTCCCGCACCCGTCCGCTCGTCATCACCCTGGTGGTGTTCCTCGCGCTGCTGGTCGGCGCCGACTTCGGCGCCGCGGCGATCGCCGAGTACCAGGTCGCGAAACGGGCCAGGGCCGCGTTCGACCTGACCGACGACCCGGCGGTGACCATCAACGGCTTCCCGTTCCTCACCCAGGCCATCGGGGGTGACTACACCCACATCACGGTCGACGCGAAGGGCGTGCCGATCCGGGACATCCTCAAGGACGTCGAGATCCACGCGGACCTGCGGGACGTGCGGGCGCCGTTGTCGGACCTGCTGGCCGGCCGGACCGACCAGATCGTGGTTGGCGAGATGGACGCCCAGGTCCGGGTCAAGGAGGCCGACTTCAACCGGGCGCTGCAGGTCAACAACCAGCGGGTGCAGACCGCGGACATCACGAACGTGACCATCGCCCCGGCCAGCAAGCAGCGGGTGAACGCCACCGACTCGACCAGCACCGACCCGGACGACGAGAAGGCCGACCAGCAGGCGCTCAAGCAGGAGAAGGAGACCGAGAGCACCACCGCGGGCATGCGGGTCGGCGCGACGGTCAACATCGCCGGCCAGAAGGTCGACATCGCCGTGTTCGCCATCGCGAGCCTGGTGAGCGGTAAGATCGAAGTGGCGGCCAAGCGGGTCGAGCTGAACGGCTCGATCGGCAGCACCCTGCTGGCACCCACCCTGCAGGCACAGGTGTTGAAGCTGTTCACGCCGCCCCCGCTCGACCCCGGCAAGCTGCCGGTCGCGATCACGCCGACCGCGGTGATCGTCGATCCCGGCTCGATCTCGTTGAAGGGCAAGGCGACGAACGTGCCGTTGCACACGGTGTCCCGGTGACCCAGGTCCTGGTGCTGGTGGGCACGCTGGCCGTGGCGACCGCCTTCGGCCTGTTCTGGCGTGCCCGCCAGGGCCAGGTACGCGCCGCCAGGCGCTCGGCCCTGCCTGACCCGTTGCTCGACCTGGTCGACCCGGCGAGCCCGGTGACGCTGCTGCAGATCTCGACGACGTTCTGCGCGCCCTGCCGGCAGACCCGGGTGCTGCTGTCGGACCTGGCGGCGAAGACCTCGGGCCTGCGGCACGTCGACTACGACGTGACCGAGCACCCGGAAGTCGCCACGTCCCTAGGCGTGCTGCGGACGCCCACGACCCTCGCGGTGGACGCCCAGGGTGTGGAGATCATGCGCGTGGGCGGTGTGCCAAAGCGCGACACACTGTTGGCCGCGCTGCGGCCACACCTGCCCTGATCGAGCGAATTTCCCCCGTACGGGCTAGCCCGTAGCGGCGCTGACAGCTGCTCTTGATCACCATCCGCCGGCCACGTGCCGCTGCGGTCCCCTTCGGGAGCGCCGCCGGCCGAGGCGGATCGGCCACGTTCCGTAGCGCCGCCGGCACTGGGCGTCCTGAAAATGATCACCAACAGCCTAACTTTTCGGCGGACACGTGTCGCCGAAAGGGAGCTGTTGTGTGCAGAGTGGTGGGGCTGGCCCTGGCCGGGGCGGTTGTACTGGCCGGGGTTCCCCTGACGTCCGCGGTGGCCGCTCCGGCCGACGGGACCCTGACGGTCCGGGTGATCCGCGACGTGAACGGCAACGGCAACTACGACCCCGCGCTGGAGGTGGGTGTCGGCGGCATCCCGGTGGTGGTGACCGCCCCAGGTGGCGCGACCGCGAAGGGGACGACCGGCCAGGACGGCGTGGTCAAGATCGATCTCGGGCCGGTCGCCGGCGACGGCTACCGGGTCCAGGCCACCATCCCGGCGTCGATGCCGCACCTGAAGCCCGCGCCTGCCGGGAACGGCCTGTCCAGCCTGACGGAGTTCGTGTCCGGGCCGAACCCGAGCGTCACCATGGGTGTGTGGAATCCGGCGGACTACTGCCAGTCCACGCCCGCGCTCGCGGTGGCGTGCGAACGCAACACGCGCAAGGCCGGCGCCCAAGGCGAGGCTCGCTCGGTGGTGAGCGTTCCGTTCGCCGCGCGCGGCACGACACCCACGCCGACACGGCTGGCCAAGCAGGCCGACACGGGCTCGGTGTACGGGCTCGCGTATCGCCGGCAGGACAAGCGATTGTTCTCGGCCGCGTTCGCCAAACGGTTCTCGCCGTACGGGCCGGGCGGTTCGGGCGCGATCTACGCCACCAAAGCCGGTGTCACGACCCAGTTCGCGACCGTGCCCGGCTCGGGCGCCACTCAGCACTCGGGCGACGACGAGTCGTTCGTCTCGGTGCCGGGCAAGGAAAGCCTGGGGGACATCATGATCTCCGAGGACGGCACCGCACTTTACACTGTAAACCTGGCGAACAAGACGTTGTACGTGTATGACGCCACCGTCCCGACAGCGAGTGCCCCGGTCGCCTTGTACCCCGTCCCGAACCCGGGCTGTCCTAACGCGACAGACTGGCGGCCGGCTGCCTTGGGTGGCCGGGACGGCGTGGTGTACGTCGGCGGCGTGTGCGACGGGCAGTCCACGAACAAAGTAACCGACATGAAGGCCGTGGTGTTGCCGTTCAGGGACAACGCTTTCGGGCCGGCCGTGCTGTCGCGGACGCTCGACTTCGAGCGCGGCGCTGTGGTGCAGGGCGGCGAAACCCACTGGCACCCGTGGACCGACAAGCCACCGGACCAGGGTGCGGCATCAAGGCTCGACCCGGCAAGCAGATCTTCGGTCGCCCAGCCGTTGCTCGCGAACATCGCCGTGGAGAACGACGGCGACCTGGTGCTGGGGTTCCGGGACAGGTTCGGCGACCAGGTGGACGACGCGGTCGTCGGCGGGGACGTGAACCGCGCGTGTCGGCAGGGCGACGGGACGTTCGTGTGGGAGGGAACGGGCAGCTGCCCGAACAACCACAAGGGCGCCGCGGACGGCGAGTCGGCCTCGGTGGCCGAGTTCTACCCCGGTGAGTACTTCAAGACCAACGCCGAGACCGCGATGGGCGCGGTGGCGCTCGTCCCCGGCGCCGACCGGATGCCCGCCACAGTGATGGACCCGCTCGCCGACGACACCTCGGGGGTCGGCTGGTTCGACCGCACCACCGGAACCATGCAGAACGACAAGCACAGCAACGGTTTCCAGGTGATGAGCGATCCGCAGGAAGGCTGGTCCACCGGCCTGGGCGACCTGGAGGCGTTGTGCGACCTCGCGCCCGTGCAACTGGGCAACCGGGTGTGGTTCGACCAGAACACCAATGGCTTCCAGGACGGTGACGAACCCGCGTTGCCCGGCGTGAAGGTCACGGCAACGCCGTGCGTGGGTGGCGCCGCCCTGCCGTCGAAGACCACCAACGCCAAGGGCGAGTATGCGTTCGCGACGGCCGACGGCCTGAAGCCGGATACCTGCTACAACCTCAAGTTCGACCTCACCGGCGCGACCACGTCGGTGATCCCGGGCGCACCACCGGGTTCGTCACTGAGATGGACGGCGAAGGGTGCCGGCCCGGACCGCGCCGCGGACTCCAATGTGGACCCCCGCACCGGACTGGCGACCGTCACCCTCGGCCCGGCCGGATCGGTCGACACCACCGTGGACGCCGGGGTGGTCGCCCCCACGAACACGGTCGGCGACTACGTGTGGGCGGACCTGAACCGCAACGGCCAGCAGGACGCGGGCGAGCCGCCGGTGCCGGGCCTGACGGTGTCTCTGGGTGACCGCAAGACTGTCACCGGCCTGGACGGCAAGTACCTGTTCGGCACCCTGCCGGACGGCACGTACTCGGTTTGTGTCGACCTGAAGACCCTGCCGGCGTCCTTTGTGGACTTCCAGGCCACCAGGATGAAGGCGGGCGACGACGCCAGGGACTCGGACATCGACCCGGACACCGGCTGTGCGCCGCCGGTGACGTTGGCCGCCGCCGACGCGGAGAACATGACCATGGACGCCGGGCTGGTGCCGCCGGCCAATCGGATCGGCGACCTGGTCTGGACCGACCTGAACCACAACGGCCTGCAGGACCCGGGTGAGCCGGGCCTGCCGGACGTGCCGGTGGCGCTCGGTGACAAGAAGACGTTCACCGGCAAGGACGGCCGGTACGAGTTCTCGGACATGCCGGACGGCACGTACACCGTCTGCTTCGGGCACTACTCGGACTTCGTGTTCACCACGCCGAAGACCGGCGACGACCAGAAGGACTCGGACGCCGACCCGGTGTCCGGGTGCGCGCCGCCGGTGACGCTCGCGCCGGGCAACCGGTCGGTGACGTCCATCGACGCCGGTTTCACGGTCCCGCCGAACAAGCTCGGCGACTTCGTGTGGAACGACCTCAACCGCAACGGCCTGCAGGATCCCAGCGAGCCTGGCGTTCCCGACGTTCCGGTAACCGTCGGAAACCTGCGCACCACGACCGGCCCGGACGGCAAGTACGTGTTCGACAACATGCCGGACGGCCCGTACACGGTCTGCTTCGACCTGAAGAAGGCCGGTGATTTCCAAGCCACGAAACCGAACGTGGGCGACGACGGCCTTGACTCGGACGCCGACCCTGCCACCGGCTGCTCGACCCCGGTCACCCTCGGCGCGAACCACCGGTCGGACATGACGGTCGACGCGGGTGTCGCGACGCCGGTGAACCGGCTGGGCGACCTGGTGTGGACGGACGCGAACCACAACGGCGTCCAGGATCCGGGCGAGCCGGGCATGCCTGGAGTGACGGTCATGGCCGGCAGCTGGAAAACCGTGACCGGAGCCGACGGGAAGTACCTGTTCGAGGGCATGCCGGACGGCACGTACACGGTCTGCGTCGACGTGAAGACGCTGCCTACCGGCTATACGCTGCCAAAGTCCAGTGTGGACGCCGTGACGGGCTGCGCACCGGCCGTGTCCGTCAGTCCGGATCACCGGGAGGTGCTGACGATTGACGTCGGACTGGTGCCACCGCCGGACACCGTGGGCGACTTCGTGTGGAACGACGTCAACCACAACGGCGTCCAGGACGCTGGCGAGCCGGGCATCGCCGGCGTCACGGTCACAGTGGGCAGCTGGAAAACGGTGACCGGGGCTGACGGCAAGTACGTGTTCCCCGACCTGACCGACGGCACGTACACGGTGTGTTTCGGACGCAAGGACGACCTGCAGTTCACGAAACCGCATGCGAGCGAACGGGAGAGGGACTCCGACGCCGACCCTGCGACGGGGTGCGCCGCGCCTGTCACGCTTGGCGTGAACAAACGGTCCGACATGACGATCGACGCGGGCATGGGCGCACCCGTGAACCGGGTCGGCGGGACGATCGCTCTCAACAAGGCCGCTGGCGTGCCCGGTGTGACTGTCACCGCGGGTGGCGCGCGGACCGTCACCGGACCGGACGGCAAGTACCTGCTTGAGGGCCTGCCGGACGGGACGGGCAAGGTGTGCTTCGCGCCGCCGCTGGGCGACCCCGGCGGCTGTGCACCGGACGTGACGCTGGGTCCGGGCCACCGGGAGAACCTGGCGGTGGACTTCACGTTCATGCCGCCGCCGAACAAACTCGGCGACTTCGTCTGGCTGGACTCGAACCGCGACGGCGTCCAGGACGCCGGCGAGCCGGGCATCGCTGGCGTGACGGTCACGGCCGGTAACGCCAAGACCGTCACCGGACCGGACGGCAAGTACGTGTTCGACGGCTTGCCGGACGGCGACTACCGGGTCTGTTTCGACCTGAAGGCCGGCTATCTGCCGACGGCACAAGGGAAGTCCTCCAGTGCCCTGCCGGACGGCTGCGTCCCGGCGGTCACCCTCGGCGCGGGCAGCCGGTCGCGGCTGGACGTCGACCTCGGCATCCGGCCGCCGAACACCCTCGGCGACCGCGTCTGGGTGGACACGAACCGCGACGGCGTGCAGGACCCGGGCGAGCCCGGTGTCGCCGGGGTGCAGGTCCGCCTCACCGCCGGCCCGACGACAAAGACCGACAACGACGGGAAGTACCTGTTCAACGGTCTCGCGGACGGCCTGCACACGGTGTGCTTCGACCGCACGACACTGCCCACGCAGTACGCGCTGTACCAGCTCACCAAGGGCCCGGTCGACCAGTCGACGTGGTGCGCGCCGCCGACCCGGCTGTTCGCGGGCAAGTACGAGGACCTGACGCAGGACGTCGGCATCGTGCCGCCGGCCAACCGGATCGGCGACCGTGTGTGGATCGACACGGACCGTGACGGCATGCAGGACCCGACCGAGTCCGGCGCTCCGGGCGTGACCGTCCTACTGCGGTCCGCCACCGGCGCTGAACTGAGCAGGACAGTCACTGACCGGTTCGGGGCGTACCTGTTCGACTCGCTGGACGACGGCTTGTACGTGGTCTGTGTCGTGCCGACGGACCTGAAGGGCTACACCATCGGGTCCGGTGTGGACAAACAGACCGGCTGCGGACGCCCGGTCACCGTCGGCCCGTCCGCCCGTGAGGTGCTGACCGTCGACATCGGACTGCTGCCACCGAAGGCGTTGGCCAGCACGGGTGCGTCCGTCGGCTGGCTCGTCACAGGTGGTGTCGCGGTCCTCGCGCTCGGCTTGTTGCTGCTGCTCTACCGGCGTAACAGGACCTAAGGCGTGACGTCGACGACCGCGGGCGCCGAGTTGCCTGCGAGGTGGGCCTCCAGCCGGCGCAGGTTGCCGGCTGGGTCCACCCAGTAGGTGAGGTGGTCGCCCTGGAAGACGTCCACCGGGGTGCCGTTCAGCTGGGTCGAACGCAGCCAGGTGACCGTTCGCCGCAGCGCGGCCGGATCGTCCGGGCCGGCCGTGTGCAGGCTCGCCAGCAGGAGCAGGGTGGTGTCCAGTTCCGAGCCGTCCCGGCGCAGCGGGCGCGTCCACCCCTGGAACGTCAGCTCCGTCCGGTCCCAGTGCAACAGGCCGGTGGCGGCCGGGTCGGTGCGGCCTTCGGTGGTCATCGTCGTGTCGCCGACCCGGTTGGCGAAGTCGACCCGGCCGGTGAGGACGACCACACCGGCACCGGTGGGGACACGGGCTGTGATCGCCGCGGCGGGCATCGACCGGATGTGCGCGAGCCGTTGCGCCTCGGCCGGCGACGGCGGGCGACTGTCCGGTGCGCCGCACGCGGCCAGCAGCAGGACCATGACCAGGTACTTCGTCATGACCGTCCCAACGGACGTCCGGATGGTCGGACGTACCCCTGTCACCCGAACGTGTATCCCATCAGGTGGACGGCCGTGCTCTGAAATGTGGGACCGAGGTAGTCTCGGGCCGTGTATACGTTGCTGACCAGGCGCCGCGCGGTGGATTTCTGCCGCGTCGACTCGAGCCTCTGTCAAGCAACCATCTGACCCGGCGATCTCGTGCGTGCTTCGAGCACGCCCTGTTGCGTTTCCCCATCCAGGTCAGGAGGACACACCATGTCCGCAGGCCCCCCTGTAGACCCGCGTGGCCCGCGCCTCGCGGCATGGATCACCACCGTCGTACTCGCCGTCGTGCTGGTCACCCAATGGTGGCCGCTGCTCGCCCTGCAGGCCGTCGTGTTCGCGATCGGCGCCTTCGCCGGCTTGAAGTACGCGCCCTATTCGTTGATCTACCGCTACCTCGTGGCACCCCGGCTGGGGCCGACCGACGAGCGGGAGGACGCGGCGCCGCTGCGGTTCGCCCAGGCGGTCGGGTTCGTGTTCGCCGCTGTCGGCACCGTCGCGTTCGCCACTGAACTGACCGTGCTCGGCGTTGTCGCCACGGCGTTCGCCCTTGCCGCCGCGTTCCTCAACGCGGCGTTCGGCTTCTGCCTCGGCTGTGAGACGTACCTGCTGCTCCGCAGGTTCACCCCGTCCGTCACTTCAACCAACTAATCCATCGCAAGTAGAGAGGCGCTCGATGAGCCGCGAGAACGTGCTGGTTTCGGCGCAGTGGGCCGAGGACAACCTCGAGACGCCGGGGGTGGTGTTCGTCGAGGTCGACGAGGACACCAGCGCATACGACGCCGGGCACATCCCCGGCGCGGTCCGGATCGACTGGAAGACCGAGCTGCAGGACCCGGTACGCCGCGACTTCGTCGACCGCGCCGGCTTCGAGAAGCTGTTGTCCACCAAGGGTGTCTCCAACGATGACACGGTGATCCTGTACGGCGGCAACAACAACTGGTTCGCCGCGTACGCGTACTGGTACTTCAAGCTGTACGGCCACGAGGCGGTCAAACTGCTCGACGGCGGCCGCAAGAAGTGGGAGCTCGACGGCCGCCCGCTGTCGGCGGACGACGTCAAGCGGGACGAGACCACGTTCAAGGCCCAGGAGCAGGACCACTCGATCCGCGCCTTCCGCGACGAGGTCGTGGCGGCCATCAACACCAAGAACCTGGTGGACGTGCGGTCCCCGGACGAGTTCAGCGGCAAGCTCCTCGCCCCCGCCCACCTGCCCCAGGAATCCGCCCAGCGCGGCGGCCACGTGCCGTCGGCGATCAACGTGCCGTGGGCCAAGGCCGCGAACGAGGACGGCACGTTCCGGTCGGACGACGAACTGCGCGAGATCTACCAGGAAGCCGGCATCGACGAGAGCAAGTCGACCATCGCCTACTGCCGGATCGGCGAGCGTTCCTCGCACACCTGGTTCGCCCTGCACGAGCTGCTCGGCTACGGCGACGTGAAGAACTACGACGGATCGTGGACGGAGTACGGGTCGCTGGTCGGCGTGCCCGTGGAACTGGGAGCGGGCAAATGAGCGACAACTGCGGAGCACCTGACCAGTCGGCCCCGATCGGGGACGCCAACGGGCAGACCGTCCTCACCGGACGCGTGGTGTCCGGTGAGGCCCCTGTGGGCGGCGCGTTCGTGCGCCTGCTCGACGGCAACGGCGATTTCACCGGCGAGGTCGTGTCCTCACCGAACGGCGAGTTCCGCTTCTACGCCGCGCCGGGCGCCTGGACTGTCCGCGCCCTGCACCGCACCGGGAACGGCGAGGCCTCGATCCAGGCCGACGGCCCCGGCATCCACGAAGTGGCCGTCGCGGTCGCGTAGCCCCGCTTGTCCAGCCGGGTGGTCCCCCAGCGGGGCCACCCGGCTCTTTGTTTCTCCCGGGTGGGCAACCTCCCCCGGCACCGCCCGTCTTCTCTAGCGAAAGAACCCACTCGGAGTTCTGAATCAGCTGGGGAGAAACCCATGAAGAAGATGCTTGTTCGGGCTGCCATTTTCGCGATCCTCACCACCGGTGTCGGAATTGCGAGCGCAGGCAACGCAATGGCATGCGACGGCAGCGCACGCTCCGACGAATTCGCGTCCGGCCTGCCGCAGGTCCACTATGGCCAGCACGGTCAGCATGTACTCGCCCTGCAGTTGGCTCTTCGCCACACCGGCTACACCAGCCTGCAGGGCACGGGCAATTACGCCACGAACACATTGAAGGCGGTCCGTGACTTCCAGCGCAAGCACGGCATCAAGGACAGCGGAATCGTCGGCTCGAAGACCTGGCACGCGCTCGTCGGTGCCATGCCGGAGTATCAGACCTTCGGCGGTCAGGCACCGAAGTACAGCATCACGCCCGGCGAGCGGAACCGCGACAAGGTCGACACCCTCGGGCTCATCATCCAGCGAATCCACCCGTACAGCGCGCGCACCCTCCCGGACGGCGACGTCTACGGCCCGACCCTGCAGAAGATGGTCAAGGACTTCCAGCGGCGGGCCGGGATCAAGGCCAGTGGCATCGTCGGCCAGAAGACCTGGGCGGCGATGATGGAGGCGGCTTCGGCCAGCGGTGGCTGGGGTTGCTGAGCACGTCCATTTCATGTTCGTGATCACCTCGTGACCAACCAACCACGCCGACATCCGTCTCTCTTGACAAGGACTTGCTGGGGAGTCCGAAACCGTTCGGGGAGAAAACAATCATGAAGAGAACGTTAGTTCGCGCTGCCGTTTTCCTGACCCTCATCGGGGGAACGGCGATGGCGACCACCGGCACCGCGTCCGCCGCGACATGCTGGGGCCGAGTATTCGATCACTCAAAGGTCGTGCAGTTCGTGTCCGCGCTGCCGCAAGTACGTTATGGCAACCACGGCCATTCCGTCCTGTTGCTGCAACTGGCCCTTCGCGACGCCGGATACCAGGAGCTGCAGGGCACCGGCAATTACGCGTCGAACACTCTGCACGCGGTCCGCGATTTCCAGCGCAAGCACGGCATCAAGGACAGCGGAATTGTCGGCTCGAAAACGTGGCACGCGCTCATGGACAACAAGTCGTTGGCCCGTCAGCCGGGCTTCACCATCTACCTCAACCCTGGTGAGCACGACGGGGACCAGGTCAGCGCCCTGTGGGACCTGCTCTCGGACATCTACCCGTACAGCGTCACGGGCGTTCCCTGGAGCGGCACCTACGAGCCGAGCATTCAGCGGATAGTGCAGGACTTCCAGCGCCGCGCGGGGATCAAGGCGAGCGGCATCGTCGGCCCGAAGACCAGCCAGGCGCTCATCGAGGCGGCCAGCGCCATGACCGTCCGCTGCTGACCCACGGGGTGGAGGGGCACGTCACGGCGGGTCCCTCCGCCGCTGCTGGTTATCCTCTTGGGCGTGGAACTGTTCTTCACCTCGCTGCTGGTGGTCATCGGCCTCGCGGTCCTGTGGTTCGCTGGTTATGTCGTCTACCGGCTGTACAGCGACCAGCGCTGATGAGCACTGGCGACGATGCCGTGCAGGCGGCGGCCGAGCGGGCCAAGGCGACCCGCCACCTCAACCTGCCCCAGTTCGACGACCTGCCGATCCCGGCCGACACCGCGAACCTGCGGGAGGGCCCGAACCTGAACGACGCCCTGCTGGCGTTGCTGCCCCTGGTCGGGGTGTGGCGGGGTGAGGGTGAAGTGGTGTACCCCACGCTCAGCCAGACCCACAAGTTCGGGCAGCAGGTCACGTTCGCGCACGACGGGCGACCTTTCCTCTACTACGAGGCACGGGCCTGGTTGCTCGACGACGAAGGCAATGTGATCCGCCCGGCGGCCCGCGAGGTCGGTTGGTGGCGGGCGCGGCCGGATGACACCGTCGAGCTTCTCCTGGCGCACGCCACCGGGATCGTCGAGATCTTCTACGGCAAGCCGCGCACCCAGACCTCCTGGGAGCTGAGCACGGACGCGGTGGTGCGGACCGCGAGCGCCAAGGAGGTCAACGGCGCCAAGCGGCTCTACGGCCTGGTGAACAACGGCGATCTCGCGTACGTCGAGGAGCGCGCCATGGTGGGTCAGGACCTTCAACCGCACACGTCGGCGTACCTCACGCGCGTCGTCGGTTGATGTATGCGGCTACGGCGGTGCGGGCCTGACGCTGTCCTGATCGAGGTCTCCTCGTTGGACGAGGTGGACGCGGTCCGGTCCGCCCTGGCCGCCGCCGACCTGCCTGACCTGGTCGAACTCGTTCCGGCGGCGCGCACTGTGCTGGCGGCGTTCCGCCCCGGTTCGGCGGACGCGGCCCGGCTCAGCCCGTTGCTGGCCGAGGTCGACCTGGCCCGGCGAGCCGTGGCCGAGCCCCGCGAGGTCGTCCTGCGGGTGCGTTACGACGGCCCCGACCTCGAGTTGGTCGCGCAGACCGCGGGCACGGATGTCGACGGCGTGGTCGCGTTGCACACGGGCGCCCAGTACAAAGTCGCGTTCTGCGGGTTCGCGCCCGGTTTCGGCTACCTGGTGGGACTGCCGGACGAGCTGCGGCAGCCCCGCCTGGACAACCCCCGCAAGCGGGTGCCGCCGGGATCCGTCGGCATCGCAGGGGAGTTCACCGGCGCGTACCCGACCGCGTCGCCGGGCGGCTGGCGGCTGTTAGGACACACCGACGCGGTCCTGTTCGACTCGCACCGCGACCCGGCCGCTTTGCTGGCACCAGGCGATCTCGTCCGGTTCGAGGCAGTGCGATGAGGGCGCTCACGGTCCTGGCAACGGGCCCGCTGGCATTGATCCAGGACCTCGGGCGCCCTGGGCACGGGCATCTCGGTGTGCCGCCGTCGGGCGCGTTGGACCAGCCGGCACTGCGCCTGGCGAACCGTCTGGTCGGGAATCCCGAGTCCGCAGCGGGGATTGAGACCGTTCTCGGCGGGCTGTCAGTCCGTGCCGAGGCGTCATGCACGGTCGCTGTCACCGGGCCCCAGGTGCGTGTCACCCCAGGCGGTTCGCACGCGCCCGTGCACCTGTCCGCGGGCGACGTGCTCACGATCGGCAACCCAAGCGAAGGGCTGCGTTGCTACTTGGCCGTGTCCGGCGGGATCGCGGTCGAGCCACAGCTGGGGTCACGCGCGACGGACGTGCTTTCCGGCATCGGCCCGGACCCGCTCGCCATAGGTGACGTGCTCCCCCTCGGCGCATCCGCCGGGCTCCCGATCGGCGCGGACGAGCTGCCGCCGACCAGGGTCGCGGACGAGCTCGTGATCCCCGTCCTCACTGGACCGCGCGACGACTGGTTCGACGGCGCCGAGGCGCGGCTGGCGGCCGGCGAGTGGAAAGTGTCGCCGGAGAGCAACCGGGTCGGGGTTCGGCTGATCGGCACCGTGCTCCGCCGCGCGCCGGCGTTCCAGGACGTCGAACTGGCCAGCGAGGGACTGGTCACTGGAGCGATTCAGGTGCGGCCCAACGGGTTGCCGGTGGTGTTCCTCGCCGACCACCCGACCACCGGCGGCTACCCCGTCGTCGCCGTGGTGGACCCCCGATCCCTCCCCCTGTTGGCGCAGGCCAGACCCGGAGTGAAGGTCCACTTCCGGCCAACGGGCTGACGAGCGTTTCGCTATGCAGCACAACTCAGGGGTCCCGTTGTGCGGATGTTCACATCCCCGCAATCTGGTCTAGACCACTGTTGGGATCATCAAGGTGTGAGGAACCCCTGCCATGTCTTCACCACCTCGCTCCAGAGTCCTGTCCCTGTTGGCGACGCTGGTGCTGGCCATAGCCGGCACGGTCGCCCTGAGCACGCCCGCGTTGGCGGCCGGCAGCCTGCGGGCCGCCTTCGCCTTGTCCGGCAACGTGGGCACGTACACAGTCACCAACGCCGGTTCGGCGACCGTCACCGGATGGGCGATCACGTTCGAGGTCCCGGCCGGCGTCACCGCGTCCACCGGTGAGAACGACACCGTCAGCCAGTCCGGCACGTCCGTGACCGTCACCCCGGCGTACTACATCAACTCCCTCGGGGCCGGCCGGTCCACGTACCCGTACAGCCCGACCGTCCGGTTCACCAGCGCGGTGACACCGACCCAGTGCCGGATCGACGACGGCAACTGTGACGGGTCGGCCGAGACCCCACCGTCCGCGCCGACGAACCTGCGCGCCACCGTCAAGACGACCAAGACGGTCACGTTGACATGGAACGCCGCCGGAGCCGGTTCACTCCCGGTCGTCGGCTACGAGGTGTACAACGGCACCACGCTCGTCGCGTCACCGACGGACACGACGGCGACCATCACCGGTCTCACGCCGAACACCGCGTACTCGTTCTCGGTCCTCGCGAAGGACCGGAAGAACAACAAGTCAGCCAACTCGGCGCCGTTGTCAGTGACGACGAACAACCCGAGTGACGACACCCAGGCGCCGACCGCGCCGGGCAGCCTGCGCGCCACCGGGGTGGACGCGGGCAGTATCTCGTTGGCGTGGACCGCGTCCACGGACAACACCGGGGTCGTGGCGTACGACGTGTACCGCGGCACCACGCTCGCCATGACCGTCACCGGAACGTCGGCGAAGGTCAGCGGCCTGTCACCGTCCACTCAGTACAGTTTCGCGGTCCGTGCCCGGGACGGCTTCGACAACACCTCGGCCGCGAGCAACACGGTCACCGCGTCCACAGCGGACATCGTGAGCGGGTACGCGAAGGTGGCGTACTTCGTGCAGTGGGGCATCTACGGCCGGCAGTACTTCGTGCGCAACCTGCAGACGTCCGGCGCCGCCGCGAAACTCACGCACCTGCTGTACGCGTTCGAGAACGTCGACCCGAAGAACCTGACGTGCCTGTCCGGTGTCACCAAGGGCACGACCGCGGACCCGGAGGACCCGAACCAGGGTGACGGCGCCGGTGACGCGGAAGCCGACTACGGCCGTGGGTTCGCGGCGGGTCAGTCGGTGGACGGGGTCGGCGACACCGGGTTCGAGCCGTTGCGCGGGAACCTCAACCAGGTCAAGAAGTTGAAGAAGCTCAACCCGAACCTGAAGGTGCTGGTCTCCCTCGGCGGCTGGACCTACTCGAAGTACTTCTCGGACCTGGCCGCGACCGACGCGTCCCGGAAGAAGTTCGTGTCGTCCTGCATCGACACCTGGATCAAGGGCAACCTCGTCTCGGCCGGCGGCGCCGGCGGGCCGGGTTCCGGCGCGGGCGTGTTCGACGGCATCGACATCGACTGGGAGTGGCCGGGCGCCGAAGGACACCCCGGCAACCACTTCAGTGCCAACGACAAGAACAACCTGACCGCACTGCTGGCGGAGTTCCGCACGCAACTCGACGCGTACGGCGCCACCACCGGCAAGCGCTACCAGCTGACCGCGTTCACCCCGGCCGACCCGGCCAAGGTGGCCGCCGGCTGGGACGTCACCAAGGTGTTCAACTCGCTGGACATCGCGAACGTGCAGGGCTACGACTTCCACGGCTCCGGCAGTGACAACTCGTGGGAGCCGAACCGGACCGGCCACCAGGCCAACCTGTTCGCCGACCCGGCCGACCCGTACTCGTTCCACTTCAGCGTCGAGTCGGCCATCAAGGCGTACACCGACGCCGGGGTCAATCCCCGGAAGCTGACCGTGGGCCTGGCGTTCTACGGCCGAGGCTGGCAGGGCGTGACCGACGGCGCCAAGCACGGCGCCTGGCAGGCCGCGAACGGCGCGGCACCCGGCCAGTTCGCCGAAGAGGCCGGCACCCGCGGCTACGCGAACCTGGTCTCCTCGGTCCCCGGCTGCACGGTCTTCCACGACACGGTCGCCGTAGCGTCGTACTGCTACACCGGCAACCAGTGGTGGACGTTCGACGACACGTGGTCGATCGGCCAGAAGACGGCGTGGATCAAGAGCAAGGGCCTGCTCGGCGCGATGGCATGGGAGATGTCCGGTGACCCGGGCTCCCTGCTCACCGCCGTCGACACCGGTCTGCGGAACTAGTACTCCGAGTTGTAGAGACGGGTCAGCTCGCCGTGCAGCTCCGTGCTGTCGGCGAGCTGCTCGCCGTCCAGGGTGTGGATCCGGGTGACCTTGCGGACGCTGGAGGCCAGGAACAGGCCGTCCGCCTCCTTGAGCTCGGCGATGCGCAGCGGCTCGGTCTTCACCGCCCAGCCTTCCCGCTCGGCCGCCCGGAACAGGGCAGCCTGGGTGGTGCCGGGCAGGATGCCGAGGCCGGTTGGCGGTGTACGCAGGGTCTTGCCGGTGGCCGCGACCAGGGTTGATGTGGGGCCTTCCAGCACGAAGTCGTCGGACGTGGTGAAGATGACCTCGGCCGCGCCGCGCCGGTCGGCCTCGCGGAGGCCGGCCATGTTGACCGCGTACGACAGGGTCTTGGCGCCCAGCAGGAGCCATGGGGCCCGCTTGGCGAGGTCTTGGTCGCCGCCGCGTTCCAGGGTGATCGCGGCGATGCCTTCGGCGCGCTGGCGCTTGACCTTCTCGGCGATCTCGAGGCCGAGCGCGAAGCCCGTGGGGGTGCCGTCGCCGCCTTCGATGCCCCGGGTGTACACCCATTTGAGTGCCATTTCGCTGCCGCCGGTCCAGGCGTCGATGACGGCCTGGGTGGCGCGGTCGAACGCGGCGCGGTCCGGGGTCGGCAGGTCCAGCATGGCCGCGGAGCGGACCAGGCGGTCGAAGTGCGGCCCCAGCTCGCGGGGCTTGCCGTCGACGACGAGGACGGTTTCGAAGATCCCGTCCCCGCGCATCAGCCCAAGGTCGTCCACCCGGATCAGGGGAGTCTCGGGATCGGCCAGTGTTCCGTCGAGGAGAGCGAGCACGCGCATGACCTTGACCCTACTCACGCCTACCATGTAACGGTGTGGAGGTAACTCACAACGAACGAGCCGCGCTTCGTTCGACGCTACATCAGCGCGGTATGCGGATGACGCCACAGCGTCAACTTGTGCTGGACGCGGTCGTGGCGCTCGACCACTCCACGCCGGAACAGGTCTGCAAGCACGTGCAGCAGACCACACCCACGGTCAACATCACCACCATCTACCGCACCCTTGACCTGCTGGAACAGCTCGGGCTGGTGCGGCACGCGCACATCGGCCACGGCGCGCCCACGTACTCGGCCCGTGACCACGAGCATGTGCACCTGGTGTGCCACAGGTGTGACAGTGTCGAAGAGGTGCCATGCGGCCTGCTCGACGAGCTCTCGGGAACACTGAGCGCGCGGTACGGGTTCAAACTCGACGCGAGCCATGTCGCGTTGTCCGGCACGTGCCGGAACTGCCTGAACGGGGAGAACTAAGTGACGTTGCCAGGAGCCGTGCCGCCGCAGGAGCCGACACCGGACCTCGGCGTCCCCTGGCACTTCGGTGACCCGTTCGGCGAGCAGCGCGCGGCGGCCCGCTCGGTGGCCGTGGTCGACCGGTCGAACCGGGAGGTGATCGCGGTCCCCGGCGAGGAGCGGCTGAGCTGGCTGCACCTGATGATCTCCCAGCACGTCAGCGACCTGCCAGCCGGCATGGGCACCGAGGCGCTGGTGCTCGACAGCCAGGGCCGGGTGGACGCGCACATGGTGCTGGCGCACGTCGGTGACACGGTGTGGCTGGACACCGAACCGGGCGCGACCGCGACCGGAGCCCGCGGTGACCGTCAGTCGTTGCTGGAATACCTGCGGTCCATGGTGTTCTGGACGAAGGTCGAACCCCGCGACGCGACCGCCGAGAAGGCCGTGCTGTCCCTGATCGGCCCGTCGGCCACGGACCTGCTCACGTCAGTGGGGCTGGACGTGCCGGCCGACACGTACGCCGTGTCAGGCACCGACGTGTTGGTCCGCCGGATGCCCGGGTCGTTCGATCTGTTGGTGCCAAGCGGTTCCCGGGTCGACTGGTGGGAGCGGCTGACGACGGCCGGCGCCCGGCCCATGGGCAGTTGGGGTTACGAGGCGTTGCGCGTGGAGGCGTTGCGGCCACGGGTCGGTGTGGACACCGACGACCGGACGATCCCGCACGAGGTCAACTGGGTCCCGGTGGCCGCGCACGTGGCGAAGGGCTGCTACCGCGGCCAGGAGACAGTGTCCAAAGTGCACAACATCGGCCGGCCGCCGCGCCGGATGGTGCTGCTGCACCTGGACGGCTCCGCGGACGCGTTGCCGGTGACCGGTGACCCGGTGCTGGCCGGCGAGAAGAGCGTCGGCCGGGTGGGAACCGTGGCGCAGCACCATGAACTCGGCCCCATCGCGCTGGCTCTGCTCAAGCGGTCGGTGACCCCGGACACCGAGCTGACCGCGGCCGGTGGCCCGGCCGCGATCGATCCCGACTCGATTCCGCCGGACACCCCGGGCCTCGGCCGGGAAGCCGTCAAACGGCTGCACAGCTCATAGGAGTGGCCTGCGACACACGTAGATCCGGGCGGGTGGCATGTTCCACCACACCGTGTGACTGACGATGACCTCGTCGAACATGGCGTCCAGCAGCCGGTGGAAGCTACGCGCACCGGCCATCGCGCCCGCGTGCCGGTAGGCGAACGTGGTGAACGCCCCGCCCGGCGTCAGCAGCGCGGCCACGTGGTCCAGGATCTGCCGTTGCCGCTCCGGCCGGAACAGCGACCACGGCAACCCGCTCACCACGGCGTCGGCGCACGTCACCCCACGGCCTTCCAGAACCGCACGCAGGTCCGCGGCGTCACCGTGGGCAACCTCCAACTTGGGATGCGCCGACCGCAGGTAAACCACCATCTCCGGGTCGATCTCCACCGCGACGTGCCGGCCGTCCGACGGCAGCCGGCGTTGGATCGCCTCGCTGACCGAGCCGGTGCCCGGACCGAGTTCGACCACCACCGGCCGGCCAGTGGTGGGTGTGACGGCGGCCAGCAGGTCGGCCAGGCCGGTGGAGCTGGGGGCGACGGCCCCGATCGTGGCCGGCCTGCGCAGCGCGGCGGACAGGAACGTCTGGTACGGCGAGGTCATGCCGCCACATTCGTCGAGGTCAGACGCTGTGACCTCAGCCGAGGAGCCGTGATCCTTCCTACCTGGGGAGGACGCGCGCCCCCTACTGGCGGACATACCGTCGAAGGGTGCGACGCGAACCACTCGGCCGATGGATCCAGCCCATCAGGCTGATCCCCCTGGTCATGGCCATGGGGTATCTGGTGCTGCTCAACGGAAAGGTCGCCGCGACACCGAACGACTGGGTGCTGACGGCGGTCTCGACGCTCCTCATCGTGCGGCAGGGCCAGTGGCCGCTGGCGATCACCCTGCTACAGACCTTCCTGTTCGCCGTGGCACCGGGCGGCACGCTCGGTGCCGGTGTGGCGAACATGGCCGGTTTCTTCGCGTTGGGCGAGCTGACATGGCGCCGCAGCGGCTGGCAGGTGTGGGTGGGAACAGCGGCTGTCCTCTCGGCGAACGTGCTCACACCGCCCTTCGACGGAGTCGCGCCGATGTTGTTCCGCGCGATCCTGCTGATCGGCTTGCCCGTCCTGGTGGGCCTGCACCTGCGGTCCGTGCAGGAGATCGCCTGGCAGGCAAAGGAACGCGCGGCTGCCGACGCACAGGCGGCACGTGCCGACGAGCGCACGGCCATCGCCCGCGAACTGCATGACCTGGTGGCGCACCATGTGGCCTCGATGGTGCTGCGGATCGGCGCCGCGCGGCACGCCCTGGACCCGGACCCGGAGGTCGCCGTGGTCCTCAAAGAGGTGCATGAGTCCGGCATCGCGGCCATGGCCGACCTGCGGACGCTGGTCACCGTGTTGCGGGACACGGAAGGCGGCCAGGAAGCCGTCACCGACCTGCCGTCCGCGTTGCGGGCCACGGTCGACCGGATCGAGGCCGCCGGGCCCAGGGTCACCGCGCACATCGACACGAACGTGGCGGATCTGGAGGGGGTGCTGCGGCTGGCGGTGCTCCGGGTCGTCCAAGAAGGACTCACGAACGTCCTCAAACACGTCGGCGAGCGGGCGAAGGTCACCCTGTTGGTGTGTAAGAAAAGCGATGCCGTGGAGGTGACCCTGTCCGACGACGGCCAGGCGGTCCCGGCGGAGCCGGGACACGGCCTGATCGGGATGCGGGAACGGGTCGAGCTCGTCGGCGGGCAGCTCACCACCGGGCCGACCGGACGGGGCTGGCTGGTGCACGCGAGGATGCCGGCATGATCAGGGTGGTGCTCGTGGACGACCAACAGCTCGCGCGGGCCGGGCTGCGGATGCTGTGTGAGTCCACTTCGGACATCGAAGTGGTCGGCGAGGCGGACAACGGCCGGGACGCCGTCACGGTGGCCACCACCGCGGTCCCGGATGTCGTGCTGATGGACCTGAGGATGCCGGGAATGGACGGAATCACTGCCACCAGACGAATTCTGGAGATCCGGCCGGCGACCAGAGTGCTCGTGCTGACCACTTTCGACGATGACGACCACGTGTACCCGGCGCTCACCGCGGGCGCGTGCGGGTTCCTCGCCAAGGACGTCGCCCCGGCGGATCTGCTCGACGGGATCCGCAAGGTGGTCGCGGGCGAGAGCCCGTTCAGCCCGGCCGTGTTGCGCAGGATCGTTGACAGGGCAATGACCGCGACCCGGCCGGCACCGGCCCAACCGGACCTGACCGACCGGGAACTGGACGTGCTCGCCCTGCTCGGCGCCGGGATGTCCAACGCGCAGATCGGCGAGGAGCTGCATGTCGGGGTGACGACGGTGAAGACGCACGTGGCCAACATCATGACCAAGACCCGGTGCGACAACCGGGTCCGGCTCGCGGTTCTGGCGGTCCGGCTTGGCCTTGTCGTGTGACAGCCGAACGGACGAGCCGGCACATCCGTTCGTCAGCAAGAAGTCCGACAGTGCGGCCAGAAACTGGTTGAGCTCTTGAGTAATACGGCGAACGATTGCAACAATCGGGTTCTGCAGGTCTGTCGAGGGCCCCTCCCCGACGACAGGCGCCCTGTGGCTGTGTCACTATCCACCCATGCCCCAGTCGACAGGCACGATCATCACAGTGGCGCCGACCGGGGCCGAGCACGCCAAGCCGGACGTGCCGAACCTACCGGTGACCTTGGCCGAGCTGGTCAGCACCGCACAGGACTGCGAGCGCGTCGGCGCGGCCATGATCCACGTGCACATCCGCGGCGAGGACACCAGGCCGACCCTGGATCTCGGTCGGCTCAAGGACACCGTGGCCGCGCTGCGCGAACAGACGAACCTGATCGTTCAACTGTCCACCGGCGGCGCGGTGACCGACCCCGAGGCCGACCGGCTGCGAGTGCTTGACGCGCTGCCGGACTCGGCCTCCTGCACGATGGGCACGGTCAACTTCGGCGACGACGTCTTCCTCAACCGCTGGGAGTTCATCGTCGAGCTGCACCAGCGGATGCTGGAGCGCGGGATCGTCCCGGAGTACGAGATCTTCGACCTCGGCCAACTGTCCACCCTGCGCCGCCTGCTCGACAAGCACGGCCTGCCCGCCGGCGGGCACGTACACGTCGACCTGGTGATGGGTGTGCCCGGCGGGATGCCGGGCGACGCCGAGACCCTGGTGGCCGCGATGCGCCTCGTCCCGGACGGCGCAACGTTCTCAGCCACCGGCGTCGGGCGGGCCACCCTGCCGGTGATGCTGGCGTCCCTGTCGGCCGGTGGTCACCTCCGCGTGGGGATGGAGGACACCATCACCTACGCCCGGGGTGAGCGGGTGAAGGACAACGCCCAACTGGTGGCGAGGGCGGCCGGGCTGGCCCGAATCGCCCAGCGGCCGCCGCTGGCGGCCGGTCAGGTCCGAGAACTACTGGGGGTCAAGGGTGAAAAGGGGCTGGCCGATGTGGCGGTCTAGGCGCGGTTGCCGGAGGATGATCCCGTGATCGAAGTCCGACCTGGTGGGCGCCGACGCATCGACCGCGTGCTCGACCCGGACTACATCGAGGGCCTGGACCGGCTCGGCCTCGCCGAGGTCCGGAGCCGGCGGGACGATGCCGCGCAGGAGGAGACCGACCTGTCCTATCTGCGCCGGCTGCTGCACGGTCGGATCGACATCGTGCGCGCCGAGCAGAAGCGCCGGACCGAGGGCGGTTCGGCCTCGGTGGTCGAACAGCTGGCCTCGATCCTGGCGGACAACGCGGTCGGCCCGGCCACCGGCATGGGCCGCTACCAGACCCTGGAGCCGTCCCGGGCCGAGGCGCACCGCCGGCACGTGGAGGCCCTCGTCTCCGATGCGGACCTGTCCGACGTCGGTTCCCTGCCGGACGACCGGCTCGAGCTGGCCTTACAGACGTACGCCAAGGAGGAGTCCTCGGTCTCCCAGCGCCGCCGTCAGGTCCAAGTGGTGATGGACCTGCTCAACGCGGAGATCGCCAAGCGTTACCGGGAAGGCCGGGCGTCCGTGGACGAGCTGCTCGCCGCCGAGCGGGAACGCGAACAGCCCGAATCCTGACGGTTGCGTGGGACGGGTCGGAGATGATCGGCTTACCCACCATGAAAACCATTGGGGTGCTCAGCCCGGGGGCGATGGGGAGTGCCGTCGGCGGGAGTCTGCGGGCCGGTGGCCGGCGAGTGATCACGACTTTGGCCGGGCGCAGTGCCCGGTCCGCCAGGTTCGCCGAGGAGGCCGGCCTCGAACTGGTGCCGGACATCGACGCGGTGGTGTCCGAGGCCGATGTGGTCCTCTCGATCGTGCCGCC
The DNA here is from genome assembly GCF_004345645.1 of Actinocrispum wychmicini. GTDB lineage: Bacteria > Actinomycetota > Actinomycetes > Mycobacteriales > Pseudonocardiaceae > Kibdelosporangium > Kibdelosporangium wychmicini. The sequence continues at coordinate 787,344 of NZ_SLWS01000001.1, read as the reverse complement.
GGAGTCCGCCGTCCAAGTGGCCTCCGCGCTGGCCGCGTCGATCGCGCGGACCGGCCGGCAGCCGATCGTCGCGGAGCTGAACGCGATCGCGCCGAGCACCTTGGACGCCATCGCCGGCGCACTGGACATCGGGGTGGACGGCTCGATCTCCGGACCGCCGCCCCGGCCGGACACCGACACCCGGATCTTCCTGTCCGGCCCGGCAGTGGCCGAACTGGCCGAGTTGCCGGCGCCGGGCATCCGGTGGATCACGGTCGGGTCCGAGATCGGCGCGGCGAGCGCGGTGAAGATGTGCACCGGATCGGTCTACAAGGGCCTGTCCGCGTTGCTCGCGCACGCACTGCTTACCGCCGATCGGCATGGCGTCACGTCCCATGTGCTCGATGACGTGACCGGGCTGATCCCGAACGCGCTCTGGTGGCCGGTGCAGGCGGCCACGAAGGCGTGGCGGTTCGTCGGCGAGATGGAGCAGATCTCCGCCGCCCAGGCCGAGGCGGGGCTGACCCCGGCGTTGTTCGACGGGATGGCCGAGGTCTACCGGAAGCTGGCGACCAGTGAATGGGGCGGCCGCCAACCCGAGGACGTCCCCAAGTCACTCGACGCCTCGGCAGTCGCTGACCTCCGCCCGAGTTAGTTGAAGCGCTCTTTGATGGCGAGTTCGCCCCAGAACTCGCGGAGGCGTTCGAAGCGTTCCGCGACCTCTTCGGCGTCGCCGGCTTCGAGGGCCGCCACGATCGCGTTGACGTCCTCGCATGAGCTGTCCGCGGTCAGGTCCTCGTCGTCGAGCAGCTGTACCAGGCCGCCGTAGTCCAGTTCGACCGCCGAGTCGTCGTCGAAGTGCTCCAGCCAGCCGGCGGTGTCCGCGAGGACCTTGGCGGGGCCTTGCTCACCGAAGGTGCCGATGGTCAGCTCATAGGCGTGGGCGACCCGGTCGCGGGCGTCGGCCATGGTCGCCCGGTAGGAGCATTCGCGTTCCTTGGCTTCGCGGGTGGCGAGCACGAGCCGGCGGTGGGTGGAGTCGAACATCACGAACCACGGCAACGGCACCGTCCACGTCGTCGACACGGCGTGTACGGCGCCGGAGGACTGTTCGGACAGGATCCGGGCCGCGCGGGCGCGCACGCTGTCCACAGAGGCCGTGATCGCCGCCTCACGCAGCGACGGATGGGCGGTGGTGAGGAAGCCCACAAGAGCTGCCGCGGAGCGTGGCATGACGTCCAGGGGACACACCAGGGGACCGCGGCGGGGGTCGGCGCCTGGGACGTCCTTGGAGTTGAGGACGAGGGCGTCGTACACGGACCGCGAGGCCGGTGCGCCGCTGGCCGACTCGCCCGGGAACAGCCGTGGTGGCACGGAAAGTTGTGACCTGAACCACATTTCCCGTTCGTGGTCACCGGCGGCCGACCGGGCCAGTGGACCAGTTTCGATGACGTTCCGTAGCCGATCCGACAACGTACTGTCAAAAGCCGACAACGGTTCGTACACCCGCAGGTAGGCGACGAACGGACGAGGCACGCCCAGCATGGTTTCACGCCCGGACGGTGAGCGGACGACCACCCGATCGAGGCGGATCTGTCATCACCGGCACACGGTGCCGCGTCGCGTCGAACCCCATCGGCACGGTACGGTAGTTGGCAGGAATCAGTTGTCGAGATGAGTGGGGCCGCCGTTTCCCCCGGCCGCCCCATCCCTGTGCGAGGGGGTCGAGCCATGGGGCGCGGCCGGGCTAAGGCCAAGCAGACGAAGGTGGCCCGAGAGCTCAAGTACAGCACTCGGAACACGGACTTCGACGCTCTGCAACGTGAGCTGTCGGGAAAGACGGACGACGCTCACGAAGAGGACCAGAACGACGACTACGACGACGGATACGACGACTACCGTCGCTGACTTGCCACGCGGACACCAGGGCGCGGCCAGCGCCCTGGTGTCCGTGTGCCGAGTGCCCGTCCGGTGGGTCAGACGGTCTGGAAGAAGCTCTTGGCGGCGACCAGAGCCGATGCGTCGTTGAGCACGTCGTCCGGCCGGTTGCCGTTTCCCACGAGCACACCACCCCAGCGCATCTTCAGGTAGTTCGCTGACCGCTGAAGCGTGCCGACCAGGTGTTCCTCCATGCCGAGCTCCTCGGCGACCGAGACGCCCCACAGGGTCTTCTCGCGCATGCGCGGCTTGAACGACGTGTCCGGCAGGTACATCCACCCGCTCCAGTAGTCGAGGTACTGCTTGACGGGGGCGGACACGCTGTACCAGTACAGCGGGGACGCGATGACGATGTCGGTCGCCCACAGGGAGGCGTCCAGCAGCGTCTTCTCGTGCCCGGTTGGCGCCGGCGGGATGCGGATCGTGTGCCGCACGTCCCGGAACTCCGGCAGCGGGAAGTCGTTGAGGTTGAGCCAGCGTTGTTCGGCGTCCGCCGGCAGGGTCTCGGCCGCGCGACGGGCGAGCGTCTCGGTGTTGCCACCGGCCCGGGAGCTGCCCAGCAAGAACAGGATCTTCACGTGGTCTCTCCAGGAGTGAAAGAAGTTGTATGTGCATGCAGATGTTGTCACTGCATGTAAACTTCGTCAAGTGAGCACCGAAGAGCACGTGTGGGACCGGTTCGTGGTGCTGCACGCCCGGATAGAGCACGAGCTGACCAAGGCCCTGCACCGCAGGCACGGCCTTGGCCTGTCGGAGTACCGCGCGCTCAGCCACCTCGCGGCGAGCGAGGAGAGCAACTGCTCGGTCCGGATGCAGGAGCTGGCCGAGGCGCTGGGCCTGAACCAGAGCTCGGTGAGCCGGCTGGTGGCCCGCCTGGAGGACGCCGGCCTGTCCGAACGGGACATCTGCGAGCTGGACCGACGCGGGATCTACACGATGATCACGCCCGCCGGCCAGGCCCGCCTCGTCGAGGCCGAGCCGACCTACCGGGAGACCCTGACGGCCGCGCTGGACAAGGCGACGGCGAGCCCGGATCTGGCCGGCGCCGTGGCCGCCCTGCGGACCGGGATCAACGCGCCGGCACCGGGATGAACGTCGGCACCAGGCTCGGGTCGTTGAAGGCCGTGATGCGGGCGATCCGGGCGCCCATCAACGTCAGGACCTGGATGCCGTGCGGCTCGGTGCGCTCGTACTCGACGAACGCGGGCTGGTTGTTCGCGTAGGTGGGCACCATGCGCCACTGGTTGCCGTGGCGTAGCACCCGGTTGGTCAGGAATCCGATCACCGCGTCGCGGCCGGTGAACCAGGTCGGGATCGGCGGCATCTCCAGTTCGACGTCGGCGCGCAGCAGGTCGACCAGTGCCGCGGGATCGGCCCGGGTGAACGCGCTGACGTAGTTGTCGAGCAGGGTTCGCCGGGTTTCCTCGGCCGGCTCGGCCAGGTCCTCCTCGACCGGTCCGGCTTCGGCGAGACGGGTCCGGGCGCGACGCAGCAAGCTGTCGACGGCGGCCGTCGTCGTGTCCAACATCTCGGCGACCTCGGCGGCCCGGAACGCCAGCACGTCCCGCAGGGTCAGCACGGCCCGCTGCCGGGCGGGCAGGAACTGGAGTGCCGCGATGAAGGCGAGCCGGACCCCGGTCCGACCGGCCACCACCGCGGCGGGGTCCAGCAGGGCGTCCGGGATCGGCTGGAGCCAGGACACCGACGGCTCGGCGGCGGCGACGGCCACCCGGTGGTCGTCCGACGGCGCGCCCAGCCCCGACGGAAGCGGCCGTCGGGAGCGGGTTTCCAAAGCCGTCAGGCAGGCCATGGTGGCGATCTTGTACAGCCACCGCCGCACTGAGGAGCGGCCCTCGAACCGGTCGAACGCGCGCCAGGCCCGGAGATAGGTCTCCTGCACCAGGTCCTCGGCGTCGTGGATCGAGCCGAGGATCCGGTAGCAGTGCGCCAGCAGCTCGGGCCGGAACGGCTCGGCCAGAGCGGCGAACTCGACGTCCGACGGCATCGGTTCAGGGTACGAGCGCGCGCAGTCCGGCGCCGTCGACCTGGTACTCCGGCGCGCTGTCGGAGTCGGCGGCGAGGTCAAGGACGGCCTTGGCGACCTGGTCCGGGGTGAGGATCGGCTGCAGGTTCTGGACGAAGGTGGCCGGCTCGACCCCTTGGCGCGCCGCGTAGCCCGCGACACCGATCGTGCCAAGACCGGTGGTCGGGGTCAGTTGGGGCAGCAGCGCGACGAACCTGATGTCCAGCCCGGCGCGCTTCGACTCGTCCGCCGCGTACCCACGGATGTACCGGATCGCGGCCTTGGCACTGGCGTATCCGCCGCTGAGTGGGGACCCTGCGAGCGCAGCGCCGCTCGACATGGCGAGGACCACACTGTCCGGCGCCAGCGGCTCCCGGAGCGCCGCTCCGGTCCACGTGAACACGTGCCGCGTGTCCACGTGCCAGTTGCGGCTGAAGGTCTCCCAGGTCTGCTCGTGCACCGGCGCCATGTGCGGTACGACCCCGGCGTTGAGCACGAGCAGGGTGGGTCGGTGTTCGCGGATCACGTTCCGCGCGAGCGTTTCGTCCGTCGCGTCGGCGGCGACGGGTATGAACGCGTCGCCGAGTTCGTCCCGTACTGCGAGGAGTTCCTGCTTGTCGCGGGCGATGCCGACGACGTTGGTGCCCGCGGCCACGAGCGCGGTGGCGATCGCGCGGCCGAAGCCGCGACTGGCACCGGTGACGACGGCGGTCTGGTGGGACATCGGACACTCCTCGGGTGGTCGGATTCGAGTCCGGATCAAGACCGGCCGACGTCGGAAAACCCGTCACCCACTGCCTCTGGAGTGATGCAGGTCACACGGTGGCCACCGAGTCGACGTACTTGAGCAGGAGGCGGGCGAACTCGCGGCGTTCCGTGGCGGACCAGTCACGCGTGATGTTCTCGAAGGCCCGGCGCTGAAGCTTGCGGAAGCGGGCGGTCAGCGCGCGACCGGAGGCGGTGAGCCGCAGGACGGTTCGACGGCCGTCGCTCTGTGAGGCGACCCTGAGCAGCAGGCCCGCGGTGATGCAGTCGTTGACCATCCGGCTGCCGACGGACGGGTCGACGGCGAGGCGTTCGGCCACGCCGCCGATCGTCATCTCCTGGTCGGGTTCGCCTTCCGCGACGATGTTCAGCACCAGGGTCCTGGTCAGGTCCTTGCGGGTGATCGACGGTTCGGCGTGCAGCAGCTGGGTGCGCCGCAGCCGGGAGAAGGCCGGGCCGACCGCGTCGAGCAGTTCGTCATCGTTCACGAACGAGATCGTAATTCGTTTGCCGAACCGCTAACATGTGCATGCAGTCATACATATGTCAGATGCACAGAACGGAAGCCGAGCATGTCCACTGCCATCACCAACGTCCGCGTCTTCGACGGCGAACAGGTCCTGCCGCACCACACTGTCGTGGTCGACGGACATGACATCACCGCCGTCGGTGGCCCGCCGCCCGAAGACGCGACCGTCGTGGACGGTCGCGGCGGCACGTTGCTGCCCGGGTTGATCGACGCCCACGTGCACACGTCGGTCGAGTGCCTGCGGCTCGCGCTGACCTTCGGGGTAACGACCGAGCTGGAGATGATGGGGTACTGGACAGTTGAACAGCGCGCGCAGGTCGCGGCGGACGACGGCGTCGCCGACGTCCGTTCGGCGTTGCTGGGCCTCACGGCGCCGGGCGGCCATCCGACGCAGCTGGCAGACGAGTCCCACGGCGAATGGGTGCTGCCGACCGTGTCCACGCCCCGGGAAGCCAAGGAACTCGTGGCCCAGCGCGTCGCCGAAGGCGCGGACTACATCAAGGTCATGATCGAAGAAGGCAGTGTGCTCAAGTCTCCTGGGCTGCCGCAGATGAGCGCCGAGACGCTCGCCGCCGGTGTCGAGGAGGCGCACCGCCTGGGCAAGCAGGTCGTGGCGCACACGTTGACCCTTGAGGCCACCCAGCAGGCCGTCGACGCGGGCGTGGACGGCCTGGCGCACCTGTTCGTCGACCGCCCGCACACGCCCGAGATCATCGCGGCCATCGCGGACGCGGGCATGTTCGTCACGCCGTGCCTGATGATCAACGCGTCCCTGCTGGGCCACAGTGCTGCCGCGTTCGCCGCTGACGAGCGCGTTCGGAACAAGCTCAGCCCGGAGTGGTTCACCACCCTGTCCGGGACCTTCAACGCCTACCCGGAAGGCGACTTCGCCGACGTCCTCGCCACGGTCGTCGCGCTGCGGGACGCCGGCGTGGACGTCCTTGTCGGCACCGACGCCCACGAGCACTCGGGCCCCATCGGCGGTCACGCGCACGGCGCGAGCGTCCACCACGAGCTGCAACTGCTGGTCCGCGCCGGGTTCACCCCGATCGAGGCGCTGCGGGCCGCCACGACCGTCTCCGCGCGCCGGTTCGGGCTGACCGACCGGGGCACGATCGCGCCCGGCGCCCGCGCGGATCTCGTTCTGGTGGACGGCGATCCCACCACGGACATCTCGGCCACACTGTCCATTCGGGACGTTTGGCGGCGGGGTGCACGGCTAGCCGCGTAGGTAACGGACCTGCTGGGTCTTGGCCGCCTCCAGGTCGGCGCGGGCCTGGGTGATCGCCGGGCGGTGCGCGACCTGCGGGACGCCGACCTCCCACCAGGCGCCGGCCTCGGTCCAGGAGTCCGGGCGGGTCCTGATCACGACCACCGCCGGGCGGCCGCCCTGGGCGTGTTCGCGGGCCTTGGCGTAGGCGGCTTTGAGGTCGTCGACGGTGTCGGCGGTCAGCACCGCGCAGCCGAGGGCCGCCGCGTGGGCGGCGAAGTCGACGCGGGGCGGGGTGGGCAGTTGGGTGCGGACGTCGGCGTACATGTTGTTGAAGCCGGCTCCGCCTTGGCCGCGTTGCAGCCGGTCGATCACGGCGTATCCGTCGTTGTCGCAGACCATCGCGACGAAGCCGTGGCCGGCGAACGCGGCGGAGAACAGCTCCGAGTTGAGCATCAGGTACGACCCGTCGCCGAGCAGCGTCGTGACCACTCCGTTCGGCCGGGCCATCGCCGCTCCCCAAGCGCCGGCTACTTCGTAACCCATGCAGGAGAAGCCGTATTCAACGTCCATTGTGGATTCATGAACGGCTCGCCAGCCGCCGATCAGCTCGCCGGGCAACCCACCGGAGGCCGTCATGACGTAGTCGTCGGCACCGGAGAGCTCGTTGACGACCCCGACGACCTGCGCGTACGTCGGCAGTTCGGCGCGTGCGGCACGCAGGCCCAGGATGTGTGCGTCCCACTTGGCCAACTCGACCGGCGCACGGTCGGACCACTCGACGGGCGCCCGCCAGGAGCCGAGGTCCAGCTCGGCGAGGGTGGCTTGCGCGTCGCCGACGACCGGGACGGCGCCGTGTTTGATCGCGTCGAAGCGGGCGGCGTTGACGGTGACGATCCGGACCTCAGGGGAGAACACGGTCCACGACGCGGTCGTGAAATCCTGCAAACGAGTGCCGACCGCGAGCACCACGTCCGCCTCGGCCGCGAGCGTGTTGGCGGACGACGAGCCGGTGATGCCCAACGGGCCCGCGTGCAGCGGGTGGGCATGCGGCACCAACGTACGGCCCGCGGTGGTCTCGGTGACGGGAATGCCGTGGCGTTCAGCGAATTCGACCGCGGTCTTGGTGGCGTTGGAGTAGCGGACCCCGCCGCCGAGGACCATAAGCGGTCGTCGCGCGTTGGAGAGCACGTCAGCCGCCCGCGACAGGGCGCGGGAGTCGGGCCGGGGGCGCAGCACGTGGTGGACGACCGGGTCGAAGAAGGACTCCGGGAAGTCGAACGCCTCGGCCTGGATGTCCTGCGGCAGCGCCAATGTCACCGGCCCGCAGTCGGCCGGGTCGGTGAGCACGCGGACGGCCTGGGGCAAGGCGGACAGCAGTTGTTCGGGCCGGGTGATCCGGTCGAAGTAGCGGCTCACGGGTTTGAACGCGTCGTTCACGCTGACCGTGCCGTCGGTGAACGGTTCGATCTGCTGCAGCACGGGGTCGGGTGCGCGGTTGGCGAACGTGTCGCCGGGCAGCAACAGGAGTGGCAGCCGGTTGGCGTTGGCCACGCCGGCCGCAGTGACCATGTTCAACGCGCCCGGCCCGATCGACGACGTGGCCACGCCGACCTGGCGCCGGTGGGTCGCCTTGGCATAGCCGACAGCGGCGAGGGCCATGCCCTGCTCGGTGTGCCCGCGCCAGACCGGGATCTCGTCGCGGTGCTCCTCCAGCGCGGCGCCGAGGCTGAGAACGTTGCCATGCCCGAAGATGGCGAACACCGCCGGGAACAGTGGCGCTTCACTGCCATCGAACAACTCGGTGCGCTGCGCGATGAGCCAGCGGACGAGTGCCTGCGCGGTCGTGAGTCTCACCGGTTCACCCTTCCGTCGGCCGACGTCACCGGGCAGCGCGGGTCGTCGACCTGTTTCTCCCACTCCTGACGCACCCAGGTGTGGCTGGGGTCGTCGCAGAAGGCCATCGAGCGGTCGTCGGCCGGGCCGGCGAGGACGTTCAGGTAGTACATGGGATATCCGGGGGCTGCGACGCACGGGCCGTGGTAGCCGCGCGGGATCAGGAAGACGTCGCCGTCGCGCACGGTCACGTCCTCGGCGATCGAGCCGTCCGCGGTGTAGGTCCTGTGCATGCCGAAGCCTTCGCGGGACGGGGTGACGCCATCCCGGCCGGCTATCCGGAAGTAGTAGATCTCCTCGTTGATGACCTCGTTCTCGGCGGCGGTGTCGTGCTTGTGCGGCGGATAGGACGACCAGTTGCCGTCCGGGGTGATGAGTTCGCAGGCGTTGAGCTTGTCCGCGTGGTCCCAGACGCCGGGCACGCCGAAGTTGGTCACCTGACGGGTGGCGTTGCCGGAGCCGCGCACCTCCACCGGGATGTTCTCGGCGGGGCCGTACTTCGGGGCCAGCCGGCGGGTGCAGCGCGCCATCGGCAGCGCCACCTCGACACCGTCCTTTGTCGACAAAGTGATATAGGAATCTCTCGGGATGTAGACAAAGTCGGTGACCCTGGTGAACACCGACTCACGCCCGGCCAGCTCGAACCGTTGACCGTCCACTTCGACCGCGAGACCACCGGCGAGCGGCAGCACGAAACACTCGGAGTCGCCGGTCGCCACGGTTCGGGTGGCACCGGCCGGAATCGTCAGTACCCGCAGGCCGGTGTACGCCCAGCCGGCGTCCTCCGGGGTCAGCCGGACCGGGTCGGCCCCGTGCGCCAGCGTCCCGAGTGGACGATGCAGGTTCATCGGCGTACTCCTTCGCTCAGGACCTTGGCGGCGGATTCGACCGCGCCGGCGACATCGCCGTCCGGCGGGTACAGCAACGCCCGCCCGACGACGAGCCCACGAACCACCTGATGGCGCAACGCCCGTCCCCACGAAGCGATGTCGTCTTCGACCCGCGCCGACGGCACGCCGCCGAGGACGACCGTGGGCAGGGTCGTCGCGTTCAACACGGCGTCCGGTTCTTCGGGCGCCGGCAGTTTCAACCACGTGTATGCGGACGTGACGCCCAGAGCCGAGGCGATCGTGACCGCGCGCGCCAGCGACTGGGTGTCCTTGAGCAGCGTGAGTTTGCCGTTCTCACGCCGGTACGGCAACGGCTCGACCATGGCCATCACGCCGTGCCTGGCCAGGTCCGTCACCGCGTCCGCGCAGGCTTTCAAGGTGGGGACCGTGCCGGGATCGTCGTCCACCAGCCGCAGCAGCATCTTCCCGCCGTCCAACCGATAGTCCACAATGGACTGGGCGGTGTAGGCGGTGAACCGGTCGTCGATCTCCCAGTCCGCGCCGGCCAAGCCGCCGCGGTTCATCGAGCCGATCGCGATCTTGTCGTCCAGACACCCCAGCAGCAGCAGTTCCTCGATCACGTCCGGAGTGCCGAGCACGCCGTCGACCGCGGGATTGGCCAGGGCGACCGTCAGGCGGTCCAGCAGCGACCGGCGGTCCACCATCGCGGTCGGGTCGCCGGGCACGCCCAACGCGCCGCGCGCGGTGTGGTCGGCCGCCACCAGGAACAGGGTTCCGTTGTCGGACAACAGGGACGAGCGTCGCATCCGGTTCGCGTACGCCCGGTACACGGCCTCCGGATCGGCCGCCCTGATGTGCACCAGATTCGCCCACTGCTGGTCAGTGATCACCGGTGAGGCGCTCCTCGATCTCGTCGGCGAACGGCATGGCGTCCGCGCAGGCCAGCCGGCCAGCGACGATCGCGCCAGCCACATTCGCGAACTCCGCGATCCGCCGGGGCTCCCAGCCGGACAGCAGCCCGTGGATCAGCGCACCGCCGAACGCGTCCCCGGCGCCCAACCCGCACACCACTTCGATGGGATGCGGCGGGACGGTCCACGAACCGTCCTGGGTCGCCACCAACACACCCTCGGCACCCTTCTTGATCATGACGAGGGAGACGCCACGGTCCAGGATCCGGCGCGCGGCCTCGTCCGGGTCGGCCGTGCCGACGGCGACCTCCGCCTCGGTCCGGTTGCCGACCGCGACCGTGACGTGGTCGAGCATCCAGCCGATCTGCGCGCGGGCCTCGGCCCGGTCGGGCCAGAACATCGGCCGGTAGTCCAGGTCGAGCACGGTATGTGTACGCCGTACACGTGCCTCCAGGATCTTGCGCTGAGTGCCACGCGCGGGCTCGGTGCTCACCCCGGTGCCGGTCACCCACAGCACAGGCACGTCCGCGATGACGTCCCATGGGACGTCCGCCTCGGACAGCGTGAGGTCCGGCGCAGTAGGCAGTCGGTAGAACAGCAGCGGCGGGTCCTCCGGCGGGTCGAGCGCGCAGAACACCACTGGTGTCAGCAAGTCCGGTGACGTGCCGACGTACTGCGCGGACACCCCGAACCCGGTCAGGGCCGCACGGACGTACGGGCCGAAGCCGTCCGGGCCGACCTTGGTGAGCACAGCGGACCGGCGGCCGAGCCGCGCGGCGGCGACCGCGACGTTGGTCGCGGTGCCACCGAGCGACTTCGCGAACGTCCGTACCTCGGCGAGCGGCACCCCGCTCTGCTCCGGGTACAGGTCGACGCCGACCCGGCCGACGGTCAGCGCTTCCAAGCTCACTGGACCGCCCGCAGTTCGTGCTCCAGGGCCTCGAGTTCGGCGCCGCCGGCCATCTGGCGGGTCAACTCCTCGATCGTGATGTCGCCCTTGTCGAACGACCCGAGGCTGCGGCCCCGCTTGAGCAGCAGGAACCGGTCGCCGACCGGGTAGGCGTGGTGCGGGTTGTGCGTGATCAGCACGACCCCGAGCCCGCGGTCACGGGCCTGGGCGACGTACCGCAACACCACACCGGCCTGCTTCACGCCGAGCGCGGCCGTGGGCTCGTCCAGGATGAGCACCTTCGCTCCGAAGTGGACAGCGCGGGCGATGGCGACGCACTGCCGTTCACCACCGGACAACGTGCCCACGGGCTGTTCCACGTCTCGCAGGTCGATGCCCATGTCGGCGAGTGCCTTGCGGGTGGTGGTCCGGCCCTTGCGCCGGTCGAGCCGGCGGAACGGGCCCCAACCGAGCGTGGGCTCCGAGCCGAGGTAGAAGTTCCGCCACACACTCATCAGCGGGACCACGGCCAGGTCCTGGTACACCGTGGCGATGCCCCGGTCGAGGGCCTCGCGCGGGGACGAGAACCGGACCGGCTCGCCCTCGACCAGGAACTCGCCATGGTCGTGCTGGTGCACGCCGGCCAGGATCTTGATCAGGGTGGACTTGCCGGCGCCGTTGTCCCCCAGCACACAGGTGACCTCGCCGGCGTTGACCACAGTGGACACGTCAGCGAGCGCGATGACACTGCCGTACGTCTTGCCGATGTCGCGAACTTCGATGAGGCTCATCGACGAACCCTTTCCGCTCGACGCCGGAAGGTGTTGTTCACCAGGACCGCGGCCAGCAGCATCACGCCGAGGAACAGCATGAACCAGTCGTTGTTCCACTGCGCGTAGACGATGCCCTGGCGGGCCATACCGAAGATCAGCGCGCCGATCGCCGCGCCCACGGCCGACCCGAACCCGCCGGTGAGCAGGCAGCCGCCGATCACAGCCGCGATGATGTACTGGAACTCCAGGCCGATCCCCTGGTTGGCCTGCACACTGGCGTTGCGCAGCAGGTTGATCGACCCGACCACCCACGCGCCGAACGCGGTCCCCATGAACAGCAGGACCTTCGTGCGCAGCACCGGCACGCCGACCGCCCGCGAGCTGAGCGACGACCCGCCGACCGCGAAGATCCAGTTGCCGAACCGGGTCCGGACCAGGATCCACGCGGCCACCGCGGCCAGGGCGATCCACCACAGGATCGACACCGGGAACGCGGTGCCGCCGACGTCGATGGTGGACGCGAACAGCTGCCCGGTCGACTCGTACCCGCTGGCCGACCGCATCCCGGAGACCTGCACGGTCCCGGTGACCACTCGCGTGACACCCAGGTTGAGCCCTTGCAGGGCAAGGAAAGTACCCAGGGTCACGATGAAGCTGGGCAGTCCGGTCCTGATCACCAGCCACCCGTTGACCGCGCCGACACCCAACGCGAACGCCAGGGAGATGAGCAGCGCCGGCCACACGTTCATGCCGGCCTGAGTGGTCAGGATCGCGGTGACGAGCGAAGTGGACGCGGTCATCACACCGGCGGACAGGTCGAACTCGCCGCCGATCATCAGCAGCGCCACGACCACCGCCATGATGCCGAGCGTGGAGGCGTCGTCGAGCCAGTTCGACACCCCGAGCGGGCTGAGGAAGTCGTTGGTGAACACCGAGAAGAAGACGAACACCAACAGCGCGCCGAGCAGGGCGCCGATCTCCGGGCGCACCACCAGGCGGTCCCACAGCCCGGACTTGGCGAGCCGCTCGTCGGGCGCGACCTGTACCGCCGTCGAGGTCATGTCACCGCGTCCCTCGGTTGGCGTAGGGCGCGACAGTGTCCACATTGGCCTTGTCGACGAAGCCGGGACCGGTCAGCACCGGCTGGCCGCCGCCCACTGTGTTCGCGTTCTCCTTGTACAGCTTGAGGAACACGATCGGCAGGTAGCCCTGCTCGTACTGCTGCTGGTCGACCGCGAAGAGAATGTCGCCGGACTTGATGGCCGTGACCACGTCGCTGTTCAGGTCGAAGGTGGCGACCTGGGCCTTGGAGCCCGCACCCTTGATCGCGGTCACCGCACCCGCCGCGACCTGCGAGTTCAACGCCAGCACCGCGTCGATCGACGGGTCGGCCTGGACCGCGCCCTTGATCCGGGACTGGGCGTCGGTCGGGTTGTTGATGTCCACCTGGAGCGTCTGGACGTTGCCGAAGGCCTGCTTGGCGCCGTCACACCGCTGGTTCTGGCCGATGTTGCCGGCCTCGTGGATCACGCAGAGCAGCTTGGTCTTCCCGGCGTCCTTGAGGCGCTTGCCCGCTCCCTCGCCGGCGATCGTCTCGTTCTGGCCGACGTGGGCGATCGCGCCGAACTCGGCACTGCGGGACTCGCCGGAGTTGATGGTGACGACCGGGATGCCGGCTTTCACCGCGTTCTGGATCGACGTCTTCAGCGCGTCCGGGTTGGCCATGGACACCACCAGGCCGTCGACCTTCTGGGCGATCGCGTTGTCGACCAGCTTGGCCTGCGCGCCCGGGTCGCCGTCGGCCTTGTAGTCGACCTGCACGCCGAGCTGCTTGCCCGCGGCCTCGGCGCCGTTCTTGACCACGTTCCAGAACGCGTCACCGGCGGAACCGTGGCTGACAACGGCGAAATGCAGGTTCCCGCCGCTGGTGTTGCCGGCCGGCGCGGCACCGGACGCGGCGGGTTTGTCGGCGGTTGGGCCGTTGCAGGCGGCGAGCGCCAACGCCCCACCGAGCACAACGGCCGCGTACCGCATGCGGCGCTTGAACTTCATGAAGCGATCGGACGTCATCGTCTCTCCTCGCTGGGCGGCCTTACCGGCCGGCTGCTGTCTGGTTGAGGTGGTGCAGGCTGCGAGCGGTGTCCAGTCTGGGTGTGTCGACCGGACTCCGCTCGTCGAGAGCGGTGTCCTGTTCCAGGACGAACCACCCGTCGTAACCCGCTTCGCGGACAAGGCGGACGACCGCCGCGATGTCCACATCCCCCTGCCCGAGCGGCACGTACATGCCCCGGCTGACCGCTTCGGTGTAGCCGAGCCGGCCGGCGCGGACCTCGTCCGCGAGGTCGGCCCGGACGTCTTTGAGATGCAGGTGCCCGATCCGGTCCGGGTACCGCTCGGCGAGCGCGACCGGGTCGGTGCCGCCGATCATCAGGTGCCCGGTGTCCAGGCACAGCCGCAGGTCCGAGTCCTTGACGAACCGCTCCACCTCGGCACGCGTCTCGACGTGCGTGCCGACATGCGGGTGCAGCACGGTCTTCAGGCCGTACTTCGCCGCGGTGTCACGGATTTCGCCCGCGGTACGGATCAGTGTCCGCCACTGCTCGTCGGTCAGGGCAGGACGTTCGTCGTAGCCGTCAAGACCCGTGGCGGCGGCGAGGACAAGAACTTCCGCGCCACAAGCAGCCAGGAGCGACGCCGTACGGTTCGCTTCCTCGGCAGCGTTGCCCTCGTGTAGCGCCACCGCCAGGAAGCCGCCGACCAGGGTGAGGTTGTACTTGCCGAGCAACGCCTTCAGCTCGGTCGGATCGGTGGGCAGGTAGTCCGGCGGGCCGAGCTCGGTCGCGGTCAGGCCCAGCTCGGACATCTCCGCGAGAACCGTGTCCCGGTCCAGCATCAGGCCCCAGCCTGGGACCTCGCACACCCCCCAGGAAATGGGGGCACCCGCGATCTTCACGCGACCACCTCCGGCACACCCGACCGGCGCGACTTGTCGCACGCCAACGCCAGGGCCAGGCTCTTCAGGCTGTCCCGAGCGGGCGACGGGTTCGCCACCTTGTCGGCCACAACGTCCACGAACACGGCCATCTCGTTGACGTACGCGCGGTGGAAGCGTTCCGGGAACCCGGGATACGCGTCCGCGCCCACCACCGGACCGCCGGGTTCGAGCGAGGTCAACGGGGTGCGTGGATCCAGGCCGACGGTAAGGGAGTCCTTGCTGCCGAGGACCTCGATGCGGTGGTCGTAGCCGAGCGGGTCGTGACGGCCGCACGCGAGGAGCGCGTGCGCGCCCCCGGCGAACCGGAGCGTGACGACGGCGTTGTCCACGTCGTCCGCCTCCGCGAAGGCGTTGTCGACCAGGACCGAGCCGGCCGCGTACACCTCGACCACCGGTTCGCCGACCAGCCACGGCACCGCGTCCAGGTCGTGGATCAGCAGGTCACGGAAGATCCCGCCGGACGCGGGCAGGTAGCCGAAGTCAGGTGGTTCGGCGTCGTTGCCGATCGACCGAACCAGGTACAGCTTGCCGACCTCACCACCACGGATCCTTCGGTACAACTCGACGATGGCCGGATCGAACCGGCGCTGGAAACCCACCAGCACCTCGACCCCGGCCGCCTCGATGTCCGCCACCAGGGCGCTCATCTCGTCGTAGTCGCTGGCGATCGGCTTCTCACACAGCGCCGGCACCTTCGCGGCGAGCGCGCGGCGGACCGTCTCTGGGTGCGTTGTCGTCGGAGTCGCCACCAGGACACCGTCGCTGTCCTTGAGCAGCGTGTCCAGGTCGTCCACGGCTCGGGCCTGGCCGATCGCGGTCGCGGCCACCGCGGCCCGGCCGGGGATCGGGTCGAACAACACCACCTCGTCGACCGTGTCGAGCGAGGCCAGGTTGCCGGCGTGCATCGCGCCGATGCGACCGACCCCGGCTACTCCGATACGCAATGCTTCTCCAAGGTATCCGCTGGTCAAGATCAGTATCTGTTAGAGCGCTCTATTGGTTGGAGCGCTCTAATGCTGTAGCGTGCGTCTGGTCGTGTCAAGACCGTGTTAGCCGCTTGTGACTTGCCGGAGGGTGCCGTGACCCGCCCGACCATGGAGGACGTGGCCCGTGTCGCCGGGGTGTCGCGCGCGTTGGTCTCCCTGGTGATGAACGGGTCGCCCAAGGTCAGCGAGCAGCGGCGCAAAGCCGTGCTGGACGCGGCCGAGCAGCTCGGCTACTCGCCGCACGCGATGGCCCGGTCACTGGCCAGCCGAACGTCCACCGTGCTCGGTGTGATGGTCTCCGACCTGCACAACGCCTTCTTCGCCGAGATCGTCGACGGTCTCGACTCGGTCGCCCGGGACGAGGGCTTCGAGCTGATCATCAACACCGGCGGGCGCAGCGCGTCCCGGGAGAAACGTGCCGTGACCAGCCTGCTGGGGTTCCGGCCGGCCGGGCTGGCCCTGCTCGGTCCGGTCGTGCCGCCGGCGACCCTGGCGATGGCCGCCGAGCAGTCCCCGGTGGTCCTGGTCGCCCGGTCGTCCCGTCTGTCGACTTTGGACACTGTGAACGACGACGGCGAAGCCGGTTCCGGGCTGGCGGTCGACCACCTGGTCGCGTTGGGCCACACCCGGATCGCCCACCTCGACGGCGGCGTCGGCTCGCAGGCGCCGCAACGCCGCCGTGGCTACATCGCCGCGATGCGACGGCATGGCCTGACCCCGTGGGTGATCCCCAGCGAGTACACCGACATCGCCGGCGCCAAGGCCGTCCGCCAACTGCTGGCCGGCGACGAACTGCCCACAGCCCTGGTCGCCGCCAACGACTTCAACGCGGTCGGCGCCATCTCCGAACTGGAGGAGGCCGGGCTGCGGGTGCCCGCCGACATCTCGGTCGTCGGCTATGACAACACGTCGCTGGCCGGCCTGCGGCACGTGTCGCTCACCACCGTCGACCAGCCCCGCCACGAGATCGGCCGGCTCGCCGGCGAGGCTCTGCTGCAACGGATCCGTGGCGAACGCACATCTCCGGTCCAATGCCTTCTGCACCCGTCGCTCGTGGTGCGTTCGACCACTCAAGCCAGGAGTACTTCATGACAGAACTGGTCCAGCACTGGATCGACGGAGCCCGGACCACAGGCGCGTCCGTGCGCACCGGCGACGTCTTCAACCCCGCCACCGGCGCGGTCGCCCGCCAGGTCGCCCTGGCCGAACCGTCCGATGTGGACCTCGCGGTGGCCGCCGCGGTGAAGGCGGGCCGGGAGTGGGCCGAGTCGTCGTTGGCCACCCGGAGCAAGATCCTGTTCGAGTACCGGCACCTGCTGCACGCGCACCGGGACGAACTGGCAGCCCTGATCACGGCCGAGCACGGCAAGGTCCTCTCGGACGCGGCCGGTGAGGTCCAGCGCGGGCTCGAAGTGGTCGAATTCGCCTGCGGTATCCCACATCTGCTCAAGGGCGAGCACTCCGAGCAGGTCTCCCGTGGGGTGGACGCGTACTCCGTACGTGAGCCGCTCGGCGTGGTCGCCGGCATCACGCCGTTCAACTTTCCCGTGATGGTGCCGATGTGGATGTTTCCGCTGGCGATCGCGGCCGGGAACGCCTTCGTGCTCAAGCCGTCCGAACGTGACCCGTCCGCGTCGGTCCGGCTGGCCGAGTTGTTCACGGAAGCCGGGCTGCCCGACGGCGTGTTCAACGTGCTGCAGGGTGACGCCATGGCCGTGAACGCCTTGCTGGACCACCCTGACGTGGCCGGCGTCTCGTTCGTCGGCTCGACACCCATCGCCCGGCACGTGTACGCGCGCGGCACGGCCAACGGCAAACGTGTGCAAGCCCTGGGCGGTGCGAAGAACCACATGGTCGTGCTGCCGGACGCGGACGTCGACGTGGCCGCGGACGCCGCCGTCTCCGCCGGCTACGGCAGTGCGGGCGAACGCTGCATGGCCATCTCGGTGGTCGTAGCGGTCGGTGACATCGCCGATCAGCTGGTGTCCGCGATCGCCGCCCGGACGACCGAACTCACGACTGGCCCGGGAACGGACCCCGCCGCCCAGATGGGGCCGCTGGTGACCGGCGTGCACCGGGACCGCGTCACGTCCTATGTGGACGCTGGCGTCGCCGCAGGAGCCGCCCTGGTCGTCGACGGCCGTGGCTTCGCACCCGCCGGCCACGCCGACGGCTTCTGGCTGGCGCCGACCCTGTTCGACAACGTCACCCCGGACATGACCATCTACCAGGACGAGATCTTCGGCCCGGTGCTGAGCGTCGTGCGCGTGCCCACCTTCGACGCGGCCGTGGACCTGGTCAACGCCAACCCCTACGGCAACGGCACGGCCATCTACACAGGTGACGGTCTCGCCGCACGGGAGTACCAGCGACGCGTCCACGTCGGCATGATCGGCGTGAACGTGCCGATCCCCGTGCCGATGGCCTACTACTCCTTCGGCGGCTGGAAGGACTCCCTGTTCGGCGACACCCACGTCCACGGCGCCGAAGGCGTGAAGTTCTACACCCGCGCCAAGGCGATCACCGCGCGGTGGCCCAGGCAGTCAGGCATCGACCTGGGCTTCCCGACGCACGGTTAGCCGCTGACGCGGGCCAGGAAGCCGGTTTCCAGCGCTGTCCAGATCGCGTTGTCCGGGCCGAGGGTGATGCCGTGCGGCTCGGACGACGGCGTGGGCAGGTCGAACTCGTCGATCTTGCCGGCCTGGGTGATCCGGCCGACCCGGTTGGCGCCCCACTCGGTGAACCACAGCGCGCCGGTGTCGTCGGCGACGATCGCGTGTGGCCGGGATGCCTTGTCCGGCAAGGGAAACTCGTCGATGTGGCCGTCCACCGCGATCCGGCCGATCTGGGCCGCGCCGATCTCCACGAACCACAGGGCGCCGTCCGGGCCGGCCGTGATGCCGACCGGTGCCGCGTTCGGCGTGGGCAGGGGGTGGACGGTGATGTCGCCGCCGAGGTCGATCCGGCCGACGCTGTTGGCCTGGTTGAGGGTGAACCACAGGCCGTCGTCGGGCCCGGCCGTGATCATCGACGGGAACCCGCCCTTGACGGGCAGCGGGAACTCGGTGATCGCGCCCTCCGGCGTGATCCGGCCGATCCGGTCGGCGTTGATCTCGGTGAACCACAGGGCCCCGTCGGCGCCGGCGGCCAGCCCGTACGGCCCGGAGTCGGGTGTGGGCGGCGCGAACTCGGTCACCTCGCCCGCGGTGCTGATCCGGCCGATCCGGTGGCCCTGGTACTCGGTGAACCACAAGGCGCCGTCCGGGCCCGGCGTGATCACCGTGGGCCCGCTGCCGGCGGACGGGAGCTGGTGCAGTTCGGCGCCGGAACCGGGGACGAACCTGCCGACCTGGCCGGCGTGCACCACGGTGAACCACAACGCGCCGTCGGGACCCGTGACCACGCCGTACGGGCCGGCATCCGGTCCCACCACCTGAAACTCCTCGATCATGCCCCGACACTAGTGGTCACGTGATCAGGTCGATCAGCAGGCGCATCCCAATCTCCCAGTTGTCCTGCAGCTCACGGGCGGCCAGGTCGAGGTCACCGGCGAGCACGGCCTCGGCGATCCGGCGGTGCTGCGCGGCCGACTCGGCGATCCGGCCCTCCTCGTAGAAATACGCGAACTCGTACCGGTGCACCACGGTCTTCTGGGTCTTGATCAGGTGCAGCAGCCGCTGGTTCGGGCAGAACCGCAGCAGCTCGTCATGCCACCGGTCGTCGGCGGCGCCCGCCTCGCCGGGTGGCACATCCAGCATCGCGTCCGCCAGCTCGATCAGCTCCGGCGCGTGCGCCACCAGTTCGGCCGGTGAACTGCCGCGCAGGGCCAAAACCTCGAGCGCGCCGATCACCGGGTACGTCTCACGGACCTCGGCCGCGGTGACCGGGGCCACCCAGTAACCCCGGTTGGGGCGCAGTTCGAGGACGCCTTCCTGGGCCAGGTTCGCCAACGCCTCACGCAGGGGTGTCCGGCTCACGCCCAGGTCGTCGGCCAGGTGGCCTTCGTTGATCCGGCCGCCGACGGCGAGGTCACCACGGACCATGCGCAGCAGGACCTCGTCGCGGATCTGCTCGCGGAGCGGGCGTTTGATGATGGCCACACTGGACAGAGTACCGCACTCTGAATTCAGAATGTAGAGTGCGGATCATGTACCTCAATCCGACGGCGAACACCTGGTCAGCGCCGCCCCACCCACAGGCGGGTGACCCGCTGGAGTTACACAGGACCCTGCCCGGCTTCATGCCGACGCCGCTGCTGGAAGCACCGGCCCTGGCCCGCGAACTGAACGTCAAGCGGGTGCTGGTGAAGGACGAACACTTGCGCGCCGGGCTGCCGTCGTTCAAGATCCTGGGCGCGTCCTGGGCGATATTCCGGGCGTTGGGCGGGGTCACCGGCGGTTTCGCCGACATCGACGTGGATCCCGAGACCACACTGGTGAGCGCGACCGCGGGCAACCACGGCCGAGCTGTGGCGTATGTCGCGCGCCTGCTGGGGGTAGGCGCGGACATCTTCATCCCCGCCGGCACGGCGCCGGCCCGCGTCGAGGCGATCCGGTCGGAGGGCGCGAACGTGCATCTGGTTGACGGCGACTACGAGGTCGCGGTCGGCAAGGCCACTGCGCACGCACACGGGAAAGCCCTGCTCGTAGGCGATGTGGGCGAATCGATGACACCGCTGTGGGCGCGCGAGGGATACAGCACGATCATGCGTGAGATCGACGAGCAGCTCGGCGCGCCTGACCTGGTGGTAGTCCCGGTGGGCGGCGGCACGTTGGGGTCGAGTGTCGTCAGCCACTACCGCACCGCCGGGCCGAGGCCACGCATCCTCACGGTCGAGCCGGAGAAGGCCGGGTGCCTCGCGGAATCCCTGGCGGCCGGGCGACCGGTGGCCGTACCAGGGCCTCATCCGTCCACAATGGCCGGTCTGAACACCGGTGAGATCGACGGACCCGCCTGGCCGTACCTGAAAGGCGGCGTCGACGCCGCGGTGACGATCAGCGACGAGGAAGCCCACTGGGGGATGCGCGCACTGGCCGACGAGAACATCGTCGCCGGCGAGTGCGGCGCCGCAAGTGCCGCTGGGGCACGGGCTTACTTCGCGGCCGGTGACCCGCTGGGGGTGTCACCGGCCGCCACAGTCGTCCTGATCAACACTGAGGGCGCGCACGACCAGCAGGCGTACGACAAGATCGTCAGTCGGTGACGGCCTGACGGCCACGCTTGGTCTCGCTGCGCCTGCGCTTGTCCGCGAGCCGCCGCTCCCGCACGCCCCGGCCGGGTTTGGTCGGCCGCCGTGCGGGTGCCGGCGGCTTGGCCGCGGACCTCAGCAGCGCCGCCAACCGCTCCCGCGCCGCCCGTCGGTTCGCCAGCTGCGCGCGGAACTCACTGGCCGCGACCGTCACCACGCCATGCACCACCCGGCGCCCGAGGCGTTCGATGATCGCCGGCCGCAGACTGTCTGGAATGGACGGTGAAGCGCCCACGTCGAACGACAGCTCCACCCGGCTGTCCGCGGTGTTCACCCCCTGCCCACCAGGTCCGGACGACCGGGAGAACCGTTCGCGCAACTCGGCCGCTGGGATCACCAGCGCGCCGGTCACCATCAAGTCCTCCGCCATGCCCCCATTGTGACGCACAAGCTCCCGGACTCGAAACGAAAATCAACTCGGCGGCGCGCTGTTGTCGTCGGTGGAGTGGTCGCTGCCGGAAAGGTCGTCCGAGGGGATGATGCCCGGCCAGGAATTGTTCCAGTTCGCGTCGGACGACGGACAGGCCGACGACGACCCGCCGCGCTCACCCGACGGGGACGGCGTCAAACACGTCTTGGCGGTACCGGGCTGAAGCGGTGCCGAAGAGCCCTGCTGCAGGCCGGCGACCAGCAGGATTCCGCCGGTGAGCACGATGACGCTGATCACCGCGCTGCCGGCGGCCATCATCCAGCGTTTCCGGATCACGCGACGCCCCCGGGTGATCACCGCCGTGCGCTCGAACCGCAGCGGGGGCTCGTTGGTGAACGCCGTGTTCAGCAAGTCGCGGATGTCGTCGCTCACCGCACCTCCCCGGCTGGTTCCAGCAGGCGGCGCAGGGCGGCGAGGCCCTTGGACGCCTGGCTTTTCACTGTTCCCGTGCTACAGCCCAGAATTCGGGCTGTCTCCTCAATGGACTGGTCGTCCCAGTAACGCAGCACCACCACCGCGCGCTGCCTGGCGGGCAGGGCGGCCAAGGCCGCGCGCACGTCCAGGCGGGACGCCACGTCGGCACTGTCGAAAGCCGAGTCCGGCACGGCCGAGACCGCGGTCTCCCGACGTCGGAACGCCAGGCGGGACTCGTCAATCGCCGTCCGGACCAGGACCTTCCGGGCGTACGCGTCGAGCGACTCGACCCGGACGAGCCGTGGCCAGACCGCGTACATCTTTGCCAAAGCCGTCTGGACAAGGTCCTCCGCGCGGTGCCAGTCACCGCACAACAGGTATGCGGTCCTGCGCATGACGAGGGCCCGGGCGTCGACGTACTCGCCGAAGTCACGGTCCCGATCGTGCACACCGCTTAACACGGGACAACTCCGTCCAGGGTTGCCTCAGAATCTCGGATGATCACCACGCAGTACCGCACGGGGTGAGTCAACCTCAGCGACAGTGATCTCGCCGAGCACCCACGCGGGCACGTGCCGTGCGGTGAGCACCGCCAGCGCGCGGTCCACATCCTCCGGGCTGACCACGGAGACCATGCCGACGCCCATGTTGAACGTGCGCTCCAGCTCGTCGCGTTCGACCCGGCCACGGCGGCCGATCACCGCGAACACCGACGCCGGGGTCCACGTGCCCCGGTCGAGCACCGCGGCCAGGCCCGGCGGGATCACCCGCGCGAGGTTCGCCACCAGGCCGCCGCCGGTGATGTGCGCGAACGTGCGCACGTCGGCCTCCGCGGCCAGCGCGAGGCAGTCCTTGGCGTAGATCCTGGTCGGCTCGAGCAACTCCTCGCCGAGCGTCCGGCCGAACTCCTCGACCTGGCCCTCCAGCGGCATCCGGGCGATCTCCAGCAGCACGTGCCGGGCCAGCGAGTAGCCGTTGGAGTGCAGGCCCGACGACGCCATGCCGATCACCACGTCACCGGGGCGGACCCGGTCCGGACCGAGGACCTTGTCCGCCTCGACCACGCCGACACCGGTCGCGGACACGTCGTAGTCCTGCTCGGCCATCAGTCCGGGATGCTCGGCCGTCTCCCCGCCGAGCAACGCGCAGCCGGCCTGGACACAGCCGGCCGCGATGCCCTTCACCAGGGCCTCGATCTTCTCCGGGACGACCTTGCCGACCGCGATGTAGTCCTGCAGGAACAACGGTTCCGCGCCGCACACCACCAGGTCGTCGACGACCATCGCGACCAGGTCGAGGCCGATCGTGTCGTGCACGTCCATGGCCTGGGCGACCGCGATCTTGGTGCCGACGCCGTCGGTGGACGCCGCGATCACCGGTTCCTTCCACCGGTCCAGCTTCAGCTTGAACAGCCCGGCGAAGCCGCCGATCCCGGACAGCACCTCCGGTCGGGACGCCTTGGTCGCCCACGGCTTGAGCTTCTCCACCGCCTCGTCACCGGCGTCGATGCTCACCCCCGCGGCCGCGTACGTCGTCCTGGGACCGTCGGACTGGGTAGTCACTGCGGGCTCTCCACCTTCGTCTGTCATGGCGTCACGGACGTTGCAGGGCGTCCTCGGCACCGTACCCGTTGACCATGACAGGTGTGGCCGCCCCGGCGACACCCTTTTCCAGGCCTTCCAGCAAGTGCTTGCCGATCATGGCCTCGTCGGGCAACGGAATCGGGTAACGGCCGTCGAAGCACGCCATGCATAGCCGGGTACGGGGCTGCTCGCTGGCCGCCACCAGGCTCTCCAGCGACAGGTACCCCAACGAGTCCGCGCCCACCGACCGGCGGATGCCGTCCTGGTCCAGGCCGTTGGCGATCAGCTCGGCGCGGGACGCGAAGTCGATGCCGTAGAAGCAGGGCCACCGCACCGGCGGCGACGCGATCCGGATGTGCACCGCGAGCGCGCCAGCCTCGCGCAGCATCCGCACCAGGGCGCGTTGCGTGTTGCCGCGGACGATCGAGTCGTCCACCACCACCAGCCGTTTGCCGCGGATGACGTCCCGCAGCGGGTTCAGCTTCAGCCGGATGCCCAGCTGGCGGATGGTCTGCGACGGCTGGATGAAGGTCCGGCCGACGTACGCGTTCTTCACCAGGCCACTGCCGTACGGGATGCCGGACGCCTGGGCGTAGCCGATCGCGGCCGGGGTGCCGGACTCCGGCACCGGGATCACCAGGTCCGCGTCGGCCGGGTGCTCGCTGGCCAGCCGGCGGCCGATCTCCACCCGGGTCGCGTGCACACTGCGGCCGGAGATCGTCGTGTCCGGCCGGGCCAGGTACACGTACTCGAAAACACACCCCTTGGGCTCCGGCACGGCGAACCGGGACGACCGCAGGCCACCCTCGTCGATCGCCAGCAGCTCACCCGGCTCCACCTCGCGCACGAACGAGGCGCCGACGATGTCCAGCGCCGCGGTCTCGCTCGCCACCACCCAGCCACGCTCAAGGCGGCCGAGGACAAGCGGATGCACCCCATGCGGGTCGCGCGCCGCGTACAAGGTGGACTCGTCCGAGAAGGCCAGGCAGAACGCGCCGCTCAACGTCGGCAGCAGCTCCATCGCGGCCTGTTCCATGCCCTTGTCCGCGGCGTTCGCCGCCAGCAGGCCACAGATCAGGTCCGAGTCGGTGGTCGCGCCGTTCTTCACGCTGATCCCGGCCGCCCGGGAGCGCTCCAACAGCTCCGCGGTGTTCACCAGGTTGCCGTTGTGGCCGAGGGACAGGCCGGTGCCGGCCGCGGTGGTGCGGAACGTCGGCTGGGCGTTCTCCCACGTCCCCGACCCGGTCGTGGAGTACCGGCAGTGGCCGACCGCGACGTGGCCGCGCAACGACAGCAGCACCTGCTCGTCGAAGACCTGGCTGACCAGCCCGAGATCCTTGAACACGACGACCTGCCGGCCGTCGGCGACCGAGATGCCGGCCGCCTCCTGGCCACGGTGCTGCAACGCGTACAGCCCGTAGTAGGTCAGTTTGGCGACTTCCTCACCCGGCGCCCAGACCCCGAAGATCCCGCATTCCTCGCGGGGTTCGGCGTCGACGGATCCGGCTGGGGGGGCTGACTGGTCCGTGACCACTTCAGGGGCTCCCTGGGGACGAAAGCAGGCTGCCTATGCAGTGTAAGGGGCGGCAGCGTCCGTTCGGGCGATTCAGCTGTGGTGCCCCCCACTCTGTCAGATCCTGACGATCGGCAGCAGGCCGGAAATGTCCGCCCTGGTCCCGGACGCGGTGACCCGGCCGTCGGCCACCGCGTCGGCGAACGCCAACCGGCCGGTCGCCAGCTCCAGCCACGTTTTCGGGTCCGTCTCGATCACGTTCGGCGGCGTCCCCCGGGTGTGTCGCGGGCCCGGCACGCACTGGATCGCCGCGAACGGCGGAACGCGAACTTCGACACTGTGACCCGGCGCGATCTGTTCAAGTGTGCGCAACGAAGCCCGCACGGCGGTGGCGAGCACCGGGCGTGCGGGCGTGTCCTCGTCGCCGTCGAGCCAGGGCGTGACCGCGGCGACCGCGGCCCGCAGCTCGTGCGGGTCGACCGGCTTTCTGGGCAACTACCTGCTTTCGGAGTTCTGCACGATCTCGTTCAGCAACTGCTCGACGTGATGGACGAGCCGCCGGTTGTCGGTGGGCGCGATCGTGGTCCAGACACTGCCGTCCTGGGACGCGCGGCGGAGCTGCACATACCGGCCCTCTTCGGTGTCGAAGAACGCCACCACCCGGTCCGCCCGGTGCCGTTTGCCCCACTTGTCCCGCGCGGCGGCGCCGAAGTTCCCGGTCGCCTGCACGTCGTTGATCATGGCCGCGAGGGTGACCACGTCGTCCTCGCGCACACCACGGCCGCGTAGCGCGTCCTCGAAGCCACGCCGCGTCCCGCCGCCCTGGTTCGCGGCCGTCTCGAAATCAGCCGACAGCAGGCTCACCGACTGGCCAGGACCGGCCGGGACCTGCGCCAACACCCCGATCGACACGCTCGGCAACGCGGTCGGCGCGATGCTGTGCATGGTCAGGTAGTTGTCGGCCAGGATCGCGAGCACCGCGTCCTCGCCGCGCGAGGCGGCGAGGAAGCGGACACTGCGGCCGAGCCACGTCCGGCCGTCGACCTCACGGTCCGGCCGGGCCAGCACATGCAGGCCGGTGCTGATCCCCGGGTGGATGTCGACCGACCGGCCGAGGCCACGTTGTTCCAACTCCGCCCACGCCTGCTGCACAAGCTGCTTCCGCTCGGTGTGCGTCGCGCCCGGTGAGGGCACCTTCACCGCCAGAGGCATGTCCTCCAGCCCGAGGTGCTCCCACAGGACGTCGAACTCCAGCGCCGAGATCGTGACGGGCCTGGGTTGCACCGGTGCTCCCAGATCGATCACTGCTCGGGCCGCTCACCGATCACCGGTGGCGCCACCATCCGGTCGTCACCGAACACGTCCTCGGTCTCCACCAGGTAGCTCGGCGTCTCGTGCTCTTCGTCGTCCTCGCCCTGGCCGCGACCGCCACCGGCGCCCATCTGACCACCGGCCCCGCCACGGCCACCGGCGGCGTTGCCACCCATGCCGCCGCCACGACCGACACCCTCCTGGGCGAACGGGTTCGCGCCGGCACCAGCGCCACCACGACCCATCTGCCGGCCCTCGGCGTCAGCGCCGCCGAAGTTGCCCTGGCCGCCGACCCCACCGCGACCACCCTGGCCACCCGGGCCGCCGGTGCCACCCCGGCCGCCGGTCTCGTTCAGACCGCCGTTGCCATAGGTGTTGCCGCTCTGACCGCCGGCGTTCCAGCCACCCTGGCCGGGCACGAACGGACCCTCGCCGGGCGGGAACCCAGGCCCAGGGGTCGGGTTCGGGTACGGCGGGCGCGGCAGCGGCTCCGGCGTCGGAGTCGGCGTGGGTGTCGGGAAGTGCTGGCTCGGCGTGGTCCCCGGCGGCGGCGGTGTGGGCACGTGCTGCGGCGGGGTCCCAGGCGGCGGCGTCGGCCCTGGGACGTGCGTCGGCGGCGGCGGGCCTGGGATGTGCGACGTCGGCGGCGTGTAGTGGTTGGGGTCCGTGGTGCTGTGCGAGAAGGTCGAACTCTTGTGCAGCCCGCCGGTGTCCACGGGTTCGCTGTGGTAGCCGGGGATCGGCGGCGGCGTCGACACGACCACCTGCGGCGGCGCCTCGAACCGGCCGAGCGTCTCGGCGTTGAACTTGCTGGAGTCCTGGTACTTGTTCATCGCGTCCACGGCCTTGCGCGCGGCCTCGTCCTGGGCGCGCTCCTGGCCTTCGTGGTCCGCGGCCTGCGCGGCGACAGCGGCGGCCGGCCCAGGGTTGCCCATGACGACCCCGGCAGCGGCGGCGGCGATATCCCACCCGGACGGCGACGGAGTGGTCACCTTGACCGGCTTGGGCACCTCAGCCCGAGCCTGGCCGACGAAGGTGCCCTGCTCCTCATACGAGATCTTCATCACATTCGCACCGGTCTGCGCGGTGTCCGCCCAGTCCTTCAGCGGCGACATGCCGGCCTGCGCCGCGTCACCCGAGGCGCCCTCCCAGTTCACCTTGAGCGTGGTGAGCTTGCCGTGCAGGTCCTTGCTGATGTTCGCGAGTCCTTCGGACAGCTTTCCGTAGAACTCCGCGAACGGCCCGGACGCGGACGGCCCAGGCCCTTCGTTGATCATCTTGTGGATGGTCTCGTGGTTGAGGCCCTTCCACCGAATGTCACCCATGGTCCTTACCCCTCAGCTGATTTCTTCGGTGTCCTCGGTGGATCAAGCCGGCTCCGGCTTGCCCTTCCACTTCGCGGTGTTCGCACCCTCGACGGCCACATACTGGTTGTAAGCGTCGTTCAGCGCATTGCCGGAGTCGCGCAACTGCTGGCCATATGCCTTCAGTGCGTCGACAGCAGCACGCTGCCCCATGCCACCCCCGCCCGCGCTGCCTGAGTCGAACTGCTGGGCGGTTTCGCGGCTCACCGGGTCGCCCGCCCATGACGGAGTCGTGCGAAGCAAGCGACCCACGAGGAGGTCGACCTGGTCGGCGGCGGAGAGGAAGGCGTCCCGTGCTCCCGGAATGGATGCCGGCTCAACCTTCAGCGTCTGCGGACCCGAGGGGGTAGCTGATCCCCCATCATCAGCTGGAATCACGGTTCGTCTCCCAGAAGTACCTGTGCATTTGCGATGACTGTAGCTCTGATGCCGGAAACCGGGGAGTGGTTCCCGCAACCTCGTAAGTCGATCTGGTGAATAGATGACCGGCCAAATTCATGATCATGACGCGCCCAGCACCTTCATCGCACCGACCGCCCCTTTGGTGGCGTTCGCGCACTGCGTCTCCCTCGGCGGGCTGGCCTGCGTGCCAGTGGGTGCCCATCCCACGTCGAGCAGTTGTCCGTCCGCCACGTCGATGGTGACCGCACACCCATCCACGCCGCCCGGGACGACGAACGCG
This sequence comes from Actinocrispum wychmicini, assembly GCF_004345645.1. Taxonomy (GTDB): domain Bacteria; phylum Actinomycetota; class Actinomycetes; order Mycobacteriales; family Pseudonocardiaceae; genus Kibdelosporangium; species Kibdelosporangium wychmicini. Next base: position 759,054 of record NZ_SLWS01000001.1, on the reverse strand, counting down.
GGGAATCCGGCGATGGTCGTCGGCGTGATGCCGGGCATCTGGCCATTGCTGGTGTATTCCGCCACGCCCTGGGTGACGACAGCGGTGACACTGAAGACGAAGTGGCTCGCCGGACTGTTCACGAGACAGTCCTTTGTGCCGGGGAATGCCAGTGAGTCGCCCTCGGAGGGGGTCCGGCCCGCCCAGCCGAACTCGGCCGCCGGCATGGCGTTCAGGATCTTGCAGCTCGTGGTCCCTTTGAGGTCGATCGTTTTCGGGCGGTTGACCGGGGGACTGCTGCTGCTGGTGGCGGATGGCGATGTTGGTGAGCTGACGGGTGGCGACGAGGTCGTGCGGGACGTCGTCGTGGTGGTGGTTCCGCCGGCGCTGGGTGATCCTTGTTCTTTGGTCGAGCACCCCGCGACCAGTGCCAGCAGTACGGCCCCCAGCGCCGCACCCACCCGAAAGCTCCCCATGGTTGAGCACGGTACCGAACGGACGCGTGCCCGTCCGGCGAACGGCCCAGATGCACCCCTACGATGCCCCGCATGGCGCAGCGGCCGGACATCACGCCCCAGATGCGGGCTAGTGCGAAGTCCAATCCGAACACATGGCTGTACGTGATCGATCCGCTGTTCGAGTCCGAGGTGGACGTGCCGCCGTGGGGTGTGGTCGGCGCGTTCCCGGTGGACGCGGGTGGCGAGATCGAGGACGACTTCCAGGCCAACGACCGGTACCGACCGTCGCCGCAGGCGTTGCGGATGCCGCCTCCGCCGAGTCCGCTGGACGAGCTGCTGCAGCTGATCCGGACCGGGCACCGCGAGGTGGAGGAGCTGGCGCCGGCCGTGCGGGCCGCGACGCTGCTCATCTACGCCAGGTCGGCGGCGGAGTACGACGTGCTGGGCTTCCCGGACGCCGACGGGAACGTCTATGTGCCGGTGTGCACCGCGGCGGAGCACGTGCCGGCGACCTGGCCCGGGTGGCGGGAGGTGCCGGGTTCGAAGCTCGGCCCGTTGCTGGACGGCTATCCGCTGCTGGTCAACCCGGTCGGGCCAATCAGCGCGGTCCTCCCGGCTCACCTGGTGTCGTGAGCCAGCGCTCGATCTCCTCGGGCGGGCCGGACTTGGCGTAGAGCCAGCCCTGTGCGCAGTCCGCGCCGATCCGGCGCAGCCGCTCGGCCTGTTCGGTGGTCTCGACGCCCTCCGCCGTGACGGTCAGGCCCAAGAGGTGCGCCAGGGACACCAGGGTGCGGACGATCTGGGTGTCGACCAGGCTGGCGTTGCCCGGATCGCGCAGCCCTTCCAGGAACGAACCGGCGATCTTCAAGGTGCGCACCGGAAGCACCCGCAGGTAGGCCAGGTTCGAGTAGCCGGTGCCGAAGTCGTCGATCGCGATCGTCAACCCGAGGTCGACCAGGGTGCGCAGCATTTCGAGCGGTTCGCCGGTGGCGCCCATGATCGCGCTCTCGGTCAGCTCGAGCTGGACGCGATGCGCCGGGAGTCCGGTCTCGTCAAGGATTTTCCGGACGTCGTCGACCAGGCCGGCGTCGCGGCACTGCCGGACGGCGAGGTTGACGCTGACGTACGGGGCGTCGTCGCCGAACCGGTCCCACCAGTGTTTCGCCTGCACGCACGCGGTCCGCAGCACCCACCGTCCCAAAGGGACGATCAAGCCGGTCTCCTCGGCCAGGCCGATGAACTTGTCCGGACCCAGCGTGCCGAACTCCGGATGCCGCCAGCGGACCAGCGCCTCCACGCCGTGCAGCTCGCCGTCGGGCAGCCGAACAATCGGTTGGTAGTCCACATAGAACTCTTCGCGTTCGAGCGCCGCGGGCATCCGCGCGGAGAGCGTGAACCGGGCGACCTCGTGCGCGTTGCGCACCGGGTCGAACGTGGCGTACTGGTCCTTGCCGTCGCTTTTCGCCCAGTACAGCGTCACATCCGCGTCGCGCATGGTGTCGGCGGGGGTGGTGCCCTCGATCCCCCGCTCGACAATGCCGATGCTGGCCGACACCGTCAGGTCGTGCCCGGCGATCCGGACCGGCTCCCGGAACGCGGCCAGGATCTTCTCGGCCAGCAACTGCAGTTCCTTGATGGACGAACAGTTCTGCACCAGGACGACGAACTCGTCGCCGCCCATCCTGGCGACCATCCGGTCGTGTCCGTGCACCAGCGCGCCGAGCCGGGAGCCGACCGCCACCAGCAGCTGGTCGCCGACGTCGTGGCCGAGGCTGTCGTTGATCACTTTGAAGCCGTCGACGTCCAGGTAGCACAGGCCGACCCGGGTGTCCCGGCCGGCGGCGAACACCTCGGCGAGACGTTCCTGGAACAACGCGCGGTTCGGCAGGCCGGTCAACGGGTCGTGGGTGGCTTCGTGGCGCAGGCGACGCTGCAGGATGTGCCGCTCGGTGATGTCCTCGATCATCCCGACGAGGTACTGCGGCCGGCCCCGGTCGTCGCGGACGACCGAGACCTTCACGTTGGTCCGCAGGGTAGCGCCGTCACGGCGGTGGAACCTGCGTTCCACCTGGTAGTTGTCGCGCCGGCCGGCGAGCGCCTCGTCGTACTCGGCACGCAGCCCGACCGGCATGTCCTTCTCGAAGAACTCCTCGATGTTCATCGACCGCAGCTCGGTCAGCGGGACGGCGAGCAGCTCGGACATGGCACGGTTCGCGTCGATCACGTTGCCGCGCATGTCGCAGATGCCGATGCCGACGGCGGCCTCGTGGAACACCGCCTGGAACCGAGCCTCGCTCGCGCGCAGGGCGGCCTGGGCGCCGCGGCGGGCGTCCATCGCGGCATTTCGGACGTCTTCCCGCTCGTCCAGAGCGTGTTCGCGCGTCGCCTCGTTGAATCCGGTGACGAGTGCGGCGAGAATTCTCGGCAATCGGGTTATCACCCGATCGGTGGAACCGGAGATCGCGGACAGACCATCGCCGATCACCCGAACGGACGCGGCCAGTGACTCCGTTTCCGCGAAGCCCATTCGTACCAGCTCGACGCCGACCCACTCCACCGTCTCCGGCAGGAAGGCCTCCTGCGCGGTCGAGTCGATCAGGACCTTGGTGAACTCCCGCAGCCGGTCGACGATCTCCTCGTTGTCCAAGGCCACGTAGCTCGTGGTACGGACGGCCGCGGCCCAGGCTCGCGCGAACCGCTCGTACCCGCCTGACCCCTCGGCCGCGGGCCAGCTCGGGCTCTCCACCGTGCAACACCCTTCGCCCACTCGTGGGATCGATCCAACTGGGCCGGCCGAGCGCAACCTTACCGGCTCTGAACAGGAAGGTACTCAGCCGCGCAAGTCGGCCGTTCGGCAATGTTAGTGATTCTTTCACACCAATGCGTGACAAATAGGTAGTTAGAGGCTCACAATCCCGTACCAGGTGGCTACCTTACGAGGCGGGCCACCTCCCGTGAGGGCAAGGAAAGGGCATCCCCATGAAGATCCCTGCAATCCGAAGGGGCCGCCGACTGCTGACCGCAGCCGCGGCGGTGTCCGCCACCGTTCTGGTCCTTGGCCAGTTACCAGCCACGGCCCAGCCAATTGAAGATCACCAAAGCTCGATCGACGAGATGGTCCGGCTCTACGACCACCCCATGGGCTCCCAGATCCGGCTGCACGAAGGCACCCCGATGGTCCTCGTACATCCGGACAGCGCCAGCATCCAGGCCGCCGTCTACGGCATCGACGTCAGCGGCTGGCAGGGCAATGTGGACTGGGCCGGCCAGTGGAACGCCGGCAAGCGGTTCGCGTACGTCAAGGCGACCGAGAACACCAACTACACCAACCCGTACTTCGCCCAGCAGTACAACGGTTCCTACAACGTCGGCATGATCCGCGGCTCGTACCACTTCGCCCACCCGGACACCACGTCGGGCGCGACGCAGGCGAACTACTTCGTGGATCACGGCGGCGGCTGGTCGCGGGACGGCAAGACCCTGCCCGGCACCCTGGACATCGAGTACAACCCCAGTGGCGCAACGTGTTACGGCCTGTCCGCCGGCGGCATGGTGAACTGGATCGTGAGCTTCAGCAACCAGTACCACGCCCGCACCGGGGTCTGGCCGGTCATCTACACCACCACCACCTGGTGGTCGCAGTGCACCGGCAACCAGGGTGACTTCACGTCCACCAACCCGCTCTGGGTGGCCAGGTACGCCTCCTCCGCGGGCGCCCTGCCGTTCGCGTGGGGCTTCTACACCTTCTGGCAGTACAGCGACAGCCCGATCGACCAGGACGTCTTCAACGGCGCCTACGACCGGCTGCAGGCACTGGCCAACGGCTAAGTAGCCATCTGGCTGGCCGCGGCGATCGCGTCGAGCAACGCGATCGCCGCGGCACTTGGCGTACGCGCGGTGACCACGACCGTCTCCCAGCGCGGCGGCAGACCGGCGAGACCGATGAACCTGACCTTGTCGGTCTTGACCGAGAACGACTGCGGCACAAGGGCGACGCCGAGGCCGTACGCCACGAGGTCCAGCAGTGAGTGCACGTCGTTGACCTCGAACGCGATCCGGCGATCGTCGAACACCCTGTCGACCGCGTCCCGCGATCCCCAGTCCGGCAGGAAGTCCACAAAGGGCTCGCCGGCGAGGTCGTCGAGCGCCACCTCTGATCGCCGGGCCAACGGATGGTCCGGACCGCACGCCAGAACCAACGGCTCACCCTGCAGGGGCCGGACGATGACACTGTCCGTGCTCCGCATCGGCAACGACACGAACGCCAGGTCCAGCCGTTTCGCGCGGACCTGTTCGGACAGTTCGTTCGACCCGCCCTGACGCAGAGTGATCTCCACGCCGGGATGGGCGGCGTGGAAGGTCGCGAGCACGGCGGGCAGGTGCACCACGTGCAGGCACTGCAGCGAGCCGATGGCGAGGCTGCCCCGGACGAGGCCCTGCACCGCGGCGACCGCGTCACGGGCCGCGTCGGTCGCGCTCAGTGCCCGGCGGGCTTCGACCAGCAGGGCGCGGCCGGCCGGGGTGAGTTCGACCTGTCGGGTGCTGCGAACGAACAGGGGCGCGCCCAGTTCCCGCTCCAGCGACCGGATCGCGGCGGAAAGACCGGACTGGGCGACGTGCATGCGTTTGGCCGCGCGGGTGAAATGGCTCTCCTCGGCGACAACCACAAGTTTTCTACAGCACTCTTCAATCATCCTCTACCAGGCGAGACGCACCAGTCTCGGTGCGACACGGACGACCGGCACCAGCATGCCCCCGGTAGGCAGGCTATATGCCGGTTCTGGATCAACGTCGGGTATACGCTGGACATGAGGCGAATCGGCTCTAAGGGTGGGGATCGAATGAGTTCGGTAGGCCCACAGCAACAGTCATCAATCAGCATGCCCGGCGGTCGCCGTTGCCAGGGCTGTGGGACTGTGCTCGCTGCCGACAACACGGCGCGCCTGTGCAGCAGGTGTCACAGAGAGCAACGGGACCAACTCCGCACCCCACCAGCTCAGCTCAGGAATGAATTCTTTGAGACCAACGAATTCAGGGCGGCCTTTGAGAGCCAACATATAGGTAAGGTCCTCAAGGCATATCGGAATCACCCTCGCCATCTTCAACTCTACGGTAAGGCGCTCAATCAGGAACTTCTCGGGCGATGGCTGGGCCTTACACAGGCTCAGGTAAGCAAGCTTGAAAATGGCAAGCCAGAACAGAACCTCGAAACGCTGCGGAACTACGCCAAAATCCTCCACCTTCCTCAGCACATGCTATGGTTCGATTTTCCAGGTCAAAGCCGATTCATTGTACCGCCACGCACCGTTGACGGTGCGCGCGACGGGTTGATTGTCCCTCCGTCTCAGGATGACATACTGATCGCGAATACGGGAATGGACACGCTCGAACTGCTCCGACGTGTACGTGTATCGGCGATCGACTCGTCGACAATCGACGCGCTCAACATCACCGTTGAGCAATTGTGTTGCGACTATGCTCACTCTGACGCTGGTGAGTTGATAACGACGGGCAAGAAATGGCTTGGTAAAGTGACCGAGCTACTCGACAACCGTCTTACATTGGCTCAGCACCGCGAAATACTCCACAATGCCGGAATGCTCGCCCTTCTCGTCGGTTGTCTCGAATACGATCTCGCCGACACGCGATCGGCAGAAGCGACACGCCGAATGGCGTGGACACTTGGCAAAGAGTCTGGCGACCCGGGCATCGTAGGCTGGTCTCATGAGATGCTCGCATGGTTCCATCTGACAGCAGGCAACTTCCGTGCGGTAATCCCAGCCGCTGAAGCGGGTATCCGCGAAGCTCCGTCTCATTCAGTCGCGGTGCAACTCTACGGCCAACAGGCGAAAGCCTACGCGCGTATGCAGATGCCTGAAAAGGTGCACGAAGCCCTTGAACAGGGCCGAGCACTGCTGGACAGGCTTCCCTACCCGGATAGACCTGAAAACCACTTTGTGGTCGATCCCGACAAGTGGGACTTCTACGCAATGGATACCTACCGCATTGTCGGTGAAGACCAACTGGCAAGGCGCAATGCCGAAGAGGTGATCCGCCGTAGCGTCAGCCCGGAGGGCACGCTTATTTCCCCTATGCGCAACGCCGAAGCCCAACTAACTTTGGGTGTCATTGCCGCTCGACAGGGTGATGTTGAGGAAGCAGCCACACTAGGTATTCGGGCGTTGCAGTACGGGAGGCAGAGCCGCCCGTCTCTGCTGCTGGTCGCTGCCGAATTGGAACATGAACTGGCCACCTACGGCGCAAGCGCGGGCGTGGACTTCCGCGAGTTGTTCAACGAACTCAAGCGTTGACTTCTCGCACATTAGGACACTCTGAAGTGTTCCGAAAGTCGGACACAATCGGCGAGTTGTACCCACAGCAGACGGTCTGGTTGGTGTCTGGTCTGGACAGACGGGTCAGTCGTCGTCCATGCTGCCGCCAAGTCGATTTAGATTTTCGTCTCTCTGTGCCCGGTCTTGGTCTTCGTGCGCTACCGCTGTCGCTCGGTCAGGGAATGTTTTCGCATTGCAGCCTTCACATTCCCATCCGTCCCGCGCACTACGTACCATCGTTCTCTTTCTGTCGTAGCCATTCGTCGAAGTTGACTAGAGTTTGGTTGTCACAACCATCGGCCCAGTTCAGTCCGGGAAGGACAACTGGTACACGGCTTTGAACCTCGTACGCGCTCGATACATCAGCGCCGCACACGTATTTGCGCTGAGGCCCAATAGCGTACTCAGGTGGCCCGGATTCCATCCCTCGACTGCCGACAACCACAGCGCCCAGCGGAAGCGCTCCGGTAGATTCTCGAACGCGGCACGCACCGTTAGGGCCGTCATCGCGATGGATTCGGGGCAGTGGGCCACCCGAGGTAGGTCCACCACGGCGTAGGATTCCCATCGAGCATCCCACGCCTGAGACTCGGTGATCGCGATATTTCGTATCGCTGTCATCAGATACGCGCGGAAGTGGTTCACATGACAGCCTGCCTGGATTCTGGCAAGCACGTGGACGAACGCTTCCTCCACTAGGTCTTCCCACTCCGCGTGCCTACGTGAGATGTTCCTGGCATGGGCCAGTGCTACCTGTCGGTGTCGGAGGTACAGTTCGCCGTATGCTGACTGGTCGCCCTGCACGAGCGTTACCAGCTCCCTGTCCGACAGTGCTGTCAAATCAACAACCATACGACCGGGCATCATAGATCACCGATTCTATTCCAGGTCAACGATCGCACTGGCGAATTGCGCCATGCACCGACGGAGAGCTTCTCTGGTAAATATAAGCTTGACGGCTGGGCTATCTATTTCGCCAATGAGGAATTCGACAAATCCATCCTCGGTTTGAATAGAATAGCCAATGTCGAAGTCACTTTTCAACGTAATCGACGCGGTTACTTGGATGGACGACGACATTGAGTCCCCTCTCGACGCCAGATAGTTTTGGCGCGTTTTGCCGATCCGAAATCTGGTCTAGAAGCTACCAAGCTTTGCCCTCGAACTGGTTGTCGTCGTGACCAATCGAAATCTTCAACGCGCCCCAGAGCAAGTTCAACCAGATAGGGAGATGCAAGCTCTTGCATCCGCAGAACATCAGGTCCGATATCTGCGTCCCATACAACCTCGTACCGGCTCTTTCTGTGCCGATAGCGGACCATTACGAAGACACCTGTGACTTTGCTCAGCAGCCCGGCCAGGTTTCGCGATGACCGCGAACGTTTTGACATCTCCACCACAACCTACGACGGCTTGACTACCTGCTTTTCGCGCTGCTACCGCCATGCTCTAACTGGTCCGCGTTCTCGTTTTCAATCCAGGCACAGGCCATTGCTTCGTGGTAGTGATCTCGGTCCGCCTTGGCTACGCTGGTGAACATTGCCGCACGGTCTCTGTAGAAGTCGCGCTTTTGTTGCACTGTCGCGTTAGCTGGCGGCAGTGCTGGCCGCACGCTGTACGCCTGTTGCAGAGTGGCCACGCTCTCCCCAACGTGCTGTGACTTCTGGGCAGTCATGCCTGCATCTCCTTGGTATTGCAGGGGTTGCGGTCAGGCAGGCGCCGTATCGTCGAACTCTAATACTTGTCATACGGGCGCCATTCGATACAGGTCGGTCGTTTCCGGGTTTCGAGCCATTCGAGTAATGCCGTCCGAGCGGCGGGAATGGGGATCGCCGCCGTGCGGGGAAACACCGCGCCTGTGCTGCCGTTGAAGACGAGATCCACGGCGGGCAGGGGGCGATTCGGGTTGTAGGAGTTGGCGATCGGCATGTGTGGGTCGTCGTGGTCCATATAGTTGAGGGCCGCCAAACCAGTGGACGGACTGACGCTGATGCGGAGTTGATGGTTGGGGTACGGCCCATCCTTGGTGCGGCGGAACTCGGTGTCCCCGACGGAGAGCGTGGTTTCCCATTCGGCGTGTTCTATGATCAGGATCTCGTCAATCATGCGCACGGATTCATGCATTCCGTTGGTGACGCGTGCCACGCCGGTGCTGAGTGATGCGGTGAGGATCATGCGTGCGGTCGCTGTTCTTTCCCTTGAGCGGAAGGGGTGCGTGCTGACCGGGTGTGGCCGAGCGTGGGGTTGTTGTGGTGGTTCTAGGCGTGTGCGCCCACCGTGACCGCGCCGGGCGACGGAATCTATATCGATGTCGGCATGCCGCATGTCAGCCTTGGAATATTCCCTGGCAGGCAGGTACTCACTGCCCGCGCGTATCACCCAGTCAGGTCAGTCCACCCCGTCCAGAAGTCGGCAGGAATGGCCCCATAGCTGGTCCGCGCGGGGCAGGGTTATCGAATATTCTGGGCCAGAATAATCCTGCCGCGGGACATTCTTTCTAGGAATATCGAGCGTCCCGCGGCCTGCCTGACCTGCGGTTATTCCTACACAAAATAACGTATTCAGATGCCGACATGGATGGTATGTCGCGGCGGCGGCTTACTTGATGGCAGCGGCCTCCAAGAAGGGGATCGCAACCATCGAGTAAGGACCAAACCACATCATGAAAACCACCAAAAACACTATTCCTGTTGATTCGCGTGTATGGCTTTCCATCCCGGAAGTCGCCTGGATTCTCGGGGTTGACGAGTCGCGGGTGTGCCAGTTGATCCGGGTCGGTGTGCTGCCGGTGGCCAAGCGCCGGTCGCGCATGGTGGTCCCGGCTCATGCCCTGGCCCATCTGGCCGTGGCCGACAACGGCACGCCGGACCCGCTGACAGGGGGTAGGCCGTGAGTACCCCCGACCGTGACATGTGGCTGGAGGGCATCGCCTGGCGGCTGGATCGCCTGCGCTTCGTGCCCCGGGACGTGCTCACCGACATCGTGACCGACCAGGGGGTGTGCACTTCGGAGTACCCCCACGGTGAGCCACCCCGGTGGACCGGACACGACACCGTGGACCGCGCCCTGGCCACGCGGCTGTGTGCCCGATGCCCAGTCCAGGACGAATGTCTGGAACTGGAACTGCGGACGGCGGGCGAACAGACCGTCGGCGTGTGGGGCGCGCTCCCGCAGGACGACCGGCGCGCGCTGTACCCGCACTGGCGTCGACGCGGTGACCGCGCCGAGGACCCCACTGACCCCGCCGACGGGTGGGAAGGGGTGGCGCCATGAATCCGATCACGGTGACACCGACGGAGATTCTGGCCGGGCTGGGCGGCCTGCTCGTGCTGTTCGTGTCCTGGCGGGCCAGCGCGCGCCGTGCGCGAGCTGCCGCCGATGCGGCGCGGGCGGGTGCTCGGGTGCTGTCGCTGGCCGGGCGGGTGATGTTCACGGCGGCACTGATCGTGGCCGTTCAGTGGATCGTCATCGCCCATGCCGCCTCGAACAAGTGGCTGCTGCTGGCGGTGTTGGGGCTTCCGGCGTTGTTCGCCGCCTACGCCCTGACACGCGCGTTGACGGTGACCACGATGGACGCACCACGTCGGCGGGGTGGTCGACGATGACCACACCCCACAACGCACAGGCGGTGGTGTCACGCGGGGCGAAGCTCGCGCGGGACGCCGCACAGGCCGCCGACCTACGGGCGTACCAGACCCATCCGGACGTGATCGCGTTGCGGGTGGAACGGGTCCGGGTACAGGTGGATCGGTTGTGCTGGGCCGGAATCATGCTCGGTCTGGCGTTCACCATGACCAACGTCCAGACCTTCGCCGCCGCCGGGTCGTCGGCGTGGTCGCTGCCCTGGCTGGCCGCCTGGCTGCTCGACCCCACGGTGTCGGTCGTCCTGCTGGCGATCCTGCGGGCCGAACAGGTGACCGCGCGCTACCAGGTCCGTACCGGCCCATGGGTCCGACGGGCGAAGTGGTTCACCCTCACGGCCACCTACGTCATGAACACCTGGGCCTCCTACGCGGCCGGGTCGGTGGCCGGGGTGGTGCTGCACTCGGTGCCGCCGCTGGTGGTGTTCGCCGCCGCCGAAGCGGTGACCGATCTACGGGACAAGCTCACCGACGCCGTCCACGCGGCGTTCACCGACGCCACCCGACACGCCACCCCGCCCACACCGTCCACGGACGACCCCACCCCGTCCATGGCGTGCACACAGGACACTGCGGGGGTTCATGAACGGCCACGGCGGACGTCGGCCGGTGAGTACCTGGCCAGGGCACGGCACGCCTTGCAACCGGGGATACGGATCACCCCGGCCTGGGTCCGTCAGGTCACCGGATGCTCACGCGGCTTGTCCTCCCGGCTGGCCGCCGCCCTGAACGCCGAAGTCGACCAGCGCACCAACAGCGACGGCGACACTGTGCCTGGACCGGGGGCGCGGCCATGAACGCCGACGAACACCCCGTGAACGATGCTCCTGCCGGGGCGGAGTTGGAACGCAAGATCTACGACGCCGAGTTCGTCACCGACGACACCCCGCGTCCGGCACCCAGCGGGATCCGGCGGTGGACACCCGCCGGGCGACGCCACACCCGGACCCGGATCGCCCGGTGGCTGGCGGGCCTGCTGCGGCGGGCCTGGCAGTCCAGCCCGTTCGTCCGAGCCCGGTCGGTGGCCGCCTATCGGATGCGCAAGCTCCCGATGGATGTAGCGCGGCTGGCGTGGTTCGTGGCGCGGGGACATTGGCGGTGGCTGGTCAAGTTCTGGAACTGGGCCACCTACGCCGATCTACGCGCGGACGCGCGCTCTGCCCGGCTCGCGGGCAACACTGAGGCCAGGCGCACGGCACAGGAGCTGATCCGCTCGGACGCGAAAGCGCGATGGGCCAAGGTCGGTATCGCGGTCCGCCGGATCGTGGTCGCGGTGCGGGTGCTCGGGCCGGTCGCGATCGTGTTGTGGGCGACCGATTCCTGGCTGGACCGCGCGGACATGTGGCCGTGGCTGGCCGACGTCTACACCGGCATGGACGCGGTGTGGTCAGTGCTGACTGTGGCCGGGCCGATCGTGCTCTGGCTGGCACCGCTGGCATGGCTCGTCGCGGCGGTGTTCGAGGGACGGGACAAAACCCCAGGCGCCGGCTGGCTGGTCCACCCCGAACGAGACGACAACGATTCGTGGATCGACGAGCGGATGATCTCGGTCGCGCTGGCACACTTGGGAATCACCCCGCTCAATCGGTTCTTTAAGGACGGTGGCGCACTCGCCTACACCGTCGCGGCACGCAAGGACGGAGACGGCACCTACGCCCAGATTCGGCTACCGCTCGGCGTCACAGCCGACATGGTGGCCGCCCGCCGCCCCACCCTCGCCGCCAACCTCGGTAGAGCCTCGCTGGAGACCTGGCCCACCAAGGGTGAGGAAGACGGGCTCCTGGACCTCTGGGTGGCCGACAAAGGCGCCCTCAACGGCGGCGCCGGTGACTGGCCGCTGCTGACCGACGGTCAGGTGGACCTGTTCGACGGCGTCCCGTTCGGACTCACCCAACGTGGGCTCGTCATCAACGCGCCGTTGATCGGCGCGAACTGGTTGGTCGGTGGCCGACCAGGACAGGGCAAGTCCGCGTGCCTGCGGACCCTGCTGTTGGGTGCCGCGCTGGACCCCACGGCCGAGTTGTGGGTGTTCGTGATGGGCGAGTCGCCGGACTTCGACCCGTTCACGCCCCGGCTGGCCCGCTACCGGATGGGGATGGACGACGCGGTGGCCGAGGCCGCGTTGCAAGGGTTGTCCGATTTGTTGGAGGAGATGGAACGACGCGGGAAAGTGTTGGGGCAACAGCCCGGCAGGCCACCCAAGGTGTCTCGCAAGCTGGCCGACCAACGTCATCTCGGGCTGCATCCCCTGGTTTGCGCGATCGACGAGTGTCACGAGTTGTTCCAACACCCCAAGTACGGCAAGCAGGCCGCCGAGATGGCGATCCGGTTGATCAAACGAGGCCGCAAGTACGGCATCGTGTTGTTGCTGGCCACCCAGTCGCCCACCAAGGACAGCATCCCGCGTGAGGTCACCCGCAACATCTCCTGCGGCGTGGCGTTCTCGGTGGCCGACCAGATCGCCAATGACGGCCTGCTCGGGTCCGGGAAGTACCGGGCCGGGATCCGGGCCACCGACCTACGGATGAACACCGACCGGGGAACCTGCGTCGCCGTCGGCGTCACCGACGCCACGTTCGAACTGGTCCGCACGTTCTACGTACCGTTCGAAGACGGCACCGACGACGTGTCACCGGTGATCGCCCGTGCCCTGGCGATCATGCAGGAAACCGGGCGACAGATACAGATCCAGACGCCGGACCGATTGGAGATCGACGCCGCGCCGGTCGATCATCTCGCCGCTATCGCTGCGGTGATGCGGGACGGACGCCGAGTCCGTACCCAAGTCATGCTCTCCCGGCTGGCCGAACACAACCCCGCCGAGTACGAAGGATGGACGTTCGCGGACCTGACCGCCGCACTCACGGAGCAGGGCATCACCCCGGTCAAGTCACACGGCAACATGGCCGTCCGCAGCGAAGACGTCACCGCCAAACTCACCGCACGCGCTCAGGACACGACCGGGGAACCAGGCGGGGAGTCGGACGGGGAGGACACCGAGACACGGGGAGGCAACCCCCGCACCTCCCCGTCCCGCAATCCACGGTCTGACCAGCGCAAACATCCATCGGGGGAGGCGGGGGAGGCACATTCGCGCCTCTTTGACACACCCGAAAACCCCCGAAAACACGGAGTGGGCACGTCCGCGCCTGATCCCCTCCCCGCCGTCGACAGCCCGGACGACTGGGGCAGCGATGACGGGTAACCGAACCCCATCTGAGGACACGCAGACACCACAGCAGACCGAAACCGAGCCACCCCACACCCTAGGAAGCGATGATGAACCACACCGTGACACGGAAACCGATCAGCACGACCAACGACAGGGCGACGCGACGCAGGCACGGCAGCGAGACCCGTTACGACGGTCTCAGACGGCCGCACGGCGCGCGAAGAGGCGTCGGAGGTCAGTTACTCCGGCCAGCGCCGCGTCGGGCTCACACGCGCAGTCTGCGACCGACGGTGTACCCACGCCGGAGGAATGGGCACGGCAACAACTGATGAACGCGCCACCACGCTCCCCCGCGTGGGCTCGATCGGTGGCCGCGATCTACGGCTTGGATCTCCCAACCGAGGACTGAGGGCTCCACCGATAGCGAGAGGCCCCTGGCGCACTGCCAGGGGCCTCTCGCCATCGAATTCTCTGAGTCTGGGGAACTCAGCAAGACGCATTGCTCATCGTTGCTTGCCTACCGGGCCGTAGATGAACTGGAACAGCAACGTGCGCAGATCCACATGGTCGGCGGCCGACTTGGCCGACACGATGTCCGGGTAACCGTGCCTGGCAAGAACCTCCGCGACATCCAGCACCAAGCCGAACGTGAACCTGCTGTCACACCCGCACTCGGGGTGCCCCAACGGGTAGATCTTCGCAGGCTGTTGCTGCGCTACCATTGGTCTCTCCTGACTGATTTGTTGACGGTTGGGACCCCGGTCCGGCGGCGTGGTTCCGGCAAGTTCCTGACGCCGGATCGGGGCAACGGCGGAATTGACATGGTTACGCCGCGATTCTAGGTTTCTTCCCGCCACACGGGCGTAATCTGGTCGGGATGGAACCGGACACCCTTGCCTGCCGGATTGATCACGACAGCGGTCAGACTCTTCGCGATCGCGGCCTGTTTCTGCTCCATCGTGAACGTCGGCTTCTCCCACTCATCCGCCAGATTCGCAACGAAGCTCCTACGCGCGTCCACCTGCGCGTCGTATCGACGCTGCTCGCGGCGAAGTTCCGCGACCTGGGCCTCCATCCGCGCCAGGCTAGGGAAATGGTTCTCGGCGGAAACCTGGCCTGCCTCATATCGACGGATAGACTCCTCGATCCGAGACAGGTAACCGGCTAGTTCCTTCTCTTTCGACCACGGTGGGAGCTCTTCGACTTTGCGCGACTCGATCCGTTGTTGGTCCGCAATCACCAGGGCCTTGATGTACGCGTCGATCGGCTCAGCCACACGTCCCACGCCAGCGCACCCCCCGGCGCCTTTACTCGGGCATCGGTAAGTTGGAATGAGTACCCCGGAACGAGGGTCACGGCGCTTTCCCCCCACCATTCGAGCGTTACACTTGCCACACCGAATAAACGGGGACAACAAGTACGTGGTGCGGTAGCCGCGCCCCTTCGCGGTCAACCGCGACTGCTCCCCGCTCCCCTTCTGCGCAGGCGCCCAGGCCCGCATCACGGCAGCCTGCTCGTCTTCGGTGAGAATCGGTTCCCACCGACCGCGCACCGGCTCACCGTTCTCGTCCCGCAACACCTCACCGTACCGACCGGCCAGCCCGGAAATACGCGGACGGAAATACATGGCACGGATAGTGGACCCGCGCCAAGCCACGCCGGTGACCGACTTAATCCCGCGCTCGTTCCACTCACGCGCCAATGTCAACGCACTTAGCCCAGCGATAATTCGTGGCAGCGCCTGCCTGATATGCGCGGACTCGCGCTTATTCAACGTCAGACGGTCCTTCCGCCAGCCAAACGGACGCATCCGTCCGCCATGATTCTTTCCCGCATAAGCCGCCCGCCGCTTTCCATCGATCACCCGACGAGACGTGTTCCGAGACTCGGAATTTCGCTGATTTACCAGGTTGCGCGCGGTAGCAATACCTGCATCCGTCGACAGATCGACGTTCCCCGTCATACTAACGACATACACGCCGTACAATTCGACCACATCGATCAGGTCTTCCAAAATACGCGGGTCACGCGTCGCACGATCAATATCCACCACCGCGAGCGCGTTACACTCACCCCGACGCAACGCGGTCAGAATCGCTTCCCAATCCGGTCGAACAACCCGATAACCAAACGTGCCATCCGGCAACTGAACACGCTTCCGCTTGAACGACGACACATTCGGTTCAGGAACCTCACGTTCGATCCGCCCGCCAATACCCGCGACGAACTCGCGAAGATCACTCAACTGGTGGTCAACCTGGCCCTGCTCGTCCGCACCGCGCCCGGATGGCACCTTGGACTCACGAGCCGACAACGCCCAAACTAGCTGGTCAGGGGCCTGGTCGATCAGCGTCCGACCCCGCTCACGACGCAACGGTGCAGTACTCATGGCTCAAGTATGCGCTAAGACATCCTTGGCTACCGCGACGAAGTACTGAAGTTGGCGCAGCTCCATTTTGATTCATCACTCACACTGCTGAATGGGATCAGTTCGTTCTGTTGGACAGAATAAACCGGGGCGGCGAGACTGGACAGGAATCCCATCCACAGAGGAGTGACATTGATGCGGACTCGTCGGATCGGCGACACGCAGGTCAGCGAGATCGGCCTCGGGGCCATGCCACTGTCCGTCGAGGGCCGGCCGGACGAGCCACAGGGGCTGGCCACCGTCCACGCGGCGCTGGACGCGGGCATCACCCTGATCGACACGGCGGACGCGTACAGCCTGAGCGGCGCGGACACCGGGCACAACGAGTCGTTGATCGCGAAGGCACTGGCCACGTACGGGTCGGACACCTCGGACGTCCTGGTCGCCACCAAGGGCGGCCACGTGCGGACCGCGGACGGCGCGTGGACGCTCGACGGCTCGCCGGAACACATCAAGCAGGCCTGTGCGGCGTCGCTGAAGCGGCTCGGCGTCGAAGCGATCGGCCTGTACCAGTTCCACCGGCCGGACCCGCGGGTGCCGGTCGCGGACTCCGTCGGCGCCCTGCGCGACCTGCTGGACGAGGGCAAGATCCGGTACGCGGGCGTGTCCAACTTCGATCCGGCCGAGATCAGGGCCGCCAACTCGATCCTCGGCGGCCGGCTGGCCGCGGTGCAGAACCAGTTCTCGCCGTCGTTCCGGTCCAGCGAACCCGAGTTGGACCTGTGCGCCGAGTTGGGGATCGCGTTCCTGCCGTGGA
Source organism: Actinocrispum wychmicini (assembly GCF_004345645.1). GTDB lineage: Bacteria > Actinomycetota > Actinomycetes > Mycobacteriales > Pseudonocardiaceae > Kibdelosporangium > Kibdelosporangium wychmicini. Next base: position 742,287 of record NZ_SLWS01000001.1, on the reverse strand, counting down.
GCCCCTTCGGCGGCAGCGACAACGCCGGCCGACTGGGCGACCGGTTCGCGGTGTTCGCCGAGGTCGGCCAGGCCCACGAGGTGAGCCCACAGCAGGTGTGCCTGGCGTGGATGCTCGCCAAGGCCGACGTGGTGATCCCGATCCCGGGCTCGTCCCGGCCGCAGAGCATCCGCGACTCCGCGGCCGCGAGTGACCTGGAACTGTCCCCTGCGGAGATCGACAAGCTGGACAACGCCTGAGTTATGGTGCATCCGGCTCTATCCGCCAGGGCCGGATGCCGCCAGGATGTGCGGATGGATTTGGCCCTGGTGATTGTCGGCATCCTGCTGTTGTTCGGCGCCGGGTTCCTCGTCGCCCAACAGGGCCGTGCCCTGGCGGGCACGCTGGTCGGCGCGATCGGCGTGCTGGCCACCGTCGCCGGTTGGGTGCTGCTCGACGGCGGCGCGACCCTCAGCGAAGCCCTGCGCACCGGCGGTCTCGCGGCGACCGCCATCGTCCTGCTGTACGCGCTGTGGCTGAGTGACCGCAGGCGCAGGATCGACGAAGAGCGCCAGGACATCGAACGCCGCCGACACGACCTGGAAGCCCAACGGCACCAGCTCGAACAGTCCCGGCAGAACCTGGAGACCCAGCGCGCGCAGCACGACCGCGAACGGTCCACGGACGAGCGGTTCGCCCGTGCCATCGAGCTGATGGGCAGCGACGCCGACCAGGTCCGGGTCGGCTCGATGCACGCCCTCGCCGGCCTGTCCCGCAGCCGGCCCGAATACACCCAGACGGTGTTGGACGTGCTCTGCGCGTACCTCCGTCGCCCGTTCGACCACGCCCACTACGCCCGCCTGCGCGGCGACCAGAACCCCATCGCCGACTCCCCGGACGCCGACCGCGAACGCCAGGTCCGGCTGACCGCCCAGCGGCTGATCGGCGAACTGCTGCCGCAGAGCGGAAACGGCCGCGGCCCCACCTACGACCTCGACCTGACCGGCGCCACCCTGGAGTACTTCGACATCTCCGAGCGCGTCGTCGGCCAACTCACCGCCCGGTCGGTGAACCTGTACGAGGCCAACGCCTTCCGAGGCATGGAGATCTACGGCGACGCCTGGTTCACCGCGGCGCACAGCTGGGGCAAGTTCATCGCCCAGGAGACCACCTTCCACAAGCGCGCCTGGTTCGCCAACTTCGAAGCCGACCAACTGGTCGACTTCAACAAGTCCAAGTTCGACGGCGTGGCCAAACTCGCCCAGGCCAAGTTCGACGGCAAAGTCGTGTTGCGCGGCAGCCGCTTCGCCCAACCGGTCGACCTCAACCACAGCTCGTTCCGCGGCGGCCTCGACATGTCCGCCGCCGCGACGGCCACCGCCGACACCTACGGCATGACGATCTCCCTGGACATGAAGAACGAACTGCCCGAAGGCTGGGTCATCGACCGAAAAGAGGACAACATCGGCATGGTCCGCGCCTGACCCGTCCTCACAGTGCCCGCAGTTGATCCTCCATCCTGGCCGCGTCACCGGACAGCGCGAGTTCACGGAATATCCGCCCGGCTTCGCGGAAGCAGGCCGCTGCCTGCTCCTTGTCGTCGCACTTCCCCGCGATGTGCGCCAGGGACTCCAGCGTTGTGGCGACATGCCAGTCAGTGCCGTTGGCACGGAAGAAACTCAGCGCCTTCGCGGTGGATCGATACGCCTCGCCGTAGTCACGCCTCAGATACTGGGCCCAACCGTAATGTCCCTCTGCCACCGCCTGGCCGGGCCGGTCACCGGCGGCTTCGAAGGCCGCCTGCGCGGCGAGGTGGTACCGCGCGGCCTCGTCCGGTTCGCCGCTCTCGGCAAGGGCGAGACCAAGATTGTTGAGCATCAGTCCCTCGGGGCCACGCTGACCCAGCTTGACCGCGGCCTGGACGCCGAGCCGGAAGACCGGCACCCAGGACGCCCACCGCATCGTGGTGTAGAAGTAACCACGCAGGTAGTAGCAGAACTGCCAGCAGGTCTCCGCGAAGTCCCGGTTCAGCATCTCGCGGCACAGCGGCAGGAGGTTCTCCTGTTCCGTGCCGATCCAGCGGAGCGCGGCCTGCGCGGAGTCGAAAACGGGACCGAATCGCGATTCGGGAACACCGGACAGGTCGAGCTGGATCCGGTGCGGCGAGATCTGCAGCTCCGCTGCCGCGGCGGTGCTCAGATAGTAGTTGAAGAGCACGTGCAGGAGCCGGCGACGCTCGCGGTCGGTCAGGACGACACCGACAGGTCCGTGCCGGACGAAGTCCCGAATGGGGTCGTGGAACTCGTATGCCCCGGACGAGTGGTCGGCCACCATGCTGCTTCGCAGCAGGCTGTTGAGGACGCCATCGGCTTCCCGCGGACTGGTTTCCAAGAGCACCGCGGCGGAGTAACGGTTGATCCGCACTCCTGGGTGAACTGACAGCCCCGCGAGCGCACTACGTTCCCGCTCCGGAAGCAGCGCGTGGCTCGCTGCGAGAACCTCCGCCAGGCTCTGTTCCCCGTTGCCGATCTCGTCAAGGCGCGTGTCCTTGGACGTCAGTGCCGATTCGATGTCGTCCAAGGTAAACGTGGTGTTGTCCCGGAACCGGGTGGCGATGAGGTGGATGCCCAGCGGAAGCCGGTAACACATCCGCACGATGTTGCGGATCTGTGGCCGAAGAGTCCCGTCACCGGGCGCCCCGTTCGCCCGAGGCCCGGCGATGAGCCTGAACAGGTCCTCGGCGTCCTCGAACGGCAGGACACCAAGTGCGACTCGGCACACCTCGTCCGGAGCGGTAAGACGGCTGCGGCTGGTCACGATCACAGTGCTTCCCGGCAACGCCGATGTGAGCAGTCGGACCTGCTCGGCGTCCGGGACGTTCTCCAGCACCACGAGCAACCGCAGCTCCGATACCTGGGTACGGAGGTCGGCTACCAGTTTCGACCGCCCCGCGCGTCTGCTGCCTCCTGGAGCGTCCAACTGGATCAGGAGCGCTTCGAGTGCCTCCTCGACGGACATGCCTGGCCCGTTTGTCGCGTACCCGTACAGGTCCAGGTACAGCTGGCCATCGGGGAAGTATTCGCGGAGGCGGTCAGCCGCGACAGCGGCCAAGGCGGTCTTCCCGATGCCCGCGATGCCGTAGATCAGGCAGACCCGGACTGACCTCGCGGATCCGGAGGCGGTGTCGGGACGCAGTCGGTCGACGATCGCCGCGACCTCCGTGGAGCGGCCGAGCAGGTTCGCCGGCACTGGCGGAAGCTCTGATCTTCGTCCGATCGACTTCCGGCGCCGTGCCTGCTGTGCGCCGGCTTCCACTTCTCTGGCGATGGCGGTCAACGTGGGCGCGGTCCCGAATACCTCGTCAAGCAGTGTCGCGTACTCGACCGTCGGCGCTATGTCGCCGCTTTCCAGCCGGCTGATCCGGCTGTGATCCCGAAAGATCTTCCCGGCCAGTGCCCGCTGGCTCATCCCCGTTTCCTCGCGCAACTTCCGGAGAAGCGAACCGAAGGTCGGTTCAGTCACGTCGCCCACCCCCATCCGCCGGGATCAGTGCCAGCACGGGAACCGCTTCATTATCGCAGTGACCGCCGCTACTCCGGTGGCTCCTGCTCGACCACGCGGTGTTGCTCATTGAGCGCGCAAACCGCAACGCCAGCCGCCACGACGTTGACTCGCCACTCTGGAGATATCGATCGTGAAGAGAGACAGAGGTGCGCGATGACCGATACCGGCACGGACGGGACACCAGGGCGACGTTCGCCGTCGCCCGGAGATGACGAGGTCAACACTTTGATCAAAGTGTTGACGGTCCTCGGGGTCGCGATCGGCCTCCAGCAGCTCATCTCACCATACGTAGGCACCATCATGGCCATCGCGATCTCGATCGGCGCCACCGCGCTGTTCGTGCTGGTGGGCCTGGTCGCCATCAGAGTCATCCGGCGTTGGCGCGACCAGGTGAGCCTGCGCGTGTGGGTCATCGTGGTCTGCATCGCGGCGGCTGGCCTCGTCGGCATGCTGACCGGGCTGGCGCTGGCGTACGCGTTCGACGGCGGCGCACAGTCGTGGGACGGGCATCTGTGACCGGCAGCGGCGTTGCCAGATACGACGTCTTCCTGTCGCTCGGCGGAAACGACCGCGACCAGGGCAGGCATCTGGCCGCACGGCTGCGCGAACACGGACTGCGGGTGTTCGTCGACGAGGACGACATCGGCTACTTCGGCGGCATCACCGGCCAGATCGAGCAGGCGCTTCGTTCGTCGAAGACGTTCGTCGCCTACTACTCGCGTACGTACCCGGAACGGCCGTCATGCCAACTCGAACTGACCGCCGCGTTCCTGGCCGGCCAGGCGGAGGGCGACCCGACCCGGCGAATCCTGGTCATCAACCCCGAGCCGGACGACGACCACCTGTTCCCGGCCGAGTTGTCGGACGCGCGCTACATGTCCGCGTCCGTTGCCGTGTCCGACCAGGTCCGGCTGATCTGCGACCGCGTCGCGGCCGTGGCCGGTGTGATCGGGGACGTGAACCTGCGGCGTCGACCCCGTCGTCACTACGGGAAGATCGCTGGTGCGGTCGGCTTTGTCGGGCGGTACCGCGAACAGTGGGCCATCCACAGCGCGCTGTTCGCGGCCGACCTGCCGTTGAGCCAGGAGAAGTCCAGCGGTCCGGTCGTGTGCGTCGCCGGACTGCCCGGAGCCGGCAAGACGAGCCTGGTCTCGGCGTACGCGTGGAACTTCGGGTCCGCCTTCGACCGCGGCGTGTACTGGACCCGTCTGGCGGGCAAGGGGCGCGAAGCCCTCGCCAGCTACGACCGACAGTTGCTCGACATCGCGCAGTTCCTCGGGCTCGACATCGGATCGGGCAACCGCCACCGGGTACTGGGCGCCGTCGCGGATCACCTCGCTGCCGAGAAGGGTTCGGCATTGTGGATCGTGGACGACGTTTCCGGCGTTCTCGCCCCCTCGATCGTCCATGATCTCGTGCTCCCAGCGGGCCCGGGAGTACGTACCGTGCTGATCAGTGACCAGCGGCATCTTGCCGAACTCGTGCCGGTGATCGGGATCGGCGGCCTGGCGAGTTCCGATGCCGCCGGGCTACTGGACAGTTGGCGACCGACGCGGGGGCCCAGCGACCGGCTGGCCAGGGATCGCCTCATCGACCTTGTGGGCGGCCACGCCGGCGCCCTCAGCGACATCGGCCGGGCCATCCGGGACAGCCACGGAATCATCTCGTACGAACAGGCCGTCACTCAGCGGTCCAGTGTGATGGACACGATCGACGTCGCCGGCGTCTTCCGCTCCACGATCGCCGAACTCACAGCACCGCAGCGGCTGGTGCTCCAACTCGCGCTCCGGCTGAACGGCGCGCCAGTGCCGGCGCCCATGGTTGCCGCCGAAGTGGAACGCCTCGGGCTGGTCGACGAAAACCACGACCCGGCGCTGACGGCGGCCATCGCCCTCGGGGACCTCCGTGACCGCTTCCTTGCCGAACGGACCGACACCGCATGGTCGATCCACCCGCTCGCGCTACGCATGGCCAGGCGCCACATCGACGAACAGATCAGCCCCCACCCTCTCCGGGAGGGTTCCGTCAAAGTCGGTTTGTGCTGGCCAGGCGGGGGATTCCGAGCGGTGTGAGTGGTCGGGTGATGCCGCGGAGGGCTTGGGCGATGTTGGTGGCGCCGGCTAGGCGTAGGGCGCTGATGGCGAGGTTGTGCAGGGTGGCCATGGCGCGGGGTGCGGACCCGGGAGTGGTCTTCGCTGTAGGTGACGTCGCGGACCCCGTATAAGCGGTTTTCGATCTGCCAGTGCCCCGCGTAGCAGTAGGGCGATCTGGGCGGGATCGGTCTGGTGGGCCGCGAGACTGGTGACACCGACCCAGGTGTGGATCTCACGCTTGCCGCTGCTGTGGTCGGTGCGCTCGCGGGTGATGCGCAACACCTGTGCCGCACCAGGAAACCCGACGTCCTCAGGGGCGGGGAGGAGGCGCGGGGTGCGGTGTTCGGTTCGGCCGTGGCGGTGTCGTAGCTGGTGTGGACCTCGGCCTGGGTCCAGTCCAGGGCGTGTAGCAGATCGAACATGCGCAAGAGTTGTTTCTTGACGATGAACACGTAGTGGCCGCCGTGGCCGGTGTCGTACCGGGCGTGATCTCGGGTGGTGTGCAAGGTGTCCGTGGTGATCACCACCCCGGTCAGATCCCCGACATGGTCGAGCACGGGCAGGTGCACTCCGGCGCCGCCGGTGCGAGCGAAGGTGCCCCGCAGTGACTTGCCGTCCAGCGCGATCGCGGTATGCGGCACACCGTCGGTCGGGGGCTGACTGGATCCGCACTGGTCGCGCACCCAGGCACTGACCGCACTGTCGAGCAGGTCGCCGTCCACCAGGCTCAACGCTCAGCGCAGGGTGGCCTCACCAGGTGCGACGTACCGGGTGCGGCGGGGATCCCACCGCGCCCCCAGCGCACGCAGCACCCATTGTGGCGCGTCGGCGGCCCATTCCCAGATCGCCATGATCAACCTCGCCCCGGTAGCCACCGCGACCGCCGCCCTGGCCAGCATCGCGGCCAACGAGTGCCGCACGCCCCGTGCGTCCCGCGGGTCGGTGATCGTGTCGAAGTAGTCCCGCAGGTCCGCGGCGTGCTGAAGGTTCACCGACCCCAGTCGATCCAGCACGTCAGTGACCGGGGAATACAACAGCAGGCACGGTTCTCTCACATGATCATGGGACCTAGACACTCACATGATCAACTAGAGGCCGCGCCTGCTCTCACACGGATGATCGACTTTGACGGAACCCCCACCCTCTCCGGGGGGCGACCCCGGGGCCAGTCTATCCGTTGGGGCGCATGGAAAGGGGCTTTGGCAACAGTGAGTCCGTGCGAGTGGGCCGCTCGCACGGACTTCACTCGGACGGGTCAGTCGAACAGTGCCGGTAGGGTGCCCTCCCAGGCTGTTCGCAGTTCGTCGAGGGTGAACGTGCCGATGTCCTGGATCTCCAACGCAGCTGACTCCGGGTCGACCACGCCGAGCTTGCGCCATGGCAGGCCGCGGGCTGTGCACATGTCGGTGAAGCGCAGTTCTTCGGTTCGCGGGACGGCCACGATGGCCCGGCCGGTCGACTCGGCGAAGAGCTGGACGAACGGGTCCTGGTCCGGGTCCAGGAAGATCCGGGCGCCCACCTGGCCGATCAGGCACGCTTCCACCAGGGCCTGGGCCAGGCCGCCTTCGGACAGGTCGTGCGCGGCGGACACCATGCCGTCGCGTGAGCCGGACCGGAGGATCTCGGCCAGCAGTTTCTCGCCGGCCAGGTCGACACGTGGGGGCAGGCCGCTGAGGTCGCCGTGCACGACGTGGGCCCATTCGGAGCCGCCGAGCTCGTCGTCGGTGGTTCCCAACAGCAGCAGGGTTTCGCCGGCTTCGGCACCTATTCCGGTGGGGATCCGGCGGCGGACGTCGTCGATCACGCCGAGCACGCCCACTACCGGGGTGGGCAGGATCGCCGTGGTCCCGGTCTGGTTGTAGAAGCTCACGTTCCCGCCGGTGACCGGGATGCCCAGTTCGACGCAGCCGTCGGCGAGACCGCGCACGGCCTGCTCGAACTGCCACATCACGCCGGGGTCCTCGGGTGAGCCGAAATTGAGGCAGTTGGTGACCGCGATGGGGGTGGCGCCGCTCACCGCCACGTTCCGGTACGCCTCGGCCAACGCCAGCTTCGCGCCCTGGTAGGGGTCGAGTTTGCAGTAGCGACCGTTGCTGTCCAGGGACACCGCGACGCCTCGGCCGGTCTCCTCGTCGATCCGGATCATGCCCGAGTCGGCCGGCTGCGCGAGCACGGTTCCGCCGCGGACGTACCGGTCGTACTGGTCGGTGACCCATCGGCGGGAGGCCAGGTTGGGGGACGCCGCCATCCGCAGCACCAGGTCCCGGAGCTCCACAGTGGACGGACGGGTCAGCGCGGTGGGCGCCTGTACGGTGTCCTGCCAGGCCGGGCGCTCCAGCGGGCGGTGGTATACCGGGCCCTCATGTGCGACGGTCCGCGGTGGCACGTCCACCACGACCTCGCCGTGCCACGTGATCACGAGCCGGTCGCTGTCGGTGACCTCGCCGATCTCGGTCGCGGTCACGTCCCACTTGGCGCAGACCAGCATGAAGGCGTCGACGTCCTCGGGCCGGACGACCGCGCACATCCGTTCCTGCGACTCGCTGGAGAGGATCTCCGCCGGTGTCATTCCTTTGGCGCGCAACGGAACCCGGTCGAGCACGATGGCCATGCCGCCGTCGCCGGCGCTGGCCAGCTCACTGGTCGCGCAGGACAGTCCGGCGCCGCCGAGGTCCTGGATGCCCACCACGAGCTTGGAGCGGAACAGCTCAAGGCAGCACTCGATCAGCACCTTCTCGGTGAACGGGTCGCCGACCTGGACCGACGGCAGCTTCTTGCGGCCGGCCGTGGTCTCGTCGCCGGAGAACGTGTCCGAGGCCAGCACCGACACACCGCCGATGCCGTCCAGCCCGGTCCGCGCGCCGAACAGGATGATCTTATTGCCGGTGCCGGACGCGTGCGCCAGGTGCAGGTCCTCGACCCGCATCGCACCTACGCACAACGCGTTCACCAGCGGGTTTCCCAGGTAGCTCGGGTCGAACACCACCTCGCCGCCGACGTTCGGCAGGCCGAGGCAGTTGCCGTAGCCGCCGACCCCCGCGACCACGCCGGGCAGCACCCGCCGGGTGTCCAGGGCGTCGGCCGCGCCGAACCGCAGCGAGTCCATCACCGCGAGCGGCCGGGCACCCATGGCCATGATGTCGCGGACGATGCCGCCGACACCCGTCGCGGCGCCCTGATAAGGCTCCACATAGGACGGATGGTTGTGCGACTCGGCCTTGAACGTGACCGCCCAGCCGTCGCCGATGTCCACCACACCGGCGTTCTCGCCGATGCCCGCGAGCATCTTCGAGCGCATCTGTTCGGTGGTCGTCCGGCCGAAGTAGCCGAGGTGCACCTTGGAGGACTTGTACGAGCAGTGCTCGCTCCACATCACCGAGTACATGGCCAGCTCGGCGTCGGTCGGCCGGCGGCCGAGGATCTGCCGGATCCGCTGGTACTCGTCGTCCTTCAGACCCAGTTCACGGTAGGGCTGCTCGGTGTCCGGAGTGGACTCAGCATGCTTGACGGTGTCGAGTGTCATGCCTTCACCAGTGCGTCGAGGGCGGAAAAGAACATGCCGAGGCCGTCGTCGGACGGCCCGGTGAGGGCGTCGATCGCGTGCTCCGGGTGCGGCATCAGGCCGAGCACCCGGCCGGAGCTGTCGGCGATGCCGGCGATGCCGTTGAGCGAGCCGTTGGGGTTCAGGCCGACGTACCGCAACACCACCCGCCCCTCGCCCTCCAACTCGGCCAGCGTCGACTTGTCGGCCACATAGCCGCCCTCGCCGGACTTCAGCGGGATGAGCACCTCCGCGCCCTGGTCGTACCGGGTGGTCCAGGCGGTCGACGTGTTCTCCACCTTGAGCCACTGGTCGCGGCAGACGAAGTGCATGGCCGAGTTGCGCACCAGCGCGCCGGGCAGCAGGCCGGCCTCGCACAGGATCTGGAAGCCGTTGCAGATCCCCAGAACAGGCATCCCCTTGCCGGCGGCCTCGACCACGGGCCCCATCACGGGCGCGAACCGCGCGATCGCGCCACAACGCAGGTAGTCGCCGTACGAGAACCCGCCGGGGACGATCACGGCGTCGACCCCGCGCAGGTCGGCGTCGGCGTGCCACAGCGAGACGGCTTCGCCGCCCGCTTGCCGCACCGCGCGGGCCGCGTCATGGTCGTCAAGCGTTCCGGGGAACGTGATCACACCGATCTTGGCGGCGTTCATGGCTCGACCCGCCGGACGGTGAAGTCCTCGATCACGGTGTTCGCCAGGAGGCTGCTGGCGATCTTGGCGAGCTCCTCGTCGTCGACGGAGTCGTCGACCTCCAGTTCGAACCGCTTGCCCTGGCGTACCTCGGTGACGCCCTGGAAGCCAAGACGGGGTAGCGCTTTGGCCACCGCCTGTCCCTGCGGGTCGAGGATCTCGGGCTTGGGCATTACGTCGACGACGACTCGAGCCACTGTTGGTCGCTCCCATGTCAATGATCACGGCGGGTGACGGCGCTACCGGCGAAGCGTACCTGACCTGGGAGTTTCGCCCTGCGCGAGCACGGTGGCGAAGCGAGCGGCGTCACAGTAAGGATAGTTGACATGCGACTACTCATTCTGGGCGGAACGGTGTTTCTCGGGCACGCGATCGCGGCCGAGGCCGTCCGGCGCGGTCATGACGTGACCTGCGTGGCGCGGGGTAGCACGAACGGGGCACCCGCCCCGCTGATCCGGATCGACCGGGACGATCCGGACGGCCTGGCGCCGCTGGCGGGCGAACACTTCGACGCGGTGATCGACCTGGCGAAGATGTCCTACCCGCACGTGCGGCGCGCGGTGGAGACGATCAGGACCGACCACTGGTCGTTCGTGTCGTCGATCAGCGTGTACGCCGAGCACGTCACCGGTCGCGTCGACGACCCGGTCTTCGAACCGGTCGAGTCGGCGAACGACCCGGAGAACTACGGGGCGATCAAGGTCGCCAGCGAGAACGCGGTCCGCACGGTCTGGGGCTCGGACGCCTTCATCGTCCGCGCCGGACTGATCACCGGGCACGGGGACGTGTCCGACCGGTTCGGCTACTGGCCGGCCCGGCTGGCGGACACCGGCCAGGTCGTCGTGCCGGACGCGCTGGACCAGCCCGCGCACTACATCGACGTGGCGGACCTGGCGACGTGGATCCTCGCCGGCGCCGAACAGCGCCTCGGCGGGACGTTCAACGCGGCCGGCCTGCCGACGCCACTCGGTTCGCTACTGGCCGAGATCGCGTCGGTCGCCGGCGGTGACGGGGAACTGGTGCCTGTCGCACCGGACAAGCTCGTCGAACTCGGTGTGCAGTACTGGGCTGGGCCGAAGTCGTTGCCGCTGTGGCCGCCGCCTGGGCACATCATCGGCGCGAACTGGGACGTGCGACCCGCGATCGACGCGGGCCTGCGGTACCGCCCGGCCGTGGACGCGATCGCGAGTGCCCTCGCGTACGAGCGTTCGCTGGGCCTGGACCGGCCGCGGAACGCGGGTTTGACCCGGACGGAGGAGGCTGAAGTGCTTTCACTGAATTGATCCTCTGGGGCAGGATCAAGGGTCCTGGACCCAATGGAGGCTCTCGTGAGCGACGCGTTCGACTACATCGTGGTGGGTGCCGGAAGCGCGGGGTGCGTGCTGGCGAACCGGTTGACCGAGGACCCGTCCGTCACCGTGCTGTTGCTGGAGGCGGGCGGGCCGGACGACGCGGACGAGATCCACATCCCGGCCGCGTTCTCCACCCTGTTCAAGACCAAGTGGGACTGGAACTACGAGACGGTCGAGCAGAAGCACATGGGCGACCGCACGGCCTACTGGCCGCGGATGAAAGCCCTGGGCGGCTGTTCCTCGATGAACGCGATGATCTACATCCGCGGCAACAAGGCGGACTACGACACCTGGCGGGACTCGCACAACGCCACCGGTTGGGGCTGGGACGACGTCCTGCCGTACTTCGTCAAGGCGGAGCACAACACCCGGCTGGCCGGCCCGCTGCACGGCACCGGTGGGCCGCTCTGGGTGGAGGACCGCCGCTACACCCATGAACTGTCCCGGGCGTGGGTGGACGCGGCGGTCACGTGGGGTCTCAAACCCACGGACGACTTCAACGGCCATGACCAGGAAGGCGCGGGCCAGTACCAGGTGACGTGCCACAACGGCCGTCGGTGGTCCACAGCGGACGCGTACCTGCGCCCCGCGATGACGCGGCCGAACCTGACGGTCCGGACCAACGCGCTGGCCACGAAGATCGTCATCGAGTCGGGGCGCGCGGTCGGCGTCGACTACACGCACGACGGTTCGCCGCGGACGTCCCGCGTCAACGGCGAGGTCATCCTGTCCGGCGGCGCGATCAACTCGCCACAACTGCTGATGCTGTCCGGGATCGGCCCGGCCGAGCACCTGCGTGACCTCGACATCGACGTGGTGGTGGGGCTGGCCGAGGTCGGCGCGAACCTGCACGACCACCCGGCCGCCGGAATCCTGTGGAGCACCAGGAAGACCACGGACCTGGTGGACTTCGCCACCCCCACCCGGATGATCCAGTGGCAGCTCACCGGCCGCGGCCCGATGGCGTCCAACGTGGGCGAAGCCGGCGCGTTCCTGACCAGCGGCGACAGCGTCGAAGTCCCGGACCTGCAGATCATCGTGGCGCCAACCTTGTTCTACGACAACGGAATCCACGAGCCGACTGCCCAGGGCTTCACGTCGGCGGCCACGCTGATCAACCCGGCCAGTCGAGGCCGCCTCCGGCTCCGCTCGGCCAACCCGGAATGGCGGCCCCTGATCGACCCGGCGTACTACGACGACCCACAGGACATGGACACCATGGTCGCCGGCCTGCGGGTGCTGATGGAGATCGGCGAACGCCCAGCCCTGGCCCGGTACCTGGACAAACCGTTCCTGCCGGAGAGCCTGGACCGCACCGACGCGGAACTGGCCCAGCACGTCCGCGAGCAGACGCAGACCCTCTACCACCCGGTGGGCACGTGCTCGATCGGCACGGTGGTGGACGAGGACCTGAAGGTCAACGGCGTGTCCGGGCTCCGGATCGCGGACGCCTCGGTGATGCCGATGGTTCCCCGCGGGAACACCAACGCGCCCACCATCATGGTCGGCGAGAAAGCGGCCGACCTCATCAAAGCCAGCCGATAGCTCCTCGGGACCGGTCCCGCCATCGCCCCGCCATAGTTGCCGAAACCGGCACATCGAGAGGCAGAGATGAAGGTTCGCTACAACCTGGTCGTCGGCGTCGTGCTCCTGGTGCTCGGCGCCGTGTGCGTGTTCCTCGGGCTGTGGCTCGCCGTGCTCGGCGAGTTCAACCCGGCGGTTATCGCCGGCATGGTGCCGATGCTGATCGGCATCCTCTACCTGGTGCGGCCGTACTTCTGGGTGAATCCCACATCCGTGGCGATCCCCGCCCTGATCGGCCCGATCCGGCGCGAGTTCCCGTTCCAGACCCTGGAGGTCAACGGCGGCAAGCTGGTCGCGGTCCGCGACGACGGCACGCGCAAGAAAGTCCCCGTCGCCCGCTGGCTGGCCCACTCGGGCGACTGGGCGGTAGCCACGACGCCAGGAATCGCCGATGGGGGTGCACAGCGGTGAGACCCGGTTCCGTGCTCAAGACGGCTGTGACGATCCCCCGTCGTCCCCGCCAGAGCTGTCGGCCGCCGATGTTGTCGCACGCGGGGTCAGGGCCGCCGGAAGCTTCTCCACTGTCGTGACCATGAGACGCAGAAACCCTTGTTCACTCAGCTTGTCATCTTGACGAAGCTGGAAGGCACCCACAATGGCGATGGACAACAATCCGCCCACCACGAAAATCGGTAACGCCCACAACGCCAGCAAGCTGGCACCGATGAGCAGAATCGCGGTCACAACGACGAAGAGGACCAAATAGAACGACCCCGAAACCCACGGGGACTGCTGGAGGACTTTACGTTCCCGATGATCACGAGTCACCTCCCGCGAGGCATCCGTGCCGCTGCCTTCCTGGTGGGCTCGGTGCACGGCTTCGTAAGCCCGGATAACCTCGTCCGCGACCCGGCCCTTGATCTTGACATGCCCCTGCGGGTCGACATCTATGCTGCACTGCGGCGACAGGGAACCTGTGGGCTCAGCACTCTCTGAAGTCGGCTCCAACTCACTCACGGTTGACGACCTCCCACGTCGACTCTGCCATCATTCTCGCCCCGGTCGCGGGAATTGCCAACACCGTTCCGCCGGCTCTGCCGCAGCCTCGGTGTGCCGACTGGCCTGAGCACCCGCTGAACACAGATCAGCGGGCAGGTCCGGGGAGACCTGCCCGCATTTCAGCCGATCGGCTGGATCTACTTGCGCTTGCCGTGCAGGACCGTGATCAGTTTGGCCACCCTCGCGTCGGTTTTCGCGGTTCGGGCGAACGTGGTCAGTGCGAGTGGGGGACGGAATCGTTGCCGCGCTATGGCTTTGGCGCGGGTGAACTCTTTGAGGCCGTCCGGGCCGTGGATGCGGCCGAAGCCTGAGTCGCCGACGCCGCCGAACGGCAGGGTGGGGATCGCCGCGAAGCTGATCACCGAGTTCACGGCGGTCATGCCGGAGCGGAGCCTGCGGGCGAGTTCCATGCCGCGGCGTTTGGCGAACACGGTCGCGCCCAGGCCGTAGCGGGAGTTGTTGGCCAGGGTGATGGCTTCGTCCATGTCCTTGACCTTGGCGATGGTCAGGGTCGGGCCGAAGGTCTCGTCTTTCACGGCCACGGAGTCCTCGGGCACGTCCACCAGGACTGTCGGCTGGACGAAGCGTTCGCCGACCGCGTCCACGCCGCCGACCAGGGCTTTGCCGCCGCGGGCCAGGGCGTCCTCGATGTGCCGGCGGATGATGCCGAGTTGGGCGGGCATGGTGATCGGGCCGATCTGCGCGCCGGCGTCGTAGCCCGCGCGGACGTCACGGGCCTTGGCGACGGTCTTGGCCACGAACTCGTCGTACACCTTTTCGTGCACGTAGACCCGTTCGACGCCGACGCATGTCTGGCCGGCGTTGGACATGCCGCCCCAGACGGCCGCGTCGGCCGCGGCTTCGACGTCGGCGTCCGCGTCGACCAACAGCGCGTCCTTGCCGCCGGCCTCGATCAGCACCGGTGTCAGGTTCTCCGCGCACGCGGCCATGATCTTGCGCCCGGTGGCCGCCGAGCCGGTGAAGGCGAGTTTGTCCACACCGGACCGGCACAGTGCCGCGCCGGTCACGCCGTATCCGGTCAGCAGCTGGAACACCGGCTGCTCGGGGACGATCTCGGCGAACGAGTCGACCAGCCACCTGCCCACCCCGGGGGTGTACTCGCTCGGCTTGAACACCACGGCGTTGCCGGCCGCGAGCGCGTACACGATCGACCCCATCGGGGTGAACACCGGGTAGTTCCACGGGCCGATCACGCCGATGACGCCGAGCGGCTGGTACTCCACGGTGGCCGACTGGTTGGCCATCAGCAGGCCGGCGGCGCGGCGTTGCGGGCCGAGGACCTTGCGGGCGTGCTTGGCGACCCAGGCGGTGTGGTCGATGGCGAGGATGATCTCGATCATCGCGTCCGAGTGCGGCTTCCCGGTCTCCTGGTGGACGACCTCGGCGAGCTGGGCGGCCCGCCGGGTGATCACGCCCTTCCAGCGTTGCAGCCGGTCGGTGCGGCCGGCGAACCCGAGCTGGTGCCACCAGGCCGACGCGGTCCGCGCCTGGGCGACCGCGGCCGCGACGTCCGTCTCGGTGTGGATGGGATGGGTGCCGACCACCTCGTCGGTCGCCGGGTTCACGGAGTCGAACGTGGAGCCGCCGGCGCCCTGGTCGGCAGCTTGCTCAGTGGTCTGCACGGTCGTCATGTGCGTCCTCCTGGTTGCCTACCCAGGAGGCTACTCGACAGTATCCAACGGCAACATCGCCCGTAGTGGACGGGTTGGCGCAGGTCATCCCACTTCGGGCGAGTTACCAAACCGTTACCACCGGCGCCTCCAATGGGCCAGCGCCCGTCACCCGGATGGATGCGAGCTGGAGGCGTCGACATGCCGACACCGCGTAGATCCGAATCGACCCAGGGACGTAAGTCGTTACACATGACAAGCGACGCCTCTACCTGGGACAACGGTAAATTGATCACCGAATACCAGCGTTACAAGAGAGACGAATGGCCGCGCGAGAAGACGCGTCGTACTCGGCGCTTCCAGCTTGGACGAGTGGCCAAAGACCTTCCTAGTCTGATTACAGCAAGTGAGGATGACTTGCTCCGTTGGCGTGACCGGCTACGCGGTTCGGCCGAAACGACCGCTCAGTACGTCAGTGTCATCTCGGGCCTGTACTACTGGATGGTCGTCATCCGCAAGCTCCGCGACGACAACCCCGCGCAAGTCCTCAAGAGACCCAAGGTCCCGGTCCGGTTGCCGCGGCCGATGCTCCCCAGGCACTACGAACTCGCCCTGGCCTGCGCACTGAGCGAGCCGGAGCTGTACATCTGGCTTGGTCTCATGGGCTGCAGCGGTTTGCGCTGCTGCGAGATCGCGTGGGCGAAGACCCATGAGGTGGAAGAGCGGGATGACGGCGGCGGCATCGCCCGCATCGAAGGCAAGGGCGGCAAGGTCCGCGCGATTCCGATCGGTCAGATGCTCATGCTGACGATGCGGCCGTTCCTCCTCGGGCGAGGTTCCCTATTCACGCGCCCCGACGGGCATCCGTGGAAGCCTGACCAAGTGTCGAAACGAGTAAACAACTTTCTCCGCGGGATCGGCCTCTCGGAGACAGCTCACACCATGCGTCATCGATTCGGCACTGACTACCACGCGCTGGATGCAGACCTGTTCCGGCAGGCGAAGGTCATGGGACACGCCTCGGTACACACCACGCAGCTCTACACCGAGGTGGATCCGATCGAAGCCGCCCGATACGTCGAGTCGCTGACCGTACGGCGGCTGAAGCTGCACCGTCAGCCGGGCTGGATACAGTCAGAAGAGGTGCGGGGAAGGTCAGCATGACCATCGCACCACGGAGCAGAGGGCCACCATCCCAAGTCCACACGAGACGAGGACCGCGCACTACATGGGTGCGCGGTCCTCGCCGTTTCAGCATGTCTTATGGGAGCGGAAAAGCCCAGGCCAACGGACGGGGTGAGCTGCGCTACTCCGTCCGAGTGAAAGATCGTAGAGCGACGTAGCTAAAGGACACATCACCCGTAAAGGTGGTGCGCTTAGACGGAGAACCACTACGTTTTACCGCTGAGGAGGGGCCGTGAGCAGCGATTACGTCGTCCGTGGTGAGGACGAAAATGGTCAGAGCATGGTCTTGAAGTTCGGGCTCACCCGCGATCGGCTGATCGCCACCCGATGCTCGAACGGCGGAGTAATGATCTTGACGCCACGTGCGGTCTCCCGCTTGATCATGTATCTCCGCGCGCTACAGACCGAGGCGTTACAGGGCCAGACATGGGAGATCGAGCCGGCTCCCGCCCCATCGAGGTCCGTCACGAGCCGGCGGCAGGCAGCTGGCGGACGAGCAGCTCCCGCGCCGCGTCCGACTCTGCGGCAGCCGCCCACAGCATGTCTGTGACCTTGTTGTACGTAGCCACCTCATCCGGGTCGATCATGCTCAACTCGCCTGTCACGGTCTCGATCATCACCACGTCGTCCACGATCCAATACCCGTGCATGAGCATGTACGGCAGCCGGACGCGGACCGGCAGGATCCCGACACGGACATTCGGTGTGCCGATCGCAGCCATCAACCGATGGACCTGCCCGGCCATCACCTCCTGCGGCGCCACCGGATGCAGCAGCGCCGACTCAGTCATCAACAGCTCGATCGTGCGGCCGGGCTCGTAGAGGATCTCCTGCCGGCGCATCCGAGCGCGGATAGCCGCGGTGATGTCCTGCCCGCCCCCATGGATGTTCGCGTGTGCAAGCAGGACATGCCGTGCGTACTCCGGAGTCTGAAGCAGGCCGGGCACGACCCCGACGTCCACGGCGCGGATCAGGCGTGCGGCGGCCTCGCGTTCGACAGATTCCTGTTGACGGCTGGCGTGGCCGGCGCGGACCTTCGCCTTCCAGGTGACGTACTGCTCGTTCAGTGCGGACAGTCGAACGGTGAGGTGCGCAGCGGTTTCTTCGCTCACACTGCAGGCGGCGAGCCAGGCATTGAGGTCGTCCTGGCTCGCCGTTTGCTTGCCGGTCTCCAGCTTGCTGACCTTCGGCGCGTTCCAGCCCAGCCGGTTGGCGAACTCCTTGCCGTTGAGCGTCGTCGATTCGCGGAGTCGGCGTAGCTCCTCGCCGAACTCGGCTCGGGCACGGTCGAAGCTGGTCGCCACGGTCCCTCTCAGGTCATGTCGCTGAACGGAACCGCATCCTCCCATGCTCGGGCTCGAATTTCGCGAAATTCGCGAACCTGCGCCGGGTCGGTCACCACTTCGGCGTAGTCGAAGCCGTTCTCATCGAAGTGCATCGCGGCGACCCGTTCGTCGTCCCAGAGCCAGAAGTCTTGCTCTGGGAGACCCAGCTCGCGCGCCCGGCTCTGGTGCATGACGCGGACTTCCTCGCCGGCCTGGACGTTGAGGTGGGTGAACGACAGCTCGAACCGCAGGTAGTCGGTGAGTGGCTCTGTGAGGACCCTGATTCGGCCGTAGGTCTTGCCAGCGGCCACGTTCCGACGGACCGCCGCGTACCAGTCGTCCATGAAGGCCGTGTCCGGCTGCTGGCCGAGCAGATACTGACGGAACGGTTCCCGCTCGGACGGTTCGTTGTAGACACCCTGGCACTCCCACCGCCACGCGGACGCGTGGAACTCGGTCAGCGCCTGCCACCAGGCGCCGCCGGACAGCACCTCACCCACGGCGGCCTTTCCTGCCGAACCAGCGGCGACGTTTGGCGAACTTCAACAGCTGCTTGGGAATCTCAACAACGGTCTCATGGTCCGGCAGACCACGGTCTCGGAGGGTCTGCAGCGCTGCAGGGTCGGTGATCTTGACGCCCTGCACGACGTACGTATCGCGGTCCGTCGCGTACAAGTTCGGGCAGTTGCCGCCACCCGAGGTGGTGCCCAGGAACGTCAGTTTCATGATCGTCTCCTCGTTCTGTCGTCCAACGTCTACGAACTTGATCCAACCCGGAGCCACACCGGCAGCGATTGCCCCAATCGAGTGGAGTTAGATAAGAATTTCGCGAAATTCTTGTTGATTACGCACGCTCAAGTGCAGGCTGTTCGCGCACAGCAACGACACGGGAGGCGACGATGACCCGGTGGCGGGTGACCCACAGCCCCGACGGCAACGGCGAAGTTCTGCTCATCGTCGGCGGCACCGGCACCGGGATGGTCTCCGTCTGGGTGCCACGCATGGTGTTGGTCACGCCAGACACGGCGCGACGCATGGCGACTGCACTCACCTCGGCCGCCGCAGAGAGCGGGGGTTCGTGATGTCCTGGTTCGGCAGCCCGCTCTACATTCTTTTCGCTGTGACGCTGATCGTTGTCGCCCTCGGCGTCGACTGGATCCTGCTCAAGACTGGCATCACCGAACGCGTCCAGCCCACCCGCCCGCACCCAACCCGCCGGCGGTCCGTCCGGATGCTGCCTTCAAGCACCAGGTCGTCACCGCGGCCGACGACTCCATCCCCCGGCGTCGTGACCGCCTCCCCAGTGACGACCTGGCCCAGCAGTCGGTCGACGTCACAGCCCCCGATGTGGCGTCGGCCGGCGTCGAACTCCACGCTTGCGCCAAGTCTGTCTACCGAGCGGGCACAGCCGCCCGCAGCGTGGCCTGATGCCCTGGGCATGGATGGTCCGCGACGACAGCCCTCAGGCCCACGCCTCCAACGTCGAGGAGGACTGGACGCCCCTGCCGTACGTCGAGGCAGCCTGCAAGTTCACGGCGCCACCCCGTGCCCTGGACCCGTATCGCGGAGGGTGCCCGTTCTGCGTCGACTGCCTCATCGCCGTCGGCGACACCATGCCCGTCAACCTGGCTTGGAGATAGCAATGTTCACGACCACCTACTGCTCATTCTGTGGCCGCGCCGCCGGCAACGGACACGAGCCATGGTGCCCAAGCAACCACCACTGGATCTGATGGTTCACCGGGCTCGGCCCTGGCTCCAACAACGCCGCGATGAGAGCCGCGACGACTGGCTCACACGCACCGCGAGGAGTTGTTACTACTGCTCGATCGCGCCGTTCCCGACTGCCGCAGAAGCCACCCGGCACGAACTCGAACACGAGCACGCCAGGGCTCTGCAGGCCCCTGGCGCGTAACGCTCGCACGATTCCGCTGAGAACAGGAGGAGAGATGACATCACTCGCCCAGGCCCAGTCAGGTCCCGATTCGCTTGTGTCGCGTGAGTTGCACCGTCGACTGAGTGGACAACTGATCAGTGAACATGCGGGGATGACAGGCGACAAGGCGGTTCGGATCGTTGACGCGACCGTGGCCTTCCTGAAGGTGTGCGCCGACAACCCGGACGGGCACTTCCGCCCGAGCCAGGAAGTCGACAAGGGATGGCACCAGTTCATCCTGAACACCGTCGACTACGCGGAGTTCTGCGAGCGGGTCGCCGGCCGGTTCCTGCACCACGTACCGGACGAATTCACCCCGCCGCGCGCAGACCATGCCGACACGGTGGCCGCGCTGGCCCCTACGGTGGCAGCGTTGGAGGAAGCCGGGTTCGAGGTTGACTCTGAACTGTGGGCGACCGCTTCAGGCCGGTGCTCCCAGTGCCACTCAGGATGCACGAACTGCGGCCAGGGCGACGATGGTCCCCTAGCTGCAGCGGTGCGCCACCTGACGGTGGCGGCAACGGGGTAACAGCCCCAGAACAGGAAGTGTGATGACGACCCGTCGTGACTGGCACGACTTGCCGGACGGTGTGCGGCGAGCCGTGGAGCACCGGACCGGGACCGTGCGGGAGGCGGAGTCACCAGCCGGAGGCCGAAACTCCGAGTTGGCGGCGACGCTGTCCACAGACTCCGGTCGCGTGTTCTGCAAGGGGGTCACGACGGGTTCGTCCTTGGCGGTGATGCACCGCAACGAAATCGCGGTGAGCCCGGTCCTTCCCGAACGGCTCGCCCCGCGCCTGCTGTGGCATCTCGATGTGGACGGTTGGCTGCTGCTCGGGTTCGAGTACGTCTCCGGGTACCACGCCAATCTGTCCCCTGGGTCGCCTGACCTGCCCGCCGTCGCCGAAGCGGTACAGGAGATCAGGCAGGTGCCCGCGCCATCGGGCCGCCCGATGGCCGCCCAGTGGGCACGGGCCCTGAAACCAGAGCTTGAGTCCCCGCCGCCAGCCGACACCGATCCGTGGTCCGTAGCGAACGCCGACCGGCTTGTCGCATGGGCTTCCCGAGCGCCTGACCACATGGACGGGGACAGTCTGGTCCACTCGGACCTGAACCCCGCGAACTTCCTGGTCGCCAAGCGCGCGTGGGTGATCGACTGGGCGTGGTGGCGCACTGGGGCCGCCTGGATCGACCCCGCGTACCTGGTTATTCGGCTCATCGCTGAAGGCCACGATGCCGGCGCCGCGGAGAAGTGGGCTCTGCAGTTCGACAGCTTCGCGGCAGCTCCACCTGACGCCCTGACCGCCTACTCCGCGTCCGTGCTCCGCTTGTGGGAACGTCGATTCGCGAACACGCCAGCCACCAACGCAGCCCGCGCGTGGACACAGTACCGAGTGCACCAGTAACAGTAGAACTAGCCGTGACCGCATCCGGCACCCGTGTCAGTGACTGTTACCTACTGCGAGTAACGCTCACAAGATCCACACTGACAACACCGACAAATCGCCGCTCAATGGGGAGAGAGCATGATCGGTCGTGTGGTCATTGTTGCCGTCCTGGTCGTATTGGCAGGCTGTAGTAACACGAGCAAGGGCGGGAGCGTGACCGACGCCAGCGGCTCTCAGGCTGCGGCTGGCCCGACCACTGTGAGCACGAGCAGTCCGGCCTCGCCGGCTACGGCTACCTGGGGGAAGCGGTACACCTGGCCGGACGGGCTCGCGATCGAAGTGGCGCAACCCAAGTCGTGCACACCCAGCAAGAACGCCTACCCGCCTGGCGTCAAGCGTGGTGTGATCGTGTCGATCACCGTCATCAACGGCACCAAGCAGGCGTTCGACGCGGGCATGCTCGGCATGGGTTCCGACCGCCAGTTCGCCGGGCACCCCGCCGACTCGGTGGGAGACTCGGGTGGACCGTGCAAGGCCGGCACCTTCGTGGCTGGCACGGTGCTACCAGGCAAAACACTCACATACACCGAGTCATACGCGGTTGACGCAACTCCGGGGGAGCTGCAGCTCGCGTTCCAACCGAGCTTCGGTGCTGAGAAGGTCTTCTTCGTCGGCCAAGCGTAGACGCGCGAAAGGCCCCCGCGACCGCGGCAAGCGGTGCGGGGGCCTGTCTGTGGAGAGAGCCAGTCAGCCGGCGGGCGGTGCGTACGTCGGCGGCTGGGCCGAGCCGAGCAGCAAGCGCGCCAGCCACGGGGGCACGTGAGGTTCGGCCCGCCGGACCGCGGCGTACACGACGGCCAGGGCCACGAGGTCGGTCACTTGTCCGCCGAGGCCGGACACGGCGTCCAGGATGGCCGGGGGCAGGCCCAGATGCGTGAGCCACACGACGAGCGCCGCCCAGGCGGCCGGGACGACGGTACGGACGACGGAACGCAGCCAATCGGACATCAGGCACCGCCGATCTTGATGTCGCCGGTGATCTGGATGTGCTTGCCGAGTTCCTCGCGGAAGATCTGGCGAACCTGGTCCGCCGTGAGCCCGGCCGACAGCGTGC
This sequence comes from Actinocrispum wychmicini, assembly GCF_004345645.1. Taxonomy (GTDB): domain Bacteria; phylum Actinomycetota; class Actinomycetes; order Mycobacteriales; family Pseudonocardiaceae; genus Kibdelosporangium; species Kibdelosporangium wychmicini. Next base: position 719,899 of record NZ_SLWS01000001.1, on the reverse strand, counting down.
TGATCTTGGTCTGGATGTTGGCCAAGGACACCGTCAACTGGTTCGCGGTGCCCTTACTGGGGCCGCCCTCCTGGTCTGTGCCCTTCAACAGCGCTTCGATTCGGAAACACGCGTCCAGTAGGAGCGTAACCATCAAGATGGCTTCCGAACCAGCGCGCTCCTGTGCGTGTGCCAGCGCGCCAACGCGGGCGACCATGTCTTTGTATGACTGGGTTTCCTCGGTTACTGCGGCCATGTCTTCTCCTTCATCAACACCCGGCCAGTGATCGGCCACGATGGACAGGTCGTATTGCCCGCCAGAGCCGGGCGGGTTGGCGTACTGCTTGGCGACCGCACCGGCGGGGATCACTGCCACGCCGTCGTACTTTGCGGGCCACCAATGAGGCTCGGCTACGCGAGCCGCGGCGAACGCTGCCCGAACTATGGGCCACTGCGAAGCCGAGCAGTAGACGGTGGGGTCTGCGCCAGCCGCGCGACGCATCGTCACCCAGTCAGGAGCTTCGTCCGGGGTGGCATCACCCTTCTCAACGTCGAGCACGTGTCCGGCGTCGGTGTAGGCCCGGACGGCGATTCGCACCTTCACGGCGTCGGGGAACCTCTCCCAGGCTTCGGCTGGCCACGCGTACGGGCTCGGCGGGAGGTAGCCAGCGACTATGGCCGCGGTGGCCGGGATTGCCTTCCAGTTCACCGAGTCGTACATCGTGCGCGCCATGGTTCATCCTTTTCCAAGCAGCTGGACGAGTTCGGTGATGCCGGCCGCGAACGTCGCGGCTACGCCGGTGGCCCACCACATCCGGCGTTCCAGGGCGCGGATGCGGGATTCGTGGTCCGGCAAGGCTTTTCGGAGTTCCTGGACGTCGCCCTTGATTTCGGCCACTGCTGTACCGATGCCCTTTACCTCCGCGTATAGCTCGGTGGGGGTGATGACGACCGATCCGGGTGGGATGTCCACTGGTTCACCTCACGGGTTCGTGACTCGGTAGATGTTCAGCCGGCCGATCGAGTTGGTGCCGTCGCCGCTGATGTAGCCGGAGCCGGTGCCGAGGAGCAGCCACCCGACGGCGGCCACGCCGTAGATTCCGCTTGCTGTGGCGGTGAACAGGCCGCCGACGTGGAAGGCGTAGAACGCGGAGCTGGTCACGCAAGTGATCGGTTTGGCGGCGAACACGGGGTCGGTGGCGACGGCCGCGCCGCCGGCCTTGGACACCAGGGCGACCACGAACGAGGGGTTGGCCACGCCTGCGCCGGTGGCCAGCGCGCAGTCCAAGGTGACCGCGTAGTTCGCACCGACAACCGCAGTGAACGTGCCACCAGGGCCAAGGACCTTCGTTCCGCTACTCCACGTTGAGCTGTTGGAGGTGATGGCTACGGTCATCTCCAACTGCCCGAGAGCGACTGCCGCGTTCAGGTCGGCCGCTGTAGGGAACTGTCCAGCGAAGAACGTCATGGCGACTCCCTAGGCTGGTGCCAGTCGGCGCGGGTTGAGGACTTCGATCGGGGCTCCGGCCGTGTGGGGTTTGACCACGCCGTTGACGCTTCGGGTGACGGTGAACGTCTGCGGGCTGGCCGAGCCGGCGATGTTGGTGATGGTGACCTGTTCACCGTCCAGGTTGGCCTGAGTGGTTTGGGCGCCGGTCTTCCACAGGTATCCGGTGCTGGCCACGGTGAGACTGGTAGCGGTGGTGTTGACCCCTGTGGTCAAGGTGGACGGGTTGCCGCTGTCGCTCTGGCCGGCCAACACGGAACCGCCCAGGACGAACACGTCGTACGGTTCGGCCGGGGAACCGGTGAACGTGATGGTGTGCCGGAACGCGGTGTCAAACGTCTCGGTATAGCCGCGCACGAGCAGGCGCGCGGGGTAGTACACGCCGGCCTTGGTGGCATGGGTGACCTCGATCAAGTCGTCGATGCCGGTGTCCAGCACCCCGACGGCGACGGCTTGGGTCACTGAAGGCGCGCGGAGATCCACGACCACGACCGGGTAGCGGGGTGCGCTCACAGTGCCGTTGTTCAGCCGCCAGCCGGCCTGCTCGGGCAGCATCGCGTCCGCGGCGACGTTCACCTCGAACGACCCGTCATAGCGGCCCACAGCGCCCGCTACGGTGCCGGGATCGTGGGTGTTCTTCGGTCCAACAGTCCGGGCGACGGTGTACGTGCCGCCACCTGGGCGTGTCGTGGTGACGTCGTTGAGACGTCCCTGGTCGTCCAGGATGGGTTGGAACGGGTCGCCGACATAGCCGGCCGAGTAGTCCAGGGACACCGCCGGGGTCTGGTTGAGCGCGGACCCCACGGTGCGCAGGGCGACCGCGACCGAGCTTTTCGGCTCGTAGCGGGAACCTCGGTCAACGGTCACGCATTCGTCGAGCAGGTCCAGCAGGGTCTTCTCCGACTGTGGCCCCATCAGCGTCAGGGGCCTCAGCGGGTTGTAGTCGCCGTAGGAGTCTGTCGCGACGCCTTCCTCGGCCGCGATGCGCACGAACCGGTTCGCCGGGGCCTCGCCCGAGTGGCCGCGGTAGGCGTCATCGAGGAGGCCGTAGATCAAGCTGTTGGCGTTGATCTGCGGGAACACGGCGACGTTGCCGAATGCGCCCGGCCCGCTGGTCTGGATGTCGCCGCCCTCGAATTCGATCATATTGAGGGGCGTATAGGTGGCGGGGCTGACCGCGACTCCAGAGGGGAACACTCCGTCGATGGAGAACGAGCACACGATATGGCCGCTGTCGGCGTACATGCTGAAGCTGTAGGTGTGCCAGGTGTCGTCATAGCCGGCCAACGGGAGTTGTCCGGCGAAGATGACAGTGGACGGCCCAGCCCCGATCCGCGCTTCGTAGCTGCCGTCGGTGAAGTACGTGATGCTGGCGTCGTTCGAGAGTGTGTTGTTGTGGAAGATGATCCGGCCGCCGGAGTCCTGGGTGAGTCGCATTACCCAGGACACGGTGTAGGAGTTGCCGATCAGGGCCTGCCGGGTGACCGGGAGGATCAATGACCCGTTGTTGGTGACCTGGGCGGTGCGACCGACGCCGACCAGGCCGGTACCGCTGCCCCACGTCATCGCGCCCGCCGGCTGATTGTTGGCGTCCAGATACTGCTGCAGGAATGCGGAAACGCCGCCGGGCACTGCGTTGGCGCCGGGGTCGGTGGCGTCCTTGGGTAGATCCAGCGGCCAGTACTCGACGGGCGTGAATGGTTTGGCAGGGCCGGTCATGTATCGGTAGGCGCTGCTGCGCAAGGGGTTCTTGAACTGTGACAGCCGCCGGGACAGCCCGGAAGCTTCCACGGCGATGGTCCGATCGGCCTCGCCGAGCTTGCGGTCCGGGGTCCATTTCGACACCTCGCCGGCGAACCGAGGGAGCCGAATCTCCATCCGGTCGTATCGGAACACAACGGGTTTGGTGGTGGTGTTGCCGGACCCGACACCCGAACGGATGCCGACCCAACCGGCACCGAACGGCCCGTCCTGGACGGTGGACACAGTCCAGGACTGTGGCTCGGTACCGCTGGTAGGCCATGCCTTGAACCTGATCGTGCTGGCCTCGATCGACGCCGCCACGCTCCATTGCTGTCCACTGTAGGCAGTAGTAAGGGTCACCGGTCCAGCCAAGGTCGTGGTGTCCCGTTCCATGATGGACAGCTGAACCTGGTTGGAAGCATTGACCAGCATGCGGCACAGGTAGTAGTCCGCGCCGCTGTTGGACATCCGCAAGGCGATGTTGGCCGGCTCCAAGGAGCCACCGGTCACCGAGGACACACTATCGATGATCACCGTGGTGCGGACTTCGACGTCCCGGACGGTGATAGTTTGCAACGTGGTCAACGCGTAGGACAGCGTGGTGGTGACCGAGTGTCTGCCCTCGCCGCTGGACACCGATGTACCGGCAGTCCCCGCGGTGGTGGTGGTCCACGCCCCGTTCTGCGGGCTGCTTCCCCACCCGGACGCTGTCGTCCGGGCGAAGTTGTCGACTCCGACCTCCAACGCGAGCCGGAACGGCGCGTTCAGGAACTCCTGCCCGTAGTAGACGCCCATGGGGTCATGCGGGCTGTAGTTGTGGCTCGCATCGTCCAGGGTGAACTTACACAGGGACGGGGATGGTTTCGCCGACTCGTCCTTGCGGCCGCGGGTGATGGTGACCGCCGGCGACTGTCGAACGTCGGTGGTGATCGTACGCCACTGGCCGCCGAGCCACAGCTCGGCGACCGGTCGGCGGGGAAACGATAGATCCAGACCCATCACGTCACCTCGATGGTGATCACACCGGTGCGCACCATGTTCTGAAACCAGGTGGCGAATCCGGAATCGACGTCGCCGGCGACCCGTACGGTGGCCGTCGCGCCGCCACCCGAGGGCAGTGGTTTGTCGGCTGGGAACACGGTTTCACCGGCTTGGAGGACGCGGAGTTGTTCGCTGCCAGACGCGCCACCCACCTGACCGCCTGTGTGTAGTCTCGGGATGTCCGGGATGTGCCCGATGTTCACCCCCGGCAGGTGGTTCAGGCCATCGATCACCCAGTTGATCCCGTGCAGGAATCCGTTGACGACACCGATCACCCAGTTGATCGCGCCGCGGATACCGCCGGAGATGGCGTCACCGATGGCCGAGCCGACGCGTTGGAAGAAGGCAACGGTGGCGTTGAATGCGTCTATCAGGTCGTGCCAGCGGTCGACAACCCAGTGCACCGCTACACCGACAACGTTCTGTACCTGTTCCCAGAGGTCGATCCAGAACTGGCGGAAGCCGGCAGACTTCTCCCAGAGCATCACGAACGCCGCGACCAAGCCGGCGAGCACGGAGATGATCAGCAGGATCGGGTTGGCGTCCATGACCGCGTTGAGCGCCGTTTGGGCGATGGTCACCAGCTTGGTGGCCGCTTCCCACGCGGCCATCGCGACCTGGACCGCGACGATCGGGGCGGCCATGGCGGCGATCACGGCGAGCACGATCGACAGCCAGGACCAGTTTTCCTTGACCCAACCGACCACACTGGACAGGGCCGGGACCAGGGTGGCGTTGAGCAGGTCGACGAAGCCGCTCACCACTGGGATGACGACGTTGGCGATGGTGTCGGTGGCCCATCCCTCGAACGCGCGTTTCGCCGCCTCGATCTTCGCCGTCGGCCCGGACGAGAGGCTGTCGCCGGTGCGCTTGGCCGCTCCCTCGAACGAGCCCAACGCTTGCGTGGCCTTGGACGGATCCAACGCATACAGGGCCTTGCCGAGGTCTTCGGCCTTCGTGCCGAACAGCTCGACGGCGATCTGGCCCTGCTTCACCGGATCCTTGATGCCCCTCAACTTTTCCAAAACCAGGTTCAGCCCCTGGGAGGCGGAATCCCCACCCCGCGCGATCATCTCGGCGGTGGTGGTGGCGTTCAGGCCGAGCTGCTTGAAGCCGTCGATGCTGGTGGCCGATCCGTCCACCGCGCGGATGGAGAACTCTTTGAGCGCGTCGGCCAGCACGTCAGTGTTGCGGGCACCTGCCTGCATGCCCTGTGCGATCAGGCCGAGCGCGTGCGGGCCGTCCAGGCCGAGCTTCTGGAACTGGACCGAATACTCACTCAGGGTGTCGGTCGCGTCCTCGGCCGCGTTGGGGATCTTCTGGAACGCGACTGCGACCAGGTCCATGCCCTGCTGGGCGTCCTTGACCAGACCAGTTTTGAGCAGGTGGCCAACAGCGTTGGTGGATTCGGTGACGTCGATGTCGAACGTGTCCCGCAGGGCCAGCGCGGACTCGCTGACCTGTTTGAGGCCATCGGCGCCCAGCTGGTCCATGCCGCCGATGTTGCGGACCACCTGGGACACCGCGGCGCCGACGTCATCCAGGGACTCGCCGAAGTTGTCCGCGTAGATCTTTCCCGCCAGGCCACCCAGCTTGCCGGCCTCCTCGGTGGTGGTGCCCAATTGGGCCCCGAGCTTGCCGGCGATGTCCTGGCCGCCGATGATGTTGCCCAGGACGTCGCCCACGGTTGACAGGCCCTGGATGGCTAGGCCGACCTCACCGATCTTGCCGATGAATCCGGTGTAGGACTTGGCGGACTTCTCGGTCGACTGGCCGGTGAGCCGCTCCATGTCCGAGGAGGACTTGTCCACCTGGTCGGTCATTCGCTTGGTTGCTGAGCCGACCCGGTCCATGGCGTCGGTGAGCTTCTTCTCGTCGCCGGCGAGTACCAAGGTGGCGGTGTTCTTGTTTGCCATCAGTCCACCTCGATCCCGGCTTGCTCGGCCACCTGGAGGAGGGCCTGGACGAAGATCTCCCGGACCTTGTCGCGGTTCTTGGTGTACGCGGGGTAGAGGTACCGGCCGGTCTTGATCCACGGGCGGGCGGTGTGGTGCTTGCGGCCGACCTTTCCGCCCCAGTCCAGCCACGCGAAGTACGGCGCCTTGGTGCCGCCGGCCTGCACGCGGGCCTCGGTGCGCGTGCTGCGGGCCTTCACGCTGGACTGTGCTCTGCCGGTGCGCCGTGGCACTGCGGATACGGTGTCGGCTACCACGACGTCGGCGGCCGCGTTGGCGGCCAGCCGTAGGGCCTTGGGCAGGTCGTTGTCCAGCTTGCGGAGGTTGCGGGAGAACTGGGCCAGACCGTCGATCTTGATCGGCTCGGTAATCACGTCCGTGTCCTCCCTGTTTACTTGTGGCCGGCCAGCTCCAGGCGCTGTGCCTTGCGTCCGAAGTAGATGGACCATTCGAGCCATTCCTGGTTGCTAATGACCGTGCGCAACTGCGCCACGGTCATGTGCAGCTGCTCGGCCAGGAAGAAGTCGAATTCGAGGTCAGGATCGGCGTCGAACGCTTTTGTACGCGGCCTTCCCGGCCAGCTCGTCCAATCCGCTGAGCCGCGCGATCGCCGCGGTGACCTTCTCCAGGTCGCCGGGGGTCGCGGCCTCCTGCCAGCGGCCCACTTCATCGGGTGTGAGCACCGGGTCAAGCATGGCTGTGGCTACGATGTGCTGCTCGACCTGCACCGGGTCGTTGACCTTCGCGCGGAGGTCGAGCATTTCTCGGCGACTCACCGCTCGCACCCGTACCGTGCCGCCTCGGACCTCGACGTCCTGCTCGTCGAGTTGAGGCGTGAACAGTTTCTCTTTGTCCATAACGGACCTTTCTCATGGCTGGTTGACGCTGGTGACGTCGTCGGAGAAGGTCAGGTCGACAGTCCAGGACACCATGTCGGCGACCGGGCTGGATTCCTTGTAGGACTTGACGAGCACGTTCACGGTGTCCTGCGGCTTGCCGGTGCCGGTGCCCTCCGGCCGGTGTACGAGGGCCACAACCGCCCCGATCAGCGGCTGGATCACATCGTGCGGCCCGGTGGTCCCGTTGCCGTAGTTCCCGCCGACGGTGCACTTGCCACCCTTGAGGCCACCGGCGAACACATGACTGTTCTTGCCGTAGCAGGTGACATCGTGCTCGTCGGCGTTCTGTTCCCAGTCCGTCGTCTTGGAGAACGGCGAGATGTCAGACCCATTGAGGGACACAAACGTGTTCTTGCCATGGACGAAAGTCATTGTCAGCTCCCGAATCTACGCGCTGGCGCCGATGATGGTGATCTCGTAGTCGACCGTGCTTCCGCCGGCGGAGTTGGTTACCCGCAGCAGGTCGCCGGTACCGGCCGTGACCGCGTAGCCGGTGGCGTCAGTCGAGCCGGCCACCGCGGCGAAGAACGCACCTGGGCGCAGAGTTACCGTGCCGGTAGTGCCCAGCAGCGTGGCCCACTGGTTGGATGCGGCCGCGCCGATGACGACGTTGTTGGTGTTGGCGACGACCGCGGCGACCACCAGAGCCTTGATTCGGGCGAAGGTCACGGCCTGGCCGTAGATGTCCGCGAGCACCCCGGCCAGGTCCAGATCCTCGTTCGCACCTGCAGCGAGCGTGCGCTGGTCGAACCACAGCTTGTCGGCCTGGCCAACGCCGGTGCCGGTGGCCAACTCCGCGAGCTTGGAGTAGGCCAGGGTGCACTTCGGGATCGCTTTCAGGTCCGCGGCCGTGGTCAACTCCGCGTTCACCGCGAGGGAAATGCTGGAAATCAAAGGCATGTCAGGCTCCCGGTCCTGTGATGTCCACGTGGAAACTCGCCATCAGGTACTCGATGCCGCCCATGCTCGCTACCGGGAACTCGCATTTGCGCACGGTGACGGTGTCGCACGAGCGGTATCTGTTGCTGTCGCTGTTGTCCACCGTCCGCTTGATGGACTTCACGCCGGACCCGTCGGCGTACTCGGCCAGCGTGGTGCGACTTGCTCGGTCGGATGCCTTGCCCACCAACACGTCCACGATGAGAGTCATCGAGTCCGAACCGCGGGCATAGGTCTCGTCATAGGTGATCTCTTCGGGCAAGAGCACGATCGCCGCTGGCGGGGCGACCGAATCCGCGTTGTAGGCACGTACCCGAAGCCCCGGAACCTTCTCCAATTTGGAGCCGACTTCGTCCATCACAGCCGCCAGGTTCATGACGGCATCACCCGATCCCCGGCAGACTGACCGGGTCGAGCAGCGCTTGGACGTCCGGGTCCTTGCGGGCCAGGTTCACCACCCAGTCCTGCGAGCCCATGATCCCGGCCGGCGAGTCCTTGCGGTGAAACAGCCGGCGGGCCAGGATCAGGCAGGCTTGTTCGACGTCGTTGGGTACGGCCGGCCAGCCCCACCTGGCGGTGATGCGAACCCGTAGCCCGAATCCGCCGAACCACCACGCCAGCCGCAACAGTCCGGTGATCGGTTCGCCGGTGGCGAGCGCGTTCTCCGGATGGGTTTCGTAGTCGTTGATCGGCGTCCACGAGCCGGCGGTGCCGGTCTCGACGGTCAGCCCGGCGGCGTCGCCGATGTCGTCAGTCATCAGCAGCATGCCGTCGCGGTCCCAGGTGACCCGGCGGCCGGGGCGGTAGATCCGCGCTACGGGTGCCTCGTCGAGCCAGAACCGCCGGCCGGTGACCCGGTCGATCGCTCGCGAGGAACCGCTGAGTGCCTTGCCCAGCAGCAGGTCGTCGTTGGTGTCGTTGATGCCCAACGACTGCTTGAGCGTGTCCTGCTCGGCGTAGATGGTGACCGCCATCGAGACACCCCGGTCGTTACTTCTTGCGCGGAACCGCGCGCTGGCGCGGCGTTGTGTCGGCGGCCGTCTCTGCGTGCGCCTGGCCGTCGGCCGCCAGTACGGCCGTGTCCTCGCCGGGCGGATCTTGCGTTGTGTCGGCGGCCGCGGTGGTGGTCTGGTCGGCCTCGCCGCTCTCCGGGATGTCGAGGTCCGCCAGGCCGGCGCGCAGCTCGTTCGCGCGGACGCGCGTGGCGGCCGCTTCGGTGTGCGCTCCGGTCTGGTCGTGTTGGGCTGCCGCCTGGTCCAGGCGGGCGATGGTGTCGCGAGCGACGGCGACCCGGCCAGCGATCTCGTGCCGGACTTGATCGGCGCGGTCGGAGCGGCCGCGAGTTTCGTAGTTGTGCAGCTCGGTGTGCAGTGCGCGCAGTTCATCGACGAGCTGTGTGGGTGGGTACACCACGTTGACCTCCAATAGGGACAGACAGGGGTTGGTGGGCCGGCGACCCTGGTGGATCGCCGGCCCGGTATCAACTGGGGTAGATCAATAGCCGGCCGGGGCGAGCAGGCCGGTGCCCTTGAGGATGGAGATCTGCTCCGGTCGCCGGTCCGCCATGAACGCGACGTACTCGTAGACCTGGAACCGGACCTGCAGCGTGCCGGACAGGACTTCCTGCAGCACGCGGGTCCGCTTGGCGCCTTCCCACAGGTACATGTCCGAGGTGCGAGCGTTGAACATCCATTCCTCGTTGGTGCCGGCGCCGAGGTTGTTCGGGATGTTGCCGTCGGCGATCAGCGGGAACTGCAGGATTCGGCCGACCGGGCCTTCCACGTCGCCGCCGGTCTGCAGCGCCATCGGGTTGAACGGGGCGTTGGTCTCCGGGGTGATCAGCGGCCGGTTCTGCGAGTCCAGGTAGGACGCCATCCAGAACCACCGCGACGGGGTGAGGAACATCGCCGAGGGCATCATCTTGCGGTTCTTCGCCGAGAGCGACAGTCCTTGCATGAGGAAGGGCCATAGCTCGGCCAGTGTCGGCGTCGCGTCGGTGTAAGTCACCGTGTTGACCCCGGCGACCTGGAACAGGCCCTTGAGCTGTCCGGCGGCGCCGCTGCCGTTGATGCCCTGGATGTCCAGGCGCATGTTCAGGTCCGAGATCAGGTCGGTGAACAGGATCTCGTCGAACCCGACCGGCGACTGGTCCAGCAGCTGCAGGGCGACGTCCTGTTGGCCGGCGATGGTGCGGACCGGTGCGGTGATGAACGTGTCGGTGGCGTCCTGGGAGGTCACGGCCGCGGCGTCGGCGGTCTGCATCCCGGTGGCCGTGCCGGTCGCGATCTTCGGCACGTTCACCGAGTCCGTGCCGGACGGCAGGTCCATGTTGCGGACCGTGTTCATGAACGCGCGGCCGAAGCGGGGCAGGTCGACATACTCATCCACCAGCCACAGGGGCGGAACGAAGTAGCCGCCCTGGCCGTCGACCCGGTTGGGGTTGACGCGCTTTTCGAACCCGGACTCCGCGCGGAGGTTCTTCTCCTCACTGTCCAGGTTCTCCAGCTGCTTGCGGGCGCGGTCTGCCCGCCGCTTCTCCCTGGCCGGCAGCTCGACGTCCATCTCCTTGCCGTGCCGCTGCAGCCGTTCCTGGGCGGCCGTGACACCGCCGTCGGCGTCGCCGCGGCGCAGGTCGACGCGAGCCAGATCCAGGAAATAGGAGTGCTTGCTGCCGCGGTGGTAGGTGGTCGGCTCGGAGGTAACCCGGGCTGACACGGCCGGGTTGCGCTGCTCGCCGGTCTGGCCAAGCTCGGCGCGCAGCTGGTCGACGCGCTGGCTGCGTTCCTCGATCTCGGTCACCTCGGCGATGCGGGCATCCAGGGCCTGGATCTCGGTGTCCTTGGCTTTGATCGCGTCGCGCTTCTCGCTGAACGCCGTGTCTTCCTCGGCGGTCAGGTTGCGCTTGTCGGTGGTGGGGGCCACGAGGATCTGGTCCAGGTCGGACTTCAGCGTGGCCCGTGCCTCCAGCAGCTGCTGCAGCTGCTGGCGAAGGAACTCCAACACGGAGTTCTCCCTCCTGATGAGTGACGGGTGGGGTCACGCCTGCGTGCCGTCGGGTGGCGGCTCCCGGGTGGCGGCGCACAACGGGGGTGCGCTCCGGCGCGGGGCTCCGGCGCGTGCGGTGCTGCAGGGTGGTTACCGGTCCAGGGCTTGCGCCTGGGCCAGGTACAGCGCCAGCGGCGCCGTTTCCCGCTGCTGGGCGGGACGTTGCGGCTGCGCGAGCAGCGAGTACACCGACGACTCGGCCGGCTCGGGGGCGGTGTCGTCAGGCTGGGCGAGGCCGAGCAGCTCGGCGAGCGCGGCCTTGGCCTCGGTGTCCGCGTCGTCGGCGGTGGCGACCAGGCCGAGCACCCGGTACAGCTGCCCGATCGTCGCGGCCGTGAGGGTGGTGCCGGCGCGCTGCAGCAGCACCGAGCGGGCGACCTCGGCGAACCGGCTGGACCGCGACAGCGCCGGCACCTGCAGGGCGCGCATGGCCTGCACCGAGGTGGCCGGGTTGGCGCCGAAGTTCACCACGGACACGTCGCCGCGGTGGATGTCGACTTCGAGGATGTCGCGCTGGTCGTAGTCCGGCGACCACTGCTGACGCAGCACCCGGAACGCGAAGGACATCTCGTCGACGTTGCCGTCCTCGATCGCGGTGACCATGTCGCGCACGTCGGTGCGGGCGGTGTTCACCTCGGCGGTCATGTGCAGCCCGGTAGAGTCCTCGGCCAGGCGCAGCGTGCCGGCCCGGGTGTAGGCCATGGACAGGCCGCCGTGGTTGAGCAGCAGCTGAGTGGCCGGGTTTTCCGACAGGGTCTTGGTGAACGCGCCCAGGCGGACAATCTCGCCGTACGGGCCGAGCCAGTCCCACATCTCGTAGACCTGCTCGGTGACCGAGGCATAGCCGTCCAGCTTGACCGTTCCGCCGGCCTGCTGGCGAACTTCGAGCTGGACCGGGTAGGCGCGCCGCTCCGTGCCACCCGTGAGCGCGGCGCGGTCCTGTTTCGTCTTCACGACTGGTGCCCTCCCTCACTCATGTCCGGGGCCGGGGCGGCGCTCGGCGGGTTGGGTTCCTCGCCCCAGGGCACCGGGCCGAGTTCCTCCAGCGCGCGGACTTCGTTGACGGTCTCGAACCGGTTGCGCAGCGCGATCTCGTGCGCCCGGAAGCGGGTGAGCAGGTCGGTCTTCAGCAGCGCGCCGCGGTTGAACTTCACCTCGCGCGGCTTGGGCAGCAGCGCGGACAGCACGCGTTCGACCCGCACCAGCCACGGGTCGGCCGCGTAGGTGAGCAGGTCCAGGCTGCGCTGCTCAATGTTCTGGTAGGTCAGCGAGTTGTTCCCGGTGCTGTAGCCGAACACCTGGGCGAAGCCGGGTCCGAAGATGTTGCAGCACTCGGCCGAGGTGTAGTTGTTGGTCTCCAGGAACTGTGACTCGTTCGGCGCGACCTGGATAGCGTCGAACTTCCAGCCCTTGCCCAACACCACCGGTTCGCGGGTGCCGCGCACGGCCGCGAGGAACCGGGCTTTCGCGGTGTCGGCCTGGGCCTTGTTCTTCAGGTCCAGTTCGTCGTTGGACAGGATGCCGGATGGGTGCGCGCCGTCGCGGAACCACTGCGATCCGAACTGCAGGCTGCTGATGCCCAACCCGATGGTCAGCGCGTGCAGCTCGATCGGGGAGAGCCCGAGCGTCCGGCCGGGCATCGGGTGTACTCGCCGATGCCACATCCGGTCGGCCTTGACTTCCTGGTTGTTGACGTACCAGGTGAGCGTGCCGTCCACCGGGTCACGTCGCAGCCGGACCTCGTCCGGGTGCTGCAGCACGATCTGTGTCGGTGTGCCCCGGATCGGGTCGCGGTCCAGCACGGTGCCGAAGTCGTTGCCGCGCAGCATGGCCGAGAACACGTACTGGTAGAGCCAGTCGCCCAGGCCGTGCCCTGTGCCGTCCAGATCGGCCATCCACGCGGGCATCGGGACCGGTTTGCGGTCGGCGTCCTGTCCGGTGTAGACGTCGACCGGCAGGATCTCCGCGATCGTCGCGACCAGGTTCACGCACGACCACACGGCGATCTTCTGCAGGCTCGCCTCGGTACGCGACAAATCCAGCGACCCGCCGTAAGTGCCGCCGGCCTGTGAGTTGGGCGGGATCGGCGGGTTGATGAACTGAAACTGGCGCTGTTCGCGTCGGCCGAGTACGTAGCTCACTCGCGATCACCTGCCCGTGTCCGCCGCTCGTCGGCCACCCGACCGGCGATCACGTCCACCAGCACCAGGGTGCCGGCGGTGATGAACCCGGCCGGGACGTAGACCAGGCCGGCGCCGTAGGACACCAGCAGCAGCCCGATCAGCGCCGGGGCCGCGCGCAGCAGCAGCCCGGCCGGCCGCGCACACGCCAACGCCAACCGTTGGGCGCGCTGGCCTGCCGAAGGCAACCGGTCCACGCGACCCCCTTTCACCAGATGTTGTCCAGCGGGTCGTAGTCCTCGACGGCCGCCAGGTGCTGAAACTTCAGGTAGGCCGCCAACGCCAACGCGGTCCCGCACAGTGGGGAGATGTCCGCGCTGGACACCTTGCGGCCGAAGGCGATCGCGCCGTCGCCCAGTGGCCGGGTCTTCGCGCCGGCGACCGCGGCCGCCATCGGTGGCTGCCCGAGATGGACCAGGCCGCCGGTGCGCACCCGGGTGGTCAGCGCGCCGCACGCGGCGCCGACGTCTTGTGTGGTCGGGATCCACAGGCCGCCGCGCGGGAACTTCTCGTCCGGCGCGTGCCGCACGATCCCGGCTCGCTTGAGCGGCTCGATCAGCTCGCCCGTGCGGGAGGCCGCGTCCAGGATCCAGGCCACCGGGCTGAGCGACTTCGCCAACTCCTCGCAGTAGGCGGGCACCCAGCTGGTTCCCGGTCCGTGCTTGAGCAGGACCACCAGCGGATGACCGTCCGGGCCGTCGCCGACCGCGACGATGGCGGTGTGGCTGGCCATCGGGGTGGTGTCGATCGCGATGGCGATCGCGTCCCCGGCGGCCTTGGCTTGGGCGTCGGCCAGCAGCTCCCACTCGGCCGCGGTCGGGACGTTCGGGTCGGTCTCGATCTCGTCGTCCTCGCGGACGATGTTGCGGTACGCGCGGTCGAACTCGGCCAGCTGGGCCGGCGTGGTGGCCTTGGTCAGCTCGGTCTCGATGATCGGGATGGTGACCGTGTGTCGCCAGTCCGGCGAGCACCGGCACACCAGGTCCGGACACAGCGCCGGCATGCACGCCAACCAGGCCGTTGGATCGGCCCGGTCGGAATCGTGCGGGGCCGACCAGTCGAAGTAGGCCACCCGCGTATGCGCGCCGGACTCGACCATCTCCCGACCGGCTTTGACCGCTTCGTTCATCGGGACCGACTTGCTGGTCCCCATGGTGGAAAACCAGTACTGCTGGGCGTCCGGCACGGTGATCATGGCCGGCGACCAGGCCGCCGAGATCCGGTAGTCGACCTGGGCGAAGTACTCATCGGCCACCGCCAGGTGCAGGGTGTTGCCGTGCCCGGCCCGTTCGGTGTTGGCGTGCAACGTGAACAGGCTCTGGGTCTTGCGCCAGATGATCGCCTCACGGCCGTTGGCCTTGCGCACCCGGCCCTTGTGGCTGGGCAACAGCTTCTCGCCCTCGGCCGGCAGGTAGCCGGCCGCGGCCAGGATCGGCAGCTGGTCGTCCTCCCACTTCTGCCGCGCCGCGGTGCCGTTCTGGGCCGCGTACACGATCTTCTGCCGCTGCCACGCCAACCCGCGATGAGTGGCGAGCGACAGAATCCCGGTGGTCTTACCGGACTGGCGCGGCACGGTGCAGCCGATGTCGCGGTAGACGAACAGGCCGGTGTACCGGTCGATCTCCAGCGCGGTGTCGAACACGTACCGCTGCCAGGGCATGAACGGCGCGCCGAGCCGCGCTGAGATCCGGGCGACCTTCGGGCCGAGCGTGGGGTTCTCGACGTTGCGCAGGGTGGCGAACCTGGGCGGGCAGGTCAGTCCGTAGTGGGCATACACCGCCGCGCGGTCATTCGGGTTCGGCAAGGTCGTCGTCTTCGTCGTCGTCCGGCAGGTCGCCGGCCGGTGCGCTGGCCAGGATCTGCTCGAGCGTCGCGCGCAGCTCCCGGGTCAGCCGCGGCAGCATCCGCCCGCCCTCACCGCCGCCGGAGTCGATCGCCTCGGCCAGCACGTAGGCCGTTTCCGCCAGCGACGGGTCCACCCCGGCCAGATCTCCCAACGCGTCGATGTCCTCGCGCACACGCCGCTGCAGGGTGCCCGTACGGGCCGTACAGCGCGGACACTGGGCCGGGGTGTCGCCGGTGAACACGACGGCCTGCTCGCCCAGCAGCGCCACCGGCGGCACACCGATCGTGGCGGCCAGGAACACCAGCTCGTCCAGGGTGATCTCCCGGCGCCGGCCGCCGGCCGAGCGTCGACCGGTCTCCAGCGCGCCGACCACGGTCGCGGTGAACGTGGCCGGCGCGCCGTGCTCCCACGCGGCCTCGGCGAACTCCGCCCGGGTGATGCCTTCGCGCTTGCGGAACGCAGTGATCGCAGCGCTTGCCACGCTGGTCATCACCGTGATCCGATCGGTCGTCACCGTGATCACCTCCAGCGGTTCCCGGCCTCTCGGGGAGAGAAAATTTTGGAGCCTGACAGCGGGGTATCCGGCGCCTGACCTCTAAAAATCCATCCCGTTCGTGATCAACTTGTCGGCCAGTCGTGCGAGGTCCACGCTGACAACGCCATCGGCCGGTTGCCCTGCGAAGAGTTGCACCGCCGGTGCGCCGGCCGGGCCCGCTCCAGATCCAGCAGCGACCCACCCAGCGACAGCGGATCCAGGTGATGCACCGTGAACCCGGCCGGATGGTTGACCGGCAGGCCAAGATCAATCGCCAGTTTGCCGAACTTGCACGCCGTACCGAAGCAACACACCGGGCCGTAGGTCTCCAACACCAACCGCCGAAACCGCCGCCATCTGCTGCCCGACCGCCGCACCCGACCGCCGCTCACAGCCACGGCGTCAGGATGTGCAGCCCGAACCACCCGAGCAGCCCGGCGAACAACGCGCGAGCCCACCACCGGCGCGGCGCCGGCGGCTGGATCCCCAGCCACTTGCGCAGCGTCGCCGACAAGGTCGCGCGCTCACCCTGGCCCGGATGCTCGGTCACCAACGAGGTGATCTCCAGCGTGCCGAACCCGACCGTCGCGGCAGATACGAAGATCCCCCACACCAGATCCCAATCCATGGCGTCTCCTCCCCGAACACGACGAACCCCCGCACCCGAAGGGGTGGTGCGGGGGTTCGCTGGAGACAAGTCAACTAGGTTGACCGACCATAGCGTCCGACTTCGATCACCGCAAGTCGCCACCGGTCGGCTCACGTACGAGGACGATCACCCCTCCGTTTCAGATACGCCCGCTTGCGCCGCCGTCGCACGAGCTTGACTGTGAAACCCCAGACGACGAAGAAGAGGGCAAAGCCTATGAAGCCGGGGGGCCTAAGCACTACAGCCTGGCGGTCAATATTGGCGGACAGGACGACACCCGCCAGTGAAATCAACACGCCGAAACCGCTAAGGAGAGCGACGGAACGGTCCGACCATTTCCAAGGCAAAACGATTCGCCTGCTCTTAGCAAGTCGTTTCACGCCTGCTGGCATCGCGGCCACAAGGAAGATCAATGCCGTGAGCAGCTTGAACAACTTGCCAGGACGCGTCCCGATGAGTCCCACGAGCTCGGCGAGACGCACTTCACGCCGCTCTCCATCCGGATAGCGGAGCCGCGCCGCTGCCCGAACGACACGTTCCGCACACCACGAGGACACGTCAGACACTTCGTTGGCGATCAGGCCGAGAACGACTGCGACCACAATCTGCCAAAAGGTCACCGAGCACCGCCCAGTTTGCACACGCCAATGACCAGTTGAACCCAACCGAGCTTACGCGGTAGGGCGGCGGATCGGACAGGGCGACGCGCGTGAAGCAATTGCTCGGCATCCAAAGCCCCCTCGCCCGTCAACCGGTAGAAGCGGCGGGCCGGTTTCCCAGGGTTGTCGAGATTGCGGTCCTCGAACTGGCCGGTGATCCACTTCATGTCTTCCAGCTTGTCTAGCACACCGTAGACAGTCGGGCCGAGTCGTTTGGTCACGTGCATGATCTCGTAGCCGTGCACTCCTCGACCCTCGCACGTGGCTTCTACCAGCACTTCGAGGACATCGAGCAAGGGCTCGGTGACCCTTCGGAGCTTGTCCATGACCCTTATCTTACATATGTCAGATAAGACTGTCACTCACCCCCTGCCCACGAGCAGGCCCGCAGTACCATGGACGACCACACGTGACGCGCCAGCCCGTCAGGAGCAGGAACATGTCAGACAAGGTCAAGCGTGTCGAGCACGACGGCGAAGTCACCATGATCAATCTCGACAACGGCGCGTCCCGTACCGAGCTCGTGGATGTCGCGGACTGGTTCGAGTCACTGCCGATAGACCTTCTCGACAAGTAACCGTCCACACGGGAACCTGCGCCGAGAACGCGAAACCTTTTGTGCCGCAAGGACTTGATCTCCACATGAAAGCTATGTAATATCTTTCTTGTCCGGGTTGGCCGGACAGCACAATTACAGAGTGGAGGCACTGAGTGTCCGACGACGACCGGCCATACACATGGCTGGACACGTTACCGCCGGAGAGGCTCGCGCAACTCGTTGCGTGGTACGACGAATCTCCTCCAGCGTTTCGGAAGGCGTGCGAGAACTTCGCCGAGGCATTGCTCCCTGGCGAGACCGATCCTCGTTTGCCCCTCTGGCTGGCGGTTGTGGACCGAGCACTCTTTTCGCTCGGCTACCACGAGGCGGTACTGCCCAAGCACACGTTGGTAGACCTCTACGCCCTAGGCGCGTCACCTCACACAGTCGTCAGTCTCGTGGACGATATGGTGGAGGCCGCTCGGGCGGAGATCGCCGACGAGGAACAGGGCTAGTCGGATAGCAGGGAGCGGGCAGTGTGTACCTGCCCGCTCCCGTGCCTCCCACGATGGGGAGAGAGTCAAGTATGTCCGAGGATCGCGTGCTGTTCCAAACGCACATCTCGGCAGAGGCCCGCGACCTGGCACGCAACGCGGTAGCCGGGATGCAGCAGCAAGTCAGCTCGGGCTACTCACTGCGCACGTTCGTCGAAGACGCCCTTCGTGCCCACGCCGGCCGGCTCGCGCAGGAGCACAACAGCGGCCAGCCCTGGGCCCGAGTCGACAGGATCCCGACCGGACGCCGGCCCGCGAACGAGGAATGAGCGATCGCGGTCTCACCGTGAGTTCTCGTGTTCTTGATCTGACGCATCGGGTGCCGCGCTGATGGCGGCCAGGACGTTGCGCCGGGCGATGCCTGCCGCATCGGCGAGCTGGTCGCCGGTCGCGCCGGCCTGGCGTGCGGCCGCCATAAGGGCGTTGCGCTCGGCGCGAGCCTGTTCGACCTTGGTTTCCAGGTCCGCGAGACGTTTCGCGGCAGCGCGAACCTTGGCCAGTTCGGCCCGAGGGGGCGGGGTCGGCTTGCGAGGCATGGGGACGCTCCTGCGGTATTCTGACGGTCTGGAGTTTCTTCCTTGGCCCCGGCGCGGTGCTAGCGCGTCGGGGCTTCTCCATGGAGGGGACTCCGGCCGGAGCGGCACCTGGCTGGTGCCGCCCCAGGGGTGGTTACCCGATGATCGCGCCGAGAGTCAGCGCGTCCAGCCGGTCTCGGACGGTGCGGACCTTGCAGACGGTGGTGTAGCGCACGTCTGCCCGGTTGCGCCGGCCTTTCCAGTTGTACCGAGCCATCACGGTGTAGACGCGAGCGCGGATCGTTTCCGATCCCCAGTTCTCACGCACCATGTCTGACTGCAGGTGCACCTGGACGATCATGTGGTGGTCCATGATCGCGACCATCAGGACGGCTTCCTTCGGCATCCGCCCTTCGTGTTGGTCGGTCTTGAGATCCGACAGGATCCGACCGGCCACACGGTAGAGATCTTCGCCCACGCTTTCGTGGTATCGGACCCCGTACCAGCGGTTATCCGATATGGACTCGTCCATTCCGGAGTTCCTTCCTCTATGGAGTTGATCCCCGAACGGGGGCGGTGCTAGCGCCCGATTGATGTTCGGGGCCGTCCCGGCGGGACCCCTCTATCATGGGATGTGACATCCCGCAAACGCAAGATGTTTTCTGGGATACGCGCATCACACTTTGGTTACTGGGTTCCGTTGCCGTCAGCCAACTCCCGGGCACGACGCTCCGCCAATGCCCGCGCACCGTCGCCTGTCACGGAGTATGCGGACACGTACCGCACCGACACCCCGAGCACCGACGCCTCCAGGGCCGCGGCCTCCTCGTCGACCACCACCCGGTCGGCCGGTGATTCATCACCGGGCAACAACAGCCGCGACGCGCCAGCCAGCCGGACCGGCTGCTCAACCCGGTCCACACGTCCGTCGACCACCACCGCGCGACACGTCCAGGTGTGCACCACGGTGCAACCGTCGTCCGGCCCGAGAACCAACACAGGCTCGGCGTGATGCCCGTCCCCGAGTTCAGCCACCACCCCTAGCGCAACATCACGGTTGGGGATCACGACAAGGGTCTCTGCTACGCCTTCCGGGCCAACACGCACAACGGCCCACATCTCGCTGGTCACCGCGCCACCTTTCCATAGCCTGAGAACGCACGCGCTGCGGTGAGACCAGCCGCCGACAGCAACTGGCCACGTTAGAACCAGACACACGTCGGATCGACCCGAGACCACGAGTGCCTGGATGTCCGTTTCTGTGAAACGTTACGGAACGTATGCCAAGCGAAGCGTGACGAAGTGGTTCCAAGCCGCGACTATCGGTAAATGCGACGTGGTGTAGTTGCGCCGGCAGCTATTGGCGTACTGCTGCTAGCGGGTGGCTTGCTGGCCACGACCGGTTGGGTGGACTGGCCGGGCCTTTCGCAGTGGCTATGGCATCGTGTGGGCTGGCGGCAGTTGGTTTTCGCACTGGCGTGTGGCCTGCTTACCACTGCACTGGTCCGGAAAATCCGGCCAAAACACATGCGTACGTCCCAGGCGTTGAGTTGGTGGATAGTTGCGCTGGGAGGAGCGGTCGTTGCCGGGGTCACGTGGGGTGCCACGGCGTGGCTGCTAGAGGAAGCTAACCAGGCCAAAGACCCTGCTGCTGCTCGAGTGGAGGCAGTCAAGACCGGGTTGGGTATCGGTGCGGGCACCGGTGGGGTTTTCGCGCTGTTGCTCGCGGTACGCCGGCAATGGCACCAGGAAGTTTCTGCGGCGGCCACCGAACTGGATGCCGCTGAGAAGCGTGTCACCGAGTTGTACACCAAGGCCGTTGAACAACTAGGCTCCGACAAGGCCCCTGTGCGTCTCGGTGGCCTTTATGCCCTTGAGCGAGTCGGGCAGAATAATCCTGGACAGCGACAGACGATTGTAAACGTGTTGTGCGCCTATTTGCGTATGCCCTACGAGCGACCAGGCGAACCGCCAGACCGGTCGACCGCTCACGACGCCGTGGTCAAGGACTATCGGATGGGAGTCCAAGAGCGTGAGGTTCGGCTGACCGTCCAGAAGCTTCTCGCAGCGCATCTCACACCCGGCGACGAGCGGGATATATTCGGCACATTCTGGAAGGACATCGACCTCGACTTGAATGGAACCCTCCTCATTGACTTCGATCTCCATCTCTGCAGGGTGAACAGAGTCATATTTAAGGAGGCAGTGTTCGCGGGCGATGCTTCCTTTCGCGGCACGACATTCACCGGGGACGCCAACTTCGCCGCAGCTAAGTTCAAGAGGAGCGCGGATTTCACGGAGGCGAACTTCACCAAGCACGCAGGGTTCCGCAGAGCGACGTTCACCGGACACGCGTTGTTCAATCGAGCAAGGTTCACCGGATTCGCTGGGTTCGTCGACGCGACGTTCAGCGGATACGCGTCGTTCAGGCAGGCGACGTTCACCGGGGGGATCCACGCGCTCAAGCACTCGACGTTCGCGGAAGAGCCGCAGTTCGCCGGGGCGCGGTTCCCGCACGAAGATTAGGTCCGCCCAAAAATGCAGACAGTTGATTGTGGGCCGAACGCCACTGACTCCTTATTAACGACACAGTCGCACGATGGGTCAGAAATGAAACAGACGCTCGCGTTGACCGAAGGTCATGATGCAGAATGCGTTGATGTCAAAGTAAGCATCGGACGAGGTGCTCATTTGTCCAGCCGGGTTCGACGGTGTTTGCTGTTCAGGACGTCGACCACATCGGCCACCAGGTACAGCGGGCTCGGATAGTCCTGTTCGACCATAGGCCGAACCCGCCAGCCGTACCGGTCGTCCTGCTCACGCAACGGACCGATGAACTCCGGGTCGACCACGTATGCGGTCAGCCGGCCGCGGGCCCGGTAGTTGCGCAACATTGACATGGTCAACCGGTATCCGTGTCGAGCCACTGCGGCGATCACCAGGGCGGGCGGCAGGTACTGGTGATCGACGGCGTCGGAAAGCCAGGCCCGCCGATCCCGTACCGACCAGTTCGCACCGCAGCCGCGACAGCTGACCGAGTCCTGATCCTCCGACGCGAACAGGTCAACCTCGCACAGTTGGCCTTCGAGTTCGGCCGAGCACATCCCGATGTACTCGCGGGCCGGCGGGCGGTCGATCACTTTCATGGCCGCCCGGTAGGCGTTGATCACCTGGCCGTGCAGATCCTCGGCGGCCGGGTGGGTGCGGATCCATGTTGTGTGTCCCAGCAGCCACCGCGCCAGTCCGGCCGTGGTGGTATCGATGTCGCCGAGTTGCTCGACGCGCAAGTCCCACCGGCCGGTGCACTCGGGGACGGCGTGTTGTTGTTCGCCGCCGAACCACTGGGCGTCGCACGTCTCGCACGCGAGCCACCGGGCCGCGTGCATGTCCCACAGTTCACGCACCCAGGAGTAGAGCACGGTGGGCAACTGATCGGCGATCGCGGCCGCCGCTGGACGGATCGGCAATGCCCGCTCGGACCAACCCTTCACCCTGCCGATCGGCGCGCCAGTGAACTTCGTCCGGCCGGTGCGGGTGAGCTCAAGGTCCTCGGCGAGCCAGTCAGCGACGTCGGTCAACGCCCCGCGCAGCTGTGTCCAGCAGGCCAAGCACATCGTGGTCTCGCTCGGTCGCTGGCACGACGCGATCACACAGGTGCTGGTCACCCGAACAACCTCGCCGTCAACCACGCCAGCGAGCCGCCGTACGCGGCTCTGATAGCCCGCCGGGTGGCTTGAGCGACCTCAGGCGGTTCG
Organism: Actinocrispum wychmicini; assembly: GCF_004345645.1. Classification (GTDB taxonomy): domain Bacteria; phylum Actinomycetota; class Actinomycetes; order Mycobacteriales; family Pseudonocardiaceae; genus Kibdelosporangium; species Kibdelosporangium wychmicini. Next base: position 697,560 of record NZ_SLWS01000001.1, on the reverse strand, counting down.
GCTCGGTCGATAGCGATCACGACGGATCCTTTGCGGCTTGGGCTCGGCGTAGCCGGCTGGTGTGGTCCATGTGCTTGAGCGGTTCGCCGATGCGGTTGACGCACGGCTCGTCGGCGGGGCGGCCGCATCCGAGAGGCGGCTCGGGGCAGGGAACGGTCTGGGCGATCTCGCGCAACTGCTCCCGCTCGGCGTAGGTGCTGAGTCGGTACTCCTCGCGTTGACGCGGAGTCATGGACACGGGGCTCACCCACTTGGTGTGTCTGGCGGGGCAGGACTGCGGGACCGGCGGTGGTAGATGTCGGGGCTGTCGAGACCCCGGACGGGTTGGCCGAGGGCTCCGAGATGGCCATCAGGGCGGTCCCCGACCCGACCCGAGCCGAACCCTTCCGGGCGGTGATCCGGCACGTGATCTTGCTGGTTGTCCAGCGTTTCAGGGCGTGCTGGGCGGTCGTCTGGTGTGGACGAATCACCAACCGGATCACCGTGTTGATCACCGTCGTGATCACTGATATGTCGATGATCCGGCCGTGATTCGTCGGTGATCCGGTTGGTGATCGCGGATGTGATCCATGGTGGGTCGAACAGCGTCAGGCCGGCCTCGGTCCACTCCTGGATCTGGGCTTCGGTGGGCGGGTCGAGCAGCGTCATGTCGGCCTCGAACGGGGTGCGCCGGGCCTTGTGCTCGTTGCAGCTGGCGCACGTGGTCACGTAGTTCTCGGCGTCCGGCCCGGCCGGCAGGTCCGGGTCGACGTGGTCGCGCTGCAGCACCTTGCGGCGCTCGGCGGCCTTGCCGGCCTTCTCCGACAGCGGTCCGGAACGGCAGTAGCGGCAGAACCGGCCGTCGCGTTTGAGCAGCAGCGCACGCAGCTGAGGGTCGCGTGCGTCGTCCTTCTGGGCCTTGTTGCGGTCCTGTTCGACCTTGCTGGGATTGCGTTTCAAGAAACTGCAAATGCGGTACTCGTAGTTGTTCCGCCATGGTGGACTGGAGTCGACGCAGTTCTTGGCCGAGCACCGATCGCCCTGCCGATGCAGGAACGGCGGCCGCCCGCACACGGCGGTGGCCAACGCCTCCAGCTGCCACACCTCACCGCCGCAGCAGACCAGCGCGGCCTCCAGCGTGAGGTAACCGTCGTCCTTGTGTGCGGAGGTTTCCAAGGTCATCAGGTAGTAGGAGGCAATCAGCATCCGCCGGCGTGCTTCCAGCCGCGCCAGGTGTGTGCGGCGGCGGCTCTCGCTGAGTTCCAGTAGGTCCGGGCTGTCCGGATCGCCGTGCCGGGCCAACACAGCCCACCGCGGATCCCTGCCGAGGTTGTCCTCGTGCAGCGAGTAGGGCACCGGATTGTCATCCTTTCTGGACGGTCGATCGTGGATGTGGGTCGGCGGCCGGTGCCTCGGGGAAGGAGGCACCGACCGCCAGGTCAATCGGCCAGACGCGCCAGGTCAGCTCATGACGCGGCCGCCTTGGTACGAGTCGAGCGGGGTGAACTGCCGCGCAGTCGGGCAAGTTCGTCCCGGGCGCCAGCGGTTGCCGCCTGCAGCCAGCCCAGCCAGTCCTGCAGGGCTTTGCGCTGTAGCCGACGCAGGTCGTCCGAGATGTCCCGGGCGGCCTGCATGCCCTGAACCTTGCGGAGCTTCACCAGCTGGGCATAGGCACGCCGGGCCTGTTGACGCACCAGCGGACTCGGCGATGCCAGGGCGTCCCGCACGTCCTGGTCCACGGGCGACGCTGCCGCCGTGACGCGGCCGTCCTCGTCGACCACCAGGCCGTGCCGCCGGATCACCGCACCGATTTCGCTCGCGGACCATGGCCCTGTGGCGAGCATGTTGTCGACCGTCAGGCCCGAAGCGATCATCGCGAGAATGTCCATCTCGTGCTGACCGATCACGTGCCGCGCGTTACCGGCCGCCATGCCGCACTCCCGCCTCGGCCTGTCGCGCAAGGAACTCGCGCACGGTCTCCAGACGGTTGGCCCGGCTGATACCGAACTCGAACTCCGCGACGCGTCCGGTGGGCTGCTCCACCAGGTACTTGTCCGGCTCGGTCGGCAACGGTTCGCCGTCCGCCACAAACCGGCACGCCGCTCGGATGCGGACGTCGTCGACCGTCCACATGGTTTGGTAGCGGGTCCGGCACGGTCGGCCCAGGTGCGTCCACCGGCCGGAGGGGAATTCGAGGGCCGAACGTCCGCACGCGCCGCATCTGCCCGTCCGTGGCCACGGCAACACGGTCATGGCTCGATCTCGCCATGCTTCATCGCCCAACCTCCCGATGTCTCGCGGACCAGACCGGCTCGCTTCAACTCGTCGAAAAAGGCCGCGCATTCGTCGCACAACGGCTCGTCGGCCGCGCCATGGAAGCGAATGCCGCGAGCAGTGCCGTGCTCCCGTGTGGGCGCTCCTGGGGCCGTAGGATCGTGCTCCGGATCCAGGGCGACGTAGTCGGCGACGAGCGTCTCGTGCAGCTCACGCCACCGCGCGACGGCGCCGTGCTGGACCCAACCGGTGCGAACGCACGGCTCCCCGGGGTGGCCTTGCTGGCCGGTGGCGAACAGTTGGAGCAGTCGGCCGGCGAGCCCAAGCGCGAGCTTGGCGACATGCCGCTGCGCCGCGATGTCCTGCTCGGGTGCCGCTTGGTCGTTCTGCAGGACGACGGGCCGACCGATGAGCAACTGGTCGAGCGGGCCCAGCTCGCACTCGAACCGACCGATCACCGCGGTCGGGCCGACGATCTGCTCGGCCGCCCGGGACACCGGGCAGTCCCGCAGGTGCAGCGGGCAGGCTGAGGTGTGCTGAATCTGCCAGGCGCCGTCCTCGGCGATCTCGATCACGTGCACGTCAGGCATTGCTGGCCGCCTCCTCGGTGTGCAGCTCGTTGGCGGTGCTCGTTCGAATGCCGGTTGCTGTGCGCAGGTCCACCACCGCGTCCTTCGTGCGGGGCGGAAGGGTGGCCGGGTAGACGTCGCTGGCCGGGCCCTCGCCGAGGGTGGGTGAACGGTCGTCCGGCCACACCACGGGACGGATCAGGCCACGGAACTTGTGTCCGATCTGCACCAGGGTGGGCAGCCGCTGGTGGTAGTTGAACAGCTGCAGCTCGCATTTGATGTGCTTGGCAATCGCCACGAACGGCGCCAGGTCCGCCGGCGTGTAGTCGGTGCGCGGCGAGCGCGGCACGAGCACCGATTCGGGCGTCTCGACTCGCGGGTGCAGGTGCTCGTCGGTCAGCAGCGACCAGATCTCGCGCGGGTAGTCCTGCAGGTCGCCGGCGGCGAATTCGAGCTTCAGGCCGTTGCCGAACAGGTCCGGGTCCTCGCGCACAACCACCAGGCCGTCGGCGAGTTCGACTTCCAGCGCGTGGTCCTTGTTGTCCTTCAACCGCGGCCGAAACGACGCCAGCACCGCGCCGACGTCCTCGATCGGCCACAACGCGGCCTGCGGCAGCAGGCCGTAGGCGACCACGAAGGTGTGCCCTACGGCGCGGCCAGTGGTCGACGTCCCGACGAGTAGATCCGACGTGCCGGGTTCGCCGCCGTCCGGGTAGCCGCGGGTGGTGTGCAGCAGGATCCCGGACCCGGCCGTGTAGGCGAGCGTGCCCAGCAGCTCGACCAGGTACTTGGTCTCGATCCGGAGTGCCATTCAGTCGCCGCCGTTCACCCAGCGAACGCCAGCCGCCGCCTCGGTTTGCAGTCGGTCCAACTCGGCCCGCGTCTTGGCGAGTCGGCCAGCCAGATCGACGGCGTGCGAGGTAGCGCGGGTGGCCTTGCGCCGGGACGTCATCAGCTGACGCTGAAACCTGTTCGCCCGACGCAGTTCGCGTTCCAACTGCTCGCGAGTTGTGCGCACCTCGGGCATCCAGTAGTCGCTGATGGCGTTCCAGGCGTTGTCTCGCTGGCGGTTCGCCTCCCGTACGGCCGCAGCGTACTGATCTCCGCCGTGCTCGTACGAATCGATCACAGGCTTCACCTTCGCCCACACCTGACGGGCCAGGAACGACGCCACTGAAGCGATGTCCTTGCGCGGACGCCCCTCCCAGTACTGGCGGATCTCCTCGGCGATCTCGCGTTCGAGCATCGCGAACGGCTCGGACAGCCACTCCCGTGGCTCGGTGATCACGTCTTCCTCGCGCGCCGTGTCGGACGAGTTTGTGCTGTTCTGTCCGGTGGCCATCAGGAGCCGTCCGATCCGGACAGTCGAGCGCTGACGGCTTTCTCCCACGCCTGCAGATCCTCAAGGTCCATACCGGCCTCACCGTCGTTCATGGCGGTGGCGGCCGCCAACGCCAGGACCGCGTGAACATTGGCCAGGCTCAGGTACGCGCCCAACTCGGGCGCGAGATGCGGCGGCGGATTCCCGTGGCTGTCGACGCACATCACGGCCAGTCGCTCGGCTTCCTGGTAGTGCTCAGGCCCAGTCATCGTGACCTCCTCCGGAGGGCAAGGCCGGCCGGCGACGGCGCGACCGCGACATCGGCCGCGCGTCGGCGGCGGCAATGCGGGTACGGACATGGTTCATTCAGGTCTCCTCGAACGTGGTGCTGTGCCGGCGGGTCACTGAAACTGTCTGCGGTCACGTAGGCGTACACACCGGCGATCACCGGCACGCCGACCAGCAGCACGAGCACCGCCGCGAGCGTCGCCTCGTGATGGGCCAGGTACAGCACGACCGCGACTACGAACATCACGGCCGTCGCGGCGATTCCTAGTCCGAAGATGTGCCGCCACACGGCGGCCGCCGCGTCGCCGGCGAGCTGGGTGATGTTGCGTAGTACCGGGTGTGGCGCGGGCTTCGCGTGGTGCGTACTCACGGCCGGCCACCCCTCACGGTCGACTGACACAGCACCGCGCATCCGGGTTTGTGTGCTGTGTAGATCCGCAGGAAACGGGGCCGGATCACCAGAAACGGGTCGCCCTTGCACGCAGAGCAAGGCTTGGCCACGGCCACCTGGCGCGCGAACTCAACCAGAATGTCCGGCGTCAGGACGATGGCCGCGCCACTGCACGCCATGTCTCGCATCGTCTGCCGCTGGTCCAGCCACAACCGATGCCGCAGATACTCAGCGGTCCCGGCCGTGCAGCCGTGCGTGACCGGGTAACCGAACCGGTCGTTACTCAGCACCCACCACGCCTCGTGAAGGCAATCGGTGGGCTTCTCGTTCACCCACCTCGGGATCCGGCACACGTCCGGAGCGGACAACCGGCTGGTGTCCGGATGCTGCGCGCACAGCTCCTCATCGGACAGTTCCATCAGCATGCCAAAGCGCCGTGCTCGCTCCATTACGTCAGGCATTCGATTTCCACCAGATCTCGTCAGGCTCTGGGGCACAGGCCAGAACCAGGGCCAGCGCCAGCAGGGTTATGCACAGCAGCAGCCCGAGGAACTCGGATTCGTACAGGAGCATCACGACACACCACCCTCGAAGGTCGTCCGGTCCGGCGCGTTCTCGTCCGGTGGGTGGTCGGCAAGCAACCGATCGATCTCGGCTGCGATCAGCGCGCCTGCTCGCACCAAGTCGCCGACGCGATCGTTTGTCGGCTTCCATTGGTCCGCTGCCCAGGGCCACCAGTACGGCACGCACACCTGATCGTCCGGGGCGAACACCATTCGCATCGGAGCATCCGGCTGCGGCATCGCGTACGACACCGCCGCCGCTGCCAGCTCACCGCTGCCGTGCTCGACCTCGTCGTGCTCCGGCGTATAGCCCTGGTCGATCTGTCGCCGCCGTTCAGTGGCGATCAACACGGCGCCGTCGACGGGTCCCTCAGGACTCACCCCGCTCGGCGCGGCTGCTGTAACCGTGGTTGCGCTGACCGTGCACGCCAACGCGCTGGCGCCGGGCTTCCCGACCTTGTCCACATCGGACGTCTTCGGTTCGTCATCCGATGCCCTGGGGGCTTCGATGTCCTCAGCCTTCAACGCACGAAACCGTGTGATCATCTCGCGCGCCGTGTCACGTAGGTCTGTGTAGAAGCCGAGAATCTCGCGTTTCGCCTCCATGAACGACTTGCCGTCACCATCGGTGGCACGCACGATCTGCGGGAAGTCGCTTTCGTCCCAACAAACCTCGTATCGAACCTTGCTCTGGCCCATCAGGTGCCTGCCTTTCGGTCCACACAGGTGCTCGCCGCGATCACGACGAAATGGGCAGGAAGCGACCGGCCGGACGCACGCCCGGCCGATGTGACGCTCGTGAACATCACGCGCCGCTCTCATCTCGCAGGGACTCGCGCAGTTCGCGGGCGTTCTGCACCGCGTTGCCAAGCAGTTCCGCGCGGACGGCCGGATCGGAGGCAGCATTGGCGAACTCGTTCGCCACCATCGCCTGCAATTCGGCCCTAGTCGGCGGCTTGTTGTGCCTGCCCATCTACTCGCCGCCCTGCTCTTCGTCCCCGCCGTCCTGCAGCCACTGCGGGCCACCTGGACGCTTCTGTTCGAACGGATGCCGGCTCTCCGGACCCGCACCCGCGTCGTTCTCCGAGTCCGACCGACCCGGCCCGTTGTTCCCCCGTTTCACCGCATCGACCGCGGCCAACAGGTCGGCCGCGTCGAAGTCAGTGATGTGGGTCTGGCCGTAGCGCATGCGCAGCGCCTCATGACTGAGCGAGACCTGTCCGTTCGTGGCCTCGGCCAGCTCGCGCGAGATGTTGAGCCAGGACGCCGGGCGGTCGCGGTCACGGCGCTCGGCGACCCACCGCTTGAGGTCGACGCCCAGCAGGATCGACGCGAGCCGGGTGCTGGCGGTCTGTTGCATGACCATCAACGTAGTTGCGAAATTCTCAACGAGCAACCGTCAGATGTAACGACTGGATCAATGATCTCAACGTAGCGGGCACACTACGGTGGAGAGTTGTCAACAATGTTGTTGCTCTGCCATGCTGTGCGCATGGAGATGAGAGACCTGCAAGCTCGGATCGCCGAGAACATCAAGGTGTTGCTCGCGATCACCGGCATTCGTACGCAGGCCGCGCTCGCGAGGGGGCTCGGCTGGGAGGCCGCGAAGATTACGCGGCTCCTACAGGGGAAACAGGAATGGACGCTCAGCGACATCGTCACGGTCGGTGAGGCGTTCAGGCTCGATGATCCGTTTTTGCTCACGCGGCCGGTCACTGAGGTGGTCGGTGCGATCGCCCCGGTCGCGACCGTGAACAGGCAGGTTACCGAGGCGGATACTCGACAGTAACCGGCTTGGCGACGGGCGTCGCCGCAATACAGGCCGCGGCGATCAACGCGGAGAACGCGCCGAGCAGTGGCGCGGCCGTCAACGGCAGCACCGACACGGACAGTGACCCGAGGGCGAACCCGGCCGCCTGTGCCGTGAACACCAGCCCGAACCCCTCGGCCCGGCGATCCGCCGGCAGGGTCGTCTGCAGATGCACGGACATGGCGGTGTTCAACGGCCCCGTCCAGACACCGACCGTGACCAGGCCGGCGGCCAACATCGGCCAGTTCCACCCGAACGCCACCAGCACCGCCCCGACAGCCATGCCCACCAGCAGCAGTACCGCGCGCACCCGGCGGTCCAGCCGGAGCCGGGGCCCCCACCAGGCGTAACAGATCCCGCCGAGGACGCTTGCCCCGGTCAGCAAGGCGACGACCAGCACAGCTGTCGCCGGTCCACCGCCGACGCGCTGCCCCAACGGCAACGAAGCGACCTCGATCGTGCTCAGCAGGTGCCCGAACCCGAACGCGCAGAACAGCCACGGTCCGATCCGCGGCCACGAGCCACCGCGTGAGCGGGACACCGCTACCTGAGGGACAAGCAGTGCCGCGAACAGGTACGAACCCGCCATCCCCAGCACCGGCACAACCCCGCCGAACGGCGTGAGCAGCGCGACCACCAGCGGCCCGCCCACCACCACGATCTCCACGATCACCGCGTCGATGGACGTGGCGCGTTCCAACGACGTGGGCTTCACAACAGAACCCAGCAACGCCCGGACGCCTCCGGCCAACCCGCCGCCGAGCGCGCCCGTGACCACGACACACGCGACCATCACCGCCGGAACAGCACTCACCAGGGCCAACGCCACGAGGCTCACCGCGCACAACACGAGGAGCAGCCGTAACCCCCGTGCGACTCCGATCCGGTCGAGCAGACGCCCGACGGGTCCGGCGGCGATCACCTCGGCGGCGACGAACACCGCCATCATCAGTCCGCCGAGCCGATAGGAGCCGGTCACCTGGGTGGCGAGCACGGCGAACGCGAGCGGCGCCATCATCGACGGCAACCGCACCAGTTGCGCCCCAGCCGACCATCGCCAATATCGCCGATCCATGCCGGAGAACCTGCCGGTCAGAGCCGTCCATGCGACAATGATTCGGTTATTTCCGAAAGGACAGCCATGCTTGAGGTGGTGCCGGGCGACGTCGGCGCACAGCACGTCCGGCTGGCCATCTCCCCGCTGGAAGAGGTACTCAACGCGGTGCGCGCCCTGGCCCGGCCAGGTCCGGTACACGCCCGGTGGGCCGCGGCCAACCGGACAGCCGTGGACGTGCCCGAACTGGTCACGTTGATCAGTGGCGACGTCTACTTCCCGGACTTCCTCAGCCCGCCGGCCGGCTCGCTCGAAGCCCAGTTCGAGGCGATCGTCCGGACACCGCCGGACCAGGTCCGGCGGGAGATCGAGATGTCCGTCGCCGGCCGGGACGTGCCACCGGACATGTTCGCCGACCCGGCCGCCGCGCGGGACCTGCTCGCCGCGCAGATGCGGGAGTGCTGGACGGCACTCCTCCAGCCGATCTGGCCTCGGCTTCAGGACGTGCTCGACACCGACGTCGACCACCGGACCCGACAGTTCCGCGAAGGCGGCCTGGTGGCCGTGCTGACCGGCATCCATCCCGGCATCGTCGTGGCCGGCCCGAGCATCCTGCTGCCGACTGTCTACAGTGGACGTTTAGAGTTGGATTCGCGGGGACTGCAACTGATCCCCAGCGTGTTCGCACCTCGGTTGGGCGTGATGATGGTGCCGCCATGGCAGCCGTGCCTGGTGTATCCGGCGCGCGGGTCGGCGACCTTGTGGGAGGACGCGCCGCCGCCGGCGAGGGACGCGTTGGCCGGCGTGGTCGGCCGGACCAAGGCCCGGTTGTTGCGCACACTGGCGTCCCCGGCGAGCACCACGGCGCTGGCCACCCGGTTCGGCGTGGCGCCGAGCACGATCAGCGAGCACCTGACGGCCTTGGTCGCGGCCGGCCTGCTGACCAGCCGGCGGGTGGGGCGTAGTGTCCAGTACCGACGCAGTTCGCTCGGCGACGAAATCGTGTCGAACGCGACATAGGGAGGGAATCCACCGATGCAGTTCGTCCACTTCGGACACTCATGCGTGCTGGCCGAGACGGCGTCCACCCGACTGCTGTTCGACCCGGGCGTGTTCTCCCAGGGCTTCGAGGACGTCACGGACCTGACCGCGATCCTGATCACGCACCAGCACTTCGACCACCTGGACGAGAAGCGCCTGCCCGCGCTGGTGGCCGCCAACCCGGGCGTCCGGCTGATCGTCGACCCGGCGTCAGCGGAAAACGTTGCCGCCCTTGGCCTCACCGCGGAAACGGCCCGCCCCGGCGACACCCTCAAGGTGGGTGACACGACCGTGGACACCGTGAACGGCAACCACGCGATCATCCACCCCGAACTCCCGGTGCCGCCGAACAACGGGTACGTGCTGGACGACGGCGCGTTCTACCACCCGGGCGACTCGTTCTTCCGTCCGGCGCAGAGCGTCGACGTCCTCGGCCTGCCCACCGGCGCGCCGTGGTCGAAGCTGTCGGAGACGGTGGACTTCCTGCGAGTGGTCCGGCCGAGGGTGGCGATCCCGATCCACCAGGCGGTCCTGGCCACGCCACAGATCTGGTACGGCCGCTTCGAAGAGCTGAGCCACAAGGAAACCGAGGTCAAACTCCTCACCCCGGGCGAAGCTACGACGGTCTAGCGGCCCACCGCCTACCTCGGCACCCGGTCCCGGCCGACCCGGTTTTGTCGGTCCCCCGCGATAACGTTGATCCGGGGGACCTCAGCCTCCCCTCCCTTTGGGCTGCGTGGTTGGCGCTGCGCCCAAGGTGTTGGGTCGACTCGCGCTCCTGTCATCGTTCACCCCCAGGGAACGTGTTAGGACGCGGGTGGGACGGCCGCACCGGTGCGGGTGGCCAGCCATTGCTGGATCTCGAGCAGGTGGCCTTCGGGGTCGCGCAGGTAGGACACCTTTATTCGGCCGTCGAGCACCACGGGATCCGTGCAGGACGCGCCGCGGGAGGTCAACTCGGCCAGGTACTCGTCGACGTCGTCCACGCGCAGGGCTACAAGGGTGTTGTCGCCGTCGCCGGGTTTGAGGTCGGGGATGATCGTGGCCAGTTCGGCCCGGGAGTGCAGGGCCAGTGTGCTGCCGAGGTCGGGCTTGAAGGCCACGTAGGGACCGTTCTCGGTCTCGAACTGGGGTTTCAGGCCGATCACGTCCCGATAGAACCGGTAGACAACCGGGAAGTCGGACACGATCAGCCGGATCTGGGTCACATCCATGGGAGTGACCCTAACTCATGGGGACCGCCAATCGTTGGGTAACCCCACTATATGTGGTGGACTCCGCGCCGTGGTGCGCCGCGATGTCGACGGCGTCCAGGATCGCCCGTCGGGGCCCAGGTCGCGACAGGTCCGCGGCTTCGACGGCGAGCCGGACCAGACCGCCGCGACGGGCGGCACGGGCCACCCCCAGGACGAGCGCGAAGCAGGACCACGGTTCGACCCGTTCCCCGTAGGCCATGCCGTGGACACGTCCCTTGTGGACGACTCCGGTGCGCAGGTCGTGCACCTTGGTGGCGTCCGCGCCCAGCACGAAGCCCTTGCGCCGCAACGCGGTCAAGGTTCCCGGCGACAGCGCCCACCGCGCCGGGGCGAAGCTGTCGACCTCGAAGCCGAGACGTTCCATCGACCTGTTGGCCGCGGTGAGCCGCAGGCCCGCTTCGTGCGCGGGCAGCGAGCCGAACTCGGCCCGGCGCCGGGGCGCGGGCACGTGGTCGAAGCCGTGCAGCAGCAGCGCGTCCCCATGGTCGCGCCGCCGCCGCACCCAGTCCACCACCACTGAGGGCTGCCCTGAACCCGCGACCCGCGGCGTGAACAACAGCGAGAGCGCGACCCCTCGATGGTCGAGCTCGTCAGCCAGTTCGACGCAGCGGTGCAAGGTCCGGATCCCGATCCCGGACAGCGAAACCACCAGACACGCGGACACAACTACATGACAGCACCGCGACAAAGCAGCCGAATGGCGCAAGCCTGTCGTCCGGGTAACGAACCAGGGAACTCACGCCCAGTCGGCGAATTTCCGGCCGGACACCCGCTCGTAGGCTTCCACGTACCGGGCCCGGGTGTACTCGACGACGTCCGCGGGCAGCTCAGGCGGCTGCTCGCCGGACGACCGGTCCCAGCCCGACGCCGACGACACCAGCCAGTCCCGGACGACCTGCTTGTCGAACGCGGGCTGAACCCGACCGGCCGAATAGCCGTCCATCGCCCAGTACCGGGAGGAGTCCGGCGTCAACACCTCGTCGGCGAGCACAATCTCCCCGGCACTGTCCACGCCGAACTCGAACTTGGTGTCCGCGAGGATCATCCCGCGCGACTCGGCGTGCTCGGCCGCCCGCCTGTAGATCGACAACGTCGTGTCCCGCAGCCGGGCCGCCAGGTCGGCACCGACCGTCGCCTCGACCGCGGCGAAGTCCATCGCCTCGTCGTGCTGGCCGACCTCAGCCTTGGTGGTCGGGGTGAAGATCGGCGCCGGCAGCTTCGACGCCTCCACCAGACCCGACGGCAGCGGGACCCCGCAGACCGAGCCGGTCCGGACGTAGTCGGCGAGGCCGGAGCCAGTGAGGTACCCACGCGCCACACACTCGACCGGGAGCATCCTCAGCCGCCGGACCAGCAACGCCCGGCCCCTGACCTCGTCGGGGATCCGCGGGTCGTCCGATGACACCAGGTGGTTCGCGCCGCCGAGCAGGTCGAACCAGAACACGCTCATCGCGGTGAGCACGCGTCCCTTGTCCGGGATCGTGGTCGGCAGCACGTAGTCGTAGGCCGAGATCCGGTCCGAGGCGAGCAGCAGCAGGTGGTCGTCGTCCACCGCGTACAGCTCGCGCACCTTCCCGGCGGCTACCTGCGGATACTCAGTCAAGGTCGGCACGGGTCGAGCTTAATTGCGTGGCGTCCGTCCGATTCGCCGGGTAGCTTCGCGGCTATGCACCACTATTGACTCAACACCGCTCCTCGGACACCACTTCGGTTCCTGTGGTGGCTGGTCCGCGGCACGAGACGGCCGCTGATTCTGGCCATGGTGTTCGGCACGCTGTGGATGGTTCCGCTCGCGTTGCTGCCGTTGGCCATCGGTGAAGCCGTCGACCAGGGCATCGCCGCGCGTGACACGGCCGCGCTGCTGACCTGGATCGGGATCATCCTCGCGCTCGGCGTCGTCCTCGCGGCCAGCACGTTCATGCTCACCCTCAACGGGGACCGTGCGTGGCTGAACAGCGCCAGGCTCATGCAGCAGACGGTCATCAGGCACGCCACGAGCATCGGCGCCGCCCTCCCACAGAAGATCAAGACCGGCGAGATCGTCGCGGTCGGCGCGTCCGACCTGTACAGCATCGCCGGGCTGCTGGAGATCATCGGCCGGCTGACCGGTTCGGTGGTCGCGTTCGGCCTGGTCGCCACGCTGCTGACCAGCCACACCCCGGTGCTGGGCCTGGTCGTGCTACTGGGCATGCCGTTGGCCACGCTCGGGTTCATGCCGCTGCTCAAGCCGCTGCAGAACCGGACCGAGGCGCACCGGGAGGAGGTCGGGACGGCCACGGCGGTGGCCGCCGACATCGTCTCCGGCCTGCGGGTGCTGCGCGGGATCGGCGGTGAGCGGCAGTTCACCCGGCGGTTCGCGGAGACCAGCCAGCGGGTCCGGCACGCCGGGGTGGCGGCGAGCCGGGTCGAGTCGTGGGTCGCGGCGCTGGCGCTGCTGCTGCCCAGTCTGGTGATCGCCCTGGTCACCTGGCTCGGTGCCCGGCTGGCGCTGGACGGCACCATCACCATCGGCGAACTGGTCGCGTTCTACGGTGTCTCGGCGTTCCTGATCATGCCGGTCGGGTCGGTGGGCGAGGCCGTGCACAAGTTCAACGAGGCCGTGGTGGCCGCGCGTCGGGCGTGCACGATCCTGCGGCTGACCCCCGCCCTGACGTCGCCGGAGTCGCCGGTCCCGCTGCCGCACGGCGCGTTCGGCCTGCGGGACGAGACCAGCGGGATCACCTGCGCGGCGGGCCAGTTGACCGTGATCACCGGCCAGGCGGACGACCTGGCGGACCGGCTCGGCCGGTACGTCGACGCCCCCGTCCTCGCGGGTGACGTGCCGTTGCGGGATGCCGACCTGGCCGAGATCCGCGGCCGGATCCTGGTGGCGCACAACCAGGACATGCTGTTCTCCGGCCGGTTGGCCGACGAGGTCGACATGGGCGGCACGGTCGACGTCCGCACCGCGTTGTGGGCCGCGGACGCGATGGACGTGGTCGACGGCCTGGCGGACGGGCTCGACGAGGAGCTGGCCGAACGTGGCCGCACCCTGTCGGGCGGCCAGCGGCAGCGGATGATGTTGGCCCGCGCGCTGTCCGCGGACGCGGACGTGCTGGTGCTCGACGAGCCGACATCCGCGGTGGACGCGCACACCGAGGCGCGGATCGTCCGGCGGGTCGCGGAACTCCGTCAGGGCCGGACCACGGTCGTGTTCAGTCAGAGTCCGTTGTGGACAAACGTGGCAGACAAGGTGTACCCGTCATGAAGACCACCCTTCCGCTCGCCGAGAAGCGGGACGTGCGCCGGTGGATGTGGTCGGTGACGACCGCCAGCCGGGGCGCGTTCATCGGCATGATGGCGCTGTTCGGCGTGGCCACGGTCGTCGGCCTGGTCGGCCCGCAGCTGCTCGGTGACCTGGTCGACGCCGTGACCGAGGGCACCACCAGGATGCGGATCGACTTCACCGTGCTGGTGCTGGTCGCCGCCCTGGTGCTGCACGCGGCGCTCTACGGCCTGGCCAGGTACCGGGCCGCGATCTTCGGCGAGCGGCTGCTCGCCGAGGCGCGGGAGGGCATGGTCGAGCACGTCGTCCGGCTGCCGCTGTCCACTGTGGAGTCCGCTGGCACTGGCGACCTGCTGAGCCGGGCGACGTCCGATGTGGACAAGCTGGACGAAGGCCTGCGGCAGGCGGCACCGGAGATCCTTGTCGCGTCGGTGACCGTGGCGCTGACCGCGGCCGCCATGCTGGTCACGTCGCCGTTGGTGGCGTTGGGCATGCTGGTCGCGGTGCCTGTGCTGGTCGTCGCGACCCGCTGGTACCGGCCGCGGGTGCTGCCCGTGTACCAGGACGCCCTGGCCCGGTGGGCGGACGTGCACAGCACCACGCACGAGACGGCTGAAGGCGGCCGGACCGTGGAAGCCCTTCGGCTGCGGCAACGGCGGATCGCACACAACGACCGGGCGCTGGACGCGGCCATCGACCGGGAGTGGCGCAGCAGCAAGCTGTGGGCGGTGTTCCAGGCCGGGCTGGACGTGGCGTACCTGTTGCCGATCGCGGCGATCCTGCTGATCGGCGGCCTCGCGTACACCGCGGGCTGGGCCGGCCTCGGTGAGATCACCGCGGTCGTGCTGTACGCACGGGCGATGGCGGAGCCGTTGGGCGAGGTGCTGGGCTGGTTGGACGAGCTGCAGGTGGGCAACGCGGCGCTGCGTCGAATCCTTGGCGTGCAGCGGGTTCAGCCCGACGAAGGCGACAGTACGGCCAACCCGGACGGCACGGACATCAAGATCGACGACGCGCGGTTCGCGTACAGCCCGGGGCGGGAGATCCTGCACGGCGTCACCCTGGACGTCGTGGCCGGCGAGCGGCTGATGATCGTGGGCCCGTCCGGCGCCGGCAAGTCCACTCTCGCCCGGCTGCTGGCCGGGGTGAACGCGCCCGACTCCGGGCACGTCACCATCGGCGGTGTCGAAGTGAGCGCCTTGCCGTTGGAACGCAGGCGCCGCGAGGTCGTCCTGGTCACGCAGGAGCAGCATGTGTTCACCGGCACGCTCCGGGAGAACCTGACGCTGCCGAGGCCGGCGACCGACGACGAACTGTGGGACGCACTGCGCACGGTGGACGCGGCGGACTGGGCGAAGTCGTTGCCGGACGGCCTGGACACCCAGCTGGGATCGGGCGGCGAGACGGTCGCGCCCGCGATGGTCCAGCAGATCGCGCTGGCCCGGCTGGTGCTGGCCGACCCGCACACGCTGATCCTGGACGAGGCGACCTCGCTGATCGACTCGTCGGTGTCCCGTGACCTGGAGCGATCGCTGAGCGCGGTGCTCAAGGGCCGGACGGTCATCGCGATCGCGCACCGGCTGGCGTCGGCGCGGGACGCGGACCGGATCGCGGTGATGGACGGCGGCCGGATCGTCGAGCTGGGCAGCCACGACGAGCTGATGGCGGCCAACGGCTCATACGCGAACCTGCTGGGTGCGTTGTCGGGATCCACTACAGGGGGCTAGCGGTGTGTACGCAGAGCGACACGGTATGAAGGCGCATGGCGTATGACTGGATAACGTTGACCACCGACTATGGGTTGGCCGACGGCTTTGTGGCGGCGTGCCGTGGGGTGATCGCGCGGACCGCCCCACAAGCCCAGGTCATCGACATATCCCATGCCGTCCCGCCGCAGGACGTCCGGCGCGGGGCGGCTGTCCTCGCGCAGAACGTGCCGTACATGCCGCCCTGCGTGCACCTGGCGGTCGTGGATCCGGGTGTCGGCACGGCCCGGCGAGGCATCGTGGTGGTCGCCAAGGAAGGTGTCCTCGTCGGCCCGGACAACGGCCTGCTGCTGCCGGCCGCGGACGCGCTGGGCGGCGTGGAGGCAGCGTTCGAGCTGGTCGCGGAGGAGTACCGGCTGACGACCGTGTCGCACACGTTCCACGGCCGGGACATCTTCGCGCCCGCCGCCGCGCACCTCACGCTCGGCGTGGAGCCGTCGGCGTTCGGGCCGGAGCTGGACCCGGTCGCGCTGGTGCACCTGCCGGACCCGCAGGTCGTCATCGCCAACCAGAAGCTGACGTCCGAGGTGCTCGCGGTCGACCACTTCGGCAACGTGCAGCTGGCCGCCACGGTCCGGGACATCATCGCCACGGGCCTGCTGCTGCCCGGCGCGTCGGTCCGGGTCAAGGTGGGCATGCACACCGTCGACGCGACCGTCGGCCGGACGTTCGACGACGTGGAACCCGGTGAGGCACTGGTGTACGTGGACTCGGCCGGACATGTGGCGGTCGCGGTGAACCAGGGTTTCGCGTCGTCGCTGCTGATGGTCAACCAGCGCACCGCGATCGCGGAGATCGAGCGTTAGCTTCGGGCGCGCGCCAACACGTTCCCGACGCCGATGGCAACGGCGGCGAGGACGAGGCTTTCCGCGGCGATGAGCAGCAACTGCCCCACGGACTCCGCGGGCGAGTCGCCGGCGTAGAGCTGGATCATCGCGTTCACCGGCGGCGCGTGCCGGATCAGCAGCTGGGCCAGGCAGATCGCGACACCAGTGAGCACGGTCCACGCGACCTTCGGCATCACCGGGCGGCTGATCAGCGCGCCGAACGCCACCCCGGTGACCGCGCACATGACGTAGTCCAGGATCCCGATGCCGAGCCGGGTCGGCGTGGTCTGCGAGAAGGTGCTCACAGTGATGTAAAGGAACGCGAGGACGACGAACGCCAGAGCGCCGACGAACGCGGCGACGAGCTTGGCCGGCCACACGCGGCTGAATCCGCCCGCGACGGCCATGGTGATCGCGCCCTGCGCGGGTTCCTCGTTGTGGAACACCACGATCGTGAACCACATCGAGATGGGGAGCAGGGTCGCCGCGGAGATGGCGTACGTCGGCAGCACCGGACCCACGGTCGGGGTGGCGATCATCGACACGGCCAGGAACGCCAGCATCGGCGCGATCCACCGCTGTGCCTTGACCACATCGGACACCAGGTACCGGACAAGGGCGATCACGGTTTCGCCTCCACCAGCGACCAACCCTCCGCCAACGCCCACAGCAGCAGCTTGTCCGGATCGTCGGTGTGCAGCATGACCTGGCCGGGCTCATCCACGAGCACGTCCGCCCGGCCGGCGAAATCCTTAGTGGACATTCCAGATCTGGTGGCGCGCAACACGACCCGCATGCCCCGGCCGGTCTCGCCGACGATCTTGCCGTCGGCCAGCCGGTGCAGCCTGCCGCCGGCGGGGACCGCGCTCTGGTGCGCGCTCATCAGGATCGCGGCACCATGGTGTTCGGCCTCGGCGATCAGCCGGGTCAGCTCCGCGGTCGCGGGCGCGTCCAGGCCGGTGGCCGGCTCGTCCACCACCAGCAACCGCGGCTCGACCAGAAAAGCCTGCATCACAGCGACTTTCTGGCCGTTGCCCTTGGACAGCGACGAGATCGGCACGTCCGGGCCGGGCACGAGCTTGAGCCGTTCGGCCAGCTCGTCCGTGCGGTTCCGGATGTCACGCGGGGCCATTCCGCGGATCCGCCCGATGTGCGTGAGGTACTGCCGTGCGGTCATTCTGATCGCGGCCGGCGCGCGTTCGGGGACGTAGCCGACGATGTCCGGCCGCCCGATGACCCGACCACTCGTGGGCAGTGCCGCGCCCGCCACGATCCGCAGCAACGTGGACTTCCCGATGCCGTTGCCGGCGACGATCACCGTGACCACGCCAGGTTCGATGGCGAGGTCGACGCCGTCGAGCACCCACGGGCCACGACGCCAGTACCGCTTGCGAACCCCGTCGACCGTGATCACACATTCCATAGTGCCCGACCCACCGAACGGTTCGCCGCCAAAGGGCAGAACCACCTGATCCGGATAGGCGTATTTGTCCGGGTTCGTCTTGCACGCGTGACATGTCCGGCGTCACGCTCCGAGACACCCTGCTCACCCACTCGAAAGGGGACGCCCGTGTCCTCTCATCGACCTTCTCGTCACCGCGCCCTGCTCGCGGTGGTGGCGATCTGCGCCGCCGCCCTGCTTCCCCTGCCCGTCCAGGCCCAACCGGCCACATCCGTCTACACCGTGCAAGGCACCACATCGGAGTCCCGGACCGCGATCAGCCGGTTCGACGTCGACATCTACGGCGCCGACAGCGGCACGCTCACCTTCGCCGCCACCCCCGCCCAGGCCAGGGCGTTGCGCGCGGCCGGATACCGGCTGGAACCCCAGTTCAGCACCATGGACTTCCCGACGGCCGACTCGAACTACCACAACTACGCGGAACAGACCGCCGAGCTGCGCAAGATCGCGGCCGACCACCCGGCGATCGCGTCCCTGTCCACGATCGGCAAGAGCTTCCAGGGCCGTGACCTGTGGCTGCTGAAGATCAGTGACAACGTCGGCACCGACGAGGCCGAGCCCGAAGTGCTGTTCACCTGCCAGCAGCACGCCCGGGAACACCTCACGCCGGAGATGTGCCTGCGCATCGCCAACCGGTACACCGACCTGTACGGCACCGACGCGGCCGTCACGAACATGGTGAACACCCGGGAGATCTGGATCGTCACCAGCGTCAACCCGGACGGGTCGGAGTACGACATCGCCACCGGCAACTACCGCAGCTGGCGCAAGAACCGGCAGGGGCCGGGCACGGACCTGAACCGCAACTTCGGTTACCGGTGGGGCTGCTGCGGCGGGTCGAGCGGCTCGACCGGCAGCGAGACCTACCGCGGCACGGCCGCCTTCTCGGCGCCAGAAACCCAGCGGATCCGGGACTTCGTGAACTCCCGGGTGGTCGGCGGACGCCAGCAGGTCACCGCGAACATCGACTTCCACACGTTCAGCGAACTGGTGCTCTGGCCGTTCGGCTACACCACCGCCGACACCGCACCCGGCCTGTCCGCGGCGGAACAACGCGCCTTCGCCACCCTCGGCCGCCAGATGGCCCAGACCAACGGCTACACGCCTGAGCAGGCGTCCGACCTGTACATCACGGACGGCACCATCGACGACTGGCTGTGGGGCACGTACAAGATCTGGACGTACACCTTCGAGATGTACCCGCGCTCCGGCAACGGCGGCTTCTACCCGCCCGACGAGGTCATCACCCGTGAGACCAGCCGGAACGACCAGGCGGTCGCCCTGTTCCTGAGCTACGCCGACTGTGTGCCGCGAGTCATCAACGGCACCTGCTAGTCCTCTTCCCAGCTGCTCACCGAGACGGGGTCTCCCACGCCCACAGTTCCGGGCGTGACCACGGCGAACTTGGTGCCGAAGGAGACCCCGCCATCGGGTTCCCGCCGATAGGTGGCGAGGGTCTTGGTCGGTTCGTGGCCGGCTTTCCGGCCGGTCGCCTGGTCGACCGTGGGCACGACGCAGCGGACGGCACGCTTCTCGTAGCCGACCTCGATGGCGCCGATGGTCATCCCACGGACCCGGTCCTCGGTGTGCGGCTCGGGCCAGCCGGAGACGACCACGTTCGGCCGGAACCGGTTCATCGGCAGCGCGCCGACCCCGCCGTTCGCCGTGATCCGCGAGTTGAGGTGGTCCAGGGACGCGAGGCTGGTCACGTGCAGGGCGTGCGCGTCCGCGAAGCCGACGTAGCCCTCGGTGAGGCCGCTCGACCGGCGTTCGTGGTCCGGCAGGATCCGGACCAGCCGGCACGGTTCGCCCATGTAGTCGGAGAACCACGCGGCCGGCTCGTCGCCCTGGTCGACCCCCTTGCCGGTCCACGAGTGCAGCAGGACCTCCATGTGCTCACCGTCCCTGAGGACGTCGAACGACGCGTCCGCCATGTCGGGCGCGGACACCGTCAGCCGCCCGTCGGCCAGCCTGGGCCGGATGACCGCCATCGCCGGCCGGGTGCGCTGGGTGATGAACTTGCCGTTCGCGTCCACCACCATGAACAGGCGGTCGTCGGCCAGCCCCATCGGGCCGACGTTCACCCGGTCCAGCGACTCGCCCGCACACCCCTTGACGGGGTATCTGACCAGTTCAACCACTTGTCCGCGCATGAGCCAAACCTAGAGCACGCAGCAACGGTCCGCCCTTGGTTTCCGGTTGGCGCAGGCGCTTGTCGATCCGGTTGACGAAGTGCGTGAGCGGCACCGTGATCGCGAGGTAGCAGAAGGCCGCCGCGGTCAGCGGGGACAGGTTGCCGGTGTTGGCGGCGAGGTCCTGGCCGATCCGGAACAGGTCCCGCTGGCTGGCCAGCAGGCCGAGGAAGTACACCAGGCTGGAGTCCTTCACCAGCAGGATGAACTGGTTCACCAACGCCGGCAGAACATTGCGAACTCCTTGCGGCACAACGACAAGACGCATCGCGAGCGACCGGCTCATACCGAGCGCGACACTGGCCTCCATCTGTCCCTTGTGGACGCTCTGGATGCCGGACCGGAAGATCTCGCCGGAGTACGCGGCCGCCACCAGGCTGAGCGCCAGGATGCCCAGCGGGTACGGGTCGGTGCCGACCACCGGCCGCAGCGGGATCGCCAGGCCCTGCCCGACAAGCAGGATCGTGACGATCGCGGGCAGGCCACGGAACACGTCCGTGTACACCCGGGCCGGCCAGCGCAGCCACCGGGTCTCGGACAGGCCCATCAGGGCCAGCCCGAGACCGAGCACCGCGCCGATCACGGCCGAGGACAACGCCAGGATCAGCGTGTTCCACAACCCGGTGCCCAGCAGGTCCGGGAAGACCTGCCAGATGTAGCGCCAGTCGAAGAACGTGTCCAGCATCAGGCGCCGGGCTTGAACTGGGCGGGCACCGGGGTGTCCGGGATGAACTTGTCGTGCAGCTTGAGCCAGGTGCCGTCGGCGATGACCTGCTTGAGGCCGCTGTTGAGCTTGTCACGCAGCTCGGTGTTGCCCTTGCGCACGGCGAACCCGTGCGGGACGTCGGTGGTGATCGCCTTGGTGACCTTGAACCCGTTGTCGGCCGCGTACTTCTTGGCGATCGTCAGGTCGAGCACGAACGCCTGGACACCACCCGACTTCAGCGCGGCGATGCCCGCGTCGTACGTGGGGAACCGCACTGCCTGCGCCTCAGGGAGCTGCTTGGTCAGGTAGTTGTCGCCGACCGTGGCCTGGATCACCGCGACCCGCTTGCCCTTCAACGAGTTCTCGTCGCTGACGCCGGCGCCGTCCGTGGTGAGGATGCTCATGTACTCGAAGTCGTACGAGTCGGAGAAGTCGACGTTCTTCTTGCGCTCCTCGGTCGCCGCGATGGCCGACGAACCCACGTCGAACGTGCGGTTGCCGACCTGGCCGAGCAGCGCGGAGAAGTCGGTGCCGACGAACTCCGGCGTCAGCCCGACCTTGCCGGCGACCGCCTTGAGCAGCTCGTTGTCGAAGCCGGTGTACTGCCCGTTCTCCTGGTACACGTTGGGCGGGGCGTCGCCGAGGGTGCCGACCCGGATCACGGTGCCGGCCCCCGAGTCCTTGGTCGAGCCGCAAGCGGCGAGCGCGACGGCAACGGTTGTGAGCGCGATCACGCGCGACAGCAAGGTTTTCACGTGTATTGACGCTATGAATCCCACAGGTCGAACGCGAATCGTTTCACATAATGGGCAAAGTGACCGGCGCTACAGGATGGGGGCGGGGGCGTACCCGGCTGCTTCCGGATAGTCCTGAAGGACCTCCATGACCCGCTTGACCACGGCGCCGATCTGGCTGTCCGCGACGCCGGTGAACGACAAGCGGTCCGCCAGCAGCGCGTCCAGCTGGGCCCGGTCCAGCGGGAGCCGGTTGTCGGCGGCCAGCCGGTCCAGCAGGTCGTTGTCGGCGGCGCCCTGCTCGCGCATGGCCAACGCGACCGCGACCGCGTTCTCCTTGATCGCCTCGTGCGCGGTCTCCCGGCCGACACCGGCTCGCACCGCGGCCATCAACACCTTGGTGGTGGCCAGGAACGGCAGGTAGCGGTCCAGTTCGCGGGCGACGACGGCCGGGTACGCGCCGAACTCGTCCAACACCGTCAGGAACGTCTGGAACAGCCCGTCCAGCGCGAAGAAACTGTCCGGCAGGGCCACCCGGCGGACCACCGAGCACGACACGTCGCCCTCGTTCCACTGGTCCCCGGACAGTTCGCCGACCATCGACAGGTAGCCGCGCAGCACCACCGCGAGCCCGTTGACGCGTTCGCAGGACCGGGTGTTCATCTTGTGCGGCATGGCGGACGAGCCGACCTGGCCGGGTTTGAAGCCCTCGGTGGCCAGTTCGTGGCCGGCCATCAGCCGGATCGTCTTGGCCAGGCTGCCCGGCGCGCCGGCCAGCTGCACCAGGGTGGACACCACGTCGAAGTCGAGTGACCGCGGGTACACCTGGCCGACGCTGGTCAGCACCCGGTCGAAGCCGAGGTGCCCGGCCACCCGCCGCTCCAACTTGTCCAATGTGGACTCGTCGCCGTCGAGCAGGTCCAGCATGTCCTGCGCGGTGCCCACCGGGCCCTTGATGCCGCGCAACGGGTACCGCGCGATCAACGAGCCGAGCCGTTCGAACGCGACCAGCAGCTCGTCCGCGGCCGTGGCGAACCGTTTGCCCAGCGTGGTCGCCTGCGCGGCCACGTTGTGCGACCGGCCCACCAGCACCAGGTCCGAGTGCTCGGTCGCCAGCCGCGCCAGCCGGGCCAGCACGGCCAGGGTCCGCGACCCGATCAGCTCCAGCGACCGCTTGATCTGCAGCTGCTCGACGTTCTCGGTCAGGTCCCGCGAGGTCATGCCCTTGTGCACGTGCTCGTGCCCGGCGAGGGCGTTGAACTCCTCGATCCGGGCCTTCACGTCGTGCCGCGTGACCCGCTCGCGGGCCGCGATCGATGCCAGGTCGACGGTGTCGACCACCCGCTCGTAGTCGGCGATCACCGCCGCCGGGTCCGCGCCGCCGAACCCCACCCCCAGCTCCGCCTGCGCCCTGAGCACGGCGAGCCACAGCTCGCGTTCCAACACGATCTTGTGCTCCGGCGACCACAGCCGGACCAGCTCCACCGTGGCGTAGCGACCGGCGAGGACGTTCGGGATGCGCGGCTTCTCACTCACGTTCACACAGCATAGGGGCTACATGTGCAGCTGCGGATCGGTGGCCAGCCGGAGCAGCTGGTCCACGGTGAGCATGCCGTCCTTGAACTTCGGCGCGCTGGTCCCGGTCGGGTCGTAGTTGTACGTGGCCACCTTCGTGACGCTGCCGTCGACGCGCTTGTGGATCGCGGTGAGGATCTTGGTGCCGTCCTGCTCGTCCTCCACCTGCAGGAGCACCTTGCTGCCGTCGACCTGCTGGACGGACTGGCAGCCGGCACAGTCCTGGTCGGCCGCCGAGGTCGTCTGGACCTGCACATTGACCGCGGTCGGGGCGTCACTGACGACGAACTTCACGAAGGTGTTCAGGTACTGCTGTCCGGCGTCGACCTGCCCGGTGGCCTCGCCGCCGAACGGCTCGGCGACGACCTGGGTCACGCCCGGAACCACCCGTGGGAACTGGGTCTGCAGGTAGGCCTGCATTTCCTGGCCGCGGCGGGTGAGGTAGTCCACGGACGGACTCTTCGGCACCGCCGACGGGGTGCTCGACGCGGCCATCGGCAGTTCGGCCGGCCCCCCAGGCGCGATGCCCAGCAGAACCGGGACCGCCACAGCGGCCGCAGCCACCAGCGCGGTGCCCGCGCCGACGGCGACCAGCGCGCGGCGCCGGCGGGTCAACCGCTCGGCTGTGCTCACCAGGTCGTCCAGGTTGAACGTCATCGGAGGCTCGTCGGCGACAGCCAGCCGCAGCCCGTCCCGCAGTTCCTGCTCGCTCAAGACACGGCCCTCCTCGCCGGCCTGCCGGCCGTCAGGTTGTCCACCACGACCCGCAGCGTGTCCAGGCCACGCGCGGTCTGGCTCTTCACAGTCCCCTCGGAGCACCCCAGAACAGCCGCGGTCTCCGCCACCGACAAGTCGTCGAAGTACCGCAGCACGAGCGCGGCCCGTTGCCGCTGCGGCAGCTCCAGCAACGCGCGGTGCGTCATGTCCTTCGCCCACGACCTCGCCTCGGCGGCGGACGGGTCCGCGCCGACGTCCTCGAAGTCGGGAGGCGCGGCCATCCGCAGCTCACTGCGCCGCCACGGCCGCCGCTTCTCGTCGAGCCACGTGTTCAGCAGCACCCGCCGCGCGTAGTTCTGGATGCTGTCCTGCTTCTGCACCTTCGGCCACGCCCGGTAGATCTTGACCAGCGTGGTCTGCGTCAGGTCCTCGGCCAGGTGCCAGTCACCGCAGAACAGGTAGGCGCACCGGCGCAGTGCCGCGGCCTGACCTCCGGCGAAGGCGCGGAACCGGTCCTCCTCGGGTTTGCGCAAAGCGGCTCCCTTCGTGCTCCGTCCTTCCTCACGCGGGCCGGAACCAGAAGGTTGCAGTATTTACTCGGCGAGGAATTTCCGGAGCATCCGGCGGGCCGTGGCGCGCGGGTCCGAGTGGATCTCGATCAGCGCGTTCACCACGGTCCCGTCGACCAGCGCGACGACCTGTTCCAGCCGTTCGGTCGTGATCGGCATACCCGACCGGGCGAAGATCTCGGTGAGCAGCTCATGCAGCTGGACGGCCAGCGTGCGCATCAACGGCCGCAGGTACGGCCGGCGGCCGGTCGCCACGAGCCGCTCGTACCGCAGCAGCACCGCCTCCGCGTCACCGGACTCCGGCAGCGCCCCCAACAGCTGGTCCAACACCAGCTCGACCAGCGTGTCCACCCCTCGGTGCCGGGTCGCCAACTCCTCCAGCTGTGCCCGCCCCCGGTCCAGCTCGAACTGGGCGTAGTGCGCGACCGCGGCCGTCACCAGCTCGTCCAGCGAGTCGAAGTAGTACGTGGTGGACGCCAGCGGCAGGCCGGCGCGTTCAGCGACCGCCCGGTGCCGGATGGCGTCGAAGCCCCGTTCCGCGAACAGCGCGGCAGCCGCCTCCACCAGCGCTTGGCGTCGTCGCTCGCCCTTGGGGGTACTACCGGTCGTCATGGTCGTAACAGCGTAGGTCAGAGGTGCTGCCCGACTCTGGCGGCCAACTCCGCGCCGGTCTCGTTGAACGGCGCCTCAGACAGCTCCGGCGTGGGCTGGCTGACTATGTACACGGTGCCGCCCGACTGCGCCGGCGCGTTGAAGTTCATGGTGCCCGGCACGCCGATCCCCATCGGGGCGATGCCCGGCGAGACGCCCTTGGGCACGAGCACGACCGAGATGGTGCCCGCCCTGGGGCCGTCGGTCACCTTGAACGCGGCGCCGCGACTACCCGTGGGGCAGCCGAACGGCACTGGGAACTCAGCGCCCTTCTTGGCGTTAGCGGCGGCCGGGAGCTCGCTCGCGAGGGCAGCAGCAAGCTCCCGGTCCGCCTTTTCACACCCTCTAGGGGTGTCGCCGGCCGAACTGCCGGCGGTACCGGACAGAGGACCTCCCTGCTTAGGCGCCTCCGACCGGTTGTCGGTTTCGGGGGCGTTCTGCACCTGAGGCGCAGGCGCACCCTTACCTTCATTGTCCATAGTGCCACTCCTACCCGCGTCCGCGCTGCCGCCAACGGCCACAGGTGACGCGGACGAGGTGGACTTTCCACTCGATAGGGCGACAGTGCTGACCAGTCCGCCACCCAGAAGCACGATTCCCAGCACCGAAGCGGCGACCACCATGGTCCGCCGGTTCGAGGCCGCGCGGTACGACGCCTGTCGAACGTCACCGGCGCCGAAGGAGGCGGGTGGCGCGTCCCGCACCGCGTCGTTGAACAGCTCGGCGAGCTTTCTCTCGTCCACCTACATCCACCTCCTCACGACGCTGGTCGCAGATCGTCCAGCGAGTCGCCCAACGCGGCTCGCAGTGCCACCAGCCCGCGTGCGGTCTGGCTCTTCACGGTCCCCTCCGAGCACTTGAGCGCCTCGGCCGTGGCCGTGACGTCCAGCCCTTCCAGGAACCGCAGCACAAGCACCGCACGCTGGCGCGGCGGCACCTGTCGCAGCCCGGCGACCAGCGCCGACCTGGTGGCCACCGAGTTCCCGACGTCGGCGTCCGGCTGCGCGGACTCCGGCACCTGGTCGACGAACCGCTCCCGGCGCCACGGCCGGCGCGACTCGTCGATCATCGCGCGCACCACGGTCCGGCGCACGTAGGCGTCCAGTGCCGCACGGTCACGCACCTTGCGCCACCGCCTGTGCAGCGCGACGAACGCGGTCTGAGCCAGGTCGTCCGCGCGGTGCCAGTCGCCGCAGAGCAGGAACGCGGTTCGACGCACGGCATCCAGCCGAGCCTCGAAGTACTCCGCGAACTCCTGCTCGTCGCGTTGATCCACGCGGACTCTCTCCGCTCGTCGTCTACGGACAGGGGACGGACAGTCTCCCCCATACGGTTGCATGTCCGTCGCGTGAGTTCTACGCCACAGTCCGATCGGCCTTGGCCCCGGGGCTACCGGATGTGATGTGATCCCAGGGTGACCTCGCCGATGACGATCGATCTGCGCTCGGACACCGTCACCACCCCCGACGAACGGATGCGCGCCGCCATGGCCGGCGCGGTGGTCGGGGACGACGTGCTCGACCACGACCCGACCATGCGTGACCTCGAGGAAGCCATCGCCGAACTGCTGGGGGTGCCGGCCGCGCTGTGGGTGCCGAGCGGCTCGATGGGCAACCTGATCGCGTTGATGCTCCACCTGAGCCGCGGTGACCGGTTCCTCGCCGCGACCGGCTCGCACGTGCTGGTCAACGAACTGGGCACGGCGTCGTGGCTGGCCGGTGGGGCGCCGTCGGAGCTGGCCTGGGATCTGGCTCCCGGCCAGTTCTCGGTCGAGTCCCTGCGCGCGGCCGTCGGCGGCGCACAGCCGTACCACGGGCTGCGGACCACGTTGCTGTCCCTGGAGAACACGCACAACGCGTCCGGCGGCACGGTGACTCCGCCGGACCGGCACGCCGAACTCGTCGCCGCCGCTCGCGAGGCGGGCCTGCGGGTGCATCTGGACGGGGCCCGGCTGTGGAACGCCTCGGTCGCGCTCGGCCTGCCGCCCGCGGCGCTGACCGTCGGGGCCGACACCGTGCAGGTCTGCCTGAGCAAGGGGCTCGGCGCGCCCGTGGGCTCAATGGTCGCGGGAAGTACCGAGTTCGTGCAGGAAGCCCGGCGCGTTCGCAAGATGCTCGGCGGCGGCGTGAGGCAGGGCGGCATCCTGGCCGCGGCCGGCCTGGTCGCGCTGGAGCAGATCGACTCGCTGGCGGTGGACCACCGGAACGCGACGCTGCTGGCCGACGGGCTGGCCGAGCTTGGCTGGGCGGTCACCCCGCCGCAGACCAACATCGTGATCGCCAAGGTGCCGGACCTCGCGGAGACTTTGGCTCAGCTGCAACGAATTGGCGTCCTCGCCGGGCCGATGTCGGGGTACGTGCGGTTCGTCACGCACCGGGACGTCAGCGCCGACGACATCAAAGAAGTACTGGCACGTCTGGACAAGGAGTGACATGCGCTGGATCGTGTTCGACTGCGGCGAGGTGATCAGCGCGCCCACCCAGGCGCTGCCGGAACTCGCCGCGGTCCTGGGGGCGGACCCGGTCTCGTTCGAACACGCCTACTGGGTCCACCGCCTGGAATACGACCGTGGCTGGACCGAACTGCAGTACTGGCAACAGGTCGGCACGCACTGCGGGGCCGAGGTCGACCCGCCGACCGCGGCCCAGCTCACCAAGATCGACACCGCCGGCTGGCTGGTCACCGATCCGGCCACAGTGGACCTTCTCGGTGACTTGCACGCCGCCGGCGCCCGGCTGGCGCTGCTGTCCAACGCCCCCTCGTCGTTCGGCC
The DNA here is from genome assembly GCF_004345645.1 of Actinocrispum wychmicini. Taxonomy (GTDB): domain Bacteria; phylum Actinomycetota; class Actinomycetes; order Mycobacteriales; family Pseudonocardiaceae; genus Kibdelosporangium; species Kibdelosporangium wychmicini. Next base: position 669,778 of record NZ_SLWS01000001.1, on the reverse strand, counting down.
GCGCCGCGGAAAGCCAACCGTGGACGCGGTACTTCGAACACCTGTTGTTCTCCGGCGATCTCGGCTTCGTCAAACCCGAGGCCGAGATCTGGGCGGCACTGCTCGAACGCCTCAACGCGCGAGCAGCTGACTGTGTCTTCTATGACGACCGCCGGCACAACGTCGACGGGGCGGTCGCCGCCGGGTTGACGGCGAAGCAGTGGACAACGGCGGCCGATGCCCGTCAGCACCTGGCCGCCTTGGGCGTGCTATGACCGGATCTGGTTGCGCTTGATCGCGCCGTACGCGATGGCACCCAGCGTGCCCACCGCCGCGACGATCAGCAGCACCTTGAAGATCGAGAAGATCCAGCCGATCAGCATGAAGGCGATCCACATCACGACGATCGCGCCGATGATCCGCACCAGCATGGTCAAGCCCTCCGTATCGAGTCCCAGCGGAACTCTCAAGAGGTGAACGATCCGCGTCCACCGCCGGTTCCCGGGTAACACCAAGTCAACCAGTGATCGGCGCCGCCGCCCATCGGGAAGTCCCCGGATCTGCGCCTCAGGGTGCCGTGAGCGGTGCCACGGGATCACCCCGTGCCGAGCCACGGGCCGAGCCGGCGAAGCCCTTCCTCGATGTCGGCTTTCGCGCCGGAGAACGACACGCGGATGAACTTCGAGCCGTGCTCCGGGTCGAAGTCGATACCGGGGACGACCGCCACCCCGGTCTCCGCGAGCAGCCGTTGGCACCAGCTCATCGCGTCGTGGGTCAGGTGGGAGATGTCGGCGTACGCGTAGAAGGCGCCGTCGGCCGGGGCCAGGCGGTCGATGCCGAGGGTTTTCAAGCCGTGCAGCAGCACGTCCCGGTTCGCCCGGTAGTGCTGCACGTGCCCGTCCAGCTCGGCGTACGCCTCGTCGGTGAAGGCGGCGACCGCCGCGTGCTGGGCGAGCGCCGGCGCGCAGATGTTGAAGTTGCCGATCAGGCATTCGACCGCGCGGTGCAGCCGGTGCGGCACGAGCAGCCAGCCCAGCCGCCAGCCGGTCATCGCGAAGTACTTGGAGAACGAGTTGACCACGACCGCCTCCCGGCTGAACTGCCACGCCGACGCGGTCGGCATGCCGTAGTCGATGCCGTGGTAGATCTCGTCGCTGATCAGCTGGGTGCCGCGTTCCGCGCACCAGCCGGCGATCGCCGCCAACTCCGGGCCGGCCAGCACAGTCCCGGTCGGGTTGGCCGGGCTCGCCACGATCACACCTTTCAGCGGGCCCAACTCGTCCAGCATGGCGACGGTCGGTTGGAACCGTGAGGCGTCGTCACACGGGATCTCGACCACCTCGCAGCCGAGCGCGGCCAGGATGTTCCGGTACGCCGGGTAGCCCGGCCGGGCGAGCGCGACCCGGTCGCCGGGGTCGAACGCGGCCAGGAACGACAGCAGGAACCCGCCTGAGGACCCGGTCGTCACCACGACGTCGTGCGGGTCCACGTCCAGCGAGTACCGCCGCGAGTAGTGCCCGGCGATCGCGGCCCGCAACTCCGGGATGCCCAACTGCTCGGTGTAGCCGAGATTGCTGGTCCGCAGACCCTCCTGGGCGGCCCGCAGGACCGGCGCCGCGGCCGGCGCGGACGGCTGGCCGGCCACGAGCAGCACCACGTCACCTCGGGCGCGCTGGCGGGCGTTCGCCGCCTCCAGCACGTCCATCACGTAGAACGGCGGCACCGCGGCTCGCGCGGCGACAGTCAACGGGTCCATAAAGCCAGGTTAGTAGCCGCGGTATGCCCCGCCACCTGCCATTGCCTTGATTCCGGGGACGTTGTCCAGCGACCCGTACCGGGAGATCGCGTAGTTCACGCCCGCGCAGATGTTGTCGACCGGGTTCCAGATGTCGCCGTGGCCGGGCAGCTTGTAGGAGTTGAACGTCGGGTCGATGCACTGCATCAGGCCCTTGGACGGGGTGCCCTTGGCGGCATTGGAGTCCCAGTTGTTGATCGCGTGCGGGTTGCCGCCGGACTCGTGCTGGATGATCGCCCAGATCTTCGGCACGTCCGCGTCGCTCACGTTGATGCCGTTGGCACGCAGGATCTCCTGGGCCTGTTTGATCCAGTCCTGCACGTTGCCGGGCACCGGACCGGCGGGCGGGCCGCCGCTCGACCCCATCCCGCCACCACCGCCGCCGCCCCCACCGCCGCTGTGTCCGCCGCTGGCGCCCTTGTGACCGCCGCCGCTCCCGCTCCCGCCACCGTCGCCGTCACCAGCGGAGGTGGGCGCGGCCGCCGACTGCGTGCTGGTCTGCTGGGGCTGCTTCGCCGGCGTCGGGTCCCACTGGACCTGTGTGCCGGGAGCGGGCACGTACGGCTGGGTGCCGGGGTCGGGGATGTCGGTGAACCGGGCGCCGGGCTGGGCCGCGGCCTGGATGTCCGCGGCCGCCGACCGCAGGACCTCCTCGGTCTCCTTGAGCTTGTTCTCGATGTCCGTGGCCGCGGCGGACGTGACCGGCGTGACCGCCGCGGTGTACTGGGCGTCGGTGTGCTGCGGGTTCTGCTGCAGCCACCGGTTGACCTCGGTGACCACCTGCTCGCAGCGGGTGCTCACGAAGTGCTGCGCGTCCTCGATCGCGGCGGCGACCTTGGTGAGGGCACTGCCGGCCTTCGTGAGCGACTCGCCCGCGGATGTGCTCGCGGCAGAGAACCGGCCCATGTAGGCGACGAACTGGTCGGCGGACGCGCCCTGCCAGGCGTCGTCGAGGGCCTTGACCGCGTCCGAGACGTTGGTGCCGATCGGGCCGATGTCGCTGGCGGCCTTGGTCAGTCGCTGAGCGGCCGCGGCGACCGCGCCGGAGTTGGCGTTCTCGATCTTCTTCGCCGCGGCGACCACCGCCGCTCCCCCGGGGTAGCCCGACACATCGTCGGCAGCGCTGCTCACAGTCCGTTCATCTCCCCAGTCTCAGACCGCCATGCGGCTGGCGTTGTTCGTCTCGACGTTCTGCACGCTCTGCACCACGGCGTCCAACGCCCGCGCGACCCCGTCCAGCAACTGCTCGGCCTTGTCGAACTGGCCGGACATCAGGCTGTTGACCTGGTCGACGGCACTGGACACGGCGCTGGAACTGGGCAGCGTGCCGTAGGCCGCCGCCTCGCTGGGCACGTTGTGGAACGAGTCGGCGACCGACCCGTACTTCGGCTTCACGTTCTGCACGGACGTCATGCAGTTGTTGATCGCGTCGATGTTGTACTTGGCCACGTCCCCACCCTTCGCCACCGGTGTGACGGCTGTACCCACGCCTCGGTTCCCGGTCACTGTAGAACGGTTGGCCGGCCTAGCTGATCTCTTCGAGTAATTCCCACACGCAAGAGGCAAGGCGTTGGTTGTCGGCGGGGGTGACCGTGCACCACTGGCGACCGTCCGTGCTCGGCCGGACCAGGTCGAGGTACCGGCCGTCCGGGGTGTCGTGGAACGCCACCACCCGGTCGGCGCGGACGACCCGCTGGTCCCGGTGCCGCCGTTCGACACCGAACTGGCCACGGGTGGTCATCCCGGCCAGCATCGCGGCGACCGCCTGAGCGTCACTGAGCGTGACACCCTTGGCCTCCAGTGCAGTGATGAACCGCTTGGTGTCCGCTTTGGCCTCGTTGTCCGCCGCGACGATCACGTCGTTGGGCACGCTCACCGAACGGCCGCCACCGGCGGGCATGTCCCCGGCCACCGACACGGCGGACTCCGCGAGTGCCGTGCTCCGGGCCGGGATCAGCCACACCTTGCCCTCGTCGACCACGGCGAGGGCCGCCTGCCGGCCGGACTGGGCGGCGAACGCCTTGACCGGACGGTCCGCCCACACCCACACGTCCACGCTCACCTCAGGGTGCGCCAGCAACGCGACCTGGTCGGCCACTTCGGCGACGGCCCGGCCACCCTTGGCCAGGCCACGGGACTCCAACTCGGCCCAGGCCTGCTTGACCAGGCCGGCGCGTTCGGTGTGGGTCCTGCCGGGGCTCGGCACGTCCAACGCGACGTGCCTCGCCGGCAGCCGTTCGCTCTCCCAGACGACGTCGAACTCCAGTGCGGACAGAACGAGGCTCACTCGTCGTCGTCTTCACCCAGGACGGACGGGATGACCATCCGGTCGTCGGCGAACACGTCCTCGGCTTCGATCCCGTACTTGCGCACGTGCTCATCGTCCTCTTCGCCCTGCGCGGACCCCGCGGCAGGCTGCATCAGCGACGAACCCGGCTTGCTCTTCGCGCCGACCCGCTCAGCGGCCCGAGCGGCCGCCTCCTCACCCGGCGTCCCACCGACCGCGGCCGACCCACGGGACCCACCGAGCCGCCCCTCCTCGGCCACCCCACCAGCAGCCCGCGGCCCACGCACAACCCGGTCCTTCTCCGCGGTCGACCCCACCGCGGCGCCGGCACCCCCACCACCGGCCATCCCCACCACAGCCGTGTCCAAACCGGCCAGCGACGGCCGGAAACCCGGCGGCGCCGGAATCGGCGGCGTCCCCAACGGCCCAGGCACCGGCCCGACACCCGTCATCCGACCCGGCCCACCCGGCACCTCAGGGCCACCGCCAGGCCCACCACCCGGAACACCCGGCGCCGGACTGAGCGGCATCGGATTCCTCGGGTCCGCCAGCGGACCGCCACCCGGGATCCCGCCAGGCGTGAACTCCGGCCCACCACCACCGGCACCCGGAACGAGCGGCGTGGCCCCCGGCGAGAACCCCTGCACACCGGTCCCAGTGGTCGAATGCTGTACCGGGTTGGACTGCAGGTTCAACGCGGGCGGCACCGGCAACGACTCGTAAGCACCCAAGTTGTTGCGGCTCGCGTCGGCGTACCCGTTCATCGAGTCGATCGCCTGCTGCCGCGCGGCCTGGGTCTGCTGCACCTCCTTGGCGTGGTCCGTGGTGTGCAGCAGCATCGTGTCGACCATGTTGTAGTCCTTGGCGCCCCGCAACTTGCCGGACTCCGGGGACGTGTGCCGAGCCCGCGAGAAGTCACTGCCCTGACTGTTGACGGCGCCCGCGGAAGTGGTGATGGTGCCGGTGGCCTGACCGCCGTACTGAGCCGAGTCGCTCAGCACCACCTGGGCGCTCTGACTGGAGTCACCGGTCCACTCCACCCCGATCTTGCCCAACTCGGTGCGCAGCGTGTCATCGGTCTGCTTGAGGCCGTTGGCGATCGTGGTCAACGCGTCGACCGCCCGGTTCATGCTCGCCGACCCCGGCCCCTGCCGGATCTGGTCGACCATGGTGGCGAGCTCATCGTTGCTGAAGCCATCGAAGCGGTAGTCACCGATCTCGTACCCGACGGACATCCCGGTTCCTCACTTCAAAGTCTGGAGAGTCTGCAAGGCAAACCCAGCGGCCTGCTCACTGCGCTGACACATCTGGTCCTGGGTGTAGGCGTTGCGTGTGTCCGGCTGGAACTCGACCATCAACTGCTGCCCGTCGGCCACATCGACCGAGGTGTTGCAGTTGAAAGTCGTGGTTCCCAACAACTTGTAGTCCGCCGCCGGAAATCCGCCGACGCTCACAAGCTTGGCGTCGACGTTCCGTTTGCCGGACAGCCACGGGGCGATGCCCTCGGTGGTGATCAGCGAGACGTTGTAGCTGAAGAAACCCTTGCCGTCCTGACCATCCATGGCGCAGTACGGCGCGCCTTTGAAGGCCTCGCTGGTCTCCACCAGGTTGCGCTGCCTGTTGACCTTGATCTGGTCCAACTGTGCCTTGGCGAAGAGCTTGCAGGGGTCAACGCTGTTCAACGGGAGGTTTTTCGGACGCGGTGGAATCGACGGCGGCGGCTGACCCCCGCCACTTGCGGCCGGCGCGTCACTGCTGGAGCTGGCCTGAACTGCTTGGCCGGGGTCCTTCTCGGTGCAGCCAGCGAGCAGGAGTCCCGCCAGCACGGCCAAGGCTGCCGCTTTACGCACCCGTCGTCCCGAAGGTGGCTGCGATGTCCTCGTCCTTGAACCCGTAGGTCTTGGCACTGTCCCGAAGCTGGGCTACCAGCTTGTTGAGGCTGTCGACATAAGCGCTGATACGCGCGGCATAGGAGTCGTCCGCGCCTGCGAGACGGTAGTTCCAGGCTCGCGCCGCGTCACGGCTGACCAGGTCCTCCGCAGCCGGATCCACGATGAGATCCTGGCGGTTGGCGTGGACAATGTCCTTCAGGGCTTCGATCTGGGTTTGGATGATCTTCGCCGCGGCCAGCACGTTGTCGTGGTTCACCGTGAGGGTGGCGCCGGCCGGGGTTGTCGGTATCGCGTCGAGCATGGTCCCGACGTTCGCCCATGAGAACTCTGAGCCGGTCGTCTCGTTCATGCACGCACCCCCGTACGTTTGCGTAGTCGTCCGGTCTCGCTTCGCGAGGCTACCAAGGGTTGACACAGGCCTACGTGAAGTTTGACGAAGATGGCGGCTGGGTGGTTCCACCGAGTTAGCGACCGGCTGGGGCTCCTACTTCGCCGCGGGACGCGCGGCGGGCTATGTCCGTTCGGTGGTGGGAGCCGGCCAGGTGCAGGTTCTCCACTCGGCGGTAGGCGTCTTGGCGGGCTTCTTCGAGGTCGGCGCCGGTTCCGACGACGGAGAGGACGCGGCCGCCGGTGGAGACCACGGCACCGTCGTCGCGTCGCCGGGTGCCCGCGTGCAGGACGCCTTCGGCTTCGCTGCCGGCGATGACGTCGCCGGTGCGGGGGCGGCCTGGGTAGCCCTCGGCGGCCACGACCACGGTCACGGCGGAGCCGGGGGCCCAGTCGAGGGGGGGTTGGGTGGCCAGGGTGCCTGTGGCGACGGCGTGCAGCAGGGCGGCCAGGGGGGTGCGCAGCAGGGCGAGCACGGACTGGGTCTCGGGGTCGCCGAACCGGCAGTTGAACTCGATGACCTGCGGGCCGGTGGAGGTGAGGGCGAGGCCCGCGTACAGCAGGCCGGAGAACGGCACGCCGCGGGCGGCCATCTCGTCGACCACCGGCTGGACGGTCGTGGCGACCACCGACGACACCAGGTCCGGCGCGGCCCACGGCAGTGGGGCGTACGCGCCCATGCCGCCGGTGTTGGGGCCGCTGTCGCCGTCGCCGACCCGCTTGAAGTCCTGGGCGGGCAGCAGGGGGACCACCGTGCACTGGTCGACCAGGCAGAACAGGGATACCTCCGGTCCGTCCAGGAAGGACTCCAGGAGCACCGGGTGGCCGCCGTCGAGGAGGGTCATCGCGTGGGCCCGGGCGGTCGCGCGGTCGGTGGTCACGACGACACCTTTGCCCGCTGCCAGGCCGTCGTCCTTGACCACGAAGGTCGGGCCGAACCGGTCCAGGGCCGCGTCCAGGCGCGCGGGGTTGTCCACGATCTCGCTGTGCGCGGTCGGGACGCCGGCGGCGGCCATGATCTCCTTGGCGAACGCCTTCGAGCCCTCGATCCGGGCCGCCGCGGCCGACGGGCCGAAGCAGGGGATACCGGCGGCGCGCACGGTGTCGGCGACACCGACGACCAGTGGGGCCTCGGGGCCGATGACGACCAGGTCGGCCTGCCAGGTGGTCGCGAGCCCGGCGACCGCGGCCGGGTCGGCCGCGTCCACCCCGTACTGCTCGGCGACGGCGGCGATGCCGGCGTTGCCCGGGGCACAGGCCAACGCGGTGACCTCGGGGTCCCGCGACAGGGCGAGGGCCAGGGCATGCTCTCGGGCACCAGACCCGATGACCAGGACGCGCACGAATAGGCAGGCTAGTTCACGCCAGGCGCCCGCGCGGCACCTGGGTACGGCGTCGGTCGTTCACCCGGACTTGGCCTTTCGTGCAGGGGCCGGATGTAGCGTCCGTGCACTTCACTGAGCAAGGAGGCAGGCAGATGAGACGACTCGCCGCGCTGGCGTTGTCGGGTATCGCGCTGGTGACCGTGGTCGGTTCGGGGGCGTCCGCCGACCAGGATCAGGCCGACGGGTACGGCCGGCACCAGCCCAAGGTGACGATCTTCGGGCACCGCGGTGCCTCGGGCTACCGGCCGGAGCACACCCTGGCCTCGTACGAGCTCGCCGCGCGGATGGGCGCCGACTTCATCGAACCGGATCTGGTGACCACGAAGGACGGTGTGCTGGTGGCCCGGCACGAGCCGGAGATCGGCGGCACCACGAACGTCGCCGACCACCCGGAGTTCACCGGCCGCAAGACCACCAAGACCCTCGACGGCGTGGCCACCACCGGCTGGTTCACCGAGGACTTCACCCTCGCCGAGCTCAGGACCCTGCGCGCCAAGGAGCGCATCCCGGACATCCGGCAGCGCAACACGATCTACAACGGCAAGTTCGAGGTCCCGACCTTCCAGGAGGTCATCGACCTGTCCCGGCGGCTGTCGGCGGAGCTGCACCGCGAGATCGGGATCGTGCCGGAGATCAAGCACTCCACGTACTTCCGCGGCCAGGGCCTGCCGATCGAGCCGACGTTCGTGGCCATGCTCAACCGCAACGGCCTCAACCGGCCGGACGCGAAGGTGATCGTCCAGTCCTTCGAGGTGGGCAACCTGATCGAGCTGCGCCGGGTGCTGCGGGTCCAGTTCGTGCAGCTGACCAGCGCGACCGGCGCCCCGTACGACTTCGTGGTCAAGGGTGACAAGCGCACCTACGCGGACATCGTCAGCCCCGCCGGCCTGCGGGACGTCGCGAAGTACGCGCAGTGGGTCGGTCCGGACAAGAACCAGGTCATCCCGCGGGACGCCAAGGGCTTCCTGCAGCAGCCGACCAGCCTGGTGGCCGACGCGCACAAGGCGGGCCTGAAGGTGATGGCCTACACCTTCCGCGCGGAGAACAACTTCCTGCCCGCCGACTTCCGCTCGTCGGCCAACCCGGCCGAGTACGGCGACATCTTCAGTGAGTTCAAGAAGTTCTTCGACGCCGGCCTGGACGGCCTGTTCACCGACAACACGGACACCGCCATCGAAGCCCGCAACAACTTCCGGCACTGACGTCCCGGCGGCCCTGGCGGGCCACCCGCCAGGGCCCAGGTCAGACGATCCGGTTGTCCAGGAAGCACCACCGCCAGTCCTCGCCCGGTTCGTGCGAACGCATCACCGGATGGCCGGTCGACCGGTGGTGGGCGGTGGCGTGCTGATAGGGGCTGGAGTCACAGCAGGCGACGTGCCCGCAGGTCAGGCATTTCCGCAGGTGAACCCACCCGCGCGAGCCCTCGGCGAGGCACTCCGCGCACTCGTTCACGGAGTCGCTGGCGGGTTCGGTGGGCAGTTCGGCCACGTGCGTACAACTCATGGTGAGATTCAACGCTGACAGCCGCTGAATCACTTCCGGGGGTGAGACGTGCACGGAGCCGAAGTCCTCCTGCTCCTCGTCAGTTCACTGGCGGTGACCACGTTGGCCCGCCGGTTGAACTGGTCCGCGCCGCTGCTGCTGGTCGCGATCGGGCTGGCCATCTCGTACGTGCCGGGCATCCCGGCGTTCGAGCTCGACCCCCAGCTGATCCTCGTGCTGATCCTGCCGCCGCTGCTGTACTCGGCCGCGCTGGACAGCTCCTACCTGAACATCAAGGCGAACATCAGGCCCATCGGCTTGCTCTCGGTCGGTCTCGTGCTCGCCACCACGGTCGTCGTCGGCCTCGTCGCCCACATGGTCATGCCGCAACTGTCCCTGGCCGCCGCGTTGGTCCTCGGCGCCGTCGTCGCGCCACCGGACGCGGTGGCCGCAGTCTCCATCGGCCGGAGACTCGGCCTGCCGCGTCGCTCCATGACGGTCCTCGCCGGCGAGAGCCTGGCCAACGACGCGAGCGCGCTCACGGCGTACAAGGTCGCGGTGGCCGCGGCGACAGGGACGGCGTCGATCTCCTTCGGCAGCAGCGTTGTGACGTTCCTCATCAGCGCGCTGGGTGGTATCGCGATCGGGTACGTACTCGGCGTCGTCGTGCACGCGATACGGATGCGCATCGGCGACGGGGTGCTGGAGAGCGCGTTGGGGATGCTGGTGCCGTTCGGCACCTACCTGCTGGCGGAGGAGACCGTGCACGCCTCAGGTGTGCTCGCGGTGGTCGTCGCCGGCCTCTACCTGGGACACAACGCGCCCAGGGCCGGTTTCATGACCCGGCTGCAGGAGACCGCGGTGTGGCGCTCGGTCGACGTGCTGCTCGAGTCCCTGGTGTTCGCGCTGATCGGTCTGCAGTTGAAGAGCGTCATCGCCGGCGACGTCACCTGGAAGATCGTGTTGGGCGCGGCGATCGTCCTCGTGGTGACGATCCTGATGCGGTTCGCTTGGGTGTTCCCCGGCACGTACCTGCCGCGGCTGGTGCCCCGGGTCCGGTCGCGGGAGCCCGACCCGGGTTGGCGTTCGGTCGTGGTGATCGGCTGGGCGGGGATGCGCGGCGTGGTCTCGTTGGCCGCGGCTTCGGCGATTCCGCACGAGATGCCCGGCCGGGACGTCGTGATCTTCTGCACGTTCGTCGTCACCGTGGGCACACTCCTGTCCCAAGGGCTGTCCTTGCCGTGGGTCATCCGCAAACTCGGTGTGCGCGGTGACGAACAGCAAAGCGACGCACTCGCCGAAGCCCAGGTGCAGCACCGGGCCGCGGAGGCGTCGATCACCCGGCTCGACGAGGAACTCGCGGCCAACACAGCGCCCGAGCACATCATCGAACGCCTGCGCGGAGTGGCCGAGATGCGGGGCAACGCGGCGTGGGAACGACTTGGCCGGCAGGAGCGGGAAAGTCCGGCCGCCGCGCACCGCCGGCTGCGGCGGGTGATGCTGGACGCCGAACGGGAGGTCTTCGTGGCCGCGCGGGACGCCCGCGAGATCGACGACGATGTGCTGCGGCGGGTGCTGCGGGAGCTGGACCTGGAGGAGGCCAAGCTCAGCCGCGAGGAGTGAGGCGCGCCAGTTAGTGAATGTTTAGCCGACACCTCAACGAGTCCGTGAAGAATCAGCGGCCGTGCTGCGGATGTATTTCACCAGTGCGGACATCGCGCGGACCCGAGTCGCACCCCGGCCGGACCCGCTGTGGGAACTGATCCTCGCCATCCAGATGCTCCGCCGCCAACCCGGCGACCTGCTGTTCCATACCTGGCGCGACCAGGCCAAGGACGCGATGCGGTCGGCGGACTTCGGCGCCCGGCTGCGGCCGCTGCTCGCGCTGGTCCCGCGGATCGGCTACTTCCCGGACTTCCTCACCCCCAGCGACAGTCTGTACGGCCTGGCCGAAGGGCTTGACGCGATCCGTTTCACGCCACGGCCGATGCTCCGCAACGACATCCAATGTCTGGCGCGGTCACGGCATCTGGCGTACCTGCCGCCCACCGCCGGACCGCTTGCCGCCGGTGACCCGACCACTCTGGTCGAGCTGACCGACACCCTGCAGGCCTGCTACGACCTGACCGTCCGGCCGCATCACCGCGGTGCCCACTCCGCGCTGGCCCGGGACCGGCAGCTCCGCGCCGAAGCTCTGGCCGACAACGGCGTGGACGGGCTCTTCGCCAGCCTGCACCCATGGGTCAGCTGGTCCCACGGTGAGCTACGGATACCCGGTCACTGCGACCAGGAGATGTTCCTGGACGGCCGTGGACTGCTGCTCATCCCCGCCTACTTCTGCGTCGGCGCCCCGATCACGCTGTTCGACGCGGCCCTGCCGCCCGTGCTGATCTACCCCGCGCAGCACCATCTGGACACACTTCCCGGTCGTGAGAACACACCGCGCGCCGCGCTCACCGCGCTCGTCGGCGGCACACGCGCGGCGATCCTCAACGCCATCGGCGCCCACCTGGACCCCGTCACCACCACAGACCTGTCCCGGCACCTCACCATCTCCGCCGCGTCCGCCAGCGAGCACACCACCGTCCTGCGCAACGCCGGTCTCATCACCAGTCACCGCGAGGGGAACCGGATGCTGCACCGACCGACGTCCCTCGGTCGAGAGCTGCTCACCACGGCGTGGTGAGGTCATCACCCAACTGGAGCCAGGGCGCGTTCGTCGGTCAGCAGGCCGCGGCGGGCCAGTTCGGGACGGACTCCCTCGCCGAACCAGTACGCCTCTTCCAGGTGGGGATAGCCGGACAGGACGAACTCGTCGATGCCCAGGCTGTGGTACTCGGCGATCAGGTCGGCGACTTCGGCGTGGCTGCCGACCAGTGCGGTGCCGGCGCCGCCGCGGACCAGGCCGATGCCCGCCCACAGGCCCGGATGGATCTCCAGGCCACGGACGCCCGCGTCCAGCGCGCCGCGGTGCAGCTGGACCATTCGCTGCTGGCCGACGGACTCGCTGGCCGCGAGTTGCGCCTGGGCTTTGGCGACCTGGTCCGGGTCGAGGGCGTCCAGCAGCTTGCCCGCCTCCCGCCAGGCTTCCTCGGACGTGTCCCGGGAGATGGTGTGCAGCCGGATCCCGAACCGGAGCTTCCGGCCGTGCGCCTCGGCCAGCGCGCGGACCTTGGCGATCTTCTCGGCGACCTGCGCGGGCGGCTCGCCCCAGGTGAGGTACACGTCGGCGGACCGGGCCGCCACGGGCAACGCGGCCGGGGAGGAGCCACCGAAGTAGATCTGCGGGAGCGGATCCGGCGGCGCGAGGACGGTGGCGCCCGCGACCCGGTAGTGGTCGCCGTCGAAGTCGAACGGCTTGCCGGTCCACACGCCACGCACGATCGTCAGGAACTCGTCCGTCCGGGCATAGCGTTGGTCATGGTCGTGCCAGTCGCCGAACCGTTGCTGCTCGATGGCGTCGCCGCCGGTCACCACGTTCAGCAGCAGCCGCCCGCGGGAGATCCGCTGGTAGGTGGCGGCCATCTGGGCGGCCAGGGTCGGCGAGATCACGCCGGGCCGGAACGCCACCAGGAACTTCAGCCTGGACGTCTGGGAGATGAGCGCGGCCGTGGTCAGCCAGGCGTCCTCGCACCAGGTCCCGGTCGGGGTCAGCACGCCGGTGAAGCCCAGCTGCTCGGCGGCGCGGGCCACCTGGCCGAGGTAGTCGATGTCCGCCGGCCGCTGCGCGGGCGCGCCGAGGGAACGGTTGGCGTGGAAGCGTTCCACGATCGTTCGGCCGTCTCCCGACGTGGGCAGGAACCAGTGCAGGGTGATGCTCATGAGTTGCTCCTTGCCGCGTCCAGGTCGGCCGCGTACCGCTTGTCCACGAACGCCTGGAAGTCCACTTTGGACGTCAGGGTCCGGTCGTCGGTGAAGGCGTCGGCGAGTCGCTGCTCGGACCGGACCACCTCGTCGTCCAGTGCGACGGGCAGGTCCGGGCCCGCGTCGGTGGCCGCCGTCGTCACCTTGATCACCAGACCGGTGTCGGCCGACCACGCCTTGGCCCAGTCGCCGTGGTGGGTGTCGGCCCATTTCTCGGCCTTCGCGATCCGGGTCACGTAGTCCTTGATGCCCGCGGACTTGCCCGGGTCGGCCAGCGCGGTCCGGCCGGCGACCTGGAACGAGTAGCCGTTCGCCGTTCCAGTGCCGTCGACGAGCACGCGGGCGTTGGCTTCCTGCAGCGCCTGCGAGGTGTACGGATCCCAGATCGCCCACGCGTCGACGCGCTTCTGCGTGAACGCGGCGTAAGCGTCCGCAGGCTGCAGGAAGTTCAGTTTGAGATCCTTTGTGGACAGATTGGCGGCCTTGAGGGTCAGCAGGATCTGGCCGTGCGCCGAGCTGCCCTTGGCCACCGCGACGTTCTTGCCCCGCAGGTCCTGCACGGACCGCAGCGGCGAGTCCGCCGGCACCAGGACGGCGTCGCTGGTCACGTTCCCTTTGGCGGAGCTGACCACCGAGATCTTGGCGTTCGCCGCCGCGGCGAAGATCGGCGGTGTGTTGCCGACCGCGCCGATGTCGATCGCCCCGCTGGACGCGGCCTCCAGCAGCGGCGGCCCGGACGTGAACGTCGACCACTCGATCCGGTACGGCGCCTTGTCCAGGCCCGCCGCGGTCAGCAGGGCCTTCGACGACCCCTTCTGGTCACCGACCTTCAACACGACCTTGGTCAGGTCGTCCCCGGTCGCGGACGTTCCCGTACCGCACGCGGCTAACGACACCGCCGCCACGGCCACCAGAATTCCGTTACGCAGTCGCACTTTCACTCACTCCAAGGTCGGCGAGGACGGCGGCCCGGACGTGCTCGCCGGGCGTGTGTTCACTGACGATCCGGCCACCGGACAGCACCAGGACCCGGGAGGCGAGCCGCAACGCCTCGTCGACGTCGTGCGTGACCAGCAGCACCGACGGCCGGTGCGCCCGCCACAGGTCCAGCACCAGCCGGTGCATCGCCAACCGGGTCAAGGCGTCCAGAGCCGCGAACGGCTCGTCCAGCAACAGCAGGTCGGGCTCACGCACCAAAGCCCGAGCCAACGACACGCGTTGCGCCTCGCCGCCGGACAACGTGCGCGGCCACTTGTCGGCGTGGTCGGCCAGCCGCACCTCGGCCAGTGCCTTCAGCGCCAGCTCACGACCGGCGTCCGGCTTGTGCAGGCCGAGCACGATGTTGCGCCACACCCGTCGCCACGGCAGCAACCGCGGCTGCTGGAACGCCATGGACACCGTGCCGTCGACCCGCGCCTCACCTTCGACTTCCCGGTCGACCCCGGCGAGTACCCGCAGCAGCGTCGACTTACCGGAACCGCTGTGCCCCAACAAGGCCACGAACTCGCCCGGCGCGATGTCCAGGTCCAGCCGGTCGAGCACGACCCGCTCGCCGTACCGTTTGGTCAGGCCGCGAACCGTCACCCCCGCCATCGCAGCGCCCTCCGTTCCAGCAGCCGCACCAGGGCATCGGTGACCAGGCCCAGAATCGCGTACACGACAAGGCCGACCACGATGACGTCCGTGCGCAGGAAGTCACGCGCGTTGTTGATCAGATACCCGAGTCCCGCGTCGGCGTTGATCTGCTCGCCGACGATCAGCGAAAGCCAGGCGACCCCCAACGACTGCCGGACCCCGACCAGGGTCTGCGGCACCGCCGACGGCAGCACCACGTGCCGAAGCCGTTCCACCCTGGTGAACCCGAGGACCCTGCTCGCGTCGATCAGCTGCGGCTCGGTGCCCCGGATGGCCGAATGCACGTTGAGGTACAACGGAAACGACACGCCGAGCGCCACCAGGGCGATCTTCGGCTCCTCGCCGATCCCGAACCACAGGATGAACAACGGGATCAGCCCGAGGAACGGCAACGTCCGCAGCATCTGCACCGGCGGGTCGACCAGTGCCGCGCCCCACTTCGACAACCCCGAGACGATGCCGAGCACCAGCCCGACGACCGCGCCGATCACGAACCCGACGGCCACCCGCCGCAACGAGACGACGAACGCCTCACCCAGCTCACCGCTGCGCGCCAGCTCGACGCCGGACCGCAGCACGGTCCACGGCGAGCTGAGCTTGTCCGCCGGCAGCAGGCCGGTGCCGCTCGCCAGCTGCCACAGCCCGACTATCGCAAGTGGACTGATCCACCTGCGCAGGTCAGGAAGCCGCCAACGCCGCCGTTTCGACGGCGCCGCAACGGGTTGCCCGACCACCGGCCGCGTGGCGAGTGATGTCCCACTCATGGGGCCGAGTGTTCGGGCCCGTCAGCGGGCCGTCAACGCCTCCCGAATAGTGGGTCCCGGGATGTGGACGGGGTGTTCAGCGGACCATGTCGTGGCGGACGATGGTCTGGTCCCGGCCGGGGCCGACGCCGATCGCGGAGACCCTGGCGCCCGAGAGCTCCTCCAGGTGTTCCACGTAGGCCCGCGCGTTCGCCGGCAGCTCGCCGAACTCGCGGCACTCGCTCAGGTCCTCCCACCAGCCAGGCATCTCCTCGTACACCGGGATCGCGTGGTGCACGTCGGTCTGGGTCATCGGCATGTCGTCGACCCGGCGGCCGTCCACTTCGTACCCGACACAGATCGGCACGGTGTCCAGGCCGGACAGCACGTCCAGCTTGGTCAGGAAGAAGTCGGTGATCCCGTTGACCCGGGCGGCGTACCGGGCGATCACGGCGTCGAACCAGCCGGTGCGCCGCGAGCGGCCGGTGGTGACCCCGAACTCGCCGCCGGACTTGCGCAGGCGCTCGCCCATCTCGTCGGTCAGCTCGGTCGGGAACGGACCGGAGCCCACGCGGGTCGTGTACGCCTTCAGGATGCCGATCACGGTCGTGATCCGGGTCGGGCCGATGCCCGAACCCGCGCTGGCCCCGCCGGAGGTCGGGTTCGAGGACGTGACGAACGGGTACGTGCCGTGGTCGACGTCCAGCAGCGTGCCCTGGGAGCCCTCCAACAGCACGTTCTCACCGCGCTCCAGGGCCTGGTTGAGCAGCAGCCGGGTGTCGGCGATCCGGTGCAGGAACTTCTGGCCCTGCGCCAGCACCGAGTCCGCGACCTGGTTCGGGTCCAGCGCGCGGTGGTTGTACACCTTCACCAGCACCTGGTTCTTGAAGTCCAGTGCCGCGTCGACCTTCTGGCGCATGATCTTCTCGTCCAGCAGGTCCTGCACGCGCACGCCGACGCGGGCCACCTTGTCCTGGTAGCACGGGCCGATGCCGCGGCCGGTCGTGCCGATCTTCGCCTTGCCGAGGTACCGCTCGGTCACTTTGTCGATCGCCACGTGGTACGGCATGATCAGGTGCGCGTCCGCCGAGATCAGCAGCTTGCCGGTGTCGACGTTCCTGGCTTCAAGGCCGGACAGCTCGGCCAGCAGCACGCCGGGGTCCACGACCACGCCGTTGCCGATCACGTTGGTCACACCCGGGGTGAGGATGCCGGACGGGATCAGGTGCAACGCGAAGTCCTGCCCGTCGGGAAGGACGACGGTGTGCCCCGCGTTGTTGCCGCCCTGGTAGCGGACGACCCACTGGACGCGGTCACCGAGCAGGTCGGTTGCCTTGCCCTTACCTTCGTCGCCCCACTGGGCGCCGATGAGCACGATGGCCGGCATGTGAAACTCCAGATGGATCGGTGTGCGAAATGCCGGTGCTGAAGACTAGACCAGGAGCTTGGGTTGGGTGCACTCGTATTGGCCTGCGGCGATGCCGTGAATCACCGTCGGTTCGCGGAGCTGACCGAGCGTGACGGCGTCGACGTGCTCGAAGTGGCCGCGACACCCGGCCGTCCGGAGGTGGATCCCCAGCTCGGCACCCTCGGCGACCGCCGTCTGGTGGTCCTCGGCACCGACGCTGACCTGGCCGCCGTTGTGCTGCGGATCATGCGCCGGGAACTGCTCGGGAGTGTCGTGGTCGGGTTCGTACCGACCAAGGACTCGGCCGTGCTCGCGCTCTGGGGGGTGCATGGCGACGCGGTGGCGGTGGCGTTGGGTGGCGAGGTGGATTCGGTCCCATTGGTCCGCGACGACGCCGGTGGCGTGCTGGTCGGCCTCGGTGAGATCGGCACCACCAAGGGCGTCGGCTACTGCGACGACACCTTGGCGTTCCGCGGGAAGGTCAGCGCGGTGGAGGTCACACCCGGTCCGCAGGGTGTCGTCGTGAAGGTGATCCACCGCGGCCTGACAGGCAAACGCTTGCGCGAGTTGCACGGCCGGGCGTTCCAGCTCGGCACCCTGCCGATCGTCCCGGTCAAGGACGGCACGGTCCATCCACGGCCGATGACCCGGTGGACGTGGTACCGGCACACCGAGGACCTGCGCGTCGCCCGAGGTGTCGTTTAACGGTCAGTCGCCAAGGCGTCACCCGAAGGTGTTGTCTCTGGTCACCTCCGTGAGTCACGGTCGACGTGACCCACAACACGGAGGTGACATGTCCGCCAAGAACGCCTTACGGACCCTGCCGCTTGTCCTCGCGCTCCTGTTGAGTCTCGTGGGTGTCGCGAACGCGACCCCGCCGGGCATCCCGACCGCTGCCACGGCCCGGTCGGAACTCGCGTCGCTGACCGTCGCGGCCGACGGGACCATGACCGGCTACAGCCGCGACCTGTTCCCGCACTGGCACATCGTGTCGGGCACGTGCGACACACGGGAGACAGTGCTCAAGCGGGACGGCACCAACGTCGTCACCAGTGCGTCCTGCTCGGCCACCTCCGGCACCTGGTTGAGCCCGTACGACGGCGCCACCTGGCACGCCGCGTCCGACGTCGACATCGACCACGTCGTCCCGCTGGCGAACGCGTGGCGCACCGGCGCCCGTTCCTGGACGACCGCCAAACGCGAGCAGTTCGCCAACGACCTGTCCAGCCCACAGCTGATCGCGGTCACCGACAACGTGAACCAGGCCAAGGGCGACAAGTCGCCGGACGTCTGGAAGCCGCCACTCACGTCGTACTGGTGCACCTACGCGCGGATGTGGGTCGCCTCGAAGTACAAGTGGGCGCTGACCGTCAACAGCGCCGAGAAGTCCGCTCTGACGTCCATGCTCGGCCGCTGCTGAGGCGTCTCCCGGCCGTCCTAGATGCCGGGGGCGGCCGGGTCGGAGTCGGTCAGGAACTTCCTGACCCGCTCATACTCCTCGGTCTCCCCGATCCGTTGCGCGGCGCGGCCCAAAGCCGCCAGCGCGCGCAGGAAACCCCGGTTCGGCCGGTGCGCCCACGGGACCGGACCGAAGCCCTTCCACCCCGAGCGACGCAACTGGTCCAGCCCCCGGTGGTAGCCGGTGCGGGCATAGGCGTACGCCGCGACCGTCTCGTCGTTCGCCAACGCGCGTTCGGCCAGGATCGCCCACCCCTCACTGAAGTCCGGCCAGGTGGCGACGACCTCGGCGGCATCCGTGCCACCGTCGACAGCGGCCTGCTGCTCCGCACGGTCGGGCAACAACGTGGGCTCCGGGCCAAGCAGGTTATCGTGCATGACACCCATCAAATCAGCCCAGCAGGCTCGCCGGCGCCGCGAGGGTCACCAACGATCGCCATGCCGGTACCCGATGACTTTCCCCGGCGTCCACTGTCTGATCACTGACGACCCTGATCATCGGAAGGGCACTCATGCTGATCATCGCCGGCTACCTGGAAGTCGACCCGGAGCACCGCGACACGTTCGTCGCCGCCCACCACGACCTCCTGCGCCGGGGACGCGCCGCCCCAGGCTGCCTCGACCTGGCCATCACCGCCGACCCACTGAACCCCGCCCGGGTGAACAACTTCGAGCGGTGGGAATCCCAGGCACACCTGGACGCGTGGCGCGCGGTCGCCGCGGCCCCGGACACGGGAATCCCCATCCGAGCCGACAACGTGAAGCTGTACGACGCGAACGGCGAGCGGTCGCCCTTCGGCTGACAACGCAACGAGCGCCGGGCCTCAACCAGGTGCGTGCTCGCACCACAAACCGGTGCTTCGTCCTGTCTCCCGGCCGACCATCCGCAGCGAAGTCCCCACCCTCTCCGAGCAAGGGCCTGCCGAGGGCGGCATCCCCGATCTATCGGGAGCCGCCCTCGGCAGGCCCTTCTCGCTATCTGCTGGAGTCCGAGCGCATCCGAATCGCAGACCGGCTGCGAGAGAAGGCGTCCCTTCGCACCATCGCGACCGAACTGGGTCGAGCGCCCTCGACCATCAGCCGGGAAGTCCACCGCAACCGGCACCCCGACAATGGCCAGTACCGGCCCACGCCGCACAGGCCCGCGCTGACGCTCGCCGGCCACGCCCGAAACCGGGCAAGATCGCCCAGAATCCCGAGCTGCGCGAGTTCGTCCAGGGCCACCTGACAATGAGATGGAGCCCGGAGCAGATCAGCAACGCGCTGCGGGCACGCTTCCCCGACCGGCCGGAGATGCGCGAGACCCACGAGACGATCTACCACGCCCTCAATGTCCAGGGACGCGGCGAACTGCGCCGCGAGCTGACCCGCGCCTTGCGCACTGGGCGTGCCCTGCGCCGCCCCCCACCGACAGGCCACCACACGACAACCCCGCATGTCCCGCGACATGGTGATGATCAGCGAGCCTCCGGCCGAAGCCGCGGACCGAGCCATCCCCGGCCACTGGGAAGGCGACCTGATCATCGGCAAAGCCCGCAAGTCCGCGATCGGCACGCAGCCCCTGGCAACGCGGCAGCAACGAGAACACCAACGGCCTGCTGCGCGAGTACTTCCCCAAAGGCACTGACCTGTCCCGACACACCCGCGACGACCTCGATGCCATCGCCGCCGAACTCAACAGCCGCCCACGCAAAACGCTCGACTCGGAGACCCCAGCCGAACGCCTGGCTAGGCTCCTCGCCGAAGCCAGTTGATCAACCCATGTTGCGACGACCCCTGGAATTCGCGCGGGGGCGACCCCGGGGCCAGTCTATCCGTTGGGGCGCTTGGAAAGGGGCTTTGGCAACAGTGAGTCCGTGCGAACGGTCCGCCCGCACGGACTTCACTCGATCGGTGTGGGTCAGCCGGCGAGCATGCGGCCGGCGGACTTCAGGTGCTGGCAGGCTTCGGTGACTCGGGCGGCCATCGCTTGTTCGGCGATCTTCAGGTAGCTGCGGGGGTCGTAGGCTTTCTTGTTGCCCACTTCGCCGTCGATTTTCAGGACGCCGTCGTAGTTCTTGAGCATGTGGTCGGCGATCGGGCGGGTGAAGGCGTACTGGGTGTCAGTGTCGATGTTCATCTTCACCACGCCGTAGCTGAGCGCTTCGTGGATCTCCGAGAGTTCCGAGCCGGAGCCGCCGTGGAAGACCAGTTCGAAGGGTTTGGCGTCGGCGGGGCGGCCGAGTTTCTGGGCGGCCACCTCCTGGCCGCGCTTCAGCACCTCTGGGCGCAGCTTCACGTTGCCGGGCTTGTAGACGCCGTGGACGTTGCCGAAGGTCGCGGCGAGCAGGTACCGGCCGCGCTCGCCCGCGCCGAGGGCGTCCAGGGTCTTCAGGTAGTCCTCTTCGCTGGTGTACAGCTTCTCGTTGATCTCGTTGGCGACGCCGTCCTCTTCGCCGCCGACCACGCCGATCTCGACCTCGAGGATGATGTTGGCCTCGACGGTCTGGGTGAGCAGTTCGGCCGCGATCTTCAGGTTCTCGTCGATCGGGACCGCGCTGCCGTCCCACATGTGCGACTGGAACAGCGGGTTCTGGCCGCGGGCGACACGGTCCTTGCTGATCTCGATCAGCGGGCGGACGAAGCCGTCCAGCTTGTCCTTGGGGCAGTGGTCGGTGTGCAGCGCGATGTTCACCGGGTACTTCGCCGCCACCACGTGGGCGTACTCGGCGAGCGCGGTGGCGCCGGTGACCATGTCCTTCACCTTGGTGCCGGAGGCGAACTCGGCGCCGCCGGTGGACACCTGCACGATGCCGTCGCTCTGCGCCTCGGCGAAGCCTCGCAGCGCGGCGTTCAGGGTCTCCGAGGAGGTGACGTTGATGGCTGGGTAGGCGAACTCGTTGTGCTTCGCCTTGTCCAGCATCTCCGCGTAGACCTCGGGTGTTGCGATGGGCATCGGTCTCGTCCTCCTCAGGGCTCGGCAATGCCGTGTGCAGCCGAATCCTACGAGGGGCAAACTGGGGTTATGGCGACAGCACGCTGGAACGGAACAGTGATAGCGGAGAGTGACGAGACCGTGGTCGTGGAGGGGAACCACTACTTCCCGATCGATTCAGTTCAACAGCAGTACCTCCAGCCGTCCGAGACCACCTCGGTGTGCCCGTGGAAGGGCACTGCCAGCTACTACACGTTGCGGGTGGACGGCGCGGAGAACCCCGACGCGGCCTGGTACTACCCGGAGCCGAAGGACGCGGCCGCCGAGATCAAGGACCGGGTGGCGTTCTGGAAGGGCGTCGACATCACCGGCTAGGGATCTCAAGTCCGCGGTCAAGCTGCCGAGCGGGTCACCCACGGTGTGCTGGGTCACCCGATCGGCTGGCTTGGCCAGGTGACCCGTCTGGCAGTGTCGGGAGCGTGCGCGCGGGCCGTAGATTTCCGGCCGTGACCGCGCTTTATAACGAAACGATCACCGGCGGATCGGTCACCTTCGCGGCGGCGGAGGACTTCCTGCGGATGTTCCACGACGCGCACCCCGAGGCAGGCGCCCTGCGCCGGCGGCTGGACGTGGTGCGCGCGGAGATCGAGGAGACCGGCACCTACCGGCACACCCACGAGGAACTCTGCTACGGCGCCCGGGTGGCATTGCGGGACAGCGGGTGGTGCACCAGCGGCCTGCCGTGGCGCCGGCTCAAGGTGCGTGACCTCCGTGGCATCCACAAGGCGCACGCCGTGGCCGCGCAGTGCTTCGAGCACCTGCGGCTGGCCACCAACCAGGGCCGGATCCAGCCGCTGGTCACGGTCTTCGCGCCGGACCGGCCGGACCACCCCGGCCCGCGGATCTGGAACGCCCACCTGGTCAGCTACGCCGGCCACCACGACCGGGGCGACGCGCGGAACGCCGAGTTCACCGACTGGGTCACGGCACTCGGCTGGCGACCACCGTCCCCGGCCGGCGCCTTCGACCACCTGCCGCTCGTCGTCAGCGCGGGCACAGCGGATCCGACGTTCGTGAACCTGCCGACGGAGGTCGTCCTCGAGGTGCCGTTGACGCACCCGGACCTGCCGTGGTTCGCGGACCTCGGCTTACGGTGGCCGGCCGTGCCGGTGATCACCAACATGCGGCTGCGCATCGGCGGCGTCGACTATCCCGCCGCGCCGTTCAACACCTGGTTCGTGGGCACGGACATCGGAACCAGGAGCCTCGCCGACGAGTCGGCGTACGCGATGCTCCGGCCGGTCGCCATCCACCTCGGACTGGACACGTCGACCGACCGGACGCTCTGGCGGGACCGCGCCACGCTGGAGCTGAACCGGGCGGTGTTGCACTCGTTCGACACCGCCCGGGTCACCATCACCGACCACTACGCCGAGACCCAGCACCGGCTGGCGTGGCTCAAGTCCCGACGCAACCGCGGCAGCCGCCCCGCGTTCCACAGATCATCGGGGTAGGGCGGCGCCGAGTGCGCGGATGCCGTCCTTGGACAGCGTGAAGTCGCGGGTGATCACCTGGATGTTCACGTGGTCGGCGCCGGCCTCGTGGTGCTCGGCGGCTTTGGCCAGTGCGGCGTCCGCACCGTGCGGGATCAGGGTGTCCACCAGCCGGTCGCTGCCGCCGTCGGCGAAGTCGTCGTCAGTGAAGCCAAGGCGCTTGAAGTTGTTGGTGTAGTTGGGAAGTTGCAGGTAGGTGGCCAGGTACACCCGGGCCGTCGCGCGCGCTTCGGCAAGGTCCGGTTCGAGGGTGACGGCCAGTTCCGGGGCCAGCAGCTTGTCCGGGCCGAGGATCCTCCGTGCCGTCTCGGAATGCTCCGGAGTGGTCAGGTACGGGTGGGCGCCGGCGGAACGGGCCGCCGAGAGCTCCAACACCTTGGGGCCCAAGGCCGCCAACACCCGGCTCGACTCGGGCACACCGGCCGCGTCCAGACCGTCCAGATAGGACACGAGCTTGTCGTACGGCTTCTCGTACTGGGTGTTGAAGAGCTTGTGGCTGGCGCCGATGCCGAGCAGGAACCGGTTCGGGTGTTTCGCGTCGATCCGGCGGAACGCCGCCCCGATCGACGCCGCGTCGTCCTTCCACACGTTCACGATCCCGGTCGCGACCGTGAAGGTCTTCGTCGCGTCCAGCAGGTCCTCGACGATCTTGAGGTCGTCACCGGGCGAACTGCCCAGCCACAACGCCCCGAAGCCGAGTTCTTCCAGCTCCGCGGCGAACTCCTGGTTCCCCGGCCAGAGGTGGAAGCTGCTCCAGATGCCGACCTTGCCGACCTGCGTCATGAGATTTCCTCCCGGACTGTGTGCGTATCCAGCACATAGGGATACGTTCGACGGATGACGAACATTCCCGGAACCGACCTGAATGTGTTCCCGCTCAACCTCGGTGGCAACGTCTTCGGCTGGCGGGCCGACAAGGACGAGTCCTTCGCTGTGCTGGACGCCTATGCCGAAGGCGGCGGTGACTTCGTGGACACCGCCGACTCGTACTCGGCGTGGGCCCCGGGCAACTCGGGCGGTGAGTCCGAGACGATCATCGGCGAGTGGATGGCCGCGCGGGGCAACCGGGACAACGTCGTGGTTGCCACGAAAGTCGGTGCGCACCCGCAGTTCAAGGGCCTCTCGGCCAAGTTCGTGCGGGACGCGGCGGACGCGTCGCTGAAACGGCTGCAGACCGATGTGATCGACCTCTACTGGGCGCATTTCGACGACCTGGACACGCCCGTGGAGGAGACCGTCACCGCGTTCGACGCGCTGGTCAAGGCGGGCAAGGTCCGGTACGTCGGGGCGTCCAACCTCAGCCCGGAGCGGATCACGGCGTCCCTGGAGTTCGCCGACCGCGAGGGCCTCACCCGGTACGTCGCGCTGCAGCCGAAGTACAACCTCGTGGACCGCTCGGACTACGAGACGACCTACGCACCGCTCGCGGCCCGCGAGAACCTCGCCGTGCTCCCGTACTACTCACTGGCCAGGGGGTTCCTTACCGGCAAGTACCGCGGTAATCCCAACGACGGTGAGGGCAGCCCGCGTGCCGGTGCGGCCCGTGCGTACTACGACGACCGCGGCAAGCGCGTCCTGGGAGCGCTCGACGAGATCGCGGCGAAGTACCAGGCGCCGGTCGCGAGTGTCGCGCTCGCGTGGCTTCGAGCGCGGCCTCAGGTCGTCGCGCCCATCGCGAGCGCCAGCAAGGCCGACCAGGTGTCGCCGCTGGTGCGGTCCGCGACGCTGGAGCTGAGCGAGGCGGAGATCAAGCAGCTCACCGACGTCTCTTCTGACTGACGGTAGCTTACTGATAGTAGGTTACGGTACGTTCAGGCCCAGGACGAGGTCGTTCGGGCAAGGAGGCAGCCGTGGGCCGCATGAACGTCAAGGGCAAGGTCGTACTCATCACCGGGGCGGCCCGCGGCATCGGCGCTGGCCTGGCCCGGCGGATGGCCGCACAGGGCGCCAAGGTCGCCCTGGTCGGCCTGGAGCCCGACGAGCTCAAGCGGGTCGCCGCGGAGTGCGGTGCCGACGCCGCGTTCTGGGAGGCGGACGTCACCAGCTGGGACGCGATGGAGAAGGCCGTGGCCGGGGTGGTCGAGCACTTCGGCGGCATCGACGTCGTGGTCGCCAACGCCGGCATCGCGGCCACCGGATTCGCCCGGTCCATCGACCGCAGGGCGTTCGAGCGCGTGATCGAGGTGGATCTCCTCGGCGTGTGGCGCACTGTGCGGGTCTGCCTGCCGCACGTGATCGAGCGCAAGGGCTACGTGCTGATCATCTCGTCGCTCGCGGCCGTCGTGCACATCCCCGGCAACGCCGCGTACAGCGCGGCCAAGGCCGGCGTGGAGGCGTTCGCCAACAGCCTGCGTGCTGAGGTGCAGCATCTCCGGGTGGCCGTTGGGGTCGCGCACCCCACGTGGATCGCGACCGACATGGTCAACAGCGCCGACAAGCATCCCGTGTTCGGTGCGCTGCGAACCAGCACGCCTGGGCTGCTGAGCAAGACGTACCCGCAGTCGCTGGCCGTGGACCTGCTCGACGAAGGCATCGCACGACGGTCCCGCGTGATCCACGTGCCGAGTTGGGTCGGTGTGCTCAAGCTGGTCCGGGCCCTGATCCCGCGGGCCGTGGAACTGGCCAGCCGCCGGTTCATGCCGGCCGCCGACAAGGCCGCGATCGAGGACATCGCCAAGCGCGGCGAGCAGGAGTCGAGCATCGTCGGGCCGGGTGGGCGCGCCGACCTGGAGGCTCGGGGTTAGATCAGCACCATGTCACGGCGCGCGCAGATCAAGATGACACCGGACGAGGTGCGGTCCTACCTGGCCGGCGGGCGGGTGGCGAACGTGGCCACGATCGGCCCGAAGGGCCGGCCGCACATCGTCCCGGTGTTCTACATCCCCGCCGGCGACGGCATCGCCACGTGGACATACGGCAGCTCGCAGAAAGTGGCGAATTTGCGCCGCCTGCCGGAGGCGACCGTGCTGGTCGAGACCGGTGAGGTGTACGAGGAGCTGCGGGGCGTCTCGATGGAGTGCGACGTCGAGATCATCGAAGAAACCGAAGAGATCGTCCGGATCGGCACCGAACTGCTGGTGAAGATGGCCAAGGGGGCGGACGAGGTGGTGACCGCGGCCGCCCAGTTCATCCGCCAGCAGGCCGAGAAACGGGTCGGCCTGGTGTTCCGGCCGACCAAGGTGGTCAGCTGGGACCACACCAAGCTCGGCGGAACCTACTGAGGCAGCCAGGCGCCGAGGGTGATTTTCACCTCGTCGATCCGGCGACCAGCCGATATGCCCTCGGTGGTGTACGGGTCGTCGGCCAGCAACCGGTCCAGTTGGGCGCGGTCGTCGACCTGGTAGATCACGAAACCGCCGTGGTCGTCGGCCCACGGGCCGGCCACCAGGACGTGCCCTTTCTCGACCAGCCCACGCAGGTAGTCGCGGTGTTTCGGGCGCACTTCCAGCAGTTTGTCGCGGTCTTCGACGTACGTGGTGTCCACCGTGAACCAGGCCATGGCCGGGATGTTACCCACGGTGCAGGCGGTGATCGTCGTTGTTCCAGTAAACGGACCCTGTACGTCACGCTGCGGCCCGATAGGCTCACTGCGTGGCAGGTCTTGGTAGAGACGGCGGTGGTCCCCCACAGTCGCAGGGTGTACCGGGCGGGCAGCCGATGTGGCCCGGTCCGCAGCAGAACGCCGAGCGCACGGTGGAGCAGACGCTCAGCCGGCTGCGCGTCCTGGACAGCGGTCCCGCGGCCGAGGTCCCGACTCAGCTGACTCTGGAAGACCTGTACCGAACCCATCGGATGCGGTTGGTCAGGTTGGCGTTGTTGCTGGTGGACGAGCCCGCGACGGCTGAGGACGTGGTGCAGGAGGCGTTCACCGGCCTGCACCGGCACTGGGGCAACCTGCGTGACGGCGCGGCCGCGGTCGGCTACCTGCGGACCGCGGTGGTGAACGGGTCGCGCAGCGTGCTGCGTCGCCGTAAGACCGCGCGGGACTACACGCCGCCACACGCTGTGAACGCGCGGTCCGCGGAGAGCCTGGCCATGCTCACGGCCGAGCATCAGGCCGTCGTTCAGGCGTTGTCGCAGCTTCCGCCCAGGCAGCGCGAGGTGCTCGTGCTGCGGTACTACGGCGGGCTGTCGGAGGCGGAGATCGCTGAGGCCGCGGGCATCTCGAAGGGCACCGTCAAGTCGACCGCGAGCCGCGCTCTCGATGCTTTGCAGAAAATAATGGCCGGCCCCGCCTGATCCTGTTTTGCCCTGTCTGCCTGGGAAATCCGGGCGGATGGCGCGCGCCCGCACGAGTGACGGTGGTCTGTTGGTATAGACCAATGATGGGTTCGTGTCCCATCATCGTGGGCATGACTCACCTGGTGATCTCTGGGGGCAAGGTCGTGACACAGGACGGTGTCCTCGATCCCGGGTGGCTGGAGGTCGAGAACGGGACGATCACCGCGCTCGGCTCAGGCTCCCCAGAACAGTCCGGCGCGGCGGTGACAGATGTGGCCGGCGCCTGGATAGTCCCCGGTTTCGTGGACATCCACTGCCACGGCGGCGGCGGCGAGGCGTTCACCGACACCGACCCGCTCCGCGTCGGCACAGCCGTGGAGGCCCATCGCCGGTACGGCACCACGACCATGCTCGCGTCCCTGGTCTCCCGGCCGGTGCCGGAACTGGTCAACCAGGTCGCCGCCCTGGCCGAAATGGTCCAGGAGGGGCTGCTGGCCGGCATCCACCTGGAGGGCCCGTTCCTGTCCGCCGCCCGGTGCGGCGCGCACGACCCGGCCATCCTGTGCCCGCCGGAGCCGCAGTCGATCCGCAAGCTGCTGGCCGCCGGGCAGGGCGCGGTGAGCATGGTCACGATCGCGCCGGAACTGGAAGGCGCGGTGTACGCGGTGAGCAGCCTGGTGGACTCGGGCGTGATCGCCGCGATCGGGCACACCGACGCCACCGAGGCCAGTGTCCTGCCGGCGATCGACGCGGGCGCGACCGTGGCGACCCACCTGTTCAACGGGATGCGGCCGTTGCACCACCGCGAGCCCGGCCCGATCGGCGTGCTCCTGGACGACCCGCGGATCACCGTCGAACTGATCGTTGACCTCGTGCACGTCCACCCGACGGTGGTGCGGCTGGCCGCCCGGCACGCCGGACCGGGACGGACCGTCCTGATCACGGACGCCATCGCGGCCGCCGGTGTCGGCGACGGCGTCTATGACGTGGGTGGCCTGGAGGTCACGGTCAACGACGGGGTGCCGAGGATCGCTGGCGGCGGCTCGCTGGCCGGCAGCACGCTGACCATGGACGCGGCGTTCCGCAACCTGGTCCACAACTGTGGGCTCACCATTCGGGAGGCGGTGACCGCGACCGCCACCCGGCCGGCGGCCGTCCTCGGCCTGGCCGAGGAGACCGGTGCGCTGAGCGTCGGCCTCGCCGCCGACCTGGTGGTCCTCGACAGCGACCTGCGGCCGACGGCGGTCCTCGCGCGAGGTGAGTGGGTCAAGGGCTGATCCCCGGGTACCGTTTGGCCGTGGCCAAGGAGAAGGACCCGGAGGAGCTGCTGGCCCAGGCGTTGCGGGCACAGGCGGCGCACGCGCCGCCACCGTACGAGGACCGGCCGGTCGCGCCCGGGGTGAGCCCCGGGTTCGGGTTGCTGTCCGGCAGCGACCACGGGTTGGCCGAGCGGATCGAGACGCTGGCCGAGGAGCCGGTGCCGTACGTCGTCGGCGAACGGCAGCGGTTCGGCGTCGGCCTGGTTCTGCTGCTGGCGTTGGTACTCGGGCTCGCGGCCGGGGCCGTCGTCGGTCTGATTACTGTCCTCTAACCTGCCTTCTGTACGGTTGTGGCGTGACGAACACCATGTCGATCTTGCCGCAGTGGTTGGACGCCACGTATCTGCTCGACGCCCTCGGTGGATACCTCTTCGTGGCGATCTGCCTGATCGTGTTCGCCGAATGCGGCCTGCTCGTGGGGTTCTTCCTGCCGGGCGACTCGCTGCTGTTCGTCGGCGGGCTGGCGGTCGCCCGCGGCTCCATCTCCGAACCGCTGTGGCTGGTGGCGGTGGTTCTCACGGTGTGCGCGTTCGCCGGGAACGCGAGCGGGTACTGGATCGGCCGGGCCGTCGGCCCGAAGTTGTTCAACAAACGGGACTCCAAGCTGTTCAAGCGGGAGTACGTGGACAAGACACACGAGTTCTTCGAGAAGTACGGCCCGCGCGCGATCATCCTGGCCCGGTTCGTGCCGATCGTGCGGACGTTCATCACCGCGTTCGCCGGCGTCGGCAAGATGGATCCGAAGCGGTACTTCACCTACTCGGCCATCGGCGGCGTGCTGTGGGCGGCCGGGATCGTGGTGCTCGGCTTCTACCTGGGCCAGGTCGAGTTCGTGGCCAAGCACATCGAGCTGATCCTGGTACTGGTCGTGCTCCTGTCGGTGATCCCGATCGTGTTCGAGTTCGTCAAGGCGCGCAGGGAGAAGAAGGCCGCGGCGGCCACCGCGGCCGAGACCACCCAGGTCATCGAGCGGATCGAGCGCTAGAACATCGAGCCGGGGTTGAAGAGGTTCCCCGGGTCCAGGGCTGTTTTGATCTCCCGGTGGACGCGCATGCCGACCGGGCCGATCTCCTTGGCCAGCCAGTCCCGTTTGATCTTGCCGATGCCGTGTTCGCCGGTGACCGTGCCGCCGAGGGACAGGCCGATCGCGAGGATGTCGTCGAACGCCTTGCGGGCGCGGGCGAACTCCTCCGGTGAGTTGGCGTCGTAGACGATCGTCGGGTGCATGTTGCCGTCGCCGGCGTGCCCGACCACGGCGATCCGCAGGCCGCACTCGGCGCTGACCCGTTCGCAGCCGCTGATCAGTTCGGCGATCCGGGTCCGTGGGACGCACACGTCGTCGGTCAGCCAGGTGCCGTAGATCTCCAACGCGGTCAGCACAGCTCGCCTGGCCTGCAACAGCATCTGGCCTTCGGCCAGGTCGTGCGTGGTGTACGCGAGGTCCGCGCCGGCGCTCTGGCAGACCTGTTCGATCACTTCCAGCTCGTGCCGCGCGGCCTCGCCGCCCGCGTCCGACTGGCACAGCAGCAGGGCCGCGCATCCCTTGCCGGCGCCCAGTTCCGTCTTCAGGTACTCCTCGACGGCCTGGATCGACGAGGCGTCCATGATCTCCATCAGGGACGGCACAAGGCCTTCGCGAACGATCTGGGCCACCGCGGCGCCCGCGGCCTCGGTGGAGGAGAACGCGGCGATGGTCGTGCCCGGTGCTTGCGGCAACGGCTTCAACGCCACTGTGATCTCGGTGATCACGCCGAGCGTGCCTTCGCTGCCGATGAAGAGCTTCGTCAGGTCGTAGCCGGCGACGCCCTTGACGGTCCGCCGCCCGGTGCGTAACACCTCGCCGTCCGCGAGCACGACTTCAAGGCCCAGCACGGAATCCGTGGTCACGCCGTACTTCACGCAGCAGAGCCCGCCAGCGTTGGTGGACACGTTCCCACCCATCGTGCACCAGTCGTAACTCGACGGGTCCGGCGGATAGAACAGGCCGTGCTTCTCCACCGCGCCACGGAACTCCAGGTTGATCACGCCGGGTTGGACCACCGCGAGCCGGTTGTCCGGGTCGATCTCGACGATCTCGTTCATCCGGGAGGTCACCAGCACGACGCATCCGTCGATCGCGTTCGCCGCACCGGACAGCCCGCTGCCGGCGCCCCGCGGCACAATCGGCACACCCGCTTCCGCACAGGCGCGCACGACCGTCTGCACCTGCGCGGTGTTCGCCGGGAAGACCACGACCTGGGGGCTGCCGGCCGGGGCGAGCGGCATCATGTCCCGCTGGTAGCTGCTCATCACGTCCGGGTCGGTGACCACCGAGTCCGCGCCGAGTTCCGTTCGCAGCCGCTCTGCCAGCCCCGTCGTCGCCGTCACAGCGACACCGTATCCCCTAGTCACACCCCTTAAAAGACTTTTGACGGGCAGCGGAACACCTGGTCGGTGATCTACAGTGAGAGAAGTCACGTCAAGGGAGACGAGACCGTCGGGGAGGCGATCGCCATGGCTGTTGAGCTACCTGCTACCCCCAGCGTGGCCAGTCGCCTGTTGGCCCGGTTGATGGCGGCCAGCCTGCGCACGCTGGGCGGCGTGGTCAAGCCGGGCAGCACACCGTTGCGGATCGTGCGTGAGGCGTTCGACGCGATCGGCCGGACCCCGTTGCCATTGGGCACGAAGATCAAGAAGACCGAGGACGGCGACCTGTGGATCGCGGCGAAGGACGCGGCCGAGGACGGCGTGCTGCTCTACCTGCACGGCGGCGGGTTCGTGTGCGGATCGCCCAGGACCCACCGGCAGCTCGCGGCCCGGATCTCCGCGTCGACCGGCCTGCCGGTGCTGCTGCTGGACTACCGGCTGGCGCCGGAGCACCCCTTTCCGGCCGCCGCTGAGGACGCCCTGGCGGCCTATCGCCGGCTGCTGGGGTCCTACGCCCCGGAACGGATTGTGGTCGGTGGTGACTCCGCTGGCGGCCATCTGACGGCCTGTCTGCTCGCGGACATCGCGCGGGAACGGCTGCCGATGCCGGGCGCCGCGATCATGTTGTCGCCGTTCCTTGACCTGACCGGCAGCGAACTCGCGGACCGGGACGCGGCGTTCCGGGATCCGTTCGTGCCGCCGGAGTACGCGCTGTGGTGCGGAAAGGCGTACGCGGGCCCGACGCTGCTCACGCATCACCGTCTGGACGTGCTGACAGTGCGCAAGCACGGCTGGCCGCCTGTGCTGATCCAGGTCGGCGACACCGAGTGCCTGCTGGGTGACTCCGAACGGATGGCCCGGTCGCTGCGGCGCGCCGGCGGCTACTGCGACCTGCAGGTATGGCCTGGCCAGGTGCACGTGTTCCACTGGTTCGCGCCACTGCTGCCCGAGGCGAACGCGGCGATCAAGCAGATCGGCGAGTTCGTGCGCGCGGTTTCCGGCCAGACCGTGGCCGCGTAACGGGTATCCGGTCGTAGATTCGTGACCATGAACGTCCCCGAGACGGCCAGCGCGCAGAGCGTGCGTCTTGAGCAGTTCTTCGCCGCGCGCGTCCGCCCCGCCGCTGACCGGTGGGCGCCGAGTGGTGTCCGGTTGCTGGCGATCAGGCAGTTCCTGGACAGTGCGGGGCTGCGCCGGCCGCCGCGTGGGACCAGGATGTGGCCCGCGCGGTACGGGAACGTTCGCGGCGTGTGGGTGTCGGCCGCGGGCGCGTCGATCGCCAACGGAATGATCCTGCACCTGCACGGCGGCGGATTCACGTTCGGTTCGTCCCGGTCGCACCGGGGCCTGGCGTGGTCGATGTCCCGCCGGACCGGGCGACCGGTTTTCCTGCCGGATTACCGAAAAGCACCGGAACACCGTTTCCCGGCCGCCGCGGACGACTGTCTTGCGGTGTACCGGACGCTGCTCGACCGGGGTGTTCCGGCGGACCGGATCGTGCTGTCCGGGGATTCCGCCGGCGGCCACCTCACCGCGTGCCTGCTCGGCGACGTGAACCGCCGGGGATTGCCGATGCCGAGCCACGCCGTGTTCTTCTCGCCGTGGTTGGACCTGAGCGGTGCGTTGTCCGCGCACCGGGACACCGTGCGCCGTGATCCATTTCTGGCACCGCGGGGAATCGCCGCCTGCCGGGACGCCTACCTGGGCGAACGGAACCCACGAGAGGAACGGCTCGCGGTGCTCGAAGCGGACAAGAAAGGGTGGCCGCCGACCTTGATCCAAGTCGGTGACACCGAGTGTCTAATTGACGACTCGCGGCAGTTGGCCGCTTCCCTCCAGGCCGCGGAAATACGGCACGAGCTGCAGGAATGGCCTGGTCAGATCCACGTGTTCCAGGCATTCGGAAACGTCATTCCGGAAGCCCGGCAAGCGGTTCGTTACGTAGCCGATTTCGTGCGGTCTTGAGCTGCGCCTTTTCTCACGTACCCTGCAGAAGTGGATCTGCTGGGCTGGTTAGGCGCGAACGGGCCGTTCATGGTCTGGCTCATCGTGCTCAGCTTCGTGTTCCTGGAATGCGCCTTCGTGATCGGCTTGTTCCTGCCGGGCGACTCGCTGTTGTTCACCGCCGGCCTCGTCCTCGCCCAACAGGGCACGCACGACGTCCAGGCATGGGCGATGTCCGTCGCCGCCACGATCGTGGCCGTCGTGGGCAACCAGCTCGGCTACCACATCGGCAAACGCGCGGGCCCGTCACTGACCGGCCGGCTGGGTGGCCGGATGCTCAACGAGGAACGGCTGGCGCGGGCGCGGGACTTCCTTGACCGGCGCGGTTTCTGGGCGATCGTGCTGGCCCGGTGGATCCCGTGGATCCGGACGCTCGCGCCGATGATCGCCGGCGCGGCCGGCATGGACGCCCGCCGTTACCTGGCCGCCACCACGACCGGCGCGATCTGCTGGGTGCCGACCCTGGTCCTGCTCGGCTACTACGGCGCCGGAGTGCTCGAGCAGTTCCCCTGGCTGATGACCACCGTGATGGTGATCGGCATCGCCTTCTTCGTCGTCGGCACGGCCTGGGGCATCTGGCGCTACCGCCAGGAGATGCGCAAACCCGCGCACCTGGTGTCCGTCGCCGACTAGGGCTTCTCCGCCCACAGCACGATCTGGATGCCGTCAGGGTCGCGCAGGGCGACCACGGACGTCCCACGCGCGCTCAACTCCTCGGTGATCGGGGAGAAGGTCACGCCGTGTTCCGTCAGGCGCTCGGTCCACTCGCGCAGGCAATCCTCGTCGGGCACGGCGAACGACACATGGTCCAGACCTGGGCGCTTCTCGTCGAACAGCGAGCCGGCCGCGAAGGGATGCTGGACGAGCGTGAGCGCGAAGCCCTCGCCCGGCCCGCGCAGGAACGCCTTGCGGACACCGACCGCGTCCTCGTCCTGCTTGCCGACCACTGTGAATCCCAGCACACGTTCGTACCAGGGGATACTGCGCTCCACGTCAGTCACGGTCAGCGCGATGTGGTGCACCCCGCTCAACGTGGGCATCTCGTTCCGTCCTTTCGGGCGACCGTGTTTGTTCAAGAAGGTAAGGACCGCTGTGTTGATCAAAACCGGGTACGGTCACCTCCGCCATAGTGCCGCAACTAGGCGCCGCACCCGCGAACCGTGAGCACGCTGTTATCGGACGTTCCACAGCACGAGACCGGATGGCTACCCCGATAGCACGAGATCAGCGCGTTCTGCCGTCGCGTTGATCACGGTGGCGTTCCGTTCGTCGGACCCGAACGCGCGGTCCCGGGATTCCTGGTGTGACCGGCCATACAGTTCGTGCCGGGCGATCAGCCGGCGATGCCGCTCGTCCTCGCCGGGCCGGAGGAACCAGATCTCGTCCAGCAGGTCCCGCACCTGCCCCCAGGGATCTTCGGGCACGAGTAGGTAGTTACCCTCGGTGACGACCAGCGGTGTGTCCGGGAACACGGGGATCGCGCCGGCGATCGGTTCCTCGATCTCCCGGCGGAACTCCGGCGCGTAGACGACGCCGGTCTGATCTCGCAGGCGCCGCAACAGGTTCACGTATCCGGACGCGTCGAATGTGTCCGGTGCGCCTTTGCGTTCGGCGCGCCCCAGGCGGTCCAGTTCGGCCTGTGCCAGGTGGAACCCGTCCATCCCGACATAGACCGCCCGGTCGCCGAGCGCCGCCACCAGGCGGGCCGCCAGGGTGGACTTGCCGGCGCCGGGCGCGCCGCAGATGCCGAGCATGCCGCGCCGGCCGTCCGCCAACGCGGCCGCGCGGGCGACCAGGTCAGCGAAGTCCATGGCGCCAGCTCGCTCCTTCGTGCCGCACCCGCGTCCCGGCCACCTGGTTCGCGTACTCGATCAGCGCAGGCATGTCCGCAGCTTCCGGCACCCGACCCAGCCGCGCCACCCCCAACGCCAGCGCACCGTGCCACACATCCCCAGCGCCGGACGTGTCTACAGCGTACACATGAGGCACGTCCACCGCGCCTTCGTCGGACCCCACCCGCCAGCGCACCGGATCGGGCCCGGCGGTCCAGGTGACCACCGGGCAGTCGACCTCCTCGCGGAACGCCGACGAACACGCGCAGACGTCCACATGCGGCAGCAGGTCCGGGAACACCGGTTTCCAGCTGCCGGCGTCCAACACGACCGGTCCGTTCGCCTCCCGCGCCGCGTTCAACGCCAACTCCGGGTGATGGCCGTCCAGCAGCACAGTGTCCACATCGGACATATCAATCCACGCGGCCGCGTCCACTCCGGCCGCGTTGTGCGACACGACCGTCCGTTCGCCATCGGACTGACGGACCGAAACCGCGCTCACCGCAGGCGGTTCAGCACGTTCCGGCATGACATCGACGATCTCGACCCCGTACTTCTGCAAGTCCTGTCGTGCCAACGCGGCGAGTGGGTGCGCACCAAGGACGGTCACCAGACGAACCCGCCCGCCCAACGCGGCGATGGTGATGGCGGCGTTGGCGGCCGGACCGCCTGCCACCAACTCCACCGACGTGGACTGGACTTTCTGACCGGGCACCGGCAGCTCGTCCACCCGCTGCACGAGGTCGACGGTGCACAGGCCGACGGCGAGGATCAACGGTCGAGCCCGGTGTGCACGGCCTGGGCGACCTCTTCGACCTCGCCGTCCGCGCCGATCCGCAGCGCGCCGGTGAGCAGGCCGACGACCTGGTTCATGGTGTGCGTCCGCGGCGACACCACCGCGACCCGTTTGCCCAGCCGGTGGACGTGCACCCGGTCGGCGATCTCGAAGACGTGCGGCATGTTGTGGCTGATCAGCACCACCGGCAGGCCCCGGTCGCGAATCCGGCCGATCAGTTCGAGCACCTTCGCGGACTCCGCGACACCCAGCGCGGCCGTGGGCTCGTCCATGATCACCACGCGGGTGCCGAACGCCGCCGCGCGGGCCACCGCGACCGCCTGCCGCTGCCCGCCCGACAACGTCTCCACCGGCTGGGCCATGGACTTGATACCGATGCCCAGTTCGTCGAGCACGCGCTGCGCCTCGGCCCGCATCCCGCGCGAGTCCAGCAGCCGCAACGCCGTCCCCAGGAACCCCGGCCGGCGCCTTTCCCGCCCCATGAACATGTTCGTCGCGATGTCCTGCGCCGGCGCCAACGCCAGGTCCTGGTAGACCGTCTCGATGCCGTACTTGCGGGCGTCCAGCGGGCTGTGGAAACGGACCGGGCTGCCGTCGACGAGGATCTGGCCCTCGTCCGGGATCACCGCGCCGGACAGGGCTTTGATGAGCGTCGACTTGCCGGCGCCGTTGTCGCCGACGACCGCCAGCACCTCACCCGCTTCGAGGTCGAAGTCCGCGCCGTCCATGGCCGTGACGCGGCCGTACCGCTTGACCAGGCCGATGCCCTGCAGAACCGGAGTCACCGCTGCCTCCCTCGGGACAGCCGGTCCAGGCCGGCCGCGACGATGATCAGCACGCCGGTCGCCACGTCCTGGTACAGCTGGTCGATGCCGGCCTGGGTAAGGCCCGACCGCAGCACCGCGACGATAAGCGCGCCCACGAGCGTGCCCATCACGCTGCCGCGTCCGCCGAACAGGCTCGTGCCGCCGATCACGACCGCGGTGATCGAGTCCAGGTTGCCGGTCTGGAAGGCGTTCGGGTCGGCGTTCGGCACCCGCCCGAGTGCCTGCCACGCCGCGATTCCGTAGATCACGCCGGCGATGACGTACACGCCGAGCAGGCTGCGCCGGACCTGGATACCGGACAGGCGCGCGGCTTCCGGGTCGTTGCCGACCGCGTACACGTGCTTGCCCCAGGCGGTTCTGGTCAGCCCGTACCACACCGCCAGATACATGATCAGCATGAGCCACATGCCGTTGCTGATCTCGATCTGTCCGAAAAGGTACTGCGACTGGCCGAGGAAGCCGAGCGTGCCGTCGGTGACCGGGAAGCTCTGGCCGGCCGCGTAGATCCGGCCGACCGCGGTCACGATCGTGAGCATGCCGAGCGTGACGATGAACGGCGGCAACCGGAATCCGGTCACCACGCTGCCCGTCACCGCGCCGAGCACGGCCGCCACGAAGATGCCGGCGATCAACGTGACGATGCCCGGGGTGTGGTGCAGGAGCGTGAACTTGGCCATGATCAGCGTGCCGAGCACCATGATCGACGCGTTCGCCAGGTCGATGCCGGCGGTCAGGATCACCAGCGTCTGGCCGAGCGCGAGGGTGCCGATCACCAGCGCCTGCTTCACGACCAGCGACAGGTTGTCCACGTTGAAGAACGTGCTCGTGGTCACCGAGAAGATCACGACCGCGACGAGGAGCGCGATCACCGGCCCCACGGCCGGGGTGCGCAGCATGTACTCGCTGAGCGAACCCCGGCGCTCCTTCAGGGTGGCCATCGGCTCAGCCCCAGCAGTTCTGCAGGCCCCAGGCGGTGTCCTGGCTGGTGATCCCGGGCAACGGCTTGTCCGTGATCACCGCGACACCGGTGTTCACGAAGCCACCGGGCTTCTTGCCGGACCTGGCGAACTCGAGCGCGGCCTGCACGCCCTGGGCCGCCATCTTCTTCGGGAACTGCATGACCGTCACCGCCACCTTGCCGTCCTTCACGTCGGTGACACCTTGGCACGAGCCGTCGATCGACCCGATCACGACCTGCCCGGCGAGGTTCTTCGCCTGCAAAGCCGCGTACGCGCCGCGCGCGGCCGGCTCGTTGAGCGTGTAGACGGTGTTGAGGGACGTGTCCCGCTGCAACAGGTTCTCGGTGACCTGCTGCGCCTTGTTCTGCTCACCGTTGGTGGCGTCGCCGCCGAGGATGCCCGCGTCGCCGTCCTTCAGGCCGATCCCGGCCAGGAAGCCGTTGTGGCGCTGCTCACTCACGGTCGAGCCGGGCGTGCCGTCCAGCATGATCACCTTGGCGGTCCTGCTGCCGAGCGCGGCCTTGACGTACGCGCCCTGCAGGCGGCCGGCCTCGGTGTTGTCCGTCGCGTACGTGGCGTCCACGGCGGCCTTCGGGTCGGTCTCGGTGTCCAGCGCGATCACGAGCACACCCTTGGCCCGCGCGTTCTTGATCGCGCCGAGGATGCCGGTGGAGTTGCTCGGCGTGATCAGGATGGTCTTGGCGCCCTGCTGCACGAGGTTCTCGATCGCCGCGACCTGGCCCTCGTTGTCGCCGTCGAACTTGCCGGCGAGCGCGATCAGGTCGGCGCCGGCCTTGTCCGCCTCGGCCCTGGCCGAGTCGCGCAGGGCCACGAAGTACGGGTTGGCGTCGGTCTTGGTCACGAGACCGACCTTGATCTTGCCGCCATCGGCGGGTTGCCCACCACTGCCGGTCTTCTGGCTGGTACAACCACTCGCGGCGAACGCGAGCAGACCGGCGGCGATGATGGCGAGACCACGTCGTCCCATTGACTTCCCTCTCTGGCGTGCCTGGTTGCGGGGAAGTTAATAAGTCACCTAGCCTGTCGCAACCGTTTGCGCAAACGCTTCCGCATGTTGCTCACAGGGGGCTCGGCTTGGTCACCATGAAGGATGTCGCCCAAATGGCGGGCGTCTCCATCACCACGGTCTCGCACGTGGTGAACTCCACGCGCGCCGTGGCCCCGGAGACCAAGTTCCGGGTGCTCGACGCCATCGAGCGCACCGGCTACACCGGCGACGCGATCGCCCGTTCCCTGGTCACCGGCGGCACCAGGTCGTTGGGGGTTGCGATCTCCCTGGTCGCGAACCCGTACTTCGCCGAACTGATTCAGGCCATCGAGCACGAGACCACCAAATCGGGTTACACCCTCGTGCTGACCGACACCCACGACGAGGCCGCCACCGAGCAGTCGGCGGTCCGGGCCCTGCGGTCCCGCCGGGTCGACGGGCTCATCCTCACCCCCTCACCGAACGGCAAGGTGCTGCCCGAGCTCAAACAGCTGGGCATCCCGATGGTGCTGGTCGACCGGTTGACCGTGGGGCAGGAGTTCGACCAGGTCGGCCCGGAGAACGTGCACGCCACGTCGGCCCTGGTGCAACACCTCGCCGACCTCGGGCACCGGCGGATCGGCATGGTGAGCGGGATGCCGGGCCTGGCGACGTCCTCCGAGCGGGTGCTGGGCTACCGGCTCGGCCTCGGCCGGTCAGGCCTGATCTGGGACGAGAGCATGGTGATCACCGGCGAGTCCGCGGCCGAGCCGGCGGCGATCGCGTTGGGAAAGCTGCTCGATTTAGACAACCCACCGACCGCCGTCGTCGCCGGCAACAACGTGATGCTGTCCGGCGTGTTGCACGAGGCGCGCCGCCGTCGGGTACGGATCGGTTCGGATTTGGCGGTCGTCGGCTACGACGACGTGGAGTGGGCGGACCTGCTGGACCCACCGGTCACCACCATGGCCCAGCCGATCGCGGAGATCGGCCGCACCGCGGTCCGAATGCTGCTGCTACGAATCGCCGACCCCTCCCGTCCCCCCACAACCACCCGCCTGCAACCCGTTCTGATGCACCGACAATCCTGCGGCTGCCCCTGAACTGTCGGTGGGTGTGGCTATCGTCCCGGCCGTGACCTTCCTTGAACCTATCCGCACCGCGTACAACACGGTTGCCGAGTCCTATCACTCGATGCTGCGCGACTCGCTCGACGACATTCCGTTCTACCGCGCGATGATCGACGCGTTCGGGTCGGTTGTGTCCGGCGCGGTGGCCGACATCGGGTGTGGTCCTGGCCATTTGACGGCACACCTGCGCGGGCGTGGCGTGGACGCGTTCGGCATCGACCTGACGCCGGGCATGATCGACGTGGCCCGGCGGGAGTACCCCGGCATCCGGTTCGAGGTGGGCTCGATGCTCGCGCTGGACCTCAAGGACGAAAGTCTCGGCGGAATCCTGGCCAGCTACTCGATCATCCACATGCCGCCGACGGAGTACCCGGCGGTGTTCGGCGAGTTCCACCGGGTACTCGCGCCGGGCGGGCACGTGCTCGTCGCGTTCCACGTGGGCGACCGGATCCGGCACCTGACCCAGGGCTACGGCCACGACATCGACCTGGACGTCCACTGGCTGCGCCCGGACCACATCGAGGCGCTTTTACAGGACGCGGGCCTGAAGGTGATCGCGCGGTTGGTCCAGGAGCACGAACTGCCGGACAAACCGCAGCAGGCTGTCCTGGTCGCTCAGCGGCCGCCGCTGATGGTCAACACCGACCCGACCACATAGGAGGCCGCGTCGGACAGCAGCCAGGCGACTCCTTCGGCGATCTCGTCGGGCCGGCCGGCCCGTTTGAGCGGGATCGACGGCGCGACGCGGTCGAGTCGGTCCGGGATGCCGGCGGCCGCGTGCATGTCCGTGTCGACCATTCCGGGAGCGACGCAGTTGACCCGGATGCCCTCGTCCGCGACCTCCTGAGCGAGGCCGTAGGTGAGGGTCTCAACAGCGGATTTGCTTGCCGCGTAGTGCACCCACTCGCCCGGCGACCCACGCTTGGCGGCGGTGGACGAGATGTTGACGATCACGCCACCGCCGCGGCCGTACTTCGTGGACATCCGCCGCACGGCCTCCCGGTTGCCCAGGAACACGCCGTACACGTTGGTCTCGAAGACTTTCCGGACGCTGTCGAGCGACTGGCCGTCGAGCCGGCCGAACGTGCCGGTGATGCCCGCGTTGCACACCACGCCGGTGAGCGTGCCCAACTCCTCGGCGGCGTCGAAGAGCCGCACGACATCGGCCTCGTCGGCCACGTTCGCGCGAACGGCCAGGCCGCCGGTGTCGTCGGCGACGGCGTCGGCCGCGGCCTGATCGCCCGCGTAGTTGACGACGACGGTGTGCCCCTGCTCGGACACCTGGCGACAGATCGCAGCCCCGATTCCGCGGCTACCCCCGGTGACGATCACAACTCCCATACCGCCACTCTACGAGTCAGCGGGACCGTTCCAACAACGCCGCCGCTTCCAGAATCATCCAGCCGCCCAGCTGTGCCGAGAGTTCGCGTTCCGGAATCGTGTGCCGGGGGGAGCGCGGCACCCGGGCCGGCAGTGTCCAATCTGGACCGTAAAGCGGTCCTCCCCTTGCCACCGCGCGATTCCGCCATGCCGCCGCCGCGCTCGTCATGACAAGTTGTTGCGCTATCTCGCTGGCCGCGATCGCGGTGACCGAGAACCCGGTCAACGCGGGTAGCCGCAACGCCGCCAACGCCAGGTACCGGGCCAGAATCCCGGCGTACAGCCCGCCGTCACCGCCGCCGTGGCCGCGCAGCACGCCGTTGTTGGCCAGGTGCTCGCTGATGGCGATGACTGTTCGCTCCGCCCGTTCCGCCCACACCGGATCGCCGGCCGCCGCCAACTCCAGGCACACGCCCAGGAAGACGCCCTGCGTGTACGTGTACGCCTCCTTGACCATCTCCCGGACTTCACCGTCCATGTTCACGTGCAGCCCCACCCACAACAGGCCGACGGTCTCGTCCAGCAGGTGGTCCTCCATCCATTCCGCCATCGCCCTGGCCTGCTGCAGATCGACCCGGTCTCCCAGACGGGTCAACAGGATCGTCGCGGGTCCGTTCGCCCGGACGCCCTTGAAGTCCTCGCCGACGCGGGACCAGATGCCGCCGCCCGCGTGGTCGGTCCACGCGTAACGCAGCCTGTGCACGATCTCCTTGACGGCGTCGTCCACAGGCACCAACGCAGAGGCGCGAAGCAAGGCCAGTCCCATGAAGGCCGCGTCGCCGTAGTCGTCGCTGGCCCATCTCCGGCCGTTGCGGAGGCGGACGCTTCTCACTATCCGGGAGAGATGGGACACGCGCACGGGGTTGGGATACCGCTCCTGCGCGTCCACCATGCAGTCGATGAGGTGTGCCTGGGCCCAGTAGTTCCACCGCCGGTAGAGGCGCTCACTCCTGGTGGCCGGCCAGCCGTCCACGCCCAGCAGGGTTCCGGGTTGGGCCCAGAGTCTGCGCAGGTGCCGGGCCTGCACGCCCAACTCGGACACCGCGGCGCGGGCCGCCCACAACCGCGCGCTCGCCACGATGTCATTGCCCATACTCGACATCGTGCGGTCTGAATCGGTTCCGAGGAACCCCGAAGACGGACACTCGCCCCACTTGGGGTAATCAAATCACTTACAAGGCAGCGTCCAGATCCGCGTGATCGCGGATCCATGCGTGCATCACTATGCCCGCGGCCACGCCCGCGTTGATCGACCTGGTGGAGCCGAACTGCGCGATGGACACCGTGATACCCACGGCTTTCCTTGCCGCGTCGGTCAGGCCGGGCCCTTCCTGGCCGAACAACAACACACAGTGACGGGGCAGCTTCACCGTTTCCAGCCGCGCGGACCCTGGCGTGTTGTCCACACCCACCACCGTGAGTCCCTCCTGTCCCGCGAATTTCACGAGCGACTCGATGTCCGGGTGATGCTCGATGTGCTGGTACCGGTCGGTCACCATCGCGCCGCGCCGGTTCCAGCGCCTTCGTCCCACGATGTGGACAGTCCTGGCCAGGAAGGCGTTGGCGGTCCGCACGACCGTGCCGATGTTGTGGTCGTGCTGCAGGTTCTCAATCGCCACATGGAAGTCGTGCCGTCTGGTGTCCAGATCCGCGACCACGGCCTCGCGACGCCAGTAGCGGTACTTGTCCACGACGTTGCGACGGTCGCCGCCCGCCAGGAGTTCGGGGTCGTAGCGTGGGTCCGTCGGCACGGGCCCTTCCCATGGGCCGACACCGACCGGTTCGCCGAACACCCACTCGGTCGGGCCGGTCATGCGACTACAGCGCGGCGACGACGCCACAGCATGTACGCGCCCGCGTACGAGACGACCAGAACGACCACCGCCAACACTGCCACCACCGGCAACAGGCTACGCGGGATCAGATGGTCGTAGATGTAGTACTCGTTGAAGCCACCCGGCATCGACGGCAGGCCCTGCTGGTGCCGGAAGTAGTCCTGGGCCGTGGTCAGCGGGCAGAGCAGGCCAGGGACCGTGTTGATCGCGACGCCCCAGGCTGCGAAGAACAGGTGGACGAAGATCGACTTGGGCCACCGCCACGCCAAGAACCCGCCCAGCCCGATGTAGAGCAGGGCGAGGAAGTGCACCGCCATCACCACGTCGGCCAATAACCCAGCCACGGCATCAGCCTACCGCTGCCGCCGCGGCTCTGTCGGTGGCGCGGGCTCCACCATCTACATCAGACCAAGATCGGCCAGTCCGAGGAGTGACCGGTACCGAAGCCCCTCGGCCTCGATCGCCTCACGCGCCCCGGTCGCCCGGTCCACCACGGTCGCCACGCCCACCACGTCCGCGCCCGCTTCGCGCAGGGCCTGGACCGCGGTGAGCACGCTGCCGCCGGTCGTTGAGGTGTCCTCGACCGCGAGCACCCGCTGGCCGGCCACCTCGATGCCCTCGATCCGGCGCTGCATGCCGTGCTCCTTCGCGGCTTTGCGCACCACGAACGTGTCCAGCACCTCGCCGGCCGCCGCGGCGGCGTGCATCATCGCGCACGCGACCGGGTCGGCGCCGAGCGTGAGACCGCCCGCGGCCACGTAGTCCCAGTCGGTCGTCAGCTGCCGCAACAACTTCCCGATCAGGGGCGCGGCCGCGTGATGCAGGGTCGCCCGACGCAGGTCGATGTAGTAGTCCGCCTCCTTGCCGGAGGACAAGGTCACCTTGCCGTGGA
Organism: Actinocrispum wychmicini; assembly: GCF_004345645.1. Lineage (GTDB taxonomy): Bacteria > Actinomycetota > Actinomycetes > Mycobacteriales > Pseudonocardiaceae > Kibdelosporangium > Kibdelosporangium wychmicini. Next base: position 626,407 of record NZ_SLWS01000001.1, on the reverse strand, counting down.
CCACGGCCAGTTCGGTGATCAGGCGGGCGAGTTCGGACTGGGCGTTCAGATCGACGGGCACAGGACCCCACCCTAGGCGTTAGCCCTGCCAGAGGTGCGGAGGCACCTGGTCGAGCGCGTCACACGTGGAGTTCAACAGCCCCATCAACTTGGTGGCGTCCATCCGGCCCCTGATCCACGTGATCAGGCTGGCGCCCTCGAACCGTTGGTTGGCCGGCAACTGAGCGGCGAGTTGCGGAGTCGGCGGCCGGGTGGTCAGCACGACCACCGAATACCGGTGTGTCGGCGAACTTCCCTCGCCGTCGCCAGGAGGGGAGAAGCTGTAGTCGAACGCCACCATCGGATAGCCGCGATACTGGCCCGACAGCACGAAACGCGCCTTGCGGTAGTGGCCCGTGCCGAACGGCTCACCGGTGAACCGCGCCGGCAGCTGGGGATCCTCGGCAAGGTATCGCCAGCCGTACTGCTGAGCGAGCGTGGTGTAGGCCGTGTCCTTCTGGCGGTTACGTGCCCGCATCGCGACAGCACCCAGTACCGCCAGGACAACGAAGACGACGACCAGCCACCATAACCCGTTGTTCACGTGCGGTCCCGGCTCCCCTTGCTCTCCATCCGACGCAGCAGGGCCGACGGGATCAGCCGCGTCAGCCCGATCGCGAGCTTGTACTGCGCGCCTGGGACGGACCGGATCCGGCTGTGCGCCAGGTCCTTGAGGCAGTCCGCCACGACCCGGTCCGCGTCGAGCCACAGGAAGTCGGGGATCGTGCTGATGTCGTCGCCGGCGCGAGCGTGGAACTCGGTGTGCGTGAACCCCGGGCACAGCGCGATGACGCGCACACCCGTGCCCTGCAGGGAGACCGCGAGACCTTCGGAGAACGCGGTCACCCAGGCCTTCGAGGCGCCGTAGGTCGCACCCGTGCCGGGGAAGAATCCGGCGATGCTGGAGACGTTGACCACCGCGCCCCGGCCGCGCTCGACCATGCCCGGCAGCGCCGCGTGGGTCAGCCGCAGGACGCTGGTGACGTTGACGTCCAACTGGCTCTGCAGCCAGTCGATGTCGACCTCGGCGAACCGGCCGCGGGTGCCGAAGCCGGCGTTGTTCACCAGCAGGTCGACCGGTGACTCGGCCAGGCGCCGCTCGACCTTCAGCCGCCCCTCGGCGCTGGACAGGTCCGCCGGCAGTATCTCGACGTCGACGCTGTGCTCGGCGCGGATCTCCTCGGCCACGCTGTGCAGGCGGGGCTCCGTGCGCGCGACCAGCACCAGGTCGTGACCTTCACGCGCGAGTCGACGCACGAACGACAAGCCGATTCCGGCGGTCGCGCCGGTGACAAGGGAAGTCGGCATCACACCTACTGTTGTTGGCCGTGTCGCCCGGGTGGGAGCTGCGCGGTGCCGTCCTGGGCGTCGTCCTCGAACGGGTCGACCACGTCCGCGACCTCACCCAGCGACCGCAGCAACCGCTCCAGCCGGGACGGGTTCGCGTTCACCGGCGCGGCGGCCAGCACCCAGCCGTCCTCGATCCAGGCGACCATCACGTCCGGCCCGACCTCCTCGGCGGCGTCCACCAGGTCCGGGGTGATCAGGGCACGGGCCTTGGCCAGGTCGGAGACGAACGCGTACCGCTGGCCAACCGGACCGAGCAGCTCCGGCATGTGCTCCTGCTCGAACGGGACGCTCGGCAACCACAGCTCGATGACCACAGGATGCTTGCGGCGGCACTGGACGGCCGCGATGACCGCGCTGACCCGGCCGCCGTTGTCCAGGTCGAAGACGTAGACGCGGCGTCGCCCGTCGGCGGTGAACGTGGACCCTGCGACGACGTCCGCCGCGTTGCCCCCGCCGTAGTAGGCGACCGCGCCGCCCTGCCACTGGGTGGGCAGCACATGGTCGGTCTCGGTGAACTGCCAGCCGCGCAACGCGGCCCACCGGCGTCGTTCCCGGTTGCGCGAGGTTCGGACGGCACGATCCCGCGCGAGCAGGGCGACGCCACCGAGAGCCGCCAGAGCGGCTACGGCGAACCAGACCCAAGAGGGGAAGCCCACCCGATGAGGGTAGCGGTCGGTGGCCGGAACAGGAGATCACGGGCCCCGCGCGTCTCGGCTCGGCGGATCACCTGCTCGTCGCCGCACCGGGGCGGCCCGTTGGGGCGGCCGAGCGGGTGGACCTGCGTGCCCGGTCTTTCGCCGCGCGGGCGGGACCCGTCACCCTGGGCGAGGGCAGTCCACCCGGACGGCCGCTTGCCCGGCGCTGTCGGATGCGACCATTTGTTCCATTGTCCACCGTACTGTGGATAGCGACCTGCGGTTTGTGGACAACTTGGCCGGTTGTGTGGACAACGGCGTTGGTACATGTGAGTGAAACTGGGTTGAGCGGAACAGACTCAACTTTTCTGACGTTGAGCACAGGGACGGCCCATGCGGGAAGCTGGGCAGCGGCGCAACCACGTGTACTGAGGTGAGGGATGGACGCTTTCAACCCGACCACGAAGACCCAACAGGCGGTCTCCGCGGCGCAGCAGGCCGCGACCGTGGCCGGAAACCCGGACATAACGCCGGCACATCTGCTGGCCGCACTGCTGGCGCAGGGCGACGGGTTGACGGCTCCGCTGCTGACCAACGTCGGCGCCGACCCCGGGGTCGTGCGCAAGGACCTGGAGCAGATCACCGCCGGCCTGCCGTCGGCGACGGGGGCGACCGTGTCGGCGCCCCAGCTGAACGCGGAGGCGGGCCGGTCGCTGCAGCAGGCGCAGAAGCTCGCGACCGAGATGGGCGACGAGTACGTCTCGACCGAGCATGTGCTCTGGGGCCTCGCGGCCGAGCGCGGCCAGGTCGGCGACCTGCTGCGTCGGCACGGCGCCACCCCGGACGCGCTGCGGGAGGCGTTCACGAAGGTCCGCGGCTCCTCCCGGGTGACCTCGCCCGACCCCGAGGGGACGTATCAGGCGCTGGAGAAGTACGGCGTCGACCTGACCGCGCAGGCCCGTGCCGGCGACCTGGACCCGGTGATCGGGCGGGACGCCGAGATCCGGCGGGTCGTGCAGGTGCTGTCGCGACGGACCAAGAACAACCCGGTGCTGATCGGCGAGCCCGGTGTCGGCAAGACCGCCATCGTGGAGGGCCTCGCCCAGCGGATCGTCGCCGGTGACGTGCCGGAGTCGTTGCGCGGCAAGCGCGTCGTGTCCCTCGACCTGGGTTCGATGGTCGCCGGCGCGAAGTACCGTGGCGAGTTCGAGGAGCGGCTGAAGGCGGTCCTGAAGGAGATCACCGACTCGGCCGGGCAGGTCGTCACGTTCATCGACGAGTTGCACACGATCGTCGGCGCGGGCGCGACCGGCGAGGGCGCGATGGACGCCGGCAACATGATCAAGCCGATGCTGGCCCGTGGCGAGCTGCGGATGGTCGGCGCGACCACATTGGACGAGTACCGCGAGCACATCGAGAAGGACCCGGCGCTGGAGCGCCGCTTCCAGCAGGTGCTCGTCGGCGAACCGTCCATTGAGGACACCATCGGGATTCTGCGCGGCCTGAAGGAACGCTACGAGGTGCATCACGGCGTCCGGATCACAGACGCGGCGCTGGTGGCCGCGGCGTCGTTGTCGGACAGGTACATCACCGCGCGATTCCTGCCGGACAAGGCGATCGACCTGATCGACGAGGCCGCCTCCCGGCTGCGGATGGAGATCGACTCCCGGCCGGTCGAGATCGACACGGTCGAACGGGCCGTGCGCCGGCTGGAGATCGAGGAGATGGCGCTGGCCAAGGAAGAGGACGCGGCGTCGAAGCAACGCCTGGCCGCGTTGCGCGCCGAACTGGCCGAGAAGCGGGAGGAACTGTCCGCGCTGACTGCCAGGTGGCAGAACGAGAAGGGCTCCATCGACAAGGTCCGTGGCCTGAAGGAACAGCTGGAGCAGTTGCGCGGCGAGTCCGAGCGGGCCGAGCGCGACGGTGACCTCGGGCGGGCCGCGGAACTGCGGTACGGCCGGATTCCGGCGCTGGAGAAGGACTTGTCGGTCGCGACCGAGTCCACCAAGACCGAATCGGTGATGCTGAAGGAGGAAGTCGGCCCGGACGACGTGGCCGACGTCGTGTCCGCGTGGACCGGGATCCCGGCCGGCCGGCTCCTGGAGGGCGAGACCGCCAAGCTGCTGCGGATGGAGGACTCGCTGACCCAGCGCGTGGTCGGCCAGGCCGAGGCGGTCCGGGTGGTGTCCGACGCGGTCCGGCGCAGCCGCGCCGGAGTCGCCGACCCTGACCGGCCCACCGGGTCGTTCCTGTTCCTCGGCCCCACCGGGGTCGGCAAGACCGAGCTGGCGAAAGCGTTGGCGGAGTTCCTGTTCGACGACGAGCGCGCGATGATCCGGATCGACATGAGCGAGTACGCGGAGAAACACTCCGTGGCCCGCCTGGTCGGCGCCCCACCCGGGTATGTCGGCTACGACCAGGGCGGCCAGCTCACCGAGTCGGTGCGGCGCCGGCCGTACAGCGTGGTCCTGCTGGACGAGGTGGAGAAGGCCCACCCGGACGTGTTCGACGTGCTGTTGCAGGTGCTCGACGACGGCCGCCTGACCGACGGCCAAGGCCGCACGGTCGACTTCCGCAACACGATCCTGGTGCTGACCTCGAACCTGGGCTCCGCGGCGATCGCCGACGCGACCCTGACCGAGCAGCAGCGCAAGGACGCGGTGCTCGCGGTGGTGCAACGCCATTTCAAGCCGGAGTTCCTGAACCGGCTGGACGACGTGGTGGTCTTCCACCAGCTCGCCACCGAGGAGCTCACCACCATTGTGGACATCCAGGTCGCCCGGCTCGGCGAGCGCCTGGCCCAACGCCGGCTGACCCTGGAAGTCACGCCGACCGCCCGCGACTGGTTGGCCCTCAACGGGTTCGACCCGATCTACGGCGCCCGTCCACTGCGTCGCCTGGTGGCCTCGGCCATCGGCGACGAACTGGCGAGGAAACTGCTGTCCGGAGCGATCCGCGACGGCGACAAGGTGGTCGTCGACACCACTGACGACGGAGCCCGCCTCCAGGTCGCCGGCGCCCAGCAGTAGTTGGCCGGTCTTCAAGACCCCCATCCACAGGGTTGGTAGGTCTTGGAGACCGGCATACCCGGTTGCGCCGAACGGGGGTAGGGGCAGCACCCCCGGGTGTTCGGAAGCCAACTCCAGGGCGGTGCGCGGCCCTGATGCGTAGGTTCCTTGCTGACGGTCCACTCAGGGTCAGCGGTCCGGGTCGGGTTCGGGGTGGTCCCCGATGCCCGCGCGGACGTTGGCTCGTAGTTTTCGGAGCGTCAAGGACCGGAGCTGATGAGCGGAGAGCCAGGAATGTCTCGTCGACGTGTTGTGGTGGGGGTCTGCGCGATCGGGGTGGGCACGCTGGTGCTGTCCGGGTGCGGCTTCCGGGTGGCGTCGCAGCAGTTCAGCGACGACAACGCCGTCCAGCAGACGGTGTCGGCGGTTCGGATCGAGAACGGTTCGGGCCGGGTGCACATCAGTGTCGGCGCGAAGCCGGGGGTGCACCGCACGGTGTATTACCAGAACGACAAGCCCGCGCAGACCTCCCACTTCGAGGGGGACACGTTGGTGTTGGAGGACTGCAAGATCCGCAACTGCTCGATCGACTACGACGTGGTCCTGGCCGCCGGTGCCAAGGTCATGGGGGAGGTCGGGTCGGGGGAGATCGAGCTGACGGGCATGTCGGAGGTGGGGGTGCAGGCCGGCTCCGGCAACATCACCGTGCGTGATGTCGCCGGACCGGTCACCGTGAAGGTCAGTTCGGGGCGGGCGGAGTTGTCCGGGCTCGGGCAGTCGGCCGTGGTGGAGGCCAGTTCGGGGGATGTCCGGCTGACTGACGTCAAGGGGGACGCCACGGTCGTCGCCCGGTCGGGCAGCGTCGTCGGCACCGGACTGAGTGGGAAGACCTCGGTGCAGAGCTCGTCCGGGGATGTGACGCTCACCATGGCGGCCAGCCAGAACGTGAAGGTGACCGCGTCCAGCGGGGACATCCGGGTCAACGTGCCGAAGGGCACCCCGTACAAGACGTCGGTCACGACGTCCAGCGGCGACCAACGGGTCAACGTGGCCACCGACCCCAATGCCTCGACCGTCATGGAACTGCAGGCGAACAGCGGCGACGTGACCGTTGACTACAGCTGAGCCGGGTCGGGAACAAACCCGGACGCACGCTCGTTGGCCTTGTCAGGAAGGTTGAGCGGGATCCGCTCAAGTCTGGTTTGACTGGCAAAGTCCTCTCGGAGCAGACTTGAGCGCAACAGGCTCAAGGACACATACCAGGAGGATTGAAATGGCGCGAGCGGTCGGCATCGACCTGGGGACGACCAACTCTGTCGTCGCCGTTCTCGAAGGCGGTGAGCCGACGGTCATCGCCAACTCCGAGGGTTCGCGGACGACCCCGTCCATCGTCGCCTTCGCCAAGAACGGCGAGGTGCTCGTCGGACAGCCGGCGAAGAACCAGGCGGTCACCAACGTGGACCGCACCATCCGTTCGGTCAAGCGGCACATCGGCAGCGACTGGAAGACCGCCCAGATCGACGGCAAGAGCTACACCGCGCAGGAGATCAGCGCGCGGGTACTGATGAAGCTCAAGCGGGACGCGGAGGCGTACCTGGGCGAGCAGATCACCGACGCGGTGATCACGGTGCCCGCGTACTTCGAGGACGCGCAGCGGCAGGCCACCAAGGAAGCCGGCCAGATCGCCGGCCTGAACGTGCTGCGGATCGTGAACGAGCCGACCGCGGCCGCCCTGGCGTACGGCCTGGACAAGGGCGAGAAGGAGCAGACCATCCTGGTCTTCGACCTCGGCGGCGGCACGTTCGACGTGTCCCTGCTGGAGATCGGCGACGGCGTGGTCGAGGTCCGGGCGACCAGCGGTGACAACCACCTCGGTGGCGACGACTGGGACCAGCGGATCGTCGACTGGCTGGTGGACAAGTTCAAGCAGTCCAGCGGCATCGACCTGACCAAGGACAAGATGGCGCTGCAGCGGATCCGGGAGGCCGCGGAGAAGGCGAAGATCGAGCTGTCCAGTTCGAGCAGCGCCAACATCAACCTGCCGTACATCACGGTGGACGCGGACAAGAACCCGCTGTTCCTGGACGAGACGCTGACCCGTGCGGAGTTCATGCGGATCACCACGGACCTGTTGGACCGCACCCGGGCGCCGTTCAACAACGTGATCAAGGACGCCAGCATCAACGTCGCCGACATCGACCACGTGGTGCTCGTCGGCGGCTCCACCCGGATGCCCGCCGTCACCGACCTGGTCAAGGAGCTGCTCGGCGGCAAGGAGCCGAACAAGGGCGTCAACCCGGACGAGGTCGTCGCCGTCGGCGCCGCGCTGCAGGCCGGTGTGCTCAAGGGCGAGGTCAAGGACGTCCTGCTGCTCGACGTGACCCCGCTGTCGCTCGGCATCGAGACCAAGGGCGGCGTGTTCACCAAGCTGATCGAGCGGAACACGACCATCCCGACCAAGCGTTCGGAGATCTTCTCCACCGCCGACGACAACCAGACCACCGTGGGCATCCAGGTGTTCCAGGGTGAGCGCGAGTTCGCCGTGCACAACAAGAAGCTCGGCACGTTCGACCTGACCGGACTGCCGCCGGCGCCGCGTGGCGTGCCGCAGATCGAGGTCACCTTCGACATCGACGCGAACGGCATCGTGCACGTGTCCGCGAAGGACCTGGGCACCGGCAAGGAGCAGTCGATGACCATCACCGGCGGCTCGGCGCTGCCCAAGGAGGACATCGACCGGATGGTCAAGGACGCCGAGGCGCACGCGGAGGAGGACAAGCGCCGCCGCGACGAGGCCGACACCCGCAACCAGGCCGAGACGCTGGTGTACCAGACCGAGAAGTTCTTGAAGGACAACGAGGACAAGGTCCCGGCGGACGCCAAGGAGAAGGTCACCGCCGCGATCGCCGAGGCCAACGAGGCGCTCAAGGGCGAGGACACGGCCACGATCAAGGCCGCGGTCGAGAAGCTCTCCCAGGAGTCGCAGGCGATGGGCCAGGCCATGTACGCCAACGCCAACGCCGCCCAGGGTGCCGCCGGTGGCGGCTCGGCCGGGTCGTCGACCCCGCCGCAGGACGACGTGGTTGACGCCGAGATCGTCGACGAGGGCGACAAGAAGTGACTGACCAGCAACCCACCAACGGAACCGGTGAGGAGCCGCGTGTGGTCGTGCGCGACCGTCGCCGGATAGACCCCGAGAGTGGGGAGGTCCGGTCAGTGCCCGAGGCCGCCGAGGAGGTGCCCGCCGACGAGGCGGGCGCCGTCGTGGACGGCGAGGCGCCAGCGGCGCAGCCGCCGATCGAGGCCGAGATCCTCGGGGAGGCCCTGCTGCAGGCCCAACTCGACGAGCGCACCGCGGACCTGCAGCGGCTGCAGGCGGAGTACGCCAACTACCGCAAGCGGGTGGACCGCGACCGGGAAGGCGTCATCGCCAACGCCAAGGCGTCGGTGGCCTCGGAACTGCTGGGTGTGCTCGACGACATCGAGCGGGCGGCCGCGCACGGCGACCTGACCGGCGCGTTCAAGTCGGTGGCGGACAAGCTGATCGCGACTGTGCAACGAGTCGGACTCGAACCGTTCGGACACGAGAACGAACCGTTCGACCCGGCCGTGCACGAGGCGGTGCAGCACGGTACGTCCTCGGACGTGTCCGGCCCGACGGTCACCGCGGTGCTGCGCCGCGGCTACCGGTTCGGCGAGCGCACGCTGCGTCCCGCGCTGGTCGCCGTCACGGATCACGAGGCGGAAGAGCAGAAACCCGTTGAAGCGGAGTGGATCGAGCCGTCTGATGGCGAGTCGGACGAACAGCGATAAGAGCAGGAGAGGAGGGGACGTCCGGTGAGTGCGAGGGACTGGATCGACAAGGACTTCTACCGCGAGCTGGGCGTCTCGTCCAGCGCCACGGACGACGAGCTGAAGAAGGCGTACCGCAAGCTCGCCCGCGAGCTGCACCCGGACGCCAACCCGGGCAACGCCGAGGCGGAGGCGCGGTTCAAGGCGGTCTCCGAGGCGTACGGCGTCCTGGGCGACCCGGAGAAACGCAAGCAGTACGACGAAGCCCGCCGGCTGTTCGGCACCGGCGGGCTGCGCGGCTTCGGCGGTGGCGGCGGCGGCAACTTCGACATGGGCGACCTGTTCGGCAACGCCAACCAGGCCGGCGGCGGCTTCAGCGGGCTCGGCGACATCCTCGGCGGCTTGTTCGGCCGCCGCGGCCAGGGCACGGCGGCCGGCCGCCCACGCCGTGGCGCGGACGTGGAGACCGAGGTCAGGATCGATTTCCTGGAGGCGGTCAAAGGCGCCACGGTCCCGTTGCGGCTGTCCAGCCCGTCCACCTGCGGCACCTGCGCCGGCTCGGGCGCCCGGCCGGGCACGTCCCCGCGGACCTGTCCGACCTGCAACGGCGCCGGCCTGATCAACCGCAGCCAGGGCGCGTTCGCGTTCAGCGAGCCGTGCCGGGACTGCCGGGGCACCGGCCGGATCGTGGACGACCCGTGCCCGGAGTGCGGCGGCGACGGGGTCAGCACCAAGAGCCGGACGCTGACCGTGCGCATCCCGCCGGGGGTGGAGGACGACCAGAAGATCCGGTTGGCCGAGCAAGGTGAACCGGGTCAGAACGGCGGCCATGCGGGTGACTTGTACGTCCGCGTGCACGTGACCCCGCACGCCGTTTTCGGCCGCTCCAGCAACGACATCACCATCACGGTGCCGGTGACGTTCCAGGAACTGGCGCTGGGCAGCACGTTGACGGTGCCGACCCTGGACGGCAAGGTGACCTTGCGGGTCGCGCCGGGCACGGCCAACGGGCGGGTGTTCCGGGTGCGCGGCAAGGGCGTCGTCAAACGTGAGGGCGCCACCGGCGATCTGCTCGTGACTGTGCAGGCGGCGGTGCCGGCCAAGCTGAACGCGGAGGCCAAGGCCGCACTGGAGGCGTACGCACAGGCCACCGCCGGCGAGGATCCGCGACCGGAGCTGACCGCGTTGCTGAACCAGAGGACCGGATGATGATCTCGTTCCCCAGCGGAGTCCCCTTCCCGGCCAACGCCGACGAGGACACCCCGATCTTCGTGATCTCGGTGGCGGCCCAACTGTCCGGCCTGCACGCACAGACCCTGCGCAGCTACGACCGGCTCGGCCTGGTGTCCCCTGGCCGCACGTCAGGCGGCGGGCGCCGGTACTCCATGCGCGACATCGCCGTGCTGCGTGAGGTGCAGCGGCTCTCCCAGGAGGAGGGCGTGAACCTGGCTGGCGTCAAGCGGATCATCCAACTGGAGAACCAGGTCGACGCGCTGCAGGCGCGCGTGCATGAACTCGCCGAGGAACTGGCCGCGGCCTACGCTGCGGCCGAGCAGGCGGCGGCCGCCATCCACAAGTCGTATCGGCACGAACTGGTCCCCGTCCGCCGCCAAACAGCTTTGGTTGTCTGGAAACCGCAGCCACGACGCTGACGACCACCGGGTGACCGGGGCGCTCAGTCCAGCGTGAACGGGTCGTAGGTGATGTGGTCCAGCGGTGTTCCCGCGACGAGCATGCGGGACACCGTTGACCGGATCATCCCTGGCGACCCGCTCACCAGCACGTCCCGTTCGGCCCAGGCGCCGTAGCGGGTCACCACGTCGGCCAGGGTGCCGTGCTCGACCCCGCTGGCGTCCGGCTCGGACTCCAGCACGGGCACCACGGTCAGCCACGGGTTGCTGGACGCGAGGTGCTGCAGGTTTTTCAGGTCGTACAGGTCTTCCTGGACGCGTCCGCCGTAGAACAGGTGCACGCGCGGGTTCTCGCCCCATTGGCCGAGCTCGTCGATGATCGCCCGCATCGGCGCCAGACCGGTGCCGCCGGCGACCATCACCAGGTCCCGGCCGTTCTCGCGGTCCACCCGCATCCGGCCCATCGGCGGGCCGACCCGCCACACCTCGCCGGGCCGGGTGTGCCGGACGATGGCGCGGCTGACCCAGCCGCCGTCGACGTTGCGGACATGGAACTCGATCGACCCGTCCTCGCGCGGCGCGTTGGCCGGGGACAGGTAACGCCACAGCCGGGGCCGGTGCGGGCACTCCACGCTCAGGTACTGGCCGGGCTGGTAGGGGATCGGGTGGTCGGGCCGGACCGTGACCACGGCGAGGTCCCAGCTCAACGGCCGGTGGTCGATGACGGTGGCGGGCCACCAGGCGGGGCCGTCCTCGGCGTTGGCGGCCTCCAGCATCGCGCGGGCCATGATCGTGTACGCCTCGGCCCACGCGCGTTCGATCTCGTCGGTCCAGGACTTGCCGGAGTACTTCTTCACCCCGGCGATCAGGGCTGTGCCGACGGCCTCGTAGTGGGCGCTGATCACACCGAACTTGCGGTGGTCGCGCCCGAGCTGGCGGAGGAACGGAACCAGGTCGTCCGGGCGGTCGACCAGCTGCACGATGTGCACCAGCGCCCGTAACAGCCGGGACCGCTGCACCTCCATGTTGGCGGGGAACATCTCCCGCGCGCCCGGCGACAGGCTGAACAGCATCCCGTAGAAGAACCTGGCCACGTCGTCCGCGTGCGGCTCCACTACGGCGAAGCTCTCGCGAACCAGCCGGACCATCGCGGCCGCGCCGGACGCGGCGTCCGCGGATCTCGAAGGTGTGGCCGCGGATCTGGGTGTCTGTGGTATCGGGCTCACTAGTGCGTTTGCGGTCATGGTCGGGGCACGGACTCCAACCTCTGGCTAAGACGTCGTGTTCGACGTCACTGTTCTCATGCGTCCATCCCCCGACAGGGTTGGACACTAACCCGATTCTCGTGCCATGTCCGCCTTGATACCACCTTCGTGTACTCGTGGGTCACAGAAAGTCCGACCTTGTCCCTCGTCCGGCTGATACCGGGTGGGCGACCTGTGCCACCCACCCCCGATATGAAACTGTTACCCGCGTGCCTTCCGCAACCCCGACCCCGACCGGCACCGCCGAGGCGCACCTGTTGGACCTGGAACTCGCCGAGCACGAGCCGGCGACCTCGGTCGTCGACCCGCTCGCCGACAGCGAGTCGGAACGCCTCCCCGGGTCCCGTGGTGAACATCTCCTCCAATGCGCCTACGGCAGCCGTGACCGTGCCAAGAAGTTCTACAACGACCAACTGCTCGATCACCTGAACGACGCGATGATCGAGTTCATCGGCCGGATGGACATGGCGTTCGTCGCCACCGCGGACGCCGCGGGTGAGTGCGACTCGTCGTTCCGCGCCGGGCCGCCGGGCTTCATCCAGGTGCTCGACGACCGGCACGTGGCCTACCCGGAGTACCGCGGCAACGGCGTCCACGCCAGCCTCGGCAACGTCAGCGAGAACCCGCACCTGGCGATCCTCCTGGTGGACTTCGTCCGCGACCTGATCGGCCTGCACGTCAACGGCCTGGCCAGGGTCGTCGACGACGCGGCCATGCGGTCGGAGTTCCCGCACCTGGTCGCCGACCGCAACGTGGAACGTTGGGTGGTGGTCGAGGTCGAAGAGGCATACATCCACTGCCGCAAACACATCCCCCGGCTGCAGCCGGTCGAGCGGACCCGCGACTGGGGCACCGACGACGTGAAGCGCAAGGCCGGTGACTACTTCGGCGCCAAGGGCACGCCGCGACCGTGGCACGGAGTGGTGCAGACTTCCGGGTAGTGAACACGTCCCACCCACGCGAGTCCGCAGCTCATGACCTGGAACACGAGCTGTCGGTGCTGTTCGGCCGGGCCCGGAGCGTGTCGCTGACCCTGGCCGCGCAGATCCACCCCGGGTTGGACGCGGCCTGCTACTCGATGTTGCTGCACCTCGGCGACATCTCCCCGGTCCGGGCCGCCGACGTGGTCGAACGCACCGGACTGGACAAGTCGACGGTGTCCCGGCAGATCGCCCGCCTTGAGGAGCTGGGCCTGGTCGAACGCGTGGCCGACCCCACCGACGGCCGCGCCCGCCAGGTCCAGCTCACCGCGGTGGGGACCCAACGCCTGAACACGGTCCGGGCGGATCGCCGGGCCCGGCTGCGGGCGATTTTCGACAACTGGTCGACCGAGGACATCACGGCATTTTCTGCCCTACTCGCCAAGCTCAACCGTGACCTGTGACCCTATATAGTTGTTATAAGCAACCAAAATAGCGGTGGAGGTAGGGCAATGAAGCCGACCGCCGAGCACTATGTGGCGCTGCTGCGCCAGATCCGCGCCCTTGTCGAGCTTCAGCACGCGACGACCACGCGCAACTGGCAGGAGTCCCGCCTCCAACCAGGCGCCGGAAAGCTACTGGCCGAACTGTCCTACCGGGGCGAGGCCCGGGTCTCCGACCTGGCCGAGCAACGTTTCGTCGACGCGTCCGTCGTCAGCCGCCAGGCCGCCCAACTGGAGAAGGTCGGCCTGATCGAACGACGCCGCGCCCCCGAGGACGGCCGGGTCATGCTGCTACGCGTCACCCCGGACGGCGAGCGGACCCTGGAGGAATGGCGCGGACGCCAAGTCGACATGCTCGCCGAAGCCCTACACGGCTGGGACGCCGAAAAACTGGCCCAGGTCGCGGAGCACCTCACCGAGATCAACGACAGTTTCCGTGCCCTACTCCGCGACTGACAAACCCCCGCCCTCCCAGGGGGGCGACCCCGATGCCAGCGTATCGCCGATGGGGGCTTGGGAGCAGGTTCGACAACAGTGAGTCCGTGCGAAGGGGCCTTTCGCACGGACTTCACTCCAACGGGGGTGGGTCAGGCTGGGCGGCGGCGGGCTGGGGCGCGGCCGTGGGGTTGGTGGGGGGACGGTCGGCGGGGGGCGGCTGGCACGGTCAGTTGGACCGGGTCCGTGCCCAGCTTGAACTCCTCGCCGTGATGTACCAGGTCGATCGGGTCGCCGGAGAGCAGCCGGTACTCCGCGTGTTCCTGCCAGACCTGTACGCCGATTCGCGTGCCGCGGTAGGACATCCGGAACGAGACGCGAGCCAGTTCGCTGGGCAGCCTCGGTGCGAAGCTCAGGTGGCCGTGGTAGTCGCGCATTCCGCCGAAGCCGCCGACCACGGCCATCCAGGAGCCGGCCAGGGACGCTATGTGCAGGCCGTTCTGGACGTTGTCGTGCAGGTCGTGGAGGTCGGTCAGGGCGGCTTCGGCGAAGTAGTCGTAGGCCAGGTCGAGGTGGCCGACCTCGGCGGCCAGCACTGCTTGGGTGCAGGCCGACAACGACGAGTCCCGGACGGTCAGGGCTTCGTAGTACGCGACGTTCCGGGCTTTCTGTTCGTCGGTGAACTCGTCGCCGCAGAGGTGCATCGCCAGCACCAGGTCGGCCTGCTTCACGACCTGCTTGCGGTACAGGTCGAAGTACGGGTAGTTGAGCAGCAGTGGGTAGCCCTCGGGCGGGGTGTTCTTGAAGTCCCAGCGGGCGTGGTGGGTGAAGTTCTCCGCTTGCGGGTGCACGCCCAGGTCTTCGTCGTACAGCACGACCATCGCGTCGGCCGCGTCGCGCCAGCGGGCGGTCTCCTCTTCGTCCACACCGAGTTCGTGTGCCGCTTGGGGATGGCGTTCGGCGGCGGCTGCGGCGGCGCGGAGGTTACGGCGGGCCATCAGGTTCGTGTAGACGTTGTTGTCCACAATGGCCGTGTACTCGTCCGGGCCGGTGACGCCGTCGATCCTGAAGTTGCCGTGGGCATCGTGGTGGCCGAGGCTGGCCCACAGGCGCGCGGTCTCCACGAGCAGTTCCAGGCCGCATTCGGACTCGAACCTGGCGTCGTTGGTGGCGTTCATGTACCGGATCACCGCGTCGGCGACGTCGGCGTTCACGTGGAACGCGGCTGTGCCGGCCGGCCAGTAGCCGGAGCACTCCTCGCCGTCGATGGACCGCCACGGGAACGCGGCGCCCTTCTGGCCGAGGGTCTTCGCCCGCTCCCGCGCTTTGTCCAATGTGGAGTGACGCCAGCGCAGGGCGTCCCTTGCCGACTCCGGGATGGTGTACGTCAGCACCGGCAGGACGAAGGACTCCGTGTCCCAGAAGGCGTGCCCGTCGTAACCGGGGCCGGTCAGGCCCTTGGCCGGGATCGCCCTGGTCTCGCCGCGGGCCCCGGCCTGCAGCACGTGGAACAGGGCGAACCGGACGGCCTGCTGCAGCTCGGCGTCGCCGTCGATCTCGATGTCCGCGGTGTTCCAGAAGTCGTCCAAATAGGACCGTTGCTCGTCCAGCAGGCCCTGCCAGCCGGTCTGCAGCGCGCCGACCAGGGCCGCGTCGACCTGGGCTCGCAACGCCGGCGCGGACCGCTGGCTGGACCAGCCGTAGGCGAGGTACTTGACGAGGCTGAGCTTGCCGTTCTTCGGGACGTCCGCGGCCACGGTCAGCCGCGCGAGGTCAGGCAGCGCCTTGATCTCCGAGCGGATGCCGTCGTCTTCGAGGTGCAGTTCGTGGTCCATGGCCGCGGCCACCCGCAGGCCCGAGGTCCGCGTGTGGTGCGACAACGTGGCACGCATGTCGTCTGCCCACGCGAACTCACTGATCAGCGGTTTGTCCAGGGCCGCGGCCACGCGCGGGTCTTCCGTGCGGGACAGGATCGGTTCGTTGGCCAGCAGGTCCGACTGGATCACCAGCTGCAGCGGTCCGTCGAGCGGCTCGACGGTGTAGTGGATCGCGGCGACCGCGCGCTGGGTGAACGACACCAGCCGCTCGGTCGTCACCCGGATGTGCCGCCCGGTCGGCGAAACCCACTCGGTGGTCCGCCGGAGCGTGCCCGAGCGGAAGTCCAGCACACGCTCGTGCATCGGCGCCTGGCCGTAACGCATGTCCAGCGGCTCGTCTTCGACCAGCAGCCGGATGATCTTGCCGTCGGTCACGTTGACGACGGTCTGACCGTCCTCAGGGAAGCCGTAACCCGCCTCGGCGTACGGCAGTTTGCGCCGCTCGTAGAAGCCGTTGAGGTAGGTGCCCGGCAGGCCACGGGGCTCGCCTTCCTCGAACGTGCCACGCAGTCCGATGTGACCGTTCGACAGCGCGAAGGTCGATTCGGTCCGCCGCAGGGCGTCCAGGTCAAGACCGCGCCACCGCAGCTGCCACGGCTCGATCTCGTAACGCGGGGTGGTGGTCATGCTCACGACTCCAGCAGTTCGGCCAGATCTTCCACGACGACGTCGGCGCCTTGCTCACGCAGCGCGTCCGCCTGGTTCGCCCGGTCCACGCCGACCACGAACCCGAAGTTCCCGGCGCGGCCGGCGCGCACGCCCGAGAGCGCGTCCTCGAACACCGCGGCCTCGCTCGCGGCGACCCCCAACGCCTTGGCGCCGGCCAGGAACGAGTCCGGCGCCGGCTTGCCGCGCAGCCCCTGCGACGTGATCGTGATGCCGTCCACCCTGGCCTGGACGAACTGCGTCAGGTCGGCGGCCTTCAGTACCGCCTCGCCGTTGGCCGACGATGTGACGACCGCGATCTTCAGGCCGGCGTCCCGCGCCGCCTCCAGATAGCGCCGCGAGCCCGGGTACGGCCGGACGCCTTCTTCCTCGATCACGGCCAGCAGCAGTTCGTTCTTCTTGTTGCCGACGCCGTTGACGGTGGCGTCGCCGGGCGGATCGTCCGCTTTGCCCTCGGGCAGGTGGATGTCCCGCGACTCGAGGAACGTCCGCACGCCGTCCGCGCGGGGCCGTCCGTCCACATAGTCCAGGTAGTCCCGTTCGGTGAACGGCCGGAAGTCGGGGCCGTCGCGGTGGGCCAGGAACTCGTCGAAAGTCCGCTTCCACGCCCTGCGATGCAGCTCGGCGGTGCCGGTCAGCACTCCGTCGAGATCGAACAGCAGGGCTTTGATGGCATCCGGCAGTCCTATCACCCGGTCGAACCTACCGGTCCGCGGCCGTCCCGGCCCGGCCTCGCATCAGATAGGCGACCACTGGTTGGAGTTCGTTCACCGTCGGCGGGTCGTCGTCGATCAGGCCCTGCATCAGCAGCCCGTCGATGCCTGCCAGAAATGCCCGGAACGCGACTTCGTCGTCGTGTTGGACCAGGCTCGTGAGCACGTCCAGCCACAGTCGCGCGGCCGGCCGCAACGCCGGCCGCCGGGCGGCGAACAGGTACAGCTCGTACTCGGCCATGGTCCGGCCGCGTTGCGGGCCGAGGGCCTCCACGAGCATCTCGGCGACTTCCCGGGCGCCCTGGCTGCCCCGGATCCGGGCCCGTTCGACCAGGTCGCGCACGGCGATGGCGAAGCCGTCCGCGCACCATTTGAGCGTCTCGACGAGCAGGTCCTCCAGGCTGGCGAAGTGGTACGTGGTCGACGTCGTGGGGACGCCGGCCTCGCGCGCGACGGTCCGGTGGGTCACGCCGGCCACGCCGTCGCGTTCGATCACCCGCAGGGTCGCCTTGATGATCTCGTGACGCCGCCGGTCACCTCTGGCCTTGCGTCCGTCGACGGTCTGCGCGATCAGTGCGACCTCCCCAGTTCCAGCAGCACGACGCCGCCGATGATGAGCAGCAGCCCGCCCGCCATGGTCCAGGTGAACGGTTCGTTCAGGAACAGCGCGCCGATCAGCGCGACCGCGGCGATCCCGGCGGCGGCCCAGATCGCATAGGCGATCCCGACCGGGAAGCCGTCCTTGAGCAGCTTCCCGAGGACGCCGAACGCGACCAGGTAGCCGACCACCACGACGACGCTGGGCCCGAGCCTGGAGAAGTTCTCGGACAGCTTGAGGGCCGTGGTGGCGGACACCTCGCCCACGATCGCGACCGCCAATAGCAGGTACGGAGGCATACCGCCAAACTAACGGGACGATCGTCCCAATACCAGCCCAATTTGTGCGATCCACGCCACGCCGCCGTAGTTACTGACGAGTAATATCGGTTAGCTTCCCGGCTATGACCGGACTGATCTTGGGCATCGCGTGCGTCCTGCTGACCGCGGTCGCGGTCGTGCTGACGACCAGGACTGTGCGCCGGATGATCGCGACGATCCGACTCGGCCAGCCGGACCCGACCCGCAACAGCCCGTTCCGCGCGCGGTTCGGCACGATGCTGAAAGAGGTCCTCGGGCACACCAGGATGCTCAAGTGGAGCCACGTGGGCGTCGCGCACTGGTTCGTGATGGCCGGCTTCGGCGGCCTGATCCTGAGCGTGGTGGCCGCGTACGGCGAGGTGTTCGACCCCACCTTCGAACTGCCCCTGATCGACTCGTGGTCGGTCTACAACCTGTTCGTCGAACTGCTCGGGGTGACCACGGTCCTGGGCATCCTGGCGCTGATCCTGATCCGGCAACGCAACCACCCGCGGCGCGCCGACAGGCAGTCGCGGTTCGCCGGGTCACGCCAGGGCCGGGCGTATTTCGTCGAGGCGATCGTGCTGATCGAGGGTCTCGGCGTGATGGGCATCCGGTCAGCCAAGTACGCGGCTGGTCACTTCGACGCACCCGTGTGGGCCGCGCCCGTCACGCACCTGATCGGCTCGGTGCTGCCCGCGAGCGGCGTGCTGGTGTCGGTCTTCGCGGCGATGAAGATCTTCAGCGCGATGATCTGGCTGATCGTGATCTCAATGAACCAGACCATGGGGGTGGCGTGGCACCGGTTCACCGCGTTCTTCAACATCTACTTCAAGCGCGAGGAGGGGGTCGCGCTCGGCGCGCTGAAGCCGATGATGAGCGGCGGCAAGCCGCTGGACTTCGAGGAGGCCGACCCGGAGACCGACGTGTTCGGCGCCGGCAAGATCGAGGACTTCTCCTGGAAGGGCTGGCTGGACTTCACCACGTGTACCGAGTGCGGCCGCTGCCAGTCCCAGTGTCCGGCGTGGAACACCGGGAAACCGTTGTCGCCCAAGCTCGTCATCACGCAACTGCGCGACCACGCGTACGCCAAGGCGCCGTACCTGCTGGCGGACAACTCGCACGCGGACGTGGACGTGCTCGGCATGGCCCTGGTCGGCGACGTGATCGACCCCGAGGTGCTGTGGTCGTGCACGACGTGCGGTGCGTGCGTCGAGCAGTGCCCGGTCGACATCGAGCACGTGGACCACATCGTGGACATGCGCCGCTACCAGGTGCTGATCGAGTCGAGCTTCCCGAGCGAGCTGAACGGGATGTTCAAAAACCTTGAGAACAAAGGAAACCCGTGGGGCCAGAACGCCCGCGACCGGCTCGCCTGGACCGAGGGCCTGGACTTCGAGGTGCCCGTCTTCGACGGCTCACAGGACTTCGAGTACCTGTTCTGGGTCGGGTGCGCCGGCGCCTTCGAGGACCGCGCCAAGAAGACAACCCGTGCGGTGGCTGAACTTCTGCACATCGCCGGCGTGAAGTACGCGGTCCTCGGCTCGGCGGAAGCCTGCACAGGCGACCCGGCCAGGCGCGCGGGCAACGAATTCCTGTTCCAGATGCTGGCCCAGCAGAACGTCGAGATGCTCAACGGCGTGTTCGAGGGAATGGCGACCCGCAAGATCGTCGCGACCTGCGCGCACTGCTTCAACACGCTCGCCAACGAGTACCCGGAACTGGGCGGGAAGTTCGAGGTCGTGCACCACACCCAACTGCTGAACCGGCTGGTGCGGGAACGCCGTCTGGTGCCGGTGGCGCCGGTCGCCGAGGACGTCACGTACCACGACCCGTGTTACCTGGGCCGGCACAACAAGGTCTACGAGGCGCCGCGGGAACTGATCGGCTCCACCGGCGTGTCGATGCGGGAGATGCCACGGCACGGCGACCAGTCCATGTGCTGCGGCGCGGGCGGCGCTCGCATGTGGATGGAGGAGCGAATCGGCAAACGTATCAACGTGGAGCGGGTCGACGAGGCCCTCGGCACCGCGCCGACAAAGATCGCTACAGGGTGCCCGTTCTGCCGCGTGATGCTGAGCGACGGGGTCACCGCCCGGCAGAGCGAGGGCTTGGCGTCGCCTCAACTTGAGGTCGTGGACGTGTCGCAGCTGCTGCTCACGGCCGTGAAACGGGGTCAGCCAGCGGCTCCAAAACCGGAAGGGGCACCGGTTACCCACTGATCGTGTACATGATCACCGGGGCGACGCGGGATACTGTGGAACTCATGAGAGGACCGTTCGACCCGTTAGTCGAACTGCATGGCGTGTGGACCACCGACCTCGCAGAACGCTACCTGCCGATCGAAGGCATGCCGCCGGCGAAATACGAATGTGTCGACGGAAAGCTGATCTTGACCCCCTACGAAGCCGCACCCAACAGCTACGCGGCAATGAAGCTTGGCCACCTCGTGCGCAACGCGGTGGAGACGGCTGGTCTCCGGTTGTACGGAACGATCAACCTCCGGTTCACCCCGCAACGTTGGATCCAGCCGGACTTCGCGGTCGTCCATACGCCAGCGGACGGCGTGTGGGTCGAGGCCACAGATGTCGAGTTGGTCGGCGAACTGGTTTCGCCGAGTAGCCGAACACGGGATCGGATCGACAAACCAGACATCTGCGCCGCCGCGGGTATTCCTTACTACCTGGCCGCCGAGGTAAGCCTCCGGGACAAGTTCGCTGTCGCGCGTCTCCAGCGGTTGACCTCCGACGGCTACCAACTGGTGGCGTCGGCGCAGGTGGGTGAGCTGTTCGAGGTGAGTGAGCCGTTCGCGATGTCGTTCGATCCGGTCGAGTTGCTTGACCTGTGAAATCCGGGTGACAGGGTTCCTAGTGTCGGCTGGGTGACCACTGACATTGAGCACTGGGAATCGCAGGCGGGCAACTGGATCGAGTGGGCTCGTCGGCCTGGGTTCGACGCGTACTGGTACTACCGGGCCAGCTTCTTCGAGATACTTCCGCCGCCGGACGGGCTGACTGTGGAGGTCGGTTGCGGGGAAGGGCGGCTGACCAGGGATCTGGCTGAGCGCGGATACGAGATCACGGGTGTCGAGCCGGTGTCGGCTTTGTTGCGGGCGGCTCGGGAGGCTCATCCGGACGGCACCTATGTCCAGGCGACGGCCACTGACCTGCCGTTCGAGGATGGCAGTGTGCGGCTTCTGGTGGCGTACAACAGTTTGATGGACATCGACGATGTCGATGGGGCGTTGCAGGAGTTCGCGCGGGTGTTGGGGCCGGGTGGGCGGTTGTGCGTCACCATTACGCATCCGATGGCGGATGGGGTGCGGTACGACCGGGAGGACGTGGCGGCGCCGTTCCACTTGGCGGGCTCCTATCTGGCGGTGGCGCCGTTCGATGACGTTGCTGAGCGGGGTGGGCTCAGGATGCATTTTGCTGGGTGGCATCGGCCGCTCGCCTTGTATTCGAAGGCGATTGAGGGTGCTGGCCTGCTTATTGAAGCCATTCGGGAGCCTGAGCCGGTGGATGACGCTGGTCCGAAATGGGACCGGTGGCGGCGGCTGCCGATGTTCATGGGGCTCAGGTGTCTCAAAATCTAAGACGCTACTCCCGGAGTACGGGAATAGTTGCCTAAACTAATCACATGGGTGTCCGGCGTTGGCTGATCCTGGCTGTCGGGATCACCGCGCAGGCCATGACGTGCTCGTTCCTGTACGGGCTGCCGTTCCTGATCCCGGAGATCCAGCGGTCCGAGGGGCTCGGTCTGGCCGGGGCGGCGGCCCTGACGAGCACCCCGGTGGTCGGGTTGTTGGCCACACTCATCATCTGGGGTGCCGCCGCCGACCGGTTCGGCGAACGGGTCGTGATGACCACCGGCATGGTGTTGGCAGGCGGCCTTCTGCTCGGCGCGTCCCTCGTCCACGGGCTGTTCGGACTCGGGGCCACGCTCGCACTCGCGGGGGCGGGCGCGGCCTCGGTGAACGCGGCCAGCGGACGGGTGGTGATGGGGTGGTTCGCCGTGCACGAACGCGGTCTGGCCATGGGGATCCGGCAGACCGCGCAACCGCTGGGTGTCGGGCTCGCCGCGGTGAGTTTGCCGCCGCTCGGCGACCACGTCGGGTTCCGGGCCGCGCTGCTGTTACCGGCCGGGCTGTGCCTGGTGTCGGCGCTGCTGGTCGTTCTGATCGTGGTCGACCCACCCCGACCGACGCGGACGACTGGCGAGACCAGTTCGCCGTACCGGACGCCGGTGCTGTGGCGGGTGCACGCGGTTGGCGCGTTGCTGGGTGGGCCTCAGATGCTGGCGTCGACGTACGCCTTGACCTACCTGATGAGCCAGCGGCACTGGGATCCGGTGGTCGCCGGCCAGCTCATCGCGGGGGTCCAGGTCGTCGGGGCGGCCGGGCGGATCGCGGTCGGGGTGTGGTCGGACCGGGTGGGCAGCCGGCTGCGACCGATGCGCCAGATCGCCTACCTGGTGCTGGCCGCGCTCGCGCTGTGGGCCCTCGGGGACGTCCTGAACTCGTGGATCGCCGTCCCCGCCCTGGTGGCCACCCTGATCGTGTCGGTGGCGGACAACGGACTCGGGTTCACCGCCACCGCCGAGCTGGCCGGGCCGTTCTGGGCGGGACGGGCGCTGGGCGTGCACAACACCGGGCAGAACGTGATCGCGTTGGTGTGCCCACCGATGTTCGGTTGGCTGATCGGTGCCACGAACTACTGGACGACGTTCCTGGTGTGCGCGTTGATGCCGCTCGCAGGTGCGGTGCTGACACCGGTGCCGCGCGGACTCGATGGTGCGGGGGCTGACCGTTCGTGATGGGGTAGGCACCTACGACTGTGGAGGTGTACTGCATGCCGGCCGAGGATGTGGATGTCGTCGTCATCGGGTTGGGTCCAGGCGGGGAGGCGCTGACCGCGAAGCTGGCCGGTGCCGGGCTGGCCGTGGTGGGGGTGGACGCGCGGCTGGTCGGCGGCGAGTGTCCCTTCTACGCGTGCGTCCCGACCAAGGCCATGGTCCGGGCGGCGGACAGCCTGGCCGAGGCGCGGCGGGCCGGCGAGCTGGCCGGGTCGGTGCAGGTCCGGCCGGACTGGACGCCGGTCGCCACCTGGCTGCGCGACGAGGTCACGTCGAACTGGAACGACCAGGGCCATGTCGACTCGCTGGTCGCGAAGGGCGCGCGGATCGAGCACGGCTGGGGCCGGATCACCGGGCCGAACGAGGTCACCGTCGGCGACAAGGTGTTCCGCACCCGCCGCGGGATCGTGCTCAACCCCGGTTCGGACCCGGCGATCCCGCCGGTGGACGGACTCTCGGACACTCCACTGTGGACGAACCGGGAGGCGGTCACCGCCACCGCCGTGCCCGAGTCGCTGATCGTGCTCGGTGGCGGCCCGGTCGGCTGCGAGTTCGCCCAGATCTTCGCCCGGTTCGGCGCCGAGGTCACCATCGTCCAGTCCAACCAGCGGCTGCTGCCCAACGACGAGCCGGAGGCCGCCGAGGTCCTGGCGGACGTCTTCACCAGGGAAGGCATCCGCGTGCTCACCGGCACCCGGGTGACCGGCGCCAGCCACGACGGCAGCACGTTCCACGTCCAGGCGGGCGACGAAACCCTGACCGCGGCGCAGGTTCTGGTCGCCACCGGCCGCCGGACCGACCTGGCGGCGATCGGCGTCAAGGCGGTCGGCCTGCCGGACGACGGCCGGACCATCGAAGTCGACGACCGGATGCGCGCGACCGACGGGGTCTGGGCGATCGGCGACATCACCGGCAAGGGCGCGTTCACGCACATGTCCATGTACCAGGCGGAGATCGCGGCCGCGGACATCCTCGGCGAGGACGTGCCCCAGGCTCAGTACCACGCGGTTCCGCACGCCACGTTCACCGATCCCGAGGTGGCGGGGGTCGGCTTGACCGAGGCGGCGGCCAGGGCCAAGGGCTTGAACGTCAACACCGGGTTCACCAAGTTGTCCGACTCGACCCGCGGATACCTGCACAAACTCGGCAACGACGGGTTCATCAAGGTGGTCGAGGACGCTGACCGTGGCGTGCTCGTCGGCGCCACGGTCGTCGGCCCCGGCGGCGGGGAGATCATGAGCGCGTTGGCGGTCGCGGTGCACGCGGAAGTGCCGACGGCGACGTTGAAGGGCATGATCCTGGCCTACCCGACCTTCCACCGGGCGATCGGTTCGGCACTGGCGGACCTCTGATGCCCGACGAGGAGCGACCGGGCGGGGAAAGCACGCTCACGGTCGTCATCGCACTGGTGATCAACCTCGCGATCGCGGTCATGAAACTGGTCGCCGGGTTGGTCAGCGGCTCGGCCGCGATGCTGTCCGAGGCGGCCCACTCGATCGCGGACACGTTCACCGAACTGTTCCTGCTGACCGCGTTACGCCGCAGCGACCGGCCCGCCGACCGCAGGCATCCCTTCGGTTACGGCAAGGAACGGTACTTCTGGTCGCTGCTCGCGGCGGTGTCGATCTTCGCCTCCGGGGCGCTTTTCGCGTTCTACGAAGGCTTCCGGACGGTCTTCGGCGCACCCAGCGAGCAGGAGAGCCCGCTGCTCGCGTACATCGTGCTCGCGTTGGCGTTCGTGCTGGAGTCGGTGTCGTGGACCCAGGCGATCCGGCAGACCCGGCGCGAGGCGGCCGCGGAGAACCGCTCGATCCAGGAGTACCTGAGCCGCAGCGACGACACGACCGCGAAGACCGTGCTGTACGAGGACAGTGCCGCGTTGGTCGGCCTGGTCATCGCGTTCCTCGGCGTTCTGCTGCACCAGATCACCGGGTCGAACCTGCCGGACGGCATCGCGTCGTTGCTGATCGGCCTGTTGCTGGCGTTCGTGGCGTACCTGCTCGGGCGGACGAACGCGACCCTGCTGATCGGACGTCAGGCGGATCCGGTGCTGGTCTTCGCCGTCCGCGACCGACTGGCCGAGGCACCCGAGGTCGAAGCCGTCGTGGACCTGTTGACCATGACCACAGGCACAGACAGCGTGTTGCTCTGCGCACGCCTGGATTTCGACGACGCCTTGGGAGCGGCCGACCTTGAGCGCGCGTGCGTGCGGATCGACGGTGAGCTACGCGCGGAGTTCCACGAACTGAATGAGATCTTCCTGGAACCCGTGCCCCGCACCGATCCTGACGTCCGTGCCAAGGTGCTGGCCCGCTACGGCCGCGAGCTACATCCCGGTGGTGGAACTGGACCGTGACCGGGGATCGCGCGCCAGCCACGCGCCCCGGTCCACCGCGGTGACGAACTTCTCGACGACCGCGTTGAACACGTCTGGCTCCTCCAGGTTGGCCGTGTGTCCGGTCTGCGGCAGGACCGCCAGCCCGGACGTGCGGATCGTCCGTTTCAGCATCAGGTCCGGTTCGAGGCAGCCCTCGTCCTCGTCGCCGACGACGATCAGGATGGCGGTGTCGATGGCCGTCAACTGGTCGGTGAAGTCGTAGAGTGACGGACGCGCGGCCTGCACACCACGCATGGTCAACGCCGATCCGACGGCCGAGTGTTCGCTGAGAGACTCCGCGAACTCCGCCCAGCCACGCGGGTTCTTGTTCTGGAACTGCACGCGCGCGGGCCCGACCGCGTACCTCTTGGCGACTTCCGCCGCGCCCTCGGTCTCGAACGCGTCCGCCGTCGCGTACGCCTCGGCGCGGAACGCCTCCTGCCGCTCGGGTTGCGCGCCGTAGCCGGCGCCCGCGACAACGGCCGACGCGACCCGCTGCGGATGCTGCAGGACAAGGTGCAGCGCGGTGAACCCGCCCATCGACAACCCGACCACATGGGCCTCGTCGATGCCCAGACCGTCCAAAACGGACACCGCGTCGGCGACAGCGCGGTTCATCGAGTACTTCGCGGGATCGGTCGGTACGTCCGAGGGTGGATAGCCGCGCGCCGAGTACGTGACGCAGCGATGAGTACGGGAGAAATGCCGGACCTGGGGCTCCCAACTGCGATGGTCGCCCGCGAACTCGTGCACGAAGAGAATCGGGAAGCCGCTCCCGGTCTCCTCCACGTGCAAGGACACACCGTCGTCGGTCTCGATTCTCGGCACGGAACCTCCCATCGGTCGGTATATCAAATGGTATACCGACCCGGGCCTCAGTCCAG
Organism: Actinocrispum wychmicini; assembly: GCF_004345645.1. GTDB lineage: Bacteria > Actinomycetota > Actinomycetes > Mycobacteriales > Pseudonocardiaceae > Kibdelosporangium > Kibdelosporangium wychmicini. The sequence continues at coordinate 600,561 of NZ_SLWS01000001.1, read as the reverse complement.
AGGTGTCGTGCCCATGATGTGGTTGTAGGTCGCCTTGGCCGCCGCCTCCGCGTCCCGACGACGAAGCGCGTCGATGATCATCGCGTGCTCCTCGACGGACTCCGCGTGCGTCCGGGTCACGCGCGGGCCGCCGCGCAACGCCTGCCACAGCAGACGCATGATCGACACCAGTAGGGGACTGTGGGCGTACTCGTAGAGCGTGAAGTGGAACTCACGGTTCAGCTCGGGATAACACTGGTCCTCTTCGGCGAGCTTGCGCATCTGCTCGTTGAGGTCGGTGAGCTTCTGGATGCCGGCCTCGTCGATGCGCGGCACCGCGAGCTCGGCGCCGAGCGCCTCGAGCGCGGCGCGGATCCGGAAGTTCTCCTCGGTCGACCCCGAGTCCGCCTCCACCACGGTGAAGCCGCGATGGGCGTCGCCCACCACCAAACCCTCGGACTCCAGGCGGCGCATGGCCTCGCGGACCGGGGTCTGGCTCACGTGGAACCGGGCGGCCAGGTCGCGCTGTCTCAACTGTTTACCGGCCGGCAGTTCGCCGGTGATGATCAGCTCACGGATCAGCGCGACCACCATGTCGGTCTTGCTGACGTAGTTGAGTGTCGTCGGCTCTGTCATCTGGTCCCCTCATCTGTCAGACCGCGTACTCGCTCCGCGGTCAACGGCAGCCGCCTCACCGGTCCGGGCAAGTCCAGCGCGTCCCGGACGGCCCCCGCGATCGCCGCGCCTGCCGCGGTGAGTCCGCCCTCGCCCGCTCCTTTGACGCCGAGCGGGTTTCCGGGTGCCGGCGCGTCCTCGGTCACCAGCACGTCGACCTTGGGCAGCTCGGCCGCGGTCGGCAGCAGGTAGTCCATGAACGTCACCGCCTGTGGTTGTCCGGCCTCGTCGTACCGGAACTCCTCCAGCAAAGCGCCACCTATTCCCTGGGCGACACCACCGACCAGTTGGCCTTCCACCAAGGTCGGGTTGATCGCCCGGCCAATCTCGTAGGCTACGAGATAGCGCGGCACTTGGACTAGACCAGTCCCCCGGTCGACGTCGACCAGGGCGACGTGTACCCCGTACGGGTAGGTCATGTGCTCGACCTCGAACCGGCGCCGGGCCGCCAGACCAGCGGGTTCGTCGGGCAACAGGTGCGGGCTGCCCGGCCGGCACGCCTTGGCCACCTCGCCGAGAGTCACGCTGCTGCCGGGTGCGCCGCGGACGCCGATCGATCCGCACCGCGTCTCCAGGTCGTCCTCGGACACCTCAAGCATCCGCGACGCCATCTGGATCGCACGTTCCCGCACAGCCAACGCTGCCTTGTGCACGGCGCTACCGCCTACGACTGTGGACCGCGACGCCCACGAGCCCGCGCCGAACGGCTGCAGTGCTGTGTCCCCGTTGACGACCGTGACCACGGCCGGGTCGACATCCAACGCGTCCGCGGTGATCTGCGCGAGCACGGTCTCGATGCCCTGCCCCAGTGACGTTCCCCCGGAATGCACGCGGACCGCGCCGGACGTGCCGACCATGACGTCCGCGGTTTCCTGTGGCCCCAGACCGCTTTTCTCCAGGAACACCGCCACCCCCAAACCGGCGGTACGTCCTTGCGCGCGCAACGACGCCAGCTCGGCCCGATAGCCGAGCCGGTCGGCTTCGGCCATCGCCTTGTCCAGCAGCCCGACATAGTCCCCGGAATCGAGGACCACATCGGTGCCGAGCGTGCTCATTTCACGAGTGTGGGGTAATTCGCGCGCGTCCAACAGGTTCTTGCGTCGGAGTTCCACCCGGTCGATGCCAAGTTTGTCGGCGGCGACATCGAGCAGCTGCTCACGGACGGCCGTTCCCTCAAACCGGCCCGGCGCACGATACGTCCCACATGGGGTCTTGTTGGTCAGCATCACCCGAATCCGGCCGGCGAACGCGGGCACCCGATACGGTCCGGGCAACATCGCCAACGTCAGTTCGGGCACGATGATCCCATGTGTGCGGGCGTATGCGCCGTTGTCATGCAGAACGTCGTCCCGCATGGCGAGGAGCACGCCGTTCTTGTCGAACGCGGCGGCGATGGTGTGGTGTTGCTGGCGTGAGTGATTGACCGCGACCAGGTGTTCCGCCCGGTCCTCCACCCACTTCACGGGCCGGTTGAGCTCGCGCGCCAGCCACGGGACCAGGAAATCCTCGGGGTAGAACTCGCCGCGCACGCCGAATCCGCCGCCCGCGTCGATCGCGTGCACGTGGATCAGGTTCTCATCCACGCCGAGCATGGTCGCCAGCACGTCCCGGTTGAATACCGGAACCTTGGTCATGCCGTGGATCTGCAATGCCCCGGACCCGGGATCGACATCGACCAGAAGCGCCCGGGGTTCCATCGGCACGGCACTGTGCCGGCCGACGTCGAATTCCATCTCGACAATGTGGGCGGCGTCCACGAAAGCCTGTTCGACATCGCCGTAGCCGAGCCGGAAATCCGCCGCGACCGTGCCTTGAAAAGTTTCAACGACGACCGGGAGCTCGTCGATGTCCAGCTCCACCAGCTCCGCCGCGTCCTCGGCGACATACGGGTCCTCGGCGACGACGACCGCCACGGGTTCGCCGACATACCGGACGGTGTCCGTGGCCAGCACGGGCTGCAGGTGGTCGTCCAGGTTGATGCCCTGGACCTTGAGCCGCACCGGAATCCGGCGATCGGGCAGGTCGGCGGCGGTCACCACCCGGACCACACCGTCCACTTCGGACGCCGTGGCGGTGGCGACCGACCGGATCCGGCCGTGCGCGATGGGGGACCGGACCACGCGGACCCAAAGCTGGCCGGGGCGGTCCTGGTCGTCAGCGAACCGGCCGTGGCCGCGAAGCAGCCGAGAATCCTCCTTGCGCGGCACCCGCTCGCCGATGAACGTCATCCGGCGCGCTCCTCGGCGACCTGCCGGACCGCCTCCACGATGCCCTGGTAGCCGGTGCAACGGCACAGGTTCGACGCCATCACCTCGCGAACCTCGCCCTCGTCGGGTACCCCGTCCGTCTCGGCCAGGTACGCCTCGCTGAGCATCAGGAACCCGGGCGTGCAGAACCCGCACTGCAAGCCGTGACACCGGCTGAACGCTTTCTGCAGGTCGGAGAGTTCTTCTCGGTCGGCCAGGCCTTCGACGGTCCGTACCGCACAGCCGTCGGCCTGAACCCCGAAGATCAAACATGAACGCACTGGTTCGCCGTCGAGCAGAACCGTGCACGCACCACAGATCCCGTGCTCGCAGCCGATGTGCGTGCCGGTGTAGCCGAGGTCGTGCCGCAGGACGTCGGCGAGCGTGCGCCGGGACTCGACGACGACCTCGTGGTCCGAGCCGTTGACGCTCAGGGAGATCAGGTGGATGTCCTTCATCGCAGCACGTCCTCCGGCAGCACAGGGATGTGGTCGATCTCGACGCCGAGGTGCGCCAGCGCGTCGTTCACCGCGTTGAGCACCGCGGCGGGCGCGCCGATCGTGCCGCCCTCGCCCATGCCCTTGGACCCGTTCTCACTGAACTGGGACGGTGTTTCGAGGTGGTGGATCTCGATCGGGCAGATCTCGGTGGCGGTCGGCACGAGGTAGTCCATGAGCGTGGTGGTGGTCGGTTGTCCTTCGGTGTCGAAGGTGATCTTCTCGTACAACGCGCACGCGATGCCCTGGGCGATCCCGCCGCGCACCTGACCGTCCACCACCATCGGGTTGATGATCACCCCGCAGTCCTCCACGACCATGAACTTCCGGGCCTTGATCTCGCCGGTACCAGGGTCGATGGTGACGAACACGGCGTGACAGGCGTTGGAGAACGTCCCCGGCGGGTCCGCGGTCTCCCGTGCCTCCAGCGCGTACCGGGTGTCCGCCGGCAGTTGGTGCGCCTGGAAGTGGACGATCCGGGCGAGCTCCGCGATCGGCACATGCACGTCCGGAACACCCCTGACACCGGCGTTGCCATCGGCGAGTACGACGTCGTTCTCGCTGACCTCCAGCATGTGCGCGGCGATCTTGCGTAGTTTCTCCGCCACGACAGCGGCTGCTTTGCGCGCGGCACCGCCGCCGATCACGATCGACCGGCTGCCGAACGTGCCCCAGCCGTACGATGTCAGGTCCGTGTCGCCCTGCCGCAGCCGCACCTGGTCCGGATGCACGCCGAGCTGGTCCGCGACGATCTGAGCGAACGTGGTCTCGTGCCCCTGGCCGTGGCCGCATGTCCCGGTCGTCACGATCACCTCGCCGGACGGGTCCATCCGGACGTGCGCGGTGTCGTAACCCGGTGTCATCCGCATCCGCCGCTGGGACATCGTCGGCGTGCCGTACGCGGTCCGCTCGGAGAAGCACGAGAACCCGATGCCCGCGTGAACGCCCTGCTCACGCAGCTGGTCCCGCTCGACGTACCAGCCGGCCTCGGTGATCTTCTTCTCGGTCAGCTCAAGTGACTCCAGGTAGCTGCCCTCGTCGTAGCTGATCTTGTTCACACCGACGTACGGGAACTCGCCCGGCAGGATCATGTTGCGCCGCCGGATCTCCACCGAGTCGATGCCCAACTGCGCCGCGGCCTTCTCCATCAGGCGTTCCATCACGAGCACGATCTGCGGCCGGGACACCCCACGGTAGGGCGCGGTCGGCGTCTTGTTCGTCGACACGCCCCGGCCGCGCGCCCGGTACGCGGGCACCTTGTAGATCCCGGGCAGTTCGGTCGCGGCCATCAGCGGCTCGACCGCGCACGTGAACGGGAAGACCGAGTACGCCCCGATATCGCACTTGATGTCCGCTGCCAGGCCGAGGATCCGGCCGTCGGCGTCGAACGCGGCCTGGACGTCGTACTCCTGCTCGTGCCCATGGACGGACGCGGTCAGGTTCTCGGCCCGGTCCTCCACCCAGACGACTTGCCGGCGCAGTGTCATCGCCGCTTTGGCCAACACGACCTCTTCGCGGCTGACCACGCATTTCTGGCCGAACCCGCCGCCGACATCGGGTGCGATGACCCGGATGGTCCGCTCCGGGATGTCCAGCGCCTGGGCGATCCCGGACCGGGCCTGGTGCGGGACTTGCGTGGAGGTGTGCACGACGACCTGGCCGTCCCGGTCGTCCCACTCGGCGAGGGTCGCCCGGCCTTCCATCGGCAGCCCGGACACCCGGCCGCTGGTGAACTTCGCGGCCAGCACGAGCGGGGCGTTCGCGAAGATCTCCGGCAACGCGGGGTCGTCGAACATGACCAGGTCGACCAGGCAGTTCCCGGTTCCACTGTGGACTTCCGGGGCGCCTTCGGCGAGCGCAGCGGCCAAGTCCATGACGACCGGTTCGATCTCGTACTCGACGTCCACGGCCTCGATGCCGTCCTCCGCGGAGTACGCGTCCTCGGCGATCACGACGGCCACTGGCTCGCCCACGAACCGCACCCGGTCCATGGCGAGCATCGGCATCCGGGTCGGCTTGAACTCGTCGCGCTCCAGCACGGCCACCAGACCTGGGTCGCCCAGGTCGTTGCTGGTCAACACCTCCAGCACGCCGTCGACCCGCTTCGCCCGGGACACGTCGATCCGGGTGATCCGGGCGGACGCGTACGGGCTGCGGACGAACGCCGCGTGCAAGGTGTCCGCCCGAGTCATGTCCGAGACGAACCGGCCACGGCCCAACAACATCCGGCGGTCTTCCTTGCGCGGCACCCGGGCTCCGACCCACCGCGTGCCGTCGACCTGAGTCATGCCGCGGCCTCCGCGAGCGCACGGGCCACGAGAGTCGCCGTGAGCTTCTTCCGGTACGCGGAACTACCATGCCCGTCGGACGGCGGATCCACTTGTGCCGCAGCGGCTTCGCCGGCCGCACGCCAGGTGTCCTCGGTCGCCGGCCGGCCCGCCAGGTCCGCGTCCACCACCACCGGCTTCGGGCCGACACCGCCGAGCACGATCCGCGAGGTGAGCACCTCGTCGTTTGCGAGATCCAGCCGAGCAGCCGCGGCGACGACCGCGAAGTCGCCCTTGCGTTGGGAGAACTCAGTCAGCGCGGCGTGCGGCGCCGGCCTGGGGAACCGGATCTCGACGACCATCTCGTCCGGTTCGGTCGCGGTCATGAAGAAGCCGTGGAAGAACTCAGTCGCGGGGACTTCGCGTTGCCCCGTCGGCCCTTGCAGCACGATCACGGCTTCCAGGAGGACCGCGAGGACGCACCACTCCGAAGTCGCGTCGCCGTGCGCGATGCTGCCGCCGAACGTGCCACGGCAGCGGATGGGGTAGTGGCCGATCCAGCGCGCGGCCTTGGGCAGCACGGCGAAGCCGTCCAGCTTGGCTTTCTCGACCGCGCGATGCGTGGTCAACGCCCCGATGTGCAGGCCGTCGCCGTCGCGGCGTTGGTAGTCCAGGCCGGCGATCCGGGTGATGTCGACCAGGGCACTCGGCCTGGCCAGACGGAAGTTCATCATCGCGACCAGGCTCTGCCCGCCGGCCAGGATCTTGGCGTCCGGGCCGAGTTCACCCAGGAGCGCGATCGTCTCGTTCACGTCGTACGCGCGATGGTAGGTGAACGCCGCCGGCTTCACGTGTTTCCTCCGCTCATCGGCATCGGTATACCATATTTCAGCATGCGCCTCGCTATGGCCAGGAACACCGTCGCCGCTCTGCTCTGCCAATGTTACGAGCGGACGATCATCCGAGCGATCTGGTCGGGAGCTGTATGAGCGGCTCGTGGAGCGAGGAGTCCTGGCGACGGCACCTGCCGACGGTTGAAGACCCTGCCGCGTTAGTCGCCTCGCTCGGCGACACCACAATCCCGTCGCTGGCCCAGGCGACCGCCCAACGACTGCCGGACAAGCCCGCCTTGTCCGTGGACGGCCAGGCGATGACGCATGGTTCGCTCGACGCCGCCGCGGCTTCGGCCGCCGGCTGGTTCGCCGAACGCACCCGCCCCGGCGACCGCGTCGTCCTCGTCGGGCCGTCGTCGCTCGACTTCGTGCGTTGCTACCTCGGGGTTCTGCGCGCGGGAGCTGTCGCGGTCCTGGCCAATCCGACCTACACCGAAGCCGAGCTCGCCCATCTCGTGCGCGACTCGGGCGCTGTCCTGACCGTGTCGGACATGCGGGAACCGGCCGGTGCGCCGATCGAGCCCGTCGGAAACCCCGATGACATCGCCGTTCTGGCGTACACGTCCGGAACGACCGGTCGCCCCAAGGGCGTTCCGCTCAGCCACCGTCACCTGCTGACGTCGATCCGGTCGGCGATGGCCGCGTGGCAGTGGTCCGAGAACGACGTCCTCACCCACTGCCTGCCCCTGTTCCACCAACACGGCCTGAGCGGAGTGCACGCGACCCTCGCCGCCGGCTCGTCGGCACGGCTGTTCTCGCGGTTCTCGCTGGACGAGCTGACATCGTCGATGCGTTCGGCGTCCGTGTTGTTCGCCGTACCCACGATCTACGAACGGTTAGCGTCGGCACCGGAAGCGTTTGCCGGCCTTCGGTTGTGCGTCTGCGGGTCCGCCCCGCTGAGTGCGGCGTTGGCCGCGCGGCTCCCTCGCGTGCCTCTGGTTCGTTACGGGACAACGGAATCAGGGCTGAACGTGGGCAACCCGCTGGATGCGCCGCGCGGTGACACAGTCGGCATTCCGCTGCCCGGCGTGCACGTCAGGATCGTGGCCGACGAGATCCAGATCCGCGGGCCGCAGGTGTTCAACGGCTACTGGAACAACGCCGACGACCCGTTCACCGACGACGGCTGGTTCCGCACCGGAGACCTCGGCGTGGTCGAGGACGGCCACCTGGTGATCCGCGGCCGGAGCAAGGAACTCGTCATCACCGGCGGCCTCAACGTCTACCCGCGCGAGGTCGAACTCGCCCTCGAAGAACACCCCGCCGTGGTGGCAGCGGCGGTCGCCGGGGTACCCGACGAGAGGTGGGGCGAGCAGGTCACGGCCTGGGTCGTCCTGCGCGAACCAGCGGACCTGATCGCGCACGCGCGCACTCGGCTGGCGCCGTACAAATGCCCGAAGCAGGTCGTCGTAGTGCGTTCCCTGCCTCGCAACCACATGGGCAAGATCGCCCGACACCGCCTGCGAACCCCGCTGCGACGCGCCACCGAGTTGGGCGCGTTCACCGAGATCTTCCCGCTCCAGGACGGCATTCCGGTCGCGGTCAAGGAGAACATCGACCTGTCGGTGATGGCCCGGTTCCCTGGCTGCTACGCGATCGGCCGTACCCGGATGCCCGAACTGGCCCTCTCGCTCACTACCCCGGACTGCGTCACCCCTTGGCGCGAACGGATGCATGCCGGCGGGTCCAGTGGGGGATCGGCGGTCGCGGTCGCCGTCGGCGCCGCCCGGTACGCCTTGGGCACGGACACCGGCGGCTCGATCAGGGTGCCGGCCGCGTTGTGCGGGGTCGCCGGGCTGCGGCCGACTTTCGGGGCCGTCAGCACGAGCTGTGTCACCGCTCTCGCGCCGTCGCTGGACACCCTTGGGCCGATCGCGCCGACCGCCCAGGACTGTCTCCGGGTGTTCGAGATGCTCGGCGGAACACTCACGCCACCAGCTGAGATCGCCCGGATCGGTGTCTCGCTGGACCACTGCGGGCCTGCGGTGAAACAGGTTCTCGAAGAAGCGGTCGACGCCCTTGCGCTGGAAACTGTCGACGTGACGTTGCCGGATGTGCGCGCGGCAACGTACGCGATCATGCTCGCCGAGGCCGCGGGGCTGTGGTGGGACCGGCGGGACGGGTTGAGCCCGGAGACCATCGCTGAGCTCGACAAAGGCCGTTCCACGGACGTCACGGCCGCCCGGAGGCTAGTCCAAGCCGCCCGCGAGGAGCTTGACGCGCTGTTGCGTGAAGTCGACGCGGTCCTGCTGCCGACCGTGCCCGTGCCTGCGGCCCCTGTCGACACCAAGGGGTTGGCGTCGACGTACTTCCGGTTCACGGCCCTGGCGTCGGCCACCGGACACCCGGCGATGTCCGTTCCGGCCGGCCTGGCCGACGGGCTGCCGGTGGGCGCGCAGGTGATCGGGGCTCGACAGGCCGAGGCCACCGTGGGCAGGCTGGGAACCATGATCGAGTCCACCCCGGGCGGCGTGGCCCTGGCGGAGGCCCGACCAGATTTGGTATACCAAACGTCGAGGTGAGGAGTCGTTCATGGACCTGCAGCTGACGGACAAAGTCGCCTTCGTGACCGGAGCCAGCAAGGGCATCGGCCGAGCGGTCGCCGAACAGTTGGCGGCCGAGGGCTCGGACGTGGTGATCACCGCGCGGACCGCGGACGCCCTTGAGGTCACCGCGAAGGAGATCGCCACCGCCAGCGGCCGGTCCGTGCTGCCGATGGTCGGCGACATGAGCAGGTCCGCGGACGTGGAACGCTGCGTCCAGGCCACCCTGGACCGCTTCGGCCACATCGACACCCTGGTCACGTGCGCCGGCAGCTCACCCGGCGGCCTGCTGGAGGACCTGACCGAGGAACAGTGGATGGCCAGCCTCAACCTCAAGTTCATGGGCTACGTGCGGTCAGTCCGTGCCGTGATCCCGCACATGCGTGAGCGCGGCTCCGGCTCCATCGTCCTGGTCGTCGGCAACGACGGCCTGAAGCCCAGCTACTGGGAGCTGACCGCCGGTGTCGCCAACGCGGCGGACATCAACTTCGCGTCCTCGATCGCCGAGCAGTACGGCCGCTACGGCGTCCGGATCAACACGGTCAACCCGGGCCCGGTGAACACCGACCGCTGGGACACCCTGGAGAAGGCGTTCGCCCGGGACAAGAAGGTCACCCAGGACCGCGCCCACGAACTGGCCACCAGTTCCATCCCGTTCGGCCGGATCTGCGAACCGGACGAGGTCGCCGCGCTGGTCGCCTTCCTCGCGTCGCCCCGAGCGAGCTTCATCAACGGCGCGCACATCCCGGTCGACGGCGGCCAGCGCAAAGCACTGATGGACCTGTAGGAGCCCTGATGAAGCTGACCAACGAAGTCCACATCGAGCGGGACCCCACCGAGGTCTTCAACACCTTGCTCGACGTGGCACGGGTGGCCACGTGCATGCCCGGCAGCCGCCTGCTCGGCCAACTCGACAAGGACACCTACGAGGGCGAAGTCAAAGTCAGGATCGGCCCGCTCGGCGTCGCGTACACCGGAACAGTGCGCTTCCTCCAGATCGACCACGACGGCCGCACAGCCGTCCTGAAGGCCTCCGGCAAGGAGCAGCACGGCCAGGGAAACGCCGACGCGCACGTCACCGCCAAAGTGGTGCCGGACGGCACCGGCGCCAAGGTTGCGTTCGAGACCGACCTGATGATCCGCGGCAAAGTGGCCCAGTTCGGCCGGGGCGTGATCGGCGAGGTCAGCCAACGCCTGATCGGCCAGTTCGCCGGCAACGTGGAGAACCTCCTCACCGCCAACGGCTCAGCCACCGAACCGGCCAAGCCCGTCGACGTGACCCCACCGACGGAACTGGACGGCCTCGCCTTGGTGCTGAAGCCGCTGCTGAAGCGGATCGCGCCGATCGCCGCCGGGGTGGCCCTGGGCCTGCTGGCCGGCGGCCTGCGGCGCAGGAAAGTGATCGAGGTGATCGTCAAGATCCAGCACGACAGTTAGGGCAGGACGACGTCCACGAACGCCCCGTCCGCCGCGGCGACCGGAGGCCCGACCGGCGGCTTCGCCGACACCGTCACCAGGTTCGTGAGGTCGTCGGCCGGAGCCGCCATGGTGCACTGGTAGTCCGCCAACGCCGTCAAAGCCCGTGCGCAGTCCGGCGCGATGGGGTCCGTGACCACGACATCGGTCAGCGGCACATCGCCGGTGTTCCGCACGCTCACCGTGAACGTCACGACGTCACCCGGCCGATACGGACCGCCGACACTCACCACGACCGAGATCCCCGGGTGGATCACGGTGAACCCGGCGCTCCCACCGCCCGTGACCGTCCTTTGTGTCTCGTCAACGCCGGTCGCGGTCGACACGCTGGACGCCCCCCGCGCCTCGGCGACCACCGAGCAGGCATACCGGATCTCCTGCCCGCTGCTGAGATCGCCGATCTCCTTGGCACAGCTGGGAATGTCGTCCTGCACCACGACTCCGGTCAGCGGCGCGTCCCCGCTGTTGCGTACGTCGATCGTGAACGTGACAGTGTCACCTTGCCGGACGACCGCGCGGTCAACGGTCTTGGTCAACGCCAGCCCAGGGTGGATCATCTTCACCGACGCGTCGGCCGACGCCGTCACCTGCTTGCCCAACCGGTCGGCCCCACTCACCCTGGCCGTGTTCACGTTCCCGGCGACCGGCGCGACCGCGGTGCACGTGAACGTCCCCGGCGCGGCGAGCTTTCGGCCGCACGCGGGGGTCTTCTCGTCGACCACCTCGACCCCTTGAAGCGGTGTGTCACCGGTGTTCGACACTGTCACCGTGAATGTGACAGTGTCACCGTCCCGGTAGGCGGCCTTGTCCGCGGTCTTCGTGATGCCCACCGCCGGGTTCAGCACTTCGACGGGGGTCTCCGCGCTGCCTTCGACGTCCCCGATCGGCGTCTTCCCAGTTACCTTGACGACGTTGGCGAAGTCGTCCGCCGGCGCGGTCACCGTGCATGTGTGGCTGTGCGACTGTCCACTTTCGAGCGAAGGAATCGACTGGCACCCGGCTTGGATGTCCGTCACCGGCGTTCCACCCGTGTTGGTCACTGTGATCGTGAACGTGACCGTGTCCCCAGGGTGGACCGCCGGCTTGTCGACGGTCTGGGTTACCTGCAACGCCGGTACCGCCACCGAGAACGCCAGGCTCTGCACCATGAACCCGTCCCCGGTCGTCACGAACCCGAGGTCCACGCTGCTGGCGCCGAGCGTGACCGGCATGGTCACCGATCGCACGTCCACGCTGAAGTTGTTCGGCGCGTCCGGCTTCAGGCGGCCGTCTGCCTGCGACACGAAGAAGTTGTCGCCGGGGCTGCCGTCGAACTGGTCGCCGCCGATGCCCCAGTCGCCCTCGTAGGCGGTGATTCCCACGTGCGCTTCTGTTGTCGCGGCCCGGAACCCGTCGATGTGCGCGACGGTCTTCGGGTCTCCGTTGCTCTGCCGCACGTGCCCGTCGTAGACCAGGACCTGCCGCTTCTTGCCGCCAGGCACGCTGTAGACGACCGTCAACGACCACCCGCCGATGCACCCGAACCCCTTGGGCGCCCACACGTTCCCCACCACGACAGGCCCGGCCGCGATCGCGTCGGTCACGTCGGCGTACGCCGAGTAGAACTGTCCAGCTCCCCGGAACGTCCCCGGCGGATCGACCATCACCTGCCGCGGCGCCACGTCCACCGTCTTCGACTTCGTGACCAGCCGGACCTTCTGCTTGTTCGGTGCCCCCGCCGGCAGGACCGCCGGTGTCTCCGACCCCCGTGACTGGCACATCGGGACCGTCGAGTCGGCGAACAGGCCCGTGTTGCCGCCCCAGTGCAGGCGCGCGAACTCGACCTTCGCGTTGGCCGGCAGGTCGACCGTGGCGCTGCTGGAGTCGAACGTGCCCGGGTCGTCGTCGACGTCCGCCCACTGCATGAAGAAGTTGTCGTTGACCCGCTTGTTGGCCCGCATGGCCGCGTCCGCACACGCGCCCGGCGTGTTGCCCTCACTGGTTGTCGGCGCGTTGTCGGCTGCCACCGGGCACCGCAGGGAACCATTGCCAACGCTAAGAAAGTCGCCGTTGACGATCCGGTTGTACGCCTGCTCGAACGGTTCCGCGGCGTCAGCGCGGGCAGCGCCGGTCAAACCTGCCAACAACACCAGCCCGACCAGCACAAGGCGCATATCCAGGAAGTCTGTCAGGGCAGGCGGTTCCCGGCAGCGCCGTTCACTCGTTCGAGTCGGGCCGGCTCGTGTCCACGCGGTGGAAGTTCAGGTACGCCCGCGACGGCGTCGGCCCCCGCTGCCCCTGGTAGCGCGACCCGGCCCGCTGCGACCCGTACGGATGCTCCGCCGAACTGGACAACCGGAACAGGCACAACTGTCCGATCTTCATCCCCGGCCACAACGTGATCGGCAGGTTCGCCACATTGGACAGCTCCAGCGTGATGTGCCCGGAGAACCCCGGGTCGATGAACCCGGCCGTGGAGTGCGTCAGCAACCCCAGCCGCCCCAACGACGACTTCCCCTCCAGCCGGCCGGCCAGGTCGTCCGGCAACGTGACCCGCTCGAACGTGGATCCCAGCACGAACTCACCGGGGTGCAGCACGAACGGCTCGTCGCCCTCCTGCTCGACCAGCGACGTGAGCTCGTCCTGCTGCTGAGCCGGGTCGATGTGGGTGTACTTGGTGTTGACGAACACCCGGAAGAACCGGTCGAGCCGAACGTCGATGCTCGACGGCTGCAGCATGGCGGGGTCGTACGGGTTCACCCCGAGCCGCCCCGACTCGAGTTCCTTGGCCAGATCGCGATCGCTCAACAACACGCGCCCACCCTAGCGATGAACCCTGGTGCGGGCTTGAGCCGCCGTCATGTAGGGTAGGCCAGGCAACGCGGATGTAGTTCAATGGTAGAACATCAGCTTCCCAAGCTGAATACGCGGGTTCGATTCCCGTCATCCGCTCTCACAGAGTTCTCGCTGGCCACCAGCGGTTGGACGCAGCCCGGTGCCAAGCGGAGTGTGCCCTGCGGGCGAGTCGCCCAGCGAGCGGCTGACCACCAGAATGAAGCTGCCCCACTCTGCGCTTTGTGGTCACCTAAACAGAGGTGGGACAATTACCCACAATTCCCCGAACAATAAGCGACCGCCGAATGCTTGTCGCACCGGCGGTCACTTTCAGCAATCTAAAACAAGGATTTCCCTAACCCGGTGTGGCGGATACCGGATCGAGAAACGCGGACCCCACCACACGGTTGCGGCCCCCGCGCTTGGCGGCGTACACGGCCGCGTCCGCCGAGGCCAGGACCTCGTCCAGGGTCGATCCGCCGGTCGGGTAGGCCGCCACCCCGATGGACGCCGAGCGGTCCTGGATGGTGACCGGGGTGCCGTCGTTCGTCCTGCTGTTCACCACCAGCTCGGTGATCAGGCCACGGATGCGCTCGGCCGCCACCAGTGCCTCAAGCTCGGACGCGCCGGCCAACAGAACCACGAATTCCTCGCCGCCGAACCGGCCGACCAGGTCGTGCGTCCGGGTCTCCCGTTTCAGCAGACCGGCGAGCGCGATGAGCATGTCGTCGCCGGCGAGGTGGCCGAAGCTGTCGTTGATCTTCTTGAAGAAGTCCAGGTCGATCATGAGCACGCTGAACTCACCGTCGGCCCGGCCGGCCCGCGACAGCTCGCGCTGGCCCTGCTCGTGCCACGCGGTGGCGTTCAGCAGACCCGTCTTCTGGTCCTTGGACGCCAGCTCCTCCAGCTGCTTGGCGAGCACCGACCGCTGCAGCACGAAGATCGGCACGAACACCACGACACACAGCAGAGGCTGGTTGACCAGCGACAACACCAGCAGGCCGCCCAGGCAGAGGGTGGCCATGTCCAGCAGGTTGTCGTCCCAGGTGCCGATGATGGAGTGGACGCTCGCGCGGTCCGGCGCGGCCAGGTACAGACCGACACCGGTGATCGCGGTGTTCGCCGTGAAGTACATGACGGCCGCAACGCACACCGCCGCGGCCGCGTTCGGACCGGTCAGCGCGTCGGCGCCGAAGAGTCCGAAGGTCACGGCGCTGGCCGCGAAGCAGGTCAGGCTCACGCCGTTGGCGTTGGTGATGGTGCGGTGCAGCGCCACGTGCTGGATGCCCAACCAACTGCGGATCCCCGAGTGCAGGTAGAGGGTGAAGCTCAGCAGGGCGATCAGCTGGGGCGGCAGGAGCAGGATGGCGGGCAGCATCCAGACCGACGTCATGCTGATGTGCGGAGTGACGTTGAGTGACCGACGCATCCGCTCGATCTTGCGGCTGATCTCGGCCTGCAGGACCCCCAGTCCGGCGAGCACGAGGAACATCACCAGCTGTCTGCTGGTCACCGGCACATACACGATCGCCGCGACGATCAGCCCGAGCGTGACCGCCTCGGTCGCCAGTGTGTAGCGAATCCAGTTTCTCGGCCGTTTCCACAACGCCCAGTCACGGAACGGCACCCATTGTCGCCTGGCTGGTTCCTCCGAAGTCGTCATCCTTCCCCCAAAACCCCTCTTTGTCGCTCTAGGCGATGCGCCCGTTTACAGACAGTTTCCACCGGATGGCAGGCTGACGACAAGGGCCATAGGTGTGTATTTTCTAATAGTCGTCAAAGGGAAGGTGAGCACCAATGGGCAGCACCAAGGATCAGTGATGTCGCCGCGCCAGGGCATCTCCGGCAGCCTCTGGCCACTGCATCCCTGGGGGCGTTAGGCGCCTTCCGCGGCTGTGGTGTCCGGAATCCAGCGCTCCGGACTCCGGCGAATACTACGGTGCCACGCGACAGCCAGCGGGACCGCCAACAGCAACCCGGCGGTCCCAAAGGTCCCCACCGTCGTCTGCGGCGACACGTGATCGGCCATCAGGCCACCGATCAGTGGGCTCACCCCCAGCACAGTCGTCAGTCCGGTGTTCGACAGGCCCATGGCCTGCGCCCGGCTGGCGTCGGGAACGCCGAGCGAGTACGTGGCTGTCGCCTGCATCAAGGCCACGGTACCCAGCCCCCCTGACACAACGAACAGCACGAACGAGACCGCCAGGCCGGGCTGCAGGAAGCAGAGCAGCAGCGGCACGGCCGCGGCCAGCGAAAGGACGCCGGGCAGCCGCGGCTTCAGCCCGGGGGGCACCCACCTGGTGTAGATGAAGGCGCCCAAAGCGCTGCCCAAAGGGTCACTGGCGAAGATCAGTCCGGTGGCCACGGTACTGCCGCCGAACACCGCCTGGGAGTACGGCGCGGCGATGCCCTCGTACACCGGCAACAGGCCCATCAGCCACGTGACGAACAGCAGCGACCGCAGGCCGGGATCGGCGAACACGGTCCGGCTGCCCTGCGCGATCGAGCCGAAGAACGACGGGCGCTCGTTCTTCTTGGCGGCCGCCGGGCGACTGCGCACCCCGGTCCGCACCAGGATCGCGGACACCACGAACGTGGCCGCGTCGATCACCAGCGCGACCCGCGAGTCGATCTGCGAGATCAACAGGCCGCCGCCGGCGAACCCGGCGAGCTGGGCGGTCTGCGTGGTGATGTTGCGGATCGCCATGCCGGTGATGAACCGGTCGCCCTTGAGGATGTCCGGCAGCATCGCCAGTTGGGACGCTTTGAACAGCGGGTTGAACAGTGTCGCGCAGGCGACGAACACCGCCATCGCCCACAGCGGCATGGCCGGCACCGCGACCAGCAGGATGAACAGGCAGCGGACCAGGTCGGCGGCGATCATCACGTTCCGCCGCGGGAACCGGTCGGCGAGCGGGCTCAGCAGGATGCCGCCGAGCAGCGAGGGGGCGAACGTCAGGGCGTAGGTGAGGCCGGTCAGCGTGGCGGAACCGGTCTGCTTGAAAACGAGCACCGACAGGGCCACCCTGGCCATCTGGTCGCCGAAGATGGACATGATCTCGGCGAACCACAGGGCCCGGAACTCTGCCAGTCCGAACACCTCGCGGAACGTCGCTCGCCCTGGTGCTTCCGTCACTCACCGACCCCTTATGTACATGTCCGACCGGGCCTGGCCCACGCAACGGACCGCCCCGCGGGACCTTAGGTGCCCGCGGTCACGAGTCCATCACGAAGCGTCAGCCGGTCAAGTGTCCCGCATCAGCACGCTAGCCGGCGGCCCTTTCGGATGACTGGCCGCCGGCGTCCGAGTTGAGGAAATCGGCCTACCGTGCCATGTCCGCCTGGTCAGCCGCCACGTCCGTTCGGATCGATCCGCACCACCACACCGGGAAGATCGATCAGGACGCCGTTCAGCTCCGCGCGGGTCCGGGCTTCCATCGCCGCGGCGATCCGCGACGAGAACCCGTCAAGGTCGATCAGCCCCCGTTCGAGGGCCCTGTTCAGCAGGCCGGCGACATGCTCCCGCTCGGCGTCGGACACCCGCAGGTCACGCGGGTCGATGCCGGGTCGCGGCCGCCCCTTGGTCCCACCCTCTTCAGCCACAATGTGCACGTTAGTCGAAACTCTTAGTTGGCGAAATGTTTAGCCGTGGCCGACCAGTCCACTTAGGGCCGTTCAGCCGAGTCAGCCCACCGCACGCAGGGTCGCCATCGCCCGGTCGACCTCCCAGAACGCACGCAGCGCCCTGATCAGGCCGTCCGGCCCGACCCGGTAGGTGAACACACCGTCGGTGTCCACCCGCATGCCGCCCGGCAGAAACGCCGTGATGGTGCCGATGTTGGCCACTTCGTCGCCGGCCGCGAACGAGTCGTCAATGGCGAACTCGAACCGCTCGACGACCGCGATGGTCCTGTCCCAGAACGCCGCGATGGCCACCGGGCCGCGGTGGCCCGCGCCGGTCGGGTCCAGGTAGGACGTTCCGATCGGGTCCTCGACCACGGCGTCCGGCGCGAACAGTGCCAGCCACTCGTCCTTGGCGCCCCGGCAGACCGCGTCCATCGACCGGCGGGACGCGCTGCGGGCGGGGTGTTCGGTCTCGGTCGCCGCCCAGGTCACTGCCGTCATCTCCGGACACTCCTCACATGGTGGCCATGATCTCGTCGGCGAACCGTCGCAGACCGTCCTTCTTGGCCTGCAGCGGGCCGTCCATCGGCACGCCGTAGAACACCCACGGGGCCACCAGCACGTCAGTGACGCCGATCTCGGCCTGCTGCCGGTAGCCGTCCAGGCCGAACCGGTCGACGCACACCGCCTGGATCTCGAACGGCAGGTCGGCGCGGCCGTACTCGGCGCGTAGCAGGGTCAGCCGGTCGATGGTCTGGGCGAGGTCGTCGAACTTGATCATCGCCGAGGTCCAGCCGTCGCCGACCCTGGCCGCCCGGCGCAGGCCCCGCTCGGTGTGGCCGCCGACGTAGAGCGGCACGGGCTCGGTGGGGGCGGGGCTCATCCGCAATCGGTCGAAGTCGAAGAACTCGCCGTGGTACTCGACCATGCCGCCGGCCAGGACCAGCCGGAGCACCTCGATGGCCTCGTCCACCCGGGCGCCGCGGTTCTCGAACGGCGCGCCACACCACTCGAACTCCTCGGGCGTCCAGCCGATGCCGACCCCCAACCCGAACCTGTTGCCAGTCAGGCAGGCAACGGACCCGACCTGCCGGGCGAGCAGCAGCGGGTTGCGCGGGCCGAGTTTCAGAACCTGGGTGTAGAACCTGATCTCATCGGTGACGGCGCCCATCGCGGCGGCCGCGACGAGCGGGTCCACCCAGGGCGTCTCCTCGTTCCAGAACCGCGACCCGTCCGCGGTGTACGGATAGTCCTCGGACACCCGTTCCGAGAAGAAGATGGAGTCCGGCAAGGCTATTGCCGAGTAGCCGCACTCCTGCGCGGTGCGCGCCAGCTCGGTCAGCTGGTCGAGCGGACTCAGTGCGACGGCGACGGTGAACTTCATCCGTGTGCTGCCCTTCGGTCGGCTCGACGGAAGGGTAACTGTAACGTGTTCTAGTCGCGTGTGTCACGCTGCCGCAGGACCACCACACCACTGTCCAGATCCACCTGGTTGGGCGGCGCGCCGTCGTTCTCCTCCTCGCGCATCAGGGACTGGGTGGCTCGCTGGTCAAGCTCGTAGCGTTTCGTGCCGTAGAGAAAGGCTGTGAACTCGTCGAAGGACGCCCCGGACACCGGCAGCCCGCCGGTCTTGCGGGTCTTGCGCATCCGGCGCCAGACCCGCTCAAGCACCCCCAGTGCGAGGAGTAAGAAGACCAGGGCAGGGAGTGACACCGCCCACACCATCGCCTGCATATCCGACCAACGGGCATATTCAGGATCTGGTTCCCGATGACGTGTGCCCGGACACTGGACAGTTATCACCCGCGGGGGTGAGTTTTCGTGTTACCGCACGTCACATCGGGCCACTACGTCACGACTGGAGGTCTCTGACGTCGCAGTATCGGACGAGTGAGGAGGCGTGGAGGTGTGGATGGCGAACAACATCGACCACCGCCAGGTGCGACCGACAGGGTTGGTCACCACCGGGCGGTCGACTGAGGGCGGTCTGGGCATCGCCCTGGTCGACTCCGTGCCGCTGGTGCGCGAGGGCTTGTCCGCGCTCGTCATGCGAACCCGGGGGCTGCGCTGGGTCGGCGCCGCCGGCAGCCCGCATGCGGCGCTACAGCTGTGTGAACGGTTCCGGCCGCACGCGGTGATCATCGACTCGGGCCTGGATCCCCGGTGGCACCTGTCCAGGATGCTCATCGGCAACGATCCCGACCTGGGCGTGCTCCTGATGATCCGGGAGACGCAGCGCAACACGCCGTACATCGCGGGCGCGATCGCGGCCGGTGTGCACGGCGTCATCTCCCGGCGCAGCGAGCCGCCCCAGCTGATCCAGGCCATCCAGCGTGTCCACGCCGAACGCCGGTACATCGACCCCACGCTCGCGTCCGCCCTCGGCACGCCGAAGGGCAAGCCGATCGCCCCGCCGGTGAACCCGGGCCAGCAGCCGCTGTCCCGGCGGGAGTACCAGGTGCTCCAGCTGATCGCCGACGGCCTGGAGAACCAGGCGATCGCCAAGATCCTTTATGTATCTGTGGAGACCGTCCGCACTCATGTGAAGAGCATCCTGCGCAAGCTGTCCGCGCGGGATCGCACGCACGCGGTCGCGGTGGCTTTCCGGTCCGGCGTTCTGACCGTCAACCAGGAGGATCACCCCTATTAGAGTTACTTCACTTGCTTAGGTTACCGGCGGGTAATAAACTGGGGTTACCGGCGAGTAGCACGAGCCTGCCCGGCGCCGGTGCAGCCTGACAGGGGAGCGACCACATGGGCCACTACAAGAGCAACGTGCGCGACCTGGAGTTCAACCTCTTCGAAGTGTTCAACGTCCAGGAACGACTCGGCACCGGACCGTTCGCCGAGTCCGACGAGGAGACCACGCGCGGTTTGCTGGCCGAGCTGAACAAGCTGGCGGTGGGACCGCTGGCCGAGTCGTTCGCGGAAGGGGACCGCGAAGGCACGAAGTACGACCCGAAGACGTTCACGGTCACGCTGCCCGACAGTTTCAAGCGGTCGTACCAGGCGTTGTGGGACGGCGAGTGGTACCGGCTGGGCCTCGGTGACGAGCTCGGCGGCATGGGCATCCCGCCGACGGTGACCTGGGCCGCGGCCGAGCTGATCCTCGGCTCCAACCCGGCGATCTTCATGTACATGGCCGGCCCGAACTTCGCCCAGGTCATCCACCGCAACGGCAACGACCTGCAGAAGCACTGGGCGCAGCTGATGATCGACAGGGGCTGGGGCGCCACCATGGTGCTCACCGAGCCGGACGCCGGTTCGGACGTCGGCGCCGCACGCACCAAGGCCGTGCTGCAGGCGGACGGCACGTGGCACGTGGACGGCGTGAAGCGCTTCATCACGTCCGGCGATCAGGACATCACCGAGAACATCCTGCACCTGGTGCTGGCCCGGCCGGAGGGGCCTGGCGTCGAGACCAGGCCGGGCACCAAGGGCCTCAGCCTGTTCCTGGTGCCGAAGTTCCACTTCGACCCGCAGACCGGCGAGCTGGGCGACCGCAACGGCGCGTTCGTGACGAACGTCGAGCACAAGATGGGCCTGAACGCGTCGGCCACCTGTGAGGTGACCTTCGGGCAGCACGGCACCCCCGCGGTCGGCTGGCTGCTCGGCGACGTGCACAACGGCATCGCGCAGATGTTCCAGGTCATCGAGTACGCCCGGATGATGGTCGGCACCAAGGCGATCGCCACCCTGTCCACCGGCTACCTGAACGCGCTGGACTACGCCAAGGAGCGCGTCCAGGGTGCCGACCTGCCGAACATGCTCGACAAGTCGGCGCCGCGGGTGACCATCACGCACCACCCCGAGGTCCGCCGCAGCCTGATGCTGCAGAAGGCGTACGCCGAGGGCCTGCGCGCGACCTACCTGTACACGGCGACGTACCAGGACAAGATCGCCATGGACGCCCCGGACAAGGCCCTGTACGAGCGGGTGAACGACCTGCTGCTGCCGATCGTCAAGGGGGTCGGCTCCGAGCGGGCGTCCGAGCAGCTGACCCAGTCGCTGCAGATCCTGGGCGGCTCCGGCTTCCTGCAGGACTACCCGATCGAGCAGTACATCCGGGACGCCAAGATCGACTCGCTGTACGAGGGCACCACCGCCATCCAGTCGATGGACTTCTTCTTCCGCAAGATCGTCCGGGACAAGGGCCAGGCGCTGGCGCACATCGCCGGCGAGATCACCGCCTTCCTGTCCGCGGAGAGCGGCAACGGGCGGCTCAAGGAGGAGCGGGCGCTGCTCAAGCAGGGCCTTGAGGACGTGCAGGGCATGATCGGCGCGCTGATCGGCTACCTGATGGCGTCCCAGGAGGACTCACGCAGCATCTACAAGGTCGGCCAGCACACCGTCCGGCTGTTGCTGGCCACCGGCGACCTGGTGATCGGCTGGCTGCTGCTGCGCCAGGCCGACGTCGCCCTGCGCGCCCTGTCCGGCGACGTCTCCGCCCGCGACAAGTCCTTCTACGAGGGCAAGGTCGCGGTGGCCTCGTTCTTCGCGCACAACGTGCTGCCCGAACTGTCCGCCGGCCGCAAGATCGTCGAGGGTGCCGACAACACCCTGATGGACCTGACCGAAGCGGCTTTCTAGCTCGCCATCCCGCGGTGAGAACAGGGCGGCGTTCCCCATGGGGATCGCCGCCCTTGCGCTTTCTCGTCAGGCCGGCGGGCCGCAGGTGATCTTGGGTTGCGGGTTGTACTTCACGGTCCGGGTGTCCTTGCGGACGACGTTGCCGTTGAGGTCCTTGATGACCCGGGTGTCCGACGCGGTGAAGCCAGGTGCGCCGTTGCTTGGCCGGCAGTTCGCCGCCGGACCGGCCTGTTCGGCCGGGTCGGTCGGGTTCGTGCGCGGGCCGGGGACCGACTCGACGTTGTAGCGCTTGGTGCCCCAGATCCGCACGGTGATGTTGCTGTTGGTCCAGATCGTCTGGATCGCGACGCCGGTGGTGGCGTCGTTGGTGAACTTCAGGTCGATCACGCTGCCGCCGTCAGGGTTCTGGAACACTGTGGCCTCGCGGGCGGCCGGGTACCGGCTGATGTAGAAGCTGTGTTCCTTGTGCCCGGCGTCCTTCATGCCGGCGAAGTAGGCGGCGTTGTACAGGGTCGTCGCGAACTGGGAGATGCCGCCGCCGACCTCCCTCGCGGGCGCGCCGTTCTCGATCACGCCGGCTTCCAC
Organism: Actinocrispum wychmicini; assembly: GCF_004345645.1. Classification (GTDB taxonomy): domain Bacteria; phylum Actinomycetota; class Actinomycetes; order Mycobacteriales; family Pseudonocardiaceae; genus Kibdelosporangium; species Kibdelosporangium wychmicini. Next base: position 578,372 of record NZ_SLWS01000001.1, on the reverse strand, counting down.
GTACCCCTGCGGGGCGCCGCGGGGGCCGGTGAACCCGTTGAGGCTGAAGGTGTCTCCCGGTTTGACGACGGCGCCGTTCACCTTCTGGGCGACCGTCCTGATGTTCACGCCGGAGTCGGCTGCGAAGCCGCTGGTGGTGAACTCGCCGATGACTTCCTTGATCCCCAGCTGGTTCGCCTGGTCGGTGGTGACCTTGGCCGGTTTGGCCGCGTACTCGGCCTTGACCTCACGGCCGGTGGCCTTCTGAACCGCGTCGGCCAACGGCGCCAGCAGCGCGTCCCACTTGATCGCCTTGCCGTCGACGGACGGCTGGACCGTGGGTTTGCCGCCGTCGAACACGATGGCCGCGTCCTTGCCGTCCTTCTCCGTGGACTTCAGCTGCGGGTCGGCCGCGGCCACCAGTTTGGCCTGGTCGAACGCGGGCACCAACGTGCCGTTGTCGGCCGGCTTGAACGTCAGCGCCGTGCCGATCGCGGCCGGGCCCAGCGTGGCGTCCTTGCCGTCGCCCTTGATCACCACAGGCGCGGACACGGCTGTCTTCGCCACGGTGTCGAACGCTTTGCGCACGGCCTCGGGCGTGACCTTCACCGGCGCGACCACGACCGGCAACTCGATCGCCTTGCCGTCGGCCCACTGCCTGACCACCAGGTCGCCCGCTGCCGGGTCGAGTTTGCGGCCCGCCTTGGGCTCCACGATCGCGGGCTTGCCGTTGTCGTACGTGATGGTGCCCTCGACCGGCTGCTGGTCGACCTTCTGGCCGATCTCCGCCAGGACCCCGCCGAGCGCGGCCCGGTCGACCTGGGTCTGGAACGGGACGTCCCGGCTGGTGAAGAACGAGGTCAGCCGGGTGATCGGGTTGACCGGCTGGGCGCCGGCGTTGTCCAGGGTCCTGGCCCAGTCCGGGGCCAGGCCCGCCTTGGCCGGTTCGACCTGGGTGGTGAAGTCGGCCGCCGCCAGCCGCACCGGACGGGTCAGCCGCGGTTCGATCTGTTCCCTGAGCTTCGCCTCGGCGCTCGCCCGGCTCAGGCCACCGACCTCGACACCGGCCACCACGACGCCGCGTGGCACGTCACCCTCACTCGTCAGGAGGTCGACGAGGTACAGCACGCCGAACAAGCCCACGACGGCACCAGCCACCACCGCGGCCTTCCGGCGGAGGCTCTTGCGCTTCCGGTCGGCCTTGAGCGGGGCGGCCTTGGTCCACTGAACCGTCGGCTCGTCGGACCCGGATGGTTGGACGACGGGCAACAGGTCGGTCTGGTCGTCGTGCGACTCCGGCCACTGCGGCTGCAACGCTCAATCCTCCACGGAACTACAGGTACAGCCCGGTGCCGTGTTCGGTGCGCTCGCTGGCGATGGCGTGCACGTCGCGTTCCCGCATCACCAGGTACGTCTGCGCCTGCACCTCGACTTCGAGCTGGTCCTCCGGGTTGAACAACACCCGGTCGCCCACCTTGACCTGGCGGACGTTGTTGCCGACACCGAGCACGTCGCCCCAGGCCAGCCGGCGCGCCATCTGCGCGGTGGCCGGAATGACGATGCCGCCCGTGCTCCGCCGCTCCCCATCCTCGGGTGAGATCCGCACCAACACCCGGTCGTGCAGCATCTGGATCTCGAGTTTGAGTTCGGACACGGGCGAATCGTACTTGCCCGCCGGCAAGCGGCGGGCACTGGATTAGTCGTCCATGCCACCCATCACCAACGGCAAACGGCGCAACCCGGTATCGGCCATCCGGACAGGCACCCCCCAGTCCTGCCTGGTCAGCCGGCACACCGGGTGCTCGACAGCGAGGTCGTCATCACAGCTCGCGGCCTGTGCCACCACATGCAGCACACCGTTGTCGATGTTCGCGAGGGTGATTTTCCGACTCAGCTCGGTAGTCACACCCGCGCCGTCGACGAGCAGCTCGGGCGGTGACGCGGTGACCTCCAGGCGCGTCGACGGCCCGTAGCGGTCGTCGAGCTTCTGGCCGGGCGGCGGCTGGAACACCACGACCAACTCGACCACCCCGGGCCGTAGCTCGGTCGGCGGCCGTTTGACCTGGTGGGCCTGGCCGGCGATGCGCTGCTCGTCGCCGGGCGCGATCGGGAACTCGATCCGGTGCGCGGCGGACACGACGACCGCGATCCGCCCGTCGATCGTCGCGATCCCCGACGGCTCCGCGAGACCGGTCGCGAGCGTGGACACCTCACGGGTCTCCGGGTCGTACCGGCGGATCGCGCCGTTGTACGTGTCCGCGATCGCGACAGTCCCATCCTGCAACACAGCGACCCCCAACGGATGCTGCAACAGCGCTTGCTCCGCGTCACCGTCACGGTGGCCGAAGTCGAACAGTCCCTTGCCGATCGCCGTGTGCACGGTCAGATCCGCGTCGATCCAGCGAAGCGCGGACGTCTCCGAATCCACCAGCCACAGCCGCTCCTCAGTGGCCGCGAGCCCCGAGGTCTGCGCGAAGAACGCGTCCTTTACCAGCGCGTCGTACAAACCCTCCACTGTGGTACCGGCGAACCGGGAAACCTTGTCCCGCAAAGGATCGAAGTGCCCCAACGTGTGGTTGCCGGCCATCGCCACGATCACGCCGTCGCGCCACCACACGACGTCCCACGGACTGGACAGGTCAATTTCCCGCGCGGGCCCGTCAACCGGCCCGTCCCGCCACTGCTCACCGGTCCCGGCAACAGTGGTCACCTCACCCGTGCTCAGGTTGAGCCCCCGCAGCAAGTGGTTGACCGTGTCCGCGACCACCGCGTCATAACCCACCTGAGCGGCAACGTCCTTGGGCAGCAACGCGATCCCGGACGGCTCGGCGAACGCGGGCTTCAGCCCGTCCCGCCGCCCTCTCGTCCGGTCACCGATCCGCCGAATGACCGTCTCCCCATCCGCCGCCAACTCCACGACACTGTGGTTGCGCGTATCCGCCACCAGCAACGTCCCGTCCGACGTGACAACAGCCTTCGCCGGGAACCTCAACTCCGTCGCCTCCGACACCGGCGGCACATACGGCCCATCACCCCGATGCAGTGTCCCCTTGCTCTCGTGCTCCTCGACCAACTCCCCGATCACCCGCCGCAACGCCTCCGCATGCCCCTCACCGGCAGCGACATGGACGACATACCCCTCGGGATCCACCAGGACCAACGTGGGCCACGCCTTGACCGCGTAGTTCTGCCAACTGGTCAACTCAGGGTCGTCGAACACCGGATGCCGCACCTCGTACCGTTCCACCGCGGCCCGCAACGCCGCCGGATCGGCCTCGTGCACGAACTTCGGTGAATGCACCCCGATGGTCACCAGGACGTCCGCGAACTCCTCCTCCAACGGCCGCAACTCGTCCAGGACATGCAGGCAGTTGACGCAGCAGAACGTCCAGAAGTCCAGCAGGACGATCTTGCCCCGCAGGTTCTTGAGCTGGACATCCTCACCACCCGTGTTCAACCAGCCACGCCCAACGAGTTCGGGCGCCCGCACCCGAGCCTTCCGTTTGATCGAATTGGTCACGGTTACAGTGAACACCGCTGCGGAGGTCGCTGTTCTGAATGCCCACACTGCAGGACCAGAACATCGCCGGCAGATCGTCCTTGTCAGAACCCCCCCTCTTTTGAGTGACCCACCATGCAGAACCCCCCTGGTTCTGATAAGCCTGTTCCGTGCGCGACGATGAGATCCAAGGCCGGCTTCGCGAAGTCAACCCGTGGTGGCGGGCAGTTGCCGCCGGTGGTGACCCGTGCTCATGGGTCACCCACGACCGCGCCCTCCGGGACCGCGCTCGCCACGACCTGGGTTACCGGTCGGACATTCTCGACGACGTCGCATCAGGACCTGTCGATGACAAGTTGGTAGTCCTTCGCGGGCCACGGCGTGTGGGCAAGTCGGTCACGATGAAAGACGCCGCTTCCGTCCTGTGCGGACGGGAAGATGTCGATCCGCGTCAGATCGTCTACCTCCCTGCCGACGGGATGCGGGCCAAGGACCTGCGTCGTGCGCTCGTGCTGGGCAGGGACGTCACGAGGTCGGTCGACCGGAACGGAGCACGTCCCAGGATTTGGCTGCTGGACGAGGTGACCGGCATCGAGGACTGGACAGCGGCACTCAAGTACCTACGGGACAACACACTCGTCGGAGATGACACCGTCGTCTGCACTGGATCGTCGTGGAGTGACACGGCGGATGTGGAACGAGATCTGCTGGCCGGGCGGGCCGGTAACGGAGCATGCCGGCGAACGCGACTGTTGCTGCCGATGCGTTTCCGGGATGTCCTCGCGGCCACCCGTCCGGAGCTCGCTCGGCCTGGTCCTCTCCCACCGTGGGGATTGCAGAGCGCGGAAGCCAGAGCTGTCGCGGACGACCTCGAGCTGCACGTGGATGATCTGGATCTGGCCTGGCAGTCCTATCTGACCTCGGGCGGATTCCCGCGAGCCGTTGCCGAACACGCCAAAGAAGGGATGGTGAGCCAGTCCTTCATGGAAGACCTGGCGGCCTGGTTGCATCGCGACGTCGACCACGACGCCCCGCCCGATTCCATTCCGCGCCTGCTCGCCGAACTGCAGCATCGGTCGACGTCGCCCCTCAACCGCAGAAGCACCGCTGAACAGCTGGGATACCCCAGTGCCCAGACCTTCGACGTCCGACTCAGCCGATTGATGCACAGTTTCGCGGGCTTGTGGTGTCACCAGATCGGTGACGCTGGTACCCGGATCTCCGGTGCACAGTCGAAGTTCTATCTGACTGATCCACTGCTGGCCTGGCTGGGGCATCGGTTGCGCGCCGGTCTGCCGCAACCGGCGATGCCGTCGCTCACCGAGATGGCACTCGCGTCCGCACTGGCAGTGACGATCGACGACATCGAGCCCGGCCGTTGGATGAGTGGCGACACCATCGGCTACGTGCGGACCGGCGCGGGAAACGAAGTTGATCTCGGGCCGGTCCCGGTGCCCGTGGCAGGCCAGGTGGTGCGCACGACTCCGCTCGAAGCCAAGTGGGTGTCGCACGGCTGGCGAACTGAGGCGCGGGTGGTCGAAGGCAAGTACGGCGGTGGGGTTCTGGCGACCAAGAACATCACCGACACCGGGCCGTCCACATGGGCGATCCCCGCCCCGGTGGTAGCGCTCATGCTCAACTGATCGACCGGGTCGGCTTAGTCGAGACGCAGGATGGTCTCCTCGATCTCGGTGTTCCGCGCGGGGGCGTAGGCGATCTCGGTGCCGACGACCGCGAAGCCGGCCTTCTGCAGCACCCTGATCGAGCCGAGGTTGTCGCTGGCGGCGCGGGCGCGCACGGGACGGATCTTGACCATGTCGAGCAACAGGGCGACGGCTTGGCTGGCGACCCCCTGTCCCCAGACCGAACGGTCGATCCAGTAGGTGATCTCGGTGTTGCCGTCCATGACGAAGCTGCCGATGGTGCCGACGAGCTGACCGTTCCGGGTCACCGCGCGCAGGATGAGGTCGGGTGAGGTCATCAACTTCGACATGTGGGTGTCGAAGGCCGCGCGGTCGTTGGGGTCCTTGGCGGTGAAGGCGGCCATGTGGACCGATTCGGGATCACGCATCTGCTCGAACAACGCGTCGAGGTCGGCGTTCTCGACCGACCGCAGTGCCACCTCTGTCACTGGTCTTCTCCTCACTGACGTACCGAGCTGGGGCCGAGGACGGACGCGCCGAGGTCGGTGACGCGGGCACGGAGGCCACGGTCGGCGGTCACGACCACGCACGTTCTGTCCGGCGCGGCGCGGACCAGGTCGACGATGGCGTCGTCGCCGGAGCCGGGGGCGGACACCACGCGGATCGTGTCCGAGGCGGTCACGTTCCTGGCTCTGCCTTCGACGACCATCACCACGTCCAGTGGGGGTTCGAGGGTGCCGACGCCTGTGGTGGGCAGGGTGGCGAGGGTGTCGCGGAGGCGTTCGGTGGCGCCGTGGCGGTCCTTCCACCAGCCGTCCGGGACCGAGCCGACGACGTTCGCCGCGTCGATGATCACCAGTGGGATCACTGGTGCTCCGCTTTCGCTTTGAGGCGCGTCAGGGTCGCGGTGATGTTCCGCTGGTTGACGGTGGCCCGGTCGGCGACCCCGGTGATGAGCCGGCCCACGCCGTTGAACCAGCGGGGCCGGCGGTCCCAGGTGCTCTCGGTGACCACGCACCCGGTGTCGGTCGGTTCGATGTCGTACTGCCAGCGGGCGATCGGGATGCCGAAGGACGTGACGTCGAACGCGAACTGGGTGGCCGGGGACGCGTCGGTGATCGTGGCGAGGGTCGACCAGCGGCGCACACCCCGGCGGTTGCTGCCGCGGAACCTGGCGCCGACCGTGGCGGTCCTGGCGCCGTCGAGCAGGGTGTTGCTGACCGTTTCCTCGGCCAGCGCGGACATCTCCGCCACGTCGCTGATCAGGTCGTACACCTGATCGGCCGGCGCGTTCACGGTGATCTTGTCGGTCGCCGACGGTTCCACGATGACACTCCTAGGCGCGTCTGAGCATGCGGGTCAGGCCGGCCGCGGCCGTGGTGGCGAGCACCCACCCGGTGGCGATCAGGCCGGACGCGATCCATTGTGACGCGCCCGGCGCCTGCCAGCGATTCTTGTTGCCGAAGTCGATGATCGGCACCAGCAGGTCCAGTGTGTACAGCACCGGGTTCCAGATCAGGTGGTCCTGCTCGTTGATCTCCTCCAGCCGCGGGTGGACGGCGAACCAGAAGCTGCCCAACGCGAGCGCCAGCAGCAGCCACACCAGCGCACGGGTCGGCCGGTAGCCGTAGCCCACCATGGAACGCTGCAGCCAGCTCCATAGCCGCACACCCGGCCCGAGTACCCGGAAGCCGTCGGCCATGGCCACATAGCGCCACTTCTGCTTCTCGATCAGCACAGTGGACGCGTGCTCCTCGTTGCCGCTCGCGCGCAGCACGGCGGCAAATTGGTCGTACGGGCCAGGGCTGTAGTTGCGTTGCATGGCGCCGTGCAGCCAACGTAGCCGCGTGCGGACCGCCGCGTCGTCCTTCACGTCGATCGGGACGGCGAGCGCCTCGTACCGGAAGTCCTCCAGGTCGAGCTTGCCGGTCGTGTTCCAGAACTTCTCGTTGTCCGCCAACGAAGCGCACCGCGCGTGCCGTAGCGTGACCCGGCCGCGCGGGGCCTGCCCGACGGTCAGCACGAGTTCCTGGGCGACCACGCCGTGCGCGTTCAACGCCCGCCCGGTCAACGCCGATCCGAGGATCGCGCCGTCGAAGTTGGCCTCCCGGCCGATCTCCGCGCGGTGCATCCGGACCCCGCCGTGCGCGGCGAACGGCCGGTGCCCGGCGGACAGGATGAGGTCCCGGCCGATGATCGCGGCCCGGATGTCCACCGACGGCAGCATCTCGTTGGTCCGCGCGTGTTTGCCGGGCTCGACCAGGCGGGTGCCGCGCAGGTCCATGTTCGCGCCGATCCGCGCGCCTTGCAGGGACAGGTTGCCCGCGGCTTCGACGAACCTGGCGTCCAGGTTGCCGCCGACGCTGAACCGCCGGCCGAGCACCACGTCCGCCTCGGGGTTGCGCAGGTTGGCCCCGTCCAGCAGCAGGTTGCCGCGGATGGCCACGTCCACCATCCGCGCCTGCCCGGCCAGCCGCATCGACCGCGCGTCGAAGTCGCCGCTGATCTGGGTGCCGTCCAGGTGCAGCGCCCGGTGCGGCCACGGCGGCGGCGCCTCGCCGGACACGTCGATGTCCGAACTGGACAGTCGGAGCGAGCCGCCGATGACCGCGTTGACGATCCGGAGCGTCCCGGTGGACCGCAGGCCCTGGTCCAGCTCGAGGTTGCCCTCGACCCGGATCCGGTCGGCGATCAGGGTCGCGGTCAGGTCGAACCCGGGATCGGCGCCGACGACCGCGCCGGTGAGATCCCCCGGGCGCAGGTTCGCGCCACGCAGGGAGAAGTCGCTCTCCACCCGGGTCGCTGGCAGGAACAGCCAACCGGTCGACGAGAACGCTTCCTGTGACGTGACGTCGATGCCGCACAACAGGTTCCCGCCGACATGGATGCCGTACCCGTTGAGCGCGTACCCCGAAGGGTTGTCCAGCAACGCTCCGGAGAAGTTCACGTTACCGCCGGCACGCAGCCCGGGCATCCGGATCTCGCCGTGCGCCTTGACGTTGTTCGCGAGCAACGCGCCCGCCAGCACCAGCCGGTCGGCGTGCAACGCGCGCGAACCGGATCCCAGGTTGCTCGACTTCAGGTCGAGGGAGCCTTCGACCTCGGCGTCGACCAGGTCGATCAGACCGTCCACAGTGGTCGAACCGAGGACGAGGTCGTTGGCGAACCGGGAGTTCTTCGCGCGCAGGCCGGGCAGCCAGCACTCCCGGAACTCCAGCCCGGCCAGCTTGGCCTGCCGCAGGTCCGGCGCGTTCTCGAACCGACACCGCACGAACTCCAGCAGGTACGGGAACTCCACCGCGCGCAGGTTGAGCGTGCCGGTGAGGTACTTGTCCTGCACGACGATCACAGGCGGCGTGACGGCTCGGCGACGCAGGCGCAGTCCGCCGGGGTCCGGCTCGACCACGCGACGGATGACGTCCGCCGCGGCCATGTGCGCCCACCTGGGCGGGGCAGGGGAAAACGGGTCGAGTGGCGACTCGTCCGCCGAGCCGCCACCCCGGTTGTCCGCCAAGGGTCAGTCCTGACGCAGTACGCGGGACAGGAACGCCTTGGTCCGTTCGTGCTGCGGATCCCGGATCACCCGCTCCGGCGGACCCGCCTCGACCACCACGCCCCCGTCCATGAACACCACGGTGTCGGCGACCTCACGGGCGAACTCCATCTCGTGCGTCACCACCACCATGGTCATGCCGTCCTTGGCCAGCTGGCGCATGACCTCAAGGACGTCGCCGACGAGCTCGGGGTCGAGCGCCGAGGTGGGCTCGTCGAACAGCATCAGCTTGGGCCGCATGGCCAGGGCCCGCGCGATCGCCACCCGCTGCTGCTGGCCGCCGGACAGCTGGCGCGGATAGCTCCCCGCCTTGTCCGCCAGCCCGACCTCGGCGAGCAGGGCGGTCGCGCGTTCCCGCGCGGACGCCTTCGACTCGCCCAGCACCTGCGTGGGCGCCTCGGTCAGGTTCTCCAGCGCGGTCTTGTGCGGGAACAGGTTGAACCGCTGGAACACCATGCCGATCTCGCGGCGCTTGTGGGTGACCTCGTTCTCCCGCAGCTCGTGCAGCTTGTCGCCCTTCTGCCGGTAGCCGACGAGTTCGCCGTCCACGTACAGCCGGCCGGCGTCGACCTTCTCCAGGTGGTTGATGCACCGCAGGAAGGTCGACTTGCCCGACCCGGACGGCCCGATCACGCACATCACCTCACCGGGCTGCACCTCCAGGTCGATGCCTTTGAGGACTTCCAGGCGGCCGAACCGTTTGCAGACCCCCTCGGCCTTCACCATGGGGTTCATTCGTACTCCTTACGGCTGAACCGGAAGGCGAACATCCGACTTGCCCAGCCGGGTTGGTTCGGCATCGCCGTGGAGCCGCGGGCGAACTTCCGCTCGATCCAGCCCTGGATCACGGTCAGCACACTGGTACAGACCAGGTACCAGATCGCCGCCACGATCAGCAGCGGGATGACCAGGAAGTTCTGCGCGTAGATCTGGCCGACGGTGACCATCAGCTCCTTCTCCCCGATCACCACGACCAGCGAGGTCGTCTTGAGCATGGAGATGACCTGGTTGCCGGTCGGCGGGATGATCACCCGCATGGCCTGCGGCAGGACGATCCGGCGCAGGATCTTGCCCCTGGTCATGCCGAGCGCGCTGGCCGCCTCGGTCTGTCCCTCGTCGATCGACTGGATGCCGGCCCGGACGATCTCGGACATGTACGCGGCCTCGTTGAGGCCGAGGCCGAGCACAGCCGCGACCGGGACGGTGATCGTCGCTATGGTCTGCCAGGTGACGAACTCCGGCCCGAACGGGATGCCGAGGCCGAAGGTCGGGTACAGCGCGCCCAGGTACGCCCAGAAGATCAGCTGGGTGATCAGCGGCGTCCCGCGGAACAGCCAGATGTAGATGCCGGCCGCGCCGGACACGAGCGGGTTGGGCGACAGCCGCATCACCGCGAGCACCACGCCGCCGACCACACCGACGATCATCGAGAGCAGGGTCAGTCTCAGCGTGGTGAGCAGGGCGTCCGCGATCCGGCTGTCGAACAGGTACGGACCGATGATGTCCCAGTGGAAGTTGGGGTTGACGATGATGCTGCGGATGGCGAGCGCGGCCAGCGCGAGGACGATGACCCCCGCGACCCAGCGGCCGACGTGCCGGACGGGAACCGCCTTGATCGGTTCCGCCCGGCCGTCTTCGGTTGGCGTGGACAAGGACTACTCCCGATCAGCCGGCCGGCGCCGGGTTCACCTCGGACTTGACCAACGCGCCCTGCTGAATGCCCCACTTCTCCAGGATCTTCTTGTACGTGCCGTCGTCCATCAGCGCCTGGATGGCGCCCTGCACCGCCTTGGCGTAGTCACCCTTGCCCTTGGGCACGATGACGCCGTACGGCGCGGTGTCGTACACCTGGCCGACCTGCTCCATCTGGTCCTTGGTCACCTTGATCGCGTAGTCGATGACCGGCGAGTCGGCCAGCATGGCCTGGACCCGCTTGGCGCTCAGCGCCAGGTTCGCGTCGGTCTGGGCCTGGAACTGCTGGACGGTGATCTCCGGCTGACCGGTGGACTTGCACTTGGCGGTGCGGGCCGCCAGGTCGTCGACCTGCACGGTGCCCTTCTGCACGGCCACGGTCTTGCCGCAGAGCGTGTCGAGGGTCAGCTTGTCCGGGTTGCCCTTGAGCACCGCGCCCGAGGTGCCGGCGCTGAAGTACGACACCATGTCGGCTTGCTGCAGCCGGTCGGCGTTGATGGTGAACGACGACATCGCGGCCTCGTACCGGCCGGCCGTCAGGCCGGGGATGATGCCGTCGAACGCGGAGTTCTGGAACTCGACCTCGAGGCCGAGCTTCTGGCCGATCGCCTTGCCGAGGTCGATGTCCATGCCGATGGCCTGGCCGTTCTCCACGAACTCGTTCGGCGGGTAGCTCTGGTCCTGGCCGACGATGATCTTGCCGTCCTTCTTGACGTCGTCGGGCACCATGGCGGCGAGCTTGTCGTCCTTGGTCGCCGTCGGGATCGCCGTGGCAACTTGCGACTGGCTGGTCGAACCACCACCGGTCGGGTTCTTGTCGTTCACCGTCCCGCATGCGGCACCCAGCGTCGCCAGGGCAAGCACGGGTACCACGGCGAGCAACTTGTGCCTGGTTCGTCGCGCCACAGGTCACTCCTCGTCACTGTTGTCCGGATCAAGTGTCCGCATACTGCCACCCGAGGGGCACAGTTCCCAGCAAGTACCCGTTACGAGCCTGCATCACGATGCGAATCGCCTACGATTCCCCGGTGAGTCGACACGTTCTGCCGCCTTCGAAGGTGCTCGGATCGATTCTGGCGGGTGCGGTCGGTGACGCTCTGGGCGGCGCGGTCGAGTTCGCCTCCATCGACGACATCCGCCGGCTCTACGGCCAGGACGGTCTGACCGACTACGCCTACGAGTACGGCGGCCGTGGCCGGATCACCGACGACACCCAGATGACCCTGTTCACCCTGGAAGGGCTGGTCCGCGCGCACGCGGCGCAGCGCCGGGGCGCCGAGACGGACGTCACACTCGTCCTCCAGCACGCCTACCAGCGTTGGCTCCACACGCAGGGCGACCCCTGGGAACGAGCCGGTGGCGTCTTCAAGGACGACGGCCCGGACGGTTGGCTGGTGACCAACCGCGACCTGTTCCACCGCCGCGCACCAGGCAACACCTGCCTGTCCGCGTTACGTGCCTTCGGTGCGGGCGGCGTCATGGGTTCGGTGACCGAACGGTTGAACGACTCGAAGGGCTGCGGCGGCGTGATGCGGGCCGCCCCGGCGGCGTTCTGGTCCGACGACCCCGCCGAGGTCTTCAGGCTCGCGGCGGACGCGGCGGCGTTGACTCACAGCCACCCCAGCGGCTTCCTGTCGGCCGGTGTGCTCGCCGTGATCGTCAGCGAACTGCTCGACGGCACCGCCCTGCCGGACGCGGTGACCGTGGCCCGGACCCAACTGGTCCGCTGGGACCGCCACGAGGAGCAACTGGACGTCCTGGACAAAGCGGGCGATTTGGCCGCCCGCAAGCCTTCTCCGGAGACGATCGCCGACGAACTGGGCGGCGGCTGGGTCGGTGAGGAGGCCCTCGCCATCGGCGTCTGCGCGGCCCTCGCGGCCGACGACATGGCCGACGGCCTGCTGATGGCGGTGAACCATTCGGGCGACAGCGACTCGACCGGCTCGATCTGCGGGAACATCCTCGGCGCGATGTGGGGCGTCGACGCCATCCCGGCCGCGTGGCACGCGGAGTTGGAGCTGCGCGAGGTGATCGAGCGGCTGTGTCTGGACGCGGTGGTCGAGTTCGGTCCCCGGCCGTCGCGCGACCCTGCCTGGTACGACCGTTACCCGGACCGTTGACGAGCATGACCGTCGACGAAGCCGTAGCGTTGCAGGAAAAGCTGGCGCCGCAGGTGGTACGGCAGACGCCGGAGGGATTTTCGCCTCGGGTGGCAGTGGGGTTGGACGTGGCGTACGCGACGGATTCCGACCAGTTGGCCGCCGCCGCGGTCGCCGTAGATATGTCGACTTTGGACAGTGTCGAGGAAGCCGTGGTGTTGGGGACGACCGATTTCCCCTACGTGCCGGGGCTGTTCGCGTTCCGGGAGCTGCCGTCCCTGCTCAGGGCGATCGAACAGTTGACTGTCACGCCGGATGTTCTTGTCTGCGACGGGCAGGGACTGGCTCATCCACGGCGGTTCGGGCTGGCCTGCCACGCCGGGGTGGTCACCGGGCTGCCGTCCATCGGCGTGGGCAAGCAAGCGCTTGGCCAATACGACATGCCCGGTGACGACCGGGGTGACTGGACACCCCTGGTCGACGACGGCGAGGTTGTCGGACGGGCCTTGCGGACCCAGCGACGGGTCAAGCCGGTGTTCGTCTCCATCGGCCACCGCATGGACCTGGACACCGCCACCGACCTGGTCCTCAGGCTGAGCCCGCGCTACCGGCAGCCCGAGACCACCCGGGCCGCCGATCAGGCGGGTCGCCGAGCGCTAGCGGGTGGCGTGGGCGTGCAGGACGTGGCCGACTGAGGTGGTCACCCGCGCCGCCTGGCCCAGGTGCAGCCACTCGTTCGGGACGTGGATGTTGCTGTCCGCGCCGCCGGCCCCGGTGACCAGGAACTGGGCGTTCGGGTACGTCTCGCCGAGCAGGCCGACGAACGGGATGGAGCCGCCGAGCCCGACCGTCCCCCACGGGGCGTCGTAGACGGTCTTGCTCACGTTCTCCACGGCCGCGCTGAGCCACGGCGCCATCTCAGGCGCGTTCCAGCCGCCGCCGTGCTCCTCACGCGCGATCTCCACGGTGGCGCCGTAGGGCACGTCCGTGGTGAGCAGCTTGAGCACCGAGTCCAGGGCCGCCTCGCTGTTCGCGGTGGGCGGCAGCCGGAAGCTCAGGGTCAGCGTGGTGTGGGTGCGCAGCACGTTGCCAGCGTCGGTCGGCTGGGGGAGTCCCGCGGCGCCGATCACCGACAGTGTCGGCCGCCAGCTGTTGTTCAGCACGAGGTCCAGGTCGGTGGCCGCGGCCGGTTGGGTCGTCCCGGACCGCTGGTAGGCCCGGCCGACCGCGCCCGGGGCGGCCGCCACGCTGGCCTGGGCCTCGGCCAGCCGGTGCGCCGGGATCTCGACGTTCATCTCCGGGATCAGGATCTCCCCGGTGGCCGCGTTCTCGACCCGGTCGAGCAGGGTCCGCATGATCCGGAACGAGCTGGGCACGATGCCGCTCGCCATCCCGGAGTGGGCGGCCACGTCCAGCACCCGCACGGTCAGGTCCACCGACACCAGGCCGCGCAGGGACGTCGTGATCCACAGCCGGTCGTAGTCGTTGCCGCCGGAGTCCAGGCACACCACGAGGGTCACGTCGCCCAGCTTCGGCTTGAGGTGCTCCAGGTACGCCGCGAAGTCGGGGCTGCCGGACTCCTCGCAGGTCTCCAGCAGGATCACGCACCGGGCGTGCTCACCGCCGGACGCGCGCACCGCCTCCACGGCGGCTGTCGCGGCGTACGCGGAGTAGCCGTCATCGACCGCGCCGCGCCCGTACAGCCGGCCGTCGCGCAGGACGGGCGTCCAGGGGCCGAGGCCGTCGGCCCATCCGCCGACCGGGGGCTGTTTGTCCAAGTGGCCGTAGAGCACGACCGTGCCGGCGTCCACGCCGCCCGGGGTCGCCGGTATGTCCACCACGACCAACGGGGTGCGGTCGTCCAGGCGGACGATCTCCACCGAGGCGCCCGGCAGCGACCGGCTGGCGACCCACCGGCGGACGTGTTCGGCGGCCGCGTCGAGATGGCCACGCGCCGCCCAGTCGGCGTCGAAGGCCGGCGACAGGGCCGGGACAGAGATCAACTCGGACAGGCTGGCCAGGATCTCCGACTCCCAGAGCCGGTCGACTGTCGAGTTCAGCGCGTTGTGCTCCACGCCTTCGATACTGGCACGAGACGAAAAGTAGTCCACCTCACATCGGCTGGACTTCCGGTCGGCATTGCTCCGAACGGGCTTGCTCGGGTACACACTGCGTGTCCAACCTTGGATCACCGACCATTGGGCTTCCTACCATTTTGCCTGTTCAGAGCCATTTTGAGACCATTTCCGTCGGGTGGCCGACTCACCGGATCGGCTGACGGCATGCCAGGATGGATGTGACAGCCGTCAACGCCGACTGCCGCTGTACGCCTCCCACCCGAGGTGGCGATGGCAGCTCGCGAATGGGCGCCAGGCGTCGCCACAAGTGATGCCATGGCCTCGACACGAGGAGAAGCCGCATGTCGTCCCCAGAACAGTGGACGCACCCGGAGCCGGGCGGTGGTCCAGCCGCCACCGCGGCGAAGCCGACCAAGGAGCAGGTGCTCGCCGGTTTGCGTGCGACTAACGAAGGCGGCGCGGAGCTGGTCGAGCTCCTGACGCCGGAGGGTGAGCGAGTAGCGAACCCCGAGTTCGACAAGTACGTCGACGACATCGGCGCCGAGGAGCTGCGTGGCCTGTACCGCGACATGTTCCTGGTGCGCCGCGCCGACCGCGAGGGCAACGCCCTGCAGCGCCAGGGCCAGCTGGGCATCTGGGTGCCGCTGCTGGGCCAGGAGGCCGCCCAGATCGGCGCCGGCCGGGCGCTGAAGCCGCAGGACATGGCGTTCCCGAGCTACCGGGAGCACGGCGTGGCCTGGTGCCGGGGCATCCGCCCGGAGCAGATCCTGGCCACCTTCCGCGGCACCCAGCACTCGGACTGGGACCCGGTCAGATACCGGTTCCACCCGTACACGATCGTGATCGGCAACCAGGTGCTCAACGCCACCGGGTACGCCATGGGCCAGCGGTTCGAGGGCAAGGTCGGCCCCGAGCCGGACGCCGAGGCGACCATGGTCTTCTTCGGCGACGGCGCCACCAGCCAGGGTGACGTGCACGAGGGCTTCGTGTGGGCGGCTGTCTACGACTCGCCGGTGGTCTTCTTCTGCCAGAACAACCAGTGGGCGATCTCCGAGCCGACCGAACGGCAGAGCCGGCTCCCGCTGTACCAGCGCGCCCGCGGTTATGGCTTCCCAGGCATCCGTGTCGACGGCAACGACGTGCTCGCCACGCTCGCGGTTTCCCGCTGGGCGATGCAGGAGTGCCGCACGGGCAACGGGCCTGTGCTGATCGAGGCGTTCACCTACCGGATGGACGCGCACACCACCTCCGACGACCCGACCCGCTACCGGCTGTCGGACGAGTTGGAGGCGTGGAAGCTGAAGGACCCGATCGAGCGAGTCCGGGTGCACTTGGTGCGCAACGGTCTGGCCGAGCCGGAGTTCTTCGACGAGGTCCAGGTTGAGGCCGACCAGCTGGCCTCCGAGCTGCGCGCGTACTGCTTCAACATGCCCGACCCGCCGCCCGAGCGGATCTTCGCGAACGTGTACGCCGAGCCGAACCCGTTGCTGGACAAGGAACGTGAGGACTACCTGGCCTACCTGGCCGGCTTCGAGGGAGGTGCGCACTGATGGCTGCACCAGTGATGGATCCGAAGACCCGGGCCGCCGCCGCGCCCACCAAGTTGACCATGGGCAAGGCCATCAACATGGGCCTGCGCGCGGCGATGGAGCGCGACCCGAAGGTCATCGTGATGGGCGAGGACGTCGGCAAGATGGGTGGCGTCTACCGGATCACCGACGGCCTGCAGAAGGACTTCGGTGAGCAGCGCGTGCTGGACACGCCGCTGTCCGAGTCCGGGATCATCGGCACCGCGGTCGGCCTGGCCGTGCGCGGGTTCCGGCCGGTGTGCGAGATCCAGTTCGACGGGTTCGTGTTCCCCGGCTTCGACCAGATCAACAGCCAGGTCGCCAAGCTGCACTACCGGACCCAGGGCCGGCTCAAGGTGCCGCTGGTGATCCGGATCCCGTTCGGCGGCGGTGTCGGCGCGGTGGAGCACCACTCGGAGTCGCCGGAGTCGCTGTTCGCGCACCTGCCCGGGATCCGGGTGGTCACGTGCTCGAACCCGGTGGACGCGTACTGGATGATCCAGCAGTCCATCGACAGCGACGACCCGGTGCTGTTCTTCGAGCCGAAACGGCGTTACCACGAGAAGGACGAGATCGACACCGAGGCGACGCCGTATCCGCTGTTCGCCTCCCGGGTGCTGCGCACCGGTTCGACCGCGACCCTGGTGTCCTACGGGCCGTTGGTGAAGACGTGTCTGGACGCGGCCACCGCGGCCGCCGAGGACGGCAACGAGCTGGAGGTCATCGACCTGCGCACGTTGTCGCCGCTGGACCTGGACCCGGTGTTCGAGTCGGTCCGCCGGACCGGGCACCTGGTGGTGGCCAGCGAGGCGCCGGGTGAGGTGTCGATCGCGTCCGAGATCGCCAGCCGGGTGCAGCAGGAGTGCTTCTACTCGCTGGAGGCGCCGGTGCTGAAGGTGACCGGGTTCGACACGCCGTACCCACCGGCGAAGGTCGAAGAGGAGTACCTGCCGGACCTGGACCGGGTGCTGGACGCCGTCGACCGATCGCTGGCGTGGTGACCTGTGCCGAACTACATGCGCTTCCCTCTTCCTGACGTGGGCGAGGGCCTGGTTGAAGCGGAGATCCTGACCTGGCACGTCCAGGTCGGCCAGACCGTGAAGGTCAACGACATCTTCGTGGAGATCGAGACGTCCAAGGCGGCGGTCGAGCTGCCCGCGCCGTACGAGGGTGTGGTGACCGAGCTGCTCGCCAAACCCGGTGAGACGGTCGCGGTCGGCACCCCGATCATCGTGTTCGACATCGACCCGAACGGCGCTCCTGCCTCGGACAACGGCGGCGGTGGCACCAAGATCGGCGAGGAGAGCGCGGACGGCCGGATCCAGAGCCTGGTCGGCTACGGCCCCAGGACGGGTGCGGCCACGCGCCGGGCCCGCAAGGGTGCCGCGCCGGTTGTGGTCGAAGCCCCTGCGCCGAAGCCTGAGCCCGAGCCGGTCCTGGTGCCTGCTGGCGGTTACGTGCCGTTGGCGAAGCCACCGGTCCGCAAGCTGGCCAAGGAGCTCGGCGTCGACCTGCGGTCACTGGCGGCGGACGGCCAGGTCATCACGCGTGACGACGTGCAGCGGGCGGCCACGCCCGAGCCGGCGGCGGCCCCGATCGTTGTGGCGGGCGAGCGGGAACGCCGAGTGCCGGTCCGTGGCGTCCGAAAGGCGACTGCGAAGGCCGTGACGGAAAGCGCCTACACCGCGCCGCACGTCACCGAGTTCCTCACCATCGACGTCACGCCGATGATGGAGCTGCGGGCGAGGCTGAAGAACCACCCCGGGTTCCGGGACGTGAAGCTGACCCCGTTGGCGTTCGCGGCCAAGGCGGTGTGCCTCGCGGTCCGCCGTACGCCGGACATCAACGCCCTGTGGGACGAGCAGGCGGGTGAGATCGTCTACAAGTCCTATGTGCACCTGGGCATCGCCGCGGCCACCCCGCGTGGCCTGGTCGTGCCGAAGGTGCACGACGCGGACCAGATGTCCCTGCGGGAGCTCGGCGAAGCCATCGAGGCGTTGACAGTCAAGGCCCGCGACGGCAAGACCACCCCGGCGGAGATGGCGAACGGCACGTTCACCATCACCAACGTCGGTGTGTTCGGCGTGGACACCGGTACCCCGATCATCAACCCGGGCGAGTCGGCGATCCTGGCCCTCGGCGCGATCCGCGACATGCCGTGGGTGGTCGACGGCCAGGTCGTGCCGCGCAAGGTCTGCCAGCTGTCGCTGAGCTTCGACCACCGTGTGATCGACGGCCAGCAGGGTTCGGAGTTCCTCGCGGACGTGGGTGCGCTGCTCGCCGACCCGAGCATCGCGATCACCTACTGAGCAGGGTTTCGCCCGGTCAGCCCGAGGATGCGCGCCAGCAGGGGCGCGTCCTCGGGGACCGGCACCTCAGGCCCGTAGACCCCCATGTCCCGGCCCCACTGCACGTTCTCGACGACTTCCTTGTGGACGTACGTGAGCAGCTCGTCGGCCCACACCGGGGTCCGCCCGGTCGCGGTGGCCAGGTCCCAGCCGTGCACGACGACCTCGCCGACGACCATCCCGCCGACCAGAATGGCCGGCAGCTCGGTCGGCGTGCCCATCTGCGTGACACCTTCCCAGGCCGACGGGTCACGCCATGACTCGGTCAGCTTCGCCAGGTGCGCCAGGAGTTTCGGCTGCCAGTCGGCAGGCAGTGCGGTGTCCTTCTCAGCGGTCTCGGGTGGCGCGACGAGGACCTTGCGGGCGGCGCCCTCCAACGAGGGTCCCCAGTAGAGCAGGTGGTTGAGCAGGGTCCGTACGTCGAACTCGGCACATGGTGTCGGCGCGGCCAACTGGTCCGGCTCGATCCGGCGAACCACGTCCAGGACAGGTCCGGTCGCCAGTTCAATCAACTCAGGCATGGCCTCACGGTATCCACGGTGTATTGAACAAACGCGACATAATCGAGGCCGTGAGCAGGGACGAGCGCGAACTGGACTGGCGTCGCCACCAGACGATCGAGTTCGTCGAACCGTCGCCGGACCTGGCGATGTGGGTGGCCCGGTACTGGCACGTGGAATGGCGGTACGACCAGCCGTACCGGCAGCTGGTCGTGCCGTACCCGAACGTGCACCTGTCCTTCCACGACACCACCGCCGGGATCCATGGCGTGTCGAGCGGGCACGTGTTCAAGGAGCTCGTCGGTGCCGGCACTGTGCTCGGGGTGGCGTTCCGGCCCGGCTGCTTCCGGCCGTTCCTCGGCCGCCCGGTGAGCACGATCACCGACCTGGACATCCCGGTGGACGACGTGTTCCACGGGTGGCCAGCGAAGTGCGAAATCCCCGCGGTGGAGGACTTCCTGCGAGCGAACCTGCCGGCCGCCGACCCCAGGGCGGAGCTGGCCGCGGCGATCGTCGACCGGATCGCGGGCGGGCCGGAGATCGTCCGGGTGGACGTGCTGGCCAAGGAGTACGACACCACGGTCCGCCGGTTGCAGCGGCTGTTCGCCGAGTATGTGGGGGTCGGCCCGAAATGGGTGATCCGGCGCTACCGGCTGCACGAGGTGACCGAGCGGATGGCGCGGGGTTCGGCGATCGACTGGGCCGGGTTGGCCGCCGACCTCGGGTACGCCGACCAGGCGCACTTCACCCGGGACTTCACCGCGATGTTCGGCGAGAGCCCGACGACGTACGCGGCCCGGTATTGATGTCAACCGTGGTTGAGGTTGCAGCATCGGCGGATGGTGAAAGTCGGCATCAACATCTCCGGCCAGCAGGCCCGGCTCGCCGGCCAGGTCGAGGACCTCGGCCTGGACTCGGTCTGGGCGGGTGACCATCTCGCGACCAACATGCCCGTGCTCGACGTGACCCAGACCCTGGCCACCGCGGCGGCCGTGACGTCCACAGTGGAGCTGGGCATGGTCATGCAGATCGCGTTGCGCCCGGCGGCGTGGGCGGCGAAGCAGATCGGCTCGTTGCAGACGTTGTCCGGCAACAGGGTCCAGTTGGGCGTCGGGGTCGGCGGGGAGTGGCCGGACGAGTGGGCGGCGGCCGGGATGTCGCTGGCCGGGCGCGGGCGGCGCACCGACGACACGTTGAAAGCCCTGCCGTCCCTGCTCGGCGGGCACGCGACCAGGACACCGGACACGAACGTGGTGATCCGGTTGACCCCGGTCGCGCCCACCCCACCGGTCTGGATCGCGGGCAGCAGCCAACGCGCCCGCCGTCGAGCGGCCGAACTCGGCGACGGCTGGTACCCGGCGATGATCACCCCTGCCAGGTATGCCGAAGGCCTGACCGAGATCCGCGACCTCGCCGCCGAAGCCGGCCGCCCGGCGCCGCGCGGCGGGCTCCAACTGTTCGGCGCGCTTGGCACGACCACCGACGCCCTGGCGGCGATGCTGAACAAGCAGTACAGCCTGCCGTTCGACCTCGCCGGGCAGATCCTGCTCGGCGGCGCGCCGGCCCAGGTCGCGGACCGGATCAACGAGTTCGTCAAAGCCGGCGCCGACCACGTCTCGGTGGTCGCCGCCGGCCCGGACTGGCGGACCCAGGCGGATCTGCTCGCCGAGGTGAAAGCGCTGCTCTAGTGGTCACGACCGTTAGTCGCCGAGCAGGGCCAGGTGTTCGGCGGACAGGGTCAGGTCGAACGCCGGCCGGTACGCCTCCCAGAACTCCCAGGTCCGCGGGCCGATGATCGGGATCGCGCCCTGGTGTCGCAGCCACGCCAGCACCACCTGGCTGCCGGTGACGCCGAGCTCGCCGGCGACCTTGGCGACGTTCGCCAGCCGGGCCTCGGAGTCGGCGCCGGCGTAGTGCTGCCAGACGCTGTCCTGGGTCCGTCGCGCTGGGTCCTCGTACAGGCCCGCCAGGATCGGCGAATACGGCACCAACGACACGTCTTCGTTGGCGCGCAACCAATGCAGCATCTCGTCACCGACGAAGGACGTCAGGTCCGTGCCGGCGACGGGCCGCAGGTACGAGTGGCGTTGTTGCACCGCAACGGGTTTCGGCCAGCCGTGCTGCTCGGCGAGGCCACGGATGCGTTCCAGGCGCCAGGTGCGGACATTGCTCCAGCCGATGTACCGCACCTTGCCCGCGCGGACGATCTCGTCGAGCGCGGCGAGGGTCTCCTCCAGCGGCGTCGCCATGTCGTCGACGTGGACGTAGTACAGGTCGACATGGTCGGTGTTGAGCCGGCGGAGCGAGTCGTCGATGCCGCGGCGGATGGTGTCGGCACCGGCTCCTTCGAAGTACGACTGCCAGATCTCCCAGTTGGTCGCGGTGCGGGCGCCGGCCAGGTCGGTGATCCGGCCGCCGGCCTTGGTGGCCAGGAAGACCTTGTCCCGCCGGCCGGCGAGCAGCCGGCCGAGCAACTCCTCGCTCTCGTCGCCGGTCGCGGTCGGCCCGGTCCACCAGGCGTAGCAGTTCGCGGTGTCCAGGAAGTCGCCGCCGCTGTCGAGGTAGCTGTCCAGGATCCGGGCGGACGTGTCCGGATCGGTGCTGGTGCCCATCAGCATGCAGCCGAGGGACACCTGGCTGACGGTCTGGCCTGTCCGGCCGAGTTCGACTCGTTTCACACCGTTGACCCTAGGCGCGATCGGTCTGTCGTTACGATCCAATTTCGTGGCGACAAAACAGACCGATTGGGGAGTGCTGCTGGACGTGTCCGGACCGGGCGCACGGCACGAGCAGCTGGTCCGAGCCCTGCGCACGGCGATCCGCAACGGTGTCGTCCCCCCGGACGCGGCGCTGCCACCCAGCCGCAAGTTGGCCGAGGACCTGGGTTGTTCGCGGTGGGTCGTCACCCAGGCGTACGCGCAGCTCGTCGCCGAGGGGTACCTGGTCGGCCGCAGCGGCTCGGCCACCAGGGTGCGCTGGGCGGGCACCAGCGGGAACGTGCGACCGCCGAGCCCGGCGCCGCCGACACCGAAGTACGACCTGGCGCCCGGTCTGCCGGACCTGCGCGCGTTCCCGCGGCAACGCTGGGCCGACATGCTCAGGCACGTCCTGACCACGGCACCGCACACGGACTTCGGCCTGCCGCCGCCCGGCGGACATCCCCGGCTGCGGGCCGTGCTCGCCGAGTACCTGCGGCGGGTCCGGGGCGCGGTCACCGAGGACGTGGCGATCTGCACCAGCGTCACCGACGGCGTACATCGGATCGCACGCACCCTCAAAGCCAAGGGCGTCACGACCATCGCCGTGGAGGAGCCCGGTTGGACGCGTGTCTGGCGTGCCGCCGAGAGCGCGGGACTGCGTGTGGTGACGGTCCCGGTTGACGATGACGGCCTACGTGTCGACCTCATCCCGGTCGGGGCCAAAGCCGTCGTCGTGACGCCGGCCCACCAGTTCCCGTCAGGCGTGGTCCTCACTCCGGGGCGCCGCGCGGAGCTGCTGACGTGGGCCAGGAAGACGGGCGGCCTGATCCTCGAGGACGACTACGACGCCGAGTTCCGCTACGACCGCCGGCCGGTCGGCACGGTACAGGGGATGGATCCGAAACGGGTCGTGCTGCTGGGCTCGGTCAGCAAGACGCTCAGCCCGGCGGTGGGCGTCGGCTGGTGCGTTGTCCCTCCACAGTGGACACACAAGGTATTGGCGGCCAACCCCACCGCGCCCGCGCCGCCCGTCCTGGACCAGCTGGCCCTGGCCGAGTTCATCGAGCGCGGCGGCTACGACCGGCATCTGCGAGCGGCCCGGCTGCGGTACCGCGCCCGGCGGGACAGGTTGCTGGCGGCATTGGGCGACGCCAAGGTCTCAGGCGCCGCCGCCGGCCTGCATCTGGTGCTGCACGTGGACCAGGACGCGGCGGCACTGGTCCGGAGGGCGGCGGCGAACGGCCTGAAGGTCGGCAACCTGGACGACTACCGGGCCGGCGTTGGCGAACCGGCGCTTGTGCTCGGCTACGGCAACCTCGCTGACAACGCAGTCGCCGACGCGGTCAGGGCTCTTCGGGCCGCGGGATATCGAAGTAGTTGACGAACCCGGCGGCGAACGGGATGTCGCCCTTCACCTTGATCCGTCCCCGGAGGAACAGCAGCGGCGCGGCGGTGATCCCGGTGCTGACCCGCAGGAAGTCGGTGGGCGCGAGCGTGACGGTCGCCCGCGGATCACGGTCCTGGACGATCCCGGACGTGCATCGTCCGTCGGCGATGACGGTCTGATACCGGTCGTAGCCGCCGTTCTCGCATCCGCCGGTGAACCGCCAGTGCAGCACCGCGTCCAGACCTGCGGCCCGCTCAGAATGCAGGTGTTTGCTCATCCGCGCGAAGATCTCGTTGAGCACGACCCCTCTCAGGTCCGTGTGCTCCATGAGCGCGTCAAGCTGCGCGGCGGACGCCATGGCGATGATGCCGACGAACGTCTCCGTACGCAGCGCGGACAGTTCGATCCCGGTGCCTGCCTTGCCCAGCATGTCCAGGGTCTCGATCAGCCGGACGAACTGGGCTTCGTCCAGTTTGGTCACGTCGATCGAGCGCGCGAACCCGTCGAAGCCCCCCAGCGCCGCCGGCATGGCCGCGCGGCGGCGCCGGAACCTCAAGGCTTCGGCAGGTCGAAGAGGCTGAGCAGGCCGGCGGCGAAGGCCAGATCGCCACGGACCTTGAGCTTGCCGGTCATGAACAGGACGGGCGCGGAGGCGTTCGACGTGACGAGTTTGAGGAAGTCCTGCGGCGGCATGGTGATCGTGACCCGCGCGTCGCTGGTCTTCTCCTTGGTAACCACGCACGTGCCCTTGGAGATAACCGTTTCGTACCGGTCGTATCCGTCCTCGTCCGCGCCACCGGAGAACCGCCAGTGCACCACGGCATTGACATTGGCCGCCTTGTCGACGCGCAGGTGCGTCTGCATCCGGCGGAAGATCTCGCCCAGGATCAGGTCACGCAGGTCCTGGTGCAGGAGGACCTTTTCGAGCTGGTCCTTGGCCGCGCCCGAGATCAGCCGGGCGAACGTCTGCGGCCCCATCTTGGTCACGTCCACCGCGGCCCCGGACAGCCGTTGCATCCCGGCGATCAGCCGCACGAACTCGTCGCCCTTGAGCTTGGCCGGGTCGATCTGCCGCGCGATGGCGTCGATGTCGACGTCCTGCAACGCCGCGTCCGCCGGGTCGAGCTGCTCGACGAGTTGGACCAGCTCACTGGGGCTAAGTTGGCCGATGGCCTCGACGCTGAGGTCAGGCATGAACAACCTCCTCTTACCTACTCACCAGTAAGACTACGTTCGAGTAGATACGATGACAACCTGAACCCTCGGAGGTGGGTGTGAGCGTTGAGGACCGGCGGGTGAAACGCCTGCCGCGTGAGGTCCGCGAGAAGCAGATCCTGGACGCGGCGGTGCAGGTGTTCTCCGAACACGGGTATCACAACGCCTCCATGGACGAGGTGTCCGAAGTCGCCGGTGTCTCCAAACCGATGATCTACGCGTACCTCGGCTCCAAAGAAGACCTCTTCGCGGCCTGTATCCGGCGCGAGGCCAACCTGCTGATGGAGGCCATCGTCGGCGGCGTCGACCAGAACCAGCCGGCCGACATGCAGCTGTGGATGGGCCTGCGGTCGTTCTTCGAGTTCGTCGCGGCGAACAAGCCGAGCTGGCGGGTCCTGCACCGGCAGGCGATCTCCCAGGGCGGCCCGTTCAGCGAGGAACTCGTGGCCATGCGCTCCCGGGCGATCAACCTGGTCGACGCCCTGCTGTTCCGGTCGGCGACCCGGCACGGCGTCGAGGAGCAGCACGCCACCAAGAGCACCGAGGCGATGGCCGCCGCCCTGGTCGGCGGCGGCGAGTCGATGGCCGACTGGTGGCTGGACCACCCGGAGGTGCCGACCAGGGTGGTCGCCTCCTGGCTGATGAACCTGGTCTGGATGGGCTTCGGCGACCTGGTCGAAGGCACCGTCTGGCAGCCAACGCCCTAGGTGATCACCCCGGACAGGTGCGGCTTGCCGGACTTGGCGTCGAACAGTTCGAAGTGCCGCCCGTCCTCCTCGACCGAGGCGTGGAAGCCGACCTTGGCGGGCAGCAGGACGGGCAGCTTGAACCGGACGTCTACGGTGTACACATCCGGCAGCCGCCCTTCGAAGGCGGCCAGGCACCGGGCCTTCGTCCACATGCCGTGCGCGATCGCGCGCGGGAAGCCGAAGAGCTTGGCCGTCAACGCATGGGTGTGGATCGGGTTGCGGTCACCGGCGACGTCGGCGTAGCGGCGGCCGATGTCGTCGGGCACGTACCAGATCGCGCTGGGCTGCCGGGTGACGACTTCCCGGTCGCCGCCGCCGGAGCCGCCACTGCGCCGCAGGTACGTGCTGACACCCTCCCACAGCACCGGGCCGTCGTCGGCCGACGACGCCTGGATCACCATGTCGAACTGCTTGCCTTTCGGGTGGTCACGCAGGTTCTCCACGTGCACCCGCAGGGACAGCGGGGTGTCCGCGCGCAACGGCTGGTGCTGGGTGATCCGGTTGGCGATGTGCACCGAGCCGACCAGCGGGAACGGGAAGTCGCCGTCGGTCATCAGCTTGACCTGCAACGGAAAGCTGAGAACGTGCGGGTACGTGACGGGCAGCTGGTCGGTCAGCCGGAACCCGCAGACCTTGGCGTACGCGGCCAGGTGCTCGGGATCGACCACCTGCGACCGACTGTACACAGTGGACGGCAGGGCGCCGCCGCGCCGGGTGAAGCCGGTCAGCACCGCCTTGCCGAACAGCACGGTCAGGTTGGGCGTGGAGTCAAGGACAGGCATGGTCACGCTCCCAGCAGGCTCTGGCCGCAGACCCGGACCACGTTGCCGTTCACCGCGCCGGACGCCGGGCTGGCGTACCAGGCGATGGTCTCGGCCACGTCCACCGGCAGCCCGCCCTGGGACATGCTGTTCATCCGCCGGCCGGCCTCCCGGATGAACAACGGGACGGCGGCGGTCATCTTGGTCTCGATGAAGCCGGGCGCGACCGCGTTGATGGTCCCGCCGTGCGCGGCCAGCAGCGGCGCGTAACTGTTGACCATGCCGATCACGCCGGCCTTGCTGGTGCCGTAGTTGGTCTGGCCGACGTTGCCGGCGATGCCCGCGATCGACGACACGCCGATGATCCGCCCGCCGGCGCGCAGGCCGGACACGAGCAGCGCGTCGTTGATCCGCAGCTGGCTGGCGAGGTTCACGGCGAGCACGGCGTCCCAGTGCGCGTCGGTCATCTTCGCGAGCGTCTTGTCCCTGGTGATGCCGGCGTTGTGCACCACGATGTCGACTCCGCCGTGCCGCTGGGTCAGGTGGGACACCAGCTTGGTGGGCGCGTCCGGCGCGGTGATGTCGAGCTGCAGCGTCGAGCCGCCGACCCGATTGGCCACTTCGGACAGTTCGCCGCCCTGCGCCGGCACGTCCAGCGCCACGACGTGCGCGCCGTCCCGGGCCAGCACTTCGGCGATCGACGCGCCGATGCCCCGGGACGCCCCGGTGACCAGGGCGACCTTGCCGGCGAGCGGCGCCAGCCAGTTCTCCGGCCGCGGTGACGTGCCCTGGCCGATCCGGATCACCTGGGCGTCGACGTACGCGGACTTGCCGGACAGCAGGAACCGCAGGGTGGACTCGATGTCGTCGGCGCCGGGCTCGACGTAGACGAGCTGGACCGTGGCGCCGCGCTTGAGCTCCTTGCCGACCGACCGGGTGAAGCCCTCCAGCGCGCGCTGGGGGATCGACTCCTTGCTCCCGTCGGGCGTCGTCCCGAGGACTACGACGCGCCCGTTGGTGGCGATGCCACGGATCCGTGGGTGGAAGAAGTCGTACAGCTCGCGTAGCCGGTCGACGGTGTCGATGCCGGTCGCGTCGAACACCAACGCGCCCGGTCGCTCAACGTTGTCGCCGACTTCGATGCCCGCGCTGGCCAGCACTTTCCGTACTGTGTCCTCCAACCGGCCGCCCTTGGCCGCACCGACGACAGCCGGTCCGGGCAGCGGCGGCTGGTCCGGCCGGTACCGGCGAAGCGGTACCGGATTGGGCAACCCGAGCCTGCTGACCAGGAACTTTCCCGGGCCGGTTCGAGCGAACCGCTGGTAGCGATCGGTCATGTGTCGCCTCCCTACTCGCGGTAATACTACTTACGAGTAGGTTAGGATGGCCAGTACGACCCGAACCGTGGGAGGGCGAAGATGGCTCCGAGAGGCTTGAAGCGCGTCGCGATCATCGGTGGGAACCGCATCCCGTTCGCCCGGTCGAACGGGCCGTACGCGACCGCCTCCAACCAGGACATGTTCACCGCCGCGCTGGATGGCCTGGTCAGCCGCTTCGGCCTGCAGGGCGAGCGGCTCGGCGAGGTCGCCGCGGGCGCCGTGCTCAAGCACAGCCGCGACTTCAACCTGGCCAGGGAGTCGGTGCTGGGCAGCAGGTTGTCCGCGGAAACGCCGGCCTACGACATCCAGCAGGCGTGCGGCACGGGCCTGCAGGCGGTCATCCAGGTGGCGAACAAGGTCGCGCTCGGCCAGATCGACGCCGGGGTCGCCGGCGGGGTGGACACCACGAGCGACGCGCCCATCGGCGTGCACGAGGACCTCCGCGCGATTCTGTTGCGCCTCAACCGGACCAAGAGCCTCGGCGGTCGCCTGCGGCTGCTCACGAGGCTCCGGCCGAGCCACATCATCCCGGACATCCCGCGCAACGCCGAGCCGCGGACCGGCCTGTCCATGGGCGAGCACGCCGCCATCACGGCCAAGGAGTGGGGAATCGAGCGCGCCGAGCAGGACGAGTTGGCGGCGCTGTCCCACCAGCACCTGGCCGCCGCCTACGACCGCGGCTTCTTCGACGACCTGGTCACGTCCTATCTGGGGCTGAGCCGGGACCAGAACCTCCGGGCGGACTCGACGGTCGAGAAGCTCGCGAAGCTCAAGCCCGTCTTCGGCGACACCATGACCGCGGCCAACTCGACGCCGTTGACGGACGGCGCGTCGACCGTGCTGCTCGCGAACGACCAGTGGGCCAAGGCGCGGCGGCTGCCTGTGTTGGCGTACCTGACTTTCTCCGAGACCGCCGCGGTCGACTACGTCCACGGCGGCGAGGGGCTGCTGATGGCGCCCGCGTACGCCGTGCCGCGGATGCTCGCCCGTGCGGGACTGACATTGCAGGACTTCGACTTCTACGAGATCCACGAGGCGTTCGCGTCCCAGGTGCTGGCCACGTTGAAGGCCTGGCAGGACTCGGCGTTCGCGAAGGAGCGCCTCGGCCTGGACGAGCCGCTCGGCGCGATCGACCGGAGCAAGCTGAACGTGAACGGCTCCTCGCTCGCGGCGGGGCACCCGTTCGCGGCCACCGGCGGCCGGATCGTGGCGACCCTGGCGAAGTTGCTGAACGAGCGTGGTTCGGGCCGTGGGCTGATTTCCATCTGCGCTGCTGGCGGCCAGGGTGTCACGGCCATCCTGGAGAAATAGGGTCGTATAGCACTCTCTAGCTCTGGAGCTAGAGAGTGCGGGCAAGGCCGACACGCCGTAGCCGTGTATCGGCGAATATCGGGTTCTCACTAGAGAGGTCGATACCTTTCGATGATGGATCCGGTACGGAACCCTTTCGCGCCTGGAGCTGGGCAACGTCCGCCCGAGCTGGCCGGCCGGGACAAGGAGCTGGCCGCCTTCGAGGTCGTTCTGGAACGGGTCGCGCGCGGCCGTCCCGAACGCAGCCTGGTGCTGACCGGGCTACGTGGCGTGGGCAAGACCGTGCTGCTCGGCGAACTGCGGTCGATGGCGGTCAAGCGCGGTTGGGGCGCGGGGAAGGTGGAGGCGCGACCGGACGCGGACCTGCGTAGGCCGCTGTCCGCCGCACTGCACAGGGCAGTACGCGATCTCGCGGTCCGACACCGCGCGCCGGAACGGGTGGAGTCGGTCCTTGCCGTGCTCAAGGCGTTCGCGCTCCGCGCCGCGCCGGACGGGGCGAAACTCCGGGAACGGTGGCAGCCGGGCATCGACGTGCCGGCGGCACAGGGCCGGGCCGACTCCGGGGACATCGAGATCGACCTGGTCGAGCTGTTCACCGACGTCGCCGAGCTGGCCCAGGACGTGGGGACCGGTGTCGCCCTGCTCATCGACGAGATGCAGGACCTGCTCCCGGACGACATCTCCGCGATGTGCGCGGCGTGCCACGAGTTATCCCAGTCAGGGGCGCCGCTAGTCGTGGTCGGGGCCGGGTTGCCGCATCTGCCGGCTGTGCTGTCGGCGAGCAAGTCGTACTCGGAGCGGTTGTTCCGGTACGTCCGGATCGACCGGTTGGACAAGGAGGACGCCCAGCAGGCGGTCCTCGCCCCGGTCGCCCGCGAGGACGCGGACATCACCAGCGACGCGCTGGAGGCACTGTTCGAGGCGTCCGGCGGCTACCCGTACTTCATCCAGGCGTACGGCAAGGCGGCGTGGGACGCGGCGCCGAGCGACCCGATCACGGTGGAAGACGTCGGCGTGGCCGCGCCCGAGGCCGAGTCCGAGCTCGCGGTCGGCTTCTTCGGGTCGCGGTACGAACGGGCGACGCCGGCCGAGCGGGAGTACCTGCGGGCGATCGCCGAGCTGACCGAGGGCCGGGACGAGGGGGTCAGCACCGCGGACATCGCGGTCTTCCTGGGCCGCAAGCCGTCATCGCTGTCGCCGGCACGGGACAGCCTGATCAAGAAGGGCCTGGTGTACTCCGCCGAGCGGGGGCGGATCGCGTTCACCGTGCCGCACTTCGGGCGCTTCCTGCTGGGCCGCGACGAGTGAAGTCTAAGCACGTCTAGGACTGCGGGTATACAGTCAGATAAGAGGACATGTCCGGTAGATGGACTCGATGACCAATGAATCATCGGCGTGTGCCTGACATCACCGGATAATCGGGTGCATCCCACCAGCGGATGGCGCATAATAGGTACAGACAGAACAGAGTGCAACCCGAGGGGATGCTGGACCTGATGAAGATCACCGCCAAGATCCGTGCCCGCCGCGCCGAGGCTCGCACCCGGCGGGCAGTGAACCGAGCCATCGACATGGCAGCGACGCCAGCGATGAAGCACGAGCTGATGATGATCGCGCAGCAGCAGTCGTTCATGCGCTGAGCGTCACCAGCTACTCACCTAAAGCTAACTAGATTCACTCGAAAGAGTGACGTGGAACACATCACGTATGTCGGTAACAACATGGTTCCGACTGGCGATGTTCCAGATGACCCCGAGATGCTGGCGGACCCCCGACCTGGCAGCACCTTGGGGTCTTCCAAGGTCTCAGGTCGACCCTGCTCGGCGCCTCGCGCCTTCGCCGGGTCGACCTTGTTTATTTGGGGGGACGACCCCAAGCCCCCCGGCAGTTCCGGGCGCCCACGCTCGGTGCTCCGCACCCTCGCCGGGTCGCCCGTCACCGTTTGAGGGACGACCCCTGCGGCTGGGCTTCACCCGGTCCTGTGACCTCGTTCGCCTCTCTAGGCTGGCTCTTATGGGGACTACAGCCCTGGCACTGGATATCGGCGGCACCAAGATCGCCGCCGCGGTGGTTGACGATCATGGCGAGGTCATCCACCAGGCCGCGCGAGCCACACCTCTCTACGACGTGGACCACGCCTGGCAGGCCGTTCTCGATGCGGCCACCGAAGCGTTGGACGGCCGAAAGGTCGATGGCATCGGCATCGCTTGTGCCGGCCCGATCGACACGGTCGCCGGCACCGTCAGCCCCATCAATGTCGGCTGCTGGCGTGAGTTCCCGCTGGTCGCGCGGCTGCGCCAGGTTTTTCCGGACGTCCAGGTGGAGTTGGCGGGCGACGGGATCTGCATGGCGTTGGGCGAGCACTGGATGGGCGCGGGCCGGGATGCCGACTTCCTGGTCGGGCTGGTCGTGTCGACCGGGGTTGGCGGTGGGCTCGTGTTGCACGGCCGCCCGTACGGCGGGCGGACCGGAAACGCCGGGCATATCGGTCATGTCGTTGTCGAGCCGGACGGTGTTCCGTGCAGCTGCGGCGGGCGTGGCTGTGTGGAGACCATCGCGGGCGGCCCGCATCTGGTTCGGTGGGCGCGCCGGCAGGGTTGGCCGGCGCCGGACAACGCCGACGCGGCCCATCTCGCGGCCGCCGCTCTCGCCGGGGACGACATCGCGTTGGCCGCCTTCGACCGGGCAGGCCGGGCTGTCGGGCTGGCGATCGCCGCGACCGCGGCCCTCTGCGACCTCGATCTCGCGGTGGTCGGCGGTGGTGTCGCCCAGGCCGGCGACATCCTGCTCGAACCGGTCCGCCGGGCGCTCAACGACCACGCGCGGCTTTCCTACGTCCGGGATCTTCGCGTCGCGCAGGCCGAACTTTCCGGGCGGGCCGGCCTGGTGGGGGCAGCGGCCCTGGTCATCCGGACCGGATAGAGTTATCTTGACTCCGTCAACGAACTAGTTGAGGTAGTCAATGATTCCTGCAGCCCACGTCAGCGCGGTCCGCAAGTTCAACCGCTGCTACACCAAGATCCTCGGCATGCTCGCCGAAGGCCTGGTCGACACCCCGTACTCGCTGACCGAGGCGAGGGTGCTGTTCGAGCTCAACCAACGGGACGATCTTGAGGTCACCGCACTCAGGCGGGACCTGGACCTGGACGCCGGCTATCTGAGCCGGCTGCTGGCCAGGTTCGAGACCGACGGCCTGATCGTCCGGGACCGTGCGAAGACCGACGCGCGCCGACAGGTCATCAGCTTGACCGAGGCCGGCCGGACCGCCGCGAAGATGCTGGACGACCGGGCGAGCGAACAGGTCCAGAACCTGTTGGCACAACTGAGCGAAGACGACCAACGCCAACTCGTGGACGCCATGGACGTCATCCGCGAACGGCTTGACCGCACGCCGAAGGACAGCACGGTCGTGCTCCGCCCGCCTCGCCCCGGCGACTTCGGCTGGGTGATCGAACGCAACGGCGCGATCTACGCCCAGGAGTACGGCTGGGGCGTCGAATACGAGGCATTGGTCGCGCGCATCGTCGCGGACTATGCGGCGGACAACGACCCGACGCGGGAAGCCGCGTGGATCGCGGAGGTCAACGGCGAACGCGTCGGATGCGTGTTCTGTGTCCGCAAGGACGATGCCACGGCGAAGCTTCGGTTGTTGCTCGTCGAACCGAGTGCGCGCGGCTTGGGGGTCGGCGGCCGGCTGGTCGACGAGTGCGTGCGGTTCGCCACTTCGATCGGCTACCGAACAATTGAACTCTGGACGAACAGCGTTCTCAGCGCGGCCAGGCGGATTTATACCTCGCGGGGTTTCACGGTGGTGAAATCCGAGCCGCACCACGGCTTCGAGCCCGACCTGGTGGCCGAGACCTGGGCCCTTGACCTGGGGCGGCAACGAGCCAAATAGATGCCATGTGGGTGAATTGTTGAGCGGCGACTTCAATAAAAGCACCCAGGTGCGGGAAAACACACTCGAACGCAGCATCGACTGGCGGCGCGATCAGTGGTTTGGTAGTCCTCTGGGAAATTCGCTGTTTCAAGGAGGGCTGGCGTGCCTGGTCGCGCCCTGATGGGCTCGGTGCTGCTCGCCGCGGCGGGAACGGTCACGGTGGGACTGCTCGCGGGACTGAGTGCCGGCGATGATCAATGGGACTTACCCATGTCCCCGATCAATCGTCCGGTCGACATCCCGCTTGATCACCCCGACCTGTGCGCGGATCTAGGCGCTGACCAGATTTCGTTGGGATGTCGGTTGATGGCCGAATCGGGGACCGCGGAAATCGTGGTGATCCCACAGTTCGACGAGTCGCTTCGGGACGGGTACGGCCCGGTCGTCAACGGCACGACCAACCGCTGGATCGGGATCAGCCGTTTTCCGGCCATCCAGATCGCGGCCCCCGGCAACGACGGGTACGCGACGTGTCGGATCGCGCTCGACGTCGCCCCCACCGAGGTGCTGCTCGTGGTGTACCGCCGTGAGGCCGCCGATCCGAAACTGCCGCCGTGCGCGCCGGCCCGTGACTTCGCGAACCGGGCCATCAGGTCCCTGGAGTCGGCGAAACAGTAACGCCCGCCTCTGTCCGCAGTGGACAGAGACAGGCGCGACCGGTCGTGATCAGTGCACGGCGACTTCCTTGAGCCGGCTGTCCCCCTCGTCCGCGTGGAAGTCCGCGTCCCGAGTCTTGTCGATGCCGTTGGCCACCTTGCGGGCCCGCAGAATCCACGTCACGACCGCGGCGACGACGAGGTTTCCGATCAGGGCAACAAAGCCGACGAAGATCTGGACGGTCGATCCCGGGAACGGATGCCAGCCGAACAGGCTCAGGTCCTTCAACGGCAACGCGGAACCACCGAAATGCGCGTGGTTCGTCGCCGGGTTCGGAATGACCCACAACATCGCGAATCCCCACGCCATCCCGGCCACCCAGCCGGCGACCAGGCCCCAGATATGGAACCACCTGGTGTACAACGAGATCGCCACGGCCGGCAGAGTCTGCAGAATGATGACGCCACCGATCAGCTGCAGGTCGATCGAGTACTGCGGGTCGAGCAGGACGATGAACAGCACCGCGCCGAACTTCACCACCAGCGAGGCCAGCTTGGCCTGCTTGGCTTCCTGTGCCGGGGTGGCCCGCTTGCTGATGAACTCCTTGTAGATGTTGCGGGTCCACAGGTTCGCCGCGGCGATCGACATGATCGCGGCGGGCACCAGGGCCCCGATGCCGATGGCGGCGAACGCGATGCCCGCGAACCACGGCGGGAACTGGGTGTTGAACAGGTTCGGGATGATCGTGTTCGTGTCCGCCCGGCCG
Source organism: Actinocrispum wychmicini (assembly GCF_004345645.1). Classification (GTDB taxonomy): domain Bacteria; phylum Actinomycetota; class Actinomycetes; order Mycobacteriales; family Pseudonocardiaceae; genus Kibdelosporangium; species Kibdelosporangium wychmicini. The sequence goes on along the minus strand of NZ_SLWS01000001.1, from coordinate 544,609 downwards.
GTCGCCTGGTTGACGATCGGGGTCGTCGCGGCCCCGATGGCCACGAATCCCAGCATGGCGAGCAGGCCAAGCAGAAAAGAGTACGCCGGCAGGGCCACCATGTTCCGTTTGATCACATTGCGGCCCCTGGACGCGAACACACCCGTGATCGAGTGCGGGTAGAGGAACAGCGCGAGTGCGGAGCCGAGCGCCAGGGTGGCGTACTGCAACTGGTTGTTGCCGTTGAGCAGAACGCCGTCGTTCGGGTTCGGCGTGGCGTTGAACTTCTTGTCGGCCAGGTCGAAGATGTGGCCCCAGCCGCCGAGTTTCGCCGGCAGGTACAGCACCGCGACCAGGATCACCAGGTAGATCAGGATGTCCTTGACGAACGCGATCAGCGCGGGCGCCCGCAGGCCGGACTGGTAGGTGTAAACCGCCAGCACGACGAACGCGACGAACAGCGGCAGGTGGCCGAGGATGCCTGACCCGTTGATGCCCATCGTGCGCAGCACGGACTCGAGGCCGACCAGCTGCAACGCGATGTACGGCATGGTGGCCACGATGCCGGTGATCGCGACCAGCAGCGCCAGCGTCGGCGAACCGTAGCGGCCGCGGACGTAGTCAGCGGGCGTCACGTATCCGTGCACCCGCGACACCGACCACATCCGCAGCAGCGGCAGGAACACGATCGGGTACGCGATCACGGTGTACGGCAACGCGAAGTACCCGGTCGCGCCGGCGCCGAACACCAGCGCGGGCACGGCGACGAACGTGTACGCGGTGTAGAGGTCGCCGCCGATCAGGAACCACGTGATCCACGAACCGAACTTGCGCCCGCCCAGGCCCCACTCGTCCAGGTGGTCCAGGGTGTTGCCGGCCTTCCACCGCGCGGCCCAGAAGCCCATCGCGGTCACGGCGAGGAACAGGATCAGGAAGATGACGAACTGGGTCCACTGCATCACTTGTCCTGCCCTTCGTCCCGCCGGTCCTTGGTCTTCACGAACACCACGGCGACACAGACGACGCCGACGATCACGAAGGCCAGCTGTGACCAGTAGAAGAACGGCATGCCCAGCAGGGCCGGGCCGCGGAAGTTCGTCAGTGGGGTGATCAGGATGGCCAGCGGAACGAGCAGCAGCAGGTTCCAGTTGCTCCACCGCAGGCCGGATCCGGCCCTACCACCTGGAGAATCATCAGACATCGGCGTCCTCACAACCCCTCGCAGACCGGTCCAGATCGTGCTCGCCGGATGGTAAGCGGCCGGGGGCACACCGTTACAGCGGCGGTAGCCGAATCGTGACTTTTCGTCATGGAAGCTGGCATTTGGCCAGACCGGTACCGTCACGTCATGCGGATCGCGTGGGGGTTGGCCGTCTGCGCTGCCCTGCTGGCCGTCACCGGCTGCGATGCCGCGTCTTCCGGATCATCCGCCGGTGACGGCGCATCGACTCGAACATCATCCGGACGGGTCACCCTGCCCTCGAATATGTACGCGGAGCATCCGCCGTCTCCCGGTCAGTGCCTCGACACCGGGCACGCCGCGGTGGTCGCCTGCACCGAGCCGCACGACGCCGAGGTGATTAACGTCGGCAAGCTGACCGCCACGTCGATGCCGGACGAGACCACCGCCAGCACGATGACCATGCCTGTGTGCCGCGACCACATGACCGACTACCTCGGCGGCCCGGACGCCGACAGCACGAACCTGGTCGCGATGCCGCTCTGGCCGAACGACGAGGAGTGGCGCCAGGGCCAGCGGTGGCTGCTCTGCACCGTCGCCGAGGTCGGGATGGACGAGAAACCGTTGACACGTACCGGTTCCCTGGAGGGCGCGCTGCGCGGCGGCGACCAACTCCGGTTCCAGACGTGCTCGGTGTCCTCACCGTCCCGCGACGCACGGCTGCAGCGGGGCCGGTGCGACGCCCCGCATCTCGGTGAGGCGCTGCCGGGCGTGATCAGGCTGGGCGACTCGGCCGGCCCGATGCCGTCCAGCGACGCCGTCACCAAGCTGGCGCAGCAGCGGTGCCCGGTGATTCTCCGGAGGTACCTGGGCGGCCAGACCCAGGAGGTGCTGCCCGCGTGGCGGGTGCCGAACGCCGAGTCGTGGTCGCGCGGATACACGAACATTGTCTGTTATGCCGAAGCCATCCGGCCGGTGTCGGTGCGGCTGCGCAATCTGGGGCCGCTGAAACTGCCGTCCTAGACGACGGTGAGTACGCGGGGCAGCCCGTCGTGCTGGGGAACGACGGGCTCCTCCACGCTCGCCTTCTCTTCTCCGCCTGACCGGTCGGTCACCAGGACCATCACCAAAGCGGCCAAGGCGAGCACCATCATCGCGATACCCGCGCTGATCATGGCTGCATCACCTTTTGTCATCTCGGGTCCGGGCTCTTCGTGTCCCGGATCACTACCTCTATATGACGTACGGCAAGGGTCCTCGTTTCACCTGTCTGTGGACAACTGAGTTTCGACATGGTGACGAACGGGTGTCGTCCCCAGGCTGTGCACAGTTCTGTCCACAGGTTGTGGACAACTTGGGGCAATCGCAGGCCCGGGGCTGTGCATCAACCGTCACAGTGTTCACACCCGCCACAAACCCTGTGGACAAAGCCAGCGGCCCCGGGCAGTGCACCCGGGGCCGCTGGCAGATGACATCCGTCCGGTGTCACCCAAGACGCTGCTTCAGCGCCTCCAGTTCGTCACGCAGCGAAGTCGGGAGCTTGTCGCCGATCTTGTCGAACCACTCGTCGACCAACGGCAGCTCGGCCCGCCACTCGTCCGCGTCGACCCGCAGCGCCGCCTCGATGTCCTCGCGCGGCGCGTCCAGGCCCGCGAGGTCCAGGTCGTCGATGGACGGCACCCACCCGATGGGCGTCTCCTGCGCGGCCGCCTTGCCCTCGATCCGCTCGATGGCCCACTTCAGCACGCGCGAGTTCTCGCCGAACCCCGGCCACAGGAAGCCCCCCGGGTGCGGGTGTCCCGCATCAGACACTGTCTCGCCGCGGCGGAACCAGTTGACGTAGAAGATCTTCGGCAGCTTGGCGGCGTCGGCCCGCTTGCCCGTGGCGATCCAGTGGGCGAAGTAGTCACCCGCGTGGTAGCCGATGAACGGCAGCATCGCCATCGGGTCCCGGCGCACCACACCGACCTTGCCCTTGGCCGCCGCGGTCGTCTCGCTGGACAGCGTGGCGCCCATGAACGTGCCGTGGTTCCAGTCCCGCGACTCGACCACCAGCGGGATGGTGTCCTTGCGCCGGCCGCCGAAGAAGATCGCCGAGATCGGCACCCCCTTCGGGTCGTCCCACTCCGGCGCCAGGATCGGGCACTGCGACATCGGCGTGCAGTACCGCGAGTTCGGGTGCGCCGACGGCTCGTCCGACTCGGGCGTCCAGTCCCGCTTCTTCCACGACGTCAGGTGCGCGGGCGGCTCGCCCATGCCCTCCCACCAGATGTCACCGTTGTCGGTCAGGGCGACGTTGGTGAACACGGTGTTGCCGCGCTCGATCGTGCGCATCGCGTTCGGGTTGGTGTGCCAGTCGGTTCCCGGTGCCACACCGAAGAAACCGGCCTCCGGGTTCACCGCGTACAGCTGACCGTCGGCACCGAAACGCATCCACGCGATGTCGTCGCCGAGCGTCTCCACCCGCCAGCCCGGGATGGTCGGCTCCAGCATGGCGAGGTTCGTCTTGCCGCAGGCGCTGGGGAACGCGGCGGCGACGTAGTAGACCTTGTCCTCCGGCGAGATCAGCTTGAGGATCAGCATGTGCTCGGCCAGCCAGCCCTGGTCGCGGCCCATCACCGACGCGATCCGCAGCGAGTAGCACTTCTTGCCCAGCAAGGCGTTTCCGCCGTAGCCGGAGCCGTAGCTCCAGATCTCGCGGGTCTCCGGGAAGTGCGAGATGAACTTGGTCTCGTTGGCCGGCCACGGCACGTCCTGCTGCCCGTCCGCCAGGGGCGCGCCCACGGAGTGCAGGCAGGGCACGAAGTCCGCGTCGGCACCGAACTTGGCCAACGCCTTCGAACCCATGCGCGTCATGACCCGCATGGACACGACGACATACTCCGAGTCGGTGATCTCCACGCCCAGCATGGGTTTCTCGGCTTCGAGCGGGCCCATGCAGAACGGGATGACGTACATCGTGCGGCCACGCATCGAGCCCCGGTAGAGCTCGGTCATGGTGGCCTTCATCTCGGCCGGGTCGGTCCAGTTGTTGGTCGGCCCGGCGTCCTCCGGGTCGACCGAACAGATGAAGGTGCGTTCTTCGACCCTGGCGACGTCGCCGGGATCCGAGGCCGCCCAGAACGAGTTGGGCTTCTGCTTGAGCGGAGTGAACGTGCCTGCGTCGACCAGCTTCGCGGTCAGCCGGCCCCACTCCTCGTCCGAACCGTCGGCCCACACCACGCGGTCAGGCGTGGTCAGCTCAGCGACCTCGTGCACCCACGCCAACAGCCGCCGGTGCGTCGTCGGTGCGGAATCCAGACCTGGAATGGCCAATGCGGTCATCTCGCCTCGTCTCCTGACTGGAGGCGCAAAGCCCGCGACGGACGCCGTTGTCCGACAGCGGGGACTTCGGCGTCCTCACCAATGGCTCTCGCCCACCCATCCGCGCTGACGAGGTGGGCGGTGCCGTGAAAAGGGATGAGGCGAGGTTAACCAGCTGGACGGCAGTTAAACGACAGTTGACGTGTGGGTTGCCTCACCGGACCGATAAGGGGATCGATTCAGTACACGAATGCCCACGTGGTCTTTCCCACACGACCACGGTGGGTCAGGAAGATTTCCGGCAGCCCTTATCGGTTCAGGGAATCGTTCCAGTACCTGACCTGGGCGGACAGTGGTCTGCGCCACAATTCCGCGCAGGCCCCGGAATAGGACTAGACCAATTACGGAATGGCGCAGCCGGTTCCGCCGAAAACGCGAAACCCCGTGAGTCCGGTTGGGCCCACGGGGATTCGGCAAGCGTTCCATCGCGGCGGTGTCCGCCCGCGGTTCGTCAGCGACGGCTGCTGGTGCTGTCCGGGGTGTAGTTGCCCCGCGAGTCGACGTGCCCGTGCTCGACGTCGGTCCACTCGTCCTCGCCGGTGTGCTGGCCGATCGTCACGTCGCCGGTCGGGTCGATGATCGTCACCACGTCGGCCTTGCCGTCGCCGTCCACATCGGTGAACGCGATGGTGGTGCCGTCGGACTCCTTCTCCACCACGGTGTCCTTCACGCCGTCGTGGTTGATGTCCAGGGTGGCGTGGCCGGCGTCGACGTCCTGGCTCTGGCCGGGCACGTCCACCGTGATGTCCTCGCCGTCGCCGCCGCTCGACGAGCCGCTGCCGGACGAGTGGCTGCCGGTGCCGGTGCCGCCGGTGCTGTGGTGGTCGCTCGCGCCGGTGCTGTGGCCGCCGGTCGAGCCGCCGCCGGCCTCCTGGCCGGTCTTGGGGTCGACCGCGACCCACTCGCCGCTCTGCTCGTCGTAACGCGCCGCGCCGACGACGTTGCCGTGGTCGTCCACCTCGACGGCGACGTCAGCGGTGCCGTCGTGGTCAGTGTCGGAGAAGGCGACCTGGTGACCGTCGTCGGTCTGGACGACGGCGGTGTCGTTGTGCCCGTCGTGGTCGAGGTCGTAGTTCTCCTGGACCTCGTACTGCTCGCCATCGACGTTGACGGTCAGTTCGTCGGTGCCGCCGTGCGTGGTGCTCGAGTGGTCGGTCGTGTCGTCGTACACGGGTCCCCCTAGTCGGAGTCTCTGCTGGTTTCAAGCGATTGGACTGTCAGATGGCCGCCGCGGTTCCCTGCGCGGCCGATGAGTCACCGCCAGGGGTGCTCACGCGGACCTTAGCCGATCTGATCAGGGCCAGCAGCGTGTCCGCGGTTTCCTTCCCCGATTCGACATCCGCGAGCTGTTTGTTCACCACCTGCAGCCGCTTCGACCGCTCGGTCGCGCCCAGCCGCATGGCCTTGTCCACCTCGCGCAGCTCCTCCTCGATGGCGCCGATCCGCCGGCCGAGCGCGTCGTCCAGGGCCAGCGACAGCTCCTGCTCGGCCTGGATCAGCTGGTCGGCGACCATCTGGTCCAGTGTGGACCGGGCGTCCGCCATCGCGTCGGTCAGCCAGGTCTTCATGTGCTGCTTCTCCTGGGCGTGCTTGCGGGTCTTCGCGATCCACCAGCCCGCGCCAAGGCCGAGCACGATGGTCACCGGCGCGACCACCACCCCGAGGGTGCCGGCCGCGGCCGCGCCGAAGATTCCCAAGGGGAGGGTCGCCAGCTTGCCCAGGCCGACGCCACCGGAGACGCCCATCATCACCATGAGCTTGTCCTCGGACGTGGCCGGCTTCTTCTCCGGCGTGCGCAGCACCACCGGCGGGTGTCCGGCGCGCGCGTACTGCGCCTGCAGGACAGCGAGTTCCTCGCGGGTGAACAGGTCTTTCAGGACGGTGTCGCCGATCTTGTTCAGCCGCATGCCGACCGAGTTGCTGATCCGCCTGGAGACCACCTGCAGTGCCGCGTCGACGTCGGCGGGCAGCTTCGCCAGCGCGTCCTTGTCGGCGGCGTCGATCGCCTGTCGGAACCACGTCTGCATGTCCCGCATCTCGCGGCTGACCTCGTGGGTGTTCTCCATCCGGCAGCGCTGGACCTCGGTCCGCATCCGCACCTGCCAGCCGCGCGTCGACGACTTCCGTTCGGCGGTCAGCTCCTCCTTGCGCTCCCGCAGCACCTTCGCCTCGTCGGCACCCGTCGTCAGCGCGCGGACCTCGGCGGCCAGCCGCACCTTGACCTCGTCCAGCGACGTGCCGATCGCCCGCAGGGTGTTGGCCTCGGCGAGCATCGCGGCCTTGCCGATCACCAGCTCCTGCAGCGCCCCGGCGAGCAGCGGCAACCCGGAGCGCTCCCGGAGCATGCCGCCGGCGTCCGGGTTCGGCGCCTTCGCGGCCATCTCGTACATGCGCGCCGACACCGGGTAGAAGGTCGAGCCGGCGAACCGCGGCGCGTGCTCCTTCAACAGCGCCTCGTCGGCTTCGAGCACCTGCCGCCAGCCGCGGTACGCATCCACCTTGGACAGCGCGAAGATGATCGTCTCCACGCGATCGCCGACGTTCTTCAAGAAGTTCAGCTCGCCGACGGTGAACGGCGCCGACGCGTCGACCACGAACATCAACGCGGTGGCACTCGCGGCGGCCTCAAGGGCCAGCTCGCCGTGCACGGAATCCAGACCGCCGACACCGGGGGTGTCCACGACGGAGATCTTGGACAGCAGCTCGACCGGGCCGTCGACCTCCACGTACCGCGGCGGCAGCTGGCCCTCGGGCAGCTCGTGCCCGGCCGACACCCAGTTGATCAACTGGTTCAGCTCGACCGGCACCGGCGCGAGCTGGCCGGGATAGCAGGCGCGGGCCGTCCACTCGTCGGCGTGCCCGAAGACCAGGTACGTCGCCGTGGCCACGTCAGCGTCCACAGGGGACAGTCCCGGCTGGTTCAGCAGGGCGTTGACCAGGGAACTCTTGCCGCGGTTCGTCTCGCCGACGGTCACCACGGTCGGCTGGCGGCGACGCCGGCCACGCAGGTCCTCGACCCACCTGGCCGACTCGGGCGCGGTGTCCCGCAGCAGGTCGAGCATGACCTCGCGGTGCTGCGCGACCTGCTTGGGCAGGCTCAGCGGCTGCTTGGTCGGCGTGCTCATGACTGCTGCGCCTTGTACACGATCACGATCGGCGCCCGCAGCAGTTGGCCGCGGTCCTCGAAGCCCACCACCTCGGTCTCGGCGACCAGGCCGTCCTGGGCGGCGTCCCCGGTCGGGACGGTGCCGCCCGCCTCATGGTGCGCCGGGTCGAACACGGCACCGTCCGGCCGCAGCGCGGACACGCCGATCCCGGCCAGGCCCTGTTCCAGGCGTTCGACCACGCCGGGGCTGCGGGCGCGGTCCAGGGCGTACAGGCAGAGCTGCACCAGCGCCTTGCGCTCGGTCAGTGCCTGTTCGAGCAGTTCCTCGGTCACGTCCGGCTCCGACGGCTCCTCGGCCGGGACGGTTCCGTCGTCCAGGTCCGCGATCATCTTGGCGCTGACCTCGACGGTCTGGTCCGAGTGTCCAGGGTTCTCAGGCGGATTGTCCGGTGTGGACTGTGCGGGCCGTCGAAAGAGCGAAGCCACCGTTCGATCACTGCCCCTTAAGTTGCTGCCAGATAAGGAAATAAGCCCGGTGCACGACGTGCGCCACCCGGCTCTGCGCCGGCGTCGCGCCGAACGACGCGAAGGACCGCCACCAGCCGGCCCGCTCCAGGGAGTACGCGACCAGCTCGCCGGTCGGGCGGCCGGTCATGGCCAGCTGTTCGCCGACGTCCGCGCTGCCGCCGACCCGCAGCACCTCCTCGGCCAGGTCCTCGGGCATGGCCACCGCGCCCGACGTCACCAGCGTCAACGCCTCCAACATCCGCAGGGCGTGCGCCTCGGGCTTGGCCAGCAGCACCTCGATGGCGTCGTGCACGCGCTGCCGTTCACCTGGATCCCCGGACGCCTGCGCCAAAGCGGTCACGGACGCCAGCGCGGCTGCGGCCTTGATGCCGTCCGCGCGGGCGCGGAACACGGCGTCGAGCCGGGACCGCACACTGCCCAGTCCCGAAGCGTCGAGAAGCTTGCGGCGCAACGCACCCGCGGTCAGCTCAGGCTCCGCACGCAACGCGTCGACCGCGTACTGGATGCCGTAGAGGTCCAGTTTCTCCAGCAGTTTCACGCGGGTGCCGCTCGGGACGTCACACTCCCAGGTCGCGAAGATGTCCGCGGCGACCATCATCATCTCCCAGCTCACGTCGTCGAGCTGGGCCAGCTGGCGCAGGGCGTCCGCGTCGGCCGAGGTGAACCCGCCGGACTCGGCGGACTCGGCGAGCAGGCCGATCACCGGGATCACGTCCGCCACCCGGGGCTTCAACGTCAACGCCTGCTTCTCGGCGAGCAGGGTCGCGGCCTTCCACACGTCCCCGTCGGACCCGGTGACGGACTCGGGCGCGATCGTGTCGGCCTTGTTGAGGACCGCGATCGCGTTCACCGGTCCGGCCTCACGGCTCGCGGTCGCCGCGGTGAACGCCGCGAGCGCTTGCTGATCGTCGGCCCGCACGCCCTGCGTCACGACGTACAGAACGGCCTCCGCGCCCGCCACGGCGTTGCGCGAGGTGTCGTCCAGTTCGTCGGAGCCGTCCTCGTCGGGCTTGCTGTGCTTGGCGGCACCCAGGAGCTGCTCGGTCCGGGCCACCGACGCGGCGTCCAGCGAACCGAGGCCGGGGGTGTCGATGACGGTCAGGTCCCGCAGGACGGCGTTGGTGAGATACGCCTCCAGGTGGGACACCTCGTCGAAGTTCACCTCCAGGGTGGCCGGGATCATGCCGCCAACGTCGAACGGCAGCACCTGCTTGCGGCCGTCGGTGAAGACGACCTCCACCCGGTCGACCGTGCCGTACTGGAACCGGGTGACCAGCCGGGTGCACTCACCCACGTCGGTTGGTGCCACCCGGCGCCCGATCAGGGCGTTGACCAGGGTCGACTTGCCCGACTTGATCCGGCCGGCGACCGCGACCTGCAACGGCGCGGACAGCCGGCGCAGCACCTCCCGGAAACCCGCGGCCGTCCGTGCCGACACCTGCGGCTGCAGGCGGACGCACAGGTTGGCCACCGCTGTCGACAACGGCCCAGCCAGATGCTGTTGCTGATCAGTCGCCGTGGTCACACTTCACCCCTCAGGTCGTCCGACCTGAGCATATTGCCCCCACGGTCGGACCGGCGGTCAGCCTGCGGAATGACGCCGACGGGTTGAACCGGAGTTTAGGCTGGTGGGGTGCGACGGCTGAGTCTCTGGATGCGTAAGCACCCGACGTTCGGGGACAGCCTTATCGCGCTGTTGCTCCTGGTGATGGAGTTGCCCGCGTTGCTCGGCGACCTCACACCCCAGCCATGGCTGCTGTACGTGGTGACCGACGCCCTGATCATCGGGCCGATCGTGATCCGTCGACGGCACGCCCTGCTGTCCTGTTACCTGGTGCTCATCGCCGGCGCGTTCCAGCTGTTCACACAAGGACCCGGCGACGAGAACGTGGCCCGCGCGGCGGACATCGCCCTAGGCATCGCGCTGTACACGATGGTGGTCTACGTCGGCCGCCGCAAAGCTGCCGTGTACGCGGTGTGGGCGTTCCTCGGCACCGCGTTGTGGGGCGTCTGGCGGGTGAAGCCGAGCAACGGCATGTGGCTCGCGATGATCGTGGTCCTGGTGGTCTTCGCGTTCTGCTGGGTGCTGGGCGAGTTCGTGGGTGCCCGGCGGGCGTACCTCAACGAGATGGAGCAACGCCTGCGCCTCCTGGAGTCCGAACGCGATCACCAGGCCAAGATCGCTGTCGTCGAGGAACGCGCACGGATCGCCCGCGAACTGCATGACGTCGTCGCGCACGCGGTGAGCGTGATGGTCGTCCAGGCCGACGGCGCCGGCTATGCCATCAGCACGAACCCCGAGCTGGCCGAACGCGCTGTGAAGACGATCTCCTCGACCGGCCGCGAGGCGCTGACCGAACTACGCAGGCTGCTCGGTGTGCTCCGCTCCGAGGACAACGAGCACGAGCGCACCCCGCAGCCCAGCACGAACTCCCTGGACGACCTGGCCGAACGGGTGCGCCTGGTCGGCCTGCCGGTGCGGCTGCGGATGAAGGGCGAACTCGACGGCCTCCCCGCCGGCATCGGACTCGGCATCTACCGGATCGTCCAGGAGGCGTTGACCAACACCCTGAAGCACGCCGGCGCCGGCGCCTCCGCGCAGGTGAAGGTGACCCGGAACGGCGAGAACGTGGAACTGGACATCACCGACGACGGCTTCGGCACCCCGCACCAGCTGGTCGGGATCTCCGGCGGCAACGGCCTGATCGGCATGCGGGAACGCGCGAACGTCTTCGGCGGCAGCCTCGACGCCGGCCCCCGCCCGGGTGGTGGTTGGCACGTCCACGCGGTCCTCCCGATCCAGGGGACCTAGGTTGGGCACATGATCAGGGTGGTGCTGGTCGACGACCAGGAACTGATGCGCGTCGGCTTCCGGATGGTGCTCGGCGCCCAACCGGACATGGAGATCGTGGGCGAGGCGGGCGACGGCGAGGCAGCCGTCCGGCTCGCCGCGGACCTGAGGCCGGACGTGGTGCTGATGGACGTCCGAATGCCCGTGCTCGACGGCGTCGAGGCCACCAAGATGATCACCTCGGCGGGCACCGCGAAAGTCCTCGTGATGACAACGTTCGACCTGGACGAGTACGCGTTGAGCGCGCTGAAGAACGGCGCCAGCGGGTTCATGCTGAAGGACACCCCGCCGGACCACCTGGTCGCGGCCCTGCGTTCGGTCGCGAGCGGCGACGCGGTGGTGTCACCGAGCGTGACCCGCCGGCTGCTGGACCGTTTCCTCGGCACCACCGGCGGCGAACTGCGCGACGCCTCAGTCCTGGACGCGCTGACCGAGCGGGAACGCGAAGTCCTGGTGCTCATCGCCCAGGGACTGTCGAACACCGAGATCGCGCGGAAACTGTTCCTGTCCGAGGCCACCGTGAAGACCCACGTCGGTCGTGTCCTCGCCAAACTGGACCTGCGCGACCGGGTGCAGGCGGTGGTGTTGGCCTACGAGACAGGTCTGGTGCGTCCCGGCGAGGCGTGACTCAGCGGTACCTGCCGGCGTCCGCCGTGGCCGCGTCCTCGCCTGTCAGGTAGATCTCGTCGAACCACCTGCCCCAGTCGGGCTGGGTTCCGTCGAGGTCCTTGAAGCCGTACTCGCGCATCAGTTCCCACGATGACAGTGACCGGCCGGCCCAGCGGCGCACGTGCGGGTCCTGGGCCAGGGCCGCGACCGCGCGGCCCACGTAGCGCGGTGACTCGGCCATGGCGAAGTGCGGGTCCTGGACGATCGCGTCACGCCAGGTCTCCTCGGTCACGCCACGGCCTTCCAGCATGGCTTCCGAGCGGATGTAGCCCGGTGTCAGTGCCAGCGTGGTCACTCCGAGCGGCGTCAGTCGGGTGGCCATGGCGTGGGCGATTCTCCTGATGCCGGACTTCACCAGGTAGTACGGAACCGACACGCCGTGATAGGTGTCGTCGTCGCCGTCGGTCACTTCGACCACCAGGCCGGAACCCTGCCGCACCAGCACGGGTAGCAGGCCGTGCAACGCCGTCAGGTGTGATTCCAGGCCGTTGCGGACGACCTGCACCGCGGTGTCCAGGTCGGCCTCCCAGAACGGCTTTTCGTGCTCCACGAAGGGATCTCCGCCCCAGACGTCGTCCACCAGCACGTCCAGCCGGTCGAGTCGGGCGCGTAGCGCGTCCACATCGGACTTGACGGTGAAGTCGCAGCGGACCGGGATTCCCTTGCCGCCCGCCTCGGTCACCAGGTCCGCCGTGTCCTCAATGGTCTCCGGACGACCCATTGGGCTGGCCGAGTCGCGCGTCGTCCGACCCGTCACGTAGACCGTGGCGCCGATCGCGCCCAGCTCCACCGCGATCCCCCGACCGCATCCCCGGGTCGCGCCGGCGACCACCGCGACGAGCTCAGGCATCTTTCCTCCATCCGTCCAGCACCGTGTCGATGTCCGTGGTGAGCCGGTCCACCAGGCTGCCCCGCGGGCGGATCGACCAGTCGACCGCCGTTCCGTTCGCCAGCGAGACCAGCAGGCGGGCCGCGTGCGGCGGCGCGCCCGGCAAGTCGTGCAGTAGTGGGGTCAACTCGGCCACGAGGGTCGCGAACAGCTCGGCGAGCAGCGTCCGCAGTTCCGGGTCGGCCAGGTCGACGGCGAACTGGCCGATGTTGCGCGAGGCCGCCGCCGGGTCGTCCAGGTCACCGAAGAAGGCCACGAGCGCGGCCCGTGGACCGCCGGGCGCGGCCGCGCGGACCACGTCAACCGCACGGGTGATCGCCGCCTGGCTCAGCGCCTTCAGCAAACCGTGCTTCGAACCGAACCGCTGGGCCACCGTGCCCACCGAGACACCCGCCCTCGCGGCCACGTCGGCGATCGTGAAACCCGGCCCTTTGTCGTTGATGACCTGCGCCAACGCGGCCAGCAGCCGGTCGTCGGTGATCGTTCTCGGGCGTGCCACACCATTAGTGAATCACAGTTCATTAACTGGTGCCAGCCCTACCCCTGTCAGGGTGACGTAGGGGTCCTCACCGATCGCGGACGACTGGAAAGTGGGTCACCCTACGACCTTGAGCTGACCTGTACGTGGCACCTCGGGACGACGCGGTGGGACCGGCCCGACCGGCACCATTGGGTCCAGTTCGGGGAGGGTATCCGTCTTTCACCTAGGAGCGGCGATGATCGAGGCAAGGGGCCTCACCAAACGGTATGGGAAGACCCTCGCGGTCAACGATCTGTCCTTCGCCGTTCCACCAGGCCGGGTCACCGGCTTCCTCGGCCCGAACGGGGCCGGGAAATCCACCACCATGCGGATGATGCTCGGCCTGGACAACCCCACCGCGGGCCAGGCGCTCATCGACGGCAAGACCTACCGGGAGCTGCGCCACCCGTTGCGCAAGGTCGGCGCGTTGCTGGACGCCAAGTGGGTACACCCCAACAGGTCGGCGTACGCGCACCTGAAGTGGATGGCCGTGTCCAACCGGATCCCGATCAGCCGGGTCGACGAGGTGCTGGAGGTCGTCGGACTGAGCGCGGTGGCCGGCAAACGGGCCGGCGGCTTCTCGCTGGGCATGTCCCAGCGGCTCGGCATCGCCGGGGCGCTGCTGGGCGACCCGGAGGTGCTGCTGTTCGACGAGCCGGTGAACGGCCTCGACCCAGAAGGCATCCTCTGGATCCGCCGGTTCATGCACCGGCTGGCCGACGAGGGCAAGACCGTGTTCGTGTCCAGCCACCTGCTGTCCGAGATGTCGTTGACCGCACAGGAGCTCATCGTCATCGGCCGCGGCAAGCTGATCGCGCAGAGCAGCACCGAGGAGTTCATCCACGCGGCGACCGAGAACACCGTCAAGGTGCGCAGCCCGCACCTGAGCAAGCTGCGGGACGCGATCGCCCGCGAGGCCAGCGCCATCCGTGACGAAGCGGACGCGCTTGTCGTGTCCGGCATGGACAGCGCCCGGATCGGCGAGATCGCCGCGGCCAACCAGCTCGTCCTGCACGAGCTCAGCCCGCAGCGCGGCTCGCTGGAAGAGGCGTTCATGCAGCTCACCGGCGACTCCGTCGAATACCACACCGATCTCACCGAGGCGGCCGACCAGCTGATGGATGTGACCCGATGACCCTGCTCGCCGTCGAACGGATCAAGTTCTTCTCCACCCGGTCGCCGTGGTGGTGCATGGCACTGGCGCTCGCTCTCGTGGTCGGCTTCGGCGCGCTGATGGCGGGCACGTCCAACGACATCGACTCGGTCAACGTGCCGAGCACGCAGTTCGGCTTCACCTTCGGGATGGCCGTGATCCTGGTGCTGGCCGCGTTGGCGATCACCACCGAGTACCGGTTCAACACGATCAAGACGACATTCCAGGCGGTGCCCAACCGCACGTCGGCGTTGCTGGCCAAGACCACGCTCGTCGCGCTGGTCACCGGTGTTCTCGGCGAGCTGGCCGCGTTCGGCGCGTGGGGCATGGCCAAGCTGCTGCGGCCCGGCGCCGACCTGGCGATCAACAGCGCGGCCGACTGGCGCAACGTCGCCGGGACCGGCCTGGTGACGGGGCTCGCCGCGGTGGTCGCGATCGCGGTCGGCACGCTCATCCGGCACACCGCCGGTGCGGTGTCCGTGCTGCTGGCGTACTCGCTGATGGTCGAGAAGCTGATCCAGCTCATCCCGACCGCCGGTCCGAAGATCTACCAGTGGATGCCGTTCAACGTCGCCAACCGCTTCCTGACCGGCAACCCGGACCTGTCGCCCGAGCTCGCCGGGGGTGGGCCGTCGATGTCGACCTCCACGTTGGACCCGTGGTGGGCACTGGCCTACTTCGCCGCCTTCGCGATCGTGATGCTCACCATCGCGGTCTCGGTGGCCAAGCGCCGGGACGCCTGAACCGAAAGAACCATCGGCGCGTCTCGGGGACACGCCGACTGGGGGAACGAGACCGGAGCCACCTGTCGGGGGGTGGCTCCGGTTCGTGTTTCCGGGACGCGAACGGCAAATGTCCTTACGGGAAGCAACTGTTGGCCCGATCACGGACGGTTGCGATCACCCCTCGGACTTGCGAGTATGTAACGAAGCGATCTAGCGCATGCGGCCCAGTTAAGACCACGTTAAGAGGCTGTGAGGTGGCGCACACGCCGCGGACAACGATGTTCGACTAGCGCTTGATCGATGTTGACCCCGTCACGAACCATCGGAGGTGGACGTTGACGGTCGCTGACTTGAGCGCGCCGACCGGACAGCCGGAGCCGGCATTGCCGACCAACCACAACGGCGGTGCTAACGAGAACGGCCGCAGAGAACTACGAGTGGAGCCGATGATCGCGCTCGAATGGTCACAGGCCATCGAGCCGCACGCCGTGCTCTCATCCATCGCGTCCGCGGTCAGACCGTCGGAGACACGTCGGGCGTGGGTTCACCGCGCCCCCGAGGACCAGGTGCTGACGTTGTACCGCAGCGCCGCCGAAGTGGACCCCGAACTCCCCGCGCCGTGGTGGCTGCGGGCGCTCGCGGCCGGGGCGCTGAGCTCCCGGTCAGAGGGTTTCCTGTTGGAGGACCGCGTCGGCAAGCTGCTCGACGCGCGTCCTGGCTGGGTGTTCGTACCGTGGAGCACCGAGGGCGACACCGGGTACTGGGAGTACATGCCGTCCGAACGCCGGGTCGACGGTCCGGCGATCCCGACCACCCTGATCCTGACCGACCGGCATCCCGGTTGGCTGGACATCTACCCGGTGCACGGCACCGGCAAGACACCGGACCCGCTCGCCGTGCGCGGGCTGGCCGACCTGCGGGCCAACCTCGCCCGCTGGGAGTCGGTCTTCTAGTGCCCTGAACCGGACCTCCGGTTCAGGGCACTAGGTTTCGTTCGTGGAACAACAGCTACACAGGCGCTCTGTCGTCAGCTACGTCCAGCGGGGCGGACGGATGACTGTCGGCCAGGAGCGGGCATGGGAGCGGCACTGGTCGCAGCTCGGGCGTGACGTCGTTGAGCTGCCATCAGGGCCGCTTGACATCTCCGGCTGGTTCGGCCGCACCGCGCCGGTGATCATGGAGATCGGCTCCGGCATGGGCGAGACCACGGCCAAGCTCGCGTCGGCCGTGCCGGACAGCAACTATGTGGCTGTCGAGGTGTACCAAGCGGGACTGGCGCAGTTGATGATGCGGGCGACCGAGCTCGGGTTGGCCAATCTCCGCCTGCTGCGCGGAGACGCGGTCGTCCTGCTGACCGAGCACGTCGCGCCCGACTCGCTGGCCGAGGTCCGGCTGTACTTTCCGGATCCCTGGCCCAAGAAACGGCACCACAAGCGACGGATCGTCCAGCGTGAGTTCGCGGCGCTGGTCGCGTCCCGGCTCGTCCCGGGTGGACGGTTCCACATGGCGACCGACTGGGAGCACTACGCGGAGCACATGTCGGCGGTCTGTACCGCGGAACCGTTGCTCCGGAACGTCCACGCGTCGTGGGCGCCTCGGCCGGAATGGCGGCCGGTGACCAAGTTCGAGTCGCGCGCGCGTACCGAAGGCCGGGTCGTCCGCGACCTGATCTTCGAACGGAGACACCCTCAGTAGTCCGACCGTTCGCGGCAGTACCCGTCCAGGTAGTTGAGCCGACTGGGGCGAACGGCCGATAGCACACACGTGACCGCCCTGCGTTCGTTATCCAGCCACATTCCGACCCCGCAAAGCGGGCTCCCACCCCCACCTCCTGATGAACTGCTTGACGCGGCCGCGGAGTTCCTGCACCGCTATCACTCAGCCCGGCCACGGGCCGGCCATGTGCGGGCCCGGCTGGCCGCCGTCCGTACCCAGGTCCTGTCGACCGGGACGTACCAGCACACGCGTGGTGAGCTGGCGTATGGCGCGCGAATCGCGTTGCGCGCCTGCGGTGTCTACCTCGGCGGCATCCCGTGGCGCGACCTGCTGGTCCGGGACATGCGGGCCACGCATGAAGCCGCGCAGGTCGCCACCGGGTGTGTCCAGCACCTGCGTCTCTCCGCGGGCAAGGGCCGCGTCCGGCCTGCGGTGACGGTGTTCGCGCCGGACAGTCCACGACTGATCAACGAGCAGGTCATCCGGTACGCCGGATACGCCCAGCACGGCCAGATCATCGGGGACCGGCGGCATGTCGCATTCACCGAGACGGTCCGCAGGCTGGGCTGGCGTCCGCCGACCGCGCGCAGCGCGTACGACCTGCTTCCGTTGGTGATCCGGGATTCCGAACACGGTGTCCGGCTGTTCGGGGTCCCCCGGGACGTGGTGCGTGAGGTGCCGCTCGAACATCCGGCGTTCCCCTGGTTCGTGCGGCTCGGCCTGCGGTGGCACGCGGTCGGCGCGCGGTCGCAGCAGCTGTCCATCGGCGGCGTGCGGTATCCGGCCGTGTTCAACGGGATCTACACGTCCTCGGCCATTGGCGCGGAAGCACTTGGCGACGACCGGGGATACGGGTTCGGTCGCGTGATCGCCGAACACCTCGGGCTGGACACCGCCGACGAGGGATCGCTGTGGCGAGAACGTGCCGCTCTGGAACTCGACCGGGCGGTACTGCACTCGTTCGGCGCCGCGGGGGTGAGCATTGCGCCCCGCGACGCCCAACCGATTCCGCAGCACACCGACCGCTATTCCCCCACTTTCCTGGGGTAACTTCCACGGCATGCGTCAACGGCTCCATGCTCCGATCGTTCTGCCCTGTGACCCCGCGTGTTCGGTACTGCGGGACGCCGTTGTGGACATTGAGGAAGACGGCCGGATCGGGTTCGTCGGACCGGTCAGCGAGGCGCCCGGCGAGGCGGTGATCACCGCACTGCCTGGAATCCTGCTGCCAGGACTGATCAACACGCACGCGCACACGCCGATGACCGTGCTTCGCGGGATGGGCGGCGACCTGCCGTTGCTGCGGTGGCTGCAGGACGTCATCTGGCCGGCCGAGGCCCAGTTGACCGCCGCGGACATGTACGCGGGGATGCTCCTGGGGTCGGTGGAGATGCTGCGCGGCGGCGTGACGACGAGCCTGGAGATGTACTTCCACCTGGACGAGCTGGCGCGGGCGGTGCTGGAGACGGGCGCGCGGGCGGTGCTGACCGGCGGGATCATCGAGGCGCCCGGGTTCCAGTGGCGCAAGCTGCTCGACGTCATGAACGGCCTGATCGACTCGCACGGCCTGCGCTACGGGCCGGGCGACCGGATCGAACTGGGCTACGGACCGCATTCGGCGTACATGCTGTCGCCCGTGGTGTTGACCGAGATCGCCGAGGCCGCGCACTCGCGGAACGCCTTGATGCACATCCACGTCGCCGAGGCCGCTCTTGAGGACGTGGCGGTGCGGGACGCACACGGTTCGGTGCCGAAGTTGTTGGCTTCCATCGGGTTCTTCGGGGGACGCGTGGTGGCCGCGCACAGCGTCCATCTGTCCGAAGCGGACATCGCGTTGTTCGCCGAGCACCGCGTCGGGGTCGCGCACTGCCCGGGTTCCAACGCCAAGCTGGCGTCCGGGATGGCGCCGGTGCGGGCGCTGCGGGACGCCGGTGTCGCGGTCGGGATCGGCACCGACGGGCCGGCCAGCAACGACGACCTGGACCTGTGGGAGGACATGCGGCTGGCCGCCATGTTCACCCGTCTATCCACAATGGACGCAGCCGCGCTGGTCGCGGCCGACGTGCTGCTGATGGCGACCAGAAGCGGCGCGGCCGTGCTCGGCCGGGACGACATCGGTGCGCTCGAGACCGGCCGGTGGGCCGACGTCGTGCACGTGTCCCCGGACGCGCCGGCGTTCGCGGGCGGGCTGGACGTGCCCGACGCGCAACTGCTGTCCAACCTTGTCTGGGCCGCCGGCGCGCGCCAGGTGCGGGACGTGTGGGTGGCGGGCGACCAGGTGGTCAGCGAAGGGGAGACCACGATGGTCGACCGGGCCGAGGCGCAGGCCATGGCCGGGGCCGTCACCCAGCGGCTGCTCGCGGCCGGATGACCAGTTCCGTCGGGTGCGCGTCGCCGGGTGTGGTGATCGCGTGCAGCACGGCCGCGGCGACGGTCTCCGGGCTGAGGTAGTCCTCGGGCCGGAAGTCACCGCCTTCGGCCGTCCGCACCTTCCGCTGCATCTCGGTCGCGGTCCGGCCGGGGAAGACACTCGTCACCCGGATGTCCGGTTCCTCGGCACGCAGGACGTCGGCGTACGCGCGGAGAGCGAACTTGCTGGCCGCGTACGCGCCCCAGTTCGCGTTGGCCCGGATGCCCGAGCCTGAGTTGATCAGGATGACGTGGCCGTTCGCGCGCCGCAGCTGCGGGAGCAGCACGCGGGTCAGTTCGGCGACGGCGACCACGTTCAGGTCGAACGTGTCCCGCCAGGTCTGGACGCTGTGGTCGGCGAGCGGGGCCAGCTCGACCGTGCCGGCGCTGTGCACCAGCACGTCCAACGTCTCGATGTCCTTGGTCAGCTCTGGGAACGAGTCGAAGTCCAGCAGGTCCACCGGCCACGGCCGGCCAGGCCCAGCCACCGGCCGGCGCCCGCCCAGCCACACATCATGAGTCGGGGCCAACACCCTGGCCACCGCGCCGCCAATGCCACCGGAAGCGCCCGTCACCATCGCCGTCTTCGCCACGCGACCAAACTACTTGCTCTCGAGCGGCTTGTTGTCCTTGTCCCGGGCCGTGTACGCCTTCGGCAGGCGGTCCGACGCCATCTGCACCATCAGAACCGCGAAGTCCTGCGTCCGGCCGAAGGTGTACGCCTGCCGATAGCCGTCGCCCTCGCCGCGGCGCACCAGGATGTTGTCGACCTGCGGTCCCGTCACGAACACAAAGACGCCCGGCGTGTCCGTGTCCGGGATCTGGGTCTGCGACCAGAACAGCGACTTGCCGGCCGGCTTGATCGGCTGGCACGTCGCCGCCCCCTGCTGGTTCGGACCGTTGACCGGGCCGCCCTGCGTGACGACGGCGTAGCACCACGCGGGACCGCCGAGAGATTCCCTGTTCACGACGTACCCGACGATGCTCCTACCCTGTTGCAGGTTGTCCAGCCAGGTGGGCGGGGTCAACAGCGTCTCGCCCGGGATGCTCTGGTAGCTGTAACCGTTCACCTGGGGGAAAGTCTTCACCGGCGGGCTGGCCGACGACTCGGAGCTTTCCGGCGGGGTCGCGGTGGGGATGGCCGCGTGGTCCACCGGGGCGGACGACCGGGAGTTGAGGATGATCACCGGGATGGCGACGAGCGCGACAACTGCCGCCGCCACCGCCGCAAGGAGCGCCGGCCGAAGGCGCGTTCGACGACTTTTCAGAGCCAGCCGTCGCTCCTGTTCGGCCCAGGCGTTGTGGCTCGGTGGCACCTCCCCGGCCATGTCGGTGAGTGCCGAGCGCAGCCGGCGCTCCAGCTCGTCCATCACCCTTCCTCCAAGTGCTTGCGCAGGTTGTTCATCGCGTGCGACGTGGTCGCCTTCACCGTCCCGACCGCGACCCCGAGGGTCTCGGCGATGGCGGCCTGGTCCAGGTCCAGCCAGTAGCGCAGCACAAGTACTTCCCGCTGTCGGCGCGACAGCTTGCCCAGCGCCTCCCTGATCCGTCCATGTTCTTGTTTGGCGAGGGCGTGTGCCTCCGCCGACAACTCGTCCAGCAGAACATCCGGCGGCGTCCGCCGCACCACCTTGAGGTGCCGCAGCCGCGAACGGCTGAGATTCACCACCATCGCCCGCAGGTACGGCAGCGCCTTCGAGTCGTCGTACAACGTGTGCCAGCGATCATGCAGGCGGACGAACGCCTCCTGCGCGATGTTCTCCGGGTCGTCCGCACCCAGTAGGTACGCGAGCCGCTTCATCGCTTCGAACGACTCTGTGAACAGCGCGGAGAACGCTGCCATGCCGGACGTCCCGGTCATAACCGCTCTCACGTGAACCTGACGCCTCACCTCCCGGGAAGGTTTACCCGTCCTCCATCCGTGGATAGGCCGGCGCGGCCCCCAACAGGGAGTACGCGGCCGGTGCCGCCGGCGAATCCAGCTGGACCGAGAACACGGTGAACTGGTCGCCGGACATCCGGGTGCTGGCCGTCACCAGGCCGCCCTCGGCGCGCCTGACAATGGTCCGTTCGATCGGCCTGGCCGCCACGTACACGTAAACGCCCTGGTAGTGGGCGCTCTGCACAGGCATCTGGGCCATCAGGTACCTGCCGTTCGATGGCGGCTTCATCGTCGCGCACGTTCGCATTTGTGCGGCCGACCCGTTGATCACCGTGCCCAGGCTGGTCGGCTGTTGCACCGAGCACACCATCCGATGCCCGTCCGAGCCCTGCACGGTGTACACGTACGTGACCAACTCGACGTTCCCCACCCGTTCGTCGAGCAGGCTGAACGGCTGGGTGAGGACGACCTCACCGGGGCTTGGCTGGTAGGTCGGCGCGGACCGGCCGTCTCTCTGCGGCGCGTTCGGCGTGAACGACGTCGCGGGCGGCGACGGCTGAGCCACAGTCAGCTCAGGCCCGCCATGACCGTTCGCGACCAGGAACGGGACGAGAACCAACGTCACGGCGACGGCCGCCGCGGCCGCGAGGATCGCCGGCCGGCGTCGTGCCCGCCGGCTTTTCCTGGCCAGCCGACGCTGGTGTTCGACCCAGGCGTTCGGGCTCGGCGGCACCCCCTCGGCCATCTCGGTGAGAACCGAGCTCAGCCGCTGCTCCAGCTCGTCCATCACGCCTCCTCCAGGTGCTTACGGAGGTTCGTCATCGCGTGGGACGTGGTCGCCTTCACCGTGCCGACCGCCACACCCAACGTCTCGGCGATCGCGGCCTGGTCCAGATCCAGCCAGTAGCGCAGGACAAGGACTTCCCGTTGCCGCCGGGACAGCTTGCCCAGCGCCTCCCTGATCCGCAGGTGCTCCTGCCGGGCGAGCGCGTGCGCCTCCGCCGACAACTCGTCGAGCATCACATCCGGCGGCGTCTTGCGGACCACCCGCAGGTGCCGCAGCCGGGACCGGCTGAGATTCACCACCATGGCCCGCAGGTACGGCAGCGCCTTGTTGTCGTCGTAGAGCGTGTGCCACCGGTCGTGCAGGCGGACGAACGCCTCCTGCGCGATGTTCTCCGGGTCATCGGCGCCAAGCAGGAACGCGAGTCGCTTCATCGCCTCGAAGGACTCGTCGAACAGCGCCGAAAACCCAGCCATCGCGTCCATTCTGGACGGTCCGGCCACGGAGCCGGCAACCACCGCTCTCACACGCCGACGACGTCCCCGAACGAGCGACGGTTTAGTAACGCCGACTTAGGGGTGACTCACGACTCAAGCAGCACACCCGGGTCGAAGGAGAGCGGAAACGGCAACTCGGTCTCAAACTGCTGGCCGGAAAGGGCCTTGGCGTGCATCACGTACTTGTCGCCATCGAGCCTCAGGAGCTCGACATGGGCGTCGTACTTGTTGATCTCCACCCGCATGAAGTAGGGAACGCCCGCGTCAGCGCACAGGGCGGGTTTGTCGAGCCGATCCCGGCGACGGCTGGACGGCGAGACAAACTCGACCGGCATCAACACCCTGTCGGCAGGCACCCAGGTCAAGCCCTTGGTCGGCGCATTGAGGACCGTGAGATCAGGCTCGATCCAACGGTTCGGATAGAACCCCATGTTCACCGCCGAGTAGGCGCGGAATCCCGCGGCACGCGCCGGTTCGATCAGGAGACTGCCGAGTATCACAGTCGCATAGCTGTTCGGGGTGCCCTCACGGGGACTCATGATCAGGTAGCCGTCCAGGCACTCGTACTTGCCGATCATCGGCACATTCGGAAGTGGCAGGTAAAGCTCGGCAAGCTCGGTGTTCCACATCCCGTAGAACTCGACGAGCGGGTCGAAGTCGGGCGCGAAGGCCTCAACCGCCATCATCCACCTCCCAGTTCCATGCTCAGATTGTGCCGTATGTGGGGCCAGCGTGCTGGCCCCACATCCGTCGTGACTCAGCCTTCGACTTCGCCGCGGATGAACTTCTCCACCGCTTCGAACGCCTCCGAGTCCGAGTACTGGATCGGCGGGGATTTCATGAAGTAGGAGGAGGCGGACTCGATCGGGCCGCCGATGCCGCGGTCGAGGGCGATCTTGGCGGCGCGGACCGCGTCGATGATCACGCCGGCCGAGTTGGGGGAGTCCCAGACCTCGAGTTTGTACTCCATGTTCAGGGGGACGTCGCCGAAGGCGCGGCCTTCCAGGCGGACGTAGGCCCACTTGCGGTCGTCCAGCCAGGGGACGTGGTCGGACGGGCCGATGTGTACGTCCGCCTTTTCCATCTCGTGCGGTACCTGCGAGGTCACCGACTGGGTCTTGGAGATCTTCTTCGACTGGAGGCGCTTGCGCTCCAGCATGTTCATGAAGTCCATGTTGCCGCCGAAGTTCAGCTGGTACGTCCGCAGCAGCTCGACGCCTCGGTCCTCGAACAGTTTGGCCAGCACGCGGTGGGTGATGGTGGCGCCGACCTGGGACTTGATGTCGTCGCCGACGATCGGGACACCGGCCGCGCGGAACTTCTCGGCCCACACCGGGTCGGAGGCGATGAACACCGGCAGCGCGTTGACGAAGGCCACGCCGGCGTCGATCGCGCACTGGGCGTAGAAGCGGTCCGCTTCGTCCGAGCCGACCGGCAGGTAGGAGACCAGCACGTCGGCGCCGGATTCCCGGAGCACGTTCACCACGTCGACCGGCTCCTCGTCGGCCTCGGTGATGATCTCGGAGTAGAACTCGCCCAGGCCGTCCATGGTGTGGCCGCGCTGCACGGTCACGCCGAGCGGGGGCACGTCACAGATCTTGATCGTGTTGTTCTCGCTGGCCACGATGGCTTCGGACAGGTCACGGCCGACCTTCTTGGCGTCCACGTCGAACGCGGCCACGAACTGGACGTCACCGACGTGGTACTCGCCGAACCGCACGTGCATCAGGCCGGGCACGCGGGTGGCTGGATCGGCGTCGCGGTAGTAGTGGACGCCCTGCACCAGCGACGCGGCACAGTTCCCGACGCCGACGACAGCCACTTTGACGCTTCGGCCCATGCCGGTTCTCCTTCTCTTTCTGGCTGGTTCAGGGGCGGTCGGGAGCTAGCTCGCGCCGCCGTCCTGCTCTGCATGCTCGTTGGCGATCAGCTCATTGAGCCAACGCACCTCGCGCTCACTCGATTCCAGGCCCATCCGGTGCAGTTCCCGGGTGTACCGGTCGATCTGCTCACCGGCCCTGGCGAGCAGGGATCGCTGCCCTTCCCGACGCTCCTCCACCCGCCGTCGACGACCTTCCAGGATTCGCATCCTGACCTCGGCCGGTGTCCGGGAGAAGAACGCCATGTGGACGCCGAACCCCTCGTCGTCCCAAGTCTGGGGACCGGCGTCGGCGAGCATGTCCGCGAACCGTTCCTTGCCGTCCGCGGTGAGCTTGTAGACGCGCTTGGCCCGTCGGCCCCACGCGCGGTTCTCGTCCGGTTCTTCCTCGACGATGAGGCCGGCGCGTTGCAGCCGACGCAACGTCGGGTACAGCGACCCGTAGGAGAACGTGCGCAGGGTGCCGAGCAGATCGAACAGGCGTTTGCGCAGCTCATAGCCGTGCATGGCGGCCTCGTGCAGCAGTCCGAGGATCGCGAACTCCAGCACTGAGACCTCCTCACCGGTCACTCGATCTACCGTCCGACTATATCGTCGCGATACATCGCGCGCTCGTCCAACTCCTTCGGCTGTGGCAATCGACACCATGCCGACAGTTCCCTGGTGGCAGGCCCGCGCCCGACCGTGTGGGCCGAACGGACCAACGGTCGACCTGCCCCAACCCGTACGCTGTGATCTGTGCGAACCCAACGTCAGGTCGTGGACTACGCGTTGCAGCGCCGTGCGCTGCTCGCGGAGGTCTACTCCGGCCGCGTTGGCACCGCGGAGGTCTGCGACGCGAGTCCGTACCTGCTCCGAGCTGCCAAGTTCCACGGGCAGCCGACCGACGTGACCTGCCCGGTCTGCCGCAAGGAGCCACTGACCCTGGTGTCGTGGATCTACGGTGACGAGCTCAAGCACGCGTCCGGGTCGGCCCGGGCCCCGGAGGAACTCGCCAAGCTGGCGAACCTCTATGAGGAGTTCACCGTGTATGCGGTAGAAGTTTGCCGCACATGTTCATGGAACCACCTAGTGCAGTCATACGTCTTGGGAACGCGCGGTCTGCGTTCCGGCAAGCCACGCAGGAGGACAGCGGCGGAATGAGGCGGTTGCACTCGCACTTGTTCCGTTGCAGGCTGCTCCGCGAGCTCGCGGACGTCTGGAAGGCGTATTAGTGAACGACCACGGAAACCCGCAATGGCCGACGGGCGACGACCCGGACCGCGGGCGCCGGCACGAACAGCCCCAGGAGAGCACCGGGTTCTGGTCTCCGTCGTTCGATGACGACGACGACGCGCCGGCGCAGTCGAAGGGCCAGCCGCAGTGGCCGACCGAGACGCCGCCGGAGCGGCAGGCCGGTCCGCCGCGGGGTGGCGCGCCCCGACCGCCTGGCCGGCCGCCGGGTGCTGGCGGCCCGCCTGGCCCCCGCGCGCCGATGGGACCGCCGCCGGGTGGCCGGATGGGACCGCCGCCGGGTGTTCCGCCGCACGAGATGCAGACGCAGATGGTGCGGGCCCCGGGCAACCCGGCCGAGCAGCCCACGGACATGCTGTCGCCGCTGGAGGGACGCAACCGGGCCGCGGCCGAGCCTGAGCTGCTCACCCATCGGGAGTTCGACGACCAGTACGACGATCCGGACAGCGCCTACAACGAGCCGCTGGAGTCCGAGGCGGAACTCCGCCGCAAGCGCCGCAAGAAGATCTGGCGCCGGATCCGGCGGACCGCGTACGTCTTCTTCGCGCTGATGCTGATCGGCCCGATCATCGCGTTCTTCATCATGTACCAGATGGTCGACGTGCCGAACCCGGCCGCGCTCGCCGAGAAACTGTCCAAGACGGTCGCCGTCCAGTGGGCCGACGGGTCGCCGTTCACCACGTTCGCGCCCGGCGGCCGGCGGACGCTGGTGTCGTACGACCAGATCCCGCCGGACGTCCTGCACGCGGTGTACGCGGCCGAGGACGCCACCTTCGAGACCAACTCGGGCTTCGACATCTCCGGCATCCTCCGCGCGGTGTGGAAGAACATCACCGGCAACACCGGCGGTGGATCGACCATCACGCAGCAGTACGTCAAGAAGGCCACCGAGGACGAGTCGCCGACCCTCACCCGGAAGGCCACCGAGGTGGTCAAGGCCTACAAGATGTCCAACACGATGAGCAAGCAGGACATCATCACGGCCTACCTGAACACGATCTACTTCGGCCGGGGCGCGAACGGCATCGCCGAGGCGGCCAAGGCGTACTTCAACAAGGACCTCAAGGACGTCACCAAGGTCGAGGCGGCGGTGCTGGCCGGTGTCATCCAGAGCCCGAACCGGGAGCTGAAGGACGCGAGCTACCCGGAGACACGCTGGAACTACGTGATGGACAAGATGGTGGACAACAAGTGGGCCACGCCGGAGGAGCGCAGGGCCGCGAAGTTCCCCACCCCCATCCCGATCGACTCGGCACAGGGCAGCAACACCAAGCTGACCCCGGACCAGCGACTGGTCTGGGAGGCGGCCCTGCGTGAGCTGGACAATGCCGGCATCACCCGAGACCAGATCCAGCGCTCCGGCTACACCATCAAGCTCACCGTCGATCCGGCGGCCCAGAAGATGGCCGGTGACGCCATCGACAGCGTCATGAACAGCCAGCCGGAGTACCTTCGGCAGGCGTTGGTCGCGGTCGACCCGAACACCGGCCGGGCCATCGCCTACTACGGGTACAACAAGGAGAACAACGGCCTGGACTACGCCAGCCAGTCCTGGCAGAACCCTGGCTCGTCGTTCAAGCCGTTCGACCTGGTCGCCCTGCTCCACCAGGGCAAGGGACTCGGCGAGATCTACGACGGCTCGACACCTCGCATGTTCGGCAGCACGAAGATGAGCAACTCGGACGGCGAGACGTGCAAGGTGGCCACCCAGTGCACGGTCGCCGAGGCCATGAAGCTGTCGATCAACACCGTGTTCGCCGACATCGCGTTCAACACGGTCGGCACAGGTGCCGTGGCGAAGGCCGCGATCGAGGCCGGCATCCCGACGAACGTCCCGTACAACAAGAAAAACGTCCCGCTCGAAAGCAGTCCTGACGGTGGCTCGAAGCCGAACTTGAACATCGCCATCGGCGGTGACATGTACCGAGCTCGTGTTGTGGACATGGCGGGTGCCTACGCGACCTTCGCCGACGGCGGTATCAAACGCACCCCGCACCTGGTCGCGCAGGTCACCGACCCGAGCGACAACAACAAGGTCGTCTACGACGGGGACGCCGAGGCGGCTGCCAAACCCGCGTTCAACGCGAACGACCCAGGCAACAACGCCATGATCGCGAGGAACGTCACCGAGTCCCTGCTGCCCATCCCGGCCTCCTCCAAGGTCCCGTGCGCCGACAACCGGCTGTGTGCCGGCAAGACCGGTACGCACGGATGCCCCGAGGTCCAGGGCAAGAGCACCAGAGCGGACAACTGCGCCGGTTGGATGGTCGGCTATACGCCGCAGATCTCCACGGCAGTGTGGGTCGGTACCGACAACAACAGCCCGGTCAAGGACAAGAACGGCAAGGCCGTCTACGGTTCCAAGCTGGCCGGCCCGATCTGGCAGGCGTTCATGAACGCCTACCTCAAAGGCAAGGACAAGGCCGACTTCGGCCCGTACCAGGCGATCGGCAAGTCGGTCGAGGACACCCAGTCGAGCATCGCGGCGTCCCGGCAGCAACAGCAGGACTCGTCGCAACAGCAGCAGAGTTCCGTGCAGCAGTCGTCGCAGCCCCAGCAGTCGTCCTCGAGTTCCTCGCCGCCGTCGTCGTCCAAGTCCCACACGACGCCGCCGATCACGCTTCCCGGCACAGGCAACCCGAGCGGACCGGGACGCGGCGGTGGTGGAGGCGGAGGCGGCGGCAACAACGGCGACTCGGGCAACAGCGGTGGTTAGCCGACACAGGCCATGCCGACACCCGTAGCATCTGCCCGTGCAGCCCGACCACTCCGGTGACACCGACTCGCTCGACCTGGCCGAGCGAGTCGCCCCCACACTGACCGGACCGCTCGGGCGTGGCGCGGCGAGACCGATCGGCGGCCCACTCGGCGAACACGCCCAGGTGGGCCGTCAGTGGTTCTGGACGCCGCTGCGGTTCGCCCTGCTGATCGCGGTCCTCGCGTTGACCGTGAGCTGGTTCGGCAAGGTCGCCTGCATCCAGCAGTTCACCAACTCCCAAGGCCAGTTCGAGCTGGACTGGCGGACGCAACGGCCGTACATCACGATGTGCTATACCGACGTCGTCCCGCTGTACGGCGCCGAACAGCTCGACCGGCCGGACACGTTCCCGTACAAGACGAGTTTCGTCGAGGACAAGGGCAAACCGACCCAGCAGACCCGGTACATGGAGTACCCGGTGCTGGCCGGGCTGTTCCAGTGGGTGAACGCCAAACTGACCGCCGGCTGGCTGGACATGGGCCTGCTGCAGGCGCTTCCGGTCGCGGTGTACTTCAACATCACCGCCTTCTTCCTGGCCCTGGCGTGGCTGGTGACGGTGTGGGCGACCGCGCGAATCGCGCGACGACGTCCCTGGGACGCGCTTCTCGTCGCCGCGTCACCCCTGATCCTGGTGCACGCGTACACCAACTTCGACGCGCTGGCCACGGCGGCGACCGCGGCCGCGATCCTGGCGTGGTCCCGCAAGAAACCAGTGCTGGCCGGGATTCTGCTCGGCCTGGGTGTCGCGACGAAGTTCTATCCGTTGTTCCTACTGGGCGTTTTGTTCGTGTTGTGCCTACGCGCCGGGAAACTCCGGGAATGGCAACGAACAACCGTCGCCACACTCGTCACGTGGCTGGCGGTGAACGCGCCGATCGCGTTGGCCTACCCGACCGGTTGGTGGGAGTTCTTCCGGCGCAACACCATCCGGCCCGCCGACATCGACTCGATCTGGAACGCGATCTCCGAGTACAGCGGCTGGCCCGGCTTCGACGGCAACCTGCGCGCGCTGCAGACGCCGACAGCGCTCAACATCGTTACCGCACTGCTCTTCCTGGCTTGTTGTTTGGCGATCGCATGGACGGCCTTGGCCGCGCCGGTTCGGCCACGGTTCGCCCAGCTCGCGTTCCTGCTGATCGCGTCCTTCCTGCTGGTCAACAAGGTGTGGAGCCCGCAGTACTCGCTCTGGCTGGTGCCGCTGGCCGTGCTGGCGATCCCGCGCTGGAAGGTGCTGTTGACGTGGATGTTCGTGGACGCCCTCGTGTGGTTCCCGCGGATGATGTACTACCTCGGCGTCGACCACAAAGGTCTGCCGATCGAGTGGTTCCTCGGGTTCGTGCTGCTGCGGGACGTCGTCGTGGTCGGCCTGTGCGCGCTCGTCGTCTACGAGATCTACCACCCGGAACGCGACCTGGTCCGCAAGTTCGGCGACGACGACCCCGCGGGCGGAGTGTTCAACCGTTCGCCGGACGTATTCCGGCTGGGCCGGTCGCCTGTCGCACGCTCGACCAGCACCGATCACACCCTGTAACGGCACCTGGGCCAGCGGCACTGTTCGGACTATTGACTATGGACAGCCGAATCAATCTAATGATTGCGTTCAAGGTTTTCCAACTTTGACATGCTGGGGTGAACTGTTTCCCGCTGACCTTCTATTGTTGCAATCAGGAGGAAAGTTGCGGTTTAGAACCTTGTTTTCCATGGTCTTTGGACTACTGTTGACGGCAATTTTTTCGGCTTCGACAGTTCCACAAGAACCAATTTCTCCCCGAACAGTCGCTGTCGAGAGACGCATCGAGCAGCCGGCCACAACGATAGCCCTCGCAAGCAAAGAAAAGGGCGTCGCGAAAACTTCACCAGCCGACAACACGACGCTTGCCGTTGGCTGCACATGGGACACATGCACCGGAAAGACACCCCAATCGATGGGGTGTAACGCCGACAGGCAGGTACTTTACCAGTCTGTCCCAGGAGATCTTCTCGGCATATTTCTCTATTACTCACCATCATGTCGGGCCGCATGGTCAGAGTTCTTCGGAAACTGTTCCGGCACGGGCGCGTCCTGCGGTCTTCAGATCTGGTACACAGGTCAATTCGGGTTTGTCGAACAAGTTTTCTTTCTGCGAATCGGGTCAGGCACTGGTTCCGCCACGCCCATGGTGAGTTGGAACAACTCAGTCAAGGCGTGCAGTACGACTCGTCCCACCAATACTCCGGTCGATCCTTCCCCTGATGGGGGCAGAAATGACGCAGACTACGAATGTACTCAATGGTACTGACAGGCGTATTGATCTGAAAAGGATCCGTCGATGCGAAGAATTGTCGCAGTACTTGCCACCACAGGTGTGGCAGCCACAAGCTTGGTCATGGGCAGCCGTATGCCGTATGCCGAGGCCGCTCCACCGTCCGATCAGCTGCAGTTCACCGACCCGGACCACGCCCTTGGCGCGAACTGGCGGCGCTCAACGGACCTGGTTGCCGCCGGGGTGGGCGACACCAAGGGCTACCAGATCGAGATCGCCCGAGAAAGAGATGCCTTCCGCTGGTCGACGTTGGCGACACTGGCCGGGCCGAATCCCAATGGCAGCCCCTGGACCGGCTACACCTGTCTGACCGGGTCAGGGAAGTACGTAGCCGCCGTCTTCGTCCCCGTTCAGGACACGAACAGACCCGAGGTGTTACAGGCCGGAGCGCTCGCCGCCGTGGTGGACGTTGATTCCGGCCAGGCCAGGATGGTTGCCGACGACGTGGCGTTGAGCTATTTCTCGCCCGCCTGTGGGCCCGGCGACGAGGTGCTGCTGACCAGGTCGATCGGCGCGGACGAGCAGGAGACCGACCTGCTGCACGTCGACGCCGCCAAGGGACAGGTGACATCGACTTCTCGGGTGCGCAAGCAGTTGACCAACATGGTTCCGGCCAAGGACGGAACCTATGGGGTGGCGCAGGGCGCGCTGGTCAAGGTCGCCGATTCCGGCACCTTGACACAGGTCGGCAAGCTGGACGGGCGCCCGTTCGCGGTGGTGGCCAACAACAACGGCGTCGACTTGCTGGAGCAGCACGGCGATCGTGCTGTGGCCCAACGGTTTGCCGACGGCCGGCTCAGCACCTTCGCCGACGCTCCGCTTGGCCGGTTGCAGATGCTGGCACTTCGGGGCGGCCGCACCGCCCTGGTCGGTGACACTGGGACGATCAACCCGGACACCGTTCCAGGTCTTGCCACGTTCCCCTGGAGCGGCAAGGAAATCGCCGCGATCTCGGCTGACGGCGACCTCATCGCCGGCCGGGTGGCCAGCCCGCAGGTGTCCCAGGCCGCGAAGGCCGGTCCCGGTGGGTTGACCGACGAGCTCGCCGGTCGCTACGAGGTGTCAGTTCGAGCGCCGCGCAGTGGCGCGACCCGGACAGGCGAGATCGTCGCGTCGCGCGCCCCAAGGCTGATGTGGACCGGCAAGGCCGATACTGCCAATCCAGGGGCGCGGATACAGGCTGTCAACGTCGACTCGCCCACGTGTGCGGTGCTCCGCAACGACCTACACCGTCAGGTCCTACAACCAACAGCGCCCATGGGTGAATGGGCCGCGGATCTCGCGGTCAAGGGTGCGTTGAACGTTCAACGACCGGCGGACTACCTGCGATCCGGCCTGCCGGCCTACTCGCCACAGGGATTGTTCCCACTGCCTGCTCTCCGAGGCGGTGGGACCGTTCCGGCACAGGTACTCCTCGGCATCATGGCTCAGGAGTCCAACTTCAGGCAGGCCACTCCGCACGCCCGGCCGGGCGACGGCGGGAACGTCCTCGTCGGCAACTACTACGGTCTCTCCCCGGCGGTCGACAAGATCGACTACACCAAGGCCGACTGTGGTTACGGGATCACCCAGGTCACGGACGGGATGAGGAAAACCGATACGGTGTTCAACCCGACGCAGCAGGCCGCCGTTGCCATCGACTACGCGGCCAATATCGCAGCCGGACTACGCATCCTTGCCACCAAATGGAATGAGCTCTACGACGCCGGGATGCTCCTCAACGGCGGCGACCCCAGGTTCATCGAAAACTGGTTCTTCGCGACCTGGACCTACAACAGCGGCTTCCATCCTCCGGGTGCCGGCGACTGGGGAGTTGGCTGGCTGAACAACCCGGCCAACCCTCGGTACAAACCAGGCAGGAATCTTTTCCTGCGCGACACGTACGACGACGCCGCACACCCTGGCTTCTGGTCCTACCCGGAGAAGATCCTCGGCTGGATCGAAACACCGCAGAAGACCTACTTCGGCCAGGAGTCCTACAAGAGCGCCAAGATGTTCTTCATCGTCCACGATCCTGGCCTGTTCCAGTTCTGCACATCCGTCAACAACTGTTCACAGTCAAGCCCATGCCCGGCCGAGAACTCCAGCTGCTGGTTCCACGGGAGCAGCTCATGGGCGAACTGTGCGAACACGGGCGTGTGCTCATTCGAGGACGTGACCTACGCACCTGGCAGCGGCGAACCGCCGATGAAGGCCCAGTATCCCGACTTCGCGGACTGCGCACGGCCCGGAATACCGGCACCTGAACTGACCATCGTCGACGACATCCCAGACTCGGCATTGAACATTCGGGGGTGTCCCGGTGATGTCCGAGGTGGCAAGTTCACCCTGCGCACTGGCGGAAACCAGTCACCCAACGCGTACATCGCACAGATCGACCTGCATTCCTTCGGCGCGGGTTACAAAGGGCACATGTGGTTCACCCACACATACAAGAATGACAAACTCCCGGAATCTCCCGACGTCAAACCTGCTCCCTACGTGAACCAGAAATTCCAGGTAACCGGCACGTGGTCGCCCGACCTGCCAAGAGAGGGGTGCTATCAGATCGAAACCTGGATGCCGTCACACGGCGCGGAAGCCAACGTCACCTATGTCATTTTTCCTGGTATCAGGGGTGGCGTAGAGATGCCGGCGGTGGAGGTTTCGATTCAGCAGACGTCCAGCGATACCTCGAAAATACTCACCCGGACGTGGCTCAGTCCGGGTGCCCGGGTGATGCTGAGCAATCTCACGAACGATGGCGACGGGTCAAAGGACATCGTCTTCGACCAGATGGCGTTCTGGTTGAAGGGTGCGTCCACGCCAACTGACTGCCGCTAGGAGCACCGAGTGGGCTCGTGACCGCGTGCCACGGGCCCACTCGGCCACCTCAGAGCTGGGCCAGGTTCACCGCTGCGGCCATAGCCCGATAGCCGGCGTCACCAGGGTGCAGGTGGTCACCGGAGTCGTAGGCGGGCAGCATCCGCAGCGGGTCCTGCGGGTCGCGGATGGCCGCGTCGAAGTCGGCGACGCCGTCGAAGGCGCCGCTGGTGCGGATGAAGTCGTTGACCGCGAGACGGGTGTTCTCCAAGGTCTGGTCGTAGACCCGCCAGCCCTTGAACGGTGTGAGGGTGGCGCCGATGACCCGGAGGCCGCGGGCGTGTGCCTGGGCGATGATCTGGCGGTGGGCCGCGATGATCTGGGCCGGGTCGGTCTGGTGCGGATCCTGCTGGATGTCGTTGATGCCCTCCAGCACGATCAGGGTCTGCACGGTGCCCAGGCTCAGCACGTCGTGGTCGAGACGGGCCAGCGCGTTGCGGCCGGCGCCGGAGCCGGGCACGTCCAGCAGCAGGCGGTTGGCGCCGATGCCGGCGTTCACCACGCCGAGCCGGCGAGGACCGCCCGAGGTGCTTTTCCCCGCCGAGGGCGCATCGATACCGGCCAGTAGGCGGTCGGCAAGGAAGTCCGGCCAGCGGTGGTCGGCACCCGCGGTGGAGCCGACGCCGTCGGTGATGGAGTCACCGAGGGTCGCCACCGAGCCGGACGCGGTCGAGCCGCGCACGTCCACACCGGTGACGTAGTGCCAGACGAAGGTCTGCTCGGTGAACGACGCGCCGGACTCCTCAGCCGCGAAGTCGCCGTCGCGGGTGAAGAACGAGGTCTGCAGCGCCGTCGGGTGGTACGTGACCGGGCCGGACGGTGTCGGGACGTACGTGGTGACAAGGAGGTCGGAGTCGTCGGGCACCCGCAGGGACACCGGGTCACTCAGGACGTCCGCCCCGGCAGGGACGGTGGTGGTCGCCGAGCCGCCGAACGTCAGGTCGCGCACACTGCCGGCGACCGCGCGCGGCGTGTTGGCCTGCGCGTTCACGGCGACGGTGACGTGCCCGAACGTCACCGGCTTCGCGCCGAACGCGTTGGACAGGCGGACCCGCACCGACGCGCCGCCGACACTGCTGTGCACGACGTTGCGGATGGAGAAGTTCGGGTAACCGTTGTCGGTTCCGGCCACACCGGCGGCCGGTGCCGCCGCCCACGTACCGACCCAGCCGCCGGGTGTCGCCAGCGGCCGGAGGATGTCACCTGAGCCGGGTATCGCCACCAGGCCCAACGCGAACGCGCTCACCGCGCCGAGAGCAAGCAGTCGCCTCATGGAGTCACCGTGCTACGCACGGTGATTTTCCGACCACCGCCGTTCGGCTGACAAACGGCGGGCGGCCAGGACAAACGCCCTGACTCAGCGTGAGCGCTACGCCGTGGCCGGCCGGTAGCCCTTGGGCAGGAAGCTCTCCGGCACCGGATCGTCCACAGTGGACTTGGCGTTGAGGAACGCGAAGAACAGGCCGACCAGCAACGCGGCCCGGCCCCACACGCCGATCATCACCATCTGCGCGGTGAACCCGTCGTAGATCGTCATCCCCTTGCCCACGTCGATCGCGTGGTACCAGAGGAAGATCCCGGTCCCCATACAGAAGTCGGCGATGAAGTACGCGATCGACCAGCCGATGTGCACCCGCATCAGCACCAGCATCGGCACCAGCCACAGCGTGTACTGCGGGGAGTGGACCTTGTGCAGCAACAGGAACCCGCACAGCATCGCGGCCGACACGGCGATCCACGGATACGTGCCCTCACGCTTGAAGCGGCGCCAGCCCAGGTACAGCGCGAGCGCGAACGACGCGAGCACCAGGATCGGCGACCAGAGGCTCACCACGTCCTGGAAGGCCGCGTTCTTCGGCTCGGAGTCCGGCCGGAACGCCCAGAACCAGATCGAGTTCGTGGTGATGTCGGCCTTGCGCAGCCCCTGGAACGTGAACGACGCCTTCCAGCCTTCGAAGCCGAACACCGCGAACGGCAGGTTGATCAGGACCGCGGTGACCAACGCGACCAACGCGACCTTGAGCGCGCCGTACACGTCGTATCTCTTGCCCTTGGGCAGTTCCATGCCGTCGCGGCCGCCGGTCAGCACGTACAGCATCAGCGGCAGGACGAACGCCGCGGGATAGAGCTTGAGCGTGAAGCCGATGCCCAGCAGCACGGCCGAGAAGGTGGCGCGATCGACCAGCGGGCGGTCCGCGCCCAGCCGGCCCCACCCCCTGTGTACAACGTACACAGCGGCGACCGCGGAGAGGACCACCGGCAGGTCCCAGTTGTGGAACGCGTACAGCACCAGCGGCGGACCGATCGCCCACAGCAGCGTCCGCCACCTCGCCATCCGGCCGAGCAGCCACGCGGTGAGCAGCCCGAACGGCGCCATCAGGATCGCCGAGCCGAGCAGGAAACCAGCGTCGTTGTGCGCGAACAGCGCGCCCAGCCAGATCAGCACACCGGTCAGCACCGGGTACTCGACCGTACCGCCCTCAAGGTCGCCCTTGGCGTCGATCGAGCCGTGCATGTACGGGAAGACGTGCTTGTCGATGTCCCGGCCGACCCACAGGTACTGGATGTCGGAGTAGCAGGCGTCCGCACGCGCCCGTTCGGTGGGCTGCGGCGCGCTACGGCCCAGACTGTCGAACTCCGGGCCGGTGCACCGGTTCTTGTTGGCGAACCCGAGCAGCAGGGTGATCCCGCAGAGCAGCACCATGGCGGCCAGGCCGACCCGGCCGAACCTGAGCACCCGGGCGGTGCGCACAGCGTCCCGCGCGGGCTCCCCGGTCTCCCGCGCCACCGAGCTCTCCGCCTCCCCTGCCATTGTCACGGCACCAAGCCGCTCTCCTGGAGACACCGCATGTCACCTTCCGAGCGCCTGGCGCAGGAAGGCGATGTCCTCCGCCTGGCCGTCAGCCGGCGTCTCGACCACCACGGTGGCCCCCGCGGCGGCCACCACCGCGGCGAGAACCTCGGGTTCGATCGTGCCAGCTTTGATGTTGGCGTGCCGGTCGCGGGACGAGCCGAACTCGTCCCGCGAGTTGTTCAGGTGCACCAGGTCGATCCGGCCGGTCACAGCCTTGACCCGGTCGACGATGTCGACCAGCTCCTCACCGGCCGCGAAGGCGTGGCACGTGTCCAGGCAGAAACCCGCGCCGAACTCGCCGACCGCGTCCCACAGCCGGGCCAGCATCTCCAGGCGCCGGGCCATCGCGTTGTCCCCGCCCGCGGTGTTCTCGATCAGGATCGGCAGCGGGAAGCCGCCGTCCGCGGCCTGGCGTTCGAAGAACTTCCGCCAGTTGGCGATCCCTTCGGCCGGATCCTCGCCCTTGGTGACATGGCCGCCGTGCACGATCAGGCCCTTGGCGCCGACCGCGGCCGCGCCCTCGGCGTGCTGCGTGACGGTCTTGCGGGACGGGATCCGGATCCGGTTGTTCATCGAGGCCAGGTTGACCGGGTAAGGGGAGTGGACGTATACGTCCAGCTCGGTGGCCAGCAGCTGCTCGGTCTGCGGGTGGGGGGCCGGCTTCTTCCAGGACTGCGGGTCGCCAAGGAAGAACTGCACGGCCTCGGCGCCCCGCTCAACCGCGGCGCCGAGCGGGTCGTCGTCGCGGACGTGGGCACCTATGCGCATGACCAGCGAGCCTAGTCGGCGGGTACGACGACGAGCCCGGTGGTACGGCCGAGCGGCCGGCACTACTCCACCTGGCGGAATATTCGATGATGTGGCGGGTGATTCGGGGTGGTTGACGTCACCACAGACGCGTAGGGTCGTTCAATCCCGTAGAGGCTACCGGCCGGTAAGACGGAGGTCAGAGGAATGCAACGGCTCGCTCGCAGGCTGGCCGCCGCTTTCGCGGTGGCGTTCGTCGTCGCGACGAGCAGCGTGCTGGGCGGGAGTACAGCCGCGGCCTCCACCCCACTTGTCGTCGGCAGCTGCGCGGCCACGATCCAGGGCGCGCCGGGCACGCCGATCCAACTGCAGCCCGCGGCCGTCCTTGAGCCGGTGGTGAACGTCGTCCGGGCACTCGACCCGTTGAACCTGATCACCCCGACCGTCCGCGGCACCCTGGCCAAGCTGCCGCCGATCCCGATCGGCGCGATCCCCACCGGCACCGGCTTCATCACCGCCGGGCAGATCGCCAACGCGGTGATCGGCCAGCTCAACAAGATCCCGTTGCTCGGCCCGATCATCAGTGCCGTGGCCCAGGGCGTACAGAGCGTCTTCGCCGGCATGTGCGGGGTCACCGTGCAGGCCGCGAACACCATCGGCGCGGTGGTCCAGGACGGCAGCGCCGCAATGGCCGACCAGGCCAACAAAGTCGAACGCGGCCTGATGCCCGGCGGCGGCCAGCCCGCCCCCGGCAAGCCCGGCGGCCAGCAACCCGGCAAGCCCGGCACCATCCCCGGCAGTGGCACCCCCGGCAGCAGCGACGGCGGCGGGATCCCTCCCGGCGCCAACTTCCCGGTGATCGGTGGCGCACCGTCCCCGCTCAACGGCTGGGGCTGGGGCGACTACGGCCGGGCACCGATGACGGACTACAGCTCGATCCCGTTCGCCCAGGCCGGGCTGTACGCCCCGTCGCCCGGCGTCCGGTACGGCGGCAACGTGCCCAACTACAGCCCGCAGTTCGGCATCCTCGGCACCGACAACCCACCCGCCGACGGCGTGCAGGCCGCCGGGCACGCGGAGTCCCTCGGCGGCCCGCAAGGGCGTCGCGACATCGACATCTCCGTGCTGCTGGCCGTGCTGGCGCTGTCCGGTGTGACCGCCGCACTCGTCCGGACCTGGGTCCTGCGCAAGCCGATGTTCGACGCTCCTCGCTCCGCCTGAAGCCGACCGGCGCGGCCGACTCGGAACGGCGTCATGTAGGCTGATTGGCCGTAGACCCTCCTGCCATGGAGAGACCATGGCCGCCAGTCCACAGGAGGTGAGTGGTCTTCATGCGTCATTACGAGGTAATGATCATCCTCGATCCCAGCACGGACGAACGCAATGTGCAGCCGTCGCTGGAGAACTTCCTCAACGTGATCCGCACCTCAGGCGGCTCGGTTGAGAAGGTCGAGGTCTGGGGCAAGCGCCGGCTCTCGTTCGAGATCAACAAGCACGCCGAGGGCATCTACGCGGTGCTCGACGTCAACGCCGAGCCCGACGCCGTCAAGGAACTGGACCGGCAGCTGTCGCTGTCCGAGACGATCCTGCGCACCAAGGTGCTGCGTCGCGTCGACAAGCGCCCGGCCGCGCGCGTCTGATCCAAGCGAAGCCAAGGAGAGCCCGAAATGGCAGGCGACACGACGATCACGGTGGTCGGCAACCTGACCGCCGACCCTGAGCTGCGGTTCACGTCGTCCGGCGCGGCCGTGGCCAGCTTCACGGTGGCCTCGACACCGCGCACCTTCGACCGCCAGTCCGGCGAGTGGAAGGACGGCGAGGCGCTGTTCATGCGGTGCAGCATCTGGCGTCAGGCCGCGGAGAACGTGGCCGAGTCGCTGACCCGCGGCGCGCGCGTGATCGTGTCCGGCCGGCTCAAGCAGCGGTCGTACGACACCCGCGAGGGCGAGAAGCGCACCGTGATCGAGCTTGAGGTCGACGAGGTCGGCCCGTCGCTGCGGTACGCCACGGCCAAGGTCAACCGGGTGAGCCGGGGATCTGGCGAGGGTGGCGGCTACAGCGGAGGCGGCGGGAACGGCTCCGGTGGCGGCGGTGGCGGCGGGAACCGTCAGTCCGCGCCGGCCGACGACCCGTGGGGCTCGGCACCGCCCGCCGGCGGTGGCGGTGGTGGCGGGTTCTCCGACGAACCGCCGTTCTGATCTTCCCCGGACTTTTTGACTTTTCAGGAGTACACCTGTGGCCAAGCCACCCATTCGCAAGCCCAAGAAGAAGGTCTGCGCGTTCTGCAAGAAGGACGCCGTGGACACCCTGATCGACTACAAGGACACCGCGCTGCTGCGGAAGTTCATCTCCGACCGCGGCAAGATCCGGGCCCGTCGGGTGACCGGCAACTGCAGCCAGCACCAGCGGGACGTCGCCATCGCGGTGAAGAACGCTCGGGAAATGGCGCTGCTGCCCTACACCTCGACCGCGCGCTGATCGGAGTCGGAGAGATGAAGCTGATTCTCACCACGGACGTGAGCGGTCTCGGTGGCCCCGGCGACGTCGTCGAGGTCAAGGACGGCTACGGTCGCAACTACCTGCTGCCGCGTGGCCTGGCGATCCTGTCGACCAAGGGCGCGGAGAAGAACGTCCGGACGATCCGGCGCGCACAGGACGCCCGCCGGGTTCGCGACCTGGACCACGCCAAGGAGATCAAGGGCATCCTCGAAGGCCTTGGCGCGGTCACGCTGAGGGCCAAGGCGGCCGCTGGTTCCGGCAAGCTGTTCGGGTCGGTCACCACGGCCGACATCGTGGCCGCGATCAAGTCCGCCGGTGGTCCGCAGCTCGACAAGCGGACCGTCGAACTGGCCGGGCACATCAAGAACGTCGGCAAGCACACCGCCAGCGTCCGGCTGCACCCGGACGTGACCGTGGCGGTCCGCCTGGACGTCAGCGCGGCCGGCTGAACTGATCACCGAACACCCTCCCGGGCCTCCGGGAGGGTGTTTCGTGTACCCACGTGAGTTATCCACAGGCTGGTGCCCACGATGGGGTGAACCGGCGTTTCCGACACGCCGAAGCGTGGTTTTCGAGCGACACGCCGAGAGATTTTCCACGACCTTTTCCACACCAGGCACACAGGCTCTGACCTGCTGTTTTGCCGTGTTCGCAGCGACTTGTCCCCAGGTTGCCCACAGGTTGCCCGCGCCCTGTGGTCAGCTCGGGTCAACCGTCCACAGGTTGTCCACAGATCGGTCAACACCGGGATTTGATGGCCGGGTCGGCCGGCCCCTAGGGTCCATCGCGACACACCCCGTTCGGCTGCCCGACGAATGATCGAACGCCGATAAGATGCGTGGTGTAGATTCGAACATATGAGCGAGGAGGGGCTGCGCGGTGGCGCTCACCGATGACCGGGGAACGGCACCGGAGATGTCGAACGGGGGCAGCCCGGGTTTTGACAAGCAGCCGCCCCAGGACCTGCCGGCCGAGCAGTCGGTGCTCGGCGGGATGATGCTGTCCAAGGACGCGATCGCCGACGTGGTCGAAGTCCTGCGGCCCGGCGACTTCTACCGCCCGGCCCACCAGAGCGTCTACGACTGCGTGCTCGACCTCTACAGCCGGGGTGAACCCGCCGACCCGATCACCGTGGCCGCGGAGCTGGAACGCCGGGGGGAGCTCCGCCGGATCGGCGGCGCGCCCTATCTGCACACGCTCATCGCGACCGTGCCGACGGCCGCGAACGCCGGCTACTACGCGGAGATCGTCGCGGAGAAGGCGGTCCTGCGCCGGCTGGTCGAAGCCGGGACCCGGATCGTCCAGCTCGGCTACTCCGGCCAGGACGGCAGCGACGTCAACGAGATCGTCGACCGCGCCCAGTCCGCCATCTACGAGGTGACCGAGCGCCGCACCACCGAGGACTACGTGGCACTGGAGGAGCTTCTCCAGCCCACGATGGACGAGATCGACGCGATCGCCTCCCGCGGCGGGTCGTCCCTCGGCGTCCCCACCGGTTTCGCGGACTTCGACGAGATCACCAACGGCCTGCACCCCGGCCAGATGATCATCGTCGCGGCCCGTCCCGGTGTCGGCAAGGCGCTGGCGCTGGACACCCCGCTGCCCACGCCGACCGGCTGGACCACGATGGGCGAAGTGGCCGTCGGCGACCAACTGCTTGGCGCGGACGGCAAACCCACGAACGTCGTGGCGGCGACCGAGGTCATGCACGGCCGTCCCTGCTACGACGTGAAGTTCGCCGACGGGACCGTGATCGTCGCCGACGAGCAGCACCAATGGCCGACAGTCGACGGCATCCGGACAACGGGCGAGCTGGTCGCCGGCGCCGCCATCGCCGCCGCTCAACCCCTGGAGCTCGGCCGGACGCACACCGTGCTCGCCGACGAACCGCGCGTTCATTCCATTGTGGACGTTCGCAGGACG
Organism: Actinocrispum wychmicini; assembly: GCF_004345645.1. Lineage (GTDB taxonomy): Bacteria > Actinomycetota > Actinomycetes > Mycobacteriales > Pseudonocardiaceae > Kibdelosporangium > Kibdelosporangium wychmicini. The sequence continues at coordinate 503,300 of NZ_SLWS01000001.1, read as the reverse complement.
GCCGGCGTGCCGGTCAGGTGCGTTGAAGTGGACAACGTGGACCACCTCTACCTGGCCGGCCGCTCGATGGTGCCGACCCACAACTCCACGCTAGGGCTGGACTGGGCCCGGTCGTGCTCCATCCGGCACGGCATGTCCAGCGTGATCTTCTCGCTGGAGATGAGCCGCACCGAGATCGTGATGCGCATGCTGTCCGCCGAGGCCAAGATCCGGCTCGCGGACATGCGCGGCGGCCGGATGACCGACGACGACTGGACCCGGCTGGCCCGCCGGATGAGCGAGATCAGCGAGGCCCCACTGTTCATCGACGACTCACCGAACATGACGATGATGGAGATCCGCGCCAAGGCAAGACGGCTGAAGCAACGGCACGACCTGAAACTGATCGTGCTGGACTACATGCAGCTGATGACCTCCGGCAAGCGGGTGGAGAGCCGGCAGCAGGAAGTCTCCGAGTTCTCCCGCCAACTCAAGCTGTTGGCCAAGGAACTCGAAGTGCCGGTGGTCGCGATGAGCCAGCTGAACCGTGGCCCGGAACAACGAACCGACAAGCGCCCAATGCTCGCCGACCTCCGCGAATCAGGAAGCCTTGAGCAGGACGCCGACATGGTGGTCCTGATCCACCGGCCGGACGCGTGGGAACGCGACGATCCCCGCGCCGGCGAAGCAGACCTGATCCTGGCAAAACACCGCGCCGGCCCAACCGCGACCGTAACCGTGGCACACCAACTGCACTACTCGAAGTTCGCCGACCTCGCCCAGGCATAACGGGATCTTTTGTAGGGTCTCAAATCGGTGTGAGACTTGCTGTCCATTCTCGGTGGACCTTGCGGCGTCTCACGGCGTCGCGCGCGGATCTGACGGGGATGTTGTGGCAGGCCAGCCTGGGGGCGCAAGATGCGGGGGTGAGAGCCAGGGGGTCGAGGGCCCGCCGCAGCGCAGCTCAGGTGGCGGCGTTCTGGATCGCGGTCGCCTTTGCGGTGGTGCTACTGGCGGGTGCTGCCGTAGTGATGGTGGCGATGTCGCAGGTGGAGGCGCGCGCGGTCACCACCATGGCGACCGTGCAGCAGGCGGTGCCTCACGCAGACAGGCGGGGGTGGGGAGCGTGGGTCGGGTTCACCACGGTGGACGGCACGGCGGTCCAAGAGTTTGTGGTCGTCGGGACCGAGCCCAGCGTGGGCGACCGCGTGCAGGTTACCTACGACCCCCAGCGCCCCGAGGTGGTCGACAGGGCCGAGTCGTTTGAGAGCCGCTGGTCAGTCCTCGCAGTCCTGCTGGTCTCCGCGGTACTCATGCTGGGCGTGGCCGGATGGCAGTGGCGGCGGCCCAGCACAGGCGACCCGCGAGCCTCCTCCCAGCTGCCGCAGACCTCCGATGTGCCTGTCAATCGGCCCGACGGGCTCACCCTGTGGAGCGACTTGCGCCCAGACCGCCCCAGATGACGGGCCAGGCGCTCCAGCGGCAGCGACAGTGGGTTCGAGACTGATCATGGTGCCATTGCCGTGCGACAACCGAGAAACCCCAGGTGACTCAAGATCGACATGTCACGTCGTTTGAGAACCTACATCTTTGCCGGGCCTCAAACTGACTTCATTTTCGCGCGGACACCGGTGAGTATCAGGTCAAGGCCGATCGCGAACCCCTGGTCGCGCAACGCTCGCCGCTCCGCCGGTTGCGGGAAACCGTCCCGAGCCTGTTCCTCGATGGTGAACCCGTTGACATAAGCGAAAATCGTGTCGATCACCCCTGCCGCGCCCGCCTCGGACAGGCCGGTCGGCCGCAGAATGGTCAGCATCGTTTCCCAGGCCAGTTGCGCCACGCCGGGCTCGGCGCGCGGACCGGGTAGCAGGTGGGTGACCACCAGTCGGGCGCCGTCGCGATGGGTGAGCATGGCTGCCCTGGCGCCGGTCGCGATCGTCCGGATCTGCTCGTCCCAGGTGTCCTTGGTCGGCTGCGGCGGTCCGTCGTCCACTTCAGATCCGCCGCCGATCACCACGTCGACCATGGCATCGAGCAGAGCCCGCTTGCTGTCGAAGTGCCGGTAGAGGGCGCCCGGACGGACGCCGAGCCGCTCGGCGAGCCGTCGGGTGGTCAAACTGTCAAGGCCCACCTCATCCAGCAGGTCAAGCGCGGCTTGCAACACCTCGTCACGACGGGACACCGCGACATCTTGCCAGTTCGTCGCCCGAGCCGTAGGGTGAACTTAGTTCACGTGAACTTAGTTCACCCACTCGACGGGGAGGTTGCGATGAAGGTGTTGGTGATCGGCGCGGGGCTGGGTGGCCTGTCGCTCGCACGGCGGCTGCTCGATGCGGGGATCGACGTCAGCGTCCGAGAACGGGATTCGGCGGTCGAATCGCGGTTCCAGGGCTACCGGATCGGCCTTGGCGGCCCTGGACTTGCCGCGCTGCGGGGCTGCCTGCCTGAGCGGTTGCTGCCGCTGTTGCACGCGATCGGCGGGGAGATGACCGGAATGGGCCGCATGGTCGACACCCAGCTCAGAGTGCTCGGCGAGGTGCCGCCAAAGGACGAGGGCACGCTGTTCGACCGGCATGTGTTGCGGCATCTGCTGCTGGCCGGCCTCGACGAGCACGTGGTGTTCGACAAGAAGCTCGACGACTACCAAGAACTGTCCGACGGCCGCGTCCGGGTGTCCTTCGCGGACGGCAGCACCGAGGTCGCGGACGTGGTGGTCGGCGCGGACGGCATGGGCTCGACGGTCCGTCGACAGCTGATTCCCTCGGTTCAGATTCGTCAGATGGACCGGGTCGGGGCAATCGGACGCACCCCGTTGACCGATCGGTTCGCCGGTCTGGTGCCGGGTTGGAGCACCATGGTCAACGCAGCTGAACTGCAGCTGTTCCTCGGCAAGATGCCCTTCCGCCGCGTACCCACCGAAGCCGCCGCCGAACTCGCGCCGGACGTCACCCTGCCGGACACGCGCAGCTATCTGCGCTGGGTCATGATGATTCCGATGGAGTACGCGGACAACGCGCTCGAACTGGAAGGCGACCCGGTGGCCGGGCTGGCGCTGCTCCAGGATCTGGTCAAGGAGTGGCATCCGGACCTGCGAGCGCTGTTCGACCAGGCCGACGCCGGCAACAGCGGGATCGGCCCGTTGCGGATCTCCGACCCGGTCCGCCCCTGGCCCACCCGACCGGTCACGCTGCTGGGTGATGCCGCGCACCCGGCACCTCCCGGTGGCCTCGGCGCGAACCTGGCCTTCATCGACGGCGAGCTGCTGTGCCGCAAGCTCATCGCGGTCAACGACGGGACGGAACACCTGATCGCCGCCCTCGCCGACTACGAGCAGCAGATGTGTGGCTATGCCGCGGAAGCCCTTGGCTATGCGGAGAAGTTCTTCGATTCGTTGGACGAGATGCGCCACGCCCAACAGCGTTAGCCCGCCCGCGCTTCGGTTACTTCAGCCAGGTTGGAAGAACGCGAGCAGTTTCTGGCTGGCGTCCGGCGACATCAGCAATTCCTGCATGTCCGCGGACATCCGGGCGGCAGCGCTACTGCGTTCGAACATCTCGCGTTCGTATTCCTTGATGGCGGCGGGAAAGTCGTCCGGGTGCGCGGCCAGCGCGAGGCCGAGCAGGGCGCCGTCGAGCAGTGCCATGTTGGCGCCTTCTCCCACTGGCGGCATCAGGTGCGCGGCGTCGCCGAGCAGCGTGACGTCTGGTGTCGACGGCCAGGTCAGGCCGACCGGGAGAGTGCTGATCGGCCACTGCCGGATGGTGTCGTCGCAGGCGGCGATCAGTGCGGTGAACCGTGGGTCCCAGCCGTTGAGTTCCTCGATCAGCCGCGCCCGGGCGGCGGCGGGATCGTCGAACGGGATCCCGCTGGTGGCGAACCAGTCCTCGGCGGTGTTGTAGAAGCTGAGGCCGACGCGCACGCGGCCGTCGCCGTTGCGCTGTGCCGCAAGGGATTTCCCGTCGCCCAACACCCAGTAGTTGCCGCGCCCGACCATTGCCGCGAGGTCGGGGTGAGTGCGGTCGATGTCGGGAATGCTGAGCTCGACGACGTTCTGGCCGATGTGCGTCGGCCGGGCGTCGGTGAGCAGTGCACGGACTCGGGAGCCCGCGCCGTCGGCGCCGACCAGCAGGTCATACGTCGCACTGCTGCCGTCGGCGAAGTGCAGCAGGCCGTTGTCGGCGGATTCGAACGCGTGCCCCCAGCGAACCGTGTGTTCAGGAAGCGAGTCCAGCAGCAGACTGCGCAGGTCGGCGCGGTCCACCTCGGGGCGCAACAGCGGGGCATCCTCGGGTGTGTCCTCCTGCAGCAGCAGGGTGCCGTCCGGTTCGAGAAGCCGCATGTCCTGGCCTTCACCACGGGCAATCGCGAAGAACTGGTCGATCAGCCCGGCTTCGCGCAGCGCCCGCTGGCCGGAGTGGATGTCGAGCATGCCGCCCTGGCCGCGCGCACCGCGCGACGGTTCACGTTCGTACACGACGGCGTCGATGCCGTTCACGTGCAGCACCCGAGCAAGTGCCAAGCCGCCCAGTCCGGCTCCGACGATGGTGATGGTCATAGCTGCCTCCGATTCACTGCACTGTTCGATGCAGTGTATCGCTACATGCGATGTATTGTCGGCAGCATGCTGGTGTGGGAGCGGCCCGAGCCACCGAATCGACCGACGCCGGCCCCGCTGAGCCGGGAGCGGATCGTCCGAGCGGCGATCCAGCTGGCCGACGCGGACGGCCTGGCCGCGGTGTCACTGCGCAAGGTCGCCGCGGCCCTGGACGTCGGACCCATGCGGCTGTACGGCTACATCGCCACCATGGACGAGTTGCTCGACCTGATGGTCGACGCGGTCCACGCCGAGATCCGGCCGGCCGGGGACGGTTGGCGGGAGGTGCTGCGCTCCCTTGCCGAAACCATCCGGCAAGCCGCCCACCAGCACGAATGGCTCGCCGACCTGATCGGTGGCCGGCCCCAACTCGGGCCGAACACGCTGGCCAGCGGGGAGGCTGTGGCGGCCGGAATGGACGGCGTCGACCTGGACACCGTCGTGCCGGCGATCGCCGCAGTCAACTCGTACGTGATCGGCGCGGTGCGCCGGGAGATCACCGAGCGACGCGCCGAGCGAACCTCTGGGATGGACCAGAAGCAGTGGCAGGCCGCCTTCGGGCCCTATCTGCGGCGGACCTTCGCCACCGGCCGATTCCCCGCGCTGGCCAAGGTCGTCCACGATGGCCCCCACCTCGACGCCGACCAAACCTTCCGGACCGGCCTCGACTTCCTCCTCGACGGCATCGAAGCCCGTATCTCAAGCTAACGCCCGGCCAGCAGGAGATCGGCCAGTTCGGTGGGACGGCTGAGGGCGACGCAGTGGCCGGCGGCGATCTCCTCGGGGACAATGCCAAGACGTTCGGCCGCCAGCCCGCGAAGGAAGTCCGGCGGGAAGCAGCGGTCCTCGCTGCACAGCACGAACCTGGTGGGAACATCCGGCCACGCGTCCAGCGGCCACGGCTCTTTCATCGCGGCGGGCGACGGGTGTGCCCGTTCCTTGCTCAGTGCCTCTTCCGCGAGTGCACGTGGTACGTCGTGGTAGAAGCTGACGTACGGGTCGGCGTTACCGGTGCGGCCACCGTCGCGCGCCGCCTGTGCCTGCACTGCCTCGTCACATCCGGTGTTGCGGCCCCAATCGTCCGGCGACTCGCCGGGCGCGGGGATCATGCTGGCCACCAGAACCAGCAGATCGGCCGCGAGTCGATCGGCGACCAGCGGTGCGGTGAACCCGCCGAACGAGTGGCCGACGACGACCAGGTCCTTCCTGTCGCCGACGGCTTCGACCACCGCGTCGACGTAGTCGGTGAACGTGGCCGATGGGTCGTCGGCGGGCAGATCCGGAGCCACCACCTCGTGTCCCCTACCTCGGAGTTCGGCTGCGACCAGGTGCCATGACCAGCCGACGTCTCCGCCACCGTGGATCAACACATATGTACTCATGCGGCACTGCCTTTCCTGTCGTTGTTCGTTTCGAGGGATTCGTCGTGCGCCGCGGCCCGGCGGCGCAGTGCCGGTGCGAGCGCCCGCTGAGCGAAGAAGAGCACGATCCCACTGATCGCGCATGCCGATCCGAGGACGGTTGGTCCGGCCAGATCGAGCAGCGCGGTTCCGGCCAGCGGGCCGAACACCGCGCCGACGCTCCAGGTGGTTGAGGCGAGGCCCATGTACCTGCCACGCAGCTCGGCGGGTGCGAGGTCGGCGAAGGTGTCGCCGAACCGCACAGCGATACCGATCTGGCCGAGGGTCCAGATCAGGACCGATCCGGCGAAGCCGGCGGTGCCGTGGCTGATCGCGCCGAGCCCGGCGCCAACCCCGACCAGCAGCATCGAAACGGCCGAAACCACACTGCCGTTGCGGCCAGCGAGCAGCCGGACCGCCACTGGCTGGCCGACCACGATGGCGATCCCGTTCAGCGCCAACACCGCGCCGTACGTCGCGGGGCCAAGACCGTCGGCCGTCATCAGCAGCGGCAACGTCGTGAACGTCTGCAGGAACAGCGTGAAGTAGCCGACGTGGATCACCATCATCGCGATCATCAACCGGTCACGCAGCACCACGGGCAGCAGCGCCCGCCGCGTCCGCGTCGAACCCGCCGGACGGGTTTCCGGCACCTGACGCCAGACGATCAGCGCCGCGATCAACGAGGCCACCACGTTGATCCAGAACAGCAGCCCGTATCCGTACTTGGCCAGGATCCCGGCCGTGACCGTGGCGACCGAGAAGCCGAGGTTGGCCGCCCAGTAGAGCAATCCGAACGCGCGGATCCGTTGCCGCGTGGGCAGATCGGCCACCGCGGCCGACGCGGCCGGGCGGAACAGCTCGATCGTCAGCCCGACACCGACGGCGGCCGCCCAGATCTCGGGCATCGAATCCGCTGAGCCGAGCGCGGTGAGCGCCACAGCGGCACCGACGAACCCCACCAGCATCGTGTTGCGCCGGCCGATCCGGTCTCCCAACCAGCCACCGAGCAACTGGGATCCGATGTCCCCGACACCGACAGCCGCGACCACCACACCCGCGGTCGCGGGCGAGAGGTGCTGCGCCTGCGTCAGGTACAGCACCAGAAACGACCGCACCACACCGCCGGCCCGGCCGACGAAGTGCGTGGCCGCCAGGGCCCAGACCAGTTTGGGCAGTCCCAGGCGCGGCCCGCTCAGGATTGCCGTGGCTGCCGGACTGATCGTGCTCGTCATGGCAACGACGCTAGGACCGCAACAACATTAAGAAAAGCGATAATTTCAGATCGAATCGATCGCAATAGCTTATGCTAGGTCCTGTGGCGGATGTCGAACTGCGTTACCTGCGGGCGATGGCCGTGATCGCCGAGGAAGGAACGTTCGGCCAAGCGGCGGCCCGGCTTGGCTACACCCAGTCGTCGGTGAGCCAGCAGATCGCCGCGCTGGAGAAGGCCGTCGGCGGCCCGGTCTTCGACCGGCCCGGCGGGCCGCGGCCGGTCCGGATCACGCCGCTCGGCGAGGTGGTCCTGGCCCACGGCCGCGATCTGCTGACGAAGGCGGAGGCGCTGACCGACGCCGTCGACCGCTTCCGGGCGGGCAACGGCCGGATCGACATCGGCACCTTTCAGAGCGTGTCGAACCTGATCCTGCCGGTCGTCATCCGCCAACTGCTGGACGAGCATCCCGGCTGCGACATCAGGCTGTCCGACGTGAAACCGGAGGATCCCCGGATCGGCGATCTCGACCTGCTGTTCCACGACGGCCCGGTCGAAGGCGACGTCGAGCACGTCAGGCTTTTCGACGAGCCGTACCTCCTGGTGACGAGCGTGGGCGCGGTCCCCGATGGTCCGGTCGGGGTGAAGCTGCTCGACAACGCTCCGATGGTCGCCTGGCCGCCCACCTACCACCAAAGATGGCTGGAGCGGACGCTCGCCCGCGCCGGCGCGCGGCCACGAGTCGTGTTCCGTACCACGGGCCACGAAACCATCCTGTCGATGGTGCGGGCGGGCATCGGCTGGGCGGTGCTGCCATGGCTTGCCCTGCACGGACACGATGCCTGGTCCGACGACCAGCTCAGCATCCACCGGCTGACGCCGTCGCCCGCCCGCGAGTTGTCCCTGTACTGGCCTGCCGGGCGCACCGAGTCCCCGCTCGCGATCCGGACACGGGAGATCGCCATCGACGTCGCGCGCGATCTCGCCGAGCAGATGTAGCGGTCGGTTACGCGATGCCGCTCAGCGCTTCGTCTCGTACCTGGTCAGGACCACGCCGCCGGGGAACGTCCGCGTCTCCACCAGGTTCAGGTTCACCCAGTTGTCCAGCGCGGTGAAGAACGGCGTGCCGCTACCCAGCAGGACCGGGTAGGTGGCCAGCGTGTACTCGTCGATCAGCCCGGCCCGCATGGCCGCCCCGGCGAGTGTCGCGCCGCCGATGTCCATCGGACCGCCGTCCTCGGCCCTGAGCCGGGTGATCTCGGCGACCGCGTCGCCAGTGACCAGGCGGGTGTTCCAGTCGACCTGGTCGATCGTCGAGGAGAACACCACTTTCGGCATGTCCCGCCAGACGCGCGCGAACTCGATCTCCGCCGGGGTCGCGTTGGGCTGTTGGTCGCCGGTCGGCCAGTAGGAGCTCATCGTCTCCCACAGCTTGCGCCCGTACAGCGACAGGCTGCTCGCCCGCACCTGGTCCAGCCACCACTCGAACAGCTCGTCGCTCGGCCCGCTCCAGCCGATATCGTCGCCGGGCGCGGCGATGTAGCCGTCCAGGGTCAGGTTCATGCCGTAGATCAGTTTCCGCATGGCGCCAGCCTTCCGTCAGTCGGTCTCCGGCGTACAGACCAGCGCGGCGCGCGGAACTCATCGGTCGGTCAGTTCTCGGCCAAGGCGCGTTCGAGTGCGGCTCGGCCTGCCGGTTCCCAAGTCGGTTTGCCACCGGGGAGACCGAGCCTGCCATTGCGTCCGACGCTGATCAGGTGCAGGGCTCGCAGGACGGCCCAGCCACGGGCTCGCGCGATGGTGGCCTCGTCCGCGTCCTTGTAGGTGCCGAAGAACCGGCTTGCCGCGCCCGCGGGCAGCAGGATCCAGGCGGCGGACAGGTCGGTCGCGGGATCGCCTGCGCACATCTCGCCGAAGTCGATCACTCCGGCGAGCGTCCCTTCCCGCACGATCACGTTCGCGGGATGCAGATCCCCGTGCAGCCACGTCGGCGCTTCATGCCACGCGGGCGCCGCGACGGCCTTTTCCCAGATCTCTCGGGCGGCATCAGCGCTCGTGTCGCCGGCTATGACCGCCAACGAACTGGTGAAACCGTCCTGCATGCCGGTCAGCGGAATGCCGCGCGCGGGGTTGGCTGGGGCTTCCGCGGGTGCCTGCTGATGCAGGGCCTTCAGAAAACCCGCGAGGGTCCCGGCCGCGTCAGCGCGGGTGATCGGCGCGTAGTCCGCCGGCTCGCCCTCAACCCAGCGGGTGATCGTCCAGGTGTGCTCGAACAGGGGCGAAGGTTCGCCGACGCGCACCGGGATGGGCGTCGGAAGTGGCAGGCGTTCAGCCAGAACGGGCAGCCACTTCTGCTCGGTGCGCAGCAAGGCCGGGGCACGCTCGGTGCGCGGCAAGCGCACGGCCAGCTCCGTCCCGAGGCGCCACTGCTGGTTGTCCCAGCCACCGGCGACATCTCGGATTTCCAGGTCCGCGAGATCCGGATGCTGTTCGGCCAGCAGCGCTCGTACCAGGTCCTGCTCGAACCTCAACTCGGCCAAGGATGAGCCTCCATTCCGCTGGCGACGACTGCGGCTGGTGCGAAACCAGGTGTCTCGACCATCCTGGCAGTCAGGTTCAGGACGGGACGGTGGGCCATGACAGTTGTCATCATCGGCGCCGGGATCGGCGGGTTGACCTTCGCGCTGCGGCTGCACCACGAAGGCATTGACTGCACGGTCCACGAACAGGGCGAGCAGATCGGCGAGTTGGGTGTCGGGATCAACGCGCTGCCACACGCGGTCAAGGAACTCGACGCGCTGGGGCTGCTTGAGCAGTTGGACGAGGTTGGGATCCGCACCCGGGAACTGTTCTACACGCACCGTCTCGGGCACGAGATCCTGCGCAAGCCGTGCGGGCTGGACGCCGGATTCGCCTTGCCCCAGTTCAGTTTGCACCGGGGCAGGCTGCAGGGCGTGCTCCTGCGCGCGGTGCGTGAACGGCTTGGCGAGGGCGCGGTTCGGACCGGTCACCGGTTGACGGGTTTCGAGCAGGATTCCGGGGGTGTGCTGGCGCGGTTCGTGGACAGGCAGGACAGGGCGTTGGCCCCGGTTCGCGGTGACGTCCTGGTGGCGGCCGACGGCATCCACTCGACCGTGCGGTCCATCCTGTTCCCGGCGGAAGGCCCGCCGCGGTGGAACGGCGTCACGATGTGGCGCGGAGCCACCGAGTGGCCGGAGTTCGGCACCGGAGCTTCGATGATCATCGCCGGCGGGACCGCGGCCAAGCTCGTGGTGTACCCGATCGCGCCCGGACGGACCGCCGGTACCAAGCTCACCAACTGGGCGATCTGTGTCCAGACCGGGCGCGCCGGTGATCCGCCACCGAGCCGCCAGGACTGGTCGCGGCCCGCCGACCCGGCCGAACTGGCTGGGCACGTCGGGCTGTTCCGGATGCCGCCGGTCGACCACGCCGGGCTCGTCGCGGCCACCGAGGAATGCTTCGAGTTCCCGATGTGCGACCGGGACCCGCTGCCGTACTGGTCGGTGGGTCGGGTGACGCTGCTGGGCGACGCCGCCCACCCGATGTATCCGATGGGTTCCAACGGGGCGGGCCAGGCGATCCTCGACGCCACCAGCCTCAGCGGCCACCTCGCGCGGCACGACGACCCCGCCGACGCGTTGCGGGCGTACCAGGAAGACCGGCTGGCGGCCACCGCCGACGTGGTGACACGCAACCGGACCGGCGGGCCCGAGAACGTGATCGACGAGGTCGAACGCCGTGCGCCGCAAGGGTTTTCCCGGATCGAGGACGTGATCGACAGAGCCACGCTCGAAGCCGTGGTCAGCGGTTACGCCCAGGCGTCCGGGTTCTCCCAGCAGCAGGTGAACGATCGCTGAGCTCAGGCGCCCTCGACCGACCCGGGCGGCAGGAAGTCGACGTCATGCAGCGCGGCCAGCCGCACGACCTCCGCCGGGTCCGCCACGTTGTGCAGCTTGTCGAACAACTCGGCGAGCCGCCCGGCCGGACTCACCCAGAACAGTCCACGCGTGATGTCCTCGCTGCGGTTGTAGTAGGCGTGCGGAAGGTTCTTCGGCATTCGCACGGTGTCGCCTGGGCCCGCGGTCTCCCACTGCCCGTCGAGGTAGAGCGTGAACACTCCTTCGAGGACGTAGATGTGCTCGTCCTGGGTCGGATGCACGTGCGGCGGTACACCGGTCCCCGGCGGGTCCATGGTCTCGAACGCGAAGCTCGACTCGCTACTGGCCTTCATGAAGTAGGTGTGCCCGAGCACATTCCACACCCTCTTCCGCATGCCCTCCTTCGCGAGCGTGATCCCTTTCGGCAACGGGCCGAGCATGATTTCCTCGCCGGTCATGACACCTCCAGGCTGTTGATCCACCGCCTACGCACTCTGCGCCACAACGGTCGGGATGTACAACCTTCGTCCGGCCACCATCAATCGATCGGTGGACCGGCTCAGCCGTTCGGCTGGTGCCGCGGCTCAGCCGCCGGACCAGGAGATCGGTTGATCCGCGCCCGGTTCTGTTGCTGAAACCCTCACCGGGGACAACGTCTCGAGGAGGGGGTTCGATGACAGAGCACGGCAAGGTCAGTCGCCGGGGAGTGCTGATCGGCGCGGGTGCGGTGGCAGTCGGCGCGGCCGCTTCGGGAACCGCTGCGGCGTCCCCGTCTACGGGCACGGCGGCGGTGACGATTCGCCCGAACGATCCGCGGTACAGCAGCCTGTTGCGTGGCAACAACTTCAGGTTCGTGGGCCGGCCGGATGAGATTCGGGTCGTCGAGTCGAGCGACCAGGTTGCCCGCGCGGTGTCGGACGCCGTGCGGTCCGGGTGGCGGGTCACGCCCCGCAGCGGCGGGCACTGTTTCGAGAACTTCACGGCGGACCCGGCGGTCCGGATGCTGCTGGACCTCTCGCCGATGAACGCGGTCTGCTACGACCCCGGGATGCGGGCGTTCGCGGTGCAACCGGGGGCGACGCTCGGGCACGTGTACCGAACGTTGTTCCGCGGCTGGGGTGTGACGATCCCCGCGGGTGGCTGTCCGGAAGTGGGAGCTGGCGGCCACATCGCGGGTGGTGGATACGGGCCGTTGTCACGACGGTACGGCTCAGTGGTGGATCACCTGTACGCCGTTGAGGTCGTGGTGGTCGACCGGGATGGCAAGGTACGCGTGGTCGTCGCGACACGCGAACCCAACGACCCGAACCGCGACCTGTGGTGGGCGCACACCGGCGGTGGCGGCGGCAACTTCGGTGTGGTCACCAAATACTGGCTCCGGTCGCCCGACTCCACCGGCACCGACCCGTCCCGGCTGCTGCCGGCCGGACCGCAGGAGATGCGGGAGTGCCTCGTCGTGTGGTCCTGGGACACCATGACCGAGTCGGCGTGCGTCGGTCTGCTGCGCAACTTCGGGACCTGGCTTGAACGCAACAGCGCGCCTGGTTCGCGGTACGCCGGCCTGTATCCGGTCTTCCTGCCGGCGCACCGCAGTGGCGGCAGCTTCGCCATGGTGGTCCAGGCGGACGCGGGAATCCCGAACGTGGACGACCTGATCACCGAGTTGGTGTTCGCGGTGACCGCGGGCGTCGACGTGAAACCGCTCTTCAGCGAACGCCGGACGCTGCCGTGGCTGCACATGGTGACCTGGCCGGGCCTGGGCGAGCCGGGCGACGCGATCACGCGGCGGTACAAGCTCAAGGCCGGCTACCTGCGCCGGTCCCTCACCGACCGCCAGCTCACGGCGATCTACCGGAACCTCACGACTGACGACAAGCTGCCGAACGCCGGCGTGCTCCTCATCGGCTACGGCGGCCAGGTCCGGACCGTGCCCTCGGGAGCCACCGCGACCGCCCAGCGGGACGTGGTGATGAAGGCGGTCTACCAGTCGATCTGGATGGACGAAACGGACGACGAGACCAACCTCCGCTGGGTCCGCAACCTCTACCGCGACGTGTACGCGGACACCGGCGGCGTACCGGTGCCCAACGAGATCAACGACGGGTCGTACATCAACTACCCCGACTCGGACCTGGCCGATCCGGCGTGGAACACCTCGGGCGTGCCGTGGCACACCCTCTACTACAAGGACAACTACCCCCGCCTGCAACAGGTCAAGGCCCGTTGGGACCCGCGCAACGTGTTCCGGCACGCGCTGGCGATCGAGCCGGCGTAGTTCACCCTGGTTTCACCGCCTGCAGGGTGTAGCTCGCCGCGAGGTACTCCGGGTGTTCGGTGAGCCGCCACTCCTCGTGCTCGTCCCGGGTCATGTGGCCGGGAATGGCGTTCCAGGGCACGCTGTCGTGCTCGACGAAGTGAGTGAGCCGCATACCGGTGCCGAGCAGGGCCGTGATGATCTCGCCCAGGCCGTGGTTCCAGCTGTGGCTCAGGCCGACCGTCAGCGGCTGCGGGGTTTCCACGTACGTGCCGGGGTCGTCGAACACCAGCGGTTCCGCGGTCTCGAAGTAGGGGTAGCCGAAGGTGGGCGGGTCGAGTTTCTCGTCGATCGACCACAGCATCGGGTGGCCCTCACGGATGAACAACCGGCCGCCCGGACGCAGCAGCGACGCGACGACCTCAGCCCACCGCGACACCGAAGGCAGCCAGCACAGCGCGCCGATCCCCGTGTAGACCAGGTCGAACTCGGCGGCGCCGAGCACGGACACAGCGTTGTACACATCGGACTCGTGGTAAGTGATGTCGGTGCCCGTCTGTGCCGCGAGGGAACGGGCCTGGACCAACGCCGACGGCGAGAAGTCCAGGCCCGTCATCCGGGCACCGAGACGGGCCAACGACAACGTGTCGGTGCCGATGTGGCACTGCAGGTGTACACCGCGCAGGCCTTTGATGTCCCCGAGCCGGGGCAGGTCGAAGCGGACGACGGCACTCAGGTGCGCGGGGTCGGCCACGAACCGGTCGAACCCGTACTCCCGGGACGCGGCGTGCGCCGTGGCACGCTCGTCCCACATGGTCCTGTTGATCGTCAGATAGTCGTCCACAACGGCCAGAGTAGAGCGACCTGTCACGCCTTGCCGTAGTCGTCGTGGTGGCGCACCCAGGACATGAACGGCTCCTGCGGCCGTCCCTCAGGTGACTTCTCGAACGTCTCCTGCCGGCCGTACGGGGTGAGGTCCAGGTAGTTGTACGTGTTGAGGAGGATGTCCCCGCCGCGTGCGTAGGTCGAGTACGTGTGGAACACGCGGTCACCGTCGCGCACGAACACGCTCACCCCGGGCCCTTCCCCGGACCACCCCGAGTCATCCGGCCGGTAGTTGTACTCGACCGCGCCCTTCGCCGGATCCAGCGTGACGTGGAAGTCGTAGTTGAAGTCGGACTCCGCGGACGAGTACCACGGGAACGTCCACCCCATCCGGTCCCGGAACGCGAGACTTTCGGCCAGCGGGCCGCGGGTGATGATGGCGAGCGAGGTCCGCCGGGCGTGCAGGTGCGCCAGGTGCCCCATGTTGTCCACCAGCAGCGAGCAGCTCGGGCAGCCCTTGCCGAGGTCGAACCGCCACATGAAGTGGTAGACGATCAGCTGTGGGCGGCCTTCGAACAGGTCGAGCAGGGTGGCTTTGCCGTTCGGGCCGTCGAACACGTAGTCCTTGTCCACCTGGACCATCGGCAGCTCACGACGGGCGGCGGACAGTGCGTCCCGCGCGGCGCTGAACTCCTTCTCCTTGGCCAGTAAGGCTTTTCGCGCGGTGAGCCAGGTGTCCTGGCTGACGGCGGTTGGCAGGTTCATCGGTTCTCCATGTGTGCGGTGAGGCGGTCGAACGCGCTGGCCCAACCGCTTTGGACGTTGTCGAACAGCTCCGAGTTGTCGGCCGGCAGGCCGGCCAGGTGGAACGTCATCGCCGTCTTGCCGCCGAGATCGTCGAACGTGACCGTGGCCAGGGCGACCTCGTCGCCGCCCGGCTCGCCCCAGGTGAACACCAACCGCTCCGGCTCGACGACCTCACGGAACTCGCCACCGCTCGGGTAACGCTCGCCGTTGTCGTCCCCGATCATGCAGGCTCGCCACGCACCCCCAGGGCGGACGTCCATGCTGATCGTGTCCAGCGGTGTGGTCGTGCCGACCGGGCCGTACCACTGCGCCATGTGCTCCGGCCGCGTCCACGCCTGGAACACCAGCTCGCGTGGCGCGTCGAAGACGCGGTGGATGGTGAACTCACGGTCAGTCATCGGTGTTGCCCTTCATGATCTCGCGCAGGTGCGCGTCGAGGCGGTCGAAGTTGCCTTCCCAGAACCGCCGGTAGCGCTCGACCCAGCCGGCGACTTCGGCGAGTGGCTCGGCGGCGAGCCGGCACGGCCGCCACTGTGCCTCCCGGCCGCGCGTGATCAGCCCGGCCCGTTCCAGCACCTTCAGGTGTTTGGACACCGCGGGCAGGCTCATCGCGAACGGCTCGGCCAGCTCGGTGACGCCGGCCTCGCCCCTGGCCAGCCGGGCCAGGATGGCCCGTCGGGTCGGGTCGGCCAGCGCCGCGAACGTGACGCTCAACTGATCGACTGTCATGCGTACTGAACCACCTAGTTAATTAACCAACAGGTTCAACATAGCCGTTCGGTCAAGACCCTGCTACAGTTGTTGAAAATTGAACAATCTGGAGCCGTTCATGACCGCCATGCCAGTGCTGTACCTCAGCCACGGCGCGCCGCCGCTGGCCGACGACCCGCTGTGGACCCGCCAACTGGCGGACTGGGCCCGCGACCTGCCGAGGCCGACGGCCATCCTGGTGGTGTCCGCGCACTGGGAGGAGGCCCCGTTCACCGTCGGCGCCACCACCACCCAGCCGCTGGTGTACGACTTCTGGGGCTTCCCCGAGCGGTACTACCAGGTGAAGTACGCCGCCCCTGGCGCACCCGAACTGGCCGAGAAGGTCCGCAAGCTGGTGCGTTCCGCCGAGACACCGGTCAAGGACGACCCAGGTCGAGGCCTGGACCATGGCGCGTACGTGCCGTTGGTCGAGATGTACCCGGACGCCGACATCCCGGTCCTGCAGATCTCCATGCCGACGCTCGACCCGGAGGCGTTGGTACGCCTGGGCCGCAAGCTCGCGCCACTGCGGGACGAAGGCGTGCTGATCATGGGCAGCGGGTTCTTCACCCACAACCTGAGCGAGCTGAGCATGTCGGCGGGCACGGGTGTCACGCCGCCGCGATGGTCGAGCGAGTTCGACGACTGGGGCCGGCGGGTGCTCACCGAGCGGGACTTCGACAGCCTGATCGACTTCTCGCACAAGGCGCCGGCCGTCCGGCTGGCCCATCCCCGCACCGAGCACTTCGCGCCGCTGTTCGTTTCGCTCGGGGCGAGCCTTGACCACAACGAGCACGCCGACACCGTGATCGACGGCTACTGGTACGGCTTGGCGAAACGCTCGGTCCAGTTCACCTGAACGAGGCATTGACCGTCCAACGTGGACAGTGAAGGCTCCGGCCATGAACGCCGTGCTGCACGGCAAGGGCCTGCTCGATCCCCGGACCGGGCTACCCGGCCGCGAACTGCTGATCGACCGCCTCGGCCACGCGCTCGTCCGCGCCCAAACCCACGGCACGCTCGTCACTCTCGTGCTGGTGCGCGGAAACGCCACAATGGCAAGACATCTGCGGGACGCGATGCGCGCCGACCACACCGTGGCCCGTCCTGACGACGACACCATCGCGGTCGTCGCGGAACATCCCTACGGCTCCGGCGCGGCGATCGCCCAACGGGTGGCGCGGATCGCGCGAACCGACACCGGCTGGCACACCAGCGACGGCGGGCACAAGGTGCACGAGATGCTGCTGCGCGCTGAGGATCGCATGAGGTAACGAAGAAACGGGCCCAGGAGCGACGCTGCTCCTGGGCCCGTCCCGGGGACCGACGGATCAGACCGCCGGCAGCTGCGGCGTCCCCTTCGGCATGCTGAGGCCGCCACCTGTCAGGTCGTCCACGCTGGGCATGGTGGTGTCCACGTCACCCACCAGCGGCAGCTTGCTGGGCACGCCGACGCTCTGCATGCCCGGGGTCAGCGGGGTGGAGGTCGGCAGCTGCACCGCGTTCAGGGTCGAAGCCACTTCCGGCACCTGCGGCTTGGGCAGGCCCTGCATGTCCACGCCATCCGTGTTCGGGATGATCTTGTTGGCGATGTCGTTGTAGTCCACCTGGGCGGTCAACGGCATCTTGCTGGGGTTGGGCAGCTCGGCGATCGGCGCCTTGGTGATGTCGCTGGTCTGGACCGGCAGCTGGGGCAGCTGGGGCAGCTTCGATGAATCGACGTTGACCGGCAGGCCAAGCTGGTCGGTGGGCAGGTCGGCGACAGGCAGCGCGTCCCGGCCGAGGTTCGGCAGGTCCGTGGCGTCGGACAGGTTGCCAAGCAAGTTGTGGTCCGGCAGCAGGTCCATCACGCCGGGCAGGCTACCGAGGGCCGGCAGCTGGGGCGTCGGCATCGCGGAGCGGTCGCCGGTGAGGTCGTCAAAGCCGGTCAGCCAGGACGACGAGTCCGGCAGCGCGGGGATGGTTGTCAACTTGCCGAGCAGCGCCGGCACGACCGGCGTGGCCGGCAACGCGGGCAGCGCCGGCACCGCGGCGGACGCCTGGCCCAAGCCGAAGCCGAGCAGGGCGAGCCCCGCGGTCGCGGTCAGGAACATGCTGCGGCGAATGGTCTTGCGCACGTGAATCTCCTTGCGAACGAAGTGGAAGCGGTGGGGACGGGGATGGGGACGGTTCAGCCGAGCTGGGGCAGCGCCTTCAGGACCCCGAGGGTCGGCACCAGGCCGGTCACGGTCTTCATCGTGTCCAAAGAGGACAGGGCGGAGCCGTCGAGCAGCTTGTCCGTGGCCGGCAGCGACCCGTTCTCGGTGAGGCTCGACGGGGTGACGCCGTCGAGGGCGGTGCCGCTCAGCTTCGGCACGACGTTGACGCCGGGCAGCTGGGCGCCCTTCTCCGAGCCGAGCCCGGCGACGTCCACGTTGTCCACGCCCGGGGCCTGGACCGCAGACAGGTCAGCGGACGACGCCGGGGTCGTCGCGCCGAAGGCAGGCAGGCTCGCGCCGGACAGCGCCGGCAGGCCCGCGCCGGACAGCCCGGGCAGGCCCGTTCCAGACAACCCCGGCAGGCCCGTTCCGGACAGCGCCGGCAGGGCCGGAAGGGCAGCGGACGCCTGGCCGAAGCCGAGGCCGAGCAGGGTGACGCCGGCGGCAGCAGCGAGCAGAACGCCACGACGGATGGTCTTAAGCATGTCAAATCTCCTTGGGGAGGGTCGGATGAAACCGGCGGGGACCGGAGAATCGCTCAGCCCGGTTCGGAACCGGGCGGGAGCTTGGTGACGTCAAGGGCCGACAGCACCTGCGTGATATCCAAAGAGGACAACGCAGAACCGTTGATCGGCCCGGCGACGCCGGACGGCGAAGAGTCCGGGAGCTTGATCCCGCCCAGCGGCGCGCCGGGCGGGTTCGAGCGGGACTGCTTCTTGCCGAGCATGCCGCGGACCGGCAGGCTGGGCAGCTTGTTGATCGGCAGGCCACCGCCGCCGATCGGCAGGTCGATCAGGGGAACGGTGTCGTCCACCTTCACGACCGTGGTGTTCGGCGCGTAGGTCATGGCGTGCGCCAGAATCGGGATCGGGATGTCGAAGACCTGCGCGACGGCCGCGACCGGCTCGGCGAACAGGTTGCCCGAGATCGAGCCGTCCTCGCCCGAGGTCCTGCCGTCACCGCCGGCCAGGACCGTGGTCTGGTTCGGCGCGATCCCCATCGCGTTGCCGGAGACCTGCGCGGCCGCCGCCGTTGGCACGTCGACGAGGTTGCCGGAGATCGACCCGTGGTCACCGTTGGTCATGATGTCGCCGCCCGAGTGGACCATGCTGTCGTTGGGACCGGTGGTGTTGTCATCCGTGGAGCTGACGATCCGGGCCACACTCGCGGCCCAACCAGAGGCCTGTGCGGCCGCGGCGTCCGGCACGGACGCGACGTTCCCGCTGACCGTGCCGTACTTCCCGTCAGTGGTGATGGCGCCGCCCGAGGTGGACGACGTGTCACCCGACGCCCACGCGGTCGCCTTGCCCAGCGCGCCGGCTGCCAGGCCGAACACCTGGGACGGCAGTGCGACCGGGACAGCGGCGACGTTGCCGGCGGCGGTGCTCAGCACCTGGACCGGACCGGTCACAGCCGGCGTGACCGCGGTACCGGACAGCACGGACTTGTCGGCGTGCACGATCTGGCCGCCGCCGGCGGTGGCCGACTTGTGTTCCCCGACAAGGGCGACCGCCTCGCCACCCACGGCGGCCGCGGTGCCGAACACCTCGACGGGCAACGCGACAGCGGGATGCACGATCGAGCCGGACGCCACGCTGCTGACCGCGTTGGCGAACGCGTCACCGCCGGCCTTGGTGGTCACGGTGTCCAGCGAGTCGGTCTTGGCGATGCCCAGCGCGCTGCCGAAAACCTCGGCCGGGCCGGTGACCGGGGCGTTCGCGTTCGTCCCGGCCAGCACGGCGTCGTTGCCGCTGGTCAGGGACTGCCCGCCGGCAGTGGCCTTGTCGATGTTCTCGTGGTGGACGTTCGTCAGGCCGCCGCCCGCGATCGAGTTCGCGAACACCTGGGCCGGAACCGCCAGCGGCACCGCGGCGATGGTGCCACCGCCCGTGGACTTGTCACCGTTGGTTGTGGTGCTGCCACCGGCCTTCGTGAGGGTGTCAGTGTCGCCTCCCGCACAGTCGGCGCCGCCGACCAGAGTGGCCGCGTCGCAGGTGCCCTTGGTGACGATGTCGCCACCGGCGATGGTGGTGTTGTCGGAGACGAAGTTTGTGGTCGCATTGCCGAGCGCGGCGACGACGGCGTTGCCGCTCATCCGCACGGGCAGCGCCCAGTCCAGCTCGACCACGTCGCCGGCCAGCACGGCGCCCGACCCGTTCGTCCACACTGGACGGTAGACGGTGTCGTTCTCGCTAGAGGTCGCGTCCACGTGCGCGTCACCACCCGCGGCGATCGCGTTGCCCGCGATCTCGATCGGAACCTTGTTGCCGCGGAACAGGTCGTTCGCGGCGTTGAGACGAGGCTGGGTGACACCGGACCGCGGCAGCCTCGCCGCCACGTTCTTCGCCTTGCCGGCGACGCCCTTGGCCTTGGCCAGCGAGCCACTGCCGAGGGACGTCGCCTTGCCGGCGGGCAGCTTCATGGTCAGCTCGTCGGCGCTGACCTTGATGTCACGGTGGACGTGCGGCGTGTTCAGCTGGCCGAGCGGGGTGCCGATCGCGTTGTCGTGGATCCGCACCGGAATCTTGATCCGCGGGTCGAGCGGCGACGCCGGTCGATCCGGGTTCACGTTCTCTTCGGCAGAAGCGATGCCGGTACCGAGCATCAGCAAACCACCGGTGACCAGCGCGGTCTGTAGACCGCACCGCGCCAAGGTTTGCATGCGCCGTGTTCTCCTTTCGTTGTGCGGTGGCACGGAGGGTGGTCGCACGTGAGTACGTCGGGGCAAGCGACCAACCCAGGTCTGTGGGGGTGGTGCGCGCGCCAGCAGGACACACAGGCCTGCTGCGCGGAGCCGTCAAAGGGCTACCGCTGGCCGCGCGTGCTTGGTTTCAGTCAGGAGTGACGCCGGGCTGCTCGCCCATGGCGGTGGCGACGTGCTGCGTGATCATCCGCAGCGCGCGCGAAGTGGCGGACCCGGTGTTCGCGGTCGGCCAGGTGTGCGACACGGGCAGGCTGCGGTCGTCGTTCGAGCCGTGCCCGCAGGAGGAGCAGGCACCGGACGGCGCAGTCGGGGGAGCCAGTGGCGCGGGGAGTGGGGGGAGGGCGGGGAGTGCCGGCGACTCGTCATCCCGCGGCGGGGCACGCCGGGACGACTCGGTCGCGAGCTGGCGGCCGGTGTCACGCGCGGCCGCACGGTCGTGGCTTGCCTGAGCCGACTCAGTGTTCGACTCGGTGGCGAGCGAGTGCGCGGACGGCGTTGTCTCGTGGTCGCCGGAGAGGAGCAGTCGAGGCTTCGACAAGATCGGCTCGTCAACGCCCGTGGGCAGCGACAACTGGGTCACGACCTGCTGGCCAACCCGGTCGAACGCGCCCTGCACACCCTTGCCGAACTCGGTCAGCTCCTTCGTCGGAGCGTGCGGTGCGGCGACGTCGGTCACGATGTGCTCGACGAACTGGGGCGTGTTGCCGGGCGCGGTCAACGTGTCGACCACGGGCTGGACGACCTGAGGTACTTCGATGGTCTGCGGTACCGCGGTGTCCGCGGAGGCGCTGGACATCGACATCAGCCATGCGGCCGCGGTCCCGGCGACGGCTCCGCCGAGGACGATCCCGGCGCGGACAAGGAACCGCCGCATGCGCGCGCCCCTCGCTGTCCGTGCCGTGTCCACGTTGGAGTCCCTGTCTGCCGTGTCTCGGTTGGTAGGTCACCGGGGTCTCGGTTCGGTCACGGAGCCCGGTGCGGACGCAACACTCTCAGACCGGATCGGCTTGGCGCACCTTCAACACGACCAGTCCCCCCGATCGTGTGACGAACACGCTGTGTTCTCAACGAACACCGTGGGTAATCAGTCCCGCTTGAGCAGCCTGGTCGCGCTCGCCGCCACGGTCGTGGCGAGAATCCAGCCCGCCGCGATGAGCACGTCCGAAATCCACTGCGACGCACCGACCATCCGCCACATGTTGTCCTGGCCAAGATCGATGATCGGCAACAGCAGATCCATCGCCAGCAGCGGCGGATTCCACACCGGGTTCTGGTCATTGTCCAATTTGGACATCACGTTGAAGGTGAACCACAGCGTGCCGGCCAGCCAGAACACCCCGAGCCACACCATGGCCAGCCACGGCCGGTAGCCGTAGCCGACGGTGTACTCCTGCAGCTTCCCCCACAGCCGCCCGGCGAGGCTGAGCTCCGTGTGCCGCCTTCGTTGCTTCTCGAGCAGCACCTTCTCGGCGAGCTGCTCCTCGCCCGCGTTGCGGTACACAGCGACCAAATGGTCGTACGGGCCAGGTGCGAAGTCCGGCTGCACGTTCCGCAGCCACCGCAGCCGGTCCTTGACCGTGCCGCCGTCCTCGACGGACTCATAGACGAAGTCGGCCACGTCCAGCCCGCCGACGGCGCTCCACAGGCCGGGCCCGTCAGACAGCACCCGGACATGGGCCTTCTCCAGCCGGACGGAACCCTGGGGCGGGGCGGTGGCCGGGAACTTGAGCATCAGCCTGTGCGCCACCAGGCCGTATCCGTCGAACGCCATGCTGTCCGGTTCGCCGTCGCCGAGCGAGGCGTACGACAGGTGGACCGTGTGCCGGATCTCGGCGAGCCGGGTGCTCACGCCACCGGTGGCCACCACTTGCCTGCTGCACAACAGGTTGTGGCCGACCGTCGCGAACTGCAGGTCCAGTGACGGCTTGCGGGTGCCGTCGGCGCGCTTGCGCGGCTCGGTGAACGTCGCCCCTGTGCAGTCCAGCGACGCGCCGATCCGCGTGTCCTGCAACCGGATGCACCCGGTGGCCGTGACCTCCTCCAGGTAGAGGGTCTCGCCGACCACGAGCCGGTCGGCGAACAGCGCGTCATGGCCGGCGCAGTGGAACTGTGCCCCGGAGAGGCTGACCGTGCCGTCCACCTTGGCGCCGGGAAACCTGACCTGACCGTACGCGACCAGCGGTTTCTGGGTGGGCCGCCCGGCGATCCGGCCGGACCGGGCGTCCAGGCCGCCACCGAGCTCGATGCCGTCCGCGAGCAACGCGATCGGCGCGCGTTGCTCATCCGGATGCTCGACCGCGTTCCGGTCGCCGACCGTCGCACCGGCCAGCCGCAGCCAGCCGCCGATCCGTGCGTCCGCCATGTACACCGGCCCGAGCGCGGTGAACCCCTTGTCCAGCACGAGACTGCCGTCGACCTTGATCCGGTCGCAGTCCAGCGACGTGTCACCGGGCGCGCTCAACTGGGCGCCGGTGAACACGGCGTCGCCGCGGACGTGCGCGCCCACCAACGTCACGCGGCCGTTCGACGTGAACCGCCCGCCCACGGCGTTGGCCAGGAAGTTGCCGCCGATCACCATCCCGACGCCGTTCAGCGTCTCCCCGTCCGGGTTGCTCAGGTGCGCGCCGGACAGCTGGAACGAGCCGCCGATGTCCGAGCCGACGAGCCGCATCTTGCCGGTCGTCCGGAGTACCACGGCTTGCATGGAACCGCTGACCTGCAGCCGCGCCGCCCGCATCGCGTCGGTGCCCTCGCCGTTGAGCACCGCGCCGGACATCCGCAACGACCCGCCGATCTTGGCGTCGGTCAGGTCGAGCGTGCCCCGGCACGTGAACCGCGGCTCCAGAATCAGGTCGCTCTCCACATGCAGGTTGCGCGCGAGCATCCCGGGAACGCGGCAGACGTGCATCCGCAGTCCGACGAGGTTGGCCATCCGCAGGTCCGGTGTCCGCTCGAACACGCAGTCACGCAGGTCGATCACCTGCCGGACCACGCGGCCCTCCAGGTTCATCGCGCCGGTGATCCGCGCGCCAGACAGCCGGAGCGCGGCACTGCCGTTGGCATCGGACAACAAGCCGGTCAGCACCTCGCCACGGATGGGCTCGCCGCCGGCATCGATCCACTCACCGCGCTGGAACGCCTCGCCGACCTTACGTTCCATGTCAGACAGCTGGTCGGAGGCCACACCAAGATTCTTTACCGGCGGGCCGCCTGATGGTGGCCCATTTTGTCCGCTCGTACCGATAACGTGACTTCCGTGCCGAGTGATCAGAGAAAACGTCCGTTGGCCCCGCTGGAAGTGACCAACGTCGTGCCGCGCGGGCTGCGGGTGTCGGCCGCGCTGGCCTGGCGGTTCGTGGTCGTGATCGCCGCGCTGTACGCACTGATCTGGCTCGCGGGCTACTTCGAGACCGTGCTCGTCCCGGTCGCCATCGCTTTACTGCTTTCGGCGTTGATGGCACCCGGTGTGGAGAAGCTGGTCGAGTTGAAGGTGCCCCGCGGGCTGTCCACGGCGATCGTGCTCGTGGCCGGGCTCGCCCTGCTCGGCGGCGTGCTGACGTTCGTGATCTCGGAGTTCGTCAACGGCCTGCCGCAGCTGCAGACGCAGGTCTCCAACTCGCTCGACACGATCAGCAAGTGGCTGGTGAACGGCCCGCTGCACCTGAGCACGGACCAGATCCGGGGCTTCATCACCAGCATCATCGACTCGATCAAGACGAACCAGGCGGCGATCACGTCCGGCGCGCTCACCACCGCGGCCAACATCGGCGAGTTGCTGGCCGCGTTCGTGCTGACCCTGTTCGTCCTGATCTTCTTCCTGCTCGACGGCGCCCGGATCTGGCGGTTCCTGGTGCGGGGCGTGCCCGCGCCGGTCCGCGACCGGGTGGACGTCGCCGGCCGGCGCGGCTTCGCGTCGCTGGTCAGCTACGTGCGGGCGACTGCGGCGGTCGCCGTGGTCGACGCGGTGGGCATCGGGATCGGCCTGTGGATCGTGGGCGTTCCACTGGTCGTGCCCCTGGCCGCCCTGGTGTTCCTCGGGGCGTTCATCCCGATCGTCGGCGCCCTGATCGCGGGCACGGTCGCCGTGCTGGTCGCGCTCGTCGCGAACAGTTTCGTGTCAGCGCTGATCGTGCTGGGGATCGTGACCGCGGTGATGCAGCTCGAAGGACACGTACTGCAGCCGTGGCTGCTCGGGCGCGCGGTCCGGTTGCATCCGCTGGCGGTCGTGCTGGCGATCACAGTGGGCTTGGTCGCCGGCGGGATTCCGGGCGCGTTGCTCGCGGTGCCCTTGCTGGCCGTGCTGAACGCGGGTATTCGTTCGCTCATGCACGACCACGACACCGACCCGGACTCGGTCGACGTCCTCGACGATGATGGGTCCCGGCCCGGCACCGTCCAGGATCCCGGCAGTGCGCACAGCTGACGCCATCAAGCCGCTCTGGACGAGCGCCGCGATCCTGCGGGTGGTGACGTTCTTCTTCGCCGTCGCCGCCGTCGTGGTGCACAGGCACGAGTACGCCAGGCTGTGGTTGGCGTGGACGGCCCTCGGTGTGATGGCGTTGTGGACCGTCTTCACGGTGATCGCGTATCTCCGCCGGGCGGGCCGCCGGGCGTGGGTGGTGTGGTCGGACGTGGTGGTGACGTCCGTCCTGCTGTACACCTCGGTGTGGATCCTGTCGCACCAGCAGATGGTCGACATCGACCCGTTGATCACGACGGTCTGGGCAAGTGTTCCGCCGATCGCGGTCGCTGTGCTGAGCGGTCAGATCGCGGGAGTTACCGCAGGTCTGGTGGTCGCGCTGGCGACGGGCTTCGCGCGCGGCGCGTTCACGACGGACGTGGTCCGGGACGCCGTTTTACTCATGGGCAGCGGTTTTGTCGTTGGGCTCGCGGCCGTCACCGCGCGTCGCTCGCAGGAGCGCATGGCCCGCGCGTTACGTGCTGAGGCCGCGACCGCTGAACGGGAACGGCTCGCCCGCAGCATCCATGACAGTGTCTTGCAGGTCCTTGCGCGCGTCCGTAAGCGTGGCAACGAACTCGGTGGTGAAGCGGCGGAACTGGCCGAACTCGCCGGTGAGCAGGAGGAGGCCCTGCGCGCGTTGGTCGCGGCGGCGCCACCGGAGACGGCCGCCGACGGCACGGCCGACCTGCGGCCACGGCTACAGGTGATGGCGACCGCGTCCGTACAGGTGTCGGTTCCGGCGACGGCCGTGCAGCTGCCGGAGGCAGCGGTGACCGAACTCACCGCGTTGGTTTCCGAGGCGTTGCTGAACGTCGCCCGGCACGCCGGCGACGGAGCGCACGCCTGGGTTCTGCTGGAGGACCTGGGCGATGAGGTGGTGGTCAGCGTGCGGGACGACGGCGCCGGCATCCCGGCCGGCCGGCTCGAGCAGGCGGCGTCGGCCGGCCGGATGAGTGTGGCCCGGTCCATCCGTGGCCGCGTGGCCGATCTGGGTGGCACGATCATCCTCGAAAGCGAGCCCGGGGCCGGCACCGAGTGGGAGGTCCGGGTGCCCAGGGAGCCCAAGCGAGGTAAGCGATGACCGGGAGAACGATCTCCGTGATGGTCGTCGACGACCACCCGATGTGGCGCGACGGCGTCGCCCGTGACCTGACCGAGCGCGGCTTCGACGTCCGGGCGACCGCCGGAGACGCACACGCGGCCGTCCGGATCGCGCGCACTGTCGTGCCGGACGTGGTGCTGATGGACCTGAACCTGGGCACGGCCTCCGGGGTGGACGCGACCAGGACGATCGTGCGGGACCTGCCCGGCACGCGCGTACTCGTGTTGTCGGCGAGCGGGGCGCACAGTGACGTGCTCGAAGCCGTGAAGGCAGGGGCCTCGGGTTATCTGGTGAAGTCCGCGTCCGCGGAGGAGCTCGTGGACGCGGTGAACCGGACCGCCCAGGGCGACGCGGTGTTCACCGCCGGCCTGGCCGGCCTGGTGCTGGGGGAGTACCGGCGGATGGCCGCCGCGCCCGAGGAGGACCAGGCGCCGAAGCTCACCGACCGGGAGACCGAGGTGCTTCGCCTGGTGGCCAAAGGACTCAGCGCCCGGCAGATCGCGGACCGGCTCGTGCTCTCGCACCGGACGGTGGAGAACCACGTCCAGTCCACGCTGCGGAAACTGCAGCTGCACAACCGGGTCGAGCTCGCCCGATACGCCATAGAGCACGGACTCGACGAGGATTAGCGCTACGGTTCATGAGTGAGTGACTCGCCTGTCGACCCTCGTGACCTCCGCGTCTCCGACGCCGAGCGGGAGCACGTGGTGACCCTCCTGCAGAAGGCCATCGGCCAGGGGCTGATCACGCTCGACGAGTTCACCCAGCGCACGGACAGCGCCCTCGCCGCCCGAACCAGGGCCGAGCTGAACGCGGTGCTGATCGACCTGCCGGGAATGACCCACAAGGACAGCGCGCCCCGGGACGTGCCCGCCGCGAAGCCCCGGCTGGAACTGCGCAACACGATGTCGAAGCTGAGCCGGACCGGTCGCTGGGCCGTGCCGCGCGAACTGGTCGTGCGCAACAAGATGGGGGCGTGCGACCTGGATTTCACCGACGCCCAGATCGAGCACGACGTGGTGGACATCGAGCTCGACGTGACCGCCGGCTCGGTGAAGCTGCTGCTGCCGCAGCACGCGACCGTGGACGTGGACGCCCTGGAACTGGCCGCCGGCAAGCTGGAGAACAAGGTCCCCGGCAACGCGACCGGCCAGCCCCACTTCGTGCTGCGGGGCATGGTGCGGGCCGGCTCGGTGACCGTGAAGCGGCCGACCTACATCCGGATCGGCTCCCTGCTGATCCGTTTCCCCTGGAAGGTCACCACCGAGTCGGACTGAGTCATGACACCATCGCGCGCACGGTGGCCTTGGCGTCGGTGGGGGTGTGCGAGACCAGCGCGGCCCGCGCGACCTGACGGTAGAAGTCCTCGGAGTGCTGGGCCAGGGCCGCGCCGACCTGGCGGACCGCGGCCGCGTTCATGGACAGGCTGCTGATCCCGAGGCCGACGAGGACGCCGGCGAGCACCGGGTCGCTCGCTGCCTCGCCGCAGACACCGGCGGGTTTGCCGGCTTCGTTGGCCGCCTTGCCGATCATCGCGATCAGGCGCAGCAACGCCGGCTGCCACGGGTCGTTCAAGGCGGCGACCGCGCCGAGCTGGCGGTCCGCGGCGAGGGTGTACTGCGCGAGGTCGTTCGTGCCGATGCTCACGAAGTCGACCACGTTCAGGATCTCGTCCGCGACGAGCGCGGCGGCCGGTACCTCGATCATCACGCCGGCACGGGTGACGCCGGCTTCGTGCGCGCGGTCGGCGAACCACGCGGCTTCCTCGACCGTGGCGACCATCGGGGCCATCACCGACAGCTGAACCCCGGTCTCCTCGGCGGCGGCCACGATCGCCTCGAGTTGGCGTTCCAGCACCTCTGGCCGCTGCCTGCCCACGCGAATGCCGCGGACACCCAGTGCCGGGTTGGGTTCCGGGTCCGGGCTCAGGAACGCCAGTGGCTTGTCCGCGCCCGCGTCCAGGGTTCGGACGATGATCGGTTTCCCGTGAAACGGCGCCAGGACCGCCGCGTACGCCTTGCGTTGTTCGTCGACCGACGGTTCGTCGGTCGCGGCGAGATAGCAGAACTCGGTCCGGAACAAGCCAACGCCTTCGGCACCGGCGTCCGCGGCGGCTTGCGCGTCCTTGGCCGAGCCGACATTCGCGAGCACCTTGATCCGCATACCGTCCGAGAGAGCGCCGACCCCGTTCCATACCGCGGCGGCCGTGACTTCGGCGGCGAACGGCACCACCGGGCCGGTCGGGATCTCCACCGTGCCGACCTCACCGTCGACGACGAGATCCTTCGGCGCGGCGGCCAGCACGCCGTGCACCGCGACCACCGCGGGAATCCCCAACGACCGAGCCAAGATCGCGGTGTGGCTCGTCGGCCCGCCTTCCTCCGTGACGAGCGCGAGCACCATGGCGGGGTCGAGCACAGCCGTGTCCGCGGGCGCGAGGTCACGCGCCACGAGCACACTCGGCGCGGTCAGCTCGGGCACGCCAGGTGCCTGCACACCAAGGAGTTCCGCGACCAAACGGTCCCGCACGTCCTCGATGTCCCGGACGCGTTCAGCCATGTAACCGCCTGCCGCGCGCAACGCGTCGGCGAAGGTCGCCGCGGCATCGTGGACCGCGCGGGCCGCAGGGATCTGCTTCGTGGTGACCGACTGCTCGGCCTGGGTGCGCAACGAAGGGTCGGCCGCCATCATCGCGGTCGTCTCCAGCAGTTTCTTCGCCTCGCCGGAGGCCGCGTCGGCACGTTCCTGCAGGCGGGCCGCGACGAGTTCGGCGGCCGGTCCGATCCGGCCGGCTTCGGCGACGGGATCCGACGGTGGCGGGCCGGTGGGCGGCTCCCCGGGCGGTTCAGCGACCAGGACCACCGGACCTGCCGCCCGGCCGGGACTCACACCGACGCCACTCAGCATGATGACTGACACTACCCGGGTATTTCGTCGGCTGTCGGATAGGAGGGTTGGGCACCCCGTCGGGTGACGGAGACCGCGGCGACCCGCACCGCGAACCGGGCCGCGGTGGCGAGGTCGACGCCTTCGGCGAGCCTGGCGGCGAGAGCGCCGGTGAACGCGTCACCGGCGCCGGTCGTGTCCACAGCCGCCACCTGAGGTGACGGGATTTCCTGAACGCCGTCCGGCTCGATCACGAGCACTCCGCGAGCGCCCAATGTCACGACGGCCGATCGCGGGCCAAGATCCAACAACCGGCGTGGATCCGAATCCGGTCCGAGCAACTCGGCGGCCTCATGTTCGTTCACCACGACCGGGTCGAGGACAGCAAGCGTTTGCGGCGACAGTTCGGCAGGCGGCGACACGTTTACCACAACCCGAATGCCCTGCTCGGCCGCGAGCGCCACAGCATGCTCAATGGTCGGCAACGGAACTTCGAGCGAGGCCACGAGCACCTTGCCGCCGGCGATCCGGACATCCGCCGGACTCAGCGCGCTGTTCGCGCCGGGTGACACGAGGATGGAGTTCTCGCCGTCCGGCGTCAGGAATATGTACGCCACGCCGGTCGGCCGTTCCAGGTGACGAATGGACGCGGTGTCGATTCCGGCCGATTCCAGCGAATCCACCAACATCCGGCCATACGAGTCATGGCCGACCGCCGCCAGCAGCGAAACCCGCGCACCCAGTTTCGCGGCGGCCACCGCCGTGTTCGCGCCTTTCCCGCCGGGCAGCACCTCGGTATCCGACCCCAGCACGGTCTCGCCCGGACCCGGCCGCCGCGCGACCGAGACCACCAGATCGGCGTTTGCCGAACCAACCACCACCACGTCCGCGCGCACGAGGGATCACCCTGCCATGGACAGCGGCATGCAAGTGCATCTGCATGCGCATCTGTTAACAATTGCGGCTCCAAGTGGATACTCGATGCCACAATGTGAGAGAAGGTCGTGTATACCCGTCCGTGACGGGAAGAAGACCCTCGCCGCGACCATCATCGCGGTGTTGGGGTCCGGCCAGGTCCATCCTGGGCACAGCCGGACTTCTGTGTTGTCGGTGCCGGTCGTGTAGCCCCCCGAACGATCGGCACCGACAACACCCAAACCCACTCTAGAGAATTTCCTATACCAATTCCATCTCCCGTCGGGACTCAGCAGGGACCTCGCTGATTCCCGCGCGCGCCTGCAGGCGCCTGAGCGGTTTGGGCGCCCACCAGGCGGCATTGCCCAACAACCGCAGTACAGCGGGGACGAGCATCATCCGCACAACCGTGGCGTCGAGTACGAGAGCGACGATCATTCCCACGCCGACGAACCGCATCATGGACAGCTCGGACATGGCGAACGCGCCAGTCACGACGATCAGCAACAGCGCGGCTGCGCTGATCATCCGTCCGGTCCGCACCAACCCGGTCCGCACCGCGTCCGGCGTGCTCATCCCGGCGTGCCGGGCCTCGATCATCCGGGACAGCAGGAACGTCTCGTAGTCCGTGGACAACCCGAACACCACGGCCCCGATCAGCACGAACATCCCCGCCTGCAGCGGTTCCGGGGTGACATTCAGCAGCCCGGCGCCGTGCCCCAACTGGAACACGAAGACCAGCACGCCGTAGGTCGCCGACAGGCTCAGCGCGCTCATCACCACCGCCTTGACCGGCAGCAGGACCGATCCGAACGCCAGGAGCATCAGGATCAGCGTCGCCCCGACCAGGATCACGATCATCCACGGCATGTTGTCCACGATCGCCTGGTTGCCGTCCATCACCTGGGCCGCGAACCCGCCGACGAGCACAGTCGCCCCGTGCGGCGGCGGCAACCCACGCAGCCCGTCGATCGCCGCGTGCGCCTCGGAGCTCACTGGATCACCGGTCAGCTGGGCGTGGATCAGTGTCATGTCGCCCTTGGCGCCGACGACCGCTGCCCGCGTGACTCCGGGCACGCCGCTGACCTGCGTGACGAACGCGGGGTCGGCACTGCCCTGGACCACGATGTCGACCCCGTTGTTTCCGGCGGCGGGGAAGTTGGCGCTGATCGTCTCGAACGCCTGCCGGGTCGGATCGCCCGGCGGCAACTGCTTCTCGGTCACCGCGCCGAAGCTCAGCGAGCCGAACGGCACAGCCAGTACCAGCAGGACAGCCACGATGGGCAACGCGAACACCAGCGGCTTACGCAGCACGGCCCCGCCGAGCCGGGCGAGCCAACGAGAGTCGCCGCCGGTGTTCCGCCGCCACGGCAAGGAGAGCTTGTCCACTCGCGGCCCGAGAATGCCCAGCAGGGCGGGCAGGAGCGTCAGCGAGACGACGGCGGCGATGGCGACCGCGGCCATCCCGCCGTACGCCATCGACCGCAGGAAGTCGAGGGGGAACACCAGCAGCCCGGCCAACGCGATGACCAGCAGGGTCGCCGAGAACGCGATGGTCCGGCCGGCCGTGGCGACGGTCCGGTGCACCGCCTGGGCCGTGGTCCGGCCTTCGGCGAGTTCCTCCCGGAACCGGCCGACCGCGAACAGCCCGTAGTCGATGGCCAGTCCGAGGCCGAGCAGGGTGGCCACGTTGATGGCGAAGTTGTTCACGTCGACGCCGTACGACAACGCGTTCAGCACTCCGAGGGCACCCATGATCGCCAGCCCGCCGACGAGCACCGGCAGGAGCGCGGCGACCACCGACCCGAAGATCAACAGCAGCAGCACGAGCACGATCGGCAGGGAGATCGCCTCAGCCTTGGTCAGGTCGGACTTGGACCGGTCGCCGATGGTCTTCGCCATGGCGGTGCGGCCGGCGACCTGTTCGGTCGCGCCGGGCACGGCCAGCTTGTCCCTGATCATGGCGAAGTTCGCCAGCCGGGTGTTCTCGTCGCCGACCAGGGTGAGGCTGACCATGCCGTAGCGGTGCGCCGGGTCGGTCAGCGCCGGGTTCTCCCAGTACGTCATCCGCTTGCCGACCACGTCCGCCGGCAGTGCGTTGACGACTCCGAGCACTTGCGGGGCCAGGTCGTCGACCGACTTGCCCGGTCCGGCGTCGTAGACCACCACGACGTCGGGTTGTCTCTGGCCGAAGGTCTGCTCGACGATCCGGGTGGCCTGCGCGGACTGGCTGGATTCGTCGTAGTACCCGCCCTGTTTCATCCGGTCGAACACACCGAGTCCCCAGAGCCCGCCGACGACGGCGAGCACCAGGACCGCCGCGACCACTGTCCAACGGCGGCGGTATGCCACCATTCCCCACCTGCTGAACACGTCCCGTTCCTCCCGTTCAGTGGTGCACGACGCTCGTCGTGACTAGCGTCTTCGTGAACGGTAAAAACTCTGGTAAACACCGTTCACTTGTCCCCGGTGTCACTGTACGGGCGAGTTAACGGTGTTTACAACCAATGGAGCCAAGCATGAGCGAGCCCACACGGCGCGAACGCGCGCGGGCGGCGACCGACCGGGAGATCCGACAGCAGGCACGAACGCTGCTCGTCCACGAAGGTCCGGACGCCGTCACGCTGCGCGCGATCGCCCGCCGGCTCGGGATCACGGCGCCCGCCCTCTACCGCTACTACGCGTCCCGCGAGGACCTGGTGTACCACGTCCGGATCGACATCTGCGCCGATCTCGCCGACGACCTGAGCACGGACCTGGCCGCGATCCCGGAGACCGACACAGTGGCCCAGGTGGTCACCATCTGCCGCGGCTTCCGCACGTGGGCGCTGGCGCATCCGCGTGAGTTCACGATGGTGTTCGCGTACCCGAACAGCCGGCCGCCGGAGCTGCAGACCGACCCGTTCGGGCGGATCTTCATGACGGTCGCCGGCCGGGTCCTGCTGACGAAGCAGATCACCCCGCCGCCCGACGAGACCGTGCCTGACGTCATGCGGCCCGACCTCGAACTGTTCCGGGCCGAGCTGCTGGCGACCATCGCCGATTCGGGCGTGGACGTGCCGGACGAAATCCTCACGCTCGGCACCGCCTACATGATCCTGCAGTTCTGGATCCGGCTGTACGGCCAGGTCGCCCTGGAGGTGTTCGGCCACTTCCCGCTCCTGGTGACCAACACCGACGGCTTCTTCGAGATCATGCTCGGCGAGCTGATCGCGGCCGCCGGGCTGCGAATCCAGTAGACGAGCCCGCCATGATGGCGGCATGCAGTCCTATGTCGAACGCCGCCGGGAGATCACCGAACGGGCCCGCGCACTGTCCGATCCGGACGACACGCTGACCGCGCTGTGGTCCGAGGATCCCGAACTCGCGATCGACATGGCCGAGGTGGTCAACCACCTGCCCACGTTGGTCCGCGCGCTGAACTCGGGCGTTGTCGACCTGCAGATCCGCGCGGCCGGGTCGAGCAGTATGCCTCGGCTTGACCCGGCGGTGCTGGTCGCGGCCCTGCCCGACCTGCCGATGGCGGTCCGTCGAGTGCTGTACCGCCGAATCAGATCCCGGCGCCTCACCCCCATGGCGAGCGCGCTCATCGAGGCGGTGCACGCCGCCCACGGTGTGTACGAGGCGGCCACGCTCCTGCCGTTGTGCGACACCGCGACGGTCGAACGCTGGCTGGCCGTACTGGAGCACGCGGTGAACCAGTCAGCCGTCGCCAAACGACACCCAGAACTCATGCTGACCCGTGCCGTCGAAGAACTCGCCGGGCTTGAGGTTCGGGACAACTGGTGGCGGCAGCGTGGCTACGCGTTGGACGAGGTGGTCGAGTACGCGCCCGCGCGGGTTCTCGACCTCATCGAGCGATACGGGCCCAGCACGTGGCTACCGTTCTCGGTCCGGTCCATGACACGGCTCGCGAAGGTCGACGCCAGCCGGTTCATCCAGCAGTTGGAGAACCGGAAGTACACCCTGGGCAAGCCGGCCTACCTGGCGCTCGTGGCCGCCGCTCCGGCGGAACTCGTCTGGCTGGGCCGCCAGGACCTGGTCAAAGTCCTGCGCGCCATGCCTCCGTCACAGCGCGCGGAGTTCTTCGACAAGGTCCACGCGGACAAGGACATGGC
Source organism: Actinocrispum wychmicini (assembly GCF_004345645.1). Taxonomy (GTDB): domain Bacteria; phylum Actinomycetota; class Actinomycetes; order Mycobacteriales; family Pseudonocardiaceae; genus Kibdelosporangium; species Kibdelosporangium wychmicini. The sequence continues at coordinate 469,194 of NZ_SLWS01000001.1, read as the reverse complement.
CCGCGTCGAAGTGCCTGAGGACGTACTCCGCCTGTTGCCGCGCGCTCGCCGCGCACAGGAGGCGCGACGGATGCGCGCGATCGCCGTCGAAACCGGCGACGAGACAACGGTGCACCAGCTGACCTCGTGCCTACCGTTCGACGAGGCAAGAGAAGACCTGATCAAGGTCACGCAGAGCGGCGAGGCCGACGACCGCGCGGACGGCTACGCGCTGCTGATCGACTGTGCCGCCAAGGACTTCCGACTGGTCGACTTGTTGCCGTGGCTGGTCGAACGGCTCAAACGCGAACAGAATCCGGTCCGGCTGGACGCGATCGAGGCCCTCGCCGCGGCCAGCCCACGCGCGTTCGGCGACGCGACCGAACTCACCCAGATCGCCACGGACGCTTTTGACGCCAGGGACTTCTCCACCGCCACCGGCGAGGCACTGGCCAGCCTCTGCGTGAAGTTGTTGATCCACAACGGGTCCCCGGTGGCGCTGGAGATACTGACCCGGTGGTGGCAGCGGACCGGCTGGTCCGCCATGGGCGGGCTCGGCCGGCAGCTGCGGCACGGGCAGGAGCACGACCTGTTCGCCGCGCTGAAGAACACCATCGCCACAGCGGCCGAGCAGGTCGACTTCGACCCCGCGTTCGCGCTGGCCCGTACCTTCGGACGACGCGCGTGGGCTATGCCTGACCTGCTGGAACTCGTGTGGTCGGCAATCCCGTGGGGCTTGGAGTACGCCTCCAGGGAGGCGATCAACCTGCTGCTGGCCGACCCCCGCGCCCGGAACGACCGCGTGCAGCGGATCCTGGATCTCGATCCCACCGCGGTGTTCCTGCCGAACGTGCTGGACGTCCTCCAGTACGCCCGGACCGACCTGCTGGAGGTCATGCTGGGCCAGGAGATCCCCGAGGGCACGTTCGCGCCGAAGAAGGTCCGGCTGATTCCGTTGCACCTCCGGGGAACCCGCCGCTGGCTGCCCACGCAACGGACTCGGTACGCCGAGCTGGTGATGTCCCTCGCCGACAGCGGCAAGCAGTCCCGGGAGACCCGGGCCCGCGCGGTCGAGACGCTCGGCACCATCCACGGCCCGGCCAAGCGGAACATCCTGCGCTACCTCGACTCCACGGACCAACTGGTCGCGCAGGCCGCGATCGGCCGCCTGCCGAACCAGGACGACCCGCTCGAAGCGCTGGACCTGTTGTTGGAACGCGCCCTCGGGGACAACCGCGGCCAGGCGGAACTGACCTCGATGTACACGATTCGCCAGTGCGCCCGGCGGGTCGCGCCCAGCCGGCTGGTCCCGAAACTCAGCGACGCCCTGGCGCGAGGCGGGCGGGTGACCGTGCGCAAGGAACTGGTCCGGCTGGTCAGCGACTTCCGGCTGCCCGACGCGGTCGGCATCCTGTGGAACGTCTGGGAAACCCCGAACCAGCACCGGGACGTCCGCGCGGCCGCCACGTTCGTCGCACTGTCCTGGTTGGACGACACCCGAGCCTGGGATCTGTTGCGAGCGGCCGTGTCCGGTCCGCGCGAAGTCAGCATGCAGGTCCTGCGCACGTATCCCTACGCGGTGCCGACCGAGCACCGGGCCGGGATCGCCGCGCTGATCCGGGAGGTCGCCGTCGGCCCGGACGACCAGCTGCGGTCAGCGGCGCTCGGCGCGATCGACAGCTGGGCCCAGTGGTATCCCGAGGCGGTCACCGTCCTTGCCCAAGCCGTGGTCAACCTGGACGAACGCGCGGGCTGGCAGGCCGCCGCGGGATCCTTGGGCTCCTTGGCGACGACACCCGCAGGCGAGGCCACCGCCGTCGAAACGCTGCACTTGTTGCTGCGGGGAGAAGGCCCGGACGCCGACGCGGAGCGGGACCGGCCGATGCTGCAACGCGCCCGCTCCATCACCGGCGTCATGACCCGTCGCTGGAGCTACCACCCGAGTCACCGGGCGCCGATGCGCCGGATCGCAGGCGAACTGGAGCGCTACGACCAGTTCCGAACCGAGACGGTCGAACTGGTGGCCACCACGATCGACGTGGAGAACGCCGGCCTGCTGGCGGATCTCCGCGACATCGAGCGGCTCGTCGAGGGCCGGCCGCAGCTGGCCACGCGCGTCGGCCAGCAGCTCAGGCAGCCTTACCGAACCGCCGCGTTCCTGCTGGCAGCCACCGGCGAACTCACCAACGGCCATCTCATGACCGGCATCCTCGCCGCCCAAGGCAGCCGCATGGGCTGGCCCGAACCATGGCGTGACCTGCTGCGAGGGCTGCGCCGGCACACCGATCCGAGTGTCCGCGACGCGGCCCTCGCGATCATGACCGCGACCGAGTAGTCACAGCACAACATTGACCAGACGGCCGGGGACGACGATCACCTTGCGTGGCTCGTTCCCGTTCGTCAGCGCCACGATCTTGTCGTCCGCCAGGGCCGCCGCGCGCACGTCTTCCTGGCTCGCGTCGGCGGGGACGACCACCCGCGAGCGCACCTTGCCGTTGACCTGGACCGGGTACTCCACGGTCTCGTCGACCAGGTAGCGCTCGTCCGCGACCGGGAACGGCCCGTGGACCAACGAGTCGGCGTGGCCCAGCCGCGACCACAGCTCCTCGGCGATGTGCGGGGCCAGCGGCGCCAGCATCAGCACCAGCGGTTCGGCCAGCGCGCGCGGAGTTCCCGCCGTCGAGCTGTACGTCTTGGTGACGTGGTTGTTCAGCTCGATCAGCTTGGCGCCCGCCGTGTTGAACCGCATCTCCAAGTAGTCGTCGCGGGCTCCCGCGATCGCCTTGTTCAACTGCCGCAGGTCGTCCTCAGTCGGCTCGTCCCCAGTCACCCGGACGGCACCGGTGACCTCGTCGACGACATTGCGCCACAGGCGCTGCAGGAACCGCTGGGCGCCGACGACGTCCTTGGTCGCCCACGGCCGCGAGACCTCCATGGGGCCCATCGACATCTCGTAGAACCGGAACGTGTCCGCGCCGTACGTCTCGCACATCTCGTCGGGCGTGACCACGTTCTGCTCGGTCTTGCCCATCTTCCCGTAGGTCTGCGTGACCTGCTGGTCCTGGTGGAAGAACTTGCCGTCCCGCTCAACGACCTCGGCTGCCGGCACGTACTGCCCACGCGAGTCCTGATACGCGTACGCCTGGATGTACCCCTGGTTGAACAGCCTCCGGTACGGCTCGGGCGACGTGACGTGCCCCAGGTCGAACAGGACCTTCTGCCAGAAGCGCGAGTACAGCAGGTGCAGCACCGCGTGCTCGACACCGCCGATGTACAGGTCCACGCCACCCGGGTCCTGCGCGCCGAACTTCTCCGTACGCGGCCCCAGCCAGTAGCGCTCGTTCTCCGCGGCGACGAACCGCTCGGCGTTGTTCGGATCCACGTATCGCAGCTGGTACCAGCACGACCCGGCCCAGTTGGGCATGGTGCTGGTGTCCCTGCGGTACCGCTTGCGGCCGTCGCCCAGGTCCAGCTCGACGTCGACCCACTCGGTCGCGCGGGACAGCGGCGGCTGCGGATCGGTGTCCGCGTCCTCCGGCTCGTAGGTGGTCGGGGAGTAGTCGTCGACCTCGGGCAGCTCCAGCGGCAGCATCGACTCGGGCAGCGGGTGGGCCACGCCGTCCTCGTCGTACACGATCGGGAACGGCTCGCCCCAGTAGCGCTGCCGGGAGAACAGCCAGTCCCGCAGCTTGTACTGGATGGTGCCGCGACCGTGGCCGTGCTCCTCCAGCCAGACGATGATCGTCTTCTTGGCCTCGTCGATCGCCATGCCGTCCAGGAAGCCCGAGTTCATCGCCGGGCCCTCACCGGTGTACGCCTCGCCGTCGAAGCCCTCACTGGGTTCGACGGTCCGGATGATCGGCAGGCCGAAGGCGGTGGCGAAGTCCCAGTCGCGCTGGTCCTGGCCGGGCACGGCCATGATCGCGCCGGTGCCGTAGCCCATCAGCACGTAGTCCGCGATGAAGACCGGGATCTGCTTGCCGTTCACCGGGTTCGTGGCGTAGGCGCCGACGAACACCCCGGTCTTGTCCTTGTTCTCCTGCCGGTCCAGGTCGGACTTCATCGACGCGGCCCGGCGGTACGCCTGCACCGCGTCGGCCGGCGTGGCCTCGCCCCCGGTCCACCGACTGTCCACATCGGACGGCCATGACCGGGCGGCCAACTGGTCGACCAACGGGTGTTCCGGCGCCAGGACCATGTAGGTCGCGCCGAACAGCGTGTCCGGCCGGGTGGTGAAGACCTCGATCCCCGCGGCGCCGGCGGCGAACGTGACCCGGGCGCCGTGCGAGCGGCCGATCCAGTTGCGCTGCATCGCCTTGATCTTGTCCGGCCAGTCCAGCCGGTCCAGGTCGTCGATCAGCCGGTCGGCGTACGCGGTGATCCGCATCTTCCACTGCCGCAGGTTGCGGCGGAACACCGGGAAGTTGCCGCGCTCGCTGCGGCCGTCCGCGGTGACCTCCTCGTTGGAGATGACCGTGCCCAGGCCGGGCACCCAGTTCACCGGCGCGTCGGACAGGTACACCAGCCGGTGCGAGTTGATGATCTCCTGCTGCTCGCCGACGGTCAGCTCGCACCAGCCGCGGCCGTCCGGGGTGCGCCGCTTGTCCTGGGCGTACTCGGTGACCAGCTCGCCGATCGGCCGGGCCCGGTCGGCCCTGGCGTCGTACCAGGAGTTGTAGATCTGCAGGAAGATCCACTGGGTCCAGCGGTAGTACGCCGGGTCGATGGTGGAGATCCGGCGCCGCTCGTCGTGCCCCAGGCCCAGCCTGCGGATCTGCCGCAGGTAGGTGTTGATGTTGTCCTCGGTGGTCTTGCGCGGATGCTCGCCGGTCCGGATGGCGTACTGCTCGGCGGGCAGGCCGAAGGCGTCGAAGCCCATCGTGTGCAGAACGTTACGGCCCAGCATCCGGTAGTAGCGGGCGAACACGTCCGTGCCGATGAAGCCCAGCGGGTGCCCGACGTGCAGCCCGGCCCCGGACGGGTACGGGAACATGTCCTGCACGAACATCTTGTCGTCGGGCACGGGTCCGTCGGCCAGGTCACCGACCGGGTTCGGCGCGTGGTAGGAGCCGTTCTGCGCCCAGAACTCCTGCCACTTGCGCTCGATCTCCCCGGCCAGCGCGGCCGTGTAGCGGTGCGCTGGTACAGCTTCAGCGGCACTCTCGCTCATCTGCGAGTCCTTCCGTGTCGGCCCCGAACAAACGCGAAACCCCTCAGCCCGGTGTTCGGGCATGAGGGGTTGCCGCGCCAACCTGTCTCTATGTGGTCAGCGCGGCCGGCTAAGAAGCAGGCGGGCCGTGCCCATGTCACCGAGGATAGCGGACCGCCAAAGCGACTATCTGTGTGACCTGGCTGGCCGCGAAGTTGTCGTCGCTGACCAGCAGCAGTGTCCGCTCCCCGGACTGCAGCCGCGGGCCCCACGTGATCCCCTCGATGTTGTCCACAGTGGAGGGTTTCAGGTCGGCGACGTCCGCGATCAGACGCTTGTGCATGGGCCGGACGTTCTTGGCCGTCGCCAGCGAGTCGACGTTCAGCACATTGGTGGCGCCGACCGTGCTGGCCTCGTAGATCCGGACCTTGTTGCCGACACCTGCGACGAACGCCCGCTCGACCATGAGGAACCGGGTCGGGTCGAACTGGTCGACCGCGACCATCGCGGACACACCGTTGTTCGCCGAACCGGTCGGCGGGACCGGCGTGGCGAAGATCGGCTCCTGCGGGTACGCGTACTGGGCGAGGACGTGGCCGGTCCGCGTCTGGACAGTCACCCGGGACAGCGCCCCCTGGCTGGGTGTCGCCACCGGGCCGTCCTGGATCAGCGGCGACTCCATCGAGCTGACAACGAGCGTCCCGGCCGCCGCGTACGTCAGACCCTCCAAGGTCAGGTTCTGTCGCGGCCCACGGTCCTCGGCCGACATGTGCTCGTTCGCCGGGAGCGGCAGCTCGTTGACGAACTTCCCGTCGCGGGCGGCGTTGCGGATCGACGGGTCGATGAGCACGCCAGGCTTGCGTTCGCCCTCCTGGCTCCAGGTGTAGCGGCCGGTCCACGGATCCACCCGGATGTCCTCGGGATCCACGCCACCGTTCGGGTACGTGGTCCCGTCCGGCCGGAGGAACGGGCGGGTGCCGGTGAACGTGACCGGACCGAGCCCGGCCGACGTCACCGGGATGCGAGCGGTGTAGAACCGCGCCGGGTTGACCGCCGACCGGTCGTCGCTGATGAAGACGTACTCGCCGGTGCACGGGTCGCGGTCGATACCGGACAGGCCACCGACCGTGGTCCCTTGGAACTGCAGCAGGTGCGGCACGATCTGCTCGCCGAGCAGGCGGACGTTCGATGTGGCAGCGGCGGCGGGACCGGCCAGCAGGCCGGTCGCGGCCAAGGCGGCGGCACTCGCCGCGACTAAGCGTCTGGGCATGGCGTGTAGCACATCCAACGAGGGTGTCTGACAGGTGAAGGACACCTGACACTTACCATCGCATTCGTGATCGGAGCTATCGCCCTCGCCGCCGTCGGGCTCCTCGTGGCCACCGTCGGCCTGCTCGGCCTGCTGGAACGGCTGCCGATGAACCGGTTCGCCGGAGTCCGCACCACGGCGACCATGCGGGACGCGGAAACGTTCCGGATCGGCAACAAGGTCGCCGGCCTCCCGGTCCTCGTCGCCGGCATGGTCGGCGTGATCGGCGGGGTGCTCGGGCTGGCGACCCTGATCGCGACCATCGTCGCCGCGGCCGGCATGGTGGCGATCACCGTCGCGGGCGGCGTCCTCGGCCACAAGGCGGCCCTGGCCGTCCCCGAGCCGGCGAAAGAGCTGCCCGCCGGCTGCGCGGGCTGCGCCTGCGGGAACTGCGGCGTCAAGAAGCTAGTTCAGTCGGACGTCGCCAGGGTGAGTGGCCAGTAGCGCCACCGGCATCCCCTGCCGGCGCAACACCCGCCCCCACAGATCCTGGTCAGGCGACGCCAACACGTCGTTCGGCAGTGCCGGCACCACGATCCAGTCACCCCGTTCGATCTCCCCGGCCAACTGGTCCACATCCCACCCGGCATACCCGGCGAACACCCGCAACCCCTTCACCTTCGGCGCGAGCTGATCCGGATCGGCGTCCAGGTCCACCAGCGCGACCGGCCCACGAACACTGATCACCCCCTTAAGGCTCGCCGCGTCCTCACCAGTCCGAAGCGCGGCCAGGCACAACGCCGTCTTCTGCTCGACCGGCCCGCCCACGAACAACGACTGCGGCAAACTGACATGCGGCCCCCAAGCCGGCAGCACATCGTGCACAGGCACATCACTCGGCCGGTTCAGGACAACCCCGAGCGTGCCCTCACCCCGATGGTCGATGATGTAGACCACCGTCCGGCGGAAATTCGAGTCGACCAGGCTCGGTGCCGCGACCAGCAGCGTTCCTGGCTCAACGTCAGCATCGGGTCGCACAACGCACATGATCCCATCAGCCCCGGGAACAACACGAGCACACCGCACGTTGTGACGTCGGGTCGGTACGTCAACGTGTCCCCCGGGCTCAACCACAAAGAGCCTTCGTGGAATATTCGCTGCCGGCCCTGCGTGCGGCTGTCGCCGCCTCACCTTCCAACCCGCTCGCCACCCACCCCCCGCTGGTCCCACTTCACCGCCCTGCACACTCCCGCTCTCGCCGCTCCCCAGCCCGGTCACCGCGCACCTCCAGTCGCTTTCGGCACCTCACCGCCAGCACCAGTTGCGGCTTCGTCGCCTCGCTCTCCAGCCCGCTCGCCACCCAGCTCACTGCCGGCCCTGCGTGCGGCTATCGCCGCCTGGTCTTCCAGCCCATTCGCCACCCACCCCGCCGCTGCGCATTTTCGCCGCCCTGCCCACACGTGGTTCTCGCCGCCTCACTCCCAGACTGGTCACCACGCACTTCCGGCTGCTGTCTCCACCTCGCCGCCAGCCCAGATGTGGCTTCGCCGCCGCTTTCCAGCCTGGTCACCGCCACTTCCGGTCGCTGCCAGCAGCTCAGCGTCAGCCTCCCGGGCTTCGTGCCATTTCACCTTTCAGCTCGCTGACCGCCTGCCTCTGGCCGCTGTCTGCACCTCATCGCCCGGCTCTCGCCGCCTCACTTCTCAGCCCGCTCACTGCCCTCTGGTCGCTGCACCCGACCGGCCCCCGGTGCAGGTCGCGCCGCTTCGCCTTCCGGCCCGCGCATCACCCACCTCTGGCTGTTGCAGCTCGCCCCATCCACCAGGTCCGTGCGCGGCTCGGGCCGCCTGCCGATCCCCGCCTCTGGTCGCCGTGCCCCCAGCTACCGGGCCTCGTGCTGCTGGCACCGCCTGAGCTACCCGCTTCTGGCCCTGGCGGCGCCTCGCTGGCGGCTTTGTGGGTGGCTCGTCTGGCGTCTGGTTGCTGTTCTCTTCTTGTTTTTATGTTTTGTCCTGGTGGTGGGGGCTGTCTGTTTGCTGTCTTCAGTACGCTGAGCGCTCGTGACGGCGGTTGTCGAGGACAAGCATCGGGTGCCGGTTCGGCTGTTGCTGGCTCGTCGGGATTTTCGCCGGCTTTTGTACTGCAGGTTTTCTTCCCAGTGGGGGGATGGGCTCTTTCAGACCGGGCTCGCTGGGGCTGTTCTGTTCAATCCGGAGCGTGGTGCCGATCCGTTGACCATCGCGACGGGGTTCACCGCGCTGCTGCTTCCTTACTCCGTTGTCGGGCCGTTCGCGGGGGCCTTGCTGGACCGGTGGGATCGGCGGCGGGTGCTTGTGGGCGCCAACCTGCTGCGGGGTGTTCTGGTCGTCACGGCCACGGTCGGGTTGCTCAGCGGGGCGAACAGCAACTTGTTGTTCCTGCTGTCGCTGTTCGTTCTCGGGGTCACCCGGTTCACCGGGTCGGGGTTGTCGGCCGCGTTGCCGCACGTGGTGCCCGGACAGAACATCATCCAGGCCAACTCGTTCGCCGTGACTCTCGGCTCGATCATGGCCGTGGTCGGCGGTGGGTGCGCGATCGGGCTGCGGAAGTTGTTCGGCGAGGGTGACACCGGGTCGGGGATCACCACGTCGTTCGCTGTCATCGGGTGTGTGCTGGCCGCGTTCTTCGCGATCAGGTTCGCCCGTGGCCGGCTCGGACCGGACGAAGTGGACGAACCCGCGGCGACCATGCTCGCGGTGGCTCGTGGCCTGATCGACGGCGGACGGGCGGCTTGGCGGGCGCCGCGCGTGGTGGCTGGGCTGGTCGCGTTGATCGCACACCGCGCGTCGACGGGTGTCGCGCTGCTGATGGCTGTGTTGCTGATGCGGTACTACTTCCACGACTACGGCCCGTTGAAGGCCGGTCTGGCCGGGTTGGGGGAGATCGCCGCGGTCGTGGGGGTGGCGATCTTCATCGCCGGCGTGATCACACCGAGGCTCGTCACCCGGTTCGGCCAGAACCGCGTCATCGTGGCGTCACTGCTGGTGGTGGCCGCCGCGATGCTCGGCCTCGGCCTGCCGATGACCCTGCCGTCCGTGCTGGGCGCCGCGTTCCTGCTGTTCGGCGGGAGCCAGGTGACCAAGCTGTGCGTGGACGCGACCATCCAGACCGACGTCGGCGACGAGTCCCGCGGCCGCGTCTTCGCCCTCTACGACACGCTGCTCAACATCACCCAGGTGGCGGCCATCGCGTTGGCCGCCACCGTGGTGCCGGACAACGGCCACTCACCCGGCCTGATCATCGGGATCGTGGTCATCTACCTGCTCGGCATCGTCGGCTACCTGCTGGCCATCCGCCGGGTACGGGCCTAGCCCCTGGGTGCGCGCCCAGGCGAACAGCTCGGCCACGGCGTCGTCGTGGTCCAACGGGCCGCGGTCCAGCCGCAGGTCCTTGAGGAACTTCCACGCCTTGCCGACCAACGGCCCGGCCGGGATGCCGAGCAGCCGCATGATCTCGTTGCCGTCCAGGTCCGGCCGCACCCGGGCGAGGTCCTCCTCGGCCGCGATCCGCGAGATCCGAGCCTCCAAGTCGTCGTACGACCGCTGCAGCGCCTGCGCCTTGCGCCGGTTGCGGGTGGTGCAGTCCGCTCGCACGAGCTTGTTCAACCGGTCCAGCAACGGGCCGGCGTCGGTCACGTACCGGCGGACCGCCGAGTCGGTCCACTCACCCTTGCCGTACCCGTGGAACCGCAGGTGCAGGAACACGAGGTCGGCGACGTTCTCGATGATCTCCTTGGAGTACCGCAACGCCCGCAAACGCTTGCGGACCATCTTGGCGCCGACCACCTCGTGGTGGTGGAACGAGACCCCGCCGCCGGGGATGTGCCGGCGGGTGTCCGGCTTGCCGATGTCGTGCAGCAACGCCGCCAGCCGCAACACCAGGTCGGGCTCGGCCGACTCCTCCAGGTCGATCGCCTGCTCCAGCACCACGAGCGAGTGCTGGTAGACGTCCTTGTGCTGGTGGTGCTCGTCGATCTCCAACCGCATCGCCGGCACTTCCGGAAGGACATGCTGGGCGAGCCCGCTGTCGACCATCAGCTCGACACCAGCGCGCGGGTGCGCGCCACAGAGGAGCTTGGACAGCTCGACCTGGATCCGCTCCGGCGTGATCCGCTCGATCTGTTCCGCCATCGCCGTCATGGCCTCGACCACGCGTGGCGCGGCGGTGAAGCCGAGCTGGCTGACGAACCGCGCGGCCCTCATCATCCGCAGCGGGTCGTCCCCGAACGACTCCTCCGGCGCCGCGGGCGTGTCCATGACGCGCGCGGCCAGGCCGTCCATCCCGCCGTACGGGTCGACGAACTGCTTGGTGGCCAGGTTGACGGCCATCGCGTTGACGGTGAAGTCCCGGCGCTTGAGGTCGTCGGTGATCGAGTCGCCGAACCGCACCTCGGGGTTTCGGGTGACCCCGTCGTAGGCGTCCGCCCGGAACGTGGTGATCTCGCACGTCGCCCCGTTCTTGGTGAGGCCGACGGTGCCGAACTCGATGCCGATGTCCCACACCGCGTCGGCCCAGCCGGACACGAGTCGCATCACCTGATCGGGTCGAGCGTCCGTGGTGAAGTCGAGGTCGTTGCCCAGCCGGCCGAGCAGCGCGTCCCGGACGCTGCCACCGACCAGGAACAGGCTCTGACCAGCCTTGGTGAACAAGGCGGTCAGCTCGTCCGCGACCGGGGAGATCCGCAGCAGTTCCACCACCGCATTCTGCTTTGCCAGCATCGTCGACACGGCGAACCAGGCTAGTTGACGTCGCGACCCGATTACGATCGAGTTCATGTCCCCGGCATCCGGCCGTCCCAACGGCGCCCGCGGCGGGCGCCGTGGCCGGCGCCGGAGCAGACGCCTGACCACGGTCGACGAGACCTCGGCTGGCGGCCTGGTGGTCGACGAGGACCAGGTCAACGCGGTGATCATCGGGCGGTTGGACCGCAAGGGCCGGTTGCTGTGGTCGTTGCCGAAGGGACACATCGAGGAGGGTGAGACGCCGGAGCAGACGGCGGTGCGCGAGGTCCGGGAGGAGACCGGGATCACTGGTGAGGTGGTCCGGTCGCTCGGCTCGATCGACTACTGGTTCGTGGCGGAGAACCGGCGGGTGCACAAGACCGTGCACCACTATCTGCTGGTGGCGCAGTCAGGGGAGCTCTCCGACGAGGACACCGAGGTGACTGAGGTAGCTTGGGTCGCGCTTGATGATCTTGACGACCGGCTGGCGTACGCGGACGAGCGCCGATTGGTGCGCAAGGCCATGCAACTACTCTCCGAGTCGACACATCCCAGGCACGCACCAGCGCCTCGCGAGGGTGCCGTGCCGGATGGACTGGACGTGCCGAAGGGTCGAAAACCATGAGTCGGGTGCGGTCCGCCACCCACATCGTCCTCGCCGCGCTGGCCGCCGGCGCGTTCGCCGCCACCGGCTCGAGCGCGGCCGCCCAACAGCCGCCAACCGCGCTGGAGCCGCTGGTGGCGCCGATCGGGCTGGCTCCACCGCAGCCGGCCGACACCCCGTCCCGGGTACGGCTGGATGTCAACCAGCTCGCGCCGCGGGTGATCCGCACCGAGGGCGCGGTCACCGTGTCCGGGCGCCTGACCAACACCAGCGACCGACGCATCGAGGACATCGAGATCCGCCTGCAGCGCGGCGACCCGATCACCAACGACGGCAAGTTGCGCGACGCGATGCGCCAGGCGCCCGCGGCCGAGTTGGTCAAGCCGCAGTTCCAGCCGGTGCGCAGTGCGCTGGATCCGGGTGCCAGCACCGACTTCACGTTCAGCACCCCGGTGGACTCGCTCAAGGTCGACCAGCCGGGGGTCTACCCGGTGTTGATCAACGTCAACGGCCGGCCGGCGTACGGCGGTGTCGAACGCCTCGCGGGCCTGAACATCCTGCTGCCCGTGCTGCGCGGCGCCGCCCCGCCCGGCAAGACCGCCGGGGTGACCGTGTTGTGGCCGCTGGTGGACGACCACCCGCGAGTGGTGCAGCAGGTGGTGAACGGCAAGGCGGTGTTGACCGACGACGACCTGTCGACCTCGCTGTCGGTCGGCGGACGGCTCTTCGGGATGCTCAACGCCGTCGAGATCGCCACCAAGGACAACCAGTCCCTGCCGTCGTCGATCTGCTTCGCGGTGGACGGTGACCTGCTGGCGACCGTGAAGTCGATGTCCGAGGGCTACCAGGTGCTCGGCCCGACCGGCCAGGCCGCGCCCGGCAGGGGCAGGGACGCGGCTCAGCGCTGGCTCGACAATCTCCGGCAGCTGACCAAGGGCCAGTGTGTGATCGCGTTGCCGTACGCCGACGCGGACCTTTCCGCGTTGTCTCGCGCGGGCGTCGCGGACCTGACCAAGATCGCGGTCGAGCAGGGCTTCGCCAAGGTGGCGGAGGTGCTGCAGCCGGTCCAGCCGCAGCAGAACGTGCTGTGGCCGGCCGACGGCACGCTGGACCAGCGCGTTCTGACCGACATAGCGGGCAACCCGGTGACCGTCCTGACCAATCCGGACCGGTTGAAGGGGGTCGCCGGGTCGGCGCCGTTCGCGTTCGGGCAGCGCAACCGAGCTGTGCCGATCGACCAGCTGACCTCGCTGGCGCTGGCGGGCAACGCGTCGGGCCCGGTCTCGGTGCAGAACGGCCTGGCAGCTCTGGTGTTCCGCACGGCGCTGCAGCCCGGCCAGTCCGTGCTGGTCGCGCCGCCGCGCCGGTGGACCGCCCCGGCCAGCGAGCTGACCACGTTCCTGCAGACGGTCAGCCGCCTGTACACCGACAAGCTGGCCGCTCCGCAGGTGTTCCAGGGCCTGGCGACCGAATCGCCCGCGGGCACGGCCAGCGGCGTGGACTACCCCCAGCAGGACGCGGCGACCGAGCTGACCGGGCCGGTGCTGACGGACATCAGCCAGTCGCACGCGGTGGAGCGCGACCTGTTCGGCACGATGCGCCTGGACGACACGTTCCGCAAGGATCCGGACGACCTGATCAGCCCGATCCGGACCGGCCTGCTGCGGGCTGCCTCGAACTCGTGGCGCGCCAACCCGGACGGCGCCCTGCGCATGTCACGGAACGTCGGTGACCAACTGGACGCGATGCGCGGCCAGATCACGGTCAGCCCGCCGGGCCCGCCGATCACCCTGGCCTCGTCGGACAGCCCGTTGCCGATCCGGATCGGCAACGGCCTGCCGGTCGCGGTGTACGTCCGGTTCGTCGTGTCGGAGAGCGCTGGCATCAAGCCGGTGGACATCCCGGAGCGGCGGATCCAGGCCAACGGCTCGGCCACCGTGTTCATCCGGCCCGAGCTGCAGCGGGCCGGGAAGTTCACCGTCGACGTCAGTCTGACCACACTGGGCGGTGGCGTCTCGCTGGGAACCACGCAACGGTTCGAGCTTTCTTCGACGTCTTACGGCACCATCACTGTTGCGGTGACCAGTGTCGCCGGCGGTGCGCTGGTGCTGCTGGTCGGCCGACGGATCTACCGTCGAAACAAGCAGTCCAAGAGTGCCAAGGAGCAGAGCCCGGCTTGACCAGAGCGAGGACCAGCGTGCCCCCGGGTGGTGGCCGACAACCGACCAGGCGAGTGCATCCCCAGCAGCAGCGCCCCCAGCGTGCCGGGTCGCTGGCGCGCGCCACCGGCTCGATGGCGATCGCCACCCTGGTCAGCCGGATCACCGGGTTCCTGTGGAAGGTGATGCTCGCGGCGGTTGCCGCCCTCGGCGCGGTCAACGACTCGTTCACCGTGGCCAACACGCTGCCCAACATCGTGTTCGAGCTGCTGATCGGCGGTGTGCTGGCCAGTGTCGTCGTGCCGCTGCTGGTGCGCTCGCAGGACGACCCGGACGGCGGGTTGGCCTACACGCAACGGCTGCTGACGGTCGGCATGACCCTGCTGGCGGTCGGCACGGTGATCGCGGTCGCCTTGGCCCCGCTGTTCACCCGGCTGTACGTGGACGACTCGACCGGCCGGGCGAACGCCGACCTGGCCACCGCGTTCGCCTATCTGCTGCTGCCGGAGATCCTGTTCTACGGCCTGTTCGCGCTGCTGTCGGCGATCCTGAACGCCAAGCAGATCTTCGGGCCGACGGCCTGGGCGCCGGTGTGGAACAACGTCGTGGTGATGGCGACCATCGGCCTGTACGCGCTGATGCCCGGCGAGATCTCCCTCAACCCGGTGAAGATGAGCGACCCGAAGCTGTTGGTCCTCGGCATCGGGGTGACGCTCGGCATCGTGGTCCAGTCGCTGATGCTGGTGCCGGCGTTGCGCCGGTCCGGTTTCCGGTTCCGCTGGAACTGGGGGTTCGACGCGCGGCTGAAGGAGTTCGGCGGCCTGGGCCTGTGGGTGCTCGGCTACGTGGCGGTCAGCCAGGTCGGTCTGATCGTCAGCACCCGCGTGCTGACCGCGGGCGCGTCCGGCGGCGCGGCCATCTACAGCAACGCGTGGCTGCTTTTCCAGCTGCCGTACGGAGTCATCGGCGTCTCGTTGCTGACGGCGATCATGCCGCGGCTGTCCCGCGCGGCCGCGGATCACAACTACCGCAAGCTGATCGGTGACCTGTCGTACGCGAGCCGCCTGTCGGCGGTGATCCTGGTACCGATCTCGGCTGTGCTGACGGTTACTGGCACGTCCGTCGGCGTGGTGTTGTTCTCGTGGGGCCGTGGTGACATCGCGCAGGCCACGCGGTTGGGTGACGCGCTCGCCGTGTCCGCGTTCGGCCTGTTGCCGTACGCACTGGTCATGTTGCAGCTGCGGGTGTTCTACGCGATGAAGGACGCCAGGACGCCGACGTTGATCATGGTCGTGATGACCGCGGTGAAGATCCCGCTGCTGTACATGTGCAAGGCGATGCTGTCGCCGGAACACGTGGTCATCGGCGTACTCATGGTCAACTCGTTGAGTTACGTCGTCGGCGCGGTACTCGGACAATTGTGGCTTTGGGTACGTCTTGGACATCTCCGCACCCGACGGGTGGTAGGAGTCACGCTCTTCTCCGTCTTCGCCGGCGGCCTGGGGGTGGCGGCCGGCCTCGGGGTGGCCAGGCTGCTCGGCGGGGTACTGCCGGATTCCAACGCCGCCAAGGCTTTCCTCTCCCTGATCATCGAAGGCCTGGTGGCCGGCCTGGTGTCGTTCGGCGTGCTGGCGGCCCTCAAGGTGGAGGAGCTGAAACCGGCCACGGCGAAAATCACCCGTCTGATTCGCCGCCGGTGAGCCGGCACGACCGTCGCACGCCGAGGGTTTCCCGTAGTCTCGTGGCGAGGTATCCGTCGCGCGAGTAAGGGTGGCGCGGAGACGGGAGAGTGCGGTGACGATCAGGAGGACCGAGTACACCAACGGCGTGGCCGCACCGAGCGTCCGCGCGACCGGTGGTGACCTGCTTCCGGGCGGGGTCATCGGCGATGGTCGATACCGTCTGTTGGCTTCCTTCGGTGTGGATGTGCGCGGCAACGCGCATTTTTGGCGCGCCCGTGACGGCCAGCTGCGCCGGGACGTGGCGCTGACCGTGCTCGTCGGTGATCCGACGGACCGGGACGCGACGGTGGCCGCGCGCCGGACTTTGGAGCGCGCCGCACATGCCGCGCAGTTCACCAGCCCCGCGGTCTCCCGAGTGCTGGACGTCCTGGGCGTCGGCAGCGGCGTCGACCCCAGCGAAGGCGTCCTGGGTGTTGTGGTCGCCGACTGGGCGCAAGGCACCGACCTCGTCGACCTGATCGCCGAACACCCGTTGCCGGCGGGCACGGCCGCGCGCCTGCTCGAACCGCTGGCCATCGCCGTCGACCAGGCCCACCACGCCGGCCTGGTGCTCGGCGTCGACCACCCGCAACGGGTCCGGGTCGGCCCGGACGGTGCGCTGCGCCTGGCGTTCCCCGGTCCGTTGCCGCGCGCCACGCTCCAGGACGACGTGAAAGGCCTCGGCGCGGTCCTCTATCTGCTGCTGACCGGTCGTTGGGCGCTGCCCGGCGGCCCGCAGTCGATCCCCACGGCCCCGCTGGACCCGAACGGCGTGCCAGTCCTGCCGAGCCTCCTGCGCCACGACGTGCCGACCGAACTGGCCGAGCTGGCGGTGCGGAGCATCGCGGACGCGTCCATCGGCGGCATTCGGACCAGCTCGGCCGTGCTGCGTCTGCTCGAAGCGGTCGCGCACAGGGCGGAAATCCAGGAGCAGACCGAGCTGCTGAACCCGATCATCCCGGGCAGCGGCGGCGGGGACGCGACCACGGTCTGGACCACCCGGCCGGTGAAGGACGACGGTCGCCGCCGCAAGCTCGCCATCGGTGTCACGGCCTTGACGGTGGCCACGGTCGGCGTGCTCGCCTGGGTCGGCATGCAGCTGATCAGCCTGTTCAACGACGGCTCGACTCACAACACCGCCCAGCAGTACTCGGTGAGCCAGACGCCACCGCCGCCCGGCAGCGGCGGCAACCAGCCACAGGCCAACCCGCCGCCCGCCCCCAAGGTCGGCGCGCCGGTCAAGCCGAACAAAGTCCTGGTCTACGCGCAGAAAGGCGACGACAAGGACAACGCCGGCTCGGTCAAGCGACTGATCGACGACAACCCGAAGACCACCTGGAACACCGGCAAGTACAAGCAGCCGTTCCCGGCGATGCGCAGCGGCATCGGCATCATCGCGACCTTCGACGACGACACGAAGTTCGCGCAGGTGAGCGTCGACTCGCCGAGCGACGGCACGGTCGTCGAGATCCGGACCGCGCCCTCGGCCAACCCGAAACTCGAGGACACCAAGGTGATCGGCACCGCCACCCTGGTGAACGGCAAGACGGACATCCAGCTCGCGGCCGCGGACCCCACCAAGTACGTGCTGATCTGGATCACCAAGCTCGGTGTGAGCGACGACGACCAGAACGTCAGCCAGTTCCGGGAGATAACGTTCGCCCAGGCCCAGTAGGCGCGCGAGCCCAGGAAAACACTGTCGATATATTCTCCGGTGTGACCGCCGCAGCTAGTTCGGACGCCGATCTGATCGCGTCCCATGCCGCCGGGGATCCGCACGCGTTCTCAGAGCTTGTTCGCCGCCACCGGGACCGGATGTGGGCGGTGGCCCTGCGCACCCTACGTGATCCGGAGGAGGCCGCGGACGCGCTCCAGGAGGCGTTCATCTCGGCGTTCCGGGCGGCCAGCTCGTTCCGGGCCGAGTCGCAGGTGACCACCTGGCTGCACCGGATCGTGGTGAACGCGTGTCTGGACCGCGTACGGCGTCGTCAAGCGCGCCCGACTGTGCCACTGCCGGAGACCGGGCCATCCGAGCCCGTCACTCCGGGTGACGCCATGTCCGACCGGGAGACCAGTCTGGTCGTGCGGGGCGCGCTGGCCGAGTTGTCCGAGGAACAGCGTGTGCCGATCCTGCTCGTCGACGTCGAGGGCTACTCGGTGGCCGAGACCGCCCAGATGCTCGGCATCGCCGAGGGAACGGTGAAAAGCCGCTGCGCCCGGGGCCGGGCCAAGCTGGCGAAAGTTCTCGGGCATCTGCGGAACCCGGGTGCAGATGCGAACGTCCCAGGTGACGCAACTGATCCGCGCGATGGGCGTCCACGGCGTCACTGGGAGGGGACATGACAGGCATCGAGAGGGGGAGCGGTGGGCCCCCGTGGTCGGTTGACCTGCTCGCCGACCTCCAGGCAGGTGCGCTGGACCCTCAAGCCGCCGCCGAGCTGTGGCCGCGGGTGAACGCGGACCCGGCCGCGATGGAGATCATCGCGGCGCTCGAGGCCACCCAGGCCGACCTGCGCGAGTTCGCGTTCGCGCCCGCCCCGCCGATGCCGGCGCGCTTCGCGGCCCGGTTGGACGAGGCGATCGCGACCGAGTCCCGGGCCCGGTCACAGTCCGTACACGTCCCGCCGCCCGCGCCGGGACACGCGCCGGTGATCAACCTGGCGGATGCCCGCAAACGCCGCAACAGGCGGCTCGGGTGGGGTGCCGGGTTTCTGGCCGCCGCGGCGGCCGCGGTAGGCATCGCCTTCGCTGCGGTCCCGTCGGGGACGTCAACGCCAGGCGTGGCCCAGCAGACCAGCAGCAACGACAACGGCGCCGCGCCGGGTCCGTTGGCCTTCACGTCCGATCAGTTGGGCAAGGAGCAGTTGAACGCCGCGCGTGGCCACAACGACTACGGCACGTTCAGCGACAAGGACAAGCTGACCGCGTGCCTCGCGGCCAACGGGATCTCGACGAAGGTTCAGCCGCTCGGCGCCCGTCAGGTCACGGTGGACGGCAAATCGGGCACGTTGCTCGTGTTGTCCCATAGCGCGACGCAGTTCCGGCTCGTGGTCGTGGGTCCGGACTGCGGTCCGGGCACCCCGGCGAAGCTCGCGGACAAGACCGTCTCGTAATCCGGCTGGAAAGTGGGGATCCTCGAAGTGAGGGTCCCCGTTTTCGGGATTTCGCGTAGTGCGCCCCGTCACCCGTCAGGTGTGGAACAACCGACACCTACGATCGTGTTGACAAGGGTGTATCGGCGGGAAGGTCGGAGGTCAGATGGCCGTGCAGGACGAAGTCCGTAACTTGATCGTCGTCGGTTCAGGTCCGGCGGGATACACGGCCGCGGTCTACGCAGCACGCGCCCAGCTGTCGCCCCTCGTGTTCGAGGGCACCCAGTTCGGTGGCGCGCTGATGACCACGACCGAGGTGGAGAACTACCCGGGGTTCCGCGACGGGATCATGGGCCCGGACCTGATGGACCAGATGCGTCAGCAGGCCGAGCGGTTCGGCGCGGAGCTGCGGGCCGAGGACGTGGAGTCGGTCGAGCTGACCGGCCCGGTCAAGTACGTCACCGCGAACGGTGTCCGCTACCCGGCGAAGACCGTCGTGCTGGCGATGGGCGCCGCTGCCCGGTATATGCACGTGCCCGGTGAGCAGGAGCTGCTCGGCCGTGGTGTGTCGGCGTGTGCGACCTGTGACGGGTTCTTCTTCCGCGGCCACGACATCATCGTGGTCGGCGGCGGCGACTCGGCCATGGAGGAAGCCACCTTCCTGACCAAGTTCGCCGACTCGGTGACGATCGTGCACCGCCGCGAGGAGTTCCGTGCCTCGCGGATCATGCTCGACCGGGCCCGAGCCAACGAGAAGATCAAGTGGCGCACCAACGCCGAGGTGGTCGAGGTGCTCGGCGACGACAAGGTCACGAGCGTGCGCCTGCGTGACACCCGGACGGGTGAGCTGAGCACGGTGGACGCGACTGGCATGTTCGTGGCGATCGGGCACGACCCGCGCAGCGCGCTGGTCGCCGGCCAGGTCGACACGGACGCCGAGGGATACGTGCTGGTCCGTGACCAGAGCACGTACACGAACCTCGACGGCGTGTTCGCCGCGGGCGACCTGGTCGACCGCACGTACCGGCAGGCAATCACGGCGGCCGGTTCCGGATGCGCCGCGGCCATCGACGCGGAGCGCTGGCTCGCCGAGCACGGCGAGAAGCACGCCCACGAGGCCCCGGAACTCGTCGGTGGCGGTTACGCCCCGACCCACAACTGACACCGACAGGAGAGAACGTTGACCGGCAAACCCGTCACCGTCACTGACAGTTCCTTCACCGAGGATGTTCTGCAGAGCGACAAGCCCGTGCTGGTCGACTTCTGGGCGACCTGGTGCGGTCCGTGCCGCATGGTCGCGCCCGTGCTCGAGGAGATCGCCGCCGAACACGCGGAGAAGATCACCATCGCCAAGGTGGACATCGACGCGAACCCGTCCGTGGCCCAGGACTACCAGATCATGTCCATCCCGACGATGATCGTGTTCCAGGGCGGCCGTCCAGTGAAGCAGATCGTCGGCGCCAAGCCGAAGGCGGCTCTGTTGAAAGACCTTGCCGACTACGTCGGCTAAGATCATCACCACCGGCCCGGGGACCGGCACTCCGAGTGAGTACCAGGTCCCCGGGTCGTGTCATGTTTCGGCCTTTCAGGCAGGGGTCCGGTGACCAGTCGGACGCGGGACGTGACCCTACGCGGCATCTGGCCACCGGCAGGGCACAATAGCGGGCAGCACAAGCAGAATTAGTCGGTTTCTGCCAAGAACCTGAGTGAGGGGTGCATGCGGGAACTTCGCCGCGGTGACGCCGGACCGGCCGTAGCCGAGGTGCGGGCCACGCTCGCCGGGCTGGGCCTGTTGCCATCGGCCAACGGAACGCCCACAGCGCCGACGCTCGACCTTGCCGGCGGTTCTACGGCACCGATGCTCGACCCTGCAAGCAGGTCTTCGGAAGCACAGTTCGATCTTCCCCTTGAGCAGGCCGTTCGCGCGTTCCAGCAGCAGCGCGGCCTGATCACGGACGGCGTCGTGGGCGCGGCGACGTACCAGGCCCTGCGTGACGCCACGTACCGCCTCGGCGGTCGTCCGCTCGCCTACCTGGTGTCCGCGCCGGTCAGCGGCGACGACGTGCTGACCCTGCAGGAACGCCTGCTGGAGCTCGGCTACGACGCCGGCCGGCCGAACGGGGTCTTCGGCGCCCAGACCGAGGCGGCGCTCCGCAATTTCCAGCGTGACTACGGCCTGACGGTCGACGGTATGTGCGGCGCGGAGACGGTCCGTGCTCTGCGGCAGCTGTCCCCGCGCGCCCGCGGCGGCCAGCCGGTGCTGCTGCGTGAGCAGGAACGGGTCCGCCGCGCTGGTCCTCGGCTGCGGGGCAAGCGGATCGTGATCGACCCTGGTCATGGCGGCGACGACACCGGTGTGACGGTGGACGGCATCCGCGAGTCCGACCTGATGTGGGACCTCGCCAGACGCCTGGAGGGCCGGATGGTGGCCACCGGCATGGAGGCCCTGCTGTCCCGTGGGCCGGACCAGTGCCCCACCGAGGCCGAGCGGGCCGAGTTCGCCAACGAGGCCACCGGGGACGTCTTCCTGTCCCTGCACTGCGACAAGAACTCCGCACCGCGCGCGCAGGGCGTGGCGACCTTCTACTTCGGCGCCGGCACCAGCGGCACGTCCACGCTGGGGGAGGCGCTCGCCGGGTTCATCCAGCGCGAGCTGACCGCCCGTACGGGCATGCAGAACTGCCGTACGCACTCCAAGACGTGGGACTCGCTGCGGCTGACCCGCTGCCCGGCGGTCCGGGTCGAGATCGGCTATCTGACGAACACCGAGGACCGGGCGCGGCTGTCCGACCCGGCCTTCCGTGACCTCGTCGCGGAAGGCATCCTCGTGTCCGTCAAGCGCCTGTACCTGCTTGGCGAAGGCGACCAGCCGACCGGGACGTTCTCGTTCGCCGACGTCATGCGGCACGAGCTCGCCAAGGCCGAATAAGGCGGCTCAGCGCTGGTAGACCGGGCTGGCGGTGGTCACCTGGACCGTCCCCAGCAGCCGCTCCAGCGCCGCCTCGACGTCTTCCTTCCAGGTGATGGCGCTCCGCAGCTCCAGGCGCATCCGCGGCCACTTGGCGTGCGGCCGGACGGTCTTGAAGCCGACGCACGCCAGGAACTCGGACGACACGACACAGCTGGGCTCGTCGTCCGGCTTGGCGTTGCCGAACGCCTCGACGGCCTTGACTCCCCGGCGCGTCAGGTCCTTGGCCACTGCTTGCACCAGCATCCGGCCCAGCCCGCCGCCACGGAACTCCGGCAGCACGTAGAACCCGGTCAGGATGACCGCGTCCGGGCTGATCGGCGAGGTGGGGAACGCCAGGGACCGCGGTACCGCGTTCGGCGGGGCGTAGAGGACGAAGCCCACCGGGAGCTTGTCGGAGTACACCAGCCGCCCGCATGAGCCCCATTCCAGCAGCACGCTGGAGACCCACGCCTCCTTCTCCAGCTCCGTCTCACCGAACTGCTCGGCCTGCTCCTTCAGGTGCGGGGCCAGCTCCCAGAACACACAACCCCGTGAGTGCTTGGGGAGGTGGTCCAGGTTGTCCAGTGTGATGCCGACGACACGTCGCGACACCCAACCTCCCCGCGCCCGTCGAGACCGTAGAAAAAGGGCATGGCTCATCCGCCAACGGCCCGCCTACAGGATAGGTCGATGTGACAAGCGCCGGAAGCGTCAGGACCTGATCGAGGCCAGAGTTACACTCGCTTGACTGACGAGCGAGGTGGCGTATGCACTCGGAGGAATCACCGGAGAGTCATCCCCTGACGTCTTCGGCCGGCCAGAATCTCGATCCGCATCTGCGTCGTTACGCGGCGCGAGCGGCGGGCATGACGGCATCCGAGGTACGAGCGCTGTTCGCGGTCGCCAGCCGCCCCGAGGTGGTGTCGCTCGCCGGCGGCATGCCCAACCTGGCCGCGCTGCCGCTGGACTCGATCGCCAGTGAGGTCGCGTCCCTGATCGCGCGCGAGGGCATGGTCGCCCTGCAGTACGGCTCGGCGCACGGCGTGCCGGCGTTGCGCGAGCAGATCTGTGACGTGATGGCCCTGGAGGGCATCAGCGGCCACCCGGACGACATCGTGGTCACGGTCGGCTCCCAGATGGCGTTGGACCTGGTGACCAGGATCTTCTGCGACCCCGGCGACATCGTGCTGGCCGAGGGACCGTCCTATGTGGGCGCGCTCGGTACTTTCGCGGCGTACCAGGCGAATGTCGTGCACGTCGAGATGGACGACGACGGCCTGATCCCAGAAGCGTTGCGGCAGGCGCTGTCCGTGGCCGAGAGCCGTGGGCAGCGGGTCAAATTCCTTTACACCATCCCGAATTTCCACAATCCGGCCGGCATCACGCTCGCGGTGTCCCGCCGAGCCGAGATCCTGGAGATCTGCCGTCGCGCGGGCGTCCTTGTGGTCGAGGACAACCCGTACGGCCTGCTCGGCTTCGACGGCCAGACGTACCCCGCGCTGCGGTCGATGGACCCGGACAACGTGGTCTACCTCGGCTCGTTCTCCAAGACCTTCGCGTCCGGGCTGCGGGTCGGCTGGGCCCTCGCGCCGCACGCGGTGCGCGAAAAGCTTGTGCTGGCAGCGGAAGCGACGACGTTGTGCCCGCCGACGCTGAACCAGCTGATCGTGTCCCGCTACCTGGAGACGCACGACTGGCAGGGCCAGATCAAGTCGTTCCAGCAGACCTATCGGGAACGTCGGGACGCGTTGCTCAGCGGCCTGGAGCAGCACATGCCGGCCGGTTGCACGTGGACGAAGCCGGACGGTGGCTTCTTCGTGTGGATGACCACGCCCGAAGGCATTGACACCAAAGCGATGTTGCCGCGGGCGGTCACCGCGCGCGTCGCGTACGTCTCGGGCACCGGCTTCTATGGCGACGGGTTCGGCAGCCGGCAGATGCGCTTGTCGTTCTGCTACCCGACGCCCGAGCGGATCAAAGAAGGCATCCGGCGGCTGGCGGTCGTGCTGGAGCAGGAGTTGGAGCTGTACCGCACGTTCGGCCCGGCGTCGCGCCGGATCACGTCCGGACCGCAGACGCCGTCGCCGGACACGGCATAATCTCACGACGTGTCCGAACGATCCGTTGCCGTCCTGTCCGGTGGGCTGTCGCACGAGCGTGACGTGTCCTTGCGCTCGGGCCGGCGGCTCTCCGCCGCTCTGCGCTCGGTCGGCATGTTCGTCGACGAGTGGGATACCGACGCCTCACTGCTGACGCATCTCACCGAGCAACGCCCGGACGCGGTCGTGGTCGCGTTGCACGGCGGCGAAGGCGAGAACGGATCCATCCAGACCGTCCTGGAGATGCTGGAGTTGCCGTTCGTCGGCGCCGACTCGCATGCCTGCCGACGGGCTTGGGACAAACCCGGGGCGAAGGGTGAGATTGGCCGGTCCGGGCTGACCACCCCGGACTGGGTCGTGCTGCCGCACACCACGTTCCGGGAACTGGGCGCGCAGGCGGTGTTGGACGCGATGGTGGCCCGGCTGGGCCTGCCGTTGATGCTCAAGCCGGACCAGGGTGGGTCCGCGCTGGGCGCCCAGGTGGTCCGTGAGGCGGCGGAACTGCCGGCGGCGATGGTCGGCTGCCTGGCCTACGGCGACACGGTGTTGGCCGAGCAGCTCATCGAAGGCGTTGAAGTCGCGGTCACTGTCGTCGACAGCGCGAACGGCCCGCAGGCACTGCCGGCGGTGGAGATCGTTCCGGAAGGCGGGGTGTACGACTACACCGCTCGTTACACCGCTGGGTTGACGAACTTCCACACCCCCGCGCGGCTCGACCCCAAGGCGGCGACCGCGGTGGCGGAATTGGCGGTGTCCGCTCACCGACTGCTGGGATTGCGTGACGTGTCCCGCACCGACGCGATCGTGGACGAGAACGGCACGGTCCACTTCCTGGAAGTGAATGTCTCGCCGGGCCTGACCGAGACCTCGCTGCTGCCGATGGCGACGGAGGCCGCAGGTCGTTCCCTCGGCGAGATCTACGCCGAACTCGTCGACCGCGCGATCGCCCGAACCTGATCTTCACAAGAGCGACCGGTCGCGCTTTCTGTCGGACGATCGGTCGCGTGGCCGGGCGGGGAGCCCGGCGCGACCGCCTCGTTTCAAACCGGACAAATCAGCATCGTCACCGTGACGTAACTGGGTAGGGTGGTTATACATCCCCCTGCAACGCCCGTTTTGTCCCATTTTGTTGCATGAGTTCAACGATCCGTTCAAGATCGTCCACCGACCCGAACTCGACCACGATCCGGCCCTTGCGCTGACCCAACTCGACCTTCACCCGGGTGTCGAACCGATCGGAGAGCCGCTCGGCCAGATCCTGGAGCCCGGGGGCGTGCATCGGCTTGCGCTGTGGCGCCGCCTTCGGCTTGGCGTCCGGCTCGTTCTTCGCGAGCGTGACCGCTTCCTCGGTCGCCCGGACCGACATGCCCTCGGCCACGATCTTGGTCGCGAGCTCTTCCTGCGCCTCTGACCGCTCCAACCCGAGCAACGCGCGGGCGTGGCCGGCGGAGAGCACACCGGCCGCGACCCTCCGCTGCACGGGCAGGGGGAGTTTGAGCAACCGGATGGTGTTCGTGATGACCGGCCGGCTGCGGCCGATCCGGCTGGCGAGTTCCTCGTGGGTGACTTCGAACTCGTCGAGCAGCTGCTGGTACGCGGCCGCCTCTTCGAGCGGGTTGAGCTGCACCCGGTGGATGTTCTCGAGCAGGGCGTCCCGCAGCATGGCGTCGTCGGCCGTCTGCCGCACGATCGCCGGGATCTTCTCCAGCTCGGCCTGTTGCGACGCGCGCAGCCGGCGCTCGCCCATCACCAGCTCGTACGAACCGCCGCCGAGATCCCGGACCACGATCGGCTGCATCAGGCCGAACTCGCGGATCGAGTGCTCCAGCTCGGCCAGCGCCTCCTCGTCGAAGACCTGGCGCGGCTGCTTCGGGTTCGGCCTGATCGCCGAGGTGAGGATCTCCTTGTACACCGCCCCCGCGACCTCGCCGACCGGCTCGGCGGTTCCCCGTGACGGCACCGGCCGTTTCGAGATGGCCGGCGCCGCGTCGTCCGCGGGACCGCTGGGGATCAAGGCGGCCAGACCACGACCCAGACCGCCCTTGCGCACCGGTGGGGACTCCGGCTTCATTCCGCCGCACCCCGTTCGGCGAGTTCACGGGACGCGTCCAGGTAGCTCATCGCACCCCGCGAACCTGGGTCGTAGGCGAGCACGGTCTGCCCGAAGCTCGGCGCCTCGGAGACCTTCACGTTGCGCGGGATGACCGTCTGCAGGACCACGTCACCGAAGTGCGTCCGCACCTCGGCGCTGACCTGGTCGGCGAGCTTGGTCCGGCCGTCGTACATCGTCAGCAGGATCGTGGACAGGTCCAGGTCCGGGTTCAGGTGCTTCTGCACCAGGTCGACGTTCTTCAGCAGCTGGCTCAGACCCTCCAGCGCGTAGTACTCGCACTGGATCGGGATGAGCACCTCCTGCGCGGCGACCATCGCGTTGACCGTCAGCAGGCCGAGCGATGGCGGGCAGTCGATGAAGACGTAGTCCGGCCCCAGTTCGTCGAACGCCTCGTCGGTGAGTGCCGCCTTCAGCCGGGACTCCCGTCCGTGCATCTCGACCAACTCGATCTCGGCACCGGCGAGGTCTATGGTCGCCGGCACGCACCACAGGTTCGGCGACTGGTCGCTGACCTGAGCGGCTTCCTTCAGCGAGACCTCACCCAGCAGCACTTCGTAGATGGACGGCGTGCCCGAGCGGTGTTCGACGCCGAGTGCGGTGCTGGCGTTGCCCTGTGGGTCGAGGTCGATCACGAGCACCTTGAGCCCATGCATCGCCAGCCCAGCCGCGAGGTTCACCGCGCTGGTCGTCTTGCCGACGCCCCCCTTTTGGTTGGCGACGGTCATGACGCGACGGTGGGAGGGTTTGGGGAACTGCCGGTCGGGGTGGAGGAGCTTCGCTGCGCGCTCGGCCTCCTCGGCGATCGGCGTCCAGTTCACTTCGCCGGTCGGGATCGGATGACTCACGGGTGGCTGCACCTCCTCGGCGCCGGCGGCACCGTCTCAAGTTTCACGTGGAACATGCGTCGGTTCGATCCTTTCCTCATCGCCGCCTGCGGTGACGCCCGGCAGCTGGTTCAGCACGCCGCACGACCACGACGGTCGCGGGCTCATCCAGCCCGCGTCCACACGTCTGCACCACCGGGTCGACCCCGCCCGCACGGGCGATCTCGTCCCGGTCTCGTTCGATCTCCTCGGCAGCGCTCGATCCTTTGAGTGCGATCAGCTGACCGCCGACCCGCAGCAGGGGGAGGCACCACCCGGCGAGCTTGCCGAGCGGCGCCACCGCACGGGCAGTCGCCACATCCCGGTCGCTCACTCGCTGCCGGATCGCCTTCTCCTCGGCGCGACCGCGGACTACCTCTACGTTGGTGAGTTCGAGCTTCGTCACGACCTCTTCGAGCCAGGCGATCCGACGAGCCATCGGCTCCAGCAACACCACGGACAGATCCGGTCGGGCGATCGCCAACGGAATGCCCGGCAGTCCGGCGCCCGAGCCGACATCGACCACGGCGGCGCCCTGCGGCACGCACTCGGCGATGGCCACCGAGTTGAGGAGGTGCCGATCCCAGAGTCGGTCGACCTCACGTGGACCGATCAGGCCGCGCTCGACACCATGCACCGCCAGCAGCTCAGCGAATCGGGTCGCCCGATCCGAACCAGCGCCGAACGCCTCAGCCACCACGTCGGTCATGAACTCCATCCGATGTTCCACGTGAAACGTGCCGGTCTCGATTGTCGTCGATCGGCGAGGCTTGTCCCGCGCGGACCCACCGGAAATCAGGGAGGCGTTTCACGTGAAACACGTGTGGCGCGGCACGGCGTTCAGCTTCTCACATAACCGGGCCGAAAAAAGAACGCGGTCCGCCAAATTCGGCGGACCGCGTCCAAAGTCACTCAGACGTGTCAGGGCTTCGGGAAAATCACCACACGTCGACGGGGGTCCTCGCCCTCGCTCTCGCTGTGCACACCTTCGACTTCGGCCACCGCGTCGTGCACGACCTTCCGCTCGAACGGCGTCATCGGCTGGAGCCGGACCTTCTCTCCAGTGCTGACCACCTTCTCCGCACTCGCCTTGCCAAGGTCACGCAACTCCTCGCGACGCTCGGCGCGCCACCCTGCGATGTCCAACATGAGCCGGCTACGCACGCCGGTCTCCTGCTGCACCGCGAGCCGGGTCAGCTCCTGCAACGCCTCAAGCGCGCTGCCACGTGGCCCGACGAGCTTCTCCAGATCGTCACCGCCATCGATGCTGACGATCGCCCGCCCGGCTTCGACATCCAGGTCGATGTCTCCGTCGAAGTCCAGCAGGTCGAGCAGGCGCTCGAGGTAGTCACCGGCGATGTCGCCTTCGCGAACCAGCAACTCCTCTCCGCTTGGGCCGGATCGAGCCGGCTTCTCTTCAGTGTCGGTCGCGCCTTCCGCCCCGAGGTCGGTGTCGGCTGCCGTCACGGTCTCTCCTCTCCAGGCCACGGATGACGTCATGGACGCTTCCGGCCTGACTTCTTGCTGGGGGATCGGTCTGAACCCAGACCGGAAACTTCGTCGCCGGAGCCGTTGTTGTCCGGCGCCGGATCTTGCTTGCGGTCACTGGGGACCGGGTCCTGTTTGCGGGCCGCCTGGTTCCTGGCGCCCTGCGGCTTGGCCGGCTGGTTCTTCCGGACCACCGGCTTGGCCCCCGGCGCAGGTTTGGCGCCCGGCGCGGGCTTGGCCCCGGGCGCGGGCTTCGACGCGGTCGGCTTGTTCGTGGTGCTCGCCGGCTTGGGCGTGTCGGTGGAGCCGGCGGTACCGGCCGGCTTCGCGGTGGCCGGGCGCTTCTTGACCTGGGTGGGCTTCTGGCCGACCTTCGGGCCGAGGGCGGTGCGCTTCTCGACCACGGCGGCCTTCTTCTCCTCTTCCTCGCGGTCGATCTTCTTGTAGATCAACCGCTGCTGGCCGAGGGTCCAGCCGTTGTTGCTCAACCAGTAGACGAGCAGACCGATCGGGAAGAACGCACCGAACACGAGCACGCCGAACGGGAACACGTACAGGGTGATCTTGTTCATGATCCCGGTCTGGGCCGTGGCCGTCGCCGGGTTCTGCCGCTCCACGTTGTGCCGCGCGGTGAGGTGCGTGGCGAAGCTGGCGACGATCATCAGCGGGATCGACACGATGATCACGGACGTGTGGTTCGCGCCCATCTCGGTGATCTGCTGGACCGGCTGCGCGATGAAGTTCGACAGCCGGGCGCCGAACAGGTCGGCGTGCATGTACGAGTTCACCTCGTCGGCGCCGAACATGTAGTTCTTGTCGGCGCCGGCGTGGAAGCCGCGGAGCACGTTGTTCAGGCCGAAGAAGACCGGGATCTGCAGGATCATCGGCAGGCAGCCGCCGAGTGGGTTGACCCCGTGCTGCGACTGCAGCTTCTGCATCTCCTGGGCGAGTTTCTGCCGGTCGTTCTTGTACTTGGCCTGGAGCTTCTTGATCTCCGGCGCGAACTCCTGCATCTTGCGCATCGAGCGGACCTGCTTGATGAACGGCTTGATCAGGATCGCGCGCACGGTGAACGTCAGGAAGATGATCCCGAGTACCCAGGCGACGCCGCTGGCCGGGCCGAAGACGAACCCGAAGACCTTGTGCCAACACCAGAGGATGAAGGACACCGGGTAGTTGATGAAATCGAGCACGGGGCTACTCCTCGGCGGGGCTGTGGTGAGCCGGGGTCAAAGTCTGGGGCGGCGCGTGGCCGCGGGTACGACGGGGTGGCACCGGGTCGATACCCCCGGGGTGCCACGGGCCGCAGCGCAACAGCCGGCGCACCGCGAGCCAGAGGCCCTTCAGCGCGCCGTGTACCTGCAACGCCTCGACGGCGTACGCGCTGCAACTCGGGTAGAAGCGGCAGCTCGGCGGGAGCGCCGGTGAGATCCACCGCTGGTAGGCCCGAATCGGCTGGACGAGCACCCATGCCACTGGACCGGTCCGGCGTCGTGCGCCATCCGGCTCGCCCACAGGGTCCAGCTTCGATTCAGTCACACCGCACCGCCGTCGGCCGGTACCAGCTTGAGCCGCCGGACGGCCGCGTCGAAGTCACTCCCGAGTTCGGCGCTCGACGCGGTGGCAGCCGCCGGCAGCGCCCGGACGACCAACGTGCTGCCTGGGGCCAGAGTTCCGAGCCGGTCGCGCACCAGGTGGCGCAGCCGGCGGGAGACCCGGTGGCGGACCACGGAGTTGCCCACAGCCTTGCTCACAACGAAGCCAACCCGGACGGGGTCGCCCGTCCGGGTCAGAGTCACGTCTTGCTGCCGGTCGGTCACCGCATGGACGACAAGCCGGGGTCGCCCGGCTCGTCGACCGTGCCGGGTCACTTGGGCGAAGTCGCCGCTACGCGTGAGCCGGGCGGTTGCGGGCAGCACGGTTGTCGTGCCGCCTGTCAGGCCGACAGTTCGGTACGGCCCTTGCGGCGGCGCGCGGACAGGATCGCCCGCCCCGCGCGGGTGCGCATGCGCAGCCGGAACCCGTGGGTCTTGGCGCGACGGCGGTTGTTCGGCTGGAAGGTGCGCTTGCCCTTGCTCACGGCTGTCGTTCTCCTGTACTTGCGTGGTCTCGGGTCTCCAGCCGGAGGTGGCCCACGACGGACCAGTGCGCGGGTCGCCGTGGTGACCATTTCTCTAGGCACGCGGAAGGCACCCGGCGCTAGCGGGAGACCCTCCGAGAGTACGTCACCGAACCGGGTCGGCCACTATCGGGGGTCTATCCCCAGCTCGTCCACGCGACACGCCGATCGCGGCGGGCGCGAGTCAGAGTCCCATCTTGTGGGCGACGGCGGCGCTTGTTAGCGTGCGGCTTCCGGTTTGTCACACGGGGAGTGGGAGCCCCGCCGTGTCATGTGCCACTCGGTACGTTGAACTCCAGGTGGGCTTTGCTGCGGTACGCCGTATCTTCGTGCACAGTTGTGGACAACCCTGTGGATGCCCTCGGGGCGCTTTCTCACATGACGTACCGTGCCGATGAGGGGAGGGGAGCCCGCCAGGTGTCCGAACACCAGATCAACCTTGGTCTCGTCTGGGAACAGGTCGTACGGGAACTGTCCGCTGGGACCCTGTCGCCCCAGCAGCGAGCCTGGATGCGGGTGACCCGACCGATCGGACTGTTGGACGGCACCGCGTTGCTGGCCGCGCCGAGCGACTTCGCGAAAGAGGCGATCGAGCGCGCCCTGCGCGAGCCGATCACCAACGCGCTGTCCCGCCGGCTCGGGCGGACAGTGTCCCTGGCGGTGAAGGTGGACACAGTCGGCTCGCCGACACCTCCGGTCCAGCCGATCGTGGACGGGCCGCCGACCGAACCGGTCGGGGTGACCGGGCCGATGGTCGCGGGCCCGCCAGTTGAGGACTCCGCCGCATCGGTCGAGTTGGGTGAGGCCGACGGTGAGGAAGTGGACGAGGAGGGCGAGGCGCTCGCCGCGGTCCACGAGATCTGGCCGACGTTCAACGGCAAGCAGCCGCCCACGTCCCAGCAGCCGTTCACCGCGCCGGCCCAGCCGCAGACCTCGAAGACCCGGCTGAACGAGAAGTACACGTTCGACACCTTCGTGATCGGCGCGTCGAACCGGTTCGCGCACGCGGCCGCCGTCGCCGTCGCCGAGGCCCCGGCCCGCGCGTACAACCCACTCTTTATCTGGGGGGAGTCCGGGCTGGGCAAGACCCACCTGCTGCACGCGGTCGGCCACTACGCCCAGCGACTGTTCCCGGGGATGCGGGTCCGGTACGTCTCGACCGAAGAGTTCACGAACGACTTCATCAACTCGCTGCGTGACGACCGGAAAGTGGCGTTCCAGCGCCGCTACCGCGACATCGACATCCTGTTGGTCGACGACATCCAGTTCCTGGAGGGCAAGGAAGGTACTCAGGAGGAGTTCTTCCACACCTTCAACACGCTGCACAACGCGAACAAGCAGATCGTGGTCTCCTCGGACCGGCCGCCCAAGCGGCTGGAGACCCTGGAGGACCGGCTGCGCACCCGGTTCGAGTGGGGCCTGATCACCGACATCCAGCCGCCCGAACTGGAGACCCGGATCGCGATCCTCCGCAAGAAGGCCGCCCAGGACCGGCTGAACGTGCCGGCCGAGGTACTCGAGTTCATCGCCGCCCGGATCGAGCACAACATCCGTGAGCTCGAAGGCGCGCTGATCCGGGTGACCGCGTTCGCCTCCCTCAACCGCCAGCCGGTGGACCTGGGCCTGGCCGAGATCGTGCTGCGCGACCTGATCCCGGACTCCCAGGTCCCGGAGATCAGCGCCTCGACGATCATGGCGGTCACCGCCGAGTTCTTCGGCGTGACGATCGAAGACCTGTGCGGCCCCGGCAAGACCAAGGCGCTCGCCCAGTCCCGACAGATCTCCATGTATCTGTGTCGAGAGCTGACCGACCTCTCCCTGCCGAAGATCGGCCAAACCTTCGGCGGCCGGGACCACACCACCGTGATGCACGCGGAGAAGAAGATCCGCAAGGAAATGGCCGAGCGCCGCCGGACCTACGACCAGGTCCAAGAACTCACATCCCGAATAAAGCAGCGCGCCCGCGGCTGACCCACGGGGTCCGGCCCGCCTCCCCTGAGCGACCCCCCACCCCGCTGCTTGGTCCCAGAAACCCCAGCCGATGCCCACCCCCAACGGGGCACCGACTGGGGTTCTTTCTGTACGGGTCCGGACCTTGGGCCGGACCCGTCAGGTAAATAGACCGTCGGACCGGCCGGAACTCATCGCACCCGAAGGTGGCCATCTGGCCCGTCCCACGCGTGTCGCGGCCGGGACTGGGGTCGGCCGAACCGATCATGCGATCAGGCGGATCCGGTGTCGGGACACCGGTCGTCGTCGGTCCGACCGGCCGGAATCTCGACCTTTTTCCCGCCTGTGGACGGCTGTCCACACCCCCAGAAAGTCGCCGGCGCGGTCGGATCCGGCCGATCCCATCACCCAACGGGGCGATTCGCGTCACTTCTCGCCATACACAGGCCCTGGGCATGGATCGACCCACATCTGGGGATGGGGCTGTGGACAACTCCCACATTGTGTGGACGGATCGAGGGCGCTCGGGAGTTGTACACCGCCGATCGGGTCTATCCACCGATCACATCGGGTACTTGCCCACAGTCCGACGCGGCGCTGGAGCAGGGCGGACGCGGCCCATCCACACAGTCCACAGCCCTTACTGCTGTTGCTGTTTTGCTCTCTTGAAGAGATCTCCAAAACAGAAACAGGGGCGGTGGATGGCTGAGGACAACCGGCCCGGGAGAAAAGTCCGGGCGCTCGGCCCCGGATGACGGGACCGCCCGGCACGCTCTACGGTTGAACCTCTACAGCTTCGCCGCCCCACGCCGAGTGGCTCGGGACACGGCGCAGCCGGGGGATCAACGGGCCGAGTCTGAAAGGACCTCCATGAAGATCCGCGTCGAGCGCGACGGTCTCGCCGACGCCGTCGCCTGGGTCGCGCGCAGCCTCCCGTCCAGGCCTCCCGTCCCAGTACTGGGCGGGGTGTTGCTGGACGCCGGGTCCGGCTCGCCGGCCGACGATCAAGGCGAGGCGCTGACCATCTCCGGCTTCGACTACGAGGTCTCAGCCACGGTCGGGGTTCCGGCGACCATCGCCGACGGCGGCCGCACCCTGGTGTCCGGCCGGTTGCTCGCCGACATCACCAAGGCGCTGCCGAACCAGCCCGTCGAGATCTCGGTCGACGGCGCCCGCGTCACCATCACGTGCGGCAGCGCGCGGTTCAGCCTGCCGACCATGCCGGTCGAGGACTACCCCCAGCTGCCGGCGATGCCGCAGCTCGCCGGCGAACTCACCGGCGAGGTGTTCGGTCAGGCCGTCGCCCAGGTCGCGATCGCGGCCGGCCGCGACGACACGCTGCCGATGCTGACCGGCGTTCGGATCGAGATCAACGGCGAGACCCTCACGCTCGTCGCCACCGACCGGTTCCGGTTGGCGATGCGGGAGTTCGCCTGGAAGCCGTCCGGCGACGTTCCGGACGCGGCCGTTCTCGTTCCGGCGCGGACGCTGGCCGACGCGGCCAAGTCCCTTGGCACCGCAGGCAAAACCGTCGAGCTCGCACTCGCGTCCGGGGACGGCCTGCTCGGTCTGGCGGGTACCGGCCGGCGGACCACGACCCGTCTGCTCGACGCGGAGTTCCCGCGGTACCGCCAGTTGCTGCCGACCGAGCAGACGTCGAACGCGGTCATCGAGGTCGGCCCGCTCGTCGAGGCGATCAAGCGCGTGTCGCTGGTGGCCGAACGCGGCACCCAGGTCCGGTTGGAGTTCCACGAGGGCGGTCTGAAGCTCTCGGCCGGTGGCGACGACGAGGGCAGCGCTGAGGAAGAGATCCCGGTGCAGTTCGACGGCGAGCCGGTGACCATCGCGTTCAACCCGGGCTACCTGCAGGACGGCCTTGGCGCGTTGCACACCGACCGCGCGGAGTTGTCCTTCACCACACCCAACCGTCCGGCGTTGATCAAGCCGGTGGGTGAGGATGGCGATGTCATGCCTGGCTACCTGTACCTGCTGATGCCCGTGCGGTTGCCGGGTTAGTCGTCACAAGGCACAAAGGGGAGATACCGTGCAGCTCGGGCTCGTCGGCCTCGGCCGAATGGGGTTCAACATGCGCGAGCGGTTGCGCAAGGCCGGTCACGAGGTGGTCGGCTTCGACCGCAACCCGGACGTCACCGACTCGGAGTCACTGGCGGATCTGGTCGGGAAGCTGGCGGCGCCGCGGACCGTCTGGGTGATGGTCCCGGCCGGTGACCCGACCCGGGACACCGTCACCGAACTGCGCGACCTGCTCGCCGAGGGCGACCTGGTGATCGACGGCGGCAACTCGAAGTACACCGAGGACGCGAAGAACGCCGCTTTCCTTGCTGAGAAAGGAATCCGGTACCTGGACGTCGGCGTGTCCGGCGGCGTCTGGGGTCTTGACGTCGGCTACGGCCTGATGGTCGGCGGTGACCGGGCTGATGTCGACCGGGCGATGCCGATCTTCGACGCGCTGCGGCCGGAAGGGCCGCGCGAGGAGGGTTTCGCGCACGCGGGGCCAATCGGCGCAGGGCACTACTCCAAGATGGTGCACAACGGCATCGAGTACGGACTCATGCAGGCGTACGCCGAGGGCTTCGAACTCCTTGACACCGTTGACCTTGTGACCGACGTGCCCGCGGTGATCCGCGCGTGGCAGCGCGGCACGGTCGTGCGGTCGTGGCTGCTCGACCTTCTGGTGCGTGCCTTGGACTCCGACCCCGAGCTGGACGATCTTCGGGGATATGTCGAGGATTCCGGCGAGGGCAGGTGGACGGTCGCGGAGGCGATCAACCACGCGGTGCCCGCGCCGGTTATCTCCGCCGCGTTGTTCGCGCGATTCGCCTCCCGGCAGGAGGATTCGCCGGCGATGCGTGCGGTTGCCGCGCTGCGTAACCAGTTCGGTGGCCACGCGGTACACAAGGTATAGGTGTACGTCCGGCAGCTGCAGGTCGTCGACTTCCGTTCATGGGAGCAGGCGGACCTGACCTTCGAGCCTGGCCCGAGCGTGATCATCGGCGCGAACGGCCAGGGCAAGACGAATCTGGTCGAGGCGATCGGATACGCGGCCACCCTGGGATCGCACCGGGTGGCCACCGACGCCCCGATGATCAGACACGGTGCCGCGCGCGCGGTGGTGCGGACCGCCATCGTCAACGAAGGGCGTGAGCTCACGATCGAGCTGGAGATCACCGCGGGCAAGGCGAACCGGGCGCGGATCAACCGCGGCCCGGTGCCGCGGCCGCGGGATGTCCTGGGAATCCTGCGCACAGTGTTGTTCGCGCCGGAGGATCTCGCGTTGGTCCGTGGCGATCCCGGTGAGCGGCGGCGGTTTCTCGACGACCTTCTCGTTCTGCGCGCGCCCCGTTTCGCGGGTGTGCGTTCGGACTACGAGCGGGTGCTGAAACAGCGCAATGCTTTGCTCAAGTCGTCAGGTGCCGCGCGGCGCGCGGGATCAAAGGGCGACATAGCAACGCTTGACGTGTGGGACGGACATCTCGCGACTCACGGCGGTCAGCTGCTCGCGGCCCGCCTGGACCTCGTGGCCGATCTGGCACCGCATGTGGTCGCCGCATACGCGGGTGTCGCCGGCACTGACAAACCGACGTCCGCGGCGATCGGCTACCGGTCGTCGGTCGGTGACAGCCTCGAGCCTGGCTACGGCGTGCCGGGCGGTGACCGGGCCGATCCGGAGATCGTGGGGGACGCGTTGCTCGCGGCGCTGGCGGCCAACCGGTCCGCGGAGTTGGAGCGGGGTGTCAGCCTGGTCGGCCCGCACCGGGACGACCTGGAGCTGGTACTCGGCGAGGCACCGGCCAAGGGGTACGCCAGCCACGGCGAATCCTGGTCGTTTGCGCTGGCGTTGCGGCTGGCCGCGTATGAATTGCTTCGCTCGGAGGGCTCGGAGCCGGTGTTGGTGCTGGACGACGTGTTCGCCGAGCTGGACCGGCGGCGGCGGGCGCGACTCGCCGAAGTGGCCGCCGCGGCCGAACAGGTCCTGATCACGGCGGCGGTGGAGGAGGATGTCCCCGGTGAACTGGCTGGTAACCGGTTCACGGTCGCAGGCGGGGAGGTAAGCCGTGCCAGATGACGATCAGCTACCGAAGATCACCCCCGGTGGTGTGAGCCGTCCCACATCTGGGGACAACTCTGTGGATAGTGTGGATAACACGGTGACTACGCGGGGTTCGAACGGGACTGACTCGGACAATTCGCCCACGATCTTCGCCCGATCGGATGATTCCAACACGCAGGGTGAGCTTCGTGGCTCCGACCTCGCCCGGGCCGCGCTCAAGGCGGCACAGGAGGCCGCCGGGACCAACAGCCGACGCAAGAAGACCCAGCGACAAGCCCCGCATGCCGACTCCCGGAAGCGTCGCCGCTGGTCAGGCGCTGGTGCCGACAACCGTGACCCGCAGCGGTTCGGCCAGATCCTCGGCCGGATCGCGACGGACCGCGGCTGGAGCGAGCAACTGGCCAACGGCGAGGTGTTCGGCCGGTGGACCGCGCTCGTCGGCGCCGAGATCGCCGAGCATGCCAAGCCGCTCGCGTTGCGCGATGGCGAACTGATCGTGCAGGCGTCTTCAACCGCATGGGCGACACAGCTGCGGTTGCTGCAGCGCCAACTGCTGGCCAAGATCGCCAAGGGGGTGGGTCCCAACGTGGTGAAACGGCTCAAAGTGCACGGTCCGGCGGCACCCAGTTGGCGGTACGGGCCAAGGCACGTGTCCGGTCGCGGCCCGCGTGACACGTACGGCTAACCTGAGCGACTGAGACCACCGCTCAGCAGTCGCCCCTCATACAACTTCACGCGGAGGCTTCTGTGAGCAATCTAGAGGCGTCCTAAGGGCGGTTCTGGCGGACTCGACCAGTAAGATGTAGAGGGGATCAGCGACAGGCCCGTCCAGGCCTCGGCGAGACGAGGAGAAACCACGCCCGTGGGAGACGAACAGAAGACTTACGGTGCCGAGTCCATCTCCGTGCTGAAAGGTCTGGAAGCGGTCCGTCTGCGGCCGGGTATGTACATCGGTTCCACGGGTGAGCGGGGTCTGCACCATCTTATCCAAGAGGTGGTGGACAACTCCGTCGACGAGGCGATGGCCGGCTACGCCACCAAGATCGAGGTCACCCTGCTGGCCGACGGCGGGGTGCGGGTCGTCGACGACGGCCGTGGCATCCCCGTGGCCGAGCAGCTGGAGGAGAAGAGATCCGCGCTCGAGGTCGTCATGACCGTGCTGCACGCCGGCGGCAAGTTCGACAGCGACAGCTACGCCGTGTCCGGTGGCCTGCACGGCGTCGGCATCTCGGTGGTGAACGCGCTGTCCACGCGGCTCGAGGTGATCGTCAAGCGGGACGGCTACATCTGGACGCAGAACTACGCGGCCTCCGAGCCGGTCACGCCGGTGCAGCGCGGCGAGGCCACGGACGAGACCGGCACGTCGATCACCTTCTGGGCCGACCCCACGATCTTCGAGACCACCACGTACAACGCCGAGACCGTGGCCCGGCGCCTGCAGGAGATGGCCTTCCTGAACAAGGGCCTCACGATCGTGCTGCGGGACGAGCGCGTCTCCGAGGAGGAGACCCTGGAGGACGCCGAGGGGAAGGCCGCCCGGATCAAGGAGCGGACCTACCACTACCCGGGCGGGCTCGAGGACTTCGTCAAGCACATCAACCACGCCCGCGACCCGATCCACAGCAAGGTGATCGGCTTCGAGGCCAAGGGCACCGGCCTCGAGGTCGAGATCGCGATGCAGTGGAACACCGGGTACACCGAGTCGGTCTACACCTTCGCCAACACGATCAACACGCCCGAGGGCGGCACCCACGAGGAAGGCTTCCGGGCCGCGCTCACCCGGGTGGTCAACGTCTACGCGCGTGACAAGAAGATGTTGAAGGAAAAGGACGTGAACCTCACCGGTGAGGACGTCCGCGAAGGCCTCGCCGCGATCGTGTCGATCAAACTCGCCGAGCCGCAGTTCGAGGGCCAGACCAAGCAGAAGCTGGGCAACACCGAGGCCAAGACCTTCGTGCAGACCACCTGCAACGAGCAGTTGGCGCACTGGTTCGAGAGCAACCCGGCGGACGCCAGGACGATCGTGACCAAGGCGGTCTCGTCGGCGCAGGCCCGGATCGCGGCCCGTAAGGCCAAGGAACTGGTCCGCCGCAAGGGCGCGCTGGACATCGGCGGCCTGCCCGGCAAGCTCAAGGACTGCCGCTCGACCAACCCCGAGGAGTGCGAGCTCTACATCGTCGAGGGTGACTCCGCCGGCGGCTCGGCCAAAGAGGGCAGGGATTCGAAGTACCAGGCCATCCTGCCGATCCGAGGCAAGATCATCAACGTGGAGAAGGCCAGGATCGACCGGGTGCTGAAGAACACCGAGGTCCAGTCCCTGATCACCGCGCTGGGCACCGGCATCTACGACGAGTTCGACCTGTCGAAACTCCGGTACCACAAGATCGTGCTGATGGCCGACGCCGACGTGGACGGCCAGCACATCCGCACCCTGCTGCTGACACTGCTGTTCCGGTTCATGCGGCCACTGGTCGAGGCCGGCCACGTCTACCTCGCCCAGCCGCCGCTCTACAAGATCAAGTGGCAGCGCGGTGTCGAACCCGACTTCGCCTACTCCGACCGGGAACGCGACGGCCTGATCGAGGCCGGCCTGGCGGCCGGCAAGAAGCTCGGCAAGGACGACAACATCCAGCGGTACAAGGGTCTCGGCGAGATGAACGCGGACGAGCTGTGGGACACCACCATGGACCCGGCCAACCGCGTGCTCGGGCATGTCACCTTGGACGACGCCGCCACCGCCGACGAACTGTTCAGCGTGTTGATGGGTGAGGACGTCGAAGCGCGCCGCTCGTTCATCACCCGCAACGCCAAGGACGTTCGTTTCCTCGACGTGTGATCCGTCCACAGCAGGCATTCATCCGGTAGCCAGACGAAAGAAGAACCGTGACCGAGACGACTCTGCCGCCGGACGGCGACCGCACCGAGCCGGTCGACATCCAGCAGGAGATGCAGCGCTCCTACATCGACTACGCCATGAGTGTCATCGTCGGCCGGGCCCTGCCCGACGTCCGCGACGGCCTCAAGCCGGTGCATGTCCGCGTGCTGTACTCGATGTACGACTCCGGCTTCCGACCCGACCGCGGCTACGTCAAGTGCTCCCGCGTCGTCGGCGACGTGATGGGCAACTACCACCCGCACGGCGACTCGGCCATCTACGACACCCTGGTCCGCCTGGCCCAGGGCTGGTCGATGCGTTACCCGTTGATCGACGGCCAGGGCAACTTCGGTTCCCCCGGCAACGATCCAGCAGCCGCGATGAGATATTGCGTCGCAGGTCACACTCGGATTCGGATGGCTGATGGGGCTACGGTCCAGGTCGGCGACATCGTTGCGGACGCGAAGGCCAACTCGGACAACCCGATCGATCTCAAGGTTCTGGACCGCAACGGTGATCCAGTTCGCGCCGAGATGCTGTTCCACTCCGGCGAGCACCCCACCCTGAAGCTCACCACCCGCGAGGGCTACGAGCTGACCGGCACGCACAACCACCCGGTGCTCTGCCTGGTGAGCCTGTTCGGTGTGCCCACGCTGCTCTGGAAGCTGCTGGAAGAGATTCGCCCGGGCGACCGGGTGGTCATGCAGCGCACTCCGCAGGACGAGGAATACGTCCTGATGAAGGAATACACCGCTGCGATTCTGGCTGGCGGGTTCATCAGCGAAGGCTGGACCGGTGTCCACGGCCAGGCTGGCTTCGACAACACCGACAAGGACTTCTTCGACTCTGTCGTGGCCGCCTATGACAAGTCAGTTGGTTCTACGCGCAGCATCCACACCGAGATGACGGTCACGGGCAAGACTCTCTACAAGCTTCGTTTCCCGGCGAACACGCTGCGCCAGAGTGTCATCGCCGAGCTTGCGGATCTTCGCAGCGCGGAGAAGTTCGTGCCGGAGTTCGTGTGGAGCGGCGGCGTCACAGTGAAGCGGGCCTTCCTCAGTTCGTTGTTCACTGGTGATGGCTCGGCTTCCGCACTACCCCGCAACACGGTTCAGATCTCCTACTC
Source organism: Actinocrispum wychmicini (assembly GCF_004345645.1). Lineage (GTDB taxonomy): Bacteria > Actinomycetota > Actinomycetes > Mycobacteriales > Pseudonocardiaceae > Kibdelosporangium > Kibdelosporangium wychmicini. Next base: position 428,826 of record NZ_SLWS01000001.1, on the reverse strand, counting down.
GACTTGCAGCCCTCGGCTCGCCGCCGAGGTGCAGCAGCTTCTGCTCCAGTTCGGCGTCGTCAGCAAGCAGGTCCGGTACGAGCACGGCGAGATCAAGGTCGTCATCACCAACCGCCGAGACGCTCGACTGTTCGCCAACCACGTCGGCTTCCTCGGCGTGAAGCAGGACAAGCTGATCGCGATCCTCGCCTCGGTGCCGACCGAGAGCCGCTCGATGTCCAGCGATCACGTGCCGTTTGTCGGCGAGTACATCCGCGAGCGTGGCGCCGACCGGTGGACCGAGCGCGACTGGCTGCGTCGGCACAACGTCGACCGGGTCGAGCGGTGGGAGACCACCCGCGACGAGATCACCTCGCGGATCACCGACCCGGAGGTGCTTTCGGTCGTCGAGCCGTTGGTGGACGGGCGGTTCTACTACGCCGAGGTCAAGTCGATCACCGATGCCGGCGTCCAGCCGGTGTACAGCCTTCGGGTCGACACCGAAGACCACGCGTTCATCACCGATGGCTTCGTCAGCCACAACACCGAAGCGCGGTTGACGCCGTTGGCCATGCACATGCTGGCCGACATCGACGAGGACACCGTTGACTTCCGCGACAACTACGACGGCCGGACGCAGGAGCCGGTCGTTCTTCCTTCGCGGGTGCCGAACCTGCTCATCAACGGCAGTTCCGGGATCGCCGTCGGGATGGCGACGAACATCCCGCCGCACAACCTGCGTGAAGTCGCCGACGGTGTGGTGTGGGCGCTGGAGAACTGGGACGCGGGCGATGATGAGACCTTGGCCGCGTTGATGACGCGGATCAAGGGGCCGGACTTCCCGACGCACGGTCTCATCCTTGGTACGCAAGGGATTGAGGACGCGTACCGGACCGGCCGCGGCTCGGTCCGGATGCGGTCCGTGGTGGAGGTCGAGGAGGACGCCAAGGGGCGGACCATCCTTGTGGTCACCGAGTTGCCGTACCAGGTCAACCCGGACAACCTGATCGAGAACATGGCCTCGCTGGTGCGGGACGGCAAGATCGCCGGGATCTCGGAGATCGCCGACGAGTCCAACAAGCGCAGCGGCATGCGGATCGTGATCACGCTCAGGCGGGACGCGGTCGCCAAGGTCGTCCTCAACAACCTGTACAAGCACACCCAGTTGCAGCACAACTTCGGTGTCAACATGCTGGCGCTGGTCGACGGTGTGCCGCGGACGCTGCGGCTGGACCAGATCGTCCGGCACTACGTCAAGCACCAGGTCGAGGTCATCATCCGGCGGACCCGGTTCCGGTTGCGCAAGGCGCAGGAGCGGGCTCACATCCTGCGCGGTTACGTCAAGGCGCTGGACATGCTGGACCAGGTCATCGCCCTGATCCGGGGGTCGGCGTCGACCGAGGAGGCGCGTACCGGCCTGATGGCGTTGCTGGACGTCGACGAGGTTCAGGCGACCGCGATCCTGGACCTGCAGCTGCGCCGGCTGTCCGCGATGGAACGCCAGAAGATCATCGACGAACTGGCCGAGATCGAGCGGTACATCGCCGACCTGCAGGACATTCTGGACAAGCCGGAACGGCAGCGGGCGATCGTGCGGGACGAGCTGACCGAGATCGTCGACAAGTACGGCGACGACCGGCGGACCAGGATCATCCCGTTCGACGGCGACGTGTCGGTCGAGGACCTGATCGCGGTCGAGGACGTCGTGATCACGATCACGCGGACGGGCTACGCGAAGCGTACGAAGACCGACCTGTACCGCGCACAGAAGCGCGGCGGCAAGGGTGTCCAGGGCGCGGGCCTCAAGCAGGACGACATCGTGGCGCACTTCTTCGTGTGCTCCACGCACGACTGGATCTTGTTCTTCACCAACAAGGGCCGGGTGTACCGCGCGAAGGCGTACGAGTTGCCGGAGGCGAGTCGTAACGCGCGTGGCCAGCACGTGGCGAACCTGCTGGCGTTCCAGCCCGAGGAACACATCGCCCAGGTCATCCAGATCAAGGACTACGGGGTCACGCCTTATCTCGTGCTCGCGACCAAGGACGGCCTGGTCAAGAAGAGCAAACTGTCCGACTTCGACTCCAACCGGGCCGGCGGCCTGATCGGCATCAACCTCCGTGAGGGTGACGAGCTGGTCGGGGCGGTGATGTGCGCCGCCGAGGACGACCTGCTGTTGGTGTCGGCGGGCGGGCAGTCGATCCGGTTCCACGCCAACGACGAGGCGCTGCGGCCGATGGGTCGGGCCACGTCAGGTGTCCTCGGCATGCGGTTCAATTCCGGTGACGAGCTGCTTACTCTCGGAGTTGTGAGGGAAGGCACGTTCGTCCTTGTCGCCACCGACGGCGGGTACGCGAAGCGCACGCCGATCGAGGATTACTCGGTGCAGGGCCGCGGCGGCAAGGGTGTGTTGACCATCCAGCAGGACTCGAAGCGTGGCAGGCTGGTAGGTGCGCTCATCGTCGAGACCGACGACGAGATCTACGCCATCACCTCGGCGGGCGGTGTGATCAGGACGTCGGCCGCGGAGGTCCGCAAGGCGGGTCGGCAGACCAAGGGTGTGCGGCTGATGAACATCGGCGAAGGCACCCTGCTGGTCGCCATCGCCCGCAGTGCGGAGACGGCGGAGTCGGAGAACGCCGAAGTGGCGGCGGAGGAACCGGCGGACGGGACAACCACCGACCCGTCCAGCGCGTCAACCGAACAGCCCGCAGACTAGAGGTCGGGACCGAACCGACGACGAGACGAGGGACGAGCTCGTGACACCCCCCGAGACCCAGGACGGTCGAGGAACGGACAAGACGCAGGAGGTGGCGGTCGACCGGACCGTCACGGTCTCCACCGTAAACCGTTCGACTTCGACCGAACAGCCGCAGCAACAGGCCAATGGGCAGGGCGAGGCAACCGAGAAGGCAGCCCAATCAGTGGCGGTCGAGGACGAGGCTGCCGCGCCGCCACCTTGGCAGCGTGTCACCAGCGACGCGAAGTACGCGGCCGACCCAGAACCCGAACCCGTGCAGCCGCCTGTGGTCGAAGAGCGCACCCGCCCCCGTCTGGTGGACGAGGAGACCGTGAGCGTGCCGCGTCCTGTGGTCACAGGCACGGCCGCGCCACGTGCGCTCGGCGAGTACCCGCCGGTCGGCCTGCACCAGACAGGTCCGCAGCCGCCGATCGGTCAACCCGCGCGGACAACGGTGAACCTGGGCGGCCAGGCCCCGCCGATCCCGGGGCTCGCTGGTGCGCCGCGCGGAAGCGCGCCGCCGAGTGCCCTCCGTCGTCCCGGCCGTGGACCTCGGCGGGCGAACCTGCAGATCAAACGGTTCGACCCATGGTCGGTGCTGAAGCTGTCGCTGGTGCTCGGTGTGGCGTTGTTCTTCGTCTGGATGGTCGCGGTCGGCGTGCTGTACGCGGTGCTGGACGGCATGGGCGTATGGGACAAGATCAACGGCATCGGCAACGACCTGTTCGCCGCCAACAGCGGCGGTACCGGCCAGCCACTGGTCAGCGCCGGCCGGGTGTTCGGCGTCGCGGCGATCATCGGCGCGGTGAACATCGTGCTGTTCAGCGCGTTGGCCACGGTCGGCGCGTTCGTCTACAACGTCTCGGCGGACCTGGCCGGCGGCCTCGAAGTCACGCTGGCAGAACGGGAGTAGGCCGGGGATACCGGTTTGGGGGAGCGATCGGGTGTGCTGTAATCTTCTCCTCGTTCCCACAAGGGCCCATAGCTCAGGCGGTTAGAGCGCTTCGCTGATAACGAAGAGGTCGGAGGTTCAAGTCCTCCTGGGCCCACCGATCGATTGGGTGAGCTGTGCCCACGGGGAGCGTGGGCCGGGATCGATCGGATTATTTTGAGGGGCCCAGCCCCCCAAACCCCCCAGGAACAGATGGGCGCTGCGCGCCAAGGTGGGCTTCGCGTAGGCTGGGGAGCGCCTGGGGAACTTAAGCATGTGCCTGAAGGAGGCCTGACGTGAAGAAGCTTTTCGCACTTGTGGCTGTTGCTGGTGCCATCTTCCTGGTGGTGCGGCGGAGCCGTTCCGCGAAGGCCGAGGCCGACCTGTGGCGCGAGGCCACCGCGCCGGCCGGCAACAACGGCGCCAAGAAGTAACCAGCGACAACCTGGCGGTGGCCGTGCCGACCGGCGCGGCCACCACAGAGGTACCTTGGCCAAGTCCCACACGGGGACGTAGCTCAATTGGCAGAGCACTGCCTTTGCAAGGCAGGGGTTAGGGGTTCGATTCCCCTCGTCTCCACTCGGGCGTACCCTGCTCGGTTGCTTCGCAACCTTCGCCGGCTCGCTCCGACATCATTTTGGGGGGCCGAGCCCCCCAAACCCCCCACGTGCGCGCTTCGCGCGCCTCACCTCACAGCGGGCCAACCCGGGGCGCGCTGCGTGGGTTCGCGGTAGCGTTGGGGCGGTGAGGGAAAAGGGGACTTTTGCCATTGGTGTGCTGGCATCGGTGTTCTATCCGGTGACTTGGCTGTTCGCCCGCCGCACCACGCGTGGGCTGGAGAACATTCCGCGTGAGGGCGCCGCGTTGGTGGTGCTCAACCACCCGTCGTACATCGATCCCATCATCGACGCCATCTCCATCCATGAGTACGGCCGCATCCCCCGGTTCTTCACCAAGCACACGTTGTGGAAGATCCCGGTTCTCGGCCGGGTCCTGGACGGCGCCGGGCAGATCCCGGTCTTCCGGGGTACGTCCAAGGCTGGCGACAGCCTGCGTGGCGCGGACGCCGCGCTGCGGGACGGCAAGGTCGTGGTGATCTACCCCGAAGGCACGCTGACCAGCGATCCCGATGGGTGGCCGGGTGCAGGGCGGACCGGGGTGGCGAGGCTGGCTTTGGCCAACGACGTGCCGGTCATCCCGGCCGCGAAGTGGGGGACGAAGGAGATCCTCGACTCACGGCGGCGGCGTTTCCGGCCGTTTCCGCCGAAGCGGGTGCGAATGCTCGTCGGCGAACCGGTGGATCTCAGTGCCTACCGGGACCGGCCGGTCGACCGGGAACTCTTAGGCGAGGTCACCGAGGTCGTCATGGCTCGGGTTCGGGAACTGCTCAAGGAGATCAGGGACTGAACGTCGGCCCACGTGGGCGTCGCGACGACCCAGTCCGGTGCGGGTGTCTTCTGTGGACCGAACAGGTAGCGGTGCTCGACGACGTCCCGCATGTGGCCGAGGACGTCCCGCCGGTCGTCGATGAAGTGCGTGATGCCGAGCCGCTTGCAGTGCACTGCTTTCTCGGCACGTTCGCGGCAGAACCTCGTGTTGGCACGGAGAATGCCGGTCTTGTTCCAGAAGTCGTGATGGTCCAGCCATTGTAGGGTGCGTTCCTGGATGCGTGGGCCGCACTTGGAGACGATCCACACGCGACCTTCGAACATCTCGACCAGCCGCGGCAGGACGTCCATCGCGTCCGGCATCGCCGGCGTGCGCATGGCTTCCTCGTACCCGCCGCTCAGAAACGTGGTGTCGTCGCCTCCTGGCTCTGCTGAGCCCTCGTTGATCACTCGGCCGAAGTCGACGCCGAGTCCTGGTTCTTTCATGGCGCACAGTGTGCGACGGCCCGGCGGTCAACCAGAACTGAATTTACTTGGTTCAACGTGAAACATGGGTGGCGCTCAGGCGCGTAGTCGGGCCGGGTCGACTTCGGTCACGGCTGTTTTCCCATCCAGCTCCCAACCCTTGTCGTATGCCGTGGCGAAGGTTTCCTCGCCGAGGGCGGCCCGTCCCCGGTAGGTGAGTTCGTGAACGTACCGATTGGTGCGGTCGTGAGTACCGCGTAGGCGGGCGGCGGCGCCGAGCAGGACAGCGGCCTCGTGATGCCGCCCGTGTGCTTGGGCGAGCGCGGCCGTGGTGACCGCCACCTGCGACATGATCGGCAGGTCCCGGGTCTTCAGCGCCGCCGCGTATGCCTTCTCCACAGCCTTCTCCGCGTCGGCCAGGTCACCCGTTTCCAAGCAGAGCACGGCTCGTACGTTGCCGACCAGCGTCCGGGCGTGGTCGGCGGGGAACCTGGTGCCGCTGTGCAGACCTCGTTCGGCGTCGTCAAGTAGCTTCCTGGCCCGGTCCAGCTCGCCGAGCCGCATCCTGAAGACGGCCTCCCACGCGTTGACCAGGGCCAGCATCTCCGGCGAGTTCGCCCGCTCCCGGCCGAGTCGATCATCGCGATCGTCAGGTCGGCGTCGCCGCGCCGCAGGTACAGGTCGATCCAGCGGAGGTCGCTGAAGACCTCGTCGCTGAGGCTGCGCGAGCCGAACTCGTCGGCCAGCGACTGGGCCTCGCGCAGGTCGGCCAGCGCGCCGTCGAGGTCGTCGTCGTACTGCCGCAGTTGGGCGCGTAACGGCAGTACGGGTGGCTTGGCCCCAGCGGTCGCTGGCCTGTCGGAAGCAGGCCAGGGCCACGTCCACGGCGGTGCGCATCTTGTCGAGCTCGCCCGCGTTCTCGGCGACCTGGGCTCGGAACATGTGGGCCAGCCCGGCCAGCCAGACGTCGTCGACGAGGGCCTCGAGGATCGCGAGCGCGGTCTCCTCCTCCTGAAGGATCGCGAGCGGGAGCACGGTGAGCGCGCGTACCCGCACCGGCAGCACCGGGTACGCGAGCAGCCGGTCGACCAGCTCACGGATCTCGGCCGCCTCGGCGGTCGTCCCTGGCCGGGCGTCGACCCGGTTGACCAGGTAGATCGCTTGGGCGCAGTCGCGGTCGGGCGTCGGCTCACCGCCAGGCACCGCCAGTGCCTCGCCCAGCCAGTAGGCCGCGTCGGGGTGCCGGGCGAACATCAGCCAGTACCAGGTCAGGTTCAGGGCGAGAGCGACCGCGCCGGTGGCATCACCGGTGTCGCACCGCCAGCGCAGGGCGGCCAGCGCGTTGTCGTACTCGGCGCTGACAACGCGGATGGCCGCCAGCTGGCCAGGCCCGCGCAGCTGCGGGTCGCATCGGGCCATCAGCTCGGCGAAGTAGCCGGCGGCCAGGTCGCGGACGGTGTCGAGGTCGCCTGTCTCCCGCAGACGGTCGATGCCGTACTCGCGCAGGGTCTCCAACATTCGGTATCGGCCCGGGTCGGACGCGAGCTGCAGCAGCGACCGGTCGACGAGACCGGCGATCAGCTCGGGGATCTCGGCGGCCGGGATCTCGGCGCAGACCGCGGCGGCCGAGGCCAAGGTGACGCCGCCGGGCAGGATCGAGACGCGTTCGGCGACCGTACGTTCGTGCTCGCTCAGCAGGTCCCAGCTCCAGGCGATGACGGCGCGCAGCGTGCGGTGCCGGGGCAGCGCGGTACGGCTGCCGCTGGTCAGCAGTTGGAACCGGTCGGACAGTCCGTCGGCCAGCTCGGGCAGGGACAGCGTCCGCAGTCGGGCCGCGGCCAGCTCCAGCGCCAGCGGCATCCCGTCCAGGCCGCGGACCACCCGCCGGACCTCGGGCAGCGTCGTCTCGTCGACGTCGAAGCCGGGGCGCACGGCTGCGGCCCGCTCGGTGAACAGGCGCACCGACGCCACCCGCCTGGCCTGTTCGACGTCGTCGTTCGGGCCGGGCAGCGCGAGCGGGCCGAGCGGCACCAACGCCTCGCCGTCGACTGCCAGGGCTTCGCGGCTGGTGGCGAGCACGCGTAGCCCCGGGCAACGGGACAGCAGTGTCGCGACCAGGTGGGCCACGGCGTCGATCAGGTGCTCGCAGTTGTCGACCAGCAGCAGACTCTCCCGGCCGACGAGCTGGTCGACGAGTACGTCCAGCTCGTCGCCCACGACCCGCATCCGGGCCTCGAACCTCGCGCCGCCGCGTATCCCGGCGAGCACGGCCGCACTGACCTTGGCCGGCTCGATGACCGAGGCGAGGTCGATCATCCAGGCGCCGTCGCGGTACTCGTGGCGGCGGGCGGCCTCCACGGCGAGGCGTGTCTTGCCGGCGCCGCCAGGCCCGAGCACGGTGACCAGACGACCCGCGGCGAGCAGCGTGTGGATCCGGGCGAGGTCCTCGTCGCGGCCGATGAAGCTGGTCAGCGGCGCGGGCAGATTGCTCGAGCTGGTTAGGGCCGGCCGCTCTGCGCGCAACAGGCTCAGGTGGCGCTCACGCAGCGCGGTGCCAGGGTCGGTGCCGAGGTCGTCGGCGAGGGTTTCGCGGACTCGTTCGTACAGAGCCAAGGCGTCGGCCTGACGACCTTGGGCGCCGAGCGCGTCCATGAGCAGCGCGGCCGCCCGCTCGTGGACCGGCTGCTCGGCGAGTAGGGCGGTCAGGTGGGCAGCGGCCGTATCGGCGCGGCCCAGGGACAGCTCGGCGTCAGCGAGGTCGGCGACGGCCTCGACGGAAGTGTGGGCCAGCAGGGTTGCGGCGGCGGGTGCTACCGCGGCGACGACCGGGGGGCTCGACGCCTGGACGGTCGCCCCACAGCGCCACGGCCTCGCCGAGCACGGCCGCTGCGCGTAGGCGGTCACGGCCGGCGGCGGCAAGTTGCTCGAACCGTAGCGCGTCCACGTCGGCCACGGCCAGCCGGTAGCCGCCCGCGACCTGGGCGACGTCGCCAGCCGAGCTGAGGGCGCGACGCAGCCGCGAGACAAGGGCCTGCAGGGCGTGGGCGGGGTCTGCTGGCGGTTCCTCAGCCCAGATCGCGTCGATGAGGACGGTCTGTTCGACCGCGCGCCCGCCGGCGAGTGCCAGCCGTACGACCAGGCCCTGCAACCGCGCGCCCGGAACAGGTAGTGCGGCGTCACCGCGAGACGCCTGAAACGCCCCGAGCATCGTGACGCGAAGGCGCGCACCCCCGTCCATTCCCTGATCTTCGCGCAGACCCGGTGTGAGCGTCGTGTGCGCCCCGTGTGAGCGGCTCGCGTCAGTCTCCGCGTGTCCGAAGAATGGGGAGTTACTCGTGTATGACGTAGTGATCGTGGGGGCCGGCCCGGTCGGTCTTCTCCTCGCCTGTGAGCTTGGCCTCGCGGGCTGCTCGGTCCTGGTGCTTGAGCGGGAGCCGGAGCCCCACTCCCCGTGGCGGGCGGACCCGCTCGGGGTGCGGGGCCTGTCCGCCGCGTCGGTCGAGACGTTCTACCGGCGCGGAATGCTTTGCTCGCTACTGACCGCGTCGGGTGTCCACGACGATCCAGGTGTGGACGAGGCAGCACCGCCGCGCCGCGTGGGCCACTTCGCAGGCATGGTGCTCGATCCGGCCAAGGTCGACGTCGCCGCGTTGGCGTTCCGGCTGCCCAGCCCGGCACCGGACTCGCTGATGACCAGCCTCGAAGCGGTCGAGTCGGTGCTGTCCGAGCGGGCAGCCAAGCTCGGCGTGGAGATCAGGCGCGGCGTCACGGTCTCAGCCATCGCGCAGGACGACGAGAGCGCGGTCGTGCACGCCGGTGAGCACGAGTACGCGGCGCGCTGGGTCGTCGGCTGCGACGGCGGACGCAGTGCCGTACGTGGGCTCGCGGGCTTCGAGTTCGTCGGCACCGAGCCGCAGTTCACCGGCTACACCATGCTCGTCACCATCGCCGATCCCGAGAAGCTGAGCCCGGGGTTCAACTTGACGCCCTCGGGCATGTACATCCAGATGCCCACCGAAGGGCACATCGGCATGATGGACTTCGACCTCGGCGCCTTCGACCGCTCGCGGCAGCCGACCCGCGACCACCTCCAGGCGGTTCTGCGCCGCGTGTCCGGCACCGACGTGACGTTGAGCGAGGTCCATCTCGTCTCGACCTTCACCGACCGGGCGATGCAGACCACGACCTACCGGCAGGGACGCGTCCTGCTCGCGGGCGACGCCGCGCACATCCACTCGCCGCTTGGCGGGCAGGGACTCAACACCGGCCTTGGCGACGCCATGAACCTGGGATGGAAGCTCGCGGCGACCGTGCACGGACACGGACCGGACGGGTTCCTCGACACCTACACCCGTGAACGCCATCCGGTCGCGGCCTGGGTGCTCGACTGGACGCGCGCGCAGGCGGTGGCCCTGCGGCCGGACGCGCATGGCCAGGCGGTCCAGGGGTTGATCCGCGACCTGCTCCGGACCCGGGACGGAACGACCTACGTGTTCGAGAAGGTGTCGGGATCGTCGATCCGCTACGACCTCGGCAGCGAGCACCCACTGGTCGGCCGCAACGCCCCGAACTTCCAGCTCCGCGACGGCACTCGCCTCGGCGAGGAGATGCAGGACGGACAAGGCGTCGTGCTGGATTTCAGTACCGACCGCCGGCTGCGTGATTCGGCGACGAGCCGGCTGCGTTATGTGGCCGGCACGGCCAAGAACGACCTCGGACTGGGTGCCGTGCTCGTCCGGCCGGACGGCGTCGTCGCCTGGGCGGGCGATCGCGACTTCGACCGGCAAGCGTTCGAACGGGCCGTCGGGCAGTGGTTCGGCAGTGCCGAATTCGAGGAGCGCACATGACGATCACCCTGCGCCCAGGAAGCACCGTGGTGTTCACCGGCGATTCGACGCCCGCCCGGACGTGGTGTCGATCCTCGTGGGAGTCAACGACATGGGCTGGCACACGCTGGATCCAGCGGGGTACGTGATCCCGGTGGAGGAGTTCGAAACGGGGTATGACCGCCTGCTCGCCGCGACGACCGGACCGGAGTACTGGGCCGCGGACGGCGTGCACCCGACGCCGGCCGGGCACGCCGCACTCACCGCGGCCTGGCTGCGTCTGGTCGCGTGACCCTCTGGTGCAGGCAACGGGACAACGAGGATGATCGAGGCCGTGACACACGTGGCCGGAGTGGTGTTGGCTGGTGGTTCCGGCTCGCGGTTCGGCCGGTCGGTCAACAAGGTCTATCTGCCGTTGGCCGGTCGGCCGGTGTTGTCCTGGTCGCTGCACGCGCTCGCCGAACACTGCGACGTCCTTGTTCTGGTGACCCGCCCACAGGACGTCGAGTTCATGGCCGAGGTCGTCGGCGACATGGCGGTCGACGTGGTCTCCGGCGGCAGCACGCGGCAGGGCTCGGAGTTGGCCGCGCTCAGGCATCTCGCCCCGCGGATCGAGTCCGGCGAGATCGACACCGTTCTGATTCACGACGGAGCCCGCCCGCTGGCCAGCGGTGACCTTGTGGGCGCGGTGCTGGCGGCGACCCGCGAGCACGGCGGTGCGATCCCTGGGCTGCTGAGTGAGGATCTCGCAGCCGAGACGCCCGAGGGTGATGTCGTGCCGGTCGACGAGGAACTGGTCGCGGTCCAGACACCACAAGGGTTCCTGGCGAAACCGTTGCTCGACGCGTACGAGCAGGCGACCGCGGAAGGGTTCGACGGCACGGACACCGCGTCGTGCGTTGAGCGGTACACCGACATCCAGGTGCACTGGGTTCCAGGTGAGCAACGAAACCTGAAGATCACGTTCGAACACGACCTGGTGGTCGCGGAGCGGATCCTGGAGCCTCGGTGACGTCCGCGCGCGGCCTGCACGCGCACCTGCTCGACTCACTCGGCATGGCGCTCGCCTCGGGCCGGTATCCGAGCGGCACCATTCTCCGCCTCGACGAGCTGACCACCAGATACGGCGTTTCCCGAACCGTGGCAAGGGAAGCCGTGCGCGTGCTGGAGGCACTGCGAATGGTCCGCAGCCGACCGAAGGTCGGGATGACCGTCCTGCCCGCCACGGACTGGAACCTCTTCGACCCGCAGCTGATCCGGTGGCGCCTGGCCGGATCGGACCGCCGGCGGTTGCTCGGCCAGCTGTCCCAGTTACGTGGCGCGGTCGAACCGGTCGCCGCTGGTCTCGCCGCGACGCACGCCACTGCCGAACAGCGAGCGGAGTTGTCCCGGTTCGCGGACGAGATGCGTGCGCATGCCGTCGCCGGTGACATGGGCAGGTTCATCGCCGCGGACGTGGCGTTCCACAGGATCGTGTTCCTCGCGTGCGGCAACGACTTGTTCGTGCACGTCGGCGAGGTGACCGCGACGGTGCTGAACGGCCGGAAAGAGCTGAGCCTGCTCCCGGCGACCGCCAACCGGGAGGCACTGGACTGGCATGTCCTTGTGGCGGAAGCGATTCGACGAGGTGACGCGGCGGCCGCCGAACGGGTGGCCCGCAGTATCGTCGAGCAGTCGGCCGACGAGGTGCAAAGGTTGCTGGAGCCCTGAGTCCTGTCGACGCTGACAGGACCCAGGAGTGATCCCTACTCGGTCAGACTGGGCTGGTGCGCCCGCTGCCAGAGTTTGGTCAGGGTGTAGCTACCCGGACCGACAATGGCGATCAACAGGAAGACCCAGCTGTAGACCGCGGCCAGTTCGCCGCCGTTCTCGATCGGCCAGAGCGCTTTCGGCTGGTGAGTGGTGAAATACGCGTACGCCATCTCACCGGAGCACAACAGAGCGGCGATGCGCGTTCCGACTCCGAGCATCACCGCCAGGCCCCCGCCGAACTCGATGACCGCCGAGAACCAACTCGGCCACGAACCGAACGTGACGGTCTTGCCGCCGAACATTCCGAACAACTTGGCAATTCCGTGGCAGGCGAACAGCACGCCGACCACGAACCGGAACAACGACAGCAGGTCTTCCCTACGCCGCAGGATCGTCTCCATCCAAACCCCTTACCGTTGCAGGATTAGCAAGGTGTTGCGACAACGGCTTACGCCGAACGGCCCAGGGCGGTTCAGCGAGGTCGACAAGATCCACGTGATGGCGTCTGATTAACTGACCATGCCATGAAGCGAGCGACCCCAGCCCTGGTCCTGCTGCTCTGCGCCACGGCATGCTCAACGAGCCCACCCAAGCAGCAGGTCACGATACCCACGTCCACACCGCCGACCGCCACCCCGCAAAGTACTGATCAAGGGCCGCCGACCACTCCGGAACCGGTTGCGGACGGGCCGTGCCCCTATCTCGACAGCACCTTTGTCGCGGACGCCAACGGCCAGCACGTCACCAAGGTCCGGATTTCCGCGGACAAACCGCATCCCGCGTGCTTCTTCTACCGTCCGGACGGCACGGTCCAGCTCACCGTCCGGGTGTACGTGGGGGACGCGAAGAACGCGAAGGCCCTGGTCGACCAGGCGGCGCCGATCGCGACGTCGAACCCGGCCAGTTCGCCGCCGGGCTGGAAGGGCGGCTCACTGGGCCAGGACAAGAGCTCGGTCTACGCCGTCGCCAAGGACGTCACCGCGGTGATCGTCACGTCGAACCAGGCGCAGTCCACCAAGCCGCGGCGGGTGGCCGAGAAGGCGATCACCGCGCTCGGGCTCTGACCGCCCCCGGTGCGGCGCGGACGCCACACCGGGGGCGCGACTACTTGTCGGACGGGGCGGCCGACTTGGCCCGCTGGCCGTTCTCCTGCTGCTTCGGCTCGGGCGTCTCGTCCTCGGTCCGGGGCTCCGGCGTGAAGACGTCCTCGGACGAACCGGACCGGGACTTGACCACCACGGCCGTGCCGGCCGCGGCGACGACCAGCGCGACCATCCACGGCCAGCGACGGCGACGCTTGGTTTCGGTGCCGGCCAGCTCCTGGATGCTGCCCTTGGCCTTGTGCGCGGTCTTCGCCAGGTCCTTGCGGGCGGCCTTGGCCTTGCGGGCCAGCTTGCGGCGCGTCCCGCGGGTCTTGGCCGCCACGTCCTCAGCACCAGAAACCAGCTTGTGCTCCGCCCGGCGAACGGCGTCCACGGCCTTGTCCACCGCCTCTGGAGCGCGGTTCATCGCCTTCACCTCGTCCGTACTTCGAAATGGATGGTTGATTGACAGGTACCCCATCCTGCCCCTTCTGACCCGTTCCCGCCGTGGATGGCACGATTGAGGGCGTGGCAGACAGCAACGAATCACTCGTCGGGATCAAGGTGACCGCCACCCTGCACACCACGCTGGGTGACATCCGAGTCAACCTGTTCCCTGACTACGCACCGAAGACCGTGAGCAGCTTCGTGGGCCTCGCCGAAGGCACCAAGGCGTACTCCCCGCAGAACGCGCAGGGCGGCACGTCCGGCCCGTACTACGACGGGGTGATCTTTCACCGCGTCATCGACGGGTTCATGATCCAGACCGGCGACCCGACCGGCACCGGCCGTGGCGGCCCCGGGTTCACCGTGCCCGACGAGTTCGTGGCGGAACTCCAGTACAACAAGCCGTACCTGCTGGGCATGGCCAACATCAACCAGCCGAACACCAACGGCTCGCAGTTCTTCATCACAGTCGGCCCGACGCCGCACCTGAACTACAAGCACACCGTCTTCGGCGAGGTCGCCGACCAGGAGTCGCGCACCGTCGTGGACGCCATCTCCCGGGTCAAGACCAGCGGCCCCAACGACCGGCCGGCCGAGGACGTTGTGATCAACCGAGTGGTCATCGAGCGAGGCTGAGTGGAAACCTGCGTACGGCACCCGGACCGGCCGACCGGGGTGAGATGCGCCCGGTGTGAACGGCCGGCCTGTCCGGAGTGCCTGCGGGAGGCTCCGGTCGGCTACCAGTGTGTGGACTGCGTCCAGGAGGGCCAGCGGACCCAGCGCCGGCCGGTGACGATCGCCGGTGCCGAGCTCGGCTCCCGTCTGGTGGTCGTCCCGGTCATCGTCGTCATCAACATCGCGGTGTTCGCGTTCAACGCGTACCAGGCGCAGAGCATCAGCCACAACGAGCTGTCGCAGTCGTTCGTGGACTGGGTGCTGGCGCCCGTCCTGGTGCAGAACGGCGAGTGGTGGCGGCTGGTCACGTCCGGGTTCCTGCACATCGGGTTCACGCACCTGGCGCTGAACATGGTGTCGCTGTGGATCATCGGCCGGGAACTGGAACTGGTGTTCGGCAGGCTCCGGTTCCTGACCCTCTACCTGGTGTCGCTGCTCGGTGGCAGCGCGGCGGTGTACATCCTGAGCGCGTCCGGCGCGGCGGGCGCGTCCGGCGCGATCTACGGCCTGATGGGCGCGCTGCTGGTGACCGTGATCCGGTTGAAGCTCCCGCTCGGCCAGGTGATCGCGGTGATCGTGCTGAACCTCGCGTTGAGCTTCTCCGGCCTGCTGGCGATCTCGTGGGAGGCGCACATCGGCGGCCTGGTCACGGGTGCCGCGGTCGGCGTCGGGTTCCTGTACCCGCCGGCCCGGATCCGCAACCAGGTGCAGACCGCCACCGTGATCGGGGTGCTGGTCGTGCTCGTCGGCCTGATGGCCGGGCTCGGCAGCCTCCAGGTCGTCGACCTCTAGGTGCGTAGCTCACGCAGTGCCTCGGCGACGTCCTCGGGAGCGACCCCGAGATCTATCCAGCCGAGGACGAGCAGGGTGTCGTCGAAGTCGAGTTCGAGGGTGCTCACCTGCCGGCCCAGCCGTCGGGTGCGCACCACTCGGACGTTCACCTCGGCCCACGTCCACTGCTGGCGCCTGGTGAGCCCGCGGACCGTCAGTCCGTTACTGTCCGCAGCGAGCCGGGGCCGCGCGATGGTGCCGTGCAGCGTCAGCAGGAGCAGGACCAGGGCGGCGACACCTAGCAGGACCTGACCCGCCCGGTCGCTCGTGACCACGGCGAACACGACCGCGCCGACCGCCGCCAGCCATCCGATGGAGACCAGCAGGGCCGGCGGCGACCAGCTGAGAACAGCCTTTGGTGACGTCACGTAACGGTCTGTCCTACTTATCCACAGAAGTTGTCCACACTGGGGATGAGTTACATCCTTGTGGTTCAGTGACGCTGGGCTGAACGGGTGCAGTCCAGCATCCCTCTACCGGGTGAACAACGATCTAGCGCCACCGCATGGTCATCAACAACCCGCCGATCATCAGGGCGAACCCGATGGCGAAGTTCCAGTTCCCCAGGTCGGCCATGAACGGGATCTGTTGGCCGGCGATGTAGTTGACCACGAGCCACGCGAGCCCGATCACCATGACGGCGAGCATCACCGTCACGTACACCGGGTGCGAAGGGCCGCCGCCACGCACCTTCACCGGGGTACGGCGATCGGTCGGCGGCGTGTAGACGCTCTTCTTGCGAACCTTGGACTTGGGCATCGTGTCCTCGCCTGGCGTTATGCGTGCGTGTACGGACGAGCAGGAGACGTGCGCAACTGCCGCCGTAGGAACACGTTAACGTAGTCGACAAGGTCTGCGATCCACCAGGGGAGTGCGTGTGGGAAGTCATGAAGGTGACCACAACTCCGGACGCATGTACGGCGAGCTTTCAGATCGGCCGCCGCAGCGCCCCGACCGGGCCCGCACGGTCGTGCGGAACATCGGAGAACTGCTGATCACGGCCGGTTTGGTCGTGCTGCTGTTCGTCGTCTACGAGGTGTACATCACAGACCTGCTGTCCGCCGGCAAGCAGCGCGAGGCCACCGCCGCCCTGGACGACCAGTGGAACAACAAGAAGGGCCAGGACACCGTCGACGGCGGCGAGCGGACCAACAAGTACGACCTGGAGGACGGCAAG
This sequence comes from Actinocrispum wychmicini, assembly GCF_004345645.1. Taxonomy (GTDB): domain Bacteria; phylum Actinomycetota; class Actinomycetes; order Mycobacteriales; family Pseudonocardiaceae; genus Kibdelosporangium; species Kibdelosporangium wychmicini. Next base: position 412,536 of record NZ_SLWS01000001.1, on the reverse strand, counting down.
GGCTTCGCCAAGCTCTACCTGCCGTCGCTCGGCGCGGACGTGCACTTCACCGTCCTCGAGGGCACCAGCGACAAGACCCTGGAGTCCGGCCCCGGCCACTACAAGGGCACCGCCCTGCCGGGCCAGCCGGGCAACTTCGCGATCGCCGGCCACCGGGTCGGCATGGGCGCCCCCTTCAACGACCTTGACCTGCTGCGGGCCTGTGACGCGATCGTGATCGAGACCCAGACCGACTGGTTCGTCTACCGGATGCTGCCGATGCAGGCGGACGTGGCCAAGTGGGCCACCAAGCAGCAGGGCAACCCGCGGTGCGCGAACGTGAATCCGCTCGGCGGCTCGTACAGCAAGGTGTTCGGCCAGGAGATCGTGTTGCCGACCAACGGCAGCGTGATCTCACCCGTGCCCGGCCAGGCCGGCAGCACGCCACCGGCCGACCAGGCCGCGCTGATGACCCTCACCACGTGCCACCCGAAGTTCTCCGACAGGCAACGGCTGATCGTCCACGCGGTGCTGATCAAGCAGTGGAAGAAGGACCCGACCAAGGCGGACACGCCGCCGGAGCTGAAGGAGCAGAACTGATGTACGGATGGATCTGGCGGCATATCCCCGGGCCGCTGGCCGTCCGGATCGTCATCGCCGTGGTCCTGGTCCTCGGGATCGTCGCGTTGTTGCTGTTCGTGGTGTTCCCCTGGCTGGAGCCCATGCTGTGGTTCAACAACGACACGGTCTAGAAGTGCGCCAGCAACTCGGTGAACGCGGCCAGGTGCAGCACGCCCTTGTCCGCCGGGTCGAGTTCGCCCTGCTCAAGGACCCACGTGTGCTGGTTGGGGATGAACACGGCGTTCATTCCGACAGCCCGTGCGGGCAGGATGTCCGAGTGCGGTGAGTTGCCGATCATCCACGTGACCGCGACGTCCAGGCTGTGCTCGTCGACGAGCGACCGGTAGGCGGCCACGTTCTTCTCGGCGACGATGTGCACGCTCCGGAAGTGGTGGCCCAGGTTGGACGCGTCCAGCTTGCCCCGCTGCTCGGCCGGGTCGCCCTTGGTGAGCAGCAGCAGGTCGTGCCTGCTGCCCAGCTCGGCGAGCGTCTCGGACACCTGGGGGACCAGGTCGACCTCGTGGTTCTCCAGCGCACGCGCGATCTCCGCGATGTCGGTGCGCTCCCGCTCGCCGACGGGTCGCTCGTAGAGCCGCTCGAACATCTGCGCCAGGCTCTGCAGGAGTGCCTTGCTGCCGTAGCCGAGGACGGGGACGTTGGCATGCTCGATGTCGTCGAGGATGTGCCGGAGTTCGGTCTTGTCCAGGGTGGGGTGCTTGAGCCAGTCGAGGTAGTCGTCGATCACGCGCTCGAACCGGACGTTGTTCTCCCACAGGGTGTCGTCCGCGTCGAAGATGAGGACCTTGTTCACGGCCCGAAGAGTAGCGGGAAAGTGGTACGCCCGCACCACTTTTATCGGGTCCACTTCAGTACGAGCCACCGCCCGCAGAGCCCGACCGCGAACACCGCCAACCCGGTCACCACCGAGCCGAGCGGCAGGCTGCCGGCGAGCGCCACGCACCCCACAAGGCCGGCCACCGCTGTCCACTTTCTCTCCATTGTGTACGCGGACAGATTCGCTATCCCGTAGTACACAAGGACACTGAACGACGAGAACCCGATCGCACCGCGCACGTCGAACGCCAGGATGAGTCCACAAACGACTGTCCCGACCGCGATCTCGGACACGTGCACATCGGCCAACCGGGCCGGCAGGTCACGCCGGCGGGCCATCGCCAACGTGGTCCGACTGATCCCCGCGATGAGCGCCAGCAGCGCCCCCAGGCTGCCGGCGGCCGCCCCGATCCGTGCGGCCGGCAGTACCTCCGCGAGCGGCGCCGTCGACCCGGCCAACCGCGCGGGCCCCAGTACGCCCAACGCCGTCGCACCCACCACCACGTAGATCACTACCGTGGCGGCCAGGGCGATCAGGATCGCGCGCGGGATCGTCCGGCTCGGCTCCTTGACCTCCTCGCCCAAGGTGGCGATCCGGGCATAACCGGCGAACGCGAAGAACAGCAGTCCAGCCGCCTGCAGGATTCCCGCTGTGTCCCAGGTGATCGGCTGCCAATGCGCCTTCGGCAGGCCGACCACCACGAACCCGGCGAGCACCGCCAGGACAACGGCCAGCAGCACCTTCGTCACCGCCGCGGTCTTCGTGACACCGAGATAGGTGATCGTCGTCAGCACCACGACCGCCGCCACAGCTGCCGCCTTCTCGTACCCCGGCGCCACATACGAGCCGAAGGTCAGCGCCATCGCCGCGCAACTGGCGATCTTCCCCGCCACGAACCCCCACCCAGCGGTGAAGCCCCACCAGTCACCCAGCCGTTCACGGCCGTAGACGTACGTCCCACCCGACTCCGGATATCTGGCCGCGAGCCTCGCGGACGAGGACGCGTTGCAGTACGCCACGAACGCGGCCAGAACCAAGGCGATCAGCAAACCGGACCCAGCGGCGGCCGCGGCGGGCGCGAACGCCACGAACACGCCCGCCCCCAGCATCGACCCCAACCCGATGGTGGTCGCGTCGACGACACCCAACCGTCTGGCAAGCATGCTCACGCGTGAGATGAGAACACGAATAGCATTGAGGTCATGCGCGTACTGGTGGTCGACAACTACGACAGCTTCGTCTACAACCTGGTCCAGTACCTGGCCCAGTTGGGCGCGGACTGCGTGGTGTGGCGCAACGACGCACCAGAGCTGGACGAGCTGGACGGGTTCGACGGCGTGCTTGTCAGCCCCGGGCCCAGCACCCCGGAGCGCGCCGGCCGCAGCATCGAGGTCGTCAAGCGGTCCGCCGAGCGCGGACTGCCGGTTCTGGGCGTCTGCCTTGGCCACCAGGCCATCGGCGTGGCCTGGGGGGCCACCGTGGACCGGGCGCCGGAACTGCTGCACGGAAAGACCAGCCAGGTGCACCACACCGGCGCCGGCGTCCTGGCCGGGCTGCCCGACCCCTTCACCGCCACCAGGTACCACTCGCTGACGATCCTGCCCGAGACCGTCCCGGCCGAGTTCGAAGTCACCGGCAAGACCGAGACGGGCATCGTGATGGCCATGCGGCACCGCGAACTGCCGCTCGAAGGCGTCCAGTTCCACCCGGAGTCCGTCCTCACCGACGGCGGCCACCGAATGCTGGCGAACTGGCTGGCCACCTGCGGCCACCCGGTGCCCGAGGTGACCGTGGCCGAGCTGGAGAAGGAAATGCGCACCCTTACCCGGGCGGCCGCGATCCGTTAGGCCGTGGGCCTGCCCCCTGGGTCACCGGGGGCAGGTCTGGTTCGGTGGGCTCGAGACGACCGGGCTCGATGTCGTCGACACCGGTGATGAGGCGGACTGGGAGGTCGACTGCTGCCCCTCCGGCGGCGGACCGGCGATCGACGATTGCGCCACCGACGAACTGCTGGTCGAGCTGGACGGGGTGGGGCACTGGTTGGCGGGGTCTTCCGGGTGCCGCCAGCCGTCGATCGTGGCTCGCGCGGAGTCCAGGTCGGCCACTGCCACGCCCTGCTTGACCTCTTCCTGCCGGGCCGGGTCCTTGATGTCCGCCAGCTTCAGCGGTACGCAGGGCTGGCGGCCCGGTGGGCAGGAGCCTTCGACCTCGCGGTGCAGTTCGAAGCCGAGCACTGTGCCGCGGACTCCCTGGAAGATCGCTATCTCCGAGTTGTCCGCGACGGTGATGTAGTAGTTGTTGTAGGCCAGGTAGCGGACGGCCGCTGCGGCGATCGCCAGCACCACCACGGCCACCACGCACGAGATCACGATCAGCCGGCCGCGCTTCTTCTTCGGCTTCTGCGGTGGTTGTTGTTGCTGCTGGGGCTGCTGCTGCATCGGCATGCCCTGCGGTGGCGGTCCCATCGCCATCGGTGGGCGGGGCACCGCGGTGGTCGGCGCGGCCACCGGCTTCATGTGGTTGTCGGTGCTGAACGCCTCGGTCAGGTTCGGGTCCTCGTCGACCACGTCGGCGACGATCACCGTCACGTTGTCCGGGCCGCCGCCCTGCAACGCGAGTTCGATCATCTTGTCCGCGCAGGCCTCCCGGTCCGGGATCTTGATCGCCTCGGCCAGCGCGTCGAACACCACCACGTCGGACAGGCCGTCCGAGCACAGCAGATACCGGTCGCCGACCCGGGTCTCCCGGACCTGCAGGGTCGGCTCGATCACCTCGTGCCCGACCAGGGCCCGCAGCACGAGCGACCGCTGCGGGTGGGTCAGCGCCTCTTCCGGGGTGATCCGGCCTTCGTCCAAAAGGGACTGGACGAAGCTGTCGTCCCTGGTGATCTGGTTGAACACGCCGTCCCGGACCAGGTACGTGCGCGAGTCGCCGATGTTGACCAGGCCGATCCGGCCGCCACCGAACAGGATCGCGGTGAGCGTGGTCCCCATGCCCTCGAGCTCGGGATCCTGGCCGACCAGTTCGGCGATGGTGTCGTTGCCGGTCACCACCGCCTCATGCAGCTTCCCGAGCAGGTCGTCGCCGGGGACCTCCTCGTCCAGCGGCGCCAGCGCGGCGATGACCACCTTGCTGGCCACTTCGCCGGCCGCGTGACCGCCCATCCCGTCCGCGATCGCGAGCAGGTGCGGCCCGGCGTACACCGAGTCCTCGTTGTTGGACCGGTGTAAGCCTCGGTCGCTACGCGCCGCGTACTTGATGGCCAGCGTCATGTCTGCGGCGGACCTTCAAGCGCACCACGTTGCCCAACCACTGCTGTCCGCCTTTCCGGACGCTCATCGTCCAGGTACTGCCAGGCCGAGTTCCCCGGGGGCAACAACATACAAAACCATGGATCACGCGCCGACAGCGACTCAGCCGCCCGGCCCGAACTTGGCGATCTTGACATCCACTGCCTGGTTCTTCCCCACCTGCTGGCCCGCGTCCGGGTTCTGGTCGACGATCTGACCGTCCTCGGCCGGGTTCGTGGTCGGCACGTTCGACGGGCTCAACTGTCCGTCCCAGCCCTTGCTGCGCAGCAGGTCGATCGCGGCCTGCCGCTTCATGCCCACCAGGTTCGGCATCTGGATCGTGTCCTGGTTCGGCGCGCTGGTCTGCGGGCCCTTGGAGACCTTGACCGTGATCGAACTGCCCGGCTTGGCCTTCTTCGGCGTGTAGTCGGTGACGATGCCGACCGGCTGGTCGGACTCGACGTCCGTCCGGTTGACCACCCAGCCCTCGGACTGCAGGTTCTGCTGGGCCGTGTTGAAGTCCTGGCCGATCACGTTCGTCACGTTCACCGGGTCCGGGGCCTTGCCGAGGTTCAACGTCACCGGCGACCCCTTGGGCGCCTGGCTGTTGGCCGCCGGGGTGGTGCTGGAGACCTTGCCGACCAGCTTCGAGTCGGTCACCGGCTCGGAGCCGTCCTGCGGGGCGATGGTGAAGCCCGCGGCCTGCAGCTTGGTGGTGGCCTGGTCCTTGGGCAGACCCTTCACGTCCGGCACCTGCACCAGGCTGGCACCGGCGCCGAAGGTCAGGGTCACCTGCTTGGTCTTGTCCGCCTTGCCCGGCACCGGGTCCTGCTCGATCACCTTGCCGACCTGGTCGGCCGTGCACGGCGCGGGCGCCCCGGCCGGACCCGGCTCACAGTTGATCGGCTTGAAGTCGTACTTGGTGAAGCCGGCGTCGCTCAACTGCTTGCGGGCCTCGGTCTGTGACTTGCCGCGCACGTCCGGCAGCGTCGCGAAATTGGCGTCCGCGCTGTTGTTCTTGTTGCCCAGCAGCGTGGTGACCAGGTAGATGCCCAGCACGATCAGGGCGACGACCAGCAGCGTGACGATCGCGGTGATCCACGTCCGGCGACGCTTACGCCGCCGCTCTTCCTCGGCGTCGTCGTAGTCGTCGTAGTCGTCCGCCATGGCGTCCGGGCGGTGCCGGCCGCGGGGCACGACCTCGGTGGAGCGGGTCTGGCCGCCCATCATCGCGGTGCGGTCGTCGTCGGTCATCACCATCGGCGCGGCCGGGCGCTGGCCGGACAGCACGCGGACGATGTCCATCCGCATCTCCGCGGCCGACTGGTACCGGTTCGCCGCCCCTTTGGCCATCGCTTTCAGCACGATCGCGTCGAGTTGGGGGCTGACCCTCGGGTTGAGCTGGGAGGGCTTACGGGGGTCCTCCCGGACGTGCTGGTACGCCACGGCCACCGGCGAGTCACCGGTGAACGGCGGCTCCCCGGTCAGCAGCTCGAACAGCACGCACCCGGTCGCGTAGACGTCGCTGCGGGCGTCCACGGCCTCACCACGGGCCTGCTCCGGCGAAAGGTACTGCGCGGTACCGATGACCGCGGCGGTCTGCGTGACGGCCGCCTGGCCGTCGTGCACCGCGCGGGCGATACCGAAGTCCATCACCTTGACCGCGCCGGTCTTGGTGATCATCACGTTGGCCGGCTTGACGTCCCGGTGGATGATGCCGTGCCGGTGGGAGAAGTCCAGCGCCGCGCAGACGTCCGCCATGATCTCCATGGCGCGCTGGCCGGGCAGCGGGCCCTCGGTCTTGACGATGTCGCGCAGGGTCCGCCCGTCGACGTACTCCATCACGATGTAGGGCAGCGGGCCGTACTCGGTGCGCGTCTCGCCGGTGTCGTACACGGCGACGATCGCGGGGTGGTTCAGTGCCGCGGCGTTCTGCGCCTCCCGGCGGAACCGTTCCTGGAACTGCGGGTCACGAGCCAGGTCGGCGCGCAGCACCTTGACCGCGACATCACGGCCAAGGCGGACGTCGCGACCCTTGTGAACCTCGGACATGCCGCCATAGCCGAGTGTCTCGCCCAGCTCGTAGCGATTGGAGAGCAGTCGCGGTGTCGTCATCGCTGCGTTGTCCCGCTCCTAGTCAACTTCTCGATCCCATCATGCCCGCTCTTGCTTGATCGTCTGGCCGTTTTCAGCCAGGCGGCTGCCCGCCAGGGGCGCACTCAACAGTCACCGTCGACCCCTGGTCAAGTGTCCCGATCGGCTGCACGCTGGTGACGAGGCAAGTCCGCAGGTCCTGCGGCTGCCCGTTCGGGCGCGACCGCACGTCCGGTCGGAGCCCAGACTTCCGTAACGACTCGACCACGTAGTCGGCGGGGTGGTCGAGCAGATCCCCAGGTCGAACCTGAACCTGGCCCGGTCGTCCTTGTCCGCTGGGTTCACCGTACGTCGATTCGCCGTTCGGAAAGCTGACACCCGTCTTCCCCGGCGTGGCGCCGGCCGGGGTCGGGGTGCCCCGCGTCCCCGATCCGGTCAACCGAGGGATCGCCCAGATCGCCAGCACGACCAGCGCGACCAGGATCAGCACCAGTAACGCCCACAGCCACGCCCGGCCGCTGCGCCTGCGTGGCCGCGGTGGCATCGGGAACGCCCCTGTGCCAGGGCCCATCTGCGGTGGCATCGCGGTCGGGGCGATCCTCGGGTGGGTACCCGTGTGCGCCGCGGCCATGACCAGTCCGGACGGGGTCGGCAGCGGACGGCCGGCGCGTACCGCGGCAACCGCGGCAGCGAACTCCCCGCCGTTGCTGTAGCGGCGACGGGGGTCTTTCACCAGCGTGGCGTCGATGACGGCGCGCGCGCCCGGCGGGACGTCCGGCGGCAGGGGCGGCGGCATGTCGCGGATGTGCATCATCGCGACGGTCACCGCGTTCTCCGACAGGAACGGCCGGTGTCCGGCCAGGCATTCGTAGCCCACCACGGCCAGCGAGTAGACGTCGCTGGCCGGCTCGGCGTCGTGACCAAGCGCTTGTTCAGGGGCGATGTAGTGCGCTGTCCCCATCACCATGCCGGACCTGGTCACCGGCGCCGCGTCGGCCGCCTTGGCGATGCCGAAGTCGGTCAGCTTCACCACACCGGCCGGCGTGATCAGGATGTTGCCCGGCTTGACGTCCCGGTGCACGTACCCGCTCGCGTGCGCGGCCTGCAGCGCGATCCCGGCCTGTTCCAGGATGTCCAGGGCCCGCTCGGCGTTGATCCGGCGCTCCCTGGCCAGGATCCCGGCCAGCGGCTCGCCCTCCACCAGCTCCATCACCAGGTACGCGGTGTCCTGCGGGCCGTCCGGGATCGCCGCCGTCTCGCCGTAGTCGTGCACGGACGCGATGCCTGGGTGGTTCAGCGACGACATGGTCCGGGCCTCAGTCCGGAACCGGTGCAGGAACTCCGCGTCGCCGCACAGTTCCGGCTTGAGCACCTTCACGGCGACCGCGCGGTCCAGCCGTGTGTCGGCGGCCTCCCACACCTCGCCCATGCCGCCAACGGCGATGCGCCTCGCCAACCGGTAGCGGTTGGCGAGCAGCTGCCCCGACGTCAGCATGCTCACCTACCTCCGAGTCCTGGCAACGCGTTGATCGCGGCTCGACCGACACCGGCGGCGACCGAACTGCCCGTCGCGGCCAGCCCGCGGTCGCCGCCGTTCTCTACTACGACGGCCACGGCTATCTGTGGGTTGTCCGCCGGGGCGAAAGCGACGTACCAAGCATGCGGGGGCGTGTTCTTCGGGTCGCTGCCGTGCTCGGCGGTCCCTGTCTTCGACGCGATCACCAGGCCCTGCACCTTGCCGTCGCCCTTGGTGTGGTCCTCGGACAGCTTCATCATGTCGCGCAGCGCCTGTGCGTTGCTCCCGGTCATCGCCCGGCTCAGCTCGTTCGACCGGAAGTCCGAGATGACCTGCAGATCCGGCGCGAGCACCTTCTCCACCAGCTGCGGCTGCATCACGACACCGTTGTTCGCGATCGCCGCGGCGATCATCGCGTCCTGCAACGGGGTGAGCAGCACGTCCCGCTGGCCGATGCCGCTCTGGAACAGCGACGCCCGGTCCGGCAGCTTGCCGACGGTGGACGTGACCACGCCGAACGGGATCTGCAGGTCGGTCTGGCCGATGCCGAACTTCGCCGCCTGGTCCTCCAGCTTCTGCTTGCCCACCTGGTCGGCCAGGGTGGCGAACGCGGTGTTGCACGAGAACTGCAACGCGGTCGCCATCGTCACCTGGCTCGCGCCGGCGTCCGGACCGCAGTGGCTGTGCGCGAAGTTCTCCAGGTCGGTGCTGGTGCCCGGCAGCGTGATCGACGCGTCCGCCGTCAGCATGTAGTTCGGGTCCTTGCCGTCGGCCAACGCCGCCGCCGCGACCACCAGCTTGAACGTCGAACCCGGCGGGTAGTACTCCTGGATCGCCCGGTCCAGCACCGGCTTGGCCGGGTTGTTCTCGTCCCTGATCTTGTTCCACGCCTGCTCCTGCACGTCCTTGTCGTGCGAGGCGAGCGGGTTCGGGTCGTACGACGGCGTCGAGACCAGCGCGAGGATCTCGCCCGTCTGCGGCTTGAGGGCGACCACCGCGCCGGTGTAGCCCTTCGCCGTCATCGCGTCGTACGCGGCCTGCTGGACCTGCGGGATGATCGTGGTCTGGATGTTGCCGCCGCGCGGGTCCCGGCCGGTGATCAGGTCCGACAACCGGCGGACGAACAACCGGTCGTCCGAGCCGTTGAGGATCTCGTCCTCGGCCCGCTCCAGGCCACGGGAGCCGTACCGGGTCGAGTAGAAGCCGGTGACGGGCGCGAACGCCGGGCCCATCGGGTACTGGCGCTGGAACTTCAGCCGGTCGTTGGTCGGCGTGACCTTGGCCAGCAGTTCCCGGCCGTCGCCGTTGGCGATGATCTGGCCACGCTGCCGCGAGTACTCGTCGTACAGCACGCGCTGGTTCCGCGAGTCCGCACGGTAGCTGTCCGCGTCGAACAGCTGGATGTAGGTGATGTTGCCCAGCAGCAACACAAGCATCGCCAACATGGCGAGGCCGACCCGCCGGAGAGGAGTGTTCATGTCGGCCGCTCCACCATCACCGTGTTGGCCTCCGCGATCGGCGCCTGCTGAACCGGCCGCGGCCGCGACCCGGTCTGTGGCCGTCGTGCCGCGTCCGAGATCCGCAGCAGGAGGGCCACGAGGATGTAGTTCGCGAGCAGTGACGAACCGCCGTAGGACAGGAAGGGCGCGGTCAGGCCCGTCATCGGGATCAACGCCGTCACCCCGCCGACCACGACGAACACCTGCATGATGATCGCGAACGACAGGCCCCCGCCGAGAAGCTTCCCAAAACTGTCCCGGACCGCAACCGCGCTGCGCAGGCCGCGCATGGCCAGGATCAGGTAGACCATCAGCAGCGCGGCCAGCCCGATGAAGCCGATCTCCTCGCCGATCGCCGCGGTGATGAAGTCCGTGTTCGCCGCGGGCACCATGTCCGGCCGGCCGGCACCGAGACCGGTGCCACCCACCCCGCCGGTGCCCAGGCCGAACAGGCCCTGCGCGATCTGGAAGCTGCCGCCCTTCCGGTCGTAGACCACCTGGTCCATCGGCGTGAGCCAGTTCGCCACGCGCTGCTGGACGTGCGTGAAGATCGTGTACGCGATGTAGGCGCCGCCGAGGAACAGCACGAGGCCGATCACGACCCACGCGACGCGCTCGGTGGCCACGTACAGCATGGCCAGCACGATGCCGAAGATCAGCAGCGACGTGCCCAGGTCCTTCTCGAAGACCAGGACGCCGATGGCGACCCCCCACGCCAGCAGGATCGGCCCGAGGTCACGCGCCCTGGGCAGCTCCAACCCGAGGAACCGCCGGCCGGCGACCATGAACAAGTCGCGTTTGGACACCAGGAACGACGCGAAGAACACCATCAGCAGGATCTTCGCGAACTCACCCGGCTGGATGGAGAAGATCCCCAACTTCAGCCACACCTTGGCGCCGCCGGCCTCGGACAGGCTGGCCGGCAGCATCGCCGGCAGGGCCAGCGCCAACAGGCCGACCAGCCCGACCGTGTAGCCGTACTTGGTCAGTGTGCGGTGGTTGCGCACCAGGCTCAGCACGACCAGGAACAGCACCAGCGAGATCACGGTCCACAGCAGCTGTTTCGGCGTCGCGGGCGCGAACGCCTTCTGCGACTTCGCCGCGTTCTCGGCCGCCGCCAGGTCGATCCGGTAGATCATCACCAGACCGAACCCGTGCAGCAGTGCCACGCACGGCAGGATCAGCGGGTCCGCGTACGGCGCCCACCGGCGGATCGCCATGTGCGCGGTGCCGAACATCCCCAGGAACGCCAGCCCGTACCAGATGATCTGGACGCTGAGCTGCTGCTCCTGGTTGACCGTCACCAGCGTGAGCGCGCTGACCACGAGAACCGCGGCGAAGCCGAGCATGCCCAGCTCGGTGTTGCGCCTGGTCGGAGCGGTGTTCGGGGGCGAGCCCGACCCGGTCGCCCCCGCCGGGCCCGCCCCGGCGGGGGCCGGTTGCGCCATCAGCCACCGCCACCTTCGCTGTGCTCGGGACGGCAGTTCACGCCGGGGATCGGGGCCGGTTTGCCCTGCAGGCTGCCAGCAACCGCGGACGGGTCGGCCGAGGTGGACTGCGGAGTCGACGGCGGCGGCGGTGTCGCCGAGGTCGAACTCTCCTGTTGCTTGGCCACGTCTGTACACGGGTCCATCACGTTCTCGGTTCGCAGCCGGTTGATGAACTCCCGCGCCTCACGCAGGCTCGAATACGTGTTCCGGCCGGTCAGCACGGTGTCCCGGCCGACCGGGTCGAGCTGGTCGACGTAGCGCTTGTTGCACTTGCCCAGCGCGGGGTCGCACGACCCCTCCACCTCGTGGTTCAGCCGGATGCCCAGCACACTGCCCGACACGCCCTGGAAGATCGCGATCTCGCCCTTGTACTTGTCGGTGCCCTCACCGACGAAGTAGTTCTGCAGCACGAAGTACCTGATCGCGAACAGCCCGCCGACCAGCAGCACGAGCACGACCGCCAGGATCGCGAACAGGCGAAAGCGCTTGCGGCGCTTGGCCTTCGGGTCCTCCGGCTTGACCGGGTCGACCTTCTGCGGCGCCGCCGGCTTCGGCGCGGTCATCGCCGCGGCCCGGGAGGCCGACGAGTCCGGCGGCGGCGGGTCGGCACTGCCGTCCCCGGCGGCGCCCCCCACGATCGGGTCGTCGTCGCCGTAGTCCACGTCCACCACGTCGGCGATGATCACGGTGACGTTGTCCGGACCACCGCCCTTCAGCGCCAGCTCGATCATCCGGTCCGCGCAGGCCTGCGGGTCCTCGATCGTGATCGCCTCGGCCAGCGTCTCGTAGCTGACCACCGACGACAGGCCGTCCGAGCACAGCAGGTACCGGTCGCCCACCCTGGCCTCGCGGATGGTCAGGCTCGGATCCACGTCGTGACCGGTCAACGCGCGCAACAACAAACTGCGCTGCGGATGGCTGGTCGCCTCCTCCGCGGTGATCCGCCCCTCGTCGATCAACGACTGGACGAACGTGTCGTCGTGGGTGATCTGCGAGAACTGCTCGCCCCGGCGCATGTACGCCCGCGAGTCGCCGATGTGCACCAGGCCGATCCGGCTGCCCGCGAACAACATCGCGGTCAACGTCGTGCCCATGCCGTCCAGGTCCGGGTCGGTGGCCACCAGCTCGGAGATGGCGTTGTTCCCGGTGATGGTCGCCGTGCGGAGCTGGGTGAGGAGGTCCTCACCTGGCGTGTCGTCGTCCAACGGCGCCAACGCGCCGACAACCACCTTGCTCGCCACCTCGCCGGCGGCATGCCCTCCGAGACCGTCGGCCAGCGCGAGCAGGCGCGGGCCTGCGTACACGGAGTCCTGGTTGTTCGAACGCACCAGACCCCGGTCGCTGCGGGCCGCGTAACGGAGGACAAGGGTCATGAGCGCAGCTCGATCACCGTCTTGCCGATCCGGATGGGAACCCCGAGCGGCACCCGCAGCGGCGCCGTCACCTTCGCCCGGTCCAGATAAGTTCCGTTGGTCGACCCGAGATCCTCCACGTACCAGTCCGTTCCGCGCAGCGAGATGCGCGCGTGCCTGGTGGAGGCGTAGTCGTCGTCCAACACGAGGGTGGAGTCGTCGGCCCGACCGATCATGATCGGCCGCCCGTCCAACGAGATCCGGGTGCCGGCCAGCGCGCCATGCGTCACCACGAGCTGGCGGGGCGCCTTGCCGTGGCCACCCTTCTGCCGGCGAAACCCGGGAATCGCCACCTTGAGGCCGGAGGCCGCGTACAGGTCCGAACGAACAATCCGCAGCGCAGCCAGCACGAACAACCAGAGCAGGGCGAGGAACCCTGCTCTGGTCAGCTGCATCACCAGCTCTGGCACCTGAAGTGACCGCTCCCTAAAAAACGCAGCCGACACCGCTCGAACACGCGAACTGTATTCGAGTCCCGTGAGCGATCGAACGTCAGCCCTGGGTGCGGAACACCAGTGACGAGTGACCGATGCGGATGACGTCGCCATCCGCGAGCTGCCACGTCTGCACCGGAGTGCCGTTCACCGTGGTCCCGTTCGTCGAACCGAGATCAGCAAGTGTGGCACTCTGGCCGTCCCACGTGATCTCCAGGTGTCGACGGGACACCCCGGTGTCCGGCAGCCGGAAGTCGGCGTCCTGGCCCCGGCCGACCACGTTCCCACCCTGCTTCAGGGAGTACGTGCGGTTCGAACCGTCGTCCAGTTGAAGGCTCGCGGCGAGCTGGCGCGGACCGGTCTGCACGGCAGGCGGCGCATAGCCCTGCTGGCCGTACGGGTCCGGCTGCTGGCCGCCGTAGCCGCCCTGCTGGCCGTAACCCTGGTCGTAGCCGCCGGGCTGCTGGCCGTAGCCACCTTGCTGGCCGTAACCCTGGTCGTAGCCGCCGGGCTGTTGACCGTAGCCACCTTGCTGGCCATAGCCCTGGTCGTAGCCGGGCTGCTGGCCGCCGTAGCCGCCCTGCTGGCCGTAACCCTGGTCGTAGCCGCCGGGCTGCTGGCCGTAGCCACCTTGCTGGCCGTAACCCTGGTCG
>NZ_SLWS01000001.1:0-398614 GCF_004345645.1 Actinocrispum wychmicini | reverse complement strand
GTAGCCGGGCTGCTGGCCGTAACCGCCCTGCTGCGCCTGCTGGCCATAGCCCTGGTCGTAGCCACCGGGCTGCTGCGCCTGCTGGCCGTAGCCGCCCTGCTGTTGCTGCTGGCCGTGTTGCTGATCGTTGCCGTACTGGCCCTGGCCGTATCCGTACTGGCCTTGCTGGCCGTACGGGTCACCTTCATGCGGTTGGTGGCCGTAGCCGGGAGGCTGGCTCATGGATCGGTCTCCTGCGTTGCGAGGTGATGCCGGCCGTCGGCTTACGTCAGGGTCGACGGACGAGCGTGTTCGGAACTGCCCGGTGTGCAGCGCGTCGGAGCGCTCCAGGGAGACTACGACGTCACCGTAGGTGTCCCACCCGTGCTCGGTGAGATTCTCCGCGACGACGTCCGTGAGGAGCGTGACGATACGTTCCTCGTCTCCGCCAGCCAACCGGTCATGGTCCGCCGGTCCCAACTGCACGACGTAGTGGTTGGGGGCCAGCAGCCGGCCACCGGCCAGCTCACGGATGTTGTCCTCACTCTCCCTCTGCAACGCCTGTGCCACCTCCTGCGGCACGACGTTGCCACCGAACACACGAGCGAAGGTATTGCCCACGATGCCTTCGAGACGGCGCTCGAAGCGCTGTACGAGGCCCACGGTTCATCCCTTCACGCGTCGTTCCTCCCCCGATCGTATCCGGGTGTGGCCCCCGAGACACCGGGATGTTCCAACCCCGTGCGAAACGCCCCCAAACCCCGTGCTACGCTTCCGCGGTCACTTCAGGGCGAGTGGCGGAATGGCAGACGCGCACGGTTCAGGTCCGTGTGTCCGAAAGGACGTGAGGGTTCAACTCCCTCCTCGCCCACGTCGTCGGGGGAGTATGGTCGCGCTTCGCGCTTCCCTGGTGGACTCCGTGGATTATTTTGGGGGGCCGAGCCCCCCAAACCCCCCACGTGCGGCTATCGCCGCCTCGCTTCTCCAATGACCTCCAGTCTACCGCTTTCAGCGGTTCTTCGCTGCGTGGCCGCCCTTTGGGCTGGCCTGCTTGCCTGCGGCTTCGCTGGTGGGGCTCGTTGGATGGGTCTGGGGTGTGTCGCGTCTGCGCTGTCATACCTGTGCTTCGTGGCGTTGGCTTGACGGGTGTTGTTGCTGGGCTTGCTGGTGGGTTGGTCTTGCCTTGGCGGGGTCTCTTGTTCGGTGGGCTTGTCGGCCGCTTCTCTTCTTCGGCCGGGGGTTGCTTAGGCTTGGCTGGCCTTGGTTGCTGGGGGCTTTTATGACACGCGTTGGGGCTTGGGGGTTTGGTTGCTTGGTTGAAAGTTTGCTCGGAGGGGTTCTTGTTGGGGTTGGGTGTTGTTGCCTCTATTGCTTCCCCTTTGGGTTGAACTACAGGTGTGTAGTTCAGGTATTTGTGACTGGGGACACCTTTTTGTGACCTTCTACCGTCGGTGGTCGGGGGTTTGGGCCGGCTGGCATACATCTCACCCGGACGGCAGCATTGCCCGGCCGAAGACCGGCTACTGCTTATCGACCGGTCACCGACCGCTCGGCGCCGTTGGTCGCCGGGGCGGTTGCGGGGCTCCGTGGGGCGGCTTGGAGCTGGTACCAAATTCCATGTACCAGTTCGGCCCGTGACCACCAGGGGGCACGGTCGAGGTAGAGGAGGCGGGGCTTCGTGACCGGCATTCCAGGACGAATGGCAGTGAGCGATGACGTCACATCACTGCCGACGCCGTCCGCCGTCGAACTGCCCGCCCCCGACGACGAGCTCGCGTCCGCGGCCGTCGCCCAGCTCGGCTGGCCGGGGGTGGCGCTCCCGCCGATGACCCTGTTGGGCCGTCGGGTGTCCCTCGTCGCGGAGCTGTTGCCGGACGCGCACGCCGAGCGGATATGTCTCGGCCAGGCGCCGGTCACCGACCGCGCCACTGTTTCCACGTGGGTGTGGCCCGAATTCGCCGGGCAGGTCCCGGCCGCCGCGGTGCGGATCGTCGGCGTGCTCGCGGTTGTCCGGCACTGGCGGACCGGCCTCGCGGCGCTGGCGCCGTTCGCGCGGTACGGCGAGACCGCGATGGTCGTGCCGTCGTCGGTCGTGTTGACGCACGACTACCTGGCGAACTGCCTGCCGCGGGCGCGGACCTATGGCATCGCGGTGGTCAGTGCCGACCCGGACAACGGGGTGGAGCTGGACCTGCCTGGCCGCAACGACCGCAGGGTGGCCGCAGGCATCGACGCGGTGTCCCGTTGGGTCAACGAAGTCGCGTACGAGCGCGTTCTGTCGGCCTGAGCCGATCGTTCTACGCTGGCGGGTATGCGCGTAGTCATCGCCGGCGGACACGGCAAGATCGCCCTGCACCTTGAGCGCCTGCTTTCCGCGCGCGGCGACCAGCCGGTCGGGCTGATCCGCAACCCCGAGCAGGCGGACGACCTGCGGGAGGCCGGTGCCGAACCGGTCGTTCTCGATCTCGAACACACCACCGCCGAAGAAGTCGCCAAGTCGTTGGACGGCGCGGACGCCGCCGTGTTCGCCGCGGGCGCGGGACCAGGCAGCGGCAACGCACGCAAAGACACTGTCGACAGGGCGGCGTCCGCGCTGTTCGCCCAAGCGGCCCAACTTGCCGGTGTCCGGCGGTTCGTGCAGATCGGCTCGATCAACGTGGAGCGGGCCGACGACCCTTCGGTCGACGAGACGTTCCGGGTCTACCTCAAGGCCAAGGCGGCCGCTGAGGACGACCTGCGGGCCCGCGATCTCGACTGGACGATCCTGCGGCCGGGCGGCCTGTTGGACTCGCCGGGCAACGGGCTGGTTCGGTTGGCCGAGCCGAACATCCCCGTCGGCCAGGTGCCCAGAGAGGACGTCGCGGCAGTCCTCGTAGGACTGTTGGACAACGAACACACTATTGGGCTAACCCTGGAGTTGACCCGCGGCGAAACACCGGTGGAAATCGCGATCGGTCAACTGCCGAGCACCCGTTCCAGATAAGCGTTGGAGAACAAGCGATCCGGGTCGACCTCGTCGCGAACCTTCTGGAAATCCCCGAATCGGGGATAACGCTCCCGTAGCACGCTCGCGTCCAAAGTGTGCATCTTGCCCCAGTGCGGACGGCCGCCGACCCGGGCCACGATCGCCTCGAAGCCGGCGAAATACTCGCGGTACGGCATGCCGAGATACTGGTGAATCGCGAAATACGCGGAATCCCGCTGGTAGGCAGTTGACAGCCAGATATCGTCGGCGGCCGCGACCCGGACCTCGACCGGGAACATCACCGGGTCGGCCAGCTTCGGCACGAGCGCACGCAGCTCGGCGAGCACGTCGAGCAGCGACTCACGCGGGACCGCGTACTCCGACTCGACGAACCGTACGTTCCTCGAGCTGACGAACACGCGATGGGACGTGTCGCTGTAGCTGCGTGGGGACAGTGCGACCGACGCCAGCCGGTTGAGCGGTTTGACCAGGCCACGGACGGTTTTGCCGAGGCCGCACATCACGGCGAGCGCGGTGTTCTCCATGACCGTGTACTCGAAGAACCGCCGGGTCGGGCTGAGCGGTCGGACCGGCGCGTCGAGCGGTAGGCGGTTGTTTCGTTTCACCAGCGCCTTGTTCCCGTAGGGGAACCAGTAGAACTCCATGTGGTCGTGCCCGGTGACCAGCTCGTCGACCTGCTCGATCACGGCTTCCAGAGGCTCCGGCCGCTCGTCTGCCTGCAGGCAGAACGACGGCTCGCAGCGGAGGGTCACCGAGGAGATGATCCCGAGCGCGCCAAGGCCGATCCGGGCGGCGTTGAACAGGTCCGGTCGTTCGTCGTTGGAGCAACGCACGACCGTGCCGTCGGCGAGGACCAGTTCGAGGGCGGCGACCTGGGTGGCGATGCCGCCGATCTTGGCCCCGGTGCCGTGCGTGCCGGTCGAGATGGCGCCCGAGATGGTTTGGGCGTCGATGTCACCGAGATTGGTCATGGCCAGGCCGAGCCGGTCCAGGCCGGCGTTCAGCTGCTTGATCGTGGTGCCCGCGCGGACCGTGACCAGGCCGGACTCGCGGTCGGCCACCTGGATGCCGGTCCAGTTCGACAGGTCCAGCGCGGCGGCCCGGTCGGCGACCGCGATCTCGGTGAACGAGTGGCCGGAGCCGAGCGCCTTGACCTTCCGGCCCGCCTTGGCCGCGGAGGTCACTGCCTCCGAGATCTCACCGAGGCTGCCCGGCTTCTCGATCGACGCGGGCACGGCCTTGGCCGTCCGCGCCCAGTTGGTCCACTGGGTGGTTTGCACGGGCATCCTTTTGACCTCCGCGGCAGCACAGTTCGGCCACCGTAAGTGAAATCTATTCACATTTCAAGGGAACTCGACGTACTGTGGACGGGTGACGCAGCAGGCGAACCTGGACACCGCGACCAAAGGGCTCGACCCGCCACTGGCCGTGGTCGACCTGGACAGTTTCGACGCCAACGCGCGGTCCATGGTCGACCGCGCCAACGGGCGGCCGATCCGGGTCGCCAGCAAGTCCATCCGGGTCCGTTACCTGCTGGAACGCGCGCTGGCCATGCCCGGCTACGCCGGCGTGATGTCGTACTCCCTGCGCGAGGCCCTGTGGCTGGTGGCCCAGTGGCGCACCGGCCCGCTCGCCGACACGGACATCCTGGTGGCCTACCCGACAACCGACCATTCCGCGCTCCGAGAACTCGCCGCCGACACCCACGCCCTGCGGGCCACGTCCATCGTCGTCGACTCCACCGAGCATCTGGACCTGATCGACCGGGCCCTGGGAATCGACCATCCTCCCATCCGAGTCTGCCTGGAACTCGACGCGTCCTGGCGGCCGCTGCCGGGAATCCACGTGGGCACCCGGCGATCGCCGATCCGGACCGCCCGCCAGGCCACCCGGCTGGCCGCCGAGATCGTTCGGCGGCCCGGGTTCTCGCTGGTCGGGATCATGTCGTACGAGGGCCAGATCGCCGGTCTCGGCGACGCCCCACCCGGTCAGCGGCTCCGCGGATCGATCATCCACTGGATGCAGGGCCGGTCCGGGCCCGAGCTGATCCGCCGGCGCTCGGCCACTGTCGCCGCCGTCCGCGCGGTCACACCACTTGAGTTCGTGAACGGCGGCGGAACCGGAAGCCTGGAACTGACATCGTCCGACCCTTCGGTGACCGAGGTGGCCGCCGGGTCCGGACTGCTGGCGCCCGGACTGTTCGACGGATACCGGAACTTCCAGCCGCGCCCCGCCGCGCTGTTCGCGCTGCCGGTCGTACGCCGGCCCGCCGCGGGGATAGCCACCCTGTTCTCCGGCGGCTACATAGCCTCAGGCACCGCGACCGCCGACCGGCAACCACTGCCGGTGTTTCCCGAGGGAGTCAAGCTGCTCGGCCTCGAAGGCGCCGGCGAAGTGCAGACCCCGGTGGTCGGCAAGGCCGCCGACACATTGCGACTCGGCGACCGCGTCTGGCTGCGGCACGCCAAAGCCGGCGAACTGGCCGAGCGCTTCCAGGAGTACCACCTGATCCGCGGCGACCGAATCGAACGAACCGTGCCCACCTACCGAGGCGAAGGCGTCAACTTCGGCTGACAATGATCCACGTGGAACGACGGTCCTCGCAGGTGAGAGCCCCTGCTCAAGGCAGATAGGGCCGCACCAAGCCGGTGAACCGAGGCACAGTACGTGCGAGACTGATGACGAACTGTTCCAGCGAAACGGGCGGGTTAGTAAGCTCGACGAATTGTTCTCGGACACACCGGACTGTGACTTCGAAGTGGGTGTCGAGCAGAGCCACAAGGAAGTCGTCCGGGTGGGTCGCCACAAGCTTGTGCGGCTTGAGAGCAGGCCCTTGGAAGTCTCTGAGGTTGGCCGTGACGATGACCGCCGCGCCACCGGTTACCGCAGCTGCGAGCACATGCCTGTCCTTGGGGTGATTTGTCATGCCCGGGATCAGAGCTTCGTATCCGGTGACCTCGGCTTCAGGGAACTCCTGACGCATCTTGTCGGTACGCCGCAGAGCTTTGAGTGCGGAGATGCCGAGCTTGGGAAGATTTTGCTCAACCTCGTACAACACGTCGAATGACCACAGTGGACTGTAAACGCCGGCTTCGGCCAGTCGCAACAGTAGGTCGGTCAGCCGTATCGGGACCAGGACACAGGCGTCCAGGAACGCGGGGATAGGCGTCACTAGCGGGTCCGGATGAACACGTCGGTACGGTCAAGATCGCCTGACTCATGCGCTTCGCGAAGCATCTCGTCGAGGACCTTGCGGCGCCGGACGCGGGCTCGCTCCTTGTAGGCCAGTACGTCGGCCAGGAGGACTCGGCGGTGTTTGCCGCGGTACTCGTGCGGGATCTCGTCCTCGGTGAGCAGACGGACCAGTGTCGGCCGGGACACGTTCAGGATGTCCGCTGCTTCCTGGGTGGTCAGCAGCGTGTTGTGTGAGTCGACCGTGACGGCCAGGCCGCGGTCCAGCAGGTTCACGACGTCGACCAGGACGTGGTGGACGGCTGGGGGCACCGTGATCTCGGTGCCGTCCGGCCCGATCAGTCTCGGTGGCGCGTCACTCGCGGCCAGCAGGTCCTTCAGGGCCTTGACGACGGCACTTTCCTCGCCGTCAGGCGGTAGCACGGTGTGCCTCTCGGGCGCGATGGTCATGGGAGTTCTCCTGGTTGGTGATCGCCTTGCTACTCACCGTACCGGAGGTGGTCGAAAAAAGCGAAATATTCGAAAAATTCGAACGTTAACGGTCGAGCTTGCTGGACAGGTACTGGCGGAGGAGTTCCTTGCCCTCGTCGATGATCACCTGGTCGCCCTGGGGGTCCCGGCGGAAGGCGAGCTTGTGGATGCCGTCGGTGGCTTCGACCGCGATGGTGATCGGCAGGCGAAGGTCCTCGACCGGGATCCCGGCCTTGGCCGCGACGATCTCGGTGAGCTGCTCGGCGACCACTTCGTTGTTGTGCTTTCCGGAGCCGTCGTCCAGCAGTTCGAGGTCCACCACGTCGCCGAAGTGGAGTTTGGCGAAGCCGGGGACGGTCCGGTGCATCTGGACGTAGCTGTCGATCGCCAGGTCGACCGCGTCCCACCAGTGCACCGGCGGGGTGGCTTCGAACCGGTCAGTGACCAGACGGAGGAACCGTTCGAGGTTGCGCCGGGTCATCTCGCGGACGACCGCTCGCTTGTCCGGGAAGAATTGGTACAGCGAACCGACCGCCACACCGGCGCGCTCCGCGATCAGTGTTGTCGTCACACCGTCATAACCGACCTCCTCGATCAGGGCGGCGCACGCTTCGAGCATCTGCTCGACGCGCTTCGCGCTGCGCTGCTGGACCGGCTTACGCCGCAGGGGGGTCGGACTCGCCACTGTGTCTCCTCTGTTCAGAACCTATCTTGCCGTGAAACGGGCGCTGGCGTGTGAGCGACATCGCATCTAGTATCCGAACGAATTTCACATTCCACGAGGAGGTGGCGATGGTCCCGGACGGGTTCCTGTGGGGTGTGTCGAGGTCCGCGTTCCAGATCGAGGGCGTCACCCGGGACGACGCCCCACTGGTACCGGGAGGTCGTGCGTGACAACCGCGCTGTCTGAGCCGGTCACCCGGGTCCGCGCCGGCTGGCTGACCCTGCTCTTCCTGGCGAACCTGGGACTGTGGCTGGCGATCTACGCACCCATCCAGGTGCTCCTGCCCGAACAGGCCGAACTGCTCGCGCGCACCGACAAGGAACTCGTCTTCGGGATCGTCACCGGAGTCGGCGGTGCGGTCGCCATGGTGGTGAACCCGTTGGTGGGCCTGCTGTCCGACCGCACCACGTCCCGCTTCGGCCGCCGCCACCCGTGGACCGTCGCCGGTGCGCTCGTCGGCGCGGCCGGGCTCGTCGTGCTGTCCACCGCCGGGAACGTGCCGGTGATGGTGATCGGGTGGTGTCTGGTTCAGGCGGGTGTGAACGGCATGCTCGCGAGTCTGCTCTCCGCGATTCCCGACCGGGTGCCGGTGGCGCAGCGCGCCCAGGTGGGTGGGTTCATCGGGATCAGCCAGATGTTCGGCACCGTGCTCGGCGCGCTGCTCGTGACCGAGTTGGTGACGTCACTGCCTGGCGGCTATCTCGCGTCGGCGGCGGTCGTGGTCGCGGGCGGGTTGGTGTTCGTGTTGCTCACGCCGGACGCGGTCCTGCCGAAGCAACTGCGGCCGACCACGAAATTGGAACTGTGGGTCTCACCGAAGCGGCACCCTGACTTCGCGTGGGCGTGGGGCTGTCACTTCATGATCCAGTTGGGGAACGCGCTCGGCACGTTCTACCTGCTGTTCTTCCTCAAGGACGCGGTTCACCTGCCCGATCCCGAGGGATCGTTGCTGGTCCTGATGTCGTTCTACGGCATCGCGCTGATCGCCGGCGCCGTGCTGGCCGGCGTCTTCTCGGACAAGTCCGGCCGTCGGAAGCCGTACGTGTTGCTGTCGGTCGCACTGATGGCGGTGGCCGCGCTCGTGCTCGTCGTGTCCGAGACGTGGACCGCCGGTTTGATCGCCGCGCCGCTGCTCGGCGCCGGGTTCGGTATCTACTGGGCGGTCGCGATCGCGCTGCTGACCCAGGTGCTGCCGGCCGCGGCCGACCGGGCCAAGGACCTCGGGGTCATCAACATCGCCAACTCGTTGCCGCAGGTCTTCGCGCCACTTATCGCGTCCGGCCTGATCGCCGGCCTCGGCTACCAGGGACTGTTCGGCGCTTCCGCGCTCGCGACTCTCATCGCCGGATTCTTCGTGGTGCGAGTTCGGTCGGTGGCGTGACCTTGGGAGGCGGCCCGTTCGCCTCGCTCGGGGGGACGGGCGAACGGACCGCCGGCTCTATCAGCGCGCGCCGGCCACCACACGGCGCGGGGTGGTGGTGGCCCTGCGGACGTGCCGGCCACCGGCCGGGGCGAGGCCACCGGCGACCAGGTGCTCGTACGCGGCACGCCACACTGAGCAGGGCGCCTTCTGCTGGCGCCACCGGGTGGAACAAGTCGGACAGTTGCCACGCTCATCCGGCTCGTGGGCGGAGAGCATGGCCCGCCACCCCTCGGTCAGCCGGGGAAGTTCGGAGCGGGCCACCGAGAGCAGCGACGGGGCGTCGGCGCGGTCCGCCAGCTCCGAGAGCATGTCGAGACGTTCCCACACCGCGTTACGCAGGACCTGGCCGAGTATCTCGTCCACGATCTCCTCACCGTCACCTTTCCGCCTGCTCGGCGGCTTCTCGTAGGGCGTCCCGAAGCTGGCCGAGCTGGCCAGACGACAGGACCGCGGTCTCGCCGGGAGGTCCGACGAGCACCACCTTGTTGTCATCCACTAGCACCGTGAGGCACCGATCGCGGTTGATGACATCGCCGCAGCTGACGTGCCATACCCGGCGGCCCTCGAAGGAGCCACGCAGGTCCCTGAGGCCAGGTGGGTCCGCCGAGGGGGGAACGGCCACGCGTGCGGGGTGCGTCACTGTCGAGCCGACCAGGTCCACGATCTGAAGTTTCCCTCCGTGCTCGAATGCTTACCAGAAACTAGATTGGTACCCAGCAAACGCCAGCGGGGCGATACAGCGCTGATCGGACCGGGTTCGACGATAAGCGGTCACCGAAGTTCGGCCCGACCTATCATCCTGGCTGAACGGCACTTCTCGCCGCCGGCGCATTGTGTTTACGCTTCGGATGACGCCCAACGGACTGCAAGGGGGCGCGAGTGAACTCCACCGGGTCACAAGGTGCTGTGGTGACAGCCGATGTCTGGGAGAAACCAGAGATGCGGTCAGCACTGGCGGGCAGGGAGATCAGTCAGGTCTACCGGCTGTTGCGGAAGCACGGCATCTCGCAGCGGCAGATAGCGGCGCAGACCGGCCAGTCGCAGTCCGAGGTATCGGAGATCCTCAAAGGTCGCCAGGTCATGGCCTATGACGTGCTCGCGAGGATCGCCCATGGCCTGGGTGTTCCAAGGGGTTACATGGGCCTCGCGTATGACGAGGAGACACGGGTTCGGGTCGTCGCGACAGTGGACGACCAGACCCCCGAGGAGGCAGAGTCGGTGAAACGTCGGAAGTTCCTCGCGCACGCCGCGGCCGTCACCATGGGCGCGAACGTGTTCGGCGCGGACTCCGGGCCGTGGGTCTCCAACCCGATCTCCACGCCGGCACCCGGCCGGATCGGGATGACGGACGTCCGCCAGGTGGAAGCCGCCACCAGGGCGTTGCGGTCGTTGGACTACCAGTACGGCGGCGGTTCGTGTCGCGACGCGGTGATCGCGCAGCTGTCCTGGGGACAGCAGATGCTGGGCGCCTCGGCCACCGACGTGGTCAAGCAAAGACTGCATGTCGCCCTGGCCGACCTGCACAACCTGGCCGGTTGGACGTCGTTCGACATCGGCCTGATCGATTCCGCCCGCAACCACTTCGGCAAGGGGCTCGAGCTGGCCAAGGAGGGCCGCAGCGAGCCGCTGGTGGCCAACATCCTGTACCGGATGGGCCGCGTCTACCTGCACAACGGTGCGCCCAACGACGCGCTGAAGATCTTCTCGCTCGGCCAGATCGCCGCCCAGAACTCCGGCTCGGAGCTGGCTGTGGCGGTGCTGTGCGCGAACGAGGCATGGGCCTACGCGATGATGGGCCAGCGTGAGCAGACGATGAAACTGCTCGGCCGGACCCGGGACGAGTTCGCCCGCGCCGACCTGGACGGCGCCGAGACCTGGGTGAAGTTCTTCAACGAGACCGACGTCTACGCGATGATCGGCACGGTGCACACCGCGCTCGCCCAGGAAGTCGACGTCAAGCACACCAAGTACGCCATCCCGGCGCTGCAGCGCGCGATCGACGGGTACGGCGACGACATGGCCCGCAGCAAGGCGTTCAACATGGGCGCGCTGGCCATCAACCACCTGCTTGAAGGCGATATGGACCACGGTGCCAAGCTTGGCCGCGCAACGGTCGACCTGGCCGAGAACCTCACCTCCGGGCGGACGAAGGACCGGATGCGACCGCTCAAGCTGGAGGCGGACAAGCGCCGGAACAACACCCAGGCCCGTGAGCTCTCCGACGTCCTGCACAAGTACTTCGACGACAACGCCTGAGCCGACCGGTCCCGCGGCTCGTTCCATGACCGCTTCGCATGAAGGCCGGTTCAGCAGGGAACGGCTGGCGGCGGTGTTGCGGGAGATCTGCGCGCGGCTCGGCCTGGACGCCGAAGGTGCGACGCTGCTCCGGTTCACGAACAACGCGGTCTACCGGCTGGCCGGCGACCAGGCTGTGGTCCGGATCGTCGGCTCGCACGGGCTGCGGCACCGGGTGCACAAGGTCGTCCGGATCGCCGGCTGGCTCGCCGAGCACGACATCCCGGCGGTGCGCCTGTCCGCCGGCGTCGAGCAGCCCATCCAGGTGGGTGCCCACCTGGCCACGGTGTGGGACGTGGTCCCGTCCGGTGGCCAGCCGCCCCGGGGCCACGATCTCGGCGCCTTGTTGGGGCGGATCCACCGGCTGCCGCCGCCAACGTTCCACCTGCCGTCCTGGGACCCGTTGGACGACGTACGGCGACGGGTGGACGACGCCGAGGACCTCGACGACGACGACCGGGACTTCCTGCTGGCCTGCTGTGCCCGGCTGCAGGAGGCACTGGCCGATCTGGTGTTCCCGCGGCCGACCGCGGTCGTGCACGGTGACGCCCACCTGGGGAATCTCATTTCGTCGCCGGACGGCCCGGTGTTGTGTGATTTCGATTCCACTTGCCTGGGGCCGCCGGAGTGGGATCTGACCCCGGTCGCGGTCGGCGTGGGCCGGTTCGGCGAGCCGCCGCGTACGTACCGTGAGATGGCTCGCAGTTACGGCTGGGATGTCACCCGATGGGCTGGGTTCGCGGTGTTGCGCGAGGTCAGAGAGCTGAAACTGATCACGAGTGTGCTGCCGAGTGTCCGCAGCAATCCGGATGTACGCCCCGAACTCATGCGGCGGCTCGACGATTTCCGGCGCGGAGATACCCACGCCAGGTGGTCCCGTTACACCTGAATGGCGGTAACGCGCACCGGCCGCTGAGCGAATCCTTTGTCGACAGATGGCGGCCGTTGCCACGGACAGGTTATCGGCTACGCTGAGTTCGGATTCTCGCTCGAGTTCAGTGCACGAAGAGGTGATGGGTCACGGTGTTGGGGCTGCTGAGCAGGACGGTCGGTGATGGTCGGCGGGCCAAGCGCGCGCTGAGGTCCGCGAAAGTGTTGGACGATGTGGTGGCCAACCAGTTGGCCCTGGTATCCCGATTGCCCGAGGACAGCCGCCGCCGAGCCGCGGACTATCTCGCCGAGCTGGTGATGCTCGCGCAGAGCTACCGCCACTTCGCCGCCGGCTGGATCAGCCGCAAGGAGTTGGAGCGCCGGGGAGCGGTCACTATGGACCGTCTGGCGGAACTTCGCCGGCCACATCCCCGGGCGCAGTTCACCGAGCAGGACTGACCGCTCGACTCTTCATCTGCTGGACAGACCGCCGGTGCGGAGTGACGCTCGCCACATAACTCCACTTGCGACGAGCGGTGGTTCACGCCACTGCCGTCCTGGTCAGGACTACCGCGAAGCCGAACGCCAGCCCCATGATGGACAGCTCGAGCGCCGCCCAGCCGGCCAAAGCGGTCCGGTGGTGCCGCAGGATACCTGGTAGCAGCCGCCAGCGGATGTTCGCGCCGAGCAACGCCAGCAGAGTCACGCAGCTGACTTTCAGGAGCACGAGAATCCCGTAGCCGGTCGCGAACAGGTCGTGCCACAGGTCGCCGCCGGGCTTGGCCATCAGTTCGGCGACCCCATTGAACAGTCCAGTCGCGACGGACACCACGAGACAGAGCGCGGCCAGCGTCGAGAACCGTGGCAGCGCGTGGGCCAGCAGCGTTCGGTTCGTGGCAAGCAGGACGACCACCGCGCCGAGGCCGCCGGTCCACGCGACCGCGGCCAGCACGTGCAGCTCCATCGACACCATCGTGACGTCCTGCCAGCTCCAGTTGGTCGCGTGTCCGGTCACCGGGAGCGGCAGCAACGTGAACAGCGCGGCCGCGGCTCGCAACTCCGCCGGTACTGAATCGCCGGCCCGGACCGCCCACACCGAGAGACCGGCGTTCAGCATCGCGAGGACGAACACCGCGACCAGCGCCTTGCCCGCGCTGATCGTCCGCACGTAGTCCCAGATCGCGCCGAGAGTGACCGATTCGGACAGTCGCAGTTCGGCGGTCTGCAGCACGAGCGCGACCAAAGCCGTGATGCCCCAAGCCAAGGAGCTGGCGACCGCCACCCGCCGGGTGCCGCGCAGCACCCCCTCGGTGAGCTTCGGCCGGTCGGATCCGATCAGCAGCGGCAGGATCGTCAGCCCGACCGTGGCGACCGCGGCCATGTCCAGCAGCACGCGGACGATCGGGATGCCATAACGGACCACCGCGGCCGGCTCGGCCAGCCCTGGGAGAGTCCTGGTCGCCGTGAGCGCCAGGCCGATGAGCACACCGGCCAGCGCCGCGGTGACCAGGACCAGGGTCAGCCGAGGGGCCGCCGTGGTCCGGGCGGTCATCAGGCGTCGTCTTCCTTGCCGCCCATCCGCATCGCGAACACCACCCCGATGACGAGCAGGACCGCCGCGCCGACGATCCACACCCAGGTCGGGATGCCGCCGCCGGAGTCGCCGGACTGCAGCCCGGTGCCGCCGAACTTGGCGAGCACGTCCGGCGGGGTCGGGGTTCCGTTGCCCGCCTTGGCCAACGTGAACTTCACGGTGCCCTGCACCGGATGTCCGTCCGCGGACAGCACCCGCCAGTTCACCGAGTACTGGCCGCTCGGGCCGAGCGCACCGACCGTCGCGGACACCACGTTGCTGTCCACTTTGGGCGCGGCCGTCTCCCAGTGGTCGCCGCTCGGGCCGATCACCGCGACCGTGTTGGCCCCGGCGTCGTCCTGGACCGGCTGGTCGAACGTGAGCCGCACGGTCTGCGGCCCGACATCGAGCGACGCCTGGTCCTTCGGATCGGATCCGACCAGCGCGTTGTGGGCGAGCGCCGGCGAGGCCAGCCCGGCGAAAGCCAGGCCGGCCAGGACGGCGACCGCCGCGATCCGGCGGATCACGCCTCTCCGCTCTGGCTGGTCTGGTTGCTCTGGTTGGTCTTGCCGGCGCTTCGACGGCCCCGCAGGGTCGCGCCCACGCCGAGGCCCAGACCAAGAGCGCCGATCACCAGGCCGGCACCGGCGAGCCAGCGAGCCGTGTTGTCGCTTGCCGGCGACGCGGCGTCATGCGAGTCCGCGGCGTTCTTCACGTCCGCCTGGGTACCCATGCCGCCGTGCGCGTCCTCGGACGCACCGGCCGCGGCCAGCTTGATGGACGGCGCCGGGTGCTGCGGCTCCGAGCCGTCCGGCATGGCCGGCTGGTCCCACTTCACGTCGCCCTTGGCGCCGTCGTAGGTCTGCGTCGCCGGGATCGCCAGTTGGTCGGCGTCCGGCAGCGGCCCGGCCGAGATGTCGAACTCCTGGAACTCGCCCGGGTTGATCCGGTTGCCCGGCTGGGCGGTCCAGGTGATCGTGCCGATCGCCTGCTTGTAGGTGGTCTTGCCGATGGTGACCGGCGGGTTGAGGTCGACCTTGGTGACCGTGGTGGTCCAGCCGGGCAGCGGCTTGGGCCGCGCGCTGACCACCGGCGGGTTGGTGCCGAAATTCAGGGCCAGCTTGATCGTGCCCTGGCTGTCGTCCTCGTTCGGCACCCGGAACGTGATCTTGGTGTAGCCACCCTTCTGGGCGGTTCCGGTGACGTTGGCCGTCACGTGCGCGCTCGCGACCCCGGGGACGGCGAGCACCAGCGCGCCTGTGACGAGGGCGATCGCACCGCCCCTAACGAGTCGATTTGTAGACATGACGATATTGCTCCTGAGTCTGCAGGGGTGTGGGGTGAACGGTGTCTCGACGTCAGGAGGTCGTCGGCGGCCCACGCCGCGAATGCACCTTCCGCAGCACCACCCGCCGGATGTGGTCGGAGCACTGAGGCGATGCGGCAAGTACATACGTCGCCCCTGGTACCGCCGCGAAAGTCGGCGGTCGCACCAGATCACGCAGCAGCCTGATGCCCGACGCGACGACGCTGAGCGCCCGGTCGGCGTTGGCCAGCAGCACCGCTGTGAGCAGCGTCGCCGTGACGTGCGTCGCCCACATCGCCGCCGGAGCCACAGGCTGCGTGTGGTGACCGGTGTGCGTGGGCAGCACGTAGTTGAGCACCAGGTGCATCGCCAGTTGGGCCGTACCCAACGCTGTCAGCACCGCGAACGGGCCCTGGTGACGGGCCGCTACCGATGTGCCCGCCCAGGCCACGATCATCGTCAGCAGGACAGCCAAGGCGGTGTCCGGGGTGCCCCCACCCGCCATGCCGTGCGCGCCGATCGCCAACGCGGCCGACGCGACAGCCATCGAGCACCCGCGCACTGTGCTGCGAGTAACCGGCGGCCGTCCTTTCACACGGTGGAGCGTAGCCAACTGTGCCGAGTCCAGGTCAGCGTCGAATTGCTGGGAGATTCCGGGGCGGGGTGATGGAGGTCCTGCGGGGCGAGACACCGACGCGGACCGCCCGCCGCGGCTCAGATCCGCTGCCCGTGTACCTGCGGTACGGCTCAGAGACCTAGTTTGTGCAGCAGGCGGCGTTCCAACAGGTCCAGTTCGTTCGAGACCGCCCGGTGTACGAACTTGCGGCGAGGCGCCGGCATCCGCTCGGCCGCGCGGACCGCGGACGTCAGTTGGACGAGCGTGGTCCGCGACTCTTCGACGAAGTCCTGGTCGCTGTCGCGCAGTTCGGTCAGTTCGCCGGTGAGGCCGGCGATCCGGGCGTGCAGCGTCGCGCCCTTGCCGGTGAACTTGGCGAGGTCGTCGACGGGAACGCCGAGCTTGTGCGCTCGACGGGTGTCCCGCATGCCGCGCAGGCTCGCCGCCGCCTTGGCCATGAACGGCAGCAGGACCGGCGCGACGGCCGGGCCGATCACTTTCGCCACGGCCACCGCGTTCTTGGCGTTGCGCGGCGTGATGCGCGGCGTTCCGGTCCGCTTTGTCCCTGCCATGCCCCTCAACTTACTGTCGCCGGGCTACAGCAGCATCTCGGCACCGGGATGATCACAGGTGTTGTCACCCCCACCGCATAGAGTGCTCGTGTGACGGATTCGGTGTTGCTCGACGCTGGTGTGGTCACTCGATGCCGGCGACGGGTGCACCTGGAGAACGACCCGGCCATGCGGGACGTGGAGAAGGCGCCGCCGGACCCCACCGGACAGCAGCGCAAGGCGGACGCGACGGCCCACCGGCGGTCGGTCGCCGACCGGGTGTCCCGGCTGGTCGGCCCGGACTGGATGGAGATCCCGAACGGGCCGGACATGAAGGGCGCGGACCGGGAACGGGCCACCGCGGCGATGCTGGCGGCCGGCGCCCGGTTCATCTGGTCCGCGCAGCTGCCCAGGGACCCGTCGGGCGGCCGGCGCGGATCCATCGACCTGCTTGTGCGTACCGGCCGTGGGTATGTGCCGGTCCTGGTCGTCCGGCACAAGGTGACCGACCCTGGTTCGGGCGCGCGGACGTCGCCGCTCGGCGAACCGATGCCGGACGGCAGCCGGGTGGACCCGTTGCGGAAGATCCGGCCGCAGCCCAGGGACCAGATGCGGCTGGCGCACGCGTGGCGGATGTTGCAGGCCTCCGGTTACGCGGCGCCGCGCCGGGCGGTCGGCGGGGTCATCGGACTGGACGCCGACGTGGTCGCGTGGCATGACCTGGAGGCGCCGACCTGGCCGGGTGGGCGGACCGCGTTGTCCGAGTACGACAACCGGTTCTCCGACCGGCTGGCCATCGCGTCGACGGCGGCCAACGGCGGCGAAGCACTGGCCAAACCGTCGCGGATCGTCGACTGCCGCAGCTGCCCGTGGTGGCCTGTGTGCGAGAAAGTGCTGCTGTCGGCGCGGGACGTGAGCCTGGTGGCGCGCGGCGAGGACGCTGTGACGTTGCGAGCGACCGGCGTGCGGACCGTCGACGACCTTGCTGTGGTGCCCGCCGGGACGGACCTCCAACTGGTGGGGCTGACCTCGGCGGACGCCATCGCGCTGGCCAAGGCGTGGCTGCGGAACCTGACCGTGGTGCGGCGGGTGGCCGAGGTGACCGTGCCAAGGGCCGACGTCGAGGTCGACGTCGACATGGAGAGCTTCGGGGACTCCGGCGCGTACATGTGGGGTGTCCTGCTGAGCGGGGCGGACGTCGGCGACCCGCCGGGCTACCGGGCGTTCGTCACGTGGGATCCGGTGCCGACCGACGACGAGGCCCGGTCGTTCGCGGAGTTCTGGGAATGGCTGATGGGGGTCCGGCTGCGGGCCCGTGCCCGCGGGCTGACCTTCCGCGCCTACTGCTACAACGAGTTGGCGGAGAACCGGTGGCTGCTGGCGTCCGCCCGGCGGTTCCGCGGCAGGCCGGGGATTCCCACCGACCGGCAGGTGCAGGAGTTCATCGACTCCGACGGCTGGTTCGACCTGTTCCGCAGCGTCCAGGACCAGTTCCTGTGCGCGCAGGGCAAGGGGCTGAAAACCATCGCCCCGGTCGCCGGGTTCTCCTGGCGGGACCCGGCCGCGAGCGGCGAGAACTCGATGCGCTGGTACCGGGACGCGGTCGGGATGGACGGCGCCGAGCCGGACCTGAGCCAGCGCGTTCGGCTGTTCGAGTACAACGAGGACGACGTCCGGGCCACGCACGCGTTGCGGATGTGGATGTCTTCCCCTGAGGTACAGGACATCCCGTACGTCGAGGATCTCTAACTGTGGTCCGTCAGCCAGTCGGCCAGGTACTCGGCGAACGAACCGCGGACCAGCAGGCGGTAGACCGGGTCGTCGCTGACCTGCCAGAGGATGACCTGGGTCCGGGCGATCGTCGTCTGCGCGCACTTGCCCGCGTGGAACGCCCGGGGATGCAGATCCAGGGTGCAGCCGTGTTCGAGCAGGTCACGGCTGTCCACCTCGATCGTGGTCCGGTTGGCTGATACGTCCACAATGGACGCTCCTGGTTCGGCGAGCAGGCCCAGTAGGTCGGTGTCGTCGGGTGGGCCGACCACCAGCCATTCGTCCGGGCCCAGCCAGAGGACGTGCCGTTCGCCCGCGTCTACCACCGAGCCGGGGACCACGGGCAACGGGCCGCCGAGCCGTGCGCTGATCGACGCCGCCGCCGGCCCGGTCGGCGGCACCCGGACGTTGACCATGGTCAGGAACGGGATCTCGGTGATCCCCGGGTAGTCCGCCAGTGGGCTGCGGCGCAGCTGCTCAACCGTCACGGCGGGCGCCTTCCTTGTCGTAGAAGATGGGCTCGGTGACCGTCGCCGCGATCGTCCGGTCGCCCAGCGGTGCCAGCAGGGTCTCGCCGATCCGGTTGCGGCCGTTCTTGATCAGGGCCAGGGCGAAGGTCCGGTCCAGTGCCGCGCTGCGATAGCTCGACGTGACGTGCCCGACCATCGGCACCGGCGGCGTCAGCGGGGTTCCCTCGGCCACCATCTGCGCGCCTTCCGGCAACAACTCCGTCGGATCGACCGGCAGCAGGCCCACCAGGTGCTTCCGGTCCGGTCTCGCTGTGTCCGGGCGGCGCAACGACCGGTTGCCGACGAAGTCCTTCCGCGTCGACACGATCCACGACATGCCCAGGTCGTGCGGGGTGACCGTGCCATCGGTGTCCTGGCCGACGATCGGGAAGCCTTTCTCCGCGCGCAGAACGTGCATCGTCTCGGTGCCGTACGGGGTGATGTCGAAGTCCGCGCCGGCCTCGTGGATCGCTTTCCACGTGCTCAAGCCGTACCAGCCGGCCACGTTCACCTCGTACGCCAGCTCGCCGGAGAAGGAGATCCGGGCGATCCTCGCCGGAACGCCGTTGTGGAGCCTGGTCTCCCGGAAGGTCATGAACGGGAACGCGTCGGTGCCGACGTCAAGGTCGGTGACGCGGGCGATGACCGCCCGGGACCGCGGGCCGACCACCGCGATCGTCGACCATTGCTCGGTCACCGACGTGAACTTCACGTCCAGGTCCGGCCACTCGGTCTGGGACCACTCCTCGAACCAGTCCAGGACGTTCGCGGCACCGCCGGTGGTCGTGGTGACGTAGTAGCGGTCCTCGGCCAGGCGCATGGTCACGCCGTCGTCGAAGACCATTCCGTCGGCCTTGCACATCATCCCGTAGCGCGCCGAGCCGATCGCGAGCTTCTTGAACGCGTTGGTGTACATCCGGTTCAGGAACTCGCCCGCGTCCGGACCGACCACCTCGATCTTGCCGAGCGTGCTCG
Organism: Actinocrispum wychmicini; assembly: GCF_004345645.1. Classification (GTDB taxonomy): domain Bacteria; phylum Actinomycetota; class Actinomycetes; order Mycobacteriales; family Pseudonocardiaceae; genus Kibdelosporangium; species Kibdelosporangium wychmicini. Next base: position 379,374 of record NZ_SLWS01000001.1, on the reverse strand, counting down.
CGTCCTGCATGCCGACGCTCGTCCGCGCGGCACGGCACTCGCGGAGAACCGCCGCTGCCATGTCCTCGCCTGGCTTCGGATAGAACCACGGGCGTTTCCACTGGCCGACGTTCTCGAACTCGGCGCCGGCCGCCACATGCCAGGAGTGGATGGGCGTCGTCCGGATCGGGTCGGCCAGCCTGCCCCGGTCACGGCCTGCCATCAGGGCGAAGGAGACCGGGACGGCCGGCGCGCGGAACGTGGTCGGGCCCAGTTCACCAGGCGTGGTTTTCAGAGCTTCGGCGATGACGCCGAGAGTGGGGATGTTCGACGTACGGCCCTGGTCGGCGCCGGTACCGATGGTCGTGTACCGCTTGACGTGCTCAGGCGACCGCATGCCCGCTCCGATCGCGCGGTTGATGTCGGCGACCGTCGCGTCCCGGGCCAGGTCGACGAACTGGTTCTTCGGGTCGCCGGGCACGAGCCAGACCGGCTTGGCCGGTGTCGCCGCGTGGGATTCCACGTGGGGCGACGACGGTTTCGGGCCGGGACAGCCGACCAGCTCAGCGGCCTCGGCTCCGGCGGCCGCGCCTTCGGCGAGCGCCGCGGCCAGGCCGAAGGTTCCGTTCGCGGCGCCGACCACGCGGTTGGCCTGCGCGGATCGTTCGGGTACGAACGACTCGCCGGTCCAGCGCAGGGTGCCCCGGGACTGGCTGAACAGGTGCACCGCCGGCTGCCAACCGCCGGACACCGCCAGCAGGTCACACTCGATCCGTCCGTCCGATGTGGACGCTGCGGTGATCCGGCCGGTGCCTTCGGTGTTGGTCACCAGGCCGGTGCGGACTTCGACGCCCAGGGCTTTGGCCTGAGCGGCGAGCGCTTCCGGTGGCGTTCGCGCGTCGATGACCGTGACTCGGGCACCGGCTTTGACCAGGGCGAACACCGTCGCGTAGGCAGTGTCGTTGGTGGTGAACACGACGGCGTTCCGGCCGGGCAGCACGGCGTAGTGATCGATGTACTTACGAACCGCGCTCGCGAGCATGACTCCGGGGCGGTCGTTGTTCTCGAACACGATGGGCTGTTCGTGCGCGCCGGTCGCGAGGATCACCCGCCGGGCCCGGATGTGCCACAGCGTATTGCCCTTGGCCACCAGGACGTAGTTGCTGTCGTAGTAGCCGAACGCGGTCGCACCCTCCGATGTGGACACGTGCGTGACGCGGGCACCGCCGGTCGACGCCGCTTCGGTGGCCGCGCGGCCGGCGGGCCCGCCGCCGATCACCAGGACGTCCGTGTGCGTGTACTTCTTGTCGTAACGTGGCTCGTCCGGATCAGGGGTGAGACGGCCGATCCCGCTGAGCGTCCGCGCTTCGAGGCCGTCGGTCAGGGTGACCGTGGTGGCCGGCAGCGACGGCTCCGAACCCACCTGGACCAGGGCGTTCGGCTCTTCGACACCGGCGGAGAAGATCCCGCGTGGACGGTTGAGGTAGAGCGAGGGCGCGACCCGCAGGACGCCGTTGGCGATCATCGCCGAGGCCAGGGTGTCGCCGGTGTAACCGGTGTACCGGGTGCCGTCGAGGGTGAACGAGAGCGGTCGGGTGCGGTCGATTCGGCCGCCTTCAGGCAACCTCATGACGTGAACTCGCTGGTCACGGTGTTGCGAACGGTGTTGAACCAGCGGCGGCAACCGGCCGTGTGCACCCAGCGTTCGGCGAAGTCGCCCTTGGGGTTGTCCCGGAAGAACAGGTACTGGGCCCACTCCTCGTCGGACAGCGCATCGGGGTTCGCCGGATAGGCGACGAGGGCCTGGCCGCCGTAGTGGAACTCGGTCTCCTCACGTTCCCCGCACCAGGGACAACTGATCAGGAGCATGCGGTCTCTCCTTAGTGGGCCACGGCGGCTGCGCCATGCTCGTCGATCAGGGCGCCCGTGGTGAAGCGCTCCAGGGTGAACGGTTCGTTGAGCTCGTGCGGTGTGCCGTGGGCGAGCGTGTGCGCGAACACCCAGCCGACACCCGGCGTGGCCTTGAAACCGCCGGTGCCCCAGCCGCAGTTGACGAACAGGTTCGCCATCGGCGTCCGACCGATGATGGGCGAGGCATCGGGGGAGACGTCGACGATCCCGCCCCAGGTCCGGATCAGGTGGGCGCGCGCGAAGATCGGGAACAGCTCCACCGCCGCGGCCATCTGCTGCTCGATGATGTGCACAGACCCGCGTTGCCCGTAGGAGTTGTACGAGTCGATGCCCGCGCCCATCACCAGCTCGCCCTTGTGGGCCTGGCTGACGTACACGTGCACGTGATTCGACATCACGACGGTCGGGTGCACGGGTTCGAGCAACTCGGACACCAACGCCTGCAGCGGGTGGCTCTGTAGCGGCAACCGGATGCCGAGCGTGGCGGCGAGGACGCTGGTGTGCCCGGCCGCGGCGAGACCGACCCGGCCCGCGCTGATCGGGCCACGGTTCGTCCGCACTCCGGTGACCCGGTTCCCGTCCGTCAGAAAGCCGGTGACCTCGCAGTTCTGGATCAGGTCGACGCCGAACTCGTCCGCGCGCCGGGCGAACGCCCACGCCACATAGTCGTGCTTGGCGATCCCCGCGCGGGGCTGCCAGGTGCCGCCGAGAACGGGATGGCGGACGTCCTGGGAGACGTTCACGATCGGGCAGACCTTGGCGATCTCTTCCGGCGACAGCCATTCGCCGTCGATCCCGTTCAGCCGGTTCGCGTTCACCCGACGCGTGCCCTCACGGATGTCCTGCAGCGTGTGGGCCAGGTTGAGGACGCCCCGCTGGCTGAACAGGAAGTCGTAGTCGAGCTCCTCGGCCAGGCCCTCCCAGAGCTTCAGCGAGTGCTCGTAGATGCCCGCGCTCTCGTCCCACAGGTAGTTGGAACGGATGATCGTGGTGTTGCGGGCCATGTTCCCGCCGGCCAGCCAGCCCTTCTCCAGCACGGCCACGTTCGTGACGCCGTGGTTCTTCGCCAGGTAGTAGGCGGTGGCCAGGCCATGACCGCCCGCGCCGACGATCACCACGTCATACGACCGCTTGGGCTCCGGGGTCCGCCAGAGCCAGTCCGGGTGCGCCACGGGTCATCCCCTCAACCGGGTCATCTTGGGGTCGAACAGCGGTTCCTCGGCCACGGTCGCCTGAATGCGGCGGTCGAAGTAGCCAATGTGGACGGTCTGGCCGGGGTGCGACAGCTCGGCCGGCAGCCACGCGTACGCGATGCCTTTGCCGATGGTGTGGCCGAACGCGGCACTCGTCACGTAACCCACGCACGTCTCGCCCGCGTAGACCGGCTCCTTGCCCATCACGGTGTCGGCCAAGGTCAGGCAGGTGAGCCTGCGCTTCGGGTCGCCGGGGCGCAAAGCGTCCTTGCCCACGAAGTCCTCTTTGGCGAGTTTCACGGCAAACCCCAGGCCGGCTTCGAAGGGATCGTGCTCGTACGTCATGTCCGTGCCGAACGAACGGTAGCCCTTCTCCAGGCGGAGGCTGGTGAACGCGGCCCGGCCCGCGGCGATGATCCCGTGCTCGCCACCGGCCCGCCAGAGCGTGTCCCACAGTTTCAGGCCCATGTCCGCGGTGGTGTACAGCTCCCAGCCGAGTTCGCCCACATAGGACAGTCGCAGGGCGGTCACCGGGACGTTGCCGATGTAGTCCTGCGCGCCGCGGAAGTACTTCAACGCCGTGAGGTCGAGCTTTGTCAGCGGCTGCACGACATCGCGCGCCTTCGGGCCCCAGATGCCGATACAGCACGTGCTCGCGGTCAGGTCACGGACGAGCACGTCGTCGGGGAGATGCCTGGTGAACCAGTCGAGATCGAGATTGCCGTTCGCGCCCACCTGGAACCGGGTCTTCGACAGGCGGGCGACCGTCACGTCACTGCGGATGCCGCCGTCCACGTCCAGCAGCAGGCAGTAGGTGACCGAACCGACGGACTTGTCGACGTCGCCTGTGGTCATCCGCTGCAGGAACCGTGCCGCGCCAGGCCCTTCGACGATCAGACGCTTCAAGGCGGTCATGTCGTAGAGGGCGACCGTCTCGCGGGTGACCTGGGCTTCCGCGGCCGCGATCGGTGACCAGTAGCGGGCCGCCCACTCGTTCGGCTCGTGCAGGTCACGGCCTTCGACGAGGTGCGCGTTCGCCTCGTACCACTGCGGGCGTTCCCAGCCGTTGGCCTCAAGGAAGACCGCGCCGAGCTCCTGCTGTCGCTGGTAGAAGGGGCTGGTGCGGAGCGGCCTCGGGTCGTCCATCGGCTGCAGCGGGTGCTTGATGTCGTAGACCTCGACGAAGTTCTGGCAGCCGCGGGCCGTGACGTAGTCCGGCGCGAGATGGTGCTGCTCGAACCGGTTCACGTCGCATTCGTGCAGGTCGTAGGACTCGCAGTAGCCGTTGACGAGCCATTCGGCCATGGCGTGGCCGACCCCGGCGGAATGCGTCACCCAGACGGCCTCGGCCACCCAGAAGCCCTTGACCGTCGGGGATTCGCCGAGCAGCGGCATGTCGTCCACGGTGAACGAGAACAGGCCGTTGATGCCTTCCTCGACCTTGGCTTCGCGCAGGGACGGCAGCAGTCGCTGGGACTCCTGCCAGGCGTCGGCGAAGTCGTCCTCGGTGAACGGCTGCACGGACGGCATGACCTCGGCCTGGTCCACACCGAGGATGTCGTCGACATCGATCGGCATCGGGCGGTGACCGTAGGAGCCGATGCCGATCGTGTCGAACCGGTCGCGGTAGTACAGGTCGGCGTCCTGGTGCCGGAGGATGGGCCGGACAGCCTCGGCCCGCTGGCCCGCGATCGCCGGCACCTGGCCGGTCCACGCGAGCTGGTGGGCCAGCGGCAGCAGCGGCAGCGTCATGCCGACCAGGCCGGCGACCTTCGGACCCCAGATCCCGGCGCAGCACACCACCAGGTCCGCGTCGATCTCGCCGTGATCCGTCACGACGCCGGTGACCCGGTCGCCTTCGGTTCTGATGTCCAGTACCTCGTGGCGGTCCAGCAGCCGGACGCCACCCCCGCGTGCCCGGCTGAGCTGGACCTCCACTGCCCGTACGGCCTTGGCCAAGCCGTCCGTGGGTACATGCAGGCCACCGAGGACGGTGTCCTTGTCGAGCAAGGGGTACAGCTCATGCGTCTCTTGTGGACTGAGGACGGTCCCGTGGACACCCCAGGCGGTGAGCCAGCCGTGCCGCCGGTACAGCTCGCGGAGCCGCTCGTCGGTGGTGGCCACCTCCAGCCCGCCCACTTGCAGGAAGCAGCCGATGCCGGCGAGCTTCTCGACCGTGTAGCGGGCCAGTTCGGTCATCGTCTTCGACGAGTTCGCCTGGAACACCAGGCCCGGCGCGTGACTGGACGAGCCGCCCGGCGCGGGCAGCGGCCCCTGGTCGACCACTGTGACGTCGGTCCAGCCGCGGGTGGAGAGCTCGTCCGCGAGGGCCGCGCCCACCACTCCCGCGCCGATGATCACGACCTTCGGTCCGGCCACCCGCGCCTCCAGTGCATAATCCGCAACAGCTTGCAGTTTACGCAACAAGCGTCGCGCGCAGGCCGGAGCCGTGTCAAGAGTCGGCCAGCCAGTTCCCGTGGAAGCCGGCCGGCACCCGCCGGGGCAGACGCACCTCGGCCACGGTCCACAACGTCTGGGCGTCCAGGATCACCAGGTCGGAGGCACTGCCGTCATGCTCGGTGACGATGGACATCAGCCAGCCGTCGTCCTCGGCACGAGCGTCCTGCCTGGCCACGAACTCGGCCTCGCCCGGCGCCCGGCCCAAATCCCGCGCGTGGCCCACGCCGGTCACCGTGTCGTACTTGACGATCGCGTCGTCCGTGACCGTGTACAGGAACTGGCTCGGCCGGCCGAGGCGGCTTTCGTTGAACGACGGGTACTCGACGTCCCGGTCGTCGCGCTGCTCCTCCTTGACGGTGTGCCCCGCAGGATCGAGTGTCCAGCGATACAGCGTCGTGCCATGAATCTCGGGCGCTGGGTTCGCGCTGCCGCTCACGTCAGTCCAGAAGGAGTTGATGTGGTCACGGGAGTGACGGACCGCGTCGAGCACGATCCTGCCGTTGTCCTCGTACGCGTTGCCGACGTGAAACACGTAACACGGGTCGATGTCGAACCACTGCACCGCCTTCGTCGCTTTGGACATGACGCCGAGGCGGGCGCCGTACTCGTCATCCCAGCGAATGGGCGACCCCTTGCCGACCCGTTCGACGTCGAACACCATCGGCAGGTCCAGCCAGATCACATGGTTCTCGGTGACCGCGAAGTCGTGCATCATCGTCGGTCCGGGCACGTCGACGTCGTGGCTCTCGGCCAGTTCGCCCTGCGCGGTGATCCGGTGGTATGTCAGATAGGGCTCGACGAAGCCGTATCCGAACAAGTGCAGCTCGCCGGTGACCGGGTCTTCCTTGGGGTGCGCCGTCATCGCCGTGGTGAGGCGACCACCGAAGTCGTACGGGCCGACGGTGTCGAGCTCGGGCGACATCTCGTACGGGAAACCGTTCTCCACCATAGCGAGGATCTTGTCCGCGTGCCGGATGACGTTCGTGTTGGCGGTGACGGCGGTAAGATCCAGGCCGCGGTCGGTGATGAACTCCTGGCCGGCCAGGAGGGTCGTTTTGATCCAGCGGTTGCGGTACCACTCGGCCCGGCCGCCGGCGAGGCGGATGCCGTGGATCATGCCGGAGCCGCCGAACCAATGGCCAGGATCCGTGCCGGGCAGGGGGTTGGGGCCGTTACGGAAGTAACGGCCGGTCAACTCCTCCGGGACCTTGCCGGTGACCTGGAGGTCTTTGCTGTCGATCTCGTTGTCGACGGGGGCGAGCAGGCCGTTGAGATAGGTCTTCATCGGGTGGCCTCCTGACGGGCGCGGACGATCTGTCGGTAGCGGATGGTGAACAGGGCCGGGAGCACGAAGGCGCCGATCTTGACCGCGACGAGGGCGGCGGTCGCGTGCGGAGCCACGGCTTCGAGCAGCAGGAGCAGGCCGACTTCGACGGTGAAGCCGACGGCCCAGGCCGCGGTGATGATCGCGTTCGTGCGGTAGAACATCGGGTGGCTGTGGAACTGCTCGGGCACCATGGTCCTGGCGATCCCCAGGGTGAACGGCCTGCGGATGGCCAGTGAGCCCCAGGCGGTCAGGGCAAGCCAGGCAGCGGCGACCGAGGGGCCGTAGTCGCCGAGCGGTGCCGGTGAGATCGTCAGCGACGCGACGGCCAGGGCGCCGAAGAACACCGCCGAGCTGCTCTCGATGATCAGGGCGTCCCACTGTTTGCCCTTGCGGCGGTCCATGGCCAGGAGCAGGAGTGCGAGCGCGAAGCCGGCCAGCGCGCCCCATCGGTACTCACCGCTGGTGGACAGCACCGCGAAGGCGATCCAGGGGGCGAAGGTCTTGACGTACCCGATCATCGTTGCTCCTGATATTCCAGTTGTGACATGTCAAAGGTAGAATATCCATTGGAGACATGTCAACCTTGGAAGGTAGGATGGATGTCATGAGTCTCCGCCATGCCGTGCTCGGGCTGTTGGCCCACGGCCCCGCCAGCGGCTACGACCTGCTGAAGCGCTTCGAAGTGTCGCTCGCCAACGTCTGGTCGGCGACCCAGAGCCAGCTCTACTCGGAACTCAACAGGATGGCCGACGCCGACCTGGTCGAAGTCGCGGCCGAAGGACCACGCGGTCGCAAGGAGTACGCCATCACCGAGCCGGGCCTGGTGGAACTGCGACACTGGATGACCGAGATCCAACCCGAGCGCCTTCGGCGCAGCGACATGCTCCTGCGGGTCTTCTTCCTCGATCTGGTGACCAGCGAGGAGGCCATCGCCTACCTGCGGCGCCAGAGCGAGTTCGCCGCCGAGCGGATCGCGGAGTTCGAGGCGATCAGAACCGCGGTCGCCGACGAGAAAGACAGCCTCGCGGTGTACGGCCGGATCGCGCTGGAATGGGGAATACGGCAGGTGGCCTTGGTCCACGACTGGGCAACCTGGGCCGAGGCCGAGGTGCGGGCCACCCAGTCCGCCGAGGAAGGTCCGTAGAACCGGCACAGCAGGGGTTGTTCCGGACCGGGTCACCCGTCGGACAATCGGGGACATCCCAGGGACTTCCCTGGCACGTCAAGGAGTTCCGCGCTCACATACTCAACCGGAAAGATCCACTGCTTCCGGGAGGACGTATGAGACGCAGACCCATGGTGCTCGCCACACTGCTGCTTTTGGGTATCACCGCGACGACCACCACCGCGACCGCGGCCCCAGCGCCAGGCGTTGGCTGGCAGCCGTGCGCACCGACCACGACGGTCGAATGTGGAACGGTCACCGTGCCGATCGACTATGCGCGACCGTCGACCGGCACGATCGATGTCGCCGTGGCCCGTGCGCGGGCGACTGGCAGGAAACAGGGCACGCTCGTGTTCATGCCCGGCGGGCCAGGAGACTCGGGCGTCGAGACCTTGGTGGACGGCAACGTCGTGCCGCCCGCCGTGGCCGAACGCTTCGACGTCGTCAGCTTCGACCCACGCGGCACCAACCGCAGCCACCCGATCATGTGCGACCTGGCGCTGCTGGCGAACCTGCCCAACTTCGTTCCGGAAGCGGGCGCCCGGCTCTCGGTCGTCCAGAACTACGCGCGCGACCTCGGCACCAGCTGCCGGCAGCTCACCGGTCCACTGGTCGACCACGTCGACAGCGTGAGTGTCGCGCGGGACATCGACACGATCCGAGCCGCGCTGGGCGAACAGCAGATCACGCTGTACGGCCGGTCCTACGGCACCCTCACCGGCCAGATGTACGCCGAGAACTTCCCCTGGCGCGTCCGCGGACTGGTGCTGGACAGCGTCTTCGACCACAGCCTGACGCCGTCGAAGTTCGTCACCGACGCGGCCGGCTTCGGTGAGGACTCGTTCAACGAGTTCGAGAAATGGTGCGCGGCCGACACGACCTGCGCGTTGCACGGTCAGGACCCAGGTCAGGTGTACGGCGACCTGTGGGCCAAAGCGATCCGCGGTGACCTGCCGGTCACGCCCATGAACCTGGCCAGCACCGTGGTCAACTACTTCTACAAACCGAACTGGGCCGGCGCCGCCAACCGGCTGAAGGCGCTTTCCGAAGTGCGGTCCACCAAGGCGGCGCCCGAGGCCGTGCCGTTCCCGCAGATCGCGACCTGCGCCGATCAGCGGGTCCGGATCTCCAGCCAGCACGAGTGGGAAGCGTGGTGGCGCAAGCAGAACGCCGCGGCGCCGACCGTGCGGACACACTTCGCGTTCGCCCTGTTCTCCTTGTGTTCGGCATGGCCGGCCGCGACCCCGAACCCGCAGCACCGAACGACAATCGGCGGTGTGCCACCCGTACTGATCATGAACGCTTCGCACGACCCCGCGACCGGTCTGGAGTGGGCGCGGAGCGTCAACCGGCAGCTTCGTGGCAGCGTGCTGCTGACTTACGACGGCTGGGGGCATGGCGTGGTGGACCGCACGGACTGCACGCGAGCCGTGTTCACCAACTACGTCTTGGCCGGCACGACACCGTGGCCAGGCACCCACTGCCCAGCGGGAACCGTCTAGCGACCTGCACCGCAGCGGCGTCCGGACCGACGCCGCTGCGGCGAGCTGATCACGTTGCGGGCAGCCAGGACTTGACCTTGTCCGGGTTGGCGTCCACCCACTTCTTGGCCGCCGCGTCGGCACTCATCTTGTCCTGGGCGATGTACCGGGCCACGAGGTTCTGGTCGTCGTTGGTCCACTGGAACTTCTTGACCAGCTGGTACGCCGGACCCGCGGTGTCGGCGAACTTCTTGCTGACGATCTTGTCCAGGTCGTAGTCCGGGTAGTCGCAGGCGACCTTCTCCGGGTCCGCGTCGCAGCCGGCGGTGTACGCGGGCAGCTTCACCTTCTGCAGCTTCACCTCCGACAGCAGCCACTGCGGCGAGTAGAAGTAGCCGATCAGCCACTTCTTCTGCTCCTCCGCCTGCTTGAACGCCTGGATCAACGCGGTCTCGCTGCCGCCGTAGACCACCTTGAAGTTCAGCTTCAGGTTCTTGATCAGCGCCTCGTCGTTCGTGACGAACGAGGGGTCGCCGTCGAGCAGTTGGCCCTGGCCGCCGGATTCGGAGGTCTTGAACTCCTCCGCGTACTTGTTGAGGTTGTTCCAGTCCAGTACATCCGGGTGTGCTTGGGCCAGCCACGGCGGCACGTACCAGCCGATCTGGCCCTTCACCCCGGTCGAGCCCGCGGCGACACCGGTCTTCTGGTCGTCGATGTACTTCTTGCGCAGGTCGTCGTGGCCCCAGTTCTCCACCACGGCGTCCACCTCGCCGGTGCTGAAGCCCTGCCAGGACACCTCTTCCTTCAGGTCCTTCTTGGTCACCTTGCAACCGAGGTTCTTCTCGGCCACGTAGGAGATCACCGCTGCGTTCGCCTCGTAGCCGACCCACGGGTTGACGGCCAGGTTGAGTGTTCCGCAGGAGGCGCCTTTGCCGCCGCCCGAGCTGTCACCCACCTTGGCTCCGCTGCACCCGGCCAGAGCCAGGGCCGCGACCAGCGCGATTCCGAGAATCCTCACGTTGCCACTCCTCTTCCCATGCGGTTGGCCGCCGCCTGCGTGAGGCGGTCGAGCATGACCCCGAGCAGCACGATCGCGATCCCGGCCGCGAGGCCCTTGCCGTACAGCTCACCCTGCGAGAACCCCGCGACGACGTCGTAGCCGAGCGCGCCCGCGCCCACCAGTCCACCGACGACGACCATCGACAGGACGTAGATCAACCCCTGGTTGGTGGCCAATGTCAGGGCCCGCACCGACATCGGCAGTTGCACCTTCGTGATCGTCTGCCAGGTGCTCGACCCGGCGGACACGGCGGCTTCCACGGTCGTGCCCGACACACCGCGGATGCCGTCGGCGACGATCTTCACGGCCACCGGTGCCGCGTACACCACCGCCGCGGCGATCGCGGTGAACCTGCTGGCCGCGAACAAGGCCAGGAACGGCACCAGGTACACGAACGCGGGCATGGTCTGGGCGGCGTCGAGGACCGGCCGGATGATCCTGTCCGCGCGATAGCTGCGGCCCATCCACACGCCGACGACCACACCGATGACCATCGTGAACACCGTGGCCACGAGCGTGGACGCCAGCGTCGTCATGCTGTCCTGCCACAACCCGGACAACGCGAGCAACGCGAGGCAGGTCGCGGAGATGACGGCCGCGCGCACGCTGCCGACCACCGCCGAGATGACCACGACGACCACGGCGAACAGCCACCACGGCGAGTCGGTCAACAACGCCTGCAGCGGGTCGATCAGCACGGACGTGAAGACGTCCTTGATGCCGTTGGTGACGGGCGACAGTGTCGTCTGCACCCAGTTCGTCGCGTCGCCGGCGGCCTGCGCGATCGCCGGGCCGATGTTCAGCTCGTCGGAGAACTCCGCCGCCCAGACATAGGTGTACGACAGCCAGATCGCGAACGCCGCGGCCGCGCCGGCGACGAGCAAGACCATCCTATGTGGACGGCGCCGGCCCCGGGTCGCGGCGGCCGTGGTGACCCGGTCCAGCACGATGGCCATCACCACGATCGCCAGGCCAGCGTTGAACGCCGTGCCGACGTCCAGCGTCTGCAACGCCTTCACGACGGTCTTGCCGAGGCCGGGCGCGTCGATCAGGGCCGCGATGGTGACCATCGCCAGCGCCGCCATGATCGTCTGGTTCACGCCGAGCACGATGGTCCGTTTCGCGGCCGGCAGCAGGACCTTGGTCAACGTCTGGGTTTTCGTCGAGCCAAGGGACTCACTCGCCTCGACGGTGTCGTGCGGCGCGGACCGGATGCCGTGTGCCGTCAGGCGGATCACCGGCGGGGCGGCGTAGATGAGGGTCGCGATGGTCGCCGACGCCGGGCCGATCAGGAAGAACAGCGTCAGCGGCGCCAGGTACACGAACGTCGGCATGATCTGCATGAAGTCCAGGACCGGCGTGATGATCCGGTTGAACCGGTTCGACACACCCGCCCAGATGCCCAGCGGGATGCCGATCGCCAGCGAGATGATCACCGCGGCCAGCGTGAGCGCGAGCGTGTCCATGCTCTCGCGCCACAGTCCTTGCAGGCCAAGGAAGAAGAACCCGGCCATGGCCAGCAGCGCCACCCGGATGTTCGCCACCGCGTACGACACGAACCCGACCAGGGCGACCACGCCGAGCCACCCGACGACCGGTAGCGGCCGGCCATAGGCGGGCTGGGCGATCAGCGACTGGAGGAAGATCACGAACTGGTCGATGACCAGCCGGATCTCGTTGAAGAAGTACAGGAAGATCCAGCTGGAGTCGCGGTCGGCGCCGATCGAGTCGTTGACGTGGTTCAGCCCGCGGTGCAGGTCGGTCAGCTGGGCCGGGCTCAGCGCCAATGTGCTCGTGCCCCGCGTGACCAGCCACAACACCAGCCACGCGACCAGGACGCCGAGCACGATCCGGCCGCGGCCGCGGGACAGCCGGAACACGAAGCCAGCTCTGGTGGCGGGCTGCTCGATGACCGCGGCCATCAGGACCCGCTCTCGGCGATGATCGACAGGATCTCCTCGTCGCCCACGATGCCCAGCAGTTCGCCGTCCTTGACCACCTTCACCGGCTTCTCGGCGGCCAGGACGCTGCGGGTCGCCTCTCGGACCACCACGTCCGGGCCCAGTTCGGGGCCGTCCAGCGGGTCGTCGTCCCGCTTCGGGCGCATGATCCACTTCAACGTGAGGACATGCGACTTCGGCACGTCCCGCACGAAGTCCCGGACGTAGTCGTCGGCGGGCGCCGCGACCAGCTCGTCACCCGTGCCGATCTGTACGAGGGCGCCGTCCCGCATGATCAGGATGCGGTCGCCGACCTTGAGCGCCTCGGCCAGGTCGTGGGTGATGAACACCATCGTCTTGCCGACCTCGCGATGCAGGCGGCAGATCTCGCTCTGCATGTCGCGCCGGATCAACGGGTCCAGCGCGGAGAACGGTTCGTCGAACAGCAGCACGTCCGGGTCGCCGGCCAGCGCCCGCGCCAGGCCGACACGTTGCTGCATGCCGCCGGAGAGCTGGTCCGGGTATGCCTTCTCGTAACCGCCGAGGCCGACGAGTTCGATCACCTCACCAGCCCGTTTGGCGCGCTCGGCCTTGCCAACTCCCCGGATCTCCAGGCCGTACGCCACGTTGTCGACCACGCACCGGTGCGGCAACAGGCCGAAATGCTGGAACACCATGGAGAACTTGCGCCGGCGCAGCTCACGCAGCCGCTTCTCGTCGGCGTTGAGAATGTCCTCGCCCTCGAAGATCACCTCGCCCGCGGTCGGCTCGATCAGCCGGGTGAGGCAGCGGACCAAGGTGGACTTGCCCGAGCCGGACAGGCCCATCACCACGAACACCTCGCCGGGCGCGACGTCGAACTCGATGTCCCGGACCGCGGCCGTGCAACTGGTGCGGTCCAGCAGCTCACGCCTGGACAGCTCCCGCAGCTCCGCCGAGACGGGCACCCGCGCCGCCTTGGGCCCGAAGACCTTCCACAGGTTTCGGACGGAGATCACTGGTTGTTGCGTATCGTGCACCCGAGTTCCGTGCATGGAACACCATCGTGTCGAGAGACCCGCTTAGTCAAGAGAGCGCCATGTCTCAAATGGGTTTAGGTAGTGGCCGTGCCATCCCAGCCTGCGGGAAACCTCGTGGGCTGAGGCCACCACGTGCTTCGCCACGTCGGGCAGGCGTTCGGCGGTGACGCGGAAGCTGGGACCGGAGGCACTGATCGATCCCACCACGACTCCGTCGGCCCCGCTGATCGGCGCGGCCACCGCCGTCAGCCCCACCTCCAGCTCGTCGACCGCGGTGGCGAAGCCGTCCCGCCGGACCGCCTCGATCTGGCCGCGCAGCTCGGCGCGACCGGTGATCGTCTTGTCCGTGAAGCGCTTGAGGACGCCGCTGGTCAGCTCGTCGAACCGGACCCCGGAAACGCTTGCGAGCAGCACCTTGCCGTTGGACGTCGCGTGCAGGGGGATCCGTTGGCCGACCCAGTTGTGCAGCTGCAACGCGGCCGAACCGGCCACCTGGTCGACGTACAGCGCCTCGTGGCCGGACAGGACCGTGATGTTGACGGTCTCGCCGACGACCTCCGCCAGCCGCTGCGACACCGGGCGGGCGCGCTGGACGAGGTCGAGCTTGGCCGTTGTCGCGCCCGCGAGCTGCAACACGCCGACGCCGAGGCGGTACTTGCCGCGGTCGGCGTGCTGTTCCACCAGGTCGTGCGCCTCCAACGTGGTGACCAGGCGGAACGCGGTCGACTTGTGGACCTGCAGCCTCCTGGCGATGTCCGTGACACCCAGTTCGCCATGCTCGGCGAGCAGGCGCAGGACGGTCAGGGCCCGGTCGACTGACTGGATGGCGCTCTCGCTCATGCCTCACTCCGCCGGTAGAACTTCGCGTCCGACGCTGGCAGCGGGGTGTTGCCGAGGATCAGGTCGGCGGCCTTCTCGGCCACCATCATCACCGGGGCGTAGATGTTCCCGTTGGTCACGTACGGCATGACCGAGGCGTCCACGACCCGTAGCCCCTCGACGCCGTGCACACGCATGGACGTCGGGTCCACAACGGACATGTCGTCGACGCCCATCTTGGCGGTGCAGGACGGGTGGTACGCGGTCTCGGCGTCCCGCGCCACCCATCGCAGGATCTCCTCGTCGGTCCGCACCTCGGGGCCGGGGGAGATCTCGCCCGCGTCGAACTCGCCGAACGCGGGCTGGCTGAGGATGCTCCGGGCGACGTGGATCGCCTCGACCCATTCCCGCCGGTCCTGGTCGGTGGACAGGTAGTTGAACTTGCACGCCGGGTGCGCACGCGGGTCCGTCGACTTGATCTTGACCGAGCCGCGCGCGTCGGAGTACATCGGCCCGATGTGCACCTGGTAGCCGTGGCCCGCGGTGGGCCGCGAGCCGTCGTACCGGACCGCCAGCGGCAGGAAATGGAACATCAGGTTCGGGTACTCGACGTCGTCATTGCTTCGCGCGAAGCCGCCGCCTTCGAAGTGGTTCGTGGCGGCCGGGCCCGTGCGGGCGAGCAGCCACCGCAGGCCGCTCAGCGGACGGTTGCGCCATTTCAGGGCGGGGTTGAGCGAGACGGGTTTGGTGGCCGCGTGCTGGACGTAGACCTCCAGGTGGTCCTGGAGGTTCTCGCCGACGCCGGGCAGGTCCTCGACCACGTCGATACCGAGGGCTCGAAGTTCCCGCGCGTTGCCGATCCCGGAGAGCTGGAGCAGTTGGGGTGTGTTGATCGCGCCGCCGCAGAGGATGACCTCGTTCGCCCTGACCTTGTGGGTGCTACCGAACCGGCGGTATTCGACGCCGATCGCGCGTGCGCCGTCGAACAGGACTTTGTTGACGTGCGCGAGGCACCGGACGGTCAGGTTCGGCCGGTTGCGGACCGGGTGCAGGTAGGCGCGGGCGGCGGACCACCGGCGTCCATTGTGGATGTTCCGGTCGAACCGGGCGAAGCCCTCCTGCTGGAAACCGTTGACGTCACTGGTGAGCGGGTACCCGGCCTGCTCGACGGCCCGGAAGAACGCTCCGAACAGCGGATTGGTGGCCGGTCCGCGTTCGAGGACGAGCGGACCGTCGCCGCCGCGCCAGTCGTCCGCGCCGGCCAGGCAGTTCTCCATCTTCTTGAAGTACGGCAGGCAGTGCGCGTAGTCCCAGTCCTGCATGCCTTCGTCGGCGGCCCAGCGCTCCAGGTCCAGCGGGTTGCCGCGCTGGAAGATCATCCCGTTGATGCTGCTCGACCCGCCGAGGACCTTGCCCCGGCCGTGCGAGACCCGCCGGCCGTTCATGAACGGCTCCGGCTCGGAGTGGTACTTCCAGTCGTAGAAGCGGTTGCCGATCACCATGGTCAGCGCGGCCGGCATGTGGATGAAGACGTCCCAGATCCAGTCCGGCCGACCGGCCTCCAGCACCAGGACCTTCGTCGAGGGATCGGCGGACAGCCGGTTGGCCAGCGCGCAGCCGGCCGAACCGCCGCCGACGATGATGTGGTCGTAGCTCATCGCGCCCTCCTGGAGTTGCGTATTACCCAACTCGGTTCACAATGCGAGTCGTCAGAGGCTAGCCGGGGTTGACTCGGACGCCAACCGCTGCGCTGTTCAGCCGGCCGGTATCTCAAGATGGGCACAAGGTGGTCGGACCCACCTTCCGGCGACGACCTGGGCCCGGCAAACTCGCGTACATGACGATCACCGATCGCCCACAGCCGACCCACACCGGTCCGATCGCTCTCACGCGAGGGTTCCTCACCGGCTGTGTGAGCGGGGTGACGCTGGCCTCCCTCGTCGCCGCGCCCATCATCGAGAGCGTGCCGCTGGTCATCGTGGGCGTTGGTCTTCCCGTGGTGTACAGCGTGCTCCTCTTCATCGGCGGCATACCCCGGCGCGCCCGTGAGGCGGCTGCCCCACGGACCACGGCTCTCGCGAAGATCGAGAGCCTGCGCGCCCTGGGGAGTGATTCAGGTGATATGCCGGTCCGCTTCGTCGTCACGGTCGCACCGGACGGCCCACCCTTTCGCGCCGAGATCACCCTCAACGTCAACCTGGTCGACCTGCCCACCTACAAACCCGGCAACATTCTCGTGGTCGACTATCCGACCGACCGACCATGGCATGCCCGGATCCTCACCGAGCCGACGCCGGAATGGGAACGCCGGGCGGCCAACGCCGTACTTGAGTCCGCGCCCGAGTCCGCCCTGGTGAAGGAACCGCCCAAGGGCGGTGCGTTCGGCACTGTCGTCTTCATCGGCGTGCTGATCGGCGCGGTCGCCGTCCTCGTGCTGTTCCGCGCGGACCTGTTCGGCACGACGACCGCCGTCGCGGAGCCTTCCGCTGCCGACCCGGCACCGACCACCGTCACCTCGACGTCGTCCACCACGATCACGTCCGCCAACGGCACGGTCACCCTCGGCTCGAACCAGTCGTTCCGGGACCGTGGCACGCTGAAGGACGCCGTCGCCGCCCTGACCAGGGACAGGGACGGTGCCCAAGTGATCAGCGTGATCATCCAGGACCGCGTCATGTCGGTGGTGTTCGCCCCGAGCGGCAGCCCCGCGCCCGGGTTCGACCTGCGTGAGCTGCCCACCGACCGGATCCGCCCGTTGGTCGACGAAGCCACTGTCGCGCTCGGCGTCACCTCGCCGTCCTGGGAGGTCATCATGGAGAACATGACCGGTTCGTTGACCATCCGCGTCGTCGTGACCGGACGCAACGGCTCGGCGTCACTCGAGGCCAATCGCTCGGGGAACGTGGTGCGCCGCAACCCGCTGCGCTAACCGCCGAAGTAGCCGATCCGGGAACTGATCTCCGCGGCTCCCACGCGGAGTTTCCCGGCTACGTCCGGGAAGGAGTGCACGGTCAGGCGGTACGCCGGGCCGGAAACGCTGACCGCCGCGATGACGTCGCCGCTGCCGTCGCGGATCGGGGCGGCGACCGCGTTCAGCCCGACTTCCAGCTCCTCCGCAGTGCTGCCCCAGCCGTTCAGCCGGATCGTCGCCAGTTCGGCCACCAGTTTGGAACGGCTCGTGATGGTGTTCGGGGTGTAGCGCTCCAGGGTGTCCAGGGCGGCTTCGAGGTCCGTCCCGCCGGCCCAGGCGAGCAGGACCTTGCCGCTGGAGGTGGCGTGCAGCGGGGTGCGCTGGCCGATCCAGTTGCGGGTGGTGACCGCCGCGGTGCCGTAGACCTGGGTGATGTTGGTGGCCTGGCCCGAGTCCATGATCGCCACGTTCACCGTTTCGTCCAGCTCGCCGGCGAGGCGTTCGCAGACCGGTTGGCTCTCCCTGGGCAGGTCGAGGCGGGCGGTGGTGGCGCCGGCCAGGCGGACGATGCCGAACCCGAGGCGGTATTTGCCGCGTTCCGCGACCTGCTCGACCAGGCGGCGGTTCTCCAGCGCGCCGATCAGCCGGAACGCCGTGGACTTGTGCACGTCCAGTTCGGCGGCGATCTCGGTGACCCCCGCCTCGCCACGGGTGGCGAGGATGTCCAGGATCGCCAGCGCCCGGTCCACCGACTGGACCTGGACCGCCGGGGTCTGGGCCTTCTCGTTCCCCATGCCGCAACCTTACTCACCGAATCCGGGCTTCCCCTGGTTGAACCCTTGACGCGTCGACCAGCAGCGGTCACTCTGTTGCTTATCGCACGGCTTGTTGTGTATCACACAACGGAGGCAAGATGATCCTGGTCTGCGCCGAGGGGGAGATCGCCGACGGCACGGCCGTGCGGGTCGAGAACGGCGGTCACCCGATCGCGGTGTTCAACGTCGACGGCGAACTGTTCGCGATCGACGACACGTGCACCCACCAGGACGCGTCCCTCGCCGACGGCTGGCTCGACGGCTGCACGGTCGAGTGCCCGTTGCACGCCTCATGCTTCGACCTGCGCACGGGCAAACCGACAGGCCCACCGGCGAAGGTCGCGGTACGCACGCACGACATCGTGGTGCAGGACGGACAGGTGTACGTCGTCGTAGCTGTGGCGGCGTGATGCGTACCGTCACCATCGTCGGCGCGTCACTCGCTGGGCTGTCCGCGGCGAGAGCCTTGCGCGCGCAGGAGTTCGTCGGACGGATCATTCTGGTCGGCGACGAACCACCCTACGACCGACCGCCGTTGTCCAAGGACTTTTTGGACGGCACCACGTCGGCCGAGAACATCCAGCTGACCACGGCCGACGACAACCTGCTCGACATCGACTGGCGGCTTGGGCACAGGGCCACCCAGCTGGACACAAGTGACCGTGCGGTCGTGCTCGACACGGGCGAACGGATTCGTACGGACGCCGTCGTGCTGGCGACGGGCGCGCGGGCGAGGACGTTGTCCCACTTGAAGAACGTCTTCACTCTGAGGACCCTCGATGACGCCGTCGAGTTGAAGGCGGCGTTCGCCAAGGGTGGCTCGGTGGTGGTGATCGGCGCCGGGTTCATCGGCGCGGAAGTGGCGTCCACGGCTCGGAAAGTCGGGCTGCACGTCACCGTCGTGGAGGCGTTGCCGGCACCGATGGCCGGGCCGCTCGGCGTGGAAATGGGTCAGGTCTGCGCCTCGCTGCACGCGTCCAACGGCGTCGAGCTGATCACCGGCGTTGCCGTGGAAAGCCTTATGGACAGCGGTGTGCGGCTGGCGGACGGGCGTGTGTTGCGTGCGGACATCGTGGTAGCCGGCATAG
The DNA here is from genome assembly GCF_004345645.1 of Actinocrispum wychmicini. GTDB lineage: Bacteria > Actinomycetota > Actinomycetes > Mycobacteriales > Pseudonocardiaceae > Kibdelosporangium > Kibdelosporangium wychmicini. The sequence continues at coordinate 360,206 of NZ_SLWS01000001.1, read as the reverse complement.
GCGCGGTTCCGAACGTCGAGTGGCTCGCCGGGTCCGGATTGGCGATCAACGGCGGTGTCGTCACGGATGCCCGGTGCACGACCAACATCCCGTCCGTTGTCGCTGTCGGGGACTGTGCGTCCTCCTTCAACGAGCACGCACAGGACGTGATCCGCTTGGAGCACTGGACGAACGCGTTGCAGCAGCCCAGGATCGCGGCCGCCACGTTGATGGGCCGGACGAGCGTGCACGCCGCCCGGTTCGCGGTGCCGTACTTCTGGTCCGACCAGTACGGTTCCCGGTTGCAGTTCGCCGGCCACCGCCGCGACGGTGACCAGGTGGAGGTCGTCGAAGGGTCGACCTGGTCGTCGTTCGTCGCCGTCTATCGCCGTGGCTCGCGGCCCGTCGCCGTACTCGCCAAGGACGAGCCGAGGCTCTTCGGTCGGTGGCGGCGGGAGTTGACCAGTCTGACCGAAGGGGTTCTGAGTTGACCATCAGCGATGCCGCCTCCGCTGGGAAGAGCACGTCGGCGGGCAGCCTGCCGCCGAGCCTGCTCGCCACCCTGCCCGGCCACTACTACACCGACCCGACGGTCTTCGCCCTGGAACAGGAGCGGGTCTTCGAGTCGATGTGGTTCGCGGTCGCCCGCGTCGACGACCTGGACACGCCTGGCAAGTTCGAGACCGTCGACGTCGGCCGGGAAAGCGTGATCCTGGTCCGCGGCCGGGACGGGGTCTTACGCGCTTTCCTGAACGTGTGCCGCCACCGGGGCGCCAAGCTGTGCGTGGACACCGCCGGCGAGGCCAAGCGGTCGCTGCAATGCCCTTATCACGCATGGACCTATGGCCTGGACGGCAAGCTCGTCGCCGCACCGAACCTGACCAAGATGCCGGACATCGACCGCACCGAGTGGGGCCTGGTCGGCGTGCACCTGCGGGAATGGCTCGGCTACGCCTGGGTCTGCCTCGCCGACCCCCCACCGTCCTTTGAGGACACCGTGGTGGGCGCGGCCACCGCCCGGCTCGGCTCCGCCGAGATGATCACGCACTGGGAAGTGGACCAGCTGTCCGTCGGCCGCCGGATCGGCTACGACGTGCGGGCCAACTGGAAGCTGATCATCGAGAACTTCATGGAGTGCTACCACTGCGCGACCATCCACCCCGAGCTGACCGAGGTCCTGCCTGAGTTCGCGGACGGCTACGCGGCGCAGTACTACGTCGGCCACGGCGCCGACTTCGCCCCCGACGCGCAAGGCTTCACGGTCGACGGCAGCGAAGGGCTCGACCGGATCGGCAGCGTGGGCGAGGAGCAGGACCGCAAGTACTACGCGATCACGGTCAACCCCCAGGTGTTCATCAACCTCGTGCCCGACCACGTGATCTTCCACCGCATGTACCCGGTGTCCGCGTCCCGGACAGTCGTGGTCTGCGACTGGCTCTACACCAAGGACGTCGTGGCCAGCGGGCGGGACGTGGCTCGGTCGGTCGAACTGTTCCACCGCGTCAACCAGCAGGACTTCGACGCCTGCGAACGCTGCCAGCCGTCGATGTCGTCCCGCGTGTACGCGAAAGGCGGCGTCCTGGTGCCCAGCGAGCACCACATCGCCGCCTTCCACGAGTGGCTGACCGGGAAGCTCAGCGCGGGGCCATCCTGAGGGCGCCGTCCAACCGGATGACCTCGCCGTTCAGGTAGTCCTGGTCGATGATGGACAGGGCCAGCTTGGCGTACTCCGCCGGCAGGCCCAGGCGCTGCGGGAACGGCACGCCGGCGGAAAGAGCCGCGCGGAACTCGTCACTGACGCCGGCGAGCATCGGGGTGTCGATGATGCCGGGCGCGATGGTGACCACGCGGATGCCGAACTGGGCGAGGTCACGCGCGGCCGGCAGGGTCAGCCCGACCACACCGCCTTTGGAGGAGGCGTACGCGGCCTGCCCGACCTGGCCGTCGAACGCGGCGATGGACGCGGTGTTGATCACGACGCCACGCTGGCCGTGGTCGTCGACCTCGGCGGTCTTGGCGATGGCCTCGGCGGCCAGGCGCAGGACGTTGAACGTGCCGATCAGGTTGACCTCGATGACCTTGCGGTACCCGTCCAGGTCGTGCGGGCCTTTCTTGGACAGGATCCGGCCGGCGGTGCCGACCCCCGCGCAGTTCACAGCCACCCGCAGCGGCGCGTCCGCGCTCGCTGTGTCAATGGCGGCCTGGACCTGGTCCGGATTGGTGACGTCAGTGGGAACGTATGTCACGCCGTCAAGCGAAGGTGCTTTCTCCACGGCGCCCGGCAGGTCCAGCGCGTACACACTGGCGCCCGCGGCGGCCAGTGCTTTGACGGTCGCGCCGCCGAGGCCCGACGCTCCACCCGTGACCACCGCCGAGATACCGCTGACCTGCATGCCTGCTCTCCTTTGGGCCGATGGCTCAACTCCAGGAGAGGCTAGCCAACTCGCTCAGGGTCCGTCGCGCGGTGTGACCTCGTTAACGGACCGCCGCCGGTCGGCCACCTGCAGGACGACCACCAACGGGATGGCGGCGAGCAGCGCCAACCCGACGAACAACGCCAAGATCCCCAGCACGTCCAGCATGTCTCCACTGTGCGACCTGAACAGGCAAAACCGCGTCGGCCGGGAGAGCGGTCCTGGCCTACATCCGAGGGACGGCCCAGCTCACCGACGGCTACCACTCAGGTCTGACACCATCCCTTAGCGGCGACCCGGAGGGCAGATCTCGTCGATCAGGGTCAGCTCTTCGGGGGATGGCCGCCACTTGACCGCGGCCGCGTTCTCCACGACCTGGTCGGGATGGGTCGCGCCGGCGATCACCGAGGACACCGGGGGCTGGGTGGTCAGCCACGAGATGGCCAGGGTCGTCATGCCGATGCCGCGTTCGTCCGCGAACGTCCGCAGTCGTTCGATGCGGTCCCAGGGGGCGTCGGTGAGCAGTTTGCGGCGGGTGGCCAGCCGGGAGGTCGAAGGCGGCTTGTTGTCGCGCTGGTACTTGCCGGTGAGCAGGCCGTTGGCCAGCGGGAAGTACGGCAGTACGCCGAGGCCGAAGCGGCGGGCCGCGGGGTTGACGTCCCGTTCGGCTTCGCGTTCGAGCAGGGAGTAGTGGTTCTGCGCGGCGATCGGTTTGGTGACGCGCTCGGTCTGGGCGGTCCAGGCCGCGTCCGCGATCTGCCAGCCGGCGAGGTTGCACACACCCGCGTACCGGATCTTGCCTTCGCTGATCAGTTCCGACAGCACGCCCAGGGTTTCCACGATGGGTGTGCGCACGTCAGCGCGGTGCAGTTGGTAGAGGTCGATCCAGTCCGTGCCGAGGCGGCGTAAGGAGGACTCGACCGCGCGCCGGACGTACCGTCGTGAACCGCGGGCGCCGAAGTCGGGGCCATTCGTCCCCTGCATGTCCACGCCGAACTTGGTCGCGATGACGGCGTGGTCGCGGCGACCGGACAACGCCTGGCCGAGGAGTTCCTCACTGCGGCCGCGTGGGGCGCCGTAGACGTCCGCGACGTCGAAGAAGGTGATACCCGCGTCCAACGCCGCGGTCACGACGGCCCGGGAGCCGGCCAAGGACTCCGCGGGTGTTCCGGGCCTGCCGAGGTTGTTGCAGCCGAGTCCGACAACACTGACCACCAAGCCGGACTCGCCGAGATGTCGGTGCTCCACCGGCACACCCTATGTGGGCACCGCCGCCGGACCTAGTGGCGTCCGTCGCATGGAGTATTCGAGCCTGCCAACCGCTGTTAGCGCGTCGGTCAACTCCGGCTGCGACCGTCGGTCATGGGACACGTCGACGATGGGGTGGTTCGGGTGCAGCGAAAGATCGCGGTGGTCGGCACCGGCTACGTCGGCCTCACGACAGGTGCCTGCCTCGCGGCGATCGGGCACCACGTCGTGTGCGCCGACATCGACGCGGGCAAGGTTTCCCGGTTGCGAGCCGGCCAGGTGGACATCCTGGAGCCGGGCCTGGCCGAACTCGTCCGGCGCGGTCTGGACGCCGGACGGTTGGAGTTCGTCGTCGGCGCGCCCGCTGCGATCCACACGGACACCGAGGTGTTGTTTCTGTGCGTGCCCACGCCGATGGGCGCGGACGGCTCCGCTGACCTGAGAGCTGTCGAGTCCGTGTTGCGTGAGGTGGGCGACCTGCTGCCGGAGGACTGTGCGGTGGCGACCAAGTCGACTGTCCCGGTCGGTACCGCGGACCGGCTGTCGCGAATGGTGAACGCTCCGATCGTCGCCAATCCCGAGTTCCTGCGCGAGGGCAGCGCGGTCGACGACTTCCTGCACCCGGACCGGATCGTCGTCGGCTCGTCGGACCGCCCGGCCGCCCGGCGGGTGGGCGCGCTGTACGAACCGTTGCAGGCACCGACGTTGATCCTGGACGCGGCCAGCGCGGAGATGGTCAAGTACGCGGCGAACTGCTTCCTCGCGGTGAAACTGTCGTACGTCAACGCGATCGCGCAGCTTTGTGACCGGGTCGGCGCCGACGTGGTGGCGGTGACCGAGGGCATGGGGTACGACCCGCGCATCGGCCGGTCCTTCCTCAAGCCGGGGCCGGGTTGGGGTGGCTCGTGCCTGCCCAAGGACGCCAACGCGCTGGTGCATGTGGCCGAGTCCGTCGGGTTGGAGTTCCCGTTGCTGCGTTCGGCGATCGAGCAGAACGCCCGTCAGCAGGCGGATGTGCTTGACCGGGTCAGGCAGGCGTGTGACGGGACGATCCGCGGCGCCCGGATCGGTCTGCTGGGCCTGGCGTTCAAGGCCGGCACGAACGACCTGCGGGACTCGCCTGCGGTCCGGATCGCGGACGCGCTGGTGGCCGAAGGCGCCGAGGTGACCGCGCACGACCCCGCGATCAGCGGCGAACTGTCGGGGATCCGGCTGGTGGACGACCCGTACGAGGCGGTGAAGGGCGCGGTCGTGGTGATCGTGCTCACCGAGTGGCCCGAGTTCCGGACGCTCGACTGGACCAGGGTGGCCGAGCTGATGGACGGGTTCACCGTGCTGGACACCCGCAACCTGCTCGACGGCGACCCGTTGACGCGGGCCGGACTTACTTGGCGTGGCATGGGTCGTCCTGTTACTAGTTAGCATGTGTTCACAACCCGCCCTGAGCTGGCCGGCACGTTCGGAATGGTGGCCTCCACGCACTGGTTGGCGTCCACGGCGGGGATGGCGATGCTGGAGGACGGCGGCAACGCGTTCGACGCCGCCGTGACCGCCGGTTTCGTGCTCCAGGTGGTGGAGCCGCACCTCAACGGTCCCGGCGGTGAGGTGCCCGCGGTGTTCCAGGCCGCCGGTGAGTCAGAGCCGCGGGTCCTGTGCGGCCAGGGAGTCGCGCCCGCCGCCGCCACGATCGACCACTACCACGATCTGGGCCTGGAACTGGTGCCCGGCAGCGGGTTGCTCGCCGCGACCGTGCCGGGCGCGTGGGACGCGTGGCTGATCCTGTTGCGGGACTACGGCACCAAGACGCTGCGGGATGTGCTCGCCCGCGCCATTTCCTACGCCCGTGACGGATTCCCGGTGGTGCCCCGGATCCCGGTCACCATCGACGCGGTGGCCGACCTGTTCACCGAACACTGGCCGACCTCGGCCGCGCTGTGGCTGCCGGACGGCCGCCCACCGGCCGAGGGGACCCGGTTCCGCAACCCGGTTCTGGCCGACACGTGGGAGCGGCTGCTGGCCGAGGCGGAGAGCGCCGGCGCCGATCGGGAGGCGCAGATCGAGGCCGGTCGCCGGGCCTGGTCGCAGGGTTTCGTCGCCGAGGCGGTGGACTCGTTCGCGCGGCGGGCGGTCCGGGACGACTCCGGCCGCGACCACGCCGGCCTGCTGACCGGTCAGGACATGGCCGGGTGGTCGGCGACCTTCGAGGACGCGCTGACCGTGTCCCTCGGTGACTGGACGCTGGTGAAGTGCGGTGCGTGGACCCAGGGTCCGGTGCTGGCGCAGCAACTGCTCCTGCTGGCCGGCTTCGCCGACCGTCTATCCTATGTGGATGGTGTGGCCACCGCCGAGACCATCCACATCGCCACCGAGTGCGCGAAGTTGGCGTTCGCCGACCGGGAGGCGTGGTACGGCGACTCCGCGGACGTTCCGCTGGACGTGCTGCTGTCCGGCCAGTACGTGGCCAACCGCCGGTCGCTGGTGACCGACCAGGCCTCGTTCGAGCTGCGCCCGGGATCACCGGCCGGCCGGCCGCCGCGGCTGCCCGCGTTCGCCGTGCCGTACTTCGTCCCGGCCACCGAGACCAGCGGCGCGATCGGCGAACCCACGATCGGCAACAGCGGCGTGGTCCGGGGCGACACCGTGCACCTTGACGTGGTCGACGCCGCCGGCAACATGATCTCCGCGACCCCGTCCGGCGGCTGGCTCCAGTCGTCCCCGACGATCCCGTCCCTCGGCTTCTGCCTGGGCACCCGTGGCCAGATGTTCACCCTGGAACCCGATTTCGCGAGCGCGCTGAAGCCAGGCAAACGGCCGAGAATCACGCTGAGCCCCTCGATGGCGCTGCGCGACGGCGTGCCCCGAATGGCGTTCGGCACCCCCGGCGGCGACCAACAGGACCAGTGGCAGCTGTGTTTCTGGCTGGCCCACACGGTCGGCGGACTGAACACGCAGGCCGCGATCGACGCCCCGAACTGGCACTCCGGCGCGTTCCCCAGCTCGTTCTTCCCGCGCTACTGGCAGCCCGGCGAACTGATCGTCGAGTCCCGCGTCGGCACCGCGACCATCGACGACCTGCGCGACCGGGGCCACCTCGTCACCGACGCCGGCCCGTGGACCCTCGGCCGGATGTCGGCCGTGTCCAGAGACCCCGCCGACGGACTGTTGCGCGCCGCCGCCAACCCCCGTGGCATGCAGGGATACGCCGTCGGGCGCTGACCGCACATACGTTGTGGAACGGACGCGGTCTGGGCGCTGGTGCCGTAGCGTCGCGCTGTGCGCATGTGGCGGACGTCGTGGCTGGCCAGCACCGTGATCGCGGTGCTGGCGGGTACGGTCGTGGTCGCTGTCACGGCGGTCGCCGGTCACTGGCAGAAGAATCCGCTGGGGGTCGACGGCGGCCTGTGGATCGGGGCGACCGCGCTGCCGCTGGTGGTCCGCACCCGCTTCCCGCTCACGGTCTTCGGGATCACGCTCGCGTCGACAGTCGGGTACTTCCTGTTCTCGCCGTTTCCGCCTGGACCACTGCCTGTGTTGCCGATGATCGCCTTGATGACCGCCTCGTACCTGCGTGGCCCGTTGGTCGCGAGCGTCATCGGCGTGTCGATCCTGGTGGTCGGCCAGTTGATCGCGTGGCGGTTCGACGGGTCCACGGTGGTGATCCTGCTCGGGATCACCGCGGGGACCGCGATCGGCGCGGCGGTGCGGGCCCGCCGGGAACGGTCCGTCGAGCACGCGCAGCGGGTCGCTGAGAAGGAGCGGCTGCACCTGGCCAGGGAGGTGCATGACGTGGTCGCGCACAGCCTGGCCATGATCAACGTGCAGGCCGGGGTGGGCGCGCACATCGCGGACAAACGGCCGGACCAGGCCAAAGAGGCGTTGTTGGCGATCAAGGAGGCCAGTCGGGTGGCGTTGGCGGACCTGCGGGCGACGCTGGGAGTGGTGCGGTCCGGTGACCGGTCGCCGGTGCCGGGGCTGGACCGGCTGCCCGAGTTGGTGGACTCGGCCACCGCGGCCGGCTTCGCGGTCGAGCGACGGGGTGAGCCGGGCGACCTGCCCACGCACGTCAGCTTCACGGCGTACCGGATCGTGCAGGAGTCCATGACGAACGCGATCAGGCACGCCCGGGACGCGGACCGGATCGTGATCGAGTTCGCCCGCCCGGACAGCGCGCTGGAGCTGGTGGTGACCGACAACGGCGCCGCGCCTTCGGTCAACGTCGGAAACGGGCTGCGCGGCATGCGTGAGCGCGCCGAGGCACTGGGCGGGACGTTGTCGGCCGGGCCGGTGGCGGCGCGGGGATTCGAGGTACGGGCGGTGCTTCCAGTGCGGGGTGAGTCGTGATCAGGGTGGTGCTCGCGGACGACCAGGCGCTGGTCCGCGCCGGGTTCCGGATGCTGCTGGAGAACGAGGACGGGTTCGAGGTGGTCGGTGAGGCCGCCGACGGCGCCGAGGCGGTCCGGTTGGCCGTCGCCACCAAGCCGGACATCGTGGTGATGGACGTCCGGATGCCCGGCACCGACGGCCTGGCCGCGACCCGCCAGATCACCGAGGCGACGGACGTGAAGGTGCTCGTCCTCACCACGTTCGACGTGGACGAGTACGTCTACGAGGCGCTGCGCGGCGGCGCGAGCGGGTTCCTGCTGAAGGACACCGAGCCGGTCGAACTGCTGCACGCCCTGCGGGTGGTCGCGTCCGGCGAGGCGCTGCTGGCGCCGACCGTGACCAGGCGGATGATCGAGGACTTCGTGTCCCGGCCGGAACAGCGGCGGGTCGACAGTGGCGTGCTGCGTGAGGTGACCGATCGGGAACGGGAGGTGCTCGCCCTGGTCGCGGGCGGCCTGTCCAACGAGGAGATCGCCGACCACCTGGTGATCAGCCCGGCGACCGCCCGGACGCACGTCAGCCGGGTGATGACCAAGCTGCGGGCTCGGGATCGCGCCCAGCTCGTCGTGCTCGCCTACGAGTCCGGCCTTGTCCGGCCCAGGGAACGGTGATCCGCAGCGGGGCGCGTTTCGCCGTGACGAAGGCCAGCCGGCCGAGGAACGCCACGGCCGCCAGCGCCACGAGGGTGATCCACATTGCCCGCCTCCGGTGCTTCGTTGACACCACTAGGACGTCCGCGAGCGTGCGCCGGTTGAGTATGTGACGTGGGTAACACGGCGGCGGCGCGCGTTGATGTTCCCTCATTCGGGCGATCGACGGTCGCTGATCGGTTATCTTGAGGCGGGAGGGAGATGTGCACACGACGGAGATCGCGCGGCAGAGCCTGCCGCCGGTCCACGAGGCCTGGCTGCCCCGCGAGCATTCCCTCTACCGCCCCCGGCACGGCCGCCACCAGCGCAGTTCGCTGATCTGCGCGATCGTGTTCTTCTGCGTCCCGATGCTGCTGCTGGTGATCGGCATCCGGCCGGAGGCGATCGAGAACCGCAAGCTGGTCGGGTTCCCGGCACTGAGCGCCGGCTGGCAGTTCTTCACGTCGTTCGAGCCGTGGGCGATCGACCAGCTGCCGCTGCGGGCCCAGGCCATCGCGCTGGAGGACGCGATCAGCCGCGGTGTCTTCGGCGAGGCGCCGAAGCTGGGTGAGCGGCAGGACCAGAGCGGCCCGGTGGCCAGCCTGCCGCAGGCGACCGACCCGAACATCGACCGGCAGAAGGTGCAGGCCGGCTACCCGAAGGTGATCGAGGGCAGCGACGGCTGGTACTACCTCGGCAACGACGTCGCCGGTCGGTGTGTGCCGGACCAGCCGCTGCCCCAGGTGGTCGCCGCGCTGCGCAAGCTGCGGGCGGTCGTCGAGGCGTCCGGCCGCAAGTTCCTGCTGGTGGTGCCCCCGAACAAGACCACGATGGTGCCGGACCACCTGCCGGACAACTACGTAGGCAAGTCCTGCGCGGCCAAGGCCGGCCAGGAGTTCTGGCTGCGGATGATGCGCGAGGCCGGCGCGATCGACCTGCGGCCCGGCCTGCTGGCCACGGCGGCGACCGAGCCGCTGTACACCAAGACCGACTCGCACTGGACGTTCGACGGCGCGCTGGTGATGGCCAAGGTGCTCGCCGAGCAGATCCAGCCCGGCGTCACCGACACCTGGCAGGTCGCACCCGGACGGGAGGTCACCCGGGAGGGTGACATCCCGCCGCTGATCGGCCGGACCGGCCAGCTCACCGTCCGCACCCTGGAGCTGGCCCCGGACGGCCAGTTCACGGCCGGCCACGACGTCAACTCCGCCTTCGCCACCCCGCTGCGGCTGGTCCGGTCGCCCGGGGTCGGGGTGGTCGACCCCAAAGTGGCCGTCCTTGCCGACTCGTTCACCCAGCCCGTGCTGCCGTTCCTGGCGGCTGGCTTCGCCAACACGACCGTGATCCACGTCGACACGGCGCAGCGGGACCCGCGGCAGACCGGCGATCTGCTCGCCGAACAGGACGTGGTGGTCCTGGAAGGTGTCGAACGGACGTTGGTCTCCGGTAACAACCCCATTCTGTCACCCGGAGTAATCGATCGGATCGGCGCGCAGCTGGCGGCCCACCCTCGTCGGTGACGGTTCCGGTCACGATTCGACAGCCGGTGTTCGCGCGTGGAACCCGTGAGACAGAATTGCTGGGTATGCCAAGACGCACAGATCGTGCCATGACGAGGGGGTGCGGGGTTGACCTGGCAGGATGAGCTTCGCCAGCTGGACGAGAAGCTCGCGTCCGGCCTGATCTCGGCCGACGACTACCGCAGGGGCCGCGACGCCCTGTTGGCCGCGGCGGCGAATCCGGCGAGGCCGGCCGAACCGGGTCCTGGACCCACGCCCCCCGGTTCCGGAGAGTCATCGGGTGTGGAGAGTACCCAGCTGATCGAACCGATCGGCCCGCCGCCGCAGCCCCGACCGATGGGGCCGACAGGTCTGCCTTCGGACAGTGACCGAACCCAGGCCGTGCCGCAGAACTGGACTCCGCAGCCGTCCTACCAGCAGCCGCGCCCGGTCGGCGGCAACGAGTCCGACCGCACCCAGGTCGTGCCCAGTGTCGGCCAACCCCAGTCGCCACCCGGCGGGTTCCCCCAGCAGCAGTTCCCGCAGCAGCCGCAGGGGGCGTGGCAGTCCGGCAATGAGGGGTTCTCGTCGTCGCCATGGAACGGGCCGGAGTTGCCGGCGGCGCCGCCGTGGGGCGCGAACGAGCCGTGGGTCAAGCAGGGACCTGAGGTCTTCGAGGGCCGCAGTGGCTCCCGGGGCAAGGTCATCGCCATCGTGGTCGCCGTGGTGCTGCTGGTCGGCATCGGGGTGGGGGCGTACCTGATCTGGGGCACCTCCAACGGCTCCGGGGGTTCCCCGCAGACCTCGGCCGCCCCGCCGTCGACGACGAAGACCACACCGCCGAAGATCCCCAACGCGATGAACATCGCGGACCTTCCTGGCCAGCAGGTGGACCAGAAGGTCAAGGAGTTCGGCACCGTGGCCAAGATCGACTACCTGACCCCGGAGGAGATCGCCGCCTACCAGGCCGCCCAGGCCGGTGAGTCCGGCATGATGATCAGCCAGCTCCCCGGCAACACCGGCCGCGTCGTCGTCCTCGTGGTCAAAGCCGGCTCGGCCGCACAGGCTCAGTCGACCGCCGCGAAGCTGGTGGAGATCCAGCTGGGCTACAAGGCCACCCAACTGTCCGGCCTGCCGTCGAACGTGAAGGGCACCCAGGTCAGTGACGTGGCCAGGGCGCACTTCGCCAGCAAGGACCTGATCGTCCGGGTCGAGGTGAAGTCCGCCGACGCGAGCCGGCTGATGTCGGTCCTGCAGGACGTGATCGAGGCGCAGCTGAAGGTGTTCCCGGCCGATGGCTGACCGCCGGTGCCCAACTGCCTTCACCGTGGTGGCGCGGAACTACCTGCCCGCCGCCACGGTCCTGGCGAAGTCCTATCGCCACCACCATCCAGACCACCGGTTCCGGATCGCCGTGATCGACTCCGACGCGGACGAGCCTGTTCGCCGGGATGGTTACGAGGTGGTGGGACGGGCGAGCCTCGGCATCGATCCGGACGAGTTCCTGCGGATGGCCACGGCGTACTCCGTCACGGAGCTGGCCACCGCGGTGAAGCCCTCCGTTGTCAGGACATTGCGGGCCGAGTCGGACGTGGTGATCTACCTCGACCCGGACATTGTCGTCTACGCGCCCATGCCCGAACTGGTCGAGCTGGCCATGGCGCACCCGATCGTGCTCACGCCGCACTGCTGCCAGCCGATACCGCGCGACGGCATGGACCCGAGCGAAGCCGCCATCATGGGGTCCGGCGTGTTCAACCTGGGGTTTCTCGCCACCGGGCCGGGCAGCGAGCCGTTCCTGGACTTCTGGGTCGAGCGGCTGCGGCACGACGCGATCGCCGCGCCGGAGCGGCAGCTGTTCACCGACCAGCGCTGGGTCGATCTCGTGCCGGCGCACTTCCCTCATCACGTCCTGCGTGACCCTGGTTTCAATGTCGCGTACTGGAACGCGCACGAGCGTCCGGTCCGTCGCGAGGAGGATGGTTCGCTCACCGCGGGCGGGAAGCCGTTGCGGTTCTTCCACTTCAGCGGTTACCGGCCGGAGAAGCCGTGGATTCTCAGCCAGCACGCGCCGAACAAGCCGCGCGTGCTGCTCTCCGAGCATCCGGTGATCCGCGAACTGTGTGCGGACTACGGAAAGGACCTGCGCTCCGCCGGGTACGCCGAGAGCCTGGACGCGATTCCGTACGGCTACGCGAAGATGGCGGACGGCACCCCCATAAGCATGGCGGTGCGCCGAATGTTTGGTGCCGCGTGGGTGTCGGCCGAGCGCGAGAACGGGCCTTTCCCACCGCACGCCTTCAGCAAGGACGGCGGTGCCGCGCTGCGTGCCTGGCTGTCCGAGCCGCCTGATGACGAGCCGGCCACGTCCGGTCTGACCCGCCTCACCGAGGCCGTCTGGAACAGGCGCGCCGACCTGCGCGAGGTGTTCCCCCAGCCACATGGGCGCGATGCGGCCGCGTTTCGCGAGTGGTTGCGGACTTCCGGCCGCGCCGAAGGAGAGGTCCCCGCCTGGGCGCTGACAGCCGAACCCGAACCTCTCGCCGAGCCGGATGACGAGTTCGGCGTGAACGTGGTCGGCTACCTCACCGCCGAACTCGGCGTCGGCGAGCAGGGCCGGAACGTCCATGACGCGATCGTCGAGGCAGGTGTCCCGGTGGCGTCCGTGGTGGAGGACCGGTTGGTCCATAACCGGACGAACGCGACCGGCCGGGACACGGCAGGCCGGCCTCGGTTCCCGATCACCGTGCTGTGCGTGAACGCCGACCAGACCGAGGTGATCCTGCAACGGCACGCCCAGGCCGGACATCACCGCTACCGGATCGGTCTGTGGGCGTGGGAGCTGGAGGACTTCCCCGGGTGGCTGCATCCGGCCTTCGGCCTGCTGGACGAGGTCTGGGTGGTCAGCGAGTTCTGCCGGGCGGCCATCGCCAGGCACAGCCCGATCCCGGTCAAGGTATTCCCGGTCCCGGTCCGGGATCCGCACCGGCCGGTACCCGTTCGCGCGCCGGGCGAGCCGGTGCGCTTCCTGTTCGCGTTCGACTACAACAGTGTCGCCGAGCGGAAGAACCCCTGGGGCGTGGTGGAGGCGTTCCGCCGTGCCTTCGGCGACCGGGACGACGTCCGCCTCGTGATCAAGTCGATCAACGCGGACAAGCACACGCACTCGGCGGAACGGCTGCGGGCCGCCGCCGGACCGGACCCGCGGATCGAGCTGATCGAGGACTACCTGACCGCCGCAGAGCTGGACGACCTGTACGCCAGCAGCCACTGCTATGTCTCGCTGCACCGCAGCGAGGGCTTCGGTCTCACCGTCGCCGACGCGATGGCTCGCGGCATGCCCGTGATCGCGACCGGATACTCGAGCACCACCGAATTCCTCGACCACACCACCGGCTGGCCGGTCGGGTATCACCTGGTCGAAGTCGGCCACGGACGTCCGCCCTACTCCGCCGACAGTGTGTGGGCCGATCCCGATCTCGACGAAGCCGCCGCCGCCATGCGCGTGGTCGCCGACGATTCCGAGGAAGCTGGCCGGCGTGGCCGCAAGGCCCGCGAACACATCCTTGCCACGCGGTCGATCGCGGCCGCGGCGGACTGGACGAGGACGCAGTTGACAGCCGCCTACCAGACCAGGACCTCGGGCCGATCCACTCAGGACGTCGTCGAACCGCTGGAGCCGTTGCAGAGGTCCCGCGAGGCACTGCACTGGCGGCCGGAGACCACGAGCTCGTCGCGGATGCCGCTGGCGCCGGCGCTGCGCAAGGCCGTGCTGCGAGTGATCGATCATTACGACGTCCATCAACGAAAGGTGCTGGGCGCGGTCACCGACGGCGTGGAAGGCAGCCTCAGCCAGTTGCTCCGCCGGATCGAGCAGGTCGAGCGGCGACTCGGCGCGCTCGACTCGGCCGTGACGGCCACGGAGTCCGCGGTGCGGGCCACGAACTCCGTCGCGGATGTCACCGCTCGATCGGTGGACGAGTTGCGTGCGCAGGTCACCGGCAGCCATCTCGCGCACGAGAACGACATCGCGGCGGTGCGGACCGATCTCGACCGGGTACACGACGTCGCCGGGCGGCGGTTGGACGAAATGGCCGTGCGGATCGGCGAGAACGACAAGAAGACATTCGAGATGTTCGTCGAGCGGGACGGCCGTGCCGAGAGCGACCACGCCGCACTGCGTGACGTCAGAGCGTTACGGCACGCCCTATCCATGCTGCACGCACCCGTTCCGCCGGGCACAGAGGTCGTCCTGTGCGATGTCGGTGCGCTGCTCGTGCCGGTCGATGACGTCTTCCTGCCCTGGCTCGCGCACCACCGCACCTGGGAGCCCGCCGAAGCCGACCTGCTGGCCGAGCTCGCCACCGGCGGCCTGTTCGTTGACATCGGGGCGCACGTCGGCTACCACACGTTGCGGGTGATGGCCGCCGGCGAGAAGCTCACCGGCGTGGTGGCGGTCGAGGCCAACGCGGCCACTGCGGCCCTGCTTTCCCGCAACGTCAAGGTGAACCTGCCGGCCGAGATCGCCGCGAAGGTCGCCGTGCTTCAGCTGGCCGCGTGGGACAGCGACACCGGGGTCCACCTGAACCAACACGAGTCCGGCAACAGCGGCGACTATCGGGTCGACTCGTCGGACCGTGGCGGCGGTACGGCCGTTCGTGCGGTGCGACTCGACGGTGTTCCGCAGATCGCGGAGCGGACAGTCGGGTTGATCAAGATCGATCTGCAGGGTCGGGACCATCGGGCGATAGCCGGGCTCACCGCGGTGATCGACCGGGACCACCCGCATGTGGTCTGCGAGTTCGCGCCGGGACACATCGAGGATCTCGGTGACGACCCGTTGGTGGTGCTCGCCGGCTATCGGGAACTGGGATACCGGCCTGTCCTGCTGCGTGACGATGGACCGGACCCAACGCCGTACCCGGACAAGGCACTGGTGGACCAGGCGCGCGCGGCGGAAACTGGGTTCGTCACGATCTGGCTCAGGCCGTTGTAGTACCGAGGGGGGAAGACCACGACTGGGGATCGGATCCGAAGCGCGTTAGCCGTGCTCATTGTTGTCGTGCTCGCGGCAACGGCGTGGTTGGTGTGGGGCAACCGGTTCCCATCGGCCAGTTCCGGCGATGTCGTCCCCGTCGGGGAGACAGGTCGCCGGCCGGGCAGCGGCCTGGCAATCGCCGACCTCGGCGGCGTCGAAGACGACTACGGGTTCGTTCGCGACTTCTCCGACGTGCAGAAACTGGGTTTTCTCGAGTCGGACGAGATCGCCGTCTTCCGCGACGCCCAAGCCGGACCGGCGAGGGTCTCGGTGAACGACGACATACCCGCCGGCCGGGCGATCGTCCTGGTGACCCAGGTCAAAGACCGGGGCGCGGCGAAGACCGCCGCACAGGTCCTGAACGAATTACAGATCTCCCGGGGGTTCGTGCCGAACGGCCCGCTCGTTCTCGAATGGCTCGGCGACCCGAACAGCCGGCCGTTGGTCAGGATTCACTACCAGCACAACGACTTGCTGGTTCGCATGGAACTGGTGGGCCGAGCCGGCCAGGATGTGGCCAACGGGTTCGGACCGTTGCTGAACCGTCAGCTCGAAGTGCTGCCCGCCAATGGCTGACCAGCGAGTCACCGTACTGGAGAACACCCGGGGCACCCGGCCGGACGCTGTGGCCGCCCTCGGGATCTGTCTGGTCGGATACGGCATTCTCGCGGGGTTGTGGCCGGCTCGGCACGGGTACTCGCCGGACTTGTCGATCGTCATCCGGGAATGGGTGAACAAGCCGCTCGGCATCGGGGAGGACTTCGGCTTCCTTGGCGTCACGTTGTTGCTTGTCACCGGCGGCATGATCGCCACCCCGACGCTGGTTCGGCGCCTTGGCCCGCCGCTCGCGGCCGGCGTCGCGCTCGGTGCGGTGGCCATGGCACTCGGTGCGCATCCACTGGTCGAGTTGGTTCGACCAGTCGCGGCCGTGCTGTTGTTCGTGGTGATCTGGACGTTGACCAGGCGCTGGCCGTGGCTCTCCGTCGTGCTGCAGTTGGAAGTCGCGTACCTGCTGGTGTTCGCGGGTGCCGCACCCGGCGCTGACGCTCTCCTGCACCACCTTGGCCTGGTCGCTGAGTATCTGCCGGCGCTGCTGATCGGTCAGCTGATCCGGCTCGGCACATTACGCGCTCTGGCCCTTGGTGTGCTCTGTGTGGGCCTGCCCGCGGTGGCCGAGCATCTCTATCAGGAGCTGAGCGGCTGGTGGCACGCGTTGACTGTGGTGTATGCCGTGCTGCTGACGCTGCTCCTGCGTGGCCGCGGCATCCGGTTCCCGGTGGTGCGATGGTTGTCGACCAGGGCCGGCTGGCTGTTCGCTTCCGTCGCGGTGGTGGGTTACGTCGCACTCGACCTGCTGAGCAGGCTGCCTTTGGTGGTCGCCCTCGTGGTCGCGCTTGGGCTCGTCGGATTCGCCGCCGAAGGCGGATACCGGTTGGCGGAGAGGGTGTATGGCCCATGAGTGAGGCAACGCGGGTCGGCAGTCGCACGGGTTATCTCCACGGGTTGGACGTGGTCCGGGTCCTCGCCTCGTGCCTGGTGCTCTACACGCACATCCATGAGTGGTTCGTGATCAAGGACAGGAACTGGTGGCTCACCGACTGGGTGCAACGCAACGTCGTCGACACGTTCCAGTTCAATGACCGGTTCTCGTTCCTGGGGATCGCGACGTTCCTGGTCGTCAGCGGGGTTGTGGTGACCTACGTGACGGAACGGGAGAATCCAGGGCAGTTCTTGTGGCGGCGGGTCACCAGGATCGCTCCGCTGTTGTGGGTGGTCACCCTCATCGCCTGGATCCTGATCAACCTGGGCCAGCAGGTCGCCCAGGAGCCCATGCCGGACCGGCTGGGGATCGACGATCTGGCTCGCGGGCTCGTGCTCGCGAACTACTTCGTCACACCCCTGCACGCGATGATCGGTGTCACCTGGACCCTTGTCGTCCAGATCGGTTTCTACTGCTACGTCGCGGCTTCCATTCCGTTGCTCCGCCGAAAACCATGGCTCCCACCGCTCATCGCCGCCGGGGTGTGTTTCACGGTGGTGCTGGCCGCCACGGGCAGCAGGAACCCGGTAGTGCAGGAGTTGCTCAAGATCTGCGCCTACATGCCCGTACTGTGCCTCGGTCAGCTGATTTCGCTTGTCCATACCGGACGTGTTCGAATCCCGGGCGCGCTGGCCGTCGGCGCGGTGCAGCTGGCGCTGTTCTTCTGGATGGACCGAGCCGCGGAAGTCACCAACGCGGGCTACGCCAACGTTCGGACCGTTGTGATCGTGCTGCTCCTCACCGCGGTGATGATCAAGGCCAAGGGACGCGTCGCGCGGTCCACTGTCATCCGGAACTGGTCACGGCGGACCTACGCGATCTACCTCATCCACTTGTCGTGCGTCTTCGTGATCATGGATCACGTCTCGCCGCTCATCGGCCCGGACGCCGCCGTGCTGCTTGTGCTGGTCACAGTCGCCGGCACGGCCGAAATCCTGCATCGCTACGTCGAGATGCCGGCCGAACGGTGGCTTCGTGCGCGCCGGTCACCGGTACGGCAGTGACGAACTGACCGCCGTCACCGTCTGCTTCAGCTTGTCGGTCAGCGTCTTCTCGGCCGGCTCGCCGGTCTGGCCGATGACGATCCGCACCGCGCCCTGGTCCGTCGGATAGGCGGCCTCGAAGATCCCGGCGTTGGCCGCGAGCGACTTCAGGCCGGTCACGCCGGCTGGCAACCCCGGCACGGTCGCCATCCCGAGCTTGGTGCCACGGTCGACGATCCGTTTCGCGAGCGGCGTCCCGGAACCGCCTGGTGCCACCATGAAGTAGAAGATCTGAGTGGACATGGTCCCGGAGACGACCTGGCGGTAGAAGATCTTCTGGGTCCCGCCGGCGAGCAGGTACTGGGCCTCGTCCGGCTTGATCAGGTTGTAGATCTGGGCCTGGTCGACGGTCAGCACACCGGACGTCGACAGCGGCGAGTCCGTGGGGTTCGGCAGCCGGTCCAGGGTGAACTGCGGGGCGGCCGGCGGGGCGCTGTCAGCTGGCCCGTCCTTGCGCAGCACGAACAGCCAGATACCCGCGCCGATCAACGCCAACACGACGATCGCGATGACGAACCGCGGCCAGGTCCGTCGTCTGGCGGGACCGAAGTTCGTCAGCCCGAACACTTCGGCTCCGTGCATCGGCGCGGACTTCGGGACCAGCGAGTTGATCGGCGGCTGCTCGATCACGGGCTGCGCGGGCACCGCCACCCAGGCGTTGGGCTGTTGCCGGGGGTCGGGCATCTCGACCTGCTGGGTCACGTCGGCGTCGTCCGACGTCGGGCCGGGGACAACGGACGGCTGGCGTCGAGCCCGGGTGACCGCGGGGTTGCTGGACGCCGCAGCGAGGAGTTCATCCCTGCGTCTGCGGTACTCGTCGCTGTGGATGCGTCCCGCCGACAACTCCTCGTCGAGCCGGCTCAGGTCGTCCTGCCAGGCCATCACGAACCCCCTTCACTCCTATCGACGTCGTAGGACGTAGCTGTAGTTCTCCCACTCCTCGCCCGCGGAACCGTCCTCGATCGCCGCGAGTACCTCTGTGCCGCAGTACTCGAACAGCTGGCGCAGAAAGTCGATGTGCAGGCCGTGCATCTCGATCGCGTCACCAGGATGCTCGCTGGGCGCTTCCGGCTGGGGGATGGGCTCGGTGGGGATCTCGGTGGTCGGCTCGACCGGCCGGGCTTGCGCCGGCTGCGCGGTCCCGGCCACGGTCACCGGGATCCGCAAGGTCTCCGCGCCCGTGTCCTTCCACCAGGTCACAAGCTCGTGTACGAAATCGAGCTCGAGTTCGTAGCGGCCGGGAGACTCGGGTGCGGTGACCGTGATCGGCAGCTCGATGGAAGCACCTGGCTCGACGTCTGTCTTCAGCAGTGCACGACCGTCGTCCCTGACAAGCTGAACGCCGTCGGCCAACCAGTGGTTGCCCAGTTGGAACACGGCGGCTGCCTGCCAACGGACGTTGCTGACGTTGGTCACGCCCACGGTGAAAGTCGCTTGCTCGCCGGGTGTCAGACGCTGTGGCGCGTGCGGCGCGGCCAACCGCATCCGGTAGGTCTCGGCAGGCAGGAGACGTTGAAGCAGCGGCCGGCTCGGGATCTGCACCAGCAGAACGCCACCTGGCCGCACGACCCGCTGGAGCTCCAGCAGACATCGCAACTGCACCTCGGGTCGCCCGTGTTGCAGGACCAGCAGGCTCAGTGCGCCGTCGAACGACCCGGTCTCGAACGGCAGGGTCTGTCCGTCGTACCGGACGAACTCGATCTTGTCCGGAAACCGGCTGAGGTCTTTGGCCCGGTCGATCATGGAGGCCGCGATGTCGACTCCGACCACCGAGTCCGCGTACTCGGCGAGTGCGTTGCTGAGCCTGCCGACGCCGCATCCGAAATCGAGCACGCGCTCGCCCAGTGACACCTCGAAGCCGGCCAGCGTCTCGACCACCCGCGCGACCGTCTCCTTGCCGGTCGCCATGAACTCGGCGACGTCCCAGCGCCCGTCTCGACGAGACGGATCGCTGACCACGGCCCAGAACGGGTCGACGGTGCCCAGGCTTTCCCAGGTGTTCTTGAGCTCGTCCAGCGCCACAGATGCTCCTTTTTCGCCCCCAAGCGGCTGAGGGGATCCTACGGCGCCGCGAATTGTCGTTCTCTAGCAGAGCAACGATGTGCACCGGGTCGAGCTGGTGGTGGACGAGGTCGACGTCCTGGTCGGGGTCGAACTCGATGTGGTCTTGGTCACCTCGACGGACGACGAGGACTGCGCGGCACTGGACGAGCTCGACGACGACTTGCTTGAAGCGGACGAGGAGGATGACGATGACTTCGGCGGCTCGGCCACGCTGCTCGCGGCCGAGCTCGGCTGAGCCGGGTAGGCCGGTGCGGATGACCTGGACGAATCGTCCGAGGACACGTGTTCCAACCCGATGGGCTGGTGCTGAGCCGGCCGTCGGCTGCTGACGCCGACGCCGAACAACGCGACCACGGCGGCTCCCAGGAACGCTCCGACGGCCAGCCGTAACGAAGCGCCTCGTTGGTCGAGCACACGATACTTCTATTGGCTTAACCCGTTTGGGTCAAGCAAAACCCGAAATCTACCCACAGTAGACAACCAAAAACAGGGGAAACATCGACAAGAGAAAAGGGAAAGAGTCCATCCGGGGAGGGGCAAGCCGCAGAAGGCCCACCCGGCGTGGGAGCAAGCCGGGCGGGCAAAGCAAGGGAAGGGCCACCTGCCGAGGGACAAGCCGGGGTGGGTACGGCGATAGGAGGCACTTGGGGAGGGCGAGCTGGGGTGGCAAAGCAAGGGCAAGGCCACCTGCGGAGGGCAAGCCGGAGTGGTCACAGCGACAAGAAGGCCCATTGGAGAGGGCGGCAGCGAAGGGGTCACCTGCAAAGGGCCAAGCCGGAGTGGTCACAGCGATAAGAGGCCCCCTTGGGGGCAAGCTGAGGTGGGCCCAGCGCGAAGAGGATCTGTGAGTCGGGGGGTTTGGGGGGTCGCCCCCCAATATTATGGCGAGCGAGCCGGTCCACGCTTTCCGTGGACATGACTCCCCCGAGCGAGCGGATGACGGGACTCGAACCCGCGACCCTCACCTTGGCAAGGTGATGCGCTACCAGCTGCGCTACATCCGCGTTGACGTCTTTCAACGTTGACGTGAAGTCTATCCGACGACGCCAGTGGGTTTCGTAGGGGGTTCGCCATCACCCGTGCGGGTGGCTGGCATTTGGCGTAAGCGGGAGCGATCAAGTACGACATAAGGCGTAGTCGGGACGGTCTTTCGGCTCACGTCGTTGGTCGGATGTCACCAAGAGTCTTCACACTACCCACACTGGGCGACGCCCGGATGTGGCATGTTGTTCAAGGTTCGCGTGTATCCGGAGGGGAGGTACCTAGCCGGATGACCGCCACGGGCAACCCAGCCCTCAACACTGGCGAGGAATCGCTCCAGGACCGTGAACTCCTGGCCGTCCTGAGGGCCGGCGAGGACGCCGCCTTCGGTGAGCTGTTCTCGCGGCACGCGGACGCGGTCCGCCGGTTGGCCCGTAGCTTGTCGGCCGATCGCGCGGATGCCGAGGACCTGACGGCCGAAGCCTTCTTCCGGGTGTTGCAGGCCATTCGCCGCGGCTCCGGGCCGAATGACAACGTGCGTTCCTACCTTCTGATCGTCACCCGGCGGGTGGCGTGGGAGTGGCGTGAGCGGCGCCGGGATGTGCCGGTTTCCGACGAGGTGTTGTCGCACCGGGCCGGGCAGAACCCGGACACCACAGGGCAGGCGCATGAGCGCAACCTGATCGCACGGGCGTTCTCCAGCCTGCCTGAGCGCTGGCGCAGCGTGCTGTGGAAAGTCGAGGTCGAGGGCGAGCGGCCGGCGGTGGTCGCCACGAACTTCGGCCTGTCCCCGAACGCGACGGCCGCGTTGGCCCGTCGCGCCCGACGTGGGCTGCGTGCCGCTTACCTGCAGGCGCACCTGTCCACCCACCAGGGTTCGACCGCGTGCCGGGCGATCCTGGAGAAACTCGGCGCCTACACCGCCGGAACCATCAAGGGCGCCGAGCGCCGCCGGGTACGTGCGCACCTGGTCACTTGTTCGTCGTGTCAGTCGACGCACGACGAGCTGGTCGACGTGTGCGCGGGGTTGCGCTCGTACGCCGGAGTGATGGCCGCGCCGATCCTGGCCGGGGGCCTGCTCGCGGCCAACAAGACCGGGGTCCTGACGATGGTCAAGGGCCTGCTGTCCGGTGCCGGTGCGAAGCTCACCATCGCCGCCTCGTCCGTGCTGGCCGTGGGCGTTTTCGGCGTGGTGTCCGGTTCGTCGGGCGGGTCGTCGCCGGCCGCCCTGGACTTCAGCGGCAGAGGTGAGCTGGTGATCAGCGGCAGCAGCCTGACCCGTCCGCTGCCGGTCACGGGATCGCTCAGCACGTCCATGCCGGCCACTGGCCGGGTCCTGCGAGCGGGCGAGAACGGCGCGAAGGACGAACCGAGGCAGGCCGCCGAGTTGACGGACGCCGGCGGGCCGAACGCGCCACTACCGGAGGCCGAACCGCCGTCGTCGCAGCAGGAGGTGGCGGTCGCGTTCGCCGGGAGCGAGATTCCCAGTCGGCAGGACTCCGTCCGGGGGTTCAGCGCGCCGCCGCCGACCGGCGGTCCGACCGTGAACGAGGGCGGCGGCCCGACGGTCCAGGACACGCCGTGCGTGGGTCCGCTGCCTCCGCCGGCTCCGCCGCACCCGCCGGACACCGACAGCACGCCGCCCTCGTCGACTGACAAGACACCGGCGTCCGAGGAACCGGCGGTGAACGAGCCGACCACCACGAGCGGTTCGACCAGCACGAAGCCGTCGACGACGGTCACGAAACCGCCGAAGCGCTGAGTGACCTCGTGACGCGATCCACTTTCACCCGCAGGGCCTAGCTGCCGCGCGGTACCTTTAACGGGATGTGTGCCCAGCCCGCTACTCAGACGTGTCGTGAAGGAGGCCACCATGACGCGCCTGGTTCGTAGTGTGAACGGCCGGATGTGGACCGTTCGCGGAGACCTTGAGTGGGGGCGCAAGCCGGTCACGATGGACGACTTCGAGCACGACGTCAGCGCCGGTTACGGCCCCGGAATCGTCATGCTCACGCTGCTCGTCGCGCTGTCGGCTGTGCTCGTCATCTGGACCCCGCATGACGTCAGCGTGCCGGCGTGGGTCGTGCTCGCGCTGCTGCTGCTCTTCCTGTTCTTCCCGGCCCGCTGGGCGCTGCGGCGGCCATGGAAGCTCGTCGCCGAGACGGGGGACGGCACGCCGGAGGCCCCGATCGAGAAGTGGGTCGGCACCGTCCGCGGCATGTTCAACGTGCGCACGGAGATCGCCAAGGTCGCGAAGAACATCCAGACGGAGGACATGCCGGGCTTCGACGGCCCGCTGCATCCCGTGGAGTGACACACGACCCGGCCCGGGTGAGACTGTCCGTGTGCCAGAACTACCTGAAGTCGAGGCGCTCGCCCACCACCTGCGCGAGTACGCCGTGGGCCGCACGGTGGCGCGGGTCGATGTGGCGTCGCTGCAGGTCCTGAAGACCGCCAGTCCGCCGTGGACGGAGTTGCACGGTCGGACCGTGACCGGTGCCGGCCGGTACGGCAAGTACCTGGACATGGACTGCGACGGCCTGCATCTGGTCGTGCACCTGGCCCGAGCCGGCTGGCTGCGGTGGGCGGACACGATGGGCGCGACGCCGCCGAAGCCGGGGAAGGGGCCGTTGGCCCTGCGGGTTCATCTCGGCCCGCCCGGGGAGGGGCCTGGGTTCGACCTGACCGAGGCAGGCACGAAGAAAGGCCTGGCGGTCTGGATCGTGTCGGACGTGCGGCAGATTCCCCAGATCGTGTCGCTGGGGCCGGACGCCCTGTCGCTCACCCGGGACGCCCTCGCCGACCTGCTCGCCGGCCGGACCGAGCGGCTGAAGAACGCCCTCACGGATCAACGGCTGATCTCCGGCGTCGGCAACGCGTACTCCGACGAGATCCTGCACACCGCGAAACTCTCGCCGTACGCGACCGCGGGGAAGCTCGCCGACCCCGCTTTGGACGCGTTGCACGCGGCCATGCAGTCGGTACTGACCGACGCTGTTTCGCGCTCGGTCGGTCAGGCCGCCGCGCGGCTCAAGGGCGAGAAACGCTCTGGCCTGCGGGTGCACGGCCGTACGGGGATGCCGTGCCCGGTGTGCGGCGACACGGTCCGGGAGGTCTCGTTCGCCGAGAAGGCGTTCCAGTACTGCCCGACGTGCCAGACCGGTGGCAAGCCGCTGGCCGACCGCCGGATGTCGCGCCTGCTCAGGTAGGCCGGCCTCAGCCTGGAACTATCAGGACTTCGAGGTTGCGCGGGCCGTGGACGCCTTCCACCCGGTCCATCTCGATGTCGCTGGTGGCGGACGGGCCGCTGATGAACGTCAGCGGGCGGTGCGGGTCGAGACGTTCGAGGGCTTCGGGGACCGTGCCGACGATCTGGTCCGCGCGGACCACGCACAGGTGGTGGTCGGGGAGCAGGGTCAGCGCGCGGCGGCCCTGGGTGAGGCCAGCGTCGAGCACGATGGTGCCGGTCTCGGCGATGCCGACCGCGCAGCCGGTGAGGACTCCGTCGGCGGAGTCCAGATCGCTGACCGACAGTGGCTCGCGCAGCCAGGTGACTTCCGGGACGAGCCAGTCGCCGGGCAGGTCCGGTGCGACGATCCGCTTGCCGGACAAGGAATCCCGGATGGCTGCCGGCACGTCGTCAACCCGGCGGACGACCGCGCGGTAGTCGGCGACGCGTTCGGCGAACAGGTCGAGGACGGACGGGAACGGCCGCGACCGTTGGTAGTCCCGGGGGATGGGCGGCGCGCTCGGGCGGTCGGCCAGCGCGGTTCGGATCCGGCGGAGGATCTCCGCCTTGGCGTCAGCCACGGGTTCGCCTCCACCAGGCACTGAACGACTCCTTCGCGGGCGCCGGCAGGTCGCGGCTGTCCGTCCACTGTGCACCGGCGAACGGCAGCTTGCGGATCTTCCCGTTGCGCGCCAACAGGCGGCCGGCGGTGGCCAGGCGCTGGGCCACGTGGAACCGGCGCGGGCCGGCCATCACCCAGGCCATCGCCGCCATCGCCACCGCCTCCGGGCTGACCCGGCTCTTCGCCGCGACCGCCTCGGAACGCAGGTGCACCAACACTTCCGGGATGTCGATCCGGACCGGGCAGACTTCGAAACACGCGCCGCACAGCGACGAGGCGAACGGCAGCGAGGCCGCGTGCTTGTCGCGCATGTCGCCGCCGAGTTGAGGCGCGAGGATCGCGCCGATCGGGCCGGGGTACACCGAGCCGTACGCCTGGCCGCCGGTCCGCTCGTACACCGGGCACACGTTCAGGCAGGCCGAGCACCGGATGCACCGCAACGCCTGCCGGCCCACCTGGGAGGCCAGGGTTCGGGTGCGGCCGTTGTCCAGCAGGATCAGGTGGAACGCGGACGGCCCGTCACCGGGCGTCACCCCGGACCACACGGACGTGTACGGATTCATCCGTTCCGCGGTGGACGACCGCGGCAGCAACTGCAGGAACACCTCCAGGTCGGCCCAGGTGGGCACGAGCTTCTCGATGCCCATCACGGTGATCAGCGTCGCCGGCAGGGTCAGGCACATCCGACCGTTGCCCTCGGACTCCACGACCACGATCGAGCCGGTCGACGCGACACCGAAGTTCGCGCCGGAGACGGCGACGCGCGCGGACAGGAACTTCTGCCGCAGGTACTTCCGGGCCGCTTCGGCCAGTTCGGTCGGCGTGTCGCTCAGACCGGCGGCGTTCGGCATACGGGACCGGAAGATGTCGCGGATCTCCGTGCGGTTCTTGTGGATCGCGGGCACGAGGATGTGCGACGGCCGGTCGTCGCCGAGCTGCACGATCAGCTCGGCCAGGTCCGTCTCGATCGCGTGCACACCGCCGGCTGCCAACGCCTCGTTCAGGCCGATCTCGGCGGTGGCCATCGACTTGACCTTCACCACCTCGGTCGCGCCGGCCTCGCGGGTCAGCCGCAGCACGATCTCGTTGGCCTCGTCGGCGTCGGCGGCCCAGTGGACCACGCCGCCGCGGGCGGTCACCGACTCCTCCAGCCGCAGCAGGTAAGTGTCCAAATTGGTCAGGACGTCGTCCTTGATCGCCTCGCCGGCCAGCCGCAGCTCCTCCCAGTCCGGCAGTTCGGCGACGGCCCCGGCGCGCTTGTCGCGGATCAGCGTGGTGGCGTGCTTGAGGTTGCGGCGGAGCTGGTCGTCGGCCAGCGCGGTCTTCGCGGCGGTCGGGAACGTCGGGCTGCCCAGCCAGGTCACCGGGTTGCGACCCATGGCTCCTCCTCCGTGCTCGCCAGGATCTCCGCCAAATGCAGCGGACGGACCTCGGTCCCGAGCCGGGACAGCCCGCCGCCGATGTGCATCAGGCACGAGTTGTCGCCGGCGGTCAGCACGTCGGCCGATGTCTCCAGCACCGCGGTCATCTTGTCGGCGAGCATCGCCGCGGACACGTCCGCGTTCTTCAGCGCGAACGTCCCGCCGAAGCCGCAGCACGTCGACGCCGCCGGGAGTTCGACCAGCTCAAGCCCACGCACGGCGCGCAACAGCCGCAGCGGCTTGTCGCCGACGCCGAGCATTCGCAGCGAGTGACATGTCGGGTGATACGTCACCCGATGCGGGAAATATGCCCCGACGTCCTCCACCCCGAGCACGTCCACGAGAAATTCGGCCAGCTCGTACGCCGGCACTCGCACGCCGAGCGACGGGTACACGTGCCGGACCATCCCCGCGCACGACCCGGACGGCATCACCACCGCGTCGTATCCCGCGAACGTGGTGGCCGTGTGCCTGGCGAGCGGCTTGGCCCGATCGTGGTAACCGGTGTTGTAGTGCATCTGGCCGCAGCACGTCTGGGCCAGCGGGAACGCCACGGAACACCCGAGGCGTTCAAGCAACCGGACGACCGCGCGGGCGGTGTCGGGGTAGAACGTGTCGGTCAGGCACGTCGCGAACAGGGCGACGCGCCTGGTCTGTCGCTCGGTCGGCACAGCGCCCACCCTGCCGCACCGATTCATCCGATGTCTACTAAAGTAACCGCAAAGCTTGCTTGTGATTACCGAGTGCCAGAGCATTGACAAGTGGTCCAGTTCCTGACCGAGCGCGTCGTCCTTGGGGCTATCGCGACACTCGCCGTGCTCGGGCTGTTCGTCTTCCTGTGCCGGACACGGCGGGTGAGCACCTCGGTGGACGAAGCGCAGCTGGACGCGATCCAGCGGCTGTCCAAGGCGGCGCCCGAGCTTCGTGGCGGGCTGACCGAGGAGTCCGCCGACCAGACCGTCAAGCATCTGGTCGAGCTGCTCAAATGCGTGGCCGTCGGGCTGAGCGACGCCAACGGCGCCCTGCTGTCGTGGGACGGGCAGGCGAACCACCACTACCAGGACCTCGCCGACGCCATCGTGGCGGCCGTTTCGCGCGGCCAGCGTGAGCACATCCAGCACGAGAACCTGCCGTGCAGCCGGCGCGGCAGCTGCCCGATGCGCACGGCCGTCATCGTCCCGTTGATCGTCGAGGGCACGGTCGAAGGCGCGCTGATCGTGGTCGGTGGCGTGAACTCGGGCCGGCTGATGCGGATGGCCGACGAGGTCGCCAAGTTCGTCTGCATCCAGCTGGAGCTGGCCAAACTCGACGAGGCCAAGCAGCAGCTCGCCCAGGCCGAGGCCCGCGCGCTGCGCGCGCAGATCTCGCCGCACTTCGTCTACAACGCGTTGAACACCATCTCGTCGCTGATCCGCACCGACCCGGAACAGGCCCGTGACCTGGTGCAGGACTTCGCCGACTTCACGAGGTACTCGTTCCGCTCGTCCGGCTTCTTCACCACCTTGTCCGAGGAACTCCGCAACATCGACCGGTATCTCACGATCGAGAGCGCCCGCTACCGAGAGCGACTCAGCGTCCGGCTGAAGATCGCGCCCGAGGTGCTCGGCGTGGCCGTGCCGTTCCTCGTGCTGCAGCCGTTGGTGGAGAACGCGGTCCGGCACGGCGTCGCTCGCAAGCCCGGCGGCGGCACGGTCACCGTGATCGCCCAGGACAACGGTTCGGAAGCCCTGATCAGCGTGGAGGACGACGGCGTCGGCATGGACGCCGACCGGCTCTTCGCCGACCTGCGGGACGCCCACAAGACCGGCTCGCACGTGGGCATCGGCAACATCAACCAACGGATGCGCTCGGTGTTCGGCGACGAGTACGCGCTGATGGTCGAGACCGCGCCCGGCGCGGGCATGAAGGTCATCCTGCGGGTGCCGAAGTCGTACCCGGGTGTCCGGCCGGCGCTGCCCGACTACTCCAGCCCGGACGAGGACTTCGACGAGTTCGCGCCGGCCCCCGGGTCGCAGTCGACCAACGGCCACGCACCGAGTCCGTAGAGTTCATGTCCATGAGTGGCATGACCGACAAGTTGATGTCCCGGCTGCCGGGACTGGGGGACCGGATCGACAGGAAACCCGTGGTGGCCGTGGTCAGGCTGCACGGCGTGATCACCCCGACCCCGTCGCCGATCGGCCGTGGGGCGATCAACCTGAACTCGGTCGAGTCGGCGCTGACCAGGGCGTTCGAGCACGAACGGCTGGTCGCCGTCGCGCTGGCGGTGAACTCGCCCGGCGGCGCGCCGACCCAGTCCGCGCTGGTGGCCGAACGGATCCGGCAGCTCGCCGGCCGCAAGAACGTCCCGGTGATCGCGTTCTGCGAGGACGTGGCCGCGTCCGGCGGATACTGGCTGGCGTGCGCGGCCGACGAGATCTACGCGCACAGCACCTCGCTCGTCGGCTCGATCGGCGTGATCAGCGCGGGCTTCGGCCTGTCCGGGCTGATCGAGCGGGTCGGGGTGGAACGCCGGGTGCACACCGCCGGAACGAACAAACTGCGGCTGGACCCGTTCCTGGCCGAGAAGGCGGAAGACGTGGAATGGTTGGGCGGCCTGCAGGGCGAACTGCACGACCAGTTCGTCGCCTGGGTCACCGAACGCCGAGGTGACAAGCTCAACAAGGATCACGAGGACCTGTTCAGCGGCGAGGTGTGGACAGGTGCGACCGCGGTCAAGCGCGGATTGGTCGACGGCCTCGGCACGTTGCGCGGCGTGCTGGCCGAGCGCTTTCCGGACGCGGAGATAGCCGTCGCGGAACCCCGCCGGCCACTGCTCGCCCGGCTCGGCGTCGGCGGCGGAATGGGCGCCGGACTTCTCGGCGCCGCGATTCAGGCGGTCGAGAATCGGGCGACCTGGTCCAGGTTCGGACTGTGACCCCCCTTCACTCCACAGGGTGTTGGTACGCATGGCCGTGGACATCGAGGTGGTGAGGTAGGCAAAATGCTGACCACCGTGACTATTGAGAGCGCCGCCGGGCTGGTCGTCCTCTGCGTGGACGACGAGAAAGCCGGCATAGACATGATCACCGAGCGGCTGGAGAACAACCGGCACGTTCGCAAAATCCTGACGGCCTTCGACGCGGCCGAGGCCCTGCGGGTGCTGTCCGGCAGCGACGAGGAGCTGGTGGCCCGCCGCAAGGCCGGGATGCCCGCGGTGGACGCCGTGTTCTGCGACATCAACATGCCCGGCCTGACCGGCATGGAGATGGCCAGAGTGCTCGCGGAGTTCAGCCCGCCACCGTGCTTGGTGTTCGTCACCGGTGTCGGCGGGGACGAGGCCGTGCACGCCTTCGAGCTGGGCGCGGTGGACTACCTGCTCAAGCCGCTCAACGACCAGCAGCGCGTGGACAAGGCGATCGAGCGTGTCGTGTTGAAGCTGCGCTCCGCCGCCCCCACACAGACGGCGACGCAGGTCGGCGGTGTGGCCGCGGCGGAGTCGCGCGACGACGAGGTGATCCCGGTCGAGCTGGCCGGCACGACCAAGCTCGTCGCCCGCAACTCGGTGCGCTGGGTGGAGGCGCAGGGCGACTACGCCAGGCTGTACACCTCGGACGGCTCGCACCTGGTTCGGATTCCGTTGGCGCAGCTGGAGGAGCGGTGGGGCAAGGTCGGGTTCGTCCGGATCCACCGGTCGTACCTGGTGCCGTTGAACCTGATCACCGAGCTGCGGATGGGCGCGTCCGGCTACACCGTGGTGATCGGCAGCGAGGAGAAGGAGCTGCCGGTCAGCCGCCGGCACACGCGTGAGCTGAAGGACAAGCTGGTCCGGTCGCCGCGCAGTGGGTTCGGCGGCTAGCGATGACCCGATCAGGTGATTTGTGAGCAGGCATTCGGCCGGAACGGGTCCGGGCCGCGCGGAGGAGAACGGCGCCACTCCCGGGCCGCCGCCGCGCCGGAAACGGGTCATCCTCGCCGACTCGCGGGCGCCGGTCACCGTCCTACGCACTGTTGTCGAGCTGGAGGAACAGACCAGCTACGGCGAGGAGCTGGTCCGTGGGTTCATCCGGATCCAGCTGTGGACCGCGGTCCGGTTGGGTGCGCTCGCCGTGGTCCTGCTGTGCGGCCTGCCCGTGTTGTTCTTCCTCATCCCGGGGATGGCGGACGTGACGCTCGCCGGGGTCCGGTTACCGTGGCTGCTTCTGGGGGTCGTCCCGTTCCCGGTGTTGTTCGGCATTGGATACTGGTACAACGTGCTGGCCGAACGGCACGAGCGGGACTTCGTCGACATGGTCGAGAAGTAGCCGAAGGGTTTTCACGGTGGATGGCACAGCCGTTGCGCTGAACCTGTGGGCGGTCTGCGCCATCCTGCTGGTCGCCGTGGTCACGTTCTACATCGGTTACCGCAGCTCACGCATGGCCAGCACGACCCGGGACTTCCTGGTCGCGCGCCGCACGGTCCGCTCGCGCCGCAACGCCGCCGCGGTGTCCGGCGAGTACTTGTCGGCCGCGTCGTTCCTCGGTGTCGCCGGGCTCGTGCTCAAGGACGGCGTGGACGCGCTGTGGTACCCGATCGGGTTCACCGCCGGGTATCTGGCGTTGATGCTGTTCGTGGCCGCGCCGCTGCGCCGGTCAGGCGCGTACACCTTGCCGGACTTCGTCGAGGCGCGGCTGGGGTCGTCCGGGCTGCGCAAGCTCGCCACCGCCGTCGTGATCCTGATCGGCGTCCTGTACCTGTTGCCGCAGCTGCAAAGCGCGGGCCTGTTGATCGCCCGGATCATGCCGGTGCCGTCGTGGGTCGGCATGGTGCTGGTCGTGGTCGTGGTCGTGGTGAACGTCTTCGGCGGCGGCATGCGCGCGATCACTGTCGTGCAGGCGTTCCAGTACTGGTTGAAGCTGTTCGCGATCGCCGCGCCCACGTTCATCCTGTGTGCCTTGTTCATCGGCCACGGCGGCGCCGGCGCGCGCAGTGAGACGACGAGGTTGAGCGCGCAGATGCCGCCGACGTTCACCGAGGACACCACGGTTCACGTCGAGACCCCGGTGACGTTGCAGATCAAGTCGGATGTGGCGCTGAAGGCCGACGGATCGGTCGGCGGCGCCCCGGCGCATGGCGAGGTCATCTGGAAGACCGCGGGCAGTCAGGTGACTGTCGACGCCGGCACCACTTTGACGTTCCCGAAGAACGCAGTCGTGCCGGTGGTGGTCGGCGCGCCCGCGGAGAACAGCTTGTGGATGAAGCCGAATCCGAACGGCTCAAGCGACCTGTTCAGCACGTACTCGTTGATCTTCGCCACGTTCCTGGGCACCATGGGCCTGCCGCACGTGCTCGTCCGCTTCTACACCAACCCGGACGGCAAAGCCGCGCGTCGGACCACCCTGCACGTGATGTTGTTGCTGGCGTTGTTCTACATCTTCCCGATCCTGTTGGGCGCGCTGTCCCGGATCTACGTGCCGGAGCTGCTCGTGACGGGCAAGACCGACGCGGCGGTCCTGGCGTTACCGCAGAAGATCGTGCCCGGGGTGGCCGGCGAGATCCTCGGCGCGGTGACGTCGGCCGGCGCGTTCGCGGCTTTCCTCTCCACGTCGTCGGGTCTGGTGGTGAGCGTGTCCGGGGTGCTGTCGACGGACGTCCTGCCCGGTCGGGTCCGCGACTTCCGGTGGGCCGCGCTGCTCGCCGGGACGGTCCCGCTGGCCCTGGCGATCGTGTTGCGGCCCAACGACGTGTCGCTGACCATCGGGGTCACGTTCGCGCTGGCCGCGTCCACGTTCTGCCCGGTGCTGGTGCTCGGCATCTGGTGGCGCAAGTTGACCTGGGTGGGTGCGGGCGCGGGGATGATCGTCGGCGGTGGCCTGGTGCTCTCGGCGATCGTGCTGGACGTGGTGAGCCGGTACACCGGCGACTGGGCACCGGGTTTCGTCCGCCAGCCCGCGTTGATCACCGTGCCGGTCGCGTTCCTGGTGGTTCTGCTGGTCAGCAAGGCCACGCACCGGCGGCAGCCGGCGGACACCGGCCAAACCCTGTTGCGGATGCACGCGCCCGACCCGCTCGGATTCATCCGCGACCGTGACGTCGCGCGGTTCGGTACGGCCGAGGAACGCGCTCGACTCGCGGACGGCAGGCATCGTCGGTAAACACCGCCGAACTGAAGAAGATCCGCCATTCACGACCGTTCACCGCAGCACCGAACCGGGTGACGACTGTCCCCGAACGGAGCCTTAACAAAGGTGTCGTTCCGTCCCTAACGTCCGTCCGAGCGGAAATGCCCGAACGGAGGGTCAAGTGAGCACCAGCGAACAAGCCCAGTTCGATCAGCTACCCGAGTCAGACAGGTGGACCGAGGTGCAGAACAGCCCGGAGTTCGCCGATCTGCGGCACCGGCTGCGCCGCTTCGTCTTCCCGATGACCGCGTTGTTCCTGGTCTGGTACCTGGTGTACGTGCTGCTGGCGGACTACGCGCACGGATTCATGTCCACCAAGGTGGTCGGCAATATCAATGTCGCTCTCATCCTTGGCGTCCTGCAGTTCGTTTCCACATTCGTGATCACCGGGCTGTACGTGCGGTACGCCGACAAGAACCTTGACCCGAAAGCGGCGGAAATCCGGGCGAAGATCGAGGGAGCGGACGAATGATCCTCGCCGAAGGGGTGTCCGGCGGCAACCCGACCCTGAATATCTCGATCTTCGCCGCGTTCGTTCTGATCACATTGGTGATCGTGATCCGGGCGTCCCGCAACCAGAAGACGGCTGCGGACTACTACGCGGCCGGTCGCGCGTTCACCGGCGCGCAGAACGGGATCGCGATCTCCGGCGACTACCTGTCCGCGGCGTCGTTCCTCGGGATCGCCGGCCTGATCGCGTTGAACGGCTACGACGGTTTCCTGTACTCGATCGGGTTCCTGGTGGCCTGGCTGGTGGCGTTGTTGCTGGTAGCCGAGCTGCTGCGGAACACAGGCAAGTACACGATGGGTGACGTGCTGGCGTTCCGGATGCGGCAACGGCCGGTCCGCGCGGCGGCGGCCACTTCCACTTTGGTCGTCAGCCTCTTCTACCTGCTCGCGCAGATGGCCGGCGCGGGCGGTCTGGTCGCGCTGCTGCTGGGCATCAACGGCAAGTTCGGCCAGGGCGTGGTGATCGCGGTGGTCGGCGTGGTCATGATCGTGTATGTGCTGGTCGGCGGCATGAAGGGCACCACGTGGGTGCAGATCATCAAGGCCGTCCTGCTGCTGGTGGGCGCCGCCGCGATCACGGTCTGGGTCCTGGCCAGGTATGGCCTGAACCTGTCCACCCTGTTGGGCGACGCGGCGAAGACCGGCGCCTCGCTGGATCCGGGCAAGCAGTACGGCAAGACCGGGATCACGCAGCTGGACTTCGTGTCCTTGGCGCTCGCCCTGGTCCTGGGCACGGCCGGCCTGCCGCACGTGCTGATGCGGTTCTACACCGTGCCGTCGGCCAAGGAGGCGCGGAAGTCGGTCGCGTGGGCGATCGGCGTGATCGGCGTCTTCTACCTGTTCACCCTGGTTCTCGGCTACGGCGCCGGCGCACTGGTGGGGCCGAAGGCGATCAACGCCGCGCCCGGCAAGGGCAACTCGGCCGCGCCGCTGCTGGCCCAGGCGTTGGGTGGCCCGGTGTTGCTCGGGCTCGTCGCGGCCGTGGCCTTCGCGACGATCCTCGCGGTCGTGGCCGGGCTGACGATCACCGCGTCCGCGTCGTTCGCACACGACATCTACGCGAACGTCATCAAGAAGGGCGAGGTCGACGACAAGGCCCAGGAGGTCAAGGTCGCGCGGATCACCGCGCTCGTCATCGGCGCGATCGCGATCGCCGGTGGCATCCTGGCGAACGGGCAGAACGTCGCGTTCCTGGTGGCCTTGGCGTTCGCCCTGGCGGCCTCGGCGAACCTGCCGACGATCCTGTACTCGCTGTTCTGGAAGCGGTTCAACACCCAGGGCGCGCTGTGGAGCATCTACGGCGGCCTGGCCGTGTGCCTGGTGCTGATCGTCTTCTCACCCGCGGTGTCCGGCGAGACCTCCTCGATGCTCCCGGGCGAGCACTTCGACTGGTTCCCGCTGTCCAACCCGGGGATCGTGTCCATCCCGGTCTCGTTCCTGCTGGGGTGGCTGGGCACGGTGCTCTCGTCCGAACG
The DNA here is from genome assembly GCF_004345645.1 of Actinocrispum wychmicini. GTDB lineage: Bacteria > Actinomycetota > Actinomycetes > Mycobacteriales > Pseudonocardiaceae > Kibdelosporangium > Kibdelosporangium wychmicini. The sequence goes on along the minus strand of NZ_SLWS01000001.1, from coordinate 325,990 downwards.
CGACGACGCCAAATACGCCGAGATGGAGGTGCGGGCGCTCACCGGCGTGGGCGCTGAACAGGCCGTTCACCACTAACTTATGCGAGCCGTGGCAGCATCTCGGGTGTGAACCCACAGAACGTGCCCTCGGTGGGCGTGGTCGAGATCCCGGCCGACGTGACCCTGCTCGACGTGCGTGAGGACGACGAGTGGGCGGCCGGGCACGCCCCTGACGCGCTGCACATCCCCATGGGCGAACTGGCCGGGCGGCTCGACGAACTGCCCGCCGACCAGGGCGTCTACGTGGTGTGCCGAGGTGGCGGCCGGTCCGCCCGCGCCACCGTCTACCTGAACGCCAACGGGTGGGACGCGGTGAACGTCGACGGCGGCATGCGGTCGTGGGCGACGGCCGGAAAGCCCATGGTCAGCGACACCGAAGCCGACCCCGAGGTCATCTAGGTGACCAGGCCGGCGCGGGTCCGCTGGGTGGCGAGTCCGCCGCCCGGCGCGCCCCGGCGCGGCCCGCGAGAGCACCGCTCTCGCCCATATCTTGGCCCGCCGCGTTATCCGGCGCCGCCGCGCTGGGGCTTCCCGAGCCTGGCCTGGCGGTGGCCGCGGTCGGTGCCCGGCACCGGGGCGGGGTCGCACGCGGTGCCGCCGATCGAGCGGGTCCGTGTCCTGGCCAAGCACACGGTCGGGATGCTGGGCTTGCTCGCCGTCCTCGCGGTGATCTCGGCCGGCGCCGAGATGTGGCGGTACGTGCTGTTGGCCCGGAGCCGGTTCGGGGCGTTGAGCAGCGGCGTCGTCGGGGCTTCGGACGCGTTCGTGTACACGGCGGCCAGCCTGGCGCTCGCTGTGGGCTGTCTGGCGATCGCCTTGACGGTCTGGTGGCTGTCCGTGTCGCGGCTGGCGGCGACCGAAGTGTGCGGATACGCCCCGGCGCGGCCCACCCGGAGTTTCTTCGTCGGGCTGCTCGTTCCGGTCGTCAACCTGGTGGTGGCCGGGTCGGTGCTGGCCGAACTCGAGCACATGGCCCAGCAGGGCGACCGGGACGCCCGGCCCAGGCCCAGCCGGCTGGTGCGGTGGTGGTGGGCGGTGTGGGTGGCCAACGGCCTCTGCATGGCGGTCGCGGTCGTGTGGCGGTTCCGTGGCGGCGTGCAGGCCCAGGCTGACCTGGTCGTGCTGTCCGCGGTGACGGACCTGGTCGGTGCGGCTGTCGCCGTGTTGACGGTGTTGGTCATCCGCCGGCTGGTCCGGTTGCTGGCGCCGATCGATCCGTCGGCGGTGACGCTCATGCGAGTGGTGAAGGTGACGGACGCGCCCGCACCGCCGTTGCGCGCCACCAGGGCGTGGGGTTCCACTCGCTGATCGCCCTCGTGGGTGAGGGGCGGCTCGTTCCGGCGGGCGAGGCGCGGCCCACACGGTCGCTTCATACTGCTGGCGTGCGGATTCGTGTGATCGATCTGGTGATCACCGTCGTGGTTACGGCCGCGACGGTCGTACCGGTCGCTCTCACCGCGCCTTGGGACGCGATCGCCCTCGCGGTGCTCGCTTCCGCGCCGGTCGTGTGGGTGTGGCGGGCCCCGCAGACAGTTGGGCTTGTGGTCGGAGTCGCGACCACCGTGCTCGCGTCCGTGTACACGCCGCTGTTGCTGCCGGCCGGGCCACTGCTGGTGATCTACGTCATCGCTGCCGAGAGCACGCCGATGTGGCGCGCGGTGTGCGCCCTGGCGACCGTCGTGGGGGTCACGATCTCGCTGGTCGCGTCGGGGGACGACGACTTCAGCACGTACCGGTATCTCGCGGCGGCGTACATCGGGGCCTATGCGCTCGGGACGAGTACACGCGCGCGGCGCGCTCAGGCACGCGTCGTGGCCGAGGAACGCGCGGCCGCGGCGGCGCGGGAGCGCACCAGGATCGCTCAGGACATGCACGACATCATCACCCACTCGGTGGGAATGATGGTCGTTCAGGCCGAAGCGGGGCCGTTGGTCGTGCACGCCGATCCGGCGCGCGCGGCGGCGGCGTTCGACGCGATCGCGGAGACCGGGCGAGGGGCGATCGCGTCGCTGCGTGAGGTGGTGGCGGCGTTGCGGACGGTCGGGGTCGGGTCGGTGCGGGATCTCGTCGCCCGGATGGACGGCGCCATGCTTGAGGTGCTGGGCGAGCCACGTCCGATATCGTCCGAAGTGGACATGACGGTGTACCGGGTGGTGCAGGAGTCGTTGACGAACGCGATGCGGCACGCGGCGGCGAGGACGGTCCGGGTGCGGTTGCAGTGGCACGAACGGACTTTGGGGGTGGACGTGGTCGACGACGGCCGTGGACAGGTGAACTGGAAAGCCGGCGGCTACGGGCTGATCGGCATGCGCGAGCGGGTGATGGCGTGCGGCGGAACGCTGCACACCGGTCCCGGTCCGGGCGGTGTCGGGTTCGCCGTGCACGCCACCCTGCCGATCGGATAGCCGATGTTGCGTGTGCTCGTGGTGGACGACCAGGACCTGTTCCGGGCCGGGTTCGCGCTGATCCTGAACGCGCAGCCGGACATCGAGGTCGTGGGGGAGGCGGCGGACGGCGCCGCCGCGGTGGCCGCCGCGGCAGCGCTCGAACCGGACATCGTGCTGATGGACGTCCGGATGCCCGGGATGGACGGGGTCACCGCGACCGGCCAGATCTGTGCGCGGACGAACGCCAAGGTCATCGTGCTGACCATGTTCGACGTGGACGAGTACGTCTACGCCGCGTTGGCTGCGGGCGCGTCCGGGTTCCTGCTCAAGGACATCCGGCGGGACGACCTGGTCAATGCGGTCCGGCTGATCGCGGCAGGCGACGCGCTGCTCGCACCCAGCGTGACCCGGCGGCTCATCGCCGACCTGGCCGGCCGTGGCCATCCGGTGCCGAAGCTCGCGGCTCGGCTGGACGACCTGACCGAGCGGGAACGGGACACGCTCCGGCAACTCGCCCGCGGGCTGTCCAACGCCGAGATCGCCCGCGCGCTGTATGTCAGCGAGCACACGGTGAAGACGCACGTCAGCAACCTGTTAGCCAAGCTCGGCCTGCGGGACCGGGCGCAGGCGGTGGTGTTCGCCTACGAGTCCGGTCTGGTCATCGCGGGCCAGAGCTGACTCCCTCTTGTCGGCGATCCGATCGCTCGTCTTCCGGCCAAGGATGCAGGTATGAAACTGACAGGTCTTCTGGTAGTCGCCGGCCTGCTGCTGGCGCCGACCGTCGCGAGCGCGGCGCCGGCCGACCGCGGCGGTGGCTGCACGACAACGACGTCGCTCGGCAGGGTGGCCGGCACGGCCAACGCCGCCCTGTGTGTCTACAGTGGAATTCCGTATGCCGCGGCGCCAGTCGGCGACCTGCGGTTCAAGCCGCCGCAACCGGTCCAGCCGTGGCCCGGCACGTTCCAGGCGAACGACAACACCAAGGTCTGCCCGCAGTTCCGGGACCGCATGACCGAGGAGTACCCGGACGACAAGGACATCTACACCGACGAGGACTGCCTGCGGCTCAACGTGTGGGCGCCGAGAACCCCGGGCAGGCACCCGGTGGTCGTGTTCGACCACGGCGGCGCGGCCCGGTTCGGCACCGGCAACGAACCCCGCTACAACGGCACGAACCTGGCGAAGACCGGCGATGCCGTCGTGGTGACCGTGAACTACCGCCTCGGCCTGCTCGGCTGGGGCGAGTTCGGCGGTCTCGACCCGGCCTACCAAGGGTCAGGCAACAACGGAGTCCGTGACCAGATCGCCGCCTATGAATGGGTGCAGGCGCACATCGCGGACTTCGGCGGCGACCCACGGAACGTCACCGCCGTGGGCGAGTCCGAAGGCGCGTTCTCGCTGAGCGCGATGCTCGCGACCGACAACCCCCAACGCCTGTTCCACCGGGTGGTCCTGCAGAGCGGCACCGGATACATGACCCACTCACCCGAGCTGCAACAGAGTTTCGCGTCCCGGCTCAAGGGCCTGACCGTCGACCAGTTGCGGGCGATGAGCCCCAGAAACCTGCTCGACCTGCAGGAGAAACTGATCGGCGAAAGCTCGATCGGCGGCGCCATCTACTTCGGGCCAGCCATCGACGGACAGCTGATCAAACGGCCGGTGATCGACGCGGTCGAAGCCGGCAACGCCCGCGGCATCGACCTGCTCGTCGGTTCGAACAAGGACGAGATCCGCTACTTCGCCCAGTTCGACCCGTCCATCCTGCAAATGGGCCAACAGCAGTACGCCGCGTTCTTCCCCAAACCACTGTTCCCCCAGCGGGACAAGATGATCGCTTCGTACAAGGCGGACCGCCCTGGGGAAAGCGACTCGGACATCACCCTGGCGATGATGAACGACCAGACGTTCCGCGTCCCGGCGACCCGCCTCGCGGCAGCCCAGAACAAGTGGGCCAAGGCGTACGTGTACCAGTTCAACTGGGCGGCCCCAGGTGGCCTCGGCGCCATCCACGCCTCAGAACTGGGCTTCGTCTTCGGCACCATGAGCTTCACCGGCGTCCCAGCCGGCGCCGAGGCGTACAAGGCGAACCCATGGCCACTGCGCTGGCTGTCAGCGAACATGCAGTCGGCCTGGACCTCGTTCGCGCGCTACGGCGACCCAGGCTGGTCCCGCTACCAGGAATCCAGCCGGGTCACCAGAATCTGGGACACGTGGTCCCGCACAGTCCGGGCACCCCACGAGGCCGAGCGCGCGCTGTGGGACGGCTACCGCTTCCCCGCGTTGAGCCTGAACATCTGACAACCCGTTCACCCGGCGGAGTGAAGTCCGTGCGAGCGGTCCGCCCGCACGGACTCACTGCCGCCAAACCCTCTGACAGGACGCCACCCCCGATAGACTGGCCCCGGGGTCGCCCCCCGGAGAGGGTGGGGGTCAGCCTGTTTTCTGGAACTCGAAGGACTTCGCGGCGTCCGAGGCGAAGTTGTACTTCAGGGTCTTCAGGCCGAACGGCTTTGTCGGGTCGACCGTGAACAGGGTGCTCGTTCGGGGTGGGTTGCGGGTTTCGGCGGGGCCATAGATGTAGTCGCCGCTGAGTCCGTCGAAGGAGACCGTGCCGAGTTGCCGGGACGCCTCCAGGATCCCTTCCCGGGTGAGGTTGCCGAGTTGGACGGCTTTCTCCAGCACCGCGGTCATCGCCCGGCCCTGGTTGTAGCCGAACGCGAGGTAGTAGTCCGGCTGTTGCTGCGGGCCGAACTGGGCCGTCCGGTCGACCATGTCCTTCATGCCGCTCACCTTGTTGTCGCCCCACTCGGTGCCTTCGGCGACGATGATCGCGTTCTGCTGCAGGTACGGGGTGAGCGGCGACTTCGACAGGGCGGCGGCGTAGGCCGGGGACTGGGCGTACCAGCGTGGCGCGAACCGGGCCTGGGCCGCGGTTCCCCAGATCTTGCCGGCGTCGGTGGGGGTGGCGGTGAGGAACACCATCTGGCAGCCCGCGCCGGCCAGTGCCTGGATCTGGCCGGTGTAGTTCTCGGTGCCGTTCTTGAAGCGTTGGGTGTTGGCGATCTGGAAGCCGTACTTCTGGCTCGCGTACGTGAGGCCTTGCAGTCCGGCTTCGCCGTAGACGTCGTCCTGCAGCATCATGCAGATCTTCGAGTCCTTGGTGCCGCCGCCCTCGGTCAGGTAGTGGTCGAGGGCGTTGATCACCTGGATCTGGTACGGCCCACCGACCGGCAGCAGGTTCGGTTCCCGCACCCAGAGGGCGTCCAGGGAGGCCGGCGCGGCGAGCACCTTGTCGGTTTTGAGCTGCGGCAGTACCGCAAGAGTGGGCGCGGTGCCGAGGACCTGGGTGAACGCGACCACGTTGCCCTTGATCTTGTTGTACTGCTGGACGGTCACGTCCGGCTTGTACTGGGTGTCCTCCTGGACGAGTTCGACCTTGTACTTGCCGGCGACGCCACCGCGGCCGTTCAAACTGTCGAACCAGATCTTGTTCCCGGCGGTGAGCGGTAAACCGATCACGGCGACCGGCCCGGACAGCGGGCTGAGCACACCGAGTTTGATCGTTGACCCGTCGAAGCCGGTGGTGGTCGGTGGGGCGCCGGCCGCGCCGCTGCTCGGGCCGCCGCCTTTGTCGCCAGCGCCGCCGCATGCCGCGACCAGCAGGGTCGCGGCAACCGCCAATGTGATGCCTCGCATGGACGCCTCCTTGAGTCAATACGAGAAGGGCCAGGACTTGAAGTAAGCCTTGACCCGCAGCCAGATCCCGGCGAGCCCGCGCGGCTCGAACACCAGGAACACCACGATGAGGACGCCGAAGATGGCCTGGTTGAGCGCGAACACGCTGATGAAGCCCGGTCCGCCGACGCTGGTCTGCACGCCGGGGATGTCGGCGGCGAACCGGTCGATCAACGCGGGCAGCGCGCCCACGAAGATCGCCCCGAGCACAGATCCGAAGACCGTGCCGAGGCCGCCCACGATGACGATCGCGATGTACTGGATGGACAGCAGCAGGTTCCATTCGTCCGGGCTGACGAACTGCTGGTACGCCCCGAACAGCGCGCCGGCGACCGAGGCGATCGCGCTGGACACGACGAAAGCGCCGATCTTGTAGCGCCCGGCGCGGACGCCGATCACCTCGGCTGCCTGGTCGCGGTCCCGCACGGCTTGCAGCGCCCGGCCCGGCCGGGTCCTGGCCAGGTTCTTCACCAGCAGCGCGAGGACCGCCACGAGTGCCCACACCAGCCAGAAGAACCCCTGGTTGCGGGAGTAGACCTCGCCGCCAAGGACGATCCGGTTGAAGTCAAGCGGCCCGACGGACAGGTCGGCGTTGATGGACGTGCCGGAGTTCCCGCCGGTCAACCCCTTGAGGTTGCGCCACAGGTGCTCGCCGATGAACACCAGGCCCAGGGTCACGATCGCCAGGTAGGGCCCGCGCAACCGCAACGCGAACGGCCCGACCATGGCTCCCAGCAGGCCACCTGCGACCGCCGCCAGCGGCAGCCACAACACCAGCGGCAGGCCGAGGTCGCCACCCAGCCAACCGGTGACGTACGCCCCGGCCCCGATGAAGAAGGCGTGCCCGAGCGATATCTGTCCACAGTAGCCGGTCAGCAGGTTCAGGCCGAGCGCGCCGACCGCGGTGATGCCGACGTAGATCAGCACGGACAGCCAGAAGTCGTCCTGGACCACCATCGGCAGCATCACGAGCACGAGCAGCATCACCACCAGCCCGACCCGGGCTGCCGGGGTGGCGAAGAGCCGCAGGTCCTGCCCGAACTCACGGACCATGGCACGATGTGGTCGGCCCATCAGACCCGCCTCACGTCCTTGGTGCCGAGCAGCCCGTACGGTCTGATCAGCAGGATCACGATCATCAACAGGTACGGGACGATCACCGAGACGTTGTCCCCGGCCCAGGAGAACAGCTGGTCCTGGTAGCCGCGGGTGAGCGCCTCGGCCATCCCGATCACCAGCCCGCCGAGCACGGCGCCGGCCGGTGAGTCCATGCCGCCGACGATCATCGCCGGGAACGCGGCCAGCGCGATGTCCCCGATGGACGGCGACAGTCCGCCGGGCCCGGCGGCCGTGGCGATCCCGGCCAACGCCGCCAGCCCGGCCGCGATGGCCCACGACACCGCGTACACCCGTCGCGCGCTGATCCCTTGGGCCAACGCGGCTTCCGGGTCGAACGCCGTCACCCGCATGGCCAGGCCGAGCGACGAGTACCGGAAGAACACGAAGAACGCCGTCAGGACCAGGGCGGTCAGCCCGATCGTCCACAGGTCCCGGACACCGAACACCAGGTCGCCGAGGCTGACCGTCTGGATGTTCCACGGGTTGCGCACCTGCTTGTTGTCGAATCCCCAGATCGCGGTGGTGAGCGGGGAGAGGACGAACAGCAGCCCGATGGTGACCATGATGACCGCGAACGGCGGCTGGCCGACCATCCGCCGCAGCACGATCCGTTCGAACCCGGCGCCGACGACCGCGGCCGTCAGGCACGCCAGCAGGATCGCGATGCCGAACGCCAGCGCGAGGTTGTTGGCGAACGTGTACCCGAGGTACGCGCCGAGGGCGAGCAGCCCGCCCTGCGCGAAGTTGATCACCCCGGTGGACTTGAAGATGACCACGAAACCCAGTGCCACCAGTGCGTAGGTGGACCCCAGCGACAGGCCGGCGAAGCAGTTCTGCAGGAAGGCGATCATGTGTACATCGCCTCGATCCGGGTCGCGAACCGCCGTTCGATCGCGGCGCGTTTCACCTTCTGGGTGGCGGTCAACTCGCCGTCCTCATGGTCGAGTTCCTTGTCCAGCAACGTGAACCGCTTGACCTGCGCGACCTGGGCCAGGTCCCGGTTGGCCGCGCGCACGACGGTCTGGATCAGCGCGACGACCTCGGGTTTCCCGGCGAGATCCGCGTACGTCGTGTACGGCAGGTCGCGCCGTGCGGCCCAGTCGCCGACGGTCTCCAGTTCGATCCCGATCAGCGCGGTGACGTAGTTCCTGCGGTCTCCGATCACGACGGCCTCGCGGACGTAAGGGGAGACCTTCAACCGGTTCTCGATCTCCGAGGGCGACAGGTTCTTGCCGCCCGCGGTGATGATCACGTCCTTCTTCCGGTCAGTGATCCGCAGGTAGCCGTCCTCAAGGGCGCCCACGTCACCGGTGTGCAGCCAGCCGTCCGCGTCGACACCCGACCCGGGGTCGTTGAGATAGCCGAGGAAGACACCGGCCGAGCGGGTCAGGATCTCGCCGTCGTCGGCGATCCGCACCTCGACTCCGGGCAGTGCCTGGCCGACCGTGCCCAACCGCACGTCCCCGGGCGGGTTCAGTGTGCAGATGGCGGTGTTCTCGGTCTGCCCGTACCCTTCCCGCACCGGAATTCCGATGGCCCACAGGAACTCCAGCACCTGGGGCGCGATCGGCGCCGCGCCGCTCAACGGCACCCGGGCCCGCGACATGCCGAGCTTCGCGCGCAACGGCCGGAACACCAGCAACCCACACAGCGTGAGCACCAGGCGGTCGAACACCGAGGCCCGGCCGGTCATCCGGCGGGGCGCGATCCGTTTGCCCAGGCGGACGCATAAGCGGTAGAGCGTCTTCTTCAGCCACGTGCTGTCGGCGATCCGGATCTCTACCCCGGCCATCATCTTCTCCCACACCCGGGGGACGCCGAGGAAGATCGTCGGCTGCACCTCGTGCAGGTCGGTCAGAAAACCTTCGCCGAAGTTCACCGTCGATCCGGCCGACAAGGCGACGATCACCGACAACAGCCGTTCGGCCACGTGACACAGCGGCAGGTAGCTCAGGATCTCGTCGCGCGGCCCGGCCGGCAGCGCCGCCGCGAACGTGTGCCCGGAGGCCAGCAGGTTCGCGTGCGAAAGCATGGCGCCCTTGGGCGGACCTGTGGTGCCGGACGTGTACACGAGAACCGCGAGCGACGACGGATCCAGCAAGGACACCGAGGCCGCGAACTCGTCCAGCGCCTCGTCCCGTTCCAGGTCCATGAACGGGATCGCGTCCCCGGGCCGGACACCGCGTCCGTCCATCACGACGATGTGGCGCAACACGGGAAGCCGGCCGCGGACCGCGAGCACTTTGTCGAGTTGCTCCTCGTTCTCCACGATCGCGATCTCGACCTGGGCGTGCGCGAGGATGTACTCGACGTCGGCCGGCGGCGAGGTCGGGTAGATCCCGACACTCACCGCGCCGAGCCCCTGGACCGCGAGGTCGGCGAAGACCCATTCGGGGCGGTTCTCGGCCAGGATCGCCACTCTGCCGCCACGCGTGACCCCGAGTTCACGCAGTCCGGCGGCCACCCCGGCCACCCGTAACGCGTAGGAACGCCAGGAAAACGACTGCCATCGCCCGACCGTCTTCCACCGCAGGCCCACGGTGTCGCCACGGGTGTGCGCCAACTCCAGCAACCGCGCCGGCAGCGTCGCGACGTCCACAGTGGACTTCTCAAGGACCGTGTTCACGCCGCACCACCGAGGTACGCCTCGACCACGACCGGGTCGTTCTGGACCTCCGCGGGGGTCCCGGTCGCGATCGGCACGCCGAAGTCCAGCGCGAGCACCCGGTCGGCGAGGTCCATCACCAGCCGCATGTCGTGCTCGACCAGGATCATCGTGACGCCCAGCCGGCGCCGGACCTCGGTGAGATACCGGGCCATGTCCTCGGTCTCCTCCAGGTTCATCCCGGCGACCGGCTCGTCCAGCAGCAACAGCGTGGGCTCCATCGCCAAGGCCCGGCCGAGCTCCGCGCGTTTGGCCACGCCGTACGGCAGCATCCCGGCCGGTGTCCGCCGGTACGGCCCGAGTTCCAGCAGGTCGATCACGGACTCGACGTCGGCGCGGTGGGTGATCTCCTCGCGTTTGGCCCGTCCCCACCAGAACATCCCGGCGAGCATGCCGGTCCGCATCAGGTGATGGCGGCCGAGCATCAGGTTGTCGATCAGGCTCAGGTTTCCGAACAACCCGAGGTTCTGGAACGTCCTGGCCACCCCGAGAGCCGCGATCGACGCCGGTGACCTGCCGGTCAGCACGGTGTCGCCGAGCCTGATGGTGCCCGCCTGCGGCTTGTAGACCCCGTTGACACAGTTGAAGATGGACGTCTTGCCGGCGCCGTTCGGTCCGATCACCGCGAACATCTCGCCGGCCATGACGTCGAAACCGACGTTGTCCAACGCGGTCACCCCGCCGAAGCGCAGCGTCAGGTCGCGCACTTCGAGCTTGGTCAGACGCTCCAACGCTTCCTCCTCCGGTAGGTCTTGACCTCGGCGAAGGACCGCCGTTCGCTGGCCCCCAGGTAGAACTCGCGGATGTCCTCGTCGGCCAGCAGGTCGGCGGCCGGGCCGTGTTTGACCACCTTCCCGGTCTCCAGCACGTAGCCGGAGTGCGCGACGGCCAGCGCCATCACCGCGTTCTGCTCGATCAGCAGCACGCTTGTGCCCTGCTGGTTGATTTGCGCGACGATGTCCCGCACCTGTTCGACCAGCCGGGGCGCGAGCCCAAGGGACGGCTCGTCCAACAGGAGCAACCTGGGTGACGCCATCAGCGCCCGGCCGATCGCCAGCATCTGCTGTTCACCGCCGGACAGGTAGCCGGCGACGGCTTTCCGCCGTTCGGCCAACACCGGGAACAGGTCGAGCACGCGTGCGTACGACTCGCCGACCTCGGTACGTGAGCGCCGGGTGTACGCGCCGGCCCGGAGGTTCTCGTCCACGGTGATCTCGGCGAACACCCGCCGGCCCTCCAGCACCTGGGCCAGTCCCCGGCGGACGATCCTGGCCGGGTCCGCGCCGGTGATGTCGGTGCCGTCGAGCGTGACCGTGCCCTTGGTGATCTTTCCCCGATGGGGTGCCAACAAGCCCGAGACCGCCCGTAACAGGGTCGTCTTGCCGGCGCCGTTGGCGCCCAGTACGGCGACGATCTCGCCCGCGGGCACCTCGATGCTCAGCCCGCGCAGGACGAGGACCACGTCGTCGTAGACCACTTCCAGGTTCTTGACCAGCAGCACAGTTCTGCCCTTCGCGCCGTTGACCACCGGGGCAAACCGTTGTGACCTAGATCACGGACGGTAGCTCCGGGGCTCACCGGGGGCAATGGGTCGGACCGAACTGTTAACTGACGGGTAGCTTTCGCAGCCCACGGATCACGAACTCCGGCCGCCGCTCCGGCTCCCCGGCCAGATCCAGGCCGGGCATCCGGGTCACCAGCGCGGTCAGCGCGGCCGTGATCTCCACCCGGGCCAGCGGCGCGCCGACGCAGTAGTGGATCCCGGCGCCGAACCCCAGGTGGGGGTTGGGATTCCGGCCGACGTCCAGGGTGTCCGGCCGGTCGAACGCCAACGGGTCCCGAGCCGCGGCGCCCAACAGCGCGGCGATCTTCTCGCCCGGTTTCACCGGGTACCCGGCGATGGTGACCTCGGCGGTGGCGGTCCGCTCGAACAACTGCAGCGGCGCGTCGTACCGGATCAGCTCCTCGACGGCGGTCGGGATCAAGGCAGGGTCGTCGACCAGCCGCTGCCACTGGGACCGGTTGCGCAGCAACGCGAGCACCCCGTTGCCGATCACGTTGACCGTGGCCTCATGCCCGGCCATCAACAGCAGCACCGCCGTCGCCACCAACTCGTCCTGGCTCAGCCGGTCACCTTCGGCACGGACCGAGACCAGGTCACTCACCAGGCTGTCCGGTGCCGGATCGGCCGCGAGCGACCGCAGGTACGTCACGAACTCGGTCGCGGCCCGCTCGGCCTCCGCCCGCGCCTGCTCAGGCAGGCCGTACTCGTACATCTTCACGATCGCGTTCGACCAGGGCACCAGCAACGGCCGGTCCGTGGCCGGCACCCCCAGCAGCTCGGCGATCACCTCGACCGGCAGCGGCGCCGCGACCGTGGCCAGCAGATCCCCGGAGCCGGCCGACGCCAGGTCCTCGACCAGCCGCAGCGCCAGCTCGTCCACCCACGGCCGCAGCCGTTCGGTGTGCCCACGGCCGAACGCCTTCGACACCAGCCGCCGCAGCCGGGTGTGCGTGGGCGGCTCGTTCTCCAGCAGCGAGTTGCGGTGCAACAGGTTGAACGACGTGAACTGTTCGATCGGGGTGGCGTCCGACCAGATCCGGCCGAGGGACCGGGCACGCAGCACCTCCGAGCACGCGGCGTGGGTTACCGCCACGGCCAGGCCGAGTTTTTCCGCCCGGTGCACGGGCGCCTTGGCGCGCAGCGCGGCGAAAGTCGGGTACGGGTCGGCGACGAAAGCGGGGTCACTCGGGTCGAACGGCATGTCGGCAACCGTATGACCGCAGTTCACACGCTTGCCAGCGATCCGTGTCACCATCGGGTGGTGCTTCCTGAAGTCGTCGCACACCGTGGTGCGTCCGCGGACATGGCCGAACACACCCTGGCCGCCTACGAGCTGGCGATCGCCCAGCGGGCGGACGGCCTGGAATGTGACGTCCGGCTGTCCAGGGACGGCGAGCTGGTGTGCGTCCACGACCGGACAGTCGACCGGACCTCCGACGGCCACGGCGTGGTCAGCACGATGACGATGGCCGAGCTGAACCGGCTCTCCTGGGGCGACGGGAAGCGTGGCGTGCTCACCCTGGACACCCTGCTCGGCCTGGTGAAGCCCGGGGTGCGGCTGTTCGTCGAGACCAAACACCCGGTCCGGTACGGCGGCCTGGTCGAGGCGAAGCTGGTGGCCCTGCTGGCCAGGCACGGGCTGGCCCGGCCGAAGGACAAGGACGAGTCGCCGGTCGTGGTGATGTCCTTCTCCGCCCGCGCCGTCCACCGGATCCGTCGGATCGCCCCGAAACTACCGACCGTGATCTTGGTGGGGACGAAGGTCACGCCGCGTGTCGGCGACTACGTCGGGCCGGGCATCGAGCGACTGCGCGCCGACCCGGACTACGTGGCGAAAGCCGGCCGGCCGACGTACTGCTGGACCGTGGACGACCCCGCTGACGTCCAGCTGTGCCGGGACTTGGGGGTCCGGTTCGTCGCCACCAACAAGCCGGCCGCGACCTCGGCCATCCTGCGCGGTACCGTCCCTGGGACACATTCGACCGAGGTGATGTGAGGAGAGCCAGGTGGGCAAGGGCGCCGGGGCGAAACAGGCCAGACGAGCACGGCGTTCGGCAGCTGGCGAGGACGGGATCAACCCGCGTCAGGCGTGCCCGTGCGGCTCTGGCAAGCGGTACAAGGCGTGCCACGGCGCGCCCGGCGGAGCGGTCGACCTGTCCGGCACGCGGCCCTTCGAGGGCTTGGCCGCCGAGTGTGAGCTGGTCGCGTTGCGTGAGTTCGTGCCGTCCGCGACCGTACGGCTTCCGCTGGACGCCACGCGGACCGTGACCCTGGGCACCGTGCTCCCGCTGGCTTCGGCGGCGCTGGTGCGCGCCACCGAGGACGAAGAGGCGTTCATCGGCCTGCAGGTGCAGACCCGGTCGGAGAACATCAGCCGGGACGTCGCCGCGTCCATCACGTGGGCGTTGGAAGCCAAGCCGGGTGACGTGCTCAGCCTCGCCCCGTCGACCGAGCAGCGCCTGCAGGACCTGATCCCCGCGGACGCCGTGCTCGAGCCCGTGGTGCACGAGAACTTCAACTGGTGGCTCGCGCCGGACACCGAGCCGTCCGGCGACGTCGCGCTGTCGTTGGAGCGGGCCAACGAGGCGATCATGCCCACGCACCGGGTCGGCCCCGCCGCGTACTGGACGCTCGCGGGCGACAAGGCGTACCTGCGGTGGGTGCGGCCGGAGTCGGAGGAGCAGCTGATGGCCGCCATGGCCCGGCTGTCCGCGGCCGGCGGGCTCACCCTCGGCGAAGGCTCCAAGTACGCCGGATCGTTCCGGGCGCACGGACTGCTCGTGCCCGTGTTCGACCTGGACGCCGATCCGCACGCCCGGGAATGGGAGAAGCCCGCGGCCGAACTCGGCGACCGGCTCGCCGAGGCGCTGTCGACCGTCGCGGACAAGCCGTTGACCAGCGACGAACGGCGGTCCCGGGACGGTCTGGTCGGCCGTCAGGTCACCATTCGATGATCCTGCACATCTGCGGCCGGGACGAATGGCCGCCGGCGACCGAAGATCTGCTTGCAGGGTCGAGCGTCAGCACTGAGTACCGGCCGGCGTCCCTGGCCACCGAGGGGTTCGTGCACTGCTCGGACTTCGGCACCGCGCACCTGCCCGCCAACCGGATCTTCGCCGGCCGGACCGACCTGGTGCTGCTCGTGATCGACACCGCCCGGCTGGACGTGCCGGTCCGGTGGGAGCCGGCGGCCGAATCGGACGACCCGGCCGCCATGCCCTGGTTCCCGCACGTCTACGGGCCGATCCCGGAACGGGCCGTGATCGCCGTGCACGCCTTTCCGCCGGACGCGAAAGGTGCCTTCACCCTGCCAACCGCCCTCGCCGACAACCGTCCCTGAAGTCAAGGCAACCTCGGACGACGTTCACGCGTGTTCCGCATGTCCAGCGTGAGTCGTTCAGGAAGGCGGGCGAATGGCCGTCGTCGTGCCGACACAGACGGCTCACTCGCGGGACACCGGGGAGATTTCCGTGGATGATTTCGCGGAGTTCGTACGCGCGGCGCTGCCCGGGCTGTTGCGCTACGGCCACGCGCTGGCCGGGAACCCGCACGACGGCGCCGATCTGGTGCAGGCAGTGCTGGAGAAGGTCGGGTCGCGGTGGGCCAGCGTCGCGCGCGGCGCGGACGACCCGCTGGCGTACGTTCGGCGCGCGATGGCGAACACGCACATCAGTGTGTGGCGCCGGCGCCGGAAGGAAAGCCTGGTAGCGGACCTGCCGGAGCGAGCGGCGTCCGTTCCAGCGGACTCGTTCGAGAACGAGCCTCTCTGGCAGGCTTTGCGCGCGTTGCCACAACGGCAGCGGGCGGTGATCGTGCTGCGCTACTACGACGGCTTGTCCGAGGCGGAGATCGCCCGGACCCTCAAGGTCAGCCAGGGAACCGTGAAAAGCCAGGCGAGCAAGGCCATGGCGGCGTTGCGGACCAGGCTGGCGACGACGACGGAAAGGAGGTGTTGAGGATGGACATTGAGGACGAGTTGACCAGGCTGTTCCAGGACGACCGCCTGGACGTCCAGGTCGCCGCGGACGCGGAGAAGGCCGTGGTCGCTGGAGCCCGTCGGGTGCGCCGGCGGCGGATCGCGCTGGTCAGCGCGGCCGGTGTGGTGAGTGCCGTGGCGCTGGTGGCCGGGGCCGTCGCACTGACCCGCCCCTCGTCGACCGCCTCGGACGTCGCCGTGCCCCAGTTGACGATCACCTCGTCCACTCCGGACTCCCCGTTGACGTCGGCCGCCTCGTCGGCGCCTGACTCACCGCCTTCGACCTCGCCGCCCGCGGTCGACCCCTCCACTCCGAAAACGCCGGGCAAGGTGCCTCCGGTGGCGACCACCCCCCGACCGGCCACCTCGAAGGACACCTCACCACCCGTCACGCCGACAACCTTGGGCCCGACCGGGCTCGGCTCGTTCGTGCTCGGCATGTCCGAGGCCGACCTGGTGGCCACCAACCAGGTGACTCCCAGCACATCCACTGCGTCATGCGCCGGGTACACGGTCAACGGCCGGACGGACGTGACACTCACCGTGTCCAAGAAGAACGGACTGGTCGGCATCGCCGTGCACGGAAGCACGCACACCCCGGAAGGTATCGGCATCGGGGCCACCGAGGATCAGATTCGCGCGAAGTACCCGAGCTACAGCGGCGGCGTCACCCCGGTGCCCGGGAATTCCAGCGCACGCTACAAGTTCGACCTTTCCACGGCCACCCCGGCGAAAGTCGTGTCGATCTCGTTGACGCAGGGCACGGACTGCGGCTGAGGCATTTCCACCTCGCCCACGGGCTCGGCGCGGGCGAGGTGGCAAACTTCCCTACACCGAACCGCCGGCGGCGTGCGGGGCGAGCGGGTCCGAGCCGCCGTTGCCGACCGACTCCCTGGCCATGAAGTTCTCCACGTCGAACAGGTTGCCGTTGGCCCGCTTGACCACGTTGAGCAGGGTGGACATCTGCGCCACCTCTTCGGTCTGCTCCTTGAGGAACCACTGCATGAACTGCTCGCCCTTGTAGTCGTCCTCGTCCCGCGCGGTCTTGGCCAGCCGGATGATCTCGTCGGTGACCTGGCGTTCCTGGGCGAGCGCCAGCTCCACCAACTCGACCGCGGCGGTGAAGTCGTTGCGCACCTCGTCGACCCCGGGAATGGTCACCTTGAGGCCGGTGTCGAGCAGGTACTGCACGATCATCATCGCGTGGTTACGCTCTTCCAGCGCCTGGTGGTAAAAGTGCTTCGCGAGCTGCGGGAGGTCCTGGTCGTCGAACCACACCGCGACCGCGATGTACTGCTGGGAGGCCGTGAACTCACTGCGAATCTGCTGCTGAAGCAGCTCGTGGAACTTGCTGGTCATATTCGCAAGATAACCCGGAAGTCTTGTTTCCACAATTTGGCGATGCTAATTTAGGCAAGCCTATCGAGAACGTATTTAGGTAAGGCATTCCTTATTTCTTCATGCGGTTGTGCGCATCTCGCCGTGCCCGGATCAGTGGCAGGAAGATGTCGTCGACGATCTCGGCCAGCACATGGTCCGGCACCGGTTCGTGGGTGATCACCAGCTCGTGCCGCACCAGGTCGAGCGGCAGTCGTGCGACGCGTTGGGTGACCGGTGCCGCCGCGATCTCGCCGCGCGCGACCGCGCGGGCCAGAAGTGTCTCGACCGCCGCCGGGGCGATCTCGAAGATCTCCGTCTGGAGGTGCGGGAACTCGCCGATCAGGCCCTGCAGCAGGTCGTGGTCGAACTCCCGGTAGCGGGTCGCGGCCCGGTTCAGCAGGGCAAGCAGGTCGCCACGCAACTCGCCGGTGTCGGGCAGGTCCTGGCCCAGCGGCGTGACCTGGTCCCGCAGGGCCGCGAGCACCAGTACCACGCGGTTGGACCAGCGGCGGTACAGCACGGGTTTGCTGGTCCCAGCCCGGTGGGCGACGCTCTCCATGGTCAGGTTGGCGTACCCGACGGTGCTGAGCTCCAGCCACACCGCGTCCAGGATCGCCCGCTCCAGCTCCTCGCCTCGGCGCCGAGTGGCAGCCATCGAACCTCCTGTGGACACGGACGTTTCTTATAGCGTATCGTCGATCTTGATAAGAAACGTTCGTACCTTATGTGAGGGGAGACATGCAGAGGCTGAGATGGGTGGTGTCGTGCCTTTGGAGGACGACGGCGAGCAGGTGGCCTGTGAGGATCCCTTTCGTGGTCGACTCTCGAAAGATTCTGGTCGGTGCGCTGAGTGTGCTGATGCTTTGTGCCGGCGCGCCGGTGGCGTCCGCCAGTGGGGCGGCTTTGCTGGTCGCGCAGGCGGATGCGGCTGACACGCCGGTCCTGGCTTGGGGTTCCTGCCAGGAGCCTGGGCTTGAGCGCTATCAGTGTGCGGTTGCTGACGTGCCGTTGGACTATGCGCGCCCGCGTGGGAAGCGGTTGCCGTTGGCTGTGATCCGTCAGCCAGCCGCTGACCCGGCGAGGCGGATCGGCACTCTGTTCACCGCGGTGGGTGGGCCTGGTGGTTCTGGGTTCGACGCTGCCAAGGGCGGTTCGCTTGCCGACGGTGAGTTGGCTCGGCGGTTCGACGTGGTCAGCATGGACCAGCGGGGGATTGGGCGCAGCCGTCAGGTGCGGTGTTTCGCCTCGGCCGCCGATCAGGCCCGGTTCTGGGGCGGGGTGGCGCTGCCGCCGGTGAATGCGGCCGAGGAGCGGCAGGCCGAACGGGCCAGCCGGGAGCTCGCGCGCGGATGTGCCGAGCATGACGGGGCACTGATCCAGCACCTGACCACTGTGGACGCGGCCAGGGACCTGGATCTGTTACGCCGGGCCGTTGGGGATCGGGCGATGACTTTCAGCGGCGGGTCGTACGCCAGTTACCTCGGCGAGGTCTACGGGGCGCTGTTCGACGATCGGGTTCGTGCGCTGCAGCTCAACGCGATGATCGACCCGGACAGCTACACCAACCGGACCCTGGACACCCTGTGGCGGCGCTCGGCAGGCACGGAGGAGGTGCTGCGTGAGTTCGCCCGGCTGTGCACCGAGGCCGGTGCCGGGCGGTGTCCCTTGGCGGGCGACACTCTGGCCCACAACGCGAAGGTGTTGGACCGGCTGAAGCGAGGGCCGATCACTGTCGGCCGCGGCAAGGATGCGCTGGAGTTGCGGTACGCCGACGTCATTCCGTTGCACGCCCAGCTGCTCTACGACACTGAGCGAGGCTGGCCCGCGTTGGCCGAGCTGATCACCGGACTGGAGCGCGGGCCGGACGGGGACCCGGCGCCACTGCGGGAGATCTACCAGATCACCGGGTTCCGGTTGGACTTCCTCGACTCCTTCACGGCGATCTCCTGTGCGGACAACAGTTTGCCGCCGGTTCCCGGAGCATGGCCCGCATTGGCCCGCGCATACGACGCGTACGCGCCCACCTACGGCAGGCACTGGCTGTACTCGTCGCAGGCGTGTGCGTCCTGGGCCGCGCCCCCACAGCGCTACCGGGGGCCGTGGACGCTGCGCTCAAAGACGCCCGCGCTGCTGATCAACAACCGGTTCGACCCGGTCACTTCAGTGGCCTTCGCGTACGACGCCCGCCGCGAAATGGGAAACGCCCAACTTGTCGTGGTCGACGGCCACGGACACAACCCGCTCGGCAGCACCTGCACCGACCGCCTGCGCGAGCGGTACCTGATCGACCTTCAACTGCCGGCACCAGGGACCCAGTGCACCCCGGACCGTCAGCCCTTCCCCAACAGCTGACGGAGAAAGCACGACCTAGGCGGAGTCCCGGTTGATCGGGCAGGACATGCAGCGTGGGCCGCCGCGGCCGGAGCCGAGTTCGGAGCCGCTGATCGGTACCACCTCGATGCCGGCCTCTTCCAGGCGGGCGTTGGTTTCCACGTTCCGCTCGTAGGCGACGACGACCCCTGGGGAGAGGGCGAGTGTGTTGTTGCCGTCGTCCCACTGTTCGCGTTCCGCTGTGACCGAGTCCAGGCCGGTGTCGATGACCCGGAGCCGTTCGATTCCCATGGCTTCGGCCGCGGCTTCGAGGAACGGCACGGGTCCGTGGGCCGCGACACCGCCGGAGCCGTCGGGGCGCATCGGGTAGGCGATCAGGCTGTCGCGCACTGCCGGGTACATCACGACCGCGTCCTTGTCGACCATGGTGCAGACGGTGTCCAGGTGCATGGTCGCGCGGTCCTGGGCGATCGGAACGGCGAGCACGGTATGTGCGAGGCCGTCGGTGAACGCTGAGCGGGCAAGGGATTCCGCGCCGGCCGGGGTGGTTCGCTCGCCCACACCGATGGCGAGGACGCCGGGTGCGAGCAGCAGCACGTCGCCGCCTTCGACGGGGGCGCTGTGGGCTCCGTACGCCCGGCCGGACAGACGGAACCGCGGGTGGTACGCGTACACCA
Source organism: Actinocrispum wychmicini (assembly GCF_004345645.1). Lineage (GTDB taxonomy): Bacteria > Actinomycetota > Actinomycetes > Mycobacteriales > Pseudonocardiaceae > Kibdelosporangium > Kibdelosporangium wychmicini. The sequence goes on along the minus strand of NZ_SLWS01000001.1, from coordinate 306,117 downwards.
GGTCCAGCACCGACGTTTCGCGGACACGCGCGGGCATGGCGAGGGACGCGATCGCCACCCGGTCGCCGATCCACACCGACGAGTCCCGGCTGAACAGCAGGTTCGGCAGCGGGTCGATGGCGAAGTCGTGCGGGTGGTGCATGCGGCGGACCAGTGAGGCGCCCTCGGCGACGGGCAGCTCTTCGAAGGTCATGCCGGCGGTCAGCACGTGCCCGAGGGTCTTGCTGTCCACACTGGACAGATGGGACCGCAGTGAGTCGGCCAGTTCGTAGCCGAGGCGTCGCTCGTCGACCGCGGTCAGGACCCCGGTGGCGCGGGCCCGGCCGTCCTCCAGCGCCTTGCCGAGAACGTCGGCGAGCAGCATGACCTCGACCCCGCGGGACGTCAGGACCTCCGCGAACGCGTCGTGCTCGGCCTGCGCGCGGTCCACCCAGGGGATACCGTCGAACAGCAGCTTGTCGTTGTTCCGTGGGGTGAGCCGCTTGAGCTCAGCTCCTGGGCGGTGCAGGAGCACGGTCCGTAGCGTGCCTACTTCGCTGTCGACCCGGGGCTGCGCCTGCTGCTCGACGAGGGCCTGCGCTTCTGTCGCTGAGTACGCGGTCACGCTCTGAGGCTACCGGCTCACTATGTAAATCGTCGCCTCTCGGGCCAAAATCTGATGGAAATAGATTGTGCGATGCGTCAAGAACAGTGAAATGTTTCGTATGATGAGCGAAACGTACGCTGTTTGTTGCGTGCCAGATCGCCAGGTATCGTCCCTGCCGATGTCAGTCGTCGGGGAACGATTCAGATCAGTCATGGCCGTGGGCTGCCTGCTTGTGGTGGCCGGATGCGCGGTCGGCGAGCAGCCACCCGGCGGACCGAAACTCACCGTCGGTATCCGGTTCGACCAGCCAGGTCTCGGGCTGCGCGCCCCCGACGGCGGCTTCAGTGGCCTGGACGTCGACGTCGCGAAGTACGTCGCCGACCGCCTCGGCACCGGCGCCCGCGACATCACGTTCGTGGAAGCCCGTCCGGTCGACCGGGAGTCCCTGCTGCGGCAGAGCAAGGTCGACATGGTCGTGGCCACGTACTCCATCACCGACACCCGCAAGCAGCAGGTCGACTTCGCCGGGCCGTACTTCGTCGCCGGGCAGGCCCTGCTGGTACGCCGGACGAACACGGACATCGACGGGCCCGAGTCGTTGAACAACAGCGACTGGCGGCTGTGCTCGGTCACCGGTTCCACACCGGCGGAGAAGGTGCGCTCCGGCTACGCCGCCTCGGTCACCCTTGACCAGCGCGGCTCCTACCGCGAATGCGTGGACGCGTTGCTGAAGGGCGACGTCGACGCGGTCACCACCGACGACGTGATCCTGGCGGGTTACGTGGCTGAGCAACCGGATCGGCTGAAGCTGGTCGGCAAACCGTTCTCGGTCGAGAAGTACGGCGTCGGCCTGCGCAAGGGGGACGCGCGGCGGGCGAAGGTCACCGAGGCGCTGCGGACGATGATCGCGGACGGCAGCTGGCAGAGGTTCGTCACCGACAGCGTCGGCCGCTCGGGATACCAGGTGTCGGTGCGGCCGGCGGTCGCCGACAATCCGTAATGTCGTGGGTATGGGCATTCTCGACGGCAAGGTCGTCATCGTCACCGGTGCGGGTCGCGGCATCGGTCGTGGTGAGGCGCTGGAGTGCGCCCGGCAGGGTGCCGCGGTGGTGTTGGCCGAGTTCGACCCGTCGCCCGCGTACGACGTGGCCGACGAGATCATCGCCGCCGGTGGCCGCGCGGTGGTGGCCTCGGGCGATGTCGCCGACACGGACTTCGCCGACCGGATGGTCACGTCCACCGTCGAGGAGTACGGCCACCTGGACGCCTTGGTGAACAACGCCGGCATTCTGCGCGACCGCACGTTGGTCAAGATGACCGACGACGAATGGGACGCCGTGGTCCGAGTCCACTTGCGCGGCCATTTCGCACCGACCAGGGCGGCCTGCCGGTACTGGCGGGCGGCGGGCCGACCGGGCCGGATCGTCCACACCAGTTCCACCTCCGGCCTGCTCGGCAACTTCGGCCAGACCAACTACGGCGCGGCGAAGGCGGGCATCGCGGCGTTCTCCACGATCGTGGCGACCGAGATGGCCCGGTACGGCGTGACATCCAACGCGATCGCGCCCGCGGCCCGGACCAGAATGACCGAGCCGCTGTTCACCGACGCCGCCGTCGAGGCGAGCGCGGGTGACTTCGACTTCTACGACCCGGACAACATCGCACCGCTCGTCGCCTTCCTGTGTTCGCCGGACGCCGGCCACATCAGCGGCAAGGTGTTCGGGGTGCAGGGCGACAGCGTCGAGATCTACCAGCCGTTCACCTCGGTCGCGGAGATCAAGGCGGGCGAGAGCCGGTGGGATGCCGCGGACCTCGCCGGCCGGATCGGGGCCCTGTTCGACGAGTCGGGCATCCAGCCTGGGCCGGAGAACATGATGCGGCGCATGCGTTACCAGGTCATTTAGGCAGCCAGCTGACTCCGCGCAGCAGCGAGTATCCGACGAACGCGACCGTGTCGAGCAACGTGTGGGCGATGATCATCGGCCACAGCCGGTTCGTGCGCTGCCAGATCCGGCCGAACACCAGCCCCATCACCAGATTCCCCACGAACCCGCCGAACCCCTGGTACAGGTGGTAGCTGCCGCGCAACACCGCCGAGCACGCCACCGACTGGTTCTCGTGCAGCCCCAGTTGGCGCAGGCGGGTGATGAAGTACGCGATCACCAGCGTCTCCTCCGCCCACGCGTTGCCGGCGGCCGACGCCACCAGCGCGATCGGCCGCCACCACGTGTCGTCCAGCGTCGTCGTCTGGACCGCGAGGTTGCCGCCCAAGGCGTAGACGATCAGGTACAGGCCCAGGCCGGGAATCCCGATCAGCGCGGCCAGCCCAACCCCCCGCACCATGTCGCTGCGGAAGAACTTCAGCCCGACCTCGGTGAGCTTGTGGCCGGCCCGCCACACCAAATAGAGGCCCAGCGCGCCCCACGCGACGAGTTGGGTCGCGCTTAGCAGCTGTTTGATCAGGTCGATCGTGGTGTCGACGGCCTGGGGGACGTTGATCGCGACCTTCTGGTCGCTCAGCGGAGCCGGTTTGAGCAGCGCGTCGATCAGCGACAGCAGCGACCGCAACCCGTTCATCCCCAGCGTGACAGTGAAGACGATCACCAGCTCGACGATGATGGCCTTGCGCTGCACGGGGTCGGTGACCACCACCTGGTCACGCTCCGGCACCAGCCACGCCCTGAGTCGATTCGCCACGTGCGCACGCTACCCTCCGCCGCATGGCCCCACGGATCGCGACGAACTCAACGGTGGACCGCGCTGAACTGCTCGATTTCCTGCGTCCGCGCCACCGGACCATCCTCATCACCCACCGGCCCGACGGAACCCCGCAGCTGTCCCCGGTGACGTGCGGGGTGGACGCCGAAGGCCGCGTGGTGATCGCCACGTATCCGCAGCGCGCCAAGGTCCGCAACGCTCGTCGCAACCCGAAAGTCGCCCTGGGCGTACTGTCCGACGACTGGGACGGCCCGTGGGTGCAGGTGGACGGCGAGGCCGAGGTGCTGGATCTGCCGGCGGCCGTGGAGCCGCTCGTCGACTACTTCCGGTGCGTCTCCGGTGAACACCCCGACTGGGACGAGTACCGCGAAGCCATGCGCCGCCAGGGCAAAAGCCTGATCCGGGTGACGATCACCAGGTGGGGCCCGATCGCCACCGGCGGCTTCCCGCCCGAGCTCGCCGGCTGAGCCGGGTCTCCAGCTGCGTCTGACCGGTCAGCAGCGCCTGCGTCCACGACGGCAGGCCACGTTCGGAAGGAGCCGGCCCCGCCCGGCTCCTCCAGCGGTATCGGTGCGGATCAGCGGCGGTCGAGCTGTGCCCGGATCTCGCCACCGGGGAAGGTGGTGCTGTGCACGTTGACGTACGTGACACCGGCCCGGATCGCCTTGACCAGTTCGGCGAACTGGCCGGCGGTGAGGCCCTGGGCCGCGGGGCCGATGATGTCGCCCGGCTTGAGCGTGCCGGTGACCACGGCGGGCGCGGCCGGACATGCCTGCGTACCCGCAGGGCCGTTGCCCAGGTTCGTGCAGAGGAAAACGCTGATGCCGCCGCTCATCGACATACCGCCAAGGTGGATGTGCGACTGCGTGACCGTGCCGGCCAGGTTCGAGTAGCTCAGCCGGTACGTGATCGTCTGGTTGCGGTCGTCAATGGTCGCGAAGAAGCGGCCGACACCGGTGGTGGACAGGGTCTGTGGGGTCTCGTTGAAGCTGGACAGATTCTCGGCCAGGACATTGCGGCCGCCGAACGAGTTGTCGCCGGCCGGTGACGCCGTGCTCGCCGTCGCGGAGAGGGCGATCGCGGCGCCCACGACCGCGGTGACTGCGAGCAGACGTCTCTGTCTTTTCATCAGTACTGCCTCCTCGTTGTAACGCCACGCCAGTGACTAACAACGCGGCGTGGCCAGAGAAGGTTCAGTGCTGTTGGTCAGGTCAGCGTTGTTTGCGCGTTTCGGCGAGGAACGGGCAGCCGACCAGCCGGCGCAGCTCGGTGGCCAGTTCGGCGGTGGTGGACACCGGCTGCTCGAACGCGAGCCGCACGTCGTGGTCCGCGTCGCTGGCCTCGACGCGAAGCCGCAGGCCGAACCGGTCAAGGCCGAGTGGCCGGATGTGGCCGCCGCGCAGTTCGCTCGGCAGGTGCCTGCCGAGCATGCCGACCACGTCGGTGTGCGCGAGTTCCAGGTGGCGCAGCCAGTCCGCCTCGTACGCGCAGAACGGATCCGGTGTCGCGGCCGTGAACTCCTGCAGTGTCAACGACTTCGTGCCCTCGGCGTCGGCGAGGACCAGCGACGCCGGCACGACCTTCAGCATCGTGGCGCCGTGGCCGACGTCGAGCAGTCGCGGGTCGGGGCGTTCCTCGGCCACGATCATCGCGGCCTGCCGGGCTTCGTCGTCGGAGAGGGCACGGACCCAGCCGGTCAGCCAGAGCAGGCCGCGGACCGGCTCGCGCAACGGCACAGGCGCGGTGTCGGCCAGTTCGAGCATGGACGTGACCTCGCCGCGTGGCGCCGACCAGGCCGCCGCCACGAGAGGATGGCTCTGCGTGATGAGGACGCTCGCGCTGCCGTCCGCGTGCACGTGGTGGGTGAGCGGGGTGACCTTCCCGGGCAGCCCCTCCGCCGATGGCAGCAGGGTCGCTCGGCCGCCACGGGCGGCGATCGTGCGGGCGCGCTCAGCGGGTGTCGGCGTCGCGGTCACTGCTCACCTCCAAGTTAGGGCAGCCTAACTTGGAGATGGCATGATTGGGAAGTGGGCTCACCCTTATGGGAGCCCCCACGGCGTGGCGGCAGTCCCCGGCACCGGCTGGACCACGAAGTCCGGCTGGTCACCGCGGCGATGGACCCGGGCCTCCTCGCCGCGCCGCAGATCGACCTCGATCGTGCCCACAGCCACCTCCCGCCAGCGCAGATCCCGGCCCGACCGGTCGGTCACGGCCAGGTCCCCGGTGATGCCCGGCCGCAGCACGCACGGCGCCCCGGCTTCGCTGACCACTCGCATCCACCGATTCTGCCCGCCCTGCCTGGCCGCGCTGAGCAGGAACGCGCCCTGCGTGCGGAAGTCCTGGACCGCCAAGTCCGGCCACGGCGCCGCCGGGAACAGCCGGATCACGCCGCCCCAGCTCTGGCACACCATGTCGTGCAGCGACTGCGCGGCCGACAACGGGGTTTCGATGACCGGACCGGACTCCTTGTACATCGTGTTCGGCTGGATGAACCGGCGCAGCAACTCGGTCAGGTAGAACGCCGCCTTGTCGCCCCGCAGCATCTGCGCCGAGATCGAGGCCGCGCCGGTGAAGCTGTACCCCTGCAGCGCGCCTTCGAAACTGATCCAGTGCTCCAGCGACCTCTGGATCAGCGCCTGGTTCTCCGGCTGCTCCCAGGTGACCTCGTACAGCGGGTAGATCTGCAGCATGTGCGAGTAGTGCCGGTGGGACTTCGCGAACGGCACTCCCGCGCCGATCATGTAGCCGTTCTCGTCCACCTGGTACGGCACGAGCGTGTCCAGGACGTTCCGCCACTGCTTGGCCAGGTCGTCGTCCGGCGCGGTCCGCAGCAGGGTCCGACAGCCCCAGCGGATCAACGCCAGGTCGTACGTGGTGTCCGGACTGTTGACGCCGTACTCCGGGGAGAACGTGAACGGCAGGTGCAGCTTGCCGTCCGAGCCGGGGGTGAGGAACTTGAGGTAGTAGTTGATCGCGCCGCGCAGCAGCGGGAACAGGACGTCGCGCAGGATGCGGTCGTCCATGGTGTGCCGGTAGGACAGCCAGACGTTGTGCAGCGCCCACGTCAGGTCGCCGACCTCGGGTGTCGGGGTGTCCCGGCCCGGGACGCCGACCGGGAACCCGGCAGTGCCGGTCCCGGTGCCGTTGAGCAGGGTCATGTCCGTGGTGCGCGGAATGCCGTAGCAGCCGTCGCGGAACTCCGGCGCGATCTGGGCGTTCAGGTTGTCCCGGAACTCGCTGATCGCCCGGGTGACCGCGTCCAGCTCCAGGTGGTTGGCGCCGTGAATGAGCCAGTACTCGAGTTGGACGTTGAGGTTCCACCACGTCGCCGGCCACGGTGTCGGCTCAAGCCACGGACCGCTGGTCGCCATCACGGGAGCGTCCTTGCGGGCCGCGGACGCGACCTTGTACAGCTGGATCCAGTAGAACGACTGGAGCTTTCGGTCCGGAATGGACAGAAAACTGCGCTGGTAGTAGTCGTGCCACCAACTTCGGTGGTCCTGGGCAAGCGACCACAGCGGGCCGACCAGCCGGACCTCCCGCATCGCCCGCGCGGCGGCGGTGCGGTCAGGATGGGACCAGGCAACGGAAACGTACAGCGTGCGCGTACCGCCGCGTTCGGTTTCCCGCCAGGCGGTGACGTGTTCGCCGCCGGCCAGCAGGGACTGTACGGACAGCGTCGTGTCGCCGCTGGTGTGCAGCTCGGCCGGCGGGTTCGCGGCGTAGCCTTCGGGCGGCGGCTTGCCGAAGACCGGGTCGGCCCGAGGGCTCACCGCCGTGGCGGGATGGAACACCCACTTGAAGTTCCGTTCGCCCGCGGTCGGCGTGATCTCCACGGCGAGCACCTGGCGGACACTGTGGACGATGGCCCGCAGCCGCAGGCTCCCCGCGGACGTGGTGAGGGTGCCGCTGAGCTCGGCGTTCCACAGGTCCAGCCGCCAGTCGACCGCGGTGATGGTGCCGACCGGTTCCAGGGTGAAGTACCCGATGGGCAGCCTGGCCAGGCCGAACAGCGAGCCGAACGCCGGCCGGTGGTCCTGCACCTGGCTGTGCTGCACGTTGAACCGGATCGCGTTGCGGCCGGGCTCCGCGTAGATGCCCGACCCGAGAAACCCGTTACCCAGGAACGGCCCCTCGAACCACGTCTTCGGCATTCGCCGCCAGATCATGTCCGACCCGGCCAGGAACCCAGGCCAGTCCAGCTGCTGGTGCGCGTCGGTCACGGCGTGTGCCTGCCCAGGCAAGGCCGCGCCGGCGATGCCGGCCAGAGCCCCGGACAGGACGGTTCGTCGGTTGAGGTCGGCCACTCTGCCACCTACCCGTGTCAGGCAATACCTCCGATGTCTATTCGACGGTAGCCGAGTGGTCAAGAGGAGAAAACGTTCACATCCATGAAGGCATCGGATCTATTATCCGTCCGGGCGGCGGATAATCCGGGTGCGGCCGAGTGCCCGATGTGCCTACGGTGGGCCATGGTCACCGGAGTTCACATGCTTGCCTTTGTCGGCGTTGTCCAGCTGGCCGCGATGGCGCCAGGACCCGACTTCATCATCGTCACCAGGCATGCCGCCATTTCGGGGCGGCGCGCCGGCGTGGCGACCGGCCTGGGGATCGCGTCCGGGGTGTTCGTGTGGGCCGTCGTCGCCGCGTTCGGGGTCGCCAGCCTGCTCGCCGCCTCGGCAGTCGCCTTCACCGTCGTCAAGTTGGTCGGGGCGGTCTACCTCGCGTACCTCGGGGCCAAAGCCCTGCTGTCGGCCTGGCGGCGACGGGAGACCGTCCGGGGCGACGTCCGTGCCACGAAGGTCAGCCCATGGGCCGGTTACCGCCAAGGCCTGCTCACGAACCTGCTCAACCCGAAATGCGCGGTCTTCTTTGTCGCGCTGATGCCTCAGTTCCTCTCCGACAGCCCTCGTTGGGACGACACCCTGATTCTGTCCGCGCTCGCCGTCGCGGTGAGCGCGGTGTGGTTCACGGTCCTGGCGAACATCGTCGGAGCCTTGCGCACGTTCTTCACCTCCGCGCGGGTGCGGCGCGTTCTGGACACCGTCACCGGCACGATCCTGGTCGGCCTCGGCATCAAGATCGCCCTGGACTAACGGCCGACGGCCATTCCTTCCTGTTCGGCCCAGGCGCCGACGTCCTCCCGGCGCAACGCCACCGCCAGCAGATCAGGGAACGCGTCGGGGGTGCACGCGAACGACGGCGCGCCGAGCGCCGAGAGCCGGGCGGCCAGTTCGTGGTCGTAGGCGGGGGTTCCGCTGTCGGACAATGCGAGCAGGACGACGACTGTCACGCCACTGGCGACGAGCTCGCGGACCCGGCGCTGGAGTTCGGCGGCGACACCACCTTCGTACAGGTCGCTGATCAGCACCAGCACGGTGTCCGCGGGGCGGGAGATGTGCTGTTGGGCGTACGCGACGGCTCGGTTGATGTCCGTGCCACCGCCCAGTTGGGTGGAGAACAGCAGGTCGACCGGGTCGTCCAGGGTTTCGGTCAGGTCGACGACCTCGGTGTCGAACACGACCAGCCGCGTCTGTACGGCTTGCAGCGAGGCGAGGGTGGCGCCGAACACCGCCGAGTAGACGACCGACTCGGCCATCGAACCGGACTGGTCCACCAGGAGGATCACATCCCGCAAGGCGGCCCTGCGGCTGCGGCGGTGCGCTCCGATCAGGGTCTCCACCACCAGCGTCCGCTGGTCGGGCTGGTAGTGCTTGAGGTTCGACCGGATCGTGGTCGGCCAGTCCACATCGGACATCCGGGGCCGGCGAGTCCGGCGCGAGCGGTCCACGGCGCCGTTGACCGCGGCGATCAGCCGATCCGCCAGCTTGCGTTCGATCTCCTCGACGACCTTCCGCACGACCGCCCGCGCGGTCTCCCTGGTGCGTTGCGGGATCGCCCGGGACAACGACACCAACGTGCCGACCAGGTGCACGTCCGGTTCGACCGACGACAGCAACTCCGGCTCCAGCAACAACTTCGTCAGCCCGAGGCGTTCAACGGCGTCGCGTTGCATGATCTGCACGACCGAGGTGGGAAAGTACGTGCGCACGTCGCCGAGCCAGCGGTGCAGTTTCGGTGAGCTGCTGCCCAGACCACCGCTGCGCTTCCCGCCGCCGCTGCTACCGATACCGCCGCCGTCACCGCCGTACAACGCCGTGAGGGCGGCGTCGCGTTTGGCGTCGTCGTCGCTCAGGTCGCCCAGTTTGCCGGCGTCCGGGCCGAGGAGCAGACGCCACCTGCGGGTTCGATCGTCCGTCACGCTTTCGCCCCCTCGTACAGGTCCCGCACGAAGTCGACGAGCCTGATGGTTCGGTCCGGATCGCCGTCGTCGACGATCAGGTCGGTCGGGCCGCCGCCGGCCAGCACCCGCTCGGCCAGCGTCCGCCGTTCCGGCGCGGTGAACTCCGAGATCGCGCGGCGCAGCAACGGCAACGCGTCCTCGAACGCCGCCCCGGGCAGGCCGGACAGCCATTCGTCGACCAGACCCAGCAGGCGGGTGTCCGCGGCCAGCCGGACGGCCGAACCACGCAGGAAACCCGCGACGAACGCGGTCCCGGCACCGGCCGTGGACACTGCTCGTTGCATCCGGATCGCGACCGCGTCGCCGTCGAGACGGTCGGCCTCCCACAGCAACCGGCTGGCCCGCCCGGTGGGCAGGCCGTGCGCGGGCGGGTCGATCGTCGCCAGCCGGTGCAGGGCGTCCCACCAGCTCGCGGTGTGCTCGTCGTCCGCGGCCAACGACACCGCCTCATGTGCTTTGTCCACAACGGACAGTGCGGTTTCGGCGGTCTCGTCGTCGATGTTGCGGCACGCGAACGGGAGGCCGGCCGAGCCACGGGCCAACAAACCGTGCATGGCGGTCCGCAGCAGCTCCGGGTCGGTGCCGCGAACAGAGCCGTACCGAACCGTGCTTGCCAACGCTGGCAACGCGTCGAGCAGCTCCAAAGCGTCGGTCGCGGCCGCGGCGCATCGGTCGAGAGCGGCGCGGCCGGCGGTCACCGCGCCGGTGAGCTCGCTGGACACCGCCTCACGTAAGACTTCCGCGGCCTTGGCGACCGTGTCCGCCGCCTTGGCCTTCGCCAACAGGACGTGTTCGGCCGCGTCCTGGACGGTCGCGCCGTGCCTGGCCGCCGCGGCGATGGCCACGGACAGCCCCGGATCCCACCGGACGCGCCAGGCTTCGGCGAACGTGCCCAGCGTGGTCGTCTCGTCCGGCTCGCCCCACTGCACGTCCAACACCTGCAGCCGGCGCAACACCTGGGAACGCCCTCGGTCGATGTCTCGCCGCAGGTCCAGGCGGTAGGCCTTCTCGGTCGCCGTCGCCGGCAGCCGCAGTTTGCGTTGCAGCCGTTCCAGGTCTGTCGCGAGCGGCGAACGCGGCACCCCCGCGCCGACCACACCCAGCTCCTCGCCGACGACGAGTTGCTCGTGCACGATCCGCAGCCCGACATCGTCACCGCCGCAGAGCACCGCGAGTGTGGCCTCGCTGACCTCGGCCAACCCCGGCGACGGGCGCCCGCGCAGCGCGGCCAGCGTGTCCGCCAGCCGCACGGCTTCCACTGCGCTCGCAGTCGACGCGGGCAGGCCCTCCTCCCGCAGGATGTGCGCGGTCTTGGCCATCCACCGAGGCACTGTGTCCACGGTGTGCTGCCACAGGTGGGCGTACCAGCCCGGGGAGGCGACGCCCGCGCCGTAGCCCGAGGTCGCGGCGAGCCGGCCGTGGCTCCACGGCACCCAACTGCCCGCGATCTTGCGTTTCTTCAGGCCTTTCACCAGATCCGTGTCCGCCTTCGCGGGCGGGAACTCGCGCAGGGCCGGCACGTGCCACGCGCCGCACACCACCACGATCGGACCGTCGACCTCGGTCAACGCCTTCCGGATGGTCTGCCGCATGAACGCTTCCCGCTGCAGAGTCCGCTCGTCGACCGTGTCCGCGTACTCCTCGCGCAACGCCGTCATCGCTTCGGCGACCGCGTGGGCGAGTTGCACGGGCTCCGCGCTGGAGTGCTCGACCACGTCCTCCCACCAGCGCTCCGGGTCGTCGAACCCGGCGGCTTCGGCCAGCACCCCGAGCGGGTCCACGACCACCCGGTCGGTGTGTGCGTCGGCGTGCTCGTAGAACATGGAGATCCCGGCCGGCATGTCCGCGAACCGCACGTCGACGTGGTGCTTCGCACCCCAGTCAAGCGCCTGCCACTCGGGGGAGAACCGGGCGAACGGCCAGAACGCGGCATCGGCCGGTTCCGCCGCGTCGTGCAGCAGCAACGCGACGGGCGGGGTCAGTTCGAGGACGTGTGGCACCAGGGCGTCGGCGTCCGGCGGGCCCTCCACGAGGACGAGCCGCGGCCGCACGACGTCCAGCGCGGCCCGGACCATCCGTGCCGACCCCGGGCCGTGATGCCGGATGCCCAGCAGGGTCACCCGGTCGTCGAGGGGTTTCATCAGGCCGGGTCCAGCTCCCGGCAGGCCCGGTAGAGGTCGCGCCATTCCTTGCGTTCCTTGACCACGGCTTCCAGGTACTCCTGCCAGGCCACGGTGTCCGACACCCGGTCCTTGATCACCGCGCCGAGCAGGCCGGCGGCCAGTTCGTCGGCGCCGAGCTTTCCGTCGCCGAAATGCGCGGCCAACGCCATGCCGCTGGTGACCACCGAGATCGCCTCGGCCGTGGAGAGGCTGCCGCTGGGCTTCTTCACCTGGGTGCGCCCGTCGGCCGTGCTGCCGCCGCGCAGTTCCCGGAAGATCCGCACGACCCGGCGGACCTCTTCGAGCGCGGGCGGCTCGGACGGCAGGGCCAGTGCCCGGCCGAGCTGCGCGGCGCGCTGGCTGACGATCGCCACCTCGGCGTCCTCAGTGGACGGTGGCGGCAGGACGACGGTGTTGAACCGGCGGGCGAGCGCCGAGGACATCTGGTTGACGCCCCGGTCCCGGTCGTTCGCGGTCCCGATCACCGTGAACCCGGCGATGGCCTGGATCTGGAGGTTCAGCTCCGCGACCGGAAGCGCCTTCTCGGACAGGATCGTGATCAGCGAGTCCTGCACCTCGGCCGGCATCCGGGTCAGCTCCTCGATGCGGGCGACCGCGCCGGTCTGCATCGCACGCATGATCGGGCTCGGGACGAGCGCGGCCTCGCTCGGCCCTTCGGCGATGAGACGCGCGTAGTTCCAGCCGTACCGGACGGATTCCTCGCTCGTGCCGGCCGTGCCCTGCACGATCAACGTCGAGTCGCCGCTGATCGCGGCCGCGAGATGCTCCGACAACCACGACTTCGCAGTGCCGGGGACGCCGACAAGCAGCAGCGCCCGGTCCGTCACCAGCGTGCCGACCGCGACCTCCACCAACCGGCGGTCACCCACGTACTTCGGCGTGATCACGGTGCCGTCAGTGAGCGTTCCGCCGAGGACGTAACGCACGACCGCCTGCGGCGACATCCGCCACTGCGGCGGGCGCGGCTTGTCGTCGTTCGCGGCGAGCGCGGCCAGTTCGTCCGCGTACTGCGTTTCCGCATTCGGGCGCAGCACGTTCGTTGCCGTCACGGGTTTTCTCTCCGTTCGATCTCTTCATGAAGTTCGGTTCGCAACCGCAGGACAAGTTCTTCCGCGCCATGCACGGGCCAGCGGGTCGCGATCCTTTCCCAGTGGTCACTGAGCACGCGTAGATCACCGCGACGCAGCAGGATCTCGGGCGGCCGCCCGACCCGCCAGCCCCGGTCGGCCAGTTCGGCGAACCGCTCAAGGACGACCCGGGTGACGTCGGGATGCCACGGCGAAGGCAACAACGTGCAGAAATGGTCCAGTTCGTCGTGGTTCCAGGTGCCCGCGAGCTTGAGCAGAACCTTGCCGAGCGTCTCGGCCGGCAACTCGTCCAACGCGTCCAGCAACGCGGGCGCGCTGATCGCCGCCGACAACTCGGTCAACCACGGCAACGGGTCCGCGGCCATCGTCAGGTTCGTCGCCACACCTTGCAGCAGGGCCGAACCCCACGGGCTGGCCCGCAGCAGGCGTGGCGCCTTCGGGCCGTACTCGGCCAGCCAGAAGTCCGGCGACACACTGGACGCGTCGGCTTTCAGACGCGCCGACCCGGTCCGCCGAACCGGGGAGTCCCGCAACTCTTCGCGGGTGGGTTCGAGCTCGTACGGTCCCTCCGGGTTCAGGTCGATCACCAGCCGGAGCACCAGTCCGGCACGCAGCCGCTGCTCGGCCCGCTGCGACATGGCCGAGCCTGGGACGCGCCGCAACAGCACGACGGCTTCTTCGCGAACGTTCGTGGACCGGTCGTCCAAGGCCTGTTCCAGGACCGGCTCGTCCAACGGGTCCAGGCCGTCGGCGAGGGCGGCGACCAGGAGCTTGCGGTCCTCCACCCGGCGCAGCTCAGCCCAGTTCTCCACGAGATACCGGCGGTAGCGGTCAGGATCCTGGCGGCGGGCCGTGGCCAGCCTGGCCTTCCGTTGAGCCGGTGACAGGTCGAGCGCCTCCTCGATGTCAACCAGTTCGTTCTCATAGGTGACCCCAGCCGCCCACGCCCACGCGGCTCGGCGTTCGGCCAGCCACCGCCCGCGCGTACCCAACGCCCCACCAACCGCGTCCCGAAGCACCGACCGAGCCGTCGCGGCCGCCAACAAATCCGGCAGTTGACGGTACGGCACAACCAACCCAGCCCGATCGAGGGCAAGACAGCACTCCCGAAGCATCTCGTTGTCCTCGGAAGCCATGACCTGCGTCAGAATGCCGCCCACCCGCGCACTCGCCTCCGGCCGACTCTCCGCCGGCGCGGGCGCGATCGGCTCAACCTCCGCCGCCGCCGCGACCCGCCCACCACGACGAGCCAACCCAAACGCGGCACACTCGGCAAGAACCGCATCAGTCTCCGACGCGCCAACAACCAACTTCTGCGTCGCCTGCGCCCAACTCACGCGACCACCCCGGAAAGGCCGGTGCTGACTTCGAGACCGGTCCGACGGAGCCGCGGGGTGGTGCGGAAGGGAGGGTCGGTGAGGGGATGGTCGGCGGCTGGGGTGGTGGTGCGCGGGCTGGCCAGGAGGTGACCGAGGGGCCGGCTGGCGGTGTATGGGGTGGTGCGGGGACGGTTGGGGCGCGGGGTGGCGGTGTTGGGGTGATTGAGGTTTGGGGTAGCGGTGTGAGGGCTCGCGTGGTGATGCTCGGTGGCCGGGGTAGCCAGGGTAGCCCGGAAGGCAGTGTGGGGATGACCGGAGGCCTCGGCGGCGCCGTGGGGGTGAGCGTCGGTGAGGTGATCGACGACCGATGTGGCGGGGGATGGGTGGAGGCTTGCGAGGGGGCGGCTGGTGGTGTGGGGATGGTTGGGGGTTGGGGTGTCTTTGGGGTGTTGGGTGGGTGGGGCGTTGGGGGTCATGCGATCACCTCTGGGGCGGCGCCGGGGTGGGCCGCGGCGCCGATCCTGATGTCCCAGCCGTCCCACAGGCCGATCGCGTCGAAGTGGGCGCCGCCGTGGATGGCGAGGGCGCGGTCGGTGGCGACTGTGTCGGCCACTGGGAGGGCGCGGCCCTCGGCGTCGATCAGCAGGCCGGCGGCGAGGCGAACTCGTTGGCATGTCAGGGGGTGCAGTCGTTGCCAGGGGTCCTGGCGGAGCTGTGGCTCCAGGCCGGCGAGGGCGGTGGTCCAGGTCGGCGACAGGTCGATCGGGCCGGCCGCCCTGGAGGGTTCGCGTTCCCCGACGGCCACCCGGCGGGGCGCGCCACCCGGGTAGGGGTGCAGTTCGCCGGTGAACTCGCCGACTGGCAGGGCGGGGCCGGCGGGTGCGTTGCCGGCGGCGTGCCGGAACACCACGACCCATTCGCCTCTGGCCCGGCCCCACACCCACTGGCGCGTGGTCCGGACCTGGCCGTTGTCCTCGTCCTTGCGCAGCAGCACCACCCATTCGTCCACCCAGCCCGGCTTGGCCTTCACCTCCTGCTCGGGGGTGGTGAAGCCGAGCCGCATCCGGATCACGTCGGCCAGTTCGGGCGGCGGCTTGGCCGCGAGCGTGGCCAGCAGGTGCAGGCCGCCCAGGCGGTCGGCGGCCCGCTCGGCCCAGTGCGCGCCGCCAAGGAAGACCACGGCGGCCAAGTCTTCGAGGGCGCCTGCCAGGCCGGGGGCCTGTGCGTCGACCATCCGCCGGATGATCGACTCCCACCAGGCCCGGTCCCGGCCGGGCAGTTCGGCGATGCCGCGCCTGGCCACGTCCGAGAGCCATTCCCGCAGACCGACGACACCGCCCTGGACGGCCAGGTCTCGGGCCTCGCTGGTCCTGGCCCGCTGGGCCAAGCGGCGTTCGACCGCCTCGGGCGACTCGTCGAGCTCCTTGGGCACCCGGCGAACGTCCCGCCGGTGCTGCCATTCGCTGACCCACGCCGGGGGCTCGCCCGCGCCGACCCCCGCACGCGCATGCAGGACCTGGACGGCGATCGCGTGCTTGCACGGGAACTTGCGCGACGGGCAGGAACACTTGGTGGCACGGTCGTCCAAGTCGACGCAGACCTGGTACGGGTTCTTGCCGCTGCCCCGGCACTGCCCCCACACCGCGTGCTCGTCGTGCCCGAGCCCGCGCCAGTTGCCGGGCGCCGCCAACCGGGCCGCGGCCGTCGCGACCTGTTTGTCCGGCGCCAGCGCGAGCACGGTGTCGACGTCCATGTCCACACTCAACTTGGCGACCCCCTATCTGTCGTGGTCACTCTAGAACCGACCACCGACAGTTTTGAGATCCCCAGGTCAGCCGCTGAAAAAGTCGACCATGTAGCTGATTCGGCCGTGCAGGTCGGTGCGGGCGTCGTCGCTGGTCCCGACCCGTTCGGCGAGTTCCTGGAGCTCGCGGAGAACGCCTTGGTCCTCGTGCTCAAGGCGTTCGATGGTCGACTCGGTGACCAACGCGAAGTAGTCGGCGAGCAGTCCGGCGAACTCGGGCTCCCCGGTCCGCGCGAGCGACCACCCGGACAACTCGCCCGCGCTGAAGAACAGGTCGAAGTCCGGCGCGACCCGAACCCGCCGGTCCGGAGTGTCCACTGTGTACAGACAGGTGAGCCGGCCGTCGGCGAACCACCGAAGCGCGGCCGGCTCCATGCTGAACGGGACGAGCCTGGTCAACCGGATCGACCCGGGCTCGGCCGGCAGGTCGGGAGGTACGTGGTGGGTGGCGTTCCGTTCCGGGATGTGCAGCCGGACGCTGCGCAGGACGCCGGTCACCGGGTCGAACCGGAACTCGTCGTCCTCGGAGAAGTACCAGTTGCCGCTGCCCACGGTCTGCAGGAAGTGCTTCTCGTGCGCCTCGGGATCGGCGTAGGTCCCGACGCATACACACAGGTTGCCCAGCACGAGCTTGGGCGAGACATCCAGGCCGTAGCCCGGAACGATCTCGAACACACCAGCCCCCAGGAAGGTGTCGACGGTAAGGTCCTCAGGTTATGTGGACACCCTGATGGCCGCACGAGGAACGCGACTCGTGGGGTACCCACACGGCTTACTAGCGCCAGTCGGCGGCTTTCCGGACAGGCGCCCTTTCGGTTAGCTGTTGTTATGCACATTGTTGACCTTGCGACCCGTCCTGACCTGGCCGAGGCCGCGTTGGACCTCGGCGACGTCGGTGGCCAGTTCATCTACCAGGGCTCGAGCGGCAAGATCATCACGTTGGAGCGGTTCCAGCGGCTGTGGGCGCGGTACTTCCTGATCGCCGTCGAGGACGAGGTGCCCATCGCCCGCGCTTTGTCGGTGCCGCTCGCTTTTCCCGCCCACGATCGGGCCGAGCTGCCCGACCATGGGTGGGACGAGGCGATCCAGTGGGCCGCGCAGGACAAAATGGACGGTCGTGAGCCCAACGCGTTGTGCGCGTTGGAGGTCGTGATCGACCCAAGACACCGGGGCAAGGGGCTGTCCGCGCCGATGTTGGCGGCGCTCAAGGCCCGTGCCGCCGAGACCGGGTTGGCCAAGCTGCTGGTCTCGGTGCGGCCGATCGGCAAGGAGGACGAGCCGAACGCCCTGATGAGCGAGTACGCCAACCGCAGGCGCCCGGACGGCCTCTTCGCCGACCGGTGGATGCGCACGCACGAGCGGCTCGGTGCCAAGATGATCAAGATCTGCCCGTTCGCGGTCACCCTCTCCGGGTCGCTCGCCGACTGGCACGACTGGACCGGCGTCAAGCTCGTCGACGGCGACAACCACTTCCCGGGCGGCATCGCGCCCGTGGTCGCGTCGGTCGACCGTGACTACGGCGTCTACGTCGAGCCGAACGTCTGGATGGAACACCCGATGTGACGTCAGCTCCAGTCCGGCCCGCGCTTCGCCCAGCTCCAGGCGTAGCGCGGGTCTTCACACGCGTCCGCCGCCTCGCCGAGCTCCAACGGCCGGAACGTGTCCACCATCACCGCGGTCTCGTCGAAGTAGTCCACGCCGAGGGCGCCTTCGACGGCGCCCGGCTGGGGGCCGTGGGTCACGCCGGACGGGTGCAGCGACAGCGAGCCGAGGCCGATGCCGGAGCCCTTCCTGGCCTCGTAGTTCCCGCCGACGTAGAACATCAGCTCGTCCGAGTCGACGTTCGCGTGGTTGTACGGCACGGGCACGGCGAGCGGGTGGTAGTCGACCTTGCGCGGGCAGAAGGAGCAGACCACGAAGTTGGGGCCTTCGAACGTCTGGTGCACCGGCGGCGGCTGGTGCACCCGGCCGGTGATCGGTTCGAAGTCGCGGATGTTGAAGGCCCACGGGTACAGCGCGCCGTCCCAGCCGACCACGTCGAACGGGTGGTTGGCGTACGTGAACTTGGTGACACCGGCGCGGTGCCGGACGAACACTTCCACATCGGTGTCGTCGACCAGCAGCGGTTCGACCGGTCCGCGCAGGTCACGCTCGCAGTACGGGGAGTGCTCCAGGAACTGGCCCTTGGTCGACAGGTAGCGCTTGGGCGGGCCGATGTGGCCGCTGGCTTCCAGCACGAGCAGCCGCAGGTCGTCTCCTGGGACCACGCGATATGTACACGATGTCGGGAGGACGACATAGTCGCCGTCGCCGACCGCCATGCTGCCGTAAATCGTTTCAATGACGGCCGTGCCAGTTTGCACGTACAGCAGCTCGTCGCCCGCCGCGTTGCGGTAGAGGGGCGACGGCTGGGTCGCTTCGACGAAGCAGATCCTGACGTCCGCGTTGCCGAACAGCAGGCGCCTGCCGGTGACCGCGTCGACGTCGGCCGGGGCTTCCCACTTGAGGTCCTGGGTGCGGAAGTGGCGGGGTTTCAGCGGCAGGTTCGGGGCGGTGTCCCTGGGTACGGTGACGTCGACGGCGTCGACGATCGCGGTCGGCAGGTGGCGGTGGTACAGCAGGGCCGAGTCGCTGGAGAACCCCTCCACACCCATTAGTTCCTCGGCGTACAGGCTCCCGTCGGGCGCGCGGAACTGGGTGTGCCGTTTGCGTGGGATCTCACCCACCTGACGGTAGTACGGCATGCTCGCTCCTGGATCGGATTGTGTCCGATAGGCGGACATCTTTGTTCGGTTCCGGGTACGCTACTAGCGTGTCAGCCGTGTCAAGCGCAGTCGAACTCCCGCCGCCCGGCCCTCGAGGTGTTCCGCCCCTGCTCGCGAGGCTTGTGGACGACGCAGCCCTGTTCCCTCCCGGCAACGCGCCCATGCCGGACGCGATCGCCGCGCACCTGGCCGCGCGCACAGGCAACCGGGCCGGGGTGATGGGCCTCTTCCTGTGTCCCGCGTCCCGCCTGCCCGAGTTGATCACCGAACTGATCAAGGCCAAGCCGGTCAAACCGGTCGCCCTGTCGCTGGTGATCGACACCGGCCTTGGCGGCGTTCCCAAGGCGTTGTCGATCATCGAGTCCCGGACCGAGCTGCTCGCCCTGCGGATGGTCGAGATGCCCGCCCCGTCCGATGTGGACGACCAGTGGCTCGAGCGGGTCTCCGAGTTCGTACCCGAGGACGTGATCCGGGTGATCGAGCCCCGCCGCGGCGGCAAGGACTGGCTGGACAGCATCCACAAGGTGGCCGAGCACGGCAGCTGGCCGAAGCTGCGCTGCGGCGGGCTGTCCCAGCAGGCGTTCCCGAGCGTGGACGAGATCGCGGACTTTCTCGCGGTGGTGGCCGGCGGCGGCACGTCCTTCAAGGCCACGGCCGGCCTGCACAACGCCGTCCGGCACACGGACGACGAGACCGGGTTCACCCACCACGGGTTCGTGAACCTGCTCGTCGCCACCGCGCGCTCGCTGGCCGGCGGGGACGTCCGTGAGGCCCTCGGCAGCACGGACGCCGACGGCCTCGCCAAGGAGGCCGGGCAGCTCAACGAGGCCGCGTCGCACGCCGTTCGCGGCGTGTTCGCGTCCTACGGCTCGTGCTCGTTGGCCGAGCCCATCGCCGACCTGGAAGAACTGGGGTTGCTGTGACGTGGATCGAGGACGCGGGGTTCCGTGACGATCAGCCGTTCGGCCCGCAGACGCTGCCGTACGGCGTGATCGACGGCCAGGTCGCGGTCCGGGTGGGCGACCAGGCGCTGCCGCTGCGGCCGATCGCGGCCTCGTTCGGCGGCCTCGCCGACGTGGTCTCGGCCACCTCGCTCGACCCGCTGCTGGCCGCCGGCCGTTCCGTGTGGACGGAGCTGCGTGCCCGGCTGGTGGAGCTGGTGAACGGCCCGGCCGCGCCGAACGGCGCCACGCTGGTGCCGCTGGCCGGGGCCATGCTGCCGTTCACCGTTGCCGACTACGTGGACTTCTACTCCTCGAAACACCACGCGGAGAACGCCGGCCGGATCTTCCGGCCGAACGACGAGCCGCTGCTGCCGAACTGGACGCATCTGCCTGTCGGATACCACGGTCGCGCCGGCACGGTCGTGGTCTCCGGGACGCCGGTCGTCCGGCCGAACGGGCAGCGACGCGGCTCGACCGGGCCTGTCTTCGGGCCGTCGACGAAGCTGGACATCGAGGCCGAGATCGGGTTCGTGTGCGGCGGTCCGGTCACCGCGCGGGTGTCCACGTCCGCCGCCGCGGACCACGTTTTCGGCGTGGTCCTGGTGAACGACTGGTCGGCCCGTGACATCCAGGGGTGGGAGTCGCAGCCGCTCGGCCCGTTCCTCGGCAAGTCCTTCGCCACCTCGGTCTCGGCCTGGATCACGCCGTTGGAGGCGTTGGCCGCCGCGCGCGTGCGCCCGCCCGCGCACCCGGTGCTGGACTACCTGGCCGAGGACCAGCCGTGGGGCCTGGACCTGCTGCTGGAGATCGACTGGAACGGCTCGATCGTGTCCCGGCCGCGGTTCGCCGAGATGTACTACTCGTTCGCCCAGCAGTTGGCGCACATGACGGTCAACGGCGCCACGGTCCGTCCCGGCGACCTGTTCGCGTCCGGGACGGTCTCCGGACCGGAACGCGACCAGCTCGGCTGCTTCCTGGAGATGAGCTGGGGCGGCCGGGACAAGATCGCGTTGGCCGACGGTCAACAGCGGACGTTCCTCGAGGACGACGACACCGTCCGGATCACCGCGACCGCGCCCGGCCCGAACGGTTCCGTGGTCGGCGTCGCCGAGGTGGTCGGCACGGTTCACCCGGCCCTGCCGTGACGACTGCGCACGGCAACAAGGAGAGCTCGCTGACACTTGACCGCGGGTTGTCCTTGTTGCAGGCCGTCGCCGACTCGGAGTCGGAGGCGCCGACCATCAGCGACCTGGCGGCCGCGATCGGCGCGAGCCGCGCCGCGGTCTACCGGTTACTGGTGCCGTTGCAGGCCCGCGGACTTGTCCGCAGGGAAGGGTCCCGGGTCCGGCTGGGCCTAGGACTGCTGCGGCTGTCCGCGCGGGTGCTCCCGCAGTTGCGGCACGCCGCGTTGCCGGCGTTGCGGGAGCTGGCCGAGTCCATCGGCGCGACCTCGCACCTGACGGTCGCGGACGGCGACGAGGCTCAGGCCGTGGCCGTCGTCGAACCCTCGTGGACCGCATATCATGTCGCATATCGGGTTGGAACCCGTCATTCTTTGCGCAAAGGCGCGGCTGGAAAGGCGATTCTCCTGTCCTGCGACGGTCCGGAGTGGGTCACCACCGCCGGCGAACTCCAGGCCGGCGCCTTCGGAATCGCGGCGCCCGTGCTCGGTGTGGCCGGGCTACGGGCCAGCGTCGGCGTGGTGACCTTCGAACGCCTGCACGCCGAGGTGGTCGGGCCGCAGGTGGTCCGGACCGCCGCCGAAGTGGCCGACGCCCTGCGTTAGCCGTCAGCGGGACCTAGGTCCCGGCAAGTGGGGACTCGCGTACCAGGCGCGGTCCCCGCGCATGCCGCAGCATGTGTCATGTGGACGTTCTTGACCTGGCCCGTTGGCAGTTCGGGATCACCACCGTCTATCACTTCCTGATGGTGCCGTTGACCATCGGACTGGCGGTGCTGGTCGCGGCGATGCAGACGGCGTGGGTTCGCACCGGGCATCAGAAGTACTTCGCGATGACCAAGTTCTGGGGCAAGTTGATGATGGTCAACTTCGCGATGGGCGTGGTCACCGGGATCGTCCAGGAGTTCCAGTTCGGGATGTCCTGGAGCGCTTACTCGAAGTTCGTCGGGGACGCGTTCGGCGCGCCGCTGGCGATGGAGGGCCTGGTCGCGTTCTTCGTCGAGTCGACGTTCCTCGGCCTGTGGATCTTCGGCTGGGACCGGTTGCCCAAGAAGGTGCACCTGGCGTGCGCCTGGGCGTTCTCGCTGGCCACGATCGCCTCGGCGTACTTCATCCTGGCGGCCAACTCGTGGATGCAGCACCCGGTCGGGGTGTCGCTTGTGGACGGCAAGCCGCAGCTGACGTCGATCTGGGCGCTGCTGACCAACAACACCGCGCTGGCCGCGATCCCGCACACCGTCGCCGGGTGCTTCGCGGTCGCCGGCGCGTTCCTCGTCGGCATCGCGATCTGGCACCTGACCAAGCGGAAGGCCGACCGGGAGGTGTGGCGGGCGTCGCTGAAAGTGGGCGGCTGGGTGAGCATGGTCGCGTTCGCCGCGCTCGCGATCACCGGCGACATGCAGGGCAAGCTCATGTTCCAGCAGCAGCCGATGAAGATGGCCGCGGCCGAGGCGTTGTGCCACAGCGAACAGCCGGCCGGGTTCTCCATCTTCGCCTACGGCGACGTGCAACGGCCGGACTGCGAGAACGTCAAGTCGTTCACGTTGCCCACGTTGCTGTCGTTCCTGGCGCACAACGACTTCTCCAGCGAGGTCAAGGGCATCAACGACCTGGTCGGCGAGTACCGGGCGAAGTACGGCGAGAACTACCCGGTCGACCCGCAGTTGGGCGAGCTGTCCGGCAAGCCGATCGACTACGTGCCCAACCTGCCCGTCACCTACTGGGGGTTCCGGCTGATGATCGGCCTCGGCGCGCTCGCCGCCGCCGCGTCCGCGCTGGCCTTGTGGCTGACCAGGAAGGGACGAATGCCGTCGGGCCGGTGGTTCCGGTGGGCGGCCCTGGCCGGGATCGCCCTGCCATTCCTGGCCAACAGCGCCGGGTGGATCTTCACCGAGCAGGGCCGGCAGCCGTTCGTGGTGGTGCCGAACCCGACCGGGGTGGACGGGGTGTGGATGTTCACCGCGCAGGGCGTCTCCGGGCTGACCACCGGCGAGATCCTGACCTCGCTGATCACGTTGACCACCGTCTACGGCGTGCTGGCGGTGCTGGAGTTCTTCCTGCTCAGGAGATACGCCCGCGCGGGCATAGCGGGTGTGCTGCCGGCAGGAGAGAAAACGGCCGGCCAGGACGAACTGGCGTTCGCGTACTAGGGAGGTGGCCCAATGGATCTCGCACTCGTCTGGTTTCTCATCATCGCCTTCTTCTGGCTCGGGTACCTGTTCCTCGAGGGCTTCGACTTCGGCGTCGGCATGCTGCTGCCGGTGCTCGGCCGGGACGACACCGAACGCCGGGTCATGGTCAACACGATCGGACCGGTCTGGGACGGCAACGAGGTCTGGCTGATCGTGGCGGTCGGCGCCACTTTCGCGGCCTTCCCCGGGTGGTACGCGACCCTGCTCAGTTCGGCTTTCCTGCCGTTGCTGGCGGTGCTCGTCGGGCTGATCGGGCGGGGTGTGGCGTTCGAGTACCGCGGGAAGGTGGATTCCGCGCGGTGGCGGCGGAACTGGGACCGGGTGATCGTCGCCGGGTCGCTGCTGCCCGCGCTCGGTGTCGGCCTGCTGTTGTCGTGGAACGTGTTGGGCCTGCCGATCGACGCGGCCGGGCACCGGGTCGGCGGTCCGTTCGCCGGCCTGGGGTGGGAGACGGCGGTGGGGGCGTTGGCGATCGTCGGGTACTCGGTCGTGCACGGCGCCGTGTTCATCGCGTTGAAGACGTCGGGGGAGATCAGGCGGCGGGCCCGGCTGGTGGGGTTGAAAGCGGGGCCGGTCGCGCTGTTGCCGTTGCTCGCGCTACTGCTCGTCGTCCAACTGCGCGTTGGCTCTGGTTGGACGTGGATCGCGCTGGCGGTGGCGGTGGTAGCGGCGGTTTCCGCGTTGGTCCGGCTCGCGGCCGGCCATGAGGGGCAGGCGTTCGCGTTGATGGGCGTGACCATCGTCGGGGCGGTGGTGACGTTGTTCGGCGCGCTGTACCCGGACGTCCTTCCGTCCACTGTGGATCCGGCGTACTCGTTGACGATCGCCGGCACGGCGTCGAACCCGTACACGTTGAAGGTCATGACGTGGATCGGCGGGCTCGGCGCGCCCGCGGTCCTGGTCTACCAGGGCTGGACGTACTGGGTGTTCCGCAAGCGGATCGCCACCGAGCACATCCCGCGAGTGCACGTCCCATGAGCTCTCCCAGCCGGGGAACACCCGCCCTGAACCGGCCAGGGAGCGGCCCGCTCGGCGCGCTGCCATCCGGTGCGCGCCGAGCGTTGGCCACCTGTGTCCTGCTGTCGTTCCTGACAGCGATGGCGCTGGTGGCGCAGGCTTGGTCGTTGTCGTCGGCGCTGACCGGCCACGGGATGTTGTGGGTGCTCGCGGTGGCGGTCGTCGCGCGGGCGCTGTTGGGGTGGGCGACCCAGGTCGTGGCGGCTCGGGCGGCGGCCGGAGCCAAGGAGGAACTTCGGGCGTCGGTCGTGTCCACTGCCATGGACTGTGGCCCGGAGTGGATCACCGAGCAGGGGCCGGCGTCGCTGACGGTCTTGGCCACCAAGGGGTTGGACGCGCTCGACGGGTACTTCACGAGCTACCTGCCGGCTCTGGTGAACGCGGCTGTCGTGCCCGTTTCGGTCGGCGCGGCGGTGTTGTTCGCGGACTGGCCGTCGGCGGTCGTGGTCGCGGTGACCCTGCCGCTGGTGCCGGTGTTCGCGATCCTGATCGGGCTGTGGACCAAGACCCGAGTGGCCGAGGCGGCGGACGCGTCCGCACGGCTGTCCGCGCACATGCTTGAACTGATCCGTGCTTTGCCTGTGCTGACGGCGTTCCGGCGCGCTTCCGCGCAAGCCGCCGCGGTTCGCCGGGTGTCCGACCAGCACCGCAGGACGACGTTGTCGACCCTGCGGGCGGCATTCGCCTCCGCGCTGGTGCTGGAGTTGGTGGCGACGCTGTCGGTGGCCGTGATCGCGGTGATCATCGGTGTCCGGCTGGTCTCCGGCGAGTTGACGTTGTCGGTCGGGCTGTTCGTCCTCATTCTCGCGCCGGAGTGCTACTTCCCGTTGCGCGCCGCCGGAGCCGCGCACCACGCGAGCGAGGACGGCCTTGAGGCCGTTCGCCGAGTGCACGGCCTCCTCGGGCCTCGGCGGCCTGTCGACTCGCGATATCAGCCGGGCGAGCAGGTGTCCGTGCGGGTCAAGGAACTGCGGGTGGCTCGGCGGGCGGGGTTCGCGCCGGACGGGATCTCGTTCGAGCTGCGTCCCGGTGAGCTGGTGCGGCTGGATAGCGCCAGCGGGTCGGGGAAGTCGACCACGATCGCCGCGCTGCTCGGGTTCGTGCGGCCGGACGCCGGGTCGATCGAGATCGACGGCTGTGCCGACGACGAGGCGTGGCGGCGGATCGTGGCGTGGGTCCCGCAGCGACCCGCGTTCGCCTGCGAGACCGTGGCGGACGAGCTGCGACTGGCGGTGAGCGACCGGAACGTGCCGCCGACAGTCCCAGAACTGCGCGAGGTCGCTGACCTGGCTGTCGCGGGCCATCTGCTGGAACGACGCGTCATCGAACTGTCCACGGGGGAGCGGCAGCGGGTCGCCATCGCCCGAGCGTTGCTGCGGGTCCGGCGGGGCGCGCGCGTGCTGCTGTTGGACGAGCCGACGGCCCAGCTCGACAGTGCCACCGCCGGCCGGGTGATGGCGGCGATCCACCAGGTTCGCGACGACGGTGTGGCTGTTCTGCTTGCCACCCACCGGAAGACGGCCGTGACCCAGGAGGCGCCCGAACCGGTCGCCGTGGCAACGTCCACTATGGACTCAAGCGGGACGACGGCCAAGCCGCGGCTGACCCGGCGGATGGTGTTCGGCGCGCTGCTCGGGGCGTTCGCGCTGGCCAGCGGCGTGGCGTTGACGGCGACCTCGGCGTGGCTGATCGCGAAAGCCGCGGAACAGCCGCCGATCCTCACGTTGTCCGTGGCGATCGTGGGTGTGCGCACGTTCGGCCTGGCCAGGGCCGGCCTGCGATACGCCGAACGACTCGTCACGCACGACGCGGCCTTCCGGGCGGCCATCGACCTGCGGGTGCGGCTGTGGGACCGGCTGGTCGCCCTCGGGCCCGCCAGGACCGCCGGCATGGCCCGCGGTGAGGGGCTGCGGAAGCTGGTCGACGACGTGGACACGGTCCGGGACCTCACCCCGCGTGTCCTCGTTCCGCCGCTGGTCGCGGCGGTCGTCTGCGGTATCGCGGTGACGATTCAGGCCGTGATCTCACCCGTTGCCGGGCTTGCTCTCGCGGTCGCGGTGCTGCTCGGCGGAATCGGGGCGCCGTGGCTCGCGCGGACGTTGGAACACCGGGCGACGCTGGCGCTCGCGGAGAACCGACGGCAGATCGCGGCGACGATCCTCGCTCTGCTGGAGGCTGCGCCGGAACTCATCGTGTTCGGCGCCGACAGGCAGTGGCGTGCGGACATCGAAGCCCAGGACGCGGAGTTGACCGCGCGGGCCCGGCGACAGGCGTTCGGGGCGGGCGCCGCGACGGCGTTGATCACGCTCGTCACTGGTGCGGCCGCAGTGGTGGGCGCGGCGAGCGGGAACCCCGTGCTCGCTCTCGTGCCGTTGGCGCTGGTCGAGGTTCTCGCCATGCTCCCGCCAGCCACGCAGCACAGAGCCGCCTTGTATACGGCGTACACACGACTGGGGACCCTGCTCGACGAGACGCTCGAACCACATGGGCAGCCCAACCGCGGCGTCGGCATCAGCCTGAAGAACGTGGACGTCCGCTGGCCCGGCGCGGTCGAGCCGAGCCTGCGGGACGTCACGCTGGACATCCCGGCCGGGGCGCACGTGGCCGTCCTGGGGCCGTCGGGGGCCGGCAAGTCCACGTTGCTGGCGCTGCTGCTGGGGTTCCTGCCGGCCGAACGCGGCGTGGCCCAGGTCCCCGAACGCGTGGCGTGGTGCCCACAGGAGCCGCAGCTCGTCTCCACGACCATCCGGGAGAACCTCCGGCTGGGCGACCCGCACGCCTGTGACGAACAACTCGCCGACGCGTTGACCAGGGCCGGACTGGGGCGGTGGCGGAGCCGGCTGGGCGAGCGGGTCGGCCCGGTCTCCGGCGGCGAGGCCGACCGGCTGGCCCTGGCCAGGGCCCTCGTCGCCGTCCCGCACTCGGACCTGGTCGTGCTGGACGAACCCACCGCGCACCTGGACGTCGGCACGGCCAGGACCGTGCTGGCGGGCCTGGCCGAGTCGTTGCGGGGCCGGACGCTGATCCACGTCACGCACCGGCCCGAGGAAGCGGTCGAAGCGGACATGGTGATCCGCGTGGCGCAAGGGCGGGTGGCATAGCCTTGTTGTCACTCATGGATCCGACACTTGCCGCGCGGGCGCTGTCCGCGTCCACCGAGATCGCGACGGCTGCGCTGTCCGGCGACGACCCGGAATCGGTGCTCAGCCGCGTCGTGGCGTGCGCGGCCGAACTCGCCGAAGCCGACCTGGGCCTGGTGATGGCCCGCGAGGAGGACGGCAGGCTCACCATCGAGGCCGCCCACGGCCACGCCGGCGAGAGCCCGGTCGGCCTGGTGCTGTCGCCGCGGTCGTCGGCCGCTCGGGTGGCCCGCAGTGGCATCCCAGTGGTCGTGGACGACCTGACCACGGACCCGCGGACGTCTCCGTTCGTCCCGAAGGATCTCTGGGCGTACGGGCCGTTCGCGGCCGCGCCCTTCGGCACCCGGGAACGCCGGCTCGGGGCGTTGACGGTCTACCGAAAGAAAGGCGCGCAACCGTTTGCGCCCGTGACCGTCGACGTCCTCACCGCGTTCGCCGCCCAGGCCGGCCTGGTGCTGGTGCTGGCCGAAGGCTCGAACGCCCGGCAGCGGATCGCGATCTTCGAGGAGCGCGAGCGAATCGCCCGCAACCTGCACGACGTCGTCGTCCAACGGCTCTACGGCGCCGGGATGCAGCTCGACCTGCTCGCCCGCCGGCCGGCGAAACGCCTGGCCAAAACCGACGCGGCCCGGTTGGCGGACGCGGTGGACCAGCTCGACACGACCATCGCCGAAGTCCGCGCCACGGTCCGGGCCCTGCGCAACCCCGACCCCACCGAACCCTCGGACCTGGCCGAGTCGGTGCGTTCCGAGGTGGACACCGCCGGCGAACTGCTCGGCTTCCAGCCCAAACTCGACGTGGCCGGCGACCTGAGCGCGGTCCCGAGCCACCTGGCCGATCACACCAGGGCCGCGCTCCGCGAGGCGCTGTCCAACGTGGTCCGGCACTCCGGGGCCAGCTGGGTCACGGTCCGCCTGCTGGTGGACGCCAAGAAACTCGAGCTCGACGTGATCGACAACGGCTGCGGCATCCCGCCCGGGGTGAGCCGGCGCGGGCTCAAGCACCTGGAGGAGCGCGCCGAGGACGCCGGCGGCCACTGCGAGGTCCGCTCGTCCGCGCGCGCCGGCACGACGGTCGTCTGGAAGGTCCCGTTGCGCTAAATCGATGCCCCACGGGCCGGGAAACCGTCGTACGCTTCTTCCTCATGGATGCTGCCGGAAGGCGCAGATCTAGGCACACGGGTCGATACACCATCCACTTGAGCGTCGGGCTTGGTCTGGCCGTGGGCGTCTTCTTCGGCGTCAGGCAGGGCAATCCCATCGCCGCGGTCATGTACGGACTGCAGGCGACCACCACGTCCCTGATCGCGATGCTGGGGCTTCGGCCGTTGCCGGTGAACTACCCGGCCGTGCGGACGTTCCGCCAAACGGACCGGCGGGCAGCCTGGAAGGTCGTGCGCGTGGGCGGCCTGGCCGAACCGCGGCTCGCGCCCGTCGTGGTGACCATGGCCGAGACGTACCTGAAGACGGACCTGCCGCCCGCCTGGCTCGCCCGAGCCGTCACTGTCGTGGCGACGGTCTTCGGTGGCGTCTCGTTGATCCTGGGTGCCTCGGCCGACGACAGGTTCTACCTGATGGCGGTGTTCAGCGTGCTGCTCGGCGTGGTGCTGTCGATCACGCCGGTCACCAGCGTCACGTACCGGGCGAACGCCGAACTGGCCGCGAGGGCCGCTCGGGCGCAGCTGACGGAGGGCGCGCTAGCGCGTTGACCGTCGGGCGACCCACGCGGCGGCCTGGGTGCGGCGTTCCATGTTGAGTTTCGCCAGCACCGAGGTCACGTAGTTCTTCACGGTCTTCTCCGCGAGGAACAGGCGTTCGGCGATCTGCCTGTTCGTCAGGCCCTCGCCGATCAGTTCGAGGACCTTGCGTTCGCGGTCGGTCAACGAGTTCAACTCGTCCGAGTCGGCCGCGCGACGCATGCGTTCAAGCACTCGCGCGGTGGTGACGGGGTCCAGCAACGACCGCCCCGCCGCCACTTCGTGCACGGCCGTCACGAGGTCCTGGCCGCGCACCTGCTTGAGCAGATACCCGGACGCGCCCGCCATGATCGCGCCGACCAACGCCTCTTCGTCGTCGAACGCCGTCAGCACCAGGCACCGGGGGCCGTCCGGCAGCGCGCGCAGCGTCCGGCACAGCTCCACGCCGTCGCCGTCCGGCAGCCGGACGTCCACGATCGCCACGTCCGGCTTGGCCGCCGTGGCCCGCACCAGCGCCTCGCCCACGCTGCCCGCCTCGGCCACGACCTGGATGTCGTCGTTGCCGTCCAGCAGGTCACGCAGGCCGCGGCGGACGACCTCGTGGTCGTCGACCAGCAGCAACCGGACAGCCATGGCAACCAGCCTAGAGCTTCCGCAGCCGGACCCGGCACACGCTGTGATCAGGGGCCTTGCGCAGCACCAGGGTGGCCCGTGGCTTGGTGGGCAGGATGTTCTGCACCAGGTTGGGCTCGTTGATCTGGGTCCACAGCTGCATGGCCTCCACGCGTGCCTCCGCGTCCGACAGGGACGCGTAGTGGTGGAAGTGCGACTCGGGGTTGGCGAACGCGGTGTGCCGCAGGGTGAGGAACCGTTCCACGTACCAGCGGGCCACGTCCTCGGTGTGCGCGTCCACGAAGATCGAGAAGTCGAACAGGTCCGCCACGTGCAGCCGCGGCCCCGGCTGCAGCACGTTCAGCCCCTCCACGATGAGGATGTCCGGCCGCCGGACGACCTGCTCCTCACCAGGCACGATGTCGTACAGCAGGTGCGAGTAGACGGGCGCGCGGACCTCGGGCGCACCGGACTTCACCTCGGACACGAACCGGAGCAACGCCCTGCGGTCGTAGCTTTCCGGGAATCCCTTGCGGTGCATGATGCCCCTGCGCATCAGCTCGGCGCGCGGCAACAGGAACCCGTCCGTCGTGACGAGGTCCACCTGCGGGTGATCCGGCCAACGAGCCAGCAGTGCGCGCAGGACACGCGCGGTCGTGGACTTGCCCACGGCGACGCTACCCGCGACACCGATGATGAACGGGACCTTCTCCTTCTCACCCAGGAAGGTCGCGATCGCGTCGCTGAGCCGTTGTCTGGCGGCGACCTGCAGGTTGATCAGCCGCGACAGCGGCAGGTAGACCTCGGCCACCTCACCGAGGTCGACCGGGTCGTTCAGGCCGCGCAGCCCGGCCAGGTCGCCCGCGCTCAACGGCAAAGGGGTCGATTTGCGTAGCTCTCTCCACTGGTCCCGATGCAGCTCGACATACGGGGTCAGGTCTCGCACGCGCGCCATCGCGCCCACTCCTCGCCGAGGCAGGGAAACTTCGCCCTAACGGTAGGTGTTCACTGGCACGCTTGCGCTGTGACGAACTACACGATGCGGCCGACCGGGCCCGCCGACCAGGCGACTGTCGCCCAACTGGTGACCGAAAGCTGGGGTGCCCCAACGGTTGTCGTTGGACACGGCCGGGTCCTCGAACCGGGCCGGTTGCCCGGCCTGATCGCCGAACAGGACGGCGAGGTTGTCGGCTTGCTCACCTATTCCGTCGAGGGGACCACGGCTGAGCTGGTGACCTTCAACAGCTTCCAGGACGGGCAGGGAATCGGGACGGCGTTGCTGAACGCGATGGTCGAGCGGGTGCGTACGGAGGGCTGCGCGCGGATCATCCTGATGACGACGAACGACAACACCGACGCGATCCGGTACTACCAGCGGCGCGGTTTCCGCATGCGCGAACTGCGGGTCGGGGCGGTCGCCACGGCGCGGGCGAGCAAACCGGAGATCCCGCTGCTCGGCAACCACGGCATCCCGATCACCGACGAGCTGGAACTGGAGCTAACGCTGTGAGAACACCTCGTCCCACGCGGCCATGACCTGACGCGCGCAGGTCTCCGGGGACACGTCACCCGTACCCGTACCGAGCCCAGGTAAGCCGATGGAGTGCACGACGTCACGGATCAGCACGCCATCGTCCAGCAGACCGTTCTGCCATAGCCGGAACAGCCCCCGCGCCGCCAGGTACGGGTGCACGGTGTCCGCGGGCAGCTGTTCGCCAGGCTGCCGCATGGTCGGCGCGCTGATCAGCCACGCGGGCGCGGGCACGCCCGTCGGCACGATCAGGGCCTCACCGACCGGCAGTTCGCCGCCGTGGAACGCCAGGACGCCGCTGCGGACGGTCTGCTCGATGGTCGGGAACGCCTGGGCGTACAGCGCGTCGACGCCGCTCCGCATCCAGCCGAACGAGTTCGCCGGGCTGACCACCGCCTGCACCTGGGAGTCGAGCACCGATCCGTGGTGCACGCGGATGCCTGCGCGTCCCCGCGAGGCCGCCTCCCACGCCCGCGCCAGTGGTTCGTCCACCGCGCACAGCGCCAGCTCCGGCGCATAAGACCCCGACAAGCCCCGCGTACTTGCCTCCGATTCGGCGGTCACAAGTCCCAGCATGTCAGGCCCGGCGCGGCACCGGAACCGCCGTCGGGGGCCCTATTGTGGGGATGTGCCACGAATCGCCTACTTCGGACCGCAGGGGACGTTCACCGAGCAGGCCGCCCGAACGTTCGGTGACGCCGATCTGGTCGCGGTCGAGACCGTTCCGCTTGTGCTTGCCGCGGTCCGGTCCGGCGAGGTCGACTCCGGCTGTGTGCCGATCGAGAACTCCGTCGGCGGCGCGGTGACAGCGACGATGGACGCGCTGGCCGAGGACGAGCCGTTGATCGCCGTGGCCGAGTGTGTCCTGCCTGTGCGGTTCTCCATCCTGGTGCGGCCGGGTACGCGGGCCGAGGACGTGAAGACCGTCGCCAGCCATCCGCACGCGTTGACGCAGGTCCACGACTGGATCGCGGCGAACCTGCCGAACGCCACGCCGGTCGCTTCCACGTCCACGTCGTCCGCTGCCGTGCTGGTCCAGGACGGCGAGTTCGACGCGGCCGTGTGCGCACCGGTCGCCGTCACGCACTACTCGCTGGAGACGCTGGCCACCGACGTGGCCGACGTCGACAACGCCGTGACCCGGTTCCTGCTGGTGAGCCGGCCGACGAGGGTGCCGGAGCCGACCGGCGCGGACCGCACCTCGTTGGCGGTCGTGATCGCCCACGCCGAGCCGGGGTCGTTGGCGAGCACGCTGTCCGAACTGGCGCTGCGGGGCATCAACCTGACCCGGATCGAGTCCCGGCCGTTGCGCGGCCAGATCGGCGAATACCGGTTCTACCTGGACCTCGACGGGCACATCGGGGAGGAGCGGGTGGCTGGCGCGCTGGCCGCGCTGCACCGCAACAGCAACCAGGTCCGGTTCCTCGGCTCGTACCCGAAGGCCGACCAGTCGCCGTCGGTTCCGTCGGCGAAGAACACCGACGACGACTACCAGGCCGCCCGTGACTGGGTGCGGCGGATGCGGGAGGGGCGGTGAGCACGCTCCAACTGTTACTGGTCCGGCACGGCCAGACCTCGGCGAACGTGATCCGCGCACTGGATTCCAAGCCCCCAGGGGCGCCGCTGACCGATGAAGGCCACGCTCAGGCCGCGAAGGTCGCGGCGCGCCTGTCCACCTCGCCCGTCGTCGCGGTGTACGCGAGCACGGCCATCCGCGCACAGGAGACCGCCGCGCACATCGCGTCCCCGCACGACCTTGAAGTGCAGGTGATGGAGGGCGTGCAGGAGGTCTTCGTCGGCGACCTTGAGGGCCGTACTGGGGAGACCGCGCTGAAGGCGTTCGTGCAGGTCTACGACCGGTGGACGGCCAACGACCTGACCGCGCGGATGCCCGGCGGCGAGGACGGCCACGAGATCAAGGCCCGGTACATGGCCGCGGTCGACGCCATCCGCGCACAGCACGTGGACGGCCTGGTCGTGCTGGTCAGCCACGGCGGCGTGATCCGGCTGGCGGCCGAGTGGCTGGCGGACAACGTCGACGGCCGGATCGCGATCACCGGCATCCTGCCCAACACCGGGCACGTGCTGCTCGAGGCCGACGGCGACACCTGGCACTGCCTGGAGTGGACCGGCCTCGAGCTGATGCACGGCTAGCCGACGAAGACGCGCCGGAACCCGGCGGGTCCGTGCACCTCGATCGAATACCTGGTGCTGGACAAGGGAATCCGAACGATCTGCAGGCCCCGCACGTCCAGGTGCTTCGGCGCGGGCAGTTCCTTGCCGTACGGGTAGATCGCGAAGTGCGCGCTCTTCGTGCCGAAGTTCCGCAATGTGACGACGAGCGTCTTCGCTTCGAGCCTCGCCCACGCCTCCAGCCGGTACGGCAGCGGACGCGACGGTCGGGTCCCCGGCTCCTGGCGCGGCAGCGAACCCTTCGCGGGCGGCTGGGCCCGCCACCGGTCGACCGGCGCGGGCACCGGGCCGGGGCGGTCGACCGACGGGCCGGGCGTCCCGCGCCGGAAGTCGAAGGTGGAGGTCAGGTCGCCGGTCACGGTCCGCCGCCAGTCGGTGATGTTCGGCTCCCGCACCCCGGTCCAGCGTTCCAGGAACTGGATGACCGACGTGTGGTCGAACGTCTCCGACGACACGAACCCGCCGACCGACCACGGCGACACGATCGTCGTCGGCACCCGGAACCCGAGGCCGATCGGCTTGCCGTCGAAGTGGTCCTCGGTGCGCGACGGCGGCGGCACGGGCGGCGGGACGTGGTCGAAGTACCCGTCGAACTCGTCGAACGTGACGATCAGGACCGTTTTCGCCCATACGTCCGGGTGCGACGCGATGGCGTCGAGCACGTCGTACATGATCTTCGCGCTGGCCGCGGGCGACGACGCGGACGGGTGCTCGGAGTCCACCGACGACGGGACCAGGTACGACACCTTCGGCAGCCGGCCGGCGGCGACGTCGGCCCGGAAGCTCGCGGCCAGCTTGCCCGGCTCGACCCGGGCGAGGCCGCGTTCGTACAGGGACCGCTCGGCCCGCGTCAGCGACTGAACGCCTTTGGCCAGGTCGGCCAGCATCTGCCGCCGAACGTCCGGCGTGGCCTCGGCGAGCTGCGAGTAGAACGTGGTGAGGCTGCGCTGGCCGCCGGCCGGGACCAGGGCCTTGCGCATGACCGCCTTGAAGGACTGGAAGAACTCCAGGCCGTTGTCCTGGTAGTTGTCCCATTCCTGGTACGTCTTCCAGGACACGCCGGCCGCCTCCAGCCGCTCGGCGTACGTGGTCCAGTCATATCCCGGGTGGGTGTCCTCGTCGTACGCGTCGTTGCCGACGACCCGCCGGGTGGTACCTGGCTCGAAGCCGACGTTCCCGGTCCACAGGTACAGCCGGTTCGGGTTGGTGGGACCGAAGACCGAGCAGTGGTAGGCGTCGCAGAGCGTGAACGTCTCCGCCAGTTCGTACTGGAACGGGATGTCCTGCCGGTCGTAGTACGCCATGGTGGACGACGTCTTCGCCGGCACCCAGCTGTTCATCCACCCGTTCGCCCACGCCTGCTGGCCGGTCTCCCAGCTGTGGTCGAGCGAACCGAGGTACTGGATGTCGCTGTCCGGCCGGTGCGCCGCCTCGGCCGCGTTGCGCGCGGAGAACGGCCACACACCGTTCTGCTGGAACACGCCACGCAACGCCGACGGGTCGCCGAACCCGCGGACTCCGCGCAGCGTGCCGAAGTAGTTGTCGAACGACCGGTTCTCCTGCATCAGGATCACGACGTGCTTGATCGCGTCCAAGCCGCCGGGCCGTGCGGGTTCCGCGAGCGCGGCGTGGACGGACGGCGGCAGCAAGGACCCGGCGGCGATACCGCCCGAAACAGCCAGCAACCTGCGGCGGGAGAGTTCGGTCATGGTTCCGGAGCCTCCGCCATGACCACTGGGCGCACCACCCGCCGAGTGGGGGAACCGGCCGGGCGACGTTTGGTGAAAGACTGACGCAACCGGATCAGGTTTCGGTACGTCCTCACAGTGTCATCCAGAAGATGACCCTGGAGGCGATACGCCATGAACGTCCCATTCAAGCGGATTCTCGCGGCGAGCGGCCTGGTCCTGTTGACCGCGTGCACCGGTCAGGCCCAGCCGGCCGCCGTCCCGCCGGTACCCAGCATCGACATCCCGCCGAACGTGAGCGGCACTGTGTCTTCAGCCGTGCCGCAGACGCCGGTCGAGCAGCCGCCTAACTCACCTAACAAACCCGGTCCGGGCGACGCGCCCCAGCCGGTGGTCAGTGGGTCAGGCGAGTGCAAGGCCGCCGACCTGACCGTGTCGGTTGGCGGCGGTGACGCCGCGGCCGGGACCGTCTACCGGTCCGTCGTGTTCACGAACAAGAGCGACAAGTCGTGCACCATGCAGGGCTTCCCGGGGGTCTCGTACGTCACCGGCGACGACGGCCACCAGGTCGGCCCGGCCGCGGTGCGCGTGGGTGTCAAGGGCGCGGCGATCACCCTCGCCCCCGGCGCCAAGGCACAGGCTCCGGTCGGGTTCGTACAGGTCGGCAACTTCGACCCGGCGGTCTGCCGGCCGACATCCACCCGAGGGCTGCGGATCTACCCGCCGCACGACACCGCGTCGATGTTCCTTCCGTTGCCGGGCAACGGATGCGCGGGCACCCCGCCCGGCCAGCAGCTGAGCGTCAAGACGGTCGGTCGGGCGTGACTACAGCGGTGACCAACTGACGCAACGATTCGGTGAAGGCGCCCACGGTCCGCTTCGAAGCGTTGTAGACAACGGAACCGAGCCTGGCCTGCCGGCCGGCGACCGAGGAGACGTTGATGACCGAGCCACGGCTGGCCCGCACCCTGGAGCGCGCTCCAGGTCAGATCGGGAATCTTTGTGAGCCACGACTACCGGGGTGAACTTTTCGACGCCTGGTGCGTCGTGTTAGGTGAGTGCCTGAGGCTGCGGAGAATGCGCGAGGAACGATGTCGAATTCGAACAAACTGCTCGTAACGGGCGCAATCCTGGTGGGCGTCCTGTTCACCGGGGCGTGCAGCTCCTCCGACACGCCCGGACTGGCCACACCCGGCTCGTCGGGAACCGCGGGCGGATCCGGCGGCGGTTCGGCCGCGCCCCCGGCGGTGAAGATCGACATCACGCCGGCGGGCGACAACGTCTCGCCGACCAACCCGGTGGTGGTGAAGGCCACCGGCGGCGCACTGCAGTCGGTGACGGTTACCAACTCCGCCAAGGGAACTCAGGTCAAAGGCAACTACTCCGGCGACAAGACCAGTTGGACCTCCAGTGAGCCGTTGGCCTACAACGCCTCCTACAACGTGGTCGCCTCCGCGGCCACCACGGACGGTAAGAAGGCCGACCAGAACTCCACGGTGAAGACGTTGGCGCCCAAGGCGACGGCGTTCCCGTCGTTCATCCCGGCGCCGAGCGTCACGGACGTCGGTGTCGGCCAGCCGATCGTGGTGAAGTTCGACAAGGACATCGCCGACAAGGTCGCGGCCGAGAAGGCGTTGAAGGTCACCAGCACCCCGGCGCAGGCCGGCGGCTGGTACTGGCTGAGCAAGCGCGAGGTGCACTACCGTCCGCAGACCTACTGGCAGGCGGGGACGACCATCAAGGTGCACGCCGGTGTGTACGGCGTAGACCTGGGTGGCGGCGTGTACGGCGACACCGACCGGGACCTGAACCTGAAGGTGCACGACTCCTGGGTGGCCAAGGCCGACGGCAACTCCGCGCACATGCAGATCTACCAGAACGGCAACATGGTCAAGGACATGCCGATCAGCATGGGCAAGGACGCCACCCCGACCCACCTCGGCGCCCACGTCATCTCGGACAAGCAGCGCGACTACACCATGGACTCCTGCACGTACGGCGTGTGCTCGGGCCCGCAGGCGTACCGGTCGGTCGAGCACTTCGCCGAGCGCATGTCCAACGACGGCGAGTTCGTCCACGAGAACCCGAACAGCGTTGGCGCACAAGGAAGCACGAACGTCTCGCACGGCTGCATCAACCTCAACGCGGCCAACGCCGAATGGTTCTTCAATCACTTCGGCCTCGGCGACGTGGTCGAGGTGACCAACTCCGGCGGCCCGCAGCTGCCGGTCTGGGACACCTACGGCGACTGGGCGGTCTCCTGGCCCAACTGGCAGGCCGGCTCGGCCCTCAAGTGAGTACCGTGGACGTGTGCGAAAAGCTTGGCTGGCCGGGGCTCTGCTGTTAGCGGCGTGCTCGGCCACGCCCACCGAGACGCCGGCCGCGGCACCGGCGGCAGCCCCTGAGCCGGTGCTCGGCCAAACGGTCGTCCGGGGCACCAAAGCCCCCAGCGGCAACCTGGTCCCGGACGTGGTCGGCAAGAACCGCGAAGACGCCCGGCGCACACTGCAGGCCTCGGGTTTCTACAACTTCACCGACGAGGACGCGACCGGCCGAGGCCGGATGATCATCGTCGACCGCAACTGGCAGGTGGTCAGTCAGGAACCGCCGGGCGGCGCGGCTCTCGACCCGAAGCAGGAAGTCCTGCTGCGGTCGAAGAAGTACACGGACTGACCGAATCGCCATCTCATGGCCGGAAGGGGACAGCGGCCGTCCCGCACTGGTCATGGGCGCCAGGATGCACGCGTGTCGCATGCTGATCTGACCGCCGCGCGGTGGCGGGAACTTTCCGACGAGTCGGCGATAGGCGTCGCACGGGCGATAACGCGTGAGAACGGGCTGGAGTTGGTCGGCGTCCACGACCATGAGTACGCGGGCAGACGTCAGCGCCTCGCCCTGTTCGAACGGGACGGCATGCGGTTCTCGCTGGTCCCTGCCGACCGCGTGTCGCTTGGCTATGACGGCGCCAAGTTCGTCCCGTCACCACAACAGGCTGCCGACTTCACCGCCAGCACCGGCGAGCACGGCGTGGCAGCGGCCGCGGAGTTCGTCGACGCCATGACTTCGCCGGTCCGGGTGACGGAGTTTGCCGCGATGTTGGTCGCGGTAGAGGCGATGGCGATGGGTGCGACCGCTGTGCCACTTGATGATCCGGAGGTCCAGGCGTTGGCGGCCAAGGCAGGCGGTGTGCCCAGCTGGACGATCATGTCCTGGCGATCGGGCGACAGCCTGCGGGTCGAAGTCGACGAGCGAGGGCAGCCGTGTCACGCGCGGGTTGTCCGGCGGATGACCCACGCCCAGGCGGTAAGGGAGGCCGCCGAGCGGGGGATGCGGCCGACCTCCCCGGACGAGTGGGAGTACGCCTGCGGCGCCGGTGCCACCACCCTGTTCCGATGGGGCGACGACTATGCCGGCATGTACGACGGATATCCGGACGACCAGTCCGCGGGCCTGGACCGGCAACCGAACCTGTGGGGGCTGGTCATCGGCCAGGATCCCTACGAGTACGAGCGGACCTCGGATCGCGAGGTGCCCTGCGGCGGTGACGGCGGCGGTGCCGCCCACGGCGGCGAAGGAGTGTTCATCCAATGGCTGACATTGGCGACCGCCTACCGTGATCCCGCGCATGTGGGATGGTTCGACCCCGAGGACGACGACTCCAACGACATCAGGTTCCGGCTGGTCGTCCCGCTCGTCTGAGCGCACCGGGGTGTTCAGCTGGCCATCAGGCCGGTGCGCCACGCCCAGGCGGCCACTTCGACCCGGTTGCGCGCGTCGATCTTCGACTGCACCGCCGCCAAGTGCGTCTTCACGGTCGACAGGGACATGTAGAGCTCGTTGCCGATCTCCGTGTTCGTCAGGCCCCTGGCGACCGCCCGAACCACGTCCTGTTCCCGTTCGGTGAGCGCCACGTCCGTGGACACCGCGGATTTCGCCGGGAGCGCGAAGTGCTGCAACAGCCGGACCGTGATCTGCGGCGAGATCAACGCGTCGCCCCGCACCGCAGCCCGGACCGCCTCCAGCAGCAACGCCGGGCCGGCGTCCTTCAGGAGGAACCCGCTGGCCCCGTTCGCCAGGGCGGTGTGCACGTACTCGTCCAGGTCGAAGGTGGTCACCACGACCACTTTGAGCGGATCCGGCACGCCTGGGCCGGCCAGTTGCCGGGTGACTTCGAGGCCGTCCATGCCGGGCATCCGGATGTCCAGCAGGCAGACGTCCGGCCGCAGCTCGCGGGCCTGGGTGACGGCGGCGATTCCGTCTGGGACGTCGGCGACCACCTCGATGTCGTCCTGGGTCTCCAGGATCATCCGGAACCCGGCCCGGACCATCTCCTGGTCGTCGGCGATCAGCACCCGGATCGTCAAGTGTCCTCTTTCCTCAGGGGGAGCCATGCCTCCACCCGCCAGCCCACCGGGCTGACCGGGCCGGCGACGAACCTGCCGCCGAGCAGCTCCACGCGTTCACGCATGCCGACAAGACCGTATCCGCCCGATCCGCCGACCGGGTCGGCACGCCGCGCCA
Organism: Actinocrispum wychmicini; assembly: GCF_004345645.1. Taxonomy (GTDB): domain Bacteria; phylum Actinomycetota; class Actinomycetes; order Mycobacteriales; family Pseudonocardiaceae; genus Kibdelosporangium; species Kibdelosporangium wychmicini. The sequence goes on along the minus strand of NZ_SLWS01000001.1, from coordinate 266,636 downwards.
CGCCGTCGTCGCGCACCCGGACGGCCAGTTCGCCGTCCGATCCGGTGACCGTGACGTGGACGTTCCGGGCGCCCAACGCGTGCTTGCCGACGTTCGTCAACGACTCCTGGACCAGCCGCAGCACCGACCGGCCGACCTCGTGCGGGACCACCTCCGGCAGGTTCAGCTCGGTCGTCACCGGGGGGCCGCTGAAGTGCTGGATGACGTTGCCGAGGTCGGCGGCGAGATCCATGGTGGCGTGCTCGGTGGCCTGGGACGTGCCCGCCGGCTTCGCGCCGCGCATGCTGCCGACCAGGAACCGCATGGCCTTCAGCGCCTCAATACCCGAGCTCTCGATCTTCGCCAACGCCTGGACGGCCACCTGGGGGTCCTTCTCGGCGACCAGCCGCGCCGCCTGCGCCTGCACGACGATCCCGGTCACGTGATGCGCCACGACATCGTGCAGCTCCCGGGCCAACGCCATCCGCTCGGACTGCTGTGCCCCGCTCACGGCCACGCTGATCGTCTGTGAGCGCTCACGGTCACGGGCGCGGAAGTACAGCCCGGTGGCCACCGAGACCAGGATCAGGAAGCCGATGACGAAGCCGAAATCCGTCAGCCGTTGCCGGGCGTACTCGGAACGCAGTTCCAAGGCGATCAAGTCCGCCGCGACCAGTGCGGCGGTGCTGAGACCCGCGGGCCACGGCGCCCCCCACCGGGTGACGAACGCGACCAGCGCCATGCTCGCGGCCACCTCGGTCACGACGATGGCCTCGCCGCCGGTTCGGTTCGGCCCGATCGCCTGCGCCAAGAACACCAGCAGCGGCGACAGCGCGATACATGCCGTGGCCGTGAGCGTCAGGCTCACTGGAGCACGCGGGGCGAAGAAGGCGCACACCGAGGCGAGCACCGCGCCGGCCATCGCCAGGATGTGGGTGCCGCTGTTGCCGATGTAGACATCCAGGAAAAGCAGCAACACCAGCGCCGCGGCCAGCGGCCACTGCCTGCGGACCAGGGCACCCAGTTCGGTCTCGGTCCGCCGCAGGTTCGTGTTCCGCAGGTACACCCCCACGACCACGGCCCCGACCAGCAACAGCAAGCCGAGTTGCAGCGACCGGAACTGCGTCATGCTGTGGCTTTGGCCGGTCCGGACGAACAACGCCAGCACAGCCGCCAGCACGAGCATGGTCGTGCACCCGGCCGACACCGCCGGCGATGACCGCCACACCACGAGCACGACCAGCACCACGCCGGACGCCATTTCGGACAGCAGCAGGTCGTTGATCCCGATCGACGTCGGGGCGATGTGCATGACCCGGATGAAGCCGGTCGACATCACCATCACCAGCGCGCCGGCCAACGCCCCCTCGGTCGGCTTGCGGGCGCCAAATATCGCGCACGCCACCATCAGCGCCCCGCCTGGCAGCGCGCCGAGCCCGTACTGACCGTCCTGCGTCGCGAGCAGCAGGTCGATGAACAGGGCCCCGCCGAGCAGGGCGAGGAGCCAGCGGTGGGTCGCTGGCACGAGGGGTGGCGCCGTCACGGATGTAGAGCTTCGCACCCCGCCCGCTGCCGCGCCTCGGTCAACTGGTGCCGGCGAGTCGGCCGAACGGCCATCTCACCCCCGCTGAGCAGGACCGATCAGCCGGCCGGCCCGACTCATCGGCCGATTCGGACACGCCCCTCGACGGGCGAAGCTGGAGACACGTTCGAGATCGGACGACACCGGAGGAGGAGAGATGTTCACACTGCTGCTGACCTGGGCCGGGATCGCGGTCGGGACCACCTTGCTGCTGCTGATGGCGCTCGGTCCGGTCATCGTCGAACTGGACGGCTGGCTGGCCGCCCGCCGCCGGGCCCGCCGCGAAGAGGTCCGCACGAGCCCAGCGGTCGCCGCCCGTCCCGCGGTGCAGCACTGACGTGGTAGATCTTCGGTATGAGCCTTGACGCCCTGGCCGACCGGTTGCGGGAGTTCGCGGCGGCGCGGGACTGGGGTCCGTACCACACGCCGAAGAACCTGGTGATGGCCATGTCCGGCGAGGTCGGTGAGGTGACCGAGCTGTTCCAGTGGCTCACGCCGGCGGAGTCCGCCAACGCCATGGCGGACCCGAAGCTGGCCGCCGACATCGCCGACGAGCTGGCTGACGTCCTGCTTTACCTGGTCCAGTTGGCCGACGTGCTCGGCGTGGACCTGATCAAGGCGGCGAACGACAAGATGGACCGCAACGAGCACCGGTTCCCCAAGCCCGGCGACGTCACTGGCTGACGACCTTCCGCAGGCGCGACAGCGCCCGGTGCTGGGCGACCCGGATCGCGCCGGGGGTCGAGCCCATGACGTCCGCGACCTCCTCCGCGGACAGGCCGACCACCAGGCGCAGGACCAGGATCTCGTGCTGGCGCGGGGACAGCACGCGACGCAGCAGCTGTTCGATCCGGCTGGTCATCTCGAACTGCAGGGCGTGCTGTTCAGGCGTGGCGTCCTGGCTGGCGACGTCCGGGATCTCCGGCACCGGCATGGTCGCCGCGATCCGGGCCGCGTTGCGGCGGGCGTCGGCGACCTTGTGGCCGGCGATGCCGTACACGAACGCCAGGAACGGCCGGCCTTGGTTGCGGTACGTCGGCAACGCGCGGAACAGCGCGAGCAGGACCTCCTGGGCCACGTCGTCGACGGCGATGGCGGTCCGGTGGCCACCGATCCGTGACTGGCAGTAACGCAGCACCAGCGGCCGCACGTGACCCAGCAGCCAGTGGATGGCGGCCGTGTCCCCCGACACGGCCGCCTCGACCACCGCGTTCAGCACGATCTCGTCAACGGGCTCCCCAGTCCGTGACCTGGTGTCCTCGCGTTCCGCCAACGCACTAACGGACATACGTGCCTCCTCGCCGCGGGGCCTCCCCGAAGGACAGGAGTCAGCGGCACGCCCGCAGATACCAGGCGTTTGCGGAAATCTGTAACGTAGTCAGTCAGTTACGGAAACGTGCTGTCGGCCATGTCTCCAGCCGCCAGGCACTGTCCCAGAACAACCACTCGTACTCCGTCGCTTGTTGGAAAGCAGCGAACATCCGTTCCCGTGTATCGCTGTCGACGGTGAAAAAAGTACGGTCCGCGGCGGCTCGACATTTCGCCACGGCCTCGCCGAAACCTTCGTCGGCGTACGTCTCGATCCACTCGCGGTACGGGTTCTCGCCGTGTTGCCTGTTCAGGATGTCCGTGCCCACGTGGTGGTAGACCCAGAAACACGGCAGCAGCGCGGCGACCAACTCGGCGTAGGAGCCGGTCTGCGCGACGGCCAGCAGGTACGAGGTGTAGGCCAGGCAGGTCGGGGACGTCCCGATCGCGGCCAGGTCCGGCTCGGACATCCCGAAGCGGGCGAAGTAGCTCTGGTGCATGCGGCGTTCCTCGACGACCGCGTCGTGTGCGCTCGCCGCGAAGAACGCGACCTCGTCGTGGTCGTCCGCGCGGGCCGCGGCGATCGCGAGGGCCCGGCCGAAACCGACCAGGTAGCGGGCGTCCTGGGCCAGGTAGAACCGGAACCGCTCCGGGGACAGCGTGCCCGCGGCCAGCTCCGTGTTGAACGGCAGCTCGACAATGGCTCGCTGCAGCCGTTCGGTCCTGGTCCATGCCTGTTCGGTGAACACGCGCGCGATCGTGTCACGCGGAATATCAGTCGTGCCACCGTGATCACGCACCTTAGCCTGGGTGACGTGAACGCGACCGTGATCCCCGGCCAGAACGTGGACATCCGACTCTGGACTCGACCCGACCAGGTCGAGGAGCAGGCCATGCGCCAGTTGCACAACATCGCCGCGCTGCCATGGGCTTTCAAGCACGTGGCTGTGATGCCGGACGTGCACTACGGCAAGGGCGCCACAGTCGGGTCCGTGATCGCGATGCGGGACGCGGTGTCGCCCGCGGCGGTCGGCGTGGACATCGGCTGCGGCATGGCCGCGGTCCGGACTTCGTTGCACGCCAACGACCTGCCGGACGACCTCGGCCGGGTCCGGGCCGAGATCGAGAAGGCCGTGCCGGTCGGGTTCGGGATGCACCGCGCGTCCGCGTTCGACGAGCGTGACGCGGCAGACTGGACCACGTTCTGGCGCGGCTTCGACTCCCTCGCCGAGGGCGCCAAGGCGGAGCTGGACCGTGCGCTGCACCAGATGGGCACGCTCGGCGGCGGGAACCACTTCATCGAGGTCTGCCTGGACACCACCGGCCAGGTCTGGGTGATGCTGCACTCGGGTTCGCGTGGCGTCGGCAACGTACTGGCGCAGCACCACATCTCGGTGGCGAAGGGCTTGGCGCACAACGCCGAGCTGCCGGACCCCGACCTCGCGGTGTTCCTCGCCAGCACGCCGGAGATGGCCGCGTACCGCCATGACCTGTACTGGGCGCAGGACTACGCGCGCCGCAACCGCGCGGTCATGCTGCGGCTGGTGTGCGGTGTGCTGCGCGACCAGTTCCCGCAGGTCACGTTCGAAGAGCCGATCTCGTGCCACCACAACTACGTGGCGGAGGAGACGCACTTCGGCGAGGACGTCATGGTCACCCGCAAGGGCGCGATCCGGGCCGGCCAGGGCGACCTGGGCATCATCCCGGGCTCGATGGGCACCGGCTCGTACATCGTCCGCGGGCTGGGCAACCCGGACTCGTTCTCCTCGGCGTCGCACGGCGCCGGCCGCCGGATGTCGCGGACCAAGGCGCGCAAGCAGTTCAGCGCCGAGGACCTGGCGGAGCAGACGAAGGGCGTGGAGTGCCGGAAGGACTCGGGCGTGGTCGACGAGATCCCGGCGGCGTACAAGGACATCGACGAGGTCATCGCGAACCAGTCCGACCTGGTCGAAGTGGTCGCGAAGCTGAAGCAGGTGGTCTGCGTCAAGGGTTGAGCGTCAGCCCCAGCCGAGGTCGTGCAGCCGGTTGTCGTCGATGCCGAAGTGGTGGCCGATCTCGTGCACGACGGTGACGGCCACCTCGTCGACCACGTCGTCCTCGGTTTGGCAGATGGCCAGGATGGGCTGCCGGTAGATGCTGATCCGGTCCGGCAGCACACCCGCGTACTGCGAGGTCCGCTCGGTCAGCGCGACGCCGTGGTACAGCCCGAGGATCGTCGGGTCCTCGGGATGGTGCTCCTCGACGAGGACCACGACGTTGCTCATGGCCTTGGCGAACTCGGCCGGGATGAGGTCGAGGGCTTCGCTCACCAGCTCTTCGAACCGTTGCCGGGTCATCTCCACCGGCATGTCAGCCGCCTGGCTGGCTGGGCGGCGTGGACGAGGCGACCGACGACGGCGGGGGTGCCGGGGCGCCCGCGTTCTTCACACTGCCGCTCACCGGCGCGAGCCCGGTGCCGTCCTTCAGCGGCGCACCGACCTTGCAGACGGCCTTGCGCGAGCCGGCATCCCAGCTCTCCTGCTTGCGGGTGTCCCAGGTGAGCGACAGGCCCTTGTCCGCGAGGTTCAGGTTGCTCGAATACTCGGCGGCCTGCTTGGTGCAGTTGTCGAGCATCGCGGCCTGCTGCTGTTCGTCGGACGGGAACCCGTCCGGGTGAACCTTGCCGAGGTCGACCACGCCGACGATCTCGAACGCGTGCGCGTCCTTGCAGGGGACCGGGTCGCCGTACGTCTTGTCCGCCAGCGCCAGGCAGGTGCCCACGTCGTAGACGTCCGACTGGTCCTGGCCCTTGGCCGAGCCGGTCGTCGGCACCAGGATCTTGCCGGTCGGCCCCTGGCGCTGCAGGCCGCAGCGGAGCTTGCGGTCGCCGGAGCGCCACTGGTCGTCCGACGGCTTCAGCGCGCCGACGCTGTACCGGCCGAACGGGTCGAGCTTGCCGCCGAGGTAGGCGGTCGCGCCCGTGGCGCACTTCTGCTTGGCGATGTCCCGCCAGGCGTCCGCCGTGGGTGACGGGTCGTTCGGGCCGTGTTCGCCCGAGATGTCCACATCGCCGGTGACCTCGAACAGGTGTGGCTGGTCACACCCAGTCGGACGCATGTCCGAGCCGTCCGGTTTCCAGGTCAGGCAGCTGCCCGGCGGCGCGTCGAACGCGGCGGCCAGGTTGGCGGCCGGATCATTGGCGCCGGCGTTGGCGGTGCCGCCGACCGGCCAGGAGAAGACCATGCTGAGCGTCAGCACGACCAGCGCGCCAACGAAAGCACCACCCATGACCAGGCGGGTGCTCAAGGTTCGGAACCGCTCGGCGCTCGTCGACATCAGTTCCATCATGCCGTACTCCGCCGGGGTGAATGATGTGTGTTGCGATCAGGACACCGCCACCTCAGTCGACCTTCGGCGTATGTACTGTCCGCGTAGGGAGGGCCGGGATGACTGACAACCACGACGACACCGAGCCGACCAAGGACGCCGGCGAGTCCGGTGCCGCCGAGCCGGAGCAGCCGAAGCCAAGGCGCGGCAGCATGCGGTACCAGGACGAGTCGACCACGCCACGGGAGCCGACGCTGGCCGAGCAGCGCGCCATGCGCCGGGCCGAGCAGGAGGAGGCTGAGCGCCAGGTCGCTGTGGTCGACGCCGAGCGCAAGTCGCTCGGCCGCCGCCGGGTGATGATCGGCACGGGTGTCGTCGTCGGCCTCGCCGCGACCGTCGCGGTCTGGTACGCGGCCGCGCCGAAGGGCGAGGTCACCGCGAGCTGCGTCGACGACTCCAGCACCTTGTCGGGCGACGAGAACATCTGCACCGAGGACTACGTCAACAGCCATGGCGGCTACTACAGCGGCGGGTTCTTCTTCCTGCCCTATCCGGGCGGTGTCCGCCAGTACCACTACTACTACGGCGGCTCGCCCAACCCGGTGACGCACCAGATGGCGGGTGGCTCGACCGTGGCGCCCAGCGGCCGGACCACGGTCAAGACGCCGTCCGGCACCACGGTCCAGCGCGGCGGGTTCGGCGTGAAGAGCGGGACGTCCGCGGGCACCGGCGGTGGCAAGAGCGGGTCGAGCGGGGGCGGCAGCGGCGGCAAGAGCGGAGGCAGCTGAGTGCGTCGGGAGTCCTCGCGACCGCGTCCGGACTGGCCGGAGAAGGTCGCCGAGCAGGGTCTGGTGTTCGGCACCCCGGCCAGGGACGGCACCGGCGCCAGCCGGCCGTACTGGGACGAGTCGGTGCACTACGTGTTCACGCTCGACGAGATCCTGTCCCTTGAGGCGGACGTCGAACTGCTGCATTCGATGTGCCTTGAGGCCGTGGACACGGTCGTGACCACCAAGCGGTACAAGGACTTCGGCATCCCGGAGTGGACATGGCCGCTGATCGCCGAGTCGTGGCGACGGCACGACCCGCACGTCTACGGCCGGTTCGACCTGCGTTACGACGGCTCGGGCCCGGCGAAGCTGCTGGAGTACAACGCCGACACGCCGACCTCGCTGCTCGAGGCCGCGGTCGTGCAGTGGTACTGGAAGACCGAGGTGTTCCCGGACGACGACCAGTGGAACTCCATCCACGAGAAGCTGGTCGAACGCTGGACCGAGATCGGCGAGCGGCTCCCGTCCAACGAGCTGCACTTCACGTGGTCCACGGCGGATCCGACCGGCGAGGACCACGTGACAACGGCATACCTGCAGGAGACCGCCGCCGAGGCCGGGCTGGACACGGTCGGCCTGGCGATCGAGGAGATCGGCTGGCACCCCCTGCTCAAGCGCTTCGTCGACCTTGAGGAAGCGCCGATGAACACGGTCGTGAAGCTCTATCCCTGGGAATGGGTGGTCGAGGAGGAGTTCGGCCGGCGCGCGGCGGAGAGCCTGCCGCAGACCATGTGGATCGAGCCGCTGTGGAAGATGCTGCTGTCCAACAAGGCGCTGCTGGCGGTGCTCTGGGAGATGTACCCGGGGCACCCGAACCTGCTGCCGGCGTTCCTGGACGAGCCGGGGATCCTCACCGAGTACGTGCGCAAGCCGCGGCTGGGCCGGGAGGGCGCGAACGTCCAGATCGTCGCGCCCGGCTACGAGACCGAGACCGGCGGCGTCTACGGCCGGGAAGGGTACGTCTACCAGGCGTTCGACCCGCTGCCCGAGTTCGACGGGTTCCGGCCGGCGCTGGGTGCGTGGATCATCGGGGACTCGGCGGCCGGACTCGGCATCCGGGAGACCGCGGGTCTCGTTACGGACGACGGTGCGGCGTTTGTCCCCCACCGCATCCCGGAATCGTGATAATTCACGCACGACAGAGTCCACTTAGGCCGGAGGAACCCCGTGACCACTCTCCTCGCACTCAGTGACGACTTCGGCTCGCAGCTCGGCAAGGGGATCGGCGCCATCGCGCTGTACGCGATCGTCGGCCTGGTGCTGGTCCTGCTCGGCTTCTACGCGATCGACTGGACCACCCCGGGCAAGCTGTCCGACCTGGTGCGCACAGGCAAGCCGAACGCCGTGGTGGTCACCTCGGCCGGCCTGATCAGCATGGCGTTCATCATCGTCGTCGCGATCAACAACTCGGACAGCGACCTGACCGCCGGCCTGATCACGGCCCTGGTGTACGGCCTGGTCGGCATCGTCGTGCAGGTGCTCGCGATCCGGATCCTGGAGTGGGCCACCCGGATCGACATCGGCACCCTGATCCAGAGTGAGACGTACTCGCCGGCCAGCCTCGTGGTCGCCGCCGCCCACCTCGCCCTCGGCCTGATCATCGCGGTCTCCATCAGCTAAACCCGGTCGAGCTACCCCGGCGGCGGTTACTACCCTTCTTGTCATGATTGACCTACGGATGCTGCGCGACGACCCGGAGGCTGTGCGTGCGTCCCAGCGCGCCCGCGGCGAGGATGAGGGGCTGGTCGACCAGTTGCTGTCCGCGGACGAGCGTCGGCGTGGTTCCGTGTCCCAGGCCGACCGGCTGCGGGCCGAGCAGAAGCAGTTCGGCCGGCAGGTCGGCAAGGCGCGCGGCGAGGAGCGCGACGCCCTGCTGGCCAAGGGCAAGGAGTTGGCGGCCGAGGTGAAGGCGGCCGAGGCCGAGCAGGCCGAGGCCGAGGAGTCGCTGGCCGCGCTGCACCGGGCGGTGCCGAACGTGGTCGACCCGGCGGCGCCGCCTGGTGGCGAGCAGGACTACGTCGTCCTCAAGCACGTCGGCGAGCCCAAGCCGGTCGACTTCGAGGTGGCCGACCACCTGGAGTTGATGACCAGGCTGGGCGCGGTCGACATGGAACGTGGCGCCAAGGTGTCCGGCTCGCGGTTCTACTTCCTCACCGGCATCGGTGCCCAGCTCCAGCTGGCCATGCTGAACCTGGCCGTGCAGCAGGCCGTGGCCAACGGGTTCCAGGTGATGATCACGCCGGCGCTGGTCCGGCCGGAGATCATGGGCGGCACCGGCTATCTCGGCGCCCACTCGACCGAGGTGTACCACCTGCAGGACGACGACCTGTACCTGGTCGGGACGTCCGAGGTGCCGCTCGCCGGCTTCCACGCCGACGAGATCCTGGACCTGGCCAAGGGGCCGCGGCGGTACGCGGGCTGGTCGTCGTGCTTCCGGCGGGAAGCCGGTTCGTACGGCAAGGACACCCGCGGGATCATCCGGGTGCACCAGTTCGACAAGGTCGAGATGTTCACCTTCTGCAAGCCCGCGGACGCCGGCGCCGAGCACGCCCGGCTGCTGGCGTGGGAGGAGGAGATGCTCACCAAGATCGAGGTGCCGTACCGGGTGATCGACACCGCGGCGGGTGACCTCGGGGTGAGCGCGGCCCGCAAGTTCGACTGCGAGGCGTGGTTCCCGTCGCAGCAGGCGTACCGCGAGCTGACCTCGACCTCGAACTGCACCACGTTCCAGGCGCGCCGCCTCGGTGTGCGGTACCGCGACGAGGACGGCAAGCCGCAGACCGCGGCGACGTTGAACGGCACGCTCGCCACCACCCGGTGGATCGCGTCCATCATGGAGAACCACCAACAGGCCGACGGGTCCGTTGTGGTCCCGGCGGCGCTGCGGCCCGGCCTCGGCGGCCTTGAGGTAATCGAACCGGCCTAGCAGAAACCCAGCTGCCCCAACGTGTTCGCGATGATCTCGGTGGGGTGGTACTTGTCCATCAGGGACGGGAACCGCAACGACTCGTAGTCGGCGAGGAACGCGGCGAACTTGTTCGCGCGCATCTCGGTCAGCACGATGTTGCGGTCCAGTCCCTGATGGCGTTCGGTCCGTTCCCGGTGGATCGCCGCCGGCACGCCGAGGTACGCGCATTCCTCTTGCAGCCCACCGGAATCCGTCACGACGAACTTGGCCCTGGTGAGCAGCGGCAGGAACTCGGTGTACCGGACCTTGGGGCGCATCAGGAAGCGTTCGTCGTCGAAAACGCCGCCCAGGCCCAGGTTCTCGATCCGTTCCCGCTCGGGCGCGCCGGCCAGGTACAGGATCGGCGTCTGCCTGCTGGCGTCCCGCAACATGTGCAGGACTTCACGGAACTTGTCCTCACGGGACACCAGTTCGAACCGGTGCAGGGTGGCCAGGCCGAACTCGGCAGGCAGGTCAGGCATGGTCACGTCCGCGGTCATCGCCGCGCGGACCGAGTCGATGACGGTGTTCGCGCCGGTGTCGACGACGATTCCGCGGGCGTGCGCCAGGTTCTTGACCTCGCGGTGGGTCGGCGCGAGGTGGATGTCGGTCAGCCGGGTTGCGATCCGGCGGTTGATCTCCTCCGGGAACGGGCTTGTCGCGCTGCCGCTGCGCATGCCCGCCTCGATGTGCGCGACGCGTGCGCGCAACACCTTCTTCCCGACGAACGAGCCGTACGGGGTGGAGAACGTGTCGCCGTGCACCATCACCAGCGGCGGCCGGCCGTCCGACGTCAACACGTCCCGTAGTTCGGCGCGACGGCTCCACGCCGTGCTCGCGACCGTCGCGGCCCACCCAGGCACCTGCGCGGGCCGGTTCACGTGCACCGCCTTGGCCTTCGGGACGAGCCACACGTCCGGCTCGGGCAGCTTCAAGTCGGCCAACGTCTCCGCGATCTTGTCCATGTGCTGGGCGGTGAACCACAGCTGCGGCCGGGTGCCGCGGGCGGCGATCGCGTGGTGCACAGGCGCGATCTTGATCAGCTCAGCGGTCGTACCGACAATGAAGGAGATCACGCGGCACAGAGTACTGTCGCACCCGATGAACGCGAATCAGCCGTCCTTGAGCATCGTCATTCCGGTGTTCAACGAGGAAGAGTGGATCACGCGCAGCGTCACCGCCGTCGTCGCCGCGACGCGGCAAGCGGAATGGCCCGCGGAGATCATCGTCGTCGACGACGGCAGCACCGATGGGACACCGCAGGCGTTGGTGCAGCTGGCGGCGGAACACGGGATCGTAGTGATCACTCAGGCCAACAAGGGCCGGTTCGCGGCCCGCCGGACCGGGCTGGCGAAGGCGTCCGGCGAAATGCTGCTGCTGGTGGACAGTCGGATCATCGTCGACGAGTCGGCGCTCGCATTCCTCAAGAACCAACTCCGCGCGCATCCCGACCGCCGGGTCTGGACCGGGCACGTACGCATCGACGACGACGGAAATCCGTACAGTGGGTTTCTTTCCGCGATGGTCAAGATCCCGTGGCGGCGGTATTTCGGCAATCCCCGGCTGATGTCGTTCAGTATCGACGAGTTCGACGTCTTCCCGAAGGGAACAGGGTATTTCGCGGCGCCGCGCGCGTTGTTCGAGCAGGCCACCGAGCAGTTCGAGTCGTTGTACGACGACCAGCGCCTGGCCAGCGACGACACCCGGCTGTTGCGCTGGATCGCCGAACGGGAACGGATCTGGCTCGCACCGGAGTTCTCCTGCACGTACCACGGCCGGGACTCGCTGGCGAAGTTCACCAAGCACGCGTTCTTTCGAGGAACCACGTTCGTCGACGGGTACCTGCAGTCCAAAGGCCCAGCCCGGCGCGGCCTGTTCGCCGTGGTGGGCGTTGGCCTGGCCAGTGTGGCGCTGCTGCTGCGGCGACCGAAAACCGCGATCGCAGTGGGCATGGCCGGGTCGGCGGCCGCCGGGGTCGCGGTGCGCCGCTTCGGCGCCACCAAGTCGGAGGCCAAGGCGTTCGCCCGACTGCTGCCGCTGTTCGGATTCAGCTTCCTGGCCGGCGCCCTGCGCGGGCTTGCGCTCGCCGCTCGCCGACGTCGATGAGCGGCACCAAGAGCGTCAGCAAGATCGGTGTCGCGATGCTGGCCGGTTCGATCCTCGGCTACGTGCTCACCGTCGCGGTCGGCCGGATCCTTTCGCCTGCCGAGTACACGACGTTCATGACCTTCTGGGGCCTGCTGTTCGGCGTGGGCAGCGCGCTTTCCCCGCTGGAACAGGAAGTCGCGCGCCTGTCGGCGGAAGCACAGGTCAAGCAGGGCAAGGTCGGCGTGGACGTGGTGCGCGCGTTCAGCGTCGCCACCGTGGTCGTCGTGGTGGTCGGCCTGATTCCGCTGATCCCGGCCGTGAACGCGAAACTCTTCGCCGGGCACTACGAACTCGGTGTCATCGTGCTGGTCGCCGGGATCGCGTTCGCCGCCCAGTTCGCCGTACGTGGCCTGCTCATCGGCCGCGACGAGGTGACGTCGTACTCGTGGCTGCTGGTCACGGAGGCGGCGATCCGGCCGGTGGTCGTCGGCGTGCTCGTGGCGGTCGGACTCGGTCAGATGGTGCCGTTCGGCGTCGCCGTCGGGCTCGGATCGTTCGCCTGGCTGCTGTTCGTCCGCCGCGCCGGCCGGCACATCGACAGGTCCGTGCACGGCGACGACTGGGGTCCGGTGGCCCGCCGCGTGCTGACGCTGTTGCTGGGCGCGGCGCTCACCGCGAGCGTCATCACCGGCTTCCCCGCGATGGTCGCGCTCCTGGCGCCCGGCGGCGACAGCACGAAACTCGGCGGGTTCTATGCGGCGCTCGCTGTGGCTCGGATCCCGCTGTTGCTGTTCGCCGCTGTCCAGGCGCTCGCCGTGCCGATGGTGGTCCGGCTGTCGGCGAGCGACGACGGCCGGCGCAGGCTCCGCCAGCTGCTGACGCTCGGCGCCGTCGGCGGGCTCGTCCTCGCGGCGATCGCGGCCGGGTTGGCGTTCCTGATCGGGCCGTGGCTCGTTCGGCTGCTTTACGGTCACGACTACGTGGTGGCCGGCTGGGCGGTCGCCGGACTGATGTGGTCCGCCGTGCTGCTGGCGATGATCCAATTGCTGGCCGCGGTCATGGTGGCCGGTAAAAGGGTCGACCACGTGCTGTCGACGTGGGCCGTGGTGGCGGTTTCCACTGCGCTGACCCTCGCGTTTTGGCCCGGTGACCCGCTTCTCCGGGCGACCGTCGGACTCATTGTCGGGCCGACGTTCGGACTGCTGGTGAGCCTTGGTCTCGTCTCGTTGGCACACCGGTCATCCACCGATCACGAGGTCGCCGTCGATGACGGGACGACTGCCCGCTAAGGTGCCGCCGTGGCGCTGCTTCTGCTGGCTTTCTGGCTGCCCGGACTGGTTTTCGGCGCGGCGGTGAAACTGCGGGGCTGGATTCTGGCGGCCGCCGCACCCGCGTTGACGTTCGGAATCGTCGCCGTCGGCGGCTACCTGCTCGGCCGGCTGGGAATCCGTTGGGATCTGCTGGACTTCGCGATCTGGACGGCCGCGGTTTCGATTGTCGGTTTCGTAATAGTGTTTTTCGTCTCCCGGCGCGGCACGGCGAACGGAACCGATTCCGAAAAGCGGCGCACGCTCGGCCAGCACCTGATGGTCGGCGGCGGGGTCGTGGCCGGGATGGCCGTCGGCGTGGTCACGTTCCTGGGCGGCATCACCAGCCTCGACTGGGTCAACCAGGACTGGGACGCGCCGTACCACGGAAACCTGGTGCGGTGGATCGCCGAACACGGCTCGACCCTGCCGTCCACCATCGGCACGATCGCCAACCAGCCCACCAACACCGACTACTTCTACCCGGACACCTACCACGCGTTGCTGGCCCTGGTGCTCGACAAGGGCGGCCTGGACATGCCGCACCTGTTGAACCTGGGTGCGTTGATGGGCATCCTGGCGTGGCCGTTAGGCATCGCCGCGATGTGCCTGGCCTGGCGGCTCCCGCCGGTCGCCGCCGCGGCCGCCGCGTGTGTGTCCACCTGGTTCTCGCCGTTCCCGTACGACTCGCTGGCCCGCGGTCCACTGTGGCCGTACGTGGCCGGGATCGCTTTACTGCCGGCGATTCTGGCCACCGCCACCCTCGTCCTGAGGAACAGGGGCGCGACCGGTCCGATCGTCGCCGCGGTGGCCGCGGCCGGGCTCGCCGGTCTGCACACCAGCCTCGCGTTCGTCCTGGTCGTCCTGTTCGTGCTGATCCTGCTCGCCGGCCTGTTCCGGTTCGAACCTGTCGACTGGCGCGCCAGTGCGCCGGCGATGATCGCGACCGTCGTGATTGTCGGTGTGGTCGCGGCTCCACTCGTGTTGCCTTCGCTGGCCGGGGCCAGCGGGGTCACCAGCGCCCAGTGGCCACCCGAAGCGACCCAGGCCGCCGCGTTCACCCAGGCACTCACGTTCTCCGGGGTGGTCAACTATCCACTGTGGGCGATCGGGATCCCCGCGTTCATCGGCATCGTGATCATGGCCCGGCAGTGCCTTCTCGTGTGGCTCGTCGGCGCGTACGCCCTGTTCGGCCTGTTGTACGCGGCGACGGTCTCGCTCGACCTGCACATCGTCGACGTGCTCACCGGGATCTTCTACAACGACCACTGGCGGCTGGCCGCGCTGCTGCCGTTGCCGGGCGCGGTCGCGTTCGGCGTGTTCGTGTGGAAGACCGGTGAATGGCTCGGCCGCAAGGTGACCCGGGTGCCGGCCGCCGTCTTCGGGCTGGCCATCGTGCTGGTGTGCGCCGTGCTCGCCGCGGGCGCGTACATCCCGCGCAACACCGAACGCCTGGCGACCAGGTACACCGACGGTCCGGCGGTCAGCTCGGCCGAACGTGCCGGGTACGCCTGGCTGGCCACCCAGGTCCGGCCCGGCGAGGTCGTGATGAACGACTTCCACGACGGCTCGGTCTGGATGTACGCGCTCGCCGGCGTGCGACCGGCGGAATGGACGTACTACGGCGCGGAACACAGCGACGCCGCGTACCTCACCGAGAACCTCAACCGGCTGAACACCGACCCCCGGGTCCGCGCCGCGCTCGACACCCTGAAGATCAGGTACGTCATCGTCGGCACCGGCATGGTCCGGGACTACACGACCTCCCCCGGCTTCGTCGACCTGGCCACGACCAGGGGTTTTCAGCAGGTCTTCCACAACGAGGGGGCCACTGTCTACGAGATCGAGGGCCAACGCGAGCGGGTAAGGTCCTGACGTGCCCGATCGACGTGTCCTGATCGTGCTGCCGGCGCTCAACGAGGAGCACAACGTCGGCGCCGTGGTCACCAAGGTCCGCGCCGCGCTGCCGGACGCGGGCATTCTCGTCGTCGACGACGGCTCGACGGACCACACTTCGGACCGCGCCCGCGAGGCCGGCGCCAGTGTGGCCCGGCTCGCGGTGAACCTGGGTGTCGGCGGCGCGATGCGGACCGGCTACCGCTACGCCAAGTCCCGCGGATACGACGTGGTCGTGCAGGTCGACGCGGACGGGCAGCACGACCCGGGTGAACTCCCCGCGCTGCTCGCCGGCCTGGACGACGCCGACCTGGTGATCGGCTCCCGCTTCGCCGGCCGCGGCACGTACAGGGCCGGCGGCCCCCGGCGCTGGGCGATGGTCGTGCTGTCGGTCGTGTTCTCCCGGCTGGCCAGGACCAAACTGACCGACGTCACGTCCGGGTTCAAGGCGGCCGGGCCGCGCGCGGTCGAACTGTTCGCCCGCTACTACCCGGCCGAGTACCTCGGCGACACGGTCGAGTCGTTAGTGATGGCGTTACGCGCCCGGCTGGTGGTCAAGGAGATCCCGGTCGTCATGCTGGAACGGATGTCGGGACGGCCGAGCGCGTCGCCTGTCCGCGCGGCGATCTACCTCAGCCGCGCCGGACTCGCCCTGCTGCTCGCCCTGGTCCGCCGCAGGCCCGCGGCGGACCAGTCGGATTCGGCGTAGGAGAACCACCCATGGCTGCCTGGCGCGTACTGAGCATCGTTGTCGCGGTCCTCGTGCTGCTCATCGTCGTCGAGATGATGCGCAGGCGGAAACTCCGCGAGAAGTACGCCGGCATCTGGCTGCTGCTGGCCATCGGCGTGGCCGTCCTCGGCGCCGTGCCCGGCGTCGCGGAGTGGCTGAGCAGCCTGATGCACTTCATCACGGTGTCGAACTTCGTGCTGTTCCTCGCCCTGGGTGTGCTGGGCATGGTGGCGTTGCACCTGAGCGCGGAGGTCGGCCACCTTGAGGAAGAGGTACGCACCTCGGTGGAGGAAACCGCGCTGGTGCGCTGCGAACTCGAGGAGACGAAACAGGAGCTGGAGAAACGCATCCAGCTCCTGGAGTCCCGTTCGGAGATGACGAACGCTTAGGGCCAGGAACCGCCCCGATCCCGACTCTCATCGAACGGGGACCTCGATACAGGCCCTAGGCGACCAGTTCGCCCTGGTCGGCCGGCTGCTCGGCCTGGTTGAACTGGCTGTCGGTGTCCGCCGAGGTGGGGATGCTGAGGACACCGGCGAACATGCTGAACATGATCGTCTGGAAGCCGAGGATGATGCCGAGCATCGCCGGGATGGCCACCCGGATGGTCGCGGCGGCGTCCAGCTTGCCGAACCCGGTGTCGCCCCACAGCACCAGCTGGAGGACGGCGAGCACGATGCCGGCCAGGAAGATGACCATGCCGAGGACCAGCCCGCGTTCGACGGTGAACCGTTCGACCAGCTGCTTGTACCTGGGGCTCATCGGGAGCAGTTGCTCCCGGGCGCCGAACAGCTTCACCATCACGGAGAACAGCACGGCCTGGTAGCCGAGGACGGCGATGCCGGCGGTGTAGAGCATGGTGGCGACGTCGAACCCGACACCGCCGATCGCGATCGGGCCGAACATCAGGGCCAGGGTCGCGGCCAAGCCGAGAACGAGGGCGGCGAGGCCGGGGTAGAGGAACAGCCAGCGGGGGCTGTAGATGAGCAGGAACCGCAGGTGCCGCCAGCCGTCGCGCCAGCTGCGCAGGTGCGGTGGCCGGCTGCGGCCGTCCTTCTTCAGGGTGGTGGGCACTTCGGCGATGCGCAGTCCGGACAGGCAGGACTTGACCACGATCTCGCTGGCGAACTCCATGCCGGAGGTGTGCAGGCCGATCCGCAGGATGGCCTCGCGGCGGAAGCCCCGCAGTCCACAGTGGAAGTCGGTGACCGGGGCCTTGAAGAACAGCTTGCCGATGAACGACAGCACCGGGTTGCCCAGGTACTTGTGCAGCGGGGGCATCGCGCCCGGCTCGATCCCGCCCTTGAACCGGTTGCCCATCACCAGGTCGTAGCCCTCGCGCAGCTTCGCCACGAACGGCTCAAGCGACGAGAAGTCGTAGCTGTCGTCCGCGTCGCCCATGATCACGTACGTGCCGCGGGCCGCGCGGATACCGCCCATCAGGGCGTTGCCGTAGCCCTTGGCCGCCACGTCGACCACGCGTGCGCCCAGGCCACGGGCGATCTCCTGGGATCCGTCGGTGCTGCCGTTGTCCGCGATCAGCACCTCACCGTCCACTCCGGACCGTTCCAGGTAGCCCTGCGCCTTACGGATGCAGGTCGCCAGCGTCTCTGCCTCGTTGAGGCAGGGCATGACGATCGTCAGCTCGCAACTGGTGCGCGGGTGGTCCATTGGGTCCTTCCCCAGTGGTCAGGCGGCGAGACCACGCCAGGGTACCGGCAAGCTGACCATGACATGGACAGAGGGGACACATGCCCCCACCGCCCGTGGTCACCGCCGTCTGACAGGATCCGTGGCATGCGGTGTGGACACCCCTCAGCAGGCGTCTCATGACCATCGGCGCACTTCCCGGGCTGCTGGTCGCCCTCGTCGTCTCGGTGCTGCCGGGGACGGCCCTGCTGTTCGCGTTGCGGGTACGCCGGGTCGTCTGGGTGCTCGGTGCCGGCCCCGCGGCGTCCATCGGTGTGGCCGCGATCACGGCGATCCTCTGCGGACTCGTCGGCATCCCGTTCGGCCCGGTGAGCCTCAGTGTCGTCGTCGCACTGCTGGTGGCGGTCGGTGTCTTCCGTTGGGTACGCGGCCGGCAGAGCCAACCTGACGACGCCCGACCGTTGATCCCGCGCTCACAGCGGGTCACGATCGCGGTGGGTGTCGTGCTCGCCCTGATCGGTGTCGCGTACAGCCTGCACATGTGGATGTCCGGCCTGCACGAGCTGGGTGCGGTGCCGCAGGAGCACGACACGATCGGGCACTCGGCGCTGACCGCCTACATCCAGTACTCCGGGCGCGGCGCTCCCTGGCAGTTGATGCCGGTCGACGTGCTCTCCGGCCAGCCGACCAGCTTCTACCCGTCCGGCATGCACCTGCTGGCGGCCGTGACCGGCGGCGTCATGGGCAGCCCGATCGTCGGGCTGAACGCGATCACCGTCGTGATGTGCACGGTCGGCCTGGGCATGGCCGAAGCGGCGCTCGCCTACGTGGCGCTGCGCCGGGCCGGGGTGAACCAGGGCATGGCGGTGGCCGGCTCGGGTGTGGCCGTGATCGTCGTCGGCGGGCTGCAGTCGCCGGAGATCCACATGGCCGAGGCCGGCGGGATCCTCGCCAACATGGTCTCGCTCGCCCTCTTCCTCGGGGTCGTGGCCGTGCTGCTGACCCTGCGCCGGCGGGACTGGCCGGCCGCGGTCGCCGCCGGGGTCGCCTGCGCCGGGGTCTTCGCGGCCCATCCCAGCTCCGCGGCCAGCGTGGGGGTGACGCTGGTCGCCTGGTGGATCGGTGAGGCGTTCACCCGGGGTGGCCTGCGCCGGCTGGGCGGACAGCTGCTCTCGCTGCTCGCCGCCGTCGTGGCCACGGCCGTGGTCGCCTCGCCGTACCTGATCCAGGCGTTCAAGGCGTCCGGAATCACCAGCACCTGGCCGCCTGACTTCGGCAAGCTGACCTTCCCGAACGCGCTGGGGCAGACGTTCAGCCTGCCCTACGCCGGCTGGATCCCCACGTACGACGGGCGCAGCCAGGTGGTGGCGTTCGGCCTCGCGGTGCTCGGCATCGCCGCGGTCCTGCTGACCCGACGCGGGTTCGGTCCGGTCGCGGCGTACGGGGTGTGGTCGGTCATCGTGCTCGGCGCCTTCCTTAGCCCCGGCACCGGTTTCGAGACGTCCGTGACTGGGTTCTTCTACAACGCCATGCTGCGGATCAGGGGCCACCAGTCGTTGCTGGTCCCGGTGCTGGCCGCGCTCGGCGTGGTGCTCACCGCCCGGTGGATCGCGGCCTGGCTGGCCCGCCGGCCACCGCTGCGCCGCGCCCGGATCGGCTGGGTGGCGGCGGCGCTGGTGGCCCTGATCATGATCCCGTACCTGGCCGGCCCGGCCAGGACGTACGCCGATACCAACGAGCGCTACCTGGCCACCCGCTATGGCGCGCCGGACCTGTGGCGGATCACGGCGGAGGACCAGGCGGCGTTCGACTTCCTGGCCGCTCCGGGTCGGGTCGGACCGGGCGAGCGGGTGATGAACTCGGCCAACGACGGGTCCACGTACCTGTACGTGGAGAAGAAGATCCCGGTGGTCAACCTGAGCACGCTGGGTGTGTACGGGGTGCCGTACACCTACAAGCTGATGCAGAAGTTCAACACGTACCCGACGGATCCCACGATCAGGAAGTCGATCCTCGACCTGAACATCACGTGGGTCTACGTGGACGAGTCGCCGCCGGGAATCGGCTCACCGGTCAGCCCGGAGAACTGGGTCGGCGCGCCGTCCTTCAGCTTCCCGTCCGGTTTCGCGAACCTGAAGGGCATCGCGGGCCTCACCGAGGAGTTCCACCAGGGCGCCGTGCACGTGTACCGGCTCGACCGGAGCGTCCTGCAGCGGATGTCCGACACGGCCGGCTAAAACCAGCGCTCCAGCACCTGGGCCACGCCGTCCTCGGTGTTCGGCGCGGTGACCTCGTCGGCCACCGCGAGCACGTCGTCGTGGGCGTTGGCCACGGCGACGCCGTGTCCTGCCCAGCGGAGCATCTCGACGTCGTTGGGCATGTCCCCGAACGCGATCACGCTCGACGCGTCCAGCGACAGCAGCGCGGCGGCCTCAGCCAGGCCGGTCGCCTTGGTGACGCCGGGCGCCGAGATCTCGATCAGCCCGCGGTTGGTGGAGAACGTGACCGTGACGCTGTCGTCCAGCACCGTGTTCGCGAGCCTGGACATCTCGCCGCTGGTCATCCCCTCGTGCCGGACCAGCAGCTTCACCGCGGTCCGGCCGAGCACCTCGGCGCGGGACGCGATGTTGTTCTCGCCGTCGCCCCACGGGTTGGCGTACGACGGCTCGGTGAGGAACGGCGTGCCCTGGTAGCCCGCGGGCGCGGGGTGCTCGGCGGCCACCCGGATGCCTGGCATCGCCCGCTCCAACGAGTGCACCACGTCGTTGAGCTTTACCGGATCCAGGGTGTGGGCGCTGACCACTCGGTCGTTGCCGATGTCGTAGACGACGGCCCCGTTCGCGCACACGGCGTACCCGGTGAGCCCGACCGCGTCCGCGACCCGGGGGATCCAGCGCGGCGGTCGACCGCTGACCAGGACGAACGGCGTGCCGGACGCGATCACCCGGCCGGCCACCCGTGCGGTCCGCTGGCTGACCTGCTCCATGGCGTCCAGCAGCGTCCCGTCCACGTCCGACGCCACCAGGCCTGGTCTCCGCACATGTCTCATCCTGCCCGATCAACTCAGGCGTTCGCGGCTCTGTGACCGTGGTCATGTGTCCGACCGTTATCGAAAACTTGATCCCCTTTCTGGGTGTAGCGCGTTGCGCCGTCAGGAGGACACGATACGGTCGGTCACTGTGCGAGTTGGTATCGAAATCCTGCCCGAACACCGGTGGTGGGTGGCGGAACCGAAGTGGCGGGCCGCTGAGGAGTACGGATTCCACCACGCGTGGACCTACGACCACCTCGGCTGGCGCACGCTGGTCGACGGCCCGTGGTTCGGTGCCGTTCCCACGCTGACCGCGGCCGCCATGGTCACCAGCCGGATCCGGCTCGGTACCTGGGTCGCGACCCCCAACTTCCGGCACCCGGTGTCGTTCGCCCGCGAGCTGACCGCCATGGACGACGTGTCCGACGGCCGGTTCATCCTCGGTGTCGGCGCGGGCGGAACCGGCTACGACACCCAGGTGATGGGCGACAGGTCGATGCCGCCAAGGCAGCGGGCGGACCGGTTCGCGGAGTTCGTCGAGCTGCTCGACCTGTTGCTGCGCCAGGACCGCACAACCTGGCAGGGCGAGTACTTCGAAGCCGTCGAGGCCCGGATGGCGCCTGGCTGCGTGCAGAAGCCGCGGCTGCCGTTCGTGGTGGCCGCGAACGGTCCGCGGACCATGCGGATCGCGGCCCGCTACGGCGCCGGGTGGGTCACCACAGGTGGCGACCGCGCCGACATGGTCGAAATGTCGAGCTGGTGGGAGTCGGTGGCGGAGACCGTCGGCCGGTTCGACGACGTGCTCGCGGCAGAGGGCCGCGCGCCGGGCACGATCGACCGCTACCTGAACCTGGACGCCGCCCCGGCGAACGTCCTGACCAGCGTCGAGCACTTCCGGGACGTGCTCGGCCAGGCCGAGCGGCTCGGCTTCAGCGACGTCACGGTGCCGTGGCCCCGGCACGACGGCGTGTTCGCCGGATCCGAACAGCTCGTCGAGGACATCGCCGCCGAGGTCTTGCCGGCCCTGCGCTAGGCCGAACGAGTGATGCGACGGAACCGGCGCCCGGTCGCCGACGTCTCTCTGTCATGTGCGGGGAGCACACAGCGGGAGGGGCGGGGGTAACGCCCTCGTGCGGTGGTCGGGGGAGACCACGCACGGGGGCTGCCCGATCTCATCCGGCAATCGGCCGCTACCCTCGAAGCTCGTGAGCTTCGATGGCTATGACCTGGTGATCGTGGGAGCCGGATTCTTCGGCCTCACCGTGGCCGAACGTACCGCCACCCAGCTGAACAAGCGGGTGCTGATCCTCGAACGGCGGTCGCACATCGGTGGCAACGCCTACTCCGAGGCCGAGCCGGAGACCGGGATCGAGGTGCACAAGTACGGCGCCCACCTGTTCCACACGTCCAACAAGCGGGTGTGGGACTACGTCACCCAGTTCACCGAGTTCACCCGCTACCAGCACCGGGTCTTCACCAACCACCATGGCCAGGTGTACCCGATGCCGATGAACCTCGCGATGATCAACCAGTTCTTCGGCCGGGCGTTCACCCCGGACGAGGCCCGCCAACTGATCGCCGAGCAGGCGTCCGAGTTCCGGACCGAGGACGCCACGAACCTCGAAGAGAAGGCCATCTCGCTGGTCGGCCGAAGGCTTTACGAGGCGTTCATCCGCCACTACACCGCCAAGCAGTGGGAGACCGACCCCAAGGAGCTCGCGCCCGGGATCATCACCCGCCTGCCGGTCCGTTACAACTACGACAACCGCTACTTCAACGACACGTTCGAGGGCCTGCCCAAGGACGGGTACACGAAGTGGCTTGAGCGGATGGCCGACCACCCGAACATCGAGGTGCGGCTGAACGTGGACTACTTCGAGGTGCGTGAGCAGATCCCGGCGGGCACGCCGACCGTCTACACCGGCCCGGTGGACCGCTACTTCGACTACGCCGAGGGCCGGCTGGGCTGGCGCACGGTCGACCTGGAGCAGGAGGTCGTCAGCACGACCGGCGACTTCCAGGGCACCCCGGTGATGAACTACCCGGACGAGGACGTGCCGTACACCCGGATCCTGGAGTTCCGGCACTTCCACCCGGAGCGGAAGTACCCGACCGACAAGACCGTCATCGTCCGCGAGTACTCGCGGATGGCCAAGGACGACGACGAGCCGTACTACCCGATCAACACGCCGGACGACCGGGACAAGCTGGAGCGCTACCGCGAGCTGGTCAAGGGCGAGGCGGCGAACCGCAACGTGATCTTCGGCGGCCGGCTGGGCACGTACAAGTACCTGGACATGCACATGGCCATCGGGTCGGCGCTGAGCGTGTTCGACAACAAGGTCGCCCCGCACCTGACCGAGGGCGCGCCGCTGGACGGGTCGTTCGATGGCTGAGTCCACGTCGCCCGAGATCGCCGTGCTGCGCGGAGTGCAGGGCGCGATCGCCAAGCCCATCGTGGTCAAGGTGGCGCGCGGCATGTCCGTGTTCGGCGAGCACAGCATCGGCTGGCTCGCGGTGGGCGCGGTCGGCGCCCTGGTCGACCGTGAGCGCCGCAAGGACTGGCTGATCGCGGCCGGCGGCGTGTTCGGCGCCCACGCGGCGTCCGTCGTGGTGAAGCGCGTGGTGAAACGGACAAGACCGGACGATTCGGGTGTCCAGGTCCTCGTCGGGACGCCGTCCCGGCTGAGTTTTCCGTCCGCGCACGCAACCTCGACCACCGCCGCGGCTGTTCTCTATGGGGGATTGCTCAACCGTCGGCTATCACCAGTGCTGGTTCCGCCGATGCTCCTGTCGAGGATGGTGCTCGGGGTCCACTACCCCAGCGATGTGCTGGCCGGCTCCGTCCTCGGCGCCGTCATCGGCGGTGTCGTGCGACGAAAGCTGTCTCGCCGGAAGGAACGCGATGAGCAACGAGGTCGAAACCGCGACTGAGTCGCCCGATGTCCCGCAGGACGAGGTGAACCAGAAGCGGGGCGGCCTGGTGGCCGGGATCATCCGGACCGCCAGGCCACGCCAGTGGGTCAAGAACGTCCTGGTGTTCGCCGCGCCGTTCACCGCGAGCAAGATCACCGAGGGGCACGTGCTGCTGAACGCGGCCGTCGCGTTCGTGGCGTTCTGCCTGGCGGCGTCCGCGGTGTACTTCGTCAACGACGCGATGGACGTCGAGGCCGACCGGGCGCACCCGACCAAACGCCACCGGCCGATCGCCGCGGGCGTGCTGCCGGTCCGGCTCGCCTACGGCGTCTCGATCGTGCTGTTCCTCGGCGCGCTCGGGTTGTCCCTGGTCGCGACCTGGCAGCTGGCGCTGGTGATCGCGATCTACGAGGTCATCCAACTCGGCTACTGCTTCGGCCTGAAGCACCAGACCGTGCTGGACCTGTGCATCGTCGCGTCCGGCTTCCTGATCCGCTCGATCGCCGGCGGCGCGGCCACCAGTATCGCGCTGTCCCAGTGGTTCCTGCTGGTCACCGGGTTCGGTTCGCTGTTCATGGTGTCCGGCAAGCGGTACGCGGAGATCATGCTGTTCGAGCGGACCGGCGCGAAGATCCGTGCCTCGCTGGCCAAGTACACGCCGAGCTACCTGCGGTTCGTCTGGGCCACCTCGGCCGCCGTGCTGATCATGAGCTACGGCCTGTGGGCGTTCGAGATCCGCCTCGGCCACCACCCGACGTGGTCGTCCGTGTCGATGATCCCGTTCGTGCTGGCCGTGCTGCGCTACGCGGTGGACGTCGACGGCGGCACCGCCGGCGAACCCGAGGAGATCGCGATGCGCGACCGGGTACTGCAGATCCTCGGACTCGCCTGGGTGCTCAGCCTCGGCCTGGCGGTCTACCTGCCGGCCTAGAACGGCAGCCGGCGGAAGATCACCCGCGGCACGTGCCGCAGGACGGTCATCACCGGTCGCATCGCGGCCGGTGCCCAGGCCTGTTCGCGGCGGTTGCGCACGGTGTTGACGATGATGTCCGCGACCTGCTCGGCGGACTGGGACAGCGGGGCGGCGTCGAGGCCGTCGGTCATCTTCGTGCGCACGAAGCCCGGCCGGATGACGCTGACGGTCACGCCGTGCGGCTTCAACGCGTACGTCAGGCCGGTGTAGAACGCGTCGAAACCGGCTTTGGTGGAGCCGTACACGAAGTTCGACCGCCGCGCGCGCTCACCCGCGGCCGAGGACAGCGCCACGATCACGCCGTGGCCCTGCTTGCGCAACCGCTCGGCCAAAGGCACGCCGACGGTCACCGCGGCCACGTAGTTGACCTCGGCCAACTCCCTGGCGACGTCCACATTGGTCCAGGCTTCCTCCTGGTCGCCCAGCACGCCGAACGCCACCAGCGTCAGGTCGATGTCGCCGTCGGCGAACGCCTTCTCGATCACCTCGGTGTGGGTGTCCGGCTGGCGGGCGTCGAACGGGACCGTGCTCACCGTCGCACCGGCCTTGCGAAGCCGTTCCACCGCCGCGTCGAGCCGTTCCGACGGGCGGGCCGCCAACGTGATCCGCATCGGGCGCCTGCCGGCGTACTGCTCGGCGACCGCCAGGCCGATCTCGGACGTGCCGCCGAGCACCAGCAGGGACTGGGGGCTGCCAACTGCGTCGATCACGTGAGCCTCAACCTTCTGGCCATGTCCGAAACAAAGATTCCGTGCGGGTCGACGGCGGCGCGGACCTTGCGCCACTCGTCGATCCGCGGGTACATCCGTTGCACCGCCTCGGCCGTGGTCCGCGACTCCTTGGCCAGGTAGAGCCGGCCACCGGCGGCCAGCACCAGCTCGTCCAGCGCGGTGCACAGGTCACCGAGGCCCCGTTTGGCTGGCATGTCCACGGCCAGCGTCCAGCCCGGCGCCGGGAACGACAGCGGGGCGCGGTTGCCGGCGCCGAACCGCTTCAGCACGTTCAACGCTGACACGTGCCCGGACTCGGCGATCATCCGGACGCTCTGCTTGACCGCGTCCTCCCGGCCGAACGGGATCACGTACTGGTACTGCAGGAAGCCGTGCGGGCCGTACAGCCGGTTCCACTCGCCCATGACGTCCAGCGGGTGCAGGAACATCGTGATGTTCTGGACGGCGCCCTGCCTCGTCGGCGACTTGCGGTACCACAGCTCGTTGAAGATCCGCGCGGTGTACTTGTTCAACATCCCCGGCGGGACGATGTTCGGGATGGTCACCAGCTGCGGCGCGTCGAACTTCAGCGGGTTCGCCTTCAGCTTGCCCGGCAGGTCGTCGAGGGTGGCATGATTCGCCCTGGTCAGCGTCCCGCGACCGAGATGCGGACCGGTGGTGGTCGAGTCGAACCAGGACACCGACTCCAGGTACTTCTCGTCGTCAACGGACTGCTTGGCCATCAGGTCGTCGAGATTGTCGATCTGGTCGGTGTCGACGAGGAAGTACGCGGTCTCCACCCGGTTGAGCTGGAGCGTCGCCCGCACCACCACACCGGTCAGGCCCATGCCGCCCGCGGTCGCCCAGAACAGTTCCGCCTCGGGCCCGTCCGGGGTGAGCGTGTGCACCTCGCCGTCCGCGGTGACCAGGTCCATCGACTGGACGTGCTCGCAGAAGCTGCCTTCCACGTGGTGCGCCTTGCCGTGGATGTCCGCGCTGATCGCCCCGCCGACCGTGACCTGGCGGGTGCCCGGCAGCACCGGCAGCCACAGTCCGAACGGCAACAGCCGTCGCATCAGGGTGTCCAGGCTCACGCCGGCGTCCGTGTCGACCGTGGCCGCGTCCGCGTCGATCGAATGGATCCGGTTCAGGCCGGTGATGTCCAGCACGAGGCCGCCCGCGTTCTGCGCGGGATCGCCGTACGCGCGGCCGAGACCACGCGCGATCACACCGCGTTCGTCCACGTCCCGCAGCGCTTCACGGACCTCGGTGACGTTCGACGGGACCATGACTCGTGCGGTGCTCGGCGCGGTCCGTCCCCAGCCGGCGAGCGTTCGCAACTCGGCATCCACCCGGCTCACCCTACCGGCCGCCGCCTCGTAGACTGCCCGTGAGGATGCAGGGCCATGGCAGCAGTGAGGAACTTTGTGGTGACAGCCGTGAACGCCGAGCCGCGCACCATCGGCCTACTGACCCAGATCACCCGGTTCGTCCTCGTCGGCGGGCTGTCCGCGCTGGTCGACTACGGCACCTACCAGGGATTCCTGGCGCTGGGCATCTGGGTACACGGGGCCAAGGCGATGAGCTTCGTCCTGGGCACGACCACCGCGTACCTGCTCAACCGCAGGTGGACGTTCAACAACGCGTCCGGCGGCACGGGGTCGGTGGCGAAGTTCGCGTTGCTGTACACGGTCACGTTCTTCGTGAACATCGGGATGAACGCCTGGATGCTGGGTGTTCTTGGCGACTTCCGGGGGCATGTCACGGTCGCGTGGATCATCGCGCAGGGCGTGGCCACGGCGATCAACTTCGTGATACTACGGACAGTGGTGTTCAAGGCGCCCGTGTGACCCAGCGTAATGCACTGTACGTTGGGATCTGAACGTCGTCGCGTCCGATGGGGGACGGTTTGCGGCGTTTCGGAATTTGACGACCACAGACGCGGGTGTCGCCCGCGGGAGGACAGACAGCTCAATGGCTACGAAGACCGCCGACACCCCGCGCGCGGCCCAGAAGGCGGCTCCCAAGGCGGCCGCAGGGCCGGAGACGTACGGCGGGGCGCTGCTGCAGCGAGTGATCTTCCCGCGCATCGGTGACCCATTGGATGTACGTGCCCTCTACCTCGACGAGGACACGGGCAACGCCCGCCGGGCCCGCTCGCTCAGCCGGACCGCGCTGCAGATCGGGCCGGACTCGGAGATCTCGTTCGCCACCTACTTCAACGGGTTCGCCGCCAGCTACTGGCGCCGCTGGACCACGTTGGAGTCGGTCGTGCTGCGGCTGAACGTGTCGGCGGCCTGCCGGGTGGACGTCTACCGGTCCAAGGGCGACGGCACCCAGATCCACGTCCGCGGCCTGGCCGTGGCCAAGGCCGGCCCGGTGTCGTTCGACCTTGAGCTGGCGCCGTTCGAGGACGGCGGCTGGTACTGGTTCAACGTCACCAGCGAGAGCGACGACCTGGAGATCACCGACAGCGGCTGGTACGCCACGTCGCCGGCGCCCGGCCGGGGCTCGGTGTCGATCAGCATCACCACGTTCAACCGGCCGGACGACTGCGTCGGTGCGCTGACCGCGATCGGCGAGGACGACCTCGTGCTCGCGGCGATCACCGCCGTGGTCGTGGCCGACCAGGGCACCAAGAAGGTGCGGGACGCGACGGGCTACGCGGAGGCCGCGGCCCGGCTCGGGGACCGCTTGCGTATGCGCGACCAGGCCAACATGGGCGGCAGCGGCGGGTTCGCGCGCGGCATGTTCGAGGCGGTCACGGACACCGACTGCGACCAGGTCCTGCTGATGGACGACGACATCGTGATCGAGCCGGACTGCATCCTGCGCGCGCTGGCGTTCTCCCGGTTCGCCGCTCAGCCGATGATCGTCGGCGGGCACATGCTCAACCTGCAGGCCCGCTCGCACCTCCACTCGATGGGCGAGATCGTCGACCGCGGCCCGTTCATGTGGAACGCGGCACCGTACGCGGCCACCGACCACGACTTCGTCAAGCGGCCGTTGCGCCACCCCAAGTCGGTGAACCTGCACCGCAGGATCGACGTGGACTACAACGGCTGGTGGATGTGCATGATCCCGCGGCGGCTGGTGGAGGAGCTGGGCCTGCCGCTGCCGTTGTTCATCAAGTGGGACGACAGCGAGTACAGCCTGCGCGCGGCGGCCGCCGGCTACCCGACGGCCAGCCTGCCCGGCGTGGCGATCTGGCACATGCCGTGGTCGAACAAGGACGACGGCACCGACTGGCAGGCGTACTTCCACTTCCGCAACCGGCTGATCGTGGCCGCGCTGTACAGCGACGACCGCAAGCCGCGCGGCCTGGTCAAGAGCAGCCTCAGGTCGACCCTGGTGAACCTGCTCAGCCTGCAGTACTCGACGGTCGCGCTGCACCACCGGGCCATCCAGGACTTCATGGCCGGCCCGGACCGGCTGTTCGAGATGCTGCCCACGGCGCTGGCCGAGGTCCGCGAGCTGCGGGCCCAGTTCGACGACGGCCGCGTGGTCGGCTCGGCCAGGGACCTGCCGCTGCCGTCGATGACAGCCGCGCACGCCGCGCACTTCTCGCACCGTCCGGACAACCCGATCGCGATGGGCCGGACCTTGCTGGAGGGCTTGGTGCACAACCTGCGCAAGCCGCGGCCGGAGCACCATGAGCGGCCCCAGCTGAACATCTCGGCCCAGGACGCGCGCTGGTACCTGATGTCCCGGATCGACGGCGCGACAGTGGCGACGGCGGACGGCCGCGGGACCACGTTCCGCAAGCGGGACCCGGAGAAGTTCCGGATGCTGATGCGTCAGGCTGTTCAGGACTTCATGCAACTGGAGCGTGAGTTCGAGCGGCTGAAGGGCGAGTACCGCGCGGCGTTGCGCGATCTCACGTCCATCGAGTCGTGGCGCAAGGTGTTCGAGCAGCAGTGACTTTCGGGAAAGGGGTGGGACGGCTTCGCTGCCGTCCCACCCCTTTGCTGTCAGCGGGCGAAGCCGTGTGGTCCTTTGTTGGCGCTGCCGTACACGCGGTTCGACGGCGCCTCCTCGAAGTGCGCGGTCGCGACGTGCGCGAAGTTGATCGTCACTTTGGACTCGTCCGCCAGCAGTGGCGCGTCCACTCCGCCTGAGGTCATCAGCGTCTGCAGCCGGGCAGCGAGGGCTGTCGCCCCCTCCTCGGACAACGCGTACACCAGTGGCTCGCCGCCGCTGGCGAGATGCAGCACCAGTGCGGTCTTGGTCGACTCAGTCATGACCTGACCTCAGCATCGGGTGCTTCGGCCGGCAATGCCGGTTCACCGTCGGCTGATCCGCTCTGAGCGGAATAGTTGACCACCAACGCCACGCCGAGCAGGACCGCGCCGACGATCCCGACCGCGCCGAGACGGTCGTGGAAGAACGTCACCGACAGCACGGTCGCGGTCAGCGGTTCCAACATCGCGGACAGCGCGGCGGCGACCGGGCTGACGTGCTGAAGTCCGGCGAAGTAGGCACCGTAGGCGATCGCGGTCGGCACGGTACCCAGGAACACCGCGGTGAGCACCACCTGAGGTGTCAACGGAATGGCCATGCCGAGCGGCAATGCCGCCGGCAGCAACAGGATTCCGCCGACCAGCAGGCCGAGACCGGTGGTGACGCCGTTCGACAGGCCGGCCACCGGACGCCGGTTGACCAGGGTGAACGCGGCGAATCCGGTGCCGGCGGCCAGGGACAGGGCCACACCGGCGACGGTGTGCCAGGTGTCCCTTGTGGAGGGCATGCCGGCGAGCATGGCCAGCCCGCTGACCGCGAGCGCGACGCACAAGGCTGTTCGGCGCGTGGGTGCCTTGCGTTCGCGGACCGCGGTGACGGCCGCGACGATCACCGGCACGCTGCCGATGGTCACCAGCGTCGCCAGGCTCACCGAAGTCATTGCCACCGCACCGAAGTAGCTGGCCTGGAACACGGCCAAGAGCGCGCCGGCCGCGAACAGCCGGCGAATCGCCGCCGCGGTGCGCGGCAACCGTTTCAGTCGGGTGCCGAGGGCGAGGGTCGCGATCGCGCCGCCGATCAGCAGCCGGTACGCGGCCACCGCCAACGGGTCTAGACCTGTCTGAAGGCCAAGCAGGGAACCGGAAAGCCCGCCGGCGCCCCAGAGCACGCCGGCGAGGACCAGGAAGAACATAGATCGCCGCGAAGAGGCCGACCGGTTTCGAACACGGTCGGTAAGGACGTTGTCGACCAAGGGAATCGCTCCAACGCAGGAGGAACAGGGTGAGTGTTCGTCCGCGGGGCGGTTGGCATGTCTCATCGGCGCGGCAGCGTGCCGCGCATGGTCAGCTCAAGCCCCGCCTAGGCGGCGGGAGGGGGAGTGATGGGAAACATGCGATGCACGCCGACCACGCTAATGGCACTGTCAAGCGGCATTTGGTTGAACCTGCGTTCGGCGGACCCACTGACGGTAGAACGGCTACGTACTGTAGTCGCCTATGGTCCGTCCAGGACCATAGGGCAATGGGCCGTTCGGTCGAGCAGCTGCCGGCGCCCGGATGCTTTTCGTCATTTTCCCGCCAGTTGCCCGCAGATACTCATCGGTAACATATGCCGTTCGGTTGCTAATTGGCAGTGTGAACCCTCGAACGGCGGATCGACCCTCGCGGTCGGTATGTGCGGGAATTGTTTCTACTCGGGCGCTGTGGCGAGAAAATCGGGAACGGGGAGGCGCTTGCCGGCATGGATCTGCGTTATGAGGCATACTGCTTCGCGGATCGTTGGTTCTATGACACCGAAGACCACGGGCTCGAACATTTGGACAGTTGGGTCAGCACACTTTCCGGATGTGTGCACGGCTGGCGCCGGTTCGACCGCGGTGGCTGGCACGTCTGCCTGCCGGACGGCGTGGATCTGCCGATGCAGGGCTGGAAGGTGCACATCAGCGCCGGTCGGGCCGACGCGCGGCGGGTGCTGGACATCGTTCGGCCGTACTGTGTGCGAATCGGTATACCATTCAAATTTCTGCGCTCGGCCAGGATTCACGCAAATCGGAACGCCAAGTATGCGGATCGGGCCGCAAGTGGAAAATTGATCACCATTTACCCGGTGGACGAGACCCAATTGAAACGTGTCCTCGAGGACCTGAGCGAACGCTTGACCGGTGTTGCCGGTCCGCACATACCAGGCGAGGCGCGGTATGGGGAGGGTCCTCTTTACATCAAGTTCGGTGGATTTGTCGAACGTATGATCACCGAGGGGACCGGGGCGACGATCCCGGCCCTGGAGCGCCCGGACGGCACCCTCGTCCCCGAGGAGAGCCGGCGGCTGCCGGACTGGGTGCGGGTCCCGGCCTTCCTCAGGTCCCACATCGATCCGCCCGAACCGGACATTCGGGCGCCGTACCGGGTGGACAGCGCGCACCACGTGACCAACGCGGGCGGCGTGTACCTGGCCACCCGGCGGTCGGACAGCCGCCAGGTCGTGCTGAAGGAGGCGCGACCGTATACAGGTCTGGACCAGGACTGTGTCGACGCGGTGACCCGGCTCGAGCGGGAGGCGCGGACCCTCACCGCCCTGGCCGGCGTGTCCGGCGTGCCCGAACTGCACGAGCGGTTCTCCGTGTGGGGCAACGAATACATGGCGATGAGCGCGGTGCCCGGCATGCCGCTGTGCCGTTGGCTCGCCCGGCACAACCCGTTGACCCAACGCGACACCACCAGATCCGACCGCGGCCGGTACGTCGAACGCGCCCTCGGCGTGCTCAGCCGGGTGGAACGCATCCTCGCCGACATCCACCGGCGTGGCCTGGTGTTCGGCGATCTCAACGACCGCAACATCCTCGTCGACGAGGACGACTCAGTGTCCCTTGTGGACTTCGAGCTGGCCTTCCCGGCCCGCGACCCGCACCGCCCGCCGGGCGGCACCCCGGGCTTCCGCGCCCCGAACGACCGGACCGGCTACGAGGTCGACCGGTACTCGTTCGCGGTGCTGCGGCTGTGGATGTTCCTGCCGATGACCACGGTCCTGGACATGGAACCGGACAAGCTCGCCGACTTCGTCCGGTACGTGCGCAAACGATTCGACCTGCCACTCGGCTACCTCGAAGAGGTACTGGCCGAACTGCGGCCCCGGTCGACCAGGTCCGCCCGCCGGCGGACCGCGCTGGACCAGCCCGAGGTGAACTGGACGGCGGTCCGCCGGTCGATCGCGGACGCGATCCTGGCCAGCGCCACGCCGGCCCGGACCGACCGGCTCTTCCCCGGTGACATCCAGCAGTTCGCCACCGGCGCCACGGGGTTCGGCCACGGCGCCGCCGGTGTCCTGCACGCACTGGACGTCACCGGGGCAGGCCGGTTCCCCATGCACGAACAGTGGCTGCTCGAAGCCGTCCGCCGGGATCCACCCACCACCGCGGGATTCTTCAACGGCGCGTACGGCACCGCGTACGTGTTGGAGAACTTCGGCTACCAGGACGCGGTCGACGACCTGATCGACCGGTTCGAGCCGCAACTGGCCACGATCACCTGCCACGGCCTGCGCACCGGGCTCGCCGGGATCGGACTGAACCTGCTGCACCTCGCGGCCAGCCGACAGGACGCCGGCCACCTGTGGCACGCGGTCGAGATCGGCGAACGGCTCACCGGCATGCTGGCCAACGTCCCGCTGCCCGGCCCCGGCATCCGCGGCCGCGCCGGCCTGATGCACGGCTGGTCCGGACCGGCCCTGCTGTTCCTGCGGCTGTTCGAACGCACCCGGGACCGCGGCTGGCTGGACCAGGCCGACCTCGCGATCCGCCGGGACCTGCTGGAATGCACCCGCGGCCCGGACGGCTCGGTGCAGGTGCGGGACGGGCTGCGCACGTTGCCGTACCTGGAGGTCGGCAGCGCCGGGATCGTCCTCGTGATGACGGAGTTACTGTCGTGCTGGCCCGGCGCCCCCTGTGCGATGGAACTGCCGAAGCTGCGGCGCGCGTTGATGGCCGAGTTCGTGATCCAGCCTGGCCTGATGCTCGGCCGCGCCGGCCTGCTGGCCGCGCTCGCCGCCGGGCAGCGCCGGGACCCGGATCCGATTTCGGCGCGGGCGACCGACCAGCATCTGGACTGGCTGGCGCTGCACGCCGTGCCGTACCACGGGCACATCGCGTTCCCCGGCACCCATTTGCTGCGCCTGTCGATGGACGTCGCCACCGGCGGAGCGGGTGTGCTGCTCGCGCTCGCGTCCGTTCTGGACGGTGCTCAGCTGCTGCCCTTCTTGAGCGACAACAGCACCGACACCGCGCCACTGCGGGTGCTCAACAGTCCCCATGCGACAGTGGGGGTGAAGACGGCCGGGGTCAGTAGCGGAAGAAACGTTCGCGTTGGCCCTGGCGGACGAGTTTGAGCCAGGTCAGGAACGCCTTGGGGTCCTTGCGCACGGTCAGGAAGTACAGGCCGAAGCGGAGGACCTCAAGCGCGCCGATCTTGCGCAACCCGGGCTGCGACAACAGGTATCCGCGGTTGCGGTACGTGTAGTAGCGCTTGACCGGGTTGTCCGGGTCCTGGGCGTGGAACCGGCCGCCCAGCATCGGTTTGAACTCGTCCGACCCGTCCGGGTGCAGGTACGCCACCCGCAGCGACGTGCCGAACGGCAGCCCGGTCCGGACCAGCCGGCGGTGCACCTCGACCTCGTCGCCGCGGACGAACAGCCGGTAGTCCGGCACGCCGATGACGTCCAAAGTGGACGCCCGGAACAGCGCGCCGTTGAACAGCGACGCGATCCCGGGCAGGAAGTCCGTGCCCAGTTCGGACGTGTGCCGCTTCCACGTCAGCCCGCGGCGCAACGGAAAGGCCAGCGTCTCCGGCGTGTCGATGTTCACGACGACCGGGGAGATCTCGGCCAGCCCACGCCGTTTCGCCTCGCCGAGCAGGACTTCCAGCACCGTCTCGTCCGCCGGCCGGCCGTCGTCGTCGGCCAGCCAGACCCACTCCGCGCCGAGCGCCAACGCGTGCAGGATGCCCAGCGCGAAACCACCGGCGCCGCCGAGGTTGCGGTGCGACGCGATGTACGTCGACGGCACCGGGCACGCGGCCACCACGTCCTCGGCCGACTGGTCCGGGCCGTTGTCCACGACCACCAGGTGGTCCGGCGGACGGGTCTGCGCGCCGATCACCTTCAACGAGTCGACCAGGAGGTCACGGCGGTGCCTCGTCACCACGACGGTGACGACCGAGTCCGGCCGCAGCGGCGTGGTCACCGGGTCTCGCCGTTCGGAACGGCCTCGACACCCAGCCGGCTGAGCATCTCCGGACCCAGGTGCTCGTACGGGTCGTAGCCCTTGTACGCGGTGAGCACCTCACGCAGGCCGCCGCGCATCTTCATCCGGCCGCCGTCCATCCAGATCGCCTGGTTGCACAGCTCCAGCAGCAGGTCGTCCTGGTGCGACGCGAACACCAGCAGGCCGGAGCGTTTCACCAGGTCGACCAGGCGGTCTCTGGCTTTCTTCATGAACGCCGCGTCCACCGCGCCGATGCCCTCGTCCAGGATCAGGATCTCCGGGTCGATCGACGTGACGATGCCCAGCGCGAGCCGCACCCGCATCCCGGTCGAGTACGCCCGCAGCGGCATCTGCAGGAAGTCGCCGAGCTCGCTGAACTCCGCGATGTCGTCGACCTTCTTCTCCATCGCCTTGCGGTTCATGCCGAGGAACAGGCCGCGGATCATGATGTTCTCGACCCCGGAGATCTCCGGGTCCATGCCGACACCCAGGTCGAACACGGGCGCGATCTTGCCGATGATCTTCGCGCCGCCGGTGATCGGCTCGTAGATCCCGGACAGCAGCCGCAGCAGCGTGGACTTGCCCGCGCCGTTGTGGCCCACCAGGGCCACCCGGTCGCCGTCGCCCAACGACAGGTTGATGTCCCGCAGCGCCTCGATCACCGGGACCCTGGCCTCGGTGCCGATGTGCCCACCAACCTTGCCGAGCACCGCCTTCTTCAGCGACCGGGTCTTCGCGTCGAAGATCGGGAAGTCGACGGAGGCGTTCCAGACGTCGATGCTGACCATGTCTCCAGCCTCCGTTACACCCAGTAGGGCACGCGCGCGCGGTAGTTACGCATCGCCACCAAAGCCAGCAGTGAGCCGATGACAGTGATGCCGCCGACGATGGCCCAATGGTGCCAGCTGACCACCATGCCGAGCAGCGGCGCGCGCATCACCTCGACGAAGTGGTACAGCGGGTTGAGCTCGGCGATCAGCACCCGCCAGTGGCCGCCGCCACCGCCGAAGGCGCCGCCGCCGGTCAGCAGGTCGGTGGACCACACGATCGGCGTACCGAAGAACACCAGCTGGATCAGCGCGTTGATCACCGGCGGGATGTCCCGGTAGCGGGTGGCGATGATGCCGAACAGCAGGGTGACCCACACGCCGTTGACCGCGATCAGCAGGAACCCGGGGACCGCCAGCAGGACCGTCCAACTCAGGCCCGGTTGCTGGGTGCCGCCGTCGCTGATCGTGTACCCCGCCGCGGTCAGGTTCGTGAAGAAGATCGCGACGACGACCACGTAGACCATCAGGTTGTGCGCCATCATCAGCGTCTGCCGCCACACCGTGCGCAACGCGTACACCGTCAGCGGCGCGGGCAGGTGCTTGATCAGTCCTTCGTTCGAGATGAACGTGTCGGTGCCCTCGATGACGCATCCGACGATGAAGTTCCAGACAATGAAGCCGACCGTGATATACGGGAGAAATGTCCCGATCGTCGTCTTGAAGAGCTGCGAGTACAGCAGCCCGAGTCCGATGGCGGTCACCGCCATGCTCAGCGTGATCCACAGGGGTCCGATCACCGAACGGCGATAACGCTGCTTGATGTCCTGCCAGCCGAGGTGACCCCACAGGTCCACGGCCCGGACACCGCGTCGGACATCGTCCCATGCCCGCCCGAAGGTGCGGCTGGGATTGTCGAGCGGGGCTTCCCCCGTCGTCATCGGTCGGTCGATCGTGCTCGTCGCTTGCACAGTCGATGAGAGTACCGGCGGCCGGTTGACCCCTTGGTGACCGGTCGTGTGCTGAGCATGAGCAGGAATGATAGGTCGCTCACGCATGCGGTAGCAGCGTCGGGCAGCCCTTGGCGTAGTCCGGGCTGTATTCGAAATGCCATGGCTCGTTCTCGTAACGACGGCACCAGCCGTACTTGCCGGCGCTCCGCTCCACCCACCCGGCCGCGGACAGCGGCTGGATGTCCACGGCGACGCCCTTGACGTGGTTGGACTCCTCCGGCGGCAAGGCGTAGTTGCGGGCCAGCTCCCGGCTGCCGAACCGTTTCACGTAGTCGTCGAACTGGGCCTGCTGCTGGCGGGAGCTGCGTTTGCCGTCCTGCAGGCACATCGTGACCTTCTCGGCCGTCGCCTTCGCCCGCAGGCTGGTGTACGCCGCCAGCACGTCGTCGCGCAGCCCGGTCGGCTGCTCGTCGACGTACCGCTTGTCCACCGGGCACTGCGCCCCGGTGTCTGGGCCGACCACACCCTCGATCTGGAAGGTCGCCTGGCCGGCCACCGGCTCGTAGCCGATGACCCTGCTCAGCCACAGGCCGGCCACACCGCCCCCGAGCACCACGACAACCCCGGCAACCAGCGCTATTCGGATCCATCCCCGCACAACAGGCAGACGTCTCACCAGGGGTGAAGGTTGTCAGCGCTACAAATACTGCCCGGTCTCACGGCCGTGGCCACCTTCCTGCTGGCCGCTGTGTTCGATTGTCCTCGCTCCGCTCGGACGGACTTGGTCGCCCAAGCCGGTCGTTTCCACCCCGCCCCACGCGACCGACATCTCCGCTCGGGGCTGGTCGTCGCTGTGCTCGGGGCGATGTCGGGCGTGTTGCGTGGCGCAAACGACCGGCGCGACCAAGTCACAAATACTGCCCGGTCTCACGGCCGTGACCGGCCTCCTGCTGGCCGCCGAGGCCGGGTGGGAGGGCGCCGCGGCGGATCTGCTCGAGCTGGACACGTGCGGAC
The DNA here is from genome assembly GCF_004345645.1 of Actinocrispum wychmicini. Taxonomy (GTDB): domain Bacteria; phylum Actinomycetota; class Actinomycetes; order Mycobacteriales; family Pseudonocardiaceae; genus Kibdelosporangium; species Kibdelosporangium wychmicini. The sequence goes on along the minus strand of NZ_SLWS01000001.1, from coordinate 229,435 downwards.
ATCTGCTGGGCGAACAGCGCGGTCTGGATGCCCGCGAACAGGCCCTCCAGCCAGCCGACCAGCTGGGCCTGGGCGACCCGCAGCTCGGCGTCGGACGGCACCGAGTCCGCGGTGAACGGCAGGGTCAGCCGGTCCAGCTCCTCGCGCAGCTCGGGCGCGAGACCCTCCTGCAGCTCCTTGATCGAGGACTGGTGGATCTCCCGCAGCCGGGTTCGGCTGGCGTCGTCCAACGGCGCCTGGCGGACCTCCTCGAGCAGCTGCTTGATCATGGTGCCGATCCGCATCACCTTGGCGGGCTGCTCCACCATGTCGCCGATCTGCTCGCCGGGCCGGTCGTCGCCGTCCGGGATCCTGGCCGCGCCCAGCGGCTGGCCGTCCGGTCCGACCACCACCACATGGTGGGTGTTGTCGTCAGCCTGGGCGCCGTTGGTGGCGTGGTCGTTCATATGTCCCATCCCGCTCGGATTCGTCGCCAGCACGTTCCCCCACAAGTCCACATACCCGAGGGTACTGGTCACCGCACTTGGCCGGCTCCGTACGGTGTGGCCATGGCGTTCGACGTCGCTCGGATTCGTGGGCTGTTCCCCGCGTTGGGTGACGGCTGGATTCATTTGGACGCGTCAGCCGGCATGCAGGTGCCCGAACAGGTCGCCACGGCGGTCGCCACGGCCATGCGCGCGCCGGTGTCCGGGCCCGGTGGTGCCTTCCCGGCGTCGCAGCGGGCCGAGGCCATCGTGGAGGCGGCCCGGCGGGCCGTGGCCGACCTCGTCGGCGGAGAGCCGGCCGGCGTGGTGCTCGGCCCGAACGTGCCCGTCCTGCTGCAGCGGCTGGCCGAGGCGCTGGGCAGCGAGTGGCTGATCGGTGACGAGGTCGCGGTGTCCCGGCTGGACCACCAGGCCAACATCGCGCCATGGCTGCGCGCGGCCCAACGGCCGGGGGCGGCGATCCGCTGGGGCGAGATCGACATCGAGACCTGTGAGCTGCCGGCGTGGCAGTACGACAGCCTGATGTCCCGGCGCACCAAGGTGGTCGCGGTCACAGCTGCCTCCGGCGCGGTCGGCACCCGGCCGGACGTGCCGAAGATCGCGGAGATCGCGCACAAGACGGGCGCGCTGATGGTGGTCGACGCGTCCTACGCGGCCCCGTTCATGCCCATGGACATGCGTGCCCTTGGCGCGGACATCATCGCCGTGTCGGCGTCCGCGTGGGGCGGGCCGGCGGTCGGCGCGCTCGTGTTCGCCGACCCGGACCTGCTCGACCGGCTGCCCGCGTCCGCGCTGGACCCGGGGACACGCGGACCGGAACGCCTGGAATTAGGGCCGCACGCGTACCCGATGCTGGCCGGCCTGGTGGCGTCCGTGGACTACCTGGGTTCGCTGGACGACGCCGCGTCCGGCACCCGGCGGGAGCGCCTGGAGACGTCGTTGTCGTCGGCCAAGTCGTACCAGGCGGGGCTGCTGGCCAAGCTGATCTCGGAGCTGCGGGCGATCCGGAACGTGATGGTGATCGGCGACGCGATGCGCCGGATCCCGGTGCTGGCGTTCACCATCGCGGACGTGAAGGCGGCGGACGCGATCGTGGCACTGGCCGAGCGGGGCATCTGCGCGTTCGCCGACGACGTGCCCAGCGGTGTCTTCGCCGCGCTCGGCGTGAGCGAGGTGGGCGGCGCGGTCCGCGTCGGGCTGGCCCACTACACCACTTCGGGCGAGGTGGACCAGCTCGTCGACGCGGTGGCCGACATCAGGACGTGAGGACGATCTTGCCGAAGACCTCGCCGCCGCTTTCCAGCGCGCGGTGGGCGTCGGCGGCGGCACTCATCGGCATGACGGTGTGCACGATCGGTTTGACCTCGCCCTTGGCGAACATCGGCCACAGGCCGGCGCGGACGGCCGCGACCACGTCCGCCTTGCTCGCCCGTCCTTCGACCGGCCGGAACCGCAGGCTCAGCGCGGTGAGGCTGCCGCGCTTGAACAGCAACTTGCCCATGTCCATCTCGGCCTTGCGGCCACCTTGGAACCCGATCACCAGCAGATGGCCGTCCATGGCGAGGGCGTTGAGGTTTCGGTCCAAATAGGACGCTCCCATGTTGTCGAGGATGACGTCCGCGCCGCGGCTTCCCAGTACCTCGACGAAATCCTGGTCCCGGTAGTTGATCGTGACGTCCGCGCCCAGTTCGGCGCAGCGGTCGAGCCGGTCCCGCGAGCCCGCGGTCACCGCGACGGTCGCGCCGAGTGCCTTGCCGACCTGGATGGCGTGGGTGCCGATGCCGCCGGCGCCGCCGTGCACCAGCAGAACCTGGCCCGCTTCGAGGCGGCCGTGCATCACCACGTTCGACCACACCGTGCACGCCACCTCGGGGATCGACGCGGCGGCGACCAGGTCGACCCCGTCAGGCAACGGCAGGACCTGCACCGCGGGCACAACGACCCGCTGGCCGTATCCGCCGCCGGCGAGCAGCGCGCAGACCTCGGCGCCGACCTGCCAGCCGGTGACGCCTTCGCCGAGTTTCGCGATCGTGCCGGAGCACTCCAGGCCGATGATGTCCGACGCACCCGGCGGCGGCGGGTAGAAACCCTGACGCTGCAACAGGTCTGCCCGGTTCACCGCGCTCGCGGCGACGTCGATCAGCACCTCGCCCGGCCCCGGCTCGGGGTCCGGCACCTCGGTCCATTCCAGTACTTCAGGTCCACCCGGCTCCCGGGCCACGATCGCATACACGTCGCTCAAGGTAATCCGGTCGCGTCGCGTGCGCGGACCGGGGACCATCTCGACATGGCGGATCCCTGGCCACTGCGACACCTGGTCCTGCGCACCCCGCGCCTCGAACTGCGTCCGGACGACGACCCGGGCCTGTTCGAACTCGTGGCGGAGGCGCGACTCGGCGTGCACCCACCGGACTACATGCCGTTCACCGTGCCCTGGACCGACAACCCGGAACACGAATGGCTGCAATACCACTGGTCCGCCCGGGCCGGGGTCAAGCCAGCGAACTGGCGGATCAACTTCCTGGTCCGCCTGGACGGGCGCGTGATCGGCACGCAAGGCGCGGAGGCCACCGACTTCGCAGTGACGCGTGAGGTGACGACCGGGTCCTGGCTGGGCGCGCGGCACCAAGGCAAGGGCTACGGCACGGAGATGCGCGCGGCGGTCGCGATGTTCGCCTTCGACCACCTGGGCGCGACCCGGCTGATGTCGGACGCCTTCGAGGACAACGCGGCGTCGAACGCGGTGAGCCGCAAGCTCGGTTACGTACCCGACGGCACGATGACGTTGGCACGCCGGGGAAAGGCCGCGACGTCGGTGCGACTCGCGCTCACCGCGTCCCGGTTCGCCGCGTTCCGTCCTTCGTGGACGGTCGAGGTGCGCGGGCTGGACGACAGCCTGCCGCTGCTGGTCAGCGCGCCGTGAACATCCAGGCGAGGGTGTCCTCAAGCGGAATCGGCGGCTCGTCGCCCAGCGTGGCGACGAGCCGGTCCCGGCTGCCGACCAGCCGGATCACCTCGTTCGCCCGCACGAACGCCGGGTTCACCCGGACCTCGATCCGGTAGCCGGCGGTAGTACCGGGCCACCGACCGGACGTCGCCGAAGTCCCGCCACACCCCGGTGTTGCCCAGTTCGATCTCGCGTTCGCCGCGCCGGAAGTGGTCGACCACCTTGGGGATGTAGAACCGGGCCCCTGGCCGTACGATCCGCATCGCCTCAAGCAGGTTCAGCGCCCCACCCCGGCGATCCGCCAGAAGTTGACCGAACTGGTGCGGCGGTACGCGCCGTCTTGACCGGAGATACCGGTGATCAGTGCGGTGGGCATGGGCTCCTCGGCCCGGCTGCGGTCGCCGGGCCGAGGCAGCATGCTAACCGAGGTTGTTGGTGCCGAAAGTGTCGCAGTTCGCGGGGTTGCCGGACTTGATGCCGGTGGTGAACCACCTCTCCCGCTGCGCGGAACTGCCGTGCGTGAACTTGGACGTGTCGACCTGGCCGTTGCCGAGTTTGGTCTGGATGAAGTCGTCGCCGATCCGGGCCGCGGTGTCCAGGGCGCGTTTGATGTCGTCGTCGGTGATGTTCTTGATCAGCGGCTGGCCGTTCGCGGTCGGTGTGGTGGTCGCTTGTTTGGCCCACACCCCGGCGTAGCAGTCGGCCTGCAGCTCCAGCCGGACCGAGTCGGACGTCGGACCGGAGCGCGACTTCACCTTGCCTGACGTGCCGAGCAGGTTCTGCACGTGGTGGCCGTACTCGTGGGCCAGGACGTACGCCTCGACGAACGGCCCACCCTGCGCGCCGAACCGGGACCGCAACTCGTTGAAGAACGAAAGGTCCACATACACCTGGGAGTCGGCGGGACAGTAGAACGGGCCGGTGTCGGAGGTCGCGCCGCCGCAGCCGGTGCTGACCCGGCCGTTGAAGAAGTTCGTCGGCGCGGTCCGGTAGGTCTTGCCGGACCGGGCGAACTGGTCCTGCCAGTAACCCTGGATCGAGTTGATCGTGGCGACCAGCGCACAGTCGTGGTTGGTGTTGGCGTCCCGCCCGGTCTTGCACTGCTGGGCGATCTTCGAGTTGTCCACCCGCTGCCCGGACCCCACCGCGCCGAGCCCGGACGCCGGACTCCCGTGCGTACCCCCCAACTGGGACATCACGAAGTAGATGATCAGTCCGACGACGCCGAGCCCGCCACCACCGAGCAACACCCGGGGCCCGATGCCGCCGCCGCCCGACCGCAAGTCCTGCACCTGGGACGTGTCGAGCCCCACGTCGTCGTTGAATTCCACGTCGCCTCCGGGGGTGTGTGGGGCCCAACGATACAAAGCCCAACAAGACAAAGCCCGGACGCGCCCGCAGGCGCGCCCGGGTTTCGGATGGACTTGTCAGTGGCCGCACACGCCCAGGCCCGACCGGCGCGGAGTCCCAACCGAGGACTCGATCGGCGTCCAGGTGCGATGCACTGATGGGAACGGACCACGCCGCCCACAGCCACGGCTGGGTCGATGCTGTCGTCTCAGCCGCGGGGACGCGGCAGGCGCGCGACCACCTGCGTTGACAGCTTCGCCACGGCATCACCTGACCCTTTCCGGCTGGTCCCTGGCTCCGACGCGGGTCGAAGGACCACCCTTCCCCTGAGCATGCCCCTTTGTGTCCCAAGTCACAAGTGACCTGAATTGGTGAAGTTTCGGTCACTGTCCGGAAACGTAACGCCCCGTACTCAAAGTGACCGGCCGACCACACTCCGCACGGCCGCCACCCGACGACCGAGGGTGGACCGACAAACTTCGGGGGGTTGGGGCCTCCCTCAAACATTATGGCGAGCGACCGGGTCCGCGCCTTCTGCGGACACAATCACCCAAAGCGAGGCGGCGGGATTCGAACCCCGGACGAGCAAAATCACTCAAACCCGGTCGTGCCCACCGCCCGGCGACAAAAAACCGTGCGCCGCTCCTGGCTGACGGATGATCATCACATGGACGATGTCCTGTTGGAAATCCCTACCTTACAGCGGACATGCGACGAAGAAGTAGCCGCCCTCGCGTTGCACGAGTTCGCGGGCGCAATCGAGTATGTGCGCTGCGCCTGAGCCAGGCCGGCGAGTATCCACGAGCCCACGCGGATGGGCGTCGACCCCGACCACGGTGTCGCGGAATCCAGTCATGACCGTCTCATTGAAGCCACGCGGACCAGCCGCTGGACAAGTCTGGCCGGGATGGCCAAACCCGCGCCCCGCGCCCACCGTGCCCCGGAATCCCAGTACTGGCAAGCAGACCAGACCCGGCCCCGGCGATCACGGCCTCGGCTCCGATGAGCGCGCTCCGCATTGGCCCGGTATATCCACAAGATGCATCCTGACCTGCGCGAAAGTGGACTTGGAACGATTTCGGGTGCCTGATGCGCGTTCATCGACCACTGGGGATCGGCAATTTCCGCCCAGCCGGACGCCGGATGCTCCGAAGGGCGTGGCGCCGAACGTCGCGACAACGAAGACTGCCCTGAACAACAGGCACTTCTCTGGCTCTCGACGAGATGTCAGTTAGGCCGCCGCCAACTTCTGGGTCGGCGAACGTGGCTCGCGCACATTCACCGGAAAGCGGGAAACGCGGCGGGATCGATCACCCGATAGTGTTATTCGAGCCGTTGACTAATGCCGAGCTGTTGTATGGTCCTGCGTGCAGCGGGCCCAAACGCCACTGGGGGCGAAGTAGACCATCAGCCAGATTTCCGGGCCCGCAAGTCGAAAGGAATGAGTAACTTGAAGCTGTTCAAGAAGGCCGTCGTCGTAGCTGCTCTCGCCGCCGCCGGTTTCGCAGGGGTCGCGGGTACCGCCTTCGCCGGCGAGCGTCCGGACCACGGCCACGGCCGCAGCACTGACGGCAACATCAACCAGACGGGCGTCGTTCCGGTACACGCCCTGAACAACGTGAACGTCTCGCCGAACTTCGGCTGCCTGGCGAACCGTCCGCTCGAGGACCTGAACGCGCAGAGCCTGGTCGGCCTGGTGCCGGTGGCCGTGGACGTCGACGAGGCGCTCAAGCAGCCGCACATCAACGTTCTGAGCAACGGCAACGTGTCCACCAACGTGAACGACGACTCCTGCACCTCGAACCAGGGCTCCTCGCAGGCCGGCTCCAACACCCACGGCGCCAAGGGTGCGGGCGACAACGTGAACGTGCACAAGGTCGGCGACTCGGCCGGTTCGCACAACGCCAGCGGCAACGGCGCCGGTGGCCTGATCGGCTCGACCGGCGTCCTGGGCAACGGCCTGGGCCTGGGCAAGACCAAGTAGTCATCGCCCACCACAGGTGAGCCGATCCGGACAACGCGGTCCGGCTTCGTAATCACCGCGATTGCCCGCCTGCCACGCGGGCGGCGATCTTTCTCCCTTTGTCGAAGTCCATGCGACAACGCGTACCGGAAACTGTCGGGGCGACATCCGGTCGGGTCGAGCGTGGCACGGAGAGCTGTGCCGGTCGGATCCCGGGAATTGATCACCCGGCCGGCACAGCCTCCACATAGGGTTTCCGGCTCGACGAGAGATCACCTGGCAGGGCCCCTGCGGCGTGGTGGATGAACCAGCCCGAACCGTCCTGAATGAGACCCATGCCGTCCATTGTGGATCTGTGGGTGGGGTGGTCGGGCGGATATGCGTGGCACTGACAACTTGCGCGTCGTCTTGTGCTCTTGTCCGAGCGGAATGAGTAGAAACGCGGATGCCGGCGCGGCGGTGGGCTGGCCAGGATTCCCCCGTGACTGATGATGACGTGGTGAATGCTGAGCGGTCAGGAGCGCCTGGCCGCCGTCCCTCGGACAGCCGTCGCATGCCGAGACCCGCCCGTGCCGATGCTGACTTCGTGGGCGGCTTCAATGCCGATATACCTGCGAAGCGCCTCGCACCAGGGGCCTGGTTGTCGGTCGGCCTCATGTTGGCCAGCGCCCTGCCGTCGCTGCTCCTCCTGGGGCTCTACTCCGTCGCCGCGTCCCACGGCGGGCGCACGAGCCTCAGCACGCTCGACTGGATACTGGGGTGGCTGCCGTTGCTAGCCGTGGGGGTCGGCGTCCTGCTCACAGTGGTCGGCGGCAGCCTCGCTGCCCGCCGGGGCACACCCCCCTCGCCCTGGATTGTCAGCTCCTGGGCCGTGTTCCTGCTGTCTGTCGTGCCCGCCATGCTCGTCGTGCTGGGCTGAACACCGGGGCCCGGACGCCTTGGCCTGCCGAATCTCAATCAGCCTGTCGAGCTTGCCGTCCATCTCATCGAGCCGGTTGCCCTGCCGGGCTTGTGTCGCCTGGATCGTGGTCTGCGTGGCCTCACCAGAAAGGGCCAGCCGCTGACCGCGGTGGGCAAGGTGCAACGCATCGACAGCCTGCGCGGGTTCTTCTGTGACCTGATCGACTGGGAGTGGATCGCACTCAGGTTCGACGAACCACCGCCATGAACAGCACGCTTGTCGCGAGGAAAGGACCGGCCGACAGTTCGGCCAGCCACCGCTCGCCCGCCGCACGGTCCAACTGACCCGCTCGGATGGCACGTTCGGCGTTGCGACTCAGACCGAGGATCTTGTCGGCAAGGGTGAAGTCGCGAAACACCGGCGCAGCCGTGACCACATCGCACACCTCCAGTTGCGCGTGGTGGGCCAAGCGCGCCAGCTGCCGACCCACGGTGGCGTTGCGCACCATGGTGGAGCACACGAAGCGGTTGAACGCCCGATTCGTCTCGACATCGCCCGGATCGATCACCAGGCTGTCCCAGTCAGGCTCCGCCACGCATGCCAGACCGCCAGGACGCAGCACCCGCCGGAACTCAGCGAACACACCGGCCGGATCGGCGACGTGCTGGACCATCCGATCGGCGCGGGCACGGTCCACGCTGGCATCGGGCACCGGCAACGCGTGAGCATCGCCGCGACGCACCTCGACCCACGGCTTGTCCGCCAGCCGGCGGCTGGCCTCCTCGACCATCGCCGGTTCGACATCCACGCCGATCACCGACCCCGACGCCGTCACGGCCTCCGCCATGTCCGCCAGATCGGTTCCCGGACCGCACCCCACGTCCAGCACCGTCTGCCCAGGCCGCAGATCCAGCGCCGCGAGCACCTGCTGCTTGTAATCCCGCCCGGCGCTCGATCCCGCCACCTGACCGTAATAGGTGACTTTGTCCGGCCGCGGCACCCCAAACGTGTCAGCCATCAGCCCAGTCAAGCACACCAGGCGCCTCACCTATGGCAGCACCAGCAGCCGCCGACCCCAACCCTGACAGCCTCCGTTGGCACCCTGTCAGACCGTCATCGCTCAGCCATCGTTACAGGATATTCGCCATAACTTGTCCGCGAACCTACCAGGGTCCGGGGTGGCTTGAGGACCAGCGAGCCTACGTGCTGTTATCGCTGGTCAGTGGCAGTGATGCCGTGAGGCATGGGGTTGCTGCCGTAAACTTCGCCGCGAACCTCTTCGCGGAGAAAGCCCCGGCGATCACCGGGGGCATGCGAAGGGTCCAGCCTCCGCGACGATGGGCAGGCCCACGATGGACATCGAAGACGCGCAGCTTGGTCCACGAAGCGGCTGTCCTGCGGGTGTCTCCGACTGATCTTGACGGACGGCATCGTGTTCCTGTCGCGCCCACCAGCACCGCTGCGCACGCGGCACTTGACGGACTGGACGCACTTCTCACCGAGTGGTGGCCGGGTGAGGTTCCCGACGACTACCCGGCGCGGTCTTGGGAGCTGGTGTCTCAGGACATGGAGCTGCTGGTCACGACGCTTCGCCCCCAGGCCGACTTCGTTCAGCAGGGGGTCATCCTGCCCGGCCTGCTGCATGACCTGCTGATCTATGCGGCGGACGACGCACACCGACGCGACTCGTTGATCGGCCTGATCACGGTCTACCAATCCGCCGGCAACATGGCGGCATGGCTTGGCGCCAGGCATCTAGGACTGGTTGCCGCAGAACGGATTCAGGCTGCGGCTGAAGCCCTGGACGACCCTGAATGGCTGGGATTGGCCGCCTGGGCACGGGCACGGTTCATGTCGTCGCTGTCTCGGCCACGTCAGTATCAGCTCGCGGTGGCGGCGGCGGACGCGTCTGGGGCGCGCTTGGAAAGCCGGGGCATGGGGCACCTCACAGCTTCGCTCGCTGCCGCAGGTCAAGGCGACGCTGCCACAGCTGAAACCCACCTGTCTGAAGCTGAGGGCATGGCCGAACGACTCGGTATGTCTGTTAGCCCATGGGGTTCGGCCATGCTCAACTTCGGCCGTGCCAACGTGGCCATCTGGCGGATCAGCATCGGGGTCGAACTTGGCCACGTCGGCAGGGCAGCCGCGGCTGCCAAGGGCGTTGACTGGCAGGTGTTGCCGACGTCTAGGCAGGGCGCCTATCGGATGGACTTGGGGCGTGCGCTGATTCAGGACAAGCGAACTCGGCATCAAGGCGTGCAAGCCATCCTCAAGGCGGAGAAGCTGACGCCGCAGCAGGTGAGGTCTAACCCGTTCGTGCGGGACGCGGTGGCGGGCATGCTGGTGTCGGCTCGTCGGAACGCAGGTGGACGGGACGTGCGTCGCCTGGCGTATCAGATTGGCGTTGCCCCAACCAGGTGATACTGCCCCGGTTTTCACAATTTGTGAAAACCGGGTTCATGATCAGACTTAGCGTCGTCGCTTCAGCTGCGGGCACAGCGGTTCTGCTTCCCGACCTCCCATGCCGCCCGGTAGATGGGTTGCCGCCTCGCTCGCGCTGTCCGTGAAGTGACGACCAGGTTCGGGGTGACTGTTGTGGTTGTGGTGTACGGGCTGCTGGGACTCGGCGCCCTATGGCTGATCTGGGCAAGCGTTCGGGCCGGGCTACGTCACCGTGAGCTGTACCGCAGTATCAACGCTGATGTACAGGCGCGCCAACGCCGTCAGCTGCCTGACGCTCGGCCAACCTGGCTTCGGCGAACGCCACGATTGCAGCACCGATGGCGATGAGCGCGGCAAGGCCGCCGACTCCTGCTGATGCCCATTCAGCTGAAAGCGCCTAAATGAGACCTCAATTGAGACCCACACCGACGCTGTAGCCCCCGGGGGTGGGCGGGACTACAGCGTTTCTGCTGGTCAACGGTGCGGAGGCGGAGGGATTTGAACCCCCGGACGGTCTCCCGTCTTCCGCTTTCAAGGCGGATGCATTCGGCCGCTCTGCCACGCCTCCTTGGTGCAAGAGGGTAGCGGGCTAGGGGGCGGTGTCGTCCAGGTGTTGCTGGACTCGCTCGAAGATGGTGGCCAGGACGGTTCGTTCCTCGTCGGTGACCAGGTCGATCAGGTGGCGGCGGACGCCGTCGACGTGGGTGGGGGCGGCCTGGTGGAGGTGGGTGAGGCCTTGGTCGGTCAGTTCGGCGAGGATGCCTCGGGCGTCGTTGGGGCAGCAGGTTCGGCGGACCAGGCCGGCTTGTTCGAGGCGGGAGATCTGGTGGGAGAGGCGGCTCTTGGACTGGGCGACCTCGTCGGCCAGTTGGGTCATCCGCATCTGGTGGTTCTCCTGCTCGGACAGGCGGACCAGCACCTCGTAGTCGGCCAGGGGCAGGTTGTGGGTGTCCTGCAGTTCGGTGGTGAGGCGCTGGCGCAGCCGCTCGGTGCCGATCACGTAGGCGCGCCACGATCTCTGCTCGGCGTCGGTCAGCCAGCGGGGCTCTGCGGTCACACCTGAAGAGGCTAGTCACGAAACATCTCCGATCCATCTCCCCGTCTGGCGTTGGCCCACTTGACCAGGCAGACTCCCGGCCCGGGTGAAATCCCCGGACGGAGGAAAGATGATCGGTTCGACCATCCGTCGCGCCGCGGTACTCGCGGTGGCGACGGTCGGCTTGGTGGGGCTCACGGGCATCCCTGCGCTCGCCAAACCGTCCACGACCATTGACTTACGCCTGATCGCCATCAATGACTTCCACGGCAACCTGGAGCCACCCGCGGGGTCCTCCGGGCGCGTCAGGCTGCCGGACGGCACCACGGTCGACGCCGGCGGTGCGGCCTACCTGGCCACGCACGTCAAGCAGTTGCGTACGGCCGACAGCCTGGTGTTGTCCGCCGGTGACAACATCGGGGCGTCGCCGCTGGCCTCGGCTCTGTTCCATGACGAGCCGTCCATCGAGTTCATGAACGACATCGGCGTGAACGCGTCGGTTGTCGGCAACCATGAGTTCGACGAGGGCTTCAAGGAACTTCAGCGCATGCAGTTCGGGGGCTGCCACCCGACGGACGGCTGTCAGTTCCGGCCGCGGTTCAAGGGCGCGGACTTCCCGTTCCTCGGCGCGAACGTGTACACCGACCGTGGCCTGCCGGCGTTGCTGCCGTTCAGTGTCGAGTTCGTCCGGGGTGTCCCGGTCGGCATCATCGGGGTCACCCTCAAGGACCTGCCGAGTGTGGTCACGCCGGACGCGATCAAGGGCCTGAAGTTCGGTGACGAGGTGCAGGCCATCGACCGGACCGCGAACCTGCTGGACCTGTTCGGGGTGAAGGCCCAGGTCGTTGTCATGCACCAGGGTGACAACACCGACGCGGCCGGCCCGGACGACTGCAAGAACGTCGCCGGCCCGGCGCGCGCCATCGTGGAGAAGGCGTCGCCGAAGGTGGACGCGTTCTTCACCGGCCACAGCCACCAGCAGTACAACTGCGTGGTCAACGACCCGGCCGGCAACCCGCGGCCGATGATCCAGGGCGCGTCGTTCGGTCGGCTGCTGTCGGTGATCGACCTGAAGATCGACCGCCGCACCAGGGACGTCGTCCGGTCGGCGACCAAGGCGCACAACGAGATCGTCACCCGGAACGTCACGCCGGACCCGACGGTCGCCGCGCTGGTGAAGGACGCGGTGACGAAGTCCGCGCCCATCGCGAACCGCCAGGTCGGCACGATCACGGCGGACTTGGTCCGCTCACAGGCCCCGTCCGGTGAGTCGCCGCTGGGTGATGTGCTCGCCGACGGGCAGCTGGCTGGGACCGCGAGCAACAACGCGGTCGTCGCGATCACCAACCCGGGCGGGATCCGGTCGGACCTGGTGTTCAAGTCCTCGCCGGCGGGTGAGGGCGACGGTGTCGTCACGTACGGCGAGGCGTTCACCGTCCAGCCGTTCAGCAACATCATGCAGACGGTCACGTTGACCGGCGCGAACCTGAAGAACGTGCTGGAGCAGCAGTGGCAGCCCGCCGGGGTCAAGATGCTGCAGATCTCCTCGTCGCTGCACTACTCGTGGTCGGACAGCGCGCCGGTGGGTTCGAAGGTCTCGAACATCACGGTCAACGGCACGCCGGTCGACCCGAACGGCGGCTACCGGGTGTCGGTGAACAACTTCCTCGCCGCCGGCGGGGACGGGTTCGCCGAGTTCACCAAGGGCACGAACCTCAGTGGTGGCCCGGTCGACCTGGACGCGTTCACCGCGTACCTGACCGCGCATCCGAACCTGGCGCCGCCGGCGCTCGACCGGATCGTGAAGACGCCCTAAACGTCGTCGAGGGACAGCAGCAGCGTGCGCAGCAGGCCGGCGAGCTGCCGCTGTCCCTCCTCGTCCAGCCCGCCCAGCAGTTCCCGCTCCCGGTCGAGCCTGGTCACCACGACCTCGTCGACCAGTTGCCGCCCGTCGGTGGTGAGCCGGACCCGGATGCCCCGCCGGTCCTCCGGATCCTTGGTCCGCGCCACCAGGCGGCGTTTCTCCAACCGGTCCAGCCGGTGCGTCATCGTTCCCGAGCTGATCATCATCGTGCCGAGCAGCCGGCCGACCGTCAGCTCGAACGGCTCCCCGCTGCGCCGCAGCGACGCGAGGACCTCGAACTCCCACCCGGCCAGCCCGTTCGCGGCCAGGGTGTCGTCCATGCTCCGCTCCAGCAGGGCGGCTAATCGGGCCGCGCGCACGGTCACCCCCATCGGTTCCGGATCCACGTCCGGCCGCTCGGTCCGCCACTGGTCCATGATGGTGTCCACCGCGTCACGCACAGTCGCCCATTCTGCCACTTACCTTGACGTCGAGATAAATTCTCTCGGTCGGACAGCCGCGCTGTAGTGGTTCTCACAGCCGAGGTGGAGTTACTCCAGGTAGATCATGGTTCGGGGGAGCTACTGGGAGGGCTTTGACAATGACACAGGTCGCGCGCAGCGCGGTGGGACTACGTTCGGAGCGAGGACCGATCCTCGGCGCCATCATGCTGTCGACCGCGTTGGTCGCCCTGGACAGCACGATCATCGCGACCGCGGTGCCGTCCGTGGTGGCCGACCTGGGCGGCTTTTCCCAGTTCCCATGGCTGTTCTCGATCTATCTGCTGACCCAGGCCGTGACCGTGCCGCTGTACGGCAAGTTCGCGGACATGTTCGGGCGCAAGCCGGTGATGCTGTTCGGCATCGCGGTGTTCCTGCTCGGATCCGTGCTCTGCGGGGTCGCGTGGAGCATGCCCGTTCTGATCGCCGCGCGGGCGGTCCAGGGCATCGGCGCGGGTGCCGTGCAGCCGATCAGCATGACCATGCTCGGTGACCTATACACGCTTGAGGAACGCGCCCGCGTGCAGGGTTACGTCACCAGCATCTGGGGCGGGGCGTCGCTGGTCGGGCCGGCGTTGGGCGGGGTGTTCGCGGAGTACGTGTCGTGGCGGTGGATCTTCTTCATCAACCTGCCGTTCGGCATCCTGGCCGTGCTGATGATCGTCCGGAAGTTCGCCGAACGGATCGAGCGCCGCGAACAGCGGATCGACTACGCCGGGTCGGCGCTGCTCACCATCGGACTGTCGTTGGTGCTGCTGGGACTGCTCGAAGGCGGGGTGGCGTGGGCGTGGAACTCCGCGCCCAGCCTGCTGATCTTCGCGGTCGGCGTGGCCATGCTGGTGGCGTTCGGGTTCGTGGAACGCAAAGCGGCCGAACCGGTGTTGCCGCTGTGGGTGTTCACCAGCCGCACACTCATCGGCGGGAACCTGATGGCGCTGATCGTCGGCGCTTTGATGATGGGTCTCAGCTCGTACCTGCCCACGTTCGTGCAGGGCGTGATCGGCACCGGCGCCCTGGTCGCCGGGTTCGCCCTGGCCGCGATGACCATCGGCTGGCCGATCGCGGCGACCATGTCCGGGCACGCGTACCTCCGCATCGGCCTGCGCAACACGGCTTTGATCGGCGCGGTGTTCGTGGTGGCCGGCGCCGTGCTGATCGGCATGTTGCCCGCGCGGGCCGAGGTGTGGCAGGCCGCGGGCGCCGCGTTCGTCCTCGGTGTCGGCCTCGGGTTGACGTCCAGCCCGTCGATGATCGCCGTGCAGTCGTCGGTCGGCTGGGAACGACGGGGAGTGGCCACCGGGACGAACATGTTCAGCCGGTCCCTGGGCAGCGCGGTGGGTGTCGCGGTGTTCGGCGCGATCGCGAACGCCACGCTCGCCGACCGCTTCGCCCACGCGCCAGCCGGGGTCGCCGGCCACCTACCGTCCAATGTGGACGCTACGGGAGCGTACGACGGCTCCCCGGTCGCGGTGTTCGTCCGCGGCGCCCTCTACGACGCCACCCACAACGTGTTCGCTGCCATGATCTTCGTCGCGGTCCTCAGCGTGGTGGCCTTGCTGTTGATGCCAGGGAACAAGGTCAACCGGGACGTCGGTGCGCTCGACTGAGTGCCCGCGGTGCCCGCGCCCGCCGGACCAGATCGTCCACGATCTCCACGGCGGACACGGGCGCCTCACCCGTTGTGCCACAGCACGACGGTTTGGCGAGCCGCCGGTACACCTCGTCGAGCAGGCCGCGGGTCTTGCCGGCCCGTCGCAGGTCGGCCACGAGGTGCACCACCTGGTGCAGCCGGCCGGCGTCGAGCAGCATCCGCGGGGATGTGTGGCTGACCGTGAGCACGCCCTCCTGCGCCCACGCCCGTACCGTCTTCTCGGTCAGGTCCAGCAGTTCACCGGCGACGACCGGACGGACCGGGGGAGCCTTCGCCAGCGCGCGTTCCACTACCCCGATCAGCCTGGTGCGGCGCTGGTCGTCCGCCGGTAGAGTGTCCGCCACCGACTCGATTTCCTCGACCTGTTCGAACAGGTCGAGGAGTTGTTGGGTTTCCGCCAGCACGCTCATGGCTACGCCTCCCCCTCGTTGACTACCGAGTATAGGCGGGTTTTTCGGTAGTTGCGAGAGTGGACGGGCGACCGGGGCGCACGCCAGGATCAAAGGTATGACCATAGACCAGCCTGGGGACGTCATCGCCCTGGTCAACAGCGCGTCCGGCGTGGACCTGTTCATCTCGGTCGTCAGCGACTTCGACCTGTTCACCAAGCTCGCCGGCCGGGCGGGCACGGTCGCCGAGGTGGCCGAACTGCTGGAGATCGACGAACGCGCCGCAGACGTGTCGTTGACGTACCTGACCGCGTTGGGCCTGCTCGAACGGCTCCCCGGCGGCTCGGTGCGGCCCACGCCGGCGGCTGCGGCGTACCTGACCGAGGGCGCCGAGCTCGACGTGCGGGCCTACGCCGCGGCTCAGAAAGGCCGGCCGGGCTGCCGGGACGCTGCCCAGGTCCTTCGCACTGGCAAGCCAGCGCCATGGGAGAGCGCGGACGACGGTGGGGACTGGCTGGCCCGGATGTCGTCCACAGGCGGTTTCGCGACGGTGTTCAGCGCGGCCATGGACGCTCGCGGCCGCTACCTCGGCCCGGCGCTCGGCGACGCGTTGCGCGACCTGCGGCCACAGCGCGTCCTCGACGTCGGCGGCAGTTCCGGAATCTACGCGTGTTCGCTGGTCGAAGTCCTGCCGGAGACCACGGCCGCGGTGCTGGACATGCCGTCGGTGGTGGACTTCTCGCGGTCGTCGATCGCCGCCCGCGGGCTGGCCGACCGGGTCGACGTGATCGCCGGCGACATGTTCGCCGAACTGCCCACCGGGTTCGACGTCCACCTGTTCTCCAACGTCCTGCACGACTGGAGTTCCGCCGACATCGAGCGGCTCGCCGCAGCGTCGTTCGCCGCGCTGCCGCCGGGCGGAGTGCTCGTGGACCACGACATGCACATCGACGACGACAAGACCGGGCCGTTGCGGCAGGCCGAGTTCTCGGTCCGGATGATGCTCATGACGGCCGGGCGGTGCTACTCGGCCGCGGAACTCACCGAGATCTTCCGGACGGTCGGATTCGCCGAGGTGACGCACAAGCCGACGACGGCCGGCTACAGCGTCGTCGTGGCCCGCAAGCCGGCATGATCGAGGTCGTCTACGCCGGCCAGGAGCCGCCGGACGAGTGGGACGCGTCGATCTTCCTGGCCGGCCCGACGCCACGGTCCGCGACCGTGCCGTCCTGGCGTCCGGGCGCGCTCGCGGAGCTGTGTCGGCAAAGCAACGTCGGCGTCCTTGTGGTGTTCGTTCCGGAAGCCGCCGGCGGCACCGCGTATCCGGACTACGACGACCAGGTGGCATGGGAGGAACGTTGGCTGGACGCGGCCGACACGATCCTGTTCTGGGTGCCGCGGGACATGGCCACGCTGCCGGGCCTCACCACGAACGTGGAGTTCGGGCGCTACGAGTCGTCCGGCCGTGTCGTGCTTGGCGCGCCCGAGGACGCGCAGCATGTCCGCTATCTGCAGCATCACGCCCGCAAGCATGGCGCGCCAGTGCTGCCGACGCTGTCGGACACCGTCGCCGCTGCTCTCGCGTCCATCGAGGCAGGCGCGCGGCGATCCGGCGGCGAGCGGTTCGTGCCCTTGGTCGCTTGGCGGTCGCCGACGTTCCGCACCTGGGTGGCGGCACAGCAGAACGCGGGGAACATCCTGCTCGACGGCCGGCTGGCGTGGATCCAGGGCCAGTTCATCTGGGCGTACCACGCCCGGATGTACGTCACCGCCGAGGACCGGGTCAAGGCGAACGAGTTCGTGCTCGGCCGGCCGGACGTCGTGTCCATTGTGGCCTATCGGCCCGGTGAAACGCCGTGGCGGAACGAGGTCGTGCTGGTCAAGGAGTTCCGCCTGCCGGCGGGCACGTCCGACGGTTACGTGCACGAACTGCCTGGCGGCGGTGTGCTGGACGGGTCGCCGATCGACCAGGCGGTGCACGAGATGGCCGAGGAGACCGGCCTGCGGGTCGCGCCGGAACGGTTGCGGCTCAGTCAGGTTCGGCAGGTGGTCGCGACCTTGTGCGCGCACCGGCTGCACGTTTTCACGGTTGAGCTGACCGCCGAGGAGATCGCGTACGCGCACGAGAATCCAGGCCCGTACGGGGTGCACGAGGACTCTGAACGTACGTTCGTCGAAGTACGGACATACCGCGAGATCCTCGCCGACGAACTGGTCGACTGGTCCACGCTCGGGGTGCTGAACGTGGTGTTCAGTGCACCCGGACCATGATCCAGCTGTCCAGGCCGACGGTCTGACCGGCGCCGTCCACCGAGACCACCGTCCACTCTGGATGGACGGTGGCCGAGGTCTCGATCGGCGACGAGTACATGATGTTGGCGAATCCCAGGCCTCTCAGCTCGCGGTCGACACTGGCCGCGGGCTGCCCGCCCAGGTTCACCGGGATGGTCGTCACCGGTCTGCTGTCGTCGAAGTCGAAGAATGTCAAGATGATGACGACGGCCGCGACGACACCGACCACCCACATGGTTGATGTCTTCGACTCGGTCACGTCGTGCATGTAGTCGGGGTGCGGCATGGCGTTACATCAGTAGCCGACACACGCGTCCGCCAGGGCTACTCGCAGGCGAGTCCGTCATGATCCCCGTCCAGTTCCGGGCGGTACCCCGGCTCGCCCTTCCGAATGGGCGCCAGGCCGAACTCCCTGGCGATCGCGCAGTCGTCGAAGTACCACGGGATGTCCGGCAGGCTGAACGTGATGGTCAGCTTGGTCTCGGTGTGCTCCGGCGCGGTCGGTCTGGCCTGTGTCGACGGTGGACCGGGCTTCGGCTTCGGTGTGGTATTGGTCACAGTGGTCGCGTCCATGGTCGGCGTCGCCGCGATGACGCCGCCGTTCTCCGGCGGGTGAAACTGCACCGTGGGGAACGGATGCGCGGTCAACGTCGGTGGCTTGCTGGTCTTTCCGTTGGCCAGCACGGCACCGACGACAGCCAACCCGGCCACACCGGCCGCGATCCAGTGCCACCTTTGTCTGCCAGACACACCGGTCTAGTCCGCGCGGCGGGTCCTGGTGTTACAGAACGGATCTCCCTCTGGTGGGGGAGATCGGTCACTCCGACGAACGATGTAGTCCGTTCGCCGGATTGCGACCGTGGAGTTATGCAGATGGTTACCGCGCAACGTTTCCCGGGCCCGCTCGCGGCGGTCGAGTCGGCCGGCGTCCACCTGGCCGACGACCTTGACCTGGTGGAACAAGCACTTCGTGCGGTCGTGCGGGACGCGGACAACGCGTTCATCAGCTCGGCAGCGGGGCACCTGATCGACGCGGGCGGCAAGCGTTTCCGCCCGATGATGGCACTCTTGGGCGCCCACTTCGGACCGTCCCGCACGCAGATCGTGGAAGCCGCGGCGATGACGGAACTCGTGCACGTGGCGACGCTGTACCACGACGACGTGATGGACGAAGCCCCGGTGCGGCACGGTGTCATCACCGCGAACGCCCGCTGGAGCAACACGATCGCAGTGCTCTTGGGTGACTATTTGCTGGCGCGGGCCGCGGAACTGGGCGCCGGCCTCGGCGACGCGGTGCTGAAGCTGCAACTGGGCACGCTTCGCCGGCTGGTCCGCGGCCAGGTCAACGAGACTGTCGGCCCGCTGGACGGGGTTGACCGCAGTGGACACTGCCTGCGGGTGATGTCCGACAAGTCGGCCTCGTTGATCGCGATGGCTGTCCGGCTCGGCGCGATGGTCAGCGGCGCCGACGAGCATGTCGCCAGGTGCCTTGAGCTGTACGGGGAACTGCTCGGCACGGCGTTCCAGATCTCCGACGACGTGTTGGACATCGCCGCGACCGAGGCCGAACTGGGCAAGAAACCCGGCACCGACCTGCGGGAGGGCATCGTGACCCTGCCCGTGCTGTACGCGGTGGAGGACGATCCGGCGCTCGCGGACGTCGTCCTGGCCGGGCCGATCACGGACGACGACTGCCGTGCGTTCGCCCTGGAGTTGCTGCGTCCCTCCGCGGGCCTGCGCCGCGCCCGTCAGGAGGTGGTCCGTTACGCCGAACGAGCCAGGGACATGCTGCACGACATTCCGGACATCCCCGCCCGCGCGGCGTTGTCCGCCCTCTGCGACTTCGTCGCCGTGCGGACGTCCTGAGAGTCCATAGTGGACGCTCGGTCAGACGCGGCTGGCCAGGTCCGGGTAGTCGACCACGAAGCCCGCGCTGTCGACCGTCAGGTCGGCGGTGAACGTGTCGGAGCTGAAGTTGACCACGGCCCCGTCGTCGTTGACGGAGATCGTCGTGTACGTCTGCTGGGTGACCCGGACCGACAGGTCCGGCAGCGAGACGAAGACCACGGGCAGCTCGTGCCGGCCGGACTCGCGATGCAGGTTCAACCGCCGGATGGGTAACGCGTTGAACGTGACCGCGCCCGCGACGTCCACCTCCAGCGCGCCGCCGAAGGTGGACCGTTCCGACCCTTGACCCCGGTCGACCAGCCACAGGCCGTCCTCGGTCCGGTTGACGGAGATCTGGCGTTCCTCCTCGGCCGTGGTCACGCGCAGCAGCAGGCGGCTGAAGGTGCCGGACTCGTCCGTGGCGGCCTCGAAGGAGGTGCTGTAGGCGTCCGAGTCGCCGTCGGCGGCGGCGATCAACCGGCCGGACGCCTTGAACCGGCGCTCGGCGACCAGCAGCCGCACCGACTCCAGCCGGGGCGCGCCGACACCTTGCCAGGTGAGGATGGTGGGTTTGCGGGTGGTGACCGGTGTCGCTGGGGATGTCGTGGTCACGTGTTGTCCGCCGGGTCGTCGGTGGTCGGCTTGTCGGGGATCATGTCCTTGGCCTTGTCGACCACCTTGTCGATCTGCTCGTCGTGCCCGAACTGCTTCTTGGCGAAGTCGCCGACCTTCTCCAGTCCGTCCTCGATCTTGTCGCCGTGCTGGTTCAGGAGGTCCCCGGCCTTGTTCTTCAGCTCGTCGAAGTTGATGCCCATTGTGTCGCTCCTTGGAAGGAAAACCTGGCCTGTCCCGTCTCGCAGGCTACCCAACAGTGCGGACCGGCCGCAGCAGACGTCGGACGATCTGGCCCGGCGAGCGGCTGTACCAGTCCGGCCCGCGCAGCGTCGTCAGCACCGCCACCAGCTCGGTGACAAGGCGCGACAGGCGGTCCACGTCGGGCATCGGCATCCGATCGGGTGGTCGTTCCTCCCGCACGGCCGCCGCGGCCTCGGCGACCGCGTCGGTGAGCGCCTCGATCGCGTCCTGGGAGATCGGCTCGGCGCCTCGGTCGATGCCCACGGCCAGTCCGGTCACCGCGTCGGTCGCGCGTTCCAGGGTGACGATCACCGGCCACCACGCGGCCGCCTGTAGCCCCGCGGCGGACGGTTCGACCACTGCCTGCTGGAACACGTTCCGCAGGTCGGACAGCTGACGGTAGACCTGCCTGCGCAACTCGATTCGCTTGTCCGCACCGGACAAGGCGTCCTGGATGTACGAACCGAGGGTTTCCAGCACGGCCAGCAGGTGTGTGCCGACCCGTGGCCGGAAACTGCCCGGCCACAGCAGGTAGCCGAAGACGAGCACGATCGCGCAGCCCAGCGCGGTGTCCAGCAGCCGGGCGAGCGCCACGTCCCAGTCACCCGCGTGGGTCAGGTCGATCTGCACGATCACCAGCGGGGTCACGAACGCGGAGAACATGCCGTAGTTGCGGTCCTTGCCGATCGGCAACGCGGCGGCGATGGCGGCGACGATCAGCACGAGGATCCAGCCTCGCGGGTCGAACGCGAGCACCACCGCGCCGAGCATGACGCCCAGCAGCGTGCCGAACCCACGCAGCACAGCGCGTCCGAACACCGAGCCGAAATCGGGCTTGAGCACGATCGCGACGGTCAACGCCACCCAGTACGGGTTCTGCAGCGGCAGCACCCGGCTGACCACTTCGGCCAACCCCATGCACAGCATCAGGCGCGCCGCGTGCGACCAGGCGACCCGGCCGGCGAACGTCGCCGTCCACCACTCCTGGAACCGTTCCCGCCACGGGATGTCCTCGCCCGGATCACGTTCGTCGCGCTTGCCGCTGGCCGACGTGAGGCCCTCCAGACCGGCCTTGAGGGCCGCGAGGCCGCGGGAGGACTCCTCGAACTCGGGTGGGGCCGGGATCGGCTGGTCGAGCCGGATGGCCTCGGCGACGGCGACGATGTGGACGATCACTTCGGCCGGCGGATGGCGGCCCACGTTGACCAGGGCGACGCTCGCCTCCACGATCGGTGTGGTGTCCGCCAGCAGCGTCATCAGCCGCCGGTATGCCCTGTCTCGCCCGGACAGGTGCGAACGGGCCGTCAGGAGGGCGTCGTAGGCCGTGTTCAGGGCCGTGGTGAGGCCTTGGCGTGCGTCGCGGGCGGCCGCGGTCCCTGAGGCCGCCAGCATGACCGCGATCTCGTCGTACACCGCCGCCACCGCGGCCCGTTCTGGCCCGGTCGCCTTGAACGTCCACCCGCCGATCGCGAGCAGCCACGCGAGGAGGGCGCCGGCGAGGAACCACAAGGTCGCGAACGCTGGGTCGCGCGGCGTTCCCGAACCGAGGGTCGCGAACACCAGCAGCTGCAACGCGGCCAGCGAGGCGATGTTGCCGCTCGCGCTGAGCAGCGCGGACGCCCCCGCGATCAACACGACGACAAGTGCCGACCACCAACCCTGCCCACCGGTCAACGCGCCCAGAAAGAACCCGACAGCGCCGCCGGTGACGGCCCATCCGATCCGCCGCGAGCGGTACCGGTACGGCCCGTCAGCGTCGCCGAAAGTCGCACACAACGCGCCCATCGACACCAGCACGCCGATGTCCAGCCGGTCGACCGCCAACCCCAGCCCGATCGGCCCGGCGATCCCCACGGCGGCCCGGGTGATCCGATTCCACGCGACCGGCACCGACTTCGGGCGGACGAGCTGGACCAGCCAGTGCGGCGCGGCGACGTCCTTACGGGGAGTCGTCGGTCCGGTCACACGACCCATCTAAACAAAGATCCAGCCCCGGGGCGGCGGCCCCGGGGCTGGATCACTCACCTACGTTGATCAGGCGCGACGGCGGCGGCGCTGGAAGATCAGCGCACCGACACCACCGGCGACGAGCACGACACCGATGATGATCGGGGTCAGCACCGACGCACCGGTGTTCGCCAGCTCGTTCTTGGCCTGCGGCGTCGGGGCCTCCGTGGTGGGCGGCGTGGTGCCGGCCGCGCTCCAGCTGGCCTCACCGGCGGTCTGCAGCTTCACCTTCTGGGTGGCGGCCAGGATCATCGCCTGCGACGTCTTGTCGCCCTTCTTGCTGACGAACAGCCGGCCCAGGGTCAGCGAGACGTTGCCCTTGACGGTGATGTCCGCCTTGCCGTCCGGCGTGCCCTCCGGCACCTTGACGAAGAAGTCGAACTTGTCCGAAGCGGCCGCCTTCGCCTTCATGGCGGCGGAGCCGGCGTCCGGCAGCTTCTTGCCGTCCTTGTCGGTCAGCTCCACACCCTGGGGCACCTGGGCGCTGACGACCACATCCGGTGCGTTCGTGGTGACCGTGAACGGACCGATCAGCGAGCCGGTCTTGCCGGCGAGCTTCTGCGGGTTCAGGGTCAGTTCGGGTGCCGGCTGGTCGCCGATGCCGACGTTGTTCTTGTCGTCGGTCAGGTACTTGTAGACCTTGACGACGTTCTCGGCGGTGTCGTTGTTGGGGTTTTCCGTGCCGATCGGGTTGTCGAGGTCAAGGTCGACGTTGTCGCTGTAGTGCCACGCGGACGCCTGAGTCCCGGCGAGGGCCTCTCGGTTGCTCAGGTCGTGTGTCCAATTACCGCCGATGGCCTTCTGGAGCTTGTCCGGGTCGACCGACGGGTACCCGAAGTGCAGCAGCCAGTTGATCTTGGCGGCGTTCTTCTTGAACGTCGAGTCGGGCGCGGTGTGCTCGCCCCAGGGCACCTCGTCGTACTGTGCGTCGTCGATGATGTCGGTGTGGATGTCCACGCAGTACGTCTTGAGGACGTCGTCGCCGACCTTCAGCTTGAACAGGTCCGTCTCGAAGAACTCGTCCTTGCCGCCGCCGTGGGGCTTGACGTTGACACCCGGACCGCTCTCCGCCCGCCCCGCGAAGACACCCTTGGCGGCGTCCGCTGAAGCGGGGATGGCGGCGGCCATCAAGGCGATCGCGCCCACGCTCAACAGCGCGGCGCCTCTGCGCAGCTTGCTCACCCGATTCACGATTGAATGCTCCCTCTTACCAGTCCGTGCCCCAACGCGCAGTGTGTTGTGCGTACGAACAACCACTAGGCGTACATCCATCGATCAGGGGCGCACTCTATCGATCGGACAACGGCCGAGTGATCTGGGGTACATAAAGCTGGAGTCAATCCTTCGTCAGGCGGTCACCCAATCGGTGACGACCTGGTCGAGGACGCTGAGCGGCAGTGGTCCGCCGCCGATCACCAGGTCATGGAACCGTCGGATGTCGAACCGGTCGCCCATGGCGCGTTCCGCGTTCGTCCGGATCCGCTGGATCTCCAGCCGGCCGACCATGTAGGCCAACGCCTGCCCGGGGTACGCGATGTACCGGTCGACCTCGGTGTTGATCTCCAGCGCCGGCATCGGCACATTGTGCGTCAGGTAGTCCACCGCCTGCTGGCGGGACCAGCCCTTGGCGTGCATGCCCGTGTCGACCACCAGCCGGCCGGCCCGGACCGCGTCCATCGACAGCATGCCGAGCCGGGCCACGTCGGACGAGTACAGGCCCATCTCGTCGGCCAGCCGCTCGCAGTACAGGCCCCAGCCCTCGGTGTAGGCGTTCACGTCCGCGATCCGCCGCAGCAGCGGCAGGTCGGTCAGTTCCCGGGCGATCCCCAGCTGCAGGTGGTGGCCGGGGACGGCCTCGTGGAACGCGGTGACCTCGGCGATGTGCTTGTGCCGTTCCGCCGGCTGGTAGGTGTTGGCGAAGTACGTGCCCGGCCGCTGGCCGTCCATGGACGGCGGCAGGTAGTACGCCATCGGCGCGCCCGGTGCCTCCGCCGCCGGGACGGCCTCCACCCGGCACGGGCTCGACGGCAGCCGGCCGAACCACCGCGGCGCCTCGGCCTCGGCCCGTTCGATCACCGCCCGTGCGGACGCCAGCAGCTCCTCGCCGGACGCCCAGCGCAGCTCCGGGTCGGTCCGCAGCCGCTCGAAGATGGCCGTGACCTCGGCGGTGCCGAACACCCGCGCGCCGACCGTGGCGAACTCGGCGTGGATCTCGGCCATCAGGTCGAGGCCGGTCTGGTGCAGCTCGTCCGGCGTGCGGTCGGTGGTGGTGTGCACCCGGGACAGCGACGCGTAGATCTCGTCCCCGCCGGGCAGCCAGGTCAGCCCGACCTTGTCGGCGGGCCGCCCGTGCGGGGCGATGTCGTCGACCAGCACTTCCCGGTACGCCGCGAAGGCCGGCCGGACCACCTCGTCGAGCAGCTTGTCGCGGGCCGCCTCGAAGGTGGTCGAGATCTCGGCCGGCGGGGTCGGCCGGCGCAGCGTGTCGGTCTGGGGCGCGGCCAGGTAACGGTCCAGGTGCGCGATGGCGGCCTGGACGAGGTGGGCGACCGGGACCCGGCCGGCGGCGACACCCTCCCGGTGCCGCTGCGCGCAGGCGGGCAGGTACTCCCGCAGCCCACGCAGCCTGGTCAGGTAGTCCTGGGCCCGTTCGGCGGTCGGCAACGCCGTCATCGGCAGCAGCGTCAGCAGGCCGCTGGCCGGGCTGACGAACAGGTCGGTGACCGTGTACTCGGCCATGTACGAGTCGATCCGGTCGACCCCGGCGCGGGCCTGCTGGGCCACCACGGCCAGGGTGATCCCGTCCGCGGCGTCCGTGTCGGACTTGGCGACCTCGTCGGCGCGGGCGGCGATGTCCAGCAGGTTCGCGCGGTATGCCTGCTCGGCCGCGGCGGACGGGTCGCCGAGCTTGTCGTCGTAGCCGGGGATGCCGTACAGCGACGCGCCGATCGGCTCGTGGTCGAACCCGAGGCGTGCCAGTTCGTCCGCCAGGGCGTCGGCCCGGCTCGATTCGGTCGTCATGCGCCCCAAGCTAGTCGCTCATGTCCCACTCTTGGAGCAGCCGGGCCCGGCGCTCGTGCCACTTCTTCATGAACACGGGCATCTCTTCGTGCAGGAAGTCCATGAACGCCGCGGTTTCCCGGATGCGCAGCCCCGCGGGGGTGGTCTCGCCGAGGGCCGCGACGCCTTCGCGCAACACCGAGTCCCAGCGTTGCACGAGCTGCTCGCGCTGCGTGATCATGTCGTACCACAGGTCTTCGCTGTTGAGCGTGTAGTAGTCGCGCCGGGAACCCGGCTCCCGTTCCCGGACGACCATGTTGACCTGGGTGAGATACCGCACCGCACCGGAGATCGCGGCCGGGCTGACCTGGAGTGCGTCGGCCAGCTCGGCGGCGGTGAGCCGACCCGTGTCCTCGCTTAACAACGTGATGAAGACCCGCGCCGCCATCCGTTGCATACCCGCGTCCGCCAGGTGCCCGGCGAATCGCTCTATGAACCTGGTCACCGAGACTTGGTCGCGAGCCGTTGCTCTCACCTCACTCACCAGCGCATCATCCCTTACTCTTAGTTGCTTTAGACAACTTTATACGCTTTCTTAACTTCATGATTTTGTGAAGACAGTGTAGCTTCCTTCTCATGACACACGCGATATCCGTGTCCGGCCTGGTGAAGACGTTCGGCCGGACGCGCGCGCTCGACGGGCTGGATCTGGCCGTCGGCACGGGGGAGGTACACGGCTTCCTGGGCCCCAACGGCGCAGGCAAGTCGACCACGATCCGCATCCTGCTGGGCCTGCTGCGTGCCGACTCGGGCACCGCCCAGCTGCTGGGGGGCGATCCCTGGGGGAGCGCCGCCGAACTGCACCGCCGCTTGGCCTACGTGCCCGGCGACGTCACGCTCTGGCCGACCCTGTCCGGCGGCGAGGTCATCGACCTGCTCGGCCGGCTGCGCGGCGGCCTTGACGCCAAACGCAAGACCACGCTGCTGGAGCGGTTCGAGCTCGACCCGACCAAGAAGGGCCGCACCTACTCCAAGGGCAACCGGCAGAAGGTCGCCCTCGTCGCCGCCCTGGCGTCGGACGTCGAGCTGCTCATCCTGGACGAGCCCACCTCGGGCCTGGACCCGTTGATGGAAGCCGTGTTCCGGGACACCATCCAGGACGAGAAGGGCAACGGCCGCACGGTGTTGCTGTCCAGCCACATCCTGTCCGAGGTCGAGGCGCTGTGCGACCGGGTCAGCATCATCCGCAACGGCCGCACGGTCGAATCCGGCACGCTGGCCGAACTCCGGCACCTGACCCGTACGTCGATCAGTGCCGAACTGGGCACCGCGCCCACCGGCCTGGCCGACCTGCCCGGTGTCCATGATTTGGTGGTCAAGGACACTGCGACCAATAACTGCGGTGTGAAGCTCGAAGTCGACACGGCCGAGTTGGACGGCGTGCTCAAGCACCTCACGGGGTTCGGCGTCCGGTCGTTGACCAGCCAGCCGCCGACCCTGGAGGAGATGTTCCTCCGGCACTACGAGGACGACCTGCGATGAGCACCCTCACCGGCACGCTCTCCTTGGTGCGGTTGGCTTTGCGGCTCGACCGCGTCCGGCTGCCGATCTGGATCGTGGTGACCGTCGGGATCGCGCTGAGCACCGCGAGCACGATTCCGCAGCTGTACCCGGACGAAGCGGCCCGGCAGCGGATCGCCGGCACGATCGGCAGCAACCCGGCGATGCTTGCCATCTACGGCCCGGTTTACGACACGTCCGTCGGAGCCGTTGTGATGTGGCGCATGGCGATCATCGGCGCGCTGCTGGCCGGGCTGATGAGCATGCTGACCATCAACCGGCACACCCGTCAGGACGAGGAAGCCGGTCGGCTCGAACTGATCGGCGCCACCGTCGTCGGGCGGCACGCCCCGATGGCGGCCGCGCTGGTGGTCACGATCGGCGCGAACCTGGTGATGGCACTGCTGATCGGGGCCGGGATGGCCGGCCAGAAGCTGCCGGTCAGCGGGTCGTTCGCGGCCGGGTTCGCGATCGGCGGGCTGGGCATCGTGATGGCCGCGGTCACCGCCGTGGCCGCGCAGTTGAGCGAGAACGCGCGGACTGTCACGGCCATCGCGGGCACGGCGTTCGGCGTGGCCTTCATCCTGCGGCTGATCGGGGACGCGGGCGGCACCGACGGACCCGGCTGGCTGACGTGGCTCTCACCCGTCGGATGGATCGAGAAGGTCCGTGCCTACGCCGACGACAACTGGTGGGTGCTCAGCCTGATGGCCGGGTTCGCGATCGTGCTTTTCGTTGTGGCGTACGCCCTTGTCGGTCGCCGTGACTTCGGCGCCGGGCTCGTCCGACCGCGCCCCGGACCGGCCGGCGCGGGTGTCACGCTCAGCGGACCGTTCGGGCTCGCCTGGCGGCTGCACCGGTGGGCGATGCTCGGCTGGGCGGTCGGGTTCGTGGTGATGGGTGCCGCGTTCGGCAGTATCGCCAACGGCGCGGTCGACCTGCTCAAGGACAACCCGCAGATCGAGAAGGTCCTGGCGCAGATGGGCGGCTCGACCGCGATCGTCGACGCGTTCATGTCGGCGATGATGGGCCTGGTCGCGTTGGTCGCCGCCGTCTACGCGGTGCAGGCCACGCTTCGGTTGCGCGCCGAGGAGACCACGTACCGGGCGGAGCCGGTGCTGGCCACCCCGGTCGGCCGGATCCGTTGGGCGACGAGCCATCTGGTGTTCGCCACGGTCGGCGCGCTGCTGATGCTGCTGGTGGCCGGCCTGGCGTTGGGGATCGCGTACGGCATCCAGGTCGACGACGTCGGCGGACAGCTCGGGTCGGTGTTGAAGACCGCGCTGCTGCAACTGCCCGCGACGCTCGTGGTCGCCGGTATCGCGATGGCGTTGTTCGGCCTGGCACCGAAGTACGTGATCGGCGGCTGGGCGGCGCTGACGTTGTTCGTGCTGCTCGGCCAGCTCGGGCCGATTCTCCAGCTGCCGCAGTGGGCGATGGACGTCTCGCCGTTCACCCACGTGCCGAAGCTGACCAGCGCGGTCACCGCCACGCCGCTGGTGTGGTTGTCCGTGGTGGCAGTGGTTCTGGGCGTGGCCGGCCTGGTCGGCTTCCGCCGCCGGGACGTCGGCTGAGTGCGTGGGGGTGGGCGCACGGACCCACCCCCACCACAGCACCCCACTGTGTTCGTCCCGGTCCTTGTCTGGAGACCGGGTGCACCACAACCCGCCGTGCCAGGGGTGTCCCCACGAGGAGTCGAACCTCGGGCCTCGGCGTTCGTAGCGCCGCGCTCTGTCCAACTGAGCTATGGGGACGAAAAGCCGCCGAACCAATTTCCCGGTTCGGCGGCTCTTGATATGTGAGCGCTATTAGCTCACCGCAAGAGCCGCTCCGACCTGCTGGTTGTTACCAGTCTCGGTCGTCGGCAGTGCGACGAAGAACGGTCCGGTTGGTAATCATCGGGCTGCCTCCTCTCGGCTGACGGGAACAATTCTGACTCAAATTGCGGACGGCCGTCCAACGAATTAAGGCGGCCCGCGCCGACACCGGATCGAGACCCGCGGGCCTGGCGGGGGCTTGCGCGAGGTCGTACTGTATGTAACAGCTGTAAACGTATTCATCCGATGATTCCTCCGATGGGAGAGCCCATGAGGAGAAGGCTGTCACTGGTCATCAGCTGCGCGGCGCTGTTATCGGTCTCCTGCGGTGCGCCACAGGAGAAGCAGCAGGCGCCCACGTCCGGCCCCAGCGGCCCGGCCGCCGAACCGGTCCGCAAGCCCGACCAGCCGGTCAAGCTCACCGTCGCGGACGTCGCCGGCAACCTCCAGCTGACCCAGAAGGCGATCGAGAAGTTCCGGGACGGGCACAAGGACCTGGTGTCCAGTGTGGACTTCACCAGGTCGACCGCGCCGGAGCTGCCCGGCAAGATCGACGCCGAGCAGAAGGCCGGCAAGGTCGACATCGACCTGGTGCTCACCGGCACCGACGCGCTCGCGGCCGGCGCGTCGAAAGGCCTGTGGGAGAAGGCCGCCGACAACGCCCGCGACGTGCTCGGCAGCTTCGAGGACACCCTGCAGGAACCCGCCCAACGGATGCAGAAGCTCGCCCAGGGCAACGGGATCATCGTGGTGTACTACCCGTCCGGCCCGCTGATCGAGTACAACCCGGCGACCGTGCCCACCCCGCCGCGCTCCGCGCAGGAACTCCTTGACTACGCCAAAGCACACCCCAACAAGGTCATGTACGCCCGGCCGGCGAACTCCGGCCCCGGCCGGACGTTCCTGATGGGCCTGTCGTACCTGCTGGGGGACAAGGACCCGAAAGATCCGAAGGGTGGCTGGGACAAGACCTGGGCCTACCTGGCCGACCTGGGCAAGAACGTCGAGTACTACCCGTCCGGCACGTCCGCGGTGATGAAGGAGCTGGCGCAGGGCACCAGGGACATCGTGGTCTCGACCACCGGCTGGGACATCAACCCGCGTGCGCTCGGCCAGGTGCCGAAGGACATGAAGACCGGCACCCTGCAGGGCTTCCACTGGGTCGCCGACGCCCAGTACATGGTGATCCCCAAGGGTGTCACACCGGAGAAACGGTACGTGCTCTACCAGCTGATGAAGTACATGCTCACCAAGGAAGCCCAGGCCCAGACGTACGACCAGGGCTACTTCTACCCCGGGCCGGCGGTGCGGGACGTGCCGCTGTCGATGGCCCCGGCGGAGTCGCAGAAGGCCATCGGCGAGTTCGGCCGGCCGGAGTACCCGGACCTGATCGCCAACAACCCGATCGAGACCCCGCTGGACAACGACGCCATGGTCGCCGCGTTCGAGCGGTGGGATCGGGAGATCGGCGGAAGCAAGGTGAAGAAGTAGTGTCGCCCGGGATCACCACGCTCGACCTGGCCGGGGTGAGCCGCCGGTTCGGGCAGGTGACCGCGCTGGACGGGCTGAGCATGACGATCACCGGGGGCGAGTTCATCGCGCTGCTCGGCCCGTCCGGCTGCGGCAAGTCCACGGCCCTGAACTGCCTGGCCGGCCTGCTCCCGCTGACCGCGGGCCGGATCACCCTGGACGGCAAGCGGATGGACACCCAGCCAGCCGAGCGCCGCGGCTTCGGCATGGTGTTCCAGAACTACGCGTTGTTCCCGCACCTGACCGTCGAACGGAACGTCGCCTTCGGCCTGCGGATGCGCAAAGTGCCGAAGGCGGACGTCCGGTCGCGGGTGCGTGCCGCGTTGGAGTTGGTCCACCTGGAGCACCTGGCCCGGTCCCATCCGGGCCAGCTCTCCGGCGGCCAGCAGCAACGAGTCGCCATCGCGCGTGCCGTCGTGCTACGACCACCGTTGGTGCTGATGGACGAACCATTGTCCAATTTGGACGCCAAGCTGCGCGTGGAGATGCGGACCGAGATCAAGCGCCTGCACCAGGAACTCGGCCTGACCACGATCTACGTCACCCACGACCAGGAAGAGGCGTTGTCCCTGGCCGACCGGCTGGTGCTGATGAAGGACGGCCAGGTCCAGCAGATCGGCACCCCGGAAGAGCTGTACGCCCAACCAGTCTCGCCGTTCGTGGCCGACTTCATGGGCTTCCGTAACCAGATCGCCGGCACAGCCACCGACACCGGCTTCACGTTCGACGACGGCACCTGGCAGGGCCGGTCCACGGTCACCGGAGCCGCGGTGGCCATGTGCCGGCCAGAAGACCTGCGTGTCGACATCGAACACAACGCGATCAAAGTGACCGTGGAGGTGGTCGAGTACCACGGCCGGCAGTTCCTGTTGGAAGTGCGGACAACAAGCGGACTCAAACTGCACGCGGTCTGCTACGAACCGCACAACCCAGGAGACGAAGTCCGGATCGGTATCACCCCGGACCGACTGCTGGTGTTCGAGCCATGACCGCGCCACCTCGTTTCCGTGCAGCCCAATGGAAGGGGAGGGCTGAGGTCCCCCGGATCAACGTTACCGTGGGGGACCGACAAAACCGGGTCGGCCGCTTCTGGGCCGGATCCGCTCGGCGACGCTGCGGGCCGGCCGCCCGGCGACCACGTGGGCCGGCCGTTCACCGGATCCACACCCGGAATGTCGCGGAGGTGATCCGGTGACCGCGACCGTTGTGCGGCCTTCGCTCCGGCTCCGGCTGGCTGAGCGCGGCATCGATCTCCGGCTGCTGCTGGCCGTTCCGGCTGTGCTCGTCGTGCTCGTGTTGTTCGTCTACCCGTTCGTCTTCGGTATTCAGCTTTCCCTTACCCCCCAACGGTTCACCAACCCGTTCGACAACTACCGGGCGTTCTTCTCCGATCCGTACTACTCCAGCAGCCTGGTCAACACCCTCGCGATCGCCGTGCCGGCCACGTTCGTCAACGTCGTGGCGGCCGTGCCGATCGCTGTCCGGATGCGGCGCGCGTTCCGAGGCAGGCGGGTGCTCGCCGCCGCGTTGGTCGTGCCGGTCAGCCTGGGCACGGTGTTCCTCGCCGACGGGATGCTGAACGTGCTCGGCCCGGCCGGCTGGCTCAACAAGGCGTTGCTGGGGCTCGGTCTCGTCGACAGTCCCGTCCGGTTGACCAACAACTGGTGGGGAGTGTTCCTGTCCCTTGTGGTCAGTGGGTTCCCGTTCGCGTTCCTGCTGATGCTCGCCTACGCGTCCGGGATCGACCCGTCGCTCGAACAGGCCGCGGCCACGCTCGGCGCCTTCCCGGGGCAACGGTTCCGGTACGTGGTCTTTCCGCTGCTGCTGCCGGGTGCCGCGGTCACGTTGTGCCTGAACTTCGTGATGGCGTTCTCGGTGTTCCCGTCGGCCGTGCTGCTCGGGGACCCATCCGGATCCGCACGAGTGATGGCGTTGATCGCGTACCAGGAGGCGCAGGAACGACTCGACCCGTCGATGGGGTCCGCGGTGGCCATGTTGCTCGCCGCCGCGCAACTGGTGTTCGTTGTGCTCGTGCTCGGGGCCCGTTCCCTGCTCTACCGGGGACCGGCGACAGGAGGCAAAGGATGACGGCCATCCGCGCCAGGCGATCGTTGGCCCTGTCGCCGACGGCATGGATCACCTGGGCCGGGGTCACGGTGTTCCTTGTCTTCGTGACCGCCCTGATCGTGGCCGTCGTGGTCAGCTCGTTCGGCACGGTGTGGCTGGGGACGTGGCTGCCCGCTGGGTTCACCGGTAAGTGGTGGGAACAGACGTGGTCCGAGTTCGGGCTGGGCAGCACGCTGCTGGTCACCATGGAAGTGGCATTGCTCGTCGTGGTGATCTCGGTGGCGCTCGGGGTGCCGGCCGCGTACGTCCTGGCGCGCCGGAACTTCCCCGGCAAACGCGTGGTCAGCCTGCTGTTGCTGCTCCCGCTGCTGGTGCCGCCGATCACGTACGGCATCCCGCTGGCGACATTGCTCTACCAGTGGGGCCTCGGCGGCAACATGACCGGCGTGGTGCTGGCGAACGTGGTGCCGTCACTGCCTTTCGTGGTGCTCACGATGACGCCGTTCGTCGAACAGATCGACCGGCGGGTGGAGGACGCGGCCCGCACACTCGGCGCGGGCACCCCGAGGATCCTGGTGAGCGTGCTCGGCCCGCTGCTGCTGCCGGGAATTCTCGCGGGCGCGGTCATGGTGCTCGTACGGACCGTCGGCATGTTCGAGCTGACGTTCCTGACCTCAGGCGCGGACAGCCAGACGCTCGTGGTCGCCCTGTACGCGGCCAAGAGCGGGGCGGGGATCCGCGCCGATCAGACCGTGGACGCCATCGCCGTGGTGTACATGCTGTCCACAGTGCTGTTGCTGCTCGTGGCGTTGCGTTTCGTGAACCCGACGCAGCTCATCACGCGGGTGAAGGACGACTAGCGCCCGGCCACGGACCCGGCGGCGGGCCGTCGTCCTCGTACATCTCCTCGGTGTGGTACACCGACAGGCCGCGCGCCTGGTAGTTCGCCAGGGCGTGCGGCCCGTCCAACGTGCACGTGTGCAGCCAGACCCGGCTCGTCCCGGCGATCTCCCACGCCCGGCGCAGCGCGAACGTCAACAGGTGGCCGCCCAGGCCCTGGCCGATGAACGACGGGACCAGCCCGAAGTCCCTGATCTCCACCTCGCCGTCACCGGGGATCATCAGCACATACCCGACTGGGGTACCCCGGACCCACGAGACCCACGTCTCGTGGCCGGACGTGGTCAGGAAGTCCTGCCACTCCTGCCACGTCCACCTGAGCCGTTTCGACCAGTACCAGTCGCCGCCGACAGCTGTGTAGAGGTACCGGTGGAACTCCGGCGACGGCTCCTCGGACCGGACGATCGACACGTCGAACGCGGGTTCCTTGGCCGGCTGCAGGTCGTCCGCACGGGTCTGTTGGAGATAGATCCTGGTCGCGAGCACACAGCCAGTCCATCATGCGCCGCGTCGGTCGCGCACCCTGGTGTCGAACCAGGCGGCCCAGGCTTATGAGACCCGGGTGGCCACCGGACCGTGCGCGTCGCTCCCGTGTCAGGACTCGAACCTGACCCTCCCGGTTAACAGCCGGGCGTGCTGCCACTGACACCACACGGGAAAGAAACCGTGCCCTCGGTGGGAGTCGAACCCACACTGGACGGGTTTTGAATCCGCCGCCTCTGCCGGTTGGGCTACGAGGGCTCGCCAGAAATGTCCCGGACAACGAAAAAGCCGCCCATCGCGCGATGAGCGGCTCCCGGTCGTGACGGCACAAACGCACGTCAGGGCGGGGAGTCGCGGCCCGGCATCAAATTGCTCATCAAGGTCATGTGCTCACTCTCGCATCCCCGTCAACAGGGTTTTCCACTTGTGGACAACCCTGTGGATGACTGGCCAAACCTGTGGACAACTCGGTGCGCTGCCGAGGCAGATGTTATTGGCGGTGTGGATGCTTCACCCGGGGCGCCCCTGTGGACAAAATTCCGGGACGGCAGTTCGTCCACTGTAGACGGTAAGGGCGTTCAACTGTTCGCCTGGTCCGACTGGACCGCGGTAGGGAACTTTCTTTGACCTGATCTTGGGAAGGTCCTAAATTGCGCGGCTAGGACAAACCAGGGGGACACCGCCATGCATGGCAGATCCGTCGCGCGTATCGCCGCGTTCATCAGCACGCTTACCGTGACCTTGACCTACGCGGCCGGACTGGCCGGGGCCGACCAGGAAACACCGACGCCGTCGGCGGAACCGTCCACGTCGGCGACCGCCGACCCGCCATCGAGCTCGCCACCGTCGTCCGCACCGAGCGCTCCGTCGTCGGCCGACCCCAGTCTCCCCGCGTCGGCGAACCGGAGCGAGCACGCCAAACCCGCGGAGCCCGCACCACCCAAGGCAGCGGACACCCAGCCGAACCTCGACGTGGACGTGAAGTTCGGCAAGGCCGCCTACACCAGCGGCGAGCAGTTCTCGGCCACGGTCACCGTGAAGAACGTGGGCGAGAGCCCGGTGACCGTCCGTGCGTTGGAACAGTTCCCGACCAGCGCCGATTTCGTCCTGGACTACCCGTCGTGGGGCCCGCTTGCCTTCTCGGGCAAGGGAGTGCCGCTCGCGCCGAGTGAGTCGGTCGCGGCCACGGTCACCGGGCACCAGCGGAACGCCGAGGCGACCAGCGTGCAGTTCGCCGGCGACATCCTCGACCCGACCGGCTTGCACATCAAGCACTTCGCGGCTTCGTTCGCGATCACGCGGACCGACGGCCGGATCGGCGGGCTTGTCTTCGGCGACAAGAACAACAACGGCCAGGCCGACCCGGGCGAGGAACTCGGTGGTGTGACCCTGTCACTGGGCTACCGATGGGGTCCGAGCACGTTCACCACGGGCACTGACCATGCGGGCCGCTTCAGCCTGCCCGCGATCCCCACGGGAGCGTACTTCCTCAGCGGGACCGCGCCGGACGGCTGGCGGATCAGCTCCCGGGCGATCACCGTCGACCAGTCCGACCGCAACGAGGACTTGCGGATCCGGGCGGTCAAACCCCTACACGGCGAACTCGCCGTACAACTGCGTTTCACCCAGGACACCTACAAGGTGGGCGACATCGCACACGTGACCGTGACGCTCGCCAACAGCGGCAGCGGGCCAGTGACTGGGATCGTCGCGAACTGCAACCGGGTCGGCAACGGTGACGAACTCACTGGGAAAGGCCCGGGTTGGGGTGACCTGGCGGCGGACGGAGTGACGGTGGCCGCCGGCGAGACGAAGATCCTGGACGTGACTGAGGCCGTGCCCCAGGCCGCGTTCACCTCCGGCCGGTTGTTCGTCGCCTGCGACTTCGGCTATGCCGGTGTCGAGAACCCCGAGAGTGACCCGTCGGACTTCGACTCGGCCAGGGTGCCGGGCGGGATCGGCGGCATCGTCGGCGACATCATGTACACCCCACCCAGCGGGCCGAGGCAGCCGATCCCGGGGGTCCGGGTGGTGCTCACCAACCACGAGCACTGCCCGATCGTGGCCGAGACCACGACCGACGCGAACGGCGTCTTCGAGTTCACCAACCTGCCGGTCGGCCCCGACTACACGGTCTTCATGTTCCCGCCGGCCGGGTGGAAGGCCAAGTTCGGTGACCTGACCAGCGATGCTCTTGTATTCGACGGCGCACCGGCCCGCCTGGGCATCGAGTTCGTGCCCGGCGACGCGACGCCGCCCACGCTGCCGACGCAGCCCGCCGACTGCGCGCCGCCCGCGCAGGGGAGTCCGCCGGCTGTGGTCACCCCTGAGGGACATGCGGGCCTGGCGAGCACCGGTGCCGACGTGATCGGCCTGAGTCGCTTCGGCGCAGTCGTACTCCTTGTCGGCGTCGCCACCGTCATGTACGGACGTCGCCGGAGCCACCGATCAACGGGTCCGTAGCCTGTGCGATGTGGCACAAGTTGTCGTCGTCGGTGGTGGAATCCTCGGTCTGTCTGTGGCCCATGAGCTGGTCCGGCGGGGCGACCGGGTCACGGTCCTGGAGAAGGAGGACCACTGGGCCGCCCACCAGACCGGCCACAACAGCAACGTTGTGCACGCCGGCCTGTACTACAGGCCGGGTTCGTTCAAGGCCAGGATGTCGGTCGCCGGCAACCGGTCGGTCGTGGCGTTCGCCCGCGCCAACGGCGTGCCGGTGGACATCTGCGGGAAGCTCGTCGTGGCCACCGACAGCACCGAACTGCCGGCGCTGCGAGTGCTCGCGGAGCGCGCCGAGGCGAACGGTGTGCCGGCGAAGCTGATCGAACCCGCCGAAGCGGCCGAGTACGAGCCTGAAGTGTCGTGCGTTGCGGCTCTGCGCGTGGAGAGCACCGGGATCATCGACTTCCCCGCGATCTGCGCGGCTCTTGTCCGCCTGCTCACCGAAGCCGGCGCCGACCTGCGCCTCGGCACCCCGGCACTGGGCATCCGCCCTGGCCGGAACGGCGGAGTGGAGGTCGCGACCG
The DNA here is from genome assembly GCF_004345645.1 of Actinocrispum wychmicini. Taxonomy (GTDB): domain Bacteria; phylum Actinomycetota; class Actinomycetes; order Mycobacteriales; family Pseudonocardiaceae; genus Kibdelosporangium; species Kibdelosporangium wychmicini. The sequence continues at coordinate 192,504 of NZ_SLWS01000001.1, read as the reverse complement.
GGTCCGCCGTCGTGCGGGCGGACGCTCTGGTCAACTGCGCCGGCCTGCACAGCGACCGGGTGGCCGAACTGGCCGGCCTGAAACCCCGAGCGCGGATCGTGCCCTTCCGCGGCGAGTACTACGAACTGCGACCGGACCGCCGGCACCTGGTCCGCGGCCTGATCTACCCGGTGCCCGACCCGGCCTTGCCGTTCCTGGGCGTACACCTGACCCGAATGCTCGACGGCAGTGTGCACGCCGGCCCGAACGCGGTGCTCGCGTTGCGCCGCGAAGGCTACCGCTGGCAGGACATCTCGCCCCGTGACCTGCTGGACACCGCACGGTTCCCCGGCTCATGGCGACTGGCTCGCAAGTACGGGCGAACTGGCGTCGACGAAGTGCTCCGTTCCTTGTCACGTAAGCGATTCGCCGCGAGCCTGGCCCGATTGGTCCCCGCGGTCGGCCCTGACGACCTGGTGCGTTGCGGCGCGGGCGTACGAGCCCAAGCGCTGCTGCCGGACGGTTGCATGGTCGACGACTTCCTGATCGAGAACGCCCCCAACCAGGTGCACGTCCTCAACGCACCTTCCCCAGCCGCGACATGCGCTCTGGAGATCGCCCGGCACGTCGCCGACCAGATCAGCTGAGGTCGGCGAGCTTGCGCTCCAGCAAGGCCCGCTCGCGTTCGTTGCCGCACAGCTTCACGGCGAGTTCCAGCTCGGCACGTGCCTCGTCGGTGCGTCCCAGCCGGGTGAGCAGTTCCCCTCGGACGGTCGGCAACAAGTGGGAGCTGGCCAGCGTTCCGGCGGCCGCCAGTTCGTCCACGATCGGTAGCGCCGCCGCTGGTCCATGGGCCATGGACACCGCCACGGCACGGTTGAGGTCGACCACCGGTGAGGGCGTGAGCCTGCCGAGTGCTTCGTAGAGGAGCACGACGCGTTCCCAGTTCGTGGCGTCGACCGAGGCGGCGAGGGCATGGCATTCGGCGATCGCCGCCTGCAGGCCGTACGCGCCGAGACCCCGGCCGGCTTGCTCGGCACGGGCCAGGGCGGCTCGCCCGCGGCGGATCGCGGCGCGGTCCCAGCGGCGGCGGTCCTGCTGTTCCAGCAGCACCGGCTCGCCGTGTGGCCCGGTGCGGGCGGGGAACCGTGCCGCGGTCAGTTCGAGCAAGGCCAGCAGGCCGTGCACTTCGGGCTGGTCGGGTACCAGCCGGGTCAGGATCCGGGCCAGCCGCTGTGCCTCGCCGGCGAGGTCGAGTCGGATCAGGTCGTCGCCGGAACTGGCCGAAGATCCCTCGGTGAAGATCAGGTAGATCGCGCTGAGCACCGAGCCGAGCCGCTCCGCCCGCTCCTCGGGCGGGGGCACCACGAACGGCACCCGGGCCGCCCCGAGGGTCTTCTTCGCCCGGGTGATCCTGGCCTGCACAGTGGCGGTTGGGACGAGGAACGCTTTGGCGATCTCGTCGCTGGTCAAACCGCCGACCACACGCAAGGTGAGCGCCACCCTCGCCTCCCGCGACAGCACCGGGTGGCAGGAGATGAACATCAACGCGAGCACGTCGTCGTCGATCTGGTCGGGATCCCACGGCAAATCCTGGGCTTCACCTGGTTCGCCGCCCGCGGCGACGCCGCCCTCACCCAGGTCGTGGGCAAGGGCGGCGTACCTGTCGTCACGGGCTGAGCGCCGGCGGAACGCGTCGATCGCACGACGCCGGCCAACGGTCAGCAACCACCCCGCGGGGTTACGCGGAACGCCGTCACGTGGCCAGTTCACGAGCGCCTCAGCCAGCGCCTCCTGGGCAAGGTCCTCGGCCAGCGCGAAGTCACCGGTGTACCGCGCGAGCGCGCCGACGATCCGCGCGGACTCGATCCGCCAGACAGCGGCGACGGCCTCCCGGCCAGTCGGGTCAGCCATCGCCGCCCCGCCCGGTCAGAGCTGGCCGGTCGCTTCGCGCCACGCCCGTTCCTTCTGGATCCACTCGTTGTCCTGCGGGAACTCGTCGATCGTGGTGACCCGGCGGATCTCGGTCTTGAAGCCCGCGCCACTGATCGGCGACCGCTTGGCCCACTCGACCGCCTCCTCCTGGGACGCCACGTTGATGATGTAGAACCCGCCGAACAACTCCTTGGTCTCGCCGTACGGGCCGTCGGTCACCACGGGCGTCTCGGACGAGTAGTCCACGACCACCCCCTCAGCGGCGTCAGCGAGCCCCTCGGCCGCGAGCAGCACGCCCGCCCGGATCATCTCCTCGTTGTACTTGCCGACGGTTTCCAGCATCTGCATGAAGTCGACGTTCGCCAAGCCCGCGACAGCCTCGTCGGTGGCGCGCCAGATCAGCATGTACTTCATGGTCTCTGTCTCCCTGGGTTCGTCCGGGGCCGCTCGCCGGCCCCGCTCGCCCCTAGGTCGAACGGGGAGAGCCGTGGATCGACACACCGCCGATCTTATTTCCGGCGGTCACCCGTCGCTCACCACGGCGACGGGCCACCACCCAGGACCGGTTCGGCACGAGGAAGCCGTCGAGTTCCAGTCCCGCCAGGGCAAGCTCGTGCTTGAGGACGTCGTCGTCGACTCGCCTGGTGACAACCGACTGCGACCACGCCGAGTCGTCGATCTGGTAGTCGAGGGTGAAGGTCAGCACGTCCGATGAGATCTGTTTCAGGTCGCGCATGCTGATCGTGCAACCGTCCGCCACAACCCTCTTGAATGGCGGCTCCGCGGTGTAGTCCCGGTCCGGCGGATCCCGCTGAATGATCACCTGTCCGTGGTCGGTCACATGTGCACGGCAGGTCTTCAGAAAGGCGCGACTCTGATCGAGATCCGGCGTCTCGATCAGATGCGACATCAACAGAACGACGTCGAACCGGCGGCCCATGGCAAGGTCCTCGATCCGGGATTCGACCGTTTCCGGGCCCTTGATGTACGCCAGCATGGCCGACGACTCGTCGACCGCGACGACCTCGTGACCCAGTTCGACCAGTGGACGGGTGATTCTCCCAGCACCCGCTCCCAGTTCGAGAATGCTCGCCCCGGGCGGAATCGCGCCGTGGATCAGTCCCGGGGTCGAGCCGGCCGGTAGGCGGGCGAAGAGCTCTACCGGGCTGCCGTCGGGCGTAAGCGGACTTCTCACACGTCACACTGCGCGTTGATGTGCGGCGAGAACAGGCCACAGCAGTCACCGTCGAGATCCTCGTCGAACACACCGGCCTCAATGGCCGGATGCTCGCCGGTGAGATTCTTGAAGTCCGCGCTGTTGAGCGGCGGCTGACCGGCGATCTCGATCGTGCAGTCGGACGCGATGAAGTCCACGTGCACGTCGCACGAGTAGACCTCACCTCTGATCTGGTTGCTTTGGCCGAAACCGATATGCAGACCCGGGAACCGCTCGTTGAGGTGCGAGTTCAGGGAAATGAACTGCTCGATCCCGACATTGGTGCCGAATCCCAACTCGCCGACCCGGTCGGCGTTCGGAAGTCGCAGGCACCGCTCGATGAGTTTTTCCACCAGTGGATTGTCGCAGTGGTAGTCGACCATCCTGCCGTCCTCGATCTCGAACACGGCAGGATGATCCTGAAGCCGGGCGTCGAGCTTGGTGTGCGCCGTCGAGTTGAACGCGCCGTCCGCGACGAGCTGACCACTGATCCGGGCTGGGTAGGTGGCCACCTCGCCGGCCGGGAGCAGTACGAACGCCCCCTCCCTTGGCATCCCGCGATTGCTCACCCAGCGATAGCGGCCATGGTCCAGGGTGATGTCCAACTCGGACCCGGACGACGTCCTGACCGTGAACCGCTCGGCGGACCGGAGATTGCGCAGCAGCCCCGCGTTGATGTTGTTGAGCGTGTCGGGCGATGTCGTCACACCCTGCCGGAAGAAGGCTTCCCCGGTCATGATCGTTCGGAATACTTCAGTCTTTCTCCCGGCAAACGGCTCCAACGCCGCACGGATCCACGCCGACGGCGTGACAATGTCGTACTCGACGCAGACAACCACAAGCCGAGCGCCCGACTCGTCCGGACCGGATGACATCGCGTTCAACTTGTCGGCGAAGCGGGCGACCGTCGTCCCGGAGAGAGTGTCCAGATCGGTGGTGGCCGTCGGAATTTCCCGCGCGCCCAACTCGGCGGCGATCCAGGCAGCGGGTTCACGCGCGCTGCGTGCGTAGAGAATGAGGACCCGATCTTCCGCGCTGATCCGAAGATACTGGTCAAGCATCAATGACACGCCGCGCCAAACCCGCTCATCGGGAATCCCGTGCGCAGGCGTGACATTGTCGATCAACCTGGTATTGCTCATGACGAAAACCCCCGGAGAACAAACTTTGAATACAGGCGCGCGACGGTGGTGCTGCCTCGAAGGAGCTCCTTCGAGGCAGCACCATCAGTTTGTTATTCCTCAGTCTCCCACGCGGAAGTGAACGTGACCGCTTCGTCGTCACGGCCCGAAAGGATGTCCACCAAGTCGACCGACCTGGCCGGCGACTCGTGGGTGAGCATGGTGTTCAGCGCTGCCGTGACGCGCTCATTGCGCGCGGCTTCCAAGATTTCTGTTCCCGCCATCGAAACGTTCCCCTTACGTTAGTTGGCCAGTGTTACCTGTCACAACATATGTTGACGATCTTCACTACGCCAGGCCGGACACTTGAACCCCTTGAATTCGACGCGCGAAGTGATGTCGACTACGTCGTTGATGTCGGTTTTGGTGACTGAGGAAATCGATCATGCGAATTGCGGCGAAGCACGGGCGCGAGTATGAGCAGGACAGCGAATGTCCCCGCGCCGGCGACGACGAAGGCCGCGCGGGCGCCAACCAGGCTGACCAGCACACCACCGGATATGTAGGCCAGGCCCGCGCCCAGTTGGGCGGCGGTCCCGAAGGTGCCGAACACGCGGCCCAGGAACTGGCGGGCCACGAGGTTCTGCACAACGGTGTCGTAGCCGATGTTCTCCCCGGCGTTGCCCGCGCCCGCGATCAACTGTGCGGCGACGACAACGGCGACGGCCGGGGCCAGGCCGGTGAGGATCATGCCCACGCCGGTGGCGGCGGTGGCGAGGACCAGCAGCGCCAACGGTGAGCGCCCGCGGGCCAGTCGGGTGCAGGCGACCGACGCCAGCAGCATCCCGACGCCGAACGCGCTGGCCGCGAAGCCGTATCCGGCCGCGCCGGCGTGGAGTCGATCGCTGGTGAGGAACACCAGTGCCACGTTGTCCACGGCGGCGAAGGCCACGGTGAGGAACAGGGCGAGGACCAGGACTCGGACCTGCCGGTGGGTCGCGACGTAGCGCAGACCCGCCGCCGCTTCGGCCCACATTCCGGTGACCGCCGCGGGATCACGGGCCGCCGGGAAGGCTGGGAGTCCACTGAGGAGCAACGCCGAGGCGACGAAGGTCGCGGCGTCGACCGCCAACGCGGTGTGGATCCCGCCTGGCGCGGCTGCCAGCAGGCCACCCAGTCCTGGGCCGACGGCGAGTTGCAGGGTGCGACCGAGCGCGAACAGGGCGTTCGCCGGGGCACGGTCAGCCTGGTCGACCAGCACTGGGACCAGGCTGCGCCCGGCCGGGTTGCGGATGGTGGCCAGCACCCCGGCGAGCGCGACGAGCGGGATCAGCACCGGCAGTGGTGGCAGGGCGACCGCGACCAGGCCGATGACCAGCGCCGAGGTCAGCTCGCAGCTCATCATCAGCTTGCGGGTCTGGACCCGGTCGACGAACACCCCGGCCAACGGCCCGCCGAAGCGCGGCAGAGCGTTCGCGAACAGCAGCAGCCCCACCCCAGCGGGCCCGTTCTGTTGGGCGGCAAGCAGGACGAGCACGGTAGCGGTGATCCCGTCGCCGACGAACGACACCGCCCGCGACGCGACCAACGCTCGAAACGCCGGGTTTCCGCGGAGCAGCGCTCGGGTGTCGACCATGGCTGTCAGAGTGCCGCCATCGCCCTCCGAACATCGTGGATTCGGTGTGCGTCGAATCGTGGCCGTGCCATCGTTGGTGGTATGACGCTCGTGCTGCGGTTTGGGTCGGGTGATGCGGCGCGGTGCCGGTTCGCGATGTCACCGCTGCAGGAGACGATGTCAACCCTGCTGGTGCTGACCGATCCGGGCCGCCACTGCTGGTATCTGCCTTGGCTGCGCGACGTCCAGCCCGTTGTCGCCGAGCTGGACCTGCGTCTGCTGAGCGTTGCCGCGCCGGTGCACGGGCACGGGCCGGACTTCCTGTGGCCGAGCCCGACCAGCCCGCTCACCACGATCGAGGACGACCTCGCCCAAGTCCAGGCCACCGACCCAAGCGTCGTCGCCACCGAACTCGCCGAGCACATCCGCCGCCTCGACCCGCGCACCGTGCCCAAAGACCTGTACCGCACGCTCATCGGCGACCCCACCAAGACCCGGGACATGCTGGTCGCGCAGCAGCGGCTGGCGTGGCAGGCCCTGGTGGCACCCCTGTGGGACCGGATGCGCGGCATGCTCGACGCGGACATCACCACCCGGGCTCGGCAACTGGCTGACGGCGGCCTGGAGCGGCTGTTCGCGAACCTGCACCCACGGGCAACATGGCAGAACGACGCGCTGCACCTCACCGGTCTCCGCAATGGAACCGTCGATCTGCGCGGCCGCGGCCTCGTTCTCGTCCCGACCGCCTTCGGCTGGCCGAACCTCGGCATCGGCCCCACCAACGACACTTCGCACACACCGCCGGCCCTCGTCTACCCGATGCTCGGCTCAGCGCGGCTCTGGGAACCAGCCACGGACCCACCGGCGATCACCAGACTCCTGGGCGCCGGACGCGCCTCCGTACTGGCCAAAGCCCTCTTCCCGAGCACAACCAGAAGCCTGGCCCAACGAGTCGCCCTGACCCCGGCAACCGTCTCCCAACACCTCGCCATCCTCCGCGACGCCGGACTGGTCACCGCCGAGCGTCGAGGCCGAGAAGTCCTTTACCGCCAAACCCCGCTAGCGGCAGCCCTAATGCAGTCAACGCCCAGAAGTGAATAGCGAAGACCCCATCGACGGCGTAACGGAAGGGGCGACATACCTACAGGTCAGACGTAACCATGTGGCGCGCCCGAAGGGATTCGAACCCCTAACCTTCTGATCCGTAGTCAGATGCTCTATCCGTTGAGCTACGGGCGCTTGTTCAGTTGTCGCTCAGCCGAAGCCGAACGTCCTGCGGAGGCTCCGGGATTTGAACCCGGGAGGGGTGTTATCCCCAACCGCATTAGCAGTGCGGCGCCATAGACCAGACTAGGCGAAGCCTCCCGGGGCCCTCGGCCGCTTCGGCGATAAGCGTACACAGGGCCCCGGGCCGGCTGCAAAGCGCCCCTCCTCCTCAGGCCTCGGCGAGGGTGACGAAGGGGTCCAGAGCTGCGGGGTTGGCCAGGGCGTCCCGGCTGACGGCCCGGTCAGGGGCGACTCCGGCGAGGATCTTCTTCACCGGGACCTCGCACTTCTTTCCGTTCAGGGTCCGGGGGATCTCGGTGACCACGATGAACTTGTTCGGGACGTGGCGGGGCGACAGGCTGGTGCGTAGCTCGGCGCGGAGGCGGGGCTCGATCTCGTCCAGGGTGACGCCGGGGGCCGGCACGAGGAAGCAGAGCAGTTCGCCGTCGGGTTGGCCGACGGCGGTGGTGTCGATCACAAGGGAGTCGGCGACCTCGTCGAAGCCTTCGACCACCCGGTAGAACTCGCTGGTGCCCATCCGGACGCCGCCGCGGTTGAGGGTCGAGTCGCTGCGGCCGTAGATCACCGCCGAGCCTCGGTGGGTGATCCTGATCCAGTCGCCGTGGCGCCAGACCCCGGGGAAGTCCTCGAAGTAGGCGGCGTGCAGGCGGGTGCCGTCCGGGTCGTTCCAGAACGACACCGGCATGGAGGGCATGGGTTGGGTGATGACGAGTTCGCCGACCTCGTCGGTCACTTCTTCGCCGGCCTCGTTGTAGGCGGCCACCGCGGCGCCCAGCCCTCGGCAGGACAGTTCGCCGAGCCAGACGGGGACGTCCGGGGCCGCGCCGACGAACGCCGTGCACAGGTCTGTGCCGCCGGAGACCGAGCAGATCTGGACGGACGGGCCGATCTCCGCGCCGATCCAGCGGAAGCCCTCCGGGGCGAGTGGGGCGCCGGTCGAGCCGATCACGCGCAGCGCCGAGAGGTCGAACTCACGGGCCGGCGCGATCCCTTTCTTCAGACACGACTGGATGTAGGGCGCCGAGGTGCCGAAATAGGTGATCCGGTGTTGTTCGGCGAGCCGCCAGAGGGCCGTCAGGTCCGGGTGGGCCGGGTTTCCGTCGAACAGGACGATCGTGCAGCCCACCATCAGGCCGGAGATCAGGAAGTTCCACATCATCCACCCGGTCGTGGTGAACCAGAAGAATCGTTCACCCGGGCCGAGGTCGCTGTGCAACGCCAGCGCCTTGAGGTGTTCCAGGATGATCCCGCCGTGGCCCTGCACGATTCCTTTGGGCAGGCCGGTCGTGCCGGACGAGTAGAGCACCCACAGTGGATGGTCGAACGGAACCGGGTCGAATGCCAACGAGGCGTCCGCGTTGGCCGCCAACAGGTCGTCCCACGACAACGTGTCCGGCAGGGAGGCGTTGTTGCCGAGGTAGTCGATCAGGACGGTGGCGCGCAGGCTGGGCAGTGCCGCCTTCAGTTCGTCGACGGTCGGCCTGATGTCGAACGAGCGTCCACCGTAGACGTAGCCGTCGACCGCGATGAACACCGTCGGCTCGATCTGGGTGAACCTGTCGGAGACGGCCCGCGGCCCGAAGTCCGGCGAGCACGACGACCAGGTGGCACCCAGTGACGCGGTGGCGAGGAACGCCACGAGCGTCTGTGGGCAGTTCGGCGCCAACGCCACCACGCGGTCACCCCGCTGCACGCCCAACGACACCAACGCGGCCCGGAAAGCGGCGACCTTCGCGCGCAGCTTCCCGTACGTCAGATACGCGGATTCGCCGTCCTCACGGTGGAACACGATCGCCAGGTCGTCGTCCGGCTTGCCCGACAGGGCCTGTTCGGCGTAGTTCACCGTGGCCCCGGGGAACCATTCCGCGCCGGGCATCGACGTCGAGCCGAGCACCTGGGTCGGCGGCGTGTGGAAGACCACGCCGAGGAACTCCGCCAACGCGCCCCAGAACCCCGCCAGGTCAGTGGTGGACCACTGCCACAGCGCGGCATAGTCAGGCAGGTCAAGGCCACGTTCGGTGCGCAGCCACTCGCGGAACGCGGCGATCCTGCTGTCGGCCACCCGGGCCGGGTCGGGCTGCCACAGCAGCTCAGGGGCTTCCGTCGACGTCATGCCCCTGTTCCTATCGCTCAGACCACCGTGTCGTCCACCAGCGCGGCGAGCCGGGGCGGATCCACCGGCGTAACCGTGACCCAGTCGCCTGTGGTGCGCAGCACATACCGCCCGTCCGGGGTGTCCACCCACGAGAACGCGGTACGGACCCGGCTGTGGGTCACCCCGAGCCGTCCGCCGCCGAGGCGGGTGGTCAACGCCTTGGCCACCATCGACGCGTCCCGGGGACGGATTCCGGCGCGGCCCAGCTCAGCGCTGAAACCTGAGATCCCGTCACGTTCGCCGGCGGCACATGCCGTGTCGAAGTCGGCCACTCTGATGTTCACCGAACTGCCTGGTCCCGCCGGCAGTGGCACGACCGCGTCCAGCAACGCTCCGGTGATCCGCTCGACCGGCCCCACCCGCACCTCGTCGCCCACGCGGGCCGCCACGGCTGTGCCGCGCTGGCCCGATCCGACGACGGCCGCGAGAGACGACTCCTGGCCGTCGACGGTCATCTCCACGAGCTTCTCGTGGCCGGCCAGCACGTGCAGCGGGATCGCCACGTCCTTGGCGGGCTGCCCGACCGTGCCCAGGTCCCGGCTGTTCAGCGTCGCGGAGGCCTGGGTGTTGAGGTCGGCACGGGTCCGCGCGGTCCGACCGAGGCGCGGAATGCCGAGGGCGGTCGGGATCGGGCCGAGGTTGAGCGCGGACCACACCAGGCTGAACTCGGCCGCGCTGAGCTGGATCCAGCCCGAGCGCGGGTCACGCACCGTCGTCCCCGATCACCGGTGGCGCCAGCCGGTCGGCGATGCTCCAGAGACTCGGATCGCCCTCCAGATAGCCGGGTGACTTCCGCTCCCGGTCCTCCTCCTTGTGCCCGGCGCCCGCGCCCATCGCACCCGGTGCCATGGCGGCGGCGGACGGACGAGCGGACGTCGGCTGAGCGGCCGCCGCGGGCCGCTGCTCAACGGGCGGCGTGGGCGCGGCAACCGCTGGCTGTTTGCCAGGAGCGGGTGGACCACTCTCGGGACGAGGCACCGCAGGGCCGCTCTCCCGAGGGGGTGCGACCGATCCACCTTTGGCCGGCGCCGGTTCGTCGATCAGGCCCTGGACAGGCGGAACCACCGGCCCAGGTTCAGGACGCGACGGAGGAGCCGGCGGGTCGACGGGATTCAGGGCCTGCCGCAACGACGGCGGCGAGAACGCGGGAACAGTGCCGTACACCTCCTGCGACGCGTCCTGGAACCGTTCCATCACGCGGGCGGCTTCCTCGTGGGCGGCCTGCTGTTGGGTGGTGCGTCCGGCGGGATCCTTGACCAGGTCACGAGCTGAGCCGAACGCTGCGGACATCGGCGACGTGCCGCTGTGCACGGGATGCACAGGCACGCGCGTCCCCAGCGGGATCCCCGGCACTGGTTCGGGCATGCTGCGGCGGGCGTTCTCGGCGTTGTCCGCCTCGACGGAGATGCAGCCCGACACCTCGGTCGCGGTCGCGCCGGTGTTCGTCGACCACGTCGACAGCGCGGCCATCGTGCCGCGTGCCTGGTCGGCCGCCTCGCCCTGCCACGCGTCCGCACTGGCCGCAAGCGCTTGCGTGAGCTCGTCGCCGATCTCCTGCAGGGCCTCGCCCAGCCGGGCCCACGCGGCCGCGACCGCGGTCGCCCCGGCGAGGTCCACCCCCTGGTTGACCATGTCGTAGAGCTGCTCGTGGGCGAACGTCATCCAGTCGACGTTCTCGTACAGCGACGCCTCGCCCGGCTTCGGCTCGGGTTCCGGTTCGGGCCAACGCATCAGCATCAGACGTCCACCTCCAGCCCGAACCTCGCGGCGGCCTGGCGCATGTTCCGTGCGGCCGTCTCGTCGGTGACCACATAGCTTCCGGCGGCTGCTCGCACGGTCGCCAGCAGGTCGCCGAGGACCTGGCCGAACTCGGTCAACACGGGTGTCACCGCGGCCGCGTTGCCGGACGCGGTGTTCCGCAGCCGCCCCGCGACCGTCTGGCCGACGAAGTTGGCGCCGAACTTCAGCGGTTGACCCAGGTCAGCGCAGTCGCCGACCAGGTCCTCCACCCGCGCGTGCAGCCGGGTCAACGTCGCGATCAGGGCCTTCGCCGCGGTGGGATCGAGTTTCAGCCCACCGATCTCAGCCTTGTGCCGGACCTCCTGGGCCTGGCCGGCCACTGGGACGAGTGCGCCGGCCGCGCCGCCGAATGCCGGCATGGCCTTGGGATCCTTCGCCATGCCGGCACGATACCCACCGGCCGGTCACCTCAGGTGCGCATCGAACCAATTGAGGGTCCGGTGCCACGCCTCGTGCGCGGCTTCGGCGTCGGTGTCGAACCTGTGGTCCGCGTCGGCGAACCGGACCACGTTGGTCGCCGTGCCCGACCCGATCGCCGCGTCGCGGAGCTTCTCCACTTCGGACGGGTCGATCTCGGTGTCCTGGTCGCCGTACATGCCCAGCCACGGGCATTTCAGTTCGCCCGCGATCTCCACCAACGGCGGCAACCCGCTGGCGGCCGGTTGGATGATGCCGCCGGCGGAGATGCTCACCGCCGCGCCGATCGAACGCCGCGCGGCCACGACCACCGTGGCGGTGCCGCCGAGGTCGAAACCGATCACACCCATCAGGTCGGCGGTGATCCCGCGGTCGGCGAGGAAGGCGAACGCGATGTCCGTGTCGGCCAGCACGCAATCCCCGGAAAGCTCTCTGACCTGCTCTTCTCTCGATCCCGCGCCCTGGTGCAGGTGCGGGGCCACCGTCAGCCATCCTTCGGCGGCGAACGCGCTGACGAGCATGCGCACTGTGTCGGTCACGCCATGGGCCTCGTGCAGCACCACAAGGCCGCCGCGTACCACGCGCTCCGGCTCGGCGATGGTCAGCGGCAACGCGCGGCCATCGGCGAGCTGGACCGTCTCGGTGCGTGTTTCGGTCATGCCTCCACCCAATCACGTAGGGGTGAACAGAAGTCAACGTGACCAACCAGACGAGGCAATCACGATAGACCGTCCACAGCGGCACGGGAATATCGATTCGGCGTCCAAACGTCTGTGCGCGTACCCCGGTTCGGAGGCTAACGTGCGGGTGTGCGTGAAGCTGATGTGACCAACGTCCAACCCCGGGCCGACCTGGCGACGCTGCCCTCGTACGTGCCCGGGCGCGTGATCCCTGGCGCGATCAAGCTGGCCAGCAACGAGGTCGCCGGCGGCCCGTTGCCCAGCGTGGCGAAGGCGATCGGCCAGGCCGCCGCCGAGATCCACCGCTACCCCGACACCGGGTGCGGCGAGCTCACCGAGCGGCTGGCGGCCAAGCTCGGCGAGTCGCCGGAGCGGATCGCGATCGGCTGCGGCTCGGTGACCCTGTGCCAGCAGATGATCCAGGCGCTGTGCACCGAGCAGGACACCGTGGTGTTTCCCTGGCGTTCATTCGAGGCGTACCCGATCGTTACCCAGGTCGTTGGCGCCCAACAGGTCCGGGTGCCGCTGACGCCGGGGCACGCGATCGACCTCGACGCGGTGGCCGCGGCGGTCACGCCGACCACCCGCCTGGTTTTCGTGTGCACGCCGAACAACCCAACTGGCACGTTGATCCGCAAGCAGGAGCTCAACCGGTTCCTCGACGCGGTGCCGACCAACGTGATGGTGGTGTTGGACGAGGCCTACTGGGAGTTCGTGGACGACGCCGACGCGCCGAACGGCCTGGAGATCGCGCGGGAACGTGAGAACGTCGCCATGTTGCGGACGTTCTCCAAGGCGTACGGTCTCGCCGGCCTGCGCATCGGGTACTGCGTCGCGCCGGAGCACGTGGCCGCCGCGCTGCGGAAGGTGTACATCCCGTTCAGCGTCAACCACATCGCGCAGGCCGCCGCCGTCGCGTCGCTGGAGGCCGAGGACGAACTGTTCGAACGCGTCCGGGTGATCAAGGACGAGCGGATCCGGGTCCGCGACGAACTCCTGGCCCTGGGGTACGACGTGCCGGAGACCCAGGCGAACTTCGTCTGGCTGCCGTTGGGTGAGCGGGCCGTCGCGTTCAACGAGCACTGCCTGTCGCACAAGGTGATCGTGCGGGCGTTCGCCGGCGACGGTGCCCGGGTCACGGTGAGCACTCCCGAGGAGAACGACGTCTTCCTCGCCGCGGCGCGCTCGTTCAGTCGGTGAGCAGTTTCACCACCGCGACCAACCCGACCACGACGATCACGCCACGCAGCACGGCCGGTGGCAGCCGGCGGCCGACCTTGGCCCCCAGGATGCCGCCGGCCGTCGAGCCGATCGCGATCAGCAGCACGACCGGCCACGCCACGGTGGCGATCAGCACGAACACCAAGCCGGCGACCAGGTTCACGCCGGCGGTCAGCACGTTCTTCAGCGCGTTCAGCCGCTGAATGCCTTCGGTCATCAGGATGCCGAGCATCCCGACGAGCAGAACTCCTTGCGCGGCACCGAAATATCCGCCGTAGATGCCCGCGCCGAACGCCGCCAGCATGGCGAGGGTGCCGCCGTGCTCGTGCCGTTCCCGCTCGGAAAGCCTTCTGGCGAGCCAAGGTTGGGCCACCACGAGGATCAACGCGATGATGATCAGCACCGGCACGACCGCCTTGAACACCCCGGGCGGCAGCACGAGCAGCAGCAGCGCGCCGACCGCGCCGCCCAGCAGTGAACAGATCCCCAGCCGGACGATCCGGGTGCGTTGCCCGGCCAGTTCGGCCCGGTAGCCGAACGCGCCCGTGATCCCGCCGGGGACGAGACCGATGCTGTTCGACGCGTTGGCCACCACGGGCGGGTAGCCGAGGGTGAGCAGCACCGGGAACGTGATCAGCGTGCCCGAGCCGACAACCGTGTTGATGGCACCCGCGCACAGGCCGGCCACTGCGACCACGGTCGCCTCGATGGGGGTCATTCCTCGGATAGTGGCAGGTCGCGACGTCGGTCGAGTGGCCGCCACGGCCGCGATCACCGAAGATGGGACCTGTTCCTTCACACAGAGTCACCGCCGGGGAGGGCGACATGCGGGCGTGGATCGCGGGCACGGGAGCGGTCACGCTCCTGGCTGCCCTGGTGGTACCGGCCGAAGCGACCGAGCAGACGGTCGACTACCGCGGTTACTCACTGAAGGTGCCCGTGGACTGGCCGGTGATCGATCTCACCACCCGGCCGACCGAGTGCGTGCGGTTCGACCGCAATGCCGTCTACCTCGGAGAACCCGGTGCGGACCAGCGGTGCCCGGCGAGCGTGCGGCAGGTCACCGACGCGGTGCTGATCGAGCCGGACGGGACCGTGACGGTCACCGGCGAGAAGTACGCGTCGTTGCGGACCAGAATCGCGACCACGCGAGCCGAGCCCGCTCACCACACGGTGCAACCAGGTGTCTACACAGGACCGGGCTTCGACGCGTGCTCGGCGCCGTCCCAGGGCACGATGGACGCGTGGCTGGGGTCGCCGTACCGGGCTATCGGCGTGTACATCGGCGGTATCCACCGCGCGTGCGCCCAACCGAATCTCACCGCCGGGTGGGTGAACACCCAGGCGCGCAAGGGATGGCACCTGATCCCGATCTACGTCGGCCGGCAGGCGACGTGCACGTCGTTCCGCTACCGCGTGGACCCCGACCAAGGCGTGGCCCGTGACCAGGGCAGGGACGCGGCCAACGACGCCGTCGACCTGGCCAAGCCCCTGGGGCTGGCCGCCGGCACGGTGATCTACGACGACATGGAGGCGTACAACACGGCGGACGGCGGATGCAGCGCCGCGGTGATGTCGTTCTTCAGCGGCTGGTCCGAACAACTGCGCAACCGCGGTTACCGGCCCGGTGTGTACTCGAGCGCCGGCGCCGGCATCACCGATCTGGTGCGCAACTTCGACAACGGCGGCTACAACCGGCCGGACCACGTCTGGTTCGCGTGGTGGAACAACCAGGCCAACGCCGACGGCGGCCGGTTCCTGCCCGACGACCGCTGGGCCGGCCAGCGGATCCACCAGTACCAAGGCGGACACGACGAGTCCTACAACGGCGTGGGTGTCAACATCGACAGCAACTTCCTGGACATCACCGGCTAGCCCCCGGCGCTGGTGCGAGGTCTTCAAGACCCACCAACCCTGTGGACAACCGTCGTCAACAGCGGCCAACCTCGCCGCTAGGCCGGGATCTGCCAGGCGATGCTGGCGAACTGCGGCGACGCCACCCCGTCCGTGCTGAGCGTCTTGACCTCCAGGTCGCGCACGCCGGCCGGGAAGGACGACGTGTTCAGGGCGAACCGCCACCTGCCGGCGATCCCTGGGCCGTCCTTGTTCGTCGGGACCCCGGCCACCCGCTTGTTGTCCACCCAGATCTCCACCCCGGCGAGGCCGGCGAGGTCGCCGGGACCGTCCACAGTGACCTCCAGGATCACCCGGCCGCTCGGGCTCGGCCCGTTGCCGATCTTGCCGCCGGCCGCGTCGAGCAACGTCGCTTCGATGTCGGCGAGGATCGGCTTCGGCCGCCGCACCTGGTCGATCGCCGGGCCGGTGGCGGCGGGCGGGTGCGCCGGGTCGGGGGTGAGTTCGAGATCGGCGTGCTGGACCTGCGGCCGCGCGTTCGGGTCACCGCTGTGCACCTGGATGGGCACTTCGAACCGGTCGGTGGTGAGCAGCGCGTCCGCCGGCAGGTCCGCCACGACCGCGTAGCGCAGGCCGGAGTCAAGCACCTGCCCGTCGACCGCGGGCCGCACCGGGAATGTCCGGTTCCCGACCTGCACGGTGAACGGGCCGGGCATGGCCTCGCCGTAGCTGGACCGGATCGTCATCCGCAGCTGCCCGCCGAGCTGACCCGGCAGCGGGTTGGTGCCCGGCCGCGTTTCGGTCGTGGTGACCCGGGGCGGTGGCACGAACGCGGGGAAGTAGTCGGTGGACAGGCCGAGCGCGTCGATGCCGACGAAGTTCAGGCCGTTGGGCGGTCCGGTGAACTCGAACAACGCGGTGGCCTGCGTCCAGGTCGGTACCCCGGGCGCGCTGCCGACCACGGACCCGTTGCGTCGCACCTGGACTCCATCGGTCCGCAGCACGACCTCCCAACGGGAGCTCAACGCCGAGTGCAGGTGCTCGATCGGGATCGGCTGGGTGTCGCCGATGGTCACCGCGTCCGGGGTGATCCGCACCCGGACCGTGCCCGGCGGCATGCCGCCCCGCGGTGACGTCTCGACCAGGTCGGCAGGGCCGGGAACCAGGTCGACGGCCAGCTCGCCGGCGGTCTCGGGGGCGTCCGTCTCGATCATCACGCGGCCGAGTTCACCGTCATGGGCGGTGAGGACCAGGGGAGCCCGGGATCGCAACGCCACAGATTCGTTCCCGCAGGCCGCGCTGACGACGAGCCGGCCGCGTTCGGCGTCGATGCCTTGGGACATCCGGGCGCAGGCCGCGTTGTTCGCCAGGCGCCAGCGGGCCGGGTCGGGGGCCATGCCGTCGTCGAAGTGGTCGATCAGGGTGTACGGGGTCTCGTCCGGTCGTTTCGCCGTGGGGCGGGCCTTCTCGGTCGCGGGGGCGGAGCGCTGGCCGTACGAGTCCACCGCGCGGACCTGGATCTCGTAGTCGGCGTTGTCGTCGAGTGCGTCGAACTGGACGGCGTTGTCGGTGACGAGCTTGGTCCGGTCGGTGCCGCCGTGCAGCTGGACCTCGTAGCCCGCGGACTCCTGGCTCCTGCGCCAGGTCACCTGTAATCGATGCGGGCCGGGCACAACGCGCAGGTCAGCGGGGGTGGGTGGCTTCCCGGCGGGCTGCGGGGCGAGGACGCCGTCGTCGGTGTACTCGCGCACGGTCGTCTGGATCGGAGGTGGTGGCGGCGGCTTCTGGGCTGTAGGCGTATCAGCGTTACGCAACAGCACTATCGCGCCGGCAAGCACCACCAAGGCCCCGGCCGTGTACCCGGCCCGGCGCAGGACATTCCGCTCCACCCCGTCAAGCTAGGCGTCGTTGCGAGATAGCTCACACATTGTGGCCAAGCCGGTATCTCAGCCGGTGATGACGAAGTCCCCGTCCACGCCGATCACCCGGCCGCCACGGGCCCCGAGCGCGAGCAGCGCCTCGCGGGCGTCGGGCGCGGACAAGTCGATCCTGGCCTTCGGCCGGGCTGTCGTCCGGTACTCCTGCAGCTGGTTCCAGGCCTGGTGACCGGCTTCGAGCGTGGCGCCGAGCGAGCCGGTCGACGCCAACGCGCCCCGGGCCGCGCCGAGCCGTCCAAGTGCGTCGTCCACAGCGTCCAACAACGGAGCTCGGTTGCCCTCGCACATCGCGCGGACCAACTCCGGCCGGGTTCCGGCGACACGGGTGCCGTCGCGGTACGAGCCCGCAGCCAATGCGAGCGCCAGCGTTCCGCCGTCCGCGCCGACCGCGGCAAGCACCGCGGCAAGGACGTGCGGGAGATGGGAGATCCGGGCGACCGCGTCGTCGTGGGCGGCCACGGACGTGGGCACGGCCTGCGCGCCGCACTCCAGCACCAGTTGGGCCACGTCGCGCCACGCGCTCAGGTCGGTCTCGTCCTCGACGGTCAACACCCAGGAGGCGTCATGGAACAGCCCGTCCGAGCCGGCCTCCCAGCCGGACGCGCTGGTGCCGGCCATCGGGTGGCCGCCGACGTAACGCACCCGTGTGGTGAACCGCCGCACGGCCTCGTCGACCGGTCCCTTCACGCTGACCACGTCGGTGAGCAGACAGTCCGGTGCGTGCCGGGCGATCGTCGACAGTGTCTGGTCGACCGCGGGCAGCGGCACGGCGACAACGACGATCGCGTCCCGTTCCCTGGCCATGGCAACGGCCTTGTCCACCCTGGACTCGACCAGGAAGCCGTCGCTCACCGCCGCTTCGGCATCCACAGTGGACAGTGTGGCGCCCCACACCTGCCGCCCGGCGGCCGCCGCCGCGCGCAGCAGCGAGCCGCCGATGAGTCCCAATCCGATCACGCAAACAGGCCGCACGATCACATAGTGCCCTACATGTCACCGCAAGGTGTCAAGCGCGAACGCGGCGTACATCGCGACCCCGTTTGCGAGCGCGGACTCGTCAAAGTGCACCCGGTTGGAATGGTTCGGGGCGGCGTCGTCCGGCTCGATCCCCGGCGGGCACGCGCCGAGGAACGCGAACGCGCCGGGAACGCGCTGCAACACGTACGAGAAGTCCTCGGCGCCCATCAGCGGGTTGGGCATCGGCGCGGCGTGCCGTGCGCCCAGCACCGCGCTGGCCAGCTCGACCACGTGCGGGCCGACCTCGGCGTCGTTCATGGTCACCGGATAGCCCGGCTTGACGTCGACCTCCGCCCGGCAGCCGTGCGCCGCGGCGATGTGCTGGCAGAGCTTGGGCAGCTCGGCCCGCATCCGGGCGCGGCTGGCCTCGGACAGCGACCGGATCGTGCCCTCCAGTTCGGCGGTCTCCGGGATGATGTTGGACGTGGTGCCCGCGGTGATCCGGGTGACCGTGGCGACGACCGGTTCGAAAACGCTGATCCGCCGGGTGACGAGCGTCTGGATCGCGCCGACCATCGCCGCGGCGGCCGGCATCGGGTCGAGGGCGTGCGACGGCATGGCGCCGTGGCCGCCCTTGCCGGTGACCCGCACGGTGAACGAGTCCGCGGCGGCGAGCATCGCGCCCGCCTTGCTGCGGACCAACCCGGACGTGTCGGTGGCCGTGATGTGCAACGCGAACGCCCGCTCGATCGGCCGCCCGCCGGCCTCCAGGACCCCCTCGTCGATCATGTGACGAGCACCGTGGTGGCCTTCTTCGCCTGGTTGGAACATGAACACGACCCGCCCGGTCAACGCGTCCTTCCGGCTGCACAGCAGGCGCACGGCGGCCACGAGCATCGCCGTGTGCGTGTCGTGGCCGCACGCGTGCATCGAACCGTCCACTTCGGAGGAATAGTCCAGGCCGGTGTCCTCGTGCAGCGGAAGGGCGTCCATGTCGCCGCGCAGCAGCACGGTGGGACCTGGTCGCGCTCCGGTGAGCACGGCGGTCACCGAGCCGACGTCCTTGCCCTTGGTGATCTGCAGCGGGAGGCCCTCCAGGGCCTGCAGCACGGCCGCCTGGGTCCGGGGCAGCTGCAGGCCTTGTTCCGGGAACTTGTGGATCCGCCTGCGCAACGCGACGGTCCGCGGTTGCAGTGCTCGGGCGGCCTCCACCAGGCCGCTGAACCGTGGGTCGGTGGCCAGCGGGGAAACGGGAGGTGACGGGTGAGGACGGGTCGCGTTCATGTCTTTGATAGTGACACCGTGGGCGCGCCGATGGGGGCTTGGTTCTTCCGGGTGAACGCCAAGCGGAATACGGTGTGCACATGTCTCAGGAGGAGCCGGTCGCTGGCTTCGCGGTAGCGGTCGTCCGGGAGGACGGCAGGTGGCGGTGCGACTCCATGGGCGCGGACGCGCTCAACTCGTTGGACTCGGCCATCACCGAGCTGCGCAAGCTTCGCTCGACCGGCGCGGTGTTCGGCATGCTCGCGGTGGACGACGAGTTCTTTCTCCTGCTCAGGCCGAGCCCGGGCGGGGTGTCGTTGCTGCTGTCGGACGCGGCGGCGGCGTTGGACTACGACATCGCGGCGGACGCGCTCGACCTGCTGCGGGTCGACCCGCCGGAGGACGATGACGACGAGTTGTGGCCGGAGGGCACCCTGGACATCCTGGCCGACCTGGGCCTGCCCGGCCCGGAGCTGCAGGTGATCACGGCCGAGGTGGACCTGTACCCGGACCAGCAGCTGCAGATGGTCGCCCAGCGCTGCGGGTTCGCCGACCAGTTCGGGGCGTTGCTTGACCGCATCCAACAGTGACCTGGTCCGGGCCGCGCTGAGGGTGGCCGAGCGGGCGCTGGACACCGGGGACGTGCCGATCGGGGCGATCGTGCTCTCGCCCGCCGGCGACGAGCTGGCGAGCGCGTGCAACGCCCGGGAAGCCCTCGGTGACCCGACCGCGCACGCGGAGATCCTGGCGTTGCGTGCCGCGGCCAAGGCCTATGGCGACGGCTGGCGGTTGGCCGGGTGCACACTGGTCGTGACGGTGGAGCCGTGCACAATGTGCGCCGGCGCCCTCGTGCTGGCCCGGATCGCCCGGGTGGTCTTCGGCGCCTGGGAGCCACGGACGGGTGCCGTGGGGTCGTTGTGGGACGTCGTGCGTGACCAGCGGCTCAACCATCGGCCCGAGGTGATCGGCGGGGTGCTGGCGGACGAGTGTTCGGCACTGCTGGCCGCCTTCTTCGACCAACGACGGACAGAGTGACGCAGATCACATAGCGTGCCGACGATGGGTTTGAGTGCGTCCCTGCCACCATGAGCGCCAGACGTTTTCGTTGGAGGGCAGGCGATTGCGCACCTGTGATCTGTCCGATGTAGATGATGCGACCCTGGTGGGTCGAGCGACGTCCGGAGACCGGGACGCGTTCGAAATCCTGCTCGGCCGCTACACCCACCGCGTGTTCCTGATGGCCCTGCGGATGCTCGGCTCCACAGCCGACGCCGAAGACGTCGCCCAGGAAGTCTCGGTCACGGCCTGGCGAAGCCTGTCCGAACTGACCGAACCGGCCGCCGTACGCACCTGGCTCTTCCGCGTCGCCCACCGCCAGTGTCTCGGCGTCCTGCGCAGCCGCCGCCACCACGAACAGCTCGACATCAACCTCCCCACCACCGCCGCCGACCCCCAACGGGTGGTCGAAGCGGTGGCCGGCGTGGACGCCCTCACCGCGGCCCTGGCCCAACTCTCCCACCCGCAACGCCGAACCTGGCTGCTCGCCGAGATCGACGGCCTGCCCCACCTGGAGATCGCCCGACTCTCCGGCGGCACCGAAGAAGCCGTCCGCAGCCGCCTGGCCCGCGCCCGCGGCCGGCTGGCCCTGGCCATGCGGGCCTGGCGCTGAGCCAGCGACCCGTCCGGTAAGCTTCCGCTCGGTGGCGTGTCCGAGCGGCCGAAGGAGCACGCCTCGAAAGCGTGTGAGGATTCACGTCCTCCGTGGGTTCAAATCCCACCGCCACCGCAGCTCAGAGCCCCCGCCGACCGATCATGGTCGCCGGGGGCTTCGTTCCCTTAGCCACCGCTATTGCGAAAGACGGCTGTGTCCTGGCGGAGATCGGCGAACTTCTCACCTTTGTTGGAGTAGGGCTTCGCCGCTTGTGGTTGGACCTCGTCATGCGGGTTGTCGGCACCCATGGGTACTGTCCAATCGACACGAAGGAGGGGCGTGGTGAGCACAGATCAGGACAAACCAGGCAAGGAGGGCAGGGGGAGTCATGCCCTGCCGGACGACGCGGTCGGGCCGCACCCGCTGATCGACCTGTCCCGCGATCCGAACCCCGGCAAGGCGGACCACGCCAAGCCGGACGACGAGGAGTGAACCGATGGCCTGGGCGGCGCCCAGGCCATCGGCTTCTTGGCCGAACCGGTCCAACTGGTCTGAGAGAATTCGCGCGGACGGCGCTTCGTCACTGGCCCCGGCTGGCCGGGTCGACCTTGGCGAACTTCAGCAGGTCCACCATGGTGAACGTGCCCGGTGTGGCACTGGGCAGCGTCGGCGTCCAGTTGGGGTTGCTGGACAGGAAGGCGCCCGGGTCCACGAGCATCAGCCCGATGATGGTCTCGCCGATGATGCGTCCGCCGACCGGACCGAGGTGGGTGCCGCCGTTGACCAGGTCGGCCTCGCGCAGGATGTAGTAGAGCGGCGGCGTGTTGGCGTCCAGGCCCAGGCCGTACTTCGCGAGTTCCGGGAAGTGGCCGGCGTCGATGACCGGGTCGCCCATGAACTCGGCGAGCCGCTGGCCTGAGGGCAGCGACCAGGTGAGCATCCGCAGCATGTCGCGGGCCATCAGGGAGACCGGCTGGTCGTGGGTGGCGATGGCGCTGAGCGGGAGTTGGAACAGCGGCGTGGAGACCGCCGTCTTGATGAGCTTGTTCTGTTTGACCTGGCCGTCGCCGAAGTCGAAGAACGTCTGCCAGCCGATGAACCGCCGTGGCGCCCGGAACCCGCCGCGCAGGTCCACCGGATCCGCCTGGCCTTCGCCGGCCGGGTCGAAGATAAACCCGAAGAACGGACTGCCGTTGTCGCCCTTGAGGTTCGCCCGGTAGGACGGCCGGATCTGGGCGTGCCCGAACCGGAACGCGGCCGCGCTGAACTCGATCGGCATGAACGGCGTCCGGTAGGGGTCGAAGTACAGCAAACCGTTGCTGAGGACGGCGGTGGTCATGTCCTGGCCGATGTTCGCCGGCAGGTACTCGTGCAGGATGATCCATTGGTAGTGCCAGAGAACGGTGCGGTGGGCGGCGTTGAAAACGTCCCGTACGCCCTGCGCGCGCAGTGCGTCCACGACGTTGTTGTGGAACTTGAGGATCGCGACGTGCAGCCCGGAGATCATCATGTTCTCGTCGTTGCGCGGGTCGGCGATGATGGCGGTGCCGTCCGCCTCGCGCGGGACGTCCTCGAACTGCCCGCCGCTCTGCACAAGGAACTTGGCTGGATCGGCGGGGTCGTACAACTTCGGGCTGGCCTGCGGTCCGCCGCCGTACACGTTGTCGAGGTCGAGCGCTGGTGTGCGTTGGTTCCGGGTCTGCTCGGGGACGGCCGGCACGCCGAGCGTGGACGTGAGGTCGAAGGTCAGGTCGTGGTCGATCAGCTGGCCCAGGAAATGGAAACCCGCGGTCATCCTCGGGTTGTCGTGGTGGTTCGGGCTCAGTGTCGGGTCGAGGATCGACGCGGCCGGGCCCTGACTGAGGTCGTCCTTGGCGTCCAGCAGGCCACCCGCCTTGCCGATGTCGGAAAGCGCGGCCACCACCGCGGAACTCGCCGGCGCGAACGCCGGAATCCCGAAGATCCGTCCAAAAGTGACAGCGGAGGGCGCGGCGGCGGCGGGCGCGTCGTCGAAGATCTCGTTGATCACGCCGAACGCCTTGGCGGGCTGGGCGGCCAGGACGCCGGCACCCACGCCGATACCACCCAAAAAGCCACGCCGACTCAGTTTCCTCATCCGGGCCTCCCAATCGAGCTTGTCACTCGGTGCAGAGCCCGGTCCGGATCTCGGTGCCGGGCCCCGGTCCGGATGGTCTAGTCCACTCAAGTCCACGACAAGTGAGGAGACTCCCCTAAGTGTGGTCCAACACGGATCTTGTCCACCCGGCCAACAACGTGCCTGGCCCGCACAGGAACCCACCGACACAACTGACCACCACACCACCACCCCGAAGACCCTCGGCGGCAAATTGGTCCAACTGATCTCCCGCACTGAGTCTGCTACCGCAACAGACTGCGGCTGTCGACCCACAACCATCGACGGGGGACACCGAACCAGCCGAACCCAGCCACACGCGGGCGAAGCCCGCCTCGGGGGGTTTGGGGGGTCGCCCCCCAACATTATGGCGAGTGACCTGGTCTGCGCTTTCCGCAGACACAGGTCACCCGGAAACGAGCGGAGGATAGGGGATTTGAACCCCTGAGGGCTATCACACCCAACACGATTTCCAATCGTGCGCACTAGGCCACTATGCGAATCCTCCGTCGAAGAGGGTACCGGATGTGGCCGTGACCTCCCAAAACGGGGGGTCACGAGGGGCGTGCGGCGGGGACCGTGGGCAAGCACAGCGGTCGGTGACAACACGATTGCTGAGGTTGTGACATGGGCGAGACCTGTACCAATGCTGCGGTGTGGAGCATGTTGGCCGAGCGGTGGCGTAAGACCATCAGGGCGAAGGCGCTGTCGACGAACACGGAACGTGGCTACCTCTACACCGCTCGGCGGTGGGCCGAGTGGCTCAGTGACCAAGGGCACGACGTCGAGCCGGCCGACGTCGAGGCACACCACGTCGACGACTTCATCGTGGACATCATCGAGGCCACGTCGGCGGCCAACGGTGCGCACCACTACCGGAACCTACGGGTGTACTTCGCGTGGCTGGTCAAGCGGAAGGAGATCAAGACCGGGAACCCGATGGACGAGACGGAGCCGCCGAACGTCCCGGAGAAGATCACGCCACTGTTGAGCGACGAGGAGCACGCCGCGGTGCTCTTGACCTGCTCCGGCAAGAGTCTTGCCGACCTGCGCGACACGGCGATTGTGCTGCTGTTCATCGACACCGGAATGCGGGTGTCCGAGCTGCATTCGATAGACGCCCGTGACGTCGACCTCACGACGAAGCGGTTGAAGATCTGCGGCAAAGGCAACAAGGAACGGTGGGTGCGGTTCGGGGCGAGCACTGGTCTGGCCCTGGCGCGCTACCTGAAGGCTCGGGCTAAGCATCCGCTCGCGGAGTCCTGTAGCGGGCTGTGGCTGTCCCGCCGGGTCGACAAGCCGCTCTGTGTCGACGGGATCAAGCACATGTTGAACCGGCGTGGTCGGCAGGCGAAGGTGTCAGACTCCCTGCACGCTCACCGTTTCCGGCACGACTTCACCCACAGGTGGAAGCAAGCCGGCGGCAGCGAGCACGGGCTCATGATCATTGCCGGGTGGTCCTCTACCAAGATGCCGCGCCATTACGGCAAGCAAGCCGAAGTGCAGCGGGCCCTCGACGAGCACGAGCGCCTGTCGCCGGCCGACTCGCTCATCGCCTGATCGGGTGACACGGGGGCGCTGTGCTTGGGGTATGGCTGCATCGACCAACCTCACCCCCGCACAGCGTCACCTGCGCGCCTCGGCCGCCGCACATGCATCGTGGGCCAACACCGCGGACCGGATGGCCCGGACCGCGGCGGCACGGCGAGCGGCGCTCGAACGCTTCGAGCGACAGGTCGACCCTGACGGGGTCCTTCCGCCTGAGGAGCGTGCCCGACGGGCCGAATCCGCCAAGAAGGCACACTTCTCGCGCCTCGCGCTACTAAGCGCCAGAGCGCGACGTAGGTGTGGTGTGCCCTAACGAGCGGTCGTGTGCCCTAGTGGCCGCCGAGCACCACGGTGGCCACTTCGGCCCATTCATGTGATCTGGCCGACCGTGGAATCAGAGTCGAATGCCTGCCCAACTTGCCAACCCGGCTAGCGTGTCGGAGCGTCGGCGGTCGTGTTCAGCCAACGTGACCAGCGTTTCCCGCACTTGCGGGTGGTAACGCATCTGCTGAGGTGCTGTCCTCTTCGCCCGTAGCAGCGTGGCCAAGGCTCGGTCGCGGTCTCCATGAAGCTGATAGGCGCGCGCGAGGTCGATCCAGTGATGTCCGACCCGTTCGCGTGGCGCGGTTCGATTGAACCGTAGCCCTTGGGCTCGCTTGACGGCCTCGGTGCCGTCCTGGCGCTCGACGGCCAAGCCAACTGACCAGATGTTGACGGAGTCAATGTCGAACGCGAGACGATAGTGATCACTACCGGGCGTCACCCATTGGGCTGCGTCCCGTGCCTCGGCGAGGTGCGCGTCGGCAGCGTCGGCATCTCCAGCCCTAGCAGCAGCAAGGCCAGATTTCAGATGGAGTACTCCGTGCATCGCGAGGGCGGCCTCGTTGTCCACGGTACGCAGTTCATCCTCGATCTGGTGGCGCGCCTGTTCGAGGTAGTTCAACGCGCCTCGCCACTCAGCGTTGACGATTAGCTCGCCGGCGATGTAGAAGTCGGCAGCAGCTCCCGCGAGCGGGTCGCCGGATTGGCGGGCAGCCCACTCGACGCGTTCGGTCGTGAGCGCGGACAAGTCCGCGTAGCCGAGCTTGTACGCAACTTGACCAGCCGCGGCATACGCCTCGGCGAGCAAGCCGAACAAGCGTTCGCGGTCGGGGCTTTTGGTGTGATGAGTGGCTGCTCGCAGTTCTGCGAGCAGCGTAGGCAGTTCATCGCCGAGCTTGTCGAGCTTCGCTCGGTGGCGTAGTCGCGACACGTCGGCAACCGCTGCGGTCAGCCGCGCGAGGGAACGCGGAGGTGTGTCCTCCGGTGGCAGACGGTAGGACGCGACCTCGCGACGCAGGGCTGCAATACCTGAATGCACCCGGTGGCTCGGCCGGCTGTCATCCTCGTACGGCTGGCCTTTCAACTTCGTCGAACTGGACTTGAGGGCGACGGCGACGGCGTCCGTAAACGCCGGTGAGGCGGGCACCCTGCCCTGTTCTACCTGCTTGACCAGGCTCAAGCTGACGTGTGCCTCGCGTGCGAGCTTGTCTTGCGTCCAGCCGGCAAGTTGGCGGGCAGCCTTCACCCGGCGGCCGATGCCGTCCGGTTGTTGGTCCTCAGCGGGCATCGTCAAACCTGCCTCATGGCCGGTAGTTGGGCGCTTCCACGGTACCGCGCTGGGGTGAACGGCGGTTTTGTCCTTGATTTGTTCTTTCAGCCCCGGTATCGCACGTAGCGTCACCTCTCGCTACCGGAGGTGACAACATGGCTACAGAGACGATGATGTTCGCCCCGTTGGGCGCCATAGCGTTGTACGCGCTTATGTCCGCGATCGTCGGGTACGTGCGTCACGTCCGCCGGCATCGTGCCCGGTTCGCTGCCATCGTGGCCGAGGTCGCTGACCTTCAAGCGTCCGCCCGCGAGCGTGACCATTCCCGGCGGCGCGCTCTCGTGCGTGCTGACGGTCCACACAAGTTCGTGGCGGGTGCGGGTTGTCCACCCCCCGAGACGCCCGTGCTCGCCACGTCCCACGAAGTCACGCCGTGAGTGACACGTCGGATCTGCGATCGGCACATTGCCTTCGAAGTGATGCGCATAGAAGCGACCTTGCGGACACTCTTGAACGATTGTGTGGCACATTACTTCCCATTGCGATAGATCGACTCCGGCAACAGGACGCTCCGATTGCTTTGTTGCAAGGAGTATGTACGTCTATGAGGTTGGCCGACTCTTTGATTGGGTTGGAAATCGAAAAGCTGGTGTAAAAGCGCTGAGAATATGTGGACGGTTTTGTGCGTGCAGTAGATCCCGTAGATCGTGAGCTTGTCGGCATCTGCCTGAATACAGTGAGGAGGCCGCCTTATCCGTGCCCTAAGTGCGGGCGCAAGGAACCATACTGCGTGCATTTCGCGGCAGTGATTTGGAAGTGCGGGTTTGTAATTCCATTGCTGCCGCTGCATTCCGGCGGGAGCAGGTGGTCATGTCGTTGCGAACTGAGGGACTCCTTCAGCTGTCTGCACAGGTAGAAGCGGTCAGGCACGACTCAATAGTCGAGACGGATACTTGGTGATTCGCACGGCCATATCACTGGAGGGGGACGTTCTTGAGAGGATGTGGAGGTAGATGCGAACCCTTGGTTTTGCCGAGGCAGTGCGGGATGTCGAAAGCGTCGCCGGTACGGTGTTACTGATATCGGTCGGGGTTATCGCGCTTCTGGTGATTGGCGTGTGCGTCCTGATGGATACCCGAACTGGGCGGCGGATGTCGCATCAGGACGCTCTCGCGGAGTTTGCCGGTCGACATTCGCGCGGATTTATCGCGAGCAATCTTCTGGATGTTGGTGAGGCGACTGCCTCGATGCCGGGTCTGATAATGGGGCCAAGACTTGTGAGTGGCTACGATACTCGTCAAATTAGTAATGCATGGAGCGATGACGACGAGCAGCCCATCGTTCGTCCGTACGTTCAAGCTCGTGCAGTTGAACCTTTCTTGCTGGGTGAGGCGACAACGGCTGACTTCGGGCGAATTGGATGGTTTGAAACTCAAGAAGAAGAGGGAGGTATTAACCGTTCGAGGGGCATCGACAGGTTATGTGATCAGTTTGAGGCTATGTCGTTTCGTCGTACTACGAACACGTACGAGAACGCCATGTGATTGGGTTGCTGGCGCGTTCGCGCGTTCAGCGGTGTGCGGCCCACATGATCCTCTGCCATGTTTGATTCCATGTCGGTCGGCGAATTTAGGAGGCGACGCGTGCGAGATTTGTCGTTCGTGTGGTTGGAGATTACCGGGAAATGTCAATTGGCATGCGAACACTGCTATGCGGACTCTGGGGCGTCTGGCACAGACGGTGTGATGACGTTGGA
This sequence comes from Actinocrispum wychmicini, assembly GCF_004345645.1. Classification (GTDB taxonomy): domain Bacteria; phylum Actinomycetota; class Actinomycetes; order Mycobacteriales; family Pseudonocardiaceae; genus Kibdelosporangium; species Kibdelosporangium wychmicini. The sequence goes on along the minus strand of NZ_SLWS01000001.1, from coordinate 164,387 downwards.
GGACTGGTCAAGCGTGATTGATCAGGCTGCCGGCTTGGGAACCAGCATGGTGCAGTTCATCGGCGGCGAGCCAACGCTGCACCGTGGCTTGCCTGACCTGGTCGGGCACGCTCTTGGCCGCAGGCTGCAAGTCGAGGTGTTCAGTAACCTTGTGCACGTGTCGCCGCAACTCTGGGACGTGTTCGCGCAGCCGGGCGTGCAGCTTGCTACGAGCTACTACGCCGACGGGGCCGACCAGCACGAGTCCATCACCAAGGGCCGCGGCAGCTACACGCGGACCAAGGCGAACATTGCCGAGGCAGTGCGCCGCTCGATCCCGCTGCGCGTCGGCCTAATCGACATGTCGGACGGGCAACGCGTCGAGGGGGCACGTGCCGAGCTTGCCGCGCTCGGGGTCACAGGCGAGGTACGTGTCGACCGTTTGCGACAGGTCGGGCGCGGCGTGCGGACCTCGTCGCCGGACCTGTCCCAACTGTGCGGGCACTGTGGCCGAGGCAAGGTCGCGGTTGCGTCTGATGGTTCGGTGTGGCCGTGCGTCTTCTCGCGATGGCTACCGGTCGGCAATGTCCGGCACGACTCACTCACCGACATCCTGACCGGGCCGCCGATGGCTGAGACATCGATGAGGCTTGCCGCGCAGTTCGGTCCGCGCCTGCCGGAAGGCGCCGTATGCGTGCCTAGGATGTGTGATCCGCAGTGCGGCCCGTCCTGTGGTCCGGCATGCGAACCTATGAATAACTGCACACCCGTCGGCGCGTGCGTACCCACCGAGTACTGATTGAGGTCGTTTGATGCTTGTCCGTCGCGCGCGCATTCCTGAGGAGCTGTTGCCGGACGACCCGCCAGAGGATCGACCGTGGCCGCTGAGCGTGCCTTGTGTCGCTCAACTAGTCGAGGAAGACATGACGTTCGAGCGACCGGTGACGATGCTGGTCGGAGAGAACGGCTCGGGCAAGTCGACCCTTGTCGAGGCGTTTGCCGAGGCTTGGGGTTTGGATGCGCGCGGCGGGCGAGCGGGGCGGAAGTACGGCAACGACCGCCCTAAGACGCCGCTTGGTGAAATTCTCCGTCTGGAGTCCACATCAGCAGGAGCCCGTCAGCGCGGAGGATCACGCCACAAACGCAAAGGCTACTTCCTCCGTGCGGAGACCGCCTTTGGTTTCATGGAAACTGTGAGCAGTATGGCCGGCTATTGGGACGAGAATACCAGCGAGATGAGCCACGGCGAGGGGTTCCTCGCGGTCTTCGAGGCGATGTTCAGAGAGCCTGGTTTCTATGTCATGGATGAGCCCGAAGCGGCCCTGTCTTTCCAGTCGTGCCTACGGCTGGTTGATCTCATGTACCGACTCGGCGAGTCCGGAGCGCAAGTGATCTGCGCGACCCATTCGCCGATCCTGGCCGCTACGCCTGGCGCTGACATCATCGAAGTCGGTGACCACGGTTTTCGCCGTACCACATGGGAAGATCTCGCCCTCGTGGACCACTGGCGCCGCTATATGAACAACCCTACTGCTTATTTGCGATACGTTACACAAGGGTGACCGGTGATGACTGACACGAGCGAGGCCGACGCCCGGTTCGCGGAATGGATGCACGCGAATCTCCATCGTGCCGCGGAACATTTTAGACTGACAGTCACCGGCGAGCCACTGCACGGATGGATCGGCCGTTCCATCAGCGCACCGGTCAGCAAGGACGGCGATCAATACTGGTTACGAGTCGTGTCCGAGGACCGAAAGTGGATAGGCGGAGACTTCTGGACTGGGAACCTCGACGCGAACATCTTCACCGACATAGCCAAACCCCGAGTTCTCGACGTGTACGAGTGGGAAGAATGGCGCCAGCAACGCGCCGAGGTCATGACCCGTGTTCCAGGCCATCCCTGCTCGCCGACTGACGCGTTGCGCACCGTCGTTGACCTGCCTGCCGAGTGGTGGACTGAGCTGCGCCGAACGATAACGACCGTTGCGGCAACACCGACCCGACGGGTGAATACCGACCAGGAGAAGTTGGCCGACCGCGTCGGGCAGCGATTCGGCGACTCGGTCGACCCGACTGTGACGGAGTGGGAGACCGTGCACGGCGACGTGCATTGGGCGAACCTGTTCGGGCACCGGTTCGGACTGCTCGATTGGGAATTGTGGGGGACCGGCCCGGCGGGAACCGATGCGGCGACCTTGCTGTGCTACAGCTTGCTGGTACCCGACATTGCCGAGCGGGTGCGCACCACGTTTGCCGACATCCTCGACACGAGCGCGGGACGCTTGGCGCAGCTGTACGTCGTCGCGCGACTACTGCGCCGGACCGATCGCGGCGACTACCCCGACCTGGCTGAGCCGCTCGCGGCGCACGCGCGTGACCTGCTCTAGCTCCGAACGCGACGAGCGGCCCCCGCACCCCTTGGTGAGGTGCGGGGGCGACGTCGTCTTACGGGGTGTCGGGTTTGCGGTAGGTCGGGACCTTGCACGAGCCGAGCAGGACCCGGGTGAGCCAGTCGGGCAGGTGTGCCTCGACCGCTCGAAGGAGTGGATACACGATGGCGATCACGATCGGCGCGACGACGAGTTCGCCGGCCTGGCCAAGCGGACCGGTGATGGTGTTCGGAACCGCGAGGGTCGCGAGCCAGGTCACGAACGCAGACCAGGTGGCCGGGACGACGGTCCGCAGCCAACCGACGAGTTGGTCAGACATTGATCACTTCTCCATAGGTCGGGGTCGTTGTCCACAGGGTGGGGACAACTTGGGGACAGTCGAACGAATGTTCTAGTCCCGTTCGGCGAGTTCCTGCTCGGCTGCGTTGAGTTCGGCCTCGATGTCGCCGAGTCGTTGCCAGGCGTGGCGGGCGAGTGCGACGAGGGCCAGGCCGAGCGCCGCGAGGAGCAGGTGTTGGCGGGTCATCCGCTGAGGAGCCGGCCCCAGGTTTGGGGTCCGACGATGCCGTCGACGGCGAGCCCGGCGCGTTGCTGCATGTAGCGCACGCGTTCGTCGGTCTTCGGTCCGAAGTCGCCGTCGACCACAAGGGGCGGCAGGGATGGGTACCAGGCGTTCAGGATCCGTTGAAGTTCCCGCACTGCGTCGCCGATGGAGCCGCGCCGGATGGTGGGCCGTCCGCCCGGGTCTGGGCCGGGGCCGCCGGTGATGGCCCATCCCTGGGTGGCGTCGTAGCCGGCTTGGTCCAGCGAGACTGACACGTGGGTGTGGCTGATGTGCGGGTTCGATCCGGTGTACGCGCGCCACTGCCACCCGGAGGAGGGAGAGGCGATCCGGCGGGCGGAGATGACATAGGACCCGTTGCGCAGTGCCGGATGTCCAGACGCGCCGAGCGTGCGGACGTGATCGGCGAGCCACAGTCCGATGTCGGTGTTGTCTCCGGGGCCGGCGTCGATGTCGTAGGCGCGGACGACTCCCACGCCGTTGTTGTCGTGGACCCAGGGGTTGTGGTCGGACTGTCGGGTGGCGTGGGCGGCGTCGCCGATCCATCCGTCGGAGGACTTGTCGCGGCCGGGCCATCGGTTGTTGACCTCGTCGCGGAACACGGCCAGACATCGGGCAAGGCGGTAGCTCATGCGGTCACTTCCTGGTTGCTCATGTGGGTTTCCGGGTTGTCGTCCTCACTGCCGGCGAACGGGGTCACGTCGGTGGGGGCTGGTGTGGTGGTGTCGTCGAACACTGCGGTCGTGTCGGTGTTCGGGGTGTCGGGTGTGGTCATGTGTTCCTCTCTGGTGGGTGTTGCGGGTGGGTGGGGTCGAGGTGGTGCTCGACGCGGTCGACGGCGTCGCGGAGTGAGGCGCCGGAGTTGGGGCGTAGTTCGGCCTCGATCGCGTCGAGCCGGTGGGCGATGTCACGCGCGTTGGTTTCGATGTCGTGCAAGCGATGCATGACTCCGGGGCGGGCGGGCACGCCGTCGCGGGCGGGTTCGCCGAACAGGTCGTCGGCGAGGTGGCCGAGCTTGCGCAGGAGGCGCAGTAGGCGGGCGATCGCCTTTGTCAGAGCGGTGATTGCGCCGAGGGCGGCGATGGTGCCGGCGCAGATCAACGCGATATCCACGAGATTTCTCCACGAGGGTGGGCAGCGGCTTGTTACGCATCGACAGGGTGTGGCGATATGTCCCGTGGTGCGCCGTGTGTGCTGTTAGGGGGATTGGGTGAAACTCTGGGACCGAATGCCGCGCAACGCGCTCGCGGGCGGGGTGCTGGTGGTGGCCGCGGCGGCAGTGACGGCGGTTGCCGCGTTCACGACCGGCGGCGGTCCGGCCTCGCCGACCCCTGCGGGTCAGGTGGTGGACCTGCCGCAGGTCGACCCGACGGCGACCTCGCCGAGCATCACGCCGGCAGCGTCGGGTCCGGCGTCGGCGACAACCCTGGGCGGTTCGTCGGCGGGTGTCGGTGGTCCTGCTGGTGACACGGGCGGGCGACCGGCGACATCCGGTGTGGCGCGTGGTGGTTCGGGTGATGCCGGCGGTGGGGGTGGGAACGGTGGTCAGCCGCCGGCCGGGCGGTCAGGTTCGGAGTCCACGAGCCAGGAACCCCCGGTGAATCAACCGCCACCGAGACCGACGCATCTGTGTGGGGTGCCGGGGAGTACGCCGGTTCCTTGTGAGGATTGGCGGCCGGATCAACCGACTAGGTCGCGCTGAGTACGACCCCGCCGTCGGGAGTCTGGGTTTCCCCGGGCAGCAGCGGCGCGGGTGGCGGTCGGCGGGGTGCGCTGGTCGGGGGTGTGTCCGGGCCGGTGTCGACTGGGGATTCGGACAGGTCGAGGGTGGGGGCGTTGGCGAGGGCTTCGGCTTCCTGTGGGGTCACGACTGAAGTCCTTCAACTGCCATGCTGGCGCCGACGCGGCCGGTGCCGGCTGTACGGCGGGCTTGAAGTTCAAGGATGTGTGCTGACATGTGCGTGCCAGGTACTGGGAACGGGCCGACGCCGGCCCACGTGTTGTAGTACTCGACCGGGATGGTCGTGCCGACCTGGACGCCGTCGAGCACGAGTCGCACCTCGCCCTTGGTATCCGGCGCGGTGGTGCAGTGCTTGATCAAGACGCTCCAGAGCGGGTGTTGTTTGGGTCGGTATCCGGTGTTCTGAAGCTGGTCCCAGTCGGTCAGCGGTGTACTGGGCAGGTGGTCGTATCTGCTGGTCTGCACCGGGATGGGTAGCCAGGGACGGGCGATGCCTTGGCCGGACACGGCGTCGTCGCTGACGACGATCTGCCGGGCGTTGTCGGTGAGCGCCCAGAACTGTCGGCCGCCGGCGGTGTAGGTGAACAGGACGTCGGCGCCACTGTCGCGGCGTATCCGGATGATCTGTTTGCCGTCCTGGTCAGGTCCGATGTAGACGATTTCGGTGTTGTTGTCGTCCACCATTCTCAGGTAGGCGTCATCCAGCAGGGTCAGCCCGCCGCGGCGGATGACGGCCGAAGCGAGCCCGACTTTCTTCCAGATGTCCTCGACGCGTTTCTCGATCCGGATGATCCGGTCGAGCAGGTTTGAAGGCTGGTTCACTTGCCCCACAACACACCTCCAGGAGTTAGGCGACGTCGTCGAGTAGGGGCGCCATAGTGAGGGTGACGACTTCGGTGTCGTCGCCGGGCGCGATCTCGTCGGCGACTATCCGCATCGAGGTGGAGATGCCGTCGACCATGAAGTCGTCGTCGATTTCGACTCGGGCGTCGTCGCCGACTGCCCATTCGCCGACGGTGGGGTGTAGGTCGCCGCGGACGGTCAGGGTGGGTAGGACGACCGGGAGCCGGGCGACGCGTTGGTCGGCGTCGGCGTGTTGTTGCAGGGTGTCGGGGTCGGTGACTGCGCTGTAGCCCTGCTCGATCTCGGTCAGTGGCCATCCGTGGGGGTAGCGGTCGTGGTCTTCGGCGACGGCGATGGGCATTCCTTCGGCGGCGCCGTCGCCGGTGGCGAAGGCGCGGGAGGCGTAGCGGGTGCCGTCGGTGGGCCAGGTGTAGCCGGTGATGTTGCCGCCGGTCTCGAACACGTGCGCTGAGCCCTGTTGCCCGAGGTACGGGTCGCCGACCTGGAGTTGCCGGATGGGCCGGCCGCGGGGGTCGAGGGTGGTGGCGACACCGAACATCATGTCGGGTCCGCCCTGCACGTTGGCCAGGTTGCGGAGGGCGTCGCCGATCGTGGTCAGCTCGTACCCGGCGTACGTCCGATCGCGCCGAACATCGGACAGGGACGCATCGAGCTGAACATTGATGTTGCCGCCGGTGTGCGCGTGCGCGAGCTGCACGAGCCGGCGGGCGATCTCGTTCTGATCGATGTTGGTGTACTGGACTTGTTGCCGTGCCACCAGGTCGACCGGCGGGTTCGCGGGCAGGACTGGGAGTAGGCGGCGGTGGTCGTAGTAGGACCACCAGTCTGCGGCGCCGAGTTGGACGGTGCGGGTGGTGCTGTCGTATCTGCGGGTCCAGAGGATGCCGCCCCATACCGGGCGTTCGTCGCGGTAGGCGTACAGGCAGCGGGTGACGGGGGTGGTCCAGTCGTAGGGGTCTTTCACTCTGCGTCGGGTGGCGGTTTTGGTGTCGAGGTTGAACGTGGCGGTGAGGGTGCCGGAGTCGTTGAGCCGGTGGGTGTGCCGTACTCCGGTCAACGGGAGTTCGCCGAGTGGGGCGTTGGTGATCAGGTCATGGACCATGTACGTGTAGAGGGGTGTGGCCATGGCTGGTTCAGCTCGCCAGGGCGGTCAGCTTGCCGGCGGGGCCTTTGTCCTCGACCCAGACACCCACCAGGTTGGTTGATCCGGTGTCGCCGCCTTGGAACTGGAGTGCCCCGGTGCCCCCGACCCGAGCCGCGGTGAGCGTGAACACCTTGGTCGCCGGGGCCGCGCCGGTCTCGTAGTCGGCGAACAGATCCTGGGTGCAGCCGAAGCCTGCGGGCAACGTGTTGTAGACGAGCTGGCGTAGCTGGTTGCCGCCGGTACCAGGCGTGGAGCCTTCCCGGATGCGCAAGAGAAAGTATTCGTCGACGGCGCTGGACGCCGCTTTGTAGCGGCAGTGGATCAGGTAGTGCCGATTGGGCAGAAGTGCCACGGTGCCACTGTCCATGTTGGTCGGTGCTACCTCGGTGGTGGTGACCGCGGCACCGAGCGGGTTCAGGCCGCTGATGACGCGGCCACCGATGATCCCGAGCGGGCCAGGTACCTTCCACGCGCCGGCGAGGTATTGCCAGGCGATACCGAGATCGGTGGTGATCGCGAGTTGTCCCGGGTAGGGGGCGGTGATGGCGGCGTCTCGGTCCGCTGTGGAGGAACACACGGCGGTGCCCTGCACCCGCCACGCGGTTCCGTCGTGGACCTCGACCCAGTCGCGATCCATCCGGTAGATCGGTTGCCCCTCGTAGGGTGTGGTGATCTTCGCTCGGTCGGTGGCGTCGGTGACCGGGAGCAGGCCGCCGAGCGCGACCGCGAACGGTGGACGTAGGTCATCGATCATGGCCGCGGTGATCGCGGTCGCCTGCGCCGGTACCCGGATACGCGCGAGCACCTGATAGTCGGGGGAACCGTCGACGTCGGGGTCGCGGGGCTGCTGGGACGCGGTCCCGACCACGTGCCGCACCACATAGTTGGTCGCCGAGTCGCCGTAGAACGTGTCGGTCTGTTGGGCCACGATCAGGTCCCACCGTGCGTTGGCGCCGTCGGCTGGTCGAGTGGTCAGGATGTCGATCGACTTGGCCGTGTCCAGGGTGGTGATGTACTCGCCTCGGCCGCGGGTCGCCGCGAGCACACCCTGACCGGGCGCGACCCGGATCTTGGTGTCCGGGGTCGGGCTACTGGCGGTGACCCGTAGCGGGTCGCCGGCGGCTGGGCGGCGACCGGGCCGGGCGGCGACCGCACCCGCCGGGGTCCACAGCGCGGCGAGCGCGAGCCGGGACGACTCACCGTCCAGGATCGGGGTTGTGCCGTTCATGGCGGCCCAGGAAGGACGCTCGGGCATCAGAGATCCTCCTTCCGGGTCAGTGTTGGGCGTGGCGCCAGCGGGCACGTAGCCGCGCGCCGGGGTGATAGAAGCCGCCGGCCGCGGAGAACCGGACCCGGTTGGTGCCCTTGGTGAAGGGTGTCCATTGGTGGGTCCACATCCGGGACCGCACGGACACGCCGTTGATCTCGACCGTGCGTAACCCGGTGTCCAGGACCATGGTTTGCTCAGCGAGCACGGTGAAGTCGGGGTCGAACACCAGTTGCCGCCTGACGTGACCGTGATGACGGGTCCTGGGCATGGGCCGAGCACGTCCAATGCCGGCCAGGTGGGGACGTGGCCGAGGTTCTCGGCGACCAGTTCGCCGCCGGTGCGGCCGGGGCCGAAGTCGAGCGGGAAGGCCAGCGGGAACCGCAACCCGCCTTGTGCGGGTGCGGGTAGCCCGGTCTCGGCGGTCTGTTCGGTCACGGAGTACAGCCGGGGGTCGGTGGCCTGCCACTGCACCGAGGCGCGGGTGTGTCCGACCAGGAAGGCGCGGTCGGTCGGGATGGCTCGCCGGGTGCAGCGTGCCCACACCATCCACGCCTGGCCGCGCACGCGGATCACGAGGGGTTCCTCGACCGGGTCCTCATCCGGCGCGGTCGCCTGCCGTAGCGTGTCGAGCAGTCGCGGGAACTCCTCGGCCGGCGCGGTGATGGACAGGTCGGCGGTGATGGTCCGGCCGCTGCTGAGCCGTTGTCCGGGGTAGGTGCCGTGTCGGCCGGTCAGGATGGGGTCGTTGCCGCGCTGTTCGGGCAGGTCGAGCCAGCCGGTCACCGCGGTGACCTTGATCCGGGTGCCGGCCCCCATCAGGAGGCCGCGCCACTCGATCTGTCGGTCGCGGGTGATCAACTCTCCCGTCATCAGCGACCACCGCCTCGCATCAACCAATCGAGGTCGCTGGCGACCTGTCCGGGGGTGGCGTCGGCGGGTGGGTGGTAGTTCTCGATGTGCACCAACGCATCCCGCGCCGTGCCCACCAGAACGGGAGTCGCCGGCGGTGGTGGCGTGGCCGCCGGCGTGCGGGTGACAGCGGACAGGGCCGGGGCGCGGATCACCGGAGCCGGGACGGTGACCATGCCGGCCGCAGCGAGCTGGTCCGCTGCGGTGAGGACCTTGCCGTTCATCGCGTCCAGGCCCTCGGCGAGACCGAGGCCGATCATGCGACCGGCCCACGCCATTTTCTTGCTGGGACTGAAGATGTCGAAAAAGTCGGTGATGCCGTCCCAGATCCGTTGGGCGATTCCCTTGATCCAGTCCCAGATCCGACCGGCCAGGCTCTCCAGCCCGCGCAGCAGGCCGAGCACGATATCGCGTCCGGCGTTGACCAGCAGCGATCCCAGATCCCCGAGGGCGGACAGGATGTTGCCGGGAAGGTCACGGAAGAACCGCACCGCGTCGGCGAGCTTGTCGCCGGCCCAGCGGGCGATGCCGGCGAACCACTCGGCGGCCTTCCCAGGTAGCGCGGCGAGCCAGCCGAAGAAATCGAGGATGTCGCCGACCCGGTCACCGACCCAGCGGGCAGCGTTGACGATGTGCTCGACGATGTTGCGTTCGATCCAGCCCCACACCTCGGCCGCCCGATCCGACAGCCACGACCAGGCCGCCGACACCGCGTCCTTGATCGCGTCCCAATGGGACACGACCAGCGTGGCGAGCGCGACCGTGGCCGTGATCAACAACACCCACGGGTTGACCGACGCGACCGCGCTCAACACCCGCATCACACCGGTGACCACCTGGAAGGCTTGGGCCGCACCATAAAGGCCGATCGCCAGCGGCCCCAGCCAACCAGCGTTGTCCGACAGGAACCGGGCCACCGATTGCAGCAACGGGCCGGCGAACTGAAGCGCGGTCACCAGGACCGAGCCGACCTGACGGGCCAGCTCGGCGAACCCGGGCGCCAACTCGACCACCACCGGGGCGAGTTGCCGTAGCGCGGTCAGCAGCACGGTAGAGGTCACTGTGGACACTGTGCTGAGCACGGACGCCAACGACTGTAACGCTTCCTGCCCCTGCACGGACTTCAGGAAGTCACGGACTCCGCCGGTGACGTTCACCAGCGTGGTGAGCAGGCCGGCGCCGCCGGTGTCCAAGCTGTCGAACACCGTCTTGGCGATACTGACGATGTTGTGCAGGACCTGCCCGAGCTGGTGCAACGTGTCCAACCCGGACCCGATCCAGTCCCGCAGCTTCCCGGTTTCCCGAGCGTGCTGCACGAACTGTGCCGCGGCGCGTGCCGAGTCACCGAACCCTTTCGTCATGCCCGGCAGGAACTCCGACCCGACCGACACCACGTCCAGCAGGATTGAGACCAACGGCTGAACAACCGTGGTGGTGTTACCGATCGCGGCCCGGAGGTTGCCGAAGATCCCCGAGACCGTGCCGACCTGCCGCGACTGAGACAGGAAACCCGCGGTGGTGCGGGTCGCGGTGTTGAACTCGCCCGCGATCCCCGACAACCCGACCTTGAGCACCGGTAGATATCGAGACCCCAAGGTCCGGACGTCTTGCGCGACACCTGCGAACAGGGAGTTCTGTACCGACTGTTGGACCGACCGCCACGCCGGCGCCAAGTCCCGCGCCGCTACCGCGGTGTCACGCGCGGCCGGCGCGAGCTTGCCGAGACTCTCGGCGAACTTCTCCGGGTCGCCGGCGTTCTTCATCGCGTCGCCGAACCCGGACATGCCGACCTTGAGCGCGATCATGCCCGCCACCGCGGCGGCACCGGCCGCCGGGAGCAGGCCGATCACGCCGGACAGTTGGGTCACCAGCAGGTTGACCTCGTGCAGCGCCGACGCCGCAGTGGCCACCTTGGACAGGGACAAGGCCAGTTGCGCGAGGTTCGCGGCGGCCTTGTTGCCCGCGCTGCTGACCTGGTCAGCCATGTTCCCGAGGTCACCGGCGGTGCCCTTGCTCGCCTCGGCCAGCGCGGCCCGTGCCCGCGCGAGCCCGCGGTGCCACCCGTCGTCGTCCACCCGCAGGTAGCCGACCAACTCGCCGATCGTGAGCGCCACGAAGACACCCCCGACCGAACCCGCCCGCTACTGCCGTTCGTTCGGGGACAAGGCGCGCGACAGCCGGGACTCACCCGACAACAACCCCGTGATCCGGGTCCGCAACCACCGCCACGACCGGGCACGCAAGACGCCCGATTCGATGTCGATGCCGTACACCTCGTGCAGGTCAGCCTCGATCAGCGCCCAGTGGTCGAGGATCGACGACCAGGTGTGCCCGCCTTCGGCGTCGCCGTGCGGGTGCGGGTCGTACCACTCCCGGATACCGGTTGCCGGGTCGATCGGGCCGCCTGCCTGGTCGCCCGATTCCCGGCCGGCGCTTCCGGGGAGCCCGCACCGTTCCAGTACGCCTCGGCCGCCTCCCGACCGACCGCGGCGTCCAGCCACGCGGTTACGCCAGCGAGTTTCAGCGCCGGCCAGGACACCCGGTCGGCGATCATCTCGTCATACACGGTGCCGAGCGCGTCCCGGTAGAGGTCGATCTCGCCGGCGTCATCGAGGGCGACCGTGTCGATTTGCTCGCCGGCCTCGACCGCGTGCGCCACGGTCGCGGCGAGTTCGGCCAATCGCTGTAGCCGTAGCCCGGTCTCGGCGTCGACCGGCGGAACGACGTACGTCTTTCCGTTGATCGGCAACGACAGGCCGGCGTCGAGGACTTCGGACAGGTCACGGAAGGCCATCAGTCCGCCTCGCTCGCAGCTACGTCGGCAAAGCCTGGGTTGGTGGCCGGGTTGGGGATGTCGACCGGCGCGCCTTGTCCGTTCAGGGCGAAGTTGAACGGTTCCAGGTCGGTCCGGGACCCGCCCTTGGTGAACCCTGAGACGGTGGCCGTGCCTTCCTGTGCGTCTGGTGCGCCGTCGCGCCGGTACCAGCGAACCCGGATGTTCGCGCCGAACCCGACCACCCGGCCGGCCTTGCGGATCGCTTCCTGCCCGGGGTCCGGGGTGAACACGGTCGTCTCGGTCCGCTTGCGTCTGCCCTCGGCCTCGATCGACCAGGTTCGTTGGGTGACAACGGAACTGCCCCAACCGTCATCATCGGTGACGTCGTCTTCGGTGTTGTCGTCGGTGGACTCGCTCAGCGACGTCAACCCGTTCACGCGGGTCCATGCCGGCGCGGTCGCGCCCGGCGCGCGGGTGTCCACTTCCAAGACCCAGTCTTTAGCCAGCAGAGAGCGGAGTGTCATTGTTTCTTGCTCCTGTTAGATCGCGGCTGAATTGCGTACCTGAACGGGTGAATTCACTTTTCGTCTTTACGGAAACGGCATAGCATCGATCTATGCCAGTACTTATTTGGACATTCGAACCACCCTCACCCTCTCCGGCGTCTACTCCTGGGTCGGATTGGGTCGCGAGGTTGTCGGCGTGGTCTACATTTGCATATTCGATTCTGACGCTAGCCGCGTTGCTAGTTGCTGCTTATGCGGCAAGGGCTGCATTTCGAGCAAACGCCCATCAGGCTCAACAAATTGCGATTCTCAAGGATGAATCAACTGACCGACAGCAGGATCGCCGACGCAGTCAAGCCCTTGGCGTTTCGGCGTGGATTGCTAACCGGGTTGACGGGCTATGGGCGCTAAATGCAAGTTCAGGCCCCATCTACGACGTACAAATTACCTATGTCACTCCCGGCGACTCCAGTAAACTAACGTGGGAGCGGCATGTGTTGCCGCCCGGATCGGCGAAGGCTCATCCGAATCCGGCCGAGCATCTTTCTGATCTGGCTGCCTCCGTGGAGCGTGCATTTGATGAGGCGAAGCAAGGTGAGCTTGCTGAATATAGAGAGCGGTTTCGGCTTCTAAAAGAAGAGCGTGCAGAGTTTGAGCGTACCTCTGAAGCGGAACAGGCAATTTGGAGAAGGGCGGAAGAAATTGAGAAGATGTGGCTGAATTGTGGTTTAACAATTGAGTTTCGGGACTCTGCTGGAGTTCGATGGAAGCGTGACGCAAGGGGCGTGCTTAGCGAGATGAGTTAGCTGCAAAGGACGGCTTAGTTATCACGGCGATGATATGTCGGTCGGTGTGTTGTCAGTTGGTAAATATCGGCATGCTCATACCTTTTGTTCGAGTCTTGCCTCATGGGAAGAGAAGCGATGCGCTGCGAAAGGTGTACCTCGACGTCGTGGAAGTACAGGTGAGTGGTGCCTTGCAGGATCTCAAACACGGCGTCGAGCAGGTCGAGAACTTCCCGCGGGTCGGGGGTGCCGCTACGGACCCTCACCTGAAGCCCGAGCAGGCTGTCGGCCTGGTCGACATCGTCGACGAGCGGATACACGCTCAGCGTCACGACGCGGCCCGGCGATGCGGGAACTGTGCCGATCACGATGCCGACCTCGTCCTCGCGGTACACACCGCCCGGCCGGTAGGCGCCGATGCCGGCCGCGGCCAGGTAGCCGGCGAGCCCGTGCGCGAGGTCTGCGGTGTAGCTCATGTGCCCAGGGCCTTGCGGATCTGGGCTTGGATCAGCCGGGCGACCACATCCCGCTCGGACGCGAGCGCGGACTCCAGGTACTTCGGGCCGCCCTCGCGGTGATGCCAGGTCAGTTCCTCGTGTTGCCGGGCCGCATACGGGGTGTCGTAAGACACGGCCGCGGTGAGCGTGTCCGGGTCATGGCTCGCGGTCGCCGAATCCCGCAACGCACCCGTATCCAAGGGCGCCCGGTCGACCGACACGGCCCGGATGTACTCGGCACCCAACGCCACCCCCTGTGCCGCGCCGCGCCGAGCTGCTTCCCCGGCCGCGTAGCCGCGCCACTCGGATTCAACCCGGATACCGCCGTTTCCGCGGGGTTCCACGGGCATGCCGCACCCCCGTTCGGTCAGGTGAGCGTGATCTCCAGGTGCGACCAGCTCGACGGGTGGTCCAAGACGCTCACCGTGATCACGGTTGCGGTGCGCTCGTGTGGGGTTCCTTGCCAGACCGTCACTTTCGACCCGAGTGGGATGCGCTCGTTGCGACGGGTGCGCACGGTGGTCTCGCTGACGACTTCCTCACCGTCCGGCGAGCGCACGAGCCGACGGCGGTCCTCGACGAACGCGCGCCGGACGACAACCGGATCGCCGAACACGTCCCCGTACGGGCCAGGCCCGAGGTAAGGCCGGACGGCGACCGCGTGGGGCAGGACGAAATTGGGTGGGTGCACGTGGGGTCCACCCCCAATATGAACCGGCAAGAAACCGACATAACAGCCAATTCGCAAGAGGTCGGCGTCGTGCACTTGTTCGGTTGTAGTACGGCTGGCACAGAAATGAGCGAAGTCTACCTACTTTGGGTCATGTAGGTCTTGACCTGCGAAAACTCGGATTCTTGACCCGTTTTCCCCAGGTGATATGTGACAGGGGTGTGCTTGACAAGGTGCTGGCGGTCGTGGCGTCATATTGAAACCCCTACCACCTGATCTGTTGGCTTAAGCAGAGATAGGTGGGTAGGTACGTAGATGGACTGGTCGTGGGTAGGCAGGCTCGCCCCCGAACTCGGGCCGACCACGGTGATCGCGTTGGCATCGCTCTTGTTGGCAAAGCACCTCATCTCGGAGGGGCGACGGCTCCTCCAGCAGCGCAATGCGCTACGAAGTGAGGCTGGCAAGTCCGATCGCCGTATCGAGCTCAAGCCTGATGGACATCTCATCGTCGGTTCGAAGGAGGACGCCGACCCGATCAGTTCTTCGCCCGACCTGATCGACCCGACACAGGACGTTATCCCCATCCACCCTGCTCGCAAACAAAGCCGGAGCAGACGACGTCGATCACCCCCCGGGCAACGACCAGGCCGTGCCACGTCGTAGCAGTGGCTCTACGACTTGGGTTTGCCGTACGTGACCCAGGCTCGTGGCGCGTATGGTGCATCGGCGAGCAGCCCCGCCGTGACCAGGATGCGGACTGCGGCCGGGGCAAGGTCAGGCTCGGTGTCGGACTCGGAACGCTTGAGCCGGAGTGTGCCGATCTGCGACTCGACGAACCGTCCGCCGGCGCCGGTCGGGTCGCCGGTCTCGCTCCACCACTGCACCAACGCGCAGGTGGCCCGTGTGAGCGCGTCGCGTACCTGTTCCTCGACGGGCAGTCCGTCGGGGGTGGTGTCGTAGACCGCGGTGAGTAGCAGAGAGTCGACTCGTTCGGAGGCACGGGCCAGCAGTCGCGGACTGTCCTGATCGAGCACGTCCGGACCGGCGTACTCGACGAGATCAGCCGTCGTGGCGTAGACCCGCACGGCTACATCTCCTGGTCGTCGAACAGTCGGGCGAGGTCATCGCGCGAGAGGTTTTCGGCGTCCTCGCGGGAGTGACCGTGTGCCATGGCGTACTCGACCCAGTCGGCCTTCCGGGCTGTCTTGACCGGCCGCGCCGGGCTTGTGGGTGCCGGCGCGGCGGGGATGAGGGGTTCCCAGATGTCCGGCAGGCCGGCCAGTCGTTCCGCCATCCACGAACCAGGTTCCGGCTCGTGGACTTCCTCGGTGCGCACGTTGCGGTAAGCGATCATCAGGCGCCGGCCTTCCGCTTGATCAAGACCGCGCGCTTGGGGTCCAGCGTCTTGACCCCCATCAGGCAATCGATGCTGACCACGTCCTGTTTCTTGGTCATGTCGTAGCCGTAGATCACCCGCAGTCCCAAGCCTTTGTAGGTGACGATCGAGCCCTGCCCGGCGCCGATCCCTCGCGGCAACGGCAGGGTGCGGGTCACGAGCGCGAATGCCTCGCGCCGGAACGCCAGGGACACGCCGTC
The DNA here is from genome assembly GCF_004345645.1 of Actinocrispum wychmicini. Taxonomy (GTDB): domain Bacteria; phylum Actinomycetota; class Actinomycetes; order Mycobacteriales; family Pseudonocardiaceae; genus Kibdelosporangium; species Kibdelosporangium wychmicini. The sequence goes on along the minus strand of NZ_SLWS01000001.1, from coordinate 148,695 downwards.
TTTGACGTTCTGGCTCATGTAGTTGTCGAACCCGCGCTTGCGGCCGATGGACGCTTCGCGCAGGGCGGTGCCGTCGTCGCCGACCTGCTGTGCCTGGGTGAACAGCGGATCTTTCTGGAACAACGCGGTCAGGGTGGTGTCCGCGACCGCACGCCGCTGCGCGGTGTCCACATTGGCGTCGTTGAGTACCTTGCCGGCATCCACCAACACGTCCGATGGGTTGGGCGCGGTCGGGTTGTACTCGACCAACTGTGTGATGTCGGCACGTAGGCCGAGCACGAGCCGGTCGGTGTACTGCGAGATGGCTTCCATGGCCGGCTGGAGGAACTGCTCGGAGAAGTCGGTGATCCGCATCGACCAGTCCTCGGACGTGACCGCAAAGCTGATGTCCGGAATTTTGTTCAGCGTGAGGGACGTCGAGGATTCCTTGACGTCCTGCAACACGATGCCGGTCGCCCGGTTGAACTCGGTCACGGTGAACGTGGCCGGCTTGCGAATGGTGATGGTGTCGCCGGAGTTGCCGGTGAAATCGCCTTCATAGTCCCGATGTACGAGCCCGGCCATGACCGTGGCCTCATACAGGGTCGCGATCGCCTCCCGGGCGATCACGTTCACTGTCAACAACTGGTTGGGCATGGTCAGCTACGCCCCTTCCTGGTGCGCTTGATGTAGTCCTCGACCGGCAGTGAGCCGAGGTCGTCCGAGCCGGACGGCGACCCGCCGGTGATCTCTGCGCCGCTACGCGGCGCCGTGGCCGGACTGGTGGCAAGCCGCGGGTTGTCCTTCACAGCGGCGGTGATCGCGGCCGTGACCTTCGCGGCGAACCCGTCGGCCGCGGGGTCCAGCTCGGCGACGCGCTTGCGGAACGCGGTCGAGTCGAGCAGCGCGTCGGGGTCCGCGCCGGCCATGCCAGCAGCCCGATAGACGGCCAGGTCGACGGCACGCTCGCGGGCGTCGCGTTGGGCCGCGGTGAGCTGGTCGGTGACCTGTTCGACGGTCGGCGCCTCGTCGGTGCCGATGCCGAGCGCTGTCGCGATCTTGTCGACGATGCCCTGCTGTGCGCCCTCGAACCTGGTGCGCCAGTCGGCGACCTCGGCGCGCAGTGCCTCGACGTCGACCGCGGCGTTCGGTGGCTGGTTCGCCGGATCGGCCGACGAGTCGGTGTTCTCGGCGGACGGTGGAGGTGGTGTGTCCGGTGTGGGCGGCTGGCTCGGTGGGCTGCTCTCGGGTGTGGGTGCGGGGTCGTTGGGGGGTGTGGGCGTGGTCAAGGTGGGTGACCTCCATATGTTGCGGGGAAAGGGAACCAGAAAACTTTGTCCAAGAGGGTGGACAACGATAGGAGCTACCTGTAACGTTGTCGGCAATAGAGACAATGTTGGCGAGAGGGGCGCGAGATGACCGGCAATGCTTACGAAGGCAACATCCCGGTGACCGCCGAGGAGATCCGCGCCGCGGCGCTCAAGCACAATGACGACTACCCGGAAGCGGCGGCATTGATCGTTGCGGGTACGCCGATGATCCGGGTCATTGCCAACAGCGACCCGCGCTCGGGCCGGACCATGCGCGTTGTCGTCCATCCCGGCCTGGAGACCCCGGAGGGGTGGGTTGAGGCGTGCGACCCGCTGTTCGTGGGCGGCGCGATGGTCAAGCGAGACGGCCGGTTGTCCTCCCCGGAGAACGCGCGCCGGATGTTGGCCGCGCGCTTCCGCGGGGTCACCGTTGCGATCGACTGGACCAGCACCGACGAGATCCGCGACCGTTGCGAGCGGCGCGAGCTGGACCGTGCACGCCACCAGGAGCAGGAGAAGGAGACCACCGTGAACGACATGACCGCACTGTTCGACACGACCCCGATGCGGCAGGCCGAGGCGCTGCGTCGGCTGGCTGTGACGGCGGGGGTGATGGGTCAGGGTGACCTGTTCGCCGAGCCCGTCGCGGACGTCACCCGGGTCGCGGTCGAGCCGTTCGCGTGGCCGGCGCCGGTCGGCGCGTTCTACTCCCGTGGCGACTTGGCCGGTCAGGCGGTGCTCGCGTGAGCCCCGCTCCGACTGGCGAGCCGGCCCGGTATCTGGGGCGTACCGGGCTGGCCGCCGCGCTGGGGGTTACCCCGTCCGCGGTGGACAAGTGGCGCGACCGATACCCCGCCGGCTCGCAACATCCGTTCCCGCTACCGGATATCAACCTTGACGGTGTGCCTGGGTGGTCACCCGACCGGCTTGAGGAGATCACGCAGTGGCGGGCGGGAATGTTGGGGCGGGGTGCCGGCGGGGGCCGACCACGTCGTCAATCGTCGGACTGAACGGGTGGAGGTTCCGACGGCGGGGCGAGGCCACGGTGACGAGCGTAGGCGGCGAGCCCGTCAGAGTGGGCGCGTTGCCACACACCCGCGAGGATGCGCGCAGACCGAGCGTGTCGCTCGCCGGCGGCTTTCTCGGCCGTGGTGCGGCGGTCTAGCCATACGGGCACGTGCGGGGGTGCGTAAGGGTTGGGCCGTGAGGGACGCAGCGCGTACCCGGCGGCGTAGCCCTCGGCGCGTGCGGCGCGGACTTGTTCGGCGGTCACTGAAGCCATGTCTCACCACCCGTCCGGAACCGCTTGTCGTTGCCACCGCTGAGAAGCTGGGCGGCGAACTGGTCGAAGGTGAGTCTACCGTTGATGTCCCACCATTCTTTCAGCTCGTCGGATGCCCATTTCCGCGCGTAGGTCTCGTTCTGGCGCCACAGTTGCCGCGGGTCGAGACCCTTGCGTTGTCCTGTCGGCGTGAGCAGGTAGCCATTGGTCGCGGCCTCGGCGGCGAGGTATTGCACTTCGAGCGCTTTGGCGTACGCGGCGCGGGCCAACTCGTCGAAGCCGCGCCCCTGGAATCCATCGTCCCGTAGCCGGGCGATCGCGGCCTCTCGGCGCACCCGGTCGACGTCCTTGTCGAACACCTCGGCGTATGCCTGCTCGTAGTCCGATCCCTCAGCGACGAGCCGGTCGACCTCGGCCCACTTCTCCGCGTGCGGGTCCTCGTCGGCTCCCTCGTCGGTCTGGTCTTGCTCGGCCTGCCGGCGGTCCAGTTCGGCGAGCACCAGGTCGAGCAGCGTCTCGTCGTTGGCAGCCTCGGCGAGCCGGGCGTCGAGGTCCTCGTCGGACAGCCCGCGCAACTCGTCGGTGTACCGGTCCCGCTCTGCCTTCTCTGCGGCGAGCCGTTCTTGCTCGCGTCGGCGTTGTTGCTCGGCGGTGACGGCGTCGAGTCGGGTTTGTTCGGCGTTGCCCTCGGCGACCTGTTCGGCGAGGTCCTCGCGTCGGCGTCGGGCGGCGTGCTGGTCGCCGTGGCCGAGGTTGATTTGCTCGCGGTAGCGTTTGCGGTTGAGCCCGGTGGCCGTGATGTGGTCGCGGATCTCGCCTTGTAGCGCGCGGATCTTGGCGCGTGCTAGGCGTCGTTCATCGTCGGACAGTGCGCCGGCTTCCTTGCGCTTCTCCTTGCGTACTTTGCGTTCCAACTCGCGCAGGTGTTCGCGGTCGTGCTCGGCGCCCTGGTCGTGCTCGACCGGCTCGGCCCGGGTCACGCCGGGGATGTAGGGCAGGAAGGTATGCCGACAGTTCGGGTGCATGAGCCCGGCGGCGCGGGCTTCCTCGACGGTGCCGGCAACCTCGACGGGCATCGGTTCGCCGGTGAGTTCGTTCTCGACCGTCCGCTCACCGGCCGTGCCCGTGCGGGCGAGGATGCGGCCCTGCCACACCGCGCAGAGCACGCATCCGTCGGACGTGCGGGACACGGTGACCAGGTCGACCCCGAGCGCGTCCATGCGGGCGAGGTGTCCCTCGTTCCACGCTCGCCCGGTCGCGGTGCGGGTGGCCATCTCGACGTACGACGAGAGGTTCCACGCGCGCCCGGACCGGTCCACGAATCCCGTGACCCCTTGGGACACCAGGCGATCCCACGCGGCGCGTTGCGCTGAGCGGGTCGTGCCGGTGCCGAGTAGTTGTGTCGGCGCTGCGGCGGCGACCGCGGTTTGGTAGGCGTCCTGTCCCCAGCGAAGTACCCGCAGATACACCGCGTCGAGCCGGCTCGTGAGGTCCGCGGCGAGCAGTGCCGCGGCGTCCATGCCGGGAATGACGTCCCGTAGTTGTCTGAGTTGGTCGGCGTCGAGCGCGCCGACGTCCCAGAGTTGGGCGAGTGCCGTCGTGGCGCCGGCCTGCCACGCGGCGAGCACGGCGTCGGCCGCGGCTTGGCCTGCCTCGGCGTGTAGTTGGGTGAGCATCCGCTCGACCGCGAGGCGCAACTCGCGCACGGCGGCGGCTTTCTGGCTCGCCCATTCGGGAACGTTGCGGTCGGCGCGGGCACGCCGTGCGATGTCGGCGAGCAGCCGCGCCTCGGCCTGGGTGAACACGGCGAGGATGTCGCGGGCGAGCTGCTCGACGACGTCGGCCGGGTCACTGCCCGGGGCCGGTTCCCATACCATCGCTCGCGCCCCCAGCCTGGTCGGGTCCGCGGAAGGTGGCGGGGTCGGGGACGGTGCGGCCGGTCTCGGCGAGGATCGCGGCGACCTCGGCGGCGACTTGGTCGTCGTCCCAATCGGGGTGCACGAGGCGCACCCGCACGTCGGTCGAGGCGGCCTCGGCGGCGAGCAACGTTTGCGCGGTGCGGGCGAGTTCGGCGGGGTCGGGTTGGGCCTGGTCGCCGAAGTCCACGAGCGGGGTCTCGTCGAGCCCGATGCCGGCGCCACCGAACACCGCTCGGTCGACGTCGAGCAACGCGCCGGCGAGCGGGCCGAGCGCGGCCTGCCAGTACCGCGATTTCTTGTCCCGGGTGGTCTCAGATAGTTCGCGCCGGTCGGTGACCTCGGTCGCGGTGATCCCGGTCGCACCGTTCAGTTCGCCGAACGTACTGGGCGAGTAGCCGGCCGCCCGCAGGACGTCGTGGGTGATCTGCTCGACCGTCTCGCGGTGCTCGCGCACCCGGATCGCGAACTGGCTCGGGGTGATCGGCGGTGACCCATCGCCCCTGCCGGTCAACATGTTGAGTTCGGTGAAGATCTCTTGATCGTCGTCGAACACCGCGCCCGCGCCGGGTCCGCCGAGCGGTTGCAGGTAGCCGGCGGGCACCAACAGTCGGGCCTTGGCGAGCCGTACGTCACGCATCCACGACGAATAGGTTTCGTCGAGCGCGTCGAACAGTGGCTCGACCCCGTCAAAGTCGCTACGCCCCAACGGTTTCAATGCTGGCACCGACCGCCATTCGCGTGACGGCCGGATGTTCGGGACGTAGTTCGCGGTGAGCCGGCGGGTACCGGTGTCGATTGCGCCGTCGGCGTCGACCACGCGAGCGGTCCACGCGGTCGAGGGGTGTTCGGTGAGCGGGATCGGCCGGCCGAGTTCGTCGTCGGTGCCCAGGTACAGAGAGTGCATGATGCGGCCGGGCTCGTGGCGTTCGAGGTGGCGCAGCACGGTGGCGCCGTCGGTGCCGTCGAGGGTCTGCCAGAACGTCACCGCGGACAGTTCGCGCCAACGCCATTCCGGCACCGCGGCATCAGCGTCGACGGCGTCGAGCATGGCGTGTCGAGCAATGTCGGCATCCCAGACCACCCGCAGATACACGCCACCGAGTGCGGCGGCGACCTCGGCCGCCTCCAAAAGAGCACTGTGGACACCCGGGGTGTTGACAATCTCGTCGAGCCGGCTTTGTGTAGCGCTGTTCTCGACAGTGATCCGCGGCGGCTCGGCGAACAACAGGTCGGCCGAGGCGGTCGCGATGTCCGACGCGAGCGGCACATGCAACCGGGTCCGCTGCTGCCCCCGAGGGGACACCGGGCGGCCCCAGAAGAACCGCGACACGGCACCGACCAGCCCGCCGCGGTACTGCGCCGGCCGGGTGTGCACGACCGGACCGCGGCCGTAGAACGTGGCCAGGTGTTCCGGATTGCCGACATACCAGGCGTCGTGTTCCCGCATCCGCTGATACGCGCGGTCAAACGGGGCCGGGGGCCACTGGTCGCCCATGCTCGCCCCCTTTCGGTAGGTCATGCGGCGAGCGCGAGCAAGGGACGCCAGAGGTTTTCCGTGGTGACTACGCTGTAGCGCCAGGCGTCACAGGCGTGGTCAGCGACCTTGATGGGTTTGTCGTCGCCCTTCTCGGTTGCCTGGGTCGACCATGAGTAGGCGGGGATTTCTCGGATGAGGTTCGGGCACCGGTCACTGATGAACATGCGGCCGGAACCGAGCAGAGAGGCCAACAGCGCGATGCCGTAGGACACGTCATTGTCGGCGGCTTGGGTGGTCACGCCGTCGTGGTGGAGCTGGACGCGCAGGGATGCCGCGGCGGGATCGACGATGACGAACTCGGGCCGGGTCGGCTGAGTGTTGAGCCAACCGCGAATCATCGCGGATTGCTGTCCGACGGTCGGTCTTTCGACGCCGTGGGTCGGGTCGAGCCACCACTCGTTGATCGCATAGAGCGCGCCGTTGGCGCCGATGCCGAGCAGGATTGCCGCGCTCGGGTTGGTCATGCCGTGATCGATGCCGGCGGCCAGGACCCGTGTCATGGTCGGCAGTGCGTCGGCGGACACGACATGCCGAGCCGGGTTCCAGCCGGAGAATACCGCGCCCTCGGCGGCGACCCATTCGCCGAGCACGAATCGCCGGTACCACAATCCGGTGTACTCACGCCGGATGCTGTCCTTATAAGACTGAGTTAGCGCGGGGTTGTCGTCGAGCCGGAAGGTGAACGAGCGCCAGTCGGGTAGCTGGGCGAGCCGGTCGAGGTAGCGCCGTTTCACCCAGTGCGCAGGGTTGTCCGGGTTGGTGGTGGCAAACAGTTGCGCACCCGGAACCGACATGCGGCCCAACAGTTGGGTGAAGAAGTCTTCAGCGACGACGGTCAGCTCGTCGACGTAAGCACCACAGCAGGTCAACCCGCGCAACACCTTCTCGGCCTTGCTGTCCGAGGCGCCGAGCACGTACACCGTGCGGTCGAGTACCCGCCCGGTCGGCGCGCCGGCGGTGTAGTTCACGTGGGCGGCGAGTAGCCCGAACAGCGACGGGTCGGTGAGCGGAGCGAACACGTTGCGCGCGACCGAGTCACGGGTGCGGCCGACGACCACGAGCTGACCACCACGCGGCGCCGACGCGGTGTAGATCAAGAACCGGAGCAGGCTCGCGACGGTCTTGCCGCTGCGGATGGCGCCCGAGTACAGGTTGACCCGCGCCGTGCTGCCCCGGATCGCGTCAAGTTGCTTGGGCGACAGCGGTAGGTCATTCATCGCCGCGCGTGGCCCGGATGCCGAGCGCGACCGCGAGCCCGCCAAGCATGCTCTTGGCGCCTTCACTGCCCTTGTCGGCGTCGATCTGCTCAAGGCGCGCGGCGGCAGCGAGGTGCGTTGAGGTCGCCGAGGCGAGCGCCTTCTCATCCGGTGCGGGCACGTGGTCGAGCGTCTTGGTTTCGATGCCGTGCACGGTGGTCGCGGTAAACGTGTACGTCGGTGCTTCCAGCCGGGCAAGCACGCGCTCGGCGCGGCCGTAGAGTCGGCCGACGATCTCGGTGCGACGGGCGCGGTTGTCGACCTGCCGGGCGTGTGTGGCCGCGGCAGTGGCCGAACGGTCGAACGACAGGCCGAGCGAGCGCGCGATCCCGGTCACCGTTGAAGGTGAACGGCCGATCGCGCGGGCGATGTCGTTGCGGGTCTTGCCTGCCGCGTGCAGCTCGCGCACGCGGTCGCGGTCGGCGTCGGTGATCAGGTTGCGCGGCAAGGGGACCACCTCGCCATGCGCCAGAGAGACGACAGTCCCGAACCCAGGGGGAGGGGTTCGGGACTGTCGGGATCGGGGATACAGGTACACGTCATCGGACTGCGGGTACAGCTCACCCGCTGCTGATCACCAGTTTAAGCACCTTCGGCCGAGTTCCGGGTGACACGCGTTCGGGTCGGGGTGATGAGCGCGACGTCGATCACCTCACCGACCAGGTATCGCGGACGGCCCTGCTTGTCCGGCTTACGGCGCGTGATCCGGCCAGTACGCGCCCAGGTCCGCACAGTGTTCGCGCTCAAGTCGCGGCCGAGCAGGCGCGGCAACGCGCGGGCGATCTCCGCGGCCGTGGCGAGCGTGTCGCGGGCGGCGTCGAGCAGTTCGGCGCGCAACGCCTCGACATCGTGCCGGGCATCGCACTCGCGACACCCCACGATCGCGCGCTCGGGAAGCGCGTACAGGTCGGCGCCACAGTCCGGACAGGGGCCGCAGTACACCCTGGCTGGTGGAAGGTCGACGGCGAGGCGCACGCGCTCGACGGCGTCGGTGATCTCGTCGACCAGCTCGCCGCCGGCAGGGTGGTCCTCGATCCACGACGGGTGTCGGCGCAGCCACTTCGCCATCTCGGGCACGGTGTCGTCCAGGTTGAGCGGGTCGAGCACCCACTCGGTCACCGGCTCGCCGTCGAGCGTGACCTCACCGGTGGAGACCTCGCGTCCAGGCCCGTTGGACTCCCACAGGTCGCGCACCCACGTCGACAACACGTTGCGTAAGTCGTCGCGCACCTCGGCCGCGCCCAGGTTGTACGGCAATCCGGTCTCGGCCGGGCGCGAGCCGATGCGGTTGCCGGTCCGGGTCTGCCGGGCGACCGTGTCGTCGAGGTCCGCCACCAGTTCGGGCAACTCGGCGAGCCGACCGTCGAGCCGGCCGAGGCACACGCCACAGACAGGGCGGTCACCGGTGGTCTCGTTGCTACAGCTCGGAACAGCGCACACACTCACCGGACAAACTTCACCCGTTTGGTGTCACCCCGCCCGGAAGTCGCAGGTAACCGGACGTCTAGTTGATCTCTCAGGTGGGCAATCAAGTCGTATTTGATAAAAAATGTCACCCCTAGGGACGGATCGCAAACCACTTAAGGAAAAATATCGTGGCGTCAGTTGCGTGGGTGAAGGACTTTGACGTTTACTGGAGCTCTGGGCCGGTACGTGATCACCACTGGGCATACCTCTCCGGCCCGAGGCATGCCCAGAAGGAGAGACGCCAATGTCGCCGAGACCACCGCCAAGGCTTACCCGAGATGGAGTCGCGGTCATGCTCGACCGTGGCGCGCTCGGCCTCGACGCCGTAGCGACGATGCTTGGGGCCAGTGCCCACGCCCAGTGGGCGAGGGCACTGGCTGGAACGTTCCGCCTGGTAGCACTGGCAATGCGCGGTTAGGAAGATGTCCCGCACGGCGGCGGTTGAGCGGGTGTAGCAGCACCCACGTGCTCAATCGCCGTTCGTGTCTTCGTACGGAACCAAGTTCCGTACTCTTATAGACTACGTTGTAGAATTCTGATCCGCAATCTTAATAGAACTTTGGTGTATCTCTGCTTTGGCAATTGTGCAAATTAGACCTGATTTCAAACTTCGCTTTTACTGTTTGCGTTCACAGTCTGGTTCCATACGTGATGCCCAATTACGTAGCGAGTTCGCAGAGGCTCTGAGGGCAGCTATAGTCGCTGGTCAGAGGTTTGTTGGGTAGAGTGTACGATTTTCCGTGTCTCCACCGTGAGGACGGCACGGGTGGTGAGGTTGGTCACCGTGACGTAGTTGCCTGGGGCTCCTCGTCGACCTGTGAGTGGTGTCCAAGCCCACAGTGGGCGGTCCTACCTTGTGCTCGTCGAGGGGAGGCGAACCTGTTCGACTACTCGTTCGTGTTTCAGGGCCACCCATCTCTTGACAACTTTTTGTCAAGTTTTCGTCCACTATTTGTCATAGCGCAGTAGGTGGTTTGTCGGGTCCGGGTTCCCGCAGCTGGGCAGGCCCGACAGGGGCAAGAGGCACTGTCCTGCGCAGGTCCACCGTCGGCCGGTGCGGATCGGCACGGTGAGCACGATCGGCTGCACCCAGAGGTCGCCGGTCCGGCGCCGACGCTCGCGGCGGGCGCGTTCGTAGGCGGTGTGGGCCTCGCGGCACAGGTCACACCTGCACCCGTGTTTCGCGTACCGCGGGTTCGTGCCATGCTCCGGCCGGATGCTCGGCGCCGGGTGGCCGTGCTGCTCGGCGAGCTGCTCGCGTTCGTCGACGTCGAGCCCGCCCCAGATGCCCCATGCTTCGCCAGCGGCGAGCGCGTCGCCGAGGCACTGCTCGCGCACGGGGCAGTCGGTGCAGATGGCGCGGCACTGGGCGGCCTCAGTCGGCGTGCGGGGGTCGATGAAGTCGAGTTCGAGCCGGCCGCGGCAGGCGGCTCGGGTGCGCCACTCCGGAAGTCGGATCATCGATCGGCCCGTGAGAGGGTGCTCTGTCTGGTCCAGGACAGCAGGCGGGGCAGGTTGGTGTCGGGGCCGAACGCGAGCAGGGTGCCGTCGACGGTGTGGCATCCGAGGTGTTCGGCGTAGGTCCAGCGGCGTTGGGAGTTGACGCGTCCCATGTGGACGCGCTTACTTCGGCCGAGCGCCTCAGCAGCCAGGCGGGCGGCGGCTGGCCCCAGCTTCCACGCTGTAGTGCCCCCGAGGAACAGCACGTCGAAGTCGGCCCATGGCACGGTGAGGTGTTCGAGTCCGTCCTGGGCGACCAGCGCCGCGGGGTAGCCGAGTGCGCAGATTGCTGGCAGGTGTGGCCGGGATCGGTCGAGGGTCGCGGCGGCGTCGCCGAGCACGTCCGGCGCGGTCGCCCACAGACACCGCTCGGCGTGCACGGCGTGCCGGCTGAGCCACGCACGCCAGCCGGCCGGGCCGGGGTAGCCCTTGCCAAAGCATCCGTTATCCGCTCCCCAGAGCACGCCGTCGAGTGGGGCGCGCCCCTCGGCGGGGGTGCAGATCTGGCCGATTTCGCCGGTACGCATGACTTCACGCACCCTCGGAGATGACGCGTTCGCGAGGTAGAGCACGGCGCGCCACCTCCATCACGACGAGGTACGCGCCGGTCACCCACACGGCCTTCACCAGCAGTTGGCCGCCGAGACTCGGTGCGGTAAACGGGAATCCGGTTACGAGCAGGAACACGACTGAGTCGGCGACCGCGCCCACGGCGCCCGATACCGCAACGGCGCGGCGATGACCACGCCGGCGCATCGGGGTGTAGACGGCCATGTCGAGTAACTCGGCGAGCAGGAACGCCACGCCGGACGCGAGGGCGATCCGGGCATCGGCGAACAGTGTCGACAGCCCGCACCCGAGCGCCACCAAGGCGACGGCGACCCGCATGCCGGCGGCATCCTGCACGGCATCGCGCACGGCGAGCGCGAGCCCGGCACCGTAGGTGCCTGCGGTGACCACGAGCCCGAACCCCGCGGGCACCAACCCGTAGACAGAGGTCGTCCAGTTCGCGAGCGTCACTGTGGCGAGGTAGGCGAGTCCGGCGAGCAGCACTCGGACCGACCGGCGAGGAGCGGCCGAGGGACTCGCCGAGCTGCTGGTCGCGTGCGCGCGGCGATGCCGGCGACCGGTCGCACCGTGCGGGTCTCGGCTCACGCTGCACCATGCCTGCTGGGAGCGGCGCCGATCATGGAGTAGTGCGCGCGCCAGGGCAGTTCGACGTGGCCGGTTTTGCCGTGTCGGTTCTTGGCGATGTCGATGCTGATCATGCCGTTGTATTCGCCCTTGCGTGGTCCGTCCTCGATGACCTGGCGGGCGAGCAGCATCACCACGTCGGCGTCTGCCTCGATCCCGCCGGACTCGCGCAGGTCGGCCAAGTTGGGTTTACCCCCGCGCCGGACGGTTTCCCGGTTGAGTTGGGCCGGTACGACCACCGCGGCGTCCAACTCGCGGGACAACACTTTGAGCGCGCGGGAGATGCCGGCGACCTGCTGCTCGCGGGGCTGGCTGCGGTCGGTCGAGAGCAGTTGGAGATAGTCGATGACGATCACGTCCAGGCCGGTGCGGCGCTTCTGGTTGCGGCACACCGTGCGGATGTACGGGATAGACAGGTCCGACTTGTCCACCACGAACAGCGCATAGTGCCGTGCCCGCTCGACGTACTCGTGCACCTTGCCCCACGAGTACGGGTCGAGGTCGCGTCGGGACACGTCCCGCATCTCGACTTGCGCGCCGGCGGACACGACTCGCCCGGTGACCTCGGCGGCGCCCATCTCGACGGAGAACACGATCGAGGGGTGGCCGGTGGCGGCGGCGTTCTCGGCGAGCTGGTGCGCGGCGATGGACTTTCCCTCACCGGGCCGGGCACCAACGATGTAGAGCCGCCCGCCGTGCAGACCGCCGGCGATCTGCTCGTTGACCTCCGGCCACGGCGTGGCGATGACCGGCGACCGGCTGCCGGCGGGGACCTGCTGCTCGGTGATGAACTGGTCGAGCAGGTCGCCGAACGCCTGCACATCGGCGTGCTCGGTCTGCTGCTCGTCGAGCTTGCTGAGCAGCTCGTAGGCCATCCCGATCGCCTGGGCGTAATCCTCGGCGAGGAACGCACGTTGCCGCACGGAGTCGGCGAACCCGACGATGCGGCGCATCCGTGCGTGGTGTCGCACCGTGGTCACGGCCTTCGGATACAGCCCGATGGTCGGCATGACGCCGTCGAGTTCGTCGAGTAGGCGTTTGACCGCGGGGTTGTCGGCCGGTTTGCCCTTGGCCGGGTTGCGGGTGGCGGCGATCAACGTTCGTTTCGTGATGGGCTCGTCGCGCTCACGCAGGGCGCGGGCCTCGGTCCAGAGTCGACCGATGTGGGTGTCCCAGAAGTCCTCGGGGGCGACGGTCGTGAGCGCGTCGTCGCGCAACGTGCGGGTGGTGATGGGCAGCAGCAGACTGGCGAGGTAGCGCTCTTCGTCGGCGGGGTTGAGTTCGGTCACGATGCGCTCCGAGCGGTCAGGCGGTCGAGGATCATGTCGCGGTGTGCGGTGATCCAGTCGCGGCAGGCGTTGGCGTGGAATTCCTCGACGGCGTCTCGGCCGGTGACGTCCAGCGGGAGGTCGGGCGGGTCGTAGTGCAGCCCGGTGCGTTCCTCGATCGGTTTCACCCGGCCGGCATGCCACTCGTCGCGGACCCACTCGACAACGCTCTCGGCTGTGTCCGGGGTGCCGTTTTCCCAGCAGCGGCCGTGTAGCCAGGTGGCGGCGTGCTTGATGTGTTCCGGCAGTCGGCCGTCGACCTCGGCGGCGTAACGCCGCACGCCGTCGGTGACGGTCTCGATGTTGGTGTGCTTGAGCGCGGTCGCGAACTTGCGGGACGCGGCGAGCTTGTCGACCTTGCGTGGGTACAACGTCCACCACGCTTCGAAGGCAGGCGTGTAGCTGGTGTTCGTCCGGGATGCCCGGCCAGCTTGGGACCGTTTGGCGTCCACGATGGACGATGCCAAGACGAGGGACATCGAGGGGGTGTCGAGGTGTGAGTCGCGTCGGTCTTCCTCACCAAGCGAAGCGCGGGTGAGGGAAGGAATGGGAGTTAAGGGAGTTCTAAGGGAGTTGTACCCCTGCTGACCTGCTGATGTAACGCTTCCTGGTGCGTTACAAGCGTTACTGTCCTGCGTTACCGCGTTACTGTCCTGCGTTACACCCGTGCCGCTGTAACGCTGGACTTCGGCGTTGGTAACGCTCGACTCGGGCGTGACGTCACGCTCTACTGTGGTGTTAGCGGAGCGCGTCGTTGTCCGCTCCCGCAACCGACGCACCCGCTCCCGGGTGGCCGCCCGGCGACGCTCCGCTCGCGTCTGCGTGACCGTGTCCGGGCCATGCTCATGGGTGAGGTTCAACCGCCAGCCGGAGGCGCCGTTGGATGCCGCCGCCCGCGCCAGCAGACCAGCCCGCTCCAACCGATCCACGGCTGTCTGGACTTCGCCCACCGTGGCGTGTACCTCGCGCGCGAGGGTCGCTGTGGACACGTAGATGTCGGTGCCGTCGTTGCGCGCGTAGGAGGCCATCACCACCAGTAGGTGATGGCCGAGCCGGTCGACCCGCCCGTGGTGCAGCAGGGTCGGAGCCTCGCGAGCCCACCTGATCGCGGCGAACCGTACCCGGCTCACCAGACATCACCCCCGAACGTCGTGTTCTCTGCTGCCCATGCCGCCCACTTCTGGTCCCAGTGCCGCTCGTTCGCCTTGCCGAGCACGATCAGCCGATCGACCAGCGCGCGGCACTCCTGCTCGTACTCGACGTCGGCACGGCCGGAGTCGAGCAGTTCGCCGAGCTCCACATAGGTCGCCATCAGCTCGCCGTACGGCCCGTCCTCACATCCGGCGGATGCCGTTGCCTGTCGGGCGTCTTCGATCGACAGACGAATGTCGACAGTGGACCGAGACAACGTGTTATCCGTTGCCACTTAACACCTCTTGATGCACTGCCGGACGGTTGATGATCACGTTGACCCCCTTTGGAAAGCGGCGAACGCGGGCGTGCTTCACCGCGCCCGCCACTTGTCAGTGATGGACTTCGTTTCGTGGTGGTGTTCCTTGTGGGTGCCGGAACGCTAAGCGTCAACCGACCGCGTTTTTTGCCCGTTTGGCAAGAAACGGGTACTTTACTCGATCGGCCTATCGCTCGACTTGGAGTGAGCGATCCACACCCGGTTGCGGCTGGCTCGTCGACTGCGCCGGCGACTGCGGTACTCGCCGCACGGCACGATCCGGCGACGAGCGGCCCAGATACCGAGCACGGACGGCAGGACGTTCGGCGAGTGCGCCTCGATGTCCTCGGGGATGCCGTTGCGGATGTCCTCGGCGGTGAACGGGCGTCCGTCAGCGACCAGGTCGGCGAGCACGGTCTCGGCGGCCTCGCGGTAGCGCCGGTGAACCGCGGTCGCTGCGGCCAGGTTCGCTGATTGTCCGGCGTGGCGGTCGGCGAACGCTAGGGCAAGCTGGTCGACGTGCTCGACCATGGCGGCGCCTCCCTTTCCCATAACGTCACGCGGACGTCGCGCACCCACGCGGCAAGAGTGGCCAGCAGGGCGCGGTGTGCCGCGGCCTCGATGGCGCGCTGCTCCGGCGGGCGGGTCTGCACCGCGGCGCAGGTCGGGCACTCCGGGCAACACGGAGCACACCCTTCCGGTTCGCAGCAGCCGGCGGATCGGTGCTCGCGGCAGCAGACGACCACCACACCGGTCGGCACGAGCGCCTTCGCGGTCATGAGGCGACCCCACGTAGCGCGGCGCGCAGGGTCGACAGCGACCGCTCGGCCCGCGTCGCCCGTGCCTTCCACGCCTCTCGCTCAATACTGATCTCGTCGAAGTCGGCGAGCCGGCGCATCACCTCGGCGAGCGTCACCTCGCCGAACTGGTCGACACCCGCAACGCTTGCAGCGCTGGCGGTGCGGTGCTTGTTCAGGTGCGGCCGGATGCTGTGCACGTTGTCCGAGGTGTAGTCGCAGTGCACGCACCCATAGACCGTGTTGCCGTCCTCCAACAGCAGCGTTCGGGTCTGCTGCCACAACACCGGCGAGCCGTTGCGGCTGCGCATGGGTGCCTCGGTCGGCTCGTCGGCGAGTACCTCCAGCCCGTTGACCACGGTCGCCGTCATCGGACGTCACCTGTCGGGGTCGCGGTCGGATGGTCGGCGTGGTCGTCCTCGACCAGGTCGGCGTCGAGCACCTCGTCGGCAACCCGGGGCACCTCGACCGGTGCCGGGTCCGCGGTGCCGTCCCGTGCCGCCCGTCGGTCCTCTGAACTGGTCGGTACCCACTTCTCCAGTTCGTGGACGGCGGTTTTGAGCCACATGGATTCTTCCCACGCTTGCCACGGTGAGTCCTCGCTGGTGGCGCCTCGGGACTTGGCCTTGTGTGCCATGACGGTCTCGCGGTTCATCATGACCACGCGCGAGGTACTGCCGTCGAAGAACTCGGCGTAGGCGTACACGCCGATCAGCTCACCCCGGTCGGCGAACCAATTCGGCTTGTGCCCCGGCCGGTCCATCACGTCCGGCGCGTACTCAAACGGGTCAGCCGCCCGAACGACTTCGGCCTTGACTGAGCGGACCGCGCCGGCCCGGTACATCCGTTCAATGACCCCTTGATACTGCTCGATCCCGACCACCTCGACCGTGTTGCGCTTGCGGTCGTTGAACGGCACGAGCGCGAACTGATCGGTTCCCGGGTCGTGCCCTAATCGCGCGCACTCCAACAGCGCGGCGAGGAACGACGCGGGGTTGCGCTCGGCCGCCTCGGCGAGCTTGACGTTACGTCTCAGCAAACCTTGCGAGAGTCGGACAAACGTTGTCGGCCGGAGATGGCTCGGGAGGACTTGCGCGAAGTCAGTGCGGTACTTCGCGATCAGGGCTTGCGCCCCGTTGTCACGTTGGGCAACGGCGGCGGTAACCGTCTGGCTCATGCTGCGGCGCTCACCTTCTGCGGCGTCATACGGATAGGAGACGGGCGCAGCGACGGCGGCCCGCCGGCGCGACCGGGCACCCGGATGGCGATCGACTCGCCGTCGACAACGGCCCGGCGGCCGGTGCCGAGCGCGTCCATGACCCGGGCGGTGGCCTGTTGCTTGGTCTGCTCGGCCTGCTTGTGGGCGGCGACCGCGGCCCGGTAGTGCTCGGCGAGCCCTGGCGCAATCTCGACCTCGACGTCGGCAATGTCCGGATGCAGGAGGCGAACCGCGCGATACGTGGCGCCGTGCGTGTCGATGTCGGGGCGCTCGTCGCGGTCGATCGTGTCGAGGAACTCGCGGCCGGCCGCGCGAAGCAGCTCGACCTCGTCGATGTTCCACTCGACGACGTACTCGCGGAACTCCAACCCCGAGGTCAGGACGGCGACGTGTCCGCGGGTCAGGCCGAGGGTGTCCAACTGCCAGAGAACTTGACACCGGTAGTGGATCGGTATCTCGCCGGTGCCCGGCTCGCCCCACTCACCCGGGTCGGTCGCGGTCTTGATCTCCAACACAGCGCGACCGGTCAACGCATGCAACAGCCGGTCCGGAGTCGCGATCTGCCACGGGCGGGCGCGGTTGGCCCAGGTGCCGGTCCGGCGCACCTTATACTCGGGGTGCTGCTCGGCGAACCAGGCGGCGACCACGGGTTCCAGCAGTCGGCCGCGGCGCAACACCTCGGTGTCGGGTTCGGGCGTGAGCACGCCTCGTTTCTCGTGCCAGAGAGAGAACGCGGACTGCCACGGGGACAGGCGGAGCACCGCGGCGATGTCCGAGGCGCCGAGGCTGGTCGATCGGGTAGTGACCCATTCGGGTGATCCGGGGGTGAAGGTGCCGAGGCGCACGGCGGCGCTCACGCGAGCACCTCTTTCCTCGTTTCCTTCTCGTCGGTCGCTTCGAACACGGCGTCGAACGGCACGTCGAGGTGCAGCATGGCGGCGGCGATGAACGGGTTGCCAGGTAGGCATTGGCCGTCGAGGACGCGGCCGATGGTGGACTGGGACACGCCGAGGCGCTTGGCCAGGGCGTACCGGGATCTCAGCCCCTTGGCTTCGGCGATCTTGTCGAGCGCATCCGGGCGGATGCGCACGTGTGCAGACATCAGGTCGGAACCCCCTACTGTGTCAGAGTTTCTGTCTACGGAACAGGCCCCCCGGCCGTGTGATCGACACTACGCAGATCAAACAGGCGTTTCAACGCTTGCGTACACGGAAGTACCAGGTAGAACGCAGAATCTCCACAGTTGGTTAACCCGAGTGGCCTACTTCCGCGTATGGAAGTATCATGCGACATGTGAGTGAAAACCCCTGGTCGAGATGGCTTTCCGGGCAGCTCGCCGACCGGGGGTGGCGGCCTACGGATTTGCACCAAAGGTCTGGTGTGCCCGCTAGCCGCATCTCTGACTGGATCGGTAAAGGCGTTCAACCGTCCATTGCGAACGCCCGAGCTGCCGCCAACGCGCTGGACGTCCCCCTCGTGACAGTCCTCGTGGCCGCCGGGGTGCTCACGCAACCCGAGGCACGCCAAGAACTTTCCCACTACACCGTGCGCGAGTTATGCGACGAGATAGACCTACGCTTCGCCGAACTAGCCGCCCATACGGGAGACCCGGAATTGATCAGGCGCGAACTGTCCGGCGCCGAGCTCACGCGTCCAGCCACCGAAGAGGAGCCCGGACACAAACACCCGCCGGGGTAGACCAATTCTGGTCTACCCCGGCGGGGATGCCCTGCGGAACACCATACGATTTCGTAAGTCGTTATTGTCTACGACCTGCGGATTTGAGAGGCTAGAACAGCGCTGGCGATCTCACGATTTCCAATCGTGCGCACTAGGCCACTATGCGAATCCTCCGTCGAAGAGGGTACCGGATGTGGCCGTGACCTCCCAAAACGGGGGGTGGTTCAGAGCTCGCTGACCCAGAAGGGCCGGACGCTCACCGTGCCGTTGGCGCCGGCGCAGGTGCGGGTGTCGTTGGCCTGCTGGGTCAGAGTGTAGCAGGCGTCGACGAAGTCGGGGTCGTCGGTCCACCAGCTGCCGGGCATGGCTTGCAGGATCGCGTTGACCAGGGGTTGGTAGGCGCCGGTGTCGGTGAGGTAGGCGAGGGCGGCGATGAGCGCCTGGGCCAGTTGCAGATAGTTGGTGTCGCCGTCGTCTTCCATGAACACTATGTCGGCCGCGTTGTACTTGTAGCGGTTCCAGTGGATGACCAGTTGGTTCGGGTAGTAGGTGGTGTTCTCGTCGTCGAGGTAGGGCATGTCGACGATGTCGGTGCGGGCGTCGCCGTTGAGGTCGAAGCCGCCGACCACGGCGAAGATCTCGGCCGCGCCCTTGAACCACGGTTCTTCCACGTCTTTGAAGCGGATGCTGGTGAGCTGGGTCGCCCAGTAGCCGCCTTGCGCGGTCAAGGCCGGGGCGGCTTTCCGGTGCCTGGCTGTTTCCCGGTCGATCACGGCCAGTCCGAGCCGGGTCGCGGTCTTCACGTCGACGTCGACGAACAACACCGGCTGCCGTGGGACGGTGGCTGTGGGCAGGGTCTCTGCCTTGCCGCCCGGTGCGTACGCCACGAACGTCTTGGCGTTGTCGTCGTTGGGGGTCGCGGCGACGAGGGGGGTGACGCCCTGGCGGAGCGCGTTGACCATGGTGGGGGAGCCCAGCCGTACCTCGGACAGCCGTGCGGCGCCCGCGGGCAGGCCTTTCGCGGCGAGCAGGTCGGCGTTGGCTTTGTCGATGACCGCGCCGAGCCGGCCACGGACATCCAGGGCGCGGACGTCGACCGGGGTGACCGGGGCCAGCTTCGTCAGGGTGTCGCGGACCGTGTGGTCGGTGAGTTCACCCGCCAGGGCACGCGCGAGGCCGTCGGTGATTCCGGAAATGGTGTTCGAATTCGCCGCGGCGGCGGTCGTGCCGCTGATTGTGACAGTGGAACTCGCGAGCACAAACGCGACTGCGACCGCGCGCAGGGATGTGATACGCATAGGGTTCCTTACGTCCTGGGTCAGGGACAACTCGAACTTTCCGCACCATCGGGCAATTCGCAACTGTCCAAATGGGTGCGATGCCTGCAATGGGAAAAAGTGAACGAGTAACATTGTCGCTATGCGCATCGCGTTCGCGGCTGACGACGAGAACGAGACCACGCGTGCCGTGGTGGCGTTCCTCGAACAGGACCACGAGGTCGTCCGGGTGGGCAGGTCGGACGCGTGGCCGGAGTTGGGCGCCGCGGTCGGCCGTGCCGTGGCGGGCGGTGACGCCGACTTCGGTGTCGCGATGTGCTGGACCGGGACGGGCATGTCGATCGCCGCGAACAAGGTGCCGGGTGTCCGGGCCGCGTTGGCCTGGGAGGCGTGGATCGCCGAGGGCGCGCGCAAGTGGAACGACGCGAATGTGTTGGCGCTCAGCCTGAAACGCCTCGCGCCGGCCGTCGCCGTCGAGGTGACCAGGACTTTCCTCAGCACCGACGCCGACCCGGACGAGGCCGCGAACATCGCACTGCTGGACTGATCGTCCACAATGGACAGCGTCAGGCGAAGCGTCGGATCACCCGGGCGAGCACGGCCGACACGATCAGCCAGAACAGCGCCGCGATCCCGTAGTTGACCAGCACGGACAGCTTGTGGTCGGCCGGCGTGAAGAGGTCCTTGAAGCCGAGCGCGACCGGGTCGGCCACGTCCGCGAAGAAGCTGGTGATCCCGTTGGCCGGGTTCGCGCTGCCGACCGTCAGGATCACGTGGATGACCAGGACGAGGGCGAAGGCCAGGCCGACCCACCGGACGACCCCGGCGACGACGCCCAGGACCTGGGCGCGCGCCTCGCCGGCACTGCGCCGGGGCCGCTCGTCGGACTCGGCATGCTGGGCCATGCAGAGCAGTCTGGCATGGCCCAGCCGGTTGCGCTACCTGTCGGTAACTTCGTGCCGACTAAGCGATGATCCGCGCGATGATCGATCCGACGACCAGCCAGAACACCGCGGCCAGTCCGTAGTTGAGGAGCACGTCGATGGGGAAGCTGCCGGTGGCGAACAGGCCGGGGAAGAACAAGGCGAGCGGCTCGGCCAGCGACCTGACGAACATGTAGAAGCCGTTCGCCGCGTTGGCGCCGAACAGGTTCAGCAGGATGAAGATCGCCTCGATCAACGCGAACAGCGCGGTGACTCCGAACACCACTCGTGCCGCAGTACCTCGGCCGTTCGACACGTGCCATCTGCGAGTAGTCATATTCATAGAGTTTCCGTGGCGCCGATCCGGAAACTACGCCGATCGGACCAATCTGTGCCCACCATGTGAGACACCTCCTTTACCGATCCCGGGGCCGGGTGGATATGGTGAGCCGGTGGCACGACTCAACCTCCTGCTTCGCTGCCGCGACGGGGCCTGACTCTGCGGACCGGCTCCCCGCCGCGGAGCTGAGTGTTGCCGCCGGTCGTAGTGCACACCGACCTCGAGCAGGAGATTCCCGGAGATGACCACCCACGACGACTACCGCCCGGCCGCTGGAAAGATTCGGCGCCCGGCCCGGCCCGCGCCCGCCGGCCAGGCCGACTGGAACGCCCAGCTGGGCACTTCGATGCCGTTCCACCGCTACCGACCGTTCGCCGACGTGGTCGAGGACGTGACGCTGCCCGACCGGACGTGGCCGGACCGCAGGATCACGGTGGCCCCGCTGTGGTGCGCGGTCGACCTGCGGGACGGCAACCAGGCGCTGATCGACCCGATGTCCCCGGCCCGCAAGCGGCGGATGTTCGAACTGCTGGTGCGGATGGGGTACAAGGAGATCGAGGTCGGCTTCCCGGCCGCGTCGCAGACCGACTTCGACTTCGTCCGCGAGATCATCACCGAGGACGCGGTCCCGGACGACGTCCGCATCCAGGTGCTGAGCCAGTGCCGGCCGGAGCTGATCGAGCGCACGTTCGAGGCGTTGCAGGGCGCGAAGAAGGCGATCGTCCACATCTACAACTCGACGTCGATCCTGCAGCGCCGCGTGGTGTTCCGCGAGGAGCGCGAGGGGATCAAGAAGATCGCCACGTCCGCCGCTGAGATGGTGGTCGAGCTGGCGGACAAGTACACCGACACGGACTTCCGTTTCCAGTACTCGCCGGAGTCGTACACCGGCACCGAACTGTCGTACGCGGCCGAGGTCTGCAACGCGATCACCGAGATCTGGCGGCCAACGCCGCAGCGGCCGGTGATCCTGAACCTGCCGGCGACCGTCGAGATGGCCACCCCGAACGTGTACGCCGACTCGATCGAATGGATGCACCGCAACCTGGAGCGGCGCGACTCGGTGATCCTGAGCCTGCACCCGCACAACGACCGCGGCACCGGCGTCGCCGCCGCCGAGCTGGGCTACCAGGCCGGCGCCGACCGGATCGAGGGCTGCCTGTTCGGCAACGGCGAACGGACCGGCAACGTCTGCCTGGTCACCCTGGGGATGAACCTGTTCAGCCAGGGCATCGACCCGCAGGTCGACTTCTCCGACATCGACGAGGTCCGGCGCACGGTCGAGTACTGCAACCAGCTGCCCGTGCCCGAGCGGCACCCGTACGGCGGCGACCTGGTGTTCACCGCGTTCTCCGGCAGCCACCAGGACGCCATCAACAAGGGTTTCGACGCCCTGCGGGACGCCGCCGAGAAGGCCGGCACGCCGGTGGACGCCTTCCCGTGGGAGGTCCCGTACCTGCCGATCGACCCGAAGGACATCGGCCGCACGTACGAGGCCGTGATCCGGGTGAACAGCCAGTCCGGCAAGGGC
The DNA here is from genome assembly GCF_004345645.1 of Actinocrispum wychmicini. Lineage (GTDB taxonomy): Bacteria > Actinomycetota > Actinomycetes > Mycobacteriales > Pseudonocardiaceae > Kibdelosporangium > Kibdelosporangium wychmicini. The sequence goes on along the minus strand of NZ_SLWS01000001.1, from coordinate 126,706 downwards.
GGCGTCGCGTACGTCATGAAGACCGAGCACCAGCTGGAACTGCCGCGCCGGCTGCAGATCGAGTTCTCCGGCGCGGTGCAGCGGATGACCGACAGCGCCGGCGGCGAGGTCACGCCGCAGCAGATGTGGGACGTTTTCGCACAGGAGTACCTGTCCGCGGCGACACCGCTCGCGTTGCAGCGGCACAGGTTGTCGGACGACGGCCATGGGCACGACGAGATCGTCGCCGTGGTCGATGTGGAGGGTGACAGCCACGAGGTCACGGGCTCGGGGAACGGCCCGATCGCGGCCTTTGTGGACGCGTTGGCCAGCGTCGGCTATGACGTGCGAGTTCTGGACTACACCGAACACGCCCTCACCGCCGGTGATGACGCTCGCGCCGCCGCCTACGTGGAATGCGCGGTCGGCGAACGCGTGCTGTGGGGTGTCGGCGTGGACTCGTCGATCGTCACGGCCTCACTGCGGGCTGTGGTCTCGGCGATCGACCGGGCGCACCGGTAGCCGGTCAGACCCCGCGGACCGTACTCGACGACAGCGGTTGGGAAGCGTCCGGCACGGAGATCATGCCGGCGATTCCCAACCCGACCGCGATCAGGCCGGCGACCACACCGATGGCGGCCATCCCGCCGTCGGTGGCCCGGCCCTTGCGGGCCCGGATCACCCCGACCACCCCGAAGATCACCGCGGACGCGCCGAAAATGGTGGCGAGGAGACCGAAAAGCACAGTCAGCCCGAAGCCGACCCCGACAATGCCCAAGGCGAGCGCGGTGGTGGCGAAACCGTTGCGGAAGATCGGCGTTGCGGCCTGGTGCGGCCGGATCGCTGCGCTCATGGCGGCTCCCGTGCGGCGAGGCTGTCCGTCGATGGACACTTGCCCATAAATCGCCGTTATCCCAGACCGTGTTACCGGTTCGCCAGAACGTCAACCTATCGGCCTACCAGCCAAAACAGTAGGTACCGGGGTGATCGCGGTGAGTTGATCTGAATCGGTCAACCCGCCGCGCCTCCGCCGAGGTGAGGCACGCCACCCATGATGCCTGGGAAACTGGGTTGCCCTGGCTGGTGGTGGGATGGTCGGCTGACTCGTTGTGGAGCGCTACCGACGAACGTTGGCCCTGCCAGGTGTCCGCACGCTGATGATCCTGAACTTCTTCGCGCGCATACCCACGGCCGCCGTCGGCATGACGCTCACCCTGCACGTGGCGATCACCCTCGGCCGTGGCTACGGCGCCGCCGGGCTGGTCGGGGCCGCGGGGACGGTCGGGATCGCGCTGGGCGCCCCGGTGATGGGACGGATCGTCGACCGGTACGGCCTGCGGCCGATGCTCGTGCTCACCACCATCGGCGAGGCCGCGTTCTGGTTCACCGGCCCGTTCATGGCGTATCCGGTGCTGCTCGTGACGTCGTTCGTGGCCGGTGTGGTCACCATTCCGGCGATGTCCATCGGACGACAGGCGATCGCCGCGCTCGTCCCCGAGGATCAGCGGCGCACGGCGTACTCGCTGGACTCCGTGATGGTCGAACTGTGCTTCATGATCGGGCCGGTGGTCGGTGTCGCCCTGGCCACCCAGGTGTCCACAAAGGTCGCCATGATCGCGATCGCCGGCTCGGTGATCCTGGTCGGTGTCGCGCTGTACGTGGTGAACCCGGCGGTCCGCGGCACCGACGAGAAGACCGGTGAACCACGCCCACCACGGCGGGAATGGTTGACGCGCAAGATGATCGGCGTGCTCGTCTTCGGTCTGGGCGCGATCTTCGTGATCGCCGGGACCGAGGTCGCCGTCGTCGCCGTACTGCGGGCGCAGGGTGACGTCGAGTGGTCGGGCGCGGTGGTCGTGATCCTGTGCGTGGCTTCGCTGATCGGCGGCGTCGTGCACGGCGCTGTACGGAAGTCGTTGCCCCAGGTGGTTTTGATGGCGCTACTGGGTCTGCTGACGATCCCCGTGGTGTTCTTCGGCGGGCCGTGGTGGGTGATCGGGCTCGCGCTGGCGCCCGCGAGTGCGATGTGCGCGCCGATCATCGCGTCGACGGGCGAAGAGGTCAGCCGCCTGGCTCCAGTGGCGGTTCGGGGTGAGGCGACCGGGTTGCAGAGCTCAGCGTTCACCTTGGGGGCTTCGCTGGGGTCGCCGGTGATCGGGTTCGTGGTCGACCACACGTGGCCGAGCTTGGGTTTCGCGGCGGCCGGTGTGGGCGGACTGCTGGTCGCCGCCAGCGCGTTCGCCCTCACCCGAACGGATCAGTTGACCAGCGCCTCGGCGATCTCGTAGGTGTTGAGGGCCGCACCCTTGCGGAGGTTGTCCCCGCACACGAAGAAGTCCAACGTGTTCGGGAAGTCCAGCGCCTGGCGGACCCGGCCGACGTAGGTCGGGTCCTCGCCCACGACGTCCGCCGGGGTCGGGAACCGCATCGCCGCCGGGTCGTCCACCAGGACGATCGACGGCTGCGCGGCGAACACCTTGTGGGCGGCCTCAACCGTGACCGCATGCTCGAAGACCGCATGCACCGCGACCGAATGCGTTGTCACCACAGGAACCCGCACGCAAGTCGCGGACACCTTCAGGTCCGGGATGCCGAGGATCTTGCGGGACTCGTTGCGGACCTTCAACTCCTCCGACGTCCAGCCGTCGTCCTTGAGCGAACCGGCGAACGGCACCACGTTCATGGCGAGCGGCGCCGGGAACGGCGAGTCCGAAATGGGCAGTCCAGCCGCTTCGACGGCCTCCCGGACGTCCCCGGCGCGGACGCCGACCTGCTTGCCGTGCACCGCGTCCAGTTCGGCGTACAGCCGGTCGATCGCGGCCTGGCCACCGCCGGACGCCGCCTGGTACGAGGCCACAACCAGCTCAAGCAGGCCGAACTCACGGTGCAGCGCGCCCATCGCGGCCATCATCGACAACGTCGTGCAGTTCGGGTTCGCGATGATCCCCAGTGGCCGGTCGTGGATCTTGGCCACGTTCACCTCGGGCACAACCAGCGGCACGTCAGGGTTCATCCGGAACGCGCCCGAGTTGTCCACGGCCACCGCGCCACGCGCCGCCGCGATCGGCGCCCACTCCTTCGAGACCTCGTCCGGCACGTCGAACATGGCGATGTCCACGCCGTCGAACGCCTCCGGCGACAACGCCTGAACAGTCAGCTCCTGGCCGCGCACGGTCATCTTCCGGCCCGCCGACCGGGCCGACGCGATCAGCCGGACCTCGCCCCACGGGAACTGCCGCCGGGCGTCCATGATGTCGATCATCACTCCGCCGACCGCGCCCGTGGCGCCGACCAGCGCGAGAACCGGTGCCATCAGCGTCCACTCCCCGCGTACACGACTGCTTCCTCGTCCCCGCCAAGGCCAAACGCCTCGTGGATGGCCAGCACGGCCTCGTCGAGCTGGGTGTCCCGGATCAGGACCGAGATCCGGATCTCCGAGGTGTTGATGATGTCGATGTTCACCCCGGCCTTGGCCAGCGCCTCGCAGAACGTCGCCGTCACGCCAGGGTGCGACCGCATGCCCGCGCCGACCAGCGAGACCTTGCCGATGTGGTCGTCGTACAGGACCTGCTCGAAGCCCAGTTCGACGCGCACCTTCTCCAGCGCCGCGACCGCGACCGGGCCGTTGGACTTCGACAGCGTGAACGTGATGTCGGTCCGGCCCGAGTGGGTGGACGACACGTTCTGCAACACCATGTCGATGTCGATCTCGACGTCGGCGATCGTCCGGAAGATCCGGGCTGCCACCCCGGTCCGGTCCGGCACCCCGGTGACGGTGACCTTGGCCTCGGACCGGTCGTGGGCGACGCCGGTGATCAGTGCTTGTTCCACGGGGAGCTCCTCGATGGACCCTTGCACCACGGTGCCGGGCTTCTGGTTGAACGACGAGCGGACCCGGACCGGGACGTTGTACCGGCGGGCGTACTCGACGCAGCGCAGCATCAGCACCTTGGCGCCGCTGGCCGCCATCTCCAACATTTCCTCGTACGTGATCTGCTCAAGGTGACGCGCGTTGGGCACGATCCGCGGGTCGGCGGAGAACACGCCGTCCACATCGGTGTAGATCTCGCACACATCGGCGTTCAGCGCGGCCGCCAACGCCACCGCGGTGGTGTCCGTGCCGCCGCGGCCGAGCGTGGTGATCTCCTTGCTGTCCTGGCTGACCCCCTGGAACCCGGCGACGATCGCGATCGCGCCGTCGTCGAGCGCCTCCTGGATGCGGCTGGGGGTCACGTCGATGATCCGGGCGTTGCCGTGCGCGGCGGTCGTGATCACGCCGGCCTGCGAGCCCGTGTACGACCTGGCCTCCAGGCCCTGCGCGTGGATGGCCATGGCCAGCAGCGACATCGAGATCCGCTCGCCGGACGTGAGCAGCATGTCGAGCTCGCGGGCGGGCGGCACCGGGGCGACCTGGCCGGCGAGGTCGAGCAGCTCGTCGGTGGTGTCACCCATCGCCGACACGGCCACGACCACGTCGTTGCCCGCCTTCCTGGTGGCCACGATGCGCTCGGCGACCCGCTTGATCCGGTCGGCGTTCTCGACCGATGAACCGCCGTATTTCTGGACGACGAGCGCCACTGGGTCTGACCTCCTCCATCACGCGGCCTACGTCGAAAGGAGCCTACCCGCGACCGGTTACGTACCACGATCGTGATGTGCGGCCGCCCACTCCACGCCACACCGTTTAGCCTGGTCGCCGTGACCGCGACGGATGTGGCCGAACAGCCCGCCGTGGCCGACGAGACGCGGGACCGGCCGGCCCGCGCACCGTGGACCATCAGGCGGGTCGCGTTGCTGCTCGCGCCCGGGTTGATCTACCTGGGCGTCCGGGAGATCGGCCTGGTCGTACTGGCCTGGATGAGTGCGGAAACACACTTCCCGATCGGTGACGCGCTCACATCCTGGGACGGCCAGTGGTACCTGGGCATCGCCGCGGGCGGCTACGACACCGTGCCGCTGAACCTCGGCGACGCGTTCGGGCAGCGCAGCGCCGAGACCCCGCTGGCGTTCTTTCCCGGCTACCCCAAGCTGATCAACTACCTGGCCGCGCCCTTCGGCGGCGGTCCCGGCGCGCAGATGTTCTTCGCCTTCGCGATCACGGTCGTGGCCGGGGTGTTCTGCGCGTACGGCCTGAGCCGGATCGGGCGGAACGTGTCCGACGGCTCGTACCGGGTCGGCTTCGTGCTCGTCGCGCTGTTCTCCGTGGCGCCGATGAGCATCGTGCTGAGCATGACCTACTCGGAGGCGCTGTTCTGCGCGCTGGCCGCGTGGGCCCTGGTGGGTGTGCTGGAACGTAAGTGGATCATGGCCGGGTTGGCGTGCGCCGCCGCCGGGCTCGTCCGGCCCACGTCGATGGCGCTGGTGCTCGCGATCTGTGTCGCCGCGCTGGTCGCCGTGATCAAGCGGCGGGACGGCTGGCGACCGTGGATGTGCGGGCTCATCGCACCGGCCGGGATGCTCACGTACCTGGCGTGGGTCGGCGTCCGGACCGGTGACGCCCTGGGCTACTTCAAGCTGCAGCAACGCGGATGGGAGTCGCAGTTCGACGGCGGCCTGGCCACCTGGCGGTTCATGGTCGACTCGCTGACCCACCCGCTGTCCGTCCTGGAAGGCGTCACGATCGTGGTGATCCTCGCCGCGTTCGTGCTGCTGGTGATCGGGTTCCGGATGCGGCTGCCATGGCCGCTGATGCTGTACGGGATCGGTGTGCTGCTGATGGACGTCGGGTCGAACGGCATGATGGCCTCGAAGGCCCGGCTGCTGCTGCCGGCCTTCGTCCTGTTGATCCCCATCGCCGTCGCGCTGGCCAACCGGCGGACTTCGACCATGGTGCTCACGTTGAGCGGCCTGACGGTCGTCACCAGCTGGTTCGGCGCGTACGCGGTAACCGTGTGGAGCTACGCGATCTGATGCACCCCTTGATCGAGCAACGCTGGAGCCCGCGCTGGCTGGACGAGTCGTTCACGATCGGCGACGACGCCCTGCGCGCCCTCCTCGAAGCGGCCCGCTGGGCCCCGTCGTACGGCAACACCCAGCCGGCCCGTTACCTGGTCGGCCGCCGCGGCGACTCGACGTACCAGCGGATCTTCGAGACGCTGTCCCGGCGCAACCAGGGCTGGGCGTACACCGCCAGCGCGCTGCTGATGGGTATGGCGGCCACCACGAACGCCAAGGGCGAGCTGCCGAAATGGGAGTACGGCGTCGGCCTGGCCACCGAGAACCTGGTGCTGCAGGCCGTGGCCGAGGGCCTGGTCGCCCACCAGATGGGTGGGTTCAACGCGGAGGCCGCCCGGATCCTGTTCCAGCTGCCCCCGGACGTCCAGCCGTTGATCGTGGTCGCGGTCGGCAAGCTCGGCCCGCGCGACACCATCCCGGACCACCTGCGAGACCGGGAACTGGCCGAACGCCACCGACTGCCCCTCGCCGAGATCGCCTTCACCGGCGCGTGGGGACAGCCGACATTTCCGGGTTGACCTGGGCCTCGATCGCGTCGTAGTAGGTCGCCAGCCGGCCGTACACGCCGGGGTAGCCGGCCATCGCGCACCCACGTCCCCACGACGTGTCGCCGATGAGCCTGCCACCGGAGATCAACGGGCCGCCGGAATCACCCTGACAGGTGTCGACCCCGCCGTTCTGGTAGCCGGCGCAGACCATGGCCGTGCTGAGGTACGTCTGGCCGTACGCCGCCCGGCAGGCCGCGTCCGTGGTGATCGGCACAGTGCCCTTCACCAGGTACCGAGAGGCCGAGCCGCTTGAACTGACCGCCCCCCACCCCAGGATCGTGGCCATCGTGTTGGGCGCGTACAACGCGGTGTCCTGAGGCGCGGCCAGCGGGACGTACGGGCCTGGCAGGCGTGTACTGAGCGTGACCACGGACACGTCGTAACCCCGCATGGAGCTCGTGAACCTGGGATGAACCCAGATGTCCCTGACACCGGCCACCACACCATCGGTGCCCAGCTTGTCCTCCCGGTCCCAGACCACCCAGGCGTTCGCCGTGCTCCGGCCGCTCACGCAGTGCGCGGCCGTGACCACCTTGTCCGCGCCGACCAGGGAACCGCCACAGAACTGGAACCCGGACCGGTCGACCAGGTAGACGGCGAACGGGTAGTCCTCGACGCGCACCCGCGAGCCGCCAACCACCATCGGCACCGAATCCGCCCAGGCCAGCGGGCTGCCCACGACGAACAACGTGGCCACCAGCAAGGCGCCGAGTCTCATGGGTACACTGAACACGGACCTCGCGCGGTGTGCATCTCGTGAACCTCCCCAGGGCCGGAAGGCAGCAAGGATAAGCGGGCTCTGGCAGGTGCGCGGGGTCCCCTGGCCTCTGGCCGACCCTGCTCGGTTCCTTCGCAGCCTCGCTGGGTCGGCCAGGATTATTTTGGGGGGCCGAGCCCCCCAAACCCCCCACGTGCGGCTTCGCCGCCTCGCTCACCAGCCCGATCGGCTGAAGTCCGCACGAACGGACCGTTCGCCCGGTCTGACCCTGCCTACACCCCCAGTTGATCTTGCCCTCTCGATACGCTGGTGTCGGGGTCGCCCCCCTGGGAGTGGCGGGGGCTGCCCTGGGTTTGGCGGGTTGTTTTTCGGTTGGGCGCGGGCCGGTCCTGGAGTGTCGGTGGGTCACAGTAGGGTTGATGTGTGGCGCTCGCGCTTTATCGCAAGTACCGGCCGGCGACCTTTGCTGAGGTGGTCGGGCAGGAGCACGTCACCGAACCGCTTCGCACCGCTTTGTCCGCTGGGCGGGTCAACCACGCGTACCTTTTTTCTGGGCCGCGGGGGTGTGGGAAGACGTCCAGTGCTCGGATCATGGCTCGGTCGCTCAACTGCGCGCAGGGGCCTACTCCGGAGCCGTGCGGCGAGTGTGAGTCGTGTATTTCGCTGGCTCCGGAGGGGCCGGGCAGTGTCGATGTCGTCGAGTTGGACGCGGCCAGCCATGGTGGCGTGGACGACACGCGTGAGCTGCGAGACCGGGCGTTCTTCGCGCCCGCCATGTCGCGGTACCGGGTGTTCATCATCGACGAGGCGCACATGGTCACCACGCAGGGTTTCAACGCCCTGCTGAAGATCGTGGAGGAGCCGCCCGAGCACCTCATCTTCATCTTCGCGACGACCGAGCCGGACAAGGTCCTGGCGACCATCCGCTCCCGCACCCACCACTACCCGTTCCGGCTGATCCCGCCGGGGATCATGCGTGAGCTGCTGGAACGCAACTGTGCCGCGGAGGGGGTCGCGGTCGAGCCCGCGGTGTTCCCGTTGGTGATCCGGGCGGGCGGCGGTTCGGCGCGCGACACCCAGTCGGTGATGGACCAGCTGCTGTCCGGGGCCGGGCCGAACGGGGTGACCTACGACCGCGCGGTGGCGTTGTTGGGGGTCACGGATGTCGCGCTGATCAACGACATGGTGGACGGGCTCGCGGCCGGTGACGCGGCCGCTGTCTATGGCACGGTCGAGCGGCTGGTGGATGCCGGGCACGACCCGCGGCGGTTCGCGTCGGACTTGCTGGATCGCTTGCGGGACTTGGTGTTGCTGCGGGCGGTGCCGGATTCGGGCGCGCGCGGCCTGGTGAACGTGCCGGCCGACGAGCTGACCCGGATGACCGGCCAGGCCGAGAACCTCGGTCCGGCCACGCTGTCCCGGTTCGCCGAGATCGTCCACACTGGACTGGTCGAGATGCGCGGGGCCACGTCGCCGCGGCTGGTCCTTGAGCTGCTGTGCGCGCGGATGCTGTTGCCCGCCGCGGTGCCGACCGACGCCGCCATCGACTCCGCTGTGCTGCAACGCCTTGAGAGCCTTGAGAAACGCGGACCGGCCACGGTGGCCGCGCACGAGCCGGCGCCCGCCGCCCCGGCACCCCGCCGGGCCCCCACACCGACGCCGACCCCCGAGCCGCGACCGACTCCTGAGCCGCGACCGGAGCCGAAGCCCGAGCCCGCCGTGGTCGACGAGACGCCGCCGGCGCCCGAGCCGGAACCCGTCGCGCCACCGCCACCGGCGGAGCCGGGTGCGATGGACGCGGCCGCGGTCCGGCGGATCTGGCCGGACCTGCTCGCCGAAGTACGCCGCCAGCCGGGTGGCCGCAGCACGGAAGCCATGCTCACCAACGCGACTGTGCAGGAGATCGACGGCGACACAGTCGTGATCGGGCACGCCGCCGCGCCGCTGGCCCGCCGGCTGGCCGAGGCCAGGAACATGGACCTGGTCGCCGAGGCGTTGACCAACGTGATCGGCGGCAAGTGGCGGGTCAAGTGTGTGCACGCCGGACCAGCCGCGGCGCCCGCGCAGGCGCCGCCCGCTCCCCGGCCGCAGCCGACCAGGCCGAGCCGGCCGGCGCCGACCCCTTCGGCCGCGGTGGAACCACCCCGGCGCGAGGCCCCGAGGCCGGCGGTGGACCACGACGAGATTCCGCCGCCGCCGGAGCCGCCCGAGCCCGACGACCCTCTCCCGCCGCAGACCGAGGCGGAGGCCGAGGAGGAGATGCTCGCCGAAGCGTCCCAGGAGCCCGGCGACGGCGAACGGGTCGCGGCCAAGGACCCGGAGGAGATCGCGATCGACCTGCTCACCCAGGAACTGGGTGCGAAGCGGATCTAGCGGGGCTCAGTGGGGGGATCGTCGCCGGTGACCAGCGGGCGTTGGGCCCAGGCGACGTCGTGCCACCTGTTGTGCTTCCAGCCGATCCGCCGGTACGTGCCGACCGGCTCGAAACCCATGGCCTTGTGCAGGCCGACACTGGCATCGTTGGGCAGGGTCATGCCGGCGACGGCAGTCCGGAAGCCACGTTCCGCCAAGCGCTCGAACAATGCTGTGTAGAGCGTGCGGCCGCCGCCCGCACGGCGCCGACCCTGTTGCAGGTACACGCTGACCTCGCACGACCACCGGTACGCGGCGCGCGCCTTGAAGGGGCCACCGTAGGCGTACCCGACGACGTCACCGGCGTCCTCCAGGACAAGCCACGCGTGCGTTGTCGCGACGGAGTTGATGCGCGCGGCCATTTCCGCTGGTGACGGCGGGTCCAGTTCGAACGTGATGGCGGTGTCGGTGACGTATGGCGCGTAGATCGCCGCACACGCGGCGGCGTCGTCCACCGACGCGTCTCGGACCTTCATGGTGACGATAGTAGCCATAACTGACGTTATAGTGTCCAATCGTGGACGACCTCGCCGAATCACTCGCGGTGACCTTGCGCACCGCGAGACGAGACCGGGACCTGTCGGTCAACGCCCTCGCGGAACGCTCCGGCGTGTCCCGGGCGATGATCGGCAAGATCGAACGCGGTGCGGCGCAGCCGACCGCGGTCCTGCTCGGCCGCCTGTCCGGCGCGCTCGGCATGACGCTGAGCGAACTCGTGGCGCGGGCCGAGGGAAACCGGCTCACCCGGCGAGCGGACCAGCCCGTGTGGACGGACCCGGAGACCGGCTACCACCGCCGGGCCTTGTCCACTGGCGGACCACTCGAACTGGTGGAGGTGGAACTGCCGCCGGGAACGGACATTTCGTATCCGGCGGACGCCTACGCCTTCAAACACCAGCAGATCTGGATGCTCGACGGCCGTCTTCGGTTCCACGAGGGCGAAACCGTGCACGAACTCGACACTGGCGACTGCCTGCAGCTCGGGCCGCCGACGCCGACCAGGTTCGTCAATCCCACCGACGAGCCATGCCGCTACCTCGTCGCGCTGACCAAACGGAACGGTTAGCTCAGGTACGCCATGATCGCTTTGGCGATCGCGTCCGCGTACTTCTGCCGTCCGTCCGAACTGGACATCGTGCCCGCGTCCCCGGCGTTGCGCATGTTCCCGCACTCGATCAGGGCCGACGGGCGTTCGGACAGGTTCAGCCCGCCGAGGTCCGCGCGCGGCGACAGGCCGTCGGTGCCGATGTACGTGGAGGTCGCGAAACCCGCCGCTTTCAAACCGTCCCGCAGGTCGTGGGTGAGTTTCGAGGACGGCGCGCCCTGGGCGGCGTTCAGCGGCGGGTTCGAGTAGGCGACGTGAAACCCGTGCGCCCCGGCCGAATCGGACCCGTCGGCGTGAATGGACACCACGGCGTCCGCTTTGGCCTGGTTGCCGACGGCGGCCCGCTGGTCCACACACGGCCCGACACCCGTGTCGTTGGGGCGCGTCATCACGACCTTGATGCCCTTGGCCGCCAGTTCGTCCTTGACGCGGTTGGCCACGTCCCAAGTGAACGCGTGTTCCTCGTAGCCCGCGTTGGTCGCCGTCCCGGTCGTGTTGCACGGCTTCATCTGGCCTCGACCGGCGGGCACCTGCTTGTTGATCTCCGCTGTGTGCGAGCCGTTGCCGCCGTTGTGCCCGGGGTCGAGCACGACGACCTTCCCGCCGGGCACCGCGGGCGCGGACGACGAGGACGGTGAGGACGACGTCGAAGCGGGCGGGCTCGAAGCCGGCGCCGGGGGAGCCGACGACGTGGTCGTGGTCGAGGTGGCCGTCGTCGACGAGGGCGGCGGCGCCGGGCTCGCCTCCGGGTTTCCGCAGGCGGCGAGGCACGCGAACACGGCGGCGACGGCGATGGTGGCGCGCGGCAAGGTCGTCACGTCGACGAGACTAGTCTTGACAGCAGCATCACCGACGTGAAGGAGCCCGCGGTGCAACCCGGAGGAATGCCCCCCAATATTCAGGACATCCTGGCGCAGGCGCAGGCCATGCAGGAGAAGCTCGCGTCGGCGCAGGAGGAGCTTGAGGACACCGAGGTGACCGGCTCGGCCGGCGGTGGCCTGGTCACCGCGACCGTGTCCGGCGCGGGCGAGTTGACCGCGTTGACGATCGACCCGAAAGTGGTCGACCCCGACGACGTGGACACCCTCGCCGACCTGGTCGTCGCCGCGGTGCGGGACGCCAACCGCAACGCGCAGAAGCTGGCCGAGGAGAAGATGGGCGGCCTGGCCGGCGGTCTCGGCGGCGCCCTCGGCCTGCCTGGGTTCTAAGGTGTACGAGGGACCAGTCCAGGACCTGATCGACGAGCTCGGCCGGCTGCCCGGGGTCGGGCCGAAGAGTGCCCAGCGGATCGCGTTCCACCTGCTCGCGGCCGAGCCCGCGGACATCGCCCGGCTGCAGGACGCCCTGCAGAAGGTCAAGGAGGGCGTGGTCTTCTGCGACATCTGCGGGAACGTGTCCGAGCAGCAGACCTGTCGGATCTGCCGGGACGCGCGGCGGGACCCGGCGAGCGTGTGCGTGGTCGAGGAGCCGAAGGACGTGCTCGCGATCGAGCGGACCCGTGAGTTCAAGGGCCGCTACCACGTGCTCGGCGGCGCGCTCGACCCGTTGTCCGGCATCGGTCCGGACCAGTTGCGGATCCGCGAGCTGCTGGGCCGGATCGGCTCGCAGGATGTGACCGAGGTCATCCTGGCGACCGATCCGAACACGGAGGGCGAGGCCACGGCCACGTACCTGATCCGGCTGCTGAAGGACTTCCCCGGGCTGACCGTCACCCGGCTGGCGTCCGGCCTGCCGATGGGCGGCGACCTGGAGTTCGCCGACGAGCTCACGCTCACCCGGGCGCTGTCCGGCCGTCGGACCGTGTGATCGACGAGATTCGCACCGCGACACTGGCGGCGCCGCCCCGGCTCGGCGGCGTCCGTCTGGTCGCGGTGGACGGCCCGTCCGGCGCCGGCAAGTCCACCCTGGCCGCCCGGATCGCCGCGGTGGTCCCGGATTCCGTGCTGATCTCCACCGACGACTTCGCGACCTGGGACGACCCGGTCGCGTGGTGGCCAAGGCTGGACAGCGGCGTGCTGCGGCCGTTGGCCGAGGGACGACCGGGCCGCTACCAACGCACAGAGTGGCCGGGTGGCGTGCCTCGGCTCGGCGCGTGGATCACCGTCGACGTCCCGAGCGTCCTCGTCCTCGAAGGCGTGTCGGCCGGCCGACGGGCTGTCCAAGATCGGCTGTCGTGCCTGTTTTGGGTGGATTTCGCTGACGCGCCACAGCGTCTGGAACGCTCGGTGCGCCGGGACGGCGAGCCGTCCCGGCCCTACTTCCGCCGGTGGCAGGAATTCGAGGCCGGCTGGTTCGCGGTCGACGATACGGCGGCGCGCGCGAGCCAAAAAATTAACACTGGGTAATCATCAGCATGTAGATCCGTGGCTTTTGGGAAACCATGTGGCCCGATTGTGACCTCCCGTGGTCTTGCCCGCAGACTGGAGCGACTAGATTCGGCGACCACAGTCTGAGACTCGGATGTGATCCGGCCAAGAAACCGGTGTGCGTCCGAGCGGTTCTTCCAAGGGAGTGCGTGATGGCATACCCGCGATCCGCGTCGCGGCGAACGCTGCAGGCAATGTCGAGTGCAGTTGATGCCACGACCCGCACTCGGCGCGCATGACCGCGCCGCTCGAAGTCTCCGGCGGATCCGCCGAGGCACAGCCCGAGGCCGTGACCCAAGGCCTCAGCAAGAAAGCCATCCAAGGCCGGTCGCTCGGCCAGATCGCGTGGATGCGGCTGAAACGCGACCGGGTCGCCATGGTCAGCGGCGTGCTGATCGTGATCATGGTGATCGCCGCGCTCGCCGCCCTGCTGCTGGACCGGGTGTTCGGCGTCATTCACCCCAACGACTTCCACCAGGACCTGGTCGACCCGGACATCCAGACCCCGATCGGGTCGCTCGGCGGGGTCAGCTGGGCCCACCCACTGGGCGTCGAACCGGTCAACGGCCGTGACCTGCTCACCCGGATCTTCGCCGGCTCGTGGATCTCGTTGCTGATCGGCTTCTGCGCGACCATGCTGTCGGTGATCATCGGCGCGGTCATGGGTGTCATCGCCGGCTACTTCCGTGGCTGGGTGGACACCCTGATCAGCAGGCTGATGGACATCTTCCTGGCGTTCCCGTTGCTGCTGTTCGCCATCGCGCTGGCCGGTGTCATCCCGGACAAGGCGTTCGGCCTGACCGGCGACTGGCCGCGCATCCTGGTGCTGGTCTTCATCATCGGCTTCTTCAACTGGCCGTACATCGGCCGGATCGTCCGGGCCCAGACGTTGTCGTTGCGCGAGCGGGAGTTCGTGGACGCGGCCCGCAGCCTGGGCGCGCGATCGCCGCACGTGCTGTTCAAGGAACTGCTGCCCAACCTGGTCGCGCCGATCCTGGTCTACTCGACGCTGCTGATTCCCACGAACATCCTGTTCGAAGCGGCCCTGTCGTTCCTCGGTGTCGGCATCCAACCACCCACCCCGACCTGGGGCGGGATGCTGTCCGACGCCACCCGCATCTTCCAGGCCGACCCGTGGTTCATGATCTTCCCGGGCTTGGCGATCTTCCTCACCGTGCTGGTGTTCAACCTGTTCGGAGACGGACTCCGTGACGCCTTGGACCCGAGGGCCCGCTAGCCCGACGGAAGAAGCCGCCCACCGCGGTGGCTGTTCAGCAACAAAGGGGTGCAACTGTAGATGACAAGTAAACGCACGCTCGCGATGGTTGCCACCGCGGCGGCCGCCTCGTTGGTGCTTGCGGCCTGCGGCAGCAGCGGGACGAGCGGCAACAGCAACAACAACAGCAGCAGTAGCGGCAACGCCAGCGGCGGGAGCTCGAAACCCGAGTTCAACGCCGGTGTCGACAAGGTCTTCAATCCGTCCGACAAAAAGGGCGGCACGATGCGAATGGCGAAGGCCGGTGACTGGGGCGACTCGGTCGACCCTGGTGACACCTACTACGCCTACTCCTGGAACTTCCTGCGGCTCTACGGCCGTTCGCTGATGATGTTCCAGTCCGCCCCGGGTGCCAAGGGCGCCCAGCTCGTGCCGGACCTCGCCGAGAGCAAGGGCACGCCGAGCGCGGACCTGAAGACGTGGACGTACAAGATCCGCAAGGGCGTCAAGTACGAGGACGGCACGGCGGTCACCTCGAAGGACGTCAAGTACGCGGTCGAGCGGTCGATCGACAAGGCGATCCTGCCGAACGGCCCGACCTACTTCAAGGACTACCTGGACCTGCAGGGCTACACCGGCGCCTTCAAGGACACCACGCCGGACAAGCTCGGGCTGAAGGCCATCGAGACGCCGGACGACCAGACCATCGTCTTCCACCTGAACCAGGCGTTCTCCAGCTTCGACTACTTCGCGATGCTGCCGCAGACCGTGCCAGTGCCGCAGAAGAAGGACACCGGCTCGGAGTACAAGAAGCACGTCATGTCCACCGGCCCGTACAAGTTCGACAGCTACGAGCTGGGCAAGAAGATGGTGCTGGTCCGCAACGACCAGTGGGACCAGTCGACGGACCCGAACCGCAAGGCACTGCCGGACAAGTACGAGGTCCAGCTGAACGTCAACGCGGACGACCTGGACAACCAGCTGCTCTCCGGTTCCATCGACCTGGACATCGAGGGCAACGGCGTCCGCGCCGCCGCGCAGAGCAAGGTCCTGACCACGCCGGACCTGAAGGCCATGGCCGACTCGACGATCCTGGCCCGTGCCTGGTTCACCTCGGTCAACCCGGATGTGGCGCCGCTGAACGACGTCCACTGCCGCAAGGCCGTCAACTGGGCCGCCGACCGTGAGGGCTACCAGCGTGCGTACGGTGGCCAGACCGGTGGTGAGATCGCGTCCGGCCTGATGCCGCCGGTCGTCCCGGGCTACGAGAAGTTCGACCTGTACCCGAGCGACGGCAGCAAGGGCGACGTGGCCAAGGCCAAGGCCGAGCTCCAGCAGTGTGGCAAGCCGGACGGCTTCGAGACCAACATCTCCTACCGCGCCGAGCGGCCGAAGGAGAAGGCCACGGCCGAGTCGCTGCAGCAGTCGCTGGCGAAGGTCGGCATCAAGCTGACCATCAAGCCGTACCCGGAGAGCGACTACACCAAGCTGTACGCGGGCAAGCCGGACTTCGCCAAGAACAACAACCTCGGCCTGATCGTGTACGGCTGGGGCGCTGACTGGCCGGACGGCTTCGGCTTCCTGTCGCAGATCACCGACAGCCGCACCATCCGCGACACCGGTGGCAACACCAACTTCAGCGTGAAGGACAAGGCCATCGACGAGATGATCGACAAGGCCGTGTCCACCACGGACGAGTCGGCCCGGAACAAGATCTGGGGCGACATCGACAAGAAGACGATGGAAGGCGCGTGGGTGCTCCCCGGTATCTGGGCCAAGGGCCTGCTGTACCGGCCGAAGACGCTGTCGAACGTCTTCATCAGCAACGGTTTCCAGCAGTACGACTACCTCGCGCTGGGTGTGTCGTCGTAGTAGTCACTATCCAGCGATAAGGCAGGTGAAGGCATAGGCCGACGGGGCCGGTCCGCTCGATCAGCGAGCCGGCCCCGTCGGCCACGCCGACCGCGGTGCTCGCTTACATCATTCGACGCCTTCTCGGCGCGGTGCTCACGCTGTTCGTGATCACCGTCGCCACATTCATGATCTTCTTCCTGCTGCCGAAGTTCGCCGGCGCGACCGCGGACGACATCGCCTCGCGGTACGTGGGCAAGTCGGCCAGTGCGGAACAGATCCACCAGCTGGCGATCAAGCTCGGTTTCACGGACCCGTTGTACGAGCAGTACTGGCGGTTCGTGAAGGGGATCTTCGCTGGTGCGGACTACGACACCGGTGCGGCGATCGTCCACTGTGACGCCCCGTGCTTCGGGTACTCGTTCCTCAAGCAGACACCGGTGTTGCCGGACCTGCTCGACCGGCTGCCGGTGACGATCTCACTGGCGCTGGGCGCCTCGGTGATCTGGCTGGCCTTCGGTGTGGGCACCGGCGTGGTCTCCGCGCTGCGCAAGGGAACGATCTTCGACCGGCTGTCGATGGGCACCGCGCTCGCCGGCGTGTCGCTGCCGATCTTCTTCACCGGCCTGCTGTCGCTGGCGATCTTCCGGGACGGCTTCGGGATCGCGGAGTTCAACGGCAGCGCGTACAAACCGCTCTCCGAAGATCCGGCGGCCTGGTTCATGAGCCTGCTGCTGCCGTGGATCACGCTGGCGTTCCTGAACGCGGCCGGCTATGCCCGGCTGACCAGGGCCACCATGCTGGAGACGATGAACGAGGACTTCATCCGGACCGCGCGGGCCAAGGGCCTGCCGGAACGGACCGTGGTTGTCAGGCACGGCCTGCGGTCCGTGCTCACCCCGGTGTTGACGATCTTCGGTCTTGACCTGGGGCTGCTGCTCGGCGGTGCGGTGCTGACCGAGTCCACGTACTCGCTGCACGGCATCGGCGAATACGCCGTCACCGCGATCAAGGAGAACGACTTGCCCCGCGTTCTTGGTGTGGTCCTGATGGGCTCGTTGTTCATCGTGATCGCGAACCTCGTCGTGGATCTGCTGTACGCCGTCGTCGACCCGAGGGTGCGTTACTCGTGACCGATAACTCCGAAGACTTCATGGCGGGCAGCGTCGCCGTGCCGCCGCACAACCCGGACGAGCCGTTCCTCCAGGTTCGCGACCTGCGTGTGCACTTCCCGACCGACGACGGTGTGGTCAAGTCGGTGGACGGGCTCACGTTCGCGTTGGACCGCGGCAAGACGCTCGGCATCGTCGGCGAGTCCGGCTCGGGCAAGAGCGTGACAAGTCTGTCCATCATGGGCTTGCACGCGAAGGGCAGCGCGAAGATCAGCGGCCAGATCCTGCTCGACGGCGAGGACTTGGTGGCGGCCACGCCGGAAGAGGTGCGGCTGTTGCGCGGCAAGCGGATGGCGATGATCTTCCAGGACCCGCTGACCGCGATGCACCCGTTCTACACGGTCGGCAAGCAGATCATCGAGGCGTACCAGGTGCACCACAAGGTGTCCAAGCAGGTCGCCCGCAAGCACGCGATCGAGATGCTCGACCGGGTCGGCATCCCCCAGCCGAACACCCGGGTGGACGACTTCCCGCACCAGTTCTCCGGCGGCATGCGGCAGCGCGCGATGATCGCG
This sequence comes from Actinocrispum wychmicini, assembly GCF_004345645.1. Taxonomy (GTDB): domain Bacteria; phylum Actinomycetota; class Actinomycetes; order Mycobacteriales; family Pseudonocardiaceae; genus Kibdelosporangium; species Kibdelosporangium wychmicini. Next base: position 108,869 of record NZ_SLWS01000001.1, on the reverse strand, counting down.
ATGGCCCTGTCGTGCGACCCGGAGCTGCTGATCGCGGACGAGCCGACCACCGCGTTGGACGTGACCGTGCAGGCGCAGATCCTCGACCTGATCGTGGACCTGCAGAAGGACTTCAACTCCGCGGTCATCATCATCACCCACGACCTCGGTGTGGTCGCCGAGCTGGCGGACGACATCCTGGTGATGTACGCGGGCCGCTCGGTCGAGTACGGCAGCGCGCACGAGATCTTCTCCCGGCCGCAGCACCCGTACACGTGGGGCCTGCTCGGCTCGATGCCCCGGCTGGACCGGGAACGGACCGAGCGGCTGCAGCCGATCAAGGGCACCCCGCCCAGCCTGATCAACGTGCCGGCCGGCTGCCCGTTCAACCCGCGGTGCGAGTACGCCGGCCTGAACGGGGACCTGAGCACGACCGAGCGGCCGGAGTTCCGGGAGATCAGCCCGGGGCACCACATCGCCTGCCACCTGTCCACGGAGCAGCGCCAGCACCTGTGGGACACCGAGATCAAGCCGAAGTTGTGAGCTGATGACCGAACAGACTGCCTCTGAACGTCGCCGCAAGACGGACGTGCTGCTCGAGGCCAGCGGCCTGCAGAAGTACTTCCCGATCCGCAAGGGCCTGCTGCAGCGCACCAAGGGCAACGTGCAGGCGGTGGACGGCCTGGACTTCGCGGTGCACAAGGGCGAGACACTGTCCCTGGTGGGCGAGTCCGGCTGTGGCAAGACCACCACCGGCCGGCTGCTGACCCGGCTGCTCGAGCCGACCGCCGGCAAGGTGGTCTTCGAGGGCCGGGACATCACGCACATGTCCCAGTCGTCGATGCGCCCGTTGCGGCGGGACGTCCAGATGATCTTCCAGGACCCGTACTCGTCGCTGAACCCGCGGCACACGGTCGGTGCGATCGTCGGCGCTCCCTTCAAGCTGCAGAAGGTCGACACACCGAACGGCGTGAAGAAGGCCGTGCAGGACCTGCTCGAACTCGTTGGCCTGAACCCGGAGCACTACAACCGTTACCCGCACGAGTTCTCCGGCGGCCAGCGGCAGCGCATCGGCATCGCGCGCACGCTCGCGTTGAAGCCCAAGCTGATCATCGCCGACGAGCCGGTGTCCGCTTTGGACGTCTCGATCCAGGCGCAGGTGGTGAATCTGCTGGAGGACCTGCAGAACGAGCTGGACCTGACGTACGTGATGATCGCGCACGACCTGTCGGTGGTGCGGCACGTGTCGGACCGGGTGGCGGTGATGTACCTCGGGAAGATCGTCGAGCTCGGCGACCGGACCAGTGTGTACGAACGCCCGATGCACCCGTACACCATCGCCTTGCTGTCGGCGGTGCCGGTGCCGGACCCGGAGCGCAAGACCAAGCGCGAGCGGATCCGGCTGAAGGGCGACGTGCCGAGCCCGATCAACCCGCCGTCCGGCTGCCGGTTCCACACCCGGTGCTGGAAGGCGCAGGACGTCTGCAAGACCAAGGAACCGCCGCTGATCGAGCTGGCCCCCGGCCGTCAGGCGGCCTGTCACTTCCCGGAGAACACGCCGGACGCCGCGGAGACCGTCTCGGTCGTCTAGGTCGAGGTGCGGGACACCGGCAGCACCCTTTCGCGTGTGCGCCGGTGTCACCCCCATCTGTCGACTGGTGGCGTTACTCGCTCGCGTCCTCGCGCGAACCCATGGTCGCCGCGGGCGTCAAGATCGGCCTTGGCCCCCTGGCGGGCACCTTGGGAGATGTCGAGCACCGCACCGGTCGTCGACGATGGCAGGTGTCCAAGCGTTACCTAACCAGATCTGATCGCTTTCTTGACTCATTCCAGAAAACGTGGCAGTGTTCAGCCTCGTGACGACCTTCCCGGACCGGGCTCAACTGCGAGAGCGGCTGAAGCTGGCTGGGCTGCGGGTGACCGCGCCGCGGCTCGCGGTGCTCACCTGGTTGAATGATCATCCGCACACCACGGCCGAGCAGGTGGCCAGCGGCGTGCGGGACCTGCTGGGTTCGGTTTCCACCCAGGCCGTGTACGACGTGCTGAGCGTCTGCTCGACCGCGAGCCTGGTCCGACGCATCGAGCCGGCCGGCCATCCGGCGCGGTTCGAGACCCGGACCGGGGACAACCATCATCATCTTGTCTGCCGCGCGTGCGGCCGTACGGAGGACGTCGATTGCACGGTAGGCGTGGCGCCATGCCTGACGCCCGCCGAGTCGGCCGGCTACGTGGTGGACGAGGCGGAGGTGGTCTTCTGGGGACTGTGTCCCGACTGCATCCACCACGAGACGAAGGGAAAGGCGTGACCGAGGCGCGCTACACCACGAACAACGTGGGTATCCCGGTCGCGAGCGACAACGACTCGCTGACCCTGGGACCGAACGGTCCGATCCTGTTGCAGGATCACTACCTGATCGAGAAGAACGCCCACTTCAACCGCGAACGTGTACCCGAGCGCGTGGTGCACGCCAAGGGTGGTGGCGCGTTCGGTTTCCTGGAGGTCACCGAGGACGTCAGCCAGTTCACCAAGGCCGCGGTGTTCCAGCCGGGCACCCGCACCGAGACCGTCATCCGGTTCTCCTCGGTCGCCGGTGAGAACGGCTCGCCGGACACCTGGCGCGACCCGCGCGGGTTCGCCGTGAAGCTGTACACCAGCCAGGGCAACTACGACATCGTCGGCAACAACACCCCGGTGTTCTTCATCAGGGACCCGATCAAGTTCCCGGACTTCATCCGGTCGCAGAAGCGTCGCGCCGACAACCACCTGCGTGACCACAACATCCAGTGGGACTTCTGGACGTTGCGGCCCGAGTCGGCCCACCAGGTCACCTGGCTGATGGGCGACCGCGGCATCCCGTCCAACTGGCGGGAGATGAACGGCTACGGCTCGCACACCTACCTGTGGGAGAACGCGGGCGGCGAGCGGTTCTGGGTCAAGTACCACTTCAAGACCGACCAGGGCATCGACTTCCTCACCCAGGCGGACGCGGACCGGATCGCCGGCGAGGACGCGGACTTCTACATCCGCGACCTGTGGACCGCGATCGACAAGGGCAACCACCCGAGCTGGACGCTGTACGTGCAGGTCATGCCGTACACGGACGCCGCGGACTACCGCTTCAACCCGTTCGACCTGACCAAGGTATGGCCGCACGGCGACTACCCACTGATCAAGGTCGGCCGGTACGTGCTGGACCGCAACCCGGCGAACTACCACACCGACATCGAGCAGGCCGCGTTCGAGCCGACCAACCTGGTGCCGGGCATCGGCCCCTCGCCGGACAAGATGCTGCTCGGCCGGCTGTTCGCCTACCCGGACGCCCACCGCTACCGGATCGGCGCGAACTACGCCCAACTGCCCGTGAACGCCGCGAAGTCGCCCGTCAACAGCTACTCCAAGGACGGCGCGATGCGTTACCAGAACCCGGGCGACCCGGTGTACGCGCCGAACTCGTACGGCGGCCCGCACGCCAACCCCGAGCTCGCCGCCGAGACCGCGTCGACCTACGGCCTGCAGGACGAGGTCGTGCGTTCGGCCTACCAACTGCACTCCGACGACGACGACTTCGGCCAGCCGGGCACGCTGGTCCGTGAGGTCCTGGACGACGCCCAACGCGACCGCCTGGTCAACAACATCGTCGGCCACGCCAGCAACAACGTGTCCCAGCCGGTGCTCGAGCGGGTGTTCGAGTACTGGCGGAACGTGGACAAGACCCTGGGCGACCGGGTCGCGTCCGCGCTGAAGAAGTAACACCCCATAGCGTCACCCGGTAACGGGCCCGGCGAGCCGCCACTCGCCGGGCCTCAATATTTTTGGTCCTCGCTCCGCTCGGACAGGGCTGGTTACGTGAGGCCGTGCTGTCTGTAGTGAGTGGTGCGACCGGGTCGGTCAATTTCACTCTGCCGGGTTACCCGTCCCCCTGTCGTGGCTGCGGGCGTGGGTTGGTGCGCGTGTCGGGCATCGGACAGTTAGCGTCGTTCCGGCAAACCTCCCCACGCCGTGGCCAAAGTAGTTGGTTAATGCCGGTAATCCGATCACTCCGCGCGAACTGCCCAGTTCGACATTGGTGAAGAACTCTGGCGCGCCTGCCTGCCGGTGGTGACTATGTTCCGGTACTAGCGGGATCCGCTCATTGTTGGCTAAGTCATCATTTGAGCGGGGGGAGGAGTCGGTAATGAGAACAGGATTCGTCAAAAAGATCGCCGCCCTGGTCGTCGGCAGCATGATCGCGCTGGCCGGCGGCGCTCAGGCGGACGACTGGCACAGCGCCGGATGGACGTCGACGGCCAGCGCCGACGTGGCCGCCAGGACTGTCCAGCGCCTCCATGACGAGCTGAAATCCACCAGTGAAGCCGGTGACGTGGCCGGCGTGAAGGCCACCACGCGCGAGCTCGACGGAGTGCTCAAAGCCCTGGTCATCCGGACCGACGACTGGGCCACTCGCAGCGAAGTGCGGGCCGGTTCGGCCGACGCCAACGACAAGAACGCGCAGCTCATGGCGGAGTTGGCGAAGATGCCGGACGGTACCGCCAAGGGCCTGCCCGGCCTTGACCTGCTCTCCGGTGTGACCGCGCTGTTGACGTCACTGCTGAGCACGCTGCTGAACCTGGTCCAGGCCCTGCTCGGCGGGCTGCCCGTCCCGGCTCCGCCGCTGCCGCCCGTTCCGCCGCTGCCGGCACCACCGCTGCCGGCACCACCGCTGCCCGTGCCGCCGGCGCCGCTACCCGTTCCGCCGCTGCCGCCGGCGCCGCTGCCGGTTCCGCCGCTGCCGCCGGCGCCGTAGTCACGCCGGACGTGAATGTCCGGCGCGTTTCCGCGCCGGACGTTCGGCTATTTCGCGACCGATTCCCGCACGGTAATTTCGAGCGCCGCCCGTAATGCGCCGGCGGCCTCGAACAGTGCCTCGCGAAAACGATTCCCAATACCGAGGAAATTCACGTAACCGTGGATCAGGTCGGCCTGCCGGGACAGCACGACCGGCACACCGGCGGCCCGCAACCGGTCCGCGTACGTCTCGCCTTCGTCCCGCAGCGGGTCGAAACCCGCGGTCGCCAGGTACGCGGGCGGTTGGCCGGCCAGGTCCTCGGCCAGCAGCGGCGAGTACCGCGGGTCACGCTTGTCCTCCTCTCGGGTGGCGTAGTGACCCATGAACCAGTCGATGTCGTCCTGGGTCAGGAACAGGCCCTTGCCGAACAGCTCCTTGGACCGGGTCGACCTGGTCGCGTCCGTCGCCGGGTAGAACAGCAGCTGGAAGACCGGCTTCGGGCCGCCCTCGGTGGCCGTGACCTGGCAGACGACCGTGGCGAGGTTGCCACCCGCGCTGTCGCCGCCGACCGCGATCCCGTTCGGGTTCGCGCCCAGCTCACGGCTGTTGGCGTGGGCGAAGCGGAACGCGGCCAGCGCGTCGTCGACCGGGACGGGGAACGGGTGCTCGGGGGCGAGCCGATAGTCCACCGACAGCACCCGGACCCGACCGTGCCGGGCCAGGAACCGGCACGTGTTGTCGTGGCTTTCGATGTCGCCGACGACGAACCCGCCGCCGTGGAAGTAGACCAGCAACGGCGACCCGGTGGGCAGTCCAGTCGGCACGTAGAGGCGGGCGCCGATCTCATCGCCGTCGACCGGGATCCTGATGTCCCTGGTGTCGACCGGCTCGATCCGGGGTCCCAGCACCAGTTTGCTGTTCTCCTTGAGGTACGCCCGCGCCTGCTGCGGCGCGCCGGCGGACAGCGGCGGGAGGTTGGCGAGTTCGTTGGCCCGGAGCAGTAGTTGGGCGTCCAGGGCGAGTTCCAGCCCGTCCAGCCGGAGCGGCGGGCCTGCGATCAGCCGACGTACGCGGTACGGAAGCCCGTACATCGCACGAAGACCACTGGCTCTGACACTGTGGGGAACACGATCCAGCAGGGTCGGCATCAGGTTATCTTACTTCGAGTAGGTTTCGTTGTGGAGCTGGACCTGAACCGTGGTTCACGTTCTAGGATCGAGGGAATGGCGATCAGTGTGGTGGGCATCGGCGGTTCCCTGCGCGTCAGCTCCCAGTCCGAACGGGCGTTGCGGATCGCGCTCGAGGGTGCCGGCGACCTGGGTGCCGAGACGACCGTGATCACCGGGGACGACTTGGTGCTGCCGTTTTACGACCCCGCGGTCCCGGAACGCTCCCCGGCCGCGCGCCGTCTGGTCGAGCGGTTGCGCACGGCTGACGGCGTGGTGCTCGTCTCGCCCGGCTACCACGGCACCATCTCGGGCCTGATGAAGAACGCCCTCGATTACATCGAGGACCTCCGCGAAGACGACCGCCCGTACCTGGACGGGCGCGCGGTTGGCTGCGTGGCCGTGGCGTTGGGCTGGCAGGCGTCCGTCACCACGTTGACGTCGTTGCGTTCGATCGTGCACTCGCTGCGGGGCTGGCCGACCCCGCTCGGTGCCGCGGTGAACACCGCCGAAGTGCGGTTCGACGACGATGGCACGGCGTCGAACGCGACCGTGGCCGGGAACCTGCGCACCATCGGCCGGCAGGTCGCCCAGTTCGCCCAGAAATAGGCTCCTCGTGGCGGCCGCCACGAGGAGCGGGTTTTCTACGCCATGCCGAGCATCCGCTGGACGAAGTGCACCTCGATGCCGACCTGCTTGATCGTCTCCGCGACGACAAGCGAGCCGTGGCCGGCGTCGTAGCGGTATTCCTCGTACCGAGCGCCGCGTTCGGCGAGCCGGTCCAGGTAGTTGTCGATCTGCCGGATCGGGCAGCGCGGGTCGTTCTCCCCGGCCCAGATCAGCACCGGCGCCCGCACACTGTCCACATAGGTCATCGGCGAGCATTCGCGGTACAAGTCGGGCAGGTCCTCCGGTGAGCCGCCGAACAGCGATCGGTCGAACGCCCGCAACGGTTCCATCTCGTCCTCGTACGCCGCGAGGTAGTCGGCGACGGGCACACCGCCGACCCCAGCGGCCCACCGCTCGGGCTGGGTGCCGATCGCGAGCAGGCTGAGGTAACCACCCCAGGACGCCCCGGCGACCACACACCGCTCCGGATCCGCCAGGCCGCTGGCGACCGCCCAGTCGTGCACCGCGGCGACGTCCTCCAGCTCGGTCAGACCAGGGCGGCCTTCGTTGCCGTCGCGCCAGGCCGAGCCGTATCCGCTCGAGCCGCGGTAGTTCACGTGGATCACGGCGAATCCGGCGTCGACCCAGACCGCGCGGTACGCCGAGAACCTGTCCTCGTCGGCCGAGTGCGGACCGCCGTGCAGGGCGAAGACCGTCGGCAACGGACCTTGTGCCCCTTCGGGTTTCGCGACCAGCGAGTGCACCTGCCCGCCGGGGCCCGCGACGAACGAGTCCGTCACCGTGACACTGCCGGGCGCGCGTTCTCCTGGCGGTGTCAGCAGAACGTCGTCCGTGCCGTCGGTGAACAGGGCGCGGACCATCGGCGGCTCGGCCGCGTTCGACCACGAGTACTCGACCGTGCCGTCCGGCCGTACGCCCGCCGACCCGACCGTCCCAGCGGGAGTGTCCAAAACAGACAGGCTGTCGGTCTCGATCTCGTAGCGGTGCAAGGTATTCCGGGCCTGATGGGTGTTCATGACGAGGATGGACCGCCCGTCCGGGTACCAGCTCGCGGACAGTTGGCCGGGCAGGTCCAGGCTGATCTCGCTCTCCGTGTCCGCGGTGACGTCCCAGATCAGCAACTCCTCCCGGCCGTGCCGCTCATGCAGGACAAGCAGTCGGGTGTCGCCGTCGACCGGGCTGAACGCGATGGCGTCAAGGCCTTTGCCCTTGCCGTCCCACTTGTCCGCGACCGTGTTCCCGTTGACGTCCAGGACACGCAACGCGGTGTGCCGGTTGTCGCCGTGCTCGGAGTGTGCGATCACCAGGTGCCGTTCGTCGCGCGACTGGGCCGCCACGCCCGCGTCGTTCTTGTGCGCGTAGATGACCTTGGCTTCGCTCTTGTCGGTGGACACCGCGATCGTGGTGCCGTCGTCGTTGGATATCCCGATCGCGGTGACGGTCCGCCCGATCACCTCGCCGGCCGGATACCCGGCGGGGACGCCGACGATGGCGGGCTTCGGCCCCTCCGCCGCCGGTCTGCCGGCGAACGGCTCGGTGACCCAGCTGCCGAACTCGTCGCCGTCGGTGTCGTCGAACCACCAGACGTGTTCGCCGTCCGGGCTGATCGTCGAGTTGTACGTGCCGTTCGGGCGGTCGGTGACCTGCCGGTGGGTGCCGGTCGCCCGGTCCCACGCGTACGTCTCCCACACCCCGCTGGCGTTGGACAGGTACACGTTCCGGTCGGGCGCGTCCCTGGCCCACTCCGGCAAGTTCACTCGTGCGGCCCGGAACCGCGCCCGCCAACGCGTGTCCGCGTCGGTGTCGGCGAACAGGTGGTCGGGCTCCTCTGCTGCGGGATGCTTGGTCACAGGGACGATCCTGCCTCATTTCCCCGGTAGGTTGGCAGTCATGGGGTACGAGCTCGCACAAGTGAACATCAGCAGGCTGTTGGCGCCGATCGACAGCCCGTTACTGGCCGACTTCGTGGGTGCCCTTGACCGGGTGAACGCGGTGGCCGACACCGCCGAAGGGTTCGTCTGGCGGATGCAGACCGAGGACGGCAACGCCACCGCGGTCCAGATCTTCGACGACTCCTGGCTGATCGTGAACATGTCCGTGTGGACCTCGGTGGAGACGTTGAACTCCTACGTGTACGACACGGCGCACCGGTCGATCATGCGCCGCCGCAGGGAGTGGTTCGAGAAGCCGGTCGAGGCGATGACGGCGTTGTGGTGGGTCCGCGCCGGCCACCGGCCGACCGTGGCGGAAGCCGAGGAGCGCCTGACGTACCTGCGGGGCCACGGCCCGACGCCGTACGCGTTCACGCTTCGGCACACCTTCAACCCGACCGGGGACGCAACCACCCGAGACCTGATCGAATGCTAGTGACTCAGGGTAGCTGACCCGTTGCGTCATTCGGTGGAACGGCCGCTGAGCTCCTCGGCCAGGATCTGGTCGACGGTCCGCGCCGCACGGCGGACCGAGCGGACCGCGCCGACGACGATGACGAACACCGAGCTGATCCCGAGGAGTATCCAAAATGGAACCAGAAACCCAAGAATAACAAGGAAAACGGCAAAACTGCCGACAACGCCGACGCGGGCGACACTGGGCCGGAAGACGGGGCGAAGAGCGGAGAGGCTACTCATGGCGGTTCCTCCTGCACGGCGTTGGGACGCTCACTGAAGTCCTCGCGTCGATCATCCACCCCGTTACAGAAAGTCAGTTGAACGCTGAACAGTCACCCATTCGTATTAACAGCGACACGAATGTCGTAGTTCGATCGCACGGTCAGCACACAGTCCCGTTCGAGGTTGCGTAGGGTCTGGGTGAGCACCTTCTGGCCGATGTCCTGATGGTGCCGCAGGACATGGTCGGTCTCGGCTGGGACGTGGCTGGCACCATGGTCACCGCCGCCGCAGGCGACCCGGTCAAGCGAGAGTGGATGGATCTTGCCTGACAGTCGCATCCGCTGCCTCCGACCGACGAAGGCAGCGGATCGCCTTTTTAGACTGCGGTGCAGCCCTCGCCGATGACTTCCGCGGGCAGGAGCGCCTCGCCGGTCGGGAAATTCGGGCCGAGCAGTCCGACGCAATCGTATTGAGTGACACCGTCGTCGATGAAGAATTCTCCGAAGATCAAACCGGTGGTCGGAACGCTGCCTACCGTTGTGCAAATGGTGCCGGTGACAACGTCCAGGGCATTCGCGACCACGTCGCACTCGTATCCCTGGCTCGGGTCAGCCTGTGCCGACGCGCCGCCGACGAGCAGGCCGCCTGCGACCAGCACGGGCAGTGCCAGCAACGTCGCAATTCGATTCTTGATGATGCTCACGGCATGATCCCTTTCTGTGAGTGTGACGGTGCGAGCGCGTCACTACGTCACCCAGCCCGGCGGCCGCGTCCCAATCACCTCCGTTGACCGGCCACGATGTGGTGACCCCACGCATTGTTCGTCCACACCGGACACTCGCACCCTGCCGATCACAGATCGTGACCACAAACAAGGTTCACTTGTGACCCGCGTCACATTGGACAGTGTGATTCACAGCCGAGTGGGACGCCGGCGGGCGTAGAAACTGGGGAGAAGTTCAAGATCTTCTCCCAGATTTCTCCCAAGACGGGAGAAGCCCTCTCCTCCTGAGTGGAGGAGAGGGCTTCTCACCTTTGTCGGGGTGGCGGGATTCGAACCCACGACCTCTTCGTCCCGAACGAAGCGCGCTACCAAGCTGCGCCACACCCCGGTCTTGCCTGAGTAACTCTAGCGGACGTCCGCACGTGCGTTGAAGCGGGTATTGGGTTGGGTCTCGGTGCCGCCGGTGGGGCGGGGGACCAGGGTCAGCAGGGAGGCCTCTGGTGGGCAGGCGAAGCGGACCGGGGCGTAGGGGGAGGTGCCGAGGCCTGCGGAGACGTGCAGCCACATGTGGGAGCCCCAGCGGGACGCGCCGCGGGCGCGGGAGCGGTCCAGTTCGCAGTTCGTGACCAGGGCGCCGTAGCCGGGGATCCGGAGTTGGCCGCCGTGGGTGTGGCCGGCGAGGACGAGGTCGTAGCCGTCGGCGGCGAAGGAGTCCAGGACGCGGGGTTCGGGTGAGTGGGTGATGCCGAGGCGGAGGGTGGCGGTGGGGTCGGGGCGGCCGGCGATCTGTTCGTAGCGGTCGCGGCGCAGGTGCGGGTCGTCGACGCCGGCCACCGCGATGTTGCGGCCGTCGACGGTGACCAGCCTGCGGACGTGGGTGAGGTCGTGCCAGCCGCGTTCGACCATGGCGGCGCGCAGGTCACGCCACGGCAGGGGGATGCCGTGGACGCGCTTCTTCTTGCCTTTCGGCATGAGGTAGCGCAGCGGGTTCTTCGGTTTCGGGGCGTAGTAGTCGTTGCTGCCGAAGATGAAGACGCCGGGGCGGTTCAGCAGGGGGCCGATGGCGCGGACCACCGCTGGCACGGCCTGCTTGTGCGCGAGGTTGTCGCCGGTGTTGACGACCAGGTCGGGTTCCAGAGCGTCCAGTGCTTCGATCCAGCGCTGCTTCGAGCGTTGGCCCGGCATCATGTGGATGTCCGAGATGTGCAGGATCCGCAACGGGCGGGCGCCTTCGGGCAGGACGGGCAGGGTGGCTTGGCGCAGTGTCCAGCGCCTTCTCTCGATGCCCACCGCGTAGGCGATCGTGGCTGTGCCCAGTGCTGTCGTCGCCAACGCGATCCGGCCCAACATACTCACCCTTCCGAGAGTACGGCGGCGCACCCGGGTGGCGGCACCCGCCGCCCCGGTAACGTTTCGGCCATGGCGCAGCTGAAGGAAAACCTGAAGTCGGACATGGTCGCCGCGATGAAGGCCAAGGACACGACCAGGCTGGCGACCCTGCGGATGGTCCTGACCGCGGTCACCAACGAGGAGGTCGCCGGTGAGGCGGCCCGTGAACTCACCGACGACGAAGTCCAGCGCGTCCTCACCCGCGAGGCGAAGAAGCGCCGCGAGGCCGCCGAGGCGTTCGACACCGCCGGCCGGACCGACCAGGCCGCCGGGGAACGCGCCGAGGCCGCCGTGATCGCGGAGTACCTGCCGAAGCAGTTGACCGACGAGGAACTGGCCGCACTCGTCGACGAGGCCGTCGCTGAGGTGACCGAACAAGCCGGCGCGGCGCCCACCCAGAAGCAGATGGGCCTGCTCATGAAGGCCGCCAACGCGAAGGTCGCCGGCCGCGCCGAAGGCGGTCGGGTCGCCGCCGTGGTCCGGGCGCGACTGCAGTGACGAAACAGGGCCCTCGGTCACCCGAGGGCCCTGCCGGGTCAGCCTCCGCCGCCGCCACCTCCGCCGTTCGGGTTGTCCCCGCCGCCGGGCTCACCACCACCTGAGGGCGGCGGCGCCGAGTTCGGCACCTGCGGCGCCACCCCGGTGGACACGTACAACGTGATCGTCTCGCCCGGAATCCTGCTGCCGCGTGGGTTCTGCGAGACCACAGTGCCCTTTCTGGCCGCGTCGTCGCGGTTCACGGTGGCCACTCGGTAGCCGGCGCCCTGCAGCTTGTTCGTCGCGTCCTGGACGCTCATGCCGACCACGTTCGGCACGGCCTGCACTGCGCCGCCGTCCAGGTACCGCGGGTCCGGCTCAGGCAACGGCAGGACAGGTTCGCCTTGCAGCAACGGGATCATCGTGCGGAACCAGGTACGTGCCGGGATCTTTCCGCCGTAGATGTTGCCGGTGTCGGAGAAGTACGGCGGGTCGCCGTCCCGGATGGGTCGTGGTCGTGGGCCGTCGTTGAAGGTCATCACCGACGCGGCGTACTGCGGGGTCGCGCCGACGAACGCGGCGGACTTGTACTCCTGGGTCGTGCCGGTCTTGCCCAGCATCGGCCGGTTCCACTTGGCGTCGCTGGCGGCGCCGTACGATGTGCCGCCCGGCTGGTCGTCCTTGCTCATGCCGACCACCATGGTGTTGGCCAGGGCTTCGTCAACCGCCTGCTCGCACGGCTTCTCCTTGGCCTTGATGTCGACCGGCTGGCCGTTGCGGTCGGTGATCGACACGATCGGCGTCGGCGGGCACCACCGGCCGCCGCTCATCAGCGTCGCGGCGACGTTCGCGAGCTCCAGTGGGCTGGTCGCGTCCGGGCCCAGGGTGAACGCCGCCCGACCGGGGTCGCCCGGCTTGCTCTTGTAGTACTTGGCCTGGTTGTCCTCACCGGGCTTGGGCTGGTTTCCCGCGGGGGTGGAGGCCATCGTCTCGCGCATCCCCAGGCGGATCGCCATGTCCACGGCGGGGTCGGTGCTGCCGAGGGTTTCCTCCAGAGCCACGAAACCGGTGTTCGGCGACGTCGCGAGCCCGCTCTGCAAGGACATCGTCGGGGCGTACTTGTCGCCCGCGTTCTTCAGGCAGTACCAGCGGGTGTTGCCGTCCTTCGGGTCTTCCGTCTTCGGGCACCGCTCGGGATTGCCGCCTTTGAACAGGTGCGAGGTGTACTCGGTGGGCGTCTGGATGGTGTTGTTGATGCCCATGCCCTTCTCCAGGGCGGCGGCCGCGGTGAAGATCTTGTACGTCGATCCGGCGCCGAACTTGTTCTCGATGCCGTACGGCTGCGGGTACTGGGTCTGCCCGGCCGCCGCGTTCGGCCCGTAGTCCCGGTTGGACACCAGGGCGACGACCTCGTGCCGGTCCTTGCCCGGCCGCACGATCGCCATCGCGTTGGCGATCCCCGGCAGGGTCTTGGCCACGCCGTCCTCGGCCGCCTGCTTGGCCAGGTGGGTGGCGTTGAGGTCGAGGCTGGTCTTGATGGTGTAGCCGCCGGTGATCAGCTGGTCCTCGGTGAAGCCCAGCTTCTCCAGGTAGTTCTCCACGTACTGGCAGAAGAACCCGGCCTCCGGGCCGGCGCCGTTGCAGTTCTTGGCCGGCTTGGAGACCTGCGGGAGCACGCCGAGCGGCTGCTTCTTGGCGTTGTCCGCGTCCGCCGGGGACAGCTTGCCGGTCTGCACCATCGTGTCGAGCACCAGGTCGCGCCGCTTCTGCGCGCTCGGGCCGTTGGACCACGGGTTGAACAGGCTCGGGTTGTTCACCATGCCAGCCAGCAACGCGGCCTGCGGCAGGGTCAGCTTGTCCGGGGTGGTGCCGAAGTACGAGGCGGCCGCCCCGCCGATGCCGTAGATCTCGTTGGAGAACTCGACCACGTTCAGGTAGCCGGTGAGGATCTCCTCCTTGGTCATCTTCTGCTCGAGCTGCAGGGCGATCCTGGCCTCACGCAGCTTGCGGGCGATGGTCGGCTCCTGCGCCTTCTTCTGCTCGGCCTTGTTCCCCCGGTAGACCACGTTGATCAGGTAGTTCTTGACGTACTGCTGGGTCAGCGTCGAGCCACCCTGCTGGTTGCCGCCGCTGGTGGACAGCGCGGCCCGGAACGTGCCCTTCCAGTCCACGCCGTGGTGCTCGTAGAACCGGCGGTCCTCGATCGAGATCAGCGCCGCTTTCATGATCGGCGAGATCTGGTCGGCGGCGACCGGGATCCGGTACTGGTCGTACAGCGTCGCGATCTGCTTGCCCTGGTTGTCGGTGATCGACGTGATCAGCGCCGGTGGCACCTCGACCATCTCGGCCTGCGCGCTGTCGATCGTGTCGCTGGCCCGGTTGGAGGCCACCCCCAAGGCCCCGACCACCGGGAACAGCATGCCGGCCAGCAGAACGCCGGCCAGCAGGCACAGGCTGAGCAGCTTGAACAAACCGTTGGTAAAACGCACGACGCCAGGGTACCGATTAACCCTTTCGGGCCTATGGCTACGCTGCGGAACCGAGTTGACAGCGAGCGCCCTCTGTGCAACTTGATCAAGGGTCAAGGGGAGATCAGGTGGAACCGGGGGCGGTCGAACGTCGTCAATCTTGCACGACAGGCAGCTGGTGCCGGGGGGCATCGGACGAGTGGAAACGACGGTAGGAGCTGGGGGAGATGAATCCGAAACCGCAGGACTGGCGCGTCAACGCGGCATGTCGCAGCGACGATCCGGACGAGCTCTTCGTACGGGGGGCCGAGCAACGCAAGGCGAAGCTGATCTGCGTCGCGTGTCCGGTCCGCACGGAGTGCCTGGCCGAGGCGCTCGACAACCGGATCGAGTTCGGCGTGTGGGGTGGCATGACCGAACGGGAGCGGCGCGCGTTGCTGCGCCGGCGCCCGGACGTCACCTCATGGCGTGAACTGCTCGACAAGGCACGCAGACGCCATCACCCGGAGGACGCCCAGGTCGGGTAGTGCTCAGCCGTTGCCCAACTGCTCGCCGATCTGCCGCAGGCCGGACAGGTCGTGCACGTCAGAGGGCATCGCGGGCACGCGGGCGACAGCGACACCTTCGTGCGCCCGGGTGAATCTCGCCACTAGTCGGCGTTCCCGGTCGGCGACCGACACCCGGTCCGCGTGCAGGCGGAGCACCGCGGCGGCCAGCGGCGCGTCGCCGCGGCGCTCCAGTGCCTCGGCGGCGGCCAGCGCCTTCGACCCGGCCAGGCCGGCCAGCACGGGGTGGGTCCGGTTGACGACGAGCCCCGCCAGCGGCATGGACTCACCGGACAGCCGTTCCACGAAGTAGCTGGCCTCGCGCAGGGCGTCCGGTTCGGGCGCGGCGACCACGAGGAACGCCGTGCCGCCGGAGCGCAGCAGCTGGTACGTCCGGTCGGCGCGTTCCCGGAACCCGCCGAACATGCTGTCGAACGCCTGGACGAACGCGGACGCGTCGGCCAGCAGCTGGCCGCCGACGATCGTGGACACGGCCTTGGCGAACAGCGAGAACCCGGCGCCGACCAGCTTGCGCAGGCCCCAGCCGCCGGCCTTGGCCGGCCCGGCCAGTAGCCGGATCATCCGACCGTCCAACGCCTGGGACAGCCGCTGTGGCGCGTCCAGGAAGTCCAGCGCCGACCGGCTCGGCGGCGTGTCCACCACGATCAGGTCCCACAGCCCCTCGCCGGCCAACTGGCCGAGCTTCTCCATCGCCATGTACTCCTGGGTGCCGGAGAACGAGCTGGAGATCGTCCGGTAGAACGGGTTGGCCAGCACCTCCTTGGCCCGCTCCGGGCCGGCGTGCGAGTGCACCATGTCGTCGAACGTGCGACGCATGTCCAGCATCATCGCGGCCAGGTCACCGGCGGGTTCGAAGCCGTCGACCTCCACCCGGCGCGGCTGGTTGTCCAGCTCGGGCAGGCCCAGCGCCTGGGCCAGCCGGCGCGCGGGGTCGATGGTCAACACGACCGTCTTCCGGCCGCGTTCGGCCGCGCGTACCGCGAGGGCCGCGGCCGTGGTCGTCTTGCCGACGCCGCCGGAGCCGCAGCACACGATCACCTTCGTGGCCGGGTCGTCGATCAGCTCGTCGGTCTTCAGCGCGGGAGTACTCACCTGACCCCCTGTTCCACCATGGACTCCGCCAACTCGTACAGGGTGCCCAGATCGATGCCGTCGGTCACCTCGGGCAGCTCGACCGTGGGCAGGTCACCCTCGGCCAGCTGTTCCCGGGCCCGGCTCTCGGCCCGCACCCGGATCGCGTGCTCGACGGTCTCCTCCACCAGGCCCTCCACCACGTCCGCGCCCAGGTCCAGGCCGGCGGCCTCGAGCCCGGCGCGGATCCGGGCGGCGTCCACCCGGCCACCGGCCGCCGACGTCACCGACCGGGCGGGCAGCCGGGGCGGCCGGACCCGGTTGACGAACACCGCCCCGGGCCGCAGGTCGGCGCCGTCCAGGTCGGCCACGGCATCGAGGGTCTCGCGCACCGGCATCTCCTCCAGCAGGGTCACCAGGTGCACCGCGGTGTCGCCGGAGTGCAGCAGGCGGACCACGCCGTCGCTCTGGCCCTTGATCGGCCCGACCTTCGCCAGGTCGGCCATGGCCCTGGTGACGTCGAGGAACTTCACGATCCGGCCGGTCGGCGGGCTGTCCACGACCACAGCGTCGTACACGTGCCGGCCGTTGTCGTCGGTCCGGCTGACCGTCTCCTTGATCTTGCCGGTGAGCAGCACGTCCCGCAGCCCGGGGGCGAGCGTGGTGGCGAAGTCGATGGCGCCCATCCGGCGCAGCGTCCGACCGGCCAGGCCCAGGTTGTAGAACATCGACAGGTAGTCCAGGAGCGCCGCCTCGGCGTCCACGTGCAGCGCCTTGACCTCGCCGCCACCGGGGGCCGCCGCGATCCGCTGCTCCGCGTACGGCAGCGGCTGGGTGTCGAAGACCTGGGCGATCCCCTGCCGGCCCTCGACCTCGACCAGCAGCACCCGACGGCCGCCCGTGGCCAGCGCGATGGCCAGCGCGGCTGCGATCGTGGTCTTCCCGGTTCCGCCCTTGCCGGTCACGATGTGCAGCCGGGCGCGGGCCACGTGATCGGTCCAACCAACGACAGGGGTGGTCACCACTTCAGCGTAAATGCGCGGTTACCGGAATGCCTTTGCGGCCGGTCAGCTTGTGTGCAACAGCACTATGCTTGTCAGGGCCAAGATCAGCACGAGTCCCCATACGACGATCCCGGGGAACACGGTCAGCGACAGCACGCACAACAGCAGGAGCACGACGAACGCGATCAGCCCGGCCAACGCCACCGTGCCGCCGGTGCTGCCCTTCCGCTCCCGTGTGAACGCCATCGTCTGCAGTACCAGCAGGATGCCGCCGGCCGCGATCAGCACGCCCGCGATCACTCGCCATGCCTCCATGCCCCGAAGCTACCGGGCCTCCGACCTGTGTCCGATTTATCCTCGCTCCGCTCGTGGCTGGCCAAGGCCGTGGCTGGGACGATGTCGGGCGTGTTCGTGGCGCAAACGACCGGCGCGGCCAAGCTCACGGCGGGTCACGGGATACGCTGCCGCGCATGGCGAAATGGGAGTACGCGACCGTTCCCCTGCTCACCCACGCGACCAAGCAGATCCTCGACCAGTGGGGCGAGGACGGCTGGGAGCTGGTCACGGTGCAGCCCGGCCCGACCGGCGAGCAGCTCGTGGCGTTCCTGAAGCGGCCGAAGGACGTGCTCGGATGAGCTGGTCGGACAGGCTCGCCGAGCTGGGAATCGAACTTCCGGCGGTCGCCGCTCCGCTGGCCGCGTACGTGCCCGCTGTGCAGTCCGGCTCGCAGGTCTACGTGTCCGGGCAGTTGCCGTTCGTGGGTGGCACGCTGCCCGCCACGGGCAAGGTCGGCGCCGAGGTCAGCCCGGAAGAGGCCAAGGCGCACGCGCGCACCTGCGCGTTGAACGCGTTGGCGGCCGTGCACGACCTGGTCGGCGTCGACGCGGTGACCCGCGTGGTCAAGGTCGGCGGCTTCGTGGCCGCCGCCGAGGGCTTCACGGCCGTCCCGGCCGTGGTCAACGGTGCGTCCGAGCTGTTCGGCGAGGTGTTCGGGGACGCGGGCAAGCACGCTCGGGCCGCGGTGGGGGTGGCCGAGCTGCCCCTCGGCGCGCCGGTCGAGGTCGACGTGATCTTCGAGGTGGGTTGAGCCCACTGGGAGGCAAGATGGACAGCTACGCCGAGTCGGACTGCCACGAGCTGTTGCTGCGGCTCGCGGGCCGGCTGCCCGACCGTCAGCTCTGGCGGTTCCGTGACTGGCTCGCCGCGGGGGCGGTGACCGCCCTCGCGCGGTCGTTGCCGCTCACCCTTTTGCGAGAACGTGTCGGACTCACCGCGGAGGAGTCTCGCCTGCTCACGAACGCTTTGCGGCCGGCGGGCGCGGATCCTGAGCGGTTGAATGCGCTTCCTTGGGTAGACGAAATCGCCGAGGTCGACTACACATTCACGTCGGAGTCGCCCGAATGGGTGAGCATGGGCGACTCCACGGGCGTAGTCCTCGGGGCGATTGTCCGCGACCGAACCGACATCGGTGAGGTCCGGGGCAGTTGGCGATTGCCACGAACGGGTGGTGGTGCAGCTACCCGGGTCGTCCTGGTGACCGCGACCTCGCAGTGCGCGCGGCTCGTGGGTGAGCTGCAGCGGGTGCTGCGGGCGCTTGGCACACACGAGCCGAGCGTCGAGGTGATCCCGAGGGGCATCCTGCTGCCTCGGTACCACCAGGCGGCACTGGCGGCATCGGTGCCGCTGGCCATGGGAGCCGCTGAAGGGGGCCATCTGGTCCCCAGCTAGCCGGCCTCCCGCTCGACGAGCCGGAATGGAGACAACCGTGACCCAGGTCGCCGACCGCGTCGCGCTCCCGATCCGTGTCCATGACCTGCTGCTCGGTCTCGCCGGCAGGCTGGACGACGACGCGCTGACCGACGCGAGAGAGCTGCTGGCGTCCGCCGAGCTGGACCGGTCGCTGGAGCTGATCGCCGGGTGCCTCGTCGCCGGGAAGATCCCGCTGTCGCCCGTTGAGCGCCGGGACATGGAAGCGCTGTTCACCGAGGCACACTGCGACACCGTGCTGATCCAGCAGCTCAAGGTGGACGACGGCCGGGTCCGCCCGCCGGTGCACCGGTTCCACCCGGGGCTGGTCGACTCCGAGGTCGGCGGTGCGGAGCAGGGCGTGCGTGAGGCCGTGCACCGGGTGCTGGAGGTGCTGCCGGACGTCCGGGCGCTGTGGTGCGTCTGGCGGACCACCCCGTCCGGCGCCGTGGCTGGGCCTGTGCCGCACCGGGTCGTGCTCGTCGAGATCGGGCCGCGCGGGTTCCCGCCGTCGACGGCGTACCGGATCGAGCACGCGCTGCGGCGCGCCGGTATCCGGGCCGCGGTCGAGGTGCTTCGGGACTCGTCGCCGCTGACCGAGTACCACAAGCAGGGCATGCAGCAGGCCCGTCGGGTGTCGTTCGACGGCGCCGAGAGCTCGGCCGAACCGGACACGCCCCGGACGTGGGGCCAGGAACGTGAGTCGTGGAAGAAGGACCCCGAGCCGGAGCCGGAGCAGCCCGTCACGTCGAGCTGGATCCCGGAGATGGACTCGGTGACGCCCCCAAAAGAACCGGCGAAGGCGCCCGACCCGGTCGTGGATGAGGTGACCGTCGAGCCACTGCCGCCGCCTCCGTCCGTGCCGTCGCCGACCCCCCGGTCCGACCGGCCGAACTTCGACCAGCCCAGCCTGCGGCACGTCGAACCGGTGCCGGACCCCGAGCCGGTGACCACGCCGGCCACCCCGGTCAAGGACACGTTCGACGACGCCGACCTCAACGACCAGGAACGCGACCTGCTCCGCCAGCTGCAGGAGGAGCTGGCCAAGCGGGAACAGGCCGAGGCAGCGTCCACCGGCAAGAAGATGGGCTGGCAGACCGACCGGTCGGGCCGGCACTCCGACGCGGACGCGAAGTGGTCCAGCCCGGCCACACCGCGGATCATCAACGGCGTCCCGCCGACCGCCGGCGGTTCGGCCGAACCGCCACGGTTCCCACCGGGCGCCTGATCCCCAGGGTTGGCCTGTCTTCAAGACCCCCACCCACAGGGTTGGTGGGTCTTGAAGACCGCGGGCTCAGAGCTTTTCGCGGACGGCGTCGATGACGCGTTGCAGGTGCAGGCCGCGCCGGGCGTCGACCGGATGGCTGGTGGTTCCACTGTGGACCATCGCGACGAAGTCGTCGAGCAGCGCGGTGTAGCACTGGTCGGCCGGGGTGTCGCGGCCCGGCAGCGAGCGGTAGCCGTGGTCGCCGTAGACCGAGAACTCGACCACGGTCGGCCGCATCGGCAGCCCGAGCGACATGGAGATCGTGCTGGTCGCGCCGCCCTCGTGGGTGAACAGGATGTGCCACAGGTCGTGGCCGCCGCGGGTGGCGCCGACGACCTCGGTGATCGGGCCGAGCGCGGCGTCCATCAAGTCGATCACGTGCGGGCCGATGTCCAGCAGGGCACCGTGTTCCTGACGCCAGGCCGAGTTGCCGTACTCCTCTGACATCAACGCGCCGGACAGCCACTGGGCGTTGCCGCCTGCCAGGCCGCCCAGGTCGTGCAGGGCCCTGAGCCACTCGGCGGTCTCGTGCGCGAACCGGCGGACCAGCACGAGGATCGAGGCGACCCCCGCCTCGGCCACCGCGTCGGCCAACCGCTCTGCTTCGTCCACAGTGGACGTCATGGGCTTCTCGAGGATCACGTGCCGGCCCGCCCTGACCGCCTGCAACGCCAACTCGGCCTGGACCGCGGGCGGCACCGCGAACGCGACCGCGTCCACCTCGGCGATCAACTCGGCGGGATCGGCCGCGACCCGGGCACAGTGCCGGCCGGCGATTTCCTCGGCGGCGTCCGGCCGGCGCGCCCACACCGACACGAGCCGCACCCCGGGGTGGTCGGCGAGCCTCGGCGCGTGCACCCGGCCGGCCCACCCGCCGGCTCCGATCAGTCCTACTCGCAGCTGGTTCTCCACGGGCCCCAGTATCGACGGGGTGAGCCGGGTCACGGGGCCTGGGTCACGGCACGGTCGTACGCTCGATCCGTGCGAGAACTGCCGAAGGAGATGGTTCTGCCGGCCAACATGGTCCCGGCCGAGTTCCCGGACCCGCCGGTGCCGCCGAAGGACGCGGCCACCGTGGTGCTCGTGCGGGACACCGCCGCGGGTCTGGAGGCGTTCCTGATCCGGCGGGTGGTGGGGATGGCGTTCGCCGGCGGGATGACCGTTTTCCCAGGTGGTGGCGTGGACCGGCGGGACGCCGACGCCGACGTCGCCTGGACCGGACCTGACGCCGCCTGGTGGGCGTCGCGGTTCTCGTGCACGGAGCCCTTGGCACGCGCATTGGTGTGCGCGGCGGTCCGGGAGACGTTTGAGGAGTCCGGGGTGCTGCTCGCCGGCCCGGACGCGGACTCCGTCGTCTCGGACACCCGGCCGTACGCCACGGCACGGCAGGCGTTGGTGGACCGGGCGTTCTCGCTGGCGCAGTTCCTCGCCGACGCCGGGTTGGTGCTGCGAGCGGACCTGATACGGCCATGGGCGAACTGGGTGACCCCGGAGGAGGAGCCCAGGCGCTACGACACGAAGTTCTTCGTCGCGGCCCTCCCGGACGGGCAGCGGGCGGACGGCGCCACCTCGGAGGCCGACCACGTCGAGTGGCGCCGGCCCGCGGACGCGATCGCCATGTGGCAGGCCGGCGAACGCGGCCTGCTGCCGCCGACCTGGATGACCCTTTCGGACCTGGGCGAGCTGGCGACGGTCGCCGACGCGATGGCCGCCGAGCGGGTGATCGAGCGCGTGATGCCCAAGGTGATCCGGGACGGGAGCACCCTCCGGCCGGTGCTGCCCGGCGACCCGGACTACCCCCGCGCGGCCGCCCATCTCGACCCGCGTGCCGGCGACACCCTGGAGCCACGGTGAGCATCGCCCATCCCGCCTACGGCGTCCTGCGTCCCGTCACGCCGACCGCGTCCGTGATGCTGGAGGACAACCCCGGCTCGATGACCCTGGACGGCACCAACACCTGGATCCTGCGCGCCCCCGGCGAGGCAGGCTGTGTCGTCGTCGACCCCGGATACGAGGACGCGGCACACCTGACCCGGGTCGCCGACTGCGGGCCCGTGTCGCTGATTCTGGTGACACACCACCATCCTGACCACGTCGAAGGCGCGCCGTGGCTCGCCGCGAAGACCGGCGCGCCGGTACGGGCGTTCGATCCCGAGCTGTGCCAGGACGCCGAGCCGCTCACGGACGACGAAGTCATCTCCGTCGCCGGTCTCGACGTGCGCGTACTGCACACGCCCGGGCACACCGAGGACTCCGTCAGCCTTCAGCTCGACGACGCCGTGCTGACCGGGGACACCATCCTCGGCCGCGGCACCACCATCATCTCGTCGCTCGGCGACTACCTGGGGTCGCTGCGACGGCTTCAGGCGATCTCGGCCGTGGTGTTGCCGGGACACGGGGCGGAACTGCCCGACTTGGCCACGGTCGCGAGCGAGTACCTGGCGCATCGGGAAGCCAGGCTGGAGCAAGTTCGGGCGGCACTGCGCCAGCTCGGTCCGGACGCGTCGGCACGGCAGGTCGTTGAAGTTGTGTACGCGGACGTCGATCCCTCGTTGTGGGGGCCGGCGGAATGGTCAGTGCGGGCTCAGTTGGAGTACCTCCGTTCGTCCTAGACCCGCTCTCCTACGGTGTCGCAGGTGGGCGCATCGGGGCGACCATGTAGCGCAGGTCGACTGGGTTGTCCGGGTCCGGCGAGCTGAAGATCGTCGCCCGCATCCCGGGTTGGATCGCCACGCGTACCTGGCCACCGGCGAACGGGCGCAACGCGTCGAGCAGGAACCGGGATTGGAACGACGGTGACGTACGTCCGCCGTCGACGTCCGCCTTGACGGTCTCCTCGGCCTCACCGGCCTGCTGATCGGCTCCGCGCAAACGGAACTCGTTGTCGCCCACCTCGAGTTTCAGGACACCGCGGTGGTCCGCGTAGAGGGCGACACGACGAACCGCGGCAGCGAAGGCATCCGCGTCCACCGACAGCCAAGTGTCCGTTGTGGACGTCACAATCTTGTTCTCGCTCAAGAAAGATCCGTCCAGCAACGCCGTGGTCACCACCGAACTGCCCCAGGCGACACCGACCCGGTTCTGATCGACGTGCAAGCCCACTGTGGACCGAGCCTGCTTGGCGATCTCGGCCAGCAAAGCGGCCGGCACCAACGCGTCCAGCGACCCGCCAGTCGGCGTCCACGGCAAGGACGCCAACGCCATCCGATACCGGTCCGACGCCGCCAACAGCAATCGATCCCCGTCCGCGCGCACGCGAACACCCGTGAACAACGGCAAAGCGTCGTCGCGGGACGCCGTCGCGGCCACGGTCGCCAACGCGGACACCAACAATTTGCCGTCGACCGTGCCCGCGAGCGGGGGCGCGGTCGGCGCACCCGGATGCAGATCCGCGTCGAGCAGCGGTAACGCGAACCGGGCATTCGGCGTCCGAACCGCGAGTCTCGCCCCCTCCACGACAAGCCGCACCATCGGCACATCCAGCGCGCGCAACGTCTCGGCAAGCGGCTTCGCCGGAACGAGCACGCGGCCAGACGTGTGCACGGCGGCGGAACACGACAGCCGGACAGCGCGCTCGCGGTCGCTCCCGGCGAGCATGACCTCGTCACCCTCGGCGGTGAGCAACAGGCCGGCGAGCACTGGGTCGAGAACGCGCCCGGGAAGCAGCCGGACAGCCTCGGCTGCGGCGCTCGCCAGTTCGGCGGTGGTTGCGGTCAGATCCATACCCGGCACAGTAACGAGGGGCACCGACAGTATTGATGGTCCTCGCTCCGCTCGGACGGGCCTGGCCGCCTCGGGGTCACGCCGCGACGGACGTCCCCTCCCAGGGGGACCCCCGATTTCCACGTTATCGGAGGGGACCGACAGTTTCGGGCGATCTCGGCTCTGGCCGGGCGATGTCGGGCGGGTTGTGCGGCGGGAATGACCGGCGCGGCCAAGCCAAGGGCTGGTGTTGGTGCCGCCAAGCTGGGGCTGGTGTTGGCGCGGCCAAGCGGGGCGACACCGCCGGCGTGGTCTTGGCTAGGTTGGGGTGGTGACCAGTGAGAGGATCACCGGGTGGATTGAGCCGGGCGCCGATGACTGGGTGTATGTGCCGATCGACGTCCCGCCCGGTGCGCGGGAGATCGAGGTGGCCTACACCTATGACCGGCCGGCCGTTCCGCCCGGCGTCCGGGGCAACAGTCTGGACATCGGGATCTTCGGGCCGGACGACGAGTTCCGCGGCTGGTCGGGCGGGGCGCGGGACCGGTTCGCCATCAACGCCAGCGAGGCCACGCCCGGCTACCTGCCGGGTCCGGTGTGGCCGGGCCGGTGGCAGGTGGTTCTCGGCCCGTACACGGTGTCCCCGCAGGGGATCTCCTACGAGCTGGACATCACCATCCACAGTGGACCGGATGGTGAGTCGTTCCGGCCCCGTCCGGCGCCCGCGCGCATCCCGGGTCGCGGACATGCCTGGTATCGCGGCGACGGGCACCTGCACACGATCCACTCCGACGGGCAACGCACACTCCCGGAGCTCGTCGCGGACGCTCGGCAGGCGGGCCTGGATTTCGTCGTTTCCACGGAACACAACACGTCGAGCGCGCATCTTCGGTGGGGGCATCACGCAACCGACGACCTGCTGATCCTCAACGGCGAGGAGGTCACCACGCGGACCGGGCACTGGCCGGCGTGGCATCTGCCGGCGGGCAAGTGGATCGACTGGCGCCACCGCGCGGACAACCCGGATGACCTGCGCCGGTTCGTGGACGAGGTGCGCGGCGCCGGCGGCCTGGTGGTCGCCGCGCACCCGTTCAGCCCGTGCGTGGGGTGCTCGTGGGAGTTCGGCATGGAACGTGTCGACCTGGTGGAGGTGTGGAACGGCCCGTGGACGTTGGACGACGAAGCCACGGTGATCGCGTGGGACAGCCTGCTGCGCGCCGGCCGGTGGGTGCCGGCCGTCGGCAACAGCGATTCGCACTCGCGCGCGGACCGGGTCGGCCTGCCGCACAACGTTGTCTGGTCCCGCGGCCTGAGCGGCGACCAGCTGATGGCCGGATTCGCCCAGGGCCGCAACTGGATCGCCGAGTCCGCCGAGGTCCGGCTCGACTTCACCGCCACCACCGGGATCCGGACCGTCGGCATCGGCCAGCGGCTGGAGACCGACGACCCGGTCACGTTCGAGGTCCGGGTGGAGGGTGCGCCGGACACACACATCCGAATGCTCGACCAGACCGGGCCGCAGTGGGGCGGGTACGTCCACAAGGACGGCGGTACGGCGTCATGGACCACGCGCAGCCGTTACAGCCGTTGGGTGCGCGTCGAAGTACGCCGCAACGAACCCACACAGACCACAGTCGACACCATGGTCGCCCTGACGAACCCGATCTTCCTCGGCTAACGCGCGAGTTCGCCGAGGATGTAGGCGCGCAACGCGTCGATGTCCGCGTCCAGCGCGACGTCCACGAAACGCTCGTCCGGCTGCGGTGGCGTGCGACGGTCGGCGATGGTGGCGCCGCTGCCTGGCCCGTCGGTGCAGTCGACTTCGAGGCGCAGTGGTGTGGTCCGCAGGAGTCCCGGGTTGATCGCCTCGGCCACGGCGATGGCGTCGTGCATGACGAAGTCGTCGCGTCCGAACGTCTCCTTGTAGAACGCGCGGTAGTGCGGGGTCATCGCCACCAGTTCGCGGCCAACCGGATGGTCAGCCAGTTGCCCGAGCCACTCGTCGCCGACCGCGCAGCGCATCGTCACGTCCAGCGGGACGAGGGTGACCGGCACGTCCTCCTCGACCAGTACCCGGCGGGCGGCCTCCGGGTCGACCCACACGTTGAACTCCGCGGACGGCGTGATGTTGCCGCCGGCGATCCCACCGCCCATGATCACCAACCGGTCGATCTTCGGTTTCACGCCGGGGTGCGCCGCCAGCAGCAGCGCCACGTTCGTCATCGGGCCGATCGCGATGACCGTGACGGGCCCTTCGGACGCTTCGAGGGTGTCCTTCAGCAACGTGATGGCGTCCCTCGGGTCCCCGGTTGCTTTGGACGTGGGCAGTGCGTGCGCGTGCCCGCCGAGACCGTCCACGCCGTGCGCGGTGTCGCCACGTACCGGTCGCGAGAAGGGCCTGTGTGCGCCCGCCGCGACGGGGACGTCCTCGCGGCCGCACAACGCGAGGAGGTTGAGGGCGTTGCGGGTCGTGTGCTCGATCCCGATGTTGCCGGCGACCGTTGTCACGGCCATCAGGTCCACGTCAGGGCTCGCGCAGGCCAGCGCGATCGCGAAGGCGTCGTCCACGCCGGGGTCCGTGTCGATGATCAGGCGCCGCATCGTTCTCCGATCAGCTCGCTAGGGCGTGGTCTTTCTGGGGTGTCGCGGTCGGGACACCCCGCGAGATGGTGCCACGCAGCAGGAACACCAGGCCCGCGAATATCAGCCCGACGACCGACGCGGCCAGGAACGACGCGGACACGCTGACGTGGTCCACGAAGTACCCGCTGACCGACTGGCCGAGGGCCAGGCCCAGGGTGACGGCCGTGATCACCCAGCCGAACGCCTCGGTGACCGTCCCGGGTGGCGCCACCTGCTCCAGCGCGGTCGAGTGCGCAGTCGACTGCGCCGTGATCATGGTGCCCGCGATCAGCAGCGTCAGCGTGAGGCCGACGAGTCCGGTCGGGATCGACGAGAAGGCCACCAGCACGCCGAACGCGGCCAGCAGGAACGGCAGCCGCAGGTGCATCGCGCGAGGCCACGGCCGCATGCCGTAGACCACGCCGAAGATCACCGAGCTGACCGACCACGCGCTGATCATCACCCCGCCCAGCGACTGGTGCCCGGCGGCGGTCGCCGCGGCCGGCACCGCCACCTCGACGAACCCGATCACGGCGCCGAAACCCATCGCGGCGACCACGACCGTGCGCATCCCGGGACTGGCCAGCGCGCCCAGGTAGCCCGGCAGCTCACCGCGCAGCGGCCGAAGCCCACGGACGGTCCTGGTCAACGCGAACCCGATCGCGCCGACGGTCTGGATGACCGAGGCGACGACCATGCCCGTGCCCGCCCAGGCCGCACCGGACAGCAACCCGGAGATGCCAGGGCCGAGGATGAAGAACACCTCGATGCTGATGGCGTCGTAGTTGTAGGCCGCCTGCCTGGCCCGGCCCGCCGGCAGCAGGCGCGACCACATCGCCCTGCTCGCCGAGCCGACTGTGGGCTGCGTGACCCCCACACCGACCGCGAGCACCACGAGCACAGCCGTGTTCGCGCGCTGCTCGACGCCGAAGATCGCCACGGTCACGAGCGCCGCGAACGCCGCCGAGCTGACCAGCAGCGGCCGGCTGGGTCCGAGCCGGTCCATGATCCGTCCCTGCAGCACCGACCCCACGGCCACACCCACCAGCGCACCCGCCGAGACCAGGCCGGCGGTGGCGAACGAGCTGGTCACCCGCTGCACGTAGAACAGCAGGGACAGGCCGACCATCGCGATCGGCAGGCGAGCGAGGACGGCCGTGAGCACGGGCCATCGCGCGCCGGGAGTGGTCAGCGCGGCCCGGTAGTCGGCGAACGAGACAGAGTGGGACACACGTACCAGTATGGCAAATATGGTACCGCCGTACCATTATTTTCCGGTGGGCCTGATCACCTCGCCCGATCGGCGCAGTAGTTGATCACGGTTTGGTAACAGAAAGTGAACTCGGGGGAAAGTCGCACAACGAAACCCACTCATCCGAGTCCTTGAGGGTGAAAAGGCTTGAGTTCCGGGGGTGGGTCCGTGCGATGGTGGTTGACGCGGCTCCCCACGGGGAACCCGAACTGAACAAAACTCCCTCCGGCGGAATGGGTCGGGGCCGGAACGCCAGGAGGGCGGGGAGCGCGAGCTGTCGGGGGATGGCTCGCGCGAACACGGGAAGCCGGTGCGCCGCGTCGGGGGCGGCGCCCGGCTTTTCGCGTGAGCGAACCAGCGAGCAGGTGAGCGAGCCGAACCGCGCGTGTCTGCTGTTCCTGCGGGTGAGTTGCTGGTTCGCGGCGAAAAGCAAACCCAACGGCGCTGGTAGCGAGCCGAACCGGCGACTCACCCGGCGGGAACGGCGGACACGTGTAGCTCTGACCTGGTGGTGGAGCGGACACGCGGTAGCTCTGACCCGTTGGTCAAGCAGACGCTCTGTCTGTCGGGTCAGGCTGGCCGGAACAGAATGTCGAGGTCAGCGGGCTCGGCGGGCCAGTCGCTCCGGGTCGAGGATGAGCACGCTCTTGCCTTCCAGCCGCAGCCAGCCCCGGTGGGCGAAGTCCGCGAGCGCCTTGTTCACCGTCTCCCGGGAGGCGCCGACGTACTGGGCGATCTCCTCCTGGGTCAGGTCGTGGGTCACCCGCAGCAGGCCGGCTTCCTGGCTGCCGAACCGCTGGGCCAGCTGGAGCAGCGCCTTGGCCACCCGGCCGGGCACGTCGGTGAAGATCAGGTCGGCCAACATCCCGTTCGTCCGGCGCAGCCTGCGGGCCACCACCCGCAGGAGCTGTTCGGCGATCTCCGGACGGGTCGCGATCCACTGCCGCAGCTCGGGGCGGCCCATGGTGACCGCGCGTACCTCGGTCACGGTCGTCGCCGTGGAGGTCCGGGGCCCCGGGTCGAAGATCGACAGCTCACCGAACATGTCCGACGGGCCGAAGATGCCCAGCAGGTTCTCCCGGCCGTCCGGTGACTTCCGGCCGAGCTTCACCTTGCCGGACAGGATGATGTACAGCCGGTCGCCCGGCTCGCCCTCGGCGAAGATGACGTGCCCGCGGGGGAACTCCACGGATTCGAGCGTCTGACTGAGCGCCTCGGCTGCCGCGGGTTCGACCCCCTGGAAGATGCCGGCCCTGGCCAGGGTCTCGTCCACGCTCGTCCCTCCTGTCGAGACACGGCGACCAGCGTCGTCACCGTCTTCACTACCTGCAGTGTAGGACGTTCACCCGGAAGCGCTCGTCGGCACGCCGGACGCTACCGGTAGGTCACGGGGACCGCTACCGGCGGACACGCTGTGCACGCAGTCGCGCGGCCCGGCCGCCGCGCCGGCGGAGGCGGAAAAGCTCGAGCGCCCGGCCAATGCCGTGGCCGTAGAGGGCGCGCACCTCGTCTGGCCGCGCGTCGTCGAGGAACTCAGTCACCTCGTCCTCGCGGACGGCGACATGCCGCAGGCGTGTCTCGACACGCTCCATGAACAGCGCGAACAGCATGATCACGAGCGGGACGATGAACACGAACCAGACCGTCGTCATGACTTGAATCCTCGCTTGCCTCGGGACACTCGGCATGTTGATAGATGTCTGGGGCACCGATGGGGTTGCTTGGCGGCCCGTAGGCTAGTCCCGTGCCCTCCGCCACCCAACAGCCCCCCGCGGTCAAGCCGGCCACGGCTCTGGTCCGGCGCGCCCGGCGGATGATCCGCTCGCTGTCCGAGGCCTACCCGGACGCCCGCGCCGAGCTGGACTTCGCCGACCCGCTCGAACTCCTGGTAGCCGTTGTGCTGTCCGCCCAAACCACGGACGTGCGGGTCAACCTGACCACGCCGGCGCTGTTCGCGAAGTACCGGACCGCGGCGGACTACGCCGGCGCCGACCGGACCGAACTCGAGGAGTTTCTGCGGCCGCTGGGGTTCTTCCGGAGCAAGACGACGTCGTTGATGGGCCTGGGCGCGGCCTTGGTCGAACGGTACGACGGCCAGGTCCCCGGCACCCTGGCGGAACTGGTCACGCTGCCCGGGGTCGGCCGCAAGACCGCGAACGTCGTGCTCGGCAACGCGTTCGACGTCCCCGGCCTGACCGTGGACACGCATTTCGGCCGGTTGGTCCGGCGGTGGGAGTGGACCGAGGAGACCGACCCGGTGAAGGTCGAGTCCGCGGTGGCCACGCTGCTGCCGCCCAAGGACTGGACGATGGCGTCGCACTGGATCATCTTCCACGGCCGGCGCGTGTGTCACGCCCGCAAGCCGGCGTGTGGCGCATGCCTGCTGGCCAAGGACTGCCCGTCGTACGGCGCCGGGCCGACCGAACCGGATGTGGCCGCCAAGCTGGTCAAGGGCGTGGAAGCGGAACACCTGATCGCGCTCGCCGAGCAGGCCCCGAAGCCGGCACGTCCCCGCAGGGCGGCCGGTTGAGCACCAAGGTTCGCTGGGCGCTCGTCGCGTTGGTCCTGGTCGTGGCCAGCGCGGTCGCGTTCTGGCCGCGTGAGGACGCGGCTCCCCAAGCGGCGCCGACACCGGTGAAGACCGGACTGCCGTCGTGCGCCCGTGCGGGTGCGGGGCCGTCGAGCGTGCAGGGTCTCACCGCGACCTGCCTTGCCGACGGCGCGCCTTTCGACGTGCGGAAAGCGTTTGCGGGTCCGGTGCTGGTGAACGTGTGGGCCACGTGGTGCGCCCCCTGCCAGGACGAGTTGCCCGTGCTTTCGCGGTACGCCGCCGAACCCGGCGCCACGCCGGTCGTTGAACTGGCTGTGGACAGTGACCAGTCGACCGCTATCGCCATGCTCACAGACCTGAAGGTGAACCTGCCGAGCCTGCTTGACCGTGATGGGTCTGTGCGACGCGCGTTGAAGGTCCCGGACACCCTGCCGGCCTCGTACCTGGTCGACAGCCAGGGAAATGTCCGGTTCGTCAGCCAGCCCAGGGTGTTCAAGTCCGTCGCGGACGTCGCCGCGGCGGTGGGCCGATGACCGACCACGGCCCGCTCGTCGACCCGGCGGACGTCCCGCCGTGGATGGGCAAGCTCGTTGAGGCGACCCGGGATCTGGACGCCGAGATGTTCCGCCGGCTGAGCCCGCCGGACCACGTCCTGGCGCGCACCGCCGCGGTGCTGGTCCTGCTCGGCGAGGGACCTGGCGGGCCGGATGTGTTGCTGCTGCTGCGTTCCGACGACCTCGGTTCGCACGCCGGGCAGGTCGCGTTCCCCGGCGGGAAGACCGACGACGGCGACGACGGCCCGATCGGCACCGCCTTACGTGAGGCCGCCGAGGAGACCGGTGTCCGGCCCGAGGGTGTTCTGCCGGTCGCCGTCATGCCCGCGCTGTATGTGCCCGTTTCCAAGTTTCTCGTCACTCCGGTGCTGGCGCACTGGCCGCAGCCGTCGCCGGTCTGGGCGGTCGACCCAGCGGAAACCGCCGCGGTCGCCCGCGTTCCCCTCGACCACCTCGCGGATCCGGCGAACCGGTTCATGGTCACCCATCCTTCGGGGTTCACTGGCCCGGCGTTCAGCGCGCCGGGCATGCTCGTGTGGGGCTTCACGGCGGCGTTGCTCACCGTCGTGCTGGCCGTCGGCGGCTGGGAACGGCCGTGGGACGCCACCGACGTGCGCGACCTTGACGTAGCGTGGCGAGCGAGCCGACCGGAGGTGTGAGGACTTGAACTGGGTCGACGTGCTGGTGCTGGCGCTCGTGGTGCTGGCCGCGATCTCCGGCGCGCGCCAGGGCGTGGTGATCGCGCTGCCGGCACTGCTCGGCGTGTTCGCCGGACTGGTGCTCGGCGCCCTGATCGCCCCGGTGATCGTGGAGAACTTCACCAACTTCGCCACCAGGGCCGCGTTCTTCATCGCGATCGTGGTGTTCCTGGTCGCGCTCGGCGAGACGTTCGGGGTGTGGGTCGGCCGGACCCTGCGCCGGAAGATGAAGACCCCGAACCTGACCCCGATCGAGAGCATCCTGGGCGCGCTGGTGCAGGGCGTGGTCGTG
Source organism: Actinocrispum wychmicini (assembly GCF_004345645.1). Lineage (GTDB taxonomy): Bacteria > Actinomycetota > Actinomycetes > Mycobacteriales > Pseudonocardiaceae > Kibdelosporangium > Kibdelosporangium wychmicini. The sequence goes on along the minus strand of NZ_SLWS01000001.1, from coordinate 77,333 downwards.
TTCGTGGTGGCGTGGATCATCGCGCTGCCGCTGACCAGCGTGACCGGTCTGCCCGGGTTGCGGGAGGCGATCAACGGCTCGGTCGTGCTGGGCGGCGTGAACGAACTGATGCCGGCCGGCGCCAAGGACCTGCCCGCGGGTGTGAAGAAACTGCTGGACGACTCCGGGTTCCCCAGCGTGGTCGGGCCGTTCTCGCAGACCCCGACGGTGAGCGCCGAGCCGCCGAATCCGGCGCTGCAGGGCAAACCGGCCGTCCAGAAAGACCGGCCGAGCGTGCTGAAGATCCACGCCAGGGCCCAGTCGTGCTCGCGTCAGCTGGAGGGCTCCGGGTTCGTGATCGCCCCACAGCGGGTGATGACCAACGCGCACGTGGTGGCCGGTACGGACCAGGTGGCCGTGGAGACCGACAAGGGCCAGCTGTCCGCCCGTGTCGTGTACTACGACCCCGAGGTCGACGTGGCCGTCCTGGCGGTGCCGGACCTCACCGCGAAGCCGTTGGACTTCGCCGTGGAGGACGGCAAGAACGGCCAGGACAGCATCGTGTTGGGCTATCCGCTCGACGGCCCGTACACCGCCTCGCCCGCGCGGATCAGTGAACAGATCAAGTTGCGGGGCCCGGACATCTACGACTCGCGGACGGTCACCCGGGACGTGTTCACCGTGCGCGCGTTGGTACAGAGCGGAAACTCCGGCGGTCCGCTCGTGGACGTCAACGGCGACGTGATCGGCGTGGTGTTCGGCGCGGCGGTGGACAACAACACGACTGGGTTCGCGTTGACGGCCAAGCAGGTGTTGCCCCAGGTCAAACAGGCGCCCGGGATGACCCAGCGGGTCGCCACCGGGGCGTGCGCGGCCTAAAGACCGGTGAGCCAGTCGAGCAGGATCTGGTTGGTGACGTCGGGGGCTTCCTCGTGCGGGTAGTGCCCGACGCCCGTGAGCATGTGCAGCGGTGCTTTCTCGTCAAGCCATTGGCTGGACGCCTTCGCGGTGGCGGGCAGCATGAGCGTGTCCTGTTCACCGTGCAGGCGTAGCGCGGGCACGGGTGTCGTGCGGTCGAGAGCTTCGCTGAACTTACGGCCTTCGCTGCGGATCTGGGAGCGCACGGCCCAGCGGTAGTACTCAAGGGAACAATGCGCTACGCCCTGCACGAGCATGGCCTGCCGGTAGCGTTCCGTCGCGGCGAGGAAATCCGTGCCGGCGGCCCACCCGCGCCCCGCCCATTGCCTCATCAGGTGTTCGACGGTGACGGCGTCGTCCCTGGTCAGCCATCGTTCCGGCGCGATCGGCAGCTGCCCGCGAAACAGCGTTCCGATCGCCCGCGCCTGGTTGTTGGGCCTGCGGCGCAATGAAGTCCGACGGATCTCACGGCGCAGCGCGAGCGGGTGCGGCGCTGACACGGCCGCGATCGAGTGCACCAGACGCGGGTGGATCGCGGCGACGGTCCACGCCAGCAGGCCGCCCCAGCCGTGTCCGACGATGTGCGCCTTGCGTTCCCCGAGGGCTTTCACCAGGCCACCGGCGTCGCCCGCGAGCGTCCAGGCGTCGTAGCCGCGTGGCGGCTTGTCCGAGTCGCCGTAGCCGCGCAAGTCCACGGCGACGGCTCGGTATCCCGCGTCGCTCAACGCGGTCAGCTGGTGCCGCCACGTCCACCAGAACTGGCCGAAGCCGTGCAGGAACAGCACAAGCGGACCGTTCCCGGTCTCCGCGACGTGCAGGCGGATGCCGTTGGCGTGGACGTCTCGGTGCGCCCACGGCCCGTCAACGCGGACTGTCGACGGGTCAGTCGGTGTTGTCGCCATCGCGCCTGAGCGCCGCGGCGGTGTCCCGCATGGTGCTGATCGTGCGCCTCGGCCCCTTGATCCCGCGGACCCGTTTGTAGCCCAGCCAGCCGGCCAGCCCCGCGAACAGCAGCATGGCGGCGAACACGATGCCGTACGAGGCCGAGCGCGGCAGTCCGACGTCGGCGAGCAGCTCGGCGATCGCGATGAAGAAGAAGAACAGGCTGAACAGCAGCACTGTCAGGGCGATCATGAAGAAGATGCTGCCGCGGACACCCCGCTTGACGTCCCTGGCGATCTCGATCCTGGCCAGCTCGATCTCGGCGCGCACCAACGTGGACAGGTGGGTGGTCGCGTCCCTGACCAGGGCACCGATGGACCCCTCGCCGGATTCCAACTCCGGCCGGTCCTCGGTCAGCGGGATCGACGGGATCGCCGCGTGGTCGTTCTCCTGCGCACTCGTCACCGCGTCATCGTGCCATGGGGCAGCTCACGGAGCCCGCCGTGCCCGGCTGCGACGCACCAACATCGCCGCGGCCAGCAGACTCGCCAGCGCGCTCGCGAGCAGGACCGCGGCTTTCGCGCGTTGCTCGGCCGGCCCGTCCAGCGCCTGGTCGGCGATCAGCAGGCTGACCGTGAACCCGACGCCGCCGAGCATGGAGACCGCGAGGATGTCCCGCCATCCCATGCCGGTTGGCTTCTCGCCGATCTTCATCTTGATGGCCAGGAACGTGGCGCCGAAGATCCCGATGAGCTTGCCGACGACGAGCCCGACGATCACGGCGATGGCCACCCGGTCGTTCAGCATCTGCCCGAGGGCAGTCGGTGAGACCGGCACCCCGGCGGCGAACAGAGCGAACACAGGCACGGCGAAGCCTGCTGACCACGGCTGCAGGCGGTGTTCGAGGCGGACAGCGGGGGCCGCTACTTCGTACGGGTCCTTCTTGACGCGCGTCAGCAGTCCGAGCGCGACACCCGCGATCGTGGCGTGCACACCTGACTCGTGCACGGCGAGCCAGGTGCCTATCGCGATGGGGACGTACAACCAGGATGTCCGTACGCGCTTGTGCTGCAAGTACGCGTACAACGCGAGCAGCGCCACCGCGACGGCCGCGGCGACCAGGTTGAACGTCGCCGTGAACAGGATCGCGATGATCACGATCGCGCCGAGGTCGTCCACGACGGCGAGGCTGAGCAGGAACACCCGGGCACTGCTGGGCAGCCCGGACCCGGTGATCGCCAGCACACCGAGCGCGAACGCGATGTCCGTGGCGGCCGGGATGGCCCACGCCTCACTCATCCCCGGCGCGCCCCACCCGACCGCGAGCGCCAGCCCGATCGGCACGGCCATCCCGCCGATCGCGGCCAGCACCGGCAGCACCGCCGCCCGGAACCGGGACAGCTCGCCGACGACCAGCTCCCGTTTGAGCTCCAACCCGGCCACGAAGAAGAACAGGGCCAGCAGCCCGTCCTTGGCCCAGTCCTCAAGGGACAGACTGAGGTGGCCCGGTCCGATGTGGAAGGTCCGGATCGCCTCGTACGACCCGCGGACCGGCGAGTTGGCCCACAGCAGCGCGATCGCGGTCGCGCCGAGCAACACCATCCCGCCAACGGTCTCGGTGCGCAGGTAACGGGCGAATTCGGCGACTGGACGTCGGCTCACGGTGCTCCCCGGGGTCGGCTATCACTGGATCATTCCGCCGACCAGGCTTCCCGGCACACCGATACGGGATCTTAACGGATCACGGCAGCCAGGCGCCGACCGCGTCCGTCGCGAACTCGGCGAACCCGGTCGGCTCCCGGCCGGTGACCGCGGCGACGTCGCCGGTGACCGCCGTCATCACGCCTGAGGTGATGGCGAACTCGAAGATCTGGCTCACGTACTCGGCGAAGTCGGCCTGCGCGCCGGAATCCAGCAGGGCCTGGCGGACCGCACCGGGGCCGGGGTCGACGTAACGGATGTGCCGGCCGGTGGCCGCCGATATCAGCTCGGCGGCCTCGATCAGCGTGATCGCCGCCGGGCCGGTCAACGTGTATCCGCGGCCTTCGTGGCCGTCTTCGGCCAGCGCGACCGCGGCCACGTCGGCCATGTCGGCGGTGGACACGTAGCTCACCGGGTGGTCGCCGAACGGCATCGCCACCTCGCCTCGCTCCCTGATCGTCCGGGCCAGGTTCGACCAGTGGTTCTCCGAGAAGTTCTGCATGAACGCGGCGGGTCGCAGGATCGTGGCGGGTATCGCCGACTCGTCGACGAGCAGTTCGACCCGGCGGAGCGGATCGTCGGCGGGCGCCTGGTCCACGCCGAACGACGACAGGTGCACCAGCCGGCGGACGCCGGCGTCGGCAGCGCTGTGCAGGAACTTCTGGATCTGGGCGAACGCGTCGACGACGTTGTCGGCCAGGTGGGGGCTGACGAGGTACAGGGCGTCCGCGCCCTGCAACGCCGGTTGGTAGGTGCTCTCGTCGAACCAGTCGAAACGTACGGGCTCGGCTCCTGAGCGCACCGGCGCGCGACTGCCTGCGCGCACGGCGATCCCACGTCGCAGGAGCTTCGGTATCAGACGGCGGCCGGTCTTGCCGGTCGCGCCGGTCACCAGGACGGTGCTGGACACATGGGTCTCCGGTTGTCGGTCGTGCTGGACAGGTCGACCGTACGGCTCAAGATTGAGCCAATCCATGACAGTCCAGCTCGATAGGATGTCAGATCGGCTCACGGCGTACCGTGGTGAGCATGGTGATCGTGACACCCGGCAAGTCGGTCCGATCGGGCGATGTGGTCGCCGACATCGTGGCTGACGTCGTGGCCGCGACCCGGCGAGGCACCGCGCTCTACAGCCGGTCGCGGTTCCACGCGCCGTGGGGCATCCGGGTCGAGGCAGCCGCGCTGGCCAGCGTCCACGTCGTCACCGCCGGAGCTTGTTGGCTGATACCGGACGACGGTGAACCCGTGCATCTGATCCGGGGCGACGTCGCTTTCGTGCCGTCCGGACTCGGCCATGCCCTCGTCGACAGCCCCGGCCGCCCCCTGCGGTCGATGACGGAGCTGATCGGCGGACCGCTCGGCGAGGCCGCCCCCAGAGAACTGGTCATCGAGGGCGACGGGCCGGTCACCGGGCTGCTGTGCGGCGGATACCTGCTGGAACCCGGTCCGCGACACCCACTCACCGCGATGCTGCCGTCGATCGTGCACGTGGGCGCCGGGCAGGCCCGTGGAACCGGTCTGAGCGCGGCCGTGGACCTGCTGTCCGCGGAGTTCGAGCGGACCGATCCTGGCGCGCCCGCGGTGGTCGCGTCCCTGATCGACCTGCTGTTCGTGTACATGTTGCGGGCCTGGCTGGCGGAGCAGAGCGGTGGCTGGGCGGGCGCGCTCTACGACCCGGCGGTCGGCGGTGCGCTGGCATTGGTCCACGCCGACCCGGGCCGGCCGTGGAGTGTGCCTCTGCTGGCTCGTGCGGTGGGGGTGCCGCGGGCCACCTTCAACCGTCGGTTCACCACGATGACCGGTCAGTCACCGATGGCTTACGTGACGGCGTGGCGGATGACAGTGGCGGCCCGCATCCTGCGCGAAGGGCGGGCGCCGTTGCGTGAGGTGGCACAGCGGGTGGGGTACGACTCCGAATTCGCCTTCGCCCGCGCCTTCAAGCGCGTCGTTGGCCAAGCCCCAGGCCACTACCGTGCGAACGGCTAGGCGATCGGGTCCGGCAGGCGGCGGACGTGGTACTCGGCCGTGAGCGTGCGGCCGGTCGTGGGGTCCGACAGTTCCCCGCGCCAGGCGTCGGCGAACTGGTTCACACCCCGGCGCATCGGCAGGGTGCCGGACATCAGCACGGTCCCCGGGACGTGCAGGTTGTTCGCCTCCATCACGTCCAGCCAGTACTTCGGCGGTTGGAGGTCCGCGCACGTGCCGTTCTGGATCTCGGTCCACTCCCCGTTGCGCACCCAGGCGGTCAGTGTCATCGCGTCCATTCGCTCGGCGACCTCGGCGAAGCGCCACGCCTGGTGGCTCAGCACGTTCGGGGCGACCTGCTTGCTCCAGCCGACGCCGTGCCGTTCCAGGTCACGGTCGGTGTGGTCGCTCGCGACGGTGAGCAGGACGTCGTCGCGGGTGATCACCAGGGCCCACTCGACCTCGCCGGACGTGCGGCCGTGTTGGACGAGGACCTCGCCGGACTGGGTGGCCAGGTAGGGCGCGACGGGATAGAGGCAGGGGGTGACGTTCGGCGCGGGGATGCCTAACGCGGCCAGTTCGGCGATGTGAGCGGCGACCACGTCGTCACTGCGACCGGAGAAGCCGGCGTTGAGCACCGACCGCACCTCGACGGAGACCCGCTGGCCGTCGGGCAGGCTGAAGTGCAGCACGCACACCTCCGAGACGCCGTGTATACGCGTCGTATACACAAGATATGCGACCAGTATGCGAGCGCCGCCGAAGCGGACGCCACCCTCGACAAGTCGGTTGTCGCGGGCACGCCCAACCTACGCCGTCGGGCCGGCGGCCGGTAAGCGATTGCTCATGATCATGCGGTGAGCTGTACCCGTAGAGTCGACGAAAGGTGTTTTTCTATCGCCGCAAGGGCGGCCGGTACGTTGGCGTCGATGAGGGCGGCCACAATCGCCGAGTGCTCGGCGAGCACCTCGTCCTGGCGTCGCGACGATCGGGAAAGGGCCACCAAACCGGCTGTGACCTGCCTGTCCCGCAGACCTTCGTACATCTTGGTGAGCATCTCGTTGCCGGCCGCGCGCACCAGCGCGGTGTGGAACCTCGTGTCCAGCTCGATGAATTCCTTGGCCTGGGCCGGTCGGCGCTTGAAATCCTGCGCCGTGAGCGCCTCCTGCATCTCGTAGGCGATGTTCTTGAAGTCGCTGACATGCATGGCCGCGTGCTGCTCGATCATCAGCCGGACGCCGACGAGATCCCGCAGCTCACGGTTGGTCATGGGGGCGATGTACGCGCCTCGTTTGGGCACGAGTTGGACCAGGTCCTGGGCGGCGAGCATGAGCAGCGCCTCGCGGATCGGCGTGCGGGAGACGCCGATCTGGTCGGCGAGCACCTGTTCGTTGATGAACGTGCCCTGCCTGGCCGGGTCGGTCAGGATCTCCTTCTTGACGAAGGTGTAGGCCCGATCCCGGCCGGACGGTGGAATCATCCTGGAGCCTCCTTGTATGCTTCTTGTATACAACGAGTATACGAATTGTATCCCAGACGAGGTGCCCCGATGCGCATCGCTCTCAGCCAGTTCGCGGCCGACCCGGATCCGGCGCGCAACCTGGAGCACGTCCGCACAGCCGTCGCCGAGGCCGGTGACGTCTCGATGGTCGTCTTCCCCGAGGCCACCATGGCCCGGTTCGGCATCCCGCTCGGCCCGGTCGCGGAGCCGCTCGACGGGCCGTGGGCGACGTCGGTCCGGCGGATCGCCGAAGCCGCCGGGGTGGTGATCGTCGCCGGGATGTTCACACCGAGCCCGGACGGCCGGGTCACCAACACCCTGCTGATCACCGGTCGCGGGCTGGACACGTCCTACGACAAGATCCACCTGTTCGACGCCTTCGGGTTCGCCGAGTCCAAGACGGTGGCGCCGGGATCGGCGACCATTGTGTCCACTGTAGACGGCGTCGCGGTCGGCTTCGCCACGTGCTACGACATCCGCTTCCCCGGACTGTTCCAGAAACTGGCCGACTCCGGCGCCGAGGTGATCGTGGTGCCGGCGTCGTGGGGATCCGGGCCGGGCAAACGAGACCAGTGGGAGCTGCTGGTCCGGGCGCGCGCCCTTGACTCGACCACCTGGATCGTCGCATGTGGACAGGCCGACCCGACCACCGTCGGCCGGGAGTCCGGCACCGCGCCGACCGGAATCGGTTACAGCACAGTGGTATCACCGCTCGGGGAGATCCGCGGACAGCTCGGCCCGGAGCCCGGACTGCTCGTGGTGGACGTCGACCCAGCCGAGGTGGCGACCGCTCGCGCGGCCGTGCCCGTACTGGTCAACAGGAGGTTCTGATGCACACCTACCAGGTCACCGTGACATGGACGGGAAATCTCGGCACTGGCACGTCAGGCTACCGCGACTTCACCCGCGACCACGACATCGCCACCGACGGCCGGCCGACGATCCAGGCGTCCTCGGATCCGAACTTCCGGGGCGACCCGACGCGGTGGAACCCGGAGCAACTGCTGGTCGGCGCGTTGTCCGACTGCCACATGCTGTGGTACCTGCATCTCTGCGCCGTCGCGGGGGTGACCGTGGAGTCCTATGTGGACGAATCGGTCGGGACGATGGTGATGGAGAAGAACGGCGCCGGTCAGTTCAGCGAAGTCGTGCTGCGGCCGCGGGTGACCGTCGCCGGCGCCGACATGGTCGACAAAGCCGTTGAGCTGCACAAGAAAGCGCACGAGATGTGCTTCATCGCTCGGTCGGTGAACTTCCCTGTACGACACGAGCCGACAGTGGACGTTTCACGCTGACAGCGGGCGTGGGGCCAGGACCGACCCCACGCCCTGGTTGTCAGTCCTCGGCGGTGCCCTTCTTGAGGCCGTCGGAGATCAGCTCCATCACCGACGAGTCCGCCAATGTCGTGACGTCGCCGATCGACCGGTTCTCCGCCACGTCCCGCAACAGGCGGCGCATGATCTTGCCGGACCGGGTCTTCGGCAGCTCCGGCACCACCATCACCTGGCGTGGCTTGGCGATCGGGCCGATCTCCTTGGCGACGTGGTCCCGCAACGCCTTGACGGCCTCGGCGCCGCCGTCGACCGCGCCACCGCGCAGGATGACGAACGCGACGATGCCCTGGCCGGTCGTCGGGTCGGTCGCGCCGACCACCGCCGCCTCGGCCACGGTCGGATGCGACACGAGCGCCGACTCGACCTCCGTGGTGGAGATCCGGTGCCCGGACACGTTCATCACGTCGTCCACGCGGCCCAACAGCCAGATGTCGCCGTCGTTGTCGTACTTGGCGCCGTCGCCGGCGAAGTAGTAACCCTGGGCGGCGAAACGCGACCAGTACGTCTCGCGGTACCGGTCGTTGTCGCCCCAGATGCCGCGCAGCATCGACGGCCACGGCTTGTCCAACACCAGGTAGCCACCGCCGCCGTGCGGGACTTCGTTGCCCTGGTCGTCGACGACCTTGGCGGAGACGCCGGGCAGCGCGCGCTGGGCCGAACCGGGTTTGGCGGACGTCACGCCGGGCAGCGGGGAGATCATGATCGCGCCGGTCTCGGTCTGCCACCAGGTGTCCACGATCGGTGTCCGGGAGGCGCCGATGTTCTCCCGGTACCAGATCCACGCCTCCGGGTTGATCGGCTCACCGACGCTGCCGAGCACCCGCAGCGAAGACAGGTCGAACTTCTCCGGGATGTCCGCGCCCCACTTCATGAACGTGCGGATCAGCGTCGGTGCCGTGTAGTAGATCGACACCTTGTACTTCTGCACGATCTCCCAGTGCCGGCCCTCGTGCGGGGTGTTCGGCGTGCCCTCGTAGACGACCTGCGTCACGCGGTTCGACAACGGTCCGTACACGATGTAGCTGTGTCCGGTGACCCAGCCGATGTCCGCGGTGCACCAGTAGACGTCCGTGTCCGGCTTCAGGTCGAACACGTTGAAGTGCGTGTAGGACGCCTGGGTCAGGTAGCCGCCCGAGGTGTGCAGGATGCCTTTCGGTCGCCCTGTGGTGCCGGACGTGTACAGGATGTACAGCGGGTGCTCGGCGTCGAACGCCTCCGGCGTGTGCTGGTCGGACTGCTTGTCGACCAGGTCGTGCCACCAGATGTCGCGTCCGTCGGTCCACTCGACGTCCGTGCTGGTCCGCTTGACCACCAGCACGTGTTCGATCGACGGGGTCTGTGCGACGGCCTCGTCGACGGCTGGCTTCAGCGCCGCCGGATTGCCGCGCCGGTACTGGCCGTCGGTCGTGATCACCAGCCGCGCCTGGGCGTCGTCGATGCGCGACCGCAGCGCCTCGGCGGAGAAACCGCCGAACACCACGCTGTGGGTGAGGCCGAGGCGGGCGCACGCGAGCATGGCGAAGATCGCCTCGGGGACCATCGGCATGTAGATCGCGACCCGGTCGCCCGTGTTCATGCCCAGTTCGAGCAGGGCGTTCGCGGTCCGGCAGACCTCGGCCCGCAGGTCCGAGTACGTGATCGTGCGGGTGTCGCCGGGCTCGCCCTCCCAGTGGATGGCGACCTGGTCGCCGTGGCCCGACTCGACGTGCCGGTCGACGCAGTTGTAGGCGACGTTCAGCTTCCCGCCCACGAACCACTTGGCGAACGGCGCGTCGCTCCAGTCGAGCACCTGGTCCCACTTGGTGTCCCAGTGCAGTCGCTCGGCCTGCTTCGCCCAGAAGCCCTCCCGGTCGGCGTCTGCTTCCCGGTACAGCTCCGGGCGCGCGTTGGCGGCCGCCGCGAACTCGTCGGACGGCGGGAACGTCCTGCTCTCCGTGAGCAGGTTGTCCAGCGCGGGGCCCTGGCCGGACTGCTCGGTCATCTGCGTGACCTCCTCTAAACCGATAACTCGTGCTGGTTGAGACCGTAGTGCGAGCCTGGCCGCGAGAACAGGTCGGGGGACCCATTTTGGTTCAGACCAATGGTCGGCCGGCCGGAAAACCCAGTGGTCGGCGTGGAGATCGAAGTCCACCCGATAGTGTCTGCCCGTGACCGATCCGCTGGGCCCGCTGCTGGATCTCCCTGGGATCGCGGAGGCCGTGCAGTCCGTCCGCGAGACCGTGGACGCCGTGCACAGGCACCCCACGAACCGGCGCGGCTGGCCTACGACAGCCGCTGAGGCGTCCGTACGGGCCGCCCGCTCGTCCGCCTACATGGACGGCGGCGACCCGGAGATCCCGGCTGAGGGCGACGTCACAGACCCTGTTCTGGCCGGTGCGTTGCGGGTCGCCGAAGCCATCGGGCCGCTGCTCCCGGTGTGGCAGCGCGCGCCCTTGCAGGCACTGGCCCGGCTGCACCTGTTGGCAGCCGCGGACCTGGTCGACGCCTCCGACGACGACCGGCTCGGCCGTCCGCGACCGGCACGGGGCGTGTCGGGCCGATTGGACCTGTTGGCCAACCTCGTCACGGGCGCCACGGCGGCGCCGGGGCCAGTGTTGGCCGCCGTGGTGCACGGCGAGTTGTTGACCTTGGCGCCGTTCGGGCTCGCGGACGGCGTGGTCGCCCGAGCCGCCGCCCGACTGACCATGATCGCGACCGGCCTGGATCCGAAAGGGCTGACCGTTCCGGAAGTCGCCTACCTACGGCGACCGGAGCGTTACCGCACGGCCGCGACCGCGTTCGCCAGTGGACAGCCGGACGGGGTTCGGGAGTGGGTTCTGTTGTGTTGTGAGGCAGTGGAGATCGGCGCCAAGGAAGCCACGTCGATCGCCGAGTCGGTAGGCGCCTGAACCCGCACGTCGCCGCCGTTTCGTCATCCAGCCCTGACCAAAGCGCAACCGTTGTTGGGCTGAACGTGTGACTTCCGTAACACACAACGGGTTGCCGCGGACTGCATTCACATCCGGACGGTCACAAAGGACGAACCGGTTGGCCTTGCCAAGGCTCCGGCCGACCCGGGTCGGCCGGGGATCCGCCGGCCATCCCGCTCGACGACCTTGAACGCGCCCGTTGAACCGTCGAGCGGGCCGCCGGCAGCGGCCAACTCCGTGATCGCGTTGGCGAAACGCCGGTGCGGTCGCGGGGTTGTCCGTGTGCCCGCCCGACCGTCCACAATGGTCCTGCGACGATTGTGTCCGATATGGACGAAAGAATTGTCGGCGATGATATGGGGAATATCGTATGCCGTGCGGTTGCCGCATCGCTGAAACTGTGGAGAAATGTAACCGGCGGTGCACAGTGTGTGTGCGCCGCCGGATTCAGTGCGTGGCCGCGCCGAGCATGTCCAACGCGTTGCGGACATGACCGTTCGCCTCGCCCAGTGCCTTCGCCGCCCGGTCGGAATCCGCACCGGACAGCAAGTGCACCAACGCCACTTTCAGGTCCCCGCTGGCCGCGGTGAGGGCCTCCGCGCACTCCTGGGTGCCCAGACCGGTGGCCTCCCGCAGGATCCGCAGCGTACGGCCGCGGAGCTTGGCATTCGTGGCACGCATACTCACCATCAGGTTCGAGTACGTGCGGCCGAGTTTCACCATCACCGCCGTGGAGAAGGCGGTCAGCACCAGCTTCTGGGCGGTGCCCGCCTTCATCCTGGTCGACCCGGCCACCGCCTCCGGGCCGGTGTCCACCGCGATCACCACATCGACGTCCACGGTCCGCGCCGACGTCGGGTTGTTCGACACCAGCCCGGTCCGCGCGCCGATCCGCCGGGACGCGGCCAGCGCGCCCAGCACGTACGGCGTCCGGCCGGAGGCCGTGAGGCCGAGGACGAAGTCCCCGGCCTCAGCGTCCCTGGTCAGCTCCGCCGCCCCGGCGGCGGAGTCGTCCTCCGCGTTCTCCACAGCCGTGCGGAGTGCCCGGTCACCGCCCGCGTGGTGAGCCAGGAACCACTCCGACGGCGCGTTGAACGTCGGGGCCAGCTCGGCCACGTCCAGGCTGGCCAACCGCCCGGACGTGCCCGCGCCGACGTAATGCACCCGGTGCCCTTGTCGAAGCGCTTCGGCCGCGTAGTCCACGGCCTGGGCCAGCTGCGGCAGCACGGCCGCCACGGCGGCCGGCACCAGCCGGTCCTCCGCGTTGATCGTCCGCAGGACCTCCAGGGTGGGCAACGTGTCCAGCCCGGTGGTCCGTGGGTTGCGGCCCTCGGTCGGCGAATCGACGTAGACCGCCTGCTGCGGAACCGTCATCGCCCACCTGCTTCAGTCGGCACTGGTTTCTCTCATTTCCCGATGTCGCGAGTTTTGCGGCGACCGTCCGGCCTGGTCTCCAGGCGGTGCGGTCCGACCGCGTCACGGGTGGCCTCCAACGCGCCCATGGCCTCCGACAGGTGTCGTTGGGCCACGCCGATGAACAGGCAGTCGATCACCGTGAGCTGGGCGATCCTGCTGGCCATCGCGCCGGAGCGGAACGTCGTCTCCCGGGCCGCGGTGGTCAGCACGAGATCGGCCACCTCGGTGATCGGGGAGCGGGGGAAGTTCGTCAACGCCACGGTTGTGGCGCCGTGTTGCCGCGCGGTGCGCAGCGCCTCCACGGTGTCGGTGGTCGCGCCCGTGTGCGAGATGCCGACCGCGACATCCCCGTCACGCAGCACGGCAGCCGACGTGAGCATGATGTGGGTGTCGTTCCACGCGAAGCTCACACGGCCGATGCGGTGCAGCTTCTGCTGCAGGTCCAAGGCCACGAAAGCGCTCGCGCCCACGCCGTAGACGTCGACGCGGCCGGCGGCGGCGATCACGTCCACGACTTCCTGGAGGGTGGGCACATCCAGCTGGTCCGCGGTCTCCTCGACGGCGCGTGCGTCCGCGAAGGTGACCTTGCTGACGACCTGCTGCAGGTCGTCGTCCGGACCGATCTCACCGCCCAGGTCGCGCTCGGCCCGTGCCTCCGTGCGGGCCGTGTCCGCGGCCAGCGCGATCCGCAGCTCGGGATACCCGCCGACGCCGATCGCCTTGCAGAACCGCGTGACCGTGGTCTCGCTGGTTCCCGCCGCGTCAGCGACCTCGGTGATGCTGCGGCGCGCCACCGAGCCGGGGTTGTCCAGCACCACCTTCGCAACTCGCTGCTCGGCGCGGGCCAGGCCAGGCAAGAGCGACCTGATGCGCACGAGCGGGCTGTTCTCCGCGCGCTCGTCAACCATCTCTGCGGTGCTCACGTGGGAAACTTACTAACAGTTATGAGATCGTACAAGGTCACGACTAGACCTCCTGACGCAACGACACCCAAACGTGTCCGAAACTTGAACCTGCAACCACTGGGGTTTGCGTGGGAAATCGCAGGTAATGGGGGTGTCGTTAACAAACTTTATCATCGGATTCGACGATCCCAACCCTGTGAATCGAGCACGGTTGGTTGTTTTTCACCGTCAAGAAGTGTCCGGCTACCCTGGGTGATTTTGATGTTGTCCACACCGTCTCCGCGGCCGGTGTAGAGCCGGTCGGTGGTCAGCCGCCACCGGAACCGGATTTTCGGGGTCGGCGGAACGGTCGCTTCGACAAACCACCAGGTCCGGTGGCCGTGGCCGGCCAGCCAGTCGGTCGAGCCGGGCGGCGCGCCAGGGCCGTGCGCGACAACGGCAACCGATTGCCATCGCACGCCGTCATTGCTTGACTCCAGAACGAGGTGGTCGGTGGATTCGCTGTCGACGAATGTGTCGAACGTAACCCGGATGGGCGAATCCCCGGCCGCGAGCTCCTGTGTGGACAGTGTGGCTGTGGTGCTGTTGCCGATCCCGGTGAACCAGTAGTCACGGCCGTGTCTCGGCGGGACGGCCAGCGCGCGGGCCAGTCCGGTCGCCAGAGCCTCCCGCGCCGGGTTGATGGATCCCCAGCCACGATTGGGATGCACGCGATTGGACAGCAGGATCGCGATCGACCGCGACGCCAGGTCGACCACCAGAGTCGTTCCGGTGTAACCGGTGTGGCCCGCCGTGACCGGGCCGCTCAGCCCTCCCATGTAGAACATTTGGTCAAGTTCGAAGCCCAAACCGTGTGCGTTGCCGGGGAACGCGCCGTTGTAGTCGGTCAGCATGGCCCGTACGGTGTCCTCGCGGAGGATCCGCCTGCCGGCATAAATGCCGCCATTGAGGAAAGTTTGGCCCAGGATCGCCATGTCCCTGGCGGTGGAGAACACGCCCGCGTGGCCGGCGACGCCGTCCAGCGACCACGCGTTCTCGTCGTGCACCTGACCGCGCACCATGCCGCGCGGCGGCGAGATCTGGTACTCCGTCGCGGCGATCCTGTCCAGTTTGGACGCGGGTGGGTTGTATCCAGTGTCGACCATACGCAACGGCTCGGTGATACCCGTCCTGACAACGTTGTCCAACGTGGACCCGGTCAGTCGTTCGATCATCACACCAAGCGTGATCAGGTTCAGGTCCGAGTACTTGTACACGGTGCCCGGCGGGTTGATCGGGGCCACGTCCATGACCGCCTTGATCCGGGCCGCCTTGTCCGGCCAGTCCCGCCACAACGGCAGGTCCGCGTCCAGGCCCGAGACATGCGTCAGCAACTGCTTGACCGTGATCCCGGCCTTGCCGTTCACGCCGAACTCCGGCAGGTAGCGCGAAACCGGCGCGTCCACGTCGACCTTGCCGCGCTCGACGAGCTGCATCACCGCGATGGACGTGAACAGCTTGCTGATGGACGCCATGTCGAAGATCGTGTCGTCGCGCATGGGCACCCGTTGGTCCGACGGCAGCAACGTCCCCTGCTGGTCGGCGTACTGCGACGCGTAGCCGGCATGCGACCGCTCCACCACCACGCCGTCGTGCACGAGCATGGTGACCACGCCGGACATCAGCGGATGCGGCACGGCCGGGACCGTCGGGTTGGTCCTGGTCCACTCGTCGATCTGGCGGACCGAGGCGTCGATCGGCCCGGGATCCAGGCCGACGTCCCGCGGCGAACCGTCGTGCAACGTCGTCCACGTCGGGGCGAAACCGTGCTCAGGACGGTCGAACCGGTTGTTGTGCCAAGGGTAGGCGTCGGCCGCCACCGCCGTGGCGCCGGCGACACCCATCACCGTCAGCATGACCGCTGCCCGCCGAAACATGAATGGTCCCCCTCACCGGTAGATCAGGTATCGCTGCCGTAGCCGCCGGAACGCGGCCAGCTCGTCCTGCCAGGCACCGACGACGTCGTCCACGCCCGCCCCCGCGTCGATCATGGTCCGCAGGCGCGCGGAACCCGACAGCTTGTCGATGTAGTTGTCCGACCGCCACGCGAAGACCGCCGGATACAGCCGTTTCGCGGTGACCAGCATCGCCACGGCGGTCCGGACCGCGTCGAAGGATCGTTCGTCCGTGTAATGCAGTTGAACACCGCCGCAGGTCTTGCCCACGAACTTGGAGAACGTTGGCGCGAAGTAGCACTCCCGGAACCGCGCGCCCCGCAGATCCATGGCGTTGAGCTCGTCGGCCCACCGCCAGTCGATGTCCGGCGCGCCGATGATCTCGAACGGCCTGGTCGTGCCGCGGCCCTCGGACAGCACCGTGCCCTCGAACATGCACGCGCCGGGGTAGGTCAACGCGGTCTGCGGAGTCGGCATGTTCGGGCTCGGCAACACCCAGTCCAGGCCGGTGTCACCGAACAGCGCGTCCCGGTGCCAGCCGGTGACCTCCACGACGTCCAACTTGGACAGCCGCCGCCCGCCGGTGTCGGCCGGGAGGAACTCCGCGTCGAACAACCTGGCCAGCTCGCCCGCGGTCATGCCGTGCTGCTGGACGATCGGTTTCAGCCCGACACCCGAGGTGAACGCGGGGTCCAGCCGTGGGCCGAACGCCTTGCCGCCGACCGGGTTCGGCCGGTCCAGCACGACGAACCGGGCGCCGACGGTGACCGCGGCGACCATGGCCGTGTACATCGACCAGATGTACGTGTAGAAGCGGGCGCCGACGTCCGCGATGTCGAACACGACCGTGTCCAGACCGGACTTGGCGAACATGTCGGCCAACTTCGCCGACGTGACCGCGTACGCGTCGTAGACCGGGACGTGGGTCCGGGGATCGGTGTAGCCGCCCTCGGAACCGCCGGCCTGTGCCGTCCCCCGGAAGCCGTGCTCGGGGCCGAAGACCGCGACCGGCGCCCGGCCGGCCGCGACCAACGAGTCCACGATGTGTGTTTTGTCCCGCAACACGCCGGTCGGGTTCGTCAGCACACCGACCTTGTGGCCGGCGAAGTCCGGCCAGCCGCGGCCGGCCGACCGGTCCGCGCCCGTCGTGACCCTGCGGCCGCCCCAGGCCTCGTCCTGCCCGGCCGCGGCGGGTGCGGCCGCCGCGGCCAGGACGGCCGGTGTCGCGAGGAAAACGCGCCGGGTCACCATGTCAGGCCGGTCCCGAACGGGAAGAGGACCTTGGTGTTGTCCGCGGTCGGGACGTTCACCGGCAGCTTGCCCCGCGGGCTGATCTGCCCGAAGATCACCTTCGCCAGGCTGGCCATGGACATGTCACGCCACGCGTACGTGGTGATCCACGTTGGCACATCGGCGAAAGCCGGGTCGTACGGCACCTGCGCGGCCACCGCGACCACAGGTTTGCCCGTGGCGACAAGCCGGTTGACCAGGCTCGTCTGGGAGGCGGACGTCCGCAGGCCGTTGGTCAGCACGATGACCAGATCGCTGCCGTTCGCCGCGGCGACCGCTTGGCCGATCTGCGCGGCGCTCGGCGCTCCGCCGGTCGCGATGGCCGTGCCGCCGACCGCCTTGGCCAACGTGGCCACAGGCTCGGCAGGCAGACCCGGGAAGGCGGGATTGTCCCAGCCGGTGACCAGGATCCTCGCCGGCTTCGTCCGGACCGGCAGCAGGCCGGCGTCGTTGCGCAGCACGGTCACCGAGCGGTCGCTGATGTCCTGGATCTGCCTGAGACTCTCCGGCGTGCCCACCCGGTACGCCACGGCCCGCTCGTTGACCAACGGGTTGAACAGGATGCCGCGGTTGAACTTCATCTTCAGGATGCGGGTCACGCTCTGGTCGATGCGCTGCTCGGTCAGCCGACCCGAGTGCACCGCCTCCAACACGCCGGTGATGGTGATGTTCAGGTCCGGCGGCATCAGCATCTGGTCGACACCAGCCTCCAGCGCGAGCACCGGGATCTCCTTGTCCGGGTGCATCTGCCGGACGCCGGCCATGCCCAGTGAGTCCGTGACCACGACGCCGTCGTACTTGAGCTCGTCGCGCAGCAGGCCCGTCATGATCGGCTTGGACAACGTGGCCGGCTCACCGGACGGGTCCAGGCTCGGCACCTGGATGTGCGCGGTCATGATCGAGTCGACGCCGGCCGCGATGGCGGCCTTGAACGGCGGCAGGTCGATCTGCCGCCACTGCTCAACCGTCCGGCTGATCACCGGAAAGCCGGTGTGGCTGTCGGTCGCCGCGTCACCGTGGCCGGGGAAGTGCTTGGCCGCGGACGACACCGTGTCCGGCAGCCAACCGCCCTGCTGGTAGCCCTTGACCTCGGCGCTCACCATGCGGCTGGCCAGGTCGGGGTCGCCGGCGAACGACCGCACCCCGATGATCGGGTTGATCGGGTTGGAGTTGACGTCCGAGTCCGGCGCGAAGTTCTGGTTGATGCCCATGGCCCGCAGTTCCCGGGCGTTGATCGTGGCCAGCCGGGTGGCCGCCTGCGTGCTGCGGGTGGCCCCGACGGCCATGCTGCTCGGGTACTCGGTGGCCGGCGCCACGATCCGGGTGACGTTGCCGCCCTCCTGGTCGATGGACAGCGTCAACGGGATGTGCGCACCGCTGCTGAGGGCCGCCCGCTGCAGGCCGTTGGAGAAATGTGCCAACTGGGTCGGGTCGTCCACGTTGTCCGTGGACGGGTTGTTGAAGTAGATGACGCCGCCGACGTGGTAGCGCTGCACCACCTGAGTCGGCGTGTCTACGCCGTACACACGGTTGGCCGGGTTCACCTCGTCCGCGGACTTGCCCCACACGGTGGCGACGAACAGCTGGCCGACCTTTTCTTCCAAAGTCATGTGCCGCAACGTCGCCTGAGCGTAGAACGTGGCCGGGTCGAACCGCGGCGCGGCATCAGCCGAAGTCGTCACGGCGGCCAACGTAGTGAAGGCGACGAGGGGCGGGAGAATCCAACGGCGGGGACGTGGACGTAACACCACAGCCTCCCTGGAGGCGTAAGATACTTACACGGTAGTCACTTCTTTCGGTAACTTACCCACATCGTGGTGCTTGCGCAAAGGTCCGTTCGGAGGCAGTGCGACCGGACAGAGCGGCGGCCAAGCCTGTCCGAGCGAAGCGAGGACCATAAACACAGTAAGGCGGCGCCCCTAGTTAGGGGCGCCGCCTCCAAGCGCGGACATCTCGGGTTACCAAGCGTGCAACTCACGTCGTACTCACTGGGTCTCGGCGCCCGGCGTCCCGGTACGCAGTCCCTTGACGACAAGCCTCCCGCGGCGTGCTGCGCGTGGGTGCCTGGAGTCCGCGCACGGAGCTCCTTCGGGGTGGACCAAGCTTCTCTTCGTTTGGTCCCTGGCCGACTGGAAGTCCGCAATCCCTTTGTACCTAGTGATGGCGGTCACTTCAAGGGCACGAAGGGGTGCACCGTTACAGAGTCGCCGAGCGGTAGATCAACACGCCACGTGTCGAATGGACGATGAGTAGCGTGCGGCCGGTCGTCGGCGCTACCACCGTCCGGGCTATCCACGTCGCCCGGACGGATGGCTATTTCCGCTTGCGGCGCCGCAGGCCGTACCAGGTCGCGCCGGCCGCCGCCACCGCCCCGATACTCGCCGCGGTGATGGCCACAGTGGTCCCTGACGGCATCTGGAAGCGCGACCGCAGCGACACCGGTTTGGAGAACGCCAGTACTGGCCAACCGCGTTCGTTCGCCAGCTTCCGCAAGCCCCGGTCCGGGTTCACTGTGGACGGGTGGCCGACCGCCTCGAGCATCGGCGCGTCGGTGATCGAGTCGCTGTAGGCGTGGCAGGCGGTCAGGTCGTAACCGTGTTCCACGGCCAGCTGTTTCATCGCCACCGCCTTGTTCTCGCCGTAGCAGTAGAACTCGATCTCGCCGGTGTACCTGCCCTCCTCGGCGACCATCCGGGTGCCGACACTGTCGGTCGCGCCGATCATCCGGGCGATCGGGCGGACGATCTCCTCGCCGGAGGCCGAGACCACCACCACGTCGTGTCCTTTGGCCTTGTGGTCGGCGATCAGCTCGGCGGCCTCCGCGTAGATCAACGGGTCCACGATGTCGTGCAGGGTCTCCTCGACGATCGACCGGACCTACTGGACGTCCCAGCCCTCGCAGAGCGCGGTCAGGTGCGCACGCATCCGGTCGACCTGGTCGGCGTCCGCGCCCGACTGCATGAAGACGAACTGGGCGTACGCGCTTTTCAGCACCGCGCGGCGGTTGATCAGGCCGCCCTGGAAGAACGGCCGGCTGAACGCCAGCGTGCTCGACTTGGCGATGACCGTCTTGTCCAGGTCGAAGAACGCGGCAACCCGCCTGGTCACGGGCTCGACGTCGGTCATAAGCCCAGCATATGTCTCCCGGCCGGGGGTTCTGTGGATAAGACACCGTAAGAAAAACCCGCATCGGTGACCACGGGATGCGGATGAGGAGATACAGTGAAGGCGTCCGGTCTCTGACGCCGGGCCGGTTCAGTCCGACCCCCCGGGACTGAACCTATTGACGACCCCCGTCCCTCCCCCCTGGCGGGGGTCGTCCCATGTCCGCGTTTTCTGTTGTCCCACATACGTTCGGTCTGATCCTACGGCTATGTAGAAGTATTGGGCCATTGCGTATACCACAGAACACCGACAGCATCCGGTTTTCCGGGCCGAATTGGCCGCGGTTATCCACATCCCCCTGAGTTGTCCACAGACGCGCCCCACCCGGTTGTTCCCGCCGCCCAGACCAGCGACGGTGGATCTTGCGGGCAATCCGCCCGGCTTGCGGGAACAGGGGAGCGGAGATGGCGAAACCACTGGTACTGGCCAATGACGAAACTGTGTTGGACGAGTTGCTGCGGCTGGCCGCGGCCGCGGGATGCGCGGTTGAACGCGTGTCCGACGTGCCCGCGGCGAGACAACTCTGGCATACCGCGCCTTTGGTGTTTCTCGACCCAGGAGGGGCGCGTGACTGCCACGCGGCCGGCCTGCCATCGAGAGACAACATCATCATTGTTTCGCCGGACACCACAGATGTCACTTCATTCAAGGCCGCACTGGCGTTGCACGCGCAACGGGTGATCGAGTTGCCCGTCGCGGACTCGTGGCTCAGCGAGGTGTTCGCGGACGCGGCCGAGGGCAGAGCCGGCCCGCCAGGCCGTGTCGTGGCCGTCATCGGCGGCCGTGGCGGCGCGGGGGCTTCGGTGTTCGCGAGCGCGGTCGCCGTCACCGCGGCCCGGGGCGGTCATTCGACCATGCTCGTCGACTGCGACCCGCTGGCCGGTGGCCTGGACCTGCTGCTGGGTATGGAGAACGACGAGGGACCGCGCTGGCCGGACATCGGCGTCCGGTCCGGCCGGGTGGCCTCGTCCGCGTTGCGTGCCGCGCTGCCCTCGTGTGCCGGTGTGAAGCTGTTGTCCGGGGCCCGTAAGGGATTCGCGCCGGAACCCGAGGCGGTGACCGCCGTCGTTTCGGCCAGCCGGCGCGGCGGCGACGTCGTGGTCTGCGACCTACCGAGGGACATGTCCGCGACCGTTCAGGCGGCCCTGAGCCTGGCCGATCTCACCGTGATCGTCGTCCCGGCCGAGGTGCGGGCGTGTATGTCGGCCGCTCGTGTCGCCGAATGGCTGGGCGGTCTCGGCGCGAGCGCACAGGTGTTGGTGCGCGGCCCGGCGCCGGGCGGACTCAGCGCGGAAGAGGTGGCCAAGGCGGTGGATCTCCCGTTGCTGTCCTGGATGCCATACCAACGCGGTTTGGCGACATCCCTGGAGAAGGGCACCTTCGTGGCCCGCCGCGGCCCACTGGCCGCCGCTGCCCGAAGGACCCTGGAGACGATGGGGGTGCCGGCGTGAAAGCCGACTTCGTCGAGCGGGTTCGGGCTCGGCTCGCCGGCTCGGCCATCACCGCCGCGACGGTCGCGGACGCGATTCGCGACGAAGCCGGCGGCGTCGTCGGCGACAAGGATGTCCTTGACGCGCTTCATCTTCTGCGTAACGAGTTCGTCGGCGCCGGTCCACTGGAGCCGTTGCTGCGATCACCCGGGGTGACGGACGTGCTCGTCGCGGGGCCGCGTTCGGTGTGGGTCGACGGGCCGGCGGGGCTGCGGCGGACCGAGGTCTCGTTTCCGGACGAGCCCGCCGTGCGTCGACTCGCGCAACGGCTGGCATTGTCCGCCGGACGACGGCTCGACGACGCACAGCCCTATGTGGACGCCTGGCTGGAGAACGTCCGGATGCACGCGGTCCTGCCGCCGATCGCGCCGGATGGGACATGCCTGTCGTTGCGGGTGCTGCGACCGGCAGTGCACACATTGGACGCGTTGCGGGAGCTCGGCACAGTCGAGCAGCAGGGTGCCGACCTGCTGCGGGCCGTTGTCGCCGCGAGGTTGGCGTTCGTGATCGTCGGCGGCACGGGCTCCGGAAAGACCACGCTGCTCGCGGCGATGTTGGGGTGCGTGCCGGCGGCCGAGCGGATCGTCAGCGTCGAGGATGCGGGCGAACTGCAGCCGAGCCATCCGCAGTTCGTCCGGCTTGTCGCCCGTCCGCCCAACATCGAGGGCGCGGGTGAGGTGACGGTCCGGGATCTGGTCCGTCAGGCGTTGCGCATGCGGCCGGACCGGCTGGTCGTCGGCGAGGTGCGCGGCCCGGAGGTCGTGGAGCTGTTGACCGCGTTGAACACCGGCCACGACGGTGGCGCCGGAACGTTGCACGCCAACTCGCCGGCCGAAGTACCGGCCCGGTTCGAGGCGTTGGCGGCGTTGGGCGGCCTGGGTAGGGCCGCCCTGCACAGCCAGCTGGCGGCGGCGGTCCAGGTTGTGTTGTTCATGCGCAGGGACGGCGAGACCAGACGGCTGGCCGAGGTCGGCGTGCTCGAACGAGCGGGCGACCTGGTGAGAGTCAGCCCGGCGTGGCGTCCGGGGGAACGCCTCTACGCCCGAACGAACCTGGAGAACCTGTTGGCGGAGCGAGGAGTTCGGGCGCCATGGGACTGACTGTCAAGACACCGGTTCCCCTGTCGGCGGCGGCTCACACCGTGCCGTTGTCCCGAGCCGCGGCCAAGCGGCTCGCGGTACTCGTCGATGTCTGGCCGCGGATCCCAGGCCGTGTCCCGGCATCTCCGCCCGACCGTTCCCCTGTCGCGATCCACCCTGCCCCGGACGGAGTCGACCCGGCCATGCCTGTCCTGGGAAACCGCCGCCGGACCGAAGCTCTTGCCGCGGTCCCGGACGCCACTGCCAGCACGCTCAACGGCGACCACTGTTCGATGCCTCTCCGCAGCGATGCCAGGAACCGGCCTGCTGCACCCGAACCTCGGCCATCGGCTGCCGCCGGCCTGTCGCCGACGTGGACTCCGGAACCCGACCGCACCGAAGGGTCCACAAGGGAATGATCACTGTTCTGTTGTTGCTGTCGGGTGCCGCTCTGACGTGGCCGACGCGCTGGGCGTCGCGGCGACTGCGCTCACTGTTGGGCCACCGGAGACGACCGCTCGAGTTGCCCAAGCCGAACACCGTCGTGGTGGGCGTCGCGTCCGCCGTTGTCGGCGGGCTCGCGCTGGGAATCGGCGGGGCTGTCGCGGGCGGGCTCGTCGGGAGTGTGACGTTGCGGCGTTGGCGGTCGCGGCGGGCCGTCCAGGATCGGGTGCGTGCCCTGTCGGACCTGGCGGAGACACTGCGGTCGCTGGTGGGCGAGTTGCGAGCGGGTGCGCACCCGGTCGTGGCCGCCGAGTCGGTGGCCGTGGATGCTCCACCCGTTGGGGCGCAGGCGTTGCGAGCCATCGCCGCGGCGGCTCGGCTCGGTGGAGACGTCGAGAGCGCGGTTCAGGAGCCACTCCTCGTGGACACCGTGCACGCCTGGGCGCTCGCGCAACGCCACGGATTGCCACTGGCCGACCTGCTCGCAGCGGTAGTGCGAGATCTCGACCAGCGGGCCAGGTTCGCGCGACAGGTGCAGGCAAGGATGGCCGGCCCCAGAGCGAGCGCGACGATTCTCGCAGTGCTGCCCGCCGTGGGTGTTGGGTTGGGCGAGGTGATGGGCGCGCGTCCGTTGCACATCCTGTCGAGCACGACCGCGGGCCAGATCATGCTGGTTCTCGGCGTTGGGCTGGTCTGCGCCGGTGTGGCGTGGAGCGCCAGGCTGACCCGGCAGGCGGTGCTGCCGTGATCGACTTCGTCCTGGCGGCGCTCCTCCTTGCCGCGGCCATCGTGGTCGAGCCGAGTCCGGCGATCGCCCGATGTCGCCTGTCCGCGCTCCTTGGGCACCGACCGGCTCGGATCCGCTTGCCCAGCCA
Organism: Actinocrispum wychmicini; assembly: GCF_004345645.1. Taxonomy (GTDB): domain Bacteria; phylum Actinomycetota; class Actinomycetes; order Mycobacteriales; family Pseudonocardiaceae; genus Kibdelosporangium; species Kibdelosporangium wychmicini. The sequence goes on along the minus strand of NZ_SLWS01000001.1, from coordinate 53,546 downwards.
GAAGGTGTTTCCGTTCGTGGCGGCGGTGCCGGTCGGCGTGCTGGTCGTGATCGTCAGTGGGTGGCTCGCCGCGCTGCCGGTGTCGGTGATCGCGTGGTTCGGTGCCCGGCGGCTGCTCCGACGGCCACCACCACCCGTGGACCCGTTACGCCTGGCCGCGGGCTGGGACCTGCTTGCGGCGTGCCTACGTGCCGGGATGCCCGTGCCGACCGCGATCCGCGTGATCGCGGACCGGATCCCGGGTGCCGGCGGTACGGCCATGCGGGCGACAGCCGACCTGCTCATGCTCGGCGCCGATCCGGTCGACGCCTGGCGCCCGGTGGCGGACGTGACTCAGACGGCGGCGTTCGCCCGCAGTGCCCGCCGGACAGCCAGGTCGGGGACTGAACTGGCAACCGTGGCCGCCGCACTGGCGAACGACGTCCGTGTGTCGGCGACCGACGTCTCCGAGGTACGGGCCCAACGGGCGAGCGTGCTGATCGCGGGACCGCTCGGTCTCTGTTTCCTGCCCGCCTTCATGTGCCTGGGGATCGCACCTGTGATCGCCGGACTGGCCGGCCGACTGGGGTTGGCCGGATGACCATCACGACAACACAGAAAGGACCACACAATGACCTCGGACAAAGGAATGTCCACGGCGGAATACGCCATCGGCACGATCGCGGCGGTCGCGCTCGCCGGGATCCTCTACGCGGTGCTCAGCAGCGACCAGGTCGTCACGGCCATCACCGAGATCATCCGAAGGGCGTTCACCGTGAGTTTCTGAGAAACGACAGCGGAGCGGTCACAGTCGAGGCCGCGATCGCCCTCTGCGGCTTCGCGGTGGTGCTCTACCTGGCCCTGGCAGGGTTCGCCGCGGTCACCGACCAACTGCGCTGTCTCGACGCGGCCCGAGAAGCGGCCCGCCTGATAGCCCGCGGCGAACCAGACGCAGCCCCAAACGCCGTCATCAAGATCGCACCACAAGGAGCAGATCTGAAAGTAGTCACCACAGGCGACCGAATAGAAGTGGAGGTCTCGGCCACCTCACCACTGCTCGGCCTGCGAACAACGGGCCAAGCCTTCGCAGTCGCCGAACCAACAAACCCAGCCGAGCCATCAAACCCACCAAACCCACCAGCGCCACCAGAGCCACCAGAGCCACCAGAGCCAGCCAATCCCCCCACCCCACCAACCCCACTTCCGCCACCAACCCAGCTCCCGCTGCCAACCCCACTCCGGCCACCAACGCCGCTCGCGCCACCAACGCCACTCCAGCCGCCCAATCCACTCCGGCCGCCCAATCCACTCCCGCCAACGAACCCGCCTCCACCGCCCAACCCACTCCCGCCATCAACCCCACTCCCGCCATCAACCCCGATGCAGCCATCAACCCCGCTGCGGCCACCGACCCGACTGTCGCAACCGACCCCACTCTCGCCACCCGATCCGCTGTCGCCACCCGATCCGCTGTCGCCATCAACCCGACTGCGGCCACCGACCCGACCGCCGCCAGCGAACCCACTGCCGTCAACCCGAGTGTCGTCGCCAACCCGACTGCCGCCACCGACCCCATTGCCGTCGTCAACCCGACTGCCGCCAGCGAACCCACTCTCGCCACCTGATCCGCTGTCGCCGTCAAACCGACTGCCGCCATCAACACCGCTGCCGTCACCCAACCGACTGCCGCCACCAAACCCCGCACCGCCACCCAATCCGCTTCCTCCGACAACCCCCAAGGCGCCCAAGATGACCCCCGACCAACCCACCAAGCCACCACCCCAACCCCCAAGGCCCCGCATGCGCGGTTCACCGACCAACCCACCCCCAACTCGGTGACAAAGCCGGCTGACCGCACCAACCTGCGCGTGCCCAACGGCCAGGCGGGCCGCCTGGCCGAGCTGGTGGCCACACCGAGCCGAGCAGGGCGGCGTTGATCCGAGTCGGGTTGATCCGGACGCAGTGGTTGCCGTGGGGTTACGTCGGCTCCGGCCGGGATCGGCATGGGGACTGACGCGTCGCGGCGCCAGAACACGCACCGCTGGCGGCACCCCGCAAGGCACCGGCGGCAGGTTGGTCCGGTGCGGCGCTGGTGGCGAGCGCGGGCTCGCCACCGGGGCTTGGTCAAGCACCCGGGACGGGTTGACCCCGGCGAAGTTCGGTGGCTGACCTCACTGATGCGTGTCGCCGGTGCCTGTCGCCGAGGTGTGGCCAGGCTGTTGGTTGCCCCGGCCGTGGACGAGAAGTTAGGCGTTCCGTGGACGCTGCAGCGAACACGGGCGCCCGCAGATGCCACAGGTGCCACGCATGCTCCGTGCTCCTCGCGCGCTGTAGGTGCCCACGCATGCTGCGGGTGCCACGCGCGCTGCGGGCCACCACGGACGCTGCGGTTGCCACGGCGGACGCGAGGGCGCTGCGGTTGCCGCGGCCGTGGGTTCGACTGTCGTTCCGCTCGGGCTTGGCCGTCAGCCTGGTCTGTCGCAGTGCTGACGGCAGTTGGGGAAGCCCCGCTGGTGGGTGGACCCGGCTGGCGGCCGGTCTGTCGCAGCACCTGTGGGTCTGGTTGTCGGGCAGGCCGAGGATGTGCCGCGCCGTGCCCGGCGGGGTGCAGGGTGGCGGGCTGTTCCGCCATCGTGGCAGGGCAACGATGGCTGGTTGGTCGGCGACCGTGTCAGGCCGATGCTGGTTGGTTGGTGAGCGGGTCGGGCGACGACGGTGGCTGGTTGTTTGTGACCGTGCCAGGCCGGTGGTGGCTGGTTGGTCGATGACCGGGTCGGGCCGGTGGTGGCTGGTTGGTCGGCGACCGGGCCGGGGTGAAGGTGGCTGGCTGGTTGTCATCGTGGCGGGCGAAGGGGTGGCCGACCGCCGCCGTGCCCAGGGACCGCGATGGCCGTGCGCTTCGTTGGGCGGCCGCGGTGACTGCTGCGGTCAAGGCTGGATGAGTGGGTGTGGCGGCCCGTCGGCTCGTGTGGCTGAGCGGGGGGCGGGCATGGCGTTGGGAGTTCTGATCCGATTGGTTAGGTGGTGAGTTCGATGGATGACCGAGGGTTTGCGACGGTTTGGACTGCGTGGGTTGTTGCCGCGTTGGCTGGGTTGTTCGCGTTGTTGATGGGGGTGGCGGCTGTGATGGTCGCTCGGCATCGGGCGGATGGGGCGGCGGATTTGTCGGCGTTGGCTGCTGCCGCTTATGCGCCGTGGGGTGAGGAGTATGCGTGTGGGCTTGCTCGGTGGGTGAGTGAACGGATGGAGGTTCGGCTTGTCGAGTGTCGGATCACCGGGTGGGTCGTGGGGGTGCGGGTGGTCGCTGCGGTGAACGGTCTTGGTGAGGTGACCGCCCAGGCCAGGGCTGGACCCGCTGATTCGTGAGTTCAGTTGTGGAACCGCCACGGGCAACGGTCGTCCCAGCGCGATGAGCGGCATCAAGGGCCGGTCGAAGGGGCTCGGCGAGCGGTACCGCCGACCGGATGAAGTTCGGCCCGTACGTCACAGTGGCTTCACTCGCCGTGCCGTACCGACCAGTTGCCGACAGCGGGTTACCAGTTGGCGTGTTCGTGCCGTTTAGTCAATCGCAGGGCACGGTTGGTGCCCGACGCGCAAGGAGGCAAGTACCCAAGATGTTCCAAACGGACTGGTCGGATGGCTGGCGCGGGGCGTTCCGCATCGAACTGCGGGCGGAGGCTGTCGGCCTCGCGTGGCACGGGTGGCCGGTGCTGCCCGGCACCTATCCGGCGGGCTCGCAGTGGGCGGGCCGCGAAGGCATGGACGACGAAGGACCCCTTCCCGTGCACCGGGACTGGCAGGAGCGCATCGGCACCAAGCCTGAGCAGGTCGCCTCGTGGTGGACCGGCCGGCCGTACAGCCTCCTGGTGGCCACCGGTGTCGTGCTCGACGCGATCGAGGTCGACGACTCCCTGGGCCGGCAGGCCGCGAGCGTGCTGCGCACCTTCGGGATGCCGGTGCCGATCGTCGCCACCCCGGCCGGCCGGTGGATGTTCCTGACCAAGACCGGTCGTCCGCTGCGCCGCGAGCTGGCTCGCGAGGAGTCGGTCACGCTGCACGGCGCCGGGAGCTTTGTGCCATTGCCGCCCAGCCCGTTCGAGCACGGTGTCGTCCACTGGCGCGTGAAGCCCGAGGTGTGCGGATGGCGGTTGCCCGAGTCGGCCGTTGTGCAGGACGCACTGGCTGACGCGCTCGCCACGCCGAGCCAGCTGACGCACGCCTCCGAGCTCGTGGCCGCCGACTGACCACGGCACATCCGACAACTCCATAGCGCCAACAGGTTTGCCTCGTCCGAGGTCAGTTCGCCGGTTTCCCGCGCCAGAGCGACGACCAGGACAGGGGCGGCCTGCCGAGCACCCAGCGAACACGCATGCGGCCTCCCGTAACGCGGCAGCCTCCGGTGAGCGCGGCCCTCCCGCCGCGGTCGGCGATCCTGCCCCCGGGAAGAAACTCCGGCAGTCGACACCTTCGCCTCCCGGTGTCGTCGTGCTGACGGCAGTCGCGAACTGGTAGCAGGCCCTTGTGCTGGGCTCGGCGGCAAAAGCAGTACGCGGGGATACCGTACGGAACCGGCATCCCCGCGTACTGCGTTATCCAGCTCCGATGGCGTCCAGCACGATGGTCAGCACCTTGACCGCGCCGGCCTTGTCCAACGGCTCGTTCCCGTTGCCGCACTTGGGCGACTGCACGCACGACGGACAGCCGGCCGGGCATTCGCACGCCGCGATCGCGGTCCGGGTCGCTCTCAGCCACGCGGCCATCTGGTGGAAACCGCGGTCGGCGAACCCAGCTCCGCCTGGGTGGCCGTCGTGGACGAACACCGTTGCCTCACCCGTGTCCGGATGCATCGCGGTCGACACACCGCCGATGTCCCACCGGTCACAGGTCGCCAGCAGCGGCAACAGGCCGATCGCCGCGTGCTCGGCGGCGTGCAGCGCGCCTGGAACGTGTGCGCGCTCGAGTCCGCTGGCGCGCAGGAGCTCCTCGGTGATCGTGTACCAGACCGCGCGGGTCTCCAATGTCCGCTCCGGCAGGTCGAGCGGCACCTGGTCGAGGACCTGGCCCGAGGGCAGCCGGCGCAGATACGCGACGACCTGGGAGCTGACCGCCACTTCGCCGAGGCACACCGTGACGCCGTCGTGGTTCTGTTGGGTCGACGTGCGCAGGACCGTGATGTCCACTTTCTCCCGCGGCTGTGTGGTCCAGTCCGGATCTTCCGCGTGCACCAACGCCAGACCGGACTCCAGATCCAGGTCGTCCACCACATAGGACGTCCCCTGGTGCAGGTACACCGCCCCGGAGTGCACGCTTGAGCACGCCGAACCCTGGTCGACCGTGCCGAGCATCCGGCCGGTGTCGGCTTCCACGACGACCACCTGCTGCCCGCCCGACCCGCGGATGTCGACGTCCGCGTGCGGGCGGTCGCGGGACGTCCAGTACCAACCGGCCGGCCGTTTCCGCAGCACGCCGTCCGCCACCAGTTCGGTCAGCACGGTCCGGGCCGGTTCGCCGCCGAACGGTTCGAGGTCCGGTTCGGTCAACGGGAGTTCGGCCGCCGCACAAGCGAGCTGCGGAGCCAGTACGTAGGGATTGAGCGGGTCCAACACCGTCGCCTCGATCGGCCGGTCGAACACCGCTGCCGGGTTGTGCACCAGATAGGTGTCCAACGGGTCGTCCCTGGCCACGAACACGACAAGCGCTCCGTCGCCGGCTCGACCCGCGCGGCCCGCCTGCTGCCAGAACGACGCCAGCGTCCCGGGGAACCCGGCCACCACCACCGCGTCCAAGCCGGCGATGTCCACGCCGAGCTCCAGCGCGTTCGTGCTGGCCACACCTAACAACTCACCGGACGCCAGCGACTTCTCCAACGCCCGGCGTTCCTCCGGCAGGTACCCGGCGCGGTACGCGGCGATCCGACCGGCCAACGAACTGTCCACCTGGGACAGAGCGTGCCGGGCGGACAGCGCGGTCACTTCGGCGCCCCGACGCGAGCGGATGAACGCCAACGTCCGCGCGCCCTCAACGACCAGATCGGCCATGATCCGCGCGGTCTCGGCGCCGGCCGACCGTCGGACCGGGGCGCCGTTCTCCCCGGTGACCTCGTCCATCAGCGGCGGTTCCCACAGCGCGACCGTTCGCGCGCCGCGGGGTGACGTGTCCTCGGTGACGGCGACGCAGTCGACGCCCGACAAGCGAGATGCCGAGTTCGCCGGATCGGACACGGTCGCGGACGCCGCGACGAACACCGGGTCGGCGCCGTAGTGCCGAGCCACCCGACGAAGCCGACGGAGTAACAGGGCCACATGTGAACCGAAGACGCCGCGGTACGCGTGCGCCTCGTCGACAACTACATAGCGCAGGCGGCGGAAGAACTGTGCCCACCGCGCGTGTGCTGGAAGCACACCTCGGTGCAGCATGTCCGGGTTGGTGAACACCCATCGCGCGTGCGCCCGCACCCAGTCCCGCTCGGCCATCGGTGTGTCGCCGTCGTAGCTCGCCGCCCGGACGCCGGAAAGGCCCAGGTCGTTGACGGACCGAAGCTGGTCGGCGCCCAACGCCTTGGTGGGCGCCAGGTACAACGCCGTGTTCCGCCTGTCCGACAGGAGCGACGACAGTACTGGCAACTGGTATGCGAGTGACTTTCCCGACGCCGTGCCCGTCGAGAGCACCACGTGCCGGCCGTGCCACACGTGATCCGCCGCCTCCACCTGGTGCGCCCACGGCTTTCCCAGGCCACGGTCCTGGAAGGCGGACACCACCTCAGCGGGCGCCCATGAGGGCCAGTCGGCGTGCCGCGCGGGCAGTTCGGGCATGTCGTGCGCGTGGGTCAACGGATTCTCGTTCGCTGGGACGCCGGCGAGCACCCGGTCGAGCAACAGCCGTCCCCGCTGGCGTGCGGAACGGTCAGTTCGCGTGTCACCCACTTGTCGAGCTTCGCACACCCGACCGACACTCCGGCATGCCGCCGGCACGAGGCCTTGATCGATCCCGGAATCGATCACTGCCGGATAACGGAACGTGCACGGGCGGGGACGCCTCACGAACGCGATCTCCACTACACATAGACTCCGCCGACGTCCCACCCACACGTGGTGGCAAGCACGTCCCGTCGGCGCGAAATGGACGGGAGCAAATCGGCAGAAGTCACAGGAGGACGGATGTCCGGGCAGTACCAGCTTGCGGAGGCTACCCTCCGCGGCAGCGACTACAGCATTGTGGTTGTGGTCGCCGTGGTCGCCCTCGCCGCTCTTGTCGTCGGCTATTTCCTGCTCAGGGAGGTGCTGGCCGCGGGCCAGGGCACCGCGAAGATGCAGGACATCGCCAAGGCGGTACAAGAGGGCGCGGCGGCCTATCTCAAGCGCCAGCGGAACACCCTGCTGATTTTCGGCATCGTGGTGTTCCTGCTGCTGTTCGCCCTGCCGGCGGAAGGTGCCGGTGAACGAATCGGCCGATCGTTGTTCTTCCTCGTCGGCGCGGTGTTCTCGTTCTCCATCGGCTACCTCGGCATGTGGTTGTCCACGCAGGCGAACCTGCGGGTCGCGGCGGCGGCGAACGAGGAGGGCGGCCGCGAGAAGGCGACGCGGGTCGCGTTCCGTACCGGCGGTGTGGTCGGCATGGCCACGGTCGGCCTTGGTCTCTTCGGCGCGTCCATCGTGGTGCTGTCGTTCGCGGGTCAGGCACCGAAGGTGTTGGAGGGCTTCGGTTTCGGCGCCGCGCTGATCGCCATGTTCATGCGTGTCGGCGGCGGTATCTTCACCAAGGCCGCGGACGTCGGGGCGGACCTGGTCGGCAAGGTGGAACAGGGCATTCCGGAGGACGACCCGCGTAACGCCGCCACGATCGCCGACAACGTGGGCGACAACGTCGGTGACTGTGCCGGCATGGCGGCGGACCTGTTCGAGTCGTACGCGGTGACCCTGGTGGCCGCACTGATCCTGGGCAGCGCGGCGTTCGGCGCGCAAGGCCTGCTGTTCCCGTTGATCGTGCCCGCGATCGGTGTCGTCACAGCCGTGATCGGCGTGTTCATCACCAAGGCGCGGCCGGGTGAGAACGGCCTGAACGCGATCAACCGGTCCTTCTACATCTCCGCGCTGATCTCGCTCGTGCTGTGCACCGTCGCCGCGTTCGCCTTCCTGCCGACCTCGTTCGCCGGCCTGGACGGCGCGAAGACGCCGTCGCTGCCGGGCAACCCGGGCCTGATCGCCGCGGTCGCGGTGATCATCGGCATCGCGCTCGCGGGCATCATCCTGTGGCTCACCGGGTACTACACCGGCACCGAGCACAAGCCGGTCAAGCACGTCGGCGAGACGTCCGAGACCGGTGCGGCGACGGTGATCCTGTCCGGTATCTCGGTCGGTTTCGAGTCCGCTGTGTACACGGCCATCGTCATCGGTGCCGCGGTGTACGGCGCGTTCCTGCTGTCCGCGGACACCACGGTCGCGTTGTTCGCCATCTCGCTCGCCGGTACGGGTCTGTTGACCACGGTCGGCGTCATCGTGGCCATGGACACGTTCGGCCCGGTCAGCGACAACGCACAGGGCATCGCCGAGATGTCGGGCGACGTCACGACCGAGGGCGCGCAGATCCTGACCGAACTGGACGCGGTGGGCAACACCACCAAGGCCATCACCAAGGGCATCGCGATCGCGACCGCGGTACTCGCCGCGACCGCGTTGTTCGGCTCGTACAGCGAGGCGATCAACGACGCGAGAAAGTCGTTGGTGGCGTTCACGGCGAACCTGGTCAGTCCGAACACCCTGGTCGGTGTGATCATCGGCGCGGCCGTCGTGTTCATGTTCTCCGGCTTGGCCGTCAACGCCGTGTCGCGGGCCGCGGGCGCGGTCGTGTACGAGGTACGGCGGCAGTTCCACGACAATCCGGGGATCATGGACGGCACGGTCCGGCCGGAGTACGGCCGAGTCGTGGACATCTGTACCAGGGACTCGTTGCGTGAGCTCGTGACACCGGGCCTGCTGGCGGTGTTCGCGCCGATCGCGGTCGGCTTCGGTCTCGGCGTCGAGTCGCTCGCCGGATATCTCGGCGGCGCGATCGCCACCGGCACCTTGATGGCCATCTTCCTGGCCAACTCCGGTGGCGCGTGGGACAACGCGAAGAAGCTGGTGGAGGACGGCAACCACGGTGGCAAGGGGTCGGACGCGCACGCCGCGACCGTCATCGGCGACACTGTCGGCGACCCGTTCAAGGACACCGCCGGTCCGGCCATCAACCCGCTGATCAAGGTGATGAACCTGGTGTCGTTGCTGGTCGCCCCGGCCGTGGTCACGTTCACCATCCAGGGCGACACCGCGTTGCGGGTCGTCATCTCGTTGGTCGCGGTGCTGATCATCGCGGCGGCGGTCGTGGTGTCGAAGCGTCGTGGCAACGCGATCGCGGACAGCCCGGCCGAACAGGTCAACAACGTCTGAAGTTTTGCCTACGGAAGGGCCGCCCTTTGCTTCAAGGGGCGGCCCTCACCGTGTCCAAACCCGTGCCCGGGTACCGTCGGTGCCGACGCGCCCCCGGACCGTCTGGAGTGTTGATGAGTCGTCGCCCCTCGTTAGTCGTGGCCGTGGCTCTTGGGATCACGTTGACGCTGGCCGGATGCAGCAGCAGTAGCAACGGCGCCCCGCCGGCTCCTGGCGGCGTGTCCGGTTCGAACGCGCCGCCACCGCAGTCCGGTTCCGGGTCGGGCGGGCCGTCCGGCAGTGCCGGGAGCGGTGCTCCGACCGGGCCGGTCGCCCCGCTGCCGCCCGCCGGCGGCGACCCGGTGAAGTGGGCGGACAACCTGTGCACGCCGCTCAGCGAGTTCACCAAGTCCATCGCCGACCAGGCCGCGACCATGAGCCAGGTCCAGGACCAGTCGCAGATCCAGGCGAAGCTCGGCCAGCTTGTGGACGACATGGCCACCGGCCTCGGCCGGACGGTCGACCGGCTCAAGACGATCGAGCCGTCGCCGATCAAGGGCGCCGACGACGTGAAGAACAAGATCGTCGAGGCGTACCAGAAGTCCCAGCAGGTGCTCAAGGACGCCGCCGGCAAGGTGCGCGGCGGCGACCAGGACGCCGCCGCGCAGATCCTGCAGAGCCTCGGGGACGAGACCAGCAAGATCACCGACCCGTTCAAGGACAACACCAACGACGCGCTGCGGGACGCCATGGGCAAGGCGGCGGCATGCAAGGACATCACCGGCGGCTGAAATGAGGATCCACCCGTGAAACGCGCCCTGGTGGCGCTGGCTCTGTTCGGCGTGGTCGCCGCCGGCTGCACCCCGCAGGCTCCGGCGGCCGCTCCGGTCGGCCAGACCTCGCAGGTGCCGTCCGTCGGCGTCCAGTGGGCGGACAACCTGTGCGCCGCCATCCTGGATTACGACCGCGACGCGGTCACCTTCCAGATGGATTCGACCAGCCCCGCGACCATGGTGTCGTCGTTGCGGGCGTATCTGGACGCCACCACCAAGCAGCTCGACGGCGCGAAGGCCAAGCTGTCCGGTATCGGTCCGTCGCCGGTGGCCGGCGGTGACGAGGCCACCCAGGCGATCATCCAGTCCCTGGACGTGCTGAGCCAGACCGTGCGGGCGGCGCAGAGCCAGATCGAGAACGTGAATCCGGACGACCGGACCGCGGTCAGTACGGCCCTCCAGCAGATCGCTCAGACGCTTCAGGGGCTGCGGGCGCCGGTGAACCCCCTTGAGGGCATGGGCGAGCGTTTCCCGGACCTTCAGGCGGCCGCACGCAGTGCGGACAACTGCACCGAGGTGAGCCGGACGCGAGCCAGCCGGTCCGCGCTCCCGCCGGTCACCTCGTCGACACCGCCGACATCGACACCGCCGACGTCGAGTTCGTCCACGAACACTCCGCCGGGGAGCTCTTCGGAGTCGACGCCACCGTCGTCGTAGCCCCACGTGTCACATGTGAAACTTTCTACCCTCGCGGCAGCCGAACACATGTTCTAGTCTGATGGCCGTGGCGCAGATGTCGTTCTTCTCCGCCGAGGCCATGCAGCCCGGAGTCGTGGATCTCGGTGGGCTGTTGTGCGGCCAGGGGCAGGTCGTGCATTTCGCGCATGCGGCGGCCCGGCTCTCGGTCGTGCTTGACGAGCCCTGGCGACAACAAGCGCTCGTCCTGGCGTTCGGCGAACGCGGTGTGCAGCCCGAACTGGCCACCTCCGAAGAAGGACGTCCCCTGGTCCGAACCGCGTTCCGGAACGACCTCATCCCGTTGGCCGACAGTTGGACGAAAGGGGCGGTGAAGGCCGTGCCTAGGGGGCTGGCGCTGGACGGCGCCACCCTGCGCGTCTGGACGACCGCCTTCGGCCGCTGGGTGGACACCGGTTACCTGCTCGGCCTGGACGAACACGCCCCCGACACGCACGAACCGTTGCTGCTGGCCTGCACCCGGATCGGCCTGCCGGTGAGCCTGCTGGGAATACGCGGTGGCGGGCCCGGGTTGAGGCTGAGTGGCCGGCGGCGGATCGGCCGACTGGTCGAACTGGTGGGCGATCCGCCGACGACCGAGGCGGGGGAGCATTGGCCGACACGCGCATTCAGCCGATCGGGTGATTTTCTCTCGCGCGCGTAGGGTTGCCGCCAGTGATGCACGGGGCCATCTGATCGTGCTAGTAGTGGGTAGCCCAAGGACCCTTTGGGATGGGTTCCACGTGCGGCGGGACGGTCCCTCGGTAACGAGCCGGTCGGCCCGTGCGAGGTAGAGAGGGTCACCGGGGGTTACCCGAGCGCGCGGTTGTGCCTCGGGACACCTCCACTTCGGCAGACGGCACCCGACAGTGCACACTGACGGGCTGACGCTCCCAGTGGAGCTGGGACAGGCGGGACAGAGGGCAGGACGAAGAGTGGCAGCGACCAGGACGAAGAAGAGCGACGGATCGGCGAACGGCGCCGAGCCGCGCCGGCTAGTGATCGTCGAGTCACCGGCGAAGGCGCGCAAAATCGCGTCCTACCTCGGCCGCAATTTCGTCGTGGAGTCGTCCAAGGGCCACATCCGGGACCTGCCGCGCAAGGCGGCCGAGGTGCCGGCCAAGTACAAGGGCCAGTCGTGGGCCAGCCTCGGGGTGAACGTCGACGGCGGGTTCGAGCCGATCTACATCGTCACGCCGGACAAGAAGGCCACGGTCACCGAGCTCAGGGAAGCCCTGAAGACGGTCGACGAGGTCTACCTCGCGACGGACGGTGACCGCGAGGGCGAGGCCATCGCGTGGCACCTGCTGGAGACCCTCAAGCCCAAGGTGCCGGTCCGCCGGATGGTCTTCTACGAGATCACCGAGCAGGCCATCCAGGAGGCCGCCGCCAGCACCCGTGAGCTCGATCTCGACCTGGTCGACGCGCAGGAGACCCGGCGCATCCTCGACCGGCTCTACGGCTACGAGGTCAGCCCCGTGCTGTGGAAGAAGGTCATGCCGCGGCTGTCGGCCGGCCGGGTGCAGTCCGTGGCGACCCGCATCGTGGTCCAGCGGGAACGCGAGCGGATGGCGTTCAAGTCGGCGTCCTACTGGGACATCGCGGCGATCATGGACGCCGGCGCGGGCACGGAGCCCCCGACTTTCGGCTCGCGGCTGGTGGCCGTGGACGGCACGCGGCTCGCGTCGGGCCGGGATTTCGGCCCGGACGGCAAGCTCAAGAACTCCGCGGACGTCCGGCTGCTGGACGAGACCGAGGCGCGCCGCCTGGCCGAGGCGTTGGCCGGCGTGGACATGCGCGTCGCGAGCGTCGAGGAGAAGCCGTACAGCCGTAAGCCGTACGCGCCGTTCATGACCTCGACGCTGCAGCAGGAAGCCGGTCGCAAGCTGCGGTTCTCTTCGGACACGACGATGCGTGTCGCTCAGCGGCTGTACGAGAACGGTTACATCACGTACATGCGTACCGATTCCACGACGCTGTCCGAGACAGCGATCGCGGCGGCTCGTGCGCAGGCGGCAAGCCTGTACGGCAAGGAGTTCGTCCACCCGACGCCCCGCCAGTACACGCGCAAGGTGAAGAACGCGCAGGAGGCGCACGAGGCCATCCGCCCGGCCGGCGAGGTGTTCCGCACCCCCGGCCAGGTGGCGAAGGAGCTGCAGTCGGACGAGTTCCGGCTCTACGAGCTGATCTGGCAGCGCACGATCGCCTCGCAGATGGCGGACGTGCGCGGCACCACGATGAGCGTGCGGATCCTGGGCACTTCGGCCAGCGGCGAGGAGTGCACCTTCGCGTCGTCCGGCCGCACGATCACGTTCCCCGGCTTCCTCAAGGCGTACGTCGAGACCGTCGACTCCGAGCAGGGCGGCGAAGCTGACGACGCTGAGCGCCGCCTGCCGCGTCTGGTCAAGGACCAGCAGGTCACGGCGGCCGAGCTGACGCCGGACGGGCACGCGACCTCGCCGCCGCCGCGGTACACCGAGCCCAGCCTGGTCAAGACCCTGGAGGAGTTGGGCATCGGCCGGCCGTCGACGTACGCGACGACGATCAGCACCATCCAGTCCCGCGGCTACGTGTGGAAGAAGGGCGCCGCGCTGGTGCCCTCGTGGATCGCGTTCGCCGTGGTCGGCCTGCTGGAGCAGCATTTCGGCCGGCTGGTGGACTACGACTTCACCGCCACGCTCGAGGACGAGCTGGACGGCATCGCGGCCGGCCGCGCGCAGCGCACGGACTGGCTGTCCGGGTTCTACTTCGGCGGCGAGATCGGGCCGGAGGGCTCGGTCGGCCGGTCGGGCGGGCTGAAGAAGCTGATCAGCGTGAGCGTCGACGAGATCGACCCGCGGCTGGTCAACTCGATCCCGATGTTCGACGACGCCGAGGGCCGCCAGGTCGTGGTCCGGGTCGGCAAGTTCGGCCCGTACCTGGAGCGCGAGGTCGACGGTGAGTCCCAGCGGGCGAACCTGCCTGAGGACCTGCCGCCGGACGAGCTGAGCCAGGAGATCGCCGAGGAGCTGTTCGCCACCCCGCAGGAGGGCCGGTCGCTGGGCACCGACCCGGTGTCCGGGCACGAGATCGTGGCCAAGGACGGCCGGTTCGGCCCGTACGTGACCGAGGTGCTGCCGGAGGAGAACGGCACCAAGAAGGTCAAGCCGCGGACCGGGTCGCTGTTCAAGTCGATGACCCTGGCGGACATCACCCTGGAGGACGCCCTCAAGCTGCTGTCCCTGCCGCGGGTCGTGGGCAAGGACCCGCAGTCCGGCGACGAGATCACCGCGCAGAACGGCCGGTACGGCCCGTACCTGAAGAAGGGCACGGACTCGCGGTCGTTGACCACCGAGGACCAGCTCTTCAACGTGACCTTGGACGAGGCCCTGAAGATCTACTCGGAGCCGAAGAAGCGCGGTCGTGCCGCCGCGGGGTCGGCCCCGCCGCTCAAGGAAATGGGCAACGACCCGGTGTCCGGCAAGCCGATGATCGTCAAGGACGGCCGGTTCGGCCCGTACGTCACCGACGGTGAGTACAACGCGTCGTTGCGCAAGTCTGACAGCGTGGAGACGTTGACGGACGAGCGCGCGGCCGAGTTGCTGGCGGAGAAGCGGGAGAAGGGCCCGGCGCCGAAGAAGGCCCCGGTCCGCCGCAAGGCGCCCGCGAAGACGGCCGCGTCGAAAACGGCGACGACCAAAACCGCGACGACCAAGGCAGCGACGACCAAGGCGCCGGCCAAGCCGCGCGCGACGGCGTCGAGGGCCAAGGCCAAGTAGCGTAACCGCGCGAGCCGCTTGGGTTAGTGTGTCGCCCGACTGGGATGATCGGGGGACAGAGCGGTGCCTAGTGATGCGCAAAGACGTGCGGTGGAGACCTGGTTCCGCCGCCGTGGCCTGCCGATGGTGGTCAAGCGCCGGGTGCGTGGCGCGGCCGTGTTGCCGCGTGCGATGCCCGCGCAGGTGTTCCTGCTGCTGTCGAACGTACTGCTGACGTGGGTGACCGACCGCGTCGCCAAGTTGAACGTGAACACCGAGAACACGCCGTACGTGCTCGGCCTGCTGGCGCTTTCGCTGGCCGCGCTCGTGGTGCCGATCGTGGTGTCCTGGCTGATCGCGCGGATCATGCGGTCCTGGACCGAACGAACCCGGATGGCCGTCGCGGTCGCCGTGGTCGTGATCAGTGTCGTCGTGGTGCCGGTGGTGCAGAAGGCCGCGGGGCAGATCAGCAACCTCGTTGAGTGGATCGCCATCGACGCCGGGATCGTGGTCGGCCTGCTGTTCGTCGTGGTGGTGGGCGCGGGTTCGATCCTCGGCTGGGCGCTGCGGGTCGCGATCCGGCAGATCAGCGCGGTCGCCACCCGGGCGTTGCCGCTGCTGATGCTGTTCCTGCTGTTCGGGTTCTTCGCGACCGAGACGTGGCAGATCTCCGACAAGCTCGAGTCCGGCGGCCACCGTACGAGCCTGTGGCTGGTGATCGCCTTCTTCGTCGTCTTCGGCGCGATGTTCCTGGTGTCCATCCTGCGGGACGAGGGCCGCGCGGTCCTCGTGAAGCACCGGGCGTCCGGCACCAGGGACTACGTGGCGCTGCTGTGGCAGACACCGCTGGACGGGCTGGTCCCCGACGACGACCACGCTGTCCGCAACTACCCGCTGACCAGGCCGGAGAAGCTCAACCTGGCGCTGGTGGTGTTCCTGGCCCAGGCACTGCAGGCGGTGGTGTTCTCCGTGGTGGTGTTCTGGTTCTTCGTGGTGTTCGGCCTGATCTCGGTGGACCCCAGCGTGATGGAGACCTGGCTGGGCCACCCGCCGAAACCCAGCGGCACCCTGTTCACGCTGCGCCTGCCGGGTATCAGCGACGAGCTGATCCGGGTCTCGCTGTTCCTGGCCGGGTTCTCCGGCATGTACTTCGCCGCGGCCATCGCGACCGACTCCACCTACCGCACGTCCTTTTTCGACCCGCTCATGTCGGACGTGGCGCGCAGCCTGGCCGCCAGGGACGTCTATCTCACCCTCTGGGACGAGGCGTCGATGCCCACGAGCTACCCTGAGGTCGGACCACTGGTGGTGAGGGGAGATCTGGAGTGGGAGCCGATTCCGTGACAGATCTGGACGGCACCCAGGCGTTGCCGCCACTGTCCTTTTTGCCCGATCCGCTCGCCGGTCTCGTCACCGGTGACAGCTGGTCGGGCCAGGAACCGCGAGTCGCCGCGCCGAAGCCGGTCGCGTTGCCCGACCCCGCCGAGATCCGTGCGGTACTCGAGGAGCCGCCGCGCCGGCGTCCCCGACGGCCGTCCCCGATGGTGAAGCCGTCACCGACGATCACCGCCCCGCTGCGCCCGTGGCCGTCCCCGGTCGCCATGGCCCGGGTACTGCGGGCCACCCGGGATCGCCTGCCCACCCCCAAGGTGGCGAACCAGTCGACGTCGTCCCGGACCGGCATTCGGGTCGTCCTGCTGATCCTGCTGGTCACGGCGGTGATCCTGGTCTACGTGGTGCGCAGCCTTGCGGACACCCTCAGTCAGCTTTTCGGCTGACACTCGGGCGGCTGACCCGCCTTCCGGGTGTGGTCGCTACGCTGTTGGTGGGAATGAGGTGGGGAACATCAGCGTGGACGGACGGCAATTCGGACAAGCCGGGGACCCACCCCCGGCCCGGTCTGACGCGTCGCTGGCACACCGGATCCGCAGCGTTCTGGCGATCCGGCCATTCCGGCGACTGTGGATCGTCACCTTCATCTGCAGCACGGGCGACTGGCTGTCGCTGCTGGCGTTGTCCGGTCTGATCACCAAACTGACCAACGACTACGCGTTCCAGAACTACGCCTTCTCCGGTGTCGTGCTCACCCAACTGCTGCCGGGCCTGCTGTTCGCGCCCATCGGCGGGCTGCTCGCGGACAGGTTCGACCGGCGCAAGGTGATGGTCGTGTGCGACCTGCTGCGCTGCGGCCTGCTGGTCTCCATCGCCCTGGTGGGCACGCCGGTGTGGCTGCTCGTCGGCAACTTCTTCATCGGCTGCTGCCAGCTGCTGTGGATCCCGTCCAAGGACGCCGCGATCCCGAACCTGCTGCGCCGCAAGGACCAGGTGGAGACCGCCAACCAGCTCGGCCTGGTGATGACGTGGGGCGTCGCGGTCATCTCCGGCGCCGCCCTGTACGCGCTGATCACCGGCATCACCACGCAGCTGCGCGTCAAGCTGGACGACCAGGGCATGACCATGGCCACGATCATCATCTTGATCAACGGCCTGTTCTACCTGACGTCGGCGATCATCGTCGCGACCCGCATTCCTGAGCTGTCCCTCCGCGTCGTCGCACCGGCCAAGGACGGAGCCGATCCGGCCGAGAAGAAGACCGGCATGCTGCTGATGGTGCGGGACGGGTTCCGGTTCGTGCGCAGCACCAAGCTGGTTCGCGGCTTGCTGATCGGCATGATCGGCGCGTTCGCCGCGGCCGGCGCACTGGTCGGCAGTTCCAAGCCGTACTCGTCCAGCCTGCTCGGCGGTGACTCCGCGTTCGGCTGGCTGCTCGTGGCCGTGTTCATCGGTCTGGCGACCGGGATGGCCACCGCGCCGAAGATGGCCCAGCGGATCCCGCACAACCGGCTGTTCGGCATCGCGATCGTGTTGGCCGGGCTCGGTCTGCTGCCGGTCGCCGCGTCTCCGCACCTGTGGATCTCGCTGGTGGCGGTCGCGTTCGTCGGTACGTGCGCGGGCATCGCGTTCCTCACCGGTGTGACGATCATCGGCACCCAGGTCGAGGACGCCATCCGCGGCCGCATCAACGCGATCTACCAGTCGTTGATGAAGATCATTCTGGCGTTGTCGATCATGGTGGTGCCGCTGCTGGTCGGTCTCGTCCAGCGACGCACGATCTCGGTCTTCGGCCATCCCGTGTTGGTCGACGGCACGCGGCCGGTCCTGTTCGGCGCCGGGCTGATCGCCGCGCTGGTCGGCGTGATCGCGTACAAGCAGATGGACGACCGCCGGACCGAGACGATCCTGGCCGACCTGAAGGCGGCCATCCGTGGCAAGCCGCGCCGGTCGACCGGGGTGCTCATCGCCGTGGAAGGCGACACGGCACAGGACACCGCGTCCCAGTCCCGGCTGCTGACCGACTGGCTGCGGCACTCCGGTCGCCGGGAGATCGTGCTGGCCACCGACCCGACCCTGGACGACCGGCGGCTGCGTGCGGTGCTGGCCGGGGCGCAGCTGACCGGTGCTCGGGCGCATGCGTTGGTGGCCGCGGCGGTCCGCGCGGACATCGTGGAACGGGAGATCCGGCCGGCGTTGGACCGGGGCGCGATCGTCGTGATGGAACGTTTCGTGGACAGTCCGTTCGCGCACCTGTCGGCGCTCGCCGGGCTGGACCCGGAGGAGATGGAAGGCCTCACCGACTGGGCGACCGCGAAGCTGCGGCCCGACCTGACCGTGTTGCTCGACCGCGATCCGGCCACGCTGCCCAAGTTCCGGTCGGAGTCGTCCGACCACCACTGGCGGGTGCAGGATCTGTTGCTGGACATGGCTTCCTCGGACCCGGCCCGGTATGTCGTGGTCGAGTCCGACGATGACGACGACGCCACATCGCTGCGGGTCCGGATCGCGGTCCAGGGCGCGATCGCCGCCAAGCGGTTGGGGCTGGCCGAGGACGACGTCGAGTTGACGCCGGTGGAGGCGAAGTGACCGTCTGGTCGCAGGTCGTTGGGCAGGCCAACGCCGTCGAAGTGCTGACCAAAGCGGCGGCTGCGGCGGCCGCGATCGTCCGGGGCGACGGCGGCAGCGGCATGACCCACGCGTGGCTGTTCACCGGGCCACCCGGCTCAGGGCGGTCCGTCGCGGCGAGGGCGTTCGCGGCGGCTCTGGAGTGCGAGACCGGTACGGGTTGCGGTGAGTGTCAAGGGTGTCGTACCACGATGGCCGGGACGCACGCGGACGTACGACTCGTTGTGCCAGAAGGACTTTCCATTTCCGTCGCGGAGATGCGGGCCTTGGTGCAGACGGCGGCGCGGCGACCGACGAGTGGCCGCTGGCAGGTCGTGATCATCGAGGACGCGGACCGGCTCACCGAAGGCGCGGCGAACGCGTTGCTGAAGGCGGTCGAGGAACCGCCTAACCGCACGGTGTTCCTGCTGTGCGCGCCTTCGGACCATCCGGACGACGTGTCGGTGACCATCCGGTCGCGCTGCCGTGGCGTGTCGCTCCGGATCCCCCCGGCCGAAGCCATCGCGGAAGTGTTGGTGCACCGGGATTCTGTTGAGCCGAAGACCGCGCAGTGGGCGGCTTCGGTGTGCGGCGGGCACGTCGGCCGGGCACGTCGGCTCGCGACCGACGAGGCGGCGCGCACCCGCCGTGAGGCTGTGCTTCGCATCCCGTTGGGCCTTCGCCGGCCGTCGGACATCTTCACGTTGGCGGACGATCTGGTGAAGGCCGCCGAGACCGAAGCGTCGGACCAGAGCGACTCCCGGGACGAGATCGAACGTGACGCGCTGAAGACCGCGTTGGGCGCGGGCGGCACCGGAAAGGGCACTGCCGCCGCGACTCGTGGCACCGCTGGCGCGTTGAAGGAGTTGGAGCGCCGGCAGAAGTCCCGCGCGACCCGGACCCAGCGGGACACCCTCGACCTGGCCCTGGTCGACCTGGCCGGCTTCTACCGGGACGTGCTCGTCGCCGGCTCGGGCTCGACCGCCGTCCTGAACCACCCGGACCGCGCGACCGACGCGCGGACCGCCGCCGAGGACTGGTCGCCGGAGTCCGCGCTCCGGCGCCTCGAGGCGGTGCTTGCCTGCCGCGAGGCGCTGGAGCTGAACGTCAAACCGCGGATCGCCATCGAAGCGATGGTGACCACCCTGTACTACGGCTGATCGTCGTCGTCCTGGTCGGCGGGTCCTGCCGCAACCAGCCGACGCAGCCGGTTCGCGGGCAGCCCGGCGACGATCACGACACCCACCAGCAGCATCGCCGCGCCCGTCCAGAACATCGGAATGGCCTGGTACGCGCTGGTGTACGCCAACTTCGGCCCACTGGCCTGCGGGGCCGGACCAGGCCCAGGCGCGGGCGCCCCGGCCGTTCCGCACACCACGCCGCCGGTGGGCGCCGCGGCTCGGGCGACCTGCTCACCCATGGACACCTCGGCGAGTGACGACGGCAGGCCCGGCAGACCCAACGCCTGCGTCGGCAGGACCTGCAGGTCGAGCATGCGGGCGCTGGCCGCGAGCTGGTGGCCCTTGAACGGTTCCGTCGTGTCCTGCGCCTTCTGCTGCAGGCCCGCGATGGTCAGCCGCAGCACGCCGATGTCCAGCTTGAGCTGGCCCAACTGGTTCGCGTTCGACGCGAGCGGCGAGCCCTTCGGCAGGACGTTCATCAGGTCGCCGATCAGCGGCAGGTTCTTCAGGTTGTCCGGCAGCTGGCTGCTCAGTCCCGGCAGCGGGATGCCGATCGGCACGTCGAACGTGGGGTGCGCGGCGTCCAACGTGAACAGGACCTTGTCGCCCTGCTTCACGCTCAGCACAGGTGCGGTGTACTTCACCGTCGACGTCTTGGCGTCACCGGTCGACGTGACCTGCAACGTGGGCTGACTCACCACGTTCAGGGACAGCGCGAACGGCGTGCCGGCGAGCAGGTTCAGGCTCGCGACCTGCAACGTCGACGTCGACTGCACGGCCTTGTTGCTCGTGCCGGGCATGTCCACCAGTTGCACGGTCGACCGCGTGGACAGCGTGTTCGGCAGGCTGATCAACGACCCGGTGCCGCCGCCGGACGGCCCCGGCAGCAGGCCGCCGAGCTGCGCCAACGGGCCGGGCAGGGCCTTCAGCTGGTCGGTCAACGCCTGCAGCTGGTCGGGGTTGAGCTTCGAGTCGGTGAGCTTGCCGGACAGGTCCGTGATCCCGGGCAGCGTGGGAATGGCGTTGAGCAGGCTGAGACTCGCGATGGACTGGCTCGCGTCCGACAACGGGGTCACGCACGGCCCCAACGTGTCGCTCCAACGTGCGTGCGCGCTGCCGTTCAACAGGCCGACCTTGACCAAGGCGTCGAGCGGGGTGGACGGCGGGTTGAGACCGAACGTCGTGGGCTGCTCGTTGTCCGGCGGGGCCGTCTGGGCCACTGTGCCGGGCGACTGCGGGCTGGCCCCCTGAACCGCGACCCCACCCGGCGACGCCTGCGCCACCGAGTGCTCATAGCTGAGGTACGACTCGGAGTTGACCTGCGCGCTCGCCAACCCGAACCCCACCTCGAGCGCGGACTGCTTGGGCAGCTGGTCGGAGTACCCCGGCAGGATCGTGTTCGTCGGCGCCGACGCCGGCAACAACCGAACGATCGACAACCCGGTCCCGGCGTCCCCGATGGCGTGCCCCAGCGGCTGCGGCCCGTTCGGCGCCGACGCGGGCGGGGCGTTCGGGTCGCGTGGCGGCGGAATCGGCGTCGTGGAAGGCTGAGCCGCGGCAGGGGCAGCGCAAAGCGCAAGCACGGCGATCGTCAACGGCAAAGCCATGACTCGGCGCATAGGGAAGGTCCTCCTACAACTGGCGTCACCCGTACCAACGATCAGCCCAGTCCCGGGTGACGCCCGGCCCCTCACCCATCCGGGTGGTGCAAACCCGTTCGCCCCAGCCCGCTACACTGGACGAGGTCACGCCGCCTTAGCTCAGTCGGCCAGAGCAACGCACTCGTAATGCGTAGGTCAAGGGTTCGATTCCCTTAGGCGGCTCCATAGTGGACGGTGAAGACCTCGGTTGAACTGGGGTTTTTACCGGCTTTTCACACGCGAGTGCTTGTTCGTGTTTCTGCATGGTTGCCCGGCGGTTGCCCGCGACGTTCCGCACGGGTGTCCGGTGGACTGCTTCGGGAGCGGCAAACTCCGTCTAGGTTGAGCGCTCCCAGTTAGACGTCTTCAGCCTATTTGTGCTGGTCACGGGTGATGAAGTGTCCGCCTTGTGGGCTGCGGGGAATCTGGGTTCGGTGGGTGTCGCTGGCGCGGGAGCGGTTGCTACTCGACCGTAGAGTCCGGAGAATGCGTTGGTCATAGGTTTGCCGCCGCGTACTGTCCAAGTTGGATGGAGAGGGCGTCAACGGGCCGTCTACCTGGGTCTTTGCTCGACCTTGCGGCATGGACTTCCACTGCGGCTAGTCGGTTGATGGTCCATGAGTTGGTTGTGTGAACCGTAGGGCTGCCCATCTCCCTGCTAGGCCGCGCTGCGGAGCATCTGGTGCCCGCGAACCCGAACAGGTGTCGTCAGCCGGTTGGAAGTGGGCCGCTGGGAGGTCGAGCTCGCGGTCGGGCGATTCGATTATCGAGTCGACGGACTAGCACTTTCCAGAAAGTCTAGGATGTTCCGACTTTCCGGAAAGTCAAGATCAGCCGAACCATGCTTCTGCGCAGTGTATTCGCGGCTAGATAGCTTGGGAGGCGTTCAGTGTGCCATCGAACCAGTCGCCAGAAAGTCGAGATTTGTAGCCCGCGCGAATCCGTGCTTTGCTGATGACACTCGCTCAGCTATCGCGAGGTGCGCCGACTCATGGAAGGAAGACGCGGGACATGACTGTCTTCATCTGGATCGCGGCTGTTGTGGTCCTGGGCTTCCTGATCACGCTCATGGTGGCCTTACGAGGAAGTACCCCTGCTGAGCGAGCCGTCATCATCCGCGCGCTCGCCGAGCTTGCCCGCGGCCTCCGCGGCTCGAACAACAAGGTAATCGAGCATGCGAACACCGAAACACCTGACGAGAAGCGCGCGGACAGCGCCAGTACGACGAGTAAGCAGTGACCGCTTGAAATCATTCGTGGCGGTGAATGCTCGGCGCGGCGACTTTGTAGAAATTTCCTCCGTGCGGTCAATGGCGACCAGGGCATCCCCACGGTGGTGTCATTCCGGCGCGACAACTTCGAATGTGGAGGAGACTGGCGGTGATGTGGCGCCAAACCGCTGACTGCGGATGAAGATAACGCAGTAATTGCCCTTAGCGGGATTCAGGCGGAACGGCATGCCCAGATAGGACCCGACTGAACGGAACAAGGTCGTGCTTCGGTCAATAAAAACAGTATTACCCTCCATCGTGCTCGTGGCCGGATGGGTACTGGTTCCCAGTTCCCCTGGCAATGCCTCCTCGCCGATCAACATGTGTGCCAACCCGATTCTCGCCAGCACCTTGAGTGGCTGGGGCTCGCTTGACGGGGGCTGGGTGACGCGGGACCCCATCGGGGACCTGCCAGGAATCAGCTGGGCATTCGACACCGGCGGACGTCGGTTCTACATGCCACAGTTCGACGTCGCCCCCGGTCAGACCTGGACGGTGGGCGCCGAAGATCGTGTGGTGTCCGGGTCCGGGACGGCCAAGATCGCGGTCGACTTCGACTGGAACCTCGACGCCGTGCACGACTGCCTCCGCGGAGGGTTCGGCGCGCAGGCTCCGTTTCGACTGGGGTGGCACGATTCGGCCGTCGCCCGCGAGCACCTCGTCGCCGGCTACGATCGGCACAACCTGCATCCGGCGATCACCCGGGAGTATCTCCTGGACATGCTCACGGAGCACCGGGTCGAGCTCGACCCGCGCTGAGACGTGCGCCGTCAGCCCGGTGAAGCTCACTGGAGGACCGTTCCGCAACGCGGGACATCTAGACTTCGCTACCAACGGGCAGAACGCGGATCCTTCACCTCACGCGGATCGAGAGCCATGCCGCTGATCGGTAGTTCGCCCAACGCACTCAACTGCCGAAGAGTGTGCGTTCGGAGAATTGTGTTCAAGGGTTTCGACACGTGGCCCTCGTACAGGAACTTCGGGACGAAGTCCGTGGAAGGACTGTCGACCGAAATCGTGTGATCGCCAGAATTGTCACCGAGCAGATGTCCTCAGCGTGGCGCGGTGGGACAGCGTTCGGCGTGGTCGAGCAGGTTGCGCTGCGGTCGGCTCGGGAGGGACGGATTCCGGGAACCATGGCTGGGTTATCGGGTGTCTCTCGTTGCGGAGTGGGACTCTCCGCGTAAGTGCCGCTGGCCTTTCGATACCGACGAGTTGGGGCAGGAGGAATCTTCTGCGTCAGGTGTGTTTACGCGTGTCACGTGGTGGTGGTCCGTCCCGCGCCTGTCCCCGCCGTCCGTCAGGACGGGGTGGCGGGGGTGTCATGCGAACACGATCGGCATTCACGCGGAGGGACGGGGTGGCGGCAGCGGGACGTGCGGGGGACCGCGAGCGGGCACAGGAGGCGCTCCGCCATGCCCTGGTCGACGTCGGCAAGGATGGGGATCCCGGCCGCGTACTCGCCGAGGAGTTCACCGCCTTGGCGATGGAGGTGGCCAGGACGGCCACACCCGATCTGGAGCACGACCTGGACGCCCGATTCCTGTTGGGCTCATTGCACTGGCGCCGCTACCAAGCTCTTCCCGCCGGGCAGGGCCACCTCGACCGGGACCGCGCCATGGATCTGTTGACGGCCGTCGCCGCCACGAGACCCGAGGTCACGGCCCTGGTGGCCGTCCGACATTCCACGCTGATCGACGAGAGCCAGCTCAAGAACCATGCGGTCGGGCTCCTTGAGATCTACCAGCGGACCGCGGACTTAGCCGCCTTGGACGAAGCCATCGGTGTTCTCCGCCACGCCGTGCGGACGATCGACACTGGTCACCCAGACTTCGTGGCCTTGTTGTCCGCCCTCGGCTGCGCCGTGCAGAGCAGGTGCGAGCGAACCGGGAACCCGGCTGCCCTGGACGAGGCCATTGATGCCAGTCGTCGTGCGCTACGGGCGACCCCCAGCGACCACCCCGACTTCGTCGCGAGGTTGGCCAACCTCGGCGTCATCTTGCAGAGGAGGGTCGAGTTGACCGGTGGCTCGGCCGTGTTGGACGAGGCCGTGGATCTCTGTCGCCGCGCGGTGCAGGTGTATCTCGCCAACTACCCGGACCTCGAGGAACCCCTGTCCACCCTGAGCATCGTGGTGCGCAACGAGTCGGGGCGGGACGTGGAGCAGGACGACTTGGACGAGGCGATCGGCGTTCTCCGCCGCGCGGTGCGGGACACTCCCGCCAACGCTCCCGACCTCGGCGGACTTCTGTCCAACCTCGGCAACGCCCTGAGGTTGAAGTTCGAGCAGACCGGAGATCTGGCCGTTCTCGACGAGGCCGTTGACGTCCTCCACCTCGCGGTGACGGTCATCCCCGCCCACTATCGCGATGGTGGCGCGGGCCCGGCCAACCTCGCTGACGCTTTGCAGCGGAGGTTCGAGTGGACCGGTGACCTGACCGCCTTGGAGGCAGCCATTGATGCTGGCCGTTTCGCGGTGCAGAACACTCCCACCCACGATCCCGGCTTCAGCAGACGCCTGTCCGCCCTCGCCTCCGCCTTGCGGGACAGGTTCGAGCGGACCGGTGACCTGACCGCCTTGGAGGACGCCGTCGATGCAGGCCGTCGTGCGCTGCGGGCAACCCCGGCCGATCACCCTGAGCTCGGCTGGCGCCTGTGCAACCTCGGCGACGTCCTGCGGGTGAGGTTCGAGCAGACCGGGGATCTGGCCTCTTTGGAGGAGGCTGTTGATGCCAGTCGTCGTGCTGAACGAGCAATCCGCAACGGCCCCGCCGACTCTCACCCTTTCCTGTCCACTCTCGCCGCCACCCTCCGAATGAGGTTCGACCGCACCGGCGACATCGCGGACCTCAACGAGGCCGTGGACGTCCTCCGCCCCGGCAGCCAACCAAGTCTGCTCAGTCCCGCGCTGCTGTGTTTGTACGAGGCGACCGGTGACTTGGCCTCCTTGGAGGAGGCCATTGATGCCGGTCGTCGTGCTGTGCGGACTCTGCCCGCCGGCCATCCTGGCTTGTGCTGTTGCCTGTCCAACCTCGGCAACGCCCTGACGGCGAGGTTCAAGCGGACCGGAGACCTGTCCGCCGGGAACGAGGCCGTCGCCACTCACCACCACGCGGTGCGGGCCACCCCTGCCGACAGCCCACACCGCGCCATACACCTGTTCAACCTCGGCCTCGCTCTGGTGCTCAAACACCAGCACACCGGACAACGGGCCGTGGTCGACGAGTCCCGGACGTGTTTCGTGCGCGCGCAAGCTGTCAGAACAGCTCAGGTGGATATCCGAATCCGGGCAGCCGTGCGAGCAGCCCATGCGGACCTCTTCACCGGGAACACCGCGCATGCCTTGTCCATGGCCGAAGAGGCGGTCGCGATGCTGGGGTTGCTCGCGCCGCGGCGGCTACACCGCAACGACCGGCAGCACCGCGTCACCCGCCAGAGCGGAATGGCGTCGCTCGTCGCCACCGCAGCCTTGGGCGTCGGGAACCCGCGGCGTGCGGTCGAACTGCTCGAACAGAGCCGGGGTTTGCTGATCACCGACACCCTCGACACCCGCAGCGACCTGTCCGCCCTCCGCAGGCACGCGCCCGACCTGGCCGAGGAGTTCACCCGCTTGCGGCAGCAGCTCGACGCCCTCGACCACGAAGTCGAAAATCCCACCCAACACGACATGCAGGCGCGGGAGCGTGTCATCGACCGGTGGCACCAGCTCCTCAAGCGCATCCGCGCCATCCACGAGCTGCGCTACTTCCTCCTCCCACCACCCGTCGAACACCTCCGCGCGGCCGCCGCCCGAGGGCCCGTGGTCTACGTCGTCGCCTATGACCAGACCGGCTACGCCCTCGTCCTCCGCGACGATCCAGGCCACCCCGTCACCGCCATCCCCCTACCCGACCTCACCCAGGACGCCGTCGACCGGCACGTCGCCCTACTCCGCGCCACCGTCCCCGGCAGGCGCCCGGATCGGGAGGTCGAACCTCCGGTGGACGAGGCAACCGCACAGCAGGCTCAGCAGCGGGTCTTGGATGTCCTGGCGTGGATGTGGGACACGATCACCGGCCCTGTCCTCGACCACCTGGGCCTCACCGACCCACCAGCCGACGGCCAGCCCTGGCCCCGCCTCTGGTGGTGCCCCGTCGGCGCGGTCACCGCCCTGCCCCTGCACGCGGCGGGCCACCACACCACCGACCTCGGCATAGCCGGCCGCGGGGACACGGTCATGGACCGCGTCGTCTCCTCCTACACACCCACCGCCCGCGCTCTCCTGCACGCCACCAACAACACGGTCGAACCCGACTCCCGCACCCTGGTCGTAGCCGCCCCCGACGTGCCCGACACCCCCCACCTCACCGGCGTGGCCACCGAGGCCGAGCACCTCCGCGGTCTCATCCCCGCCGCCACCATCCTGCCCCCGGCAGGCCACACCACCACCCGCGACGCCGTCCTGGACGCCCTGCCACACCACGCCATCGCCCACTTCGCCTGCCACGGCCACGCCGACTACACCGACCCCACCACCAGCAGGCTGGTCCTGCACGACCATCACACCAGCCCGCTCACCCTCGCCCACATCACCGCCCTGCACCTCACCAACGCCCGACTCGCCTACCTCTCCGCGTGCAGCACCACGGCCACGAACTCACAACACGCCGACGAGGCCACCCACCTCACCACCGCCTTCCACCTCGCCGGATACCGCGCCGTCATCGGCACCCTCTGGCCCATCGACGACACCGCCGCCACCACAATCGCCCACGACACATACCAACACCTCACCCACGACGGCACCACACCGCCCGACCCCACCCGCGCTGCCCACGCCCTCCACCACGCCGTCCGCCGATACCGCGACACCCACCCCCGACGCCCCGCCCACTGGGCGGCCCACGTCCACACCGGACGATGATCACGATGCCCCGCCGGTTCACGCCAGCGAAACCTGGCGGGCTGAGCCAGAGCTCGGACGCGTGGCATTACCTGAAGCAGCCCGGCTCACCAGACTATCGATCCACGCGCTGCGCCACTACGACGACGTCGGCCTGCTGATCCCGGCCGACACCGATCCGCAGACCGGCTCCCTAGGTATGCCGCGTCGCCGCCGCAGGTCACTCAGAGTCGAGGCCGGCAACCTGGTTCCGGACAAGCCGGCCAGCCGGGCCATTTCCCGACCGCTCGGCATACCGACCAAACGGTCCAGTTGAACGATCCACGACTTCAACTCGTCGCCCGGCCCGGTGTCCGGGGTCGGGCGCGGTGTGTCGTCCATCGCCAACCTCCTCGCCACCATGTCGGCAGGCCGCACCCCGTCGTTTCAGTCCGACCTGACCGTCCGACATCACCGTCGGATCCGACTCGGACCGACTACTCCGGCCCGCCTGGTTTCGTGAATCCATGTCAGCAACACGTCCGACACCGGACACCGCGGCCGCGCGGATGATCCTCTACCTCATGGCCATCGCCTTCCACGCCGGCTGGGAGAAGTTCATCCGACTGGTCATTCTGTTGATCGTCACCACCGCGGCGGTCGGTGGCCTGGCAGTCCTGCTCGGCCCGTACGCGACCACCGCACTAGGCCTCAGCACACTCGCCAGCCGAACTCGTGCACGGCGGACCCGACGTCAGGGCAACGCACGGCCATAGGAATGGTTTGCCGCTATTCCTTGTCCTTGGCGTGCATTTCCTCAGGTGAGGGTTGCCCTCACTGTGGGCGACGTCGATCCCGGCAGACGTCAGTCTGTCCGCGCCCTGCGGAAATAGAGAACTGGCGCGGAGTTTCCCTTCAGCTCTCTCGCCTGTTGCGGGCTGTTGCCCGACGGTACGCCGGGCAACACGCTGCTTCTCGGAATCCTTGGCGGGGCTTGGGGAACGCAGTGTCGCCGAAGGGTGCGCGGGCTGCGGACGTCGTTGCCGGGCAGGCTTGGTGGCCAGTCCTGCTCGATCCAACGCCAGCGCGGTGACATCGACGTCCTGGCGGAACCAGCGCAGGCCCAGTACCGCTTGGCTGAAGCAGGTCAACGCCCGGCTCGTCTTGCGGGTGCCGCGTCGGCGGCGTTCAGCGTGCAGCAGTCCGCCCAGGTACTGGGCCAGTTCGCGGGGCACGTCGAGTATGGCACGATAGCTGATCACGGGGAGCTTCCTGGTCCGGACTTGATCTTCGCAAATCCAGTCCTACCAGGGGCTCCCTGGCCAACTTCCTGGGCCCGGCCCCGCGTCCCGACACCTGACCGCATGGCGTATGTGCGTGCGCTCCTTCGGCATTCACCACCGCGATCTTGGTGAGATCACTTCACTGAGCGAGGACAAAGCTGGGACTCATTCTACCTCGATTCCTGTTCGACCGTGGACGCGGCCTGGTCACCACCCGCACCATCCAAGTCTTGCCCGCCCCCACCGGATTTGCCGTTCCCGCACGTCGCGAATCGATTTCGATGCTCGTCAACCAGAGCTTTGGGTGACGAGCCGCGCGCCAACGCGACTCGCCACCGCGCGAGACAACTAGTTAACGTTGAACGGGGAATGTTTGCAGCCCGAGTCTTTCCTCGATCGGATCGCCGTCGAGGAACCGGACATCGAAAATGGCCGCACCGATGAAGAACTGAGTGAACAGCGGGACGTCACATTGCGCGCCGACAATGAACGGAGTACCTGACGCGGACTGGTTGGGATTGATGCCACACAAATTGTAGCTCGTGTTGTCGAGAGAGAAGAACAGGCCGACCGTGATCGTGGCGCGGGCGATCGGCCCGTTGCAGAAGAGGGTGGCATTGGTGCCGATGATCCGGCCATCCCCACCGGGGCCGATCACGGCCGGGTCGCTGACCTCAGCCAAACACGTCGTCCCTGTCACGCCCGTGGGGCTGGCGGACCGAATTACCAGGGAATGCCGCCCGGTACCGGCCTGGATACGGACGGACTTCATGCTGACCGCCCGGGCGAACCCGGGAATCGTCCGCTGCACTACGGCCGTCGCGCTGTTCGGTCCCGAGAGTGGCGTGACCGGCGCGGCAGTGGCCGGTGCCGACGAAAGAGCCAACGCGGATGAAACGGCCACAAAGCCGATCACTGCGCGGTGTATCCAGTTGAACTCGCGATACATCGTAGTTGTTCCCCTTTCTCGCTTGAGATCAATTCCGGAATCGGCCATGCGGCCGATCCGGTCGGTACGATGATCGGGGCTGACCAACCGCCCACTTCCCCACGCGGCAACAGTCGAAGGTTACGGAAAGTGGCCAGTTGACTATGCGACCGGTTAACTTGAGGAGCCGGAATAAGGCCGAGTTACAGGTTGGATCATTCTTGGTCAACGGCAGTATCCGATCTCTTCGCTCATCGGTCCAACGATTTTGTTGTCCAGGAAAGGGTTGACGTTGGTTTTGAGGTCGGTGTCGAGAATATCCGCCAAAGCCTTGGCCGACCTCGCGCACGGCGTCATCAGGCCGATCTGGGTGTTCAGATTCGTCTTCTGTGTCGTCAGGGTGCGGTTGTCCGCGTTGGCCTGCGTCAGTTGGCCTTGGACGTCAGTCAGTGTGTTCTTCGTCGTCGACACTTCGTGGGTGGTCAAGTCCAGACGGCTTTGGGCACGGAAGTAGAGCGTGCCTAGGGCGCCCGCGCCGCCGAACAGCACCAGAACCAGAACCAGCAGAGTGATTGTGGCTCGGCTGCGCCGCTTGCGTGACGCGGTAGGTATCGAGGCAACCAGCGGATACGTGTCGTCGCCAGCGGTATGGGCGAGCTCCGTGGGAACGGTCTGCGTCACCACCGGGGGTGGCGCTGGAGGTGTGGGCTGAACCGGCTGAGTTGGCAACGAACCGGCGTCGACAGTCGTCGGCGGGGTTGGAAACAGCGGTTGTTCGGGGTCTGACGAGAGCTGCTGCCTCGTGAAGTCAGATTCGGACATGGCACACGCCGCTTCCTTGGGATTGTCGGCGAGGGGTATCGATGCTGCCTGCAGGATGCACGGGCAATGTTGCCCAGGTGCTGAGTAACGGTTGAGTTGCCTGGTCAGATAGTGGAGGTGAGACTCCTGCCGTCGGCTGCCAGGGGATTGGCGATGGGGATCGAGTTCCGGCTACTCGGGCCGGTTGAGGCTTGTCTGGGCGATCGGCAGATTGTGATCGGCTACCGACAGCTGCGGTGCATGCTCGCGGTGCTGTTGATCGAGGCCAATCGCGCCGTGCCAGCCGACGACTTGGCCGACCGCGTCTGGGGTACGCGCCGCCTGCCACACCGTCCGCGCCGCGCGGTCCAGCACAGCATCGCTTTGGTGCGTCGCGCGCTGGCGTTGACGATGGAGGCCAGGATCGATCGTAAGCCGACCGGCTACCAACTCACGCTCGACACCCAGACGGTTGACCTCCATCGTTTCCGTGCACGGTTGAACCAGGCCGCCACGGAACGGGACCAGGGTGCTGCCGTGTTGTTCGAGCAAGCGCTCGACCTGTGGCGCGGGGAACCATTCAGTGGCTTGGACACCCCGTGGCTCAACGCCCAACGCGACATCCTCAAAGCACAACGCCATGCGGCGCAGCTGGATCTCACGGACATCCAGCTACGACAGGGGCGGCACACCTTGCTCCTGGCCGACCTGGCCGATCAGGTCCAACAGCATCCACTGGATGAGCGCCTGGCCGGGCAGTACCTGCTCGCGCTCTACCGCAGCGGGCGCCAAGCCCATGCCCTGCAGCACTACCAGCACCTGCGGCACCGGCTCGCGGAGGAACTCGGGGCTGATCCGAGCCCGCCTCTGCAGCAGCTGTACCAGCAGATCCTCGTTGCTGACCACGCGCTGACCGTATCGGCAACGCGCCGCGAACCCGTACCTCGTCAACTGCCGGCTCAGCCAGGGCTGTTCGTCGGCAGAACGCAGGAGCTGAGATTCCTCACCACGGCACTGGACGAACGCGAAGGGGCCGACGGTGCTCTTCGGATCCTGGCCATCAGTGGGATCGGCGGGGTCGGCAAAACCTGGTTGGCGCTGCAGTGGGCACACCAGCACCTCCACCGCTTCAAGGACGGGCAGCTGTACGTCAACCTGCGTGGGTTCGACCCGTCCGGCCAGCCATTGCCGGTGTCCGTGGCGCTGCATGGGCTCCTCGACGCGTTCGGCGTGGACGCCGCGGCGATACCGGCGGATCTCGATGCCCAGGTCGGGCTCTATCGCAGCTTGCTCACCGGCAAACATGTGTTGATCGTGCTGGACAACGCCTATGACACCGACCAGGTGGTGTCGTTGTTGCCTGGTACCCCGACGTGCATGGTGCTGGTCACCAGCCGTCGCCGCCTCACCGGTCTGGTTGGTCGGCACGGCGCGCGTGCCGTGCAACTGCGCATGTTCTCACCCGCTGATGCGCACGAACTGTTGGCCAGCCATCTGGGTGCCGACCGTCTGGCCGCCGAACCCCAACCGGCGAAGGAGCTACTCGACAGCTGCGCCGGCCTGCCGTTGGCCCTTGGTGTGGTCGCTGCCCGTGCGGCAGCACACCCCGACTTCCCGATCGCGGTGTTGGCCGGCGAACTACACGATCGCGCGGGTCGCCTGGACGCGTTGGACGGCGGAGAGTTGGCCGACAACGTGCGTGCGGTGCTGTCCTGGTCCTTCAACGCACTCCAGGCTGACACGGTCTCCGTATTCTGCCTGCTTGGGCTCGCACCAGGACCGGACATCAGTACGGCGGCCGCCTCAAGTCTTGCCGCGCTACCGATGACGCGAACCAGGACTGTCCTGCGGGAACTGGAGAATGCGTCCCTAATCCAGCAGCATGCCCCAGGACGCTACTTGATGCATGACTTGGTGCGTCTGTTCGCCGTTGATCAAGCCCATGGTCGTATCTCGTCTGGTGCTGCCGAGCCGCTGCGGCGCCTGGCCGGCTTCTACCTACACACCGCCTACCACGGTGACCGAATGCTCTTTCCCAGCCGTGACGCGATCTCGATCGGAGACCCGCCCGTCGGCTGCCATTTCCTGCCGTTGCAGGGCAAGGCTGAGGCGTTCGTATGGTTTACCGCTGAACAGGCGAACATACTGGCGATCCAACGCGTCTGCCATGAGCAAGGCTGGTACACGGAAGCGTGGCTTATCGCGCGAACGCTGACCACCTTCCACTGGCGGCGTTGGAATTTCCAGGACGACATCGCCGCGTGGACCACGGGAGCGGCGGCGGCCGACGCGCTGTCTGATCCAGTCGCACAAGTGTGGACACATCGAGCGCTTGGTCATGCCTATTCCCGTGCCAGGCAGCCAGTTGAAGCTTTACAGTATTTGAGGCGCGCCCTCCGTATGGCTGTAGCGGCCCATGACCTGGACGGCCAGGCGGGCACGCACCAGGGTCTGGCCTGGGCGTTGGCGGCACAAGGGAACTATCGGCATGCGTTGCACCACGCTACCCGCGCCCTGCGACTGTACGAGACGTTGGATATTCCAATGTGGACGGCACGCGCGCTAAACTCGGTTGGTTTATATCAGGCACAGGCTGGTGACTACACAAGGGCTCGTGAGTCGTGTAAGGCGGCTCTCGCGTTGGCTCGCCAGTGTCGTTATCAAGACGGCGAAGCAAACACGCTGGACAGCTTGGGCTATATCGCGCACCGCACTGGCCGGAATTCTGAGGCCGTGGACTACCACAAACGAGCACTGAGGGTGTTCCGTGACCTCGGGCATGCATACCAGGAAGCCAACACATTGGCCAACATCGCCCAGACCTACGCGGAACTCGGTGACGAAGGGCAGGCTCGGGCAGCGTTACGCCAGGCGCTGGAACTCTATGAGCAGCAAGGACGTCTCACCGACGCCAATCGTATCCGACGGCAGTTCGGGATGTCCGAACCCCGGCCTGTGCTGAGCCAATGAAGTGATCTCACCAAGATCGCGGTGGTGAATGCCGAAGGAGCGCACGCACATACGCCATGCGGTCAGGTGTCGGGACGCGGGGCCGGGCCCAGGAAGTTGGCCAGGGAGCCCCTGGTAGGACTGGATTTGCGAAGATCAAGTCCGGACCAGGAAGCTCCCCGTGATCAGCTATCGTGCCATACTCGACGTGCCCCGCGAACTGGCCCAGTACCTGGGCGGACTGCTGCACGCTGAACGCCGCCGACGCGGCACCCGCAAGACGAGCCGGGCGTTGACCTGCTTCAGCCAAGCGGTACTGGGCCTGCGCTGGTTCCGCCAGGACGTCGATGTCACCGCGCTGGCCCGCGATCACGGAATCTCCCGCGCAACCGGCTACCGCTACCTCGACGAGGTCATCACAGTTCTCGCCGATCAGGCACCGGACCTGCACGATGCCTTACAACGAGCCAAAGACGACGGCATAACCCACCTGATCCTGGCTGGGAAGCTGTTCTCCGCCGACCGCTGTGGCGAGCAGATCACCAGCGTGAAAGGGCAGCAGATCGACGCGTGGTACTCGGGAAAGGCACACGAGCACGGCGGCAATATCCAAGCGCTCTGCGCGCCCACCGGGTTTCCGCTGTGGGTCAGCGCTGTCGAGCCCGGCTCGGTCCACGACTTGACCGCCGCCCGGGAGCACGTGCTGGGCGCACTGTACGGGGCGGCCTCGCAACTCGATCTGCCGACGCTGGCCGACGGCGGGTACACCGGGGCCGGCATCGGCGTACACACGCCGATCAAGCAACCCGCCGACGGCCTGGTACTCGATGTGGACAACCGTGCCTACAACGCTCTGCTGCGTGGTCTGCGGTGTCTGGGCGAACGTGGCTTCGCCCTGCTCACCGGACGCTGGCGAACGCTGCGACACATCACCGCGAGCCCACGCAAGATCGGTGACATCGTCAAAGCCGCACTCATACTTACCCATTTCGAACACGGCCGACTCACCTGAAAGTTGGTGAGATCACCTCACTAAGTGGCCACCGGGATTCGATTGGCGCGGCGCCGGAGTCACCGAGATCGCTTTAAAAATGATAGCGAGGAGCCGGTCTCCCGCCTGCACTGCTTGGCCAGACTCGCCTCGGCGTGGGCGAGTGACGCGCCAGAACGGAGTCGCGGGCAATAGGGGCACACCGGACGACCGTCACGTGGACTGCCGTCTGCTGGAAGCCCTCCGGCACACCGCCAGCCCTCGTGCCCTCACCCACGTCGTCGCCACCGCACTGGTCTGCACCCGTATGGCCGACTCGGTGATCTTT
Source organism: Actinocrispum wychmicini (assembly GCF_004345645.1). GTDB lineage: Bacteria > Actinomycetota > Actinomycetes > Mycobacteriales > Pseudonocardiaceae > Kibdelosporangium > Kibdelosporangium wychmicini. Next base: position 18,747 of record NZ_SLWS01000001.1, on the reverse strand, counting down.
CATCTTCACGGACATCGCTCACTCAAACGGACGACACTCCTTGCGCGGCACTGCGCCGAAACACGGTGTGGGCGTTTGGGTGACTGCTCGGTGACTCGGCTCGATCAACTGGCAGCGGGACTATTACGGCCGTGCGGTCTGCCGACTGCCGCCTCTCGATGGCGTGATCACACTGAATGTTCACGCGGTACTCGGCGACTTGGTGCGGCCTTGATGACTTCGGCCAGACTCAGCCAGAATCAAGGATCGGATGTCATCTACCGGCTGGTGGTGATCAAGTATTGACCGAGCCCGGTGGCGGGGAGCCCGTCGCAGATGTGCGCAACGAGATGTCCGGCGAGGTCAGGGCTCTCGTGCAGGCTGGTTCTGTCACTGGCGGGGTACATGTCCACCCCGGCCGATCGAGCACGATCACGCCGCGGCAGTTGCCGGCGGCGACCCCGTGGTTTGTCGGGCGAGGACCTGAGCTCGATGGCCTCTCCCAGGCGCTGATGTCGGCTGTCGACGGCGACGCCTGCGCCAGAATCGTGGTCATCGGGGGTTCAGCTGGAATCGGCAAGACTGCCCTGGCACTGCATTGGGGGCACCTCGTTCACGAGGGTTTTCCCGACGGGCAGCTTTACCTCAACCTGCGTGGGTTCGATCCCGCCGGCCAGCCCATGGGGATCGGTGTCGCGCTTCGAACACTGCTCGAGTCCTTCGGTGTGCTGGATGATCGACTGCCGACGACCGAGGACGCGCAGGCCGCCCTGTACCGGAGTTTGACGGCAGAGCGGCGCATGCTCGTCATCCTCGACAACGCGGTGAGTGTCGACCAGATTCGGGAACTGCTGCCGGGCAGCCCAACCTGCCGCACGCTGGTGACCAGCCGCAACCGGCTCGACGAGCTGTCCATCGTCTACGGGGCCCGACCGATCCGGCTCACCAAACTGACGGCCGACGAGGCGGACCAACTGTTCTCCCGCCACGTGGGAGCCGTGCGCATGGCGGCCGAGGCAGATCACGCGGCCACCATTGTCGACTGCTGCGGCGGGCTCCCGCTCGCGTTGAGTATCGCGGGAGCCCGCGCGGCTGCGCGACCCAGCTTCTCGCTCGGAATGCTCGCCGAAGAGCTCCGCAACGCCGAGCAGCGCCTGAGCGGCTTGGCCGCTGTCGACGGCACGGCCTTGGACGTGCGAGCCGTGTTCTCCTGGTCTGTCCGCCGCTTGCCGCCGGCGGCAAGCCGTCTCTTCGGGCTGATCGGGCTGCACCCAGGTCCCGATATCTCCACTCCCGCCGCGGCGGCCCTGAGCGACCTGCCGTCGAACGACACACGGCGCATTCTGGAACAGTTGACCCGCGCGCATCTCATTGACGAGGCCACACCAGGCCGCTACACGATGCACGACCTGCTCAAAACGTACGCCGCGGCCACAAGTGGGTTCGACGACTCAGACGGGCCGGGCAATGCCATTCGGCGGGCACATGACTACTACCTGGGCATGTCCTTCAGGGCCGATCGGGTTCTCGCACCTGCTCGCAGATCCGTGGCGCCACTGTCCGAACCGTCTCCCGGGACCTGGCCCGCAGTGACGACTGAGCACGACGCGATGGCGTGGTTCCATGCCGAGTACGCCAATCTGATGGCGGTCATCATGGATCCAACGTGGGCCAGTGACCACGGCCGTACATGGCGGCTCGCGTGGACACTCGTGACCTTCATGCGCCGCCGTGCCCGCTGGCAGGACAGCGTCACCATGCTTCCACACGCGCTGAATGCGGCGACCATGGACGGCGACACCGTCGCCGTCGGGCACGTGCACCTGGACCTGGGCCGGGCGCTCCTCTATCTCGGGCGGCACGACGAGGCGCTCACGCACTATTACCAAGCGCTGAAACACTACACCGACTCGAAGTACTATCGAGGCAAAACAAATGCGATGAATCACATCGGTCAGGCACATGAACGGTTGGAAGATTTCACCTCCGCGCTCGACTGGTACCAGCAAGCCCTTGTGTTACTTCGCGAGCAGGACGACGCTGCCGAGCAGGCCGCGGTGCTGAACAACATGAGCTGGGCCTATTCCTGCCTCGAGGACTTCGGGCAAGCTGTCGAACACGCCGAGTGTGCGCTCGCGATCCGATGGGACTCGACCCTCCGCGAAACGCGCGCTCACACGATGGACAGCCTGGGCTACGCCTTGGCCGGTCTGCGTCGCTACGACGACGCCACACGAATGTACGAGGATGCTCTTGTAATTTTTCGGGACCTTCGGCACCGTCACGCCGAAGCCATCACTTCGTTCAATGCCGCGAATGCATACGCGCAGGCCGGTGACGTGGCGAACGGCCGCCGACTGGGGGAAGCCGCAGTGGCCATCTACGTCGACCTGACACTTCCGGAGCCGGCTGCCGCGGTTCGTGCCTGGCTGCGCGAACTGGACGATGCCGCATTGCCCCCAAACAGATGCTGACAGACAGTTTCGGCCATGCGAGTCTGGGCGGACGCACCTGGCAGACAGGAGGCTTCATGGTCAATCACTCAGAACCCGGCTGGCGAAAGAGCCGGGCCTGCGCCAGCTCAGGCGGCTCGGACTGCGTCGAGGTCCTCGTTACCCCGCTCGCCGAGCGGCTACGGGACTCGAAGAACCCGAGCCACCAGCTGCGACTACCCCGCGGGAGCATCTCCGCTCTGGGAAGGTCGGTGAAAACTGACGATGATCCCGTCTGACGCTCAGTGGCGCCGCGCACTCCGTTGCAGCTCTTCGGGTTCCAGTTGTGTGGAACTGACCCTCGCCAAGAATAGCTGCTACGTGCGGAACTCGAGAAACGTGTGTCGTATGCTGCATTTCTCTGGAGCCGCCTGGCGAGTGTTTCTCGACCTGACCAAACTCACCGAACCACCGCGATAACAGGAGGGATCGCACTCCTGCAGATCTTGAAGGCCGGGCTTACGGCGGTCGCGGGTCAAAGTTCAGTCCCGTGTGGACGAAGAACGCATCGATCAACCCCGGCCGGTACTGGATCCGTTTGAGCCGATTCCTCACGATGGCGACAAGCTGGTCGAGGCCATGAACGATCAGGTTCCCAGGTTGCCTTTGATGGCGCTAGTTGATCACCAATTGGCGCCATCAGGGCTTGGAGTACGCCGTCGACTGGCCGTCGCTCGACGGCGGTAGCGAACGCCTCGGCGATGTCGCGGTCGCCGAATCGCCAGGGCACGGCGGCGATCACCCCGCGTCCACTCCTCGTGGTGGGCCGGGTGGTCGCCTCCTGGAGGTCGCTCGCACCCACAGGAACAGACGCACCGCGACCGCCCGACTGCAGGCCATCGACCCCCGGCGGCCAGCTTGAGTGCCACGTCACGATCGGGGCCTCGATGACCCAGAAGCCGGCGAGGCCCCTTCTTGTTTCGTTGTCTCGTTGCCGGCCTGACAACCGGCCCATTTCGACCTGACACGGTGCACCGCCACGATCCGCCACACCCGACCCCGCCAGGCATACGGCGAATACCCCTACCAGCCGGCACTCACGCAGGCGCCACGCCGACGGGTCGGCGCTGCCCGGTGCCATCCGTACTGCGACCTATGCTGCCGCCCAACGCAGAGAATCAACGTACGAATACGTCCGGCAGAATGAGGTAGCGGCAACCATGGCCCAGAAAGTCACTGTCCAGCTTGTCGATGACCTAGATGGCACCACCACACAAGGCATCACCACCGTCACCTTTGGACTCGACGGCGTACAGTACGAGATCGACCTCACCCCCACCAACTCCGCCAAACTCCACAACCAGCTCGCTGACTACGTCGACGCCGCTCGCCGCACCGGTGGACGCGCCAAACGGGGCACCACACCCACAGCATCCACTCCCGCGGCCAGCCGCGAGCAAACCAAAGCCATCCGCGACTGGGCCCGCCAGAACGGCTATGACCTGTCCGACCGCGGCCGTATCCCCACCACCGTGATCGACGCATTCGAAACGGCACACGCCAGCAAAGGAAAGAAAAGATAGCCCGGCACCCCAGCCGCGACGCGCCCTCATCACCGCAATATCCCGACTCTCGCGGCCAACCGACGCGCCGCTTGCCGAACGGGAACCGGGTGGCGCATCGGCGCCTCCTGTATCAGGAGTGACTGTTTCGCCACCCTGGTCCACCACTCATACCCGCCCCGCAGCGTCCGCCTCGACGTGAGATGGCCGTTAGCTCGGTTTGGTGCGTCGCGCCGAATAACAGCACGAACTGGCCGGACAAGAGCCAGAACACGGACGGGGCTAGGACGGTGCTGTGGTCGGTCAGTTTGTTCTGTCGACGTGCCTCGAGGAAACCGCGGTCGAGGGTGACGCAGTAGACGCGGGCCAGGCGATCCTCGCCCGCCAAAGCCCGGCACGCGTCGTAGATCATGCGGTCTTCGTAGTCCCATGCCTGGTTGAGGTTCTCGGTAGGACCGTTGGACTCCTCCGGAGTGATCGAGCGCGGCGAGTCCTCGGTACAAGGCGGTCAGGGTGCGGCCGAGGCGGGCCACCTCGGGCCCGGGGCGCTCGCGGGTAGCGGTGATCAGGTGCTTGGCGTCGGTCCGAAGACCCCCTCACCCGGTCGCGGCCACACCAGCCCGGTGTGGCCGGTAGCGGCGGCGTCGATGCCCAGCGGGCGCGTGCTCGTAGCCAACGGCAGCGACGATGCGACCGTCCAGTTGTGGGATCTATGACAGCGCACGATGAAGCCCGACTGGTGACCGCTGCGTGCCCAGTATCCGGCGTCCGCCGTCGGTGACGCACGGAGCGGGGGGTTTCCTGGTGCTCGCCTGCCTGTCTGGCTTCGCCGTTCGTTGTGGACATCATGTCGTTCACGGCCCATCCCTCCCGTCGTGGTGACTGCGGCGGCCACACTCAACGTTCATCTCGCACCATTTCCCGCTGGCCGGATTCCCCGCCTCGTCGACACCCCTCGTCCGGTCGTTTGGCGCCCGACGTCAACGCTCAGGCGTAACACGCCTTCAGGGGCCGTGCGGGCGGCTCAGAGTGCCATTCCCGCCGCTCAAGGCCCCACAGGCAGCCCTTCGGACTGCTAGTTGATCGTCGCAGGGTCATGCGGGGCCTACACTCTGCGATGCAGAGAGAGGGGGACGTGCCGCCCGCTCGGATGGGGCGGTGGAGATCACATGGAGCAGAAGATGGGCCGGCGGGGCGCTGAACGTCTCCGGTATCTGGTCAACAAGCTGGCTGCTCTTCCAGCCGAAACAGAGTGGGTCGAATTCAAGGAGAATAACGCCAAGCCAGAAGAGATCGGCGAGTATATTTCAGCACTTTCGAATGGCGCGGCCCTGAGCTCCCAGACAAAGGGGTATCTAATATGGGGCCGTCAGAGACTCGGATCATGCGATTGTCGGAACGACAGTCCAGCCGATGTCAGCCAAGGTCGGAAACGAAGATCTCATTGCTTGGCTCACTCGGCAGATCCACCCTCAGGTACACTTCGAGTTTAAAGAATGCGAGATCGATGGCAAGCGCCTGGTCATACTCGAGGTTGCTGCCACTCACGCAAGCCCTGTAAGGTTCAAGGATTTCGAGTACATCCGCATTGGCTCCTACAAGAAGAAATTGCGTGACCATCCCGACCATGCGCGCCGCCTGTGGGCGGTATTCAATGAGGTTTCATTCGAAGACAGCGTCGCAATGTCGGCATTGGATGGCCAGGAAGTGGTTGACCTGATCGACTATCCCAGCTACTTCACTCTTCTGAAAAGGCGCCTGCCAGACGGACTGCCGGGGATCCTCGAAGGCCTTTCGTCCGACTCGATAATCCATCGTACCGCCGACTCGGATGACTGGAACATTTCAAACCTAGGGGCTGTTCTCTTCGCTCGCAACCTGTCCGACTTCCCGTCATTAAAACGGAAGGCGTTGCGAATAATTCGATATGCTGGAAATAATCGGATCAGCGGCCGCGAGCAACTCGGTGTCAAAGGGTACGCAAGTGGATTCGCAGGAGCCGTCCGTTACCTCAACGGCATACTGCCCATGCGGGAGGTCATGGGTGAGGCACTGCGGGTGGACGTGGAGGTATATCCGCCAATTACGGTTCGCGAGCTACTGGCTAATGCGCTTGTCCATCAGGGTTTTTCCCAGAGCGGCAATGCACCTATGGTCGAGGTTTTCGACAATCGAGTTGAATTGACAAACCCAGGGCTTCCCCTTGTCGATCCGGCAAGGTTCGTCGACGCTCCACCTAAATCGCGCAACGAAAGACTGGCATCATTGATGCGGAGGGCCGGCGTATGCGAAGAGCGGGGTAGCGGTTGGGACAAGATCGCTGTCGAGGTTGAGCTCAATCAGTTGCCCGCCCCGAAAGTGGAGCTGCCGAGCAGCAGCACTCGGGTTATTCTCTTTGGACCCAAGACGTTCCAGGACATGGACAAGGCCGAGAGGCTGCGTGCGGCGTACCTACACGCATGCTTGCGGTACGTGGCAGGGGAACAGCTCACCAACGCGTCCCTCCGTGAGCGGTTCGGCCTGGACCAGAGCAGTGGATCGCAGATCAGTCGACTGATCAGCGACGCCGTCGACGACGAGCTGATCACCCCGTTTGACCCGACCGCCAACCGGCGCTTCATGAAGTACGTCCCGGCCTGGTCCGTGGACGGCAGCAACTCTCTATGACGCCCAATTGCATTCGCCTGTGACGCAGGTCACATTCACACCGCGCGAATCACCCTGACCTGCGAGAACACGTGCAAGCGTCTAGCCCGATGTGAGTGGCGTCTCATCGCCGGGTCACCTGAACGGGTGATGTTGCAAGCGTGGTGCTCGACACTCCAGGCTCACGGTCACGCAGCCGCTACAGACCGGTGATACCGGCGTACCCCGGCACCACCGCAGACAGCACCACAGCCGCGGCAATCCGACTACACCGGGTAGGCCACAACCGCTGAGCATCACGTCCAACGCGTGCCGCCGCGACCGGAGAGCAGCTCGCCGTGACCTGCACACCCGTTGGGTACCGACACCGCCTCGATTCACCTCAGGCGAAGGTGATGATCTGGTGTTTAACAATGTCGGGAACACTGTGCAGGGACGGTCAGACTCGCGGACACAGTCAGGCTCTCGAGGTGTCACTGCGGTAGGCCAGCTAAGGCCCTGTTCTGGACAACGACATACGGTGGCTCGGTTCACGGCTGCACGCTTCCCCCGCCCCTGGCTGGTTCGGCGGTGAAGGGAGGAACGATGCCCCGTGCCAACACTGACGTCAGCCACTGTGTTCGCCACCGCTGATGGTGCCCATGGTGTGAGACCAGTGCTCGATCGCTTCGGCGTCGTGGAGCGCCGTGGCGGCGCAGTGTGCGAGGTAGGCCAGTTCCTCACGAGAGTCGAGGACATTCCGCAGGTGGACTTCGTGGTTGTCCGGTCGCCACAGAAATCCGCGCTCGCCACGCGCGTGACTCCAGAAGTCGCAGATCATGTCCAGAGCCCTCCTGTGCTCACCGAGCAGGAAGTAACACAGGGCGCGATTGTGCAGGTTGATTTCCGATACGGTGTATCCGAGCCGCTCGGCCTCTTCGAGTTTCGTCAGCGCTTGCCGTGGTTCCACGGGGATGAGACAGAACCCTAGGTTGTTGATCAGTTCGGCGTCACGTGGCGACTCTCCGAGCGCGAACTCGAACAGCGCGGCTGCCGCGTGACGGCGTCCGGCCTGCAGGAACTGGATGGCACTGGAGTTCAGTCTGGCCCGCAGCGCGAGGTCCAACCCGGCCGGGCCCGCGATACGCGCGGAAGGTTCGGCGTCCACCGCCCGGCGAGCGATCTCATCAGCCAAAGCACGACCATCGACCGCACGGTCGCTCATCAGCGCTTCTACACAGGGCGCAGGATAGGTTTCCTGTCGCCAACGGTATTCGCGGTGCAGTGAGGAGGTGCTCCAGTCTCGCACGTGGGTCGTGGCGAACCGGTCCACGACCCATCGGTATTCGGCCATTGTGTCCGCATCCAGCATGGGGCCAGCCGCGACCACCTCGAGCTGATCGACAGACGGAGCGCGCAGCATGAGCAAGTCATCGGTCGACGCCGTCGCGATCCACGGAACGACCCGCATCACGATCTCGCTCACTGCCCGCACCACAGTCTCCGCATCGCGGCGGTCCCGACGGGGAACGGGTGTCACACTGCTGATCACCGGCTCCAGCAGTTCCGCCCACGCGTTTCCGCTGGCCGTATCGGCTGCGATCACCGGGTCCGATGACTCGATCAGCACCACCGCGGCGCCGATACCGTCTGGAAAGATCCAGCACAGCACGACATGGGCCACCACCGCCGCCACGAGCTCCGGCCCGAGTCCATACCGAAGCAGGCTGTCACCGTCGATTCCCCGACTGATCAGCTCGTCGACCATCGCCCGCAGATCCCGGGTTTTGCGATCGTCGACAGCTCCCGGGGTCCGCTCCTGCACCGCAGCGCGCAACGCGGTGACCAGGCTGACCGTGCGCCGCTGTGAGATCGGGTGAAGGTCATCGTTCAGCATGATCTTCCGAGCATCGAACGGGTGATCCACCGGTTGCCTCCTAGCCAACTGCACCACGATTATACATACGATCGTGGTTGTCTGTGGCGTACGATGCTGAGTACGATGCTAAGTAGGTGATGCGAGATGAGTGACGAGATCTTTCAGACAAGCGACCTGGCCACCAGACGAACAGACGTGGTCAAAGCCGCACGCGCAGGCGTTGCCCGGGTGCGTGACAAGGACGGCACTAGCTTGGTGATGCTGCCCGAGGGCGAGTTGGACGCCCTACAGGAACTCGCCGACTGGAGCGCGGCACATCTGCGCCTTGAGGCCCTGCTCCGACGCGAGACCAGACCGACCGTCGCGGAACTGGGCGACCTGGCCTGGCTGCGCGTCTTCGATGATGACGACCTGGCCGAGTTCATGGCTGAGCTGCAGGACGTGTTGATCGCGGCCCACGCCGACAAGTCCGCGGCGGCCCTGCACACATGTATTCACGCCTGGCGAGTGACCGCTCGCCAGTTGGAAGACCCACTACGGCGCGAGGTGCTGCTGCGCGGCAAGCTCGAGGCCGGTGACCTGGTCGGCGCGTCTCGGCCCGCCGACACCGTTACCGCAGGCAGTGCGGATGCCAGCTGACAGCGCCTATCAACCCCTGCAACCAGCACGACGACCCGGCGGCAAACCAACACACGCGCCGCGATACCGGGTGTTGATCCATCGCAAGTACCACGCGCATTGGACGCAGATCGTCGACCGGGTCGGGCTCGACTCAGCACAGCAACTGTGGGATCACCTGTCGGCCCACCCCGGACAGGTTCCCGAGATCAACTCGTCCTGCATCCTCAAAGGTCGCGCCGGCCGACCCCACGGCGAGGGATGGTCCCGGACCGTCCACTACGAGCTGAGCTCGAAAGCGCGAGTCAATTACCAGTTCCACGACAGGTTCACTATCGGCGCGCAGAGTGATGAGCATCCTGTCGTCGCCATCCTGACCATTGACTACACCAGCCACTAACATTGGTGGTTCAGACCATAGCGTTCCGCCGTGAGCGTGAGCGGCGTTGTACGCTGCGTGAACTCTCTTCGAGACAGAGGAGGACCACGATGCATGTGGACGCCATTGCCGCCCTAGCGTGGCGGTTCGAGGCTGGTCAGCTGTCCGGAGACGAATACCTGCGATACGTAGACCTCGAACGCGCCACCACCCTGCCTCCCCATCACGACACCACAACCGTAACCACGTCACACTGACACCACGCTGAGCAGCTCAACGCCCAGCCATGCCACGACCTCCACCTTCTCCCGGCGGAGCCGTGTAGCACGAAAGTGACTACTGCGCCATCCGTGAAGCCGGACCGCCTGGACCGCATCAAGCCTGCAGCCTGTTGGCTCGTTAGCTTCTCAGGACTCGGCTTGGCAGGTGGCTATGTCACGCACAGTGGGCCAGATATCACAGCCTCGCGAACAGGCTGACGTCACGACGCGTACGTGACTTTCGCGTGGTGACGACGTCGCGCGCCTGTGCGGACTCGATCAGAAGGGTATGGTCATCCTCAGGACGACCGCGAAGCGTTCTGCTGGGAATCGACACATCACAAAGCTGGTTCGGCTTATTCCAAACACCGACCAGACCGCGAACTTTTCACGGCGCTTCACGCGATCGCGACGTAACGTCGACACACCTACTTACCACATTCGGATGAGCGTAACACCGGGTGCGTGACGGTCGACCACGACTGCATGACGAAACTCAAAAGTCGGTACTCTCGCGGGTTTCTGGCTATCCTGATTTCCGGTGGCCTGCTCATCGCAGGAATGACAGGAATCCATCCGGGGATCGCGGTCGCCGGGGAGTCGACAGGCTCGGTGATGGCGCGATTCTCACCGCCGTCGGCACTTCCCGGCCAAACAGTCACCCTGATCATCAGTGCGACAGAGACCGAGCCGACGGACAACGACTCGCATTACACACCCGACCAGAACAGGTTCTATGTCTCGTACCGAATGGAACAGCTGACGTTTGTCCAGCAATCGCTGCCTGGGCAGTGCAAGCAGAGCACCTCGCCGGCCTATCCCGACACACCGGCTGGCGTGCTCGAATGTCCCACCGGCTATGCCGGGCCGACCCAAACCGACACCCTGACGTTCAAAGTGGCCGACACTGCCACGCAAGGAACGACGCAGGCGGTGGTGGGCGTGGGCTACGGCCGCGTGTCCAACGGCGTAGGGCCCGTCGAACTGCAGATCGGTGGCGCCGCCGCCTGCGACCGGACCTTGGTGATCGGACTGCGTGGCTCCGGCCAGCCCGCATCGGAAGCCGGCGGCATGGGCACACTTGTGGGAGCGGTGTTCGACGATCTTCGCAACAACAGGCACAAGGCAGTCGATCAGGTGCCGCAATCCGCACTCGCCACCTACAAGGCCGCGCCTGTCAGCGAACTCCTGCACAATCCGAACAAACTACTACGACAGTGTGGTAAGCGGACGAGACCTGGTACTCAGCCAGACCAGGGCACGTATCGCTCAGTGCGGTGCCGCACACACGAAGATCGCGCTGATCGGCTACAGCCAGGGCTCCCTCGCCGTGGGCGACGCGATCGAACGCATGTCATCCAGCGAACGCGGAACGATCAAGGGAGTTGTGCACTTCGGCGACCCACGCTTCACGCCGTTCATCAACGGCGCCGGGTTCGCCATCGCCCTCGGCATCGCCGGTCCTCGACCGCCCTACCGCGACGGCGTCGGTGGCAGGACGAAGTCGTTCTGCCACCTCGGCGACCCGATCTGCGGTTTCTGGTACCCGACCCAGTATGCCCTCCAGGTGGGCACCAACTTGCTGGCCGCATGCGTCATCGCCAAGGACAACTGTCCGCACATGACCTACCGGTCGTCTGACGCAGCCGCGTTCCTCGCCGGCAAGATCTAAACTTTGTTATTCAAGAATCCGGTTGGCGGCGCCTATCTTAGTTGATCATGAACGCAACCCTTGGTTTTGAACATTTCCTCTTGCGACGGAAGGAAGACCGACCAAGGGCTGCGTGATCAGTGTGCACGATATCGACCAGGAGCGGGCGTTCGAGGACATGGACCGGTTTCGGCAAGAGTTCGACAGTTTGCTTGACCACCCGAGCGGACGGGTCGTTCGAGCCGGCCGACGCGGTACTCTGCGCCGACGGCTCAGTCCGGTCCCGGGTCGACTTATCCCTGGCCCCCGGAGCATCGACGTGGGCATGGCGGCTTGTACGACGCGATCAACAACGGCCGGATGATTATGTCCGCGAGTTTGACCACACTTGTATGCGGATTTGAACGCACATGTTGATCACCTGCCATGATCAATGTCGTTGACCTTCGGCCGCACCATGGGTTCCTCGCGATCAAGTCTTGCCGCTACTCGACGCACCCCTCCAGCTCGCTTGTCCTCCGCTTCGCGCTGGGCGCTCCACCTGTCGCTTGCCCAATTGCGGGACCACTACGTTGCCAGTGGTGGGATCACCGACAGCGGCGCAGAAGTGGAACAGGTTATCGCACTGTCGATTAGCGAGGTCTGCGTTCCCCGAACGACCGATAGGCGGCAGAAGCGGATGTTTGACGATCGGCGAAGCATGGCACCGTATGTGGGTCGAATCGAAATCCCATGCTTTGATCATCGTAGCCTGGCGAGGCCGCAATCAATCGAGGCGCTGTCTATTCATGCCGGTGTGTCGGTTCTGTCAACGACTCGCGAGCTTTGGATCCGGACCACTTTCCGTGAAGCTGGCAATTGTCGCTGACGCGTCGTGTACCTGACGTTGCAGGTGAGGGTCCACCGGTCGTGTGACGTGGGCGTGCTTCGGCCGATTCTGGGTGCGATTTCACGGAAAGTGGGCCCGAACCCCGTTGTAGGACCACCACGTTGCCTGTCGTGGAACCACCGACACCACTGCAGAACTGGAACAAGTTATCGCGCTGGCGAGGGGGCAATTGCCGGGGTTCACGAACGGCCGATAAGCGGCTACTTAGAGAGTGCGTGGCCGTGGGCTGAAGAGATTACATGTAACGTCGCCGCAGGCGTGGTTGGTTCCGTGACCGGGTGCACATCGTGCACGGCGAGAAGTACTGTCCGCTCGGTTATGGCTCTTTTGGTCCCGTCGTTGTCAGGTGGGTGGGTCCTGCTCGGTAGCGGACAAGTTAAGAAGTTGGTCGGGGTCGAGGGAGGCGAGTTCGATGGGACCGTCTTGGGTTTCCAGCGTGAGGTTGATGTGCTGGTCGGCGAGTTGTTGGGCGCGGTGGATGAGATCGGTTGCCCGGCGTCGTTTCTGGATGCGGTCGACGAGGTCGGTCACGGCTAGTGCTGCGGAGGGAATCGATAGCATCAGGGCGGATAGGGCGACCGGGTCGATCCCTTTCTCGTTGTCGCGAGGTGCGTCTGCGGCGTTTACCGTGTCGGTGGTGATCTCGTGTAGGTCGTGTCCCCAGCTGTGAGTGAGTTCCGCGAGTTCGCGTGTGGCGGTTGTGAGGTTCTGGGCGATGCTGCTGTCGACGTGGATGATCATTGTTGGCCTCCTTCGTCGCCGATCTGGTCAAGCATGCGTTGGTAGCGTTGGATGAGGTCGGCGTTGCCGATCTTGATGGCTGCCTGAATGCCGTCGCGGAGGACGTGGCGGGCTTGATTGGTGATGCCGGCTGCTATGAGTAGTGTGGCCAGTGTTTCGCCGACGATGGCGAGGCCGTCGGCGCGTTGTAGGTGACGCAGGATCTGGAACGACTCGATCACCCTGGGGATGGCGGTCTTGTAGTTCTCTCGGCGCAGGTCGATCAGGGCGAGGGACCAGTTGGCGGCGATGCCATCACGGTCACCGAGCTGTGTGTGCACTTCTAACCGTCTCAGCTGCAAGTCTGTCGCTTCGTCGTAGTCCCACGCTGGTAGGCGATGTCCGCGACCCTGCTCATCGCGACCGCTGCTTCGAAGGTCGATTCCGCGGTGGTGAACAGTTGGTGCGCGTGGTGCAGCAGCCGTTCGGCTTCTCCCGGTTCGCCTACGGTGATCAAACGGTTGGCTCGGTCGGCGAGAACCCGTGCGTGCTCCAGTGGGCCGGCCTCGTCGTCGTTGTCGCCGGCGGTGACCCGTCGCATCGCTCTTTCCAGCATCGCCTCGCCGAGCGCCCCATCTCCGTCGGTCAACGCGGCGTCAGTGGTCGCACGCAACAGGCTCAGGGGGTACAGGTCGGTGATGGCGGTCCAGAAGCTCGATCGCCTCGCGCCCGAGAGCGCACGCATTGCCGGCCGGGCCGATACGCAATTGGGCGACAGCGCCAGTAGCGATGGCGGTGACGGTGGTGGGGTCATCGGCGAGGAGCCCGAGTTGGGCGAGCTGCAGCTCCACCTCCAACGCTCGTCGTGGGCCGGGGGTGGTCCCGCCCCACGCCGTGAACAGCGCGGCGACGCAGGCGGTGGCCAGCGCGGCCTGTTCATCGGCCGTCAGCGGTGGGATCCGCCCGGCGGCCAACAGGTTCACGGCCAGGGCACGGCGGGTGCGGTCGTACGGATCGGGGTACGGCTCGAGCAGGCCGAGGCCGCGAAGCCGTGGCAGTGTGCCGCCGACCTGATCAGCCAGCATTTGGATCACCGATTCCGGGACTGGCAGGTCGAACAGGGTCGCGGCCCGCAGCAGAGCGACATGCGCCGGCCCGGCCTCGGCCAGCAAGGTGTCCAGCGCCAGCGTCTCCAGGAACGCGCGCACCTCACTGTCGGACGGCAGGTTCCCTTGGTGTAGATAGGCTTCCATGTCGGCGACCGCGGCCTCGGCCCGCTCCACCGGCACCTGCTCGCCGTACACCAACCGGTACCCGATCAGGTCCTGCAACCCGGGGTTGCCCCGGCTCACCACGACCGCCCGATCGGCCAGACCGGCTCGCTCGGCTCGCCGGTCCGGCGAGGTCAGTGCCTGTTGACGGCGTTGCAGTTTGCGTTGCGCCACCGGGGAGAACGGCCGTAACTGCACTCGCTCCAGCCGCTCCTCCAGGCCGTCCAAGGTGAAGGTGAACTGGCTGGTGATCAGCAGGCGACTGTCGGTGTAGTTAGGGTCGAACGCCCGCAGCACCCCTGCCAGCACCGGCGCCAGCTCAGGGGTCACCCGGTGCGGCCCGGCCGGGTCGGCCACCAGGATCTGCTCAAGGTCGTCGATGATCAACAGCAGTGGTCGCCGCCCGTCGGCGACCTGGGCGCATGGACCGGTCACCAGATCCAGCAGCACTTCCCGAATCGCCTCCGGCCGGTCCCGCACCCGCGACAGCCCATTCGAGGCTGTCTCCCGGGCGAGCGGGTCGGTGTCCACCGCGGTCGCCACCGCGTCCAGGACGTCCATCGCCCCGTAGTCACCGAACACCACCGCCACCGCGTACTCCGGATACCGGTCGGCGATCCGCGCGGCCAGGCTGGACTTCCCCAACCGGCCCTGGCCGTGCAGCAACACCCCGGCCCGCTTACCTCGCCGCAACGCCCGCTGCAACAGGCGCTGAGCAGCCCAAGACAACTCAGACGGCGCAACCCTGGTACTCCACAGGAGTGAGAGCGGCCAATGCCGCTGTCCAGAACAAGTCGATCCCGACACACTCGCCGTCATGGCGGACCAACCGACCATCCACGCCGAAGTCAGCGGCACGACTATCGGCAACGTCGTCCAAGCCGGCTCCGTCCACCAGTTGATACTGGACGCATCTCCACCTGTGAAAGGCCCTCCGATACCGCGACAGTTGCCACTAGCGGTCCGGGACTTCACCGGCCGCGCCGAGCATCTGGCCGTCTTGGACGCCCTCATCTCACCCAAGCCTGGTCCTGACCAACCGGAGGGCTCAGGAGCACAGGCAGTGGTAATCACGGCAATCGACGGCAGCGGCGGCATCGGCAAATCCAGCCTGGCCGTGCACTGGGCCCACCGAGTACAGCACCGATTCCCAGACGGAACCCTGCACGTCAACCTCCGCGGCTACGGCCCTGGCGCCCCTGCCAACCCTGGCGAGGCGCTTGCTGGCTTCCTATACGCGCTCGGTGTCTCCGCAGCCAATGTTCCAATGGACTTGGAGGCACAGGCCGGGCTGTACCGGTCGCTGTTGGCCGGGCGGCAGATGCTGATCGTGTTGGACAATGCCAACAGCGCCGAGCAAGTACGGCCGCTCCTGCCAGGCACCGCCGGATGTCTGGTGCTGATCACCAGCCGAGCCAGCCTGACCGGGCTAGTCATCAGCGACGCGGCTACCCGCGTCACCCTCGACTTGCTCACCTTGTCCGAAGCGGCCGATCTCGTTACCCAAATCGTCGGCTTTGAACGGGCTCAGGCCGAGCCGGACGCGGTCGCCACACTCGCACAGATGTGTGCCCGGCTTCCGCTCGCGCTACGAATCGCTGCCACTTGGGCGGTCGGCCACCCACACACCACCATCACCGACTTGGTCTCCGACCTTGCCGACGATCAGCAACGGCTGGACCTGCTCAGCAACCCGGTCGACGAGAGAACCGCGGTACGGACCGTGTTCGACTGGTCCTACCAGCGACTCACCCCAGAACAAGCCAGGGTGTTTCGCACGCTCGGCGTGCATACCGGCCCGGACATCAGCCTGCACGCCGCCGCAGCCGCCGGTGACCTTGACCTGGCAACAGCACGACATCTGCTCGACGACCTCGCGGACTCGCACGTGATCGATCTCGTTGGTCGTGATCGCTACCGATTCCACGATCTGCTACGCGCCTATGCCGCCGAACGGGCTGACCGCGACATCACCGCCGCTGACCGCGATCAAGCCGAACATTCACTGTTGGCGTGGTACGCCTACCACGCCGAGTCGGCCAGTCGAGTTTCCAATCCAGTACGTGCGGACTGGAACCCCGTGTCCAACTGTGTCCCACGCGCACGACCCGAACTGGAGTTTTCAGATCTCCTCGAAGCGATAGCCTGGTGGGATGCCGAACGCGCCAACCTAGCGGCCGCCACACGCCAAGCATCGCGACGAGGGCTCGACAAGTTGACCATCCTCTTGGCTGCCACAACTAGCTCGGTGCTGTGTCGGCGAGGACAGTGGGCAGATGCGATCGAGATCAACATTCTAAGTGTCAACGCCGCTCGCCGCTGCGGCGACCGACTCTCAGAGACGTACGTCCTCACAATGCTGGCTGAGGTCCATGAGTTGGCTGGTCAATGGAGTGAAGCCAGCGCCGTTTTCCAAGATGGGCTAAAGGTGGCGCGAGAGATCGGCGCCCCAGGACGGCAGGCAATCGCACTCCTTGGGCTCGGTTCGTTACGTCGCCGTCAAAATCGACTACCCGAGGCCATCAACTATCTTTGCGCTGCAAAACCTCTCAGCGTCGGCGCGCAACGCGGGCGTCTGGAAGGGGTCATCGAACACCACCTCAGCCTCACATACACCAGCCTCGGCCGGTACGAGCAAGCCGTGCACCACGCCGAACGCAGCCTGGCACTCCGCCGACAGGCCAACGATCCCAGCGCTGAAACAGCAGCACTACACTGCCTTGCTAAAGCACGGCAAGGCATGGGCGATCATCGACAGGCAATCGTGCTCTGTGAGCAGGCCCTCCACAGTTGTGGACCGTATCAACGAATTCGATTTCCCCTGGAGTTCTGTCATACCCTCAACACCCTTGCGACGTCACTCCACCGCGTAGGCGAAACCACGCAAGCCGTTGCCGCCTGGCGCCAAGCAATTGCTATCTACGAGCAGTCCGGTGACCATCGCGCAGCCTTGAAACTGCGCAAGCTCGTCCAGACGATGGAGAAACCCGCCGAGTGAAGATTCGAACTGTCTATTCCGCGATACCAGTTGCGCAGTCAATAACCGTCCGAGTACAGGCCCAGATATGAGTCAGTACCTGGCGTAGGCAGCGCAGTGTCAACTCCAGTCGAAACGTGGTTCAGGACGCTTTCCGTGATGGACCGGGTGATCGGACGACCACGCCGTGGTTGATCATGAACCGAGTGTGTTGATCTTGATTTGGAGCGGGTTCTCTGGCCGCATCTGACCTGCGTGCGGATCGAAGCGGTGCGGACAGCGGGCTGTGTGGTGTGGTTCGAGGTGCAGACCACGGACGCTCCATCTTGTCCGGACTGCGCGACCGCGTCGCACCCGGGGCACAGCCGCTACGACCGCCACCTGTCCGACACCGCCGTTGCAGACCGGGAAGTGCTGATCCGATTACGGCTGGATCGACACCGCGATGACCGGCGCGATCCTGGCCAGTGCGCCAGCGCGCGAGAAGATCCTCCCCCGTGTTCCACTGCGCCGGTGGGGAACCCCGGCGGACTTCGAGGCGATCGCGGTGTTGCTGGCCAGCTCCGGCGCCCGATACCTAACCGGCCAAACCATCGTCATCGACGGCGGCTACTCCATCTTCTGATTCGTCGACGGGGTCACGCCTTGCGCATCAGTGGCACGGCCCAGAGCAGAACGCGGACCAGCCCACGGCCTCTGCCTTGCCCCAACGTGGCTTCTGCCCCTGTCGAACCAGTGACCACAGTGGACAGTGGGTCAGGCGGTCGTAACTGGACTGAGGATGTCCAACCGGACGTTGAAGACGAAGGGTGTGTTGTCGGGGCCGCCGATCAACCACTGTGTGCTGACGGTGGCGATGTCGTCGTTGACGTCTTCGATCGTGCACTGGACGCTGGTCGGGCGTGGATAGGTCGAGGTCGGCTGCAGGTCCCCGCCGAAGTAGACGCTCTTGCCGACCAGTTGGTGAGGTAGGCCGTAGGCATCCGCCAACTCGACCAGGACCACGCCCGGTTGCGGCTCGTCGGTAAGCCAACAGACAGCGGTGGCGGGCAGTTCGCAACCATCACCCTTGCCCATGCTCGACTTCATGGCGACACCATATCGGCCGGGCACCACATAGGGCATCGATAAACGTGTTGGCGGCAGGCGATGGCAGGCAACGCACCGAAGGCGAGCCAGGTCGCCGTCATGGCCATCTGCCGTCCCGTAATCGGCATGTGAGTGCGTTCATGGGAACGACCGGTTGGCGGCATGTCCGGATGTCCTCCGGGCGCGGCGCGGTGTGGTGACCGTTGCGAGCCGTGCGGTGTGAGGCAATCTCGCTTTCTCACACCACGTTCGTCCCTCGCTCGACCGTCGCCAGCATCGGGGCCGATCAGCCTCCTTGCCGGCGGGGCCGGCTTTGGGAGGTCGACGCGCGAGAGGGGTGGATCGCTTGGCGGCTCAGCATTTCCTGGCTGGGGGAGTCGCTATGCGGTGTGGCCGCCGCGACGGTGCTTGCGTGA